>NZ_JALIRM010000007.1 GCF_022900255.1 Lederbergia wuyishanensis
AAGCGAGTAAGATCCCTGAAAGATGATCAGGTTGATAGGTCCGGTGTGGAAGTGTGGCGACACATGGAGCTGACGGATACTAATCGATCGAGGACTTAATCAATGTATGATACGGTTTGTTTTCTCTTATTATCTGGTTTTGAAGGAATGAATCCTTCATCAATTTATATGTCTGGTGGCGATGGCGAAGAGGTCACACCCGTTCCCATCCCGAACACGGAAGTTAAGCTCTTCAGCGCCGATGGTAGTAAGGGGCCTCCCCTTGCAAGAGCAGGACGTTGCCAGGCAACTAAGGACATCACATTAGTGGATGTCTTTTTTGATTTTCAAAAAGTACCGAAGGTATAAAAGAAAAGAAGCGGAAACTATGTTAGCGAGGATCAGGAGGACCAAGAAGATCAAGGAATCAAGGGAGAGAGACTCGGAATGGGCTATGCCCATGAGAATCGAACGAACGCAAATGACGAAGAGATTCGCCGGTCATCCTGATCCGCAGCCCGAACACGGAAGTTAAGCTCTTGCGCCGATGGTAGTAAGGGGCTTCCCCTTGCAAGAGCAGGACGTTGCCAGGCAACCAAAGACATCCAAAATATTGGGTGTCTTTTTTGTTTTCCTGAAAAAATGCGGAAGGCATGGAAGTAAAGAAACGAAATCAATGTAGCAAGGATCGGGAGAACCAAGAAGATCAACGAATCAGCCAATTTTGATGTTGAGAGGTATCAATCGGGTGATTGATACCCTAAGTCTTATGGATTTTATTGCTAAAGGTAACCAATAAGCGTATTGATGCCTTAAGTAGTGGTGATTTTGATGATGAAAGAAATCAATCTAAGGATTTTAACTATTAATTCTCTCCGAGCCCTAACTGTTACTAAACTCCAAATACGAATAAAAACCCCCTTTAACCTTTATGTAACTATTTTTAACCAATCGGAAACGATTGCCCTCTGAAAATTGTTTATGATGTGTTTAGAAAGAAAAAAACAATAAAAAGTGAAAGAGGGATTTGTAATGGAAATGGGGATGTCAGTAAGAAAAACATCATGGGTCGTAGCAGTGATCACAGCACTAGCACTAATGTTTTCATCATTGTTTGGCTTGAGTGCGGATGCCGCAGCACAGACAAAAGGAGATCAGGTTGCGGCATACGCGCAAACATTGAAAGGGAAGCCGTTTAAGTGGGGCGGAACGACAACAAAAGGGTTTGATGCTTCAGGTTTTACTCAATATGTGTATGCAAAAAGTGTAAAAGTTAATTTGCCGCGTACAAGTGCAGATCAATTTAAAAAAGGTAAAGATGTAAAGTTGAAGGATCTAAAGCCAGGGGATTTAGTATTCTACAAAACAAACGGGAAGTCAGTATCATTCGTTGGGATTTATGTAGGAAAGCAACAGTTCATTGGGGCAACATCAAATGGTGTAAGAATCCAATCCATGAATCTTAATTACTGGAAGACTAAGTACGTTGGAGCAAAAAGAATTGTAAACTAAAATAACTGTTCGGGAGAGTCTACCATGAAATGGGCGAAGCTAAAAGAGTTTATTCATTTTCTGATATATTTACTTGTTGCTGTTTGCCTTTTCGGAATAGTTACTCTCCTCGTTGTATTTCTTTTCATACAATTATGATCTTCGTAGCGAAAAAACTACGGAGATTTTTTATTTTTCTCGACGATATTTATTAAAATGTGCAGCATTTTTTAAAAATACAGTAACTTCGAAAGTAGAAAAAGATAAAAAAATCGTATAACATGAGTTTCTTCCATTATTGACCAATATTCATATGGAAGATAGAATTAAGTTATCCATTAACTAACATTTCCGGGGGTGAATCCATATTATTGTAAACGCTTTCTATACTTATTTAAAGGAGGGAATTAAAAATGAAGTTACAAAAATCGTTTGATATTTTTAAAAAGGCTAAATTGCTTTTCTTTATTATCACTTTATCGTTTACCTTACTTCCTTCGTCCTCTCCTATCGCTAGCGAAGACGTTTCTTCAATGGTTTATGAAGCAGAGGAGGCGCAATTATCGGATTTAAAGGTTGAAAAGTCATTGAGTGGATTCTCAGGAAGTGGCTACGTGACTGGGTTCACGAATGATACCGGTTCTGTAACATTCACTGTTGAAGTTCCTTCCACTGCGGTGTATAAACTAACAGTTGGATATGCAGCTCCCTATGGATATAAGAAGGCGAATCTACTTTTAAATGGGGCAGGGCAAGGAGAAGTTGAACTAACTGAGGTATCGGGATTTACAGAAGCTTCCGCGGGAAGTATTTTGTTGAATGAAGGTTCCAATACAATCACGCTTGAAAAGGGATGGGGATGGTATATTATCGATTATATTAAAATTGTACCTACTGAAAATCCTGAGCAGCATCAGGTTGCTAAAGAGTTAATTAATCCGCATGCTACGAAGGAAGCTGTTTCTTTACTTAGTTTTCTTGTGGATCATTACGGTAAAAATATTTTGTCTGGTCAACAAGTATATCCAAATGACAACTTAATCGATGTTCAATTTATTCATCAACAAACTGGAAAAAAGCCAGCAGTACTTGGGCTAGACTTTATTGATAATTCTCCGTCACGAGTAGAAAGAGGGACATCAGCTGATGAGGTTAAGGTGGCAATTGACTGGTGGAACAATGAAGGGGGCATCGTTGCTTTTACATGGCATTGGAATGCACCAAAAGATTTAATTGATCAGCCAGGAAAAGAATGGTGGAGAGGATTTTATTCAGATTCTACTACTTTTGATCTTCAATATGCACTAAATAATCCGGATTCTGAGGATTATCAGTTGCTCATTCGTGATATAGATGCTATCTCAGCTGAATTGAAAAAATTGCAGGATGCGAATGTGCCAGTACTTTGGAGACCATTGCACGAAGCTGAAGGTGGTTGGTTCTGGTGGGGAGCAAAAGGACCTGAGCCGGTAAAAGAACTTTGGAAAATAATGTACGATCGAATGACCAATCATCATAAGCTTAATAATCTAATTTGGGTTTGGAATTCAGTGTCCCCTGAATGGTATCCTGGCCATGAATATGTAGACATCGTTAGTTACGATTCTTACCCGGGAAATTATAATTACGCACCGATTAGTAACTATTTTGAAAGATTGGTAGAACTTGTAGATAATAAAAAGCTTGTAGCGATGGCTGAAAATGGTCCGATTCCTGATCCTGATTTATTACCACTCTATCACGCCAATTGGAGCTGGTTCAGTACTTGGAATGGTAGTGTTTTAAAGGATCAAAATACAATTGATCATTTGAAAAAAGTGTATAATCATGATTACGTTTTGACGTTAGATGAATTGCCTAATCTAAAAACGTATTTATCGGATAGTATACCAACACAATTCCAACAAATAGATGATACTATTAATCGCTTTTCAGCAGATGGTCAATTAGATAAACCGATTGCTTCGCAGCTGACGAATAGCTTGAGACAAGCTGAAAAACATTTTCAAAAAGGACAATTTAAACAGGCAACTAAAAAACTTGAGGACCTTCAAAAAAGTTTAGAAAATCCGGGGCAACAGAAGAACATTGGTCCAGATGCCAAAAGATTACTTAAAGTTAATGCAAATGTATTAATGCTCTCTTTAAAAGAATAAACCTATTTTAGCTTCCCTTATTAAATGAAGGGAAGCTTTCCACTTTTTTCCCAAAAAAATTGTATGTTCTCCATTATTTAAGGGTATTGGTTATAGAGAATATATATTGGGGGAAGATTCATGCTGGAAAATAGTTTTGTTATGATTGCTATTATTTTAACGATTAACGTAGTGTATGTTTCGTTTTTTACAATTAGGATGATTTTGACTTTAAAAGGTTATCGCTATATTGCAGCTTTTATTAGTATGATCGAAGTGGTTATATATGTTGTTGGGTTAGGGCTTGTTCTTGATAACCTTAATCAAATTCAAAATTTAATCGCATACGCAGTAGGTTACGGGATCGGTGTGATTGTCGGGACTAAAATAGAGGAAAAGATGGCTCTTGGTTATATAATGGTGAATGTAATAACGAAGGAATATGATCGTGATCTTCCGAAACAATTGAGAAATGAAGGGTATGGGGTTACAAGTTGGGCGGCTCAAGGATTGGAAGGTGACCGCATGGCGCTTGAGGTATTAACGTCAAGAAAAATGGAACTCCGCTTATATCAAAAAATAAAGGAACTTGATCCAAAAGCATTTATTATTGCATATGAGCCAAAAACGATTTATGGCGGGTTTTGGGTGAAGGCTGTGAAGAAAGGGAAGTCTGAATGAAAAAAGAATTTGAAGTGTTGGAAAATGAAACAATTAATGATTGTTTGAATCGAATTGAAAAAGAAGGATATAAAGTCATTAAACGGACTGAAAAGCCAATTTTTAAAGAAGAGATAGAAAAAGGTAAAACAAATTACATACCAATTGGTCGAAAAATAATTTTCCAAGGAATAAAAGACTCCTAAACACGAACATTCGGTTTTGGTGAATAATAAATGTTCGATTTTTGGTTGACATCGTCTTCTTTTCTTTGTTATGATGAAATTGTATTAAAAGCCTCGTATATCATGGGAATATGGCCCATAAGTCTCTACCCGATTACCGAAAATAATTGGACTATGAGGAAAGTGGAATTTGGGAAGCATTTGATGTGCTTTTTTCAAATGCGTTTTTTATACCCGGATGAACTGCTTTCTTTTGCAGAAAAGCAGTTTATCCGGATTTTTTATTTTATAGACGGAGGGATTTACATGAACACCGAAGTCGGAATTATTATGGGAAGTACGTCCGATTGGGAAACGATGAAACACGCTTGTGACATTTTGGATGAATTACAGGTTCCTTATGAAAAGAAAGTCGTGTCAGCGCATCGGACGCCAGATTTAATGTTTGAATACGCAGAAACCGCAAAAGAACGTGGGTTGAAAGTAATTATTGCTGGTGCAGGTGGTGCAGCGCATCTACCTGGCATGGTAGCAGCTAAAACAAATTTACCTGTCATTGGTGTTCCGGTTGAATCCAAAACGTTAAAAGGGCTGGATTCTCTTTTATCAATCGTACAAATGCCAGGCGGCGTGCCTGTTGCGACAGTAGCAATCGGGAAAGCAGGTGCCACAAACGCGGGACTACTTGCCGCTCAAATTATCGGGATTGAAAATAGTGCAGTAGCAGATAGACTTGAAAAAAGAAGAAATGACTTAAGAGAAAAAGTATTAGAAAGCAGTGATCAGCTTGTCTGAAAAGTTTATTAGACCAGGACAAACAATTGGTATCATCGGCGGTGGTCAGCTTGGCCAAATGATGACTTTTTCAGCAAAAGAAGCAGGATTTCGCGTTGTCATATTGGAGCCGACTCCTAATTCACCAGCTGGACAAGTGGCTGATGAGCAAATTGTAGCGGCGTATGATGATCGCGACGCTCTATTACTATTAGCTGAAAAAAGCGATGTTGTTACATATGAATTTGAAAATATAGATTATGAGGCATTGGATTGGCTTTTGGAAAAAGCATATATCCCTCAAGGAGCGGAGTTAATCAGAATCACGCAAGATCGAATTTTGGAAAAGCAGGCTTTGACAGAAGCAGGTGTTGAGGTTGCTCCATATGCCGTAATTGGTAGTTTAAAAGATTTAGAGGATGGAATAAGGAAAATCGGTATCCCATCTGTTTTGAAAACATCTCGTGGTGGTTACGACGGGAAAGGGCAGTATGTTATAAAAAATGAACAAGACATTGAAAATGCAGTTGAGCTATTAAAAAATGGAGCATGTGTCCTTGAAGCGTGGATCCCTTTTGAAAAAGAAATATCAGTTGTTATGACGAGAGGTACGTCTGGCGAATTGAGTTATTTTCCGGTCGGCGAAAATATTCACCTCAATAATATTTTGCATCAAACGATTGCTCCAGCTCGAGTATCTAGCAATGTGGAAATGAAAGTGGCTAAATTGGCACATAAAATAGCGGATCACCTTGGTCTAGTAGGTACATTGGCGGTTGAGCTCTTTTTAACAGAAGATGAAAAAATCTATGTGAATGAATTGGCACCACGCCCACATAATTCTGGCCATTATACAATTGAAGCTTGCAATGTTTCTCAGTTTGACCAGCATATTCGTGCGGTTTGTGGCTGGCCGTTGCAAAAAGTAATGCTTTTACAAAAAACAGTAATGGTCAATGTTTTAGGTCAGCATGTTGAAGGAGTTATCAATCAAATTCCAATGCGCCCAGAATGGTCTATCCATTTTTACGGAAAAGAAGAACCGAAGCATAATCGCAAAATGGGGCATGTGACTGTGTTAACTGATGATATAGAAGAAACGTTAAAGGACTTAAACCAAACTAAAATCTGGAGGAGACATGATGATGTATAAAGTAAAAGTATTCGTAACATTGAAGGAAAGTGTAATTGATCCACAAGGTGCTGCAGCGACTAAGGCATTGCAAAAGTTAGATTTCCCTGAAGTTCAAGAAGTTCGCGTTGGTAAGTATATTGAGTTAAAGCTTGAAAATACGGAACAAAATATTGAAGAAACGGTTCATAACATTTGTAAAGGACTCCTCGTTAATAAAGAAGTTGAGGATTATCGCTTTGAAATTGAGGAGGTTGGTGCACAGTGAAATTCGCTGTCGTCGTTTTCCCCGGAACTAGCTGTGAAGTCGATACGTTTGACGTCATCAAGAAGAAATTGAATGAAGAAGTGGAATATGTGAGCCACTTAAGTGAAAACTTAGATGCTTATGATGCCATCCTTATTCCTGGAGGAGCATCTTATGGTGATGCGGTTCGTCCAGGTGCGATTGCTAATATGCAGCCAGTTATGAAAGCTGTAAAAACGGCTGCTGAATCTGGAAAATTAGTTCTTGGAATCGGAAACGGTTTTCAAATTTTACTAGAAGCAGGTTTGTTGCCAGGAGCAATGCTTAAAAACATAAATCTAAAGTTTATTTGCAAACCTACGCAACTTAAAGTGGAAAATAACGACACAGCTTATACTTCTGCTTATGAAAAAGGGGAGCAACTTAATATTCCAATTGCTCATGGAAAAGGGAACTATTATTGTGATGAAGCAACTCTTTCCGAGTTAAAAGAGAATAATCAAATCATTTTTACTTATACATCAAATCCGAATGGAAGTATCGAAAACATTGCAGGCATTACGAATAAACAAGGAAATGTACTTGGTATGATGCCTCATCCAGAACGTGCAGTAGATTCATTGTTTGGTAGCGAAGATGGTCTTAAAATCTTTCAATCGATCGTAAGAAACTGGAGGGAATCACATGCAACAAACGCTTGAGCCAAATCCAACACAAATCAAGGAAGATAAAATATATCGTGAAATGGGTTTGACAGACGAAGAATTTGCCCTAGCGGAAAAAATGCTCGGCAGAACACCGAATTACACGGAAACAGGTCTATTTTCGGTTATGTGGTCTGAGCATTGCAGTTATAAAAATTCCAAACCAGTTTTGAAAAAGTTTCCTACAAAAGGTGAACAAGTTCTTCAAGGACCTGGAGAAGGTGCTGGGATTGTCGATATTGGCGATAACCAAGCTGTCGTATTTAAAATCGAAAGCCATAACTCACCATCAGCAGTAGAACCTTATGAAGGTGCGGCAACTGGAGTAGGCGGAATTATTCGTGACGTTTTTTCGATGGGTGCAAAGCCAATTGCTTCATTAAATTCACTTCGTTTCGGTGAACTTGATACTCCTAGAGTACGTTATTTACTTGAGCAAGCAGTTGCAGGGATTGCCGATTATGGAAATGCCCTTGGTGTTCCGACAGTGGGCGGCGAGATTCAATTCGACGATTCTTATAAAACAAATCCACTCGTAAATGCGATGGTAGTTGGATTGCTTGATCACGAACATATTCAAAAAGGGCAAGCAAAAGGTGTTGGCAATACAGTAATGTATGTTGGTTCTCCTACAGGTCGTGATGGAATTCATGGAGCTACTTTTTCATCAGTAGAGTTGGCTGATGAGGAAGAAGAGAAGGAAAGAGCTGCAGTACAGGCAGGTGATCCTTTTACAGAGAAGATGTTGATGGACGCTTGTTTGGAGCTCGTTAAATCAGATGCATTGATTGGGATTCAAGACATGGGAGCAGCGGGCTTGACGAGTTCTTCAGCAGAAATGGCAAGTAAAGCGGGCTTCGGAGTTGAAATGAATCTCGATTTAATTCCACAGCGTGAAGAAAACATGACAGCATACGAAATGATGCTTTCAGAATCACAAGAGAGAATGCTCATCGTTGTGAAAAAAGGTCGTGAACAGGAAGTCATTGATCTTTTTGAAAAATATGACCAAGAAGCTGTTTCAGTAGGGACTGTAACAGATGATAAAATGCTTCGCCTTCTTCATAAAGGGGAAGTTGTGGCAGAAGTTCCAGCAGATGCGTTAGCAGAAGATGCTCCTGTTTATCATAAGCCATCAGAGGAACCAGCGTATTACCGCGAATTCCAAACGATGGAGCAAGAGATTCCTGAAGTATCTGATTACAATGAGACATTGCTAAAACTTTTACAACAACCAACGATTGCGAGCAAAGAATGGGTGTATAGCCAGTTCGATCAACATGTTGGAGCGAATACGGTTGTCAGCCCTGGCTCTGATGCGGCAGTTGTTAGAATTAGCGGGAAAAATAAAGCAATCGCAATTACAACAGATTGTAACTCTAGATATATTTATTTGGACCCTCAAGTTGGTGGGAAAATTGCTGTTGCTGAAGCAGCAAGAAATGTCGTTTGTTCAGGTGCGAAGCCACTAGCGATTACAGATGGCTTAAACTTCGGTAGCCCTGAGAAACCAGAAATCTTCTGGCAAATTGAAAAATCAGCTGCTGGTATTAGCGAAGCTTGTATCGCTCTTGAAAGTCCAGTAATCGGTGGGAACGTGTCTCTTTTCAATGAAAAAGGCGGAAAAGCGATTTACCCAACACCAATTATTGGTATGGTCGGTTTGATTGAAGATCTATCTTACATTACAACTCAGAACTTTAAATCAGCTGGAGACCTCATTTATTTGGTTGGAGAAACGAAAGATGAGTTCGGCGGAAGCGAGCTACAGAAGATGGTTAACGGCAAGATATTTGGTAAAGCTCCATCCATTGACTTAGACGTAGAAGTAAAAAGACAGAAGCAAATTCTTGAAGCGATTCGCAGTGGATACGTTGCATCTGCTCACGACGTTTCAGAAGGTGGAGCAGCTGTTGCAATAGCAGAGTCACTGTTTGGTACAGCTGAGCTCGGTGCGGAAGTAAAACTGGTTGGAAACGAAACAGCAGCATTATTTGCAGAAACGCAATCCAGATTTATTTTATCCGTGAAAAAGGAACATCAAGAAGCGTTTGAACAATTGCTAGAAGATGCGACATTGATCGGGGAAGTTACAGAACGCGGGCAGCTAGTCATTGAAGGTTCGGAAAAACAATTAATTTCTTCTGAAGTTAAGACATTGGAAGATGCTTGGAAAGGAGCCATTCCATGTTTGCTGACATTAAAGGGCTAAACGAGGAATGCGGCGTTTTTGGAATATGGGGTCATCCTGATGCTGCAAAAATTACGTACTACGGTTTGCATAGTTTGCAGCATCGCGGGCAGGAAGGTGCTGGAATTGTTGTAACGGATGGTCATCGCCTTAAAGGCATTCGCGGTGAGGGTCTTGTAAATGATGTTTTTAATGAGAAGAAGCTTGAAAGCCTTCCAGGGAAAAGTGCCATTGGCCATGTTCGATACGGAGGAGCTGGAAAAGGTGGGTTGGAGAATGTCCAGCCCCTTCTCTTCCATTCGCAAAGTGGGAGCCTAGCTCTTGCGCAAAATGGCAATTTAATCAATGCAAATGATTTAAAACATCAACTTGAAATGCAAGGAAGTATTTTTCAAACGACTTCTGATACGGAAGTTTTAGCTCATTTGATCAAGAGAAGCGGTTATCTCACGTTCAAGGATAAAATGAAAAATGCCTTATCTCTAGTGAAAGGTGCTTATGCACTTATCCTTTTAACTGAAACGGAATTGATAATTGCTTTGGATCCAAACGGGCTGCGTCCACTTTCTATTGGAAAAATTGGTGACTCTTATTGTGTATCATCGGAAACTTGTGCTTTTGATTTAATCGGAGCCGAGTTTGTCCGCGATGTGGAGCCTGGCGAACTTATTATTATTAATGACGAAGGCTTGCACGCTGAGAGGTTTACCCTTTCTTCATCAAACGCGATGTGTACGATGGAATACGTATATTTTTCCCGTCCAGACAGTGATATAGAGGGAATCAATATCCATACAGCTAGAAAAAACCTCGGTAAAGTACTGGCACGGGAAGTTCAAATCGAGGGCGATGTTGTGACAGGGGTGCCGGATTCAAGTATTTCTGCTGCAATCGGTTTTGCAGAAACTGCTGGAATTCCGTACGAAATGGGCCTAATTAAAAATCGATATATTGGCAGAACGTTTATCAAACCATCACAAGAGTTACGTGAACGCGGAGTTAAAATGAAGCTTTCCCCTGTAAGAAAAGTAGTTGAAGGAAAGCGCGTTATCATGGTGGATGACTCTATTGTTCGAGGGACAACGTGTAAAAGGATTGTTCGCATGCTAAAAGAAGCGGGAGCAAAAGAGGTTCATGTGTGCATCAGCTCACCGCCAATGAAAAATCCTTGTTTTTACGGAATCGATATATCGACACATGAAGAGTTAATTGCTTCTGAACATAGTGTGGAAGAAATTCGCGAAATCATCGGTGCGGATTCTCTTACATTTTTAAGCGTTGAAGGAATGCTGGAAGCGATTGGACGTAAAGGGTACGGGAAAAATTGCGGTCAATGTCTTGCTTGCTTTACAGGCGAATATCCGACAGAAATTTACCCTGATACATTATTGCCGCATGAAAAGGAATTGAATAGTTATTAGAAGTCGGCGATGGGACATTAGACTGAATGTCCCTCAAAGGAAAAAATCATTAGGAGGCGGGCGGGATGGCTAATGCCTACCAAAAGGCCGGAGTTAATATCGAAGCTGGGTATGAAGCGGTAGAAAAAATTAAAAAGCATACGAAACGAACATTGCGCGCTGGAGTCATGGGGCAATTGGGCGGATTTGGCGGAGTGTTCGATTTATCGGAGTTAAATCTAAAAGAGCCCGTTCTCGTTTCAGGAACGGATGGAGTCGGAACAAAGTTAAAGTTGGCGTTCATGGTGGATCGACATGATACAATTGGAATTGACTGTGTGGCTATGTGTGTAAATGATATCGTTGTTCAAGGTGCCGAACCTATTTACTTTCTAGACTATGTCGCGCTCGGAAAAGCAGTTCCTGATAAGATTGAACAAATTGTGAGTGGAATTGCGGACGGTTGTGAACAAGCTGGTTGTGCGTTAATCGGCGGTGAAACAGCAGAAATGCCTGGTTTATATGAGGAAGATGAATATGATCTTGCTGGGTTTGCAGTAGGTGCTTGTGAAAAATCGCAAATTATTACTGGGGAACATATTCACGAAGGTGACGTTTTAATTGGTTTAGCTTCAAGCGGGATTCATAGCAATGGTTATTCCTTAGTCCGTAAAGTCTTTCTTGAAAATCAAGGTTTTTCACTTGATGTAAAGCTTCCTGAACTTTCATTAAGTCTTGGTGACGAATTATTGAAGCCTACTAAAATTTACGTCAAATCCATTTTAGCAGCTTTACAAGAATTCGAAATAAAAGGAATGTCTCATATTACAGGCGGCGGGTTTATCGAAAATCTTCCAAGAATGCTTCCTGAAGGTTTCGGTGTCATCATTGAAAAAGGGACATGGCCAGTTTTACCTATTTTCAAAGCTCTTGAAAAGTATGGGGATATAAACGAAAACGAAATGTACAATATTTTTAATATGGGAATTGGATTTGTTGTAGCTGTTCGCGCTGAGGATGCAGAGTCGGCCATCCGATTTTTTGTGGAACATGGCGAAAAAGCTTATAAAATTGGTTCCGTTGTTAAAAATGATGGTGTTACATTCGTGAATGCGGGGACAATAAAGTGAAAAAAATAGCTATTTTTGCTTCAGGTACAGGAAGTAATTTTCAAGCAATCATTGATGCCGTTAAAGCAGGGTGCCTTCATATGGAAGTCGCCTTGCTTGTTTGTGATAAGCCTGGAGCTCTCGTGATAGATAAAGCTGAAAATGAGAAAATTAAAACCTTCGTATTTAATCCGAAAGAATTTGAAACAAAGGTAAGTTTTGAAAAAGAAATCATTAGCCGTTTGCAAGAAAATGATGTTGATTTAATTGTACTTGCGGGCTATATGAGGCTTATTGGAACAACTTTGCTTAATACATATAAAAATAAAATCATTAATATCCATCCGTCATTATTGCCATCTTTTCCAGGCAAGGATGCAATCGGTCAAGCTTATCGTGCAGGTGTGAAAATCACAGGGGTTACGATCCATTATGTAGACGAAGGAATGGATACAGGACCGATTATTGCACAAAGAGCATTGGAACTGTCAGGTGAGGAAACACTTGCTGAAGTAGGACAGCAGATTCACGAAATAGAACATGCATTTTATCCGGAAGTTTTACAAAAATACTTCGTAGAAAAAGATTGAGGAGGACACAGGTTCATGAAAAGAGCACTAATCAGCGTGTCAGACAAAACAGGTGTAGTTGACTTTTCAAAAGCGCTTGTTGAGCTTGGATTTGAATTATTATCGACTGGTGGAACGAAAAAGACGCTTGAAGAAAATGGATTACCTGTTACAGGGGTAGACGAAATTACGGGTTTTCCTGAGATTTTGGAAGGTCGTGTAAAAACACTTCATCCAATGATTCACGGAGGATTACTCGCAAAAAGAAATTCTGATGACCATATGAAACAAATTGATGAGCAAGGAATTAAGCCGATTGATGTTGTATGCGTTAATTTATATCCTTTCCAACAGACGATTGCAAAACCTGATGTGACACCAGAGGATGCGATTGAAAATATCGATATCGGTGGCCCTTCAATGCTCCGAGCTGCTGCAAAAAACCACGAAGATCTTGCTGTTGTTGTAGATGCAGCTGACTACGAAACTGTTCTTTCCGAGCTGAGCGAAAATGGAGAAGTTTCAAAAGCAACAAAAAGAAAGCTTGCTGCTAAAGTTTTCCGCCATACTGCTGCGTATGATGCGCAAATTGCGGAATATATGACTGAGCTTGCTGGCGAAGAACAACCTGAACGTGTTACGTATACATTCGAATTGAAACAAAATTTACGTTATGGGGAAAATCCTCATCAAAAAGCCGCTTTTTATAAAAAGCCACTCGGATCTGCTTTTTCAATCGCAAATGCAGAGCAACTTCATGGGAAGGAATTATCTTACAATAATATCCATGATGCAGATGCGGCTTTACAGCTTGTAAAAGATTTCGATGAGCCTGCGGCTGTTGCAGTTAAGCATATGAACCCTTGTGGAGCCGGGATTGGAGCAACTGCTTCAGAAGCATTCAAGAAAGCATATGAAGCTGATCCTACATCGATTTTTGGCGGAATTGTTGCTTTTAATCGAGAAGTAGATGGGGACACAGCTCGTCAGCTCCATGAAATTTTCCTAGAAATTATTATTGCTCCATCGTTTTCAGCTGAAGCTTTGGACATTTTAACAAGCAAGAAAAATATCCGTTTAATGACGATTCCTTTTGACGGTGTTCAAAAACAAGAAAAAATGCTCACTTCCGTAGAAGGTGGATTACTTGTACAGGATCAGGATTCCTTTACATATGAGGATGCACAAATTTCGATCCCTACGAAACGTCAGCCTACTGAAGAAGAGTTAGCTGCATTAAAATTAGCGTGGAAAGTTGTAAAACATGTAAAATCCAATGCGATTGTTGTAGCAGGTAACGATATGACCCTTGGTGTTGGTGCTGGTCAAATGAACAGAGTAGGAGCAGCAAAAATCGCTCTTGAACAAGCCGGAGAGCGTGCAAAAGGTGCCGTACTAGCTTCAGATGCCTTCTTCCCAATGAGCGATACAGTAGAAGAAGCAGCACGTGCTGGAATTACAGCCATCATCCAACCAGGCGGATCGATTCGCGACGAAGAATCAATCAAAGCTTGCGACGAACACGGCATCGCCATGATATTCACAGGCGTACGCCACTTCAAACATTAATCGGGGACAGTCCCCTTGGGGACAGGTCCAAAGGGGACAGGTTCAAAAATTAAAAGGGCGGTGATTTTTTGAAGGTATTGGTTGTGGGCGGAGGCGGTCGCGAGCATGCCCTTTGTAAAAAAGTGAAGATGAGCGAACTTGTAACAGAAGTTTATTGCGCTCCAGGAAATGCAGGTATTGCAGAAGATGCAACACTCGTTCCGATAAAAGAAACGGATTTTTCAAACCTTATTCAATTTGCGAATGAAAACAAGATTGATTTAACGATTGTAGGACCAGAAGTTCCACTGGCAGCAGGAATTGTAGACGAATTCGAGACTGCTGGTTTAAAAGTTTTTGGCCCACGCAAAAATGCAGCTATTATAGAAGGAAGTAAATCATTCGCGAAAGAATTGATGAAAAAATATCATATTCCAACAGCCGAATACGAAAGCTTCCATTCTTATAATGGGGCCAAAGCGTATGTCGAAAAAAAGGGAGCTCCTATAGTCATTAAGGCTGATGGGCTTGCCGCTGGAAAAGGTGTTGTCGTTGCAATGACACTTGAAGAAGCGGATGCAGCTTTAAAGGATATGCTGCTTGATTCAAGATTTGGAGAGTCATCAGCGACAGTAGTGGTAGAAGAGTTTCTTGAAGGTGAAGAATTCTCTTTAATGGCTTTTGTGAATGGAGAAAAGGTTTATCCAATGGTAATTGCACAAGACCATAAGCGCGCTTTTGACGGCGACAAAGGTCCAAATACAGGTGGGATGGGTGCCTATTCTCCTGTACCGTTTATTCCTGAAGCAGAAGTTGAACGTGCAGTTGAGGAAATTTTACTTCCTACTGCAAAAGCGATGATACAAGAGGGACGTCCTTTTACAGGCATACTGTATGCCGGATTAATCCAAACTGAACATGGTCCTAAAGTAATCGAATTTAACGCCCGTTTCGGTGATCCTGAAACGCAAGTTGTATTAGCGAGACTTGAAAGTGATCTTGTCCAGCTAGTGGATGATTTATTGGAGGGAAAAGAGCCTGTTATTCAATGGTCTAACGAAGCGGTAGTTGGTGTCGTTCTGGCAGCCGAGGGGTATCCTGGAGACTATAAAAAAGGTGTCGCGTTACCAACCTTTGCATCAAATGAGCTGAACATATCGTTTTTCCACGCAGGAACTGGACGCATTGGAAAAGATGGTCCTTACGTATCAAATGGAGGAAGATTGCTATTAGCAGCCGCAAAAGCTGATTCAATCCAAGAAGCGGTAGATAAAGTCTATCAAGCTATGAAACAACTAGATCATCAAGAATTTTTCTATCGTAAAGATATTGCACATAAAGCCCTCTAATTTTTTGATGGGGACAGGTCCAAAGGGGACGGGTTCAAATGGACCTGTCCCCCCTTTTTTGTCGCTTCCGCTTTTTCTATTCACAAATTGTTAATATTTTTCTGTAGAACTTTACTGCGTTAAAACGAATAGTATGTTAGAATAATGTAATATTGAAAGTTATACTCCCAGGAGGAAAATGGTATGTGGAATCAACGATACCGCTGGAAAAATAGACAGATTCGGGAACAGGTGTCTGTTATAGATGGGCAAAAGTCGCCAACTCTTCTGTTAAAAAACGCCCGCTTCCTGCATTCGATTTTAAGAAAATGGATTACGTCCAATATATGGATTCATCAAGATCGCATTATTTATATCGGCGAAGAACTCCCTAAGAGACTAGAAAACTGTGAAATTATCGATTGCTCCGGACTTACTCTTGTTCCTGGATATATAGAGCCTCACGTTCACCCGTTTCAACTTTATAATCCCCAATCATTCGCTCGTTTTGCATCTCAATCTGGTACAACGACTCTAATATGTGACAACCTGTTCTTTTTTCTACATTTAAACAAAAAGAAAGCGTTTGCACTATTGAATGAGCTTAATGAATCACCCGTTTCTATGTATTGGTGGGGGCGTTTTGACTCTCAAACCGAGATGAATGAAGAGGAAACAATCTTTACGAATAGTGATATTAAGTCATGGTTAGAGCACGAGGCTGTTGTTCAAGGTGGAGAATTGACTGGATGGCCAAAGCTCCTAGCTGGGGACGATTTAATGTTGCATTGGATTCAAGAAACGAAGCGTCTCGGTAAAAAAGTGGAAGGTCATTTCCCTGGTGCATCCGATAAGACATTGACAAAAATGAAATTATTTGGTGTAGATGGGGATCATGAATCGATGACAGGGGCTGATGTTTACAAGCGCCTCATGCATGGATATACGGTTGCTCTTAGACATTCATCTATTAGACCAGATCTGAATGTACTGTTAGAAGAAATTCATGATTTAGGTCTCGATCAATATGATTCACTTATTTTTACAACAGATGGCTCTACACCAGCTTTTTATAAACAAGGAATCATGGACATGATGATTGATATGGCGATTAAAAACGGAGTTCCTATTATCGATGCTTATCATATGGCTTCCTATAATGTCGCACGCCATTTTAATCTGACTCATCATCACGGTATGATTGCAACAGGCAGAATCGCAAATATAAATTTTCTTGCAAATGAAGCGGAGCCAACCCCAGTATCGGTTCTTACTAAAGGACAATGGGTAAAAAGAGATGGTCAAAATTTAATAAATGACGAGGATATCAACTGGAAGGAATTTGGCTTAGATCCATTGAATTTAGATTGGGAGCTACAATCTTCTGATTTGCAATTTTCCATGCCATTTGGAATCGAAATGGTTAATGATGTCATTACAAAACCGTATTCTGTTTCACTTGATTTCTCAATTGAAAATCTTCCACAAAATCATGAAGAGAGTTATTTTGCATTATTGGATCGAAATGGGAAGTGGAGAATTAACACAATTGTCAAAGGATTCGCAAAAAGTGTAAGCGGTTTCGCCTCTTCTTTTTCAAATACAGGAGATATTATTCTTATTGGTAAAATGAAAAAGGATATGATCCTTGCTTTTAAAAGAATGAAAGAAATAGGCGGTGGGATTGTCCTTGCTGAAAACGGTAAAATAATACATGAAATTCCTTTGCCTCTTGCTGGTTTAATGTCCGACCAACCATTAGAGGAATTAATTGATGCTGAAGAAAGATTAAAAGAATTACTGTATGAGAGAGGATATCCTTTTACAGATCCTATTTATTCTTTATTATTTTTCTCGGCAACTCATTTACCGTACATTAGAGTGACGCAAAGCGGAATGTATGACGTTATGAATAAAACTATACTATTTCCGACATTAATGCGTTAAAATGGTAGAGTGAAGAAAGATGTAGGGGATGGAATAGTGAAACATAAATCGATACAAATCATACTATTGATCACATTCATATTACTTTTAACAGCATGTAGTAAAAAGGCGCCTGAGAAAGAATCACAAGAGCCAGAAGTGAAGGAACCGGAACAATCGGAACAAGCTCATGAAAAAACGTATGATTTTCATTTTCCGTTAACAGGTATAGGTACTGACGTGGAGCCTAATCGGAGAGCGGTGGCTGTCACGATTAATAATCATCCGGCAGCGCGTCCTCAAACAGGTCTCTCGCAGGCCGATATTGTATATGAACTGCTAGCTGAAGGAAATGTTACGAGATTTTTAGCTGTTTTTCAAAGTGAAACACCTGACAACATTGGTCCAGTGCGTAGTGCCCGTGAATATTTTATCGAGCTTGCCCAAGGCTATAAAGCGCTTTTTATAGCGCATGGATATAGCCCCGAGGCTGAAAAAACACTTGCATCTGGTGTCATCGATCATTTAAATGGGATGAAATACGATGGTACTTTATTTAAACGATCGTCGGATCGAAAAGCACCTCATAATTCCTATATTACTTTTGCAAATATCGAAAAAGGAGCAGAGGATAACGGGTTTTCTATGACAAATCCGCCTGCTTCAATGGACTTTTACACAGAAAAAGAGCTTGAGGGTATAAATGGTAATGGTGCAGACCAAATAAAAATTGTTTATGGAAACAATTCACAATTTACAGCGGAGTATAAATACGACACTCAATCTGGTCGATATTCCCGTTTTTCTGATGGTGAACAAACAGTGGAATATAAGAATGGTGCACCAGTGTTAGTTGATAATCTTCTTGTTATTGAAACTGAACATAAGGTGTTAGACTCTTCTGGAAGACGTTTTATAAATTTAAAATCAGGCGGAAAAGCGTACTTGTTCCAAAAAGGAATCATGAATGAAATCGAATGGAGAAATTCTGACGGTATTATTACTCCATACGAGGACGGAAACCCTGCAAAGCTTGTTCCAGGCAAAACATGGGTAAATGTGGTACCTAGTTTAGATGTTGTCTCATATGAACAAAACTAAAGCAGATATATGTCGTTGTTTGAACTATGTGCAAGCAAGTACTGTTTTAAGATAAAAAGGAGATAGATAGATGCAAATTGAAAAATTAAGGGGTCGTGAACTTGATCAATTGTTTGAAGCGGTCCTGTCTTTAAAAAATGTTGAAGAATGCTATCGCTTCTTTGATGATCTATGTACAATTAATGAGATTCAAGCCTTATCACAACGTCTCGAAGTAGCTAGAATGCTTAGAGAAGGAAAAACCTATCATAAAATTGAAACAGAAACAGGAGCAAGTACAGCTACAATCTCTAGGGTGAAGCGCTGTCTCAATTACGGGAACGATACGTACGAAATGGTTCTTGATAGAATTCACAAAAAATAAAGAATAGCTTTATGAAAGCCTAGTATCTTAATGATTATGAGATACTGGGCTTTTAGTTTTCGTGATCGAATAGAGATGCCCTGACGGCTAATAGAGCTGCCTGGACGGCTAATAGAGCTGCCCTGACGGCTAATAGAGCTGCCCAACGGCTAATAGAGACGCACGGGCAGCGAATAGTAATACTCCCATTTCAAATAGAATAGCGCAGAAGACAAATAGAGATGCGCATAAGTGAATTAGACTAATCCCGATTACGAATACAACCACGAACCGAAGAAACAGAACTCCCAAAGTAGCGAATCGTTTTATCCAAAGAATTTTCTCTTTTTCCTCAGTAACACACTCGTCAAAATGCTATAATGTACTATGGTATCGAAAATAATGGAGGATTTTGAGCTTATGTACGATGTAAAGGAATGGCGTCATGTTTTTAAGCTAGACCCGAATAAAGAGATTTCAGACAATCATCTTGAAAAATTATGTGAATCGGGAACGGACGCCATCATTGTTGGAGGTACAGATGATGTAACTTTGGATAAAGTTCTTAATCTGATGGCAAGAATTAGAAGGTATACGGTACCTTGCGTACTTGAAGTGAGCAATCTTGAGTCGATTACGCCAGGCTTTGATTTATATTTCATTCCTTCGGTGTTGAACAGTCGAGATATCCGCTGGTTCTCAGGTATTCACCATGAAGCTGTTAAAGAGTACGGTGAACTTATGGATTGGAATGAAATTCTTATTGAAGGCTACTGTATATTAAACGATAATTGTAAAGCGGCAATTCAAACAAATGCCAACACGAATTTAGATGACGAGGATGTCATTGCGTACGCGATGATGGCGGAAAAAATGTTTCGTATGCCGATTTTTTATATGGAATATAGTGGCACTTATGGTGACCCAGAGCTTGTTAAAAAAGTGAAAAGGCAGCTTTCTGAAACAAGATTATTTTATGGGGGCGGAATTCAAACCGTACAACAGGCAAAAGAAATGGGACAGATTGCCGATGTGATCATTGTTGGAAATGCCATTTACGAAAATTTTGACGAAGCATTGAAAACAGTTAACAACTAACGATATAATAGAACAAATGTTCCTAAACAGGCGGTGAAGAACGTGCAATTTTTATCAAATCGTCTCCTTGAAGGGTTAAATCCTGAGCAAAGGGAGGCAGTTAAAACGACAGATGGCCCCTTGTTGATTATGGCTGGAGCTGGAAGTGGAAAAACGAGGGTGCTTACACATCGAGTTGCCTATTTAATGGTGGAAAAAGGTGTAAATCCATACAATATTTTAGCGATTACGTTTACGAATAAAGCTGCACGCGAAATGAAAGACCGGATTGGAAGAATTATGGGCGGTACAGCGGAAGAAGTTTGGATTTCTACCTTTCACTCCATGTGCGTTCGTATTTTGCGACGCGATATTGACCGGCTTGGATACAACCGTAACTTTACAATCCTCGATACGACTGACCAACTATCTGTCATTAAAAATGTCCAGAAAGACCTTAATATTGATCCGAAAAAGTATGATGCTAGGGCGATTCTTAGTGCGATAAGCAGTGCGAAAAATGAATTGGTTACCACATCAGAGTATGAAAAACAAGCGGCGGGCTACTATGCGCAAACAGTCAGCAAGGTATACACAGAGTACCAGCGCAGACTTCGCAGAAATAATGCACTCGATTTTGACGATTTAATCATGGTGACGATTCAGCTATTTCAAAGTGTTTCTGAGGTGCTCGAATACTATCAACGCAAGTTCCAGTATATTCATGTCGATGAGTACCAAGATACGAACCGTGCACAGTATCTTTTAGTCAAATTACTTGCAGCACGTTTGAAAAATTTATGTGTCGTAGGAGACTCAGACCAGTCGATATACAGATGGCGTGGAGCCGATATTGCTAATATCCTTTCATTTGAAAAAGATTATCCGAATGCGAAAGTTATTTTACTAGAGCAAAACTATCGATCAACAAAACGAATTTTGGAAGCGGCGAACGAAGTTATAAAGAATAACTTTAATCGAAAGGCCAAAAATTTGTGGACGGATAATGATGAAGGTCGAAAAATTGTGTATTACCGAGCGGATGGGGAGCAAACGGAAGCTCAATTCGTTGCTGGAAAAATAAAAGAAAAGACTGCGGAGCCTAACCGCAAGCTTTCAGACGTGGCTATCCTTTATCGGACAAATGCTCAGTCCCGTGTAATGGAGGAAGTTTTATTAAAGTCAAACATTGAGTACAATATCGTCGGCGGAACAAAGTTCTATGATCGTAAAGAGATTAAAGACTTGCTAGCCTATTTACGACTTATTGCAAATCCAGACGACGATATTAGCTTGCAACGTATTATTAATGTTCCAAAACGTGGGATTGGTGCAACTTCTTTAGATAAAATTGCGTCTTATGCGAGAGAACATGATTTATCACTGTATCAAGCATTAAACGAGGTTGACTTTATCGGATTATCGGGAAAAGCAGCTAATACAGCTTCTGAATTCCATGCACTAATCCGCAATTTTACGCAAATGCAAGATTTTCTATCCGTTACTGAAATTGTAGAGGAAGTCATCGAGAAATCAGGATATGAAGCAATGTTGCGGGCAGAAAAAACACTCGAAGCCGAAAGTCGCTTAGAAAATATAAACGAATTTTTATCTGTTACGAAAAGCTTTGAAGAAGGTAATGATGATAAAAGCTTGATTGCATTTTTAACAGACTTGGCGCTTGTTGCGGATATTGATAAGCTTGATGAAGATGGTACTCCTGGGGACGCGGTAACTTTAATGACTCTTCACTCCGCCAAAGGACTCGAGTATCCTATTGTATTTTTAATCGGTATGGAAGAAGGAGTTTTTCCGCATAGCAGATCCTTAATCGAAGAGGAAGAAATGGAAGAAGAGCGCAGGCTCGCCTATGTCGGTATCACGCGTGCAGAAGAAGAACTGTATATTACAAATGCACAGATGAGGACACTTTTCGGACGTACGAATATGAATCCTGTTTCTAGGTTTATTGCAGAGATTCCAGAAGAACTATTGGAACATGCCCATAAAGAAATGAGACGACCTGTTTCTTCCCTTGGCAATGCTTTAGGCGTTCAACAAACAAGAAGTAAGCCTGTAACAAGACCGACTCCGGTTGTATCTGGTGCAGATGGAATTGCTTGGAAAGTTGGCGATAAAGCGGAGCATACCAAATGGGGTGTTGGTACGGTTGTAAGTGTAAAAGAAAAAAATGGAAGTGTCGAGCTCGACATAGCTTTTCCAAGTCCTGTTGGCATAAAGCGCCTATTGGCTGAATTTGCCCCGATTAAAAAGATCTAATAGAGGAGGTTCAAAAAGTACGATAAAAATTACACTTCGAATTTCTTCGTTGGCTTGTTTCTCCGCTGCTCATGTATCAGGTAAAGGATCTTCTGCTAAAATCGCCCACGTCCTGTGGGCAACGCAGAAGTCAGCACATCCTGTGCAAGTTTGCTGCTCGAAACTGCGCCGCCTAGAACTTCTTGGTCCTTTTTATCCTTCTTTTTGAACACGTACCAGTAAGTTTTTCAGGAGGATGATCGTATGGCCCACGATTCAGTAGAAAAACAATTAAATGAATTATACAGATTATTAAACCAATACAATTACGAATATCATGTTTTGGACAACCCGTCTGTTCCAGATGCAGAGTATGACAGATTGATGAAGGAATTAGTGAGACTCGAGGGAGAACATCCCGAGTTGATTACACCTGACTCTCCTACTCAACGTGTTGGTGGCGAGCCATTATCGGCTTTTGAAAAAGTGCGCCATGAAACACAAATGTTGAGTTTGGCAAACGCATTTTCTGAAGACGATCTTCGCGACTTTGATAGAAGAATTCGACAAGCGATTGGAGATCAATTTTCATACGTATGTGAATTAAAAATAGATGGATTGGCTGTATCACTTCGCTATGTTGACGGGCTTTTTGTACAAGGGTCTACAAGGGGAGATGGGACAGTTGGTGAAGATATTACCGCTAATTTAAGGACGATACGTTCGATTCCTATACGTCTAAAAGAACCATTTTCTCTTGAAGTGCGCGGCGAAGCGTATATGCCGAAAAAATCATTTTTACAATTAAATAAAGTTCGTGAAGAAAACGGAGAATTGTTATTTGCGAACCCTAGAAACGCAGCTGCAGGCTCCCTACGACAGCTTGATCCGAGGATTGCTGCATCACGTAATCTAGACATTTTCTTATATGGTATGGGTGACTATGGAACAACAGGCGTTACCGCTCATAGCGAAGGTCTTGATTTACTTGAGAAGCTCGGTTTAAAAGTGAATAAGGAAAGAAGAAAATGTGAATCTATCGAAGAAGTGATCAAGTATATCAATAAATGGACAGACAACCGTCCGAATCTTGACTATGAAATCGATGGGATTGTTATAAAAGTTGATTCAATCGATCAACAGGAACAGCTAGGCTCTACAGCGAAAACACCTCGCTGGGCAATTGCGTACAAATTTCCAGCTGAAGAAGTCGTGACAAAACTAATTGATATTGAACTTAGTGTCGGGCGCACCGGTGTAATAACACCAACAGCGATTTTGGAACCTGTTCGCGTTGCAGGAACGACTGTACAAAGAGCGTCACTTCATAATGAAGATTTGATAAGAGAAAAAGATATTATGCTACATGATTACGTTGTCGTAAAAAAAGCAGGAGATATAATTCCAGAAGTAGTGAATGTACTTGTTGAGAGAAGAAGTGGTGAAGAGATTCCATTCCATATGCCTACACATTGCCCAGAATGTGATAGTGATCTAGTTCGTTTAGAAGGTGAAGTGGCACTACGCTGTATTAACCCGACATGTCCTGCGCAAAGACGCGAAGGATTAATTCACTTTGTTTCTCGAAATGCGATGAATATTGAGGGATTAGGGGAAAAAGTAATCGGTCAATTATTCTCCCTTCAGCTTGTAAAAGATCCTGCAGATATTTATTTTTTAACGAAGGATCAACTCTTAAACATGGAGAGAATGGGAGAAAAATCAGCAACGAACTTAATCAATGCCATTCAAGCGTCTAGAGCTAATTCACTGGAAAAATTACTGTTTGGACTTGGTATCCGACATGTTGGAGAAAAGGCTGCAAAAACTCTTGCTGAGCACTTCGAAACAATTGATAAACTCGCTGTTGCTTCACGCGATGAATTAATAACCGTGGAAGAAGTCGGAGAAAAAATGGCAGATGCAATTGCGACGTTTTTTGAAAACGAGGAATTCGAACAGTTAATCTCCAAGCTAAAAGATGCAGGAGTTAATATGGAATATCTCGGTCCGAAAAGATCGGATACGGCTAATATTGATTCGTATTTTAACGGCAAGACAGTTGTTTTAACAGGAAAGCTTGAAAAAATGACTCGAAATGAAGTAAAGGATACGATTGAGTCTCTTGGTGGTAAAGTATCAGGAAGCGTCAGTAAAAAAACGGATCTCGTCATAGCGGGTGAAGACGCTGGATCGAAATTGACAAAAGCGGAAGAGCTAGGAATTGAAGTGTGGGACGAGGAAAGGCTTATTGAGGAACTTGCTGAGTAATAGTACTTTTTAGTTTTCTCGAAAAAATAGCTGACAATTCCTCGCAGCAATCTTTACAAAATAAAGGTGGAAAAATAGGATGAAAAAATGGTTGGCAGTAGCTTTGGCAACGGTCTTATTAAGCGGCTGTGTGCCAACGTTTCAAAAAAATGATGAGGTTGTACAAGATACCAAAGATCAGAAGGAAAAATCCATCATTCCAAACTATCAAATTTCTGATTCATATTATCGTACAATTATTGAATTTCAGCCTAGTAAAACTAGGGGAATGGTCGTATCTAATCTTAACTCAAAATACGATATTGATGAGTTTGAAACAGGCTTAATGCGCGTTGCGAAAGAAAATTTTCCAACAGATAAATATGTTTTTCAAGAAGGACAAAAGCTTAGTAAAGAGACAGTTAGTAAATGGCTTCGACGAAAATATACGGCTGCCCAGTTGAAAACATTGAATATTAAAGAAGAAGATAATATCGGTCTTAATCCGGTGAACAACGAAGAAGGAACGATTGAGGAACAAAATGCTAAAAGTCCAATATATCTTGCCCATGTGTTGGAACATGACTATTTAATCAAAAACGATAATACCGTGAAACTCGGTGGGATTGTCATTGGGCTAGCATTGAATTCAGTTCATTATTATCAAAAAGAAAAATACGGGGCGACTTTTGAACAGGATATTCCTCACGATAAATTGGCTGCTGAAGGGAAAAAGATGGCCGAAGAGATAATTAAACGACTTCGTTCAGATAAAGAGATTGGAGATGTCCCGATTACCATCGCTCTATTCGAACAAAAAAATAAAAACGCAGTCATTCCAGGAAACTTTTTTGCCTACGCACATTCCAATAATGGAAGTACTACTTTAGGGGACTGGAAGGCAATTGATGAAAAATACTATCTTTTCCCATCAACAAAGGCAGAAACCGATCATCGTGATGATGTTGCTTATTTCATGAGATTTAAAGACGATGTTGAAAAGTACTTCCCAAATTACAATGGTGTAATTGGTCATGCGTTTTATAAGGATGGACAGTTTATTAAACTAACAATTGATATCACTATCCAGTTATATGGCCAAGCAGAAATAATAGCCTTCACCCAGTGGGCCACTTCACTTGTCATGGATCATTTCCCGGATCACATCAAAGTTGATGTAAATATAACATCTATTAATGGGGCAGAAGCATTAATTGTTAAAAATCCTGGTGATAAGGAGCCGTTTGTTCATATCTATTAGTTTTTGTTCAACGGGGCGGGGCTTGGATTGAAGCAGAAAGTATGGATTTATTCTAATACAGCAACGCAACGACCTGAATCACTACAAAAAAGATAGATATGTCCCGATTCTGCAACACAAGAGAGAATTTCGACAAAACACATGCATCTATTACAATTCTGTCTTAAGCAGATCACAAAATAATGCTTTTCATAAAACAGGGGGCAAATAGCTTGCCCTCTTGCGTTTGTTTAAGTTTTTCTGATATTATCAATAGTATTGCGAGGATCGATTTTTTACTTGGAGGTGCAGATTATGTCGAGAATTACGAAAGACCAAGTTTTGCATGTAGCTCATTTAGCAAGACTTGAAATGAATGATGAAGAAGCGGAACAATTTACTGAACAGCTCGACCGTATCATCGAAATGGCGGAAAAATTAGATGAATTGACTACGGAGAATATTAAACCTACGTCGCACGTTTTCGCACAAGAAAATATTATGCGTGAAGACGTACCAGTAAAAGGGTTGCCAATTGAAGAAGTGTTAAGAAACGTCCCTCAACATGAAGATGGACAAATTAAAGTACCAAAAATTTTGGATTAAGGGGGGACTCCCATGTCGATTTTGGATCATAGCATAAAAGATATCCACGAACTTTTACATAAAAAAGAAATCTCTGTTTCTGATCTAGTAGATCAATCAATGAAACGCATCAATGAAGTTGATGGAAAAGTCCAAGCTTTTCTAACAGTTGATGAAGAGAATGCTAGAGCGAAAGCAAAAGAATTAGACGGAAAGTTGGGTGACAACCTACTTTTCGGAATTCCAGCGGGTATTAAGGATAACATCGTTACGAAAAATCTTAGAACTACATGTGCTAGTAAAATGCTTGAGAACTTTGACCCTATTTATGACGCAACGGTTATGGAAAAGTTGAATCAACAGAATACGGTCACTATTGGAAAATTGAATATGGATGAATTCGCTATGGGTTCTACAACTGAAACATCCGCATTTAAAATCACAAGAAACCCATGGGATCTTGATAGAGTTCCAGGTGGATCTTCAGGTGGTTCTGCAGCGGCAGTTGCATCGGGACAAGTACCATTTGCTCTCGGTACAGATACTGGCGGTTCCATCCGTCAACCCGCTTCATTTTGTGGTGTAGTTGGTATGAAACCTACATATGGACGTGTGTCTCGTTTCGGATTAGTCGCTTTTGCGTCATCCTTAGATCAAGCTGGTCCGATTACAAAAACGGTTGAGGACAATGCTCTAATTTTACAAACTATTGCAGGATTAGATCGTAATGACTCTACTACTGTAAATAAAGAAGTGCCTAATTACGTAGCAGGATTAACTGGAGATATTAAAGGGTTAAAAATTGCTGTTCCGAAAGAATATTTAGGAGAAGGCGTAAGTGAAGCTTCTCGCGAGTCTGTGCTTGCTGCCCTTAAAGTACTTGAAGGTCTTGGAGCAACTTGGGAAGAAGTTTCCCTACCACATTCTCAATACGGAGTTGCAACTTATTACCTGCTTGCTTCTTCTGAGGCTTCAGCTAACCTTGCACGCTTTGACGGTGTTCGTTACGGCTACCGTACACCAAACCCGAAAAATTTAATGGAATTATATAAAAAGTCACGCTCTGAAGGCTTTGGCGATGAAGTTAAACGTCGAATCATGTTAGGTACTTTTGCTCTAAGCTCAGGATTCTATGATGCTTATTATAAAAAAGCTCAACAAGTCAGAACATTGATTAAGCAAGATTTCGACGATGTATTTTCTAAGTATGATGTAATCATAGGACCTACAACTCCTACACCAGCTTATAAAATTGGTGAAGTTGTTCATGATGTAGTGACAATGTATATGAGAGACTTACTGACAATCCCAGTTAACTTAGCAGGTCTACCAGGAATCTCTGTACCTTGTGGATTTACTGAAGGTCTTCCACTTGGATTACAGATTATTGGAAAGCACTTTGATGAACAAACGATTTACCGTGTTGCTCATGCGTACGAGCAAGCGACGAATTTCCATCAACAAAAGCCACAATTGTAAGGGGGGAGAGACGACATGAACTTTGAAACGGTAATCGGACTTGAAGTCCACGTAGAATTAAAAACGAAATCAAAAGTATTTTCACCAGCTCCAAACCACTTTGGAGCGGAACCGAACCATAACACTACAGTTATTGATCTTGGCTATCCTGGTGTTTTACCAGTTTTGAATAAGAGTGCGGTAGAATACGCGATGAAAGCAGCAATGGCGATAAATTGCGCAATAGCGACAGAAACAAAATTTGATCGTAAAAACTATTTTTATCCAGATAATCCGAAAGCTTACCAAATTTCTCAGTTTGACAAACCAATTGGGGAACATGGATGGATTGAGATAGAAGTAGATGGCGTTAAAAAGAAAATCGGTATCACACGCCTTCACCTTGAGGAAGATGCTGGTAAATTAACTCATAAAGAAGACGGATCACTTGTTGACTTAAACCGTGCTGGAACTTCATTAATTGAAATAGTTTCTGAGCCGGATATTCGTTCCCCTCAAGAGGCATATGCTTATTTAGAAAAACTAAAATCCATTATTCAATATACGGGTGTTTCTGATGTTCGAATGGAGGAAGGTTCTCTAAGATGTGATGCAAACATTTCTTTACGTCCAGTTGGACAAGAAGAGTTTGGAACGAAGACAGAATTGAAAAATTTGAACTCCTTTAACTTTGTTCGCAGAGGATTAGAGTTTGAACAAAAGCGCCAAGAAAAAGTTCTTTTATCTGGCGGAGTAATCCAACAAGAAACGCGTCGTTTTGACGAATCTACTGGTGAAACAATCTTAATGCGCGTTAAAGAAGGAGCAGAAGATTATCGCTACTTCCCAGAGCCGGATCTCGTTCAATTGTATATTGATGATGAATGGAAAGCTCGTATTCGTGCGGAAATTCCTGAGCTTCCGGACGCTCGTAAGAAACGCTATGTTGAGGAACTTGGTCTCCCAGCGTATGATGCGATGGTCCTTACATTAACGAAAGAAATGTCCGACTTCTTTGAAGCAGTACTTGCTGAAGGGGCAGACGCGAAGCAAGCTTCCAACTGGTTGATGGGAGAACTTTCTGCTTACTTGAATTCCGAGCAAAAGGAACTGCATGAAATTGCTCTAACTCCAGCGGGACTTGCAGGAATGATCAAGTTGATTGAAGATGGAACGATTTCATCCAAAATTGCGAAACAAGTATTCCGCGAACTTGTAGAAAATGGCGGAGACGCAGAAACAATCGTAAAAGAAAAAGGCTTAGTTCAAATTTCAGACGAAGGCGCATTGCTTGCAATTGTAACTGAAACATTGGATGCTAACCCACAATCCATCGAAGATTACAAAAACGGTAAAGGCCGCGCACTCGGATTCCTAGTCGGCCAAATCATGAAAGCAACAAAAGGCCAAGCGAATCCACCGATGGTTAATAAAATTTTAAAACAAGAAATTGATAAGCGATAATAACGAGAATAGGTGCTCCGTGATGGAGTGCCTATTTTTTATTGAATCAAATGAATTGATAGGAGGCACTTATCCTTCAATGAGAAACGGTTTTCATGTCTATATGACAATGGAAGTTAGTTATCCGAGGATAGAAGGAGATCTAGTCCTCTTCATTAATGGACATTTTTGAAAGCCTCTTAGCTGAACAAAAATTAATCATAGTATATAATAATAGGCAACATAAAAGAAAAGGGGTTAGACTCATGAACCTAGTCGATTGGTTTAATAAAGGAATGACACCTGAGGAATACATAAGTTCGATGGAAAAACATAAAGAAAGTTTGCAAACAATTCTTCAAAAATTTGAAGTTCCAGCAGGAGATGAAGCACTTTTAGCAAATTTAAAAGATGAAGAACTTCGTGTCATTGTCCTTACGGAAGATTGGTGTGGAGATGCCATGGTAAATGTTCCTATTTTATTAAAAATAGCCGAAAAAAGTGGAATAGAAGTTCGTATGCTACTTCGTGATCAAAATTTGGAGCTAATGGATCAATACTTAACAAATGGTACATCACGAGCAATTCCTATTTTTATTTTTATCGATAAAGAAGGTAATGAACGTGCTGTTTGGGGTCCAAGAGCGGACAGTGTGCAACAATATGTAGATGAGCAGCGTTCAAAGCTCCCTAGTAAGGAAGACGAAACCTTCGCGGAGAAGCAAAGTGAAATGTACAGTCAGATGATGCAAAGATATGTAACAGACTCTACTGTTTGGGACGAAGTATATAGCAGCATTAAAAATAGACTTCAATAAAATCGAGGTGTTGAATAATGGAGGAAATTGCAAATCAATATTTACAGCATTTACGCTTAAGACGAGAGGAACCGAATCTAAATTATTTGCAGCGCCTTATTCAACACCATTTGTCATATATTCCGTATGAAACGTTTAGTAAATTTCAATATTTTTCTCTTGCACCAGATTATATTCCACCACTCCCTGTCTTCGTTCAAAATATGGTTCAAAAAGGCTGGGGTGGTACATGCTATACACTTAACATGAATTTTGCTAGATTACTATCATTACTTGGGTATGATTGCTCTCTTGTAAAAGTAGAACCAGGCCATCTCGCCATTATGGTGGTGATCCAAGATAGAAAATACTATGTTGATGTAGGGTATGGGTCTCCCATTATGAAGCCAGTGGAGTTGGAAGCTAAGACGAGGCATCAAATGCATGGTTTCGGTGAAGAGATTGTTTTTACAAAACTAAGCACAGATACATATGAAATTGACCGGAAATCAAATGGCAAATCTTTCGTGAAAAAACAAGTCATCTGGAAGCCGCTTTCGGAAACGGATATTACGGATGATATTCGTGCATCTTATCTAGACAATGATGATAATATTACAATGAGAAGAATTACAGCCGTTCGTTTCAATGGGCATCAATGTTATTTTTTACGTAATGGCTCAATGAAAATCATGACGTTTCGTAATATAAGCGAGATTAAAATGAATGACTTTGAAAAATGGGAGAAGCTTGTTCAGGAAGTCTATCAAGTAGATTCCGAGTCGTTACTAGACTCTATTCAATTCCTTGCTGATCGTGGAATTAAATTGTTTTAAGAAATTCACCTGTATAGAGGTGGATTTTTTTATTTGGAAACAAATATAAATATTTTACGTCCTAATTTGTAATAGATAAATATAGGGGGAAAGCGCTATGGAATCATATGAAGACTTTCATTTTGTAAAGTATGAAATGACTTTTTTAACAATTATTTTAATTGGAGTATTTATTAGCATTGTTTTTCTCAAAAAGTATTTGAAGTTTTTAAACAGGTTTTCAGTTATGTTGATCAGTTTTATATGTATAATAATCTCTGCCTTTAACTTGGTTATGCTTGGGTATGTAGCAGATGAGTTTAATTTTGTGGATACAGTTAATTCGTATTTATTTCTTGCAATTATTGGATTTGGTATTCTTAATTCAGCTTTAGCATATAAAAATCAATAGTGGGGCCAACATGAATCTTTTATATTAAACTTCTGTGATATTTTGCTATAATTGCAATCGTATACATAAAAAGAAAGGGGTTTTCTGATGGATTTACGTATCATGACATACAACGTACGAAATGATTGTGACGCACCGCCTAATTCTTGGGAGGAACGTAAAGGATTAATGAGGGATTTAATTATAAGAGAATCTCCAGATCTAATTGGTACCCAAGAATGTAAATTTAACCAAGTGCAGGATTTGGATCATCTTCTTGAGGATTATGATTGGATTGGTTTGGGAAGAGAAGGCGGAAGTAAAAGTGAGTTTATGGCGATATTTTATAAAAAAAGTCGTTTCGACGTGTTAGAATACGATCATTTTTGGCTGTCGGATACTCCGGATGTGATGGCCTCAAGCACGTGGGGAAATGATTGTACACGGATGGCCACGTGGGTTCGATTTTTGGATAAGGAGACGCAACAATCTTTCTACCATTTGAATACTCATTTGGATCATGTTTCTGAGATTGCGAGAGTAAAAGGTGCGGAGTTGATAGTAAAACAGGCAGAAGCCTTTGATTCGTCTATTCCATTATTTATTACGGGAGATTTTAACACGGTATACGAAACGGACACACACCAAGCCTTTTTAACAAAAGGGGATTTCATAGATACATGGGATTCAGCCACAGAACGAATCAATAAAGAATTGGGAAGCTTTAATAACTTTAATGATCCAACTGGTGGAGAAGGAAGGATCGACTGGATTTTATATCGTGGAGATGTAAAAGTAGGTACTCTTAACATTGTAAATGATCAAGTAGACGGAAGATTTCCGAGTGATCACTTTCCTATCGTTGTGGACTTTGAAATTTAAAAAGCGGTAGGCATCTTGGTAAAGGATGCCTACCGTACTTTATTTTGAAATACTATTAAAAGCTTTGCGATAACTCCATATTAAAATAAGAACAATGATATACACAACAAATGATGCGATTCCACCAACTATTATGATAGCGGTAGCCAGATCTTGAGGTATATTTAAAACAAATGGAGTTAGAATTGTGACTGCGAGTAAAATAATGATATAAAACGTTTGGATATTTTTCGTTGTTTTTGCAAGTGTTGAATTTTGATGATGATTCGCTAATTCAATACATCCTTGTAATAAGAAAAAGATAAAAGCAATGTGTATTAATGTAAGTACTGATGACGAAATTAGGATTAAGATGGTCGATGTAGATGGAACAATCCCTTCAAGAATATTGATTTCCCCGATAAAATATTCCGGTATACTCAAAATCGCCAAAATGATCGCAAACGTTCTCGCCTTTTTAAAATAGGCGGAAAACGAGTTTAAATCGCTTAAAGCGGACACGATGATAAAATAACCGACGAAATCCGGTAAAAGATCGAATTGATTAATTTTAAAATCTAAAAATACGAGCATGAAACCCCAAAAAATCTTCGTAAAGGCTTTTGAAATGTCGTTCATTATTGGTCCCCCTGTATAATGGCTGCAATGTCTTTTTCGGTCAATTCTGGCTGATAATAGATGGTATCTGGGAATGAAAATGTCTTACCATCTTCATCTTTGCCAATCATTTTTATTTCAAAGGTATATAAATGAAGTTTGTTTTTATCATCTTTGTCAAATTTTATTTCATATTCCATTGACAAGTAATCGCCTTTTTTCTTAAGAATCGGAAAGGAATCTTTTGTTAGGAGCTCTCCCTTTGGTACGATATCTGAATGATTTTCGGGAGTCCTTTGATTTTCTCCAACATAAAGCTTTATTGCCTTTTCAAATTTATCTGCAAACGGAATTTCCAAATCAGTGATGTTGACATCTTTTTTTGCCACCGCAACTGCAAATCCAGTATCGTCTGATGAACTTCCACTAGCACTAAATTCGAAAGGGGTCTTGTTTTCTTTGTATTTACGAAGAATGACATCTCCAATATCCATCAATTGAATATCCCCATTCGAAAAATGTGCTTCTACTTCGGTTAGATGTATTTCTCCGTTATTCATGATCTCTTCAAGTTCTTCAGGTACATTAACATGTAATATCTTTATTTGGTGATGTCTAAATGTATTATATATTTGATCTTCAAACACTGGGAGCGTTATGTCCAAATCTGGAAGCGTAAACCAAGCAATTTTAGTTTCATCATTTCGATTCGTCAAATATTGAAATTGGAGCATGCTATCAACGCTAACCTGAGTGTCATAATAATGCTTTAACATGATTGGCTGATTCAATTGTTTACTGGTAAAAAATAAATAATTTCCAATCATACTTATGATTGCGAAGACCATGCCAACTGTTAGCATGGCTTTTTTTATTTTCATATTTTCGGTCCTCTCTAAAATGTTCTCCATCTATCATTCTACAAATTCATATAAAACTCCTTTTTAAGTGTAGGGGTAGGAGTTTTTTCCGCGTCTATTAGTTATAGATATGCGAAATATAGGAGTGAATTTCATGAAAAGAAAAAGCCTTTTCCTTATCATTATTCTTTTAACGATCATTTCTTACAATAAAAAAGATCAAATCATCATGGCGTTTACACATTCGCCTGTACATATTTCGGGAGAAGCTGCAGTCTTAATGGATCAAAATACGGGGAAAATCATTTTTTCAAAAAATCAAAATGCAAAATTATATCCTGCGAGTACGACGAAACTTTTGACTGCTTTGGTGGTCCTTGATGGAAGAGCGCCTAATGAAAAAGTAAAGATTGGCAAAGAAGTTTATTTGCAGACAGAAGGCGAAGCGCGTGTAGGTTTATTCGAAGGACAAGTTCAGACTGTAGAGGAACTACTCGCAGCTATGCTTTTACAATCAGGAAATGATGCGGCGAGGTCGCTTGCGGTATATACGGCAATTCAAGACAAGAAAATGAGTGAACCTGAAGCTATTCAGTATTTTGCCGATTTAATGAATACAAAGGCAAAGGAAATCGGAGCAAACCATTCAAACTTTGTAAATCCACATGGTTTACACGACGAAAATCATTTTTCTACTGCCTATGATTTGGCTTTAATTGCGAAGGAAGCTAAAAAAAATAAAATAATCAATAGTCTAGTAAGTCAGCAAATTTATTCAACGAAAACACATACGTATAAAAATCGCAATCAACTTTTAGATCCTAACAGTTCCTATTATTACGAAGATGCGACAGGTTTGAAAACTGGATTCACTGACCAGGCGGGTTATTGTCTCATTTCGTCTGCGAATAGAGGAAGCAAAAATTTAATTTCGGTTGTTCTTCATTCAGGAAAGGAATCCATGTGGACGGATTCAATTTCTTTACTGGATTATGGGTTTGCTGAAGATAAGGAAAAGAAGCTTGCCCAACCATGATAAAATAAATTAGAAAAAAGTGTAGGGTCGGTTGTTGTTTGTAACGTCTATAGGGATGCAAGTCGGAAAGGGGGGGAGAAGTTTTGGATGATGTGCTCATTGAAAAGATAAAAAATGGAAATGATCATGCGTTTCGTATTCTCGTTGAAAAATATAGAACCCATATTTTTTATACAGTGTACGGCGTTCTTCGAAACGAAAAAGATGCTGAAGATGCGGCACAAGAAGTGTTCCTAAAAATCTATACTTCTCTCCCCCAATTCGAGGGTAATGGTTTTAAAACGTGGATCACGAGAATTGCCGTTAATCATGCGATCGATATAAAAAGAAAGCAAGTTAGAAGGCAGGAAAACCAGCAAGTTGAGTATGACGAAACGGGGCATTCACCACGATTGGAAAGTGTAGAGCTTCTAGTCATTAATAAAGAAAAAAGAGAGCTCTTACGAAAAAGGATTAAAGAACTACCAGAAAATTATCGTTCAGTCGTTGAGGACTTTTACATAAAAGAAAAGTCATATCAAGAAATAGCAGTAAACCAAAATGTACAGCCGAAAACCATCGAAGTAAAGCTTTATCGTGCAAGACAATGGATGAAAAAGCACTGGAAGGAGGATGATTTTTCATGAATCACATGACGTATGAAAACTGGCTAGAATACGTTCGGGATGAGCTTAATGAAGAAACAAGAAAAGTATATGAAAACCATCTATACAGTTGTGACCACTGCCTGGAACTTTATTTAAAAGCGGTGGAAGCGACGGAATTCCAGATGCCGGAATTTGAGGAAGACTCAAGCTTTACAGATTCGATTATGCAACAAGTTACTGAGTTAAATAAGCCAAAGCCAATGACAAAGCCACGAAAAAAGATTTCGCAAAAACAAACAATTGTTCATTATTTCGTAGCGGCTGCAGTAACGTTGTTCTTAATGTCAACAGGGGTATTTTCTCATCTTATGAATATGGCAAGTACATTTGAACATAGCGAACAGAAGCAAGCTGAATCATTTGTTCAATCGTTTTTAAATAAACAAGATTCCTTTACAAATAAATTCGAAGAGATACTTAAGGAGGAGGATCGTCATGAATAAAAACCCATTTATCGCGTTTTTGCTCGCATTTTTTCCGGGCGGAGGTTTGATGTATCTAGGGAAAGTATTGCGCGGGCTTTTTTATACAGCAACTGTTATTGGAATTCCAATTGTGTCGTTTGGGTTAGCAGCAATGTCGAACGAAGGTGTTTTTGCAGCATTCTCAATTGGCGGTTTGATCATGTATATTATCAACTTTATCGATACTGTTGTAACCGCATCGAAGCTATATCAACAGCCAACAAATACACAGGATGTGGCTGTGCAACAAAAAGCCAATGACTCTGAACGCTTTTTTACAATAGTGCTGTCGTTCGTACCTGGGTTAGGACATTTCCAGTTAGGTTTAGTATATCGTGGGATGACACTGCTCGCTTCCTTCCTTGGAGCAGCGATTATGGTGTTATTTGTAACGATGATGACTGGACGTGAACAGTTCCTTATTTTTTTAGCAACACTGCCAATCATTTGGATATACGGATTCTTTGATGTGATAAGGCTACTTGATGCCAAGCAAAAAGGAGAGACACTTGTCGATAAGTCAGTGTTAGAAGATATTGAAAATAGAACAGGTGATGGTAGAAAAAGTAAAGCCATTGCAACATTGCTTTCCATTATCCCAGGAGCAGGTCATTTATATCTAGGACTGCAAAAACGCGGGATTCAGTTAATGGCAGCATTCCTTTTTTCCATCTATATTCTAGATGTATTAAGGCTTGGAATCTTCCTGTTTGTCGTTCCGATTATCTGGTTCTTTAGCTTCTTTGACGGTCTGCAAAAAGCATCGAGAGCGGAAAGTGATGAAATCGAAGAAGATGTGCCAATCGTATCTTTCTTTATTAATCATCAAAAATGGGTCGGGATTGGTTTGATAGCATTAGGGGTTTATTATTTAGGAACGAATATATTAGTACCTATTATTGCTCCGTATATTAAAGGAGATATCCTTTATTTGTTTTATCGTTACGTACAAACAGGTATCCTCTGTATTTTACTCATAGGTGGAGGAATCAAATTATTGTCTGGTAAAAAAGTGACACAAACAAAAGAAGAAGGTGATACACAATGAGAACATGGAGAGTTGGTTCTTTTTCAATGGGAGGGGCACTCGTTTTCCTCGGCGTATTCCTTCTTCTACAGCAAGTCCTTGATTGGGATCCGGCGGTTGCCCTTTTATCATGGTGGCCCGTATTATTCATTATTTTAGGAATTGAGATTCTTATTTACTTATCGTTTTTTAACAAAGAAAATAGCCACGTAAAATATGATTTTATCAGTATTATCTTTATCGGTTTTATTGGAACACTTGGACTTGGAGTTGCCTTACTGCAGTCTGTGGGGCTGCTGGATGCGGCAAACCAATATATTTCAGCCGAAGTAAAAACAGTCGATTTACCAAAATACGAAGAAACAATGCTAGATGGAATTACACGTGTTCAAGTTGACGCAGGGTCATATCCTGTAACGATTGAAAGTACGACTAGTAAAACGATGACGATGTTCGGAACGTATAGAGGCGATGTCTATAAAAAAGGATTTCCAGTAAAAGAGGTTTCAGATTATGCACTTGTGGAAAAACTAGGGGATACGATATATATACGATTTAAAGATATTCCATATAAACGTTATAGTGGGTTTAGTGGACATATGGAGCCAACTCTTCTAATTCCTGAAAATATGAATCTTGAAGTCAATGGAAAAGGAAATTCATTGGCATTAAAACCACGCAATATGAAAAATGATTGGGAAGTAGTAAACGGCGGTTATTTGGATATCATGGTATCAAAGGATACAAACGTTAAGTTAGACGTTCAAGATTCCCGTAATCTGGATGATGGAAAATGGGAAAACATGAAAAAAGTACAAAACGATTATGAAGACGTCGTGAAATCGGCAAATCAAACATTTGGTACAGGAAAGCATACTATTTTTATAAAAAATGCGGATGGAGTAAATATTAAATAACAATTGACTGGTTATAGAAAAGAGCTGCAAAGATTTAAAAAAACATTCAATAAAGAGATCATCGCGATTATTGTCCAGAAAATGAACGCTATGGTCACGGTGAATGTCAACTTACCCTGGGAACGAAAAAATAAGTTATGCAGTCAGTATGGATCGCTCAAGGTACTCAGGGCACGATAAAAGAAGTATAGCTGTTGATTGAACTTTCAAAAGGGCAGAGTCCATGCAAAAAGCATGTAACCTGTCCTTTTAGAACGTTTAAAGTGCCTGTGCCACAAAGAAAATCGTAATTATTGTCCGATTGGAGCATTCAAAGTGCTTATGTCCCATAGAAAATGGCCACAGTTGTCCTATTGGA
>NZ_JALIRM010000008.1 GCF_022900255.1 Lederbergia wuyishanensis
GGATCGTTCAAAGTGCTCGTGTCCCATAGAAAATGGCCACAGTTGTCCGATTGGAGCATTCAAAGTGCTCGTGTCCCATAGAAAATAGCCACAGTTGTCCGATTGGAGCATTCAAAGTGCTTATGTCCCATAGAAAATGGCCACAGTTGTCCAATTGGATCGTTCAAAGTGCTCGTGTCCCATAGAAAATGGCCACAGTTGTCCGATTGGAGCATTCAAAGTGCTCGTGTCCCATAGAAAATAGCCACAGTTGTCCGATTGGAGCATTCAAAGTGCTCGTGTCCCATAGAAAATAGCCACAGTTGTCCAATTGGATCGTTCAAAGTGCCCGCATTCCAATGAAAACCACCTCCGCTGTCCGATTGAAATATTCAATAAGCGATTGGTTCACAAGAAAGAACCAAAATCGCAAGGTCATTACCCAAACTGTTCGAAAAAGTTCACATCATCTCCATACTCCTGGCCCATTCTTGTTAAGGATTCTGGATTTTCTTGAAAAAAAGAGGTATGATATGTCCGGATGCTTAATTGATTATAGTAAAAGTTCAATTATTGATTTCTTGGTGATGGGGTGAAGTGTATGAAGAGAGCGAGAATTATTTATAATCCGACTTCAGGCCGGGAAATTTTCAAACGTAATCTAGCAGATGTCTTGCAAAAATTAGAGAGTGCTGGATATGAAACCTCATGTCATGCGACGACAGGTGAGGGAGATGCGATTAAAGCTGCCAAAATAGCTGTTGATCGTAAATACGATATTGTTATTGCAGCTGGCGGCGATGGCACAATCAATGAAGTGGTCAACGGGTTGGCGGAACAGGAATATCGTCCAAAGCTCGGAATTATTCCCACCGGAACGACGAATGATTTTGCTCGCGCATTAAATATACCGAGGGATATTGATTACGCTGTTGATGTCATCCTTAAAAATGATACTATCCCGGTTGATATTGGTCGAATGAATGATAGTTATTTTATCAATATTGCTGGCGGTGGACGGTTAACAGAGTTGACATATGAAGTCCCGAGCAAGCTTAAAACCGTATTAGGGCAACTGGCTTATTATTTAAAAGGGATTGAAATGCTTCCTTCGATTCACGCTGCAGATGTAACCATAGAATACGATGGAAAGCTTTTTGAAGGGGAAATCATGCTCTTTCTAATTGGCTTAACCAACTCTGTAGGTGGTTTTGAAAAACTGGCTCCCGATTCATCGATAAATGATGGTTTATTCACACTGATGATTTTGAAAAAGACAAACTTAGCTGAATTCATTCGGATTGCATCATTAGCCCTTCGTGGAGAGCATATTAATGATCCGAATTTAATCTATACGAAGGCAAATTATATAAAAGTAAAATCGAAAGAAAAAATGCAGCTAAACATTGATGGTGAGTATGGTGGGCTGCTTCCAGCAGAATTTTCAAACCTATATCGCCACTTAGAAGTTTTTGTACCGATTGATAAAATCAGGGAACAGGATAAAGTATGAAGCAGTCTTTCATTTTTGTGAAAGGCTGTTTTTCATTTTAGACATTTTTGAATTTAATTCCTTGTTCATCTTCCATATAATTGCTATATTAACAATATTAGAGTATGAAAGCGGTTTAGACTCTATATTAAGAGATTATATAAAAGGGAGAGGAAAAGCATGAGAATCACAGTTTGGAATGAGAATCGCCACGAAAAAATGAATCAAGTCGTTGCAGATATTTACCCCGAAGGCATTCATGGAACAATCGCGAAAGCCTTATCTGATAATGGATTTGAAGATGTGAATACAGCAACCTTAGATGAGCCTGAACATGGATTAACTGAAGAAGTTCTAAATAATACAGACGTACTTTTCTGGTGGGGACATATGGCTCATCACGAAGTAACTGATGAAATTGTGAACAGAGTACATAGACGTGTTTTAGAAGGAATGGGTCTGGTAGTATTGCATTCCGGACACTTCTCGAAAATCTTCCAAAAATTAATGGGGACAACTTGTAATTTAAAATGGCGTGAAGCTGATGATCGTGAAAGACTCTGGGTTGTTGATCCTTCTCACCCAATTGCAGAAGGGATTGGAGAATACATTGAATTGGAAAAAGAAGAAATGTATGGAGAGCATTTCGACATTCCAGCTCCAGATCAACTAGTTTTTGTAAGTTGGTTTGAAGGAGGAGAGGTCTTCAGATCCGGCTGTACGTACCAAAGAGGTAACGGTAAGATTTTTTACTTCAGACCTGGTCACGAAACGTACCCAACGTATCATAATAAAGAGATTCAAAAAGTGCTTGTGAACGCAGCAAAATATGTAAGCCCATCTAATCGACCGTATCCAACTTACGGAAACGCGAAGCCATTAGAAGAAATTTCAAAAAAATAATTATCCATGAATCCTTGTCTAATTTGTGACAAGGATTTTTTTAGTTGAATTATTATTTATTTGTGTTATATTACTAATTGAGAATGAATATCATTATCACAGAGAAACAAGGAGGTTAAAAGAGTTATTTTTTTAAGAGTAATTGATAATGGTTATCATAGATAATTTTACATAATTAAATTTTAGAGGTGAAGATAATGAGAAAAATCTTTTCTATATTCGTTATTTCCGCATTAATGATCATAATTTCTGCTTGTGGGACAAATACAAAAGATAGTAATGAAAATACAGGTGCTGCACCTTCAGAAGAATTGACTATTAAACACCAGCTAGACGAAACTAAGGTGAAAAAGAATCCTGAAAAAGTGATTGTTTTTGATTTTGGATCTCTTGATACGTTAGATAAACTCGGAATCGAACCAATTGCATTACCAAAAACAAATATACCAAAATATTTAGCGAAGTACGAAGATGAAAAGTATGAGAACGTAGGAAGCTTGAAAGAGCCTGATTTTGAAAAAATCCATTCACTTAAACCAGATTTAATTATCATCTCTGGAAGACAAATGGAGCTATATGATGAATTCAAAGCAATTGCTCCAACAATCTTCCTAGGTGTTGATACTGAAAAATATATGGAATCATTTGAATCAAATGCTAGAACAATCGGCAACATTTTTGATAAGGAAGATGAAGTAAACAAAGAACTTTCTGCCATTGAAGAAAGCATAAAAACATTGAATGAAAAAGCATCTAGCCTTGACGGTAAATCATTAGTCGTATTGGCCAATGAAGGAAAAGTAAGTGCATATGGACCAAAATCAAGATTTGGAATTATTCATGATGTTTTTGGATTTGCGCCAGTAGACGATTCGATTGAAGTATCAACACACGGTCAAAGCATTAATTTTGAATACATTGTTGAAAAGAATCCGGATTATTTATTCGTCGTTGATAGAGGGGCAGCAGTTGATGGGAAATCATCAGCTAAGCAAATCGTTGAAAATGACATGGTGAAAAAATCAAATGCTTATAAAAATGGAAAAATCATTTATTTAGATCCGGACTATTGGTATTTATCTGGAGGCGGGCTTGAATCCGTTTCTAGCATGGTGAAAGAAGTAGAAAGTGCACTAGAATAATAGGTGGGACTGCTCCATTATGTGGGAGCGGTCTTCTTTTTTTGAATAATGTTATAATGACAGTGAGTAGAAGTGAAAGGGGTTGTCTAATTGTTATCACAATGGATGATGGACTCTAACTATACAGTTATTTTAACTGGTGCTGGAATGTCTACGGAGAGTGGGTTGCCGGATTTCCGTTCTGCTGGTAAAGGACTTTGGACTAAAAAAGATCCAAGTCAGATCGCTAGCACAGAAGCCCTAAATAAAAACGTTGAGGAATTTTTCCAATTTTACCGTCACAGGGTGCTTGGACTAAATCAAGCGAAACCGCATAAAGGTCATGAAATTCTAGCGAAATGGGAAAAACAAGGACTTATCAAAAGTATTATCACTCAAAACATTGATGGATTCCATACAGAAGGTGGAAGTCAAAATGTGATAGAACTTCATGGAACGATGAAAAAAGTTCATTGCCAGGACTGCGGCAAGGAATATGGAAATGAGAAATATGCAAATGAAGAGTTTATGTGTGAATGTGGAGGGAAGCTTCGACCTTCTGTTGTATTATTTGGTGAAATGCTTCCTGAAGACGCGCTAATACAAGCAGCGGAAGAAAGCGAAAAAGCAGATTTGTTTATTGTTCTTGGTTCTTCCTTAACTGTAACTCCTGCAAACCAATTTCCTATTATCGCAAAACAGAATGGTGCAAAACTTGTGATTATTAATATGGAACCAACCGATTTTGATATTTACGCTGATCTCGTAGTGAATGACCGAAAAATCGGGGAAGTGCTAAAAGAAATAGACGAAGATCTCTCCTGAAATCAGAAGAGATCTTTTTTATATGGCCATTAACTTATTCAGATTTTCAATCATATATTTTGGACGGATATTTTTCTCAATTGAATGTCCCATACGATTGTAAAAGCAAAAATCAATTCCTGCGTTTAACGCTCCATAGTAATCGTCTTGAAGTGAGTCCCCGACAAATAGGGCATCAGTACTGCTAATATCTAATCGTTTTAGCGCTTCTTCGAAAATTTCTTTATCAGGCTTCCAGTAGCCGACTTCATCGGAAATAATCAATTCGTCAAAGAAGTGATCAATTCCACCGGCAGACAGTCTGCCCCTCTGAGCTTCTCCAATCCCATTTGATATGATAGCCATTCGATATTTTCCATGTAAATGGGACAATAGATCTTGTGCATGTTCTTCAAAATCACACGCAGTACAAAATGTTTCCCAGTAAAAATTAGCCAAAATTTTAGATTCTGTGATATCAAGATTCAGGTTTTTTAACGTGTCATTGAAGGAGTACTCCAATACTTGATAAATAGAGTAATTGGATTTTACTCGATCATTCCAGTAATTCATGTTAATCGTTGTATACACATTCCAAAAATGGTCCCAAGTAAACGACTTATTGTGTATTAATCCATGCTTTGTCACTGTTTTTTGCATGGATTTCAATTCGCTCACAGAGTAGTTTAGTAGAGTATTATCTAAATCAAATATAATAGCTTTATAATCCATGAAAAACACCCTTTAATAAGTTTAGTAAATAGGTTACCGCAAATCTCGAAAAAGGGCAAGAAGCCCTCCGCATGATATTGCGAAGGGCTTCGAAATTATTATTCTTTTAAATCCTCAATAGAGTCAATATCCATATATGCTGGAACTGTAAGACCGATTTTTACATTTTCCATGCTGACTCCAATGTCTTCATACTTACCTTCAAATTTTTCGGCATATGTTTGGTGAGTGACCGGGAGCCAACCAGCTAATAAAGCATCAGCACTTCCGTCAGCTACTGCTGTCCACATTGGTCCAGCTTCTACTTGTGAAATCGATACGTTATAACCTAGATCTTCGAGAACAAGTTTCATGACATTCGTACTCGCAATCGTACTATCCCAAGCAACGTACACAAGCTTCAACTTGTCACCATCTACTTTGTTTACGCCATTTGTCCATTCAGCTACTTTTTCTTCGTTTTCATTAATCCAGTTTTGAGCTGCTACTTCGGGTTTTTCACCATCTTGAATATCTACCATAACAGCACCCATATCTGTATCTTCCCATTTAAACTGTTGAAGAACTTTATATGCTTCTGGATGATCATCTTTTAGTCCGAGACGGCCAATCGAATGAATTTCTTCAGCCCCGCCGTATACCCCTTTAGGATCATCTAAATATTTCAGGTCATATTTGGAAAACATCCAGTGTGGATTCCATCCCGTGATGATAATTGGTTCTTTTTTATCATACGCTTTTTTCAAAGAAGCGGTCATCGCAGCACCTGAACCAGATACAAGCTTCCATTTATCAAGTTCATATTCCTTAATCGCTTCTTCTGTTGCTTGCATAATGCCAGCTCCCGGGTCAATTCCAGTAATCTTATAATCTACACTTTTACCTACTGAGTCAGATCCCGATCCACTCGAGTTGGCATTATCACTTCCGCAAGCCGCTAGTCCCAATGCTAAAATACTTGCAGCTCCTAATCCTGTTATCTTTTTAAATAAAGTCATGATTGACTTCCCCCTTGTTTTTGCTTTCCAGCATGTTGAGTAATTCTATCTAATATGATTGCGACAATAACGATAGCCAACCCTGCTTCAACCCCGACACCGGTTTTCAATTGGGTCACGGCACGGTACACTTCTTCACCAAGTCCTGGTGCACCGACCATTGAGGCGATGACCACCATCGATAATGCCAACATAATGCTTTGGTTGATACCGGCCATGATTGTCGGCATTGCTAGTGGGATCTGGACTTTCATTAATTTTTGTCCGGTCGTGGAGCCGAAAGCTTCTGTCGCCTCGATTAAATCTTCAGGCACTTGACGGATGCCCAGCGACGTTAACCTGATTGTAGGAGGCATTGAAAAAATAACCGATGCAACTATTCCGGGCACGACACCGATGTTGAAAAAGAAGATGGCTGGCAATAAATAAACAAATGCCGGCATTGTCTGCATAAAATCAAGAATAGGTGTCACAATTCTACTTACAGATTCCTTTTGCGAAGCCCATATGCCAATAGGTACACCGATGACAATCGATATACCGACTGATGTTACAACAAGGGCCAGCATTTGTAACATCGGACTCCAGTAGCCTAAATAATCGATGATTAAAAAGCCAATAAGAGAAAATAGGGCAACTTTTTTATTTGAAATCCACCATGCTACAAGTCCAAATAGGATTGCAAGAATTATAGATGGAATGAATGCTAAACTATTCACAATTCCATCAACAATCCCTTCCAACAAAGCTGTAATCCCATCAAATAAGCTTCCAAAATGTGTAATGAGCCAATCGAGAAACTGGTCGATCCACGAAGCGAGAGGGATTCGCGGTAATAAATCACTCACTTAATTCACCTCCCGCAAGTCAACAGAGTTTTCTTGGTCATTAATAAAATCATTATCTCCAGCTAATGCACCAATAAGGGCTCCACGAATAATAATTCCTTGTAGACGATTTTCTTCATCCACTACTGTAACTGGAATGGAAGCAGTTGAAACGACATTGAAAAGATCGGTTAGCAACGTATCGGAAGCAATCGTAGTAATGTTTTCAATGAGGACATCTTGGAGAGATTGATTTTTCTCTGATGCAGCATTTGCATCTTGTGCAGTAACAGCACCTAGAAGGCGATTTTGCTTATCAACAATGTAAATAGAGGAAATTCCATGATGCTTCATCAAACGTAAAGCGACTCGAGGCCCTCTGTCTATTTGAACTGTTTCAGCAGGCTTCATAATATGGCTAGCTGTTAATACCTTCGAAAGGTCTACATCTTCAACAAATCTTTCAACATAATGATTTGAAGGATTCATCAAAATTTCTTCAGGAGTACCTATTTGAACAATTTCCCCATCTTTCATTAGGGCAATTCTATCTCCTATTCGGAGCGCTTCATCAAGATCATGTGTAATAAAGATAATCGTTTTCCCCATTTCGTCATGCAATTGAAGCAACTCGTTTTGCATATCTTTTCTAATAAGAGGGTCAAGCGCACTGAAAGCTTCATCCATTAGCAAAATATCTGGATCATTTGCGAGTGCTCTTGCAAGCCCAACCCTTTGTTGCATGCCACCACTTAATTGGCTAGGATATTGATCTTCATATCCTTCCAAACCTACAATCTTCAAGGCATCCATGGCCGTTTTCTTGCGAGTGTCTTTTGCGACACCTTGAATCTCTAATCCATATTCGGTGTTTTCCAAGATCGTACGGTGAGGAAAAAGAGCAAATTTCTGAAAGACCATCCCGATCTTTTTCCTGCGCACTTCGCGTAATTGTTCTTTATTTAAAGAGACAATATCCTGTCCATCTAATATTACTTGACCAAATGTAGGCTCAATTAACCGATTCAGCATTCTGACAAGTGTAGACTTTCCACTCCCAGATAATCCCATAATGACGAAAATTTCACCTTCGTATACATCAAAGTTTGCCTTATTTACACCGACGGTTGCGCCCGTTGTTTTAAGAATTTCACTTTTACTTTTTCCTTCTTGTATAGATTGTGCTGCTCTTTTTATGTTTTTACCAAAAATCTTCGTTACATTTTTTACTTCTATTTTTTTCTGTAACATAATTTCCTTCATGACTTCACCCCTTCACTACCTATATAAGTTTAGGGGAAATGCAGTTTGTAACTCAAACAGCATATAGCTTGATATTCAATGTATATAGTACGTACAGTATAAACTGTACAAAACAAATCTTGCCTATTCTTAATAATCCTCGCGAATACTCCCGATTGCTTTGCAATATGATACTTTACATTAGACGCACGGAATTATACTCTAAATAAAGGAGCGATTATTCTTTAGGATGTGAAATAAGTGGAAGGAAAAGAACAACTAGACAGAGCACGTGAACGAATAATAGAGACGATTGCACAAAATATTGACTTATATGGTGTTACCCCTTCTGCAGGAAGATTATATGGAATGATGTATTTTCATAATGAACCGATCACTCTTGACGAAATGAAAGAAGAACTAGGAATGAGTAAGACGAGTATGAGTACGTCCGTTAGGTCTTTATCTGATTTAAAAATGGTAGAGAGAGTTTGGAAAAAAGGAGTAAGAAAAGACTTATACCAAGTACAAGAAGACTGGTATCAAAGTTTTATCGACTTATTCTCGACAAAATGGAAAAGTGCCATTTCAATGCATATCCATTCCATTCAAAAGTCTTTGTCTGAATTAAAGCAACTCGTATCGGATGATAATGCTAGTGAGGAAATTAAGGAGCTGGCAAAAATCGATATAGAAAAATTGGAATATATTCTTCAATACTATACATGGCTAGATCGTTTAATTGAATCATTTGAAAGTCACGAAATTTTTTCCTTAGTTCCGAAAGAAAGAGAGTAAAAGGAAAACCTGTCATTTATAGACAGGTTTTTTTCATTTCTTTATGCTTAAAAGGACATTCGCCTTCAATTGGTTTGGCATCGTCCCCAATAAAATATTGTTTCCATTCGCGATGTTCTGGGTCACCATAATGGCTTATATTTGGATGCTTAGGCAACTTATCCCACTTTTCAACTCTTGCCCTTACCTTTTCACGGGACATGATGCCGCCTTTAGAAGTTCCTTCTAATCCCTCGAATATTCTGCGAGGTTGGAATCCGAGGATAAGGCTATTACCTAAATCCCTCGTTTTTCTTTGTTTATATGCTGGTGTATTTCCGAAAATAAAAAAAGGCTCTCCAGCAAATACAAAATTCCATAAGTGATGATCAGGATCAATAGGATAGTCTTCTGGCCATGGTTTTTCATCTACTTCATGCAAGTATTGAAGGATTCTCCAAAAATATTGACGATAATATTCTAACGATTTTTCTTCTTGTTCAGGTTCTACAAATAGAAAAAAGCCATGGCGAATCAATTGCTTTGATGAATCAAAAAGAGAAATAAATTCTTCTAAAGTTGCGGGAAGTGTGGACCAATCATCTTGTGAAATATAGGAATAACGGAGTTCACCTTTTTTCTCTCCAGCCATCCCAAATGTACAAGGAAAGGTTTTGTTTGTCACGATTTTATTAAATTTCTTGTATTCTCTAGCCACCCATTCTGGGACTAAATTTGGGTTAGACATCTCTTCCTTTGTCAATAAGAGACTGTTCATACAAATCACCTCGTACTGACATATTTACCCGCATGATTTTTAGATAAAACAAAAGAAAACTGTTAGCGATAACAAATAAAGTTCACATCCTGCATATATAAAGATATAATAGCTTTGTATGATTCTCATTTTTTGGGATTCATAATTAATAGAAGGGAAGTGTATGAATTGATTAATGTTGCTTTATTGAGTAGATGGCATGTACATGCTGATGATTATGCGAGAAATGCTCGGGATAATGAAAACCTTTCCATTCAATTAGTATGGGATGAGGATCCTGCACGCGGTAAGAAGTGGGCAGAAGAGCTTGGAGTACCTTTTGAAGCAGATTTGGAGAAAGTATTATCAAATGCTGATATCGATGCGGTTATCATTAGCACTCCAACAAGTTTACATAAAGAAGTGATGATTGCAGCTGCTAATCATAAGAAACATATTTTTTCAGAAAAAGTGTTAGCTTTCTCAGTGGAAGATTGTGAAGAAATCTATCAAGCTGTAGAAGCAAATGGAGTTCAATTAATGCTTTCATTGCCTAGATTGACAGAAAGCTATTATTTATATGCTCAAGAGGCATTAAATTCAGGAAAACTAGGTAAGCTTACAACAATTCGTTGCCGCTTTGCACATAACGGTGCTGTTCCGAATGAAGGAGCAACAAGTGGCTGGTTACCGGAACGCTTTTTCAGTAAAGAAGAAGCTGGCGGTGGCGCATTAATCGACCTTGGTGCTCATCCAATTTATTTAACGAATCGTCTTGCTGGAAATGCTGTTGCCGTTCAAGCGAGACTTCAACAAACAAATGGGCATGGTGTAGACGACAATGCGGTCGTTCTAGTAGAATACGAATCTGGTGCTTTAGGGATTATCGAAACAAGCTTCGTATCTAACGGAAGTCCATTCCAGCTTGAACTGTATGGTACTGAAGGAACTGTTTTATATGAAGATGGAAAGCTTAGAGCAACTGGAAAACATTTTGAAGGCTGGGAAAATCCAGAAGCACCAAAAGCATTGCCGATGCCAATGGTACAGTGGACAGAAGCCATTTTGAATGGAACAACTCCTTCTATCACGAAAGATGACGCTATTCGTTTAACAGCAGTGAATGAAGCAGCTGCGCGTTCACAAGAAGAAGGAAAAAGAATTGAATTAAATTAATTATGGAAGACTCCATCTTTTTTACAAGATGGGGTCTTTGTTTCATTTGCTAACCACTTAAAAGGAATGATAACAATCTTACTCAAAGCAAGTGGTGGTGGAGAAGTTGAGAGTAGTAGGGAATTAATGAGGATGAAATCTTGATGATTTCATCCTATTATATTACGAATGATTAGGATAAAATTGGAAAAGGTGAATGCGTTGAAAAATTTTTAAATTCGACTCAGCCAATCGTTAAATAACATAGTGAATATAATGAAATAAATTTTGAGGTGAATAATGAAATTTTATAAGATTACTAAGATAGTAGGTATTGTCGCAGGTATATTAACTATGTTTGTAGCAATAGGTTTTGGGATACTCTTTTTAATAGGAACAGGTTTATATAAAGCACTGAATTCAGGATATGAGAATGCAACACCTGACATTTCAGTTGCAATAACTATTGTGATCATTCTATTACTTTTGGGGTTAATAACTGGATTGGGACCTTTTTGGCTTAAAAAGAAAACCTGGAGAATAATTTATATCGGATTATGCTTAGTTCTTGGACTTGGTTTTATCATTGCTTTCATTATTTCAATTAGAGCATTGGGATGGAAAAATGAAATCTTTATCTTGGGGTTAGGAGCTATTTTTTTCCTTCAAAGCTACTTAGTTATAAAGAAGAGATAATTCATCGTGTTCCTTTTATGTGAAAAAAACAAATTATGTTACAATCATTAAAGTAAAAATGTACTGAAAAGGAAGACATTCATGGCTAAAATTCAAGCACCAGTAAATAAAAATGATTATATAGATGTTACATTTGAAGATTTGACTCATGATGGCAACGGAGTAGCAAAGGTTGATGGATATCCGCTTTTTGTTCCAAATGGATTACCAGGTGAAAAAGCGAAAATTAAAGTTACTAAGTTAAATAAAGGATACGGATTCGGACGTTTAATTGAACTTCATGAAGAAAGTAAGTATAGGGTTGAGCCGGTATGTCCGATTTATAAAGAGTGTGGCGGCTGCCAGCTTCAACATCTGAGCTACGAAGGACAAATGATAGCGAAAGAAAAGCAAGTTCGCGACGTTTTGGAACGGATCGGAAAACTTGAAAATGTAACTGTTCATCCAGTGTTAGGAATGGATGAGCCATGGCGTTATCGGAATAAATCCCAAGTTCCAATTGGTGAGCATGAAGGCGGACTGATAGGAGGATTTTATCAAAGAAGATCCCACGACATCATTGATATGGAAAAGTGTCTCATCCAAATGGAGCAAAATGACGTTATACTACAAAAGGTCAAGGAGATTTGCAGTAAGTATGGTGTTAAAGCCTATAACGAACAAACTCATAAAGGGACGTTACGACATGTGATGGCACGTACCGGTAAAAAGACCGGTGAAATGATGATCGTCTTGATTACCCGTACTGCAGATATGCCAAACCGTAAACAAATTGTAGAGGAAATCGCTGAGGCAACACCAGGTATTAAGTCCATCGTACAAAACGTTAATTCCAAACGTACAAATGTGATTTTTGGTGACCAAACAACGGTCCTGTGGGGCGAAGAAGTCATCTATGATTATATTGGAGACATCAAATTCGCTATATCCGCACGCTCTTTTTATCAAGTGAATCCAGACCAAACGAAAGTCCTTTATGATAAGGCTCTAGAATATGCGAATTTGAGCGGAGAAGAAACGGTAATTGACGCATATTGCGGAATTGGGACAATCTCATTATTTTTAGCTCAAAAAGCCCAAAAAGTATACGGAGTCGAAATTGTTCCTGAAGCAATTGAAGATGCAAAGAGAAACGCAGAACTAAACGGCATCATAAACGTTGAATTTGCAGTAGGGGAAGCAGAAACCGTCATTCCAAATTGGTACAATCAAGGCATCCAAGCTGACGTTCTCGTAGTCGATCCACCACGTAAAGGCTGTGACCAGGAACTGCTTGATACGATTATTAACATGAAACCGAAAAAGGTTGTCTATGTATCGTGTAATCCTGCAACTTTGGCAAGGGATTTGCGCATTTTGGAAGATGGCGGATATAAGACGGTTGAGGTGCAGCCGGTGGATATGTTTCCGCAGACGATGCATGTTGAGTGCGTGGTGCAATTAGTTTTGTAATTGTCTAACTAAAATAAACTCTACTCAGTAAAAATAAACATCTCTCAATCCGACCCCGATTTCGTGAAAATAAACATTTCCGATTTCAGGGTCTTTTTCATGAACATCCCTTGTCCTGTCTCGGTTTCTTCTTCTTTCCCTTATGCAACATTCTCGGTAAACTTTATTTTAACTCCCGGAAAAATGTGAAAAAACAGGTGGAAAAGAGGCGGAAAAACGGCCATTTTTGAATCAAAAAAGGTTCAAAATGTGGGTTCGGTCGGAAAACTTTATTTTAACAGCGACGGTGGAATGCGGGTTTGGAGCGGGTGATTTCGGAGGAGTTTAATAGGGTTGTACAAAATTTGTAACCTAATAATAAATTTTTCATCTAAAAAATTAACATTTTTGATTCCGACCCTGATTTCGTTTAATTGCTGGCGAAAATTAGGGGAAAAAGAGGCAAAAAAAAGGACAGCTTATACACGAAAATGAGTAAAAAGGGTTCGGTCGAAAATCTTTATTTTAACGCCGGTGGGGATAAGTGTTTATTTTTGTTGTATAAAATTCTTGATCCAAAACAAACTCGTTTACTTTACAGTCTTTCATCCTACTTTCAATCTTTTTGAAATAAAGAAAGTGCTTTATCATAATCCCTTAAAAATATCCCTAATATTTGGTATAATGCTTTTATTAAAGTTTATAGATTATAGGGAGAATAAAATGCCAGAAATTATTACAGAAACGGATAAATTACGAGTGTTATATTCAAAAAGACCATTTAAAGTTAGGAATGCAGATGAATTTGATACTGAACAAATTTTGGATTTATTTATCGACCCTACAGAGGGCTTAACAAATCCATTTGATTTTGAAAATGTAATCGTTAAAGGAAAAATGGGTACCGGAAAAACGATGTATTTACGAGCGAATCATGCTTGCTATTTATACTCTGTGGTACCATCAATACTCCATGAAGAAGAGATTATTTTACCAGTTTATATTCGATTAAGTGATTTTCAGCATATTTCCGATCCAATACAAATATACAATTCTTTCATATTAAAGTTTATAGAGGAATTATCCTCAGTTTTTATGCATTTACAGGATAGCCGAAAGTTAGCTAATTTACATAATGGCATAACAAGTTTACCTCCAAGTATCTTCGGAAGCGAACAAAAGGTTGCAACAATTTTTAATGAGTTAAGAAAACTAAGTGCAGATGAATATGTAGAAAAAATTCAAAAGGATTTAAATTATTCGGGAAAAGCTAAACCGAATTTTTTTGAAATTTCTGCTGAATATAGAGAAGGTAAAGTTTTAGAACTTAAAGAAAAAAGAACACCAGGTATATCGGATATTAACCATGCCTACGACACATTATTAAAAGATTTTAACGGTAAGATATTACTGTTAATAGATGAAGCCGGATCAATTAACAAATCCTTCTTTAAAGGAGAGGAGGGGGAGCCCGCTTTATTTGAGGTATTAATGAATCAATTAAGAACTTTGGATTTCGTCCGTACTAAAATTGCGGTTTATCCAAATTCATTTTCCGATATCTTAAATGAAACAAGATACGGGGATGTAGTATGGCTACAAGAAGATATAACCAATGAGGAGGGGTTTCAAGCTTTTAGAGAAAAAGCATTAGCATTAGTAGAAAGATATATTTCAAACGCTATGGAAGATGAAATGAAATATGATTTTTTATTTAGTTTAGCAGGCGACGAAGGAGATCTATTTGAACAACTAATAAATGCTTCAAATGGTAATATCCGTAGATTCGTACAATTGTTAGATCAATCTTTAAGTATATCTTTCAAGCAAAATAAAGGTACTGATGTTGTGAAGTTAGAGCATGTCAATAAAACGTTAAAAGAGCATGCTATATCTATGGAATCATTATTTAGTGAAGTTGATAGAGATTTCTTAGTAACATTAGCTGATACATGTAAAAGTAGAGGAACTTTTCGTTTTCAGTTTCCCAATAAATCTCTTTTGTTATCAAAATATGTAAACAAATCAGCTGAATACAATATTTTGAATATCATAGACAATGGAACAGGGAGAAAAGGAACTACCTATGCTTTTGATTACGCATATTGTTTTTATCATGATATTCCAACTCATCATATACAAGGGGCGGAGCGTATAGATAAATCTAGAAGTAAAAAAACGGGTTCTTGGATTAAAAAAGTCACTAAGATATCAGACAATATCATTGAACATGCAACTTTTCCAGGGAAAATTGAAGGGTCTGTTGTTTGGATAAGGGGAGATGCCGGCTTTATTAAAGGTGATGATGGTATTGATTATTACTTTGATCAAGCAATGGTCATTCAAGAGGATAAGGACAAATCTTTATTTCATGAAAAAAGGGTCAGATTTATACCTTCGAAATCTGAGCGCGGTGCTCAAATAGCTTTCGATATTGAAATTCTCTAAGAGCGTTACTGAATGACTTTGCCTTTATTGCATTTAATTTTCAGGTTATTTAGATATACTGCTGATTAAAGGAGCATTGAAAAAGTTTGCGGAGCAATGTCTTCTTTCGGCAGTAGCAGCGTTTTACCAAAAGACCTAGATAATCAATAAATAGGTGGAGTGTACAATAAGACTTGAAAGAAAAAATACAGCCCGTTAGACTGTACCTTGTAGAAGAGGGTTGGATAGGTTATATTGAATTTTAATTTTCCGCCTTCAAATACTTCAATTTTTTGCAATAACCTTTGTAGAACGTGTTTCATGACCTGTACTTCGTCAATGTCGAGGGTCGAGTACCGTTCTATTTCTTTTTTGAAAACTTATTAATTGTTCGGCCAGGTCTTACCTTGCATCAAACAATACGATTAGTTCAGCTTTTTTATTCGCTAATCCTTGTTGTTGCTGTACTATTCGTTCGTTTTGTCGCATGAATTGCTCTGGCGTAACTTTATCGTCAGCGTGTAGACTTAACAGCTTGTCAAAGCGTTTATCCATTTCGGCTAATTCTTTGTCAATACGGGCTAATTCCTTTTTGGTATTGATTGTACCGAATTAGCTTTTTCTTCGGCAATACCGTATAGCCTATCCATATTAACGTTATTCTTAACTGCTTGTAGTAATTCCTTTTCCGCAATGATATGCGACGAGCAGTACCTAGACGTATATTTAACGTACCCCACAGCATACATACGCCCCTTTACGTCTATCAGGCTTGATGTGCATTCCGCTACCACAATCAGGACAAACAACTTTCCCGCATTCTGACGTCGATTGAAGGTTGACTCCCCAAAAAACATGGAAAATCAAAATATTGAAACCCCTAGGCTAGGACCGCGACTTCATTCTTCTCAGGCAATCGAAAATATTGTGAATAGATCTTTTGACTATAAAACAAAAGGTACAACTAGAATCTCACTAGTTGTACCTTTTTGTGCGGATTACTTCCGATTGTCCTCTGCTAAAAACAATCCCAAGCTCCCACTTCGTTAACCAATGTCTTGAATGACTTTTTCTAGGAATTCACCCATTCGCTTAACTGCCGGCTCTGAAAAATCAAAACTAACCCCAGTTTCTTTATAAATAGCTGCGATGGATTGATTGTAGTCCCCACTTGCACCTTTTTTAAAGGATTCGACAGCTTGCTCTGGGTTTTTTCGATAATTTTCAAGTAATTGTAGAGCACCAAGCATGGAGATAGAGTATTCAATATTATAGAAAGGAACTTCGAAATAATGAAGAGTGCCTGACCAGCTCATCCCAATTTCTTCCTCAAACCCAGAAGTATCGACAGGGTTCAAGCCATAACGTTTTGAGATTTCAAAGTATTTTTCATCACGCTCTTTGGCAGTATGATTAGGATTCGTATACATCCAATGCTGGAAAAGGTCTCCTGACAATGGGCCGTATAACATTGTAAATGCCCGTCTCAGCTCTTCACGCTGTGCGCTCTTAAAATCTTCTTCTTCTGGATAAAAACGATCTAACTTATCCAATAAGAGCAATTCCATCCCATGTGAATACAGTTCAGCAATTTCCATTCTGTGCTGGTATTCTTCAAGAGGACCGTGTTCTGAAAACTCGAGGTACCCATTCACTGCATGGCCCATTTCATGAATTAATGCGATAAGAGAGAAAAAGGATGGACTAAAATTCGCAAAAACAAAGGTATCCCCTGAAACAGGTAAGGGAGTACAGAAACCACCTGGGCTTTTTCCTTTCCGATCTCCAAGATCTAGTAACCCATGCTCTCTCATGTAATCGAAACGGTCTGCAAAATAAGGGTCGGTCTTTCCTAACATCTCAGAAACGCCATCCATAAGAGTAGATACCTCGGAGTATGGTGGGTTTTTCATCAATTTTGCTGTGTTATCCCAAGGGCGATATGTATCAACACCAAGCTTGGACTTAAAGACATCTGCTAGTCGATTCCAAGCCGGAATAATATGTTTTTCTACATTTTCATGAAAGTCATAACAATCTTGAACACTGTACTCACGATTTTTGACCACAAACATATAATCACGATAATTTTCAAAGCCTGCATTTAATGCAATTTGGTGACGTAGTTGAACGAGTTCGTCCATGATGGCATCCATATCGGGCTTAATTTGACGATGGGCTGACATCATCGCGTGATAAGCTTTTTCTCTTACTGCTCTGTCTAGATTATCCAGTTGGGATTGGATAAATGGAAAAGGCTTTTCCTCACCGTCCCATTCAACTGTTAATCCTCCCATAATTTCACTATACTTCGTACAGAGCTCTTGTTCTTTTACCATTAATGGAATGTTTTCTTCTCTGAACAGTTTAAGTTTTGACTCACGGACGCGTCGCATTAAACCATAACGGTTTTCATCTAATTGATTTAAATAAGGAGACTCACAACATTTCTCATTGAGTTTTGCTTCATATTTCATTAAAAGTGGTTGGATGACTTGCTGATCGTGAAGATAAGTTGACTTGATGTCCGCATTATCTGTGTTGCGATAGAAGTCGACTTGGTGACCTGTCATCGCCTCATTGATTTTAATCATTAAATCCTTTTCATCTTTTAACCACTTTTCTAGGTCAGAAACGGATTCGATCGGAACCTCAAGTAAACTTCGGAATTGAGCTTCGACCCCTTCTACATCTTGTAAATCAATTAATTCTTTATAATAATTATGACCTGTAACTTGTGTCATGGATAACTCCCTCCCCCTTTAAATAATTTAATTATCTCAATAATTATAATATAGTTTTCTAGTTATCAAAACTAGCTTTTTCAAAAGGATCAACAATTTAAATTTTTAATGAAGATGATAGAATCTGCTTTTTAAACGGGATAACTTTATAAAACGAGTGTAAACTCACCAAACACACCATGTGTTGCTGCATACACTTGGGACAAGTTGAGTGTGTGGCGCAATTAGTTTTATAATTGTCTAACTAAAATCCTGATTTCGTGAAAATAAATATTACCGATTTCCGGTTCTTTTCTTTTTAAACCTTTAAAAGCACTTAGAAAAAAAGAGGGATGTTCTTAAAAAGACAGGAAAATGGATGAAGGAAAATAGCCATTTTGAATCGAATATTTACAAATACCATACTATTACCTGCCAACTAGAACCTCAAAGGCTATGAGTGTTGAGGAGAAAACATACCATACGATGGTGTGGAATAATTTTCTTATGGAGGATGAGCATGAGCAAAACCGAAATCGAAACCGTCTCTCGTGTAGAGAACCTGTCTCTTATTGTTGAGCGAGTGTACAATGTGCCCCGGCAATTAGTCTGGGATGCATGGACGAAACCTGAACATGTTTCTCTCTGGTGGGGCTACGGAGGCGTACCGCTTTATGTTTGTGATGTCGATTTGTGTCAAGGTGGTTCCTATAGGTATGTCCAAAAGGGAGAAGATGGCACCGAGTATCCGTTTATTGGGAGTTATCGAGAGGTTACCAGTCCTACAAGGCTAGTCTATACTCAAATTTTTGACGTCGAACCCTTTAATGAGTATGAGTCAGTGACGTACGATACTTTTGAAGAAATTGAAGGAGAGAAGACAAAACTGACGAGCAGAACTGAGTTCAAATCAGCCGAAGCACTACAGGGAGCTTTAGATACGGGAATGGAACAAGGGGCAATCGATTCGATGGAGCGGTTTGCCAAACATCTGGAAAAGATATAAGAATACATGTTAGCAGGAAGGTGAAAACAATGAACCAGGAAGTTACCAAATTTATCGAAAGTCTTAATCAGCCGTGGAAGATTGAAGTCACAAATCAACTTCGTCAATTGGTCCATAAAGCTATACCTGAAGTGGAAGAACGAATTCAATATAAGAAGCCGCATTTCCTAAAAAACGGTCATTATGCTGCGGTAATCTCACCCTCCAAGGACGCCATTGCTTTTATGATTATGAATGCAGCTGGACTTGATGTACCGAAAGGTTTTGATGGTCCTGCGGAGCGGAAATGGTTAAAAATTTATGAAGGGGATTTACCTCCTTATGATGTCCTAGCCAAATTGCTTGTTCAGGCATCCAGTTCGCTATAGAATACTAAGGAAATGCCAAACATTACCTTTTTATCAAATTGATTGGGAGTCCGCTCACTATTAATTAGTTGGGACTCTTTTTTTAATTAGATTACTAGTCGTTAAGTAATTCTAAAATTGCTAAAAAAACAACAAACTACCGCTTCTAACCTATCTACATTGTGTTATTTAACGATAGATCGTTTGGACCTATACTTTTTGTCTGTGCTGGGGTCTAATTTGAGAGGATATTTTATCGGTCGATTTGGGTACTACCTATTAATAACAAAATTATACTTTTGCCCCATGAACGCATGTATTTTACCTTCTCGAAGCTCCTGATTTTTTTCTACATCTCAAGAGCATAATTATCATTATATGCTCTACTCTACTCGCGCAATCCCCTCTTTTTTTTCCAACTCATATTAAAAATATATTCTCACATCATTTCACCAAATCTTCGTCGATTTCTTTTTTTCTCCTATTAACCCATAAAGCTGAGCATAGGCAAATTGTTCGTTACCCAAGCATTTAAAGAAACAATTTGAATATCGTAAAATGAAAAATATACAATAGTAATGGAAATAAGTTCGCATTCGTATTAATTCAGTATTAGGATTAAGAGTAAGTCATTTGACATAATAATAGGATGCTAGGAGTGAAGTAAATGAACGAATTACAAGTATTTAGTGAACTTCATAAGTTTTTAAATGGTCTCGGTAGTATGAATTATACCCTTGCCCCAAAGAGTTTAACATTGGGATATAAGCCTTTTAGTTTTAGTGGCGGGATGCCAAAGTTTGCTACTTTATATGGGGAAAAACGTTACAACTGTTTGATACTACATGTTGATCCGGGTAATCAGGAATCACTTAAAGGAAAAATGATTCAAAAAGATATTCAGGAACTCTTTCATTTTAATATAAAAGATATGAGAAGTTTTACTTTAAAAAAACATGAGGTTTATGTTCCATTTGAAGTAATCCACAATAAAGATAGGATGGAACAATTAAAGGATTTTGTCCGAAGACAATATGAAATTTTCGTAAGTAGATGAAGAATAGAATTTTTGGGACCTTTTCTTGTGAACAATACAATATCCCATTTGATATCCGTTATTATTGGTTTTGCCAATTACACTCTAGAAAAGTAAAAATGTCGCGTAAAAGTTTCAAAAGTAGGCAACTACCCCATTAGGAGCTGCCTATTTACTTTTTTGATATCCAATTTACGATAAGGTAGTATTAGATTAACAATTAGTCTTTGCCTTTGATTAGAGTGAGGCTTAACGCTATTTTTATGGAGGTCTATTATGGATAATAACGATATATTAATTCGATTGAGATATGCGCTGGAAATTAAGAATAAAGAAATGGCAGAGATCTTTAAACTTGGGGGAGTAAATGTATCAGTCCCAGAAGTAATAAAGATTCTCACAAAATACGACGAGTATGATGAGGAAAGTGAGGAGCAATTAAAATGTAATAACAGTATGTTAGATTCATTTTTAAATGGTTTTATTATTTATAAAAGAGGAAAACAAGAGCCAAAACCAGGGCAGTCTGATACGCCAGATCCGTCTATAAAGAAAAGTGCAAATGTTAATAATCTCCTGTTAAAGAAAGTGAAAATTGCATTGGCATTAACGACTGAGGATATGCTGGAAATATTCGAAAATGCAGGAATCACGGTTACAAAAGGGGAGCTAGGCGCTTTATTAAGAAAAGAAGGACATAAGAATTATAAAGAGTGCGGAGATAAATATGCCAGGAATTTCTTAAAAGGATTGGCAATCAAATACAGGGAATAAGCCGTAATACAGGTGATGACATGATACATACCTACTTAGGTGAGACAATACGTTTTGAAATCAAGTACAAAAATCGTACATCTATAGGAATTACAATAGATAGTTATGGAAATATTGAGGTTCAAGCTCCGAGAGGGACATCGGATGATAGAGTACTTCAAATACTAGAAGAAAAATGGGATCTTATACAGCAAAAATTAATAGAAATGAAGGATAGGCAGCTGGGGCCGCAGAAAAAGGTCTATGAGTATGGTGAGAGATTTCTTTATTTAGGTAACAGTTATCCCATTCAGATTTTCCAAGATATTAATATAACGCAAGATCATGTAGTGTTTGAAGATGACAAGCTTCATATTTATGTAAAGCAGCCAGACACTGAAAAAATAAAGCAAGCTTTGAAACGATTTTATTACAAACAGTGTAAGGCGTTAGTGGAAAAGAGCATTTCCTCCTATCAAAGCAACTTCAAAACAAAACCACGTTCTATTCGTATCTCGGATAGTAAAGCAACTTGGGGAACCTGTGATTCAAAGCTACAGTTAACATTTAATTGGCGACTAGCAATGGCACCACCTGAGGTCATTGACTATGTAGTCGTTCATGAAATGTGCCATATGGTTCATATGAATCACGACCGATCCTTCTGGCGTCTTGTTGGAAAAATAATGCCTGATTATAAGGAAAAGGAAAACTGGTTGACTTTATCAAGCTGGAAAATGACTATTTAGTAGTCCCGTTTGAGTGGTTGATTTTCAGTGCATATTAAAACGGAGAGAGCGGATACCTGCTCTCTTTATCTATGCAATCTTCTTTTTTCAGAAAAGTGTGATAGAATGTCAGTAAAACTAGAAGGAGGCTTTCAAATGGCTGTACCTCAAGGAATATTGACATGGACTTTTATTTCGGAGTGTCCAATTCCAAATGACGTAAATGATTTATTTGTAGACGGTGAAAAAGCTATTGCTGCTTATAAAACATTCAGGGATAGTGCAATCTTTACAACTAAGAGGTTAATTGTAAGGGATGCACAGGGTTTAACTGGTAAAAAGGTTGAAATCTATTCTCTGCCATACTCATCAATTCACATGTGGTCAACAGAGAATGCCGGAAGTTTTCTTGATGTAAACGCAGAGGTTGAATTATGGACAAAAGCTGGTCATATTAAAGTTAATCTGAAAAAAGGTATTGATATTCGTAAGCTAGACAGATTAATTGCAAATGCCCTATTATAATTTATATTTTTTTATTGGCTTTAAATATAAAGATGCCAGTTTTACAATCAATTGAATGTAAGAAGGCCTTAAATCTTTTGCATTGTGCGTTTGGATATCTATCTTTCTATTACCAAAAAAGTAATGATTGAAAATCCGAATAGAAGTGCTATAATAACAATATTCTACAATTCTATAGTTATTCACTCATATAATCGCGGGGATAGGGCCTGCAAGTTTCTACCAATTTGCCGTAAACAAATCGACTATGGGTGGCAAATGATTGGAAAAATAAGGTTACTTGATAATCTTGTTTTTTCCTATTTCTTTAAGACTCAAACTCGAAGACTTTGCTACCTATATTTAATAGGGGGCATCGTCTCCGAGTTTTTTTCATTTTAAGTCAGTTAGTTGAAAGGGGACAACATTGTGAAGGCATTACAGGATAAAATCGTTTCAGAAGGAAGAGTCTTGTCAGATACCGTATTAAAAGTGGATTCGTTCTTAAATCATCAAATAGATCCGAATTTAATGAAGGAAATTGGCGAGGAATTTGCTGTCCGTTTTCAGGAAGCTGGTGTTACAAAAATTATTACAATCGAATCCTCTGGTATTGCTCCAGCAACGATGGCAGGGCTTTTGATGAATGTCCCCGTTGTATTTGCTCGGAAAAGGAAGTCATTAACATTATCAGAAAATCTTTATACTGCTAAAGTTCACTCTTTTACAAAAAAGGAAACAAATGAAATTTCAATTTCCGGTGATTTTATTCAGCAAGATGACGTTGTGTTGATTATTGATGACTTTTTAGCAAATGGACAAGCCGTTTTAGGTTTACTGGAAATGATTGAACAGGCAGGAGCAAAACTTGCGGGAGTTGGAATTGTTATTGAAAAAGGTTTCCAAAAAGGTGGTCAATTGATTCGTGATCGCGGAATTCGGGTTGAATCACTTGCTAATATTGCATCCTTGCAAAATGGGAAAATCGAATTTATGGAGGAGAGTTCCAACTAATGAAAAATGCATTGAAGTCCACCACATTAGGAATCCAGCATCTTTTGGCTATGTATGCAGGCGCTATTCTCGTGCCATTAATTATCGGAAAATCGTTGGGATTTGATCATAAACAATTAACGTATCTTGTGTCGATTGATATTTTGATGTGTGGAGTTGCAACACTATTACAAATCATGAGTAACCGATTTGTTGGAGTTGGCCTCCCTGTTGTGCTTGGTTGTACATTTACTGCAGTTGGTCCGATTATGAAAATTGGTGAGGAATTTGGTATATCTGCTATTTATGGTTCCATCATTGCCTCTGGATTGATCATCATGTTGATTGCTGGCTTTTTTGGCAAATTGATCAAATTTTTTCCACCAGTTGTAACAGGTTCCGTTGTGACTATTATTGGTATTACGCTAATTCCAGTAGCAATCAATAATATGGGCGGTGGCCAAGATGCGGCGGATTTTGGGTCATTGTCAAATATTATATTAGCTTTTGGAACCTTAATAACGATTATCTTAATCTTCCGTTTTTCCACTGGCTTTATTCGGGCAATCTCCATATTACTCGGTCTTGGTGTTGGTACAATTGCTGCCAGTATCATGGGTAAGGTTGATTTAATGCCGGTACAGGATGCGGCAGTTGCACAAATGGTAAAGCCATTCTATTTTGGATATCCGACATTTGAATGGTCAGCCATTCTTACAATGACAATCGTTGGGATGGTATCTTTAGTAGAGTCTACGGGTGTTTATTTTGCTCTGAGTGATATTTGTGAAAAGAAGCTGAAGAAAGAGGACTTGGCAAAAGGTTATCGAGCAGAAGGGCTAGCTTCCGTCATTGGTGGTCTCTTCAATGCCTTCCCATACACAACATTTTCGCAAAATGTCGGTTTGATTCAAATGTCAGGTGTTCGGTCTCGAAAAGTGATTTTAATTACTGGTTCCATGCTAATCGCCCTTGGTTTCCTGCCTAAAATTGCGGCATTCACAACCATTATTCCAACCTCCGTCTTAGGGGGAGCAATGATGGCGATGTTTGGTATGGTCGTTTCTCAAGGGATTAAAATGCTAAGTAAAACTATTTCCGATTCCCAAGAAAACTCGATGATTATTGCTTGTTCTGTCGGGTTAGGTCTTGGTGTTACGGTTGCACCTAACCTATTTTCAGCACTTCCATCAGGACTACAAATATTAACGAGTAATGGTATTGTTGCTGGTAGTCTAACAGCTATTGCGCTTAATATTATTTTTAATATGTTGCCAAATAGGAAAAGGCAAGAAACAATTGTTGTTACGAAGCAAAGTGCTTAAAAGGTAAAAACATGCTCCTATTCATCTTGCGGTGATTAATTACGCAAGCTGAATAGGATTTTTTTTGCACTCTGAAGAAGTCGCAAAAGTAGAACATTTCATTTCACCCCAAAAAAAATCTCATTAGCCAGGGTCACAAGTAATTCGTTAAAGTTATTACCAGCACTTTCTTATGCGTAACAGACTTTTGGATGAGAAAGTTCGCAACTTATGAAGGATTACTGTATTCCACCTTTAATATAATATTATAGGTAACTATTTTGTACGTCCTCTTTCCATTCACTTTGAGGGGTTATTGAATTCATTTTCAGGGAGAGTGAAACCATTGTCAGAATTGATCTATGCAGGGTCATTAAAGACGCTAGAAGATGAAGGTGCAAAGGTAATAAAAGGTGGAAGTCATGCAATTGCAGTATTTGTTCACGAAAAACAAGTATATGCGGTGGATAATCGTTGCCCGCATATGGGTTTTCCCCTCCATACAGGAAGCTTGTGTAATGGGATTTTAACGTGTCACTGGCATCATGCTCGCTTTGATATAAAAAGCGGCGGAACCTTGGATCCATGGGCAGATGATGTCGCTACATATCCTGTTGAAATTAAAGAAGATGAGGTTTGGGTCAACCCTGTTCCTTATAATAAAGTAACAGTCGAAAAATTAAGAGTGCGATTACGTGAAGGGCTTGAGCAAAATTTAAGTCTTGTCATCGCAAAATCAGTTGTCGGATTGATGGAAGCTGGTTTTCCAGCGACTGAGATCGCACAGGTAGGAGTCGAATTCGGAACGACACATCATCAAGGTGGCTGGGGTTCTGGTTTGACGATTTTAACAGCCATGACTAATATATTGCCTAAATTGGATAAAACCGGTCAGATTTTAGGATTGTTTCAAGGTCTCGTTCATGTTGCAAGGGAAAGTTCCGGAAGAGGAACACGATTTTTACTCGGACCACTTCCTGTCTCAGATGAAATGAATACCCAATCATTCGAACAATTATCTGAATGGTATCGTCATTGTGTAGAGGTCCGCGATTCTCAGGGAGCTGAACGAGTACTCTTGACAGCGATTGAATTAGGCTTCTCGAATGAGCAGCTTGCTGACATGATGATGACAGCGATTACGGATCATTTTTATGTAAATACAGGTCATACAGTCGATTTTCATAATAAAGCATTCGAGATTCTCAATCAGATTGGTTTTGAGCACCGGCCATATGTATTATCATCATTGTTACCCGGTATCGGTAATATATCCCGGAGTGAAGAATCCCATAGCTGGCAATCACCTGTGAACTTGGTTAAACCATTAATGGAGGCATTCCAGGAATTACCTGATATTCTTGCTAATCCTTTAGCTCAAGGGGAAATTGATGTGGATGAAGCAGCATTGGTCAAGCAAATTTTATCAGATAATGCTTTAAAGACAGTAAATACGATGTTGGATGCACTTAAAACTGGAATCTCTCCTGTACGTTTGGCCCAGCTCGTAGCTTTGGCGGCGGCGGAACGGATTTCCCGTTTCCATGTACAAAATGAATTCAATGACTGGATTACCGCACTTCATACTTTTACTCATGCGCATGCGGTACATGAAACGTTAAGACGCTCCACGACACCTGAACTAACCCGCGCTGTTTTCCATGGGGCGATGAGTGTCTATCTTGATCGTTTCCTCAATACACCTTCTGCAAGGAGACCAGAACCAAAGAATATAGAAGCTGAACCGCAGAATCCTGCTGAATTATTGGAAATGATGAATCAACAACAACAAGTTACAGAATCAGCACGTTGGGTAGTGAATTACTTGGCACGCGGCGGTGATAAAGGTGAACTCTTCAATACACTCGGGCATGCTTTGCTGAGAGAGGATGCAGAGTTTCATTCTTTTCAAATGTATGAAGCAGCGATGGTAGAACATGAACGTTGGGAAATAGAGGATTCCGAGCTGGCTCGTCATGCACAAGAAACGTTGATCCTCGCAGTAACTCGTTATTTAGCTGGCCATGCGCCAACAGCTAGGGAAACGCCACATACAGCTCGAATTGCAATGCGCCTCCACCGCGGTGAAAAATTATTTGAAGATGAATGATTGTGAAAAAAGAAAAATGGAATCCCGCTTGATCAATTTCAAGTGGGTTTTTTTTGGTAGGCTGTTTTCGTAAACTTTGTTGTTTTTTTATGTTTATCTAAATTTACATAGTTTACTGATATTTATTTAGATTCAGAATCTAATTTATTTAACATATAAACAAAGCTATAATAGGATTAAACGACCTGGAAATTAAGGGGAAAATATGCAATCCAGTTGGTTTTAAGATAAATAGAGTTAAGTGTACAAGAAAAGTAGAAATTCACAGCCTTTTCAGGTAGCAAGTTTCAAAATTAGAGACGGGTATTTAAGTTTTGAATCGCCTGCCCACGTCCTTTTCGTAACGTTGGAAAAACTAATAGAGAATTCAAATATAAAAAGAAAATTTAAAGGGGGATACATATTAATGATCCCAGCAAAAATAGATTCAATGTCGATTACTACTATAAGAGAAAATGGCATGGAATTTATCGTTAATTGGTTCGAACAGCATAAAGAATCATTCTATACATTCGGTTGGTGCTATCTTAGGAATCAGCAGCAAATAGAAGATCTTTTTTACCGGGCCATTATAAAAGTGCACGAGGAATTGCCCCGATATAAAAGAGAAACTTCATTCGAAATGTGGGTAAGGTCTATTTTTCTACATATCTGCCGCGAGCTTTCTAATGATAAAAGTTTACAAGTTTCCGAGGAAGGTGAACCACGGCAGGAATTATTCAAAGCGCTAGACCACCAGTTAAAAGCGGATGAGAAGGAAGCAGTGCTCCTTACATATATAATGGGAATCTCTCGAGAAGAATCTGCACATCTACTTCAAGTTTCTGCGGAAAAGATGAACGAGCTTTTGTTGTCAGGAATTCAGTCACTTAGGAAAGAAAAGGGGAATGGGTCATCCTTTAATGGCTGTAAGAAGTACTATAAGAATTACATCGATTATTTAACAAGAACTCTAGAACGTTCGAAAAAGATTGATTTCGAGAAGCATTTTTATCATTGCCAAGACTGTCAGGAGGATTTGGGCACCTTTCAGGATGTTATGCTAAATCTTAAAGAAAGAATTGAAAATTTCCATGTGCCATCTGGTTTTATGGAGAACGTCAAGGATAAGCTGGATGAAAAGGAACAGCACGAACAACAGAAGAACAAGAAACGTCAAAGAATAGGGTTTATTTTTGCGAGTGTTCTAGCATTATTAATAGGTATAGAAGTTTTTACGGGGTTTATGACCAACCTTTACTATGCATGGACAGAAGAAGATGAGCAATTGCGTGCTTTTTTACAACACGGTTTTGGTGAAAGGCTGAACCTGGAAGCGGAAAGCAATGGGGTAAAGATTAAGATCAAAAGTGTGATTGCTGATGATATACAAACGCTTGTTTTTTATGAAATAGAAGATTCAGCGGAAGATAATCAATACATGATGGATTACAATGAAGGCTTTATTGTGGAGAACAAACATGAAATCATGAGTCGTGACACTTCTCCAATGTACTATCCTCCTGACCTTAAATCCGATCTAAATAATAGAGAAAAGAACGTATATCATGGAAAGCTTAGTCTGCTGCCATTAAAAATGGATAACGGGACAATTAAACTTAAGATTACTAAGCTTCAGAAACTGATTGGTGAGCCCTCTGTCCAGAATAATTTTATGGCTCAAGAGAACATGGAGTATGAAACAGGGGAGTGGAACTTCGAGATCCCTGTAACAAAACAGCCCTCTATAGAATATACGTTGGATGAAAAAACAGAGGTCGAAGGTGTCCCGGTTAGATTTGATAAACTAACGATTGCTCCAACAGCGACGATCCTGCATTGTTCTTATATTTATGATCTGCCGGAGAAGAGGATACATGGACTTGCTTTTGATTCTCTACAAGTGAATAATAAAAAAGTTGAAGCGAATATGTATGGCAGTTATGGCGGATATGAAAACAATAATTGGCTTTCTTATCAAATACAATTTAGCCCACTTTTTGTAAAAAAGCCAAAAGTGGTTAACATTCAATTCCAATCTGTTGATTTAATGGTAAATGAACAAAAATTCATTGTGCTAGATGCTTCTAAGACATATCCTCAATCCTTTGAATATGCAGGCAGTACAATCTCCATTGACAAGGTAGAAGTTGGACAGCCAACTAAAGTTGTCATTAGTAATCATGAAATTGAGAATAGAGAATATCTGGGACTTAACTTTGATATCGTGAGTGAGGAAGGAGAAAATGTGATTAGTTCAAGTGAATATGATTCAGAAGGTGTACTTATCGATAAAAATGGAATTGAATACGATTTAGATAAAAATCCTTACGCATATGAAGAAATCGAGCAGCCCCGTTATTTCTATACAGTTCAAAGTGTGGCGTTATACAGTAACGATGCAGAAGAGGCAGAAAAGGCAGTAATTCCTATAAGATTAGAGATTCATGGATATAATACAACAAAATATTTGGATGATGTTGTGACGTTTACTTTAAGATAAAACATTTAATACATACATGCTATGGTTACAAAAATTCTTCGATATAAATATAGAAAATCACTAGCAACCATATGCTGCCAAAATCAAATAGATATATATTATCCATAATGAATGAAACTATTGAAAATAGAAAAAATGAGGTGATTTTTTTTGTGGTGGACTATTGGTATCATGTTTTGTTTAATGACAGTTATTGCGCTTACTGCCATCATAACTGCCCATATGCGTTCTAGTTCAAAAATCAAAGGTAAATTCATTCAAGACCAGTTGGAATTAGAAAAAATGAAACATAAGAATTATTTGCTGGAGACTGAAAAAATGAAGTTAGAATTGGAACGTATGCAATTAGAGAATCCAAAAGAAGAAGTCTTTAAAGTATAGTAAAAGGCAGCCAAATAAGCTTACTGCTTTATAGAAAACAAAGTGGAATTCTAGCTAGTAAGAAAGGCCTCTCCAGAATAAGAGAGGCCTTTTCCATATCTATAAATTGTGGAGCAAAAAAACTACTGCCATTTATATAAAACTCCTGTCTGAAAAAAATCCTTGTCTATGTGAAAGTGAAAAAAATGATCGGTAGAGAGATAAACAAATGTTACTCACCTTTTTTTCTTTTTTGAATTATCTACAATAAGTGTATTTTTTTTCACCTTTTCAAAAATAACTTGAACGTGAAATTTTTTTTCATCAATACTATCAACACTTGTAATTTTACCTTTACGACCTTTAATACTGATATCTTCACCTACAGATGGAACACGTTTAAGCAGCTGATTTAATAAAACATTTTTGTCTTCTAAAAAATAAACAACAAACATTTTACCAACACCTCTTTCATATGGTAGGGTATTACATAAAAATATATATTGTATCCTTCTAATAAAATATATGATTACAGTTAGATTTAGACCAAAAGATTAGTATAATCCTTTGAAAATGATGAAAGCTTTATACTTGGAGGAGAAATAATTTCCATTAGTATTCTAGCTAGTAATTTACTGATTCAAGGTAAGAATGCGTGGTAAAATACATAATGAAAGAAGGCAACTAACCATTTGGGCGTTGCTTTTTTTTAACTTTTTCTCTGCGATTCATGTGAAAAACTATTCAGAGGCAAGGGTATTCGTGGTCACTCCTTAGGGTCTTAGTAAAAAGTTTGTAACATAGAAATCTCTTACTTAAGTTTTATGTTACTTTTTCTATATATAAAATTAGTTTTATGGGAATAAAGCCGAGTAGTAAATGACAAGGGGAAGCAAATGACAACAACGAAAACGTATATAAAAGAATGGCAGCAAGCTCTGCAACAGGAGATTAATCACTTAAAAAAGTTTGGCGGAAGTCGCTATTCTGTCATAAATGGAAGACTATTATCAAACGCCGGCTCTTATAGCTATTATTTTGATACTGCTATCTCATTAAGGATACCAGTTGGATCCTCCATAAAATTGGAATGGGGAACGATGAAAAGCAGTGGAAAGGTACTATCTTCTGAAGGTAGGGGAATCATACTTACATTGGAACAAAGCTTCGGTGATCTCATCCCAGATGCTTATCTTCTGCATGACCCTTGGGAATTACTTGAACAATTAATAGAGCGCTTGGATGAAATCAAAAAAAGCAAACTAAAAAGACTACGAATAAAGAGATTGATGAATCCTTCAGTGGAAACGAAACATCCTGAGGAAAAGATTAAGAGTAACCTCCATGAATTGGTTTTGCGTTCCAAATATAATTCAACTACGTTCGTCTGGGGACCACCGGGTACTGGAAAAACATACACATTGGCCAGAACAGCAGCTAATAAATATTTTCAGAAGAAAAAAGTGTTGATTTTGTCGCATAGCAATCAAGCTGTCGATGTATTGATGGGGGAACTGACTAAGTTTATTAAAAAGAAAAAAAGATTTAGAGAAGGGGATGTGCTCCGCTACGGTGGAATCAATGGGGAAACTCTATCATCTCATCAAGAAATTACAACAAATCTGATGATTGAAAAGCAGGATCCGCTCCTTGCTCAAGATAGAGAGAGACTAGTTGAAGAAAGGCGCCACTTAAAGCAAGACTTAGCTCAATCTTTCAGTAAACGAGATTCTGACGTTCTTCTTGAACTGGAAACCAAGATTACGAGAATACTAGAAAAAATACGTAAGAAAGAAGTTCAATTAGTAAAAGATGCGTTCATTGTAGGCACGACGCTGGCAAAGGCGGCTAGTGACAGTGCTATTTATGAACCTGATTATGATCTTGTCATCCTTGATGAAGCAAGTATGGCATATGTACCACAGGCAGCTTTTGCAGCAACTTTGGGAAAGCGAGTCATTATTTGCGGCGACTTCAAGCAGTTGCCTCCGATTGCTTCAAGCCGTGACGCGCTTGTGGCCAAATGGCTGAAAGAGGATGTGTTCCATAAGGCTGGAGTGGTGGAAGGGCTGAATGAAGAGAAACTTCATCCTCAACTATTTTTATTAAAAGAACAGCGGAGGATGCACCCTGATATATCAGCTTTTACCAATCAGTACATCTATCATTCCCTCGTTGGAAATCACGAAAGTGTCTATAAGAGCAGAAGTAGCATCACAAGGCTTGCTCCTTTTAAAGAGAAAGCTTCTGTGCTCTTGGATACGAGTTTCACAGGTCTACATTGTATAAGTGATAAAACAACCAATTCCAGATTCAATCTATGGCAGCTTTTGCTTTCTTTTCAATTAATTCATGAATCAACATTAAGTGGAGCTAAATCGGTTGGATATGTAACGCCATACCGTGCCCAGGCGAATCTAATGGATCTGCTTCTTGAAGAGATATATGAGAAAGAGCGCAGTCAAGCGGATATTATTGCGGCTACCGTCCACCGATTCCAGGGGAGTGAACGGGATGTGATGATATTTGATACGGTCGATGGTGCTCCGCAAAATCGGGCTGGTATGCTAATAACCGGCAAGGAAAGCGAACGATTGATTAACGTAGCCATTACAAGAACTAAAGGAAAGTTTCTTCACGTCAGCAACAGAAATTTTATCGAAAAGAACATTTATCCGGGAAAAACACTGCGGCAACTTGTTGACCATCAGGTTAGGAATAAACAAATGGTTACAACGAAAGAGATTGGTACATGGATTCGAAACCAACACCCAAAATTAAGATGGATTCATGCGCGTAAATTAGATGCTGTTTTTCAAGACATGAGATCGGCAAAGACAACAATTACCATATCCTTGCCGGAAGGTAGCAAGTTATCTGAAGAATGGACTAAACAGTTACTAAATAGAGGAAAACGAATAAAATTGACCATTATTTCGAATCAAAAGTGGAGCGAGTGCGATGACTGGATGGATGAAAGCTTTCCATTTCCATTTGTGATTATTGACGAGAAAGTTTTATGGTTAGGACTTCCGCTCGAAGGCGCTAGAGGAGTCCAGCTCCCTTATGTTGCCGCTAGGCTTAATTCGAGTAGAGTGTGTGAATACTTATTAAAGCAGATTTAGAAAAGGATTGATTGTTTCTATTGATTTGGGGAGCCAAGCAGCTGCAATGTTGTCTAAAACAGTAATTAACATTAATTTCAACCAGATCAATCAGAGGATGCAAAATTCAGTGATTCATCCACCGAAAAATTAATAAGTTTATGAATATTTATTTTGATCCAGAATCTAATTTATTTAACTGATGAACAAAGCTATAATAGGATTAAATAATCTGGAAATTCGGGAAAAAATATACAGTACAATAAGTTGTTTAACTACCACAGAGTTAAGTGTCCAAGAAAATAGACATTTACAGCCATTACAGGTAGAAAAGCTCAACTATTAGAGACAATGGATAGAATAATAGAGAATGATAAAAAGAAAAGTTAAAAAGGGGGATATAGATTTATGATCCCAGCAAAAATAGACTCCATGACAATCACTACGATAAGAGAAAAGGGCGCGGAGTCTATCGTTGATTGGTTCGAACAGCATAAACAATCGTTCTATACACTTGGTTGGTGCTATTTTAGGAATCAGAAGCAAATAGAAGAGATTTTTTACAGATCTATCATTAAATTGGATAAGGAATTGCCTCGATTTAATAGAGAAACATCATTCGAAATATGGGCAACGTCTATATTTCTACATACGTGCCGGGAACTTTCTGATGAAAAAAGTTTAAAAGTTTCTGAGGATGGTGAACATCGTCACGATTTATTTAAAGCACTCGATCAGTTGGATAAGGATCAGAGGGAAGCAGTGGTGATTACATATGTTATAGGAATTTCTCGAGAGGAAGCGGCACAACTTCTCCACGTTTCAGCGGAAAAGTTGAAAGAACTTTTGTTTTCAGGAATTCAGTCACTTAAAAAAGAATGGGAATACGGGTCATCCTCTAATGGTTGTAAGGAGTATTATAAGAATTACATTGATTACTTTGAAAGAACCCTAGAACGTTCGAAAAAGATTGATGTCGAGATGCATATTTATCATTGCCAAGACTGTCGAGAGGATTTGGGCTCCTTTCAGGATATCTTGTTAACTCTTACTGAAAGGATGAAGAATTTCCATGTGCCATCTGGTTTCATGGAGAACGTCAAAGATAGGCTTGCTGTAAAGGAGAAGCAAGAAAAACAGAAGAACAACAAGCGTCAAAGAATAGGGCTTATCTTTGTAGGTATTATTACTTTATTAATAGGTATAGAATTTTTTACAGGGTTTATGACCAACCACTACTATGCACGGACAGAAAAAGATGAGCAATTGCGTGCCTTTATACAACATGGCATGGGGAAAAGATTGAACATGGAAGCAGAAAGCGGCGGGGTCAAAATTAAGCTCAAGAGTGTGATTGCTGATGATATACAGACGCTGATTTTTTATGAAATAGAAGATACAGTGGGAGAGAATCAATATATGATTGATTATTATGAGGGCGTTTCTGTGGAGGACGAATATAAAATCATGAGCCATACAACACCCCCAAGATACTTTCCTCCTGATCTTAAATCGGATTCAAATAATATAGAAAAGAATGTGTATCAAGGAAAGTTAAGTCTGCGGCCACTTTTAAATGATAAAGATACAATAAAATTTAAGATTATAAAGCTTCACAAATTAATTCGTGATGACTCTGAACAGAATATTCTTATAGATTACGAAAACATAGAAAATAAAACAGGGGAATGGAATTTTGAGATCTCTGTAACAAAACGGCCCTCTATAGAATATACGTTAGATGTAAAAACAGAAATCGAGGGGATTCCTGTTCGATTTGATAAACTAACGATTGCTCCAACAACGACAATTCTGCATAGTGCTTTTAACTATGAACTGCCAGGGAAGAGGGTACAAAATCTTGATTTTGACAATCTAAAAGTGGTCGATAAAATATTGGAAGCTGATTTATATGGTAACTCTTTTGTAACTAACGACGGCACTTGGATTTCTTTTCAAGCACATTTTGACCCACTTTTTGGAGAAAAACCGAAAGAGATTACAGTTCAGTTCAATTCTGTTTATTTAGTATATGAAGAGCAAAAATCTATTGAGCTGGATGCTTCTCAGACATATCCTCAAACCTTTGAATATGCAGGTAGTACAATCTCCATCGACAAAGTGGAAGTTGGACAACCTACCAAAATTGTCATAAGTAATCATGAAATCAAAAATCGAGCATACGATCAGATTCAATTCCGTGTTATGAATGAAGACGAATATGAAGTTAATTCCATGGGGATAGATTATGAAGGAGTTCTAGTTGATAAAAACTGGATTGAATACGATATGAAGAAGAACCCTTTCGTATATGAAGAAATTGAGCAGCCCCGTTATTTCGTTACAGTTCAGACTATAGAGTTACAAAGTAATGACGATGAAGAGATTGTGAACCCTAAAAGACTGGAGATTTATGAATATAGTACAACAAAATATTTGGATGATGTAGTGAATATTTCGTTGGAATAATGTTTCATGCTTATGTGTCTAAAAGCCTATCAGAACTCAAGCTTGCCCAATGCAGTCTGTACTTAAAGGTTTCAAAACTAAAATGCGTTTCCCAGTAAAAATAAACATCTCGGATCCCAACCCTGAATTCGTTAGAATACGATTTCCGGGTCTTCTTTATCTCATGAAAACTGGAAAGATATTCTTTTACACAAGCTCTATAATATGAAGAAATTAATTTCATACAACCTTGAATCTAAATGTCTTTTCTACCGTATATAAACTATATATTACTTATCCATATTGTACTAAACCATTGAAAACAGAAAAAATGAGGTGATTTTTTTGTGGTGGATTATTGGTATTATGATTTGTTCAATTCCAATACTTGGAATAATAACGGAACATTTGCGTTCTAGTGCAAGTATCAAAGGTAAATTCATTCAAGACCAGTTGGAATTAGAAAAAATGAAACATAAGAATTATTTGCTGGAGACGGAAAAGTTGAGATTAGAATTGGAACGAATGCAATTAGAGAACTCAAAAGAAGACGTCTATAAAGTATAGTGAAAATAAAGTACTGCATTATTGGAAAGCAAAGCAAGAAAGTGATAGGGCTTAAACTAATTATTAAAAATCTTCTTAAGTCAGTATCCGACAAGATGGATATCATCAATGGAGATTTGAATCAAAAGATAACACCTATATTTTTATAATTAGCTCCACTTCATGTGGATTCAATTTAATAAAGAATTTTGCATCCCTAATGTAAAGGAGGCAATCCGTTAAATTGAAGAGAATCATAAGTATGATGTTTGTGTGTTTAATAGTTCTTAGTGGTTGCAGTGAGAGCAGTGACTTTTATTCTGGTATTGAGAACGACATTTTAAATGACATAAATACGGAGTATCATGAGTACAAGGGACACAGTGATAATTGGGCAGCAGTTTATATCGTTTATAAGGCGAAAGATAAAGATAAATATTCAACGAAATTGTATACAAAGTATATAGGCAAGAAACCAAACCCGACAGGTAAAATAAGCTATAATTATGATTTAGGTAGCGATGTTGGAAATGGTGCTGCGTATTTCAAAGATGTACCTGAAAAGGGAATTTATTACTTAGGTTCAATAGCTAGTAATGAGTCTATTTCAACTAAAGACACCAAAGTAAAATTGCAAATTGAATGGAATAAAAAGTCAGAAACAATTGACTTGAAATCAAAATGAAAAAGTTTCGAAGAGTTTATTCATAAACTTCTTTTTTTCTGGTACTCTTAACAAGCTATAAATTAATCTATAAAAAAGCCAATCCTTAGCACGTATAGGTATTAAGGAGTGGCCTTTTTATGTAGAAATTTAATTAGCGTGCACCAATAGTTCTCGCATCGAAGTTAAGATAAATGAACCCTTTAGGCCAGTCACTTCTACAAAAGGAGCGTCCCCCATAGGTGAGCTCTTTTTAACATCTTACATATTTGCGTTTAAAACCAATTCTACCTTTATCGATTTCTTTTTGAATACTTTCGTGTGCGTTTAGGAAACTGCTTTTTTTATTGTCCCGTTTGATTTCTACTATTCCTACTTCCTTTGTAGTCTCTACAGCCTTGTCATGTAGCGGTAAATATGAAGTCCCAACGGTGTATAAAAAATTATTCATAGCTGATTTCGTTCGCTCTGGTGAATTATGAATGGTATTTTTTACAATATCAAGCATATTGGAAATCTTACTTTCGGAAAATTCATGGTCTTTGCGATTGCCTAAGAGCCAACAGTAGCAACTCCAGCCCGCTGACATTCTCAGCTCGTCACCGCTTGCAATCCATTTATCAGCAACGTCTTGTGCAATATCTGACTCTGATAAAGTTACTGCTACCACATAATCGGACAACATATAAAAATATGCTCCATCCATCCAACGATCAAAATCCGCATCTGTCATGGCTTTGGGGTCAGCAATAATGCCAGCAAAGTACATTGCATCGTAGTTGCCTGTTGCATAAAGCTCATCAGCTAAACTTTGATTTATTTTTATTTTCCTTGCGATTGGTTTCATAGCACCTGTAGCCACGCCAAAAAGCGGCTCTTGGGCACCATTGGATATGTATATTTTTTTCGTTCGCTCCTTGCCTAGCGCTTCAAGTTCTGCCATAACTGTTTCAAAATCCAAGTTTTGCACTTCCTTCCATAATTAACCCATAATTAAAATAAGTAATTCCTATTTCTTATCAAGATTCCATACTTCTTCCAATAATCTTTTAAAAAGTATTTTTCATTAGCTTAAGCGCATTTTTATGAAAACAAATCTTCAAGTCCTAACTCCAAAAAAATCTACCTTCTTAAACAATAACACAAAGCCATAGCTAAACCTTTACTGTATTTAATTTTTAAAAATATACTGGTGAAAATTATCGTAAAGATTCCTACAATTGACATCATTTTTTTCTTACCCTAAACTTCTATTAATTGTAATGCAAATAAATCCGTAAATGAAAGGATGTTTGAGCTGAGTATGGAACAACAATTTACATTGAATCAGTCCATTAAAGAAAAAGCGGTATCTTTTCTTAAACTCGTAGCATCAGGAAAAGTTCTGGAAGCATACCAAAGTTACGTTGGTCCTGAATTTAGTCACCATAACCCCTATTTTCCTGGAGATGCAGAATCTCTCATGCTAGCAATGGAAGAGAATGCAACTAAAAACCCTCAAAAGATATTTGATGTAAAACTTGCTATTCAAGATGGAGATAAAGTTGCAGTTCACTCCCATGTGAAGCAGAATCCAAATGATCTTGGAGTGGCTGTTGTACATATATTTCGTTTTCAAGATGATCAAATTGTTGAACTGTGGGATATTGGCCAAGCTATATCAGAGGACTCACCTAATCAGAATGGGATGTTCTAGAGAAAACTTATGTATTTTATGGTATTGAATGTTTCTTATTGAAAGGAAAGACAATCAAAAAAGAGAATCGAGGAACACTCCCTCGATTCTCTAGAAAATTAATAATCCAATGATCGTTGAAATAATCAGACCTGCGAAAACAGGGAAGATGCTTTTTCGAACAAGCTCCATAACAGGAACTTTAGCAAAACCAGCTACCGCTACAAGTGAAGACCAAGCAATTAAAGTACTTCTACCGACACAAGACATTTAATTATTTGGCTGATACGATTATTATCTCCCTTGGGACTCCAGTACCTCGCTGGTACTCATTTTCAGTATCAATTACAATTTGATTAAACAAGGTCGTCATTATTTGTTTTCTTTCGTAATCATTTGCATGTGTCCATAATGAATCAATATTCTCAACGATAGTTTCAATTTCTTCTTTGTTGTGCTTGTTGCTATTTTTAATAGTTTTCAATTCCTGAGTGATTTCCTTTTCGCGCTCTCGTAAGGTTTCAGTCTCCTTAATCAACTCATCAATGTCTATTATGTCATGCTTATACAATGTTTTTTGTTTTTCTAGCAGTTTCTGTATTGATTTCAATTCATTTTCTAATTCGGATATCTTTTCAAACGAATAATCAGATACGTTGGATGATCCAATGAAATCTCCAACTAGATCATCAAAAACACTAAAAATTTTTTTTACCAAAGTGTCTTCTTTTATGATATGACTAGTACAATTTTTACCTGACTTTTTCCCTGAACATCTATATGTTTTTTCACCTCTACCACCTTTATGTCCAGACAAAGAAGAACCGCATCTGCCGCATTTTAATATTGTTGAAAAATAATAATTGCTGGTTTGGTTTTTACCACCATGCATTCTTCTTTTCTCTAATATGTCTTGCAGTTCCCAAAACTCTTCCCTTGAAATAATTCTCTCGTGAACTGCTTCGTATAAAGTTTGCTCAGATGCAGGTTTTCTATATGTTTTAGGACTTTCGTTAAATGTTAAATATCCTGCGTAAACTGGATTATTGGCCACCGTTCTAACAGAATCAACATGCCAGTCCCCTCCTTTTCGTGTGTCAAAATTCATTGTATTTAACTTCTTTGCGACAGTTAAGAACCCATAGGTACGAGAAAGTGAGAATATCGTTTTAACTAAATCTACTTCATCTGGATTAACAACAAGCTCCTTATTTACAACTTTATAACCATATGGAGCAGTACCGCCTTTCCAAATACCTAATTTTGTCTTTTTCTCCATACCTAGTCTTACTCGTTCAGCAGTATTTTCGCGCTCCCATTGTGCGATGGCAGCAACAAGGGTAATAAACAAACGACCCATTGCATTAGTAGTATCGTATACTTCTGTTGCACTTTTAAAGCTACAATTATGTTCATCTAATACTTTTAAAATAGTGTATAAATCTAAAACAGATCTTGTGAGTCTGTCTAAACGATAAACTAACAAGACGTCTACATTTCCTTTCTTAATTTCATCTAACATCATATTAAATTTTGGTCTATTCAAATCTTTAGCTGAAAATCCATCATCGATATAAGTATTAGAAATTTTCCAACCTTGTGATACACAAAATGCTTCTAGCTTTTCCTTTTGAGCAGCAATGGAATATCCATGTTTAGCTTGTTCTTCTGTTGACACACGAATATATATAACAGTATTCATTCTCTCACCTCAATAAAAGTTATTAAACAATGATGTGGAAATATGTATGAGAAGTATGTGAAGTGAAAATTGAAGTTATGTAGTTCGGAGTAAAGTAAGTACTTGACTGTCGTGCCCAGTGAGATAAACTCACTGTTCTTCCGACCGAATGAAATCATATAAATCTTCCATTTTAACATCTAGATGATATGATATATTCTTCGCTGTACGATATGACATGATTGTTTCATTGTTAGCATAAGCGTTTATTTGCTGTTTTTTCATTCCTACTTTAAAAGCTAAGTCAACTTGGGTCATCTTTTTCTTTTGTAAGATTTCATTCAGTCGGCATCTGCCGACATCAAACACTGTTCCACCGCCTATTTAGTTAATCATTGGACTTACACTGTATAAAAATTTACCTATTATTTTGATGTCATCACAATTTTCTTTTGTATATTTTTGATCGATAATTGTTTCATCAAAAGAACAGGGTTCTAATACTATTAAGTCTGTAAATTTATAAACTTTCTTTAATGTGGCGTAACTTCCATTCACAATTACAGCTGCTATTTCTCCATTTTCCACTTCTTCTTGTTTTCTTAAAATTGCATAGTGTCCATTAGGTGCAATTTTGTTCATACTTTCACCACGAACAACTAATCCGAAAACATCTTGATAATTTTTAACATCGTACGCCGGATAAATTTCATCCACTATATCTTCAACTGCTTCAATTGGTTGTCCAGCTGCTATGCTGCCGAGAATAGGAATTTTACTTTTCTTTAATTTTAAAGGTTTTTGTGAATCTTGATATGAACCTTTAGTTTCCTCAACTGCTCTAAACATGTTAGTTTCTTTGGAAACATATTCTAACTGTCCATTTACAATGTCTACTACTTTGTTTTTATAAGTTGTATCAATATCAGCTTTAGTTACCCCAAAAACCATAGCCATCTTTTCTAAGACACCTGAGCTCGGCTTCGCTCTATAATTCATGTAATCGCTCATAGTACTTTTTGCTATATCAATTTTTTCTGCGAGATCTGATTGGGTCAGATTATTAAGCTTAAGATATTTTTTGATGTTCTGTACAATTACTTTTTTTTGCTCCTCGACTATTTGATCTAGCTCTTCAATCATTAAATCACCGCCTTTTAATATTTTTTCCCTCACTATTACACAATAACACATTACGAAAAATTCGTAAAGAATTAATTTAGTATGATATTTTCGTATTTTCTTATTGAATTTACATGAATTTAGTAATATTATTGGAAACATAAGGAGGCGATGGTAATGATTTTCAAACAATGGACCATAGGAGAACTGAGAGAGAGTACCGGATACAACCAAGCAAAGTTCGCCAAAGAAATACTTCATGTTTCCCCTAAAACGTTATGGTTGTATGAGCAGGATTCTAGCAGTCTACCGGATGATCTGATAAAAAAGTACATGTATTTATTCAATGTGACGTACGAGGAAATTTTTTTTGGTCCTAAGTACGAAAAAATCGTACATGTTCAAAGGAAAATTGCTGAACGGATTGAAATGTTAAAAAATATTGAAGTTATAGAGCAGTCCTCATAATGAATCAGCATATGGTTTATAGAGGTGAACATCATGAAGATTGAAATAACTGAGGAAAAACTTCGAAAGCTTGTGCCCATATTCGAAACGGTATTGTCAAGAAAATATGGAAAGGAAGTAAAGCTTATTAATTTAACTATGGGGAACATCACGATACACAAATAGAAGTAATCCTTACTTATTTTTTTTACAGTTAGATGCAAAAAATGTAGTTGAAATAGGTCGAAATAGTTATTTAATAGTTTAATTTGTCGCTTTAAAGGAGGTGATATAAATGTCAATCAGCAAAGAGCTTTTGAAATGTGTAGTGGATGGAGATTTACACACAAAGCTTAATCATATAAAACATTCAACGAACTTACGAGAAATCGTCACAGTCGGGTACATGGTTGATAAATATCAAGGAGGTGATAACTAATGTTAGTTAAAATACAAACTCCAAATGAAATGATGGAGTTATCAGAAGAAGGTAAGAAGAAATTTGAAAAGGAAGTTTTGGAAGGTCCTTTGTTCAAAAAGGTTCTTCAATCAATTGAGGATTCAGCATTAAAGGGTTACACAGGTTATAGAAGGAAGATTCATTCACAAGATGAAGTTAGATCCTTAAAAGTTATTCAGAAATATCTACAGGCAGCTGGGTATAAATGTGAGTTCGAAACTGAAAAAAGATTAGGTTTAATTAGTGAGTATGATGTTCATTATTTTGTAATCAGATGGAAATAAAAAAAGACCACTCTGCAAAGTGGCCAATAAAAAATATTTTCAAGCACATTATAGCACGAAAATTGGTGATGTAAATGAAACTTTTCCCACACCAAGAAAGAGTATTGAATGAAACCTACAAAAATAATCGTGTTGCCTACTATCTCGATATGGGGCTAGGGAAGACATTTGTAGGATCTGAGAAGATGTGGGAACTAAATACACCATTCAATCTAGTAATCTGTCAGAAGTCAAAAATAGAAGATTGGAAAGAGCATTTTGAACAGCACTACGACTATAACGTGATTGTTTATGACAAGCAACGTATAGAAAACATTCCACTTGAAAGTGTATTAATCATCAACTATGACAAGGTTTGGAGAAGACCTGAATTACATAAATTAAAAGATTTTACACTCATGTTGGATGAAAGCAGCATGATCAAAAATGAGTCTTCCAATCGTAGCAAATTCATATTAAAACTAAGAGCCGATAATGTAATTTTACTATCTGGAACTCCAACTGGTGGGAAGTATGAGGAATTATGGAGTCAGCTTCATTTGCTAGGTTGGAAGATTAATAAAAAACTGTTCATGAAACAGTTCGTCGTCCAGGAATGGAACGATCGTAATCAATCATATGACATTGTGGGTTATAAAAATGTCGAAAGGCTCAAAGCTAAATTACGCAAACATGGTGCGGTATTTATGAAAACTGAAGAAGTATTTGACCTTCCGAAAGTTAATGATCAGATTGTCAAAATACGAAGTACCAAAGAGTACGTTCAGTTTAAAAAGGACCACATTATCGAAATTGGTGACGAGCTTCTTGTTGGAGATACGGCAACTACTAAGAAATTGTATTTACGTCAGCTAGCCGGAGTCTATAACCAAAATAAGCTTCAGTATGTGAAGGATCTAATTGATAGTACAAACGATAGAGTAATAATTTTTTACAACTTTAAAAAAGAATACGCGGCACTGGTTGACATGATCGATAGACCGATTGCCACTGTAAATGGAGATTTAAAAGATTTATCTGCATACGAGGACCATGGAAATAGCGTCACGTTGATTCAATATCAAGCCGGTGCAATGGGTCTGAATCTGCAGAAGGCCAATAAAATTGTTTATTTTACTCTCACCGATAAAAGTGAGTTGTTTGAACAGAGTAAGAAACGGATCCATCGTATTGGTCAAGATAGACCATGTTTTTACTACTATCTGTTAACTGCTGGGTCCATTGAATGGCGTATGAAAGCAGTACTTGATGAACGTAAAGATTATACAGATGCGTTATTTGAAGAGGAGGAAAAAGATGAACAATTTACAAGTTAAAACAATTACGTTAACACCTGCAATAGTGGAATTTAATTTTTATGAACTATCTGCAATTTTGGATGACAGTTTGAAAAAGTATGAAGGTCTTACATTCACCGAAAAAGATGTGGCTGAATGCAAGAAAACAATTGCTGAATTAAACAAGGGTAAAAAGGCACTTGATACCTATCGTAAGGAAACTAAGAAACAGCTCACTGCTTCTGTAACGGAATTCGAAAATAAATGCAAGGAATTGAATAAGAAGTTTGATTCCGTGATTGCTCCATTGAAAGAGCAGCATGATCAATTTGAAGACGACCGTAAAGAACAAAAGCGTAAGCAAATTCAAGATGTGATAGACGAATTACTTGATAAGGAAGGTCTTAATGAAAAGTACTCTGCTCAATTGACTATTACTGAGGAATATTTCAATAAAAGTAAAACAATAAAATCCATCAAAGAAGAGCTTACTGCTAAAGCTGAACATCTTGGAATCAAACAAGATAAAGAAGATGCAGATCAAGAAATAATAAAATCTCATGTTCAATTAATTAATACAAAATTCAAAGTTAATCTTCCAGAATCGGCATATGTAAGTTTACTGGATTATGGTGCGGAAGTTCCAAACATTAAGGAACAGATTGAACAAGATGCTGAAAAAGAAGTTGAAAGACTTCTTTCATATGTAGAAGCTACGAATGTAGAAACGAATCACGAAGATAATGTTACTGTACCTGACGAGGCAATAGATGAAAAAACATTTACTGAAATGTATAAGGTAATCGGAACAGAATCACAGCTCGATGCACTGGAAGAATTTATGAACAATGAAGAAATCGAATGGCAAGTGATTGAGGAATGAAAGAATCAGCTTTTCAAAAGAAGGTCATTAAATTCCTGAAAGACCAGGATGTATGGCATATCAAATATTGGGCAGGGTCCCAATACACCAAAGAAGGCGTTCCGGACATATTAGCGTGCATTGATGGTACCTTTCACGGAATTGAATTAAAAACAGATGTTGGAGTTGCTAGTAAACTACAACTCTATAACATTCGAAAAATAAAAGATTCAGGCGGTGAGGCTTATATATTGCGGCCAAAAGATTTTGAGTCTTGGAAAGAGAGGTGGTTTTAATGGCTGAGAAGAACGAAAAGAAAGTCTTAATCACTATCGATAATGTACGCGTTAAAGAATATGACAGCATGAATGTCGTTGTAGAAAGATACGAAGAAGTTTTCAATCCCATCAGTAAAGAAACTATTCGCAAGTGGCGTTTTAAAGGCTATTCTAAGGACATTTTGTCCGCTTTGCAGTTTATCCAAAGCAATGAGTTATTAATAGATAAAAAGGCTATCAGTGACCTTAAAAGCCATCTAAAACAGGTATATGAATCGAACGCCAAGTTACTGGAAGTGATGAAAACATGACTCAATATTCTTATTCAAGAGTCTCACTCTTTAACGATTGTCATTATCACTATGATTTACGGTACAACCAACGCTTAACAGAGATACCTAAGTTTGATGCAGACAATCCATTAATCATTGGTCGAGCATTACATTCAGGTGTTGAGCATGATGTTACCACAGCTATCCAAGATTATTTTAATGAGTTTCCTGTACTTACGGATGCGATCATTGAAGAATCTATGAAACTGGAAATCTTAATTCCGAAAGTGAAAGAGTTCCTAGAGCAGTTTTCAGATTGTGAGTTTATCCATGAATACAAAATAGATCATGACGATTTCATTGGCTATGTGGATTTGATTATTACTGCCCCTGATGGCACATCTATGGTCATGGACTTTAAATATAGTAACCATATAAAAAATTACATGGATAGTGGGCAGCTGCACATCTATAAAGATCGTTTGGAGCAAGATGGTTTTAAAGTAAAAAGATTGGCTTATCTGTTTGTCCCAAAGACAAGCATAAAGCAGAAAAAGGATGAAGATTTATTCCATTTTCGTAAACGACTTGTACAAGCAGTTGAAGAATCAAATCTTACTTTTGTACCTATTGAATTTAAAGAAATGGAAAGTGTTTATTTCTTGAACAACACTCGAAAAATTGAAAAGACAACGGATTTTTCAAAAAGAAATAATAGTGGGAATTGTTTTAGCTGCATTCCTAGATTCGCGCCTGATTATTTAGAAATAATAACTGATTACAAAGGAGATATGATTATGCAATTACCTAGTGCCCAACGAAGAAACGTTGAGAAAGTTACAAAACGGGTCATTTGGTTATATGGTGCGCCGTTTACAGGAAAAACCACATTTGCGAATGGTTTTCCAAATCCAATAATGTTAAATACTGATGGAAACATTCGTTTTGTTGATGCTCCATATCTCAGAATAGCGAATGAAGTCACTTCTACTGGCCGTGTGACTAACACAAAATTAGCTTGGGACATATTTAAAGATGCCCTCTTCGAATTGGAAAAGAAAAATAATGAATTCAAAACCGTCATTGTGGACTTATTAGAAGACACATTCGAAGCGTGCCGCCTATACATGTATGAAAAACTTGGGATTGAGCACGAAGCTGATAATAGCTTCAAAGCATGGGACATGGTCCGAACTGAATATTTGAGCACAATGAAACGTGTTGTTCATTTGGATTATGAAAATATTATTCTAATCTCACACGAGGATACTACAAAAGATGTTACTAAAAAGTCAGGGGATAAAATAACGGCTATTAAACCTAACTTACAAGAAAAAGCCGCATTAAAAATTGCTGGAATGGTTGATATTGTCGGTCGGGTTGTAGCGGACGATGATGACCGTCGAATAGTGTTTAAATCTAAAGATTATGTCTTTAGTGGTGGGAGGTTACCAAATCTACCAGTATCTGAAATTGAATTAGATGTCGACCAATTATTTGATGTATACGATGAGGCTAATAAAAACCTTCATGCTTCAAAGAACAAGCCTAAAAGTGAAGAAAATAAGGACGAGCCCAGTCGATCTAATGAAAATGCTGATAAAACTGAAGAATCGAATACCCCTAATGAGCGTCGAAGAACTAGACGAAACAGTGAAGATTCTTCGAAAACTGAAAAGGTGGATACGGAAGAACAATCGGTAGATGAGGAAAAACCAAAGCGTGAGCGTCGCTCCCGTAAGACCGAAGATGAATCTGAGCAAAAGGAAGAAAAACCTCGTCGTCAGCGAAGAGAGCGTAAGCCAGTTGAGGATGATACACCACCTGGTGAAGATGCTCTTGCGGAAGAAGAGGAAACACCAAAACGTACTCGTAGAACACGCAGGACCCGTGATTGATAAATAGATATCGTAGAAAACGATATAGGAGATTACGAGAAATTCGGAGGGAAAGGGATTACCAATCCGGATCCCTCCAATATGCAAATAGGCCATATTCATTTCGCTCAGTTAGAGTGAATTGGAAAAATGGAAGAGCGATACCTGTTTATATAACTACAAATCAGTTTATTAGGAAACACAATATAAAAATCTAAATTGGAGGAATGTAAAATGGCAGTTAAAGAACTTAATGCAAAAGAGCAGCACTACGCTGATACTCGTGATGAAGCGGAAGAATTAGTTGCTGAAGCAAAGGAAGATATCTATTTAACATCATTTCAAATTAGTGAAAAGCACAATAAATACGGCACCTACTTCTTGGTTGATTTAAAGTTCAGCTATGACACACCAAAGGAAATTATGGAGAATGCTCCAACTAAGAAGGAAGAACCTAAATCAGACCATAAAGGCATTGAGTACAGTGTTAATGATGATGGGACAGTAAATGCAAATGTAACTGAGGAGGACGATGAATAATGGCAGAAAAGAAATTTGATTGGAGCAAGTTTGATAAACAAGTAGATTTAGAAGCTTTAGAAAATGATGTGAAGGAAGTTGAAGAAAACGGTGGGTTCGGTGATTTTGAACCACTTCCAGATGGGCAGTATGAGGTAGAAGTTGAAAAAATGGAGCTAACTGAATCCAAAAAAGGTGACCCAATGTTAACTATTTGGTTCAAAATTGTTGATGGTGAATATGAGGGGCAACGCATTTTCTATAACAAAGTCATGCAGCCACAAAATGATAAAGCATTTGGAATTCAGGTTCACCAAAACAATGAAATGTTGCGTGCATTGTGGGATTGCGAAAAGGATGAAGTTAAGTTTACCGGGTTTGCTGATTATGCGGATCTTGTCCTGGATATTCATGAAGAGATTGATGGGCAATTTGAGTATCTATTAGACAAAACTACTGATAAGGGCGGATTTGATCAGTTTAAGATTGTTGAAATCTTTGAAGTTGAATAACTGAATAAGGGGGGCTTAGCGGCTCCCTTTTATTTTGGGAGTGAACGGCGTGAAAGAAGAAAAAATAGTTACAGTTATAAAGATGAAAAATGGTGTTCCTACTGTTATTGAAGTAGATGGTCGTAGGTACCAGTTACAGCATCCGAATCAACATAAGAGGTGACTAGTAGACACAAAGAGTGACATAGAAAGGCTGCTGATGTAATGGTAATTTTTTTCGATTGGATATTGGAGTTAACCCAAAAAGCAGTTGAAAACTTATGGAACTTTCTAGTAAAGAAAAGAAAACTCGTTTATTTAGGGTTAGCTTTAACCTTAATAATACTTTTAATAATTAGGTCGCTATCATAACGAATAGTTCGACTAAAATGTTTATTAGATAAGGATGTGAATTCATGAGAGCATTTGAAGCCAAGCAGGATATCATGATGAACCACATCATAGAGCAATTACACCGATTAGGTTATTACGATACTGCAGGGAAATCCAGACGTGAGCTAGTTAGCCAACTGGCCATATTAAGAGCGACGGAAGTTAATGTGGAAAATCAAGAAAATGAATGGTTTTAAGGAGTGAAATATTTTGCTCTTTTACGATTTTGAAGTTTTTTCCCATGATTGGTTAGTAGTAATCGTGGATGCTGCAAGTCAATCGGAACACGTTTTTGTAAATAATGAAACGGCTTTAATTGAATTCTATAACAAACGTAAGAAAGATATTTGGATAGGTTACAACTCGAGACATTACGATCAATATATTTTGAAGGCTATCGTTTGTGGATTTAGTCCGCAAGAGATAAATGAGTGGATCATCAAGAAACATGAACCAGGTTGGAAATTTTATAAAGACTTTTGGAAGATACAACTCCTTAATTTCGACGTAATGACAAACAAATTCAGGTCCTTAAAGCAACTTGAAGGTTTTCAAGGACATGACATAAGGGAGACTTCTGTCTCCTTTGATACGGATAGACCATTAACAGAGAAAGAAATTGTAGATGTCATTAAGTATTGCCGTCATGATGTTCATGAAACAATCCATATCTTTACGGAAACAATATCTGAATATGAATCACAACTTGAATTACTGAAAATGTTTAATCTTCCTTTGCGGAATATCTCAAAAACAAAGGCTCAATTGAGTGCAGTTATCCTGGATGCAAAACAACCAAATGTACCAAGAAATGACGAATTTGATTTTTCATTTCCATCAACATTACGAATCAACAAATATACCGAAGTATTAAACTTCTATATGGAAAACAAAGACTATAGCAAGGTTCTTGAAATCGATGTTGCAGGTGTTCCCCACATATTTGCCTGGGGTGGTTTACATGGAGCTAGGAATAACTATATTGGTACCGGCCATTTTGTAAATATCGATGTTGCATCGTATTACCCAGCATTAATGATTGAATACGATTATCTTTCACGCAACGTAAAGGACCCTAAGAAATTCCGTGAAATACGTGATAGACGATTGGAATATAAGGCAGCTAAAGACAAACGTGAAGCGCCACTAAAAATCGTAATCAACGGTACATATGGGGCAATGAAAGATAAATACAACGGTCTTTATGATCCAAGGCAAGCCAATAATGTATGTATTGGTGGTATGACGTTATTACTCGATTTAATAGAAAAGCTAGAGCCACATTGTGAAGTTATTCAATCCAATACTGACGGTATCCTCGTTAAGTTAAGGAATTATGATGATTACCGTTTAATCGATGACATTTGTTATGAATGGGAACAACGTACAAGGATGGAACTTGAGTTTGAAGAGTTTGTCAAAGTTATTCAAAAAGATGTGAACAATTATATTTTGGTAGATGCTGAAGGTAAGTACAAATCAAAAGGTGCGTATGTTAAAAAGCTAAAACCACTTGATAATGATTTACCAATCGTAAATGAAGCAATTGTTAATTGGTTTGTAAAAGGCATTGATCCAGAAGAAACAATTTTTAGTTGTAAGGAACTTATTAAGTTTCAAAAGATTGTAAAAATCAGTAGCAAATATGATTATGCCGTTTATGGCCGAAGAAGAATGCAAGAAAAGGTGTTTCGTCTTTTTGCAAGTGTGGACAAGAATGACCATGAGTTAAAAAGAGTTAAAAACGGTTCTGCCGAAAAAATATCTTATACACCTGATAGATGCTTTATCCTGAATGATGACATAACCAATATGGATATACCAAGTAAATTAGATTACTGGTGGTATTGGGATTTAGCGGTGGAACGAATCAATGCTTTTTTAGGGGAGGAATAATGGATGAACAAATTCAACGGCATGTCTCAGATTGAATTAGAAATGATGAGAGACGAAATTAACAAGGTGCTACCTGGACTATTAACAATGGTTCCAGTATTCGCTAAGCTTTCCAAATCTAACTATGATGCATTGAAAAAACAAGATTTTACGGATAATCAAGCGATGTACATGGCTGTTCAATCTGCTGCAAAACAAATGGGATTGGGGTGAATCGAAATGTTCGAAGCTTTGAGAAAAGGATTTATACTTTTTCCTTATTCCAACACAATCGTACAACGGAGAAAAGAGGTATATGCTCTTTCAAAAAAATTACCTGAAGAAGATGGTTATAGACTCATTCAAATATTTGATGAAACAGTAAAGGCTGCAAGGGATTTGGAGAAAAAGAGAATGGAGATAGATGAGTGACTATGGGATACGAAAATGAAAACGAAACTCCAAGAACCAAAATATTAACGGATATCAATAAGGAATGTGAAAGGCAAAATATAAAACATCCGAATGAATTAAATTTACAGATGCGCTTCATTACCATTATGGAAGAAGCAGGGGAAGTAGCTGAAGCGTTACAGGAAAACGATATGGACTCAGTTTATCGTGAATTGATAGAAACAGCAGCATGTTGCGTGAGAATGGCTGAGCAAGTACTTTTGCAAGAATAAAATTTCCCTTTGCACGAAAGTAGGTGATTACAATCTATAAGGGCTATTTAAAAGGTACGGGAAAACATGCAGCAACCAAATTTAAAGATTCCGATAAGCTATTATCCTATCATACTGCTAGAAAATACGAGTCATTTGTTGGAGTTTTAGATGAGGATTACATCATGGTGGATGTTGATGATATAGACGAAGCAGAAACATTATTTGAAATCGTTGAGGACAAGGACATTCAATGTTCTGTCCTCGAGACTGATAACGGCATGCATTTCTACTTCAAAGGTTACGATTTAACTTCAAATAAAATAAAGTGGTTTTCCAATATCGGAATCCTTTGTGATTACAAACTAGGTATGAAAAACACGGTTGATCCACTCAAGATAAACGGTAAAACTCGTAAATGGATTCGTAAAGTGAATGACCATGACCCAATGCCAATATGGTTATATCCGTACTCAAAGAAAAATCCTAACTTGGCCAAACTTGAAGAGGGTGACGGACGTAACGATAAGTTGTTCACCTATATTTTAAAAATGCAGTCCCAGGGAATGGCCAAGAATGATATTAAAGAAACCATTTCTATCATTAATAAATATATTTTAGAACAACCTGTTTCCGAATCGGAATTAAATATAATATTACGTGATGATGCATTCATGAAGGAATCCTTCTTTGTAAAGAATCAATTTCAACATGAAAAATTTGGAGACTTCCTTATAAATGAACATCATATTTGTAAAATAGTCAACGTGCTTCATATCTATCAAGATGGAGTTTATAGTGATAGCCAAGAAGACATTGAAGGCTCAATGATTAAGCATATTCCCAATCTCAAACGTATGCAGCGCCAAGAAACATTAGCGTATCTTCAGCTGAAGGCAAAGGAAAAACAATTTTCACCCACAAAATATGTAGTTGTGAAGAATGGTGTTTTTAACTTAGAGACATGGCAACTAGAAGATTTTTCACCGGATATAATAACACGAAATAAAATACCGGTTGCTTACATAAAGGATGCTTATTATGAAGTGACTGATAAAACATTAAATAAAATATCAGTCCAGGACAAAAAAATCCGTGCGATTTTGGAAGAGATTCTTGGATACATTTTATTTAGAAGAAATGAGTTTGCTGCAACATTTATTCTTACTGGTGATGGATCAAATGGGAAATCCTCTTTTCTTAAAATCATAAGAAAACTTGCTGGTTCAGATAATGTTGCTTCCCTCGATTTGAATGAACTAGATCAACGTTTTAAGACAGCTGAGCTATTTGGAAAACTCGTTAACATCGGTGACGATATTTCAAAAGGATATATCAAAGAGTCTTCTATTTTCAAAAAGCTATCTACTGGTGAAACATTAAACGTTGAACGTAAGGGTAAGGACCCTTTTGATTTTACTAACTATGCAAAGCTAATATTTAGTGCTAACGAAATGCCGCGAATAAATGATTATAGTGACGGATTAGGAAGAAGATTGCAGATTGTTCCATTTAAAGCGAAATTTAGTACAAATGATGAAGATTTTGACCCGTTTATTACAGATAAACTATTATCCGATGAATCTATGCATTATGTGTTAAATATTGCCTTGGATGCATTGAAAAGATTACTAAAGAATCATCAATTTACTAAATCTAAAGCTGTTGAAGCAGAACTTGAAAAATACCAGGAAGAAAATAATCCTATCATTTCATTTATCAATAACGAAGATGTTGAGCTTGAACGTGGGGTTGTAGGTGACATTTATATGCAATACAAGCTTTATTGTTCGGAAAATGGATATCAAGCCGTTAGTAATATTAGCTTCAGTAAACAAATTCGACAGTTATTTGGATATGCAACGGTTGTCCAAAGAGTGGATGGAAAGAATAAAAGAATATTTGTAAGTGAGTAGACAGAAAGAGCGAAGGAGTGAAAGAAATATGATGATTGGTGGCAGGAGAGTTTGTGGAAAAACTACTGAATTAATTAAAAAAGCTAGTGAAGAAAAGCTATACATTGTTTGTGCAGATAGAAATAGATTAAAGGTTATTACTCAAATGGCTAAAGAAATGGAATTAGATATTCCTTTCCCTGTAACAGTTGATGAGTTGCCTTTGAGAAGTCCATTCATCAAGGAAGTATTAGTAGATGATATTGAAGCTGTACTTTATCAATTGATTAGAAAACCAATTTTAATAGCGAGTACAAGTTTGGAATTGAAACAGCTTTAATTCACATTTCGATTAAATCTACCATGAAATTTCCGCGCTTGACCAAATTTTGGTCAAATAGAAAAAATGAATGCAGTTATATCAATGGTTGGTCAAAAGGTCTTGACCGTTTTTTGGTCAAGAAATTAGTCAAAATAATGACCATTTTAGTTAAAAATGCGCAAAATAACGGATAAATGCGTTACGTATAACAGATATCTGTTACGTATGAAATCCAGTTGTATCAAGTGTTTGAAGGTTGTGTAACAGATGTAACAGATAAAATCACTTTCTTATATAAATATTATATATAAATATACAAAAAAGTTATCTTATAAAAGAAAAATAGGGGTCAAATGCGTTACGTTTTACTTTCAAAATGATAACAAATCGTTATGTACCAATGGTTTGAGCGCGTAACAGATGTAACAGAACGTAACGCATTTTACTCAAAAGGGGTGACCATTATTGTATGAATGGCTACTTGACTATCAAAAATTAATAGAAGAAATTGAATTTCTTGAATTTAATTTAGAGAGAAGTAAAAGGGAATTAAAAAGATGGGTTTCCGGTGATTTACAAGGAGTTAAATTACAACGTGAATCTATTGCTGCTAATTTAGAAGAAAATATATCTAATATTGAATATGAATTAGCGCATAAGATGAATGATCTATGTGATGCAAAAAAGCTAATTAGAAAGTTTAGAGGTGTAAAGAACCAGATTCTTTATAAAAAGTATGTTGAAGGAAAAACATTAGAAGTAATTGCAAATGAACTAAACTATAGTTATAACTACATCAAAAGTAAACACGCTGAGGTTATGAGAATGATTAAATTTGCTGATGAGGTATTGTCCAAATAAAGTACTATTTAGGTAACTTACCATTACCATGCTGAAACTATTGAAAATTCCTATTATAGTAATAGCATATAAAACTATAACTTATTGCGAAATTCTTCCATTTAGTAGACAATTGTTTTATGTTCAAAAAGGGGGAATTAATAATGAAAAAAATATCGATAGTCTTAATGCTATTTTTGTTAGTAATAACAGGATGTAATCAGGACGAAACTAAAAAAGAAGCTATTGATCCAGCTAAAGTTGATTCTGAACAGAAAAATGCTGAAACTGACAATGAATCTATTGAAGTAGATAAAAACCTTCTAAGTGTAGAAATTACTCTACCTGCCTCATTTTTAGGATTAGATGAAGATGAAAAGAGTATTGACCAGGTAATTGCTGAAGCAAAAGCTGATGGAATTAGTGAAGTAATACAAAATGAAGATGGATCTCTTACTTATAAGATGTCAAAATCAAAGCACAAAGAGATGTTGTCAGAATTAGAAACTGAGATGAAAACATCTATCGAAGACATAATAAGCGGTGAAGATTTTGCATCTGTTAAAGATATTACTCATAACAAAAAATTCTCTGAGTTTAGAACAATTGTAAATCGAGATGAATTTGAAAACAGTTTTGATGGATTTGTAACAATGAGCTTAGGAGTAAGTGGAATGCTATATCAAATTTTTGATGGTGTTGATCCTGAGAAAAACAAAGTTACGATTTCTATTGAAGATGAAGCAACTGGAGAAGTATTTGAAACAGTTGTTTACCCAGATGATTTAGAAGAAGAATAATAGAGCTATCCATTCCGGATGGCTTTTTTTCATGGAGTGATTAGTGTTGCTAAAGAGTTGTAAGTATTGTGGTGGTATTCATGATCGTAAGTATAAGTGTCCGCATAAACCTAAACGCACTAACTATAAGACTACCTACATTGATAAGTTCAGATGGTCCAAGGTATGGCAAAAGAAACGTAATCATATTAAGGAACGTGATAAACATCTATGCCAAGTATGTATAAGAGAACTGCATAACACTCAATTAAAATATAACTTTCATAATATAGAGGTCCATCATATCGTACCAATTGCAGAGGATTGGAATAAACGATTGGATGATGACTATCTTATTTCACTTTGTAAATATCATCATGAGTTAGCTGAATGCGGTGAGATTAGTCGTGAGGAATTGTTGGAAATTGTAAAAGAACAGGAAAATGTTGCTTAATATCCCCCCCGGGGACATGGTCGAATTTTTTTGACCTACGGAACACCACGTATCCACATCGGCTCGAAAAAAATTCCCTAAATGAAAATTTTTAGGATGTATAAAAAAGATTTTACTATTTCACAGGAGGTGAGGAAATGGTTAGGCCATCAAAAAGCGTAAAAACGATGAGTAAAAACCTAACAAAAGAAGAGATAGAGGTTCGAAAACAGACGGAGGAAAAGCTTAGAGGGGCAGCTGATAATATTTCCCCTCCGAAGCATTTAAACGCTAGGCAGAAGAAAATTTTCAATTATGTTGTTGAGGAATTACAAGCAAGTGGGATTCTTGGTAACTTGGATATTTACATTTTAGGTACTTTCGCTATTTCCATTGATCGTCTGCAGCAAATTGAAAAGCAGATTAATAAAGACATAGAAAAACTACTTGATAACAATTTGATGCGGGCTAAAGAAAAATATACAAAAGACTTTTTCCGATGTTGTAATGAATTGAGTCTCTCTCCACAAAGTAGGGCAAAACTTGGAAACATTAATTTCCAGGTTAAAGCAAAGGAAGATGATCCTTTGTTAAAAGTATTATCTGGTGGTAAGAAGTGATTCTTTTAGAAAAAGCCATTAGGTATGCTGAAAGAGTAACATCTGGAAAAGAAATTACTACAAAAGAAGTAATTATTCAATGTCATTTGTTTTTACGAGATTTAAAAAAGCAAGATAGTGATGATTTTGATTACTACTTTGATGAAGATGCTATTGAAACAATTGAAGGTATTCTTTCATTGCTAAACTTTGCAACTGGTTTAGGAGTGATTGGAAAACCTGTGTTAAAAGGTCTGGAAGATTTCCAGGCTTTTTTTCTTGTTAATATTTTTGGATGGCGGTTTAAAGATGATCCAAAGAAATATCGTTATCGTGATGTAACTTTATTTATACCGAGGAAAAATGCTAAAACGTTTATTTGTGCATTGATTCTCATCATTCTGATGTTAACAGAGGATGATTATTCAGAGTTTTACTCGATTTGTTTGGATAGGGAGCTTGCTGGTGAAGTTAAGAAAGCAATGTCGCAAATCATTAATGCGAGTCCGGCAGTAAGTAAGTACTTTGTTATTCCAATAACTTTAAACGGGAAAGTTATTTGTAAATTAACCAATAGTTTCTTCCAGGCAAGAACAGCTGAAGCGAATAAAAATAACTCGATTCGACCAAGTGCTTTTATTGCGGATGAAGTTGGAGCATTTAAGGACTATAAGAATATTAATGCAATGAGATCGGGGCAGTTGAACGTAAAGAATCCATTACGCTTCAAACTTACAACCGCTTATGCTGAAGATAAATCAATCATGTTGGAAGAACTTGCGTACATCCGAAAGGTATTTAACGGTTTTGTCGAAGATGACCGCATGTTTGCCCTTCTTTATTATGCAGAAGAAGAGCATCTTTGGGATGACACTGGATTATACCAGGCGAATCCATTACGAATTGAGGAAAACTTCAATGAAATTCGTGATGCAAGGAAAACTGCTATTGAAAAGCCAGCTGAGCGCGAAGAATACCTCTGTAAACATATGAACCACTTCTTACCTAGTAACAGTGGTGAGGCATATATCAATGTGGACGATTTACGAAAATGTAAGATTGATAACTTTGATTGGTCTGGCCGTCAAGTTTGGGTAGGGCTAGACTTAGCGATGACAACGGACAACTGTTCTTACTCAATGGTTACAGAAGAGGACCAAGAAATATATGCTGAATCATTTGCGTTTGTTCCAGAAGAAAGAATCGAAGAAAAAAATAAACTGGAAAAAATTAATTATTATGATTTTATCCAACAAGGAGTTTGTTTTGCTTGTGGGGATATGACAGTTGATTATGGGTTCATCGAGGAAATGATCTTAGCTATTGAAGAAAAGCATAATGTTGTGGTTATGGGTATAGGTTATGACCGTTACAACTGTTTATCTAGTGCTCAAAGGTTTGAAAGAGAAGGGTATACAACAGTGGAAGTCAGACAACATTCAAGTGTTCTGCATCCACCTACTAAGCTATTAAAGGAAAAAATCCTTAATAAAGAGTTCCATTACACTGAAAACGTGCTATTAGAGGAAAACTTCCAGAATGCCAAAGTAACCTATGATACTAACAAAAACATGTATGTAAACAAAAAGAAATCTACAGGTAAAGTCGATATGGTTGTTAGCTTGATTAACGCTATTTATTTACTACAGCAAGATGTAATTTTCAATCCTGATGCGGATTGGGGGGCACAGGTAATATAGGAGGAGGTGAGAAAGTGAGATTATGGCCATTTGGAAAAAGCGAGAAAAGGTCAGAGGAATTAACTCCACAGGTGGATGATGTATTGTTAAAAGCATTACTTGGTAATACGACAATTACAAGCAAAGAAGCTTTAACTATCCCAGTTGTAAGTGCTTGTGTTGGTATTATCTCTGACACAGTAGCTTCACTACCAATTATGCTTTATAAATCTGAAAACAGAAAGGTTACTGAGATAAAAGATGATGCGCGTATATTTCTTCTCAATGATGAAACCAAGGATACTCTAGATGGTTTTCAGTTTAAAAAAGCATTGATTGTAGATTATCTGCTTAATGGCGCTGGGTATGCTTTTATAAATCGTTACCGAAATACAATTGAGAGCCTTCATTATGTGGAACATACTAATGTGTCAATTCAAAAGAACACGGATCCTATCTTTAAGGACTATGATATTTTAGTTCATGGAGCGATGTATCGAGACTTTGAGTTTCTTAAATTAACTAGAAAAACGACAGATGGAATAACAGGTATGGGCATTATCGAAGAAAATAATAAAGTATTTTCTGTTGCATATAACTCATTGGTATTTGAAGACACACTTGTTAAGACAGGCGGAAACAAAAAAGGGTTTTTAAAAGCTCTAAATCGACTTAGTAAAGAAGCAATTGAAGAGCTCAAATTAGCCTGGAAAAACCTATATAAAAACAATGATGAGAATGTCGTCATATTGAATAACGGAATGGAGTTTCAAGAAGCTGCGAATACTTCCGTTGAAATGCAGCTTAATGAAAATAAGAAAACCAATTCAGCAGAGATTTGTAAAATATTTGTTGTTCCTGAATCTATTTTAGATGGAACAGCAAGTGATGAGGTATATAACAATTGGATAAAGGTTTGTATTCTACCAATTCTAATAGCCTTACAAACCGCCTTAAACAAGGACCTTTTACTGCCAAGTGAAAAAGGTTCTTTTTATTTTGCCTTCGATACAAAGGAGTTGCTTAAAGGCGATATCGAGAAGCGATTCAAAGCTTATGAGATTGCAATTAAAAATAAGATTTTTGGCATTAACGAGGTTAGATACCTTGAAGATGCAGAGCCAATAAAGGCATTTGAAGATTTGATTGTGCTTGGTCTAAATGACGTTTTATACAACATTAAGACAGGCGCTGTTTACACACCTAATACAGACAAGTCATCTAATATGAATAATTCCAGTAAAACCTTGGAGGGAGGTGAGGAAGATGAGAATAGAAATCCGAGGGAACCAAGTATTACTTGATGGCTATGTAAATGCGGTAGCAAGAGATAGCCGAATACTACCATCTCCAAGGGGAAGGTTTATAGAGCAGATTAAGCCGAAAACATTTGAACGTGCCTTACAGAAAGCAGATGATGTGGAGCTTCGTTTTAACCATGATGTAAAGAAGAAATTAGGATCCATTAAAGAAGGAAACTTGCAGTTGTACGAGGACAATATTGGATTACGAGCAATTGCTACCGTTTCCGATGATGAAGTAATTCAAAAAGCCAAAAATAGTGAATTAAGGGGTTGGTCGTTTGGTTTTATTGACAATGACCCTGATTGGCAAGATGGTCCAGATGGAATACAGCGAAGATTCTTGAAAGATATTGACCTGTTGGAAGTATCAATATTGGACAAAACACCTGCTTATATTGCTACATCAATTGAGGCAAGAGGTGAGGAAGACGTCATTTCGGAAAACAGAAGTACTGATTTTAAAGCTGAAATTGAAGATTTAACTAAGGAAGAACAACGGGAAAACGTTGATTATTCTCTATATGAGAAACAAATAGAAATTTTAAAACTGAAAGGTGGAAAATGAATTATGTTAAATGTACTAGCAAAACCAGTAATTGAATATCGCTCTATGCCATCTCTTTTAGAGCAACGCAACAATCTACTTGATGAAATGGACGGATTACTAAAGAAAGTGAAAGAGGAAACACGTGCTTTCACTGATGAAGAAAATAAGCGTTTTGGTGAAATTAAGGCGGAAATCACTAAAATTGATAACACGTTGAATGCGCAAGTGGAAGCTCGTGGCTTTGAGAAGAAAGAACCTGTGAAAAAATCAGCGAAAGAAGAAAGAGCACTTGCTGAAGAACGTGCATTCACTAACTACATTCGCGGTATAGTCGAAGAAAGACAAGATGTTAACTTAACTGTCGGTGATAATGGTGCGGTTATTCCTTCGTCCATCGCGGATAAAATCATTCAAAGAGTTTATGACCTTTCTCCAATCTACCAGTTAGCGACTCGTTATAATGTTGGCGGCACACTGAGTATCCCATATTACGACGAAGAAGCTGGAACAATTGAAATGGCTTATGCCGATGAATTTGTTGAACTAGAATCAACTAGTGGAAAATTCAGTTCAATCTCTTTAAAAGGATTTTTGGCTGGTGCACTAAGCAAAGTTTCTAAGTCTTTAATTAATAACTCTCAGTTTGACATTGCAAGTTTTGTTATTAATAAAATGGCGGAGTCAATTGCTAAATGGATTGAAAATGAATTACTTAATGGTACTACAGACAAGGTTTCAGGACTTTCAACTGTAAAACTAAAAGTTGTCGCTGCTAGTTCAACAGTAGTAACTGCTGATGAATTAATTGATCTTCAAGAAGAAGTACCTGACGCTTTCCAAGGTGAGTCTATTTGGATTATGAATAAATCAACTAGAAAGGCTATTCGTAAGTTGAAGGATGGCGATGGCACTTACTTACTTCAAAAAGACTTTAATTCAAAATGGGGATATACTCTACTGGGCAAAGATGTTTATACATCGGACAATATGCCAGGACTGGAAGCAAGTAAGACAGCTATCTATTACGGGGATATGAGTGGACTTGCTGTAAAACTTGCTGAAGATGTTTCAATTGAAGTTCTTCGCGAAAAGTACGCTACTCAACATGCCGTTGGTGTTGTTGGTTGGATTGAAATTGATTCGAAAGTGGAAAACGCGCAAAAAATTGCTAAGCTTATTATGAAAGCAGGAGCTTAATGGGTGGGGGGAACTCCCACCTCTCTTTTTTTAGGGGGTGATGTGGATGAAAGTCAAGGCACTAGTTAGTTTTGCAGGCGCTGTCACCATGGCTCCCGGAGAAGTTCGGGATATTAAGGAGAAGGTTATCTATGAGGACCTTCTAAGTGCTGGATACGTGGAAAAGGTAGAGACGAAGAAGAAGGTGACTGAAGATGAAAGTAAGTGAGGTCACCATTAAAGAATTGATGGAATATGCCAGAGAATACAACACCGAAGATCCAGAAGTAATTAAAACATTCACAACCATCTTAGCTGCATGTAAGACTTATATTAAGGGTTATACCGGTCTCGATGATAAAGCAATGGACATGAAAGAGGACCTAACCGTTGCATTGATGGTCCTTTCCAATGAACTATATGATAATCGTACTTTCACTGTCGAAAATGACAAGGTGAACATTGTTATTAAATCAATTTTGGACATGCACTCCATCAATCTTTTATAGGGGGTGTATTTTTTAATGTCTAGATTTCGTATTAATCCAGGCGAATTTCGACATGTTATTACTTTTCAAAAGTTACAAGGTACCCAAAATGACTATGGTGAAGAAATAAAGGATCCAATTGAATGGGAAGAAATACTTACAGTGCGTGCCGGTATTTATCCAATGAGTGGCCGTGAGTTCTTTGCAGCAGAAACTGTAAATAGTGAGGTTACTCATAAAATCAACATGCGATATGTTCCAGGTATCACATCGGATATGAGAATTAAGTATGGAGAAAGGACTTTCGAGTTATCTTCACCACCGATTAATTTTCAAGAGAAAAACATATTACTCCAGCTATTATGCAAGGAGTTGATATAGTGGCTAAGTTCAAAATTGAGGGAATGAAAAAGCTTCAAAGGGATTTGAAAAAACTTGGAGATGTTCCTCAACGAACGGTTACAGCAGCTGCTCGAAAAGGAATGAATATTGCATCGAAAGATGCGAAAGTAAAGGCTCCTGTTCAGACTGGAGATTTAAAAAAAGGTATCAAATTAGTTGGTGAGCGAACACGAACAAAGGGAAAGAAAGTATATCGTGTTGTTTTTGATCGTTCGATGAATGACGTTTTTCAGAAGAGAAATTCATTGGGAGATATAACGGGATATTATCCTGTGTCACAAGAATATGGATTTTTTACGAAAAACGGAAAATACATCCCGGGATTTTATTTTATTAGAGACTCACTTTCCAATAATAAAAGAAAAATAGAGGATACCATCGTTAATGAAATGTCTAAGCGGATTGATAAGGAACTTAGGGGGTGATTAGTTGGAAAAGGCATTACGTTATGAGATTAATAAAATTCCGGAATTAAAAAATAGAATCTATCCAACTAATGCACCTGAAGGTGAGAGAGCCCCTTTTCTTGTGTATCAGAAATCACGATTTCAGCAAACAAAGACGTTTGAAGGCATTCAAAATCATACTGAAGCTGGGTATTTGCTAAACATTCTTTGCTCATCGTATTCACAACTTCAAGATTTATCTATAAAACTGAGAAAACAGTTAGACACGTTGCCACTCAGAAACATTGGAAATGAAGGTATTTATATACAGGACATGACTGTTAACAATCAGGCAGAAACATATGAAAATGAACTACAACTTTATCGAGGAATCTTTGACGTGACGTTTTATTATGAGGAGGCATAACAATGGCTAAAAGAGCATTAGGAACAAAACTGAAAATAGGAAAAACCACATCTACACCAGTAGCAGGATTAACATCGATAGGCGGACTTGACTTATCGGCGGATACAATCGATGTCACTACATTAGATTCAGACGGGGGATATCGTGAATTTATTGGCGGCTTTAAAGACGGTGGAGAAGTGCCGTTAGAAGGATATTTTAATCCGGAAACAGGAAAAGGGCAAAAAGAACTTTATGATTTATTTGAAAGCGGAGTTACCGAAGACTTTACAATTGAGTTCCCTCCAGAAGTTAATGCAAAATGGGAATTTAAAGGGGTTGTAACTAATTTTGCAACCGGCGCAGATTTAGAGGATCCATTATCTTTTTCAGCTACGATAAAAGTTTCAGGTAAGCCAAATTTAGCAGTAGGAACAGGTTCTTAAGACTAGGGAGATGAATCCCTAGTCTATTTTTTATATTTCAGGAGGATGAACATGAGCGATAAAAATGATTTAGTCATTATTAATCTCGATAGACCACGTGTATTACGTTTTGGACACAAGGCTTTGAAAACATTAACAGCATTAACTGGAATGACTTTCGACGACATCGATTTGGAAAATTTCGATTTGGAAACCATTGAAAAAGTCTTTTATTGTGGATTGTTATCGGATGCTAAAGAAAACAATGAAACTTTAAAACTTGAAGATATGGAAGATTTGCTAGATAAGGCGAATAACTATGGCGAACTCTTAGAAAAAATGACACTAGCTTTTAATGCTGCGTTCGGACAGATGGCGGAAGAACAAAAAAACTTTCAACGGATTGTGGAGTAGAGTCGGAAGACCAAGCAATTGCTTGGGATTGGGAACAGTCTCTTAAATCCGCAATCCATATCGGAATAAGCATAGCAGATTACAACGAAATGACGCCTCATGAGTTAAATCTTAATATACAAGATTTTAATGAAAAACAAAGAGCGTTAAATGAAGAAAAGATCGTTCTAACGTATTTGGGGGCATATTGGCAAAGAATTAACAAGTTTCCTAGTTTAAATAAAGTTCTTGGAAAAGAGCCTGAGAAAAAGAAAATGACTGATGAGGAAATGTTTAAACAAGTTAAACGACTTAATGCTTTATTCGGCGGAACCGAGGAGGTGAAGTAATGGCTCAAAGAAACCTGTTAATTCGCGGCGGTGCTGATTTCAGTGGAATGCGTAAAGAATTAGCAAGATCTCAGCAAAACTTAAATAACTTTAAATCGAATGTAAAAGGCATAATGGGGAAAATAGGAGCAGCTCTTGCTACCATTGGAATTGGCAAGTTTGTAAAAGATAGTATGATGGCTGCTAGCGACTTGGAAAGTGCATTTAAAGGGTTGGAAAGTATTTTAGTTGGTCAGGGACGGAACTTTGCAAAAGCAAAGGGGTTTATTGATGACTATATAGAAGATGGACTTGTCCCTCTTACTAATGCTGTAACCGCATATAAAAATCTAGCGGCGCGTGGGTATAACGATGAGCAAATACAGTCTGTCATGAACCGCTTAAAAGACGCAGCTTCTTTTGGTAGACAAGCTTCATACTCACTTGGTGAAGCCGTTAGTTCAGCTACTGAAGGTTTAAAAAATGAAAATAGTATTCTAGTCGATAACGCCGGGGTAACCAAGAACGTAGCAAAGATGTGGGAAGAATACGCTCGTTCTATTGGGAAAACATCTAATCAGCTAACTCAACAAGAAAAAATCCAAGCAGAAGTTAATGGGATTATCCAAGAGACTCAATGGCAAGTAGGAGATGCAGCAAAATACACTGACACATTTGCAGGGAAATTAGCAGCATTAACACGAACCTTTAATGATATTCGCGTTAATATAGGACAAGCTTTTATTCCTCTTGCCACTACTGTTATGCCCTTGTTGCAGAACTTTGCGAACTCCTTATTAAGAGTCACATCTGTTGTTTCTCAATTCATGCAAGCTCTTTTCGGGAAATCTATTAAAACTCAAAGTTCTCAAGTAAAAGTTACTAATCAGCAAGTTGCAGCAACAAAACAGCAAACTGGAGCCGTTGGGGGATTAGGAAAAGCTTATAAAAAAGCTGGTAAAGAAGCAACGAAGGCGGCAAAAGCGAGTAGAGGCATTGCCGGATTTGATGAAATCAACCAACTATCAGAACCAAGTGATTCTTCTGGCGGTAGTGGAACAGGCACTGGATCAGGCGGGGATATCGAAGGAAGTGGTTTTGATTCGATAATACCTGCAACTGGTCCGACAGAAGGAGCATTCACGAAAATTAGTAAAAAGGTTCAAGAATTCGCTGATAAAGTTAAGAAATATTTCAAGCCTTTAGGAAAGATTTTTAAACAGGTATATCAAACAGTTAAAGAATATCTTCTTGAAAAGTTTGAATACGTGGCAAAGTTTTGGAAAGAAAACTCTGCTCAAATGGGTCAGGCATGGAAGAATTTCCTCAAAATCATGACACCAATCGTAAAATTTATAGTGAAATTAATATGGGGAAATATAAAAGGTGCAATTGATGGCTTGATTGACGTTGTACTTGGATTACTAAAAATATTTACAGGCGTTTTTACCGGAGACTGGAAGAAAGTCTGGGAAGGGTGTAAAGACGTATTTTTTGGTGCTATAAAAGCCATTTGGAATATCCTGAATTTACTCCTTATCGGAAGAATCCTAAAAGGCATAACTAACTTTGGTGGTTTAGCCATTAACTTATTTAAAAATGTTGGTCCTACGATAAGTAAATGGTGGACGAAAGGGCTCGAATTAATCAAATCCGGGACACAAAGATATCTCGATGATGTCATGACATTTATCAGAGGGAAAATTTCCATCCTAATTAATAATTTCAAAACTTATAGCGGAAATATGTGGAATGCTTTAAAAAGTAAATTCTTAGATGTTTACAATTGGTTTAGTACAAATGTGATTGGCAAAATTGTTAATGTCTTTTCAAACTCGAAAAATTTAGTCGCAAACAAAGCCGGAGATATTTGGACAGCTATCAGAGGGAAATTTGCTGATGTGTATAATTGGTTTAAAACGAATCTTGGAGATAAAATAACTTCCGCCATTGCAAATGTGAAATCAGCAGTACAAACAAAAGCTAATGAACTTTGGACGGGAATAAAAGGTAAATTTGCAAATGCATATGATTGGTTTAGGGATAATGTAGCGAAGCGTTTTTCAGATGTTCTTGTCAATTGGAAAGAAAACATTGCTAATAAAGCAGGACCTATTTGGACGGGAATTAAAGATAAGTTTAAAGGAGCATATGATTGGTTCCGTGACAATGTAGCAAAGAGGCCAATGGAAGCCTTTGACAATTGGAAAACATCTATAGCCAATGCAGCTGGTAAAGTGTGGGGAGCTATCAAGGATAAATTCAAAGGAGCATATGATTGGTTTAAAGTAAATGTTGCAGAACCTGCGAAAAAAGCTCTAAATAACATAAAAAATGGATTAACTGAGGGACTGACTAGCGGTTTCAAATCTGTTTATAACAGAGCGGTTGGCTTCCTAAATACTCTTATTAGTAACTTTAATAGCGCTAAAAATAAAATAGTAGGAGTAAAAAATATACCTGACATTCCAAAGATTCCTGCTTTAGCAAAAGGTGGAATAACAAATGGACCTACTCTTGCATTAATCGGTGATAACCCTGGTGGTCGTGAAGTGGTTTCTCCACTGGATGACTTACAAGACCTTATTGCAGGCGCTGTAAGTTCGGCTGTTGTTAATGCTATGCAATTTAGTAAAGGTTCAGGTAAAAGTGGAGATGTTATCTTACAGCTTGATGGGAAAACCGTCGGAAGAATAATCAATCCGTATATCGATCAAGAAAAGGTTCGAGTTGGAAAATCTATGATTCAACAAATTTAAAGGAGGCGGTAGAGTGGTCTTTAGTATTAACGGAGTCGACATGCCGGCTCCTTCTGATTTGAATATTGGAATTATGGATTTAAGTAAAGCTGAGCGTAATTCCAGAGGAACGATGATCATTGAACGTATTGCAACAAAACGGAAATTGGAAGTCTCTTATAATTATCTTAGTAAAGACCAATTAAGTCAGGTGTTAAATTCTGTTTCTCCCGTTTTCATTAGTGTAAAATATTCAGATCCGCAAACAAATGGTATTAGAACAGGTACATTTTATTGTGGCGATAGGAGCGTTGGATTGATTGATTATCGAAACGGTGTTCCTCGATATAAGGATATTAAATTTGATTTAGTAGAAAGGTAGGTGTATAGATTTGATTCAAGTAAGTAGACGATTTAAAGATGAAATCTATGCACCTAGCAGGAAAACCACAGCAAAGGTGTCATTTGAAATCCTCGACAATGAGGCTTACGAAGATAACACTGTCTCTGTTACTAGTGAAGCTGTGATAAGCAGGAAAGCTCAAATCACCAATAAAAAACGTAATCTAACCAACAAATACGCTACCTTTGAGCCTAACTTTTTCAGACTGGATGGTAGCTTTTGCATTCCACCTAAGCAAAATGAAACAAATAGCGAAGTAGGCTGGGTAAGTTCTGATTTATGTGACGAAAATGGATGTTTTAGTCCATCTCAAGTGATTAAATTTGATTTTTCGGAACCTCATAGCTCTATAGGCATAACGATTACTTTTGATACATCTACAAATGAATATGCAGCAGATTTTGACATTTATGTTTTTGACTCGAATAACCAACAGATCCACAAAGAAGAAGTAATTGAAAATACAGAATCTCTTTATGTCTTGGAACATAATCTTGATAACTATAACCGAATCACTATAAGCATTAAACGATGGGCCAATGGAAATCGAAGAGCAAGAGTAACAGAAGTGGATTTTGGTCTTATCAAAGAATACCAGGGTAATAAATTGATTAGCATGAACATCATCGAAGAAATGAACGTTATTGGAGACACCATCCCTTCCAATGAGATTACTTTTACTGTGGACAACAGCGATAGAGCTTTTAATATATTGAATCCTGATGGAGTATACAAATATCTGAGAGAACGACAAGAGGTTACAGTTGAGATTGGACTTGAGCTTGTAGAAGGGTCAGATGATTATGAGTTTGTCCCGATGGGAATGTTTTACCTTACCGAATGGAAATCAGATGAAGGTTCATTGACAACTACCTTTACTGCTCGAGATGTATTTGAATTGTTGGAGCAAGAAGAGTATACCAGTATTACAAATACGAATCTTTATTTACTTACACAGGACATATTAATAAAAGCGGGAGTTAAGAATTATCAAATTGATTCTAAATTAAAGCAGATATTAACCAGTGGTTTTAAAGAGAAGTTAAACTCCAGGAATGCGCTACAGTATGTTGGTTTAGCAGGAAGAAGCGTGGTATATCAAGACCGTTTTGGCGTAGTCACTATAAAACAGCTAGAACTCTTAACTGAAAGCACAGGTTACTTGAACTTTTCCGGATACGATACATTCACAGGAATGACTACATTAGAGGTTGATCAGGACTATGACTTTAAGTATATAAACTTCGACAACACTTATAATGAGCCACAAATTGAACTGGACAAGCTGATTAAATCGTTGACAGTAGTGGTAATTGAAGATGGTTCAGAAGAAGGGCAAGAAGTCACATTTATTAATTCTGCTGTTAAGACAGGGGATTCCTTAAAGTTGGAAAATCCGCTTATAAACACAGTACAACACGCTCAACAAATTGCTGAGTGGATTATAAATGAATCTAACCTTAGAGCTTTATATGATACCAACTGGCGTCAGAATCCAGCGTTAGAATGTGGAGATGCGGTCCTTGTCGAAGATGGTTTTGGAGCCAAAAAGAAAAGTCGTATTATTAAACAGGAATTTAACTTTGAAGGCTATTTGGATGGAAAAACTGTAACGAAAGGCGGTGTTTAAAGTGTGGATTATACCTAAACTAGATTGGACAAAAGATGACTTTTATAATTTTGATGATTTAAATAGAGTAGAAAATAACACTAAAGTCATTGCTGGGTTAATATCATACTTTGAATCACTTCCGGAGATTATAGTTATTACAAATCGAGATATCAAGTATATCGAATTTGCTGATAGTCTAAACCGAATTGAGAGCAATCAAGAAATATTGCGACAACACTATACACCTCCGGATTGGATTTCAAATAAACTCGACTGGAAAGCAAATGATCCGTTTGATTATAACGATGCAGCACGGTTAGATAAGAATCTTTCCTTGCTGCATTTTTATTATCGTGGAAACGTTGATAACTTTAGGTATTGTGGCATGTATACATGTGGAGAGGAAGTGATTTAATGCTTTATGTACCAAATCAATGGAAGAACAGAGAGGTTGAAAGACCACGTACATTTTCTATGCAAGACAATGGAGATGGCACAATTACACTTATTCCTGCTGAAGGTGCTGTAATCGAGGCAGGCACACCAATTATTGCAAGTAACATGAATAACATCGAGGAAGGGATAGTTGGCGCATATCAAGCTCTTGATGAACATGAGGCGGAAAGATTGCAGGACGGAGTGCATGGATTAGCGACTACTCAAAATATCATTTATTATGTCGATGCAGTAAAAGGTAATGACAATAATAATGGTTTAACAAAAGATACTGCTTTTAAAAACATACAGACAGCGATTGATAAATTACCTAAAATTATTATGCATGATGTACGAATTAGGGTGTTACCTGGTGATTATTCATCACAAGGAATTATCGAAGTTCACGGATTTCGTTCCATGAGAAGTCTTTTATCATCAGTTAATGATTTTAAAATAATCGCATTTGATGGAGATGTTGAAATAACAGATATAGCTAAAGCGATTAATTATAAAGTATATGCAATAAGAGTTACAAATTGTCATGCTACCGTTTCGGTATCGTCATTTTACCCTACTAATACTGATTATGCTTTTGGTTTAGGCGTGGACTCAAGTGCCCGCGTATTATTCATGTCTTGTATGGATTCCGTTTCAGCTAGTCGAGATGGTATTTTTGCAAGTGCTAGTCGGGTGGAAAACCATGGTTGTAGTTTAAGTAATAAAGCCTTTGCCATATCGTCAAGACGTAGCGCACACGTCTATTCCGCGGCTAGTAGTGGAAGTCAAAACCAAGTAGCTTTATATGCTACTGAGGGCGGTGTTATCTCGAAAAGGACAGGTCAACCCTCTGGTACAACCGCAGAAAGAATAGATAATGGGGGTGCTATACGATGAAGAATTTAATTGCTTATGGTGAGGTATTCGAAGCTGAAAAAATAGTTAAATCCGATACTTCTATTATTGGATATATAGGTAATTCGGAAGTATTTGCTTTTCGTGGAATTACTGATTTTTCATCTTTTAAACTAATAGATGGTCAAGAATTTGATATTGACGAAATATCACAACTTAAAATATCTCAAGCAGAGCAATTTGAAACTATTTTAATCTTAATTGGAGGAATGTAAAATGGAAATTCTGTATGCCGATTTATGCGAAATGGGAGAGAGGGCAACAAGGGAAAATTCTTTAGGAATAAAGCTAGTTCCAGATGTACTAGAATTAAGAAAAAAAACAGAAGATGAACTACGAAAAAGAGGTAGTTTAGAAGGATTATTGGAGAAGTGGAATCCTAATCATATTGAATCTTAGGGTGATAGTGTACAGTAACTAGAGCTTCTCTTTTTAATTTTAAATTTAGGGAGATGAGAGGATGGAAAAATTTTTATTATCAACTGAACGATTACTTGCAGGGTTACTCGGAAGCGTTCTGGTACCCATGTTTGAATACCTATATGGTACCAGTGAGACCGTAATGTACACCATGTCAGCTTTATTATTTTTCACAACAATGGATTGGATCAGTGGAACAAGGGCAAGTAAAAAAGATAAAACATATGCTAGCAAGTATGGGATAGATGGTATATTCCGTACTTTTTTTATTTTGCTTTTGCCGGCAGGTGGGCATTTATTAGACATGATTTTTGGTGCACCTGGTATTATTTTTGGTCTATTGTCTTTTGGAGTGCTATATCATATTATCCAATCGATGACAGCAAATTCTATTCGAGCAGGGTGGGGAGAATGGGTACCGGAATGGCTTTTATCTAAATTAACGAATTGGGTGAAAGAAGAAATTGAATCGAAGCTAGCAAGGTCTGAAAAGAGAAAGAATGATTTAACTGGGTGACGAGTAATCGTCGCTTTTTTTTTAATTTCAAAATTATAAGGAGGAAAAAACAATGGTTAAAATATTTATCGATCCAGGTCATGGTGGAACTGATCCCGGAGCAGTCGGAAACGGATTAAAAGAAAAGGATTTAACATTAGCAATCTCCAAACGCATTGAATCAATCTTGAAGAATGAATATGAAGATGTAGAAATTAAGTTAAGCCGTACTGGAGATCAAACACTTACACTCAAACAGCGTACTGATATGGCGAATGCTTGGAAAGCTGATTATTTACTTTCTGTTCATATTAATGCAGGAGGCGGTGTTGGCTTTGAATCGTTTATTTATAATGGTATATATAAAACAAAGCCAGCAACTAATAATAAGCGTAATGTTCTCCATGATGAAATTATTAAAACTACTGGATTCAAAGACCGTGGCAAGAAAGAGGCAAACTTTCATATGGTAAGGGAATCAGGGATGCAGAGTTGTTTGACAGAATCAGGTTTTATCGATAATGCTAATGACGCAGCACTTTTAAAGCAAGCTTCATTCTTGGAAAAGGTTGCTCGAGGACATGCTGACGGCTTATCGAAAGCATTGAACTTGAAAAAGAAACAGGTAAGCAGGCCACCCACTAAGACAGAGACAGCTGACAATTCTAGCAAGTTGCATCGAGTGCAATTGGGGGCATATGCTGATCCTAAAAACGCCGAAAAACTTGTTGAAGAACTTAAGAAAAAAGGATATGACGCATATATTACTACGAATTAATTGATACTAGGAAAGAGAAGGATATGATAGCCTTCTCTTTTTATTTTTTTAAGTAGAACGAGGGTGGGTTAATATAGAATAATATCTACCCCTCATTCTTATCATTATCGCTTAAATATTTTGAGAGGATTTTTAAATTCTCGAAATCGTGCTGTATATTACCATGAGTTTGTTGAGTTTTTAAAGCTGAAGAAACTGATTTAATTACCTCCTCAGCTTTACTTTTTCCATCAGGTAATTGATATAAAATTCTCCTTATAGTATTTCTCCAAAAATTCAACTCCTTGCTATAGTCGTTTAGTTTGGCATTGTAAAGTAATCTTAGTTTTGCATGCCTTGAATTAATTTCTTTAAATTCTAAATCAAGTTTTTCCAAATCTTTATTAGTTTTTTCTTGAGACTTTTGAAGTCTTTCTCGATCTTCAATTAGATTATTTAATGATTCTTTATTACCTTGAATTAAAGAATTTATTGATTCAGCATTTTGCTTTATTAATTCTGATCGTCTTTTTTCTTGGTATAGCGATATTAAAAATATTAAGCCTGCATATATAAGACTATTAATTACAATGAACTTAATCTGTTCTTTAATTGGACTTTTTAAATCATTAATAGAATAGTTCACTTTAATTTTATTGCCATTTTTGTGCACAACAATTGAATTAGGCTCAATGTATTTTTTTGCTATTAATGTTAATTGATAGCTCTTTAATTCTGAAAGACCGGTAAGTTCAATGATTGAGTAATTTTTTTCAGTTTCGATTTTATTAATCTCTAATGGAATGTTGGCTTTTATCTGATTTCCTTTTATGTCACCTGGGAAACCTATCCTTAGATTATTTATTTCCTTTTCAAATGTATTAATTGTAATTGGTAATAAATATGTTTCGTTGTCAATTTCTACTGAATCACCTATTGTTAAAACAGATTTTTCAATGAACCAATCAGTTAACATTAAATTACTAAAAAAAGTTATTACTCCAAGGATTACTGCTGATAGGATTCCTTCTACTATTCTATTACGCAAATGACTCTCTCCTTATACTTTCCACATTTTACACCAAACTATATTCTGCATAAACAACAATAACTCCTTTAAAAAGACAATATTTCACTATTTTCTGTTATTTAGTACTTTTCATTTTAACAAATTTTTACCACTTGAAATACAAACGTATGTTTGCTTATAATAAATACAAACATACGTTTGGAGGTAAAAGGTCATGATTGGGATAATTAATCGAGCTGTGGGTACGGAGCAAAGGTTAGAACTTATTTATATAAATAACGATAGCCAATTATCACAGCGAATAATTAAGGTTCTAGCTGTAACTGATAAAGCTGTAAAAGCCTATTGTTACACCAAACGACAATTTCGTACATTCAAATTAGAAAACATCCTTTCAGCTGGTCCTTTTCACAAAAGGATGGGAGCATAATGGGCGAAAAAATAATATTCCTAACAGACATGCAAAGCTTTTACGCTACTGTGGAGAAGGTCCGTGATCATTCTTTAAAAGATAAACCCGTAATAGTTGCGGGAGATCCAGAACGGCGAAGTGGGATTGTTTTAGCTGCTTGTCCAATTGCTAAAAAATACGGAATAACTACTGCAGAAACTCTCGGGTCAGCTAAATTAAAATGTCCTCATGTGGAAGTCGTCCGTCCTCACATGCAACAATATATTGATGTCTCCATTCAAATTACAAAAATTATGGAGCAGTTTACCGATTTAGTTGAACCTTTTAGTATCGATGAACAGTTTATGGATGTAACAGGTAGTCAGAAACTATTTGGTGACCAGTTTGAAATTGCTAAAAAGGTACAGGCAAAGATTTTGGAGGATACGGGAGTTTATTCAAGAGTAGGAATAGGACCTAACAAAATCTTAGCTAAAATGGCTTGCGACAACTTTGCCAAAAAGAACAAAGACGGGATATTCCGATTAGATGAAAGCAACATAGATCAACTTTGGAAAATGCCGATAGGTAACATGTTCGGAGTTGGTAGTAAAATGGAGAGACACTTACGAGGTATGGGGATTTTTACAATAGGAGGTTTAGCAAAACACCCACTACCAACATTAAAAAAGAAATGGGGCATTAATGGAGAAGTGCTTTGGCAGACTGCAAACGGTATCGATTATTCGCCAGTTACTGTCAAAACACATAATCAACAAAAAGCAGTTGGCCATCATATGACATTGCCCAGGGACTACAAAAGTTTAAAAGAAATAAAAATAGTCCTCCTGGAACTATGTACTGAAGTAGCCCGTAGATGTCGAAAGAAAGGTTATATGGGTGTGACAGTATCCTTTGGCGTACGTGGTGCAGACTTCGACTTTCCAACAGGCTTCCACCGTCAAGTTACATTACCTTTACCAACGAATTATGACCTAGATATTTTTAATGCTGCATACAAATTACTGTTAGAATTTTGGGATCGTGAACCTGTTCGAAGTTTAGGAGTCAGTCTATCTAACCTGCAACCATCAGATAATTATCAGATTGATTTATTTGACAACTATCTACTAAAGGAAAGCCTTAATTCTGCATTTGATGTTATTTGGGATAAATATGGCCGAAGGGCTTTGTATAGAGCATCTTCATTAACTGCAGCTGGTCAGGCATCGGAACGAGCTGTCAAAATAGGAGGGCACTATAAATAATGGTTAATAAACTAACTCCAGGACTTAATTTACGCTGGGAATCAAGTAGGATGATGCTCCCAGAACATAAAGAGCAAATAATCTCACATCACTTCGACAAAGGTAAAATGATAAAACCAATATTAGACATGTCACGATTTGATGAATTTGACGAAACAATACATACTGCTTTGGAATATCATTGCCCTGTTTCTATTACGCATTGGTTAAATGGTTTTAACGGGATTCTTGAGGGATTTATTCATTATGTAGACCATATAAACAAACATATTCGACTAAAAGATTTTGAAGAAAACATATATAAAATTAAATTTGATTCAATTATCAACATACAAATAATGTAGTTTAGGGGGAGATATTAAATGCCAAACATAACAACAAAACAAAAAGAAGTATTAAATGCTATTATGAATTATATTGAAAAGAATGGATATTCACCGGCTTATAGAGATTTGATGGATGATCTAGGTCTTAAATCCGTTTCTACTATTTCTGGGCACATGGATAGACTAAAAGAAAAAGGTTATATTTCTTTTATGCCTGGATCGCCTAGGACCATAACAGTATTAAAAAGACCACTTCTCTTTTAAGAGAAGTTTTATTGCAAACTTATTCATCTAACCAATTGTAAAGAATAGGGTTAGATGGATTATTGCTATGCATCTTATCATTGTCATCCTCATCCCACATTTGTTCCATTGCTTGCACATATAAGTAGTCTAATTTTTTATCCAATATTCCATTAAAATAGCCAGTTATAGATTTAATTTCTTTCTTTTTAGTAGTGAGAAATGTAGTGCGTATTGCGCTAATAGCTGTATCTAGTAGAGTGTTTTTGTCAAAAGAATTTTTAATATATCTTGTTTGAGCTAAGTAGATTCCGTACATTTTAGATGCGGTTTTTCTATCATCAATGAAATAACCAACTGATTTTATGAATGACGAATACGGCTTACTATAATGAGTGTCACCATCAATCTCTTGCGCCGTATACGTATTAATAGAATTAATAGATTTATTGCTTAAAGAATAAGCTGTTTGTTTTTCAGATTTTCTTTGTTGACCGTTGCTATCATCATGTTTTTCGTCATCCTCACGCTTGGACATTTGCGCTTGGACATCAAGGTCATAAGAAGGTTGGATCTGATATATATTGGCCCCTTGTCCTCCTTTGATTGGTCTAGTTGTATTTACCTTTTGAATAGCTCCCATATCAATAAGCGACTTGATTGCACGTTGGACAGTCTTAATAGACATACTAATCCCTTCAGCGATTGTTTCTAATTTCAAATGAGCAGCACCAATAAATTTTACTGAGTACTTACTAATGAACCAAAGTACTTTAAATTCAGTCGCTGTAGTTTTATCACGAAATCCATTTACGTGTAGATTCAATTCTTGCACACTATTAAATGTTGCATAGTTTTCTAAGTGCCCAAAATGATACTTATTTTCCATTTCAACGTCTCCTATTCGGAAACAAAAAAGCAACGGCCTGTGATAGCAAACCGTTGCTAAATAAGCCCTATGACTGTAAAATAGACATAAGGGTACAGCAAGTGTTTGCCTATCGTGAGTAGGCGGACGGTGCATGAGTGCTACCAACACTACATGCACACGTTGTGCTCTTTTGTTTTTTATTTTTTTCTTATTTACCTTTAAATTATAGTTTCGATATGTTTGAGTGTTTTTTATAGGTGAAGGTGTTCCTCCACCTACCCATACTGCCCCCATTTGGCCAATGGCTCCAAGCGTAGCGACATCTACTCCAACACTACTACCTAATGCTCCAGATAAAGAGCCAACTAAAGGCAGACCTGAAAACCCTGAACCATCCAATCCAGTAATCATTCCAATTATAAGAATACCGAAGCCTGCTATAAAGCTATTTTCAGGTATGAATTGCTGCCCAGCAAGGACAAGATCAAATAAGAAAGATGGAGTTTCTTCTACATTCATACTAAATATTTTTGCTGCTAATTCACCACTGCCGATAAAGAAGAACCCAGCTATTGGTATCACTGGTCCCATTGCTTTAAAAGCGAATACAAATCCTTTTACGATATTGTCACTAACCGTATTTAGTGATGCCTTTATATTGTTAAAGATAGAAGCTGCAATAAGGAGTATAAAGGATGCTCCGCCAATTAATGCTGCTCCAGTACCACCTTCAATAGAAGGAAGAACATCGGAGAATTTCGTAAGAACCATATAGATTATAATCAACAAAAATGTGATTGGTATGAGAATGGCAAAGAGAAGACTATATTTACTTTTCAGAGGTTGCTTCGTTTCGGAAAGTTTTTCGCTTTCATTCAGATTTTGAATACTATTTTCCCATGCTTGGAGGTGTTGATTAGATGGTTGTAAAATGTTTTTTCTAAGAGAGAGATAAGCAATTACAATGGCGGTAATCCCTGTAATTAATGACAAAATAAAGGCACGATCTGCGACTGGTGCAACGTCCACTAAAGCTGCAGTTGCGGTTAAGGTTGGAGCAATTTGAATGACGTAATCGGACGATAACGCCATTCCCTGGCCAGCTAGTGAAATTGCTATGGCCGCACCAATTGGCGGAAGTCCGGCGCGAATAGCAACTGGGATAAGCAATGCACCAACTAATGGAACTGCCGGTGTTGGCCAAAAGAAGAGGGAAATTGCATATGTGACGAAAATAATGACCCAGAAGGATATATGGCCATTCTTCATTACCCTCTGAAAAGGTGTGATCATCTGTTCGTCCGAACCTAATTCTTTCAATGAGTATAATAAGGCAGTCATGATTGCGATGATTAGGAAAATATTAAACAACTCCCCAGCCGCAATTAAACTAGCATTGAAGATGGTTTGCAAGCCAGCTATAAAGGAACCAGTATAAATCCAACCAACTAAGAATGTGACAAGAATCGAAGGTACTACTACATTTTGGCGAAACAGCATCGTTAAAATAATGATCACTGTTCCTGCTAAGTACATCCAGTGAGCTGCTGTTAGTTCCATATAAATGAAACCCCTCTCAAAACGAAAATGAAAAGTGATAAATTCTTAAATTAGGTTATGCGCAGAGTTGGGCTTTGGTGAAAACGTGGAGAACAATAATTTGGAAGCTTGGTCATAGGGGTATCTATCAAAGTGTGGTAAAACAAATTGATACAATTGGAACACCTTTATTCAGGCGTACATTGATCCTGATTATTTTTGGATGATCGGCAAATTTGAAGTTGAATTTTATTTTCATAGTGACGACCATAAGAGAAGAAATGTTTTGGTATAATATTCCTTAAATGCAGTGTCATAAAGAACGAAGGATTCAGTAGAAAGGTTATCCTTTCAGCTTTTAGAGCTAATAAGGCTGAAATTATCTTACAATTAATAGTATGTAGTAAAAAAATTAAAGTAGTAGAGTTAGGAGAGGCTTAAATGAAAAGTATTCCTTTGAAAATGGTGAGAAAAAATTTATTGAACATTCCACAGTATTCACTTCTAGACGGCTTTAAAATTAGATTCTTTGAAAAAGGAGACGAACATAATTGGGCTAGAATTGAAGCGAGTGTAAATGAATTTAAAAATGAACAAGCTGCTCTAGAACACTTCACTAAAGAATTTGGATCACATATTGATGAAATGTCAATGCGTTGTCTATTCATTGTGAATAAAGATGGGGAAGCAATCGCAACAACAACAGCGTGGTATGGAGACTTAAGTGGCAGTGGGGAAATATCGGGTAGAATACATTGGGTAAGTGTGGTTCCAGAATATCAAGGAAAGAAACTGTCAAAACCATTACTTAGTGAAGCAATGAACATTTTGGCAAGTCACCATTCAAATGCCTATCTAACATCTCAAACTACGAGTTATCAAGCAATCAATATGTACTTAAACTTCGGATTTGAACCTTATTTAACAACTACAAGCTGTTATGAAGCTTGGAACTTGATGGAAAATACTTTAAACCGAAAAATACTATCGTAGTTTTTACCTTAACTGAAAAATAGAATAACGAAATAAGGTTAATAAAAAAATGAATATAAAAACACCTAGATGTGAGAAATAACCGTACATATTTAGGTCAGTTAAAAATATTTTTAAGCAGGGACGGTACTCTGAACTTTTCCATCGTCTTCCGCTTATTAGAACATTTGATACATAGAGCCATTTTTGAGAACATGTAATGCCATATTATTTTTAAATTTGAAAGAGTCGCTAATTCATAAGCGACTCTCAATAATAATACTTATTCTTTTACATTGGCCACTCTTGGATTAAACGGCATAAACATGCCTTCTGGATTCGGAGCCCATATCCATGCATGTAGGGTATATGGTAGTTCACCATGAGGAGGGTCCATTTCTTGCCCGAATAAACTATTAGGTGGAATAGACATATATTCCACAGTAACCAATTTTAGTCCATTTTTTGTTGGTTCATATACTAAAACCTCTGGAGTTAACGGGTCAACGACTCCATCAATTAATTCTTCCTTTACAAAATGAATACCCATATTAGGCACAAGAAAATCGCTTGAAATATAGCCATCTGCAATAGCTTTCTTGACATCATGATATTTTGCTGTCGCATTTCTCACTTTAGCCAAGTCCACTTGCACATTTCCAGCTGCCGAAGCTGATCCCAATAAGCTAAAACTTAAGGTCAATGCCCCAATTCCTGCTAATATCTTCTTCTTCAAAAAGCCACACCCCTCTAAGTCTGATATAGGTTATAGCGTGTTGCTTTCATAAAAATGCTGAAAAATTTCAGTACCTTCTGAGAGGGGCTATATAAGATATATAGAAAGGAATGATTCACATGGGTACTTATAAAGGAATTGATGTTAGCCACTGGCAGGGGGAAATAGATTGGAAAAAGGTAAGAAATGATGGAATCGATTTTGTATTCATTAAAGCGACAGAAGGGGTTGGCTATACTGACCCGAAATTTAAGGAAAATGCAAAAAATGCGTTAGCTCAAAACTTTCCTAAAGGTGTAGGTGCGTATCATTTTTCACATATAACCTCCGAAAACGATGCAATTAATGAAGCAAAGCATTTTCTGGAAGTAACAAAAGCTTTTAACTTAAGTGGTCCTCTTGCATTAGATCTTGAAACAAATAGTGCTAATTTAAGTAAAAAGCAATTGACTAATGCAGCAAAAACGTTTTTAGATTATGTGGAAAAACAATCTGGTAAAAAGGTTGCTCTCTATGTCAATAAAAACTACCTTGAAAATTATATAAATAAAATAGACGTTCCAATATGGTTAGCATGGTATAAAGATGAAAGTAGGGGTCCAGGTATTCCTTGTTCTATTTGGCAATACACGGACAATGGTCGAGTGAATGGCATAAGTGAACCAGTAGATTTAAATATAGGGTATTCAGATCTGACAACGATACAGCCGGTACAACATAAAAAATCACAAAATACTGACGTTTATGTTGTAAAAAAGGGTGATACCTTAAGTGAGCTTGCTTTGAAATTTAATACGTCGGTAGCGAAGTTGCAGAAGCTTAACAATATTTCTAATCCAAATGTCATTTTTGTGGGACAGAAGTTAAAGGTAAATTAGAGAGCATTTTTTCAATAATTCTAATCTGCAACGACTTTTACGACACCTATTTGGGTGTCTTTTTTTATTTAAAGTCACATGAAACAATTCTATAACAGAATATTTATCTGAGCATCATTAGTCTTTAACTTTTTTGCAATAAAATTCATACAAATAACTGATTTTTACCAGTAATTTTTTTGAAAAAATAATCAAAAATAAAGATGTAAGAATATCGTTTCAAAGGAGGGATTTTAATTGATAAAGAAGAAAAGCAGTATGTTAATAACACCTATCATCATTCTTAGCCTTGTAGCATGTAGTAACAATGCAGATAATATTAACAATGATAATAACAAGGATCTTAACAAGGATCTTAACATTTCTAGTATGTCTACGTCGATGTCTAGTAAGGATTATCCTCACACACAAGCGCTTTTAACCCAAAGGGCGAAATACGAATTTATTCCGATAGAGCCTGGAGAAGAATATCAATTCCAAGTGGAAGTCCCTGATATTAATTATGGTCAAGTGCCAAATCAGTGGCAAGATCAACTGGGTTTTCCGCCGATGTCTCAGCAAGAACCACAATGGCAAGATAGACAAGCGGCTCCACCACCAAATTATCAACAGGCACCTACACAGCAGGAAAGACAAGGTGCTAAAGCACCAACACAGCAACCAACAACAGAACAGGCACCAGCACCAAAGCCTGCGCCAGCACCAACACCAGAAACAAAAGCAAAACCAGCACCAAAACAGCCAGAAAAAAAACAAACTACTGGTATCACTCAGTCAGCACAACAGGTGATTGATTTAACAAATGCAGAGCGAAGAAAACAAGGCTTGCCTGATTTACAAGCAGATACCCAATTAAGTGGTGTTGCCCAAAAAAAATCTGAAGATATGCAACAAAAACATTACTTCTCACATACGAGTCCAACCTACGGGTCTCCATTCGATATGATGAGAGACTTTGGTGTAACTTATAAAAGTGCGGGGGAAAACATCGCACAGGGACAACAAACTCCTCAAGAAGTAGTACAAGCATGGATGAATAGTGAAGGACACAGAAAAAATATTTTAAGTAAGGATTTTACCCATATCGGAGTTGGTTACGAACAGACTGGTAAACATTGGACTCAAATGTTTATTGGAAAGTGAAATTTCAAAATTAGCGGTAATTACAAAAGTGGGACAAGGCTTAAACCTTATCCCACTTCATAAATAATTATTGGGTGTAGCTTTTATTTTAAATCGTCCATCCATCATTCACGATTGCAACTAACTTCCATATACCATTTTGGTCTTTTTCAAATACGAGTATAATGCTTTCCCGGTCCATACCATCATTTTCTTGGGTACCTTCTAGAAAATATTCGACCGTTTTTGATTGAGGGAAGATATCTTTAATATTGTTCTTAATATTACCGCGTTCCTTTAAATCATCAACCAATACTAAGCCATCTTTTAAAAATTTTTCAGCAGAAAGGAATTTTGCGAAATATTCACTTGTTGTAAGCTCGATCGGATCCCCATTTCCGTCGTAATATCCCCACAAGTATTTGTTTTTGTTATTTAATAACTCACTAATTTCATCCTTTTGAAAAACGACAGATTCTTTGTTTACGAATACATAAGGTGAAAACAAAAGACCCTTCTCAGAATGGACATAATCCGATAGCTTCACCATATCTAATTTATCAATGTCTTCCATAATTTCTTGTGCAGTTTCCCTTACGATCTCTTTTTCATCAAGGTTCGTTATCTCCACTTTACTAATTAGCCAATTATCATCAACATATTTAAAGTGATACGTTACTAAGGCATGGCCATAGGTGAGGGTATCTTGTTCCTGTGTAACTATATAATGATCATCCTCTACTTTCGTAACAGTAAAGTCTTCGTCTAATAACCAAGCTGGACCAGTCTTTGGAATGATAAATACATTCCCGTCTTTCTCCGTAAAATAAGAGTCAACGATGGAAGCTGCAAATTCTTCTGTCAAAACTCCAGTAAAAGATTGTTGAATTTCAGCTTTAGAAGCAAAGGATGTGATTTTGTCATTATTTTCTTTAGCTTCTTCTGCTAAAGAATTAAATAATTGCTGGTATTGGGTCGTTAATTCCTTCGCTTTTTCGGCATTAAATTCAGTCGTGTTTTTTATAGGAGGATTTTGTGTTTTATCTGGACCCTGATTGGCCCCATGATTCTTAGTATCTGTATTGCCATTTAAAAAGTGCCCATCAATCATTGTAAAAGTGAAAAATATGACTAAGGAAAATGCGACTACACCAGCAAAACTAGCAAATAATTTTTTAATTATGTTTGCTTTCCTTTCCTTCTGTTCATAATGAATAACGGTTTTAATTAACTGTTTGTGAATATTATCTTGACTTGATTTATTCAACTGAAAGGATGGTAAGTCACGGAGCTGTTGTTCCATATCTTTTTGATTAGAGTTCGTCATTTAAATCCCCACCTTGTAGCTTTCTCAGTGACTTCAGTGCCCTGGAATAAGTACTTCTCACTTTCTCTTCTTTCCAATTAAGAATTTCGGAAGTTTCTGAAACCGTCATTTCCTTAATACCTCTTAGTAAAACCACTTCGCGGTAATTACTTTTTAACATTTGAATTGCATGATATAATGCTTTTTTTTCTTCATTTTGCAAAAAGATTTTTTCTGGTGAATCCTCATCAGCGGTGATCATTTGTTCGTCCAATGATAGATTTCTTTTTTTGTTTCTTTTTCTCGCATCATCAATGGCAACATTACGTGCAATACTGAATATCCAAGTTTTTGGACTAGATTCTCCTTTATATGATTTCAACCCCTTTATAACTTTAATAAAAACCTCTTGGACCAAATCTTCTACATCTGTAGACCCGGTATAATAAACTAGATAGTTGTAAACGTCATTGCTATATTGATGAAACCATTCGGATATAATTAAGCTACTTTTTGACATAACACCGTCCCCCGTCTTCGATTTCACTTATTAGACGAATTAGAATACTCCTTATGACACAGTTAATAAAAAATTCAATTAAAATGGACTTTTACATATGTAAAATCATATAAAATTGGTAATTTCAAAATTTCGCCTTATAAGCACACATACTACATCTTTTTTGTATATGAAGTTCGTCAATATATGTATTTTTCTAGGAATGCAAAGCAATCGATTATAATTACCCGGCTCTATATTTCGCTTGTATCGCTTCCAGTCGTTTTTTCTTTATAAGCATTTCTTCATCTAATTCAAAATTGATTAGTTTTTCTTCTTTGCCGAACCAATCTGGCAGTGATTCGGTACGAATCGGCTTTCGAAAGGATGTCTTATTTCTTCTGGCATGCGCTCCGTTTGTAATCAATACTTTATATGCGTATTTCCACGCGTAAATAGACTTTTCCTCTGTTTGTTGAATGGCATCCATGATTTGGGACAATGAAAAGGACTGGCATGCTTCTATCAATTCTTTCTTTTGATATTCTTTGAGCGGGAAGAAGTGCAATTCGTTTAACCTTTTTTCTATTTCTTTATATTTTTGCTCTTCCTCAGGAGACAGGTTCTGTTTGTTAGTAGGATTGGTTTCAGATTGTGTAGACTGTTCAGCAATGTTTTCTAGGTTCTTTGTACTTTTTAGGATAAAACCCTTGTTTTTAGAGCTACAAATACAGTACCAATTAGTTCTGTCATAACGATGTTTGCCGTGTTGTTCAATTTTAATAAATCCCATTTTTTGTAGTGAGGTAAAGATTCTTTTGATTGTAGAAGTAGACCAAAAAGGAAAAATCTCTTGCCATTGTTCATATGTCAACGAAACCCAACAATCTCCATCCATTAAGATTCCATTTTCATGAATACATGTAGCTAGTTGTTGAAAAACAATACTCTCATTTAATCCAATTTTTAAAGCTAGGTTCGGTGATAATTCTAATCTATCATTTTTGTTCATTCGATTTGTCAATTTTATCCCTCCACTCTCTATATAGAGAAGAGGAGATCAAAAGGACACCCTTTAAAAAAATTATTTATATTATGTTTTATTAAGCTTTTTAAAAATCAAAATACATAAAGAAGAGGCCAAGTTGGATAATACGAGGAATCAACTAAAACTTTCATGTCCTAGTCAGATTGAGAGGAGGAACAAAGCAAATCAACTAGACTATTATTCTTCATATTTTTCAATGGTAATTAGATTTAAGTTCAAGAAGTTGGTAAAATAGTTTTCATGTTGCGGAGGGAATAAAATGTTTCTACATAAAATTGATGAAGAATTATCTTTAAAGCTTATTGATTTAAGGGACAGTGAGAAATTATTTGAATTAATCATTCAATCGAGAGACTATCTGCGTGAATGGCTTCCATGGCTAGATACGACAACTAAAAAGGAGGATACTGAAGATTTTATAAAAATGTGTTTAAGAGGTTTTCGCTGAAAATAAAAGTCTGACTGCTGTTATATTGTTTAAGGGAAATATCGTTGGAGTTGCAAGCTTTAATAGTATTAATTGGGCAAACAAAACAGCATATATTGGCTATTGGCTTGTAGAAGAGTATCAGGGAAATGGCATTATGACGAAGGTGGCTAGAGCATTAACTGATTATGCTTTTACCGAATTAAAATTGAATAAAGTGGAAATTAGGGCTGCTGTTGAGAATAAAAAGAGTAGAAGTATTCCAGAAAGACTAGGTTTCGTAAATGAAGGCTGTATTAGAAATGCAGAGTGGTTATATGACCATTATGTTGACCATGTTATTTATGGAATACTAGCGGATGAATGGAATGGATAGAAATGCATAAAAAAATGTTATACATAGATTAGATGTTTGTAGATCAAGTGGTTATTAACTGAAAAATAGTAGATTTTCCTTTATCTCAATTTAAGGGACTCGAACATTTAGAAATAATTAATTGTTTGTCTTGTAAATGAAAAAGATTTCATATTAATTTTGATACAAAAGGTTATAAAAGGATTAAAAAATTTCTAAGGTAATATTAGAAAATATAATCAAAGTAAGCAGTGTTATTTAAACGCTGTTTTTTTAATTACTTATAAAAGTTTTAGTTCAATTTGCAACGCTTCCTTTCATACTGATTGTGGTGATTTTTAAATAATAAACTTCAGCAATTAGTTTACTGAAAACTTTCACCTGTCTTTAATATCTATTTAAATTCCATTTTATTTAATAATTCCCATTAATAATAATAGTATTGTAATATAACAAAAAGTACGTATAATTTTACTTACAAGAAAGCAATTATCTTTTTTGTTTAGAAAAATCAATTAGAGAAAATGTAATTGAAACCGCTTTAATATTTAGGTGAATTTTTGAAGATCTCTAGCATTATAGTTAATACCATCTTCCATTTAAAATCATCTAAATGAACAGTTCGATTTTATCTAAAACAGATTATAACAAGTAGGGGGAGCATCTATGAAAAATCTACTGAAAAAGTGGAATCGCTTGAGTCTAGTAAAACAAATCATTGTAGGTCTGATTATTGGTATTATCCTTGCATTAACAATTCCTGAAGTAGCAAAACCTGTTGTCATTTTAGGTTCTTTATTTGTAGGTGCTTTGAAAGCAATTGCGCCTGTGTTGGTACTCTTCTTGGTTATGTCGGCCATCGCCCAACATAAAAATGGTCAAAAAACGAATATGAAATCTGTTATCACTTTATATCTAATAGGAACCTTTTTAGCTGGATTAATCGCTGTAATTGTAAGTTTTATTTTTCCAGTAGATCTAACACTTACAAAAGGTGCGGAGGGCGTGAATCCTCCTAAAGATGTTGTTGAGGTACTTAAAAAATTATTGCTGGACGTTGTTGATAACCCAGTTAAGGCAATTTTTAATGCAAACTATATCGGTATTTTATCTTGGGCAGTACTTCTTGGTTTGGCTTTAAAAAATGCAGCTGATTCAACAAAAACAATGATTTCTAATTTTTCTGATGCTATTTCCAAGTTAGTAACATGGGTAATTAAGTTAGCACCATTAGGAATCATGGGTCTAGTTTTTGAGTCAATTACGACAAGTGGACTCGGCGCTTTACTCGGCTATGGTAAATTACTTGTTATATTAATTGGGTGTATGCTCTTTGTGGCGTTGGTTGTTAATCCATTCATTGTGTTTGTAATGATTAAGCAAAACCCTTTCCCTCTTGTTTTTAAGTGCTTAAAGGAAAGCGGTATTACAGCATTCTTTACTCGTAGCTCAGCTTCAAACATTCCAGTAAATATGAAATTATGTGAGAATCTTGGTTTAAATAAGGATAGTTATTCAGTTTCCATTCCATTAGGTGCAACGATTAATATGGCTGGAGCTGCTGTTACTATTTCTGTTTTAACTCTTGCAGCTGTTCATACTCTAGGAATACCAGTGGACTTGCCTACAGCAATCATTCTTAGCGTATTGTCAGCAGTATGTGCTTGTGGTGCTTCTGGGGTTGCAGGAGGATCGTTATTACTAATCCCTCTAGCTTGTAGCTTATTTGGAATCTCGCCTGATGTTGCTGCGCAAGTAGTTGGAGTAGGCTTTATTATAGCTGTTTTACAAGACTCTTTTGAAACGGCACTTAACTCTTCTACAGATGTACTTTTCACAGCAGCTGCTGAATATAAAGAGTGGCGTAAAGAAGGGAAAAAAATAGAGATCAACTAAATTGGATAGATAAGTAATTCTCTTGAACTGTACTTCCATTATTAGATTGGAGGTACAGTTTTTTTTATGGAAAAGTTAAACACAGTAGTTACTAAAGAAATATTTTTAATGGGATTTTTACTAATGTTAGATGATATACATTTAAAAGCTATTGAATTACTACTAGATGGGAATAAATCCATAACCTCGATTGCTGAGCTTACTAAACATTTAGGCTCTATCATGAAAAAACACGCAAATCCCTATTCCGGATATGCGCTCGATTGTTGAAATTTCCTGCTTAATCTAACTATCCCTATTAAGGCAAACTATTGATCTCTTTTCTTAGTTTGTAATAGTCCATCGTAGAAACTACCTCAAAACCACAGGATTTATAGAGGTTCAATGCACTCTTGTTTTTCACAGAAACTTGCAGCATTACTTCATTCACTTGCTTTGCCCTTAGCAGCTGCACCGATTTAATTAATATCTCCTTGCCGTACCCATTCCCTCTATATTCTGGAAGAACTCCCAACCCGTAAATACCACCTATACCATCATGTACTTCCAAATGAACCTTCCCTATGATTGTGTTATTAAATTCAGCAATATAAATATCTACACCGCGGTTTGCTTCTTCCTCCGGGAGAATTAAACCCACTTTCTTGGGGTCTATATCAAAATAGACAGCATTTTGTCTTGCAATTTCTTTTGCATCTTTATTGATCGCTTTCCTAAGTCTCAATTCGTTTAAATCTGAGCCTCTTCTTAGATCACCTTTTAAAAACATATCATATTCCGAGTTATCATAATAAGCGCCCGTACGCTTTATAAATTCAAGACCGGGTAGGGAATTATTATCACTCAGTAAATACATATCCTGTGATTTTCTTTTATACCACTCATCCTTCACTAATGAGAATAACCTACTAAAGATCCCCAACCTCCTATATTCGGGATGAACCATACCGTTAACTTCCAACGTTTCTCCACCAAATTGACATATGCCTATATATCCAATAAGTGTACCTTCATCATAGAACATAAATTCATTGATCTTATTAAGATCTTCACTTTTATCTAGAGGTTTACTTAGTTTATAATCAAGCTCTAGCTTTAGTGCTACATTATCCTTTTCCACACAGTATTTCATGAGGCTTTTTATATCTACATACTCTTGGTAATCCAAGTGCCTTTTTAATTTTATACTTGGGTTTTTTATCCGCTCCATGCCTTTAGCTTCCTCCTATTCAACCTTTCTTTTACTTTCCATTAACCCCGATAATCCCGTACCCTTCTGGTGCAGGGATACCATTCTCCGCTGAACGACTGACTGATTCATATCAATTGTTGTGCATCGGAATATTCGTAATGGGTATGAAGGTAAACAGTAGTATTTATACCAAATTATAACATCCTCTAACTGAAAAGCATTACGTAATTAAATAATTAACGTCAAGAATAATAGGAAACAATCGTTTTAGTCATTTTGACAAAAGTCTTATCAAGGTCCATTAAAGTAGCAACTTATTTACTATTGATTTTTCATACATTTTCTTTATGCTGTTTTTTAAACAGCATAATATATATTGGAAATAAGCTATATAGGAGGTGATGAGAATTAAAAAAATCTTAAAGATTACAGGAATTGTTATTTTATTACTGATCATTGGATATTTTTCTTATTTTGCTATTAATGTGGCTATAGGAAAATCAAAGTTGGAAGGAGCATGGAGGCTGCTTCAGCGAATGAGGGATGTTTTCAAAGTATTAAATTTCGAGATGGGTACTCAAATTTTAGACCCATTACACTTGAAGAAGTGAAAGAAGATGAAGTTACAACCATTAGAGTTTGGATGGGTAGCCACAAAATAAAAGGCGATAAAATTCATATAGAGTTTATGAATTTCGAAGAGGATCCTTTAGAGATTAAGTTTAATAGGAAAGATACCGAATTAAATCTTCAGTATCATTGGAAGGGGAACGACCATAACTGTAATTACCGACTTAAGGGCAATTAAAGTATTACTAGGACGACAAGTGTGTTTCATATTTAACCATTTTCATGCTTTTAAAAAATCCAATTTTCGGATTCCACCACATGGTATCCAAAGTGACACTGAGGGATGTCCGAAAATAAAGATCTAACTCATTTAAACACCAAACTTCTAGATTCTTATTATTTTGTTATCCCACAAATAGAACGTGACCTACACAACATAATCTCATATATGAACAATCATTAGTGACTTAGCTTACCCCTCTCAAGTACTTATGGTTGTGCATTTAATTCGATAGAGATTATGTTTAAGTCACGGTGAGTTGTAAGAGCCAAGAAGAAGGCGGTCACAAACTAATGTGATGGTCTTTTTTCTTTGACTAAGGATTTCTGTTCGTAAATAAAGAAATAGTTAACTGAAGGAATTATTTATAAGTTTAAAGAATATAACTATATACTTTTTCGGAAAAAATTTATTGCATAAAATGGGGCTGGTAGAAGTGAATTATTTTATTTTGACGGGTGCATCAAGAGGTATTGGAGAAGCTATTTGTAAAAAACTGTTAGCGAATAATAACCATTTACTATGTGTTTCTAGAAAAAAGAATAATGAACTAATTTCACTTGCAAATTCAAAGAAACACAAATTGGATTACTTCGAATTCGATTTAAACAATACATATGAAATAGAAGAACTAATGAAAAATATTTTTGAGAAAATCGATTCTTCTGTTATTGAATCTTTATATCTCATTAACAATGCTGGTGTTTACTTTACTCAAAATATAGAGGGAACAGAGCCAGACTCTATTATAAAAATGATGAATGTAAATTTAATTTCTCCAATGATTTTAACGTCTAATTTTATAAAACAATCTGAACAATACGATATAGAAAAAAGAATTTTAAATGTTTCTTCTGGTGCATCGTTCAATTTATCCTCTGGTGGAAGTTGTTATTCGACATCAAAAGCAGGACTTGAAACTTTTACAAAAAGCATTGGAATAGAGAAAAGTAATGTTAAGATCATGGCAATTAGACCAGGAATGGTTGATACATATATGCACAGAAATACGGTAAATAAAAAAATCTTAAAAACACCTGAGTATGCAGCTGATAGGATACTTACCTTTTTATTTGAAAGATTTGAACATGGGAAAGCAGTAAAAGCTTGGTAATAGCAGTGAACCCACATAAAATTATCATTACAAAATATCATCCCAAATACGTAGAACAAACAGTGAAAATGTGGCGAGATAGTAAGGAACAGGCTATTGGTCAGAAAGAAATTCATAGCGTCGACAATCACATATATTTTTTGAATCATATATTAACCAAAGATTTTCAAATAGATTTAGCATTACTGGATGGGAATGTAGTTGGGATGATTGCCTACAATAAAATAGAAATCAGCCAACTTTACATTCATATCAATTATCAAGGAATGGGTATAGGTCAAAGTTTATTGGATAGGGCAAAAGAACAATCAAGTGGGAGATTAACGTTATTTACATTTGAAGTAAATGTAAATGCACAACGATTTTATCAAAAGCATGGGTTTAAAATCATTGGTAGAGGACATGAAAATGAAGAAGATTTACCTGACATTAAGTATGAATGGATATCTTCGGAAGGAATTTGAATAGGTAAAGTTGAAGAACAAACAAGATAAAACTTAATTAACGTCATATTTATGCTTGCGTACGTTCAGAGTGTAATTTCTATGGTAAAGATAGCAGAATGTGATGGATCTATACATACCAATCAAAATAAGTTTGTGAAAGGAAAATGTCTATTGAGTACACCTTTAAGTGTAATAAATTGGATAGAAAAAAGTGATATTCTAGATGGTTTAATTGTTCAGGAACACAATTTAACCTTACAGCCAATGAATCAAGGTTATGAAGCAGAAGTAATAAAAATAGAATCAGATAATGAGAGTTTTGTACTGAAAGTATGGAATAAGAGCTCCAAACCTGATATAAGTTTTCAATTCCGTTTATTGAACGTCCTTTTTGAAAGAGGATTATCAGTATCTAAGCCAGTTGGTTGGGGGATAAATCAAAACTCACACAAGGTATTGTTGACAACTTTTAATGGAGGACCTGTCCTTAAAGTAAATAATAAGAAAATGATTGATTTTGCAAAAATATTATCATCTTTACATCAAACTAACATTGAAGAGATAGGAACGATTGAACTTCCAAAGTATGATTTCGCAGACTACTTTTTTCCTGAAATAAACAAGCATCCTGACATATATAATGCAGTAATTTCATTGGTTCATCATATCGAAATAATGCAGGAATGTATTATTCATGGTGATTTTCATCTTGCCAATATTTTGGAAGAGAATGACCGATATACTGTTATAGATTGGACGAATGGACAATTAGGTGATTCAAGATATGATTTTGCTTGGTCACTTACTTTGAAAAGAATTTACACCTCGGAACGGCTTGCCCAAGTGTTCCGTTCCACGTATCTATTAAAAAATGACATTCCAAACGAAGACTTAGAAGTTTTCGAATCATTGGCTTGCCTAAGATGGATTTTGCTGAGCAGAAGCGGTGGTACACCTATATGGCCAAATACGATTAAACGGGTAAAAAGTTTAATTGGAACTAATCCTTTCTTACAAGGAGTAGATATTTAAAGCTAAAAGGTAGCTTGTTTCAAAAGTAATATCTAATACAAAGAAATGAAGTTTGTTATTGTTCCCTCAAATAGAGTTATTTGAGGGATTTATTTATTATCAGGTCAAAACTACTTCGACAATTAAAAAGTAATTCAATTTCAAATTACTTTTGGTGTTTACTTTATTACGAGGTGATAACTATCCTTTATACAAAATCTGCTGGCCAATTAAAAAGAAACTGGTCACATCCACTATTGAAAAGGTTAATATTTCTAATTTTCGCTACCGTACAGTAAAAAAATAACTGGAAAACAATTATTTAACAACACTTTTAAAATTAAGTTACTTGACGTAATTATGACACTTATATATACTTACTTACATAAAGTAAGTTAATTATTTTTAAAGGAGCAAAAAAATTATGAAAAACAATGAGTTTGGCAAGGTTGTATTGCGTTTAGCATTAGGTATTATTTTCTTCATTCATGGGTTAGCAAAGTTTCAAGGTGGAATTACAAATACCGTCGGATTCTTTGATAGCATTGGAATTCCAGGATTCTTGGCTTATGTCGTTGCATTGATCGAATTAATTGGCGGCGCTGCATTGATACTGGGTCTAGGGACTCGACTTGTATCAATATTACTTGCGGTTATCATGTTAGGTGCCATATTTACGGTCAAATTTTCGGTAGGATTTCTTGGAAATCGAGAAATGGCAGGATATGAACTCGATCTAATCTTACTTGCTGCATCTATATACTTTGTCTTGGCGAAGCAATCAGAATTATCGTTGGATTACAAGTTATTTCGTTCAAATAAGACTAGTTGATAAGGAGGGATAAAATGACATTTCATAATAAGCCGACTACTTTTGTAGGTCATGTAACAATTAAAGTGGAAGACTTGGAGCGTTCTCTTCAATTTTATCAAGAAGTAATTGGTTTTAAAGTTTTAGAACAAACGAATTCATCTGCTAAGTTAACGACTGATGGAAAAACTAGTATCTTGTCTTTAGAAAAGCCAGATAATGTGATTCCTAAACAAGCAAGAACAACAGGGTTATATCATTTTGCGATTCTTTTACCGCATCGTTCGGATTTAGCGAATATAGTCTTACATTTTATTGAAAATAGTGTTCGAATCGGGTCATCCGATCATCTTGTCAGTGAAGCTCTTTATTTATCTGACCCGGACGGGAATGGGATTGAAATTTATATCGACCGTGATCCCTCCGATTGGGAATGGAGTAACGGGGAAGTAGCAATGGCAGTGGATCCTTTGAATTTTCCAGATTTGCTATCGAGCGGAAAACAAGGATCGTGGAATGGACTACCTGCTGATACGGTAATGGGACATATCCATTTACATGTTTCGGAATTAGTTAAGACAGAAGAATTTTATACAAAAGGACTTGGTTTTGAAGTAGTAAACCGTTTTGGAGATCAGGCACTTTTTATTTCTTCTAATAAATATCATCATCATATTGGGCTGAATACATGGAACGGTATAGGGGCACCACAACCACCAAAAAACGGTGTTGGGATTGAGTCGTTTACATTAATTTACTCAGATGAAGAAACACGTAATAAGGTTGCAGCCAATTTGAAGCAAATGGGTGCAATTTTAAAGGAAGAAAACGATGTTTTTATCACTTATGATCCTTCTGGTAATGCGATTAAATTGATGTTTTAACTGGAATGAGGTGTGATATGGAATCGCGAAAAGAGTTAAAACAAAATGGTTTTGAAATTGGGCTCTACACGCTGGCAGATATTGGTCCTAATCCTCATACAGGAACAACAATTAGTGCCAGTCAGCGTGTTAAGGAGATCATTCAAGCAGCAAAGCTAGCTGATGAGGCAGGGCTTGATATCTTCGGAGTTGGGGAGCATCACCGGTTAGACTATGCGGTGTCTTCTCCTCAAGTTGTTTTAGCAGCAATTGCTCAAGCAACAAAACGAATTAAATTGACGAGTGCCACTACCGTGTTAAGTACAGTTGATCCAGTTCGTTTATTTGAGGACTTTTCTACCTTAGATTTGATTTCGGATGGACGTGCTGAAATCATAGCAGGTCGGGGAGCGTTTTTGGAATCCTTTCCTCTTTTTGGATTCGATATCCATGACTATGATGCATTATTTATAGAAAATATGGAGCTTTTTTTAAAAATAAATGAGACGGAGCGAATTTCATGGTCTGGTCGCTTTCGCTCACCATTAAAGAATGCTGAAATCGCTCCTCGTCCCTTACAAGATAAGTTGCCAATCTGGGTTGGTGTTGGCGGTACTCCTGAAAGTGCAGCTCGTGCCGGCAGATTAGGGGTTGGAATGGCGATGGTCATTCTCGGTGGAAATCCAAGACGGTTTAAGCCTTTGGTTGACCTTTACCGTAAAGCTGGTATGGAATCTGGACATCAGGAGCAACTAAACGTAAGCGTAACGGGGCATGGGTATATTGCAGAAACAACCCAACAGGCAAAGGATGAATTTTACCCTTTTTATGCCAATTACTGGACTTACGTAAACCGCCAGCGCGGAATGAATTTTAACATGACACGTGAAGACTTTGAGGAAATGACGAGTCCAGAGACAGCCTTGTTTGTTGGAAGTCCTCAGCAAATCATTGAAAAAATTCTTTATCAATATGAGCTATTTGGACATAGACGCTTCATGGCTCAGATGGACATAGGAGGAATCCCGTTTAAGAATGTGGCAAAGACAATTGAGCTTTTAGCCACTGAAGTAGCTCCTGTTGTTCGAAAAGAGATTAGTAAATAAGTATCAATAAAATTAATAGGTAGGTGCAACATGGGATTTTTACAAAAACTATTTAGAAAACAACAAAATCAAGAAGATACAGTAAACGAAAAATTGAACATAGGTATTATTTTAGGAAGTACACGCCAAGGTCGCGTAAGCCCACAAGTAGGTAATTGGGTGAAAGACATTGCGGATAAACGTGGAGATGCCAATTATGAAATCGTCGATATCGCTACGTTTAATTTACCATTCTTAGGGACAAGCGATGGTACAGAACCGGGAATAGCTGAATGGAATGAGAAATTAGCGAATTTGGATGGATTCGTATTCATCGTTCAAGAATATAACCATAGTATTACTGGAGCTTTAAAAAATGCCCTTGATTTCGCGCGTGAAGCTTGGAACGACAAAGCAGCAGGGTTTGTAAGCTATGGTTCTACAGGCGGTGCCCGTGCAGTGGAACATTTGCGGGGAATATGTGGTGAGCTTAAAATTGCAGACGTTCGTACACATCCAACCTTGTCATTATTTCTAGATTTTGAAAATGGAACTGACTTCAAACCTCGTGATATGCATCTAGACAATGTTAATGAAATGCTTAGCGACGTTGTGGCTTGGGGAAGTGCATTTAAAAAAATCAGATAAAGCCAATAAAAGAGTAAGTACCTAGATGATTTCTAAGAGTTCCAATTAATTGATAAACAATATGATGAAACACATGGAAATAATTTAACATCATGAAAGCCGATATACCTAGATTCATAGGATATCGGCTTTTTTTTATCGAAGTTTAAATTTGTACATTTTAAAATGTAAGAATTTGTTCTTGCTTCACTTAGTCATCTTACGCAGATTATAAAAATTCTGTTTAGGGGATTTAATTTTGCTAAGAAATAATAGATTGAACTTTGTGGATATTTTATAAGAAGGTATTGCCCGTCTAGTGCAAGCAACCTGCTAGGCAGTACAAATAACATTAAGGACTTAGAGAAATTTCCTACTGACCAACCAAATAATTCACAAGGGACTTAATCGCTATTTATTTCATTTTCATATATTAATATCAACCACCATATTCAAATACTTGGAGTGGAATATGGATCACTTTACAAAAAAATGTGTTGAGATAAATTTATTTTCACTCATTTTCTTAGATAAGAAACTTGAAATAAGTAGCTAATCAAAAATAAATTGGTGCAACTATTCAGAAGGGAAGAAGATGGATTATCCTAATGCTCCTTCTGGTAATGTGAATATATTTAAATAGAAAGAGGTGGGTTATGGAATCTAAGAAGAATTTGAAACATTCGGGATTTGAAATAGGTCTCTACACGCTTGCGGATATCGTTCCTAGTCCTCTAACTGGTGAAACAATTAGTGCCAGTCAGCGAATAAAAGAGATTATTCAAGCAGCAAAGCTAGCTGATGAAGGAGGGCTGGATATATTCGGAGTTGGAGAGCATCATCGTTTAGACTATGCGGTGTCCTCCCCTCAAGTTGTTTTAGCAGCTATTGCCCAAGCAACAAAACGAATTAAATTGACGAGTGCCACTACCGTCTTAAGTACAGTTGATCCCGTTCGTTTATTTGAAGACTTTGCTACCTTAGATTTGATTTCGGATGGCCGTGCTGAAATCATAGCAGGTAGAGGAGCGTTTCTAGAATCCTTTCCGCTTTTTGGATTCGATATCAATGACTTCGATAATTTATTTAAAGAAAATATAGAGCTATTGTTAAAGATAAATGAGAATGAGCGAATTTCATGGTCTGGGCGCTTTCGCTCGCAATTAAAGAATGCTGAAATTGCTCCACGCCCTTTACAAAAAAAGTTGCCAATCTGGCTTGGTGTTGGACGTACCCCAAAAAGCGCAGATCGTGCCGGCAGATTAGGCGTAGGAATGGCGATGGTCATTCTCGACGGAGAGTCAATATGGTATAAGCCTTTGGTTGACCTTTACCGAAAAGCCGCTACGGAATCGGGGCATCAGGAACAACTAAACGTAAGCATAACAGGACAAGGGTATTTAGCAGACACGACTCAACAGGCTATGGAAGAATTTTATCCTTTTTACTTCAATTATTGGGCTTACCTAAACCGCCAGCGTGGAATGACTTTTAAGATGAAACTTGAAGACTTAGAAAAAATGACAAGTCCTGAGACAGCCTTGTTTGTTGGAAGTCCACAGCAAATCGTTGAAAAAATACTTTATCAATATGAGTTGTTTGGACATAGACGTTTTATGGTTCAGATGGACATAGGAGGAATTCCGTTTGAAAATGTAGCAAGGGCCATTGAGCTTTTAGCCACGGAAGTAGCTCCTGTTGTCCGAAAAAAGATCAGTACATGAATTGTACTTATTATTACCAGAAAGTACCATTTAGAATACCAATGCAGATAAACGTGTAGATACCAATAATAAAATTAACATGTAGACTAGACAGTTTTGCGAATAAATAAAAGAGGGGAAATCCCCTCTTTTTACATGTAAGTCTGTTACAATAAGCTTGCAAAGCTGTTATATGTTGTTCGATTATCATCTCAAACTGAGTTTGAATCATTATGAGTCATCGCTAATCTAGGAAAAATTATTTTTCCTAATTATATGTTAAATTTCCATTGTCTATTTCGATTCTAATTATAATGATTTCTATTAGACTCTGATTATGATTTTCCTTTACTATAAATTCATCCGGAGAAGAAGGAAAATGATACTCTTGCGTTGAAGAATGGATACAGTTTTTATTAAGTTAGTAATGCTTTTTCTTTGAGGATTAAATAGAGAGAAAAATAAAAAAGATATTAGGAGTAAGGATTTGAATAGAAAGAAGAAATTGATAGTAATTTGTATTTTTATTTTTTCATTAGTTCTAATTAGTTTCGTCTTACCTACATGGACACCAAACATTAAAGGAAAAAATAGTATTAGCACTTTGGAACAGGTAGAAATAAATGGGACAAAACTTGAAGTAATGATTAGAGGGAAAGACCGTTCTAACCCGATTATCATATTTGTTCATGGTGGTCCAGGTTGTTCGGAAATTCCTTATGTTAGGAAGTACCAAGATTTACTCGAAGAGAATTTTACAATTGTTCATTATGACCAACGAGGCAGTGGGAAATCATATCATTTCTTTGAGGATTATTCAGATTTATCCACTGATTTACATGTTGATGACCTTTTAGAACTGACCGAGCATATCAAAGAATTATTGGGACAAGAAAAAGTGATTTTAATTGGGCATTCATTTGGTACATATATAGGAATGAAAGCAGCGAGTAAAGCACCAGACAAATTTTCAATGTATATAGGAATTGGTCAGGTTTCAAATACGGTTCAAAGTGAATTAGACAGTTTAAATTATACAATCAATCAGGCAACGTTAGCTGGAAATCAGAAAGATGCAAACAAACTTGAAAATCTGAGAATCTCGATTGAAAATGGAGATGTATTAACACCTAGAAATTTAGTTCGAAAATATGGTGGAGCCGCAAGATTGATTAATGATAATATGGATTACTATTTAGGATTTCTCTTTAGTTCTGAGTATAATTTTCTTGATGTTGTTCGATATATAAAAGGCGTTTCTCTCTCTCAGAAGATATTAATACCTGAGGAACGAAAACTTGATATTACAAGTATAGTTGATAAACTGGAAATACCTTGTTTTATAGTTATGGGGAACTATGATTATATGACATCAGTTAATGCCGCAAGAACGTATTTTAATGAAATTGAAGCACCAGTTAAAGATTTTGTCATTTTTGATGAATCCGCTCATTACCCACAGTTTGAGCAAAAAGAGTTATTTGCTGATTGGTTAAATAAAACATGGGAAGAGTCTAACAATTAGAAGAGAAAAAAGTGGTCATTTGTAAATTGGGATCTTTAATAATCATAAAGTATAGATGTAGAGCTGACTTTGTAAGTAGAGAATCAGCTCTATTTTTTATTTGATTTTTATAAAATGTATACAATGTTTTTTCACATACGTTTTACAAAAAAATGATCTATAAAGGAAAATGAGCTAAACCGCCGAATATATAAGCAATTGAATGATTTCGAGATATGCCTAGAAATATGATTAATGTGGGAGGGATTTTGTATATGAAACCTATTATATATAAAAGAGTGGATACCATTTTCATTCATGTTAGTAACTTAAAAGAATCGGTAAGATGGTATTCAAAATTATTTGGAATAGAGTTTCAAGAATCTGATTACAGAGGACCTATATATACGATAGATATGGGACCAGGGAGACCTGGATTAACGTTAGACAATCATTGTTTTGACGAGGAATATAAATTCATGCCTTCAAACCAACCGCTATTTAATGTTAGTACAGACGACATTAATGCTGCTTATGAATTAGTACAGGAAATGGGAGCGGAAATTGTAAGTGAAATAGAAACATTCCCAGATCTTGCAGATTTTACGTTTAAAGACCCTGATGGGAATATCATAATGATTTGTTCTTGTTTTACTTGAGAGTATATTAAATATATTTTAATAAAAGAGAAAATTTTAACTGCATTTGTCAGCTTTTTCTAGTAAAATATTATAATATTATTTGAATAATAGAATTTTCCATCAAAGAAAAAGGAACTAAGACTAGCAAAATAAACTTTTCGGAACATAAAAAATGTGACATTGGGAATCGAAGGAGCTTACAAAAATGAAAAATGTACCAGCATCATTAGAAGCAATCATTAATCAAGTGAAACAGGCTTTTCCAGGTGAAGACAAACTGCATGAAATGTTTGCTAAGTGCTTCATAAATACATACTCAACTACTTTAAAACAAATGGATGATGGAACGACTTTTGTAATTACAGGTGATATTCCGGCAATGTGGTTGCGTGATTCTGCAGCTCAGGTTCGTCCTTATCTTTTGGCAGCGAATGAAGATGAAGAGATTAAGAATATGCTCGTAGGTGTCGTAAAGAGACAAATTAAATTTATTTTGCACGATCCGTATGCGAATGCGTTTAATAGCTCTCCAAGCGGTGAGAGATATCATGATGATCAAACAGAAATGACTCCATGGCTCTGGGAACGTAAGTATGAAGTTGATTCGATATGCTATCCTATTCAACTTGCCTATTTGCTTTGGAAAACAACAGATGAAACAACTCATTTGGGTAATGAATTTCAAGAAGCTGTTAAAACAATCGTAAAGGTATGGAGAACAGAACAAGATCATGAAAACAATTCACCATATCGTTTTGAGCGTGATACGAATTTACACACAGAAACTTTAAAGCGTGCTGGAAAAGGTGGAAAAGTTGTTCCGACAGGTATGACATGGAGTGGATTCCGTCCAAGTGATGATGCTTGCACGTACGGTTATCTTGTACCGGCCAATATGTTTGCTGCAGTCGTCATTGGATACGCTGCTGAGATTTGTGAAAAAGTATTAAACGATGCTCAGTTGGCACAGGAGTGTAAGGAGCTAGGGGAAGAAATACGCCAGGGGATTGAGCAATACGGTACGATTGAACATCCGTTTTATGGGAAAATATATGCCTATGAAGTGGATGGCATGGGAGGGTATCAATTAATGGATGATGCCAATGTACCAAGCTTGCTTTCTGCACCATATCTCGGTTACTGCGATTTTGACGATGCAGTCTATCAAAATACAAGAAACTTTATTTTAAGTAGAAACAATCCTTTCTATTACGAAGGAAAAGCTGCAAGAGGAATTGGAAGTCCCCATACACCAGATCATTATATATGGCATATTGCCCTTTCTATTCAAGGGATGACAAGTCTGAATGATAAGGAAAAAGAGAGAATCTTGCATACACTTTTACATACAGATGGTGGAACAGGCTTCATGCATGAAGGCTTTAATGCATCCAAGCCAGAAGAATTCACACGTGAGTGGTTTGCTTGGTCCAATTCAATGTTTAGTGAATTTGTATTAAGTTATATTGGTAAGACAGTTGAAGGAAGTCCTTTAAATACCAGAAATAAATAAATGCAGAAAAGGAAGAGGCATGGTGCTTTCTTCCTTTATTTTTATCAACTGCACGATAATTGGAGGGGATTTCTTTGAATGATAATAGATTTAAGTGGTCTGGAAGCGATATTCAGTATATCGATGAAATTAAAATAGATTCATGCCTTCATGTTCTAATAGGCAGATATGGTGGCAATTCAAGAGCAGGTGCCAATAAAAATGAAGACGGTGCTTTAGTATGGTCGGGTGATGATTGGGAGCTTTCCATGATTTTGGATGGCCATGATAGTTCGGAAAGTGTGGACCTAGTTATTCGTACCATCCAGAATGAATGGAAGAGCATTTCAGAGATATTGAGTAAATCTATTGAAAGTGTATTTCCTTTATTAGAAGGTCATTTACTTTCAGTCTTTCAATCTGCTGAATTTACTGCAGCATGTGAAAAAGTAAAAGGAGAAACCGCATGCCTCATATGTGTTAGAAAGGATAACTATCTTTGGTGGTTTTCGGTAGGAGACTGCTTAGTTTACCTTTTACATGACGAGTTGCATAAGTTAGGGCAATATAAGCTGAATCAACGCCAATTTTATGAATGGATTGGCTATGTAAATACTTTTTCACTACCCGTGCCTTGTTACTCTTCTGGCGTTAGGGAACTGAGACCGGGAAGAAACGTCATACTAATGCTTACAGATGGAATATTGGAATGCGGAAAAGAGTATTATCAAGATAGTACGAATATATATAACGAGTTTTCTAATGAGTTGAAAATAGAGAATAGTTTAAGGCGGATGTTGCAGCATGTTCATGATCATCTAGGGAGAGATAGCGGTACTATCATTTGTTGGGAGTACCAAAACTTATTTTCTGCCCAGTATCCAAGCGATCTACCAAATAGAGGTGAATAGAATGTATCAATTTAATGAAGGAAGCGTAGTTAGAAATGAGCAATCGACAATCAGCTACACATGGATATGTGGTAACGAAAAAAATAATAGTCTTTGTATTATGTTGCCTGGGCTTGGCTACACAACTCAGCGACCGCTTTTTCATTATGCGACAAGTGTATGTATGAATGAGAATGTTGATATTCTTCATATTAATTACAATTATTTAGACAATGAAGCCTTTAAAAAACTAGATCACCATGATCAGGATCAATGGATATATGAAGATGTGAAATCTGTGGTTACAGAAGTTCTTAATGATGCTAAGTATGAAATATATTTTATTTTAAGTAAATCGATTGGGACTATTCCAATGGCATATGAATGGAATGAGAAGGACTTTATTAGCGGACAAAATACATATGGAATTTGGCTGACACCTCTAATAAAAGATGAGATTGTGTATAATGCCCTTTTAAAAACAGAGATTCCTTCTCTTTATGTAATAGGAACGGATGACCCTCATTATGTTGAAGAGCTTATTGTATCCATTAATGAAAATATCAACGTTACAGGGCTCGTTATTCCTAATGCAAATCATGGATTAGAGGTAAAAGGAGATATTCATACGACGATTAACATTGTTCACGATGTGATGGAATCTATTGAGAAATTTATCAAAAAATACAAATGATAAATAATGGGGTGATGAATTGCATCCAATAACCGTTATTGAAATAATCGCATCAAGTATTTTCATTGGTTTATTATTTATTGTCGCTATTTTTTTGCCGAGAAGGTTAAGGAAGCCTGGAATATATATTGCTAGTTTATTGACTTTTCTACTTCTTATGTTCTTTGCGGCCCGCCCCTATATACATGACTATCAATTTGCAAAAAAGAAGGAGTATTTAAATCAATACCTCATTAATCAATACCCTAATCAAAATTGGGAAATAACGAGGCAAATAGGGAGGCAATATAATAGAAATTATTTACTTGTGAATTTTGATAATGAAAGAGATTGGACTTATGCTTACTTGGTGAAAAATAAAAAGAGAATTTGCCAAGGTGCATGGATGCCTCCTGAAGGGAAGTTTCCTGATGAGGGGAAGCATTACGAAGTGAAAGACTGTGAATATCATTAAAAAAACGAAATACGTGATGTTCGAAATTTGTTAACAGTTGTGAAGGACATTTTTTAAACTTTGTTAACTAAGCTTAGTAAAATAATTTTACTATGGGAGAAATAATATGAAACCAAGAATTTCAGTCATTACATTAGGTGTGGATGATTTAGAAAAATCATTGCAATTTTATCGGGATGGACTTGGACTGCCAACAGAAGGGATAGTAGGCAGAGAATTTGAGCATGGTGCTGTCGCATTTTTCGACTTACAATCGGGATTAAAACTCGCAATTTGGAATCGAAAAGATATAGCTTTTGATACAAATATGAGGCAAGCACCACCAAGCCCCACTGAATTCACTATCGGACATAATGTTTCTAGTAAAGAAGAGGCGGACTTGGTAATAAAACAGGTTGAGAAAGCTGGCGCAGTTATAACAGTCCCACCTCACGAAACATTTTGGGGTGGGTACTCTGCATACTTCCAAGATCCAGACGGTCATTTATGGGAAGTCGTTTGGAATCCAGATTGGGAGTTTACAGAATAAGATACCCGGCCTTTGGTTGTAGTGAAGACGCGGGAAATTTATATATGTAAATCTAAAATAATGTTAGGTGGAAATAGTATGACCATATATATCGCACTTCTTAGAGGGATTAATGTAGGGGGACATAATAAAATTAAAATGGCAGAATTAAGAAGTTCCCTTGAACAACTGAGGCTGCAAAACATTAAGACATATATTCAAAGTGGAAACATCCTTTTTGAATCGAGCGAACCTGAGGAGATTTTACAAAAGAAAATTCATAATAAAATTGAAGAGGATTTTGGGATATCCAGCAGTGTTATCATTAGGACAGCAGAAGAATTACAGCAAATTGTTAATCAATCTCCTTTTTCAGATCAAATGATCTCAGAAGCAAGTGCTTCATCTAAAGGAGAGTGTCTTCATGTTGCTTTATTGGAGGCAGTCCCTTCCGAGGTAAATAGTGACAAGTTATTACCTTATATAAATGAAAAAGAACTCTGTGTCATAAATGGTAGAGATGTCTATCTTTTATTCTACGACAGCATTCGAAATTCCAAACTCGCAAATAATCTAAAAAAGCTTGAGGTTCCAGCGACCGTCCGAAATTGGAAAACCATCACTAAGCTTTCAAGTATGGTCGAAGAATTCAACTATAAACAGAATAAGTAATAATTATATAGTCTCCACATTAACTTTTTAAAATAAGTTAACATATTCAATTTAACAATTCCCTTAGTATGTGAACGCGGGAGAGTTAAAGTGATTGGGAAAATTGAAATGAGGTAAATAAGGTGAACAATTTTAAAGATTCATATATTCATCTACTAGATAATCGTAAATTATCGTTTAAGAGTTACGGGGATAAAAATGAGAATAAAGTTATTTTCTTTCACGGATTTGGTTCTTCAGCAAGTGCCATTCATCCTGATACAACTTTATTAGATAGAAACAATATTCACTTAATTGCAGTGAATCGTCCAGGATATGGAGATACGACTTTAAATGGGATATATACAATGGAAGATATAGCAGATGACGTAAATGAATTACTTGAAAATAAGGGAATTCAGAAAGTTTCTGTTATTGGTTATTCGGCAGGTGGACTTTTTAGCCAAGTTTTCGCGGACAAGTACTCAGAAAAAGTCATTTCTCTTAACTTAGTTAGTAGTGCAATACCATTAAATAGTAAAGAGACTAAAAAGATCCTACCTTCAAATTGGAAGATGATTTCGTACATGAATCAATATATTCCGTTTATGTCAAAATCCTTCTTTCGAAAACTTAGTCGAGAACTAACTAATAATTTAGAAGCTACGGTACAAAAATCTATTAATCAAATGGTTGAAGCAGATAAAAGAATTGTAGATGATACAAATATAAAACTAGTTATAACAAAAGGTGCAATTGAGGCTTATCATAATAATGGTTACGCTGTATATTATGATGCTCTTGCATTGTGTAAAAAAATTACCCTAAATAAACTTTCATCCAATATTAAAGTGAATATTTGGCAAGGTGGGAAAGATAACGTATGGACACCTTCGACATCTAAGTATCTTAGGGAAAAGTATACGAATTCCACCATGTCATTTCTCGATGATGAAGGACACTTACTATATTTATCTCAATGGGAAGAAATCCTTAAGAAATCGTTATGCTAAAGTTTAAAAATTCTACTGGAAGAAAAATTTTCAAGAAACATTTTTTCTTTTATGCTCTTTTTTGCAGTTTCTTCTTTATTTTGTAATGTTTTGAGAGTGTTTTAATGATAAACAAACCTGCTATAAGGGTTAACAAGTTTAGTGAATCCCCTAAATTAATAGAAAAACTGATGTTGTTATTAACGTTTATATTGTTTTTGTTTTGAGTATTGCCTTGATAATCCTTTTCCTTGTTTTTCAAGACTATCCCTCCGATTTGATTAATACATTTTTTATGACTTGTCCTAATTCAATATCAATATATGTATGATTAAAATCTTGTATGCAGAACAAGTAATGGGTGAGTTGATGGTGTTCAGGTTGTAACAGATTCAGGAGAGAAGATTTTTGTTCCATTAATGTGAAAAAGTTTGTTTCTACAATAATCTAGAAGGCACTTTTGATGTAATAAACCGAGATAATGTAATAAAAAAATTCAAGCTAGTGAAAAGATTGCTTCTCATGCTTGAATTTTTGCTTTAGATAACCTAATTTATTTGTTAAGATGTATCATCTCAGAAATCTATCCCAATCTCCAAATCTTTAAATACTTTATAAGTAGCTTCATACATTAATAACTCCATGGATTCAGGTTTGTCTATCTTTGGATAAGTTACTTCAATAAATTTTCCATCTTTTTTATAGGATATTGCGTCAAGCATTATGTCGTTTTCACGATCTATAATTTTTGGGAAAATCGGTAATAGAGTATCCGTTTCATAGTATACAACAGTTTCTTCTGTATCGTTTTTAATTTCAGCAACTTTAATCCTAGAGTCTGTTTCTAGTATTGCTCCTTGACTGAATGGGGAAGTAATCTCATTCCACTTATATTCGTATTCACCAACTTTTTCGCCCTTATAGGTTGCGATATACGGTACAATCTTATACGAATAAGTACTAATTCCTCTTGGTATTTCTAGAAATTCATTTATTTTTCTATCATTAGTAATTGGATCATATGATGCACTAGTATCGTTGCTGTACTGTCTTAAAGGATCTGAAAGGTAAATATATCCATCCGGTCCTAATGCAACAACAGACATAAATAGATAACTATTAGCTGGCATTGCTTTTTTTAATGTAATTTCAGTTTTTGTGTTTAAGACTAACTTAGATGGAGTGAGGTACGCATTATTAACGGAAAAGTAATTTCCAGAATCATCCTCTCTCGATGTAATGTTTGATTTTGTTAAATACTCTTCTTCCTTTTGTAAGTTAAAAGTGAAGGACCAATTGCCTTCGACTTCATTTATCGAATGAATACGAATCTCCAGCTCGGGATTTGTTGGGAAACCATTAGAAGTCTCGAAATAAAAGATATCACCTTTTTCGCTTATTTCTTTAGTTTTCATCCCACCAAAGCCAGAATAACCATTGGAAATACCATCAACTAGGAGTTCAGTTTCAATTGTCGTGTTATCAAGTGCACTGGCAACCTCATCATTAAATTCTATTCGATATGACAATGCCATTTGATGGCTATCTAAAAATCCTTCTTTTAGAATAACTTTTATCTTCTGATCTTCTGATTCTAGTGATAAATTCTTAACCTTTCCTTCAATTGCCATTCTTTTTAACCCATCATCACCGACAGCGTAAAAAATACTATCAGTATATGAAAAGTGTCCAATACCTTGTTTGCTTGTAATTCCTTCTGCTAACTCAGATGATTTTGGATAGTTAGTGGCAAATAATATAGCTGCAATTACCAAAACGAAAGTAGAAGCAATGCTAACCATTACATGCTGCCTATTAAAGAGTGAATGTTTTTTTTGTTTTCTTGCATGGGATATTGCTGTATGGACGGTTTTATTAAGTTTATCAGTTGGTATAGCTACATTGTCTACCATACTCTTAATATCTCGTTGAAGCTTTTCCATATGTATCTCCTCCATTTTCAAGTTTTACCTTAACTAATTGAAGGGTGCGATGTAGCTGGGATTTTATTGTTCCTTCAGGTTTACTAAGTATTTCTGATATTTCTGAAATAGAATAGCCATAATAAAATCTCAATAATAATAAAGTTTTTTGCGGAGCTTTTAGTTGCTCGAATACAAGGTTTATGTCCATTGTTATAACCGAATTGTTTTCCTCATTTTGTCCTGGATCAAACCAGTCAGGTTCTAGAACAATTACGTCCTTTTCCTTCCTTATATGATCTATAGCAGTATTTATTAGAATGCGAGTCATCCACGTTGAGAAGTAATTAATATCCTTTCATCTTTCAAAAGATTGATAACCCTTTATGATTGCTTCTTGTACGATGTCTAATGCGTCTTGCTCATTTCTTACATATGAAAAGGCAACCTTATAAAGTTTTTCCTGTTCTTTTTTGATAAGTGTTTCGAAGGAAACCTCTTCAGAATCTGAACTCTTATGAAATGATTTGAATATAGACATTGGACCCCTCCTTTTCACTTGGCATTATTTTACTATGAATCTATGGGTATAGACATTATTGTTTAGTCCGGATCTAATCTAACGTGTCTATTTATTAGACAACATTTGAATTAGAAACGTTCCATTAATTTTTGGGTTGTATTGTCTTAATTGTTTTCGAAAGAAAGGTCTATCTTTTAAAAGGAGGAGATTACAACTTAGTTATTGAAATAAGGAAGTAGGGTTGTTGAAAAAACTACTAAAGGACGGGGGATTTATGGGTTCAAGAATAATGCATTCGATTATTGGTAAAAAAATCGCAGATGCTTTATCGATAGAAGATAAAACGTCATTTTTACTTGGAAGCATTGCTCCAGATGCTGTTTTTTCACACGAAGAAAAAAACTTGTCACATTTCTTTATAGGTGAAGTACAAGATTATACAAGAAGTGTTGATTATAAAGGATTTTTACATAAATATAGTTCACATGTAGGAAGTAAAGGTGATTATTTAATAGGGTATTGTACACATTTAATTGCTGATGATATATGGCTTAGAGGTTTTAATCTTTCTTGGTTAAAGAACAGAATGGATACTGATGAAGGATTATATAAGTTATACCATAATGATTTCCGATTACTAAATGGAAAATTATTAGAACACTATGGTATTACAGATGAATTGAGAAAAACATTTAGTCATTTTCCTGCAATTTTAGATTTGGAAGAGGTTAAGTCCAAAGATGTTGAAAAATATGTTCCTTTTGTATTAGACGACATGGATTACGACAAGAAGTTATTAAATGAAAAACTTAATGTTTTTACGTTCAATCAGATAGTTGGTTATATAGAGACATCAGTTGATGTGGGGTTATTGAAAATAAGCCAATACTTGATTAATAGATTTTAAAATATCATTAATAGATTTTGCATTTGAGGAAAAGAAATTACTTAAAGTATTCGCAGGTTATTTTAAGTCCAATCCAGCTTCAGGTAGAATAATGGAAAAATCGGTATGGAGCAGGAAGGCATACTGAAAGATCAGGTAGTAAAAGATGGAAAATATGAAGATTTAATTTATTTCGGAATAATAAATCCGTATGAAAGTGGGAAATAGGTAACAAAATAGCTGTGCTTATAATTTTACGTAGATTGTGTGTTCTTTTAATATAACTTGATTGCGAATTATTAACTTAAACTATAGGGTGCGATTGTCCAATAAGGGCAATCGCTTTTTCGTCTAGAGTAAGAAGATATGATAAGAAGGGATTTAATACCCCTAAGTAGAATTTATTTAGCGAAAAGGAAATCCGTTCCTCCAAATATTCACAAAAAGGGGATTTTTATGAAGTACAAAATTGTATTTTTCGATATTGATGGAACCATTACACATCATAAAGATGGCAGTATTTCAATTAAAACTAAAGATGCAATAAAATCTTTAAAAAGCAAAGGAATAAAAGTTGTGGCTGCAACTGGAAGACCATTGTCTATGTGCAAGGAAATCGAGGAAATGGGAATAGATACGTTTATTACAGCAAACGGAGCCTATGTTAAACATAAGCAAAGGGTAATACATAAAATAACTATGGATAAAAGAATTGTCCAAGAAGTGGTTGAATTTTCACAAGTAGAGAACCACGCTCTTTCATATTATAACGAACAATTTAGTATGAATGGAGTAATATACGAAGAAGTATTACTAGCATTGAAGGAAACTTTATCATTAGATATTTACCCTACAATAAATCCACACATTTGTAATGAAGATGTATATTTAATGTGCCTATTTGCGACTGATGATGCACTAGCAAAATACATTCATAAGTTTCCGCATCTTACATTTAAAAGATGGCACCCTTACGTATTAAATGTTTTACAAGAAGAGGTGTCTAAATCTTTAGCGATATCAAAGGTTTTAAGTTATTTTGGAATTGATAAATCTGAAGCTATTGCCTTTGGTGATGGTGAGAATGACATAGATATGTTGGAATTAGTAGGGCTTGGAATAGCTATGGGTAACGGGAATGAAAAATTAAAAAAAGTTGCAGATTTCATTACAAAAACATCTGGTGAAGATGGCATTGAATTCGCATTAAAAAAATATGAAATAATTTAATTAAGAAATTGCACTAGATAAATGAGTAAAGCTCAATAGTTCACTACCAATGTGAGCTCCCAACAAGGCAGGATAGTTAAACAACAAAATCATTGAATAGAGGATTTTTAGCTCTCGTAAAAATGAGTAAATATTAATTAGTGAGGGATGTAGAAAATATGGATGCTAATAACCATATCATTCAGTTAAAGCCTTGGGAGGATAAAGATCTTGATTTGCTTCTTCGCATAAACTCTCCAGAAATGACGCAGCATCTTGGAGGATCAGAGAGTAAGGAACAGATTTTGAAACGACATAAACGATATCTTGAGCTTGGTAATAAAGGACGAATGTTTAGCATTATATTGTTGTCAAAAATGGAACCAATTGGTTCTGTAGGTTATTGGCAAACTACTTGGAATAATGAAAGTGTATATGAAACGGGATGGAGCGTTTTACCCTCGTTTCAAGGGAAAGGAATAGCTACAAAAGCAGTAAAGTTAGCAGTTGAAGAAGCATCTTTGGAGAAGAAATATAAATACATTCACGCTTTCCCCTCGATTGATAATCCCGCTTCTAATGCAATTTGTCGGAAGCTTAATTTTCAGTTTATATCTGAATGCGAATTTGAATATCCTCTAGGGAGCTTTATGCGGTGCAATAATTGGCGTTATAACATAATTGGACAATAGCTGTTTTTAAGTTTTAAAAACAATTTGTAAAGAAAGGTACTTACGCTAACAGGCGCTTTATTTTTGATAGCTAATGGACTGTTTAGGCAGTTCTTTGTTTATGAAGAGAAACTTTTAATCTAGAAACGAAGATATTATATTAGTGGACTAGAACTTACAGGCTGCTTTTGATAAATAATCATGTAATAAATATATGTATAAAGGGAGAATACTTCAACGGATGGCTAGTCATGAAGTTAAACTACTTGAAAAGAAAATGGAAGAAATCCTCATTACTTTTGAACAAAATGATAAATATAGTGAAGCACTCCATGCCTACAATATGATTGAAATGAAAATTAATCAGTTATTAGCTTCTCTGTCAGGTGAGGAACTTAACAATGCTTATGAAGTATTAGCGCAATGCCTCTTTAGACAGGGGAATATGTATCGTTCAATGGGACAAGTCGGTGAAGCGTTAAGATACAGTGAAATGGAAGCCGAGGCTGCTCGACGATCTGGAAATAATGCTACTATTGCACAAAGTATATTTTCTGAAGGTGTCACTCTAATTTCTAACAAGCAACTTTCCAAAGGGTTGATTTTTCTTGAGAAAGCAAAAGAGCTTTTTGATAAGGAAGACAACTATGACTGCATTCAAGGAAGAGGCTGGTACTGGATTATTAAAGCAGATCTTGGGAATAAACGAATCTCCGAAACCACATCTGAAGAAATCATCGAATTTGCGAACAAAGCTCTCGAAATTTTTGAAACCAATTGAGAATTGGCGAGGAGTATTCAGAGCATACATGGCTAGATCTATTGCTTATCGAAGTATAGGAGAAAATAACTTGGCAGATAGTGATTTAAAAAAGGCAAAAGAATACGAGTGAAAAAAGGTGGTCACCCCCAACTTAAAAACATAATTGGGTTTTGATAATCATATAATTATGTGTTAAAAGATTGGAGGTCGAACTTTTTGGAGATGCCATTTGTTCGTCAGTCGTCCAAGGATAACACATTTTTGTTTTTAGGTAATAAGGCTTCTATCTTAGTCAGTGGAGAGGATACGAAAGGTAGATACTCTACTATTTTGATGGAAGAACGAAGAGGATTTGAACCACCACCCCATATTCATATGAAGGAAGACGAAACTTTTTACGTGCTTGAAGGGGAAGTTATCTACAACATAGCCGATTCAGTTATTCAAGCTTCGCCAGGAACATATGTATATGCTCCTAGAGGAATTTCCCATACCTTCAAGTTGAACACAGAGACAGCAAAAGTACTAGTATCTGTTTATCCCTCTGGATTTGAACATTTTGTTAAGGAACTTAGTGTACCTGTTCCTCAAGAATTACCTCCTGTTCCAATAGGTCCTCCTAGCCCACAAGAAATTCAAAATTTGATTTCAATAGCTTTGAAATATGGGATAGAAATAACGACTGTTTAAATTTATAAATCTGCGATAGCATTCCTTCAGTAAAGGGATGCTTTTTACTCACTTTTTTAGGGGAAAACCTTGCCTAATTTAGTGTAGATATCGATGGTTTGGTGTTAAAGATCCTAAAAAACAAATGAATTTTACAAAAAGAGGCAACCTAAAGTAAGGTGTCTCTTTTTGAGTCCTTTAACGTGAATAGTTACTTTTCTAAATAAAAAACATTTGCTGCGTATACTTAGGTTACCCATACAAAAAGAGGAATTAATCGTATATGTATAAGAGTTAAAAGAGGGATAAAAAATGGATAAAACGAATATTTTAATTGTCGAAGATGAAGAGAAAATTGCACGATTATTGGAATTAGAGTTGTCGTATGAAGGTTACCAAATTGGGAAAGCATTAGACGGTCTTGAAGGCTTAACAATGTTTCGTGAACAATCTTGGGACTTAGTTTTATTGGACGTTATGCTACCTGGTCTTAGTGGGATAGAGGTTCTTCGTCGGATTCGTTCTGGCGATGAGGATACTCCAGTTATTTTACTTACGGCAAAGGACTCTGTAGAGGATAAGGTCTCGGGCTTAGATTTAGGTGCGAATGATTATATAACCAAACCGTTTCAAATTGAGGAAGTGTTGGCACGAATTCGGGCAACATTAAGATTAAGTCGAAAACAAGAAGAAGTGGATCAGAATCAACACTTGCTGCAGTTTGCTGATTTAAAAATGAACGAAGTAACACGAGAAGTCAAAAGGGGAGAAGATTTCATTGAACTAACTCCTCGTGAATTTAACTTACTAGCTTATTTGATGAAGAATTCTCGCCAAGTCCTTAGTAGGGAGCAACTGCTAAACGGGGTTTGGGGATACGATTATTATGGAGATACAAATATTGTTGATGTGTACATCCGCTATTTACGTAACAAAATTGATAAGCCATATGATCAGCCCATCATTCATACCGTTCGCGGCGTAGGGTATGTAATAAAGGATTCGCGATGAAACTTAGAAGTAAAATTAACTTATATACAAGCGTAATGTTTATTTGTCTACTGATTGTGATAAATGGTGCAATTTACTTATCATTTAGCAGCATGATGGAAAGAAGCGAATTGGTTCGTGCAGAGGCGGAAGCAGCAAAAACTAGCAAAGGAATCAATGAAGCGGAAGCATCGATAACACCTAATACCTTGTTGCGTGCGTATGTACCGATTAATGGGATGCTGCAAATTGTAACGCCAGATGGCAAAGTAATTGCTGCCGTCACTGCGCCTGACCAACAGGATCTTCGTGATCAACCTATTACTTATAACGGGCGGGATATACAAAAAATTATTGAATATAAAGGAATTACGTATGCCTTTGTTTCAATCCCGGTTATTTGGACGGCAGGACAAGTTGCAGAATTACAAATGACGAAAAATTTAGAGCCAACAGAAAATATATTAAAAACACTGAAGCTAGTATTAATTCTTGTTACATTAGTGGCGACAGTTCCTGTTCTCTTATCCATTAGGCTGCTAAGCAATTTTATTATTCAGCCGATTACATCCCTGATCAATACGATGCGGGAAATTCAAAAAAGCGGTCAATTCAAGCGAATTCCTTTACCAAAGGAATCTAAGAACGAGCTTTTTCAATTAGGAGACACCTTCAATGACATGATGGATTTATTAGAGACAAATTATGAAAAGCAAGAACAGTTTGTCTCGAATGCTTCCCATGAGTTAAAAACACCGTTGACGGTGATTAAAGCTTACGCAGAACTTTTAAAACGAAGGGGGAATACTGAACCAAAGCTGTTTGACGAATCCGTTGAAGCGATTCATTCAGAAGCGATACGAATGATTGAAATGACACAAGAATTGCTCATGCTTGCAAGGCATGATGAGAAGTGGAAGGTAGAAATAGAGACCATTTCCTTATCTGAACTTATAGAAGCATCTGTAATATCGTTCCGTGAAGGATTTAAACGTGAAATCAACCTTATTAGGGAACAGCAAGTTACTGTAAAAACGGACCCAAATAAATTAAAACAATTATTTTATATACTGATGGAAAATGCCCATAAATACAGTTCAGAATCAATAAAAGTTATTGTAAGGACTGATCAAAGAAATGCTGTTATTGAAATCATTGACCGCGGAATAGGCATCCCAGGTTCTGAGTTGGAAAAAGTATTTGACCGTTTTTTTCGCGTAGATGAAGCAAGAACAAGAAAGTCTGGCGGATTTGGACTAGGTCTGCCACTTGCCAAAGATATTGCGAACGCAATAGGTGCTGAAATTCGATTAGATAGTGTTGAGGGACAAGGCACTACTGCAAAAATTTTGCTTAAATTAGTTAATTCTCATTAAATTCTCAGAGTAACCCTATATAATTTTATCGTACCTATTTTAATATTATTGTTATCTTTCCACATAAGATTGAGTGATTTTTTATAAAAAACTTTGTTTAACGATTATTGGGGGGAGAAGAATGAGAATAAATAAAGGGAAGATATTTATTATAACGGTAGCCGGTGTGCTTGTTCTATTCGTAGTGATCTGGCAATTGACGAAAATCGTTACATCAGCTAGCCCTCTATCAGCGGATGAAGCAAGTAAGCTTGTAAAGGAACGCTATAACGGAAACGTTGTTCAAATAAATAAGCTAGAAAATAAATACAAAGTTACATTCGAATTAGAGACAGGAACATATGTAGTAGAAGTAAATCGAAAAACTGGAGATGTCGATAGCTTGACAAGAACAAGTCAAAATAATTTGCCTGAGAATACGATGAAAACAGAGGCGGAAATAAGAGGGCTTGTTAAGCAACAGCAAAATGGTGATATAACGAATATAGAAAAGAAAGTAGAAGATGACGGAACATATTACTACGCTTCTATCCAACAAGGAAGCGAGGAAACAACCTATAAAATTGATGCTTTCAATGGGAAAATAATGGAGTCTACTACACAAAAAGGGAAGCAGCCTACTACGACAAATAAAATACTAACGAAGGAGAAGGCTGCTCAAATAGCTCTAAAAAATGTTAGTGGCAAAGTAGATGACATTGAATTTGAACAATCGAATGGTGTAACGTATTTCCTTGTAGAAGTTGATAGAGAAAATGATAAAGATGCAACTGTGCAAATAAATGCCATTTCAGGAGAAATTATGTCTATTACTTGGGACGATTAATTTACCTTACTATTTGGCTAAAAGCCCGCTATTCTTTGTGTATCATGAAAAAAGGATGGTGGGCATTTCTGTACATGAGGGATTTTGTAACATACCATCTAATAATTAGTTCCCCTTTGAAAATGACCCTTTGAATAGTTATTTTTAAAAAAGTCACATTAATACTCTTGAAATTTCATGTGTTTTTTTACGATTGGCCAGTTTTGCGACTTTTTAAGTGAACAGGTTAACATAACTCATAGTTTTCTCATTAATTTCTCAGTTTTTTATACTGTATATCCTCATTTTAGCGGATTATGATATAAGTATCTTCTAATACGGGAGGAAATTCAGATGAAAATATTCCTAACAAGCATTGTTGGATTAATAATAATTGGAAAAGCAATTGGGATGGGTTCCATCTCTGATAGTCATTTCATTTCTAATAAAGGCAGCATGATGTCAATGACAGAGGCAAGCAAAATTGCCGAAAAAGAAGTAAATGGAACAGTCAAGAATATAGTAATGGATAAAGATAATGGTCATTTAATATATCATATAGATGTAATCGACAATGAAAACTCAAGCAACATAGATATTCAGGTAGATGCAAAAACGGGCTCAGTTTTAAAGATTAAGGAAGACCTAAGTAATGTAGCTGAGCAATATCGTCAAGAAATCGGTCAAAATGCCAAGATATCTAAAATGGAAGCAATAGCGATTGCCAGAAATATTACACCAGGAATAGCGACCAAAGTAGATATTAATACAAAGTATGATTATTATGTGGTTGAACTATCAAATCAAAACGAAAACCATAAAATTAAAGTAGATGCTAATAGTGGAACAATAATTAACTAATAGTTGAAGGACGATTAATGCTAACTAGATAACAGAAAAGATTGCTACTTATAATGTAGCAATCTCCTATACTTTACTTATTTTTTTAAAAAGATTTTTTCAACATCTTCAAGCATTAAGTTTGCGGCGAGAACACCGCCTGCAGTATTCCATATTGCATCACTTACCTCATAAGTATGTCCGTTTTTCACCGCATTTAAGTTTTTCCAAAGAGGGTCATTTGTCCATTCTTTGGCTGTGTTGATGGCAGTTTGATCATCATTTGGTGTATAGGTGAAGTAAAAAATATTATCAGCATCCATTTTTGGAATTAACTCTTTACCAACTTCAATTGCAAGATTACCTAGCTTATTTTCTGGTGTGAACAGCTCTGCCTGCTGCTCAGTGCGTTTGAATCCTAACTGGTCAAAAATAATCCCTGAAAAGGAATCAGTGTAATAGATTCTAGTTGTTCCGGCCATGAATCGAACAACTGAAACGGTTTGATTTTCACTATCACCAAGTTTTGTTTTTAAGTCTGCGACATGTTGATCAAACGCATTTAAAACTTCGTTTCCTTCTTCTTCTTTGTTCAAAGCTTTTGCATATAGTTTAAAGTTTTCCTTCCAGTCACCCCTTAGAGTTTCGGAGAAAACGGTTGGAGCAATAGCTTTTAATTGGTCATAGATTTTTTCTTGACGAAGTTTATTTCCAATGATCAAGTCTGGTTTTAGTGCAGCAATTGCTTCTACATTTACTTCACTTTCTGTACCGACGACTTTGGTGTCTTTCATCTTCTCGGAAATATGATCATACCACGGATCGCCTAACCAAGATTGGACCGCACCAACGGGTGTAACGTTCAAAGCTAATAGTGCTTCGGTTCCTTCATTTGTTAAGATGACAACTCTCTTTGGAGTACGTTTAATCGGGGTAGAGCCCATTGCATGTTCAACGGTGTAGCTTTTTTCCTCAGCTGTATTTGTAGTTTTCTCCTTATCCTGTGTTTTCTCGTTAGCTCCTCCACAAGCTGCCAATAAGAATATGGTAAAGATGGATAAAAGAGAAAGGATGACTTTAATTGATTTCATTTATGTATCCTCCTAATCTAATTGTGAATGATAATCATTTTCAATTACGAATTTATCATAATTGGATTATTGGATGATGTCAACGATTTTTGTAAATAAAACCTGTTTTAATTGAAAATGATTATCAAAGTCATTGACAATCATTCTCAATTAAAGATATAACTAAAGTAGTAAGTTTTTAATAACAATAAGGTTTGAAAGGTTTTTTATATGCTGTTAAAAAGTACAACCACTAAATGGGCTGGTCTAATTGTTGCAATGGTGATTATGTTACTAGTTATGTGTGCAAGTGTTATTTATGGATATACGGAAACGAATTGGCGAACTGCCATTGAAGCATTTAGGAATTATAATGGCTCAAACGAACATATAATTATTCAAACTGTAAGACTTCCAAGAACGTTTATTGCAGCAGCGGTGGGGGCAAGTTTGGCTATTGCTGGAGCTTTGATGCAGACATTAACAAAAAATCCTTTGGCGTCACCAGGATTATTTGGGATTAATGCCGGAGGTGGATTTGCGGTAGTCGTTGCCATCTCTGTATTCTCAGTTAATAATTTGCAGGCATTCAATGTACTAGCCTTTCTAGGTGCAGCCATTGCAGCTATAATTGTTTATGCTATTGGTTCATTGGGAAGGCAAGGATTAACACCGATGAAGCTAACATTAGCTGGTGCAGCTATGTCAGCTTTGTTTGCGTCCTTTACTCAAGGATTATTAGTAATAAACGAAGCACTCCTTGATCAGGTTTTATTTTGGCTAGCAGGTTCTGTCCAAGGGAGAAAATTGGAAACCTTGATGTCGGTTTTACCTTATATGGGAATTGGTTGGATTGGCTCGATTTTGATAGCCAAAAAAATGAATATTCTATCCATGGGTGATGATGTTGCGAAAGGGCTAGGATTAAATACTGGACTAATAAAAATGACCGTAGGAGTGCTGGTTATCTTGTTAGCAGGCGGCTCTGTTGCTGCTGCAGGTCCAATTGGATTTGTTGGAATAGTAGTGCCACATATAGCAAGATCAATCATCGGTACCGACCATCGCTGGGTTATTCCATTATCGGGAGTTTTAGGTGCGGTCCTTTTGATATGTGCAGATATTAGTGCAAGATATATATTAATGCCTCAAGAGATCCCTGTCGGTGTAATGACGGCGATTATTGGAACCCCATTCTTTATTTACATTGCAAGAAAGGGGTTTAATGGCAAATGAGAAAATATAAAAACATTCGCTTTATTAAGGGAAGAATATCGTTTTTGCTTGATCGAAAAGCAGCGATGATATTTGCTATCCTCCTAGTTGTTACGTTCCTAATCTTTGTTATAAGTACTGGATCAGGAGATATGAAAATAAATCCACTTACCGTGGTCAAAGTTTTATTTGGTGGCGGCTCTGAAATGGAACAGCTCGTCATTACCTCCTTTCGTTTACCAAGAATAATTGTTGCTTTAGCTGTAGGTATGTCATTGGCAGTAGCGGGAGGGATACTACAAGGAATGATTCGAAACCCGCTTGCTTCTCCTGATATCCTTGGAATTACCGGTGGAGCTAGTGTAGCAGTTGTCACGTTTTTAGCTATTTTTAGTGATAAAAATCATTCTTTAACTGTTAGTATCGCTTGGCTTCCTTTAGCGGCATTTTTAGGGGCAGGCATTGTTGCTTTTTTAGTATATTTTCTTTCTTGGAAGAATGGTGTATCCCCTATCCGCCTAGTGTTAATTGGGATTGGAATTTCCGCGTTAATGCAAGCATTGACAACTTTAATGATGGTTATGGGGCCGATTTACCAAGCAAGTCAGGCGAATATATGGATCACTGGAACAGTTTACGGTTCGAATTGGAAAAATGTAGTCATACTGGTGCCTTGGACAATTGTATTTCTTACTATTGCTTTAGTTGCAGCAAGGACTGTCAATATCCAAGAACTTGGTGATGAGGTGGCAACTGGTTTAGGTGGAAAAGTACAGAAACAACGCTTTTTCCTATTGATGATTAGTACCGTCTTAATCGGTAGTTCGGTCGCCTTTGCCGGAGGGATTGGATTTGTCGGTTTGATGGCGCCTCATATGGCGAGACGATTAGTAGGCTCTTCGTTTGGTGCCTTGCTTCCGGTGGCGGCATTGCTAGGAGGAATACTAGTGATGGTGGCTGATTTGATTGGAAGAACATTGTTTTCTCCATTAGAAATCCCCGCTGGTGTTTTTACAGCAGGAATTGGCGCCCCATATTTTATCTATTTACTTTTTAAAACAAGAAATTCGTAAAATGAAAAGGAGTTGGCATGAGAATGAATGCGATAGAAACGAAGAATTTATCCCTTTCCTATGGTGAGACACTCATTATTAATGAACTGGATTTGAAGATCCCGAAAGGTGAAATTACTGTTTTTATCGGCGGGAATGGGTGTGGCAAATCAACTCTTCTTCGTTCAATTGCCCGACTCTTAAAGCCTAAGTCCGGAAGTGTTTTGCTGGAAGGTGAAGCAATTGCCAAGCTTTCAACAAGGAAAGTCGCTCGAAAAATGGCGATTTTACCACAGTCGCCAGTAGCTCCTGAAGCACTAACTGTCCTTCAGCTTGTTAAACAAGGACGTTATCCACATCAAACTTGGTTGAAGCAGTGGTCCAAGGAAGATGAGAAAAAGGTAAACGATGCTCTAAAGGCGACTCGTTTAGAGGATTTAAAAGAAAGAACAGTTGATTCTCTTTCTGGCGGGCAGAGACAGCGCGCCTGGATTGCGATGACCCTCGCACAGGATACTGATATTATCCTCTTGGATGAGCCAACCACATATTTAGATATGACCCATCAAATAGAAATTCTTGATTTGCTTTTTGAATTAAACGAAAAGCAAAAAAGAACAGTTGTTATGGTCCTGCATGATTTAAACCTTGCGTGCCGTTATGCTCATAACGTGGTTGCCATCAAGGATCAAAAGGTATATGCACAAGGGAAACCGGAATATGTTATCAATTGTAACCTAGTAAAGGCAGTATTTGACATGAACTGCGAAGTTACAATTGATCCTATATTTGGTACTCCACTTTGTATTCCATATGGTAAAGGAAGATGTATTCTTGATAAGGCGGTAGTAATGAATGGCTAGTGTGTTACAAGATAATGAACTCCTTCTATTAAAAAAATATAGGTATGATGTGAAACAAGGGAATTCATTCTGTATAGAAAAATTATTGGATGAATCGTTTCTTCAAGACTTTATGAAAAATCTAACCTTGGCAATTGGAGCCCCAACTAAAAAAGCAGCAGCCTCCATCTTCATCAAAAGGTATGCATTCTTAGCGGTTATCTCTCTATATGCTATGACGGTTTGGAATAAGAAAATTAATATTTCTCTAGATAATGTAAATATGGAAGCACCTGAACGTGGTCAGAATTGGCTTCCTAAGTTTTCTCTAAAGAACATAACTGTTCAAGAATGGGATACAAGTGAGCCCCGTATTCAGTGGCGCAATCTTGTTTCAAAGGAGCTTTTTTCCAACAATATTTATCCCATTATTTCGCAACTCGGAAAAAATGCAGGTATTTCTAACTTTATTCTATGGGAAAACATTTCTGTATACTTATTTTGGCTTTATGAAATTGAATTAAAAGATTATAAGAGCGAGAATGTTATAGATGATTTCCACTATTTAATTGTTGAAGCAAGTGGACAATTATTTGGCGATTATAAAGAAAATCCATTGCAGAAATTCTATGTAGAGAAAACGTATCTTGAAGATCAGGATGAAGAGTTGAGAATCAGAAAAACATGCTGTTTTTCCTACCAAACGGCAGAAGGCACACGGTGTAAAACATGCCCGTGTACTCGTATAGCTAAAAATGGAAGGTGTTATGATAAAGCGAGCGAGTGCAAAGTAGCTAAAAGCTATATTGAAAAAGTATAGGAAGTTTTAGTTGAGATAAAAACAAATTTTTATTACCAAAAGAGGGAGAACTTTTTTCCTTCTTTTTTGTTTTTGAGTAATTTCCATCTTTTTTAGAGATAAAATAGAAGAATCTAATGGGTTCTTCAAAAAGGTGCTACAACTATTTATGTTTAGTTTCGCCATTAGTGGACTATAATTTGAGTCACATTTATTAAATATTCTCACAATCAATATTGATAAGTGGAAAATAGTGTTATATAGTTATAGAGGAAAGCGCTTTACTTTTAAATAGAGTTTCAGAAATGAAAACCAATTAGAACTTGCATGATATTAAGTTCATATTTTTTTGCTATTTAGGTAAGCGCTTAACTAAAATAAAGAGGTGAAGATTTTGAAAAAAATTAACGTCGGGATTATCGGAGCTGGAAGGATTGGTCAGCTACATGCGGATAATATGCTGCGATCGAATGTCTTTAACTTAAAAGTGATTGCCGATATCCATACCGACCATTTGAAGGGAACGCATTTTGAGCAACAAATACCCCTTATTTCAACGGATCCAGAAGAAATCCTTACAGATCCATCTATCGATGCTGTTTTTATTTGTTCATCTACAGACACGCATGTCCATTTTATAAAAGCGGCCGCAAAGGCTGGAAAACATATTTTCTGTGAAAAACCAATTAGTTTTAATATTGAAGAAACGAGAGAAGCATTAAAAGCAGTTCAGGAAGCTGGAGTTAAGCTTCAGGTAGGATTTAATCGTCGCTTTGACCAGGATTTTCGCAAAGTGTATGAAACCGTTAGAGCAGGAACAGTTGGAAATCCCCATATTATTAAAATTACATCAAGAGATCCACAACCACCACATGAAGAATACATAAAACGTTCGGGCGGCATGTTCATGGACATGACGATTCACGATTTTGATATGATTCGCTACTTATCAGGAAAAGAAGTAGTAGAAGTATCAGTAAAAGCTGCAAATTTAGTTGATCCCATTTTTGAAAAATACAACGATGTTGATACTGCAGTCACAACTCTTACGTTTGAAGATGGCTCGCTCGGTGTCATCGATAATAGCCGGCAAGCGATGTATGGCTATGATCAACGTATTGAAGTGTTCGGCGATCTAGGCGTTGCCTTTGCTGAAAATGAAAGATATACGAATGTTCAAATCGCAACAAAAGATTCCATCCTTTTAGACCATCCTAAATTTTTCTTCCTTGACCGTTATAAAGCAGCATTTATGTCTGAAATTCACGAATTTGCGAATGCAATTATTGAAAATAAAGCAGTTACTTGCAGTGGTGAAGATGGATATAAGGCCGAATTAATCGCACTTGCTGCTCAGCAATCTGTTAAGGAAAAGCGTTCAGTATCTTTATCAGAATTGGAAAAGGAGGATGTACGTGTCTGAATTACTTATTAAACCTCAGAAACGCGATCAGGAAGGGAAAATTTTGTACGTCTCACCGGAATCTGCGAATTGGGAGTATGTTGGATTTGAAGTCTATTCCTTGAAGGAAGGGGAGGAGTTGACCAAACTTACCGAAAACAATGAAGTGTGTCTTGTGTTATTAAGCGGAAAAGCAGATGTACATACGGAGAAAGAGACATTTCAAAGTATAGGAAAAAGAATGAGTGTTTTTGAAAAGCTTCCTCCATATTCCGTGTATGTACCGAACAATGACACTTATACAGTAAAAGCGTCGACCGATTTAGAATTGGCTGTTTGCTTAGCTCCAGGAAAAGGAAATTATCCTGCTAGACTCATTGCTCCTGAAGATGTAGGACAAGAGGATCGTGGCTCAGGGAAAATGAGCAGGAAAATCCACAATATTTTACCTGAACAAAAAGACGCTGATAGTTTGCTAGTCGTTGAGGTTTTTACACCTGAAGGGAATACATCGAGTTATCCGCCACATAAACATGATGAGGATCGTTTGCCACATGAATCATACTTGGAAGAAACATACTACCATGAGATTAATCCGTCTCAAGGATTTGTTTTTCAGAGAGTTTATAACGATGATCGCAGTTTAGATGAAACATTGAGCGTGGAGCATCGAAATGTCGTGTTGGTTCCTGAAGGATATCATCCAGTGTCAGCTGTTCCAGGTTATGAATCCTATTATTTAAACGTTATGGCTGGACCAAAACGGACTTGGAAGTTTCACAATGATCCGGACCATGAATGGCTATTTCCAAAATAATAGAAAGGATGATAAATATGTATAATTTGAATTTTAAACAAGAGCGTTCCCTTGATTTAGTCGGAATAGGAAGACTTTGCATCGATTTAAATGCTGATCAATTCAACCGTCCAATGGAAGAAACATCGTCTTTTTCTAAATATGTTGGAGGGTCTCCTGCGAATATTACGATTGGTGCGTCAAGATTAGGTTTGAAAACAGGGTTTATTGGTAAAGTGGCAGACGATCAAATGGGGCGTTTTATTGTTCATTACTTAAATAAAAATGATATCGATACATCTGTTGTTTCAGTCGATCAGACCGGGGCTGTAACAGGTTTAGCTTTTACAGAGATTAAAAGTCCGGAAGATTGCAGTATTTTAATGTACAGGGATAATGTTGCAGATCTAAAACTCGATACTTCAAATGTCTCTGAAGACTATATTAAACAATCAAAAGCTTTGCTCGTTTCCGGTACAGCGCTCGCGGCTAGTCCTTCCAGAGAAGCGGTATTCTTGGCATTAGATTATGCTCGTAAGAATGGCGTCGTCGTCATCATGGATTTAGATTACCGCCCGTATACATGGAAATCTCCACAAGAAACAGCGGTGTATTACAATTTGGCTGCGGAAAAATGCGACGTTATTATTGGTACACGTGAAGAGTTCGATATGATGGAGCAATTTGAAAAAGACTTCCAGAAAGATGATCAAAAAACAGCTCAGAAATGGTTTGATTATCATGCGGAAATCGTTGTTATCAAGCATGGTTCTGAAGGATCAATCGCTTATACAAAAAATGGTGAATCCCATAAAGGCGGAACATTTAAAACGAAAGTATTAAAGACGTTTGGAGCAGGAGATGCGTATGCGTCAGCATTTATTTTCGGATTGATGAATGGTTGGGATATTCCGAAAGCAATGGAATTTGGAAGTGCTTCAGCAGCAATTGTCATTTCCAAACATAGCTGCTCAGATGCGATGCCAACGAAGAATGAAATCGATGAATTTATGTCTGAAGCTGTTGCGATTGATTAATAAACTTGGAGGTTTTGAACATGACTCAAACAAAAGTGCAGATTTTACAAAACTATATAGGTGGGGAATGGGTAGACGCCAATACGACGAAAACTGAAATTGTCTATAACCCGGCAACAGGGGAAGAGCTTGCCCATGTTCCGATTTCGACGAAGGAAGACGTAGACGCTGCAGTACAATCGGCGGCAAAAGCATTCGAGACTTGGAAAGAGGTTCCTGTACCAAGGCGCGCTCGTATTCTCTTTAAATATCAACAACTTTTAGTAGAGCATTGGGATGAGCTTGCGACACTCATTACAAAAGAAAACGGGAAGAATTTTACCGAGGCACATGGGGAAGTATTGCGTGGTATTGAGTGTGTGGAATTTGCGTCTGGAGCACCAACTTTGATGATGGGAAAACAATTACCTTCCATTGCTACGGATCTTGAATCCGGAGTTTACCGTTATCCACTCGGAGTTGTTGGAGGAATTACACCTTTTAACTTTCCGATGATGGTGCCGTGCTGGATGTTCCCGATGGCAATCGTAACAGGGAACACGTTTGTTCTTAAGCCTTCAGAAAGGACGCCATTACTAGCTAATCGTCTAGCGGAGCTTTTTGAAGAAGCAGGATTGCCAAAAGGAGTGCTCAATATCGTTCATGGCGCACATGATGTTGTAAATGGTTTGCTAGATCATAAAAATGTAAAAGCCATATCTTTTGTAGGATCTCAACCTGTTGCTGAGTATGTATATAAACGTGGAACTCAAAACTTAAAGAGGGTTCAAGCGCTTGCGGGTGCAAAAAATCATTCCATTGTGCTAAAAGATGCCAACTTGGAAAACGCAGCTACGCAAATTATGAATGCAGCATTTGGTTCTGCTGGTGAGCGTTGTATGGCAGCATCTGTAGTGGCGGTTGAAGAGTCAGTTGCTGATGAATTTATAGAAATTTTATTACAAAAAACAAATGACATTAAAATGGGCGATGGGTCAAATGATGGTATTTTTCTGGGTCCAGTCATTCGCGAACAACATAAAGAAAGGACATTGCACTATATTGAAAAAGGCGTAGAAGAAGGTGCTCGACTTGTTCGCGATGGACGTAATGATGAAGTGAATGAAGGCGGCTATTTCGTAGGTGCTACTATTTTTGACGAAGTGACGAGTGAAATGAAAATTTGGCAAGACGAAATCTTCGCTCCCGTATTGTCCATCGCACGGATAAAAAATCTTGAGGAAGCAGTAGAACTTGCGAATCAATCACGTTTTGCGAATGGCGCATGTATTTTTACAAAAGACGGCGGAAACGTTCGCAAGTTCCGCGAAACAATCGACGCAGGCATGCTCGGCGTGAATATCGGGGTACCAGCCCCAATGGCATTCTTCCCATTTTCGGGGTATAAAGATTCCTTCTATGGAGATTTGCATGCCAATGGTACTGATGGGGTCGAATTTTATACGAGAAAGAAAGTTGTCACTACGAGGTGGGTGTAAGTTATAGCTTATTCGAGATGAAATTGAAAGATTAGCAGATTTCATCTCGAATATTTGGTAGTTTCTTGATGAAATTGATTCAGTAGGAAGATTAGATCGAGAATTCATAGGTAATACTCGATGAAATTGTTCCGGAAGAAGAATTGGTCGAGAATTCAGAGCTAATTCTCGATGAAATAGTTCGGGGAGAAGATTTGATCGAGAATTCATAGGTAATACTCGATGAAATTGTTCAGGAGGAAGATTTGATCGAGAATTCAGAGCTAATTCTCGATGAAAATGTTCAGGAGGAAGAATTGGTCGAGAATTCAGTGGTAATACTCGACGAAAATGTTCAGGAGGAAGAATTGGTCGAGAATTCAGAGCTAATTCCCGATAAAATTGTTCCAGAGGAAGTTTTGGTCGAGAATTCAGAGCTAATTCTCGATGAAATTGTTCAGGAGGAAGAATTGGTCGAGAATCCAGAGCTAATTCTCGAGGAAATTGTTCAGGAATAAGTTTTGGTCGAGAATTCAGTGGTAATACTCGATGAAATTGTTCCGGAACAAGAATTGGTCGAGAATCCAATGCTAATACTCGATGAAATCGTACCAAAAGAAGTTTTGATCGAGAATTCAGACAAAGTACACGACCTATTCAAACGCAATTAACAAAAAATGAGGTGAGTTTATTGAAACTGACAACTGCTCAAGCTTTGATTAAGTTTTTGAATCAGCAGTATATGGAAAGAGACGGTAAAGAGCAAAAGCTTTTTAAAGGAGTTTTTACAATTTTTGGCCACGGGAATGTTCTCGGGATGGGGCAGGCACTAGAAGAGGATAGTGGGGATCTTGAAGTATATCAAGGTCGAAACGAACAAGGGATGGCTCATGTGGCGACTGCGTTTGCGAAACAAAAACACCACGGGCAACTCATCGCATGTACAGCATCCGTAGGTCCCGGGTCGGCAAATATGGTGACAGCTGCTGCGACGGCAACTGCCAATAATATTCCGTTGCTCTTGATTACTGGTGATACGTTTGCGACTCGACAACCAGATCCGGTTCTACAACAAATCGAACAAACTTATAATCTAGGAATTTCTACGAATGATGCATTCAAAGCTGTCAGTAAATATTGGGATCGAATCAATCGTCCTGAGCAATTGATGTCTGCCATGATCAATGCAATGCGTGTGTTGACGAATCAAGGAGATGCTGGAGCGGTCACAATCGCTCTACCTCAAGATGTTCAAGGAGAGGCATATGATTTTCCAGAATCCTTTTTTAAAAAACGTGTATATACGATTAATAGAATAAAGCCAACGGATCGAGCATTATACGAAGCGATTGAATTAATCAAGGGTAAGAAAAAGCCAATCATCATATGTGGTGGAGGAGTCCGATATTCAGAAGCTGCAACGACTCTGCGTAATTTTGCTGAAACCTTCCACATTCCTATTGCAGAAACGCAAGCTGGAAAAAGTGCGATTGAAAGCACACATCCACTTAATTTAGGTGGTATTGGTGTAACCGGAAATGCTGCGGCAAATATCATCGCAAAATCGGCGGATTTAGTTATTGGCATTGGTACAAGATTTACCGATTTTACAACTGCTTCAAAACATCTTTTTCAATCAGATGATGTTGATTTTATAACGATTAATATATCTGAATTTCATGCAGGGAAACTAGATGCGACTCAAGTTGTGGCTGACGCAAAAATAGCATTGGAAGCACTTACAGATAAAATGGATAAAATTGAATATAGAAGCTCTTATGAAAATGAAATAAAAGATGCGAAAGAGGCTTGGCAAGTTGAATTAAAAAGACTATGCGAAACCAATTTTAAGTCAGAAGATTTTAAACCCGAAGTGGCGGGACACTTGGATGACACACTTGTTGAATATGAAGAGGTTTTTGGTTCATGCCTCACACAAACAGCGGTGATCGGTACTGTCAATGAAACGATTGATGATGATGCAATTGTTGTTGGTTCTTCCGGAAGTTTACCAGGTGATCTACAAAGAATGTGGGTGAGTAAAGCACCTAATACGTACCATATGGAATACGGATATTCGTGTATGGGTTATGAAATTGCAGGTGCGCTCGGAGCAAAAATGGCCGCTCCTGACCAAGAAGTGTATGCATTTGTTGGGGATGGCAGTTATTTAATGCTTCATTCCGAGTTGATTACAAGTATACAAGAAAAGAAGAAAATTAATGTTCTTCTATTTGATAATGCGGGCTTCGGTTGTATCAATAATCTGCAAATGGGAAATGGAATGGGTAGCTTTGGCACCGAGTTCCGTATGCGTGATCAAGAAACCAATCTATTAACTGGACCGATTATGCATATTGATTATGCGCAAAGTGCTGCGGGATACGGCGTGAAAACCTATACAGCAAGAACTCTTGACCAATTACGTGACGCTCTCGAAGATGCGAAAAAACAAACCGTTTCCACCTTGATAGATATTAAGGTTCTGCCTAAAACAATGACAGATGGATACGGGGCTTGGTGGCATGTTGGGGTTGCGGAAGTATCGAAAAAAGAATCAATTCAAGCAGCTTTTGAAGAAAAAGAAGAACAACTAAAAAAAGCGAGACAGTATTGATTGGAGGAAGCTGTTATGTTTGATGTTACCGCAGTGAAGCTTGGGATTGCACCTATTGGTTGGACGAACGACGACTTACCCGAACTTGGTGGAGAAAATACATTCGAACAATGTATAAGTGAGATGGCGCTCGCTGGGTTTTCTGGTACAGAAGTCGGCAACAAGTATCCTCGAGATATCCCGATACTAAAAAAAGCATTAACGTTAAGAAATTTAGAAATTGCAAGCGCTTGGTTTAGTGCATTTTTAACGACAAAGCCTTTTGAGGAAACGGAAAAAGCGTATATTGCCCATCGAGATTTTTTATATGAGATGGGTGCAAAAGTAATCGTCGTTTCTGAACAAGGACGAAGTATTCAAGGAAATGTAAACACACCTTTATTTGCTGAAAAGCCTATTTTTACAGATGAGGAATGGACGAAGCTTGCGGAAGGATTAAATAGATTAGGTGAACTCGCAAAAGAGAAAGATATGAAACTCGTTTACCATCATCATATGGGGACAGGCGTGCAAACAACGGAAGAAATTGATCGCCTAATGGAGATGACGGATTCGAATCTCGTTTTTCTTTTATATGATACTGGACATCTTTATTTTTCCGGAGAGAATCCACTGGATGTATTGGAAAAACATTTCCCGAGAATCAAACACGTTCATTTAAAAGATGTTCGTCCCGAGATTGCTAGAGAAGTTAAACAAGATCGCCTTAGCTTTTTAACAGGGGTGAAAAAAGGGGTTTTCACTGTTCCAGGTGATGGAGCAATCAACTTTGAACCTGTCTTTCAAGTCTTAGCAAAGTCGGGGTATAAAGGATGGATGATTGTTGAGGCAGAGCAAGATCCGGCGCAAGCCAATCCGTTCGAATATGCTTTAAAGGCACGTCATTTTATAAAAGAAACAGCCGGAGTGTGATGGCGAATGAAAAAAGTGAAAGTCGGAATCGTTGGTCTTGGTCGACTTGGAAGAAAGCATGCTGGAAATCTAGCATTTAGAATCCCCCATTGCGAATTAACGGCAGTGTGCAGTGTCGTAGAAGAGGAAGTTCAGGAAGTGATGGATGCATGGAATATTCCATATGGCTATACAAAATATGAAGATATGCTTGCGAATCCCGAATTAGATGCCATTTTCATTGCCTCTCCTTCTAATTTTCATTGTGAACAAATTAAGCAGGCTCTTAGTCTAGGATTCCATGTTTTTAGTGAAAAACCGCTAGGATTATATGTAGAAGAAGCGCTTGATGTAGAGACTGCTGTAAAAGCCCATCCAGATCAAGTGTTTATGCTCGGATTTATGCGCAGATATGACCGCTCTTATATGGCGGCAAAGGAAAAAATTGAAGCGGGAATCATCGGAAAACCATTCCTGATTCGTTGTTACGGCTTGGACCCGGCAAGTAAAATGGACAGCTTTTTAACATTCGCGCGTGCAAATTACAGCGGCGGACTGTTCTTAGATATGTCCATTCACGATTTCGATTTAGCTCGCTGGTATCTTGGAGAGGAAGCAAAGGAAGTTTGGGCAATCGGGGGAAGTTATGCTCGTCCTGAATTCGATGAGATAGAGGATGCGGAAACGGGAGCGGCAATGGTTCGATTTGAGAATAACGCAATTGGAATTTTTGTGGCTGGGCGAAACTGTGCGCATGGATATCATATCGAAACCGAAATTATTGGCACAAAAGGAACGCTTCGAATAGGGACTGTTCCTGAACGAAATCAAGTTGTTATTATGAAAGATGAAGGTGTTATCCAAGAATGTGTTGATGGATTTTTGGAACGCTTCGAGCAGGCATATTTAAGTGAGACCGAGGAATTCATCAACTGTATTTTGGATAAACGCAAACCTGCAATCACCGTTAAAGATGGAGTACAATCAACCATTTTAGGATATTCATGTAAAAAATCGTTTGAAACAGGACGGTTAATCCAGGTGAAAACAGAAAAAATCATTCAAGGGTAATGCCGATTCTTTCATCTGATACAATGGTAATAGGATGAAAGAAAGAAATGAGGCAGCTAGAAATGAAAGCGACTATATATGATGTGGCGAAAGCGGCTGGGGTATCTATCGCCACCGTATCAAAAGTGATTAATAATACAGGGAATATGCGTGATACGACAAGGCAAAAGGTCAAGGAAACAATGGAGAAGCTTAATTATCAACCGAGCTTGATGGCATCTGCATTGACTGGCAAGGGGACGGAAACACTAGGTCTCTTAGTCCCCGATATTTCCAATCCTTTTTTCTCGGAAATAGCGAAAACAATTGAGGACCGTGCACATGAAAGTGGCATGAGTGTTATTATCTGCAGCACGGATGAAAACACAGAGAAAGAAAAGAAATACGTTGAATTACTGCAAAGAAAACAAGTGGATGGAATGATTGTTGCTTCAAGCTTCCATAATATCGAGATTTTAAAAGGGGTAGTCGACCGAAAGATACCGCTAGTCATGTTAACGCAAGATGATGCGGGGCTTGGGGTGACATCAATATCCGTTGATGATTTTAAAGGAGGGTATGAAGCTACATCACATCTCCTATCTGAAGGACATCGAGATATCGTCATCATTGCTGAGTACGCTAAAAGCAGTAAGCATAGAATTTATGGCTATTTGGAAGCTCACGAGGAGCATGGTATCAAAACGAGTGAAGAAAATATTATCAGGACGGTTGCTTCTATTGAAAATGGAAGGGAATGTTTAAGAAAAATTGTTGAAAAAGGGAAAGTCCCGACTGGTATCTTTGCTTGCAACGATCTTATTGCAGTAGGTGTCATCCAAGAGGCAAATGAAATGGGGCTTAACATTCCTGAAGACTTATCAATCGTTGGCTTCGATAATACCATTTTAGCGACCACAACTGTTCCAGGTCTAACAACTATCGCACAACCCATCACGGAGATGGGAAAAAGGGTTGTCGATGTTATCATTAGCGAGATTAAAGATAAAAATCAAAAAAAAGAACACGTTTTATTTAAACCACAACTTATTATTCGAGGGACAACAGCAGTGAAAAAAAGATGAGGTGATCTTAATGCGCATCGCATTATTAGGTGATTTGCATTATCCAGATGTAGATTCAAACAAAAAAGAATTATCAGCTGCTGTTGACCATTTTTTTGAGCAATATTTACGTGAATTTTTTAGTATTGAAGCTGATTTTTACGTTTCAATCGGCGATTTGACCCATCTTGGTTTAGAAAGTGAATTCTTAACAATCTATAATTATATTAAACAGTACGACATTAACTTTCGTGCCGTACTTGGAAATCATGACGTATTATCTCTCTCGAAAGAAGAAATCTGCTCACTCATTCAACAGCCTTCGTATGATTGGATTGAAACGCAAAGTGCTTTACTATTATTTCTAGATACGACAAAAGAATTTGAACTTCATGGCTGGGGATTAGATCAGAAGCAATGGCAGTGGCTTGAAGAGCAAATTGTTCGTTCAAGGGAGAAACCATTGTTCATATTTGCTCATCATCCTGTTCCAGAAACAACAGCTTTTTCTCCTAATAGTGCGGATTTAGTATCGTTCCAAGATATTCGCCCGTTGTTGAAGAAAAGAGAGGGATTGGTAATTTATTTCAACGGTCATACTCATATACAAGATTACCACCGCGAGAATTGTCATCATTATATCCAAGCTGGAGCGCCTATTTGCAACATGGAAGTTCTATTAATTGAACTGAATGGAAATGAAGTGGACGTAAAAAAAGTGGACGTTAGAAATAAAGAACTTGAGGATAGTAGAAAAATACTTTACGAGACATTGCCAGACTTTCATCGTCCATAGTAAGGTTACATAATACAGTCAAATAAGAATGATAATTAACAGAGCCACTCGATGTATAGAGTGGCTTTTAAATATGTTAAGGCGAAGTGAAAATACTTTTGAGAATTTAAAGGTAATTCCATCATGAAATTCGTATTAATATAGGAAGCGATAAGCATATGAAATGAGGATATTGATGGATATTTGAAATAATATCCATCAAAAGCATCCGGAGCTACTAACCCAGTACGAATGTCTTAAAAGTTATTATTCTACTAAAATGATAAAGGTGATGATACCATGAAACGTAGTCAAGTATTTTTTAGAGGATGTCTTTTAGGCGGAGCCATTGGAGATGCTTTAGGTTGGCCGGTTGAATTTATGAAATTGAATGAAATTCATCGCCGCTATGGATCTGAAGGGATTCAAGATTTACATATCTCAACTTCCGGAAAAGCGGAGATTACAGATGATACGCAAATGACCCTTTTCACTGCTGAAGGAATGCTAAGGGCTGAAACGAGAGGTGTCTTAAAAGGGATCTGTCACCCACCATCCGTCGTTTTTCATGCATATCAGAGATGGTTGCTGACCCAGGATTACACGAGAGTGGAAAAATATGAATGGGTGTATGATGGATGGCTTCTTGAGGAGAAGGAACTTTTTGCAAGTCGAGCACCGGGAAATACGTGCCTTTCTGCGCTTCGAAGTAGAAAGCAAGGTTCCATAGAAGAGCCGATTAATAATAGTAAAGGCTGTGGAGGAGTGATGCGAGTTGCTCCAGCTGGATTGTTTTATCAAAAAGAACGTGCATTTAAAATGGGAGCCGAATTTGCAGCACTTACCCACGGGCATCCATCTGGGTATCTTTCGGCAGGTGCCTTAGCATATCTAATAGCATGCATAATAGAAGGACAAGATATTGAAAAAGCAGTTGAAAATACGATTTTTGAACTTGAACATTACGAGAATCACCATGAATGCAGTGAATTGTTAAAGAAGGCACTCGAGCTTTCAAAGAGTAATATAACTGATATTGATGCCATTAGCCAGCTTGGAGAAGGTTGGGTAGGTGAAGAAGCTCTAGCCATTTCAGTTTATTGCGCTTTGAAGTATCAGGAGAATTTTAAAAAGGCGTTATTTGTAGCGGTAAATCATAGTGGTGATAGCGATAGTACAGGTGCCATTACAGGGAATATCCTTGGAGCATTCCTTGGAATCGAAAAAATACCTGAAGAATGGATTGAACTTGTAGAATTAAAGGATGTTCTCATCCAGATAGCGGATGACTTGCTCATTGAATACAACGAGAGAAATGTAAACTGGGATCGTTATCCGGGGTATTAAATTGGATTGTTTTCCAGTATGGAGTTGAGAATCGTGGGAAATTTTAAAACACTTGTCGATAAACAAAATAAGTTTTTTCATTCAGGAACGACAAAGTCAATTTCATATAGATTAGCTGCACTACAGAAACTGAGGAACGGTATTAAGGCACACGAGAAGCAGTTGATGGATGCGTTAAAAGCAGATTTAAATAAATCAGAATTTGAATCGTATACTAGTGAAATCGGAATTGTGCTTGAAGAAATTCGTTTCATCCAAAAACATTTGCGTTCATGGAGTAAGCCTAAAAGGGTAAAAACACCTATTACGCATGTTGGCTCTAAAAGCTATATATATCCTGAACCATATGGAGTTGTACTCATTATCGCACCTTGGAATTATCCATTTCAATTGGCAGTCGCACCCCTAATAGGAGCGATTGCCTCTGGGAATTGTGCTATCATAAAGCCATCTGAATTAACCCCAAAGACATCCGCTGTTTTCGGAAATATGATAGGTGAAATCTTTTCGGAAGAATATGTTTCAGTTGTCCAAGGCGGAATTGAAACGAGTGAAGCGCTACTGGCGGAAAAATTTGATTATATTTTTTTTACTGGCAGTGTTTCAGTCGGAAAAATTATCATGGAGGCAGCTGCGAAACATGTAACACCTGTCACTTTGGAGCTTGGTGGAAAGAGTCCGTGCATTGTTCACGAAGACGCCGATATCAAGTTAGCGGCAAAAAGGATCGCATGGGGAAAATTCATGAACGCTGGACAAACGTGTGTTGCCCCTGATTATTTATATGTTCATAAAAACATTCGAGATGTTTTTCTTCACCAACTAGGCCTAGCAATCAGGGAGCTTTATGGGGAGAAACCATTAAAGAATCCGAATTTTACACATATTGTTAGTAAAAGGCACTTCCAACGATTAGAATCATTCCTTCAAGATGGAGAAATTATCTTTGGAGGAGAAAAAGACGAGGAAAATTTGGTGATTGAACCAACTGTCGTTATGAATATTACTTGGAATGATCCCATTATGATGGATGAGATTTTTGGACCTATTCTTCCAGTACTTGAATATCAAAAGCTTTCTAATGTGATTGAAGGGATTCAACAACACCCGAATCCGCTCGCACTTTATCTTTTTACTAAAAATGAGCAGCTCCAAGATGAAGTAATAACGGGCATTTCTTTCGGAGGGGGTTGTATTAACGATACGGTCTACCACCTAGCTTCACCTTATTTGCCATTCGGAGGAGTTGGAAGCAGCGGTGTTGGAGCTTATCATGGAAAAGGGAGCTTTGATACATTCTCACATCATAAAAGTATTCTTAAGCAAACGACCAGATTTGATTTGCCTTTTCGATATCCTAATATGAAAAATGGACTTAACATCATTAAGCACTTTATAAAATAAGGGAGCATATGACCTATGCAAAAACAAATAAAATTTCAACGAGATGTGAAAGACCATTGGTATGTTAAATACAATGAAAATGGCTACCCCCACGTCCAACAGGGCTGGGTTCTTCCACCAGAACGTAAGGAAGAATTTGATCCTTTTATCTTAATGGCGGATGATTGGTTTAAACGTGGTACTTTTTCGGACCATCCTCATCGTGGCTTTCAAACCATCACATATGTAATTGACGGTAGGCTTGAGCATATCGATAATCATGGAGGTCATTCAATTCTAGAAGCTGGAGACGTACAATATATGAATGCTGGGTGGGCAGCGAGGCATGCAGAAGAAGCAGTCGATGATGATTTAATCCATACGCTGCAGCTATGGCTAAACCTTCCCAAGCATTTAAAAAATACAAAAACAAGCTATCAGAATATTTATGTCGAAGATGTCCCAGTTGTACCTTTTGACAGTGGACATTTAAAGGTTTACTCGGGAAATATTGGGGGAGTTACTGGACCGATGAACAGTCTAGTTCCCATTACAATGACGGAAATATCTTTCAAAGAGGCTGGCGAATATACCCACCTACTTCCTGAAAATCATAATGCTTTTCTAGTTGTCCGATCTGGAGAAGTGGAAATTGGAGAGTCGAAGGTGAGATTGAAGAAAACTGGTGTTGCGACCCTTACATTTAAAGAAGATGGTTCAGATCAAGAAAGTGAATTGGTTATCAAGGCTAATGAACGTGCAAAATTGCTAGTCTATTCTGGAGTGCCTTTAAAAGAAGAAGTCATAGCATATGGTCCGTTTGTAATGAATACGATGGAAGAAATCCAACAGGCATATCGTGATTTTCATGAAGGAAAGTTTGGCCCTCCAGCTATATAAAAAAAATCTAAATTGATTCTTTACAATCTGTTTAAGTTAATATAGAATTTCTATATACCTAATAAATCTAGGTAGGTGAAAAAATGTTTAATCGAGAATTAGTTAAAGGCAGTACATCCCTTTTGTTGCTTCAACTATTGAACGAGCGGGATATGTATGGTTATGAGCTTGTTAAGGAATTGGAGAAGCGCAGCAGTAATGGAATTTCCTTTAAGGAAGGTACGCTATATCCTGCCCTGCATAAGCTTGAAAAGCAAGGGTATATTGAATGCTATTGGCAGGAACAAGAGAAGGGGCCGGCAAGGAAGTATTACCATATAACTGATGAAGGAAGAGAAATGCTTCTTGAAAAAACCGATGAATGGCACGACTTTGTTTCAGTCATGAACAAGGTAATTGGGAGAAAAAATCATGGAACGGTTGAAGAATGAGTTTTTAGCAGAACTTGAGGAAAGTCTTGCAAATCATCAAGAAAAGGTATCTATCTTAGAGGAATATGCTGCTCATCTTGATGAGTTCCTTGGTTGTCTCCCAGCCCTAGTTGATGAAGACGAAATGCGGGATCAAATCTATTCAAAATTAGGGACACCTAAAGAAATTGCGGCCATGTGGAAGGAAGAACTTTCCGTTACACCAAGTAATATGAAATGGCTGTTTGTTGCTGTGAATGTTTTGTTTTTTGGAGGAGGGGCGACTCTCACATTAGCGCATAATTTGTTCGATTGGTACTGGTTAACTTATTTTTGGGATCGGTTGACAAGCTTTCCGATTGTTATTGCGTTTATATACATGTTTTTTTGGGCACTTTTAGGTTACGAAATTGGAAGAGGATTTGGACATAATGGCAGAAAACTGTTAAAGAGAACATTTGTTTTAGCTTTGATTCCAAATATCATTCTTATGATTTTAACCGTTTTTCAAATTATTCCTCATAAATGGTTTTATCCATTACTGACGCAAACGTTTATTGGACTTTGTATTTTATTCACGCTTCTTTTATACCCGGTTTGTTTAATCAGTTATAAATGGGGCAAAAAAGCTTCAGTGTGAGCTTTTTTTTAACTATCTACATAGAATATCTATATACATAGAATAAGGAGGTAATAGTATGGAATTGAAAATCGAAAAGATAGACTGGTTATTTTTCATAATGTGTTTTTTAGTAGGAATTGTAGCGGAAGAAGCTTTTTTCAGGGGACAAATTGGTATTTCATATATTGTATTTATTGTATTGTTTTATACAATATTTTGTTATCGGTTTCGATCATATCCTTTCTCACACCAACGATTGGGATATTTAGTTCTCATTGCAATCTGGTTGTTGGCCATCAGTTATTATTTGTATGATACAGAACTTTTTTATGCATTAAACGTCCTGATCATCCCTGCACTTGTTATATTTCATCTTGTTTTAATTACTTCACAAGAAAAAACAGAGTGGAGTAACGTGCGTTTTATTTTCTATATGTTACGTCGTCTTATCGATGGGATTAGGTATAATGCAATTTTTATAAAATATGTTTCCAGTTTGTTAAAGAAAAGTTCCAACAAAAAGCATTATGATGTCTGGGGTAAGATTTTAATAGGGCTTATCATATCTGTACCGTTACTATTTATCATACTTAACCTATTAATTTCGGCAGATACTCAGTTTGAACAACTTATAACCAGCATCCCGAACCTATTTAACTTTAAGGCAGAATATGCATTTCGCTTTATCATCATTTTAATCTACACATTCATGTTCTTCGGCTTTATGCAAGTTCTTTTGCAAAAGAATACCATTACGGAGCAAAAGGAATTTAAGCCAATTTCTATGGATGGAATTATTACTTTAACGATTTTAAGTCTTCTTGATATAGTTTATATACTATTCGTAGTTATTCAATTTAAATATTTCTTCAGCGGCACACTTGATGAAGGGTACACATATGCAGAATATGCACGACGTGGATTTTTTGAATTGCTATTTGTCACTCTCATAAATCTTAGTGTTACAACAGGTGTTATAAGTTTAACGAAAAATGTGCAAGGATTTTTGAAAAGTGCGATTCGGAGTGCTCTAACTATTTTAGTTTTATCAAGTGGTGTCCTTCTTATATCTGCCTTCATGCGCTTGACTATGTACGAGAATGCGTATGGCTTTACATTTACACGAGTACTCGCACACTCGTTCATGATTTTTCTTATGGTGATTTTAACCTACACGTTAATAAAAATTTGGCTCGAAAAGCTTTCATTGTTCCACTTCTATTTCATCGCAACCCTTGTTTATTATGTTGGCCTCAATATCGTTAATATTGACAGGTTTGTTGTCGAGCAAAATTTTGAACGCTTCGAGCAAACGGGAAAAATTGATTCTTTATATATGAGTAGATTTTCCTCAACTGGACTCTTGGGATTAATCGAACTACACGAAAAAGAACCTAACAATCAAGAGTTGAACGATTTGTTAAAACAAATAAAAGCAGAAATAAGGCCAACAAATATGTGGCAGTCGCACAATTATTCTCGAACCAAAGCTTATGAAAAGTTAGTGGAATTAGATATTAAATGAGAAAATAAGAGGAGGATGGAAAATGTCTAAATTAGGGTCAAATGCAAGACCAGCCGTTTTATATGTCCATTCGGAGGAAAAAGCGAACGAACTGTATCGTACTTGTGACGAAATGGGATGGAAGGTAGTTATTAATGTTGACCCCGATAAGCCCGAAGATCTTTTGGATTATCAAAGATTAATGGGGAAAAAAGTGAAAACAAGAAGTTGATAATATCATCATAATATGAAGAGATAAGGAAAAGGGTGAAGTAGCCCTTTTCTTTTATTTTTACTAGCTTAAGTTTCTAAAATTAGATATTGTGTTGTTGAATTACAAAAACACAGGAGTTAGACAAGCAACCAAAATAGAGTTTATGCACTATAAGAAGTAAAAGGAAAATGTGTCAAATGAGCATTATGAAAAAATATATTTCTTGTTATTGCTATCCGCAAATCTTTTCCTTTATTGCTGTATTGTTTACAACCATTACTCTTTCCATTTATGATGATTAATATAGAAAGATTGTATTACTAATAGATTGGGTTGTTTCTATGTTTAAACATAAAATATGGAATAGTGAAAATTTCCTTTTCATTCTTTTATTAGGACTTATTCTTTTATCTTCAAGCTTTAATGTATCTTTCATTTACGGAATATCATTTACTTTTACAAGTATTTTCTTATTTTTAATGCTCCGTCTCTTTGGGCTGCCGCATGCTGTAATTGCAGGTTTACTAGCTTTTCTTTTAATACCTCACCACTTTTCACATGTAACCCAGCATGCTTTGTTAATTGTGGAAGTCTTATTTGTAGGTGCTTTTTTTCTTAATGGCAGAAAAGCAAAAATGTTTTTTGTGGACATTTTATTTTGGATGACAATAGGTTTTGTTGGGCTTTTATTAATCAACCAAACTTATTTAATTGGAAATGCTCTCTATTTTCAAATAGGTAAAACAGTTGTTAATGGACTATTTAATGTTTTAATAGCCGATATGCTTTTAGCTTATGTTCCGTTCTATAAGTTTTTTAAAAATAATAAGATTAGCCGCAACAACGTTTCAATTCATCAATTTTTATCACATATCACTTTTATTTCTATCATTCTTCCATTCTTTTTTAGTGTCATGACGAATGTATGGAATACAAAGGAATCTTTGGATCAAGATAATATTTTTGCTGTAAAACACAGTGTGAGTCTAATACAAAAAGAAATGTTAAATTGGAAAACAGAAGATTTACTGACAAATAAGGTAAGTGATTTGGTTTCACATTATCAAGCCAATGATTTTGATGTTGTCATTAGTGATTTGGATAACCTTGTATATGGATCAAGTACTACTAATATCCCTACCCGAACTGTAAATAATTGGAACGATTACGATGTTCTGAATACATCAGCTACTGATTTTAAGGTCATTTTACCAAAGGGGGATGAGGGATATCCCATTCGCAAATGGAGCGGAGGATATTATTTATTCTCTGATGATATTAAGCCGCTCTCTATGAAAGTAATGTTTCTAATTCCAATTTCTCAATACCAAAATCAGCTATATAATATCTTTTTGGAACAGCTCGGATATTCCGTCATATTTGCGATTTTTATCATTATGTTTGTTCAAACAGTCAGTCGTATTTTTATGACTAATATTAGACAACTGACATTGGCAACGACACATTTACCACAAAAATTAGTTCAAAACGAAACAATTGAATGGCCTCAAGGTCATGTTTCGGAATTGCGGTTACTTTCGAAAAATCTAAGAGAAATGGCTGAAAAATTAGCCGAATTATTTAGGGAAAGTAATTCGATGAATAGTAAGTTAAAGGAGCAAACCGAACAGTTAATTGAATCTGAGTTTAGATTAAATCGTTTAGCTTTTTATGATGTGCTGACGGGGTTGCCGAATCGCAGGCATTTTCAAGATTACGTACAAAGTTTGATATATAACCAAACTTCTTCTCAATTTGCTGTAATTTTTATTGATATTAATCAATTTAAACAAGTCAATGATACGATTGGCCATATGGCAGGCGACACACTACTACAATTAGTTGCAGACCATCTTCGAACATTGAATAATGATCGTCGACAAATTTTCAGGCTAAGCGGAGATGAATTTGTCATAGTTTTTAGTATTGAAATGAAAGAAGAAATACATGAAATGCTTAAGCAATTGCAAGACGAATTTTCGGCTCCGTTTTCTATTCAAGGACATTTGCTTTATGTTACCGCGAGCATTGGAATAAGTGTGTATCCTGAAGATGGGAAGGATATCGACAGTCTTTTAAAATGTGCTGATATTGCCATGTATCAATCTAAAGAAAAAGGGGGAAATGTAGCTCATTTTTTCAATGAATCAATGCGAAATAAATATGATAATCGCCTGCTTATTGAAAATTCATTGAGGCTAGCTGTCGATAGGGGAGATTTTGTCTTATATTATCAACCAAAATATCGATTGGGTAAAATTACAAGTATGGAAGCGTTGATTCGCTGGATTGATCCGGAACTTGGCTTTGTTTCTCCTGGTTCTTTTATTCCAATTGCTGAGGAAATTGGATTAATCCTAAAAATTGATCGCTGGTCCTTAATCGAAGCGTGTAAGCAGAATAAAGAATGGCAGGATCGTGGATTTCCGAAAGTTCCTATTTCGGTAAACATTTCGGCAAAGCAATTTCAACAAGATTCTTTAGTTTCAATGGTAAAAGAAGCGTTGGACATTTCAGGAATAGATCCTAAATATATAAAGCTAGAAATAACAGAAAGTGTTTTTATAAAAAATTTGGATCATGTAGCGAGCATCATTAAGCAGTTAAAAGATATTGGTGTCAAAATTTCCATTGATGACTTCGGTAAGGGGTATTCCTCTTTATATCCATTGCTGCAACTACCAATCGACGAAATAAAAATTGACCGTCAATTTATATCGGATATCGATCAAAATATGAAAAAATCTCGATTAGTACAGTCCATCCTAAGTATGGCAAAAGGACTGCAACTAAATGTTGTTGCTGAAGGGATTGAAACAAATGGAGAAAAAAATACTTTATTGCAAATGGGCTGTGACGAGCTCCAAGGTTATTTGTTCAGTCGCCCAATCAACGCTCAAGAAATAGAGTCCTTACTGTTAAATAAGAAATAGTTGGATTCCGGATAATAAGGCTGCCTAAAATATATATTACGGCAGTCTTTATTCCTTTTGTTGGGAGGATTTGGTGGAGTGTCTATATTGTGAAAATTTGATATACTTAAAAAGGTCTCGTGCTTTCATCGTGCAACAAGGGGGAGAATAAATGAATAAAGAGACAAAACAAAAATCTGTTGTAATCGCGTTATTAATTTCAACGTTTCTTACAGCCATTGAAGGAACGATTGTTAGCACGGCGATGCCAAAGATTGTAGATGATCTTGGTGGGAGCCATTTATACACATGGGTGATTTCGATTTATTTATTAGCGGTCGTCATCAGTACACCGATTTTTGGGAAAATGGCTGACTTATTTGGCCGAAAATTAATGTTTACGATAGGTACGCTAATATTTTTAGCGGGCTCTATGCTTTCCGGACTTTCTCAAACGATGGAGCAGCTCATTATTTTCCGCCTTATTCAAGGAATCGGCGCAGGAGCATTATCGACTATTCCTTTTACCATTATTGGTGATGTATTTGAATTTAATATGAGGGCGAAAATGCAAGGGTGGATGAGCAGTGTATGGGGAATTGCCGGTATTTTCGGACCTCTTGCCGGAGGATTCATTGTCGATACGATATCCTGGCATTGGATTTTCTTTATGAATCTTCCATTTGGAATCATATCTTTATTTCTTTTATGGGTTGCCTTGCATGAGCATATTGAAAAGAAAAAGCAAGTCATTGATTACGCAGGAATCTTAACATTTACCATCTGTATGAGTGCATTTTTATATGCTTTAACGTTAGTAAAAGAATATAAGGAAGTAACAGGTCAAATTTCAATTTTATTTATTGTGGCATTCGTAGGGCTTGGTCTTTTTCTTTGGATTCAGGCAAAAGGAAGAGAGCCAATGCTGCCACTTTCTCTATTTAAAAATAAATATATTTCGATATCTAATGCAACAGGGTTCTTATTAGGCTTTATTCTCGTCACTATTACATTTTATATCCCATTATGGGTACAGGGTGTTACAAATTTAAATGCGACATTTTCCGGAATTGCGATGTTGCCAATGTCCGTTACATGGCCGTTTGGTGCCCTCTTAGCAGGTAAGTGGATGAGCAAGAAACCTATTGCCCATATTACTTTAGCTGGAATCGCGATTATTATTGTCGGATGCATTGGGTTGGTATTTTTCCGTACTGAAACGACTGTAACATGGATGATGGTTGTGACAGGAGTTTTAGGAGTTGGGTTCGGATTGGCTTATACCGCCTTCAATGTTGCTGTTCAGTCTTCGGTTGAATGGGAAGTTCGCGGAGTGGCAATGGGCTCGCACAATTTACTAAAAAATCTTGGTCAGGCAATCGGTATTGCCGTATCGGGATTATGGTTGAGCGACGAATTAAAAGGCAGCGTGTTAGAATCGAGCTTGCACAATGTTTTTATTTTACTTCTTATACTCGGAATAGGCTCAATGGCCGTGACAAGTATACTTTTAAGCAAAAAAGGCAGAGAGCTTGCCCTACATTAAGTACTAAAGACAGTAGGAATCCTAGATTATCAGGATTCCTACTGTCTTTATTTATTAAATCAGTCTTCTTTGTAAAAAGCCCATAAGCCCGCTTTTACACCTAAACAATGAAGTTTAGCTGTTCTTATGAAGTAGACAGCTCTTTTCTCATCAGAACGATTAATTTTTAAGATTCAAATCAACTCTTATTATGTAAATATATATATAATAGCAATAAAGCTTGAGAAAAGAGTCTTTTTATAAAAGCTTCAAATCATAATGATCAAGAGCTTCGTTAACATCGTGAATGTTATATATCTTTTTCTCAATACAAAACTGAATGATTAAATCAAAGGTTTCGCTATCTGACAATGTATATCCTGCAGAATGTAAGAGAGTATCCATCTCTTCTTGATTAAGTTCCAACGCTAAAGCAAGCGCGATTATCGTATTTTTCTTAGGACGGTAGCCAGGATTTGATCTTATTTTGGAAAAAAGCTTTCTATCAATTCCAGCTTTATGATAGATTTCAGGATCAGTTGCCCCTCTTCGGTCGATAAAATCGAAAAGTATCTTTTGTAGTGAAGGTTTTCTTTTCGTTTCGATATAGTCCACAATTTCCCCATTGTACATATCTTCAAGGATTAATTCTTCAGATACATTGAAAGTTTTAAAAATAAGGTGAAATTCTATAAACTCCCGCAATTCACTTATCAACTTGTTATCGAGCAAAGTGTCCAACTCCCTAAAATGTCGCTTTAAAGGCGACCAAAATATGGATAATCATAGCTATGATTATACCATTAGATCATTAAGGGAGGATTTTTTATGTTAACAGAGCTTATTTTTTTGCTTGATCGAAGTGGTTCAATGGCTGGACTAGAAAATGACACGATTGGTGGATTCAATGCTCTAGTTGAAAAACAATGCAAACTTGAGGGAGAAACGATGGTAACAGCCGTACTATTTGATGATCAGTACGAAGTTTTATGGGAAGGGATAGATGCTAGAACAGCTAAGCTGACGGAGAAAGAATATTTTGTTCGTGGATATACGGCATTGCTAGATGCAATAGGTAAAACAATATTAGATGTGGATCGTAGATTTTCGAAAGATAGTAAACCAGATAAAGTAATATTTGTAATCACTACGGATGGTTTGGAAAATGCAAGCCAAGAATTTACGTATCGGAAAATAAAAGAGATGATCAAGCGTCAAGAAGAAATACATCAATGGGAATTTATCTTTATTGGAGCGAATATCGATGTGGCACAAGAAGCTTATAATATTGGAGTGCGAGAAGATAATGCATATACTTTTGAAGCATCGAGCACTGGGGTAGAAGATATGTATCTAATGGTTAATGAAGAAATAAGTAATAGGAGACAATCTTTAAAGGATTTGTAAAAATATTGGATTGAAAAGTAGAGTGATAATCCAAACAATGGTTCATACTATGTTTGGGTGATGATGATGTCGTGTCAATCAAGCGATGAATTAAATGTACTAGTAAAAGAAGCGAAAAAATATACAAAGGATGGCAAAGTGGCGGATTATATTCCTGCACTTGGAAGAGCTAATCCTCATGATTTATCAATAGCGATTCAGTATCCTGATGGACAATGTATATCAGCAGGTGATATTGAGAGGAAAATATCACTTCAAAGTATATCAAAGGTCATTAGTCTGGCACTTGTTTTAATGGATAGAGGGTCGAACTATGTATTTGAACGCGTTGGGATGGAGCCGACGGGTGATCCTTTTAATTCCATTGCCAAATTAGAAACCTTGTCGCCTGCCAAACCATTGAATCCAATGATTAATGCTGGCGCACTTGTCGTCACACATATGATAAAGGGAAAAAATGTTGAAGAGAGATTTCAAAGACTCCTAGCTTTTATAAGGGAAATGGCCAATGATTCCACGATTCATTTTTGTGAGGAAGTAGCAAACTCAGAATTTAAATCTGCAGATTTGAATAGGGCATTATGTTATTTTTTAAAACAACATCACATTATTGAAGAAGATGTTGAAGAACTAATTGACTTATACACGAAACAATGTGCAATCGAAATGAACTGCTTAGAATTAGCAAGAATTGGGATGATTTTTGCAATGGATGGGGTTGATCCAGATAGTGGTAAGCAAATCATCCCTGTTCATATTGCACGTATATGCAAAACATTCATGGTCACTTGCGGTATGTATAATGCTTCAGGTGAATTTGCGATTAAAATTGGCATACCGGCAAAAAGTGGTGTTTCCGGCGGAATCATGGGTGCGGTTCCTGGTAGATTTGGCATTGGAATCTTTGGTCCAGCCTTAGATGAAAAAGGAAATAGTATTGCTGGCATTAAATTATTGGAGCTACTTTCTAAAAATTATCAACTGAGTATGTTTTAGAGTGGAATGTCTACAATTAGGATGTGAATTTTCAACAACTAGGGTACTCACAACAGTCTGGATTCCACCAAGCGCATGAAAATCTCACCAGTTAATCGCTTTTAATATAACGACTGATTTTCAGGCAATGTATAGGCAAGAAGTATATAGATAAGGAGTGAGCCAGGTGTAAAGAGAAATATTATTCTAACAATTAAAGGCGAAATACCAAAAAAATCAGCGATTCCTCCACATACTCCTTGCACACTCTGTCTTTTGTAGATTTTGTTAATTTTTGCATTCACAACTACTCCTTCTTCTAATTTGTTTTTCTAAACAGAAAACGATTTTTCCTTCCCAAGGCCGTTGATCACAAATCTCAAATCCAAGGGATGTCCAAAAACGACTAGCCACCACATTTTCCTGAATGATCCCAATCCGAACTTTATTGAAAGTTTGTCGCAAAAACAGGTCTTCGAATGCCTGATAAATAGCTTTTCCATAACCTTTTGAATGAAAATCTCCATGAATCATGAGTAGGCCGATCCAGGGGCAATGGTCTTTAGGATGATTTTTTAGAAAATCGATAATCCCAATTTGTTGATTATCAACGGAAATGATAAAGCTATCAGTATTTTGATTGAGAAATTGATCCCTTATTTCTTTTATTTCTCTATACGGAATCCCATTTTCTAGGGTGTTATATACGTAATTTGAATTCACGATTTCAAGTACGTTTTCTAAAGTTTCTTCAGTTACTCGGTTAAAATTAATCACAGAATCCTCCCTTTATAAAGATAGTAACATAATCTATCGTTTACTCTCTATTAGTAAAATAAATGTGCTATTGAAGTGAGGAAACTAATAAAGTGAACGAACATGACCAGAAGATATAGGACTGGAGAGTTAATCATAAGCACTCACAATAATAAACGATGTTGAATCCTCAATTGTAATCACGAATAAAGACCACATCCATATTTCAAATTGCATGTTAGTTAGGGTGAATTTTCTGATAAGAAAGAGACAGTATTACATCTTTGTATAGATACTTTGTTTTTTTATCTCACAGAAAGGGTAACATAACAGTATCTTATTGTAAGATGCGTTTCATTACATAGAGGAGGGAAGGTAGTATGAAACTTACTCCTGAACAAAGAATTGAACTTCATGGATTTAATAATTTAACTAAATCATTAAGTTTTAATATGTATGATATTTGTTTTACTAAAACGAAAAAAGATCGTGAAGCTTATATTGAGTATATTGATGAACAATACAACGCAGATAGGTTAACAGAAATATTACAGCATGTGGCAAATATTATTGGTGCGCATGTTTTAAATATCGCAAAACAGGATTACGTGCCACAAGGCGCCAGTGTAACAGTTCTTGTTTCCGAAGGACCGGTCGTTGAAGTTCCAGCAGAATCATATGAAGAATCGCCAGGCCCACTACCAGACAATGTAGTAATTCAGCTTGATAAAAGTCATATTACTGTCCATACGTATCCTGAATTCCATCCTGATGAAGGAATTAGTACATTTAGGGCAGATATAGATGTATCTACTTGCGGTGAAATTTCACCATTAAAAGCATTGAACTATTTAATCCGTTCATTTGAAACGGATGTGATGTCTATTGATTATCGAGTTCGTGGTTTTACTAGGGCGAAGGATGGCCATAAATTATTTATCGATCACGAAATAAATTCAATCCAAAATTACATTCCTGATGATCTAAAAGAAGAGTTTGATATGATTGATGTTAACGTCTATCAAGAGAATATTTTTCATACGAAATGCAAGCTTAAAGAATTTGATTTAGATAACTATTTATTTGCTCAATCTAAAGAAAATCTCAAGGAAGAAGAAGCAGCGGAAATTACTGAAAGAATTACAAATGAAATGGATGAAATTTTTTACGGGAAAAATATTTATGAATAGAGATGGGATAAAATCCTAATATCAGTGCCTTTGGATTTCTAGGCACTTTTTTTTAGGGGGAAATTTTATTAATAATCACTAAAGGCTGTCTAAAAATCAATGGTCAACAATCAGCATAAACAAAGCTGTAAGCCAAAACTGTTTTTAATGGTAGTTACTCTTGTTTTTTTCTATAAAACTTCTACGAGGTTAAGACAAAAAATGATATTAAAATAAGCATAAAATAATTACTTATGAAAATAAAACTTCCATTTTTCAATAACTTTTTATATTTGGGTTCGTTTGTCTCCAGAAAAATTACCTTGGTAAAATTTTTGAATCGGTATATTCCCACTTTCATTTCTAATACTAAAGAAACGAAGGAGGGATAAACATGGCAAAGAGGACAAAGAAAAACGATCCGGAACAAAAAAATAAAAAAGGATTTGACTCCAGTAAAACAGATTCCGAGTTCTCAAAAGAATTTGGCAGCGCAAACGCCAATCGTGCTCATAAAGAAAAAGCGAAAAAAGAGAAAAAATCTAAGAATCAAGGTGAATGGAGCGGCATGCACTAATTAAGGCTGTAATTTGGAGCTGTCCGGATAGACTGGACAGTCTCCCTTTTTGTTGAAAATGGTGATTAGTAAACTGAGTAGGTAAAAAATCAGTGATAAAGGTAACCAAAGTGTCGATTGTAGCCTTGAGCTAGTAGAAAATCACCAACGAAGGTAATCAATACGTCGATTGGTGCCCTAAGTAAGTGGGAAATCAGTGATGAAGGTAACCAATGCATTGATTGGAACCCTAAGCTAGTGGGAAATCAGTGATGAAGGTAACCAATGCATTGATTGGAACCCTAAGCTAGTGGGAAATCAGTGATGAAGGTAACCAATGCATTGATTGTAGCCCTGAGCAAGTGGAAACTCATTGATGAAGGTAACCAATGCATTGATTGTAGCCCTGAGCAAGTGGAAACTCATTGATGAAGGTAACCAATGCATTGATTATAGCCCTGAGCAAGTAGAAAATCACCTATAAAGGTAACCAATTCGTGAACTAATTCCCTTAGAAATTCAAAAATTCTTAATTATTCCTTCATAAATAACATTTCACATCAAAGCAACTCAGCACCATACTGCGCAAATAGTTTTTTCATAAATTCTGGACTTCGATCTTCAGTGCTATGTATGGCTTCGATTAATGTTTTAGTTTGCTTCGTCATGATAATAAGATAACGTGCAGTTTCTTGTTTTGGATTCCAAAATGTATGTGGTGTTCCTCTTGGTACGATTACAGCCTCATTCTGATTTGCTTCAATGGTTTCGTCCCCAATTTGAAATCCGAGTGTCCCCTCTAAAACAAACCACGCTTCGTCATCTTCATGATGTAAATGAAGTGGAGCAATGAACATTGGTGTTTCTCCATTTGGAGTACCCTCGGCTTCCCATTCGGCGATTGTCAGATTGGCTCCATCAGGTGCAAGTGTTTTTCCATTGCTCGTATTTAATATAAATTCAGAAATTGAGAGTTTAGACAAGTCAAAATTCCTCCTATTTTAAAAAGATTCCTTACAATAAATCATATTACAATTTTAACAAAATCGGAAGAACACCTTTAGACATAATGGATGTTATAATAAAACGTAATGATGACTTATTAATTGTTACTGGAGGACTTGGGATGAAAAAAAACGAAGCGCCTTCCCAAATAATGGACAAGGAACGTAGTATTTCTACTTTCATTTCTGATATAAAATCACTATTTAAAGCTGGCGTATTAATAGCAAATGTATTGCCGGTTTTCACAGGATTCTGGTTAGCACTGCATTTTTCTAACCAATCGTTTATGGATAATATCAATCTTTTCGTTCTGACAATAATCGGAAGTACATTAGTAATGGCAGGTGCCTTGGTAATAAATAACTGGTACGATGTCGATATCGATACGATCATGGCTCGAACACAAAAACGGCCAACCGTAACAGGACATTTTTCTCTTAAAATTGTGTTAGCATTAGGGATAGTTCTTTCTATAGTAGGCTTTATTTTATTACTTTTTACAACAATAGAAGCCACTGTTTATGCTTTTATCGGCTGGTTTACCTACGTTATTTTGTACACAATGTGGTCTAAACGGAGATACACACTAAATACCGTGATTGGAAGTGTTTCGGGAGCGGTCACGCCTCTTATTGGATGGGCAGCGATTATACCTGGAATACCACTTCTTCCCCTTGTATTATTTATGATTATTTTTATTTGGCAAATGCCTCATACCTTTGCGATTGCGATTAAAAAATATGATGAATATAAGGCTGCAGGCGTTGCGATGCTTCCAGTTGTAAGAGGGCTCGACGTAACGAAGCGGCAAATGGTTGTATATATTGCATGCCTTCTACCGTTACCATTTTTTCTAGTGCAGCTGGGTACAACTTTCATCGTTATTGCAACTATATTGAATATTGGATGGCTAGTAGTAGCAATCAAAGGCCTCTTTACAAAAGACAATCTTAAATGGGCACATGCTAACTTTTTATATTCCGTAAATTATTTAACGATTCTTTTTCTTTTAATGATTCTTGTAACAATTCCTTATTAAATTCGGTAAACGCTCTAGACTAGGTTGCTAGTGCGTTTTTTGTTTTGTATAATATATATGTGCGTTATTAAGAACAACGGGAGGTATTTTATGAATCTTGGCAAAAGGCTGTTTAGTTTACTTTTAGTTGGAATTCTGTTTGTAAGTTTACCGTACAGTGCGTTAGCAAAGCCAGCAAAAAAAGTGATTGATTACGTGGCGTTAGGAGATTCGTTAGCTGCTGGCCAGACACCTTATCGTGAAATTGATTTGGGGTATGCTGATTATCTTGTAGATCGATTTGAGCAATCGCAATACACGGTCGGTTTTACAAACTTTGGAGTGTCAGGTTATACGTCGGAGCAATTACGTAACGATGTTCTTTCAAATCCAAAGGTTCAATATCAAATAAAAGAAGCCGAATTTATTACGATTGATATTGGCGCAAATGATCTCCTTAGAGCATTAAGTAACCCAGCAACACTTCCATCTACTTTCGAAGCATTAGGGGCGAATTTACATATTATTCTCAGTACAATTGACTCCCTAAATCCACATGCCAAGGTATATGTAATGGGATATTATAATCCTTTCCCTTATCGTTCAGCTGAAGATCAAGCACAGCTGTTGCCATTACTTGATATTTTGAACCAAACGATAGCAGATCGAGCTCATGTAAATGGAGATACTTTTGTTCCAACTGCAAAACTCATTGAAAAACACTATGAAACATATCTTCCTAATCCTCTAGATATCCATTTAAGTAAAGAAGGCTATCAATTAGTAGCGAAAGAATTTTGGAAAGTCATCGATAAAAGCAAGAATTAGTTGGAATAAATTCAACTAAAGAAAGCAATTGAGGGAGTCTAGCAAAAGGGGAGTATATAGATGAATAAGGTCAAGCTAAATGAGCTTATAATGTTAGAAGGCTGGCTTGAAAATGAATCAAACAGTCATAGGAAAATAGCATTTCCTTTCTATTCAACTACGGGAGCGGAGCATTCTTCTGTTGTATTTTTTGAACTTGAACCGGGTCACGAGCTTGGAAGTCATACCGACAGTGCGGAAGAGATTGTTTTTATTCTGCAAGGAGGAGCGGAGATTACGTTAGGAGAAGAATCAAGCCAGTTAAATAAAGACGAGATGGTGTTGATTCCCTCTATGGTTCCACATAATATACGTAATATTGGAAATGAGACATTAAAAGTAATAGGATTTTTCCCATGTTCAAATGTATCGAGCACCTTCACGAAGCCAGTAATGCCTATTAATCAAAAAGAGGCAGGAGCTCCGCCTATTCCTGTGGATCATCCTATAGAGTGGAATGAAGTCGTTCGAAAGATTATGCCAACCTAATTTGCGCTCTCATTACGAGAGTGTTTTTTTTTGTGAAAAAATTTCCCCATCTTTAAAAAGGATATTATAATTTAGAGATTAGAGAGGATGGGATAGTATGTTAAATTCATCATATTGGTTAACGAATGTAGCATTAGAGCACGGTTATGTTAGGGAATCAGGCCGTGTTGTTGGTACGGAAACAAAGATTTGTCATATTAGGATTGAGGATGGAAATATAGCTGAAATTATTGGAACCGAAGAGGAATTGTATAGTCATCTTCCAAAATACGACTGTAAAGAATTATTAATGTTGCCTTCTTTTGAAGATGGACATATTCATTTAGATAAAACATATTTTGGTTTACCTTGGAAGGCTGTTAATCCGATATCTAGTATTTTTGATCGGATAGAGGAAGAGCAGATTTTGCTTCCAAAGATTTTGCCCACATCAAAAAAACAAGCCGAGGAAATATTGTCATTACTTCAAGGATTCGGGACGACACATGTGCGAGCACATTGTAATATTGAGCCTACTAGCGGTCTTAAGCGTCTTGAAGCGACAATCCAGGCCTTTGAATCATTTTCTGGTAAGCTATCATCTGAAATTGTTGCTTTTCCACAGCATGGACTTTTATATTCCGATTCCGTTGAACTGGTACAAGAGGCGATGAAAGAGGGTGCCACTCATGTTGGAGGACTAGATCCAATAACAGTAGATGGGGATAATGAAAAATCGCTGCAAACAATGGTTGAGATTGCCGTAATGAACGATGCTGGAATTGATATACATTTGCATTATGGTGGTGAAGCAGGAAAGCAAACTCTCACACGTCTAGTTGATTTAACAGAAGAAGCTGGATTGCGGGACAAGGTTACAATCAGTCACGCTTTTTGGTTTGCTAGTGCTGACCCGAAAGAAGCCGAAGAATTAGCGGAAAGGATGGCGTCTCTCGGCATGTCAATCGCATCTACAGTTCCAATAGGAAAAACAACAATGCCACTACCGATGCTCCATAAAAAAGGAGTAAAAATAAAGTTGGGAACCGATAGTTTGACAGACCACTGGTCTCCATTCGGAAATGGCGATCAATTAGAGAAGGTAGGACGATTCGCTGAATTATATGGAAATACGAATGAAGTGTCATTGGGGCAGTCTCTTAAGTTTATTACAGGAGGGGTAACTCCATTAGATGAGGATGGAAACCAAATATGGCCAAAGGTTGGAGATTCAGCAAATTTCGTATTGGTGCAAGCAAGCTGTTCTGCCGAAGCAGTGGCTAGACGTTCACACCGTCAAGCGGTTTGGTATGAAGGCAGATTAGTTAGCGGTTCTTTATCAGTCTGAAGTAAATTTGTTCCTTTAATTGGATTGCCATATAATAAGACGTGTTGGACCATTATAGAAAGGGTATGGACTTGCATGCAAATTCCTATTTTATTTGAAGACAATCATCTCCTTGTAATAGAAAAGCCTGTAAATATTCCAGTTCAAAAAGATGATACAAGAGATTTAGATTTACAGACTTTATTAAAGCAGGATTTGAAAATTCGCTATGAGAAGCCAGGAAACGTATATCTTGGCCTCGTACATCGCCTCGATCGTCCTGTTGGAGGCATCATGGTTTTTGCCAAAACTTCGAAGGCTGCTTCACGATTATCTGATGTGATTCGCAGGCAAACGATGGATAGAAGATATATAGCAGTTGTAAGAGGTACGCCCCCAAGAAAAAAAGGAGTACTTGAACATTATCTATATAAAGATCAACGTAAAAATATAGTATACACGGTTCCATCCACTCACAAAGAAGGAAAAAAAGCGATTCTTGAGTATGAAGTTATTGAGCAGAATGGAGACTTAAGCCTGCTGGCTGTTCGTATTCTGACCGGAAGATCTCATCAAATTCGTGTTCAGTTGTCAGCATCGGGTTGTCCTCTTTTCGGTGACCAGAAATATGGACAAGCTTTTAATAAGCCCGGACAACAAATTGCATTATGGGCACATTCTCTGAAATTTGAACATCCAACGAAAAAAAAAATAGTAGAGTTTCACTCATTTCCTCCAAAAGAATATCCTTGGGATTTGTGGGATTACGTAAAAAATCAAAGTGCCTTTTAGTAGGTACTTTGATTTTTTGTTTTCCTCGCATATCGACTATATAAATCATCTCTTTAGATAGTGTGCACTTTGTTTTATCTAGGAGTCAGTGGTTTAACAGATATCGCTGGAGAGGTAGTCGTTACAATACACCCTTCCAAGTCTTTCTCTTGTAAAAATCCTAGATTAATAGCTGATTTTATTTTGAGTGCGTCAGGTTTTTTTACGATTTGAATAAGATCATTCATTTTTAAATCTTCTAATCTCTTAACCGTTTCATCCTCGTTAAATTTTTCTGTTTTTCTTATTTGTCGTTGGAGTTTGTAACCATTTAACGTAATTTCACCTTTGTCATGGGAGCCAATTTGACGATCGAAATAATCATGAAAGATGTTCTTTAAATGATTCATTTCCGCTTCTATTTCTTTCTTTTTCTTATTCAGCTCGTAATAATTAATAAGCATTTCACCTGTAATGAGCGTATCCTGATTCTTTTTCAACATTCTCCCTCCAACATGAATAGATATATTATCTTATAGCGTTTCGGAAGAAAATATGACTCATAAATGAAGGAGGCATTCATTAAGAGGAAAAGTCATAGATTAGAAAAGGACCTTTTTGTATCAGGAAAGAGGTGTCAGATTGATAGAGATAATCTCTACATATAAATGGCATTTATTAATTACAATGGAGGTATTATTTTGGATAGCCTTCATTACCTTTTTGGTACTTAAATATTGGTTTGAGACTAAAGCCAAAGTGATCTTTTTAGCATTTACTATAATATTTGAATGTTTGGATCTACCCCTTGCCGTTATGGATTATGTTAATACAGGGCGCATCTCATTTTTTCAAATTACGATTTTATTAGTTTATTTTTATGCTTTAACGTTTGGAAATCAAAATGTCCAGAAGCTAGACTTGTATATAAAAAGGAAAATCATGGAATTAAAGGGTAAGCCATTGCCAATTCAGGACAAGCGTCTTCCATCAATCCAATCTAAAAAGGAGTATGCGAAATCTGTTAAACAAGGCTTTTTACTACATGTTAGTGTTTTTCTTGTCATTCATATCTTGTTGTTAATTGAATTCGCTTGGCCCCCTTTGACTATAAATTATATTTCGGATTTGCTCAGCAATGATACGAAGGATATTTTTCACAATACAGCAATTAATCGTGCTAGTATCATGTGGTCTTTATTTTTATTGATAAATGGGTTTGTAGCTTTTTTATACACATATTCTCCGTGGGGAATATTTAAAAACAAATGAACAGCTGTCCTGATTAAGTAGTTTCAGGGCAGTTTTTTTATGTACATAAACAGGAACGGTGCTAGCGAATATGAATTGGTCATGACGTTAGATTTAACAATCATGTTTTCGGTATGGGCTGGCTATATATTTTTGCCCCTGTTCAACTATGCAATAACTATTTATTAATTCAGCAAATCACTCTAGGTTGGGGCTTTATGACAATGGCGATTTGTATGGTTATTTATCTTTTTTATATTACCTTTACGGATCCTTCGAAATATGAATAGTATCTGCACAGCTAGCTAGTTTTATATTGTTTTTAGAAAAAATATCTGCGATGGCATGTCTTAATTTATTCTCAATGTCGTCTTTAGCTGCGCCATTTTGAACTGAAAGCTGTACTGAAAATTCCATAGCAGATTGAATAAAATCGACAAAACGAATAGTAGGAGTAGGGGCATCTTGTAAACTTTTTGCTGCTTCACGAAGCAATGCTTCAACTTTGTAGGAATCTGTACCAAACGGGACGCTCACTTTTACTTCAGCGGTTAATTGTTCTCCGGAATGACTATTGATGATTTGTTCGATAAAATATTGGTTCGGAACGACCAATTTTCCTCCCTTATGAGTAATAACGGTCGAACGTAAATTAATTTTAGAAATTTGTCCAACTTTCTCCTCAATTTCGACCGTTTCTCCAACCTCCATTGGCCTTTCGAATAAAATAATGATTCCTGATACGAAATTAGCAGCAACATTTCGCAGTCCGAACCCTATACCTATACCAAGCGTGCTTAAGACAACCGTGAAAGCTCGCATGTCCAACCCAACCGTTTGAAAACTTATGAGTAATGCAATTATCATCACAACATAATAAATAAGTCGGTTAATCGTAAAGCTTAACCCCATATCAACGCCGAATTTCTCATATATAAAAGGCATGATATGGGCAGTGAATGCTTTTACAAGTCTGCTCGTAAATGTGATAATCATTATAGCGACAATGATAAGAATGAACGATACTTCAACCCCATCTTTTTCGTAAATGGGTGAAAAAAGCCATGATTCATTCGAAAAATAAAATAGAAATAAGAGAATTGTACCGTAAAAGGTTGCCCAATTAAGTATTGCTTGTATAGTAGGAAGTACACGATTTTTCGCCCAATCAGATTTCATCCAATTTCTTAAAAAGTAGAGGAGCCCCCATTTTACAATAAAAATAAGAATCACATAAACAAAGAAAAGTAGAATTTCATTTAGTGATAATGTTTTTAAAAAAGAGATGCCTCTAAAAAGCTCCATTATAAATCCCCCTCGTACCCGAGTTGTACCCTTTTGAATATGCGAACAAACTAAAACGGAGGATTTCAAATAGTGAATGAGAAATATTTTGATGCCGTATTAAATATAAAAACGGATGGAGAACAGATGGGTTTTAATTCGTCTTTTCATTACCATCGTTATGAGCCTACGCCATATAGCGGATTAGAGATTTTATTTAATCAATATGAGTTAAAAAATAGTGATCGTATTGTTGATTTTGGATGTGGAAAAGGCCGCTTGCTTTTTTACATTCATCATTTGTATAAGTCGTTCGTTACTGGAATTGAAATGAATGAAGATCTGTATCAGGAAGCTGTTGAAAATAAGAAGCGCTATATAAAAAAACATCCATTTGGGAAAGACAAAATTGATTTTCAATGCTGCCTCGCAGAAGAATACGTCATTCATCCTCAAGACAATCGTTTTTACTTTTTTAACCCATTTACGATCCAAATTTTTATGAAAGTCGTAAATAACATTCTTCTCTCAGTCGAAGAATCTGCAAGAGAGGTAGAATTGATTTTATATTATAGCTCAGAGAACTATATTTATTATTTGGAGAATGACACTTCATTTGAATTGAAAAATGAAATAATAATCCCTGATTTATATCGTCACAATTCAAAAGAGAAGTTTTTAATCTATACATTGAACTTATAAAACACACCTGTTTGGTAGAACATAACCATTGGAGGTGTTGAAGGTGCAAGAAAAAGATTTTGAAAAAATTTATAACGAATATCGAGAACAAAGTGAGCAGCAAGCTGCGGATGAAAACTACGGTGATCAAGACGGAAAAGAGCAAATTGTAGCTGTCAGGAAAAATGATGATGGAGATATTATTGCCTTTAAAACAAAATCAGGACGGGAATTGGATTATGTGACAGCACTTGACGAAGCAAAGGATGGGAATATTGCCCATATTGATGTCTTTCATAAGTATGGTAGAGACATTATTCGTAGCGAACCTGATGGGATTAAAGAAAACAACTTAGATAATTTACCTTCTTTTTAAAAAGAAGGTATTTTTTGAGCGTGTGAATGTGCCAGTCTCTTTTTTGTAAAGACGGGTCACAATTAATACCAAATGAATACAGAGATTGGGTAAATTGTTGCTCTAATTTTAAATGGTTAAAATAAAAATAAGGATTCCTCATGTTAGTGGATTCCTTACTTCATCAATTTACCATCTTAGGGCTAGTTTTAATGTACAACAATCGCTAGGGTCTTTGGCATTTGATAATTCAACAACGATGCCATCCGGGTTAAAATGAGTTTTTGTTTTAACTGTAATGCCTGTGGATTGAATTAATTGATTTACTTTTTGTTGGTTGGACTTTTGAGCTGCTTCCATAATGTCTTGTGCTAATTTAGGGGAAGTTGATATCTTATTAATTAATTTATTGGCTTCGTTCACAAGAATTCGATATTTTTCAGTTGATTGAATAAATTGTTTCGTGCTAATGGTCGGAAACATTTGACGCGTACAAAATGGACTGGGAAAAGGATAAAAAACCGATGCCCCCCTGTATGAGTAGCCATATGGATTGTAGTAATAATTAGGAGTGTACAAATTGATTCCTCCTCTCCTCATACGCCATATATCATATGTGCAAAAAAAGTGGGTGTTCATTATAAAAATGGCACCACTTTTGTTTTTGTGTGCCGGTTTATTTTTATTGATTTAAAATTTTTACAATTTTGATAGAGTGATTTATTCTCGCTGTGCTATTATATATATACAAAATTTATCCATGGAAATGGGAGAAGAATCATGAATGTGTTCAAGGACTTTAATGAGTTTTTAAGAATAAAAGGGGCTTGGTATTTACTTGTTGGATTGTTTTTGTATGGAATTGGGACAGGAATTTTAGCTCCAATGAATGCGGTTTATATGCGTGAAGGGATTGGGTTGTCTAAAGTACAAATTGCATCCATTTTCTCAGTTTCAGTTTTAATGAATATGGGGATTACCATAATGGTTGGCTTTGTTAGTGATAAAATGAAACGTAAAAAGCCATTGCCACTATTTGCATTAGTGCTTTGTATGATTGGTCTTCTTCTATATATGAGAGCGGATACTTATATCGAAGCTCTAATTGGTATGATTATTGCCGTAGCACCTTCTGGTTTAATTATGGGACAGTTTTTTGCAATGGCACGAAATCACTTCATGAGGCTTGCACCAAATATATTTGAGATAGCACAAATTTGGCTGCGCGCCATGATGAGTGTTGGATTTTTTGTTGGTCTTCTTTTAGGAGCAAATTTATTTTTAATTGCTAGTTTCAAAGGGATTCTCTTCGGAAATCTAGCAGGATACTTTTTATTGTTTGTACTCCTTTTATTATACAAAGAATACGATCCTGTTGATGTTGAATCGAATGTATCAAAAGGGGAAGCATTTTCTTTTATAATGCTGTTTGCACTATTATTACTTGGATGTGCGGATTCGTTAAGAGGTCTTTATTTACAGCTTGTCGTCGTTGAGTTGTTTGAGAAACCGCAAATCATGTCTTACTTATGGAGTGTTCAGGCGGTTTTTGAATTGATATTTATGACATTTGCAGGCTATTGGGCGATGAAATTTGGTAGCAAGAGGGTCATCTTATTGAGCAGCTTTTGTGCGCTTGTTACATATACGATTTACAGTACGAGTCCACCACTTTTCGTCTTTTTCCTTGTTCAACCGCTTTATTCTTTTTACGTTTCTGTGTTGTATGGGGTAGCTATGGGGTATGTTCAAAGAATGTTCCATACGAAAATTGGATTCGGCTCAAGTATTTACGTGTTTTTATTTCAGATGGCATCCCTCATAGGCTATATTTTGCCGTTTTTAATCGAAGGTTACAGCCCGCAAATTTTCATTATTCCTAGTATTCTCGTTGGTGTAGGAATATTATTAATGGGTGGTTTAGCTTTAAAAAATCGTCAAAAGCCAATGAGTTTATCAGCATAAAAAATGGGCGGATTTCCCTGTTGGAGATCCGCCCTCTTCCTATTATCGATGTTTTGTTATTGTAATGCTGCGAATCCCATCGGTAATCGGAGGAATTTCTATATAACCAGCATGAGAATTATCAATCGAACTGATTGAATAGGTGCTTCCATTAGGGCTTAAAGTAACACTAATATCACGAGTATCTGGTAAATAAATGATGCTCGGTTTTGCTATATTAGTCGATTCGTCCCACTTCATTTGAAAAGTTTGTAAGCTGTGCTCATACCGATATTGCAAGATGCGTCCTGCAACGGCTATAGGGTATCCGCGGCAGACACCTAAAAATGATAAGCTTTTATCCATGTTTGGTGTGTAGCTCCAGTAAGTATCGCTTGAAAGATGCTTTTCTAAAAGTCTCTGAATATGTAAGGAAACATGCCCAGTATTATCTGTTTCATAAAAAGCACCCCATTCACCTATAAGCATAGGTATACCTAATCTTTTTCTAGTTTCTTCATGACGTTCAAAAATAAATTCCAATCTTCGGTCGTTAGCCGTATGGGCTAATTCCGTATCCGTTACTAGATCATAAGCATGGGGAGCATAAGCTTGCGCTTGTTCATTTTCGAGGGAGAGAATTGCACTTGAAACACCTAAATTGGAAAAATAATTTGTTTCTAAAAATAAAATCCCATTTTTATCTGTAGTCCGAATCGCTTTAGCAACATTGCAATATAGTTTAGATAATTGATTTTTCTCAAATGACTGTAAAACTTCTACAGATGAGTCTATTACTCTCTTAAATGAATCTACATCTTCAAGCAAACTCAAGTAATCATGTTTGTTATTTGGGTTACTCCAGTCTAGAAATAATTGCTCTATATCAACTTCACCATATCGTTCGCTGTAAATGTTTGCGTAAGTAGTGAACATTAGCTCATTTACTTTTTGAACACCACTTCCAATAAAAGGTTCATTCATCAAATCATATCCGATGATATTCGGTTCTGTGTGAAGTTTTTCAACTAAATATCCCCAAGCATTTATAAAATGATCTTGAATGCCAATACCATCAGGGCCTGGGGTATTGTTCCAAAAATGGTCGAAAGCATTTTGAACAGCAGAATTAAATAAATAGGCATCGCTCCATATATGGCCGGGTTCAAATAATTCTCCATCCGTTATCGTTGCCCAAGCAGGTGCGCCATCAGCAAACTCCGAGCTGAATAAATCTTGATGCATGTCTAGAAATATATGAAGATCGTATTGATTAGCCATCTGGATTAAGCATCGTAATTTTTCAACGTATTGATCATCATATACACCTGGTTCTGGTTCAATTCCATCCCAGATAACACCAAGCCTTATAACATTCATCCCCCATGAATGTAATTTTTGAAAATCTTCCTCGGTCCAAGAACCAATATAGTTTTTTGTTTTATCTTTGCAAACCATATTGACGCCATGAAGCAACACTTGTCTGCGGGATTTATCTACAAAACGATTCCCATCCACCTTGATATGCTTAGACATATTCCCATCCCCTAAAAATTTGATGTTATTATTTTACCATTAATGAATTGAATATTTTTAAAAATGCAATATTTAAATGCTATAATAAAGGAATTCGAACAGTTTAGATAAAGTGAGGGTTACAAAGGTGGAAAAAGTTGTCTCTATGAAGAACGTTTCATTTAGAAGAAACAAACAAGAAATCTTAAGTGGAATCGAATGGGAAATAAAGAAGGATGAACATTGGGCAATCCTTGGGTTAAATGGATCTGGAAAAACGTCCTTGCTCAATATTGTGACAGGATATCAGTTCCCGACAACAGGTGATGTTAATGTTCTTGGACGTCAATTTGGAAAGTCGTATATACCGGATTTGCGAAAAGAAATTGGATTTGTCAGTAGTGCATTAGAACGCTTTTCTGAAGTGCTTGATCATGAAACGGTGGAAGAAATAGTCGTGAGCGGGAAATTTGCTTCCATTGGATTGTATGAAGAAGTTACTGAAGAAGATTGGGATAAGGCAGATTCTTTAATAAAAAGCTTTCGTTTAGATTACTTAAAAGGGAAGAATTATAATCTATTATCCCAAGGTGAAAAAAGAAGAGTATTGATTGCGAGGTCCTTAATGAATGATCCTAAAATCCTTATATTAGACGAACCATGTTCAGGGCTAGATATTCTTTCTAGGGAAGATGTTTTACTTTTAACAAAAGAAATTGCTAATTACAACTGTAATTTAATTTATGTAACCCATCATATTGAAGAGCTTGTGGAGGAAATTAGTCATGTGTTGCTTCTTCGTAATGGAAAAATAGTTGCCGCTGGACCTAAGTGCGAGGTTGTGACGGATGAACTATTAACAGAAACATTCGGTATTTCCGTAGGAGTCCATTGGGAAGAAAACCGTCCGTGGCTTTCTGTAAGAAAGGATGTAGGATGGACGAAATTTGGTCCTGTTGAAACGCAATGATTCTTGCTATAGTAAGAATGTATTTAGTTAGACAGGAACCTAAGAAAACAAAAAATGTAAAGGTCACATTATTTGATTGAATGTGACCTTTGTTGTTTAAAAAAGGGTTGCAAGATCACGATGAGCGTTTCAAAGTGTCCTTGAAAGTGAAAAACCTGGGAGCAAGGTCACGATGAGTGGTTCAATGTGCCCTTGCAGATGAAAAACCCGGGAGCAGGGGCACGATGAGTGGTTCAATGTGCCCTTGAAAGCGAAAAACCTGAGAGCACGGTCACGATGAGCGCCTCAATGTGCCCTTGAAGGAGAAAAAACCGAGAGCACGGTCACGATGAGTGGTTCAATGTGCCCTTGAAAGCGAAAAACCTGAGAGCACGGTCACGATGAGCGCCTCAATGTGCCCTTGAAGGAGAAAAACCCGAGAGCAAGGTCACGATGAACGCTTCAATGTGACCTTGAAAGCGAAAAACCTGAGAGCGGGGTCACGATGAACGCTTCAATGTGCCCTTGCAAGTGAAAAACCCGAGAGCAGGGGCGCGATGAGTGCTTTCAATATGTTCTCGATCAAGAAAAACCTCGACAACCAGATTATGACTATTTCAATTTGAATTCAATAACGAAAAACTCGTAAATCAACTAAATGCAAGTCGATAAATAGGAACCAGCGTTTCGAACGTCTTTTTTACGTATTCAGATAAGCGCTCGCCGTCCTGAAGAATTGGATCCTTTGAATCAATATGTCGGCCAACCAAAAATTCAGCTTTTTTCACATCACGAAAACGAGTGAGGGCTTCTTTTAATTTTATTTCTTCCACCGCAGTAGATTCCTTTTTCATGTGATCTAAAGATATAACAAAATCGGAAGGAATCGATTTTTCAATCGTTTTTATGTTTTTTAGCAAATTTTTTGCGATTGTTGTTTTATTAGGCAACTCATAAATGAACGCTAGCCAAATAAATAAATGATCATCGAAAAGGCCAACTTGAAAATGTGGATGCTGCTTATAACCGCGCTTATTTCCCGCAATAGCCAGCCAAGTATCTTTTGGTGGATTGACTGTACGTCTTGCATGCTTTGCAATATGTAAAAACATCTCTGATCCAATCATCGCAGATAAATCATCGGTTAAAACATCACCTAATGCTTTAAATTTTGGTTGAATCCTTTGTTGGATCGCTTCCATTCTTTCTTCAAGACCTTCTATATGAAAAGTGTCAAAATCATGTTGTGTGAAGCCAGTAAATTCCATAAGATTAGTTCCCTTCCATTCAGTACTCAACAACTATATTAATAAAAAAAGAAGATAATCAAAAGTGATATATCTTCTAATAAAAAGAATTATTATTTTTCACTATGGTCATATTCATCGTAGACGAGTCTAGTAACTGTTGTATATTCTCCTTTATTTACATCCGATTGTGTTGCATTTTCTCCATAAGAATCGTCCGGATCAACACCAGGTGCAACCTTCGGATCATCATTTCTTTGTCCTCTGTCTTTTTTCACAAAATATCCCTCCAATCACATCTATTTTTTACTAAATTTATAAAATTATTATCTTAATGAACGTTGTCAGTATTGTCAGTCAATATGGTAAGATGAATGTATCGTTGTCTTAGATAGGAGGAAAAAAGCTGTGAAACCAAAAATTTATGCAACTCTGCCAATTTCTGCAGATGTAGAAAAATATCTTTCTGAGTACTGTGAACTTCGCAAGTGGACCGGAGAAGATCGTATTTCACGAAATCTGCTGTTAGAAGAATTAAAAGATGTGGATGGACTATTAACGTCGGGAATTCGTATCGACGAAGATCTTTTAAATAACGCACCAAAGTTAAAAGTTGTTAGTAATGTATCAGTCGGATTTAATAATTTTAATGTAGAAGCTATGAAAAAATTTAATGTGATTGGTACAAACACACCTTATGTTTTAGATGAAACTGTTGCTGATTTGACATTTGCATTGATGTTAGCCTCTGCACGAAGAATTGCGGAACTGGATCGTTTAGTAAAAGATGGAAATTGGAATCCCACAAAAGACGATCAACTTTTTTTTGGAATAGATGTACATAGCTCAACACTTGGAATCATTGGGATGGGAAGAATTGGAGAAGCTGTGGCAAGAAGAGCGAAGTTTGGCTTCGACATGGATGTTCTTTACTATAATCGGAACAGAAAGCCGGGAGCTGAGGAAAAATACGGAGCAGAATATTGCGATTTAGATTCCTTATTAAAACGGTCAGACTTTATTGTAATGTTAACTCCACTTACTCCAGAGACAGAGCACCTAATTGGAGAAAGGGAATTTAAACTTATGAGAAACTCAGCATTTTTTATAAACGTTTCCCGAGGGAAAACAGTGGATGAACAAGCCTTGATACGTGCTTTGGAAAATAAAGAAATCTACGGCGCCGGACTTGATGTTTTTCAAAAAGAGCCTGTTGAAAAAGATAATCCATTAATAAAAATGCCAAATGTCGTAACCGTTCCACATATTGGTTCAGCAACAAAGAAAACAAGAGACGCAATGATGATGAGAGCTGCCCAAAATATCGTTTCCGTTTTAACTGGGAAGGGTGCGCTGGATTCGGTTTATTGAAATAAGTATGAGAGGGTGCACACATGGATAGCCAATTATTTAAAAACGCCAAAATCTACTTGCTTGATAAAATAATTGAAAATGGTTGGATGTTGGTAGATGAACATGGGAAAATTCTAGAGATTGGAGAAGGGGAACGGGCGTCTGTCAGTAATGAAGTTAGTGTTGATGTAAAGGGCATGTCAATCATTCCGGGGCTTATTGATGTTCATATACATGGCGGAAATGGTTATAGTTTCATGGATGGAAGCTATGAATCATTGGCTGAGATAAGTTCTTTCCATTCTAAACACGGTACTACTTCTTTTTTAGCTACAACTTCCACTGCATCAAAAGAAAAAATCATTAAAGCCTTGAATTCTGCTTCAGAATCATATGAAAAGGGAATGCCTGGTGCTGATTTAATAGGAGTACATTTGGAAGGACCTTTTATTAATGAAAAACGGAGTGGAGCCCAAGAAAAATCAGATATTCGTTTGTCTTCTAAAGAGGAAATTGAAGAATATCTTAAAGCTTCTAATCATCTAATAAAACTAGTCACCCTTGCTCCAGAAGTTGAAAATGGCTTTGAAGCTGTAAAGTATTTTAAAGACCAGGGAGTGACCGTATCCATTGGTCACTCCGACGCGAATTTTCAAGAGGTTTTAGAAGCGACTAAGCTTGGTGCGACCCATACAACCCATCATTTTAATGGTATGAGCCCCTTACATCATCGTGAACCAGGGGTTGCAGGAGCAGGAATGGCTTTAAAGGAACTTACAACAGAAATTATTGCGGATGGTATTCATGTACATCCAGAAATGGTAAAACTTCTGCTCGATGTAAAAGGAGTATGGAATACTTGTGCTATTACAGATGCTGTATTTTGTGCGGGTCTACCGGATGGCGAATATGAACGTGTAATTGTAACGAAGGGGCAAGTATACCTGAAAGATTGGTCGACTCTTGCAGGGAGTACACTAACAATGATCCAATCCCTTAAAAATGTTATTTCTTTTACGGGGTATTCCTTACTTGACGTCCTTCCTTCCTATACGATGGTACCGGCAAGACAAGCTAAAGTTGAGCACATAAAAGGATCTTTAGAAATTGGTAAGGATGCAGACTTTTTAATTGTAGACGATGATTTGACTCTATATTCTACTTTCGTAAATGGAATTGAAGTGTATCAGATGACTAAGTAAGAATAATAGAATTCTAGTAAGATAATGCGAAGGGATGGGGTTTCGTGATTCAAGCTGCTCTGATTGGTGCTGGTGCAAGGGGGATGCATGCATACGCAAGTTATGCTTTGAAACAACCGCATGAAATAAAGTTTATTGCAGTTGCTGAAGAAAATCGTGAGAGAAGAGAAAAGTTTGCGAGGGATCATGGTATCCCTATTGAAATGCAGTTTTCAAGCTGGGAACAACTATTAGATCAACCAAAATTATGTGAAGCCTTATTAATTTGCACCCAAGACCGAATGCACTATGAACCCACCATGAAAGCCATCAGAAAAGGATATAAAATTTTACTAGAAAAGCCAATGTCTCCAATACCGAAAGAGTCACTAGAAATGGCAGAGGAAGCTGAAAAATATGGAAGTCTCTTATCTGTTTGCCATGGTATGAGATATTCAACCTATTATAGAGCGTTAAAACGTTTGCTTGAGCAAGAAACGATTGGAAAAGTTACCACTATACAATGGAATGAAAACGTCGGTGTATTGCATCATTCTCATAGCTTTGTTCGTGGGAATTGGCGTAATTCCAAAGAATCCAGTCCGATGATTTTGCAAAAAAGCTGTCATGATATGGATATGATTCAATGGTTGGTAGGAGCAGAATGTGTAAAGGTTTCTTCTTTTGGAAGCTTAACTTATTTCAAAGAAGAGAATGCACCAGAAGGGTCTACAGCAAGATGCACAGACGGTTGTAAAGTGGAAAGAGATTGCCCATTCTCCGCTATTAAAATGTATTTAAATGAAAAAGATGAATGGCCAGCAAATGTTGTTACTCTTGAACCGAAATATGAAAAAAGATTAAATGCCTTACAAGAAGGACCATACGGAAGATGTGTATATCGTTGCGATAACGATGTAGTTGATCATCAAGTTGTTAATCTATTATTTGATAATGAAGTCACGGTAGCTTTTACTATGTCCGCATTCACTAATGAGATTAGTAGAACGTTCAAAATTATGGGAACGAAAGGCGAAATTCGAGGTAATCATCATATTAATGAAATCGAAATTAAACACTTTAACGGAAGGGTAGAAAAAATTTACCCAGAAAAAGTTGAAGGTGGTCATGATGGAGCTGATACGCTCATTATGGAAGACTTCATCAAACAAGTAAGGAGTAACGAAAACAAAAGTCATAGCTCCGGTATGGTTTCAGCCAAAAGTCATCTAATTGCATTTGCAGCAGAAGAATCTAGAGTTACTGGACAAACAATTGATATGGTGGAGTATGTTAATCAATTGAGAGGTAGTGAATCGGTGGTTTGATTTACTGCGAGTAGGAGCGGTTGCTTCCTGCTCGTTTATTTATTTTTAAAAGTAGTATAGTATTTATTAGTGCTAGACTAAAATTTCTCATAAAAAGTAGGTTGATATTATGATCGTTACAGTAACTTTAAATCCAGCAATTGATATTTCCTATCGTGTAAATAATTTTAAAATAAATAAAGGCCATCGTGTAGAAAATGGGATTAAGACAGCAGGTGGAAAAGGATTAAATGTATCTCGTGTACTTAAACAACTTGGCGAGAATCCACTTTGCCTTGGATTTCTAGGAGGACAGAATGGTGAATGGATTAAAAGACATATTGGAAATGAGGGTTTAGAGGAGTCTTTTACACAAATTAGAGAGGAAACTAGAACGTGTTTAGCGTTTCTTGATGAAGAAAATTCTACTCAAACAGAATTGATGGAAAAAGGACCTATGGTTGCTGAAGAAGATATTAATAACTTCAGTGAAAAATATAAGCATTTATTAGAGGAAGCGACTATGGTGATAGCTTCTGGAAGTCTACCTGCGGGATTATCAGTGGATTTTTATCGTGAAATCGCGGAAAAGGCAAAAGAGTCTAATGTACCGTTTATTTTGGACACGAGTGGGATTTCATTAGAATTAGCAATAGAAGGAAAGCCGTTCCTAATTAAACCTAATAAAGATGAGATATGCCAATTTGCCAAAAGGTCTGATCTATCCTTTCAGGAAATGATTGATGTTGCAAGAGAAATCTGTAATAAAGGGGTAGATTATGTACTAATCTCTTTAGGTGCTGATGGAGCAGTTTTTGTTGGTAGCGATACTACTTTGCGTGCCGAAATTCCTGTTATTTCTGTTGTTAATCCTGTTGGTTCCGGAGATAGTATGGTAGCTGGCATGGCTTTTGCTTTACATAATCATTATGATATAGAAGAGTGTTTGAAATGGGCGTGTGCCTGTGGAATATCCAATGCCTTGCAAGAAACGACCGGAAAAATTGATCCGGAATTAGTTGGTGACTTATTAACAAAAATAAAAGTCACTCCTTTATAAAAAAGACTATAGAGCGTAGAGAAAGTTATTTTTGACTTTCTCTACGCTCCATTTATTAGAAAATCTTTGAATAAATGATATCTTATACTGTACTGAAAACGCTTATCATACAAGGGGGCTGTCAAGCGAAGAGGGGAATAGAAGTTGCCTTCATGAGCAGACGAGCAAGGCAAGCAGTAGCCGAGCGTTTATGAACTGTCAGAAGTTACGTTGTTCTTAAAAATGACTTTTATCATAGGGAATTTGAAAGAATAAAACAATAAATCTGAATATATCAAAATTATCTGTTGACAGTAATAACCATAAAAGGTATATTCTAATCAATTAACGTCTATTGTAAACGCTATCACGAGTAAAAAGGAGATTTATTAGGTGGTTAAGCTAAAAGATATTGCAGAATATGTCGGGGTTTCAATCTCAACTGTTTCAAGAGTTATAAAGGATGATCGTAGTAGAAGTATAAATCCAGAAACAAAGAGAAAAGTTTGGGATGCTGTAAAAGAATTAGGATATATACCGAATATAAATGCTAGAAATTTGGCTTCTAGTCAGAATAAACATAAAGAGAAACGAACCATGACAATTGGTTGGGTAGCAAATCCTAAATTAGCAGAAATGAATCCATATTTTTCAAATATATTTACTGGTATTGATGACACACTTAGTAAACTAAATTATACCTTGGTTAATGTATATGAAGATGAGTTAAAAGACCAAGCAAGATTGCACAAAATGGTTCATGAATCTGAAATAGAAGGTCTTATATTAGTAGATAAGATTGATGAGGAAATTATTAATTTTATTAATACATATTTACCTATAGTAGGGTTAGATTTTTTCTATTCAGAAGAATCCATTACTATCATTGATTACGATAGAATTAGAGCAGCAAAAAAAGCTGTTGAACACCTCGTAGAGAAAGGTCATAGAAAAATTGGTTTCATTGGTGGTGGAACAGGTGAGAAAAATGAAAGTCTATCTTCAGAAAAAAGGTATCAAGGATATAGATTAGGAATTGAAGAAGCTGGAATTAATTTACAAGAAAAATGGATCATAAATACAAAGTGGTCATTAGATAATAGCTATGAAGGTATGAAAAAGTTACTTGAGGCAGAACAGGATCTTCCTACTGCCATGTTCTGTGCAAGTGATTTAATGGCAATTGCTGCAATGCGTGCGGTTCATGAACATAATATGAAAATTCCAGACGATATTGCATTTGTAGGAATAGATAATATAGAAATGTCGAAATACTCCAATCCACCTTTAACAACTATCAATATTCCTAAATACGAAATTGGGGAATTGGCAGCAAAAACAATAATAGATAAAGTTGAAGGTAAGTTAAATCTTCCAGTAAAAATATTATTACCATTCGAACTTATCATCAGAGAATCTTCTGGATAAGTTTCTTTAACCATCAGGAAAACGCTTGGATAATTTTCACGAAAAAAGTTTATGGAAATTATGATATTTTTCCTAGGGATTTCTTACTAGTCGGGAAAGCGTTTGGAATATTTTACTGAGAATGTCATTTAAGGAGGTGATAGTTAGTCAAAAAAACACTTTAAGAAAAAAATTATCTAAAGGATCGAGATCAGTCAATATAGCACTTAACTGATCATTTTCTTCCAAAGTATAGTTAAATCTTGGCCAAATATCCTGCTGATCAATGGCGTACGTTAAAGCTTTTTCAGCTTTAGCTCTAGTTGTTGGTTTTGATTCAGCACCTTGGAAAAATTGTTCCCTAACAAATCCTGGATAGTTACCGCCTGGCCACATCAAATATAGACTGACTGCTTGGTCAAGGTTAATGCCATCAGAATGATTAGTAATATGTTCAGTGTATACTAGTTTACCATTTTCATCTTCTTCGTATGTTAATCCTTCAAAGCCCATAAAGAACATCTTGGAGCCTTCATCGTTTTATCTCAATTTCTCACTTGTACGTGTCTCAGCCGATGATTTAATAAAAACGGTCCTTTTAATAGTTATATTTATTGTTAGTATTTTATTTTATATTTTATTGATTAATATTTTTCCAATTTACGTGCACTATGATCTGAAGCTTTTAAAAAATTTCTCTCTTTCTTTAATTCTTGGAGTCGCTTTTCCAATTAATACATTGATTTCTGGTCTTGGTTTATATTGTTTTTATAGGTTGTTTTTATGGATACCAGGCTTAATTCCATTTTTTTGTGCAAGCCTACCTGCATATTTTTTAATTTGGTTAGCTTTGAATTTATTTAATAAGATTGAAGCGAATAATAAATTTAGCAATGTCGCGGTTTTTGATTAAAGGGGAAATAAAAAAATATTGAAATGGAATAGATATTATTTGAGTGAGAAGAATATAGATTTTATACTGTAATGTTGATTGACAGTTCATCTCAACTTCGTTAATGTTATCCATAACAATTAACTGAATTTTTAATAAAGGATGGATATAATGAAAATCGATGCACATCAACATTATTGGAAGCTTGAAAATCAGCATACAGATTGGCCCACTTCTGATTTAGCTGCGATTTATCGCAATTTCCTTCCCGAGAATCTTGAGGCACATTTAAAGCGGCATCACATTGATAAAACGATTGTTGTCCAAGCATCCCCTGATTTAAAGGAGAATGAATTTTTACTAGAATTGGCAGAGCATAATGATTCTATTGGAGGGGTAGTTGGTTGGATTGACTTGTCATCTGAACAATTTCCTGAGCATTTTTCTAAATTGCAAAGTCATCCGAAGTTTGTAGGTATTCGGCCAATGCTTCAAAGCATGGAGGATGATCGCTGGATTGTAAGACCTGACGTAAAGAAGAATATTCATCTATTAATTGCGAATGATTTTCCAATTGATATATTAATCTATCCTAAGCATCTTCCTGTTATTGTCGAACTATTAGAAGAGTTTCCCACATTAAGAGCTGTCATTGATCATTGTGCGAAACCTAATATAAAAGAACAGCAATGGGATAAATGGGCGGAGGAAATTGAGAAAATAGCGAAATATAAAACCGTTATGTGTAAAATTTCTGGTCTTGTGACAGAAGCGGATCATCAATCATGGGAAATGGATGATTTTAAACCTTACTTACGTCATGTTTATAAATGTTTTGGCATTAATCGGATCATGTTTGGGAGTGATTGGCCAGTATGTCTTCTAGCTGCTTCTTATGATGAAGCTATCGAAGTGGTGAATGAAAATCTAGCTAAGGAGTTGTCGCCAAAAGACAAAGAGTTGTTATTTGGTGAAAACGCGAAGAAATTTTATAAATTGTAAGAAAAGCGCTAGGCGCCCGTTCAGGGAAGTAAAAATTTTTTAAGCTTCAGACGAGATATAGGAAACACTGCGAGGTTGGAAAAGCGCAAGGCGCCTGGAGCTAGACAAGACGAGCAGATGTTGACTTATCGTAGGAAGAAGCTGAAAGTTTGCTAGTCGATGGGCTCCTGAAGCTAGGCAATAAATCAACGAGGCTATCTCAAATTTATGAGTAGCCTCGTTTTTTAATCTAGCAAATGGATAGACGATTTTCTAACATGAATTTCTGCGGGGAGTACAATTTTTCTAGGCATTTTTGGAGCCGTATTTTCAATTCGTTCAATGAGCATTTGCATCCCCAAATATCCGAAATTATACGAAGGTTGTTCTGCTGCTGTAATAAAAGGCTCACTTCCCGTATAATTTGGCACTCCGTCATAACAAACAACTGCCACATCCTCGGGAACTCTTTTACTATGTTCCTTTAAAAATTTAACAGCATCGATTCCAATAAAATTGCTTGTTGCAAATATAGCGGTTGGGCGCTCAACTTCCGGTAATTCCATCATCTTTTTAACCGCTTCTGAGACATCATTGTCTTGTAGAAAATTACTTTGATGAATTAAGTTTTCGTTAACTTCTAGCCCATGTAATTTCAGTGTATCGGAATATGCTTGTTGGCGTTCTCGAGCAGTTGCCACATCTAAAGGAGCATTGATAATCGCAATCTTTTTATGACCCTGATTTATTAGGTGCTCGATCAGTCTACGGGTAGTTGTTTCGTTGTCACTCAACACTTGGTCACATTCCAAATCCTTAATATGTCGGTCTATTAATACAAAAGGAATATTAAATTTTGTTAGTTTTCGGATATTCTTTTTTGAAGAATCATTTGCAGGAGCAATTAATACTCCATCGGTTCCAGTAGAAATGAGCATATCAATATACTTTGATTCTTTTTCCACATTCTCATCACTGTTACAGAGCATTAATTGATAACCCATCTGCATTGCCTTATCTTCTGCACCACGAGCAACACTTGTAAAAAATGGATTAGATATATCAGTGATCATTAAAGATAGTATTTTTGTTTTTTTAGAAATAAGACTTCTAGCTGAACTATTAGGAATATAACCTAGTTCATTTATAATAGCTTCCACTTTTTCCTTCGTTTTTTGGCTAATGGACCCAGAATTATTTATGACTCTTGATACGGTCATTGCTGAGACATTAGCTTTTTTTGCTATATCGTAAATTGTTACCAACATATCATCCCTTTCTAATTATAGGAATTATATTATCCAATGTTACTAAAGTAAATGTTAATAACATTTACCTAAAAAATTTAATTTAAACTATGATGGCGCATAAATAATTTTCTGATGAATTCTTCAAATTGGCAACTATTTTACATACTAATATTCTCAAATAATTGAAATCATTGCTATATGGGTGGTATTTATTACCCATTAGAATTGTATATCAAATAATTATATTACACTACTTTTCTTTTAGATATTAAAGTATAAACAATTGAAACTGCACTTCGGGTATTCTTTATCATTTTTATTCAACCAAATTATTTAAAAAACTGGAAAAATTTATTGACTTTAATAATTCGAAATGTTACCTTCAAATTACCGATAACATTTAATAACATTTCGATGAAGTGCAAACGCTTTCTATTAGCTTATAAAATATTTAAAGGGGTGCAAAATTAATTGAACAGAATTGAGCGCACTAAGTGGTTTTTAGATGACAGGTTTGGAATGTTTATCCATTGGGGATTATATGCTATTCCTGCTAGAGGCGAGTGGGTTAGAAGCCGTGAAAAGATGAGTGTTGAAGATTACGAAGAGTTTTTTGAAGAATTTAACCCAACAAACTATAACCCTAAAGAATGGGCACGTGCCGCAAAGGCAGCTGGACAAAAGTATGCAGTACTTACTACAAAACATCATGACGGATTCTGTTTATTCGATAGTAAACTAACAGATTATAAGGCTACTAATACTCCTGCCAAAAGAGATTTAATTAAGGAGTATGTAGAAGCATTCCGTGAAGAAGGATTAAAAGTAGGTTTTTATTATTCGATTATTGATTGGTATCACGAACATTATCCTGCATTTGGCGATCGTAATCATCCGATGAGGGATAATGAAGACTTTAAAGATAAAAATATTGATTTCGATCAATATCTTGAATATATGCATGGACAAGTAAGAGAGCTTCTTACAAATTACGGAAAAATTGATATTATGTGGTTTGACTTTTCCTACGATGATATGACTGGTGAAAAATGGAGAGCGACAGAATTAATTAACATGATACGTGAAATTCAACCAGACATTATTATTGATAATAGGCTTGGGGGTAACATTAAATCTAGTAATCCAGAAATATATGCTGGAGATTTTTATTCACCAGAACAAATAGTTCCTCCCGGAGGTATTGTTGATGAAAATGGTGAGCAAATTCCTTGGGAAGCATGTATTACTTTGAATGACAATTGGGGTTACCATTCTAAAGATAAAAACTATAAATCACCTAAACAAGTAATTAGAACTTTAGTAGAGTGTGTTAGTAAAAATGGAAATCTGCTTTTGAATGTAGGTCCTGATGCGAAGGGCTTAATACCTGATGAATCCATAGAGATATTAGAAGTAGTCGGTAAATGGATGAGACGAAATGGTGAGAGTATTTATGGTTGCACAGCTTCAAGTTTGCCTAAACCTGAATGGGGACGATACACACAAAATGGTAATAAGCTATATGCTCACGTTTATGATCGTGGTATTGGACCGATTTATTTTGCTGGTCTGAAAGGAAAAATTAAGAAGGCTAGATTGTTAGCGGATGGATCGGAGTTACATGTTCAAACTCCTTGGATGGCTGAGCAATACTCAGATATAGAAAGTGGTGCTTTCATAAACTTAGCGGGAGCGCAACTGCCTGATGAAATGGACACAGTGATAGAATTGGAACTTTTTGATAACTAAAATTTTTATTAAGTTAGGATGGTTTAAGTGAAAATTGGTTTAAGTACATACAGTTTATTGAATGCACTAAAAACAGGAGAAATGGATATTCTTGATGTTGTTCAATGGATTGCTGACAACGGTGGAGAACACATGGAGATTGTTCCTTATGGATTTACACTTGTTGACAATCTGGAACTTGCTGATGCTGTAAGGGATAAGGCAGCATCTGTAGGCATTGAGTTATCTAACTATTCGTTGCCGGCTAATTTTGTTCAAGAAACTGAAGAAGAATTTAAGGAAGAAGTTGAGAGGTTAAAAACTCATGTTGATTTAATCCATCGAATGGGCATTAAACACATGCGTCATGATGTAACTGCATTTACACTGCCTCCTGAAAAAATAACGATTGAATGGTTTGAAAAAAGTTTGCCGCTAATCGTTGAGGGAAGTCGACAAATAGCCGATTATGCTGCGGAGTTCGGCATTACAACAACGATTGAAAACCATGGTCAATGTGTACAAGCTAGTGATCGTGTGCAACGGGTATTACTAGCTGTGGACAGACCAAATTTTAAAACTACATTAGATGTCGGAAATTTTTTATGTGTAGATGAAGATCCTATTGTAGGAGTTAAGAAAAATCTGCCTTTCGCATCTCTAGTTCATTTTAAAGATTTTTATATCCGTCCATATTACGAAAATCCTGGTGATGGCTATTGGTTCAAATCAGCGAATGGTAATTTCTTAAGAGGTTCAATTGTAGGACAAGGTGATATTAAGATTCGAGAAATTGTTAAGCTTATCAAAGAATCTGGATATGATGGCTATATTACAGTTGAGTTCGAAGGAATGGAAGATTGTAAAGTTGGATCGAAAATAGGAATGGACAACTTAAAAAGATTTTGGAATGAAGTTTAAATTCATAAATAATCGGAATAAAAGTTTAACCGAAGAATATCGGACGAGTAAATCATATATCCGTCCGATATTCGAATAATAACTTACTTCGTAGAAATTAAATTATATTAAAAAGTATTTTTATTAACTATTAAAATACAAAAATGAAAACGCTTTAAATTTAGTGTTAGTAATTTAAGAGGAGGGAAGATATTGGAAATTACAAAGATATCTAGCGAAAAGACAGAAAGTTCTGTAATTGTTAGAAAAAACAAGAAAAAGTCTGTTTTAAAACAAATTAAAAATAGTTGGCAGCTATATGTACTATTTTTCCTTCCATTTGTTTATATCATTATTTTTCATTACATTCCTATGTATGGTGTCACAATTGCTTTTAAGAGCTTTAACCCTGTACAAGGTATTTTAGGGAGTCCATGGATTGGATTTGACCATTTCATTAGATTCTTTAATTCTTATGAGTTTTGGAGAGTAATAAAAAATACACTAATCTTAAGTTTTTACCAATTAATTGCTGGATTTCCATTTCCAATCATTCTAGCCTTAAGTCTTAATTATGTTAATAAAAAACGTTTTAAAAAGACAGTACAGATGGTGTCGTATGCACCACATTTTATTTCAGTGGTAGTTATGGTAGGAATTATCTTTGTATTCCTTGAACCTAGAGGTCCAATTAATGGCCTCCTCACCTTACTAGGATTTGAATCGGTGCATTTTATGGGGAACCCTGATTATTTCAAATCAATTTATGTCTGGTCAGGAATTTGGCAAAGTGTAGGATTTAGCTGCATTATTTATCTTGCTGCATTATCTAGCATTAGTCCAGCATTGCATGAAGCAGCAGTTATAGATGGGGCTTCTAAACTCCAAAGAATTTGGCATATTGATATTCCTGGAATTCTACCAATTACCATTATTTTACTTATTCTTGATATGGGGAATATTTTAAATGTTGGTTTTGAGAAAGCCTTGTTATTGCAAAATCCCTTGAACTTAAAAAGCTCTGAAATTATAGATACCTATGTATATAAGGTGGGTCTTGTCTCCGCAGTTCCAAACTATTCATACGCTGCAGCAATAGGATTATTCAAATCAATCATTGGATTAATATTAATCTACTCTGTTAATAAATTTGCTAAAAAAGTTGGCCAAGAAAGTTTATGGTAAAGAAACTTAAAATGCGGGGCGATAATGTTGACAACCAATACAATTAAAGACACTGGGAGAGATAGAGTATTTACAATATTGAACTATGTAATGCTTAGCTTCCTACTCTTAATATTTGTCTATCCATTAATATATATTGTCAGTTCTTCATTTAGTTCTACAGATGCCGTTCTTGCCGGAGAAGTTTGGTTATGGCCTGTTGACTTTAGCTTGGAAGGGTACAAAGCGGTTTTTAAATATAAGCAAATTTGGACAGGGTACGGCAATTCACTTTTTTATATGGTAGTTGGTACATCAATTAATGTTACGCTCACTATTTTAGCAGCCTATCCTTTATCAAGAAAAGAATTTTATGGCAGAAACTTTTTTATGTTTCTCTTCTTATTCACAATGTTATTTAGTGGGGGATTGATCCCGAATTACTTACTTGTAAAAGAGCTCGGGATGCTGGATACGAGATGGGCAATGATGATACCTAATGCAATGTCTGTATTTAATGTCATTATTACAAGAACCTATTTTAAAATGACCATTCCCGATGAATTAGTCGAAGCAGCTAAAATAGATGGTTGCAGTGATTTTCGTTTTTTAAGAAGCGTTGTTGTACCACTTTCTGGACCCATAATTGCAGTTATGTCTTTGTTTTATGCGGTAGGTCACTGGAATGCTTTTTTTAACGCTTTAATCTATTTACGTGATCCTGACCTATTTCCATTACAGCTAATATTAAACAATATTCTCGTGCAAAACGAAATTGATCCAGAAGTTTTTATAGATATTGAAAAGCAAGCATCCATGTCCGGTTTAAGAGAGTTGTTAAAATACTCCTTGATTGTAGTTGCTTCTTTACCTGTGCTTGTAATTTATCCATTTGTGCAAAAGCATTTTGTAAAAGGTGTAATGATTGGGTCGGTAAAGGAGTAAATAAATTATTTACACCCTATATTTCTAGTTTTTAAGGGGGGATGCGTATCGAAGTATAGAAGTATGGAATTTTTAAAACGAAGACGAGTTAATAAAAAACAAGGGGGTAATTTTGTGAGAAAACTACCATTTATTTTCGTATCAGTAATGATAATATTCTCCCTAGTATTAACAGCGTGCAAAAGTGATAAAACAGGAAATTCTAAAAATGAAAATGAGAAGGTTGAACTTACTGAACCAGGAACATTTCCTATAACAAAGGAAAAGGTTACGTTAAGAGTATTGGTTCCTTCAAATCAAACTGTAGAAGACTTTAAAACGAATACATTTACAAAGTGGTATGAAGAAAAAACAAATGTTCACATAGAATGGGAAGTAATGCCCAGCCAAAATACAGAGGAAAAATTGAATTTAATTTTATCCAGTGGCGACTTGCCGGATGTCATAATGAGTAGTCCTGTCACATTATCGCAACTTATGATTTATGGAAGTCAAGGTATGTTTATAAAGCTCAATGATCTAATTGATGATCAAGGAACAGACGTAAAGAAATTTTTAGACGAAAGACCAGAAATCAAGAACGCGATAACTGCTCCTGATGGCAACATCTATTCTTTGCCTGCAGTAAATGAGTGTTATCATTGTACAATGGCTCAAAAGCTTTGGGTTTACAAGCCATGGTTAGATGATTTGGGACTAGACATGCCGGAAACTACAGAGGATTTGTATGAAGTGCTAAAAGCTTTTAAAGAAAAGGATCCTAATGGCAACGGTAAAAACGACGAAATACCAATTTCAGGTTCTAAAGATTTATGGCCTTACCCTGGTTATTTAATGAATGCTTTTATATACAGTGACAAATATTTAGAGAATGGAAAAATACAAGTTCCATTCGACAAACCTCAGTGGAAAGAAGGATTAAAGTACGTAAAAAGATTGTATCAAGACGGATTAATGGCAAAAGAGGCCTTGACACAAGATATTGACCAGCTAAAAAGAACTGGAAATTCAAAGGATAGAATTTTAGGAATGGCGATGGGATATTGGCAAGGTGATTTTATGCAAGCCGGTGGAAACAGCGGTGAATGGATGGATTATGTTGCAGTTCCACCTATAGCGGGACCTGATGGATACAGAGTTGCAAGATATCAACCACCTGTACCTTCAAGAGCTTCATTTATTATTACCAATCAAGCTAAACATCCGGAAGTAGCACTTAGATGGGCAGAAGGGTTTTACCAAGAGGAAGTGACATTGAGGGCAGAAGCGGGAGAACCTGATAAGGATTGGAGATGGGCAAAAGAAGGAGAAATTGGTATTAATGGTGAGCCAGCAACGTGGGCAAGATTATCAGCATATGGGGAAGTTCAAAATACCCATTGGGCACAAACAGGTCCACTTATACGTACTGACCTATTCAGATTAAGCGAAGTCGAATCTAAGGATCAGCCACTAGAACCAATTCTGTATAAAGAAACAAAAGAGAAATATGAACCGTATAAACCGGAAGAAGATAAAGTATTACCACCGCTTTATTTTACTCAAGAGCAATCTGCAGAACTAGCAGAATTAGAATCAACCATTAATAATTTCGTAGATGAGTCTAATGCACAATTTATTACTGGAACTGAAGACATTGATAAAGGTTGGGACAAGTACTTAAAAACTTTAGAAAGCATGAACCTAAAACGATACATTGAGATATATCAAGAAGCATATGATGCAAAATATAAAAAATAATATGTATAGGAGGAATTAGCAAATGACATCGGTAAGTGAAATTTCTAAAACTTCTAACTGGCCAACAAATTATGGGGACCCAACTTGGCTTCTACATGATCGATTTGGATTATTTATCCATTGGGGATTGTATTCAAATGCTGCACGTCATGAATGGGTAATGAATCGAGAAAAAATTCATCCAGATACATACAGAAAATATTTTAAATATTTTGATCCTGATTTATATGATCCAAAAATATGGGCTCGTGCTGCAAAAGAAGCGGGAATGAAGTATTTTGTTATTACAACTAAACACCATGAAGGTTTTGCGCTTTGGGATAGTGCTTTAACGGATTATAAAGTAACAAATACACCAGCCAAACGAGATGTTTTGTTAGAAATGGTGAATGCTTTTAGAGAAGAAGGGCTTAAGGTAGGGTTTTATCATTCGGTGATTGATTGGCATCATCCTGAGTTTCCTATTGATGGTTTGCACCCTCAAAGAGATGACGAGGTATTTAAAGCAAATGCTCAAAATAGAAAAATAGAAAATTATGCTGAATATTTACATGGCCAAGTTCGGGAGTTATTAACTAATTACGGAAAAATCGATTATTTATGGTTTGATTTCTCTTACCCTACTTTTGATTGGGGTTGGTCAACTGGGAAAGGAAAAATAGATTGGCAATCTGAAAAATTGGAGAAGATGGTACTCGAACTCCAGCCCGATATCCTACTAAATGATCGTTTGGATTTGGGGCGTGGAGTTATAACACCAGAGCAATATCAACCAAGAGAAGTTTTAGAAAAAGATGGGAATCCTGTTATATGGGAAGCTTGTCAAACCCTTAACGGCAGTTGGGGTTACGATAGGGATAATCTTGATTGGAAATCTGATGAAATGCTAATAAAAATGCTGGTAGATACTGTCTCAAAAGGTGGAAACCTTCTGCTCAATGTTGGACCAAATGCTCGGGGTGAGATTGACGAAAAGTCACTTAATAGTTTAAGAGCCATTGGCCAATGGATGAGACTAAATTCGCGCTCAATATACGGTGCAACAAATAGTGATCTATTAGCACCTGTAGATTGCAGATATACTCAAAAGGGAAATCGCCTATATCTTCATATCTTTTCATGGCCATTTAGACATATTCATCTTGATGGTTTGTCGGGGAAAATAGACTATGCCCAGTTATTACATGATGCATCAGAAGTTCAATATAAGGAACACGATCCTAATGAGTCGCTTACTTCTATATCCACTCGTATAAAACCAGGGTCTGTAACATTAGAACTTCCTATTCAAAAACCTGATATTCCAATTCCTGTTGTTGAGATTTTTCTAAAAGATTAACAATATAGCATTAATATAGAAGGTCTAATCCTTTTATATTAATGCTAATTTTATATACTAATAATTATTAGTGTTCAACATAATATAAATAAAAATACTTGTTGCCTGTTTATTCTTTAACTGTTATTATTTTGTTATCGATAACAAAAAAAGAATGGTTAGTTTAATAGAAAGGAGACTTTATAATGTCCCAACAAACGTACCAAGAAGGAATAACTTCCATCGTTATGGATGCTAAAGATAATGTTGCAACCGTTCTCAAAGATTTTAAAGAGGGAGAACTTTTGACGTATACGAAAGAAGGAACCACTTACGAGATTACGTTGAAACAAGATATTAAATTTGGTCATAAAGCTGCAATTACCAATATTCAACCTCATAGAGAAGTGATTAAATACGGAGAAGTGATTGGAGCTGCTACTTGTGAGATTCAAATTGGGGAGCATGTCCATGTACATAATATCGAAGGAATAAGAGGACGAGGAGATAAAAAAGAAGGAGGGAAAGAACATGCAAACGTTTAAAGGATACAGAAGAGAAAATGGAAAGTTCGGTATAAGAAATCATCTTTTAATTCTTCCAACTGTCGTTTGTGCGAATCAAGTTTGCTCAAGAATCCAGCAACAAATCCCTAATTCAGTTGCTATCCCTCATCAACATGGATGCAGCCAAGTAGGTTCTGATAAAGAAAGAACGCATAAAGTATTAGTAGGCATGGGGAAAAATCCGAATGTTGGAGCGGTATTGATAGTTAGTCTCGGCTGTGAAGTCATCAACGCGGAAGAAGTGAAGGCCGATATAGAGACTACCGGGAAACCAGTCATATGGATTGATATTCAAACTGAAGGCGGTTCCATAAAAACAATTCAAAAAGGGATTGAGGAAGCTCGTAAGCTTATGAAGTTGATTGAGGATATTCCTGTTGAAGATGTACCTGCTTCAGAACTTATTGTTGGAGTAAAATGTGGCGGTTCTGATTTTACTTCTGGTTTATGCAGCAACCCTGCTCTTGGAAAAGCTGCTGATCTGATTTTAAATAGCGGTGGAACCATTGTTATGGGTGAGACTACAGAGATTATTGGTGCTGAACATTTAGTTGCTGCCAAAGCAGTGAATGAGCAAGTAAAAGAAAAACTATACGACTGCATTAAACAATTTGAAGATGAAATCGAGCGTATGGGGGTCGATATGCGCGGTGGAAATCCAAGCCCTGGGAATATTGAAGGCGGTTTATCTTCTATTGAAGAAAAGTCTCTTGGATGTATTAGTAAAGCGGGGACTGCTCCATTAGAAGGAGTGGTTGATTTTGCAGAAGAAATTCCGGGCAAAGGTTATTATTTCATGGATTCACCAGGAAATGATATTGAATGTGTAACAGGGATGGCTGCTGCTGGAGTTCACGTCGTGTGTTTTACAACTGGAAGAGGAACACCTACAGGAAATCCTATTATTCCTGTCATTAAAATTACGGGAAATGAACTTACAGCAAAACGAATGGCAGATAATATCGATGTGGATACGAGCGGTGTTTTACTAGGTAAAGAAACGTTAGATGAGTCCGGAGAAAAGATCCATCAATTTATTTTGGATGTAGCAAATGGAGAGCAGACAAAAGCTGAGATTTTAGGTCATACTGAATTCAGCATTAGTAGAATTGGAATTAGTTTATAAATACGAAATTAGAAGAGGAGGAAAAATATGAAAAGACTAGTAAATCGTGTGGCGCTCGTAACTGGCGGTAGCCAGGGGATAGGAGCTGCTATTGTAGAAAGATTAGCAGAAGAAGGAGCTAACGTTGCGATTAATTATTATTCTTCCGCTGACATAGAAAAAGCGCAAGCCTTGATAGCAAAGTTACAAGAAAAATATAATGGAAAATACATGATTGTTAAAGCTGATGTAGGAATTAAGGTCGAAGTGGATGAAATGATTAGCCAAGTAGAGAACACACTTGGAAGTGTGGAAATTCTAGTGAATAATGCTGGAATCGCTCCATTCGAGTCATTTTTAACCCTTTCTGAAGAAATATGGGACGCGACTTATCAAACGAATGTAAAATCTATCTTTCTTACTTCTCAACGTACAGCAAAAAATATGATTAAAAACCGCTATGGAAAAATCATTAATATCGCATCAACTGCTAGTCTTTTAGTTACAAGTCCTGTTGTTCCTCACTATATTTCATCAAAAGCAGCAGCTAACCAATTGACGAAAGCATTAGCGATTGAACTCGGGAAATACAATATTAACGTAAATGCGGTTGGTCCAAGTACGATTGATACAGAAATGTGCCGTGATTATTTAAAAGATCCAGAGATTCGTAGCAATGAAATCCAAGCAAATCCAATGAAGCGTTTAGGAACGGAGAAGCAAATTGGGGATGCGGTTGTCTTTTTAGCTTCAGATGAAGCCATGCAAATTAATGGCCACTTACTGATGGTGGATGGGGGACTTACTGTAAAAGCTGCCCAACCGGAAGACCATATAGAGAGGGAGTTAACGCTATGAGATTAGAAGGAAAAGTAGCGATTATAACTGGATCTGGAAGTGGAATTGGCAGAGCTACGGCACTCCGCTTTGCTGAGGAAGGTGCTCACATCATAGTCAATGATATCGTAAGCGAAAATGGAGAAGAGACAGTTAAGCTTATTAAGGATAATGGGGGAAGTGCAACGTTTTTTCATGCGGACGTAACGAACCCTGAATCGGTTAAAGCATTGACCGAATATGTACTAAGTGAATATAAGCAAGTTGATATTTTATTTAATAATGTAGGAATCAGTAATGTTGGTAGATTAGATGAAGTTGAGCCTGAAGTATGGGATAAAGTGATGAGTGTTAATGTAAAAGGCGTCTATTTACCATCCAAATATATTGTTCCACATATGATGGAAAGAAAAAATGGATGTATTATTAATATGTCCTCTTGTGCCGCGGAAATGGGATTAGCGAAACGTGCATTATATTCCGCCACGAAAGGCGCAATCTTAGCACTTACAAAAGCGATGCAAGTAGATTATGCACCATACAATATACGTGTTAACGCATTGCTTCCGGGTACAATTTATACCCCTTTTGTTGAAAATTATTTAAAAACAGCATATAGCGATCCTCAAGAAGCGATTAATGGAATAAAAGCTAGACAATTAAGTGGAGAGCTTGGTAAGCCGGAAGATGTCGCCAACGCTGCACTATTTTTAGCATCTGATGAATCCAAGTTCATGATGGGTTCACCGCTATATATTGATGGCGGCGTTACGTTTGGGAAAAATGCATAGAATAGGAGAAGGACAAATATGAAACTATTAACTTTTGAAGAACAAGGCGTACATAAACTAGGAGTTAAAACAGAGAAAGGAATTATTGATATTTCCGCTTCAGCAAAATCCGGAGCCAATTTTGACATAGAAACAGATATTATGGATGTCATTTCAGGTAATCGTGAAGCTGTGTCAAAATTACAAGATTTTATCGATCATGTTAATGCTGAAAACAAAGTAGTATTCATTAACGAAGATGATATTACGTGGGGACCATGTGTAACGAAGCCACATAAAATCATTTGTGTAGGATTAAATTATCGTAAGCACGCTGATGAAACAAATGCTCCATATCCTGAAGTACCAATTCTATTTAATAAGTTTGATAATACATTAACTGGTCATAATAGTGAGATTCCGATACCAAAAGTAACTGAAAAGCTAGATTATGAAGTAGAACTTGGCATTGTTATTGGTAAAAAAGCGAAATATGTTTCAAAAGAAGATGCTCTTGATTATGTTTTTGGTTATTGCCCAGTGAATGATTTATCTGCTCGAGATTTACAATTAAGAACGCCACAATGGCTGCTAGGAAAAACGTGTGACAAGTTTAGTCCAGTAGGACCTTTTCTTGTTACTGCTGATGAAGTAGGAAATCCAAATGATTTAACTCTAAAAACATACGTTAATGGAGAGTTAAGACAAGATTCAAATACAAACGATATGATTTTCAATTGTGCTGAAATCGTTAGCTATATTTCTCAATATATGACTTTGGAGCCAGGAGACATTATATTAACTGGAACCCCAGAAGGTGTAGTCCTTGGACTTCCAGAAGAACAACAAGTTTATTTACAGCCAGGCGATATCGTCACAGTGGAAATAGAAAAATTAGGCACATTGACAAATTACTTTATAGAGGAAAAATAATATGTTAAAAGGAATACCACCGATTATTTCACCAGAGTTAATGAAAGTACTAATGGAAATGGGACATGGGGACGAAATTGTTTTGGCAGATGGAAATTTCCCCGCTGCCAGTCATGCCCAGCATTTAGTTCGTTGTGATGGACACGGGATACCAGAATTATTGTCCGCCATTCTTAAATTTTTTCCAATTGATACATATGTTGAACACCCGATTGGAGTGATGGCTGTCGTTCCAGGTGATCCTGTACAACCGACCATTTGGGAAGAGTATGAAGCCATTATCCAAAATAATGGCGAGACAGCTCCAATTGAATATATTGAACGATTTGAGTTTTATGAACGTGCGAAGAAAGCATATGCGGTAGTCGCGACAAGTGAAAAGGCACTCTACGCCAATATCATCTTGAAAAAAGGCGTTATTTAAATTTCTGAGGTGTGAAAATGAAAACAACTAATCTAGCAATTCCAACTAAAGCACAACTTGCCTGGCAAGATCTCGATTTAGGTATTTTTTGTCACTTTGGTATTAACACTTTTTGTGATCAAGAATGGGGAGAAGGTACGGATTCACCGGAACTGTTCAATCCAACTGAATTGGATGCAGCTCAATGGGTAAAGCTTGCAAAAGATGCAGGATTCAAATATTTCGTGTTAACAGCAAAACACCATGATGGTTTTTGCCTATGGCCGACTGCGACAACAGATTATTCTGTTAAATCTAGTCCTTGGAAAGATGGAAAAGGCGATGTAGTCCGTGAATGTGCAGAGGCTTGCAAAAATGAAGGCATTCATTTTGGCCTCTATTTATCTCCGTGGGATCGACATGAACCGTGTTATGAAGATGCCGAGGCGTATGATGATTTTTACAGCGAGCAGCTGACAGAACTATTAACACAATATGGACCAATTATGGAAGTGTGGTTTGATGGGGCCGGTTCAGAAGGTAGAGAGTACAACTGGGAAAGAATGATTGGCATCGTAAAAAAATATCAACCGGACGCAATGATTTTCAATATGGGACAACCTACAATCAGATGGGTTGGAAATGAAGAAGGGGTAGCGCCATATCCATGCTGGAACACAGAAAGTGCTGCAAAGATCAGTATGTTCTCAGATGAAAAAGTGAAGTGGCTTCCGGGTACGCCTGAATGGCTTCCAGCTGAATGTGATGTTCCAATTCGCAAGCTTCACTGGTTCTGGCATCCAAACGATGAAGAAAGTCTACGCTCTTTAGATGATTTGATGCATATATATTACAATTCTGTTGGACATGGAACAAACCTTTTATTGAACCTCTCGCCAGATAATCGCGGATTAATTCCTGAAATTGACGCTAAACGACTATTGGAGTTTGGAGCAGAAATCAAAAGAAGATTTTCAAATTCCCTAGGAAGTGTTTCAGGTACTGGAACGGAATTAGAATTATTATTAGAAAATGAATCAACTATTGATCACATTGTTTTAATGGAAGATATAGCATTCGGAGAACGGGTACGCAAATTTGAAGTCTCAGCCTTCATCGATGGAGAATGGAAAATAGTTTTAGAAGGTTCTGCAATTGGCCATAGGTATATAAAACAAATTCCTTCGATCACAACGACTAAATTAAAGTTGTTTGTAGTGGAATCAGTAGAAACGCCGTTGATAAGAGAATTTTCATGTTATATTGCTGGAAAAGGGTAAAAGATTTACCCTTTTTTTTATGGTAAATAAACAAATAATACGAGTCTAAATAAATTCTTACTACGAAACTCTCAACTCCAATTGCATAAAGCATGTGAAGAATTTCCGTCCACTAGCAGACGAATGGCATACCAATAAGTGTTAATAAAGAAAGTCGTTAAAATACCATAAATTAAACAATGGTAGAAAGGAGTATAAGATGCTAAATTACTTTGAAAAAATCCGTATTTTTAGGAAGTTCTTATTTTCATATCTTTTAATCCTGATCATACCATTATTAGCAAGTTTTCTTATTTATCAAATTAATATACTTAAATTAAAAGAAAAAGCCATTGAAACTAGTGAAAATTTATTATATGAAACAATTAATACAATTGATCAAAAGAACGATGACTTAGGAAGGCTTGCATATCAGTTATCACTTGACCTTAATGTTCAAACGTTGATGTTTCAAAAATCAAAAGATGATGCAAATTTAGTTTATGATATTTATAAGGTTCGTAATAGTATTTCACCGTATTGGTTTACAAATAATTCTTTTAGAAATTTTTATATTTATTTTAATAACATTGATATCATTGTTTCACCAGAATCTGCGTATGTACGCCCGAAGGACTTTTATGCACTTTATTCGTATAAAGGTTTGACCTTTGATGAATGGAACAAAATGATAAATCAAGAACATCGATCACGATACTATTTACCTTCAACAACTGTTAGGATAGGAAATAATAATGAATCAGTCATAACATATGTACAATCCCTTCCTTTTAATAACAAAAAAAATCCAAAAGCAAATATTGTAGTTATGATCAAAGAAAATGAATTTACGTCGCTGTTAAACAGGATTTCAACTCAATATGATGGAGCGGCTTTTATATTTGATGAACATGGGCAAATCATTGCAAGTGATAATTTGAAGGAAAATATCATTAGTTTTGATAAAGTTAATAAAAGCTTTACAGTTACCGATAAAAATTATATTTATATACAATCCACATCTAAATTTAATAATTGGACATATGCAGCGATTATTTCAAAGAAAGAACTATCAAAAGATGTAGAATTTATTCGTACGATTAGCTTTATTATCGCCTTAGTTACGATTATTTTAGGTATTTTAGTTGCCCTATTATTTTCATATAGGCAGAGCATCCCTTTAGATCGACTTTTTGGAATTATGAAATTTACAGAAATGAAAAAAGTAAGAAATCCATTTGATTTTTTGCATAGTAGTGTAGAAGAAATGATTATTAGTAATAACCAACTTAGTGATAAAATTCAAAATCAACTGCCCATTTTAAGAGATTCCGTCATTAAGAAGTTAATGTATGGCGATTATTCTTCTTCAAAAGAAACATTGATATTAATAGAACAGTCCATGATTCCATTTAAAGGTGAATTTGGATTTGTAGGGATATTGGAGATAATGAACACGTTAAAAGACATGGCCCTCGAAATGAGTAAAGAAATGATAAATGAAATGAATGTTGCTCAACTAATTATACAAAACGAATTAACAGAAATATGTGGTGAAGAGATCATTTTATCTAATATAGGTACAGATCAAGTTGCTTTTATAAAATCATATGATGAAAATCCTACATCAGATGATTTAAAAAAAATGGAAATAAATCTTTCTAAATTAATGAAACAGCTGGAAAATAAGTATAGTATCAAAGTGAATATTGGAATTGGAAGAAAGTATGATCAATTATTAAAAATACATCAATCATATGAAGAGGCAAAATCAAGTTTACCTTTAATACAGAGCTTAGAGCAAAGACCAAAAATATATAAATATGAAGATTCTTTTCATGGGGAAGTTATTGAATTTTACTATCCTATTGAACTAGAGTATCGCTTAATAAATGCTGTAACAGATGGAGAACTTGAAGAAGTAGACAGATTGTTAGAGAAATTGTATAGTGATAATGTTACGAAACGAATCATTACACCAAATATGGGTTATCAAATTTTGGAATGTTTGAAAAGCACTATATTACGAGTACTTGCTAAAAACTCACAAATTAATCCAGTAATTGTTGAAGAGATATATAACCAGTTTGAAGAATTATTGAATAAAAAAATGGAGTTTACTTCATCTTTTGAACTGGTTAGAAAATTATTACTTGAAATTACAGAAAGTATTCATGAACGAAAGTTTGCTGGCAATATGCAAATGCTTAAAAAAATTAAAGAAACGATAAAGATAAATTTTAGTGATCCAGATTTATGTTTATATAAAATATCTGAAGCTGTAAATTTACCAGAAAAGATGTTGCCGACAATCTTTAAAGAATATGTAGGAATAAATATTTCAGATTATATTGAGGATGTACGAATAAATTTCGCAAAGACAAAATTAGGGGAAACAACCCTATCGATAGAAGAGATTGCTGAACAAGCAGGATATAATAGCGCTCACTCGTTTAGAAGGGCATTTAAACGAAAAACTGGAACTTCACCTTCTGATTTTAGAAAAATGGTGAAAAATATAAATAAATGAACTGCTTTCAAGAATGTGTACCTTTTTAAAAAATTGTACGTTTTCAAGCTTTTAAGAAGAGAAACCCTTATAAATAAAGGGTTTTTTTTTGTACCTTTATAAAAAAGTGTCTGTTTTCAAAATTATAAGTCATCATTTATGATAGCGGTAACACAAATGAGGCTTTGGTCATCTGTGTATACATCAAATGATTAGAAGGGGTGAAAAAGTGGAGTTTAGAGAAGTAAATGGTAATGTTATTCAACGAGATTTGAAAAGCACCATTGTAAGAAGTAAGCGATCTCCATGGAAAAAAATTAAAAGACATTGGCAATTATATTTTTTAGTAATAATTCCGTTACTTTTCCTTATTACTTTTAAATATGTTCCGATGGCGGGAGTCATTATTGCCTTTAAAGACTATAGCGTTATAAAAGGGATAATGGGAAGTGAATGGGCAGGTTTAAAGTATTTTAAGTATTTTTTTGAAAGTCCCAACTTCTCATTATTAATAAAAAATACGTTGGGTTTAAGTCTTTATGGTTTTGTAGTTGGTTTCATTTGTCCCATTATCTTAGCACTGGCTCTGAATGAAGTGGCGAGTGCTCGATTTAAGAAGTTGGTTCAAACAGTGACCTATGCTCCATTCTTTATTTCAACTGTAATAATGGTCTCAATTATTATTTTATTTTTGTCCCCAAATGCTGGATTAGTTAATAATATACTTGGTTTATTAGGCATTGGACCTATTAATTTTATGGGAAATCCTGCTTACTTTAAATCTATATATGTTTGGTCCGATGTATGGCAAAGTACGGGATATTCAGCCATTATTTATTTAGCAGCCCTCGCTGGGATCGATACATCTTTATATGAAGCAGCACGAATAGACGGAGCAAGCAGATGGCAAAAAATAATAAATATCGATATTCCTGGGATCATGCCAATTATTATCGTATTACTAATCTTAAATATTGGTAATATCATGTCTCTTGGATTTGAGAAAGTTTATTTAATGCAAAATGATTTAAACGCAAGTTCCAGTGAAGTAATTTCTACTTATGTTTATAAAGTAGGACTATTAGGTGCAAACTTTAGCTTTGCCGCAGCTGTTGGATTGTTTAATTCCATTGTTAATCTAATATTAATTTTATCAGCTAATGCGATTTCAAAAAGATTTTCATCATCAAGCTTATGGTAGGGGGTTAGCAATGTGAAAACCATAGCTGAAAATAGTAAAGTAGTCATTCCGAAAAAAAAATCAAAAATAAAAGATTCTTGGTCTGATCGTATTTTTGTGGGAAGCATTTACGTGTTCCTAACATTAGTTCTAGTTGTTGTGCTCTATCCATTAATTTATATACTCAGTGCATCTTTCAGTGATCCTGCTGCAGTTACGTCTGGGAGAGTATGGTTATTTCCGGTAAATCCAACATTGGAAGGGTATACAACTGTATTTAAAAATCCGCAAATTATTCTAGGATTTTCTAATTCATTTTTCTATGCAGTAGTTGGTACACTGATCAGTGTTAGTATTACGATTATGCTAGCTTATCCACTTTCTCGACCAACCTTTTTTGGTAGAAACTTCATTATGATTTTACTTGTTTTTACGATGATTTTTGATGGTGGATTAATTCCGCTTTACCTAGTAGTCAAAAATCTTCAGTTACTTGATACGATTTGGGCTTTACTATTACCATCCGCATTGGCGGTATTTCAAGTAATTATTGCACGAACATTTTTTCAATCGACGATACCTAACGAATTAGTGGAAGCTAGTGAAATGGATGGTTGCAGTGATATTAATTTCATCTTAAAAGTTGTTTTACCATTATCCAAGCCCATCATTGCAGTTTTAGTATTGATGTATGCGGTTGGGAAATGGAACACCTATTTTGATGCTATGATTTATTTGAAATCTGAAGAGTTATTTCCTTTACAGCTTGTTTTAAGAAGTGTTCTTATTTTGAATGTTGACCCGAATGGTGATGTGATGCAACTATTAAAAGCTCAAGGATTAAGAGAGCTAATGAAATATTCCTTAATCGTCATTTCGAGTTTACCAGTTTTAATCATATATCCATTCGTTCAGAAACACTTTGTAAAAGGAGTATTAATTGGATCTTTAAAAGGGTAAGGTCAAAGATTTTATAGAAAAAAAGAGGGGAAATGTATATGAAGAAAGTAAAAATAGTAAGTTTTATTTTGTTAATTGTATTATCACTAGTTTTAACTGCTTGCGTTCCATCAAAAAAAGATACGAATACATCATCTAATAATTCATCAAATAATAATGCTGGCGAAGATGGTCCAATCCCTGTAAGAATTTTTACGCCATTGTTATCATGGGATGGAAAATTTGAAACAGAATTTAACACGTTTACAAAACATGTAGAGGAAAAATTCAATATCAAAATTACTTGGGAATTTGCACCACAAGATGCAGCTAAAGAAAAACAACAATTAGCACTTGCTAGTGGAGATTATCCAGATGCATTTTTATCAGTAACTTGGCTTGATGGTATTTCAAAAGTTGATGCACAAAAATATGGTAAGGAAGGTGTTTTTCTTCCTCTAAACGATTTAATAAATGATCATGCGCCTAACATCGTTAAAGCGATGCAAGACATTCCATATTTGGAAAAGGGGATTACAGCTCCAGACGGTAATATTTATGCATTACCTCAAATCAATGAATGTTATCATTGTTCAAGATATGGTAAAATGTGGATGAATACTGATTGGTTAGAAAAATTAAATTTAGATATGCCAACGAATACTGCGGAATTTAGAGATGTATTACGTGCATTTAAAGCAAACGATCCAAATGGAAATGGAAAGAACGATGAAATCCCGTTGAGCGGTGAAACAACTGAAATTGGAAATAGTCCGAACATCTTTTTAATGAATGCTTTTATTCATAATAACGGAAAAGATAATATTAATGTTGAAGATGGAGAATTGTACTTAGCTGCGATGCGTCCTGAATGGAAAGAGGGACTTAAATATATCAATTCCTTATATGAAGAAGGATTAATTGATACTGGAACGTATACACAGAATATGGAAGCATTAAAACAAATTGGATCACCAGAAGGTGAGGCAGTCCTTGGAGCATCAGCTGCCAATCATTTAGCTGTTTTTATGGATTTGAAAAACGAAAATTCTGCATCTTACAATGTTGTACCACCAATTGAAGGACCACAAGGTGCCAAATTCAATACATCCGATTATGGTAGTATTAGTAACTTTACTTTTGCGATTACAGAAAAAGCAAAAGGGGCAAAAGCAGAAGCATTGATTAAATTAGCTGATTATTTATATACCGAAGAAGGTACAGTTAGAGCAACAAAGGGAATTGAAGGCGTTGATTGGAAATTCGGTGAAGAAGACGATATAGACTTGAAAGGAAATCAAGCGAAATATGCTAGAGTTCCTCAAGATCCAAACAAAGAAGAAGAAGATGAAGAAAATAAGATATATAACACTTGGGGTGAAAAAGGCCCGATCATGCTAACAAGAGAAATTAGGGATGCAACTGCTACTGCAATTGATGAATATTCTCCTGAAGGTTATGAGCGAAGACTTTATAACGCAACATTAAGTTACGATGGTAATGAACCTAAAGAAATATTCCTTGCTGGTTCGGCTTGGGTAGAACCAGAAGAGGCTGAGGAAGTTTCCTTATTACAAATTAATATTAATAAATACATTAATGAAAACATGGTTCAGTTTATTACAGGTACAAAAAATATTGATAGTGAGTGGGATAATTACATTGCCGGGTTTAAGAAACTGAAGGTTGATCGATATTTAGAAATTTATCAAAAGGCATATGATTTAGAAAAAGAATAATATAAGTAAAAAGAATACACTTTTAGGTACCAAATAGAAGTGTATTCTTTTTTTAGTTTATTAGAAGAATGGTTGAGGTGCTATTTTATGAGAGGAAATGCGAGAACTATCAGCATAGTTAATTACGGTGGAAAACCAAATACACGAAGTGATCATTCACCTATTGTTTATTCAATGCTCGAGGATATTAAAAGGTTGACAGAGGGTAAGATTATCATTGATTTTCCAAAAGGAGTTTATCACTTTTATCCGGATTGCGCTCCTAAAAGGGCATTCCATACTTCGAATACAGACACAATCAGACATCCAATAAAAACGGTTTGTTTTTTAATAGAACATGTTGAAAACGTTACAATTGAAGGAAATGGTTCCATGTTTATTTTTCATGGAGATGTTATGGGGTTAGGGATTTTTCATTCGAAAAATATACATCTTAAAAACCTATCATGGGATTATGAAGTATCCACGTTATCAGAATTAGTCGTTCAAAGTACTTATGAAAAAGATGATCATTTTTATGCTGATTGTCGAATCAATGAAAATTTCCTATATGAAATACGAGATCAGAAGTATTTTTATTGGTTAAGTGAAAAGAGTCCTTATACAAATGAATATTACTGGGAAGATGAAGATTCTAAAAATGATATGGTTATTGTTGGGTTTGATGAAACAAGTGGTGTGAAAAGAAGATTTGCAGTAAATGAGGGACCTTTTGCAGAGAATAAAATGAAAATCGAAGAGCACGGTAAAGGAAATATTCGTATTTTTTATGATCAATCACTTCCGAAAGCAATAGTACCAAATCGTGTCTTTGAATTTTGTAAAGTCATTGATCGGAATACGGCAGGTGCTTTAATTTGGGAAAGTGAAGAAATATCATTTGAGCAAGTAACGATTCATTATTTGCACGGTTTTGGATTTTTAATCCAGATGAGTGGCGACATTTCATTTGCAAAGACCCATTTCATTCCTAACGAAGCATTAGGAAAACATGGATCTAGTTTTGCTGATTCCATTCATGTTTCCGGAGCGAAAGGAAAAATAATAATTGATAATTGCAATTTTGCCCATCCACATGACGATCCCATTAATATTCACGGTACATTTACAAGGGTAGAAAAAATAATCGATGAATATTCGATTGAAGTAAAATACGCACATCACCAGCAGGCTGGATTTCCTCAATATCACATAGGAGATAAAGTTGCTTTCTTTAATCGAAGAACGATGGGAGAGGATTTTGAAGAGTATGAAGTGAAAGATGTCACACATCCTGGACAAAATGGAAATGATCTTAAAACGATGCAAGTAACCTTCGATAAAAAGTTGCCATTTGAGTATATCCAAAGTGAAATCGATGAATTTCTATATGTCATGGAGAATGTGACGTATACACCGGAAGTAATCATTACGAATAATACATTTGCCCATATTCCAACAAGAGGAATATTATGCACAACCCGTCGAAAAGTATTGATTGAAAAGAATAATTTTCAAAATATTACAATGAGTACAATATTTATTTCGAATGATTCGAACGATTGGTATGAATCAGGTCCTGTAAGAGATATGACTATTCGCGGGAATATATTTGATATCACTCCTGTTGAAGGGTGGAATGATCGAAAACCTGCTATTCATATTCATCCGATACCTTTAGGGGAGGAAATTTCACCCGTTGCCATTCACAAAAATATTACGATTGAAGATAACATCTTTTTCATGCATCATGAAAGTGTAGTTCTAGCTGAGAATGTGGAGAACTTAATCATTCGAAATAATAAAATCATTAATATGGAAGGGAAGAATGTAGAGGAAAACAGATTATTGTATGAATTCAATACATGTAAAAATGTAATTCTCACTAAAAATACTTACAAAAGATTCAAGAATGTCTCTACTAAAATCCGTGGAATGAAAGACCGTGACATTCATAACGATGATCAAATTACAATAATGAAAACAAATAGCGCTTTAAAAATCTAAACATTGTAGAGAAGGGAGATTGTAAATTGAAGAATTTAATGTACAGAAAAGCTGCTAAAGTATGGACGGAAGCTTTGCCTCTTGGAAATGGAAGATTAGGAGCGATGCATTTTGGTGGTGTTGAGGTAGAGCAGTTTCAATTGAACGAAGACACGTTATGGTCCGGTCCTCCGTCAAAGGATAAAAAGTATGATGACAGGGAATCGCTTAAAAAGGTAAGAAAATTAATAGATGAAGAGAATTATGAAGAAGCAATAAGTGAAACGAAGAATATGTTTGGTTCGTATACACAATCCTATATGCCACTTGGCGATATGAAAATCCATTTCTTGCATGGGAATATTGCTAGGAATTATGAAAGAAGCTTAGATATTCGACAAGCGGTTTCATCGGTAAAGTATTCGGTAGGAAATGTACATTTTAAGAGGGAAGCTTTTATATCTTATCCACACCAAGTACTCGCCATTCAATTGACGAGTTCGGAAGAAAATAGTTTGCATTTCGATATATTACTAGAGAGTATATTGAAAAATAGAACGGCAAACTCAGAAAATGAATTAATATTACAAGGAATTTGTCCTGAATACTGTGCACCAAACTATTTCAATGAAGATAAACAACCAATTGTTTATGGTGAATTTGAAGAGACTAAAGCGATTCATTTTGAAGGTAGATTAGGTGTCGTTATAGATGCAGGAGAAAAGAAAATTCAAAATGGAAAAATTTCAATACATAATGCGTCTAAAGCTACTATCTATTTTTCAGTAGCTACTTCATTTAATGGTTTTGATCAATTGCCCGGGAAATATTTTGGCGATTTGACTCGAAAAAATGAAGAGATTCTAGCTCAAGCTATGAGTATTTCATATGAGCAGTTAAAAGCTGAACATATTAGAGATTATCAAAGTCTTTATAACCGTGTTGAATTATCTTTGGAATGTAATAAACCTGAAGAGATTCTTGATACGGATGAAAGAGTGAAAAAGAATGGTTCAAGCGATTTAGGAATGGTTGAACTATTATTCCAATATGGGCGCTACTTATTGATTTCGTCATCGAGGGAAGGAACACAGCCTGCCAATCTGCAAGGGATTTGGAATGACTTGACTCGTGCACCGTGGTCATCCAATTACACAGTAAACATTAATGCAGAAATGAATTATTGGCCAGCTGAAATAACGAATTTAGCAGAATGTCATCGCCCTTTATTAAAACTTGTAAGTGAATTAGCGGTAAATGGTGAGAGGATGGTAAGTGATCGCTATGGATTAAGAGGATGGACAGCTCACCATAACACTGATCTATGGAGACATGCTGATCCAGTTGGTGGAGATCGTCATGGGGATCCAATATGGGCGTTTTGGCCAATGTCAGGCCCTTGGCTATGTCGACATTTATGGGAACACTTTTCGTTTTCTCAAGATCGAACTTTTTTAGAAACTGAAGCACTTCCAATTATGAAAGGCGCAGCTGAATTTTGTTTAGATTGGTTAATAGAAGATGAAAATGGCTATTTGACAACCTCGCCCTCAACTTCTCCGGAACATCTCTTCTATACGGACAAAGGACAGGTGGGCTCAGTAACAAAGGGTGCAACGATGGACTTGCAAATCATTTGGGATTTGTTTACAAATTGTATCGAAGCGGCAGCTGTTCTTGATATAGAAGATGAATGGATAGAGAACGTGAAACATGCAAGAGAACGCCTATATCCAATGCAAATAGGTAAATACGGTCAATTACAAGAATGGGCGATTGATTACGAAGACGTTGAACCTCACCATCGCCATGTTTCTCATTTGTACGGTGTTTATCCAGGGACTCAAATAACAGAAGGACCACTATTGGATGCTGTTAAGCAGACGCTTAACCGTAGAGGAGATATGGGAACGGGTTGGAGTCTTGGTTGGAAAATCTGTCTTTGGGCTAGGTTAAAAGATGGTGAACGTGTGAATGCACTGTTTCAACAGTTATTTAACATCGTTGAAGCAAAAAATGAAGTTTTCGTTGGGGGAGGAATATACCCTAATCTTTTGGGAGCACATCCACCTTTTCAAATCGATGGAAACTTCAGCTATACAGCTGGAGTAGTAGAAATGATCATTCAATCTCATAAGGGCTATGTCGAACTTTTACCGGCTCTACCATCAACTTGGATTAAAGGTTCCATTAATGGAATTCGCGTTCAAGGTGGTTTTGAAGTGAATGTGTCTTGGGACAAATTGCGAGTGACGGGGCTAAAAGTAACTTCAAACACTGAAAATCTATTTGTTTTTAAATCTTGCACCTCCGTTATTATTCGTGAAGAAGGTAGAGATGATAAGCGTTTAGACCCTATCGATGGTCTAATTGAAATTGATATGAGTGAAAACCAAACGTATCAATTGCTATTTTAATTATAAAATCTTTGCTATTGCAGACAGCCATAGCCTTAAGATCCAATTGACTAAATTTGAGGGCTATTACAAAAATGAATAGCCCTCTTAAAAAGAGGTGGTACCAGTGAAACAATTAAGAATCGGAATTATTGGTGCGGGTGGTAGAAGCTCCATTGTAGAATATTGGCATAAGCCAGAAGGAAATTCAGTGGTAGTAGGGGCTGCGGATGTATCCTTACAGTTACTGGAAAGATTTAAAAAAGATGTGAATAAAGATGGATTTATTACAACGGATTATAAAGAGTTACTAAAAAGAGATGACATTGATGCAATCGCAATCTTTTCTCCTGATTTCTTGCATGAAGAACATGCAATTGCTGCGCTACGAGCTGGGAAACACGTGTATTGTGAAAAGCCATTAGCCATTACACCAGAAGGATGTGATCGCATTCTCGATGAGTGGAAAAAATCAGGAAAACATTTAATGATTGGATTTAACATGCGCTATATGAGCATGTACCAAACAATGAAAGAAATTATTGATTCAGGAGTCATTGGCGAGATTAAAGCAGTTTGGGTAAGGCATTTTGTAGGGCTTGGTGGCTATTTCTATTATCATGATTGGCATGGAACAGCTGCCAATACTACGTCTCTACTTTTACAAAAAGCTTCTCATGACTTCGATGTTATTCATTGGTTGACAGGGAAATATGCTACGAAAGTTTCAGCATTTGGAAGCTTGGACTATTACGGCGGAGATAAGCCGAATGATTTATATTGCCCTGACTGCGAATTAAAAGATACGTGCCCAGATGTTAGTTTACATCGTCTAACACAATGTGCTTTCCGTGAAGAAATTGATGTTGAAGATAATAATATGGTTATTATGGAATTAGAAGGCGGCATAAAGGCCTCTTATATGCAATGTCATTTTACGCCAGACTATTCTCGTAATTATACTTTTATCGGAACGAAAGGACGCATTGAAAATGATGATGTCAACGATAAAGTGTACGTAAAAACGAGAAAATCAGGTTCATGGCATGAAATGAGCGATATCGTATACGAGATGAAACAAATGGATGGTACACATGGTGGTGCAGACCCACGTATTTGTGAGGACTTCGTCAACTTAGTTTTATACAATAAACAACCTTTAACAACTCCATTTGCAGGCAGAATGAGTGTTGCGGTAGGGTGTGCGGCAACTGAATCCATTCGTAATGGAGGGAAGGTTGTCCGAATCGATCAAGGAAACCATAATCCGACTCTTGAAACGATCTCAATGTCCGAACTCAATGGCTAGAAATATTATAATGAATGACAGGGGCTGAGGTTCAAGCCCCTTTTTGAGATACTTATAAATGAGGTGATTCCATGGATAAAATTGAAATAAGACCAATACATAATGACGGGGAGCTTGGACAGCTTTATGAACTATGGGGAAAGGTATTCCCTGAAGATAAGTCTTTTTTTCAAGAACGATTGGAGATTGAAGACGATTATAATTATAAATCTACATGGATTGCAAACGTAAATGGAGAAATTGCGGCCGCGGTTCAGATTTTTCCTTATTATATCAACTATGAAGGTGTCATATTAAAGGTAGGAGGAATTGGAAATGTAGCAACCCTTCCAGAATTTCGTGGAAGAGGTCTAACTCATACAATCTTGAAAAGACAAATAAAATGGATGGAAGATAACGATTTTGATTTGTCTTTGCTTTTTGCTGGTATTAACCCTTTTTATGAAAAACTTGGATGGCATACGATTCCAACGCATTATAAGGTTTTAAGAAAAATTCCTGAAATTCCTGAAAATCAATACACAATTTCACCATGTGTTGAGTCGGATTTTGAAGAAATAAAAGCCTTGTATGATAAGTTCAGTAAGAATTTCGTTGGAACTCGGATACGATCTTCTTCTTATTTCGAAGCTCAAATAAAAAGGACATCAAACCTCCTTATGGCCAAGAATCATGATAAAATCAGTGCGTATTTAAGCTATCGTCTTTATGGAAATAAAATTATAATCAATGAATGTTGCTATTTAGAAGGTCATGAAAATGCCGTTCTTTCGCTATTAAATAAAATAAATCATTATGACGGTATCAGAATTGACTTACCAAGCAATCACATACTTTCAGGTTATTTTCAAAATTGGGGAGCAGAAGAAGTAGCTGAAACCTCAGGTATGTGGAAAGTCATTAATTATCACGGATTAATGAATAAATTAAGACCGGTTTTCATAAAAAGGACCGAATCTGAAGCTGTGAACTATACAATACTCTTGCAATGTGGCGAATCAGATGAAGTTCTATTTACAAAAAAAGAAGGCATCGTGGAAATGATTAAACCGACGGATTCGTTTGCTTATAATGAATTAATTAAATTGAACGAAAGTACATTTATTACGATGTTACTTGAGGGTTCGAAAGAGAACAAGCTGTTTCCCAAGGTGAACTATCTATTTTGTGGGACAGACTCTTTTTAAGCTAGATCGATATTTCAAAAAGTTAACAAAAAAGGCGACGGAGAAATTGTTTCCATCGCCTTTTGAATTATTCACTTAAAGCCCGTTCTAATTCTCTATTAATCTCTTCTCTCACATTAAAAATATATTCCTTGTCTTTCGGATATTCAGTAAAAGTGATAGATTGAGACTTTTCAATCATATTCAAAACAAAATCTTTTCCTTTTAATTGAGCAAGCCATTGAAACGCACGCAAATCTTGTAATGCTTGATAAAAGATCCGAGAACGAATGGACGGAATCGCTTCTCCGTTTTTTCCAGGATAGACGAGGAACGTATCGCCTGAAGGAAATGCACCTTTTGCATCCGTAATGACATAAGGATCAATTGGCTCTATCGAGTATTGGCTATTGTAAAAATTATATCCCCAATGAAGAAATCCTTCGATATCGTATTTAAATAATTGTGTAGCAATGATTCGGTTTCTTGCTGAAGGCATGGACATGAATCGATTACTAACTTTTTGATTTTGTGCACAGCAATAATATGTCCATAAATTAGAGACATGGTTATCGAGAAACTCTTGTATATGATCATTTGCCACAACAGGTTTCGTAACGATGCCTTTTTGATAGAATGAATAATCACTTAATGCATCAATGATTTTAAAGTCTTTTAAATAAGGTTCTGCCAGCTCTTTCGCTTTTGCGTAAGTCGTAATGTTGGAATTGTTTGGTTCATCGGAAATATGAAAATACACTTTCTCCGCATCCCAGTTTGCTTTTAAAAACTCAGTTAACTCAGGTAGAAATGACTCTAAAAATAAACGATATTCATTACTGTCAGCCGATACATCCCAACCAAATTTTCTTATAAGAACTCCATCTTCCTCAACCATTATTTTCGGAGTAAATTCAGCACCCCATTGTGTAAATAGGTGTGCAATTTCAATATATTTAATACTGTTTCGTTCGCAAATATCTAGCCATTTTTTAAGCGATGAAAAATCAAATGAATACGTACCATCTTCATAAGAAATTTTTACAAGCTGAACCGTTGTTCGTTCCCCACCAACTTTCGTATCCAAAGGTGGTGTGAATATTGGGGTAAGAAGCATATTTATTCCGTTTTCGTTTGCTGTACGAATGAAATTTTCGATGATTCGCCAATGTTCTTCTGAAAAAGCTTCAACTTCATAATAATTTGCTAAACTATCAGTATGGAACCATTGTGTATGGATCAGTTTTTGCTCAGGTAAATCGTAGGGAATGACTTGAATAGTTAAAGATTGATTGTAAATGGACTGATGATTTTCATCAGTAATATGTAATGATACCGTCTTTTCACCCACAGCATTTTCTCTTGGACAAACATCAATCCAAATCGCGTTCCAGCCATCTGATTCAAGTTCAATGACATCAGACACTACAGGTTCTAACAAGTCTGGAAATAAACCTGGTTCAATAGAAAGGTAATTTTCATCGTGTGAATCGGGATAGGCTGGTAGACTAGAAGGCACCTTTTTCACATGGCTGATGGATGTTAGGACCGTATCGTCTGCTTCCACTCCAATATGAATTCTTTTATTATCAGTAGATCGATACGCTAATTGAAAAGAAAATTGTTCATTTTGAAAAATAGAAATAGTTTTCATAGCTAGCGCATTTGGTTGGTTATGAGGAAATACTTTTTCTAAAGAATCTGTTAATTGAAATTCTAGATTAGACATTAAAAAGCCTCCATTTTTTTATCTATTTCATTATTATAGTACACTGCTTGACTCTACATAAAAAGATGAATTTTAGAAAAATATTAAATAGAAGAGAATTAAATAGTTTTAATAGAAGACAAGCCACTATTGTTCATATCAACTTAAGGCATGATGATATTTACTCTTTAACTTTCAATTTATTAAATTTAACATCTGCTATCCAATAAATGATATAAGCTGAAACGCTAAAAAAGAAAAATACAAATAAAATGATAAATCTTAACGATAAGGTAGTCCATGCTGCTAAAAGAATTAAACAAAATAGAGACAAGTGAATCTTGAATAATCCGACTTGAAGGCTAGAAATACATAGACGCTTAAAAGATGTTTTTAAATGAACCATTAATGGATAAATACTAATGCAACAAATCATAAACAAAAAAATGATAAACATTAGAGCAACAAAGATGACGGTTTTATATGATATATCGGTATGATATAAGAGATAAAAATCGAAAACTAAAAACCCACCAATAAGCGTAGTTAAGATACCGACTAGATAACTTTGTTTCCAATTTTCAGTAAACATTTTCCTGAACTGTGCAACAACATATACATCATTGTTTCTCTTCCACTGTCTTACGACACCGAAAAGCGCGCTAATAGCCGGGAAAATCGTTATAATAGGTATGCAAGAAATAATAAATAAAATATTTAGAAACATGGAATTGAATAGCCAAGTACCTAATCGATAAAAAATACCGTCAATGCTAAAGATCTGGAACACCCCATGTTCAAAAAGATGGTAAGTTACGATTTGCTTATTATATCATAATCTTCCAGGATCGATTTGCTTTTTTAGAAAGGGGATATTGGATTGAAATACAAAGAAATAAAACAAACTAAACTATATGAAAAAGTGGCAGAAGCCATTCACGAGATGATTCGGTCTGGTCAATTAAAGCCAGGGGATAAATTAGATTCCGTCGAACAACTTGCAGAAAATTTTCAAGTTGGCCGTTCAGCGATCAGAGAAGCTTTATCAGCACTAAGAGCTATGGGACTTGTAGAAATGAAGCAAGGAGAAGGGACTTATATAAAGGAGTTTAGCTCTGATCAAATTGCATTTCCCTTGTCCACAGCGATTTTGATGAATAAGAACGATGTAGAGAATCTCTTAGAAGTTAGAAAAATAATCGAAGCAGGCACTGTTGTTTCCGCTAGTAAAAAAAGAACAAACGAAAATTTAAAAGCAATGGAAATAGCTTTGGATGAAATGAAAAAAGCAAATGGCAACGAAGAATTGGGAGAAAAAGCAGATCTAGATTTTCATCTTGCCATAGCAGAAGCGTCGCAAAATCAGCTTCTAGCCAGCTTGTTAAATCATGTTTCTGGTCTTATGCAAGAAACGATGAAGGAAACAAGAAGACTATGGCTTTATTCAGGACAAACAACAACGGAAAAACTATATGAAGAGCATAAACATATTTATAAGGCTATTTTTCACGGTGATGAGAATGCTGCTAGAAAAGCAATGGTGCAACATCTAGAAAATGTAGATCAAGTTTTAGGTGAATATTTTGAGAAGAGCAATAAGATTCAGTGATAAAAGACGATATCGTTCACAGATGAAAAGTTAAACTGAACGAGTCGTCTAAAAGTTTTTTTATAGTCATCAGATGACCTGTTGACTATAAAGCTTGATAGGAATAAAGTAGATTTATATGAAACTTCATTAATTGAGAGCGGGTGATAAATTTGAAAGTCAGTCTTTTTGCTACATGTTTAGTTGATATGTTTCATAGTCATGTTGGTAAATCAGCAGTTGAGTTATTAGAACGGCTTGGATGCGAAGTTGATTTTCCTGAGTCGCATGTTTGCTGTGGTCAGCCTGCTTATAATAGTGGATATGTAAAAGATTCAAAGGAAGCAATGAAAAGAATGATTAAAGCCTTTGAAGATGCGGAATATGTCGTTGGTCTTTCAGGATCATGTGCCTATATGTTTCATGAATATGAGAATATTTTCAAAGGAGATCCAGTTTGGGAACCTAAGGCAAAAGCTCTTAAACTAAAAACATATGAATTAACCGAATTTATTGTAGACGTATTAAAGGTTGAAGATGTCGGAGCAACTTTTAAAGGACATGTTACGTACCATACCTCCTGTCATATGACTAGGCTGTTAGGAGTAACTGAAGCTCCTATGAAACTTTTAAAAAATGTGAAGGGGCTTGAATATACGGAGCTGCCTGGAAAACATCAATGCTGCGGATTTGGTGGAACTTTTTCAGTGAAAATGTCCCAGATTTCCGAGCAAATGGTAGACGAAAAAGTACAACATATAGATGAAACGGAAGCGGAATATTTAATCGGTGCAGATTGTGGATGTTTAATGAATATTGGAGGAAGACTCGACCGAGTTGGAAAACCTGTAAAAGTAATGCATATAGCTGAAATATTAAATAATCGTTAATTTTGATAAAAAAGCGGGGTGATCATAATGCCTATGAAAATTGATACTGGTAATTTCAAGGAGCGTGTAGATACGGGAATTCATAATACTTTTATGAGAGGAGCCGTTTCGAGCGCACAGGAAAGACTGCAGACAAGAAGGCTGGATCAAGCGAAAGAACTGGGAAACTGGGAAGAGTGGCGTTCTCTTGGAGAAGAGATTCGGCAGCATGTTTTGCAAAATCTCGATTACTATTTGTATCAATTAAGTGAAAATGTCTCAAAAAGAGGCGGGCATGTTTTCTTTGCTGAAACACCTGAGGAAGCCAATGAATACATCCGTGGTGTAATCGAAAAGAAAAATGCTAAAAAAGTCGTAAAATCAAAGTCTATGGTAACGGAAGAAATTAATTTGAACCCGTGCCTCGAGGAAGCTGGATGTGAAGTTATTGAAACGGATTTAGGAGAATACATTCTTCAAATAGATGATCATGATCCGCCATCACATATTGTCGCTCCTGCATTACATAAGAATAAAGAGCAGATTAGGGACGTTTTTACGGAAAAATTAAACTATCAACAGACAGAAAAGCCAGAGGAATTGGCATGGCATGCGAGACAAATGCTTCGAAATGAATACTTGACAGCTGATGTTGGAATCACGGGGTGTAATTTTGCCGTAGCCGAAACTGGATCAATTTGTTTGGTGACAAACGAGGGAAATGCTGATCTCGTCACGGCTTTACCAAAGACTCAAATCACCGTAATGGGTATGGAAAGGCTTGTTCCTACATTTGAAGAATTGGAAGTCTTAGTCGGCTTACTTACTAGAAGTGCAGTTGGTCAGAAGTTAACAAGCTATATTACTGTATTAACAGGTGTAAAAGATGAGGGGGATGTTGACGGTCCCGAAGAGTTTCATTTAGTCATAGTTGATAATGGAAGGTCGGATATTTTAGGTGGAGAGTTTCAATCAATTCTTCAGTGTATTCGCTGTGCTGCTTGCGTGAATGTATGCCCTGTTTATCGTCATGTAGGGGGACATTCATATGGTTCGATTTATTCAGGTCCTATAGGGGCAGTCCTTTCTCCTTTATTAGGAGGCTATGATGACTATAAGGAACTGCCTTATGCTTCAACATTGTGTGGGGCTTGCACAGAGGCTTGTCCTGTTAAAATTCCACTTCATGATTTGTTGCATAAGCACCGTCAAGTCATCGTTGAGAAAGAAGGAAGGGCGCCAATCTCTGAAAAGCTTGCTATGAAAGCATTTGGCTTAGGTGCCGCTTCGCCGTCCCTTTACAAATTAGGTTCCAAAATAGCTCCTACTGCCATGAATCCTTTTACAGACGGTAACAAAATATCAAAAGGGGTTGGCCCATTAAAAGCTTGGACTGAAATTCGAGAATTCCCTGCTCCGAACAAAGAAAGATTCCGAGATTGGTTTAAAGAACATAAAAAAGGTGGGGATCAATCGTGAGTGGAACAATCCAAAATAGGGAGGCATTCCTAAATAAAATTGCAAGCAGATTAGGAAGAGACAAATTCCAAACAAGTGTTGAAGAACCCAACTGGAGCTATCATCCACAAGATGCAGTATTAAAACATGCCGATTCGGATGAACTACTTGAAGCCTTAAAAACCCAGTGTACAAAAATACACACAGATTTAATTGAAACGAATAAAACGGAATTAATAGATACATTACGAACAATCGTTGCACAATACGGCGGTGGACCAATTGTAACTTGGAAAGATGCGCGATTTGAGGAATATGGACTCTCCTCACTTTTTAATCACATTTGGCCGTCAGAAAATATACAAGTCCACCAATGGAATCCAGAACTAGGAGAGGAAAATATTACTCTAGCAGAAAAGGCAAACATAGGAATTACGATTAGTGATATTACTCTAGCAGAATCTGGTACAGCCGTGTTGTTCAGCAACAAAGATAAAGGGAGAACAGTAAGCTTTTTACCTCTAAAGTCAATCATTATTATGCCCAAAAGTTCAATTGTCCCACGAATGACGCAAGCAGCAAGAATCATCAGAGAAAAAGTGAAACACGGCGAACATCTTGCTTCCTGTATCAATTTTATTACAGGACCTAGTAATTCTGCGGACATTGAAATGAATCTTGTCGTTGGTGTTCATGGACCGGTAAAAGCTGCATATATAATAATAGAAGATTTATAGACTTTTGTTCAATTGAAAAAAATTGAAACAATAATTGATGAAGAACAAGGATGCAAGAAACGAATTCCAATGGGGTAAAAATAGTGAGCTCAATTCCTTATAAATCCTAAACTTTCAACTGAATAAAAGGTTATCAGAACTTTTTTAAAAAAATCAATAATCATACGAAGATTCCATTGAAAAGAATAGCAATATTTGCTATTCTTAAACTTAATAAGGGCACTGGAGAAAGAAACTTATAAAGCGATTTCAGTGGAAGGAGATTATGTTGAAAAGGACAGGTGACCTACAGCTTATTAAGGAACTTAATAAGTCAATCATTTTAGATGTAATTCGAAAAAATGGCCCTATATCAAGGGCTGAAATTGCAAAAAAAGTAAATTTAAGCCCAACGACTGTTACCTCTGCAGTCAGTGACCTTATTCGCGATTCTCTAGTTGTAGAAGGAGGAACAGGCGAATCTAGCGGCGGAAGAAAACCGATTTTAGTTCAATTGAATCCCGATGTTTGTTTCTTAATTGGAGTTGCGATTGATGCATCCAAAATCACTATTGCGGAATTGAATTTAAATGCAAAAGTAAAAAGAAAAGAAGTTCATTCTTTAAAAGAAAACATCGATTTTGATTTTTGTAATGTACTGATTAAGATGATTGATCACTTTTTTAAAAAGTGCAAAAATCTAAATAATTGCCTTGGTATTTCCATCACGATTCAAGGAATTGTCGATTCAGAAAAAGGAATGGTTGCTTATAATCCAAAACTTAAAATTCATAATCTTCCATTAAAAAATGCAATAGAAGACGCTTTTAATATTCCTACATACATAGATAACGATACGAATGGGAGTCTACTTGCGGAGAAAGGTTTTGGAAATTATCAGCAATCTAAAAACTTAATATATGTGACAATCGGAGATGGCGTTGGAGCGAGTATGCTCGTAAATGATTCAATCTTCCGTGGTTTTCATGGAGGAGCTGGTGAGTTCGGGCATACAACCATTGATTATAAAGGTGCTCCATGTAATTGTGGAAACGTTGGCTGCCTTGAAAACTATGTTAGCTGGCGTGCCATTTGTTCTCGAATTGTTTCCGAAATTGAGGCAGGAAACAAATCCCTTTTAGTAGAAGAAGTACATGAAGATTTATCAAAAATAACTCCGGAATTATTTCGAAAGGCCATTTTCGCAGGCGATGTACTAGCAAATACTATTTTAGATGATATGGCTTTTTATCTTGGTACAGGCTTAGTAAATCTCATTCATTTATTTAATCCTGAGAGAATAATATTAGGTGGAGAATTGGCTTTTGAAAATCCGCTTTTAATACAAAAAGTGAATGAACATATTTCTAGATATGCACTGCAAACGCATTCGCGTCAATTAGAAGTATTTCCAAGTTCTTTTGGTAATGATTCAGAAGTCGTTGGCTCTGCTTCACTGTTGCTCCATGAATTATTTCATTTTACATTGAAATAAGCTGGAGCTAGACAGTAAAAGACTAAATTCAATAAAAAATGTATGTTTCTCTACATTTTAAAATAATTTAGGAGGGATTTTATGCTAAAAGGTATTAATCAATGGTGTTATCCTGAAGGAACGCCGATTGAAAAAGTGTTTGAGTATAGTAGAAATGCAGGTTTTGATGCTGTCGAACTTAATTTAAATGAGGCTGGCGGCGTAGGATTAACAGTAGAAACTACAAAGGAAGAAGCTGAAAAAATCGTAGCCTTGGCTACGGAGTATCAATTGCAGCTAAGAAGCTTGTCTACATCCCTTCTTTGGAAAACTCCTTTAAGCTCACCTGATGAAAATGTGAGAAAAGAAGGAATACGTGTTGTTGAAAAAATGTTAGAGATTGCGAGCTTCATAGGAATGGACACGATTCTCCTGGTGCCTGGAGCTGTATCCAAGGAAGTTTCTTATGACGACTGCTATGAGAGAAGTCAAGAAGCAATTAAACAAATCATTCCTACTGCTGAAAAATTTAACGTCAAAATTGGTATAGAAAATGTTTGGAATAAATTTTTACTTTCTCCACTTGAGATGGCTCGATATATTGATGAGCTGGATTCAGAATACATTGGAGCATATTTTGATGTTGGGAATGTATTGCAGTTCGGCTTCCCAGAACAATGGATCAACATTTTAGGGAAAAGAATTTTTAAAATACATGTGAAAGACTTTAGTACAAGGGTTGGAAATATAACCGGTTTCGTCCCTTTACTTGCTGGAGATGTTGATTGGAAATCTGTAAAGCAAGCACTTGAAGAGATTGGGTATGAAGATACACTTACTGCAGAACTATCACCTTATGCCTTGTGCCCAAGCACTTTAGCGGATGATACTGCACGTCATTTGGACGTAATTCTGAGAGCGTAGGGGAGCGAAATTATGGATAAAGTTAAAGTTGGTTTTGTAGGAGTTGGAGGTATTGCTTCAGTCCACTTAAAGAATGTTTCAGAAAATGAACATGCTGAAATTGTAGCCGTTTGCGATATTAATGAAGAAAATGCAAAAAAACAAGGTGAAGCATATAACGCTTCTGTCTACACTGATTTTGATTCAATGCTAGAAAATGAACAATTTGATGCACTTTTTTTGAGTATTCCTCCATTTGCACATGGTGAAATTGAGGAAAAAGCGGTTAAAAAGGGGATTCATCTACTTGTAGAAAAACCGGTAGAACTGGACCTTGAAGTCGCGAAGAAAAAAGCACAAGTTATTCGTGAATCAGGTGTCATCAATGCGTCTGGATATTGTCTTCGTTATTTAGATACAATCCAAAAGGCGAAGGAATATTTAGCTGATAAAAAGATTGCGATGGTACGAGGTCAATATATTTCTAGTTTTGTACAAACACCTTGGTATCGAATTATGAGTAAGTCAGGTGGCCAATTGGTTGAACAGGCTACTCATGTAATGGACTTGATGACATACCTTGGAGGAGAAATTGAGAAGGTTAATGCCAATATGTCACTTCAAGTTATGGAGACAATCGAAAATATTGATATTCCAGATGTAACGTCTGTTAACGTAACTTTTTCATCAGGTGCAGTAGGACATTTAGACTGTTCTTTCACTCAACCTGATCATCGTATGGGTGTTGAAGTGTTAGGGCGTGATTTCCGTGTTGAGTTAGTTGGGACAACTCTTAAAATAGTTGAAAAAGGTAACACAGAAACCTATGAGTCTAAGGTTGATTTTTATGAGGTTCAAGACCGTGCTTTCATTGAGGCGGTAAGAACGAATAATCAGGAACTAATCTTAGCTTCTTATGAAGAGGGATTGAAAACTTTAGCGTTAACCCTTGCTGCTAATCAATCAAATCAAGAAGATAAAACGATTAGAATGTCTGAATTAAACTAACTTTTACTACATGATTTTTATGGAACAATTTCATAAAAATCTACAAGGCGTCATTGATAATATGTGAGGTGGAAGAGTAAATGAAAATTGCTGTAGTCGGTTCAGGGAAACTTGGCCAAAGACATTTATCTGCTTGGTCAAAAATCGAGGGAATCGAAATCGTCGGAGTGATTGCCCGTAACCAAGAAAGACTAGAAAAAGTGGCTAGTGAATATGGAACAAAAGCTTTTAATAGTATTGATGAGCTTGTTGCCAATACAGAGGTAGATGTGTTTGATATTTGTACACCAACTCATACACATGCTGCTCTCGTTATGGAAGCGGCAAATCAAAAGAAGCACATTATTTGTGAAAAGCCATTAGCTTTAACGAGTGAAGAAGCGGAAGATATCATTAAAGTTTGTGCTGAAAATAATGTTCAATTACTTGTTGCTCAAACTCTTCGATTCTTCCCAGAATACGTAAATGCAAGAGAGCAAGTGAAAAATGGAGCCATTGGGAAGCCGGGTGTGATGAGATTATCTAGAGGAGTTCCATATCCAGCGAAAGATTCTTGGTATACCGATGAGTCAAAAAGCGGCGGTTTATTTATGGATCTAGGTGTTCATGATTTGGATTGGGTACTATGGACATTTGGTGATGTAGAAAGAGTAATGGCTAAAAGAGTACAACGAAGCGGCTTAGAGTATGGTTTTATTAATCTAAAGATGACTGATGGAACGATTGCACATGTTGAACTATCGTGGGCAGAGACGAAATTTAAAGCTTCCTTTGAATTGACAGGCGATAAAGGGATGATTACATACGATCACGATGACAGCAATCCATTAGTCGTTCAATTCCGTTCAGATGAGAATGCCCAAATTCCAAGAAGTATCATGGAGAAAGATCCATACCAACGCCAATTGGAGCATTTTGTACAATGTATTTCTGGAGAGGCACAACCAATCGTGACGGCAGAAGATGCTTTGAAGGTTATAAAGGTTGTCGAAGCTGCTGTTAAATCTGCTGAAGAAGGACAACCTGTCACTCTAGGAAAAGGAGGAAATTAATATGAAAGTCGGCATCATTAGTTTTGCTCATATGCACGCACATAGTTACGCTACGCATTTAGTCAATCATCCTGAAACGGAATTAGCGTATATTTGGGATGAAGATGCAAAGCGTGGACAAGAAATGGCTAATCATTTTGGCTGCCAGTATGTATCAAATCTAGATGAGTTTCTTAGTACAGATATTGAAGCAGTTGTCATTTGCTCTGAAAATGCTAATCATAAAGAGCATGTTGTCAAATCTGCAAGAGCTAAAAAACATATTTTATGTGAAAAACCGATTGCAACAGAAATTGAAGATGCAAAAGAAATGATCAGGGTTTGTGAAGTAGAAGGAGTTAAACTTCAAATTGCTTATCCAGTACGATTTGCTCCAGGATTCCAAAAAGCGAAAGAGTTGATTAATTCAGGAGCACTTGGAGAAATTGTTGCAATAAATGGAACAAACCACGGTAAAATGCCAGGTGGTTGGTTTATAGAAAAAGAATTGTCAGGAGGTGGCGCTGCAACTGACCATATCGTACATATTATGGACATCATTCGATGGGTTCTTAACGATGAAGTGAAAAGTGTCTATGCTGAACTTGATAGAAGATTTTACGATATCGATGTAGAAGACTGTGGAATGGTAGCCTTAGAACTTGAGTCCGGTGTTATAGTTTCCATTGATCCAAGCTGGTCAAGACCACAAACGTTCCCAACATGGGGAGATGCAATCATTAACTTTATCGGAACAAAAGGAAACTTACAGGTTGATGCATTTAAACAGCATTCCGTTTATTATAACGACGCTTCTAAAGAAATTTCTCAACTTCCTTTTGCAGAAGATATGGATGAAGGACTCGTTAACGACTTTATCGCATGTATCAAAGAAGAAAGAGAACCATCCATTACTGGTACAGATGGTTTAAGAACACTAGAAGTCGTAAAAGCAGCTTACGAATCATTCGAAAAAGGCCAAGCTGTATTGGTGAAAAGATAGTAAGAAAAGCGGAAGGCGCTTGCTAAGGGGCGACAAGCAAATGTTCTGAGGCAAAAAGTCTGTATTTTGACTTTTATGCCTCAGGTTATTTGACCTCGAGCCCCTAGCGCCTGCAGCTAGACAAAGAAAAGTGGAAGCACCCTGCACTTCGACGTAAGGATTTCATATTCCCGACGAGAAAAAGGAAGCACGATGAGGAACGAGTCGATGTTAACTTATCGTAAGAAAGGAAGTAGAAATCCACTAGTCGATAAGCTATGTAACTATACAGCAAAAACTAAATACACATCCCTAAGAGGTGGACAAAATGAAAATCGGATTAAGTTCTTACAGTTTATACCAAGCAATTAACTCCGGAGAAATGACGATTTTAGATGCAATCCAATGGGTAGCCGACAATGGTGGAGAACATATTGAAATCGTTCCATTAGGCTTTAGCCTTGATGATAACGATGAACTAATTGAACAAATTAAAGAAAAAGCACAAAGTGTTGGCATCGATCTTTCCCATTATTTAATTGGTGCTAACTTTTTAACAGAAACAAAAGAAGCTTTTGATGCAGAAATTGAAAGAGTTAAAAAACAAGTTGATATCGCAAATGCTCTTGGAGTTAAATTCATGAGACACGATGTTGCTTGGCGCGCACCAAGTGACACATCAATCGTTCAATTTGAAAAAGATCTTCCTATAATTGTTGATGCTTGTCAGCAAATTGCTGATTACGCAGCTCAATATGGTATTACGACGAGCATTGAAAACCATGGTTTCCATGTTCAAGCAAGTGACCGTGTTCTTCGATTAATTAATGAAGTGAATCGTGACAATTTTAAAACGACAGTCGATATCGGAAACTTCTTATGTGCTGACGAAAATCCGGTATCTGCAGTAAAGAAAAATATTGGTCATGCATCAGTTGTCCATTTCAAAGATTTTTATATTAGACCATCCTATCAAAACCCTGGCGACGGATTTTTCCAATCAATTGCAGGAAATTATTTAAGAGGCGCGATTGTGGGCCAAGGTGATATTGATATGAGAGAGATTGTAAGAATCGTTAAAAATTCAGAATTTGATGGATATATTTCTATTGAATTCGAAGGTTTGGAAGAATGTAAGCAAGCTTCAAAAATAGCTTTAAATAATGTTCGTAGATTATTTGAGGAAGCATAGGAGGAAAAAAATAATGAGTAAATTAAAAATTGGTGTCATTGGAGCAGGTTCCATTTCAGAAGCGCATTTAGGAGCATATGTTAAGAACGATAAAGTAGAACTTTATGCCATTTGTGATTTAAATGAACAAAGAGCAAAAGATAAAGCAGAAAAATATGGCGCGAAAAAAGTTTACGTTGATTACAATGACTTAATGAATGACCCAGAGGTTGATGCAGTAAGCATTTGTACTTGGAACAACACTCATGCTGAAATTGCTACTGCTGCAGTAAACAGTGGTAAGCATGTTCTTGTTGAAAAGCCAATGACAACAAGTGTTGAAAAAGCATTGAAGCTAGAAGAAGCTGTGAAAAATAGTGGAAAGAAATTACAAGTTGGATTCGTTAGAAGATATGCTTCCAACACACAAGTATTGAAAAAATTCATCGACAATGATGAATTAGGTGAAATCTACTTCACAAAAGCTACATGTATTCGTCGACTTGGTAACCCTGGTGGCTGGTTCTCTGATGTTGAAAGATCCGGTGGTGGCCCGTTAATCGATATCGGTGTACACGTTATTGATGTTCTATGGTATTTAATGGGACGTCCAAAAGTTAAATCTATTTCCGGTAATACGTATAATAAACTAGGTAACCGCAAAAATATTAAAAATCTAGCTTTCTATCAAGCAGCTGATTATGATCCGGAAAAAAATACAGTAGAAGATATGGCAAATGCGTTAATCCGCTTTGAAAACGGAGCTTCCATGCTTGTAGATGTGAGCTTTACGCTTCATGCTAAAAAGGATGAAATTGCTGTGAAGCTTTATGGTACAAAAGGTGGTGCAGAAGTAGAGCCAGAGCTAGCTATCATTTCCGAAAAACACGATACAATCTTAAATATGACTCCTCAAGTAAACAGCCTAACATTTGACTTTATTGATGGATTCCAAAATGAAGTCGACCATTTTGTAGATGTTTGCTTAGGGGAAAAAGAAACATTCAGCCCTGTACAAGACGGTGTCGAAATGACAAAGATTTTATGTGGTATCTATGAATCCGCACAAAAAGGAAAAGAGATTTATTTCGATTAATATCTACACAAAGCATGAATTTAAACGGAAATGCGTTCCTAAAATTAGGAATGTATTTCCGTTTTTTCATTTGATTGCTGTAGAACACTGTCAAAATATCTGAATCTTAAAAATATACTGAAAAAACCATTGAAATTTTTACTTCTATTATGGTATTGTAACCTTAATAAAGGCACTGGAGAAAGAACTATAGGAGAGGAGAGACTTACTCTGGAAGCGTAATTAACTCAAATTTTAAAGGGGTGAAGTAATGGAAACGAAACTCAATCCATCCTTAGAAAAACGAATGGAAATAAAGCCTCGTAAAAAGAAAAAAGTTACATCTACTGACTGGGCGGGTTATATGTTTTCAGCTCCATTAGTAATTGGAGTATTAATGTTTGCAATCTATCCTATGTTTGGAGCCTTAGTGCTAAGCTTTCAAAAATCTGCATCTACATTTGGTGGAGAATGGATCGGATTATCCAATTATAAATTTGTCCTATCTGATTCTGTTTTTTGGAAATCACTTTATAACACTGTTTATATGGGAGTTTTTGCAGTAATACTAGGAGTTTCTTTTTCTTTTATTCTAGCTACTTTTATACATAATATTCCGTGGTTTAAATGGAGAAACTTTTTCAAAGGGGTTTATTTTCTTCCAAACGTTGTTTCGCTAGTTGCAACTAGTATTCTCTTTCAGTTTCTATTCAATCCTGGAAAAGAAGGACTTTTAAATTTTGTTATTAGTTGGGTAGGGATGGATCCGATCGGTTGGTTTACGAATCCTAGTTTCTCTAGATTCAGTATAGTCTTAATGACATTATGGGGAATGCTCGGATACAATACGATTATTTTTATCGCAGCATTAACAAGTGTACCTAGGGACTTATATGAAGCCGCGGAAGTAGACGGAGCCAATTGGTTTAAAAAGTGGCTTTATATAACTGTTCCTTATTTAAAACCAATTATTTTATTTATGGTCATTATTAGTACAATCAGCGCAATGAAACGTTTTACTGATGTTTGGCTTATTGGGGGAACGGCTGGAAACCCTGCAGGTTCCCTAATGACAGTCGTTTTATATATTTATCGAAATGCTTTCCTTGCAAGTCAAATGGGGATAGCAACGGCTGCTTCATATATCTTATTTATGATTATTCTTGTATTAACGGTCGTCATGCTACTATCAAACAGGAAAAGCAATCTTGATTAGAAGGAGAGGATCAAATGAGTAATCCTATAAGTATTTCAAATTTGAAAATGGAAGATCCAAAATCCTTCCAAGGTAAATCTTTGAAAAAATCTAAGCTAGTAGGAAGCTTAACACTATTAGTTGTCCTGTTAGTGGGCTCGTTAATTATGATTATTCCTTTTGTTTGGATGTTATTAACAAGTTTTGATTGGGCTGCAAGACTTAATATTCCTTTTCCACCGCGATTCTGGCCGAAGGATTTTTCAACGAGAACTTATGAACTCGCTTTCAAAAATATCCCAATGCTTAAATACATGATAAACTCTGCAATTATTTCAATTGGAGTTATTTTTGTAAGCATGATGTCTGCACTTTTGTCAGGTTATGCTATCTCCAAATTAAGATTTAAAGGGTCAATGATTGTACTCGTTTTAGCATTAAGCACAATGATGATTCCTTTTGAAATGACAATGATACCTCAATATTTGCTCTTTGCAAAAATAAAATTACTAGACACCTATTGGGCGTTTTATTTACCTGCACTAAATTATGCCTTCGGTACATTTTTGGCTAAATCATTTATAGATCAGCTTCCATCCACATTGAGAGAGGCCGCAATCATTGATGGCGCCGGAGAATTTAGAGTTTTTTTCAAAGTGTATTTTCCTTTGTGCATCCCCATAATCGCAACGATGACGATTCTTCAATTTTTAGGTGTATGGAATGATTTACTCTGGCCATTATTGGCTTTAAAAACACCTGATAAATACACCATTCAACTTGGTTTGGCAATGTTTACTTACAATAAGAGCCAACCACTTCCATCTATCATCATGGCAGCTACAACCGTCAGTCTAATTCCAGTCATTACATTATATTTATTCCTTCAGAGATATATTGTGGAGAGTATCGCTTTATCAGGTATAAAGCAGTAAAAAATCCTTAAGCATTTAGTATTTTCCTTTTGGGGGGTGATGCATTTTTAGGATAATCTAGTTTTATTAATTTCTCGAAAGCTATGAATCCTTGAAGGGGGCTTAACAATGAAGAAATTATTAGCGATATTTAGTGGGCTTGTTCTTATTTTTACATTAGCGGCATGCTCTTCTTCCTCCGGTGGTGGGGGCAAGAATAATTCGAAAAAAGATATTGAAGTCGTGTCCGATGTGGAAGCTACTGTACGAGTTTCCTTGGCTGGATGGCAGCTTGAAGATGGGATTGATCCGATCACAGGAATTGATAATATTGGATTTAATACCTTTTTGAAAGAAGAGTTTTACCCTAGATTCCCAAACATTAAGTTAGAGGTATATCAAGTTCCTTGGGAAAATGCACAGGCGAAACAAACAGCTATGTTGCAATCAGGTGATGTAGATGTTATTTATTCAGGAGGAGCGTTTGCGTCTCAATGGATGCAGCAAGGGCTCTTAAGAAGTATCGACGATTTGATAGGAAACGATACTAGCTTTAAAGGCGATATATATTTAAAAGGAATTTGGGAAAATTCTTATAGTACCGTTGCTTTTGATGGAAACACACGCTTCGGTCTTCCGGCAATTTTAGGAAAACGTGTGACGATCTATGATAAAAAGATGTTTGAAGAATGGGGTGTTGAGCCACTATCAGAGAACCCAACTCCTGAAGAAATTTTGGATAAAGCAAAACAGATGACAGGAAAAAATCCTGTTACCGGTGAAGAAAATTACGGATTATGGTGGAGTGGGAATTCTCTTAATGCTTCAACTGTTGTAGCATTGACCCACGCATTTGGAGCAGTTGGTGCAGTTGGTTCTTTGGATGATCTAAAAAATATCGAATGGAAATTAAATGAACCAGAAATGGTAAAAGTATTAGAATGGATAAAAGAAGCAGCAAAATATCCTCCAGTTGAATTCGTAAATGGTCAAGGTCAAGAAAACTTTGGAATCGAAACAAACAATATTGCTATCGCCCTCGACCATTCAGGCGGGCCTACAATGGGTGAATATCGAGCTAGTAAAAATAAAGAGTTATTAGATCGATTTGTACCAGTATTAAACCTTGGTCCAAAAGGTGAAGGATGGATTGCAATGGATCCATTTGTTATGGCAAAGAACGCTAAAAACGTAGAAGCTTCCTGGGAAGTAATGAAGTTTTTAGCGGGTTACGAAACTCAAAAATGGAATTATGAAAACTTCCAAGCTACGCCGACTCTAGCAGAGGCTGATTTTGTATTACCAGAAGATAAGTTTATCCAAAAAGCGATGGAAGTGGCTGCCGTTTCTCCTTCCGTTATGATGGACGAAGCTAATCCATTCTTTAGTAGTGAAATTGCACCTGCTATCAATGGATTTATCAGTCAGGCAGCCAATGACCAAGCGCCAGATATTCAAAAGTTTTTGGATGATTTACAAAAACGTGCAGAAGATTGGTCTTCTAGACAATAAGAGATTAAGAAAAGGAAGTCAATGCTGTTAGACTTTCTTTTCTTTTTATTTGAACAATTATTTCATCGGCTTAATAGACATAACCATCTGAAAAGACATATAATATACGCATACCTACATATTAAATCGAGTTTTATAAAAAAAGGGGGGAAAACCATGTCTGTTGCTCGTATATTGACGGGATTATGGAAAAATAGCACGGAAACAAGTGATCGCGCGAAAGATCCACAATTGAAAACGCGTTATTATAAAGTAAGTAAACGTGTATTGCTTGAAAAAATTCAATATATCATAAGTAATAAACTTCCTGGTTGGAATTTGACACATTTAGATGCAGAACGCGGTGAATTGTTAATTGAAAAAAAAGGGATGAGACGAAATCAAATCGTTGTAACGGTTCTTCAAGTAGAACCATTGCGTTGCAGTGTCGATATTGTCTCGGCATATGAGGGCGTTGGAGATTTAGGCTTGAGTTATTTTACAGTCCTAAAATTCTATGAAGCCCTAAACAAAGAAGTTCCACCAGAGAGAAAGTAATTGTAAACCCTACATAAGACCAGTTCCTATTAATAGAGGTACTGGTCTTAATATTTAGACCATGCCATTCATTATGTTTTTATAAAAAATGAAGTTATGATAATATTAAAAAATATGAGGAATAAACTAAAATGCTAGTGAATCAATTCACCAAAAAAGGGGAAGAGATATCGTGAAATCAGCATATGATGCAAAAGCATTAATAGATTATTTAAACGAAAATCGGCAAGAATTTGAAGAAAAGCTTTTAAGTGAAGCTGTTAATGTAAGGGATAAAATTGAGTACATTCATTCTATTGGTAATATAAATTTATTAGAAAATGCTCAACGCCTTATTCATTATGTTATTGAAGAAAGAGAGTCAGAAGTAATTGATTTTGCCAAGCAAGAGGGAAAAATATGGGCTAAATTTCAGTTAACATTGGCTTTTAAGTTAGAATGGCTCCATGCAATTAGAAGAACGTTGTGGATGTTCTTACATAAGTTTGAAATGGTATGTGATGATCCACCAAGCAGGGATGACTTTTATAGTCTTGAAAGTAAGATTAACAACCAAATTGACCAGTTCTTAAATTGCTTCTTTATTAGTTACTCTGAGTTTAAAGATAAATTAATAGAAGAACAAAATAGAATTGTTGAACATCTTTCCACTCCAATTATCCCGGTAACTGCAAAAACATGTGTCCTTCCACTAATTGGACCTATTGATGACAAACGAGTTGGTATTATAATGGAAAAGGTCTTAAACGAAATTTCTATTATGAAAATACAAACCTTAATCATTGATTTATCTGGTGTAGCTGAAATGGAACCAGATGTCATTGATCGTCTTAAAAAAGTCATTGATGGAACAGTCATGATGGGCTGTAAGGCAATTATTTGCGGAATTAGACCCGATGTTGTGAAAAATATGATTCAGCTAGGAATTTCCCTTGAAAAACAAGCGAATATTGTTGCTTCATTGGAACAAGCTTTAAAAAGATATATTATTGTATAAACGAAAACCCCTTATATTTAAGGGGTTTTCGTTTAGGTAAATAATAATTTAAAAAGAGTCTTTCTATTATTAAGAAAGTAGTTTATTGAAATCGATTCTTTTATTCAGTGCCATTATAAGTGGTGCACCTATAGCCATTACAATAAATTCACCAATTGATACGCTTATCCACGTAATCCAAAATGGGAATCCAAGAGCTAAATTAAGCTCAATAGCGATGATAAACATTGTAAATGTGAAAATAAGTGTATTAAAAATCATACGATTCCAGATGCCTTTTATAAATTTTCCTGAAAAAATCGTAATGGATAAGGCAATGATTGATTGACCAACTCCGAAAATAAGATCATATAATCCCAATTCCGAAAAAAACAAGTTTGCTAGGAATACACCGACAACAATTCCAAAGATGTATTTTTTGTTAAACACAACTAGATGATTAAACATCTCTGAAAGACGAAACTGGATGTTTGTAAAAGCAATCGGTTTAATCAAAAGAGTTACCACAATATAAAGTGCTGCCAAAATACCATTGATCACCAATGTTTTTGTTTTCATATTCATTTCTCTCCTTAGTTTTTTAGCGTGGGATGGTCACGAACCACGTCTTGCTTGTGTTGTAAAATACAACAGACTCTATTATAACCAATATAGAGAAAATGTGAAGAAATATTTTTTTCCAACGCATTGATGAAAACGTAATTGTTGGTTGACATTGCCGTTTTTTCAAAATACAATTAACTTTAACGAAAAAAATTTAATAACCATAACTCTTATAAAGAGAGGTGGAGGGACTGGCCCGTTGAAACCTCGGCAACCATTGAATCATTTGTATTCAAACGGTGCCAATTCCAGCAGATTTGTATGGTCTGACAGATAAGAGACGACTGCTTATATATATTAAAAGCGAAGACCTCTTATCATATTAAGGGGTCTTTTTTTGTTCTTATGTAAATTTATGATCAAAGGGGATGAGCGAAATGGCAGAAAAAGTTAAAGAAGAAAGTGATCAACTACAAGTAATTGTTGATTCGTTAAATAATATGCAATCTGGTGAATTACAAATTACGGTACAAGAAGGGAAAATAGTTAAAATCATTCGGATTGAGAATTGGTGATGTAGCAAATTAGTGAACGCACTTCAAAATAAATAAGCAAAAAACGTTTGGAAATTACGCCAAACCTTTTTTGCTTTAATTTTTATAAAAACAATTATTTTTACTCAAAACATCTAACCTTCAACTAAAGCTAAATAATACTTTTCTTCATTATTGAACTCTACAATTAATATACCGCCTCGTTGTTTTGCCGAATAAATTTTAGCTCCTATCGGCAATTTATTTGCCATTCCGTTTTCAAAAGGTGTTGTGGAAAAGTCTATAAATGACTTTTGGATCTCGCCGATTAGCTCATTCCTCGTAAGTTCTAATTCATTTACCCAATCCACATTCGTTGTATAAATGAGGTCATCCCATTGAAAGATATCCGCTTTTTCGTCTTGTCGTAAGACTTCTTCTGCAGTAGGATTTCCTATAGTTATTTCTTTTGATTCTGAGCTCTTACAACCTGATAAATAAAACAGTGACAGTATCAAAAATAAGCTGCAAATTATTTTATTCAATTTTTAACACCTCCAAATTAACAGACGAAGAGTTTTCGTTTAAGTTACTTCCTTTAATGATATATTTCTAATTCTCTATGAAACAGAAAAGATATTGAAAGTGTTCGAGAATTCGTTTCTGATTCACGATGAAACAGAAAGGTATATGTAATTGGTCGAGAATTCTATCGAAATTCACGATGAAACTGAAAGGGATATGAAATTGGTCGAGAATTCCATCATAATTCACGATGAAACAGAAAAGATATTGAAATTGTTCGGGAATTCTATCCTGAATCGGGATGGAAACGAAAGTAAATCGAATTTGCCCTTAAATCTTACACTATACGTGGAAACAAAAATAACTAAAGATGAAACAATTTTATCCTTCTATACGTGTAGGATTCAGAAAGATATTTTTAGGGGGAAAAAGGATTGTCTATAAAAATAGAAGGATTGCAAAAATCCTATCGTTCATTTCAGGCTTTAAAAAATATTGATCTGCAAATTGGTACAGGTTTATTCGGGCTTCTTGGACCGAATGGGGCAGGAAAAACAACTTTAATGAAAATATTAAGTACGATTCTTCCTTTTCAAGAAGGCGAAGTATCTATATACGGCCACGATTTAGTAATAGAAGGAGATAAGGTAAGGGAGCTGCTAGGTTATTTGCCACAGCATTTTAATGTCCCAACACAGTTTACGGGAAAGGAATTCCTTCATTATGTTGCTTCCATGAAAGGTGTGACGAATCAACAGGAACGAAATTCACAAGTTGAGAAACTACTAGAAGAAGTTAACCTAACTGCACAAGCAAATAAAAAAATTAAAGGATACTCAGGTGGAATGAAGAGGCGGCTTGGCATTGCCCAGGCTCTAATCGGGAATCCTAAATTAATTATTCTCGATGAACCTACAGCAGGACTTGACCCTTCGGAAAGGATTCGTTTTCGAAATTTAATAGAAAAGTTGAGTAAAGACCACTCTATTATTTTATCAACACATATTATTAGTGATATTGAATCGAGTTGTGAAAACGTTGCAGTCATTAATCACGGCGATGTCCTATTTCAAGGTTCAACTGAAGAGTTAGCGGAAATCGCGACAAATGTAGTATGGGAATTAACGGTACCTTTTTCTGAATATGATCAAGTCGAAAAAGAATACGTCATTATTTCCAGTCGAAAAGAAAAGGATCAGGTTGTTTTTCGAATCATTTCAAACGAAAAACCTCAAGGCGAAGTAAGCCCTATACAACCAACAATAGAAGACGGCTATATGGCGGTCATAAACGGGGTGACGTCATGAAGATAGTGAAACCCGTTTTTCGAAATGAAGGGCTCCTTTTACTTCGCAATAAGTTTCTAGCCATTCCTTTCTTAATAAATGTTTTGTGTTTGGGCTACGTCATCATCTCTTACGAAATAAAGCCTATCCATTATGAAGAACGTGCAGCTGCATTTTATCAAAGTTTCATTTGGATGCTGATGCTCAATTTACTCATTGTCGGACTGTTTGCTGTTTATATGGCGAGTAAAGATCGGGATAATGATTTTGAACAATTAGTCGTAACATACGAAGTGAAAAATGTAGATTGGATTATTGGGAAATGGCTTATTACTCAATTGTACGGGCTTTGTATTACCGTAATTACAATAATCTGCCAAGCAATTTGGTTTGTTAGTGCAGCAATGACTGTAGAAGAGTGGTTTAAAAATATCTTTTACGTATTCATCCAAATGGAAGGAGCATTTTTTCTTCTTATTTCTGTTGGTTTTTTATTTGGAATCTTGATTAAATCAATGTTGGCGTATCTTAGCATACCAGCAATCTTAGTATTAAGTTTACTTTTACCTTTTGATTATACTGGACGAGCTAATACTTGGGATAATCCAAAGTTTCATTTATTAACCCCATTTGATTATATGTTTGTTGGGTCTCCTTATGAGGGGATATGGGGGATTCACCATGTGTTTAAAAGTTCAATTTTGCACCAAAGTGCCGTTGTGTTGCTAGGAATCGTAGTCATTGTTGTAACTCTATTATTGTTCCGGCGTCATCGAAGGAGCAATAAAGAAAAAAAGATGCTTCCCATTATGATTACAATCTTAATCATTCCTACAATTGTGTTAAGTGGAATGCGATTTGTGCAATATAATCAGGCTCTTGAACAATACATTGCAACTGGGCAACAATATGCCAAGTCTTTTGATGGAGATGGTGAATATTACGAATGGGAGAATTCCTACTACGAATACAATAAAGATGATCAACCATATGAGTTTTCAATGGAAAAAACTGATTTGAATGTGGAACTTCAAGCTGATGATCATATAAACGTTCAAAGCACCTTAAATATAAAAAATAACGGAAATAATGCAGTGAATGAAGTATTTTTAACACTGTACCATGGATTAGAAATAAAAGAATGTACAAGTGAAAAATCAGTTACTTGTTCAAGAGAAAATGATTTTATTACACTTCATTTCGATCAAATGATACAGCCTGGTGAAGAAATTGACCTAGACCTTTATTATGAAGGGAAAATCTTGCAATACCGCGATGATGGCTATATTGAACAAGCTTTTATAAAAAATGAGCGATTGTATCTTCCGAAAGAAGCGGGATGGTATCCTTTAATCGGAAAGCGGTCCCTCGTCATTGCTAGGGAGCACAATAATTTATATCCTCAATTTGAGTTAAGGAACGCTCGGCTAGTCGAGGATTTTCCAACGGAGTTCACAGTTAACATTAAGAGAGAGAATAAAAAAGTTCCTTTTGCGTTAACAATTCCACAGATCGATGAAGAAGTATATCAAGGAACTTCCCAATATGGTCTATCCTTGGTAGGTGGGAATTTTAAGGAAGAAAAGGTTGGAAATATTCGCGTTGTCGCACATCCCGAAGTTTTTAACGGTGCTAAAGCAGTAATAGAAAGATATCAAAAAGTATGGAGTTTTACGGAAGATTGGCTAGCGGTTTCTTTGAGTCCATCCGTTGTATTTGTAATGAGCGATAACTACTATTATCAAATACATGATAGTGTTAATCATGACTTTTTTGTTATAAGGAGTGCATCGGTGGATGATTGGGATATTGCATATGGAATAATAAATGAAATATATCCGGAAATTTCTGCAGGTTACAATGATGATTTTCGAATAATAGTTGATGCAATGGAATGGATTCTTATGAATCATTTACACGAACAGGTTAGTTTTGTGGAATGGTATAAATCTACATGGTGGGGTGCAGAAGAGGATCTTTCACTTGTAAATTTGTTACAAACCTATGAGGAGAATGGCCATGATCAATTTAAAGATGTTGTAAAATTTCTTTGCGATTATTGGAAAGGACTCGAGAACAAGCAGGATTTTGACATGAAAGACGCCTTAAAACAATACGAAGGAGAATTAAAATCATGAGGGGGTTCTTAATTCGACTTCGACTATTTTTAAAGCTGTGGTGCACATTCATATATTCGTTATTAACGATTGTACTGATACCGATTATCGGGATAATTATATATAACTCTGGGACATATACGATAGATGATTTATCTAGTCTTATTTATGAAAACATTGCAACAATCTGGTTTGTATTTATTATTCAGTGGTGCTTTTCGGTGGATTTGGATTCGAAATTTTACAATCAGCTAATTACATATCCCGTATCTAGGTGGAGGTTTCTACTTGAACGTACTTTATTTTCCATCATTATTTTTGTGGTCTTAGTGGTTATCATTACTTTGCCATTAGGATTTATTTTAGGAAATTTTGTATGGAAAGGATTTGTTTTTTCAATTCCAGTGTATCTGGCCATTGGTGGAATTGTTATTCTCGGAACGATGATTGGAAACCATTCGCTTGGAGGATTGATAGCTGGAATTCTTTTTTGGATGACAATCCTTTTCGGTGGTGCCTTGCTTCGGGAATTAAATGCTATTTTACTTAAATATGGAAGTGTTGAACGTGTTGTGAGCGGAGAAAGTGGACTTTTCTTAGCGGAAAATCGCTGGATTCTCTTTAACCGATTGTTTTATATCGGACTAGGAGTAATATGTACTATAGGAGCAATTTTAAAAAACAATCGAAAGTCAGCATGAAACGGGGGGATGGGAATGCAAGATGAAGAATATATGCGGCAATTATCACTTGGGATAGACACAGCTTTCGATGCACTTGTTTTCCGATATCATAAGCCTCTGTTTGGATATATATATCGATTATTACAAGATGAAAAATTGGCTGAAGACGTTGTTCAAGAAACGTTTTTGAAAATCTACCAACAGGGAAAAAAAGGTTTTGTTCCAGATCAATTCAAACCGTGGATGTATAAAATAGCGACGAATACTTGCAAGGATTATTGGAGAAAACCAGCATCCCGTCTTGAGTATGTGACGGATCAAGATATAGAAAAAACAGGGCAGGTTCACCATATTATTGATCATCAGCTTGAACGCCAATGGATGGTAGAATCGTTAAATCAACTTTCTCTTGATTATCGAACGGTTCTTTATCTACGTTTCTATCAGGACTTCAAATATTCGGAAATAGCATTGGCATTGGATCTTTCAATTAACACAGTAAAAACCCGAATTGCTCGTGGGTTAAAAAAGCTTGAAAACATATTAGTTACGGATGAGCGGAAAGGGGTTGGAGGAAGTGAGTGAAAATCAAGAATTGACGAAGTTAGAACAAGAATGGAAAGCTCATTTTGATCGATTTACTGCCCCTGAGCCGACGAGAGAAATGACACTCGATTTGATACAAAAAATTAAAAATATGGAGCAAAACCAAAGTCCAGTTGATTTGCGTCAAGAGCTAGAAACGACGCAACAATCTCTTTCGACTAGATCAAAAATAATAAATATGTTTTTATCACAATGGAATTTTTACGGTACGACAAGCTGGCTGTTAACTGCTCTTCTTATGATTGCCATTACTTTTACGATTAGTGAAAATTTTTCAGACGCGGTGACTGGGTTTGCGAGCTGGATCAAGTGGATTACACTTCTTGTTATCGGGGTGATAGGGTATTCCTTTAGACCGAAAAACGAAGGAAACGAGATCATTGAAACATTGAGTTACTATCCAATGATCCAACAAATATTTACTCGTTTTATGATTGTCATGGGAATACAATTAGTACTCACATTACCATTAAGTTTCGTTATAGTAGGGAAAGAAAGTACGATGCTATATCTCGTCAGTTCCTTTATTCCTGTTTTCTTTTTTGGTGTGATTGGGTTTGTTGCAATATTTTGGTTGGGGCAAAAAATAGGGTTGTCAATCACACTATTTATTTGGTTCAGCCAAGTGTTATTAAAGAAAAAGCTCTTGTTTCAAGCACCAGGTGATGAATATTTTATCGTTATGAACGTGATGGTTTTAGTAGTTTCAATTCTTTTATTGAGTAGTGTTATTTTAAAGAAACGCTTTTCGGTGGATTTGAAATGAGAATAACATTAAATAATGTGGAATATTCAACAGGGGATACAACAAACTTAAAAAATATTTCGTGTTCTTTTACAAAAGGAATTACGTATGTTGTTGGGAAAAATGGGGCTGGCAAAAGTACACTTTTGAAGCTGCTTACGACTGCCATCACACCAATGAATGGTGAAATTAATTATACACATTTGATCAGAGACGAGCAGATGGGGACGTACAGAAAAAAGCTAACTAAAGATGAAATTAGGAAAATCATAGGTTTTCTACCTCAACATTTTACAGGGCATTCAGATATGTCGGTGGAAAAGTATATAACCTATATGGCTTATCATAAGGGAATCCCTCGGAAGCTTGTAAAAAAGTCTGTTGAGCATTGGTTGAAAGAGAGTCATTTAACTCACGTAAAACGGAGGAAGATTCGCCATCTTTCGGGAGGAGAACGACAAAAAGTAGGTTTAATTCAAGCACTCATAAACCTTCCGCGAATTTGCATTTTAGATGAACCGTTTGAAAGTTTGGACATTGAAGAACGGCTTCATTTTGGGCAGGTTCTGCAGAGGCTTTCATACCACAGTATCATTATAATTAGCACTCATTTAGTTGATGAAATCAGGCAATCGTGTGAAGATAAAATACTTTATCTGAACGAGGGAAGTCTCGCTTATTTTGGAGGAACCGAGTCACTTGACACTGTAACTCAAAGATTAGAAGAAGCATGAATGGAGGAAGTGGAGTCCATTCATGCATTTTTTTTAGGAATCTTCGTTAGAACGCATGGTTTTACACAAACTTGTTGTGTCAAAACATTCGCTTTTAGAGGGTAGATTGAGTATTTCTTGAGGTTATTCTACATTTTTACCTCTTGTTAGCTTTTCGAAATCTTTCATATCGTTGTTGGGAAGTTCATACACATGAAATGAGTTTTGTTTCCCGGTAATATTTATATTTAATCCCATTTGCGGACTTTGCAACCCTTGATCATTAATAATATCTTCATATTCCCCGTCAAAATGGGGAGTGGCTTGCGAACCTGTATCTCTTGTTTTCCTTGGCATTGTTGATCACTCCTTTTAATATAAGGATGGTATTATATAATAAGAATTATGCGAGTTTTTTTATGGGGGTTGAAGGGATGTACTTAACGATAAAAGAAACAGCAGAGTATTTATCTGTATCAGTACCGTATGTAGAAAACTTAATTTTACAAAGGAAAATTCGTTTTTTACGAGATGGTGATGGGGTAGTTTTAATATACAAAGATCAATTCAAAACTCATTTTGAACAGCTTGAAAAATATAAAGCCCTTGTAGAGGAATTGGCGAATGAGCCTGTTCCAGAAGATATAGACGTAAAAGATGAGGATTGAAAACAATGGTCGCTATGATACACTAAAGGATAGAAGTGCTGATCATGTACATGAGGAGATAGTTGGATGATTAAGACGGTTTTATTTGATGTTGATGGGGTTTTATTAAGCGAGGAACGCTATTTTGATGCGTCCGCTTTAACGGTGTGGGAAATATTATATAGCAAAAATTATTTGGGGTTGAATCCAGAAAAATTTAAAACTGATTATTCCGATTCCGAAATTGATGAAATTCGTGCTCGCGTGTTTGAACATGATTTAGTATTAAAGTTTCAAAAGTCTTGTGGACTAAATGCAAACTGGGACATGATTTATTTAACAGTAGCATACCAAATAATTCGACTTTTAGAGCAAGTAAAAGATTCGAAACAAGTAGCACAGTGGGTATCTAATGAAATGAATCGGGACGTTTTGTTGGAAATCGGAGCAGCTTTAGCTGGAAAAGAGCTAAGCCTAGATTTTTCTGCATTTTTGGATGATTTTGAGCAGTCTGAAAGAACGAAGGTAGGATTATTTTCGCATCTTGATGATTTAGCAAAAGAAAAGCTAGGTGTGGAAAAATCTGTCTTTGGCGAAATAGGAGAACTCTGGTCTACTTGTGAACTTGTTTCCCAAGAATGGTATGTTGGTGATAAGCACGTATTCGCTTCAACGGGGCGTCCTTCTGTCCAAACTGGAAAAAAAGGATTTTTATCTGTAGAAAAAGTATTAGCACCAGCGGAGGAAATTGCATCTTTATTTGAATCATTAAAAAAAGCTGGGGTCACAATCGGTATTGGAACAGGACGTCCAGAACTTGAGACTCTAGAACCATTTAAATATTTAGAGTGGCTAAAACATTTCGACGTGAATTATATCGTTACAGCAGACGATGTTTTGGCTGCTGAACGTAATATTCCAGAAGCAACACCACTTTCAAAACCAAATCCTTTTACATACGTGAAGGCACTGTCCGGAAAAACAAAGACAGATCAAGAATGCATTGAGGAAGAAATGCCAATTCCTAATGGTAAGGAAACTTTGATAGTGGGAGATTCCTTTGCAGATTTACTCGCTGCTCGAAAAATGGGATGTACGTTCGCAGCAGTCCTGACAGGCTTATCAGGAAAAGACGCAAGAGCGGACTTCGAAAAACACAATGCAGAATACATTCTCGATAGTGTATTAGACGTTAAAGATTTAGTACTTTCATTAGTAAAATAAAAATATCCGGAGGAAGATCCTGCTTCAGATGTGACCCCTAAAAGTTAGAGTTTCATATTACGCAGCTAGTTGGCTGGTGTGAAGACGGTATTGAACCGGACTCATGCCAGCCAGTTTTTGCTTAATCCGGTTATTGTTGTAATACT
>NZ_JALIRM010000009.1 GCF_022900255.1 Lederbergia wuyishanensis
ATGAACGTACGAAACAGTTCGCCTATTCTTACCACGCCGCAGCTGACAGGAACGGTTTTGTCCTTGGTGCTATTGTCACGCCTGGAAATACTCATGACAGTCATATCCTTGAGCCTTTGATAGAGAAAGTAATTGAGAAAGTTGGAAAGCCTGAAGCTGTTGCTGCTGACGCTGCCTATAAAACCCCTGCTATTGCACAGTATCTGTTAGGTAATGATATCAAGCCAGTATTACCGTACACTCGTCCCCACACAAAAGAGGGATTCCTGAGAAAACACGAGTATGTCTATGATGAGTACTATGATTGCTATATCTGCCCAGACGGGCAGTTGTTAGAGTATGTCACCACTACGAAGGAAGGATATCGTCAGTATAAGTCGATTCCCGCCATCTGTAAGGATTGTTCCATACTTTCACAATGTACTTTGAGCCAGAATCACCAGAAGGTGATCCAAAGGCACGTGTGGCAAGATGCTGTGGAGGAAGCGGACCATCTTCGTCATCAAGACGACATCAAGGCAATCTACGCAAGAAGAAAAGAAACCATCGAGCGTGTATTCGCCGATGGAAAAGAAAAGCATGGTATGCGTTGGACAACCCTACGGGGTCTTAAAAAATTGTCCATGCAAGCGATGCTTACTTTTGCTGCCATGAATCTGAAAAAGATGGCCAGCTGGACATGGCAAGGTCCAGAAATGGCCAAAGAAAATACCTCTTCGAGGCATCTATATCCTTAAAAACCAAGAAAAAACACAAAAGGCACTTCGAATGTTTCCATTCGAAATGCCTTTTGTCTACAATCTGAAACACACGTTTCCACGTGTGTTTTTAGTTATGTTTATATCGTTAATTATAAATGATAAAGAAGTCCATATTTTTGTATCAAAAATAATTATCTAGAAGCTTAGGATAAATTGTGAAACTTATTGAAATCAATTACTTGGACTAGATTTCATGTCTGTGTGCCGCTAACTGAAGTTACACCAAGAAAATGGTGATAATGTCCTCCATTCGGTAAGGTATTTTCAGGTCCGGTAACTGCTCGTATATCATGATTATGTCCATCATCAAAAGAAGTAACGGTAAAGTACTAATGCCAATGAGGCACTCCAGTTGGAGTTGGCTCTGTTCTTCCAGCATATCGGTGCCAATGTCCAGCATTAAATGAGGTTACTCCGGCGAAATGATGACTGTGCAGCGGTCTTCCGTCCCATGAAGTTAGTAATAAAATATGAGAATGCTCAGAATCCATATTAGAATCAGGGGAAACGATAAAACCTGTGATAGGGATTTCCATTGTTGATATTCCACCTTTCTTATTCTTTTCGAAACTTCCTTATTGTTTTACTAAACTCATCAATATTCTTAATTTCCTTTTATTTTGAGCAGTATGGTTTTTAAGTATTAGCATTGATAATTGTCTTTTCATTTTTCTAGAAGACAAATCTAAAACATAATGGAACTATTCCAATTTTTTTGAGAAGGTTTTGAGGGAATAGTCTGTAGTCATTGCAATGCATAGGTTTATAGAAGAATAACCAGATTTGAATAGATGGCTTTTATGTTTTTTTATGAAGAATATAGCTTTAGCGCATTTGAGGCTTTAACCCAGTAAGATGTGCTTCAAACATGTCGATAATTTCAAGAAAATGTTCTGCCTCACGGAAAACATGGTCTGCGAGTAGAGGATGAATAATACTTTTTATTCTGCATTCTTCTATTAAATCTCGTGCGGTTTTTTTGAAATCTCTAAGAGAAACCACAGATACACGATTCTGATCAAGGAATTGATCTAAAAGCGGAACTGTTTGGGATTGTGGTTTCATTCCTTCTAAATCCCTAGCTTGAAATAGCAGCTCATCAAAATCATGACTAAAGTTTCTAGCCATATCTACAAGCTTTCTTTCAGATGGGTCAAGAAGGTGGCCAATGAATTTTGCATGATCCCCCATTATTCTTAAAAAGAAAACATTTTCCTTAATGATGGCGTCGGGAAGTGCTTTTAATTTCCCTTCATTTAATTCAATTAAACGTTTTCTAAAATAGTTAGCTTCTCTACTTATGTGATCAACTAAAAGTGGAAAATTATTGGCACCAGGTAATTGGCAAGACAATATTAATCCTAACACTTTTCTTTTAAATGCAAATATGTTAGTCGCAGCTAATTGAACTTCCGAATTAAATCTTCGTATTTGTTCGGGGTCAGTTTGTTCTGTGAATAAATGAGATCTTTGTTCAATCTGTTCGAATAAATGATAATATTGATTTGCTTCTGCTATTAATTGTGTATCTTCACACCTAAAACCTAATCTAAGGAATAATGAATGCTCTTTCATGATTCTTGACCAAAAGCGGATTTCCTCTAAGGACCGTGCAACAAACAATACTGGATTTATTTGATTTATTGATTCATCAGGTTGTTCATTCCAATTCATATCAAAATCCCTCCAATTTTACTTATTATTGCCTGTCAAAAATGTAATTCCAAAAATGAAGGTGACCCTGAAATAGAGGTAAATATAATAACTGAATGATGGATTATTCTAATTGTATTCAAAAGTGAGTTGTCCAATGATAAGAAAGAGATATGATGAACTATTCCATTGTCTTAGTAGAAATAATAATTTAGGTATTGTCTGTAGTTTTTAAACAGATCTGGGAATGCTCTTACTTATAGTATTGCGTTTGTAATAGCAGTATCTTATTGTTGGAAGGAGTTATGACGAAGAATTATTATCTTATCTACTAATTGAAATAACGTTGTCAGTTGACAATTCAATAAAAAGTGCTTTATGATTTATTCATAGTTGAATCTGTCTCCTAAAGGGGAGTAGCTTTTATGACAAAGTCGTCATTACGGAGTTTGCACTCTCGGCTTTGTCGGCAACATATCGTTGTTAGCGAGACCTTTACCAATTGGTAAAGGTTTCTATTTGGATAAAACCTTTACCGAAAATGGTAAAGGTTTTTTTAGGTTTATAGAGATTATACGAAAGAAGGTAATTACATGAGAAAATTAAAAACAACTTTATCTGAGTTAATAAGTAAAAACAAGGAAGAACTTCTTAAAGATAGGGAAGTAATTGCGGAAATTGAAAAACGTATTGACGAAAAATATACAAATAAATGATATAGGGGGTTTTTGTTCTTGTTATTAAGGAAATACATGTCTCTTATAGGAATAGGATCTGCACAGATTGATCTTATTTTGTCTAAGGATACTTACAAGGTTGGGGAACATATAGAGGGATACTTTTTAATTAAAGGCGGTACAATAGATCAACAATTAAGGCGAATTGACTGTGAATTGATTAAGAGAGAAGAACTTATGGGTAATGAAGAAATAATTGATATACAAACCATTTTGACATCGAAACGAATCGAATCAGAAGAAATATACAAAATCACTTTTTCGTTTAAACTGCCAAGTTCTATCTTTGTTTCGTCTGAAGAAATATCTTATTGTTTTAAAACGAAGCTAACTTTTAATGAAGGGGTAGAAAGTAGAGACCAGGATATCATTCGCATCATTTAGTTACAATCATTAAGATGAGAAAGGATTGAGTCACTGATGGTGGAAACGAAAGAAGAACTACTAGTTGAATTAAAAAAGAGTAAAGATTGGGAGAAAAACCAGAACGGATTATGGTTTTGGGAAAAGCTTGGTCGTCTTCCATTCAAGATTCTGGACAAACTTACACCTGCTTTTATACACAAGAAGATTGGCGTAATACTAGATGAGTTAGGTCAATATATTCAATCAGGAGGAAGATATCTAAGCTCAGTGTCTTCACTAAAGTCCTATTATCCTCATAAAAACATCCAATCGTTAGAGGATTTGGATATGGTATCTATTTCTGAAATGGATCATGCAGTTAGCAAACTTAAAAATAGCCGAAGACGACTAGCAACAGTTCAAGGGGCAAGCACAGGTATTGGGGGATTATTCACTTTATCAATTGATATACCGTTGCTTCTCGGGCTTCAAATAAAAACTCTTCAGGATATTGCTATTTGCTACGGTTATAATCCGAATGATAAAAAGGAAAGAGTATTTATTGTAAAAATCCTACAATTTGTTTCCTCAGATATTGTAGGAAAACAAGCGATAATAAAACAAATATCTCTCATAGATTCCCCAGATGAAGAAGCAAAAAGAAATGTTATTTCAGAACTTCAAGGATGGAGAGAGGTTGTGATAAAATATCGGGATCATGTCGGTTGGAAGAAGATTTTTCAAATGATTCCAATAGCCGGAATAGTTTTTGGGGCTTTCATTAACCGTTCTGCGATTAACGAACTTTCTGAAGCTGGGATAATGCTTTATCGAAAGAGAAGGATTGAAGAACGTTTAGTTCAATTAGATAAATACACTATAGAAAAATAAACATAAAATCGCAGACTGGAAAACTTATTAGTAAAAAACTGTTATATGCTAGGCTTGTAACAATAAAGAGATTCAATCAAAATTAACATAGATATTACTGCGGTCTAGAAGGGGATGGGTGGGGAATATGGAGTATGTCTTAGAAGGGCTCCCAAATCATCCAATTATAGTAAGTGTCATTAGTGTGATTCTTAATATTGTTGTAGCCATCTCAGGTGTGCTTCCTAGCGCTGCCATTACTGCTGGAAATATAGTCTTCTTTGGTTTTAAAGTAGGGCTATTAGTCTCTATTATTGGAGAGGCTGCAGGAGCTATTGTAAGTTTTATCCTTTATCGTAAAGGGTTAAATAAAATATTTTCTAGCGATGAAGTGAAGAATAGATTTTTAAACAAATTAAAGTATACACGTGGGCTAGAAGCAGTTCTCTTGGTACTCTTACTACGAATATTTCCTTTTGTACCTTCGGGAGCTGTTACTTTAGCTGCAGCGTATAGTCAAATGCGATTGCCTTCTTTCATCATTGCTAGCACCGTAGGAAAAGTTCCATCGCTATTTATTGAAGCGTATTCCGTAGATCGAGTGCTGAAATTATCAGTAGAATGGCAAATTGGCATTAGTTTGGTAATGATTTTGTTCATCATTACTTATATATGTTTGAAGCGAAAACGCGCTAATTAATTCATTATAAAGTTTTTTTAAATCATATGTTTGGTTTTTCTTGGATTACAATCATATGTCTGATACAGCATTTGATATAATGTTAATAATTAAACCTCAGAGGTTGAGCATATGTATCAAGAAATTAATAGAATAAGCCCGTTTTTGAACTAAGATAATTGTTGTCTAGCTCCAGAAGCTTTAAATAACCTGAGCCACTAAAAGTCAAAGAGCGACTTTTGGTGACTCAGGTTATTTGCTTGTCGCCTAAGGCAGAGAGCCTTGCGCTTTTCTAATTAAGCAGCCATTTTCCTACATTCTTCCGCACATCTAAAGCATGCGTCTGCACATTTCTGGCAGTGATCATGGTCATGCTTTTTACATTCATTACCGCAAGCTTCACAAATTTCTGCACACAATTGGCAAATTTGCTTAGCAAATGGGCTGTTAGACTGCATAGATTTGACAGCAAAACTGCATATATCTGCACATTCACGATCCATGCGTATACAATCTACCATCATGTCCATATCTTTTTCCTTTAGGCAGGAATCATAACAGGTATTGCAGGCTTCCATGCACTCCAAACAAGCTTGGATGCACTGTTCGTAAGAGTGAGTAATCATACTATCATCCTTCCTTTAGAATATGAACATTATTAATCTTCCCGATTGAAAAATATATAAACTGTATAAAAATGAATCGTATTCATCATTCGATTTACTTATACCCCGTATAGGTATATAATAAAAGGAAAGGAGCTGAATAAAGATGATGAAACAATTCCATGTAGGAATCCTGCTTTTCAATGATGTTGATGCCATGGATTTCGTAGGACCTTACGAAGTTTTTAATCTTTCAACTTATAAAGATAGTGACGTATCAAAATTGTTTTTAAACCAATTGGATGTAAAAGATAAACCTTTTAAAGTTAATACAGTTTCACAAGATGGCGAACTTATAACAGTACATAATGGATTAAAGATTCATCCAGATTACAGCTTTAAGACTGCACCATCTTTTGATATCGTCGTTATACCTGGGGGACCGTATAGAGCTGTAAAAACTGTTTCCCATAATGAAAAAGTGATTAATTGGATTGCCAATCAACAAGATGATAAGTTAATCCTGTCAGTTTGTACGGGGGCTTTATTTTTAGCAAAAGCAGGATTGTTAAATGGAAAACAAGCTACGACTAATCAAGCTGCTTTAGACTTATTAGAAAAATCTTATCCAGAGGTGGAAGTGATAGGAGGAGTCAAGTTTGTGGATCAAGGAAATGTTGTAACTGCAGCAGGGATATCAGCTGGAATTGATATGTCACTACATGTAGTTGGAAGACTCTTAGGTAATGATGCAGCTACTCGAACAGCAAATGCTATTGAATATCATCAAAATTAATCTAAGAGAATCAAGTTTGATTAGTATTTTAACGCTTCTATATCAACCAGGGAAATGACGTGAGATATGTTGCAACCAAGATGACGAAATGGTAAAAGTTAATCGTTAATGGTTGAATCCCGTTCAGTACCGAAAATGCAAAATCTAAGAAATTAATTATCAAATGGCATTCTTACTGAAGATTTGTTATCTTTGAAGAAATAATAGGAGAAGGGGAGATTTAGATGGCAGTAATCCAAGTAAATTTCATGTCAAAGACATTAGGCAGATCAGTCCCGATGAATGTCATATTGCCAGTGGATAAGATGACTTTTCCAGGGATGCCAGTAAGAGCGGAGAAACCTTACAAGACATTATATCTTCTTCACGGTGTTTTAGGTAACTACACTGATTGGGTCACTGGAACAAATATTGTTAGATGGGCCATGGAAAGGGACCTTGCAGTTGTCATGCCATCTGGTGATAATATGTTTTACGTAGACAACCCATGGACAGTTACCAATCAATATGGTGAGTTTATTGGGAAAGAACTAGTAGATATTACGAGAAAGATGTTTCCCTTATCTGAGAAAAAAGAAGATACATATATAGCAGGTCTTTCGATGGGAGGATACGGAGCTCTTAGAAATGGTTTAAAATATCATGATACATTCGGATGTATTGCAGCGCTATCCTCAGCCCTAATCATTGATGGAATTGAAAACACAACAAACGATGGTCCGTTTTTTGCAACTCGAGGCTATTTAGAAGGTTGTTTTGGTGATCTCACTAAGGTAGCGGAAAGTGACATGAATCCAAAATGGCTTGCTAATAAATTGGTGGAAGATAAAGTAAACATCCCCGACATTTATTTGGCATGTGGTAAAGAAGACAGTCTACTTGAGGCAAATCAAGATTTCAGAAATTACCTTAAGAATCTTGATATTGAGGTAACCTATGAAGAAGGGCCAGGAGGACATGATTGGGATTACTGGGGGCAGTATATTAAGAGAGTATTAGAATGGCTGCCTTTAGAAAATAAAGCTGAAGGTATTAATAGTGGAAATGTTGGAATCTAATCAGATGTTCTAACTCAACGCGGATATCTAATGTGATATCCGCGTTACAATACTAAAAAAAATTCAGCTTAAATATCAGACTTAAAATACAATTGATCTACTCACAAGTTTCTTTCTAACAATATCCCAACTTGCTCCGCCATAACATATGATGGATAGGGCATTTTGTTTTTTATCCACCACTCCACAATCCCAACAAAGGACATCATAATGAATTGAAGGACAATATCTTCATTTAATCCACGATTTTTTCCAAATTTGACTTTAACTGCATTTTTGAATGCTTCTGCTAGAAATTCAATGAACTGTGTACGAAAATACGGCGCTCCTTTACTTGCTAACATTGTAGAGAAGAATTGATAATTGCTTTTGATATATTCAAACCAGATTTGATTTGCATCTATATAATCCATTTCTTGTGCAGATTCACACATTTCCTGCATTTCGCTCATGTGTTCTTCAATGAGCTTATCAAGTAAATCAAATTTATCTATATAATGAGAGTAAATCGTGCCCCGACTTACATTCGCCCTGTCGGAAATCTCTTGCATGGTAATATCGTCGAAATTTTTTTCAGATATTAGTTCAATAACAGCGTGTTTAATTACTTCTTGTGATTTCAGTCTTCTTCTATCAATACTAGACATTAATAAAGATCCCACATCCTTAAATATAATGAATATATTATTTAGTTTGTTTCATGAACGAACAAACCAGTTCTATTTCATGCCGCAAAAGATGCTTTTAACTTTTGCGGCATGAATGACTTAGATATAAAGCATCATTAAGTACATTACTTCGAAACTTAACAACTTTATATTTTTATGCATTTAACCTTTGGTCATATATTTCCCTCAAACGCTTGATATCTTCTCTCGGAGGAAAACCAAACATGCGTGAATATTCACGACTGAATTGTGATGGACTTTCGTACCCAACTCGAAATGCGACATCAGCGGCATCTGTAGATTCGGATAATAATAGGCGTCGAGCTTCTTGCAGTCTCAATTGTTTTTGGAATTGAATTGGACTCATAGCAGTTACCTCTTTAAAGTGCCTATGCAACGAAGAAACACTCATATTAGCTATTTCCGCAAGTTCCTCAATACGTATCAGTTGATCGTAGTTATTTTTGATTTGCTCGATGACGTCTCCAATTCGATGGGTATAACTTTCTTCTATTGCAATTTGGCCCAATCTAACTCCATATGGACCTTGAAGGACTCTATATAGAATTTCCTTTGTAAAAAGAGGAGCAAGCACAGGAATATCTTTCGGTTTGTCTATTAAACGAACCAACCTGCCTACCGCATCTAAAATGGTTGGCTCGATCCGGCTAACAAACATACCTCGCTTCGTTTTTTCTTTCGTCCCAACTTGTATATCAGAATCACTTAAAATCTCTAATATTTGACTTGGAGTGAATTCAAGCTTGATACACAAATACGGAACATCAGAAGCTGCCTTGATGACTTTACCAGTAACTGGCAAGTCAACCGAAGCAACGAGGTAATCACCTGGACTGTACAAAAAGCGTTCCTGACCAAGAAATACTTCTTTTTCACCTTGGAGGATAATGCATAAAGAAGGCTTATAAACTCCGTGTTTTGGTTCAGTAACTTTAGACTCACGAATGAAAAATAGAGAAGGGATTTCCGTTGCATGAACACCATCTTGACCTGAATAACGCTTTATTATTTCGGCGAGCTTATCGTGTTCTTTATATATTTCTTCAGACATGACTACCTCCGTGTTCCGACCTTCATGGTTTTATTATAAAACATATTTTTTCTTTGAGTAAGTGTTGTGAGAGGATTAGGCAATCAATTAGGAGGAATGCGATATCTGGCGCTTTTTCCTATCTGTCATAATAATAAGGCAGACACTGCTATAATCTTAATTAATGTAAATGCTTTCTTTCTATCTATAAAGATAGGAAATTGCAAATATAGGAAAGTGAGGAACAAGTGAATGGACTATGTGAAACTTGGAAATACCGGTTTGGATGTATCTCGCCTTTGCCTCGGATGTATGAGTTTTGGTGTACCTGAGAGAGGCATTGCACCATGGTCGCTTACTGAAGAGAAAAGCAGGCCGATCATAAAGAAAGCACTTGAGTTAGGGATCAATTTTTTTGATACAGCAAATATTTATTCAGACGGTACGAGTGAGGAAATAGTAGGACGTGCTCTAAAAGACTATGCAAATCGTGATGAAATTGTTTTAGCGACAAAGGTTTATTTCCGCATGCATGATGGTCCAAATGGTGCCGGACTTTCTCGAAAAGCAATTATGAGTGAAATTGATAAAAGTCTTAATAGACTTGGAACAGATTATGTAGATTTATACCAAATTCATCGGTGGGATTACACTACTCCGATTGAAGAAACGATGGAAGCATTACATGATGTTGTGAAGGCTGGAAAGGTAAGATACATTGGTGCTTCTTCGATGTATGCTTGGCAATTTCTGAAAGCATTAAACGTATCAGAGAAAAACGGATGGACTCGATTTGTATCCATGCAAAATCAAATCAATCTTTTATATCGTGAGGAAGAAAGGGAAATGCTTCCGCTTTGTAAAGAAGAAAAAATTGCGGTGATTCCTTGGAGCCCACTTGCAAAAGGAAGATTAACTCGCGATTGGGTAGAAACAACGCATCGTTCGGAAATCGATGAAACGGCTAAGTGGTTTTATGATCCAACTGCAGAAGCAGATCAAGTAGTGGTAGAAAGAGTGAAAGAAGTTGCAGAAAAACGCGGGATACCAAGAGCACAAGTTGCACTTGCTTGGGTATTGCAAAAGGAGCCAATTACTTCTCCTATTATTGGTACGACGAAATTATCACATCTTGATGATGCCGTTGCTGCACTTTCGGTTGCATTAACACCTGAAGAAATTGCTTACATGGAGGAACCTTATGTACCACATTCTATTGTTGGTTTTGAATAATAAAATTTGAAACCAAACGAAGATATACATCTAAGGAGGATTGCACCATGGAACGCCTATGGACGAAGTCATTTATCCTAATGATGGTTGGGATGTTTTTTCTGTTTACAGGTTTTTATATGCTATACCCAACGCTCCCGCTGTTTATTAAACAGATAGGTGGAAACGAATCACATGTTGGTCTTGCGATGGGTGCATTTATGTTATCTGCTGTTATTCTTCGTCCAATTATTGGTGGGATGCTGGACCGTTTTGGTCGCCGTTCTTTCATGGTATGGGGTCTCCTCTTATTCGCCATTGCAATGTATATGTATGAATGGATTGCAGGAATAGCTGTTTTGATTGCGCTTAGAATATTGCATGGAATAAGTTGGGGTGTGTCCACAACTTCAATGCTAACAGCGATAACAGATATGATTCCAAAAACTAGGCGAGGAGAAGGGTTGGGATGGTCAGGGATGGCTATGACCCTAGCTATGGCAATCGGTCCACTTTTAGGGATCTGGTTTTCGGATAATCTATCATATCACTTTTTGTTTCTTTTTGGTTCGGTCCTCACAATCGCAGCGTTACTTTTGACATTTGGAGCGAAAATGCCATTTCAGCCGCAGCCAGGTACAAAGCGTATTGAAATGTTTGAAAAGTCGGTATTACCCGTTACAGCATCAGTATTTTTTCTATTTATTGCTTATGGCAGCATCACCACCTTTGTACCATTATTTGCTGACTCGATTCATGTCAATTCCGGTACATTTTTTCTAATCTATGCTTTGACACTTCTTTTAGTCCGTCCGATTGCTGGGAAGCTTTCCGACCGGTACGGTGAAGCATTTATCATTGTGCCCGCACTTGCTGTTACCATTTTAGCTTTAATTGCCTTGGGATTTTCAACTGGGATGATTGGCGTGCTTGTTTCGGCAATTTTATTCGGAATTGGTTTCGGTTCCGCTCAACCTGCACTTCAAGCAGCGACAATCAATCTTGTTCAGCCAGAACGTATAGGAGTAGCAAATGCTTCTTTTACAACTGCTACAGATCTAGGAATTGGCCTAGGAGCAATTGTATTAGGATGGGTCTCTCAGCATACGAGTTATCAGATATTATTCACGGTTAGTGCAATGTCGGTAGCTTTGTCTTTGTTACTGTTTACTTTCTTTGTAATTCGTTTGTTGAAAAAGAAAAGCTTACAAATTAGCAAATCAAGTTAAAAATGATTTGACTGCTGATAAACGTTAACTTTCTTCGTTGCTCATTGTCCATTATGGCAACTTCGCTCCACAGAAGAATTCGTGACTCGAAAGACAAATGCTTTCAACTAGTCTTAATGTAATTCAAAATAAATTTGTCTACAAACTGGTTTCTTTCTTTAAATTTAAAAAAACTCAACTATAGGAAAGTGAGGATTTTCCAATGGAATATGTAAAACTAGGGAATACAGGTCTAGATGTATCAAGAATTTGTCTTGGAACGATGGGTTTTGGGGATGTTAACACTGGATTTCATCCATGGGTGCTAGACGAGGAGAATAGTCGAACAGTTATTAAAAAAGCTCTTGATTTAGGGGTTAACTTTTTTGATACAGCAAATGTGTATTCAAATGGAACGAGCGAGGAATATGTTGGACGTGCATTGAAGGATTATGCCAATCGTGATGAAATTGTACTTGCGACGAAAGTTCGTTTCAGAATGCATGATGGTCCAAATGGAGAGGGGCTTTCTCGAAAAGCCATTATGAGTGAAATTGATAAAAGTCTTAAGAGACTTGGAACGGATTATGTGGATCTTTATCAGATTCATCGCTGGGATTACAATACTCCAATTGAAGAAACAATGGAAGCATTGCACGATTTGGTGAAGGCTGGGAAGGTAAGGTATATTGGCGCTTCTGCCATGTATGCTTGGCAGTTCCTAAAGGCTTTGCATGTAGCGGAGAAAAATGGTTGGACACGATTCGTATCGATGCAGAATCATTACAACCTTATGTACCGCGAAGAGGAGAGGGAAATGATGCCTCTTTGTAAGGAAGAAAATATCGCTGTAATTCCATATAGCCCGCTCGCATCAGGAAGATTGACTCGAAACGTGGAGGATACAACTTATCGTTCCGAAACGGATCGAGCTCAGAAAGCGAAATATGATGAGACTGCTAAACACGACCGGTTGGTAATAGAACGGGTTGCGGAGCTTGCGGAAAAACATGGAGTTCCTCGTTCTCAAATCGCATTAGCTTGGTTGTTGAATAAAGAACCGGTAACAGCTCCGATTGTAGGTGCTACAAAAATATCTCATCTTGAAGATGCGGTAGCTGCTCTTTCGGTCAAGTTATCACCTGAGGAAATGGCTTTTCTTGAAGAGCCTTATGTTCCTCATCCGATAAGTGGTTTTTAAATAATGATGGAAGTATGGAGAAAAGCAGAGATACCGTTTTATTAAAGGGTATTTCTGCTTTTCATTTAAATATGAGTTCTTCTAAGGAGGACATACTTTGTATACACGGTTAAAAAGTTTATTTGCCATCAAAGGGTATAGCGTATTAGTTATTTGTATGCTATGCATTGGTATTGGTATTTCTATTACATCACCATACATTCCTTTATTTTTAACAGAAGATTTTGGAATGAGTGCTGGATCCTTTGGGATTTTCATGGCGATCAGTTCATTGAGCGGTGTGGTTGTGAACTCGCTTATTGCAAAACATTCGGATAGTGGGATGGACCGAAAATGGATTATCATACTTGCCGCTCTTTCAGCTACCTTAGGGTATGCTTCGTATCTTATATTCCATAACTTCTTTATTCTACTTATTGTCGTCACTCTTTTTAACGGATTAGCTGCACCGGTCATGCCGCAAATCTACGCATACGCACATGAATCGGCAAATGCTAGTAAATCCGATGACAAGACTTTTGCTATGTCCACATTGCGTTCTCTTATTTCTTTTGGATTTCTGATAGGACCACTATGTGGAACATTGATACTAGCACTTGCTGGGTACACGGGAATCTTTCTTGGGACATCCATTCTTTACCTTTCAGTTGCGTCTCTTGTTTTCCTGTTTTTGAATAAAACTGAAGCGCCTAAAAGCGATGCCAAAAAGAAAATAAGCTTAGGTGCCTCTTGGATCAAAAATAGGGAGATTAGACTGCCGCTTATCGCCTTTTTATTTCTATTTGCTATCAATACTATTCATTTGATCATTACACCTTTATTTATTGTGAATGAACTGCATGGAACGTATAAGGATGTCGGGTTGGTCGTTAGTATATGTGCTGGATTGGAAATTCCAATTATGCTCGGACTCGGAGCACTAGGAAAAAAGATATCAAATCATACATTGATGATATATAGCTGCATTATCTTAGTAATCTATTACACTATTTTAAGTGTAGCGACGCATCCTTGGCAGTTGATTCCGGCACAGCTTCTTCAGGCAACGTTTGTAGCCATTGTCATGGGTAATGGACTAAGCTATTTTACGGAACGACTGCCTAGTTCACCAGGACTTGCTACGACAATCTATTCTAACGGGTCCACGCTCGGAAGGTTGGTGGGAAGTCTTAGCGGAGGATTTATAGCCCAAGTGGTAGGTTTTCGTCAAGTTTTTTGGATGTGTCTGATACTAGTAATTCTTTCATTGATTATATTTTGGAAAACAAGACCTCAAGGGGATAAAGATATAACTACTGAATACACTCGATCTGTATAGTCTTCAAAAAAGATAGCCTTAAAAAAGCTATCTTTTTCCTTGTCCTATAAGTTAAATTTACTCTGGCTATAAAATATCTCAACGATGCTTTCCAATAATAAAAAAGTGATATACGGTTTTTATACGGATTCTTATTTAGCACACCTAGAATGAAATGTATTGAAAGGTACAATGTATGTATAGAACATGTATATAAATATTTTTTTTTATTTTGGTAATCATATAATTTATATAAGTGGGATAAGTTGGAGGTCCAAAATGGAGAATAATCAAAATAAAACTGGGTTAACATCTGCGGAAATGGGAAAACTTTGGGCAACCTATGTAGGTAATACTATGGGAAAATGCGTTCTTAGTTATTATCTTAAACATATAGATGACCGAGATATTAAAAAGGTTTTAAAGGATGCATTGAGTTTAAGTGAAGGATGGATAAGGAATATAAAATCTATTTTTGAAAAAGAGAAATTTCCTATACCAGTTGGATTTTCTGAAGAGGACGTAAATTTAGATGTTCCAAGACTATTTCATGATGAATTTTATCTCCATTACTTGCAATATTTAGGCAAGGCAGGAATGAGTATTTATTCTGTAGCCATTCCTTTGGTATCAAGAATAGATATAAGAAATTTGTATATAAAAGGTCTTAATGATACTTCTAAATTGTTGGGAGAGGTAAACGATATTCTTAAGGAAAAAGGGCACTTAGCAAATTCGCCTTATATTCCAAATCCTAAAGGTACTGATTTTATTGATAAGCAAAATTATTTAAATGGTTTTGTTGGTAATAAAAGACCTCTTCATGGGTTGGAAATAGCTCACCTTTATGGAAATCTTAATAATGATGTGACAAGCAAAGCTCTCATTATTGGTTTTAGCCAAGGAACGAGAAATGAAAAGGTAAGAAAATACTTAGAGCGCGGAAAAGATATTAATCATAAGCATATAGAGGGGCTTTCGAAAAAACTGTCCGAAGACCATTTACCTTCTCCAACTCTTTTAGACCATTTGGTTACGACCTCTACTTCTGCGCCGTTTTCTGATAAACTTATGGTTTTTCATAAAATCGATATGTTTTCAATGAAGATAAGGGAATATGCCAATGGAGCCTCACTTAACGGAAGGAAAGATATCGGTGTTTTATACGCTCGTTGTTTATTAGATGTTTCATTATATGTTGAAGATGGTGCCAATCTAATGATTGATCATAATTGGCTAGAACAGCCACCAGGGGCGCCAAACCGAAACCAATTAATTAAAGAGAAGTAGACTATAGATAATTACTTTTGAGAGGCCGTGAGTAATAACGAATAATGAGGTTATAGCATTCCCTCTACTGATAAAAAAGTAGGGGACTTTTTATGCCTATATTTTTTGACATGAAACCATAAGGTGTTATATTATTAATATGCAACCAAATGGTTTTATATTTACACTAAAGGAGAACAACAATGGAAAATAAAGTAGAGGATATAAAGCAAACAGTGATAATCGAGGCACCAATTCAACAGGTTTGGAAGACAGTGTCCACGTCAGAAGGAATTTCATCTTGGTTTATGCCGAATGATTTTGAACCAAAAGTAGGTCATGAATTTCATGTGCAATCGCCATTCGGACCTTCTCCATGTAAAGTGTTAGAAGTAGAAAAACCTCATCGACTTTCTTTTTCTTGGGATACAGATGGATGGGTCGTTACGTTTATATTAAAAGAATTAGGTGATAAGACAGAGTTTACACTTATCCATGGAGGGTGGAAGGAAGCAGATTCGATAGTACCAAAAGCAGGGGAAAAAGCTTCTATTATTCGTGATAGAATGAATCAAGGTTGGGCTGTTATCACTCAGAAACTTCGAAAGGTTGTGGAGGGCTAAGTGTCTTCACCTGCTAAAAAATATGATGTTTTTCAATCGATCGCCGATCCAACCCGAAGAAAGATGCTTCAATTACTTGCACAAAAAGAAATGCCAATTTCCACTATCACATCGCATTTTTCGATGAGCCGCACGGCCATTGCTAAGCATCTTCACATACTTTCAGAAGCAGAATTAGTTAATGGAAGAAAGGTTGGAAGGGAAAAGATATATTCATTAAAGCCAGAGCCTTTTGAGGAATTAAAACAATGGCTTTCTTATTACGACCAATTTTGGAGTAATAAGTTGTCTATGCTAAAAAATACGGTTGAAAATAAGGAAGAAACAAGTTTAAGGACAGTTAAAACAGAAGAAGAAAAGAAATGATAATGGTAAAAACATTAAATATAAAGTAAAATATATGTAAGAATAGGGGAGTATTCCAGTAAATGGACCCCTCTTTTAATAACTAATATTGTGAATTAGTGAGCAAATAAACACGGTGAGTACCGAAAGGATTTAAATTTTTAAATATATATGTGAAATAGTGAGCAAATGGGAGATGATTTAAAATGGCTACAATGGAATCAAAAGCTCTTGAAACGTTAAGAAACAAAGCACAAGCATCAGCTCAAATGGTACAACATCGCCCAGTGGAATATTTAGTTCGGTCAATGCTGGCAGGGATCTATCTTGGATTTGCGACCATTTTTTGTTTGAAAACAGTTAATAGAATGTACATGGATTTAGAGCCAATGACTGGATTTGTTGCAGCTATACTATTCGGAGTAGCTCTTGTCATGATTATGTATGGAGGGGCGGAATTATTTACTGGCAATACAATGTACTTTACCATTTCTACATTAACTGGCTATACATCAGTGAAAACGACGATTCGTGTATGGACTTTTTGTTTTATCGGAAATGCGTTAGGAGGATTGTTTTTTGCGTTGCTGATGGCACCAACTGGAATTATTCAAGAACTTGGAATGCAAAATTGGTTATTTGCACTCGTGGAAGGGAAAATGAATCATACAGCAATTGAAATATTTTTTAGGGCCATTCTATGTAATTGGATGGTATGTATGGCGATTTTTTTACCAAAAACATTGAAAAATGAATTTGCACAAATCTTTACACTTATGTTGCTTGTATCTGTATTTTTCGTCTCCAGCTTTGAACACGTCATTGCTAATTTAGTGTCATTTTCGCTAGTTTTAATTATTCCGCATCCTGAAACTATTACAATTGGTAAAGCCATACATAATTTAATCCCCGCAACATTAGGCAATATTATTGGAGGTGCCTTATTTATGGGGGCACTTTATACATGGTTAAATGTTAAAAAGGAGACTACAACGAAAGTTACAAAGCTGAGGACAAAAAAGTCAATGTGAAAAACGTATATGGTAAATGAATGTATTTTGATAAAAATCTTTTACATTCGTTAAAAATACGACTATAATTTCTGTATTGATAAGAAATAAGGTGGTACGATGTTCGATCTTCTCTTTCAAGATTCATATACAGAATGGGTAGTCCCGCTAACTCTGGCTATTACGTGGCTTCTAAGTTGGCAAATCATTTTATTGTCCCATCCTGTTCAAACAAGCAGGAAAGGGAAACTAGATACTACTTTTCATATAGAGCATTTTTCAATTCCAGTTCCTCCAAAAGAGTGTAATATTTGCAATGTAATGAGGTTCATTAAAACAGTAAAAAGAAAAGAAGCTCCGGATGATCCGGAAGGACCACATCTTCTATTTTTATAGACAAATTTTATAAATAGAAGGGTGAAATCATTGAAAAAAAACACAACAGTATTTTCAATTATTATCTTTGCATCCATGTTTCTTGGAGGATGTTCAGGCGTACAAAACCAGACAGGGTTCTTTTATAACACATTCGTTCGTCCATTTGCGTTTTTAATTCATGAAATAGGGTCTTTCTTTGGTGGTAATTTCGGTTTGGCCATCATCATTATTACACTTCTCATTCGATTGGCGCTTATGCCTTTTATGTTAAAAACGTATAAGAATCAACAAGTGATGAAAGTTAATATGGAAAAAATGAAGCCGGAAATGGAAGAAATCCAAAAGCGTACGAAAGAAGCAAAAACTCCTGAAGAAAAGCAAAAAGCTCAGCAAGAAATGATGCAATTGTATCAAAAGCATAATGTTAACCCGCTCAATATGGGATGTCTTCCAATGCTGATCCAAATGCCGATATTAATGGGGCTTTATTACGCGATTCGTGGTTCTGAGGAAATTGCGACCCATTCATTTTTATGGTTTGATTTGGGACAAAGGGATATACCATTAATGCTTATTGCCGGCGTGGTTTATTTTATTCAATCCAAGGTTTCCATGGCTACCGTACCTGAAGCACAGAAAAAGCAAATGCAAATGTTTTCTTTTATTTCGCCGGCCATGATTATGTTCATTTCATTTTCCGCTCCTGCGGCTCTGCCTTTATATTGGGTAGTTGGTGGAACATTCTTAATCATTCAGACATGGATTGGGCATAAATATTATATGCAGCATCCTGAAAAAGCGAAAGAATAGTAAGTTTAGAAATAGCCTTCAAAAAGAGGGCTATTCTTTTTTTTTACATATTTGAAACAATTTGTCATAGTAACTCGTCTGTATAATGGTAAGTTATATAAAAAAAAGGGATATTAGGGGGAAAAAGAGTGAAAAAGAAAGTGTGGATTTGGATATTGTCAATCATTGTAGTATTGGCAATAGGAGTGACTGTTTTCTTTACTATGAATAAAGGGCCGAAAATGGCAGATAATCCTATTGATGAAACACCTGTAATGGTGCAGAAAGCAAAAGAAGAAGAATTAATAGAAACAATTCTAGTTACAGGCAAAATCGTACCTGAGGATGAACAAAAGGTGTTTTTGGAACCTGAAAAAGGTGAGATAAGTGAGTATAAAGTAGAGGAAAACCAAAAAGTAAAAGCGGGAGATCCTTTATTTATTTATGATTCTTCCAAACTAAAAACACAGTTTAATAGAGCAGTTCGTGAAAGAGACTTAATTCAAAGTAGAGCAAAAACGGAACAAAACCAAATTGCGGAATTGAATAAGAAGATTGCAGAGACAAAAAAGAAAGTTGGGGTACCACAAAAGGTTAAGTCAGATGACCCAGAGGCTGAGGATGTAACAATCATTCCGGTAACTCAAGACGACGTGAACCAACTCATGAACGATAAGATACAACTGGAAATCCAATATGAAGGCACAAAAGCTGAAATTGAAGGAGCACAGGAACAAATAAACGAAATTGATGCGCAAATCAAAGCTATGACGGTAACAAGTAAAATTGATGGTATCATAGTGAAAATTAATAAAAATACTGTAATAAATGAAACTGGTGCTAATGAGCCTGTCATACATATTACTTCAAGTGAACCATTTAAAGTAATTGGAACAATGAGTGAATTTGATACTGTCAAAATTCAAAAAGATCAAGCTGTAGTCGTCCGACCAAAAGTTTATAAAGACCGAGAGTGGAAAGGTGTAGTTGAGTCTGTTTCCCAATTTCCGAACGATGAAGGAGGAGGCGGAGACTTTGGTGGTGGCATGGGTGGAGGAAATGTTACGATGTATCCTTTTAAAGTGGCCATTACAGATGATACTTCAGAACTTCGTCAAGGCTTCCATGTTTCTTTAGAAGTGAAAATCAGTGGAGGTGGAAAATCTCTTGTCGTTCCTCACATGGCAATAGTGGATGAAGATGGAATGTCGTTGATTTATGTTTTAAATGATGGAAAATTAGAAAGACGTGAAATACAAACTGGTAAAATGAACGACGAATTTATTGAAGTTACAGACGGTGTCAGCTTAGGTGAACTAGTCGTCACTATGCCATTTGAAGGCATGCATGATGGAATGGAAGTGGCCTCCTATGATGAAGTTAAGTGAGATTACAAAAGTTTATGGGAATGGTGCTCTTCAAGTGCCTGTTCTACATGATATTAATTTAACAATCGAGGACGGGGAATTTGTGGCCATTATGGGGCCGTCTGGATCAGGAAAATCTACTTTAATGAATATTATCGGTTTTCTCGATTACGCAACATCCGGCACATATGAACTAAATGGTGAAAAAATCGGGAAAGTAAAAGAGAATAAATTAGCACGATTGAGAAATGAACATATTGGATTTGTTTTTCAACAATTCTTTTTGCTGCCAAGATTGAATGCACAAAAAAATGTTGAGTCCCCCCTTATATATGCCGGGATATCAAAACGCGAGCGAACAGAAAGAGCGAAGCAAATGCTTGAAAAAGTTGGTTTGGAAGATCGAATGAAGCATTTGCCAAACCAATTATCTGGAGGACAAAAACAACGGGTAGCAATTGCTAGAGCACTTGTGAACCAGCCTTCAATCATACTTGCGGATGAACCGACGGGAGCCCTTGATTCCAAGACGAGCCAACAAATAATGCAGCTGTTAGTTCAATTAAACAAAGAGGGGAAAACGGTAATCATTGTTACCCATGAAGAAGAAGTGGCAGAGTATACAAATAGAATCATTACATTGAAGGATGGAAGAATTACAGATGACCGGAGGAAGAGCTTATGAGTATATGGGAAAGTTTTAAAATTGCCCTTTCTTCCATTTGGAATCATAAGATACGATCGATATTGACGATGCTTGGCATCATTATTGGTGTGGCAGCAGTCATTACGATTGTAGCCATTGGTCAAGGCGCCCAAACCCAATTGACAGACGAATTATTCAGCACCGATAAAAACGCCATAGAACTTTTTTATGAACAAAACCCTTCTGAAGATGGTTCAGAAATGATGTGGATGGAACCGGAACTAACCCACGAAGACATAGAGACCCTTGCGAAGGTTCCCGGAGTAAAAGCAGTGCTCGCAACAAACCAAGGTTGGGGATCACTTGTCTATAATGACAAGCAAGGCGATATGGAAATAACAGGAGTTGGCCCGGAGTACTTCGCCGCAAGAAATATTAAAATCGTTGAGGGTCGTCCAATAAATGTTAGAGATAATGACGGCATGAACCGCATTATTATGATAGACACAGTGGCTAGGAAAAAGTTTTTTAAGGAAAATGAAAATGTGATTGGTGAAATTGTCGATTTAAACGATAATCCTTATAAAATCGTGGGCGTATATGAATCACCAACACCAGAACAATTTCGCCACTCCGAAAACGGGGAGATGCTTATGCCCCGTGCTTTAATATCGTTGATGTTCGGAAATAGAGAGATTGAGAGATTAGCCATTATTGCGAGTGATCCGGATAAAATTTCAGAAACAGGCCATCTCGCCGCAGATACTCTTACTAAAAGCAAAAAGCTTGAAGATGGAAAGTATAATATATTTGATTACTCACAATTTGAAGGCGAATTCAATCAATTTATTTTGATCATTACGTTATTTATCGGAAGTGTTGCTGGAATATCTCTTTTGGTTGGAGGAATAGGTGTTATGAATATTATGCTCGTTTCCGTCACTGAAAGAACAAGAGAAATCGGACTTCGCAAGGCTTTGGGGGCGACTAGAGGGAAAATCTTACTACAGTTTTTGATTGAATCCGTTACATTGACGTCCTTGGGTGGTTTAATTGGACTTGGGCTAGCCATTTTAGGAACATTGCTTATATCCGAACTTTCTCCAATTACAGCAACAATCAGTCCTTTAGTTGTTGTCATTGGCATTGGTTTTTCGGCATTTATAGGTGTAGTTTTCGGGATTCTTCCTGCAAGCAAAGCTTCAAAGCTCAGCCCGATCGATGCTTTACGATATGAATAAAAATAAGGTTAATTTTTTAATTGCTTTCGATTTATGCGGCAGGTATTTAGTTAAGAACGCCGAAAGTTATTAGGTAAAATGTAAGTGAGGAGTATTGAGTATGACAAAACAATTTTGGATTAATCTCCCAGTAAATGATGTCGCTAAATCAAAAGAATTTTTCACCAAGCTTGGATTCACCTGTAGTACAAAGCACGGTGGCTTTGCAGAATTAACCATTGGAGATAATAATGTTCAAGTGATGCTTTTTCCTGAAAGTACATTCATGAACTTTACAAGTAATGAAATAATAGACACTAAAAAATCAACCGAGGTGTTGTTCTCCATTGATGCAGAAAGCAGAGAAGAAGTAGATAATATGGCTAAGACTGCTGAAGATGCTGGCGGAACGATATTTGGAAAGCCAGGGGAAAGTCAGGGCTGGATGTATGGGTGTGTTTTCGCTGATTTAGATGGGCATCGGTGGAATGTGCTGTATATGGATATGGACAAAATGCCTAAAGCTTAACAGGCTGAATCTAAGAGCTTTTATTAATAGGAAGATATACGGGACAGGGAATTCTAATAATTCCTGTCCCGTATTATTTTTTTACTCGTAAAAATGATTGCATTGGGGAAAAGAACTTTTTTCGAAAAAATACAAATCAAAAAAGTTTGTTCAATACTTCACAAACAAAAAGATGTATGCTATATTGAAAGTATAAATATTAGCAAAGGAGGAAAACTGATCCAGTCGAGGGGGATTATTTTTAGGTGTTAGACTTAAATAGGAATAAAAAAACCATTTTTTCAACAAGAAAATAAAAACTAAAAAAATGCCAATTGTATCTAAAAGGGACTCATGAAATTTAATTCACAAGTTTTTGTTTTAAAGTATCTTTTTTTAAAAGGATACTTGTGAATATATTCACAAACTAATTTTTGGAGGGATCGAAATGGCGATTACTGAAAAAGTATTAAAAGAAAAACTTGATGTGTCTTCGATGATTGATCAGTTAGTAAACAATGGTTTAGAAGCTCTAGAAAAGTTTCGAAATTACAACCAAGAGCAGGTTAATGTAATTGTAAAGGCTATGGCTTTAGCAGGCTTGGATCAGCATATGCCGCTTGCTAAAATGGCAGTAGAGGAAACGAAAAGAGGAGTCTACGAGGATAAAATCATTAAGAATCTTTTCGCCACAGAATATATTTATCATAATATTAAGTACGATAAAACGGTCGGAATCATTAATGAAAAGGAACATGATGGAGTCATCGAAATTGCTGAACCTGTTGGCGTCATCGCCGGGGTTACGCCTGTAACAAATCCTACTTCAACTACTATGTTTAAAGCGTTAAGCGCCATTAAAACAAGAAACCCGATTATTTTTGCTTTCCATCCTTCTGCGCAAAAATGTAGTAGGGAGGCAGCTAGAGTGTTAAGGGATGCAGCGATTAAAGCTGGTGCGCCTGACGATTGCATTCAATGGATTGAGCAACCATCTGTTGAAGCTACCCGTACTCTAATGAATCACCCGGGGATATCGCTAATTTTGGCAACAGGTGGAGCAGGCATGGTGAAATCCGCTTATAGTTCAGGAAAGCCTGCACTAGGTGTGGGTCCAGGGAACGTGCCTTGTTATATTGAAAAAACAGCTAATGTTGAGCGTGCTGTGAATGATTTAATTTTATCAAAAACCTTTGATAACGGAATGATTTGTGCATCCGAACAAGCAGTCATCATTGATAAAGAAATCTATGCCTTTGTCCAAAAAGTAATGATTGATCATAACTGTCATTTTTTAAACGAAGAAGAAAAACGCAAAGTTGAGAAGCTCGTTATCAATGAAAAGTCTTGCACAGTCAATGCTGATATTGTAGGTATGACAGCGTATAAAATTGCACAGATGGCAGGTGTGAACGTTCCGGAAGAAACAAAAATTCTAGTGGCAGAGTTGGAAGGTGTTGGTCCTGACTTCCCGCTTTCTCGTGAAAAATTGAGTCCTGTTCTAGCTTGTTATAAAGTAAATTCTTTGGAAGACGGTTTAAAAAGATCAGAAGAAATGCTGGACTTTGGGGGAATCGGACACTCTGCAGTCGTTCATACAACCGATGATGCTGTTATAGAAGCATTTGGAATCAGAATGAAAGCAGGCCGAATCATAGTGAACGCTCCATCTTCCCAAGGTGCAATCGGTGATATATACAACGCCTATATGCCTTCACTAACACTTGGATGCGGCACATATGGTGGAAACTCAGTGTCTACAAACGTAGGAGCAATTCATTTAATCAATACGAAAAAAGTAGCGAAAAGGAATGTAAACATGCAGTGGTTTAAAGTGCCTGCCAAAATTTATTTTGAGAAAAATTCCATACAATATTTAGAAAAAATGCCTAATATCTCAAAAGCGGCAATCGTGACTGACCCAGGAATGGTGAAGCTCGGCTATGTCGATAAAATCCTTTATTACCTAAGAAAGCGTCCTGATTACGTTCACTGTGAAATTTTCTCTGAAGTTGAGCCAGATCCAAGCATAGAAACGGTAATGAAGGGTGCCGCAATGATGGCAAGCTTCGAACCGGATGTAATCATAACTATTGGTGGCGGTTCAGCAATGGATGCTGCTAAAGGAATGTGGCTCTTTTATGAATACCCTGATGTAGACTTCCATGGATTGAAGCAAAAGTTTATGGACATTCGAAAAAGGATTGTTAAATATCCGAAGCTTGGAAGAAAAGCTCAATTTGTAGCCATTCCAACGACATCTGGTACGGGTTCTGAGGTTACATCATTCTCAGTCATTACAGATAAAACGGCGGGAACGAAATATCCGCTTGCTGACTACGAATTGACACCGGATGTGGCGATAATCGACCCTCAGTTTGTTATGACGGTACCAAAAACTGTAACAGCCGATACAGGGATGGACGTTTTGACACATGCATTTGAGGCATATGTATCTGTCATGGCCAATGATTATACGGATGCACTTGCGATGAAAGCAATCCAACTCGTATTCGAGTACTTACCACAAGCTTATCGTGATGGAAGCAATGAAATAGCTCGTGAAAAAATGCATAATGCTTCAACGATAGCAGGGATGGCTTTTGCAAATGCATTCCTAGGAATTAACCATAGCTTAGCACACAAACTCGGAGCTGAATTTGGCATCGCACACGGACGTGCGAATACGGTACTAATGCCTCATGTTATTCGTTACAATGCAACAAAACCGAAGAAATTTGCAGCATTTCCTAAGTATGAAAAATTTATTGCAGATAAACGATATGCTGAGATTGCAAAAGTTCTAGGTTTGCCTGCTAGAACAACAGAAGAAGGGGTCGAAAGTCTTATTCAAGCAGTGATCAAGCTTGCTGAAGAACTAAATATTCCAATGAGTATTGAAGAGAACGGTGTTGGCAAAGAAGAGTTCGAGAAAAAAGTAGATTATCTAGCAGAAAGAGCATTTGAAGATCAATGTACTACAGCAAATCCTAAGCTACCATTAGTAACTGAGTTGGCAGAGATTTATAGGCTTGCTTTTAATGGAGCATAACTACCAAAATGAAAAGATCGGGTGAGGTTGCCCGATCTTTTCGTTAGTTAAGCACTATTTATTTTAAATGATAGTACCGATCATCTTCCCCAAGTTTTTTACCTCTTTGCAAAACCTCTCGGGCAACAAGCGACTCTAAAAACATGCAAACAGGTCCATAGATTTTGGGTTTGCCAGTTATATATCGTTCCATACTTGCGTAGCCATGCTTAATTAATAGCTCACAAAGAATTCTTGTACTAGATACCCCGCTTTCCAAAAGCTCTAGAGTTTTGTCTTTACTGAAAGAATCAGGAGCTGTTCGGAAAGTATCTTCGAAAAGGTAATCATCAAGATTAAAAGTTATATGAAGAGATGGTGGTTCGTTTACAGATGGTTCGAAAAATCGTTGCTCTCGTGCTTGTTCCGTTTGTTCCCGAATGAGTTTTTTTAATTCGTGAACATGTTTATCTAGCAAAGGTAGACCTAATTCTAAAAACGTTTGGAACGTTTTTGGCATTTCAAAATCATTTGGTAAGAAGGGGATTTCCTGTTTAAGCTCCCAGCGGTTTTGTATTTTATACAAAATTTCATCCATTTCATAATCTACAATGTTAAATCCTTTTCTAATCTCATTGATTATTTCAGATGAAAAACCAGTATGTTCTTTAAAATGTTCAATTCCGAATCGTCTCGTTTCATTCGTACCTTTATGTCTGACGATATATTGATGTCGGAGCGGCCTTCCACATTCGCAAGGGGTCTCAGGATTAACAAAACCATTATCGATATATTCTTCTAATATCCATTCGTCTAACAGCATTTCTGCTTCTTCCAATCCTGCATGTTCGGGGATGACTAATCCTTTATCGACAGCTAGTACATTGGCAAAAGCTGTTTTTTTACCTCTTTTTACATGATGCTGAATAAATTCTTTCTGTTCAGGGGTAAGGGAGTCAAGGATTGAATCTTTTTCGCTTCTTGATAATACAATTTTCATTTTGAACTCCTCCATATAATCCCTTTTCATCAATCTTAATTTAAAATTAGTTTACATTAAAGATTCTCTAATGTGAAAAAGTCGTTTTTGGATTTTGACTAACTTTACTACACCAGCCTCTTAAGGGGAAAAATTGTATGAAAAAAAACGAGGTCATAGCCTCGTTCTTCGTAATAGGCACATGTTATCAAATCAAAAGATGGAACAAAGTGCTATCTTTATTCACTTCTGTAAAAGGAAAACCTTTTTGTTGCATGCGCTCGATTAGACCTGCATAGTCCTCTTTGCGTTTTAATTCAATTCCTACAAGTCCAGGGCCGCTTTCTTTGTTGTTTTTCTTTGTATACTCAAACGTTGTAATATCATCATCTGGGCCGAGAACGCCGTCTAGGAATTCACGCAACGCACCTGCGCGCTGAGGGAAATTAATAATGAAATAGTAGAGCAGCCCTTCGTAAATCAAGGATTTTTCTTTGATTTCCTGCATTCTACCAATATCATTGTTTCCGCCGCTGATTACACAAATAACAGATTTCCCTTTGATTTCCTCTTTGTAAAAATCAAGGGCTGCAATAGGTAAGGCACCCGCAGGTTCAGCGATAATTGCGTGTTGATTATATAAATCAAGGATAGTCGTACATACCTTGCCTTCAGGTACAGGAATGATGTCATCTACATATTTTTGGCAAATTTCATAAGTTTGTTGGCCGACGCATTTTACAGCAGCACCGTCGACAAATTTATCGATTGTTTCAAGAGCAATGACACCGTTATTTTTCAAAGCGGCCTTCATACTTGCTGCTCCTTCAGGTTCCACCCCAATGATTTGGGTGTGCGGAGACACATTTTTAATGTACGCACTTAATCCGGAAACAAGTCCGCCGCCGCCAATACTTGCAAATACAAAATCAACCGGTTCTTCAATATCATTCATTATTTCAACTGCAACCGTACCTTGGCCAGCAATAATATCAAGATCATCGAATGGGTGAATGAAAATTTTATCTTCCTTTTTAGCATATTCCATCGCGCTTTCAGAGGAATCATCAAATGTATCACCGACAAGAACGATATCTACAAAATCTCGGCCAAACATTCTAACTTGGTCAATTTTTTGTTTTGGAGTCGTTTGTGGCATAAAGATTTTTCCGGAGATTCCAAGATGGGAGCAAGCAAATGCTACACCTTGAGCATGATTTCCTGCACTCGCACAAACAATTCCTTTTTCACGTGCTTCATTTTCAATGGACTTAATTTTATAGAAAGCACCACGTAATTTGAACGAACGTACGTGTTGCAAATCTTCTCTTTTTACATAAACATGACAGTCATATTTTTCGGATAAACGCTCATTTTTTTGCAAAGGGGTATGTGCTACCACATCTTTTAAGCGCTGATATGCAATTAGAATATCTTCCACATGTACTGTCTTTGATTTTTCTTTAGTCGGATTCATCGCGCTGTACACTTCCTTCGCTAACTTTTGAATATTTGTACATTATAACATGTTCATGGCGTAATGAACATATGAATATTCACAATATTTGGTGAAAGCGTTGTCAATTATAACTAAGTTTTGTATATACTGTTCTCTGTGATACTTGTAGTGACTACTACAAAACACACTGATTTTAAAAGGGTCTTGTTTATATATAGATTCTTTACAGGACAAATCGCAAAGTTATCCATTATATTTTTTCCTATATCAGTACTCTATTGGATAGGTTATCATAATTCGTTAGAGGTTTGTCCAATATCCACACTATATTAGACAGGCAATTCGTTAGAGCTTTGTCCAAAATAGATTCTTGGATCATCAAACTATTCCCTAAAAAAATTAATGAAATTCATATTCGGCGTTTACTTTACTAGTTATTTCCATTGTTCCAGGCTGAATGGGTGTAGTCGCTGCGCTTTTTACAAAAGCGGTAGTCTCTAAAGGGATCGGTCCACCTTCTTGCTTCGGGCTTTCTACTATTAAAGTAGGGGTTTTATCTAATTGCACCTTTAACGTGTCCGCAATTGTCTCTGCCTTTTCGTAAGCATTTATTACAGCCAAAGACATTGCTTTTTTGTAGTATTGGTCATAATTGGATATTTCAAACTTCAATCCTGAAATCGTATTAGCACCATGTTGGACAGCCGTGTCGACCACTAAACCAGTACTCTCGATCTGAAGCTCTCTTATTTGCAGTAAATGTTCAACTTTATAAGTTCGAAATTCCTGCTTTCCCTCAACATAATCATATTGAGGATAAATGAAGTAATCTTTCGTTTGGATTTGTTTATCAGTTATTCCCATTTTATTTAATGCTTTTTTAATATCAGAAATAATCTTGGCATTTTCTTCTTGCGCTAGACGTAACTCTTTATTCTCAGTTGAAGCTCCTAACGTTACATTAGCATAATCCGGTTGAACAGTAATTCTTCCTTCACCTATTACTTTAATAAGATCTCGTTTCCTTTCCGAGTCTGGATTAAGTTCACGATAAGATTGATAATGCATTTTTTCTCCCTACTTTCGGTTGTTTATTAATTTGTACGTAAAAGTGGTCAGAAAGATACAGGGAGATTATTTTTTAGTTAAGAAATATAGTTATTAACATTTGAAAAGTATTTATCTATCTATTAGTCCATCCTCTACCCATGCTAATCCTGTTTCCTTGAAATCGTCGTTATTATATAGATGGGCGTACCCGCTACTTCAGGCCGGTCTTGCAGAATTTTCTTTAACCCGTACTCGACTTTACCTTTTTCCCCTTCCTATTCCTGAACAATGCTATAAGCAGTAAAAAGAATGGGAGAATCAATTGTGTAAAGATTGCGTAGGGTGGGAAAACGATTATTTCAATCATAAAAAACCTCATTGAGCTTGGGATGGACCAGAAGCTAAATTCTATTAGTAAAATCCCAATTGGCCATATGATGTGTTTGTAATCTGAAAGATTAAGCCACTGCGCGGTTCCTAAAACAATGGCATAGTAAAACACAGATATTTTAATAAAAGCTCCGACAATCCAAACCGCCATTATAACTGATTCAAGGTTTTCGAAGAAATCTGCGTAGCTGATATACCGACCAACGTTCATCAGTGGGTATACTTTAGAAGCAGTTGCAACTCCTAATACAAAAAGAACTGTGAGATTGACGAATACTAATGTCACCATAATCGCTGCTATAGTAGACAATCCGTATTTTAGCGCTTTTTTTCCATCATTTACAAAAGGAAGAAGAAAAATAATAAGGAAAAATTCCGAAAACCAACCGCCTAGTACGATGGAGGCTTTAAGTGGAGGACCAATGCCATGTTCTAGTATTGGAAATATATTGTCAACGTCATAATTAGGAATTAATAAAAGAATTAAAATGACAATAGGTAAGACAAAGAGCGGAAAAAACAATTCAGCAAGTCGACCTAACACTTCTAATCCTGCTTGGACTGCCGCTGCACAAAGAAGGACCATCGTCCCCATAATTACAAACATGGGGGTTTTAAACAAAAAAGAACCTACGATGAATTCACTGTAAACTCTTATTATTTCTCCAGTAGTCGTAATATAAAAAAGTAAGATAAAAAAGCCGATTATTTTCCCTGGAATCTTTCCAGTTATTTTTTCTACAAACTGGATGACTGTTTCTTTTGGATATAATTTATAAAGCTTATATGAGATTAACATCGTGAAAAAGCCTACAACGGCAGAAAACATAGGAGAAATCCATAAGTCGTGTGGAGCGTACATTGCTGTAATGCTTGGAACTGAAAGAATCGCAGTAGCTACGATTGTAGGATACATAAGCATTGACATCTGAAGGGATGATATTTTTCCTTTCTCCATCACCATTTCTCCTTCCGTTAAGAATAAGAGGATTACTTTTAATAGCCTTTCATGAACTCTTGCTAGTATTGGTTGTTATCTTGGTCTTCTTTTTCTTCCTCTTCCTAAACAACGCAATTAGGAGTAAAAAGAATGGAAGAACCGTTTGCATAAAGATTGAGTACGGTGCATAAACGGTGATAGCAATCATAAAATTCCTCATTGAGCTTGGGAGGGACCAGAAGCTAAATTCTACGATTAATATCGCGATTGGCCATATGATGAGCTTGTAATCAGAAAGATTCAGCCACTGTGCTGTTCCTATTACAACAGCATAGTAAGCAACAGAAATTTTAATAAAAGCTCCGACAATCCAAACTGCCATAATAACGGATTCTAAGTTTTCGAAGAAATCAGCGTAGCTTATATAACGCCCAACATTCATTAATGGGTATACTTTAGAAGCAGTTGCAACTCCTAGTACAAAAAGAACTGTTAGATTCACCAAAACCAACGTAACCATGATAGCCAGAACATTAGTGAAACCGTGTTTTAATACCTTTTTTTCATCTTTCAGAAAGGGAAGAAAAAAAGTAATAAGAAAAAGTTCCGAAAACCAACCGCCTAGTATGATGGAACCTTTAAGAGGAGGGAGGATTCCATGTTCTAAAATTGGAAATATATTCTTTATATCATAATTAGGAATTAATAATAGAAAAAATATGAAAAGAGGTATGACAAACAACGGAAAAAACAATTGTGCTAGTCTTCCCAATACTTCCAAACCTGCATGAACAGTTGCTGCACAAAGTAAAACCATCGTTCCAGTTATTACAACCGTCGGGGTTTTAAACAAAAAAGATCCAACGATAAATTCACTGTAATCTCTTATAATTTCTCCAGTAGTCATGATATAAAAAAACAAAATGAAAAAACCGATTATTTTCCCTGGAACCTTGCCGATTATTTTTTCTACAGATTGGATGATTGTTTCTTTCGGATAAAGTTTATAAAGTTTATATGCAATGAATACCGTGATGAAGCCGACAATGGAAGAAAAAATGGGTGACATCCATAAGTCGTGTGGAGCGTAGTATGCTGTAATGCTTGGAACTGAAAGGATAGCGGTGGCCACGACTGTTGGATATATAAGCATAGTCATCTGAAGAGACGAAATTCTTTCTTTTTCCATCACCATATCTCCTTCCTTTTAAATACAAAAATCATTAACCTGTACTCGTATGAACTTTCTTTTTCTTCCAATTTTTAAATAATGCTACAAAAAGCAATAAAAATGGAATGATTATTTGAATTAGCAAATCGATTGGAGGAAGGACAACTATTTGATAACCTTGATATTTCATCGTACTGGGTATTGCCCAAAAGCTAAATTCTACGATGATAATCGCGCTCGGCCATATTATTAATTTAGAATTAGATAGATTAAGCCACTGTGCGGTAGCTAAAACAACTACATAGTAAAAAAGAGAAATTTTTATAAAGGCTCCAACAATCCAAACTGCCATGATGACAGACTCTAAATTTTCGAAGAAGTCTGCATAACTGATATACCGTCCAACGTTCATTAAAGGATAAACTTTTGAAGAAGTTGTGATTCCAAGCACGAATAGAACAGTTAGATTGACCAAAACTAATGTCATCATGACGGACAGAACAGTAAATAATCCGTATTTTATTCCTTTTTGGGTATCAACTAGAAAGGGAATAAGAAAAGTAATAATAAAAAATTCTGCAAACCATCCACTTAGGATAATGGAACCTTTTAGAGGCGGTCCTATTCCATGTTCAAGTATTGGGAATATATTGCCTAAATTATAATTTGGAATTAATAATAAAATTAAAATAAAGAGTGGAATGACAAAGAGTGGAAAAAACAATTGTGCGAGTCTTCCCAAGACTTCTATCCCTGACCTCACTGCCATTGCGCAAAGTAAGATCATCGTAGAGGTAATAACGACCATTGGAGTTTTAAATAGAAAGGAGCTAATGATAAATTCACTGTAGTCCCTAACAATTTCTCCAGTAGATTTAATGTAATATAACAAAATAAATAGACTAATGAATTTGCCGAAAAATTTTCCTAATATTTTTTCTGAGAATTGAATTACCGTTTGTTTTGGATACAACTGATGTAGTTTAAAAGCTAAGAGAACTGTAACAAAACCAGTAACGGAAGAAAAAATAGGTGTCATCCATAAATCGTGAGGCGCATACTTTGCTGTTGTACTTGGCACAGAAAGTATGGCTGTAGCTACGATCGTTGGAAATAGCAGCATAGCCATTTGAAGAGGCGAAATCTGTCCTTTCTCCATCACCATTTCTCCTTCCGTTTCAAAAATTCTATAGAATGATTTATTTTTTCATGAATTTCCCAAAAGTTGGGTCTAACAGCTTTTCAAGTATTGAATTGGGCCCTTCAATATACTGCAAATTAAATAAAGATAATCCCCAAGCAATGAAAAAGAGAATAAAAAGTGCCCACTTATCTTTTTTAGGAGCTTGTTTTATCTTGGGCCATTGAAATAATATGATGACTACAATTAGCCCAGCTACTAAAAAGAAAACTCCCCATCTCACATTAATCACTCTTCTTTCTTCCAGCTGAATCATTTATATAACCCTGTCTTTTAACATGGGCATTTACATCAATCACAACATCTACCTCCGGAAATTTTTCATTCCAGTTTTTTTCGACTTTTTCCCATTCTTTTGGATATTTACGATGAAATTCTTTGGCAAAGTCTACAATATCGGCGTTTAGTTTATCTTGCATTAAATCGACTGCTAATTTGACCCTTCCATGAATTTTCTTTTCATATGCTTTTTCTATTGTTTTTATTGCTTTTGCCTTTGTAATATCTAAATTTGTTGTATTTAGTGCGATAGCCCCTTCTGTCTTTATTTTTACGATCATGCTCCATTTATTATTTTGTATTTTAGGGATTAAATGAATTTGAGCAGATACTGGATTTAATGATATTTCTCCATGATGATCATCATCTATTTTAATCGTAACAGTGTAATCCCTTAATTCGTCTTTAATCCAAAGTAAGCCTCGTGTTTCTCTTTCTGACATTTTTCCAATCATTTTATCTTTTTTAAAAATAGCTGTTCCATAAATATGAGCATAATTATTAGTTTGTCCTTGCATATGCTTTTCTTTAGAAATTTTAAGATAAGGGAGGGATGCAGCACTTGAATTTCCTACGAGCATTTCATCAAAATCTTGTAAAGTTACTTTAATGCCTGTGGTTAGTTTTGATTGCTCTTTAATTCCTTCTGAAGAATAACGCTCTAGCACAGCGGGCATTTCAAGGGCTTTTTTTGCTTTACTTGCTACAAACAATAATGCTCTTTCTCTAGGTTGGGGTTGGCGTAGTAGATAGTCGATATGATTTTTTATGCCGCTTTTCGCTACCTCTTCTCCAAATATAAAAACTTTACATTGCCCCCAAAAAAGCTTGCGTGATAACTTTCCTTGAATCTTTGATAATGCATCTGCAATATTATCGCCTCTTTGGGAAGTGTTGAAGGTAACAGGTCCCGTACTTCCTGGTCCACCTGAACCACCAGTAGAAAAAGACTTTGGTATAAAAATCTGTAATGTGATTTCGACTTTACCATTATCATCTTGGTCAATAGCTGTTGCGGTAATGATAGCTTGGTCGTTAATTTCAACTCTATCCCAACACCCCGTTAATAAAACGAGCATTCCTAAGAAAAATATTAAATGCAATATTCTCTTCATATTCTTCAATCCTTTACGGATATCTTTAAGATTTTCCTCCCTTTTCAGGTCCAGGTTTCAGATTTTGTGCTTGTCGGTACTTATTGTAACTTCCAGTAAGGTGTGGCCGTTTATCCATCTTCCACATTGGATATCTCCATAAAACAGAGTGCACCTCACTTTTTTGAATAGGAGCAAGTGGTGTTAAATAAGGGACTCCTAGAGAACGGAGACTACATAAATGAATAGCTATGGCAATAACCCCTAGCATTATCCCAAGCAACCCTAAACTACTTCCAAGTAAGATAATTGGGAAACGCAGCATCCTGATAGAAATTCCAGCAACATACCTAGGAATAAGAAATGAAGCAATTCCCGTAATCGCCACAACGATTACCATTGGTGCCGACACTAATCCCGCTTGAACAGCTGACTGTCCGATTACGAGGGCCCCGACAATACTGATAGCTGATCCAATTTGTTTCGGTAACCGAATTCCGGCTTCCCGTAGTGCTTCAAAGGTTATTTCCATTAATAAAACTTCAACTATTGCAGGGAAAGGAACTGTTTCTCTTGCAGAGGCAATGCTAAACAATAATGCCCCTGGAATCATCTCTTGGTGAAAAGTAGTTATTGCTACATATATTGAAGGAAGAAAAAGGGATATCCCTGTGAATAAATAACGCAACCAACGAATTAAGGTGGTGATCATATACCGTTGATAATAATCTTCTTGTGTTTGAAGCAATGAAAAGAATGTAATCGGAGCAATAATAGCAAAGGGGGTCCCCTCCACTAATATCGCCACACGGCCTTCTAATAAATTGCCACATACCACATCTGGCCGTTCTGTTGAAAGAAATTGTGGAAAAGGTGAATAAGGGTTGTCTTCTATTAATTCCTCAATATATTCACTCTCGAGAATTCCGTCTATCTTAATTCGATTTAATCGATTCTCAACTTCAGTTATCAATGTTTGATCAACAAGCCCCTCAACATATGTAATAGCAACGGTTGTTGTTGTATATGTACCTATTTTCATTGTTTTTATTTTTAAGGCAGGACTTTTAATAATACGACGTATTAAAGATGTATTGACACCAAGTGATTCAATGAAACCTTCCCTTGGTCCTTTTATGACAGACTCACCTTCAGGTTCTTCTATTGATCGCGTTTCCCATTTGGCAAGTCCTAAAGATAGTGCGTAATTTTCCCCGTCTATTAAAAGAATTGGACAGCCGCTTGAAATGGATTCAATACAGTCAGCAAGTAAATGTATCTTTTGTATTTTGCCTACGGCCAATTGGTTATAAAGCAGTTCATCGAAAGGTTCTTTTTTAATCGTTTGATTTTTCTTAAGTGGGGTTATAACATATTCCTCAATCCCCTCTACATCTGAAAGACCTTCAATATATATAATCATCGCAAGCTTATTTTCAAATAGTAGAACAGAGCGAAATACTACATCATAGCAGTTTTCGTAGATTGCTCGAAACTTCTCGATGTTTTCATCCATATTGTTTTGCAAGACATCCTGCAGCTTGGGAGGTTGCTGTTTTTCTTTTTTTGAAGCTTTGAATAATTTATTTACGTTGCGAATCAAGCCTACCACCCGTTTCTATAAATCGCTATTCAACATTTTTATCATTCTACTTTAAGGATTTTTTATGCAGGTGTAAGAAAAAATTACATTTTCTTTATGTTCCAGATTAGTGCATCTAATCCTTGAGAATAGTGAAAAATAGGTGATTCATTCGTAATGTCAAAATGAAAAGGGTTAAAAAGATCATTTGTATGTACAACAGCATCAGCTTTCTGCAAGGGCCATGGCTGATGATGAATATCTAAACAATACATATTGGAACGTTGATCTTGACTAAAAAAGCAATATCGTTCAGTTAGCCAATGATCGAGCGTCATCTTTTTTGGGAAAAAGATTTCTGATTTAGGAGTATACGACCCTTTGCAAATAATAGGAGATTCTCTATTTCGAACACTTTCAAAGTGAAATGATTGTCTATTTTTCTGAAATGAAATCTTTGCTGGGTAATACGGAACGTGAAGCCATTTTTTTGCGAGTGTATACGAAGTCCAATCATCAACATCAAGAGACAAAAAATAAATTCCCGGTTTATTATTGCATTTTACATAGGTTCGTAGATTTATTTCTGGAAAAGCAGGTCGAATGGAAACATTATGAAATCCGCGAGGGTAGATGCCGCTTATATTAAAAACAATGACACCTAACCAAGCTGTACCATCAAAAATATCGATTTCAATCGGTGAAGGGATATACGGCTGTAATTTTTCAGGTTGGATAGGCAAATGCATAAATAATACATCGCTCCATCTTTGCCGCATCAACCAATACTTTGATGGTAAAGGATAAGGCCGATGACCTGTTTCTTTCATGACATCCATTAGATAAACTCCTTTTTCTCTTATTCTTTCGCTAACATTTTATTTCATACTGTTAAAAGACATATTTTTCCCTTTCACGGAAATAATAGGAGAAATAAAATTGTGGGGAAAAAATGATGAATACCATTTTACTGTTAATGATATTAGGACTTGTTATGATGATGTTTTTGTTTTTCCTTTTTATGCTTTTCGGTTGGCGCTGGATGATGAAAAAAATGGCAGCGAAAATCGGAAAAATAGTATTATCTGATAGCTATCAAGAAAATATAATTGAAATGATTCCAGGATTTCGGCATATCGGATTTCAAAATGTACTAGAAAATAACTTGCGTTCAGCTTCGGGAGATCTTCTCCACCGTCCTTTAGGATCTTCGAAAAAATGGCCGAATTTCGATTCCATTACATTTTTACCAGCTCAGACATCACCTTTTGCAGTTAGTGGCGAAGAAGAGGTGGATGTAAAAGTAACAATTGGGCCAAATGCTAAAAAACCAATGTCTATTGATATCCCAATTATTATCAGTGGAATGGGTTATGGGGTTGCTTTAAGTGAAGAAGTGCGTTTGTCTCTAGCAGAAGCAGCCAGCAATGTTGGAACAGCGATAAATTCCGGTGAGGGTGGCGTTATGCCGGAAGAGATTGAAAAAGCTGGGAAATATATCTTACAGTTTGGAAAAACAGAATGGGGAAAAGATGAAGATATCATCAAACAAGCTGATATGGTGGAAATTAAACTTGGTCAAGGTGCAATGATGGCAATGGGGATGAAGATTTCTCCAAAAAATTTAACTGGCAAAGCCCGTAAAGCGATGGGATTAAAAGAAAATGAAACTGCGGTTATACATGAGCATTTTTTCGAAAACCAGACATTGAAAGATATAAAGGAACTTGTGGATGAACTTCGTAGAGTAACAGGAGGAGTCCCGATTGGAGCGAAAATGGGGGCTGGTGGAAAAATTGAAGAAGATATCGACCATTTAGTTGAAGTCGGTGTCGATTTCATTGCAATTGATGGAGCACAGGCAGCTACGCTCGGCGCCCCCCCTATTATTTCGGATGATTTCGGTATTCCTACATTGCATGCAGTCGTCCGCGCCGTCAATCATTTAGAAAAACGAAAAATGAAAGGGAAAATTAGCTTGATTGTTTCAGGAGGGCTAGTAGTACCGGGACATTTCTTAAAGGCCTTGGCATTAGGAGCTGATGCAGTTTATATAGGCTCCGCCATCCTGTTCGCCGTTGCTCATGACCAAGTTTTAAAATCAATTCCTTTTGAACCTCCTACACAAGTTGTATGGAACGAGGGAAAGTTTAAGGATGAGTTCAAAATAAATGATGGGGTAACTGCGGCAGAAAAATTTCTCACAGCCTGTACTGAAGAAATCAAAATTGCATTAAGAGCAATGGGGAAAAGGTCTTTAAAAGAATTATCGAAAAAAGATTTAGTTTCTTATGATGAAGCGATTGCCAAATATGTGGGTGTCCCATTTTCATTTGAGCCTTGGAGCGATAAAAAGAAGGAGAAATAATACAAGCGCAAGGCGCACAGCCTTAGGCGACAAGCAAATAACGTGATATGAAAGAAGTCCGTAACTTTACTTTTAGCATAGAGGATTTATGGTCACGAGACATTGGAATCAGGAGCTAAACAATGAATGGACTTAGTTAAAATAATGATATTTTGCAAACATAAAAGCCAGCACTTAGGCTGGCTTTCGAACACTGCTTTTCATTACAATATAAAAATATAAAAGGATGGAACAAAGTACAGAAATTGCAGCGACCATATAAATTGAGCTATAGCCTAACCAATGGCCGATTTGCCCAAAAGCGATGGCTCCAATACCGACCCCTAAATCAAAGAATGAAAAGAAGGTTGCATTCGCCATCCCTCTTCGATTTGCAGATGATTCTTTAACAGACCATGCTTGCAAGGCTGGTTGGACTGTTCCGAAGCCTAATCCGTAAAGGACTGCCGCTGTAAAAAGAATCGTACTGTTAGGAAGCCAAGAAAGAAGTAGCATGGAAACGAGAATTAATAAAGTTCCCGGAAGAAATACAGCTTTGTGACCTCTTGAGTCGTATAATTTCCCTGCAAAAGTACGTGTTACCATTAGGGCTACAGCGTAAAGCAGAAAGTACCATTGAATACCTTCAATACCTTTTTGCGCTGAATAAAGGGGTAGAAAGGATGCTATCCCCCCAAAAGTAACGGTGATGAAAAATAATAATAATGATGGCGGTAATGCACTTTTTTCATAAAAGTCCCATTTTTTTACTGGAGGAGTTGCTTTAGCCTCTACCTTTTTGAAACGAATCGTAGAGGATAATAATAAAGCTAATAGCCCTAAAATTGCACATATTAAAAAAAGCTGTGTAAATGAAATAACACCTACTAAAGCAAGTCCTAATGAGGGGCCAAAGGCAAGCGCAATATTCCCTGATAGGCCATAATACCCCATACCTTCACCACGTTTATTAGCTGGTATAAGGTCAGTTGCGATTGTACCGGAAGCTGTCGTTGAAAAGCCCCATCCCAAACCTTGAATAATTCTCATAATAAATAGGAAAAGCAAACTTTTTACAAATCCAAACGTACCGACTGAAAACACAAAAATACCTAATCCCGTTAAATAAACAAAACGTCTACCTTTCGTTTCTAACGAATGCCCGGCATTCGGGCGAATAAGAAGAGCGGAAAAGGTGAAAATACCAACAACAATTCCAATCAGCTGATCATTCCCACCTAGCTGTTCAACAAACAAAGGAAGAGTAGGTAATGTCATTTGAAATCCAAGAAAAACACAAAAATTGGACAGGCAGATTAAAATAAAATCCCTTGTCCAGATTTTATCGGAACTCACACCCTGACGAGGAGCTTCCTTAGAAAGTGGATTACCCAATACAATCTCCTCCAATTATTTAGTCTCCCGAAAGATAATTAATATTCTACACGACTTCATGTGAAAATTCTAACCGTAGATTGCAATTTTTTATATTTTTCTTGAGAGATTTAGTAAATAATATTCTTGAAGATTCTATTCGAAGCTGGCGGGTGTATTGAGCAGGTAAAAATGCAGTTGGTTTGGTTCTATTGTTATATAAGCATGAACTATTGGTATTGATATGTTTAATTTTCTGAGCTGTTTCAAATCCGACTCGGATATGGTCTATTCTTGTTCAAGTGGACTCTATTCTCGTTCGAGTGCGTTCAATTCCCGTTGAATGGTTTCTATTCCTGTTCGAGTGCGCTCTATTTCTCTTCAAACAGCTTTAATGTCTTTTAGGGCAGGCTCTAGTACCTCTCAAAACATTTTATATGCAATTCGAGCACAAAAAGAAGCAATCAAATTATGATTGCTCCATAAGTTTAGCTATCCAAGTATCTTTTCTTAAATAATGATCACAATCAAATTCAGCATATGATTGAATTAACTTCGCGTTTTCATGGAAGGTTAAGGATTTTGTCACATCATTAGGGATGATGAGACAGTTGATTCCAGCGCGAATGGCTGCCAAAGATCCGTTTACGGAATCCTCGACTGCGACTGCTTCATCCGGCTCAATTCCTAGAGCTTCAATCGCTTTAATGTATAAAGCAGGGTTCGGTTTTACTTCCTCAACATCCTCCGCTGAACAAATGATTGGAAAGTATTCGGTCAAATTGTACTTTTCTAGAAAGCCAACAATCCATTCACGGTGGGAACTGCTCGCGATGGCAAGCTTGATGCCATTTTCCTGAATGCGTTGTAAAGTCTCCAAAAATCCATCTCTTAATGGGAGATCGTCTTTAATTTTCAAATAATGTTCATGGGTTCTTTCTTTAAAAAGAAGACGGTCCATTGGCTCCTTAAGTGTCTGATCAATCTTATCAAATAACGTATCATTCGTCGTTCCAACTATTTTTACAAATTCCTCAAGCGTAAGATCGAAATGATAGTCATCTTTTAATACAGTTTGATAAATTTCAAACCACGGGGTTTCAGTATCAATGATTGTTCCATCGAAATCGAATATAACGGCTTTAATCAATGTATTTCTCCTTTACAATTTTATTCTACTATAAGTGTATCATATTAAGCTTTTGACGGCTCATTTGTCTTAAAAATCATTTTCATCATTGGAGGTGTAACAATTGTTGTCACTAATATAACAACTACGATTACCGCAAACATATCTTCTGTCAATAACATGGAATCGAGACCTATTGCTGCCAGAATCAACGCCACTTCACCACGAGATATCATGGCGGAACCAATTCCTAGGGAGCTTCTCCACCCAAAGCCAGACAACTTTGCACCAACTGCAGCACCCACTAGTTTTGTTAATATCGCTAAAATACTAAGTCCAACAATTAACCATAAGTTCTGAGCAATCCCATTAAATTGTGCCATAACCCCGATTGAAGTGAAGAAAACAGGTACAAAAATAGAATAGCTGATCGTTTCAACTTTTTCAAAAATCTCAGGTTTGAAACCTGTCACACTGATTGCCACACCAGCAATATATGCTCCGATAATGGCGGCTACACCTGTATACTCTGCAAAATAAGCAAAGACAAAACAAACGATGAGAGCGGAGGATATGACGGTTTCGGTTACTTTTAATTTTGAAAACTTATTTAAGAACCATGGAACAACCTTCCAACCAACAAGGATAGCACCAGCAAAAAACACTACTTTTTTCAAAATGACCATTGAAAGATTTACGTCTCCGCCGGCAAAGCTCATAAGGAAGGCAAGTGCAATAATTACAACTACATCATCTATGACAGCTGCTCCTAAAATGGTAGTTCCTTCCCGACTTTTCAACTTATTCATTTCTTTAAGCGCCTGCACGGAAATACTAACACTTGTTGCGGATAGTAAAAGACCTAAAAATAATGCTTCGAAAGTAGAAAGGCCCAATACAATTCCAGATGCATAACCAAGTGCAAGAGGAGCGATAATTCCTCCAAATCCTACATACGTTGCTGCTTTTCCAGTTCGTTTAAATTCGTCAATGTCTGTTTCAAGCCCAGCAATAAACATGAGTAAAATAACTCCGATTTGGCTAAGCGCCTGTAATGTATCTGTATTGTTTACTAATCCTAATACAGAGGGACCGAGAACAATTCCAATAAGCAGTTTACCTAATACGGCTGGTTGACCCAGCCTTACACTTATACTTCCGGCTATTTTAGATGCCACCAAAATAATCGCAAGTTGAAGAATTAATATCATGTAATTTCCACCTTTCTATTTAGAAAACAAAAAGAGCCCGTCAACCAAAGGACATAGTTATCCCTTGGTGACAGACTCCTCCAAGAACATTTATATTTGATTAAAAATATCATAGCATATTTTTTAGGTAATGTGTTATTTTTTTAAATAGGAATTTGTCATTGAGGTGAACAAGTCATGAATCTACCTGCAAATTTTCTAGTAAAAATGAAGAATCTTTTAAAAAATGAGTATGAAGATTTTTATAAAAGTTATTATGAACCAAAGAAGCAAGGTTTACGTGTGAACACATTAAAAATTTCGATAGATGATTTTTTGGAAAAAAGCCCCTTTAAATTAGAAAAAATACCTTGGGTAAAGGAAGGTTTTTTTTATCAAGATGAGGAACGACCAGGAAAGCATCCATATCATGAAGCTGGATTGTATTACATACAGGAGCCGAGTGCCATGGCCGTTGGGGAGATGGTGGATGCAAAACCGGGAGAGAAAGTGCTGGATTTATGTGCGGCCCCGGGTGGGAAAACGACACATATAGCTTCAAAAATGAATCAAGAAGGATTCCTGCTTGCGAATGAAATTCATCCGGCACGTGCTAAAATTCTTTCGCAAAACATTGAGCGGATGGGAATTAAAAATGCAGTCGTTACTAATGAAACACCTGCAAGACTGGCGGAAAGATTCCCAGATTATTTTGATCGAATTTTAGTCGATGCTCCGTGTTCAGGCGAAGGAATGTTTCGAAAAGATCAGGACGCATGTGATGAATGGAGTCTTGAAAATGTTGCTTTATGTGCTAGTCGTCAAGGCGATATTTTGGCCAATGCTGCAAATATGTTAAAACCAGGCGGCAGGCTTGTTTATTCTACTTGCACATTTTCTCCAGAAGAGAATGAAGGGGTCATCAGTCATTTCTTGAAAAATGATTCGAGGTTTAAACTTGAGAGAATTGAGGCTTATGAAGGTTTTGGAAAAGGGCGGGAAGACTGGATTCCGGACGCTGCTTCAGACATAGATAAAACTCTTCGACTCTGGCCCCATAAGTTACAGGGGGAAGGACACTATATCGCAGTTTTAACGAAGATAGATGGAGAAGAAGAGGGTAAGAGAAAATATGCCGAAGTGTTAAGGGACCAAAAAGTGTTGAAGGATTATACTCAGTTTGCAAAGGAAACTTTTATCAAACAACCACAAGGAGATTTTATTCTTTTCGGTGATCAATTATACATGCTTCCGAATGAGACACTCTCTTTAAAAAATTTGAAAGTGCTACGTCCTGGATGGCATTTAGGAACAAATAAAAAGAACCGATTCGAACCATCTCATGCGCTGGCTTTATCTTTAAAGGGAGAAGAAGTGAAGCATACATGGAATATTGCTTCTGATGAAATCGAATCCTATTTAAGAGGGGAATCCATATCTGCAAAAGGTTCTAAAGGCTGGTACTTAGTAGAAGTGGATGGCTTCTCTATCGGATGGGGAAAGCTTGCTGGAGATATGTTAAAAAATCACTATCCGAAAGGTTTAAGGTGGGTAGGGAAGTAGTTTTTAAAATATGAACAATCGGGAGTAATTCATCCGATATTGGTAAAAGGTTTGAGCGTATCGGAAGTAAAGCGTCTAAAATCGGTAATATGTCAGGCGAGATCGGTAATAAACAATGATGACTACACTATAAAAGAGGTCTTTCTTATTGAAAGACCTCTTTCGAATTCTAATGTGTTGTACCGCCAATTTCACGAATATCTTCATTTTCTTTGGCAGCAACCACAGCCGCTGTTTTAATGCCTTCCACAATAAGATCAAGACTTAAACTTGGAGCATTATTTCCAAGAGTTTGCTCCGGGATGAATGGAATATGGATAAATCCTCCTCGAATGTGAGGGGCGTTTTTTTCTAAATAATGCATGACCCCATAAAATAGATGATTGCATACGAATGTGCCTGCCGAATTAGAAACAGAAGCTGGAACACCTGCTTTCTTCATTTCATGGACAATACGTTTTATTGGTAGTGTAGTCCAATATGCGGCTGGACCATCCTGATGTATAGGCTCATCTATCGGCTGATTGTCTTTGTTATCAGGGATCCTAGCATCATCTATATTAATGGCGACACGCTCAGGAGTGACTTGAGTTCGACCACCTGCTTGTCCAACACAAATAACAATATCGGGATTATGCTGTTCGATTGCATGAATAACGACTTTAATTGATTCATGAAAGACGGTTGGAACCTCTTGGGCTACGATTTCAACTCCCTCAATAACTTTACCATCTAATTGCTTAACCGCTTCAAGTGCAGGATTTATTTTTTCACCACCAAAAGGATCGAAACCTGTGATTAAAACTTTTTTACCCATTGCTCGTACCTCCCATTAAACTTAAGACTAAATCTCATTATATGGGAGAAAATATCCTCAAACAATATAGAGGCGGTGTCCAAATTGAAAGAAAACTACAAAAGTAACCAACAAGATACATTCACTGTGGCAGGAACTAACATTGATGCTGTAAAAAGAGCAAACGAGCGCTCTGGCATGTCCTATAATGAAGTGAAAGAGTTGCTCGCGAAAACAACCGGAGGACGCGGGACTTGGATTTATAGTGACACTAATGTTGAAGAAGTAAAAAGAAAAAATCAGCAGGCGATGCAAAGAGATGAATAAATGAAAGTTCAAAATTCCCTAACACGTGGCACCTTCCTTTGAGGTGTCACACTTACAATTTTTCTCTTTAAAATTTTAAATCTGTAAAAAAGAATATAAAGCATTTATTTTTTATTAGAATTTTAGAGTAATATGGAAATTAGAGCGGTTGTTGAATTTGAATTAAGACATTACTTAATGTGAATAATTAACGAAGATTTAGGAGATAATATTGAAAAAAATGTAAAATCAGCATAAAATACAAATAATTAAATAGTTATCTAGAGTGGCTGAGAGATCTGGCTCAGGGACGCCACAGCAACCTGCTAAAAGTAAGGTGCTAATACCAGCAAAGCAATTGCTTTGGATGATAAAACGGAGTTAGAACCCTTTTGTATCCAATGCAGAAGGGTTCTTTTTATTCCGGGAGGAGGACAGCGATGGAATTAAACAACAATGAAAATGTGAAAAAAGTATCAGAAAAGAAAAAGGAGAAACCCAAAATGATGGAAGTAATAAAAGCAATGACTCCTGAAGAATTAGAGGCGTTTAAAAGGGAGCGTTACCAGAAGTTTATAAAACCGTTCTTGGATCAAAATGGTTCGCAGATTATTAAGAAAAAGAAAACATAGTTTCTTTATTTAATACTGCTCATAATTGAAATTCAATTATGAGCTTAGTTGTCTTTACAAAATAACAAAGGTTATAGGGTGTTTTTGTCGTAGTTATACATATATGCATGAAAGACTATACAATTTTTTGAGGAAGATACCGTGAAAACTATTTTGGTGTTTATAGGTTTTTCAGTATGTTAACTTTGCAGCCTGCACCTCAAGCAATCGTTATGCTTGATATTTAACCCGATTTCAAAAAATGTTTTAGAAACAATGAATTTTGGAGATTAGGGGGGTATTTGGAACATTAATAGGAAGTCTACTTTGGTAGTCTTTTCGGAAAGAGGTATAAAAATGTTAAACAATAAAATTACAGAACTTTTGAACATTGACTACCCCATTATTCAAGCGCCTATGGCTGGAGGAATATCGACAACAGCATTAGTATCTTCCGTTTCCAATTATGGTGGTCTTGGAATGATTGGGGCGGGCTATATGAATGCTATACAAACTCGAGACCAGATTAGGGAAGTGAGACAAACTACCTCAAACAATTTTGGAGTAAATCTATTTGTCCCAACTGAATTTCAGCGTTCAGATGAAAAAATACGTTTAGCTGATGATTTATTAAGTCCAATACGTGAGCAACTAGAAATTGAGAACAGTAAAATCTCCACTCCTACTTATGAAAGTCTTTTAGAATCATTCAATGCACAAGTAGATGTAGTTATTGAAGAAAAAGTTCCGATTTGTTCTTTTACATTCGGAATTCCTAATTTAGAAATCATTAATAGGTTAAAACAGCATAATATTATTGTAATCGGAACGGCCACAACTGTTAGTGAAGCTATTGAAATCGAACGAACTGGAATGGACTTGATTGTCGTTCAGGGAAGTGAGGCTGGCGGTCATCGTGGAACGTTCATTAATGATGGTCAGGAAAGTTTAGTCGGCTTAATGTCGCTAATTCCACAAGTTGTTGATAATGTTATGATTCCGGTGATTGCCGCAGGAGGGATTATGGACGGCAGAGGGTTAATCGCGTCCCTCTGTTTAGGAGCCAAAGGAGTGCAAATGGGTACCGCTTTTTTGACTTGCATGGAAAGTGGAGCACATGAACTGCACAAAGAAGCTATCCTTCATTCGTCCGAAGACCAAACCGTATTAACGCGTGCGTTTTCAGGCAAATGGGCAAGAGGCGTTAAAAATAAGTTTATCAAGGATTTACATGAAGACGAAAGAGCATTACCGGACTTCCCCATTCAAAATTCTTTAACCCAAGATATTAGAAAAGCTGCTTCTCTACAAAACAATCGAGATTTCATGTCATTGTGGTCCGGTCAAAGCCCAAGATTAGCTAAAAATCAATCAGTTGAAATGTTAATGAAAAAGATAGTGGATGAAGCGATAAAAATAAAAAATAGTTAATAATATTTTCATCGTAATTTCATTTTTATAACCTATACTAACAATGAAATTTAATTCATATGCTAGGGGTTTTAAAAATGAACACAAAGACGAATGCTAGTAAAAACACCCTTTTATCCAGATATATTCCAAATCCAAAAGATCGGAAAGTCATCGTTGTTAGTTTTATTATTACTATTTGTTTATTTTTGATTGCACTTTTACTCATATCCTTAAATCATCAACAGCTCATGATGCAAGAGTACAAACATTATAAGGAATTTTTTAAACAATTTGGATCAATTTCAAGAATCATATATTTTGCCGTTTTGGCTATTTACCCTGTGTTTCTTTTACTAAAATGGAAACGTCTGAAAACGATAGAGTGGGGGAAATTTCAATTAAAAAGCTTTATTCAGCTTCTTGGGAAGTTAGTGAGAAAGTGGCACGTACCCCTTGCGATAGCAGCAACTGGAGTGGCATTGATTCATGGCTATTTAGCGATAATACGGGGATTTAAATGGGACTTTACAAATATAAGTGGCATCATTTCGATGATAATCTTAGTTTTTCTACTTTTTATGGGCGTTAAGCGATTTAAACGGAAAGATAATAAATGGCATTTCAAATTGGCCATTGCATTTCTCCTATTATTTATGATTCATGCTTCATTTTAAATGAATGAAAAGAAGAGTATCACATGGTAACGAATCCTTATGTGATATTCTCTTTTTCATGTCCTTTACGATAACGTCTTTACCAGGTAATGATAAAGGTGATGGTTAATCGTAATGGTTTTCTTATAAATAAAACCAAGTCGCTCATACAGCTTACACGCTTTATAATTCGATTCTTCTACATTTAAAGAAAAAGTAGCAAAGCCTTGTTCATTTGCATAGGTAGTCATTGATTGGATTAGCTCCGTTCCAAACCCTTTTCCTCCAAATTGTGGATTCACACTTAATGTATCTAAATAGAAATCTGTTTCATCCGCTTCTTGATCAAAGTAAGCTTCCTTTCCAGTTTTCTCCTCAATATGAGTGCGAATGGGCTCATCAAGTTCGTAAGCATCTTTTCCGTGGTAGGCGACAATAATGCCAACAGGGATATCATCAACTGTTTTTACAAAGCAATTTCGATAACTTAATCTATTTTTTTCTTGAATAAAATAGTTTCCTAACTGTTCTAATACATTCTCTTTTTGTTTTTCCCCGGTCAATGCGTGGGCTATATCATGTATCGCATCATAAATAAGGACGGCTGCCTCTTGATAATCTCGTTTTTGTGCCTGTCTAATCATGGTGGTTGCACTCCTATTTTCTATTAACGAATACTCTTATTATACCTAATCTTTCAGAAAAACACCGGAAGCTGGATTTCACGAGCCAAAAAAAAGCTATCAGCGTAAGACCGACAGCTTCATCTTGTTCCTTCCATTCAGTGGATGAGAAAAAAATTTTTTTAGAGGGTCAAAATGAGTGGGTTAAGTTGTAATGTTACGCAGTTTTCGTTCGTGTTGTAAGTTCTTGCTTGCTAAGAGTCGACCGTTTTTTGAGTCTCTTGTAATTCAATTCGGAAGACGTCTAGCTTTTTCTCCAAGCGATCGAATCGATCTTCAAATCTAGCTTCCATGTTTTCCATGCGTCCATTCAATGTAGCTTCCAAATTATCCATACGAGAGTCTAGTTTATCCATACGGGTGTTTAGTCCGTCTTCTATTTTCTCCAACTTTACATCAATTTGCTCTGAATAAAGCTTTAACACATTTAAAATTTCTTGAACTCCTGAATTCTCCAATTATTTCACCACCTTTCACATTAGAGATAGTCTACCATAATGCTTGTACGAAAAGTTTAGAACCGCAAAGGAATTTCGGTACTTGCATGGAAATATATACATATCAATAAAACGGAAGGTTGATATACATGAAACATCCATTTCAAACAGCAGGCGATTGGATTAAACGCAATGCACGTCCTTTAGAAGCGGCAAGATGGGAATATTTGTTTGAAGGGGGTTCTCGGGATCACCTCATTCGCTATTTAGTTGCTTATCAAAACGAAGATGGTGGTTTTGGACACGGGATTGAACCTGATTTTTGGTTGCCATCTTCTTCTCCGATGGCAACTTGGACAGCAGGGCAATTGTTAATGGAAATCGGTGAAAATGAAAAGGAAGAAATCGTTGAAAAAATGCTCAAGTATTTAGCGACTAACGTTAACATTGAAACAGGTATGTGGGAGTCAGTACTTCAGGAAAACAATCAATATCCACATGCTCCTTGGTGGCACTGGAACGAAGGAGTGCAAAATAATTGGATGTTTAACCCTAGCGTTGAATTAGCTGCATATCTTATCCATTGGTCTCCTGAGCATCATGAGGCTGCACAGATTGGTTGGAATTCTATTGAAAAAGCAGTAGAGCGATTAATGAATGCAAATGAAATGGACAGGCATGAAGTCAATAATTATCAACAGTTTTTAAAGGTTATGGAATCTAAAAAAGAAACATTTTATACGAAAGTTGGCCGAGATTTGAGTGAAGTTTCCGATAAAACCATGACACTTGCAGCTAAATGTATTGATCGCGATGTTTCAACATGGTCATCAGGCTATAAAGTTCTTCCGTTAGATATCATCGATAGTCCGAAGCATCCTCTGTATTGCGAATTTAGGACCTTAGTGGAGAGGAATCTCCAATTTTTCGAAGATGAGGTGTCGGAGGAAGGGATTTGGGATATTCCATGGAACTGGGGAAGTTATCCAGAGGAATTTCCGATTGCAAGGAGATATTGGCAAGGAATCCTTGCGGTTAATAGATATAAAACATTGAAGACGTTTGAGTATATTTAACGAACACCCCTTCTTTTTGTTAGAAAGAAGGGGAATTTCTCGACATTAAAAGAATTTCGTTAGCCCAAGAATCAAATTGATCAATACTCCAATATGCATAATATCAAATAATACAATGATATGGTTGAATTGGGAACGCATTTCATCGTCCAGCCCTTTTCCCACTTCTAAATTTCTGTTTAACTGCTTTCCTATTTTACCCATGCGCGGACCGATATAGAAGAAAAAGCCTAAGAGGGCGATAAGCATAATATATTGCTTCAATCCAATCCATGACCAGCTAAGGAAAATATAATTATGCATAATCGTCATGATGATTCCCGTTATGAGTATCGTTAATACTGATGTTAAAAAGAAAGGAACTGTACTTAACATTAATTTTAGCATCGATGCTTCCAACTCCGTACCTTTGGCTTTACGAATTCCTCCTACGATAAAGAAGCGTTCATACAATGCCCCTCCAAGCCAACAACAAACTGCAATTAGATGAAGAATTAATAAAAACGTAAACATAGGTCTTCCCTCCTAATGTGGATAAATAATATTTATATATGAATAGTTTGAGTAGGTTAGAATGGGGAGAAAAGGTATGGCGCAAATATTTTTGGAGTGGTATTAAGTGGATATTTATGGTATAATATTTACAATTGAATAGTTATCAAGAGTGGTCGAGAGAACTGGCTCAAAGACACCACAGCAACCTGCTTTTTAAGTAAGGTGCTAATACCAGCAAAGCACATGCTTTGGTTGATAAAACGGAGACAGAACCTCTTTTCGGCATTCAATGCAGAAAGGAGGTCTTATTTTTGGCGAAGGAAAGAATATGATAAAGAGTGGAAAAGTCGTTTTAAAAGTTATAGCAGATGAACTTGGAATAATGAGAGCTCACACAGCATATTTAAGATGAAAACAAATAGCTATGGGCAATATCATATCATGATGACGCCTTCGAGATTAGATTTGGAGCAGGAGCTTCATGTATCAAAAGATGAGGAACACGAGGGTATCATCAATAAACTGATAATAGTACGGGAAGTATCATTTTGAGAATAAAAAGGGGGAATATTCGTATCTTCGGAAAACATTAAACTCATGACTATAAGACGTCTACAGCATAGAGAAATTAGGGATAATTAATAAGGGGATGGGTTATTATGAGTAATCTCGTATTTGTTTATGGTACGTTAAGGAGAAACGAAAGAAACCATCATTTGTTAAATGGGGCTACCTGTATTGCAGAACAGGCTTGGACAAATGGAATCTTGTTTAATACAGACAATGGCTACCCTATTTTGAAAAATATTAATGATATAGATGTTGTTTATGGTGAATTGTATGAAGTGGATGATAATCAACTTGCTAGATTAGATGAATTGGAAGGTTACTACGGAGAAGGAAAAATTAATTTTTATGATAGAGTTGTAAAAACCATTTTTACAGATAAAGAAATTTACCATGCATTCGTTTATGTCATGACCGAACAACAAACGGATATGCTTCGTGTCAAAGTAGAGCATGAAGACTGGAAAGTACAGAACTTTATCAAGCAGAATCACTTTCTGTATTTTGCTTACGGAAGCTGTATGGATGATAAGCGTTTTAAAATAGCGGGAGAAGACCATCATTTTGAGAAATTGGTCGGCCTTGGTGTTTTGGATGGTTATTCTCTGGGCTTTACTGTACGGTTTTCAGATGGAGGTAGAGCTGATATTCTAGAAACAGGCGGTGTCGTTGAAGGAAAAGCTTATGAAATTACCTCTGATGCTGTTCCTTATCTTTTTCGAAGAGAAGGGGTTGGCGACCGTCTTTACCGTCCAGCCATCATAGAGATTAAGATTAATGGAATGGTAAAAGAAGCATTAACTTTTATTGTTGTGCAAAAGGAGGAAGAACTAGCACCACCTGATCATTATTCCGAGGAGATTTTGCGAGGTGGTGAGGGTACGTTAAGTCTCGATTATTTGGAAAAGATAAAAGAAAAAGTGATTTACCTAAAAGGTAAGGAATCGATTGTTTAGCTTTCATCAATATAAGCCAAAACTAATGGAAACATACGATGTCTATTGGTTTTGGTTTTTCTTTTGTGTTTTTAGGCAATCAAAAAGTCTTGTTAATTAGGAAGGTAGCTGCGCTCTTCTTTTCCTATCTTTCTATTCATCAGTATGATTTTCATTTCAATTGAATAATCCTTATTATAGGCATTAACATTTGAGACCCTTTTATTTTATAAAAAAGGTTGTCCAATAAAAAAATGTAAGGAGATTTTTCAAATGGAAAATAAGACGATTATTGAATTAGGTGATTTGCAAATACGGTCAATGGATAGAGGCTCTTTCGTTAATATGAGCAGGGCAATTCAGCATGGCAACTTTGTTTTCAATCATCGTAGTGAGGGATTTGGTGAGCAAAGTGGTGATGGCATCCTAAAGCATTTTACTGTTTCAGTCGTAGAGGATTCCGATTTTATTGATTCCCTTATTTGGAGGATATAACACTCTATAAAATCTGAAGCATTTCGTGTTGGATATATCCTCATTCAAGTTACAAACAGGAGTCCTCCCTGAATTTTAGTTCAAATTACCTTTTTATTAATACAGTGATGCAATCATTACACTGATACATTCCCGAAGCATTGGAATTCTTTTGGTTTTATCTCATAAAAAATAAGACTTTGTAATATAATCACTAAAAGAGGAAGGGAGGATGAAATGGTATTTGGACCTGTAGTTATAAACGTGTTGGGTTTTAAAATAAATGCCATGGATCGAAATGCCTCACTAAACTTTGCAGCTTCTCCGCGTATAGATACCTTCTTAACGAATAAACAAAATTACGGTTTTGGGGAAGAAAACGGGGATTTTGTCATCAATAATGTACCTCTCAATCTTGTCAATGATATGGATGTCAATGACAATAATGCACAGAAGACAAGTATAGTCTAGATTTACCATTCGCTCACGAACGTGGTGAAAGCGAATGGTAAAAATAGGCCATGAACATATCAAGAGAAATTACCAAACCTATGTAGAACTTTTATACACAGGTCAGGCTATCGATGGCTAGTATGCTACCCTTAGAAAAACAGATTATTTTTTTATCATCTGTCTATCTAAGGTGAAGCATATCTATGTCCGGATAGTCTCTTTTTTTTGTTGCGATAGCAATAAAATCCGTATTAACAAGGGTTTGGACGATACGTGCACGGTACGTACCACGATACGTGGACAAAAAGAAAAAGAAAAAGAAAAAGAAAAAGAATAACTACCACTACATGGTCGTCGTGGTTAGTGATTAATTTAAGAATTTTTATACAGGGTGTCCTTTTTTACGTCTGCCTCCTATATAGAAGGTGAAAGTGAGGTGAGGCAAATGGCACAGGGGATTTTGAAGTCAAGCAGTTTAAAAGTTGTTTTTGATTACGGAGTTGACGAGCATAACAAGCCAATCTTCAAAACAAAGACGTTAAATCGCATTCGTCGAAACTCTACAGCAGATGAGCTTTACAGCGCTGCTACAGCAATTGGCTCCTTATCGAAAGAACCAATTTGGGCAATTGAAAGAAATGATAGTTACGAGATTGGTGAGTAAAAGCGAAATTAGTAGAAAGTGAGGTGAGAAGGAATGAAGGTATTAGAGCTTAACTTTTTATCAGCAGAGGGAAAAACTTCGAAATTGACCGTTGATCAGCCGCTTGAGCCAGTAAATCCTGCACAAGTAAAAGAGGCAATGGAAAACATCATCGCTTCTAACGTTTTCGTCGACACGGATGGCAATCCGTTTGTTGAGGCCAAGTCAGCACGACTCGTTGAAAGAAACGTTGAGGAAATCGACATAGATTTTGAATAATTACAATAGGTTGACTCGAGTGTGGGTCAGCCTATCTTGTCTATAAATAAAGAAAGGAGTTGACCCAAAAGTGGAACAAATTCTCCCATTCCTAAGTGAGGTTGGTTTTCCGGCACTCGTAACCTTCTACTTACTGTACCGGATCGAAACAAAACTGGAAGCCGTCCTTCAAACCCTGCAAAGCCTTCCAGAGCAAATGCAGAAAATGAGGGAATGAGTTATTGGGAAGGAACAGCCTGCCGTTTAGGGCAGGCGTTAAGTTCTTAATAACAGGGTCGAATTTGAAAGTGGAAATTTTTCAAGCTAGATAGATGTAAACATGGGTAATAGGCTTGCCTTTCCCCAAAATACCCATTTTTAAAAAAGTATTAAAAATACTAATTGTAAAATTTAATCTATACATTTTAGTTTTGTACGTAATGATACGGACTTTTAGATAGGATTATTCAAGTTCCCGTTAGCGGAATTCTCTCTATGATTAACTCAAAATAAGTTCTTTGTCTACAATTCCTCCACCGAAAGTGATTTGATATCCGTTAATATCCCGAATGGTAACCTCGCTCCAAAATTCATCATAATTAGGCCCTCTAACGATGGTAACCTTTTTATCTATGAACTCACTAGTTAGCAAATCTACGGCATTAGTATAACAGTACACATCAAAATATTGTTCCTGATAACTAGAGCTAATTGGTTTCACCTCATCCTCATGTCTCGCTTCAACGAGAATGAGAGTCAATTTACCTCTCGAAACATGATGATGTGGTACTTTCTCACCAATCACTTCATGTTTGAAGCCTAATTCTGAATAAAACTGAATGGTTTGTTCCAAATTTTTGACTAGCAAGACGAAAGAAGATCCATTGATGTTGATTTCTGTCATTAAGCACACTCCTAATAGAATATTTTCATTCATGTTATATTCGCTAATAATTAACCGTTTCCTTCTTTTTTACATTACTCAACACAACTTTCCGATAGGTGAACAAAGCTGCTAATCATCCTTGTAGTAGCCTCATGAACAGTTAATAAAGCGTCAGAACATAATCAAAAAGGAGTCGCTGATTGGCGTACTCCTTCTTGAATCTAAAACCGTTAGATTCTAATCGGTATTCTCAGAACGCTTATACGGAATCCTGCCAGACATGAAACTTATTACCATCTGGATCTTTAAACCAAAATTTTAAACCACATCCGCCAAAATCTTCAATAGGTTCAACGCAAATTCCACTCATAGTTAAGGATCGATGCAATGTGGAAATATCTTCTGTTTCAAAAGTGAATGGGGATATCACGCTCCCGTCTCCTCCTACGAAATTCGATGTTTGGCCAGGAGACCTAGAAAGGAACATCCACATTCCATTACCAAGTAACATAACATCTCCTCCAGGACTCACCCTGTTTAAACCTAAGTGTTTTTCATACCAATCCGCTGCTTCTTTGGGATCAGCAACTGGGATGTAAATACAATTGACTGCTTTTAATAATGGTTGCATAACAATTTTCTCTTCTACTGCTTCATCCTTTTCACTCATAACGCTTTTCTCCATTTCTTTTGGAATAGCTTCTCATTTTCATTCACTTTCTTCTTTTTATTCATGCTTAAACAATTAAGGTTGCCAAATTTCCCACATGTTCCCATCAGGGTCAGCGAATGTTATATTTGGACCGCAAGTCACCCGTTCGCCAATAATGTTCACTCCATTTTCCTTAAAACGTTCGAACAGTTCTTGGATATGCGGGGTAATGAAACAGCCAACCGCATGCCGTTTACCCCCGTCCAGTGTCCACGAAAAACCTAACCGCCCGCCTTCTTCCGCCGACTCGTGAAGGAACAAAGCAGGTATCGTACACGTAGCTGGGTCTGAAGTGTTTCCGTCTGCTTCGAAAAACCTCATGATGGCCATTTTCATTCCAGGTTCAACTTCATGGTTGTCCGCAGGTTGGCACCCTAAATTTTTCTGATACCATTTTACTGACTCATAGACGTCGCTGACTGGAACATAAATACAAGTCATTCCTGTAATATCTCGTAATCTTTTTTCTACTTTGGTTTCTTCATTTGTTTGCATACTCCATCTCCTCTCCGTAATGTGGTAAATAATCTATAATTATCTTCTGTTTATAAAAAACGTTTTCCTGCTATTTTTTTTAAAAAAAGAGGATTTTGCGAATATATTTAAGTATATTTTTTTACAATCTAAAATAACGTGTGGTAGGGTTTTAATGAAGGTACACAAGAAGTCACCTAAAAGTGAATTCGGTGTACCTTTTCTTATGGAAACTGTGACTAATATCCTTATGCAAACCAGCAATCTTAGTTACAAATACCTAAAATGAAAATTAATAAAGGTAATTAAATTAGAATAATGGAATCTAAATATAACAGTTTTTGTAAGAGGGTGGTGCTTATAACTTAAAGCTATCGAGAAGATACAAAATTTAAATGAAATAATTGAGAGAGGGGTTGGAGTTTGAAAAATGCGGAATAAAAAAGTGAAGTTTCTTGGGATTGCTACAATCGTGTTGTTATTTTCACTTTTACTTACATCTTCATTTAGCGCTGAAAACATTACGGGGACGAATCCCTTGGATGTATCTTCCGAGAGGATTAATTTAGGTAAGGTGAGTCAAATGAACGCTTATTCTAGGACAGTTAGCACTTCGGAATTTGCAAATCCTGTTAATATTGCAGGAGCAGATCCACACGTTATGCTACATTCAGATGGTTACTATTATTTTACTCGTACTTTAGGACATCGGCTTGATGTATGGAAGTCAAGGACGTTAACCGGAATTGACCTTGGCGAGCGTAAAACTGTATGGACAACTCCGCCACATTTAAGAGACATTTGGGCTCCAGAAATTCATTTTATTAATGGTAAATGGTATATCTACTATACAGCCAACACTGGTTGTGGAGATGCATGCCGCGGGATTTATGTTCTGGAGAATTCTTCTGCCGATCCCTTAGAAGGGGAATGGGTTGATAAAGGGAAAGTTAATACGGAATACTCCGGACTTGATGGAACCGTATTTGAACATAATGGTCAAATGTATTTCGCTTACGCAGCATATGGAAACTGGTCTGGTCAACACGGCAGTGCTATTGCCATAGCCCAGATGTCTAATCCATGGACATTAAGTGGAGAAAATAATATTTTGACTTATCCAGAATATGAATGGGAAAAGAAAGGGATGCACGTTAATGAAGGCGCTGTCATCCTAAAGCGAGATGATAAAATCTTCCTCATCTTTTCAGGAAGTGCCTGTTGGGAAGATGATTATGCTATCGGGATGTTAACAACTTCAGTGAATAGTAATCTGTTAGATCCTGCTTCTTGGTCGAAGTCACCAGAGCCATTATTTAGTAAATCTATAGAAAACGGTGTATATGGTCCAGGGCATAATTCATTTGTTCAAACAAAAGATGGAACTGAAGAGTGGATTGTTTATCACGGAAACAGTGCACCTGGACAAGGATGTGGAGCGCGTCCAACAAGGATGCAAAAAATCACTTGGAATGATGATGGCACACCAAACTTCGGTGTTCCAACGAATGGTCCTTTAGAAGTTCCATCTGCTGAATATAAAATTGAAGCGGAACACGGTACTCTTCATAAAGTAAAATTAAATAGTAGAAAAGGTGCTTCCAATCAAACAGTAACCCTTAATAATGTGAATAGCTCCTTGCTCATCGAGGATATAAATGTTCCAGAGGCAGGAACGTATACGATGACAGTTACGTATTCCAATTATGCAGGGGCAGATGCGACAAACTACGTATCTGTTAATGGAAAATCTCAGTCTATTTTAACTTATCCAACTACTGGCAAGAATAATTTCAGTACAGTTACAATGGAAGTTGATCTTAAAAAGGGATATAACAATACCATACAATTTATGAAAGATAAACATTTGGTTGAAATTGATTATATTGAGATCTCCGGCGAAGTCAGCTTCTCAATTGAAGCTGATGCAACTTATAAACTAGTGAATCCTAATGGAAATAAAGCATTACATGTCGATGATAGAAATAATGTGTTAGCATGGGATGACTCGAATGGAGGAGCTTCTCAAACTTGGCAAATGGTTGAGTTGGCAGATGGAAGTTATAAAGTTATCCATCCCGCCAATGGTAAAGTGCTTTCGTTAGATGGCAACCCTGCGGAGGCATGGGTAAATGTGAATGTTCAAGATTGGAATGGTACTGATATACAAAAATGGAGATTAGCCCATGTAGGTAATGGATACTACAAATTACTCAATGTCGCAAGCGGAAAGGCACTAGATGTGGGTGGGGCGAGTATTGAAAATGAGAATGTAGGAACCTGGGAGGACCTCCCAGGTGGAATTGCACAAATGTGGTTATTTTACAAACTAGATTGATTATGAGACTAAAGAAAATGGTTGCTCTGGAATAATTAGAGAAAAAATTATGTAAATAAAAAAAGAAAGATTGGAAAAGGCTGTCTAAAAAAGTGGGGCAGCCTTTTGTGTAGATATGAGATGAATATTTATTTTTTTTAAAAAATCAGCTGTCACAAAATCCTTTCCTTAATCGTTTTGATTACAGAACGATAATCAGGAGGGATTTTTTTATGTTTAAATATGATGTTGCTGTTGTTGGTGGGGGATTAGCAGGGCTTACTGCAGCAAATTTTTTAGCAAGGGAAGGAAAAAAGGTTATTGTTTTGGAAAAATCCAATCGTCTTGGTGGAAGGGCGATGACGAACAATAAAAATGGCGTTCTTATGAATTTAGGACCGCATGGACTCTATATCTCAGGAGATGCGATGACGATTTTAACTGAACTTGGATTAACCATTCCGGGTGGAAATGCTTCAAAATCCGTAGAAATTCATGGCATTCTCAATCATTCAGTTCAAGTCATTCCAACAGATTTTACATCGATCATGTCATCCTCTCTTTTATCATGGAAATCTAAGTTTGTGTTTGGGAAATTAATGTTAAAGTTAATGAAATTAAATGTTAATTCTATTTCGGAAGTTAGCCTAAAGGAGTGGGCTGATGCGGAAATAAGCGATCCGATGGTAAGGCATATATTTTATTCGATTTGCCGATTGACGACGTATACAAATTCACCGACCTTACAGCTTGCAAAGCCAGTTTTAAATCAAGTACAGCGTTCTTTAAAAGGCGGGGTTTTATATGTGGATGGAGGCTGGGAAACGATTATCCAAAAACTTAAACAACAGGCAGTAGCGTCTGGAGTTGAAATATTTTCAAATAAAAATGTCACAAACATTGAACATCATGAGGACTATCAAAGCATACTATGTTCGGATGGGACGGTCCTTGACGTAGCTGATTGTATCGTTGCAGCTCCACCAAAAGAAGCTATGAAAATGATTAAGGGAGCGGAACAAACCACTCTACATCAATGGAATGAAAATACAATTCCTGTTACAGCAAGCTGTATCGATTTAGGGTTAAAAAAGTTACCTAACCCACAACACCAATTTGCTATCGGTCTTGATCAATCGTTATTTTTCACAAATCAATCGCGAGCAGCAAAGCTAAGTGAGGACGGGACATTAGTTGTAAGTTTAGTAAAATACCATAACCCGATAGAAGAAATTAACTTACATGCTGATAAGCAACAATTGGAATCAGTGATGGATTTGCTTCATCCAGGATGGAGACAAGAAGTGGTTGTGCAACAATTCTTACCCAAGTTAACGGTATTTCATGATTTCCCACATGTGAATCGAAAAGGGAATCCAGGTCCGATTATTCCAGAAATGAGCGGAATCTATATTGCAGGAGATTGGGCGGGTCATGAAGAAGTATTAGCTGATGCCGCAGTTGCAAGCGGTAAGCGTGCAGCGCTAGAAATTTTAAAAGCAAACGAAATGATATTCGTAAAGGAAGGTTAATCATTTTGGAGACTGAACAATTGTATCAGATGTATAAACCTTTGTTATTTTCAATTGCTTATCGAATGATGGGAAGTGTTGTGGATACTGAAGATCTTGTGCATGAGGCTTTCTTAACGTATAACCGTGTAAGCAGTAAAAAGGTTATTGAAAACCCAAAAGCTTATTTATGCAAAATCGTTATGAATAGCTCGATAGATAAAATTCGTTCGGCTGCAAGCAGGCGTGAGGTTTATGTTGGAGAGTGGCTGCCGGAACCATTGGTAGATGAAGAAAATGACCCTTCTCATTCTTATTTGATGAAGGAATCGATTTCTACTGCCTATCTTTTATTGTTGCAACAGTTGTCTGAAGCTGAAAGAGGTGTCTTTCTGCTAAGGGAGGTTTTGCAGTACAGTTATGATGAGATTGCAGATATTATGGAAAAATCGGCTGCGAACTGCAGACAGATTTTTCATAGAGCTAAACAAAGCATGGTGAATCGCCCAAAAGCTTCTGCGTTGAATTTCCAATCGATGAAAAGCAGTGTGGAACAATTTACGAATGCCTTGCAACAAGGAAATGTCGATAAAATGCTAGAATTATTGAAAACAGACTCTGTATATATATCTGATGGAGGAGGAAAAGTAAAAGCTGCGCTTAATCCAATCTATACATCAGAGCGAATTGCATTCTTGTTTACCAGTATAATGAAAAAGCTACCTGAAAACACGAGAATGGAATTCAAAGTTGTAAATGGATATCCAGGCGTCGTCATATCAATCAATGACTATGTCGCCTATGTGGTCTCGCTAGAATTCCTTGATGATAAGATTTCCCGTATTTATATGGTGGCAAATCCGGAAAAGCTTGCACATTTACAAGTAAAAGATCGTCAATAATTTTCACTCTTTGAACTCATACTATTTTCAGAGGTGAAAATAACATGTATAAATTGTTGTCCCATAATGATCTTGATGGAGTCGGATGTGGAATTTTAGCGAAGCTCGCTTTTGGTAAAGAGGTGAAGGTTCGCTATAATTCCGTTTCAGGTCTCGATCGAGAAGTTGCATGGTTTTTTGAAAATGAGAAAAAGGATACATTTTTGTTCATTACTGATTTATCCGTTAATGAGGAAAATGAAAAAAGATTAGATGCTTTTCATCATTCTGGAGGAAAGGTCCAACTGCTTGATCATCATTTAACTTCAGTTCATTTCAATGATTATGAGTGGGGAAGAGTTGTGGTTGAGGACGCAGACGGAAAATTAACGTCAGCAACTTCGTTATTTTATGAGTATCTTGTTGCACATCAATTAATGGAACCATCTGTTGCAGTTGAGGAGTTTGTAGAGCTGGTCAGGCAATATGATACATGGGAATGGGAGAAAAACGATAACCATCAAGCTCACAGACTCAATGCTCTATTTTTCTTAGTGTCGATCGAAGAATTTGAAGAAAAGATGATCACTAGACTTAAATCAAGCACACATTTCGATTTTAGCGAATTCGAAGAGAAGATTTTAGAAATGGAAGAAAATAAAATCGAGCGCTATATTGGTCGGAAAAAGCGCGAGGTCGTGCAAACCAAAGTGGATGGACTTTATGCTGGTGTCGTTTATGCCGAATTATATCATTCGGAACTTGGAAATGAGTTAGGAAAGGAATACCCACATCTTGATTATATCGCTATTTTAAATATGGGCGGAAAACGAGTAGGGTTTCGTACAATCCATGATCATATTGATGTTTCAGAAGTGGCGGGGAAATATGGCGGAGGTGGGCATGCCAAGGCATCTGGATGCTCTTTAGTGGAAGAAGCATACAATAAATTTGTAGTGGAAACATTCCACTTAGAGCCTTTGAGAGAAGATGCAAAGCGAAACCGTTATAATGTAAAACGTTCAATGTTCGGTTCTTTTTATAAAAATCGTGCGGAAGAAATTTTCCTAATTTATCCCTTGAACGAATGTGATTGGACCATTGATCATTATAAAAACCACAATGGATCAGACTTTTTCCAGTTTTGACGAAGCGGAAACTTTTTTAAAAAGAAATTATGGAGTATGGCTTGTTAGAGATGATACGTTTGTAAATTATTTGATGGAGGAAGTAAAAAGTATGAGGAACGAGTAAGGACAATTTGTTGCTCTACTTCATCTAACAACTGAAGTGCGAAAAAATTTTTTTAACCCCGTATCTTTTTATCCACCTTCATTCGTTTATAAGGTAGAGAGGTGTTAAAAGGAGTGGAAATGAATGTACACCAAACTTAGGGATAATAACAAGGATGATTTTCATATGGATAGGATTGAACAGCTATACCCTAGATTAGAACAATATTGCCATTTTCTTGCGCAAAATAAATGGGACGGAGACGATATTGCCCAGGAATCAATGGTAAAGGCAATTTTGAAGTATGGACATACACAACACGAATTAACACCCGCATTGTTAAATAAAATTGCCTATCATTGCTGGGTTGATATGGTCAGGAAAAGAAAGCATGAAAAGCTTGAATCAGATAACGAGTTCATAGAAGCTGAATCATCAAATAACACAAGACGGATTGAAAATAGTATCGATATTATTGAACATATAAGAAAGCTGCTTACTCCCAAACAAGCTGTCATCTTTTTGTTAAAAGAAGCTTTCCAATACCAAGCGAAGGAAATTGCAGAGTTATTAAATACGACGGAAATAGCGGTTAAGTCGATTGTTTCTCGAACAAAAAGAAGATTAGAAAAAAGTAACCAAAATGATACGATTTTTTCCGTTGAACCGTATTGGTGTGAAGAAGAGCAAGAATTAATATTTGATTTATTCTATCAAGCTTTAAATTCCCAAGACCCTAATGAATTGATAGAGGCAATCCCGTCCTTCCACTCACTAGATAGTGAAGCCATTATTCCGAAGCTGGTAGTTAGTACAAAACAGCCACAATCCTTACACTCTCCTTCAAGCCATTTCTGTATGGCTGCATAGTGAAAACGAATTGGAGGAGTACTGATGAATTCAATCCCTTATGTAATTGAACAATCAAGCCGTGGTGAGCGTTCTTATGACATTTATTCAAGGCTGCTAAAAGATCGGATTATTATAATAGGTGACGAAATAAATGATCATGTAGCTAACAGCGTAGTAGCCCAGTTGTTATTTTTAGCAGCTGACAATCCTGATAAAGATATTTCAATATATATAAATAGTCCAGGAGGATCAACCTCTGCAGGATTTGCGATTTTTGATACTATGGAATACATCAAGCCAGATGTGAGGACAATTTGTACGGGAATGGCTGCTTCTTTTGGGGCAATGCTTCTCCTAGCAGGTAAAAAAGGAAAACGGATGGCACTACCTAATAGCGAAATTATGATTCATCAACCATTAGGTGGCGCAAGGGGGCAAGCAACAGAAATCGAAATATCTGCAAAACGAATTTTAAAACTACGTGAGCATGTGAATAAAATAATCGCTGACAGAACGGGACAGTCCATAGAAAAAATAGAAAGAGATACTGACCGTGATTACTACATGAGTGCGGAAGAAGCAAAAGAATACGGAATAATCGACGAGATTATTTATCCAAATAAATAACTTGAAAAAATGGATAAAGTCGATTCTTTTTAAAAATAGACCCTTATAAATATAGTAAACGTGCAATGTTAATCAGTAGTCTATATTCTACATTTTCAACTTTTTTCCTAATAAAATTAAATAGGAGCAAAAGCTATCATCTTTTGCTCCTTTATCATTATTGTTTCTTTTTTCTCTTCTTATTGTTTTGCTTTTGGGCTTCCGTTAGTGGTTCATTAGCAAATTCTTCTTTCATATTCGCTCCGAAGTCTTGTCCTTTTTCAGGGTTCATACCTGCAATATTACTGGCCGTTCTTTTTGATTTAGGCATCGTCTTCACCTCCATCGTATAGTGTGTGTTATGGTCATCAAATTATCCAAATTATTAGTCCATCGTTAGTTTCAACGTTTAATTCTACTTTTCCAGTGATATATAACAAGTACAAATAAATATAAGGGTTATGGATCCTATTTTTATTTAATATTACGGAGGTGGACAATATGTCGAAACGGTATAAAACAGGTGAAAATGCTCCGGAAAGCGGTAAATATAAGGTAGACGGTCCTGTTCATGGCGATTCAGAACATGAAGACACAACCATAGATATGGAGGAAGGTAATCAGTTTCCACCATCTCCAAATAGTCACGAAGCTGTTTATTGGGTAAAAGAATAAATATTTTATACAAAAGGTATGAAAAGGAAGCCAACATTTTTGTAATTTGGCTTCCTCTTTTTTTATGAAGGATTATTAAATTGCATACAGTATTAATATACAAGAGTAGTTAATCGACTGAAAGGATGTGTTTTTCTGCATGGTAAAAGTAGGGATTCAATTGTATTCAGTACGTAATTCGATTAAAGCAGAGCCTTTTAAAACTTTGGAAAAGATTGCTCAAGCTGGTTACAAGTATGTGGAGGCAGCAAATCATAACGCACTCGAAGATGATGGTGTAGGATTTGGCCTTTCCGCAACAGAAATGAAAAATGCGTTGGATGATCTAGGATTATCGATAATCGGCTGTCATATCAATCCACTGAATTTTGAACGTCTACCCGCAGTGCTAGATTATCATCAAGAATTAGGAAATAAGCAGATTGGTTGCGATATTGAATTTTTTCCATATGAAGATCTAGATTATTTAAAATTTAGATGTGAGTTATTCAATCAAGTGGGAGAAATGTGTAAGGATAGGGGGATGCGCTACTATTATCATAATCATTTTCAAGAGTTTCAAAGGTTTGGAGAAAAAACAGTGTACGATTTGATCATGGAACATACAGATCCTAAATTGGTTTTTATCGAAATGGATACATATTGGATCATGCGGGGAGGGCAAGATCCATTAAAGTTAATTGAAAAATATCGAGATCGACTCATTCTTCTTCATCAAAAAGATTTTCCTAAAAATGCTCCGCAGCCGGTAAACATGTTTGATGGAATCATCAATGACAATGAAACGATTTCTTTTCCTTTATTCGAAGAAACAAAGGATCCTCATTGCTTTACGGAAATTGGTACGGGAATAATGCCGATACAGGATATTATCATTGCTGCTTCAAAAGCGCCTAATTTAGAATACATTATATTGGAGCAAGATCATACAGATTTAGATGAAATTGATTCAATTAATGTGAGTATGGAGGCTTTTAAAAGATATTCCGGAACTGATTGGGAGTAATAGATTAACTTCAAAAAAAGGTGCCTTCACTTTGGAAGACACCTTATCTGTGTCAATTAGTTATTTTTCCAATATTATTTAAACTTTCTACAGACGCACCATCTAGACTTCCGTTTAAAATGGACTGAACATCTTTTAAAGTATCCGCAAGACCAACTTTTTCTCCCTTTCTGCCTGAAAAAGGTTCCGCGACGAAAAACGGTTGAGTGAGATAAGCTTCTAGGCGTTCACCGCGTTGATATGTTTCCAATTCGGAAGTTGGGATTCCTTCCATTCCTTTTACACTAACTAAGGATCGCAACTCCCGATATCTTCTTAATAGTTTTTGTGCTCGTTGTTGGATATTAACATGAGACTCGTCTAGATGGGCACCCTCTAAAACTGTAGATGTTGAATAAATCGGATTGACGGCTGGGTATTTGTTTCTGGCAACGAGATCGGCGTCAAAGTACCATAATGTTTCTAGCGGACCAAAAGGAATATTTTCATCTACGACTTCACCTTTTAGGTCCACGAGAAACGTTGTTACGTTATTAATTCCTTCAGCTTTTAATTTTTCTTGAAGGTCAAAGATTTCCCCGGTTAAGACATGTTCGCGGTCAGTCGCAAAAACAATATCTTTTTGTTGTTCGGTTTCTTTCACTTTTTCATACGCTTCTTCAATGGAGTTCGCTATGATATCAACTTCTTCAATCATTTCATTTAATTCAGGATGCTCGCCATCAGGCTTTAGAAGCATCGTGACATATCCTTCTTTTTTCAGGTTGCGGAATAATTCATCTATAATGACTAGCTGCCCCATTCCTGGTCTTGCAACCAACCCCACTGTTCCACCCTTTGCAATTGGTGCAAACAAATCCAGCACTTTAATCTTTGTTTCAATCATTTCGACAGATTCATCTCTTAAGATTAGTTCATCTAAACTACATTTTGCTAAAGATGCTAGTGCGACAATTGTTTTAACTTCTGCGCGTCCAACAGGAATTTTTCCAGTACATAAATTTGAAACGGTGGCTGGACGCAAACCAATAGAGCGTGCCGCACTTGTAAGGTTTGGAACTCGTTTTTTTAATAATGATACGTTTAGTCGTAAATGTTCCATTTAAAAACACCCTTTTTCCTTTTTTATTTGAAATTACCTTTGAATCTCAATGGATATGCGAATCCTAATATTTATTAATTCCCTTGCCGATACTAGTCTTCTTTTCACATGACTTTTGTGTTTTTTATTTGAGAGCATCCAAGCCCGGTCAGCATTTCGTTGTCTTTCTTTTTCGTCTAGCTCCATCCTTTTTTCTACTGAATACAAGTCGATCATTTTGATTTCCTCCTTGGCCTATTAAATTAAAACGTTTGCATCCATCATCTTCATAGTTCAATTCAAGGAGTGTTCGAAATCTTTAGTTGTTTGATGACGGCTGGCTCTATCCTCATATAATTATATTTGTTACTTTATATAGTAAATTAAATTACTCTTACCGTCAATAGGTAATTACGTTTAAGGGTAAAAATAATTACGTAATATTTTTATCGGAATACACTTTACAAAATTTTGGTAATCAATTATGATTAATATCATATGATATGTAACATATGATATATGTTAAAGGAGAATCCAAATGGCGCCTAAGAAGAAATTTACCAAAGAACAAGTCATTGACGCTGCTTTTGAAATAGCCAAAAAAGAAGGAATGGATACTATATCCATTCGTAAAGTTGCCGAAAAAATGGGGAGCTCAATTGCACCAATCTATGTGAATTTTAATGAAGTAGAAGAACTTAAGAGGGAGGTAATGAAAAAAATCATTGAATTAAGTAATCAGCTATTAAGTGAGGAAAATTCAGGACACCCATTTCAGGATATTGGTGTAGCAAGTCTACGATTTGCAAGGGAGTATAGTGTATTATTTCGCGACCTTGTCATGAAACAAACCGAATATTTAAGCAGTTATGATGAGGATATGGGTCATGGACTCGTTGAATTGATGAAAGGTGATTCGGATTTAGAAGGATTTTCGAAAGAAGAACTAATGACTATCTTTTTCAAAATGCGTGTATTCACAGTCGGCTTGTCTGTAATGGTTGCAAATGGCTTGCTTCCTGAAGAGTTCAATGAGGAAAAAGGCGTTGAACTTTTAAATAGTACAGCTACTGATGTAATTACATCTGCTCGCCTTAATAAAGGGGTGGTGGATTAACTTCATTAAATGTGGAGGGATTACAGTGGTAAATACATTGGTGAAACCGATTATTGATCAATCGTTATTGAATGAAGCGGTGAGGCAAATGGTAAAAAAGAAAAACAATTTTGTTGCTATTTTATGTGCAGAACAAGGTGATGATTTTTCTCATGGATAGGCTCAACAGGTAATCTTCAAGTCGACGATCAGTTTTTATGACCAGTGTTACAAAATTGTATGTGACTGCCGTCATTTTAAATTAAGAGCTGAAAATCAATTGCAATTGGAGGATAACATATCGAACTATCTTTCCAATGACATTATAGACGGTTTGCACGTTTTAAATGGGATGGACCATTCAAATGAAATCATGATTCAACATCTTATTTCCAACACTTCGGGGACTGCTGACTATTTTCTGCCAAAACAAGCCAATGGTATTGCAGGAGGATCTAACCTATTTAACGGAAAGGATGAAGCGTGGTCATTAGAGAAAACACTGGATAACATTAAGCAAATTAAACCACAATTTAAACCGGGAAAGAAAGCAAGCTAGTGTAGAACGAATTATCAACTCTTAGGGAAAATCATAGAAAATATAACGGGAATGAGTATTAAAGAAGTCTTTCAATCTTATATTTTTGACGAACTGAATATGTCCAAAACATATGATTATGAAGTTGAAAATGATACAAAACCCGTTTCTCTCTACTACAAATCTAAGCCTCTAGATCTTCCAAAATACATCTCATGTCCTTCTTTTACTCCTGAAGGGGGTATTGTCTCCATAGCTCAAGTAACGATGATTTTCCTTAAAGCTTTTTTCAATGGACATTTCAGTATCGCTCAAAAGAGGAATCTTACATTAATTTGAAGGGATAATAAGGAGTATGAAAATTTTAAAATGGATATTAATAACAAGTTTATATATGAGTTTAATGGTGGTTTTAAGCTCTCCAACATTTGCTGCTAGTTCTGAAGACTTTACTGATATTGAAACATTTATGGATAAAGTAGTGCAGGAAAAGATGGAAGAGTTTCACATTCCAAATGCAACAATATCTGTTGTATCGGATGGTGTAGTGATTTTTGAAAAAGGGTATGGATATGCTGATTTGAATGGAAAAAAAGAAGTTGATGCGGATAGAACATTGTTTCGGATTGGATCAACTTCAAAGCTTTTTACATGGACAGCAATCATGCAGCTAGTGGAGCAAGGTAAGCTTGATCTGAATGCGGATATCAATCAATACTTAGATTTTGAAATTCCTGCTAAGCTAGCAAAAGGTTCCGAGAAACCTCAACCCATTACTCTTACACATTTAATGACGCATACACCAGGGTTCGAAGATTATGCCGATTCAATTTTTAGGCTCTCATCCGAAAGTACCCTTCCTCTGAATCAATACGTACGTAAATTTTTGCCTGTTCGAGTATTTCCTGCAGGAGAAGTAGTAGCATACTCCAATTATGGTACTGCTCTCGCTGGTTATATAGTTGAACAAGTTTCAGGAATGCCTTTTTCAGAATATGTAGAACAGAGTATATACAAGCCGCTTGGAATAGAGCATAGTACGTTCCGTCAGCCAATGCCAGGAGAGTTAGCTAATGACTTAGCACATGCCTATCGATATTTTAATGGGGAATATCATGAAGGTAAATTCGAGTTTGTTCCAGAACCAGCTGGAAGCATGAGTAGTACTTCATCAGATATGGCTAGGTTTATGAATGCCTATCTGAATTATGGAAGTTTTAATGGTAACAGAATTCTTCAAGAAGATACGGTTCGAGAAATGTTTCAGCAACAATTTTCACATAATCCTAGTTTAGATGGGATGGCACTTGGCTTTATTGAAAAAACAGCTAATGAACAGAGAATTCTTTTTCATGGAGGAAGTACGACTCTCTTTGATTCAGGATTGTATTTAATTCCTGAAAAAAATATTGGAGTATTTATATCGTATAGTGGAAATAATTTCCTAACCCACACTGAAATATTGCAGGAATTCCTAGATCATTATTTTCCAGTCGCTACCACCTTTACTACTTCTATCCCGAATGGGTCTAAGGAACGTTCACAACAATATGTTGGAGAATATCATCAAAATCGCAAAAGCTTTACGACTTCCGAAAGCTTAGTAAGCTTGACAATGGGATTGATTCGTATTGAGGTAGATGAGGATGGTTATTTAGTCGTTACTCATAATGGAGAAAAAAATCATTTTGTTGAAATGGAACCTGGAACCTATCGCAATCTTAGAGAAGGTAGATCACCCGATGCATATGGTGAATTTCGAACGATTGCTTTTGAAACAGACCCGTATGGCAATATAATGCTTGCAACAGATGGTCCAATGACTTATTCAAAAGCACCTTGGTACGCTTCCAGTGGCTTTACGTTCGTGTCGATTATCATAGTTGTACTTCTCTTTTTGGTGAGTCTGATTTATTGGGGCATAAGAGGATTAATCGGAAAAATAAAACATAGAAAAACTCAATATCCTAAAATAGCCGTTGTGGCAAAGTGGGTTGCTATAACATATGGTTTCCTCACATTAGGACTAATCATTGGAGTCATTTCCACTGGCGCACTAGATCCATTATATGGATTACCAAAAGCTGCTTTAGGTATATTGCCGTCATGGAGTTCTATCACTGATTTGATTCCCGGAGCTATGTTATTTTTAGGGATAATTATGCTCATCCTAGCCGTCTGCGTTTGGTGGAAAAAGTATTGGAGATTACGAGGTCGCCTACATTATACAATTCTAACTATCTTCACATTAAATCTTTTATGGATATTTGGATATTGGAATTTATTTTGATAGATATAAAACCTTGGAGAAAGAATTTTTTCAACAAGGTTTTTCTTTTTGAAATTTCATGTGATTGTAAAGTACTGGAAACTAGTATATGGTTAAATTATCGAATAATTCAAAAAAGGAGGATCGTGAAAATGAGATTTTTGATTTTGTTAGCTCCAGGTGAGAATTGGAGAGATGATGTCGTTTTGCATAATCAACCTTTTATGCCGGAACACGCGGTTTATGTTCAAGAAGCGTATCTTCAAGGGAAAATTATTCTAGCAGGTCCATATGAAGACTTAACGGGTGGAGCCATTGTCATTGATGTTGAAAATAAGGATGATGTGCAAGGCTTTGTTGAAAATGATCCTACAGTGAAAAATGGCATTTTTACATATCAAATAAAACGTTGGGGAGAAGGCATGAGTAAGTTTGAAAATATCAGTCCTAATTTTGATCAAAGATATATTGACTACAAACATAAGGTGCAAAAAGAGTTAAATATCATCTAAAATCATAAAACTGCTGGTAGTGAAAAAGCTTTGGGTAGATATTATAGAGGAATCGCCGAACTTGTCAATAATGATATTAGGGATAGGGAAGATCGATATTTTCCTAGGATCAATAAAAGATGAAAAGAGAGGACCATGATGAAAATTGCACTTATTGGAGATAGTTTAACGGAAGGAAGGCCAGGAGTTTCATTTGCTCGTATTCTTCAAAAAAAGTATGAAAATATTAATATTAAAAACCTTGGTAAACCAGGAGAAACGGTTACAAGTTTGAATAAAAGACTAAGAGAAACAGAGATAGAAGAATCTTATGATTTATCATTTTTATGGATTGGGGTTAACGATGTTTTTTCCAAATTACTAAAAGTTCAAGCCCAGCCAGTCGTACAAAATAATGAGGAATTTAAAGAATGTTATGAGAAAGTTTTAGAATTAGTACTTCGTTTTTCGAATCAGGTTGTTGTCGTATCTCCTGCGTTAGTAGGAGAAAATACAAAGAATACCTCTAACAAAAAATTACAGGAATTGACGGCTATGATTCAAACTTTGGCTAGTAAATATCCTAATATTACATTTATAAATATGCACTCTGTATTCCTAAACAAGCTCGAGAAAGTCACAAGCTCTGATTATATTGGTACGAGTGTAATGAAAATGATGGTTGAAACTCTATTTTATAAATCACACTCTAAGATTGATGATTTATCAACAAAGAGAGGGTTGCATTTTACATTAGATGGAGTTCATTTTAATAGTAAAGGGGCAACTATAGTTGCGGATGTGTATTCTTCTATTATAGATGATCATTTAAAGAAATTTGCCGAGGGAAGATAATATAGGCAGCATATTAAAAGGTGGAAATTGTCACTGGAGGCATCTGGAATGGAAACTTTATACTATAATTTACATCACTTTAATACTTTGGTGAGTAAAACATTTTACCCATTAAAAATGAGCATAGGACATGCCTTTGCTCATTTATCGTACTTATCTCTCTATCAAGTTCGTTACCAACACATCAAACTCATTTTCGGGATTGTCTAAATGAAACACTCTTACTGTATCGTTTTGATCATCCACTCGCTGAATGTACACTGGTTTTCCGTTATACATAACATTCTTCATATCAGGTGATTCCGCAATTTCAGCCGCTCTTTGTATATTCATTTATGTACCTCCTTTATATTAAGGACCCAATTCAACTAATCCTTCTATATCTACAACCTGCTTATTTTTCATTTCATCAAGAGGAAAAATGGTTACTGTATTATTTTGAGCATGTACTTCTTTGAGAAAAACGGGTATTCCATGATAATTTACATTGATCATTGTCGGTGAGTTTATTATTTCTTGAACTCGTCGAACGTCCAAATTCCATACCTCCTTTCAAATGATATTTTTGCTAAATACTTTACATTTATACTTCTTTATCTTAATTGCATTATAGAAGGTGAATTGGTAAATAAAAATAGGCTGCTGACTTATGTTGTCAACAGCCTAATGTATGAATCAAATTGGATTACGATACCCAGTATTTGCTTTCACTTTTACTTCAGCAAAGCGTTTTGCATCTTGTTTACTAGATAATACCGTTCCAATTGCTGCCCCGATGAAACCGATTGGGACTGACAGTAAAGCAGGGTTCGTCAATGGAAAAATCGGATTCCCCGTGAAAAAGGCAGCTCCCTCTACCGGCGAAATAACATTAGGGCTTATGGCAACAAGAATAAGAGATGATAGTAAGCCGGCTAACATACCACTCATTGCACCTGTTGTGTTAAAACGTTTCCAATAAATGGTGTAGATAATTACTGGTAGGTTTGCGCTCGCAGCAACACAAAATGCCAATGAAACGAGAAATGCCACATTCAAATTTTGAGCAAATAATGCAAGTAAAATAGAGAGGACAGAAACACCGAGTGCGGCATATTTTGCAGCTTTCATCTGTTGTTTCTCCGATGCTTTTCCTTTTTTGATGATTTGTCCATAAATATCATGTGCGAATGCAGAGGCACCAGACAATACAAGACCTGCTACAACAGCTAATATCGTCGCAAAAGCAACGGCTGATACAAAGGACATTAACACATCACCGCCGAGTACTTGTGCCAGCAGGGGAGCAGCCATATTTCCAGCAGCGTTACTGCTTTTAATCGCTTCAGATCCGACAAAAGCAGCCGCCCCAAAGCCAAGAAATATTGTCATAACGTAAAAAATTCCTACAATCCACGTTGCCCAAATGACAGAACTGCGAGCTGTTTTCGCATCTTTTACAGTGAAAAATCTCATCAAAATATGAGGCAGTCCTGCTGTACCGAGAAGGAGTGCAATCATAAGTGAAATGGTATCTAATGGGACTGTATATTTAACTCCTGGATTTAAATAAGCTTCACCTAAAGGTGTTGCGTTTTTCATCGTGCTGAACATTTCCAAAATATTAAAATGAAAACGTGAAAGGACTAAAAATGAAATAATTATCGTACCGAGCATAAGTAAAACGGCTTTAATAATTTGTACCCAGCTTGTTGCTGTCATTCCGCCGAACATAACATAAATCGTCATCATGACTCCAACAATTAATACGGCGATCCAGTAATCGATTTTAAATAATAGTTGAATTAGGGCTCCTGCACCAACTAATTGGGCAATCATATAAAAAATAACAATTGTAACCGTATTCAAAGCGGCGGTCGCTCTTACTTTTTTTGCATCAAAACGAGAGTTAATCATATCGGCAAGTGTATATTTTCCAAGATTACGAAGCGGCTCTGCAACAATGAACATGACTACAAGATAAGCGACAAGATAACCAATACTAAATAAGAAACCATCAAAACCAGTTAGTGCTATAGCACCGGCAATTCCTAGAAAAGAGGCCGCTGATAAATAGTCTCCCGCGATTGCCAGTCCATTTTGATATCCCTTTAAACCGCCACCCGCTGTATAAAATTCATTCGCTGTATTTGTTCTTTTTGCTGCGTAGTACGTAATCCAAAGTGTCATAGCAACGATAATCAGAAATAAGGTTATAACCGTCCCATTCACTGTGCCTTCCTCCCCTCATTCGTTTCTTTCCACACATCTTCAACCATGTTATCGAATTTTACAGCCTTTTTCATATAAATGGTTGCTAAAGTCCATGTCATCACAAATAATAGCAATGCATAAATCCATGCCCATGAAATATCTCCAATAGCGGGGCGGTCCATGATATCGGTATAGGAAATTAATATAGGAAAAAGTAAATAGAATGCAACAAATAGGATAATAGATGGAACTAAAAATTTTCTTTTCGCCTTCAGTAATTCTTGAAACGGAGCACTCCTTTCAATCCTTTCAAAGTCTTCCACTTTTTTCAGTTTAGTTCCTTCAAAAGCTGTCTTAGCCATTTATAAATCCTCCTTTTTTAAAGCGTTTTCAAAATATATGGAACATATCTAAAAGTTAAAGGAATGAGATTATGACTGTCAATTTGATTTTAAAAATTCGTTCTTTAGTCATTTTTCTGTATAAAGCTAAAATAACAATAAAATGAATCATTAAGCTTTGTTTTACAATGAATTTGATCATATTAATGAATATTTTCCATTGGGAATAAAGGATGAGTGAAGAGTAGTTCGAAAGTTCTGATTGGGGTAAATCATCAAACAACTAACGTATAAGACAATTTTTATATGCTATAATCCAAAGGATAGAATTATATTATTGTATTTTGTAAGCGCTTAATTTTTTATCTCATACACATAATTTTTGAAAAGGTGGAGTAAGAATGAGGAAATATGCAAAAGTATTTTCAATTGCAGTTATCGTCGCTTTGGTGATGACAATGTTGCCAAATCATCAGCAAGCAAAAATTCCAGACGACGCAATTATGTTTCAAGACTTTGAAGGTTCTGAAGCGTTGTTCAAAGCTGCACAAGGAGCAACTGGTGCATTGTCTATGGAAGAGGCTTATGAAGGAAAACAATCACTCAAGTATGAAGTGTTATCAAGCGGAGATCCGAGTGTGAGCAAGGCAAGTATCAGTATTAAATCTATGGGAAAACCAATTGATGCGACTGGTATGGAATACTTTGTATTTTACATAAAAGATACACAAGGGGCGAATACAATAAAAATCGCTTTAACAGACAGCAGTGGAAAATCAACCGATTTTGGCTGGAAAGCGATGAACACTAAGAAAAATGAGTGGGTGCGATACGAGGTTCCAATGAGTAGTTTTGCAGGAATTGATTTTTCGAGCATTAGCGAAGTCCGAATTGGTCAATGGAACGAAGGTATTTACTATATTGACCAACTATTTTTTGCAAAGAGTCTTCCACCTATTCCGCCGGATCAGCCGACAGCATATCATCCATCGGGTGAATACGATAATTTTGTTGTAGTGGAGCTTCGCACGTATTCTGTTGGAACGGACATTTATTATACAACTGACGGCACGTTACCTACTAAGGAGTCTTCACTTTATAAGGGTCCATTAAGACTTGAGTCGAATACAACCCTAAAAGCTGTAGCGTATAATCCAAAAGGTGATATTTATAGTGAGGTAAGCACGTTTGATTATGTGATCCACCAAAAGGAGGATTTGGCGAAACCGATTGCCTATCCAGCTGCGGGAACATATGTAGTTCCCCAATCTATTGAACTTTCAGCAGTTGAAGATGCAACGATTTATTACACGACTGATGGAAAAATTCCTACGACTTCCTCCAAAAAATATTCACAACCGATAAAAGTTTCCAAGGATACGGTTATCAAAGCAATTGCTGTGAAGGATCAGCTGCAAAGTGAAGTGGCGGTCAATCAGTATACAATTGATAAAAATCCAACTGCATTTTTAAAAACGGATGGAAAGAAAATGCGTAATAATTATGGTTCCGGAGATGAAGTGATTCTCCGAGGTACAAATGCAGGTGGTTGGTTAGTAATGGAAAGTTGGATGTCTCCGACGAATTCACCGGATCAGAAAACAACGATTAAAACATTGACGGATCGATTTGGAGAAAAAACTGCTTGGGAGCTTATCAAACTTTATCAAGACAATTATTGGACAGAGGTGGATTTTGATAATATCAAGGAAGCAGGAATGAATACAGTTCGTCTGCCTTTTTCATATTTTGAAATGTTAAATGGTGATGGAAGTTTAAAGGCAACAGCTTTTGACCGTATGGATTGGTTTATTGAAGAAGCGGCCAAAAGGGAATTGTATGTCATTTTAGATATGCACGGAGCACCGGGTTCTCAAAATGGAAAAGACCATTCAGGTGATACGGACCGTCCTGATAAAGGAAACCTTTTTGGAAATAAAGAAAATATGGATAAAACGGTTTTCCTTTGGGGAAAAATTGCGGAAAGATATAAAGATGAAAAATGGGTGGCAGGCTATGATTTGTTAAATGAACCAGGCGGTGCTACTGGAATTGAGCAATTTGATTTTTATGATCAGCTCTATAAAGCTGTGAGAGCGAAAGATAAAAATCATATGATGTTTATTGAAGCGATATGGGAACCGTATCATTTGCCAAAACCTGACTTATACGGTTGGGAAAATGTTGTCTATTCCTATCATTTTTATGGATGGGATAATATTGATAGTTTTACTTCGCAAAAGAGATTTACAGATTCGAAAATTCCGATGGTCAATGAGATGACGAATTATAATGTTCCTTTGTTAGTGGGAGAATTTACGTTGTTTAATAATCTCCAAAGCTGGGATTATGCGTTAAAAGTTTACGAGGAGCAAGGCTGGAGTTTTACAACGTGGTCATATAAGGTGACGGGCGAAGGAAGCAGTTGGGGGATGTATACTGGAAATCCTCCAAAAGTAAATATTCAAAGAGACAGCGAAGAGGAAATTCGTAGTAAATGGAGTCTGGTTGGGACAGATACTTCTTTTAAACGGAACGATTCCTTTGTAGATATAATCCGAAATTACGCAAATCCAGATTTTAGAAACTCTGATGAAAGAACATGGGTTGCGAATTTTGAAGGACTTGATGAAGATACGACATTTGAAACGGGAAGCCTGGCGACGGCTTCATTGGATTTTGAGAATAAAGCGAATGGCGATGCTTCTCTTAAATTAGTCATAGATGACAGCGGTAATAAGGATGCTACGCGGCAATACGTAAGTATCAAGACTTCTGTCAATTTTGCGGATGACTCGAGTACGTATCCTAAATATCTTCTTTTCGATGTGTTTAATGGAACGAAAAAAGAAAGCACAATAACCGTAACATTGATTGATAAGAACGGAAATCAAGCTACCGCGAAAACCCACACGGCTACAAAAGCATTGTCAAATGCATGGTCAAGAGTTCCGTTGTTATTAAAATCAATTAGTGGTGATATTGACAAATCATCGATTGTTGAAATACGTCTTGCGATGGAAGATCCCGGGACATACAACTTTGATAACATTTTTGTAGGCCAATCCTTTTCAAATAATTTGCCGGCGGAATTAGATTTTCATACGGTAAGAGGACTAGTGGAAAAAGCTAATATCCAACTTGAAGGAATACGGAATGCGTTGCTCGTCCAATTAGATAATGCTGAGCGAGATTTTGAAAAGGCAAGTGCCTTAATGAAGCAAGGAAAGGAAAAACAAGCGGAGCAAGCTAGAAAAAGTGGCTATTCAACGCTTGAAAGTCTAACAGATTTTGTTTCCAAACATTCGGGAAAACATATCCCTAAAGAGAATGCTGAAAAAATCATTTGGGCACTAGAACATGTGTATTTTTATTAAGAAACTCTTGCTGCTATTTAAATCATTTGAATACCAAAAAACATTATATTTTTAATAGACAAAACCATATGATGTACAGTGCCACATGCCACACAAGGTATGTGGCATGCTTAATGCTGGAGTGGTCAATAATCGTAAGCCCTATGCATGGATTCTCATTCATCGTTTCCGATGTCACAAATCAGAGTCAGACATTGTTATATGTATGAAACGTAAAAAGGAGCTGAGGAATGATGAAAGATTTGACATGCATAATCATTGGAGGCGGCTATGTAGGTCTTGCCGCGCTCAAATTAATAAAGGAAAAGACCAAAGGTATGACGAATGGGCGGCGGATTAGGTTTGTTCTGATTGACAAGGAGCCCGGTCATTTGCGCAAATTTAGGTTATTTCGCCCGACTACGGTTGAAGAAGAAATAATGATTCCTTGGAATGACTTAGTTTTAGAAGGATTCGAATTTGTGCACGGTACAGTTACATTTGTGGATAGTGGTGAAAAACGGATTCAATATACTGATGCGCAAGGAAATGATGCCCAGATTCATTATGATCTTTTAGTTGTGGCTGTTGGCAGCAGCGTAAGAAGACCAGATCCCAATCAAGGCGGCATCACTTTGGTAGACCCACAAGAGGCATCAGAAATAAGGAAGCGCTGGCGTGCCAATATGCGGAAGGCTGCTCACGAGACGAACCCTAAAGAACGAAAGCGGCTGACAACAATCGCGATTGTGGGAGCGGGCATCAGTGGCATTGAGACGTCCGCAGACCTAGCTCTCGCCATGAAGAGGGAAGCAACGGCACTCGGACTGAATTCATTCGATACCTCTGTCTATTTACTGAATTCACAGGAACGCCTGCTCCCGGAAGTATCGGAGAAATATAGACAGAAGCTAGTTCAGGAACTCAGTAAATGTGGAGTGACAGTGCTTAACAATCGCAAGGTATTGCGGGAGGAAGCAGGATTAGTGACGTTTAGCAATGGTGACAGTCTGCCAGTCAGCATCTGTATATGGATGATTGGTCTGATACCGAATCCGGGCCTGCGCGGCATGGGCTTGCCGCTGACTTCTGATGGCCGAGTAGTGGTAGATGGATCTTATCGCGTCAAAGGAGCACCGGGCGTTTACAGCATTGGCGACTGTGCGAGAATTGTCGATCCGAAAACAGGCGAGGAGGATCAGATGACGTGCTTTGAAGGTTCGCTGCAGGCATTTCGACTGGCGAAAATCGTGATGGCCGATCAGGAGGGCCGTCCTGCGCCAATTCACCGATCTTCAAAACCGAATATGGATAATTACTTCAATATCGGTCTGGGGCAAGAAGGAGTGTTTTGGATACGCAAATGGGGACTTGACATGGTCATGACAGGAAAGCTTCCGGGTAAAATTAAGAAGTTCGTAGAAGACAAAGCCAGTATGCTTAGATAGAAAAGAAGAGAACAAGATTACAATAGTTCTAACAGCCCAGAAAAGGAGATATAGCGATGGAAGAACTTTATGATGAATATAAAGCGCTACTGTTTACGCTGGCTTATCAGTTGACTGGCTCTGTTACAGACGCAGAAGATGTGGTACAGGACGTATTTTTTAAGGCGTACGAAGTACATGTCGAACGTTTGGAGGAGCCAAAGGCATATTTGTGCAAAATGGTAACCAATCACTGTCTCAATCTGCAGAAGTCGGCACGAAAAAGGAGGGAAATATACGTCGGTCCATGGCTCCCCGAACCGATTCGGACGCCGGAGGAGGATACGATCGAGACGACGGTCGTCCACCGCGATTTGTTGTCTTACGCTATGCTCGTACTATTAGAAAGGCTAACACCAACAGAGCGGGCAGTTTTCGTCCTCCGTGAGGCGCTAAGCTTCGATTACACCGAAATAGCCGAACTGCTCGACAAGCGAGAGGCGAATTGCCGCAAGCTGATGAGCCGTGCAAAAAGCAAGCTAGGACTATCAGAGGAGGAGACGGTCGCAAATGAAGCGGGCGAATTGGAATGGGTTAGCCGATTCCTTACATCCCTTGAGCAAGGTAACTTAGATCTTATAATGTCTCTGCTAACTGAGGACGTCTTGCTTGTCTCTGATGGAGGCGGAAAAGTAAAAGCGCTTAAGCGTTCTATACAAACTCGCGATCACGTGGCCCGAGTCCTCCTCATCGGAATTGGAAAGATTGCGGCCAATTATCAGGAAAATCTTCACCTCGATGTTACCCCTCTTAACGGTGAGACCAGTATAGTACTCCGTTCTGGTGATGAACCTATAGCTGCTATATTTGTACAACTCCGAGGCGGAAAGTTTGCCAGAATCTACATCGTACAAAATCCGGATAAGCTTACTAGGGTTTAGGAACGAATACATGCTTTGAATGTGGAAGTGGATTAATACCTAAACGATGTTCCAGCATGGACGATCGAGAACTGTTTAGCCAATTTGCACCCAAATCTAATATTTCATTTTTGAGATAGAAAGGGAAGTCTTTGTTGAGTAAATATAATAAAAGAGCTTGGGACCCCAAGCTCTTTTCATGTGGGCGGATATAGGGATTAATTTGTTAGATTCTTGTGATTTACTCTGTTTTGTAATTTACAGGATTTGCATCTCAAAAGTGCCCCCATTAGGTAGCCATAAAGAAGGTGTTTTTTCGATAATATACCTTTTTGAGTGGGGAGTGTTTGTTTTTGCCTAAATTTTAGATTTATAGTATCAAAACGTTTTTTCACACGTCTAATTTATAGTAAGGAGAGTTGTATATTCATAGGGACTATGGACAAATACATTTATAAGGTGGGAAAAAATTGTTTTCGGAGAGGATATTTATTTTCCTTGCTGCGTTGTTGCTAGCGTTGATGCCCTTAGGATATGAGTCATTTTATTTAAATGGTTCCAGTATAGTTTTCGCTGCAAATGAAAGCTACCAAACGACGGCCAATCTAAATTTGCGAACTGGTGCTGGAACAACGTACAAAGTAATAACAGTCATTCCGAAAGGAAAGCAAGTAACACTAATTTCCAAACACGGTACGTGGTTCAAAGTCAGCTATTCAGGAAAAACAGGATATGTCAGTTTAACGTATTTAAAACAAGTTACATCAACTTCAACACCAAAACCACAATCAGTTATATACTCCACGACAGACAACTTAAATTTACGAACTGGTGCCGGAACAACGTACAAAGTAGTAACGGTTATCCCGAAAGGAAAGCAAGTGACATTAATCTCCAAACATGGAACATGGTACAAAGTCACTTATTCAGGAAAAACAGGATATGTCAGTTCTACCTATTTAAAACAAGTCCCATCAACCACAGCACCAAAAGAGAATCCACAAACTGGACAATATGCTACAACTGACAACTTAAATTTGCGAAGCGGAGCAGGAACGAAATACAAGGTGTTAATGGTAATTCCTAAAGGAAAAGTAGTAACGCTTATTACGAAGCAAGGCACTTGGTATAAGGTGAATTATGCAGGAAAAACAGGGTATGTGAGCTCGCAATATTTAAAGCTGCTAACAAGTGATAATCCTAAATTAACCGTTAAAAATGGAATCACCTACGTCGACGGAATCATTGTGGTCACTAAACGCTATTCCCTCCCAGCAACGTATAATCCAGGTGAAAGTAAGGATGCCCGAGCTGCATTCAACAAAATGCTTACCGATGCCAAAAAGAAAAAGATTAGTTTTCAAGTAATCAGTGGTTTCAGATCTTATGATTATCAGAAAAACTTATATAACCGCTATGTAAAAACTTACGGTGAAGCAGAAGCATCTAGATTTAGTGCGAAAGCTGGACATAGTGAACATCAAACAGGTCTCACTTTTGATATTGGTGGACCGAACCAAGCTCACTGGCTAAAAGAATCCTTTGACAAAACAGCAGAAGGAAAATGGTTAGCAGTAAACGCTCATCGTTTTGGATTTATCATGCGTTATCCAAATGGGAAAGAATCAATAACGGGTTATATGTATGAGCCTTGGCATTTTCGTTATGTAGGGGTAGAACGAGCAGCAAAGATCTTTAATAGCGGAAAATCAATGGAGGAGTACTACGGTTTTTCAGGACAATAGATTAAGAGAATGTTCCTACCTATGACATATGTAAAATATGGAAAATTCGACCTATTTCAAAGCATTACGTTATACGGTATAGTATGGAACCATAAACAGCTGATTCTGGAAATTTATGTCTATGAGTCTATATTATGGTCATCAAACTCGTATAATGGGGTGAAGATGTATGACTAGTAGGATCGAAAAGATTAGATTAAACATAAGAGGAATATTTGAGTCCACTCATCAAATGTTGAAGGAGTGGACTCAAAATCATCCTTCTGTTGTATTTATTTATACTATTTTTTCATGGGTTTCTTTAATTGTTTTTGTTCTCAGCCTATTTTTCATGGAAGACTCACGTAAAATATTCGTACAGTATTTTTGGTCATTTTATGTGATTTTGCAATTTTGGTTGCTATGTCGAAGTAAAACATTAGCTTGGAAGCAATATTCACTTTTCTTTCTGGCATCGAGCTGGTTGATCGTACCCTTGAATTCAATCATTGTCCTTTCAATTACGTGGATGTTCGATGGTCATACCACAAATGTATGGAGTCAAGCCTTTTTAACACCTATCGCAGAAGAAGTATTAAAGTTAATCCCGCTCGCTGTTTATCTATTTTTTTCTAGACGAGCCTCATCATTAAGCTTAAGCGACTATGCCCTAATTGGCGCTGCCTCAGGAGCTGGCTTTCAATTTTTAGAAGAAACAACGAGAAGATTAATTTCTGGCAGTCATTATGGCGTAACATTACTTGGTGGGAAAGTTCTGCATTGGGATTTATTTACCTTATTTCCGGGTTATTTCGAGGAAAGTATTTTTCCGACTCAAATGACTTCGGGACATGCGTTATTAACTGCTATGGTTACATTGGGAATCGGAATAGCAATTAGATATAAACATAAATTTTCGAATTACTGCTACATTCTTCCCGGGTTTCTTTTATTTATGGCCATTTATGATCATATGTTATGGAATGCTAGTTTTCAAGCTCCTAAATTATTTCAAAGTATTCATAAAATACTAGGGAGTGGTTATGCCGCAAAACCATTATTTTTACTAATGCTTATTGCTGCTCTGCTCATTGATTATAGGGAAATGAACTACGTCCGGGATAAAATACCTTTACTTAAATACGAAAAAGTCATAAATCCTTTTACCGAACTCTGGAATCTGATCGTAGCCTTACTTAATGATAAACAACGATTCGGTTATTTATTATATTTTTATCGTGAACGCAGGGAACTAGCTTTTACATTCTTACACGGTAATGCTGAAGCAAAGGAACGGGTAGCATTATTGAAGACAAAAGTTCAGAAATATTATGGAGCGTTAACGATTAGTGCAATAACAGTATTTATTGCACTTATTATTGGTGGATGGGAAAGCATATATAGCAGCTATGAATCCTGTTTTGCTTGTTTATTTGATTCCTTGCAATTTTGGTGGGATAGATTATCCGGATGGGAGAAGGGGATCATAATTGCCGGAGCATTTGCCTTATCGGTGCCCTTCTTGGGAATCTGGTCGGCTATTGGTGCTGTTTCAATGGGGATGGGAGTTGTGGCAAGCGGGCATCAAATATCAGATATGCTCCGAAACCCTAAAAAACTACTTACACCTGAGTATGCAGCAGCAGCCATTTTTACGCTTGGATTAAGGCGTTTTCCATTTGGTAAGATTGTTTCAGCAAAAGTTTTAAAAACTGCAAAAGGGTTCACAAGACATGAATTTACAACGCAAGGCGGACTAACTTATAGAACAACGCATGGTAGTATGGGGGAACTTCGCTCTGTTTTTGCCAAAATTGAACCACATCATCTTAAAACAGGGACAGATACAAATCGTGCCTCTAGAAGATACGCACGATCTCTGGGTAAACAAACAGACGATGCTGGTCATGCAATTGGCAACAATCTTGGCGGCCTAGGTACAAGGTTTTCCGGAAATATTTTCCCGCAAAATTTAAGTGTGAATAGAGGAAGATTCCGGCAATTTGAAGAAATGGTTGCAGATGAAGTTCAAGCAGGTAAAACTGTTTTTGTTCGTGTTGTTCCAAAATATACGAGTGGTTCTACGAGGCCTTATGAAGTTGTTTATAATGTAAGAATAGATGGTCAGACAATCACAAGGGTTTTTCCGAATCCATAAATGGATGAACATGCTACCGTTGTTGGGAGGATAAGTCTGTAATACTGAACTAGGAGATGAAAAGAATGGAGTCTAGTTATGTTTTAGAGGTTGCTTCAATCGATACAAAACAAACAGAAAATGATTTATCGTTTATTGGTGGCCAACCTTGCATTCCTGAGTCAATGGAAATTCCAGTGTGCCAATTATGCGGTGCAGAACAAACCTTCTTTTTTCAAATTGCATTTCCACAAGACCATTTTTGGCATGGCTTTTCTATGGCTGTATTTGCCTGTACGGCATGTGCCCATGAAGAATATTTTATTCCTGAAATGCTGCAGGAAGTTTTACCGGGAATAAATATTCCAAAAGGTTTCCTTGAAACATATCAGAAAAACTTTAAGATAAATATTTTTGAAACAAAAGAAGGCATCATTAGAAAAGATTATAAAGAGAAGGTTGAATTTCAACGTTGGAATCTCAAACCTACATCAGATAGCAATCTTGCTCATAATAAGCTTGGTGGACAGCCTAACTGGCTATTGGACGATGAAGCACCGGGAACTTACATGGATTCAATTCCTATGTTTTTTCTGATGCAGTTTATGGAAGGGATGAAATTTAAAATAGTAGAAGAAGCTCCCCCACAAATTATTTTAAATTTAAGAGGGAACCCGGAGCCTTCGAAGCATCGTTATTATAAGCTATTTCTAGCAAATTATTTATATTTTTTTGGGACAAAAGATCGTTCAAATCCGCTTGTATACGTTCTTACACAAATTTAGCAAACTACAAAATAGTGGTACGGCAAATGGAGTATAAGGTACAAGTCTTATTAATATAAATGATAAGAAGTCCTCATCAAAATGTTTGGTTGTGATTTATATGATTCAAAAGAAAAAGCTTTATATTTATTCCGGATTCATTTGGTGTGTTCTTTTTGGGGTAATGAGTTTTTATTGGGCACTAGGAGGAATGGCAGGAGTAAAATCATTAGGTGGTTCAATCTATCAGCATGCATTGAAAAGGGAAGCGACTTTTATAGCAATTGTTTGGTTAACTGGATTTATGAAGCTAGGTGGAGGACTATTTTTGCTTTTACTTTTAAAGGTTTGGTCGATAAAAGTACATCGTATACTATATTACATAGCATTATTCGGAGGGATTTTTTTAGTTTTGTACGGCTTGGCAAACTTTGTATCTCTTTCTCTTGCTTTTACCGGACTATTATCAATGCAGATTGAAGGCTATGCACTTAAGTGGAGACTCTTTTTCTGGGAGCCTTTTTGGATGCTAGGAGGGGTTTTGTTTATTCTATCTAGTATAAAGTTTAACGAAGAGAAGAATGTTTCGATTGTCAAAGGGCATAAAATTTAGGAGGTGCCATGATAAAGATTAATATTTTTCGAGTTTCAGAATTGCTGCTCGGTTTGATCTTCTTATGTGCTGGACTGAATGGGTATATCGTTTTGTTCGGATTCAATCCTCTTTTTCCAACTAGTCCAAAAGCAATGGAATTTCTGGGAAAAGGTTATTTACTCGCTTTGGAAAAAACACCGGAAATTGTTTGTGGAATCCTTCTAATCATCCGCCGTTTCGTACCATTAGCTTTAACAATTTTAGCGCCAATCATCATTAATATTTTAGCGTTTCATATTTTTGTGGATAACACACTTCTTCCATTAGCAGTACTGCTTTTTTTGCTTGAGTCGGTGTTGATTTGGAGATACAGGAAAAGCTTTTTAGGTTTACTCGCCACAGATAAAAATTCGTAGAAAAACAGCCAGCGTAAAAATATAGATATTCATACTTCCATACTAGGAACTTAGGAATATTTACTTTTTTCAAATGAACAGCTACCATAAATGTCGAACAATAAAAACTGAATATGTTTGTTGCACTAGGGGAGCCGAAAAGGCTGAGAAGAGCGAGGAAGAGCGTTCTAATCCCTCATTACTCGATCTGGATAATACCAGCGTGGGGAAGTGCGGCTTTATGACGGTATTGTTTTTTATCATTCCGTAAATCGCTGCATCTTCCATTAAGGTGCAGTTTTTTTTATTGCCTAGGCTCTTTTCCCAAACAATGTTGCATTTAGACGTAAATCTCAATAACGAGAAAAAGGTTTTATCCTTGGAACTGATATGTAAAAAAACAAAACAGGAGGTATTCATGTTGTCTCAATCTATTTGTGGTAAAAGTCGTATTGTTGGTTTCAGGTTCTCACTCTACCCAATGAGTGACCAGTTTGTCGATGTTATCAAAGGTGCTTTAAACGAGACGGACACATCGAAAGTATGGTTAAAAACGGATGATATCAGTACGTGCATTCGTGGGAAGGCGGTCCATGTATTTGATGTAGCGAAGGCTGTCTTCCTACATGCGGCGAAAACAGGACTGCATGTTGTGATGAACGGGACTTTTTCAATCGGCTGTCCCGGAGATTCAGAAGGTGACTCATATATGATGACAGACGATGAGCGTAACAACGAAGCAAATTTGTCTGAGTTAAAAATTGAAGCGCCGACACAGTTTGCATTGTACCCGATGAATGAATCGAGCTACATGGATTTGATTGCAGATGCGGTAGAGATTGCGAAGGAAAAAGGGACATTTTCAGGTGGTGTTCACTACGCCAGTAGGCTTGATGGTGATACTCACGATGTGTTTGCTACATTGGAAGATTCATTTATGGCTACACAAGAAAAAGTAAGTCATGTTACGATGACTGTCAATATTGCCGCGAATAGTCCGTCTAGAAAAAAAGCATGATTAGGAGATGTCAACATGTTCAAATGGAATTTGCGTGAAATCGTCGTCATGTCTACGTTGGCGGTTGCTTTCGCCATAGTATATTTATTATTTTTCCAAGTTGGAAATGTCATGGTCGGTTTCATGGGGCCAATAGGATATGAGCCGATTTTTGGAATATGGTTTATAGTTTCGATTATCTCTGCTTATATCATTCGAAAACCAGGAGCTGCATTTCTTTCGGAAACTATTGCAGCCTTTATTGAAGTATTAATAGGAAACGTAAATGGACCGAGATTAATATTGTCCGGAATGATTCAAGGTTTAGGTGCGGAACTTGTTTTTGCGGCCACTGGATGGAAACGATATTCTGTCTGGGTTTTAATGGCAGCTGGAATGGGGTCTTCCGTTTTTAGTTTCGCGTGGGGGTATTTCCTTTCTGGTTTTCAAGCATTGTCGCCTCAATATGTGCTATGGATGTTTATTATCCGACTCATTTCTGGAGCTTTGTTTGCAGGATTATTGGGCAAATATATTAGCGATGCGCTCGCGAAGACGGGAGTGCTAAACGGAATGGAATTAGGGAAAGAAAGGAAAAGGAGAAATGCAGCATGACTGGTTTATTGGAAGTATGCAATTTTTCCTTTTCTTATGATGAATCAGAACCTCCTATCTTAAACGATATTTCCTTTTCACTTGAAAAAGGTGAGAATCTTTTGCTAATGGGGCCGAGTGGGTCAGGGAAAAGTTCGCTTGCACTATGTGTAAATGGGCTTTTTCCTCGATCCATTGATGGAATAAGCACAGGAGATATTTATATTCTTGGTAAAAAAATTGAAGAGTACTTACCTGGAGAAGTTAATCAATATGTTGGAGTAGTCTTCCAAGATCCCGAAACCCAATTCTGTATGTTAACAGTCGAAGATGAAATTGCTTTTGGATTGGAAAATATTAATTTACCTCGGGGTGAAATGGCCGAGCGGGTAAAATGGGCAGCGCGGTTAATGGGAATAGAAAGCTATTTGTCTGTTAATATAGCTACCCTTTCTGGAGGATTGAAACAAAAAGTAGCATTGGCCTGTGTCTTGGCGATGAAACCGAGATTAATCATTTTAGATGAACCAATATCTTTTCTCGATCCTTTGTCGACTAAAGATTTTGCTAAAACCATTCAGCGGCTGCAAAAAGAATTACAGTTTTCACTGATCGTTATTGAGCATAAGCTTGATCACTGGATTAACTTTATAGATCGTTGTTTAATCCTTTCTAATAATGGAGAAATAATGTTTGATGGGGATTCTCAAAGCTGCTTCCGTTCCCATTTGAAACAGTTAAAAGAGCTGGGAATCTGGTTGCCGCAAACTTTTTTATACAAGGAACAATTTTTAACCTCTCATAAAATTCCTTTTACCGTCGAGGAACTCATTGAGATTTTGGATGAAGTGCCGGTAATAATTGAAAAATTAACTCCCCCAAAAGAAATAATCCTAGAAGCTAAAAATATTTCTTTCTCACGAAAAAAGAAAAGTATCTTGAGAGACATCAATATTAACATTCCTAAAGGCATACTAACTGCAATTGTCGGTCCCAATGGTGCCGGAAAAACAACACTCTCTTATTTATTGTGCGGGTTGGAAAAACCTGCTTATGGAGAGGTTTTATTGCAAAACCGAAAGCTCACTGCCTATAGAGAATTGGAGCTTAGTAAAAATATAGGTTATGTTTTTCAGAATCCAGAACATCAATTTATTACTGAATCGGTATACAGTGAAGTGGCTTTTTCTCTGAAAGTGCAAGGAATGGATGAAAAACGAATGGATGAGATCATTGAAGGAGTACTTTATTCATTCAGGTTGAAACATGTCGAACATCATCATCCATTTTCGCTAAGCCAAGGTCAGAAAAGAAGATTAAGCGTTGCAACAATGCTTGTAGATGAACAATCTTTTATTATTTTGGATGAACCTACCTATGGACAAGATGCTAAAACAACGAAAGAATTGATGATTATGCTTGAAAGGCGGCTTCATTCTGGGACTTCAGCCCTGATGATTACACATGATATGGAGCTTGTAGATTCATATGCTGACTATGTCATTGTGTTAGTCGATGGAGAAATTAGTTTTCAAGGAACTCCATATCAACTATTCTCGGGACCAAAAGAAGTGCTCGAAAAAGCACAGCTCGAGCTGCCTTTAAGATATGAAGTTTCGAAACAATGGAAACTACGAGGTGAATATTTTGCAACTTCAATCTATTAATCCAAGTATAAAAGCATTGGCGGTTATCATTCTTGTGTTGTGTCTTTCATTTGTATTTGATCCTGTAACACCATTCATATTATGGCTCTTAGTATTGGCTGTTACATTTATCTTAGGGAAAGTAAAGCTAAAAAGGTGGCTGTTCTTTTTTTTTCCATTCTTTATTTTGGCATTTGGCTATATTTGGACAACAGTTGTATTTTCCCAGCCACCTGCCGAAATAAGGACTGTTACCTTAGTACAATTAGGACCTGTTGTCATTACAGACTATGGTCTATCCATCGGATTAGCTCTGGGATTTCGAGTATTATGCTTTTCTTGTCTGTCTCTTCTTTTCATTATGACAACCGATCCAATCAAATTTATTCTAAGTCTTACACAGCAATGTAAAATGCCCCCGAAAATTGCGTATGGGATTCTTGCTGGGTACCGATTTTTACCCCTATTAAAGGATGAATTACAAATTATTCGCCATGCTCACAAAGTTAGAGGTGTTAATCGTATGCAAGGATTCAGAGGAAAAATCGAGGCCAAAATAAAGTGCATTATTCCTTTACTTGCAAGTGCAATTAGAAAAGCAGAACGCACGGCGATAGCAATGGAATCAAAAGGATTTACCGGGTCACGTAATCGGACATTTTTTCACAAAGTGACCGTTTGTCGTCATGATTGGTTTTTTCTCTGCTTGATGGTTGGATTATTTTTCGTAAGCTTGTTCATTTCCGTACTTCTTGGAACGTTCAGAGGAATTGGTTCCTTATAAGTCTAGCAATTACGTTGCATGGTTAAAGAAATTAATGACTATATGAAACTTGTGGTATTCTCTAAACCAATAAGTGGTGTAAGTGCTATAATATGTTTTATCAAATGAAAATGAGGTATTCTTTTTGAAAAAATACGTAACAATTGTAGGCTTAATGATAGTCATCTTAGCTATTCCTTTCTTTATTTGGTTATGGACTCCAAGCACTTCCTACCAGGTAGTGATCATGGATAAAGCTGAACCAATGGAGAAACTTCCACAACATTCGGGAATCATTTGGTTATTGAATCATTATAAGTTGAAAAAGGAAAATGGGGATCCTTACCGAACAAACTTAGATTATTATGGAGCCATACGTGATAAAAAAGGCGATAATGTTAAACTACGACACTTCCCATCGGATTTAAAAAATAGTAAGCTAATTTATCTTGCAGATGCATCAGGTTTTACAACGTCCGATCAGCAGTTGGCTAGCGGCGTTAGCAAAGAGGAATGGACCTCAATAACGGAACATGTTCAAAACAATGAAAGCACCTTAGTTACGGAATATAATATATTATCTTCACCTAAAGAGGCGGCAGTGCAAAAAGCTATAACCGATTTTTATCAAATCCAATGGAGTGGGTGGACAGGACGTTACTTTGAGGATCTTACTAAGAAAAACAGCGATATCCCTAAACCGATTATTCAAACCTATGAAAAAAATATAGGGGAATGGAACTTTGATGGTGCAGGTTATATTTTGGTTAATGAAAGTGAAGATGCAGTTGTTGTGTTAGATAAAAAACATGGCGAAATTGGTGATGGAAAACTTCATCTTTCCTTTTCTGGTAAAGGAGAATCTACTTTTAATATGAAAGCAAGTCCTTCTTTTTATGGGTGGTTTGAAATTGTTAAAACCAATAACGAGGAAAATGTGCTTGCCTCCTTTTCATGGAACTTAACAGATAAGGGGAAAGAAACGGTTAATAAATATGATATCCCGAATTCATTTCCTGCCATTATTAATAAAAAAGTAAACAATTCAGATGCTTTTTACTTTGCGGGTGATTTTAGCTATCTTCAAAATGCTCCTGCTACTTATTCTTATGCAGGCTTAGAGAAGATAAAGTCCGCGCTTACTTTCGAATCGTTTTTTCCAGAAAGCAGTTTTTTTTGGAAAACCTATGTCCCTATGATGAAAAAAATAATGAAAGAAGGCGTCACTATTCATAAAAAAGAGCATCCAGTAACTTATGAAGAAAAGGACAATGTCTCTTATCGAACTCGCATTCATAACGATGCTTTTGAAGTGTATGTAGATGGTAAATGGGAACCTATCATGATAAAAGGTGTTAACCTCGGTATGGGGAAACCAGGCTATTTTCCAGGAGAGGCTGCTATTACAGAAGAGGAGTACTATCGTTGGTTTGAAGATATAGGGAAGATGAATGCTAATACAATAAGGGTGTACACTCTTCATCCTCCTGATTTTTACCGTGCTTTAAAACGTTATAATGAATCCCATGAAAACCCATTATATATTTTACATGGTGTATGGATTGATGAGGGGCCTCTTGAGAAAACATTGGATGCGTACACTCCAGAGATCGTAGATGAATTTCAAGCTGAATATAAAAAAATCGTAGATGTCATTCATGGCAACAAAGTGGTTACTCAAAAGCCTGGACATGCTTTTGGAAATTATCAGGCAGATATTTCACCTTATGTAGTTGGATGGGTCATTGGGATTGAATGGTATCCGTATATGGTCGACCAGATGACGACAAAATATAAAGATCAACCGGATTTCAATGGTTCTTACGTATATACTGAAGATGGAAATGGAATGGAACAATGGCTTGCTTGGCAGCTTGATGAATTATCAAAATATGAAATTGAGCACTATAAGGCAATGCGGCCGATTAGCTTCACGAACTGGGTATCAACCGATTTATTGAATCATCCAGCAGAGCCATCGAATATGGAAGATATGGCTACAGTAAATCCTAATCATTTGAAGACGAAAAGTATCGCAAATGAGGTAGGCATGTTTGCTTCCTATCATGTATATCCGTATTACCCAGATTTTCTTAATTTAGAGGAAAAATACTCTTCCTATATTGATCACCGAGGGCAAAAAAACAACTATGCCGGCTATCTGCACGATTTAAAAAAGGCACATGATATGCCTATTCTGATTGCTGAATATGGACTTCCAGCTTCCCGTGGACTCACTCATGTGAATCCTTTTGGTTGGAATCAAGGCTTTCTTACAGAAAAGGAGCAAGGCGAGTATCTTGTTCATCTTTATGAAGATATAAGGGAAGAGGGGATGCTAGGCGGATTGATTTTCACCTGGCAGGATGAATGGTTTAAACGAACGTGGAATACGATGGATTTTGATAATCCAGACCGTAGACCATATTGGTCCAATGCTCAAACAAATGAGCAGCAATTTGGACTGTTAAGTTTCGACCAGTTGAAAATAAAAATAGATGGTGATCAATCGGATTGGGACGGAATTGAGCCAGTTTATTCAAAGCCAGACCAACAATTGCAGCAAGTTTTTATGAATCATGATGAAAAATATGTATATATCAGAATGGATGTAGAAAAGCTTGATGATTCATCAATTGTTCTATTATTCGATGTAAATACAGATCAAGGCAACAAGAAAATTTCATCTATCCCACAAATAAATCTATCATTCGGGGCCGACTACCTTTTAAAAATTGAAGGAAAAGAAAAAGGGGAGCTTCTTGTAAACAGTTATTATGATACTTTCCTATACCAGTATGGTATCCAGTTAAAAATGCTTGATCCTTTGCCTAAACAACCAATCGATAATAGCGGTACATTTAACCCAATTCGTTACGCGTTAAACAAAAAGATGGTAAGGCCGGACACGAATGAAATTCTACCATTTGAATCATATGAAACTGGTAAATTGCGTCATGGAAATGGAAATCCGGACTCTAAAGAATATGATTCTTTGGCAGATTATTATATCAATGAGGAGAAGGGAATCATTGAGATTCGCATCCCTTGGCTGCTATTGAACGTAAAGGATCCGAGTCAACGAGAGGTGATGGGTGACCTCTATGAAACAGGAATGAAAGGATCGAAGGAGACAGATGGTATTTCAATTTCAGCACTCCTGTTAGACAAAGACAACCATTTGAAAGAATCATTTCCACAGGTTGATCCTAGTACGAAAACGATATCAGATCCTTATAAGTATCAATGGGAGAAATGGGACATGCCTGTCTCAAAAGAAAGATTAAAACAATCATACGACATTGTTAAAAAATTCTTTTCTACAATCAATTAAACAAACAACCACAAGTCGATTGCGATTTGTGGTTGTTTGTTATCTTACTTATTATATTTTTGGAAAAAGAACTTCGCCATTTCCTCCAGAAATGCTGGCTTGTACAATGGCATCAATCGTTTTAGATAACTCATCAGGTGGATACGGTTTTGTTAAATATTTTTCTATATTATATCTATTCATATTATTTTCATCTATATCAAGTGCAGAGGAAATGATAATAGGAATATTTTTGGTTTTATCTGTGCTCTTTAATTTCTTGATGAGATCCCAACCGTTCATGTCGTCCCCTAACATTAAATCAATGACAAAGCCAACAAGCGGTAATTTTAAAGCCTCTTGATAAGCCATTTCCGGATTGTAGTGATGAATAACATTAAATCCCTTCCTTTTTAATTCATCTGATAAAAGAAGGGCAATGCTTGAATCATCTTCTACCATAATCACATTTAAACCAGTATGGTTCAGTTCGAGGTCTTCGTGTTGTTCAGTTTGCCGTTCGATGACGGGCAATGTGATAAATACGGTGGTACCTTTCCCTTCTTTAGATTCAATCCAAATTCTACCTCCATGCTGTTCAATGATTTCCTTGGAAATAGCAAGTCCCAATCCAGTACCGCCTATTTTTCTTCGTTCACTATTATCAATGCGTTTAAATTTCTGAAATAGCGTGTGAATATCTTGTTCAGATATGCCTAATCCTTCATCACTAACGGATATAACAAGCTGGTTATGGTTGTTTCTTAAAGCTATTTCAACAGTTCCTCCATATGGTGAAAACTTAATGGCATTGCTTACTAAATTAGTTAATACTTGAACTAAGCGATCTTTATCACAACGTACAATATCATTCGCTGCCTCATCAACAAGATAGATGGAATGATTTTTCTCATGGATAAATTGATGGATTACATCGAGAGTAATCTCACCGATTCGACAATTCGACATATCGTATTGTTGTTTGCCAGATTCCATACGTTGAATATCGAGAAAATTATTGATTAAATTTGTCAGACGCTGGGCTTCTTTTTGAATCGTAGTAAGATATTTGTACTGACGTTCAGGTGTGACTTTTTTGTTGAGCAATAATTCCGTAAATCCAAGAACACTTGATAAAGGAGTACGGAGTTCATGGCTGACGGTACTTACTAGCTCTGATTTCATCTGATCAACTTCATGCTCTTTTGTAATATCACGGTGAACAAAAATAGTTCCGACTCTTTCATTGTTTCGACAAACTGGAGATGCATAGACATTCAGAAATGTTTCCTTAGGTTGTTTAATGGAATAACATAAATTCATTACTTCTGTTGTTTTTTCTGACATAGCGTCATTAAAAAATTGCTCTAGTTCCTCTTTGTTATCTGCGGTATCAAGGAAAGTTTCTATCCACTCATGAACAGGAATTTCGCTGTTATGTACCCAATCTGTCTGAAGGATGTTATTACATAATGTTTCATTAAATTGAAGCATAGTCCCATTAATGTCAACGAACTGTATTCCTTCATTTACATTGTTTACGATATCTTGATTTAACTTCCTAGAACTTTCTATCTGTTTATAGACTAATATTCGTCCGATTGAGAGTGAGACACGCTGAAGAATACCGATTAATTCTTCAATTTCTTCCTCATGAATAGGTGACCCTAATCTTGTTGCGCAAAAAACAGCTAGTATTTCATCATTTGAATCAAATACTCCACTATACAAGTCGTAAGCATAAAAAGGTTGCTCTGCAATTCCATTTTCTTCATTCGTTACAGTACGTTTAATCACGTATGCTCTTTCTTGTTTTAATCGCGCTTTATTGATCACTGCATTTTCGTTTACAACTCGTTTTATTGTTTCGTCTGATAATCCATGAGATGCATAGATTTTTTCATCAGTAGTCCAAAAAATGCTTGCATCAAAAGGATATAAATCCTGTAAATACTGTTGGATAGAGTTAATGAGTTTTTGTTGATCTAATGTGAAAGTTAAATCATGGTTTAGCTTATTTAAGCGTTCAAGGCGATTCGTTGTTTTCTCTTGTACATTTAAGGATGTTTGTAGTTTTTGCTGATGTTCTTCAAGCTCAAGCTGTTGAGCCTGCAGTTCTTCGTTTTGTGTCATCAGCTCTTCCTCTTTGGATTGTAACGATTTTGCCATCTCTGAGAAGGAATGCATTAACTTTCCAATCTCATTTTTGGGATTCATTTTGGAAGTGAATGAAATAGGCTTACCTAAAGCTAATTGTTGTGAAGCTGCATCCAATTCTTCTATAGGTTTAATGATTCGATTTAAGATGACCCACATAGCAATGGACAATGCGATAAATCCAAGACTAAACAAGAGGGCGGAAATAAGGGTATAACTATTCGATTTTTTCATTATTACTTCATTTGCTTTATTTAATTTGCTAATATTTTCATCTTTATACGAATTAATTCTCAACAAAAATCCATTTACTAAATCACCAGATTCACCATGTGATAATTTTTGTAAAGCACCATAATCATTGGCATTTGCAAGCGCTAATCCTTTTGGAAGGACCCCGAAACGATATTTTTGATAAAATTCTTCTAATTCGGATGCTAAATTTCGATCCTCTTCCTCTTCTGCCATTTTAGAAAATTGATTAATCTTTTCTTCTAATATATCTAAATGTTTATTTAACAAAACAAGTTCATAATCATTTTTGAAGGCATAATAACCACGCGCACGAAGGATAACCTCATATAAAGAATGACCTAATTCATCGGCAACCGCAGTTTTCTTTTCGAGGTACTCTTGATCAGCCATTAATTTATTTTGAAGGTCATCAATGTATAAGCCTAAAAGACTCGATAAAATAACCATGATGGCGGAAATGATGAGAATTAGTCTTAATGATTCTTTACGAATGCCTTGATTGTGTTTATTCATTGAAGAATCTCCTCGACAACAGACATTAAATCAAGAGGACTAAATGGTTTTGCCATAAAAAAGTCAGTACCAGCCTTGAGCATTTCCTGTTTATCTTTTTCTTGTGTTTTTGCCGTCAGCATTAACACTTTCAATTTCACCCTGAGCGTTGAAGGAATATGAGTCAACACTTCTATTCCTGTCATAGAGGGCATCATATAATCTAAAATCATTAAATCGTAGTTCTCTTTTTGTAGTTGTTCTAGAGCCGCCAATCCATCTGGGGCTTCGTGAATAATATAGCCCGAATCTTCCAGTGTATCGACAATTAACATTCTTAATATCTCTTCATCATCCACTACAAGTATTTTTTTCATAATGAGATACTCCTCTCAGGTGATTAATCGCTTGATATACCTTTACGTTCCATCTCGCCCCATGACTTCTTCTTAGTAAATGCTAAGAACAGCCCTTCTATTTTTGCGCCAAGTAGAAGGGGACGGTACCAGAAGCTTTCTGTAAGTGCCCAAAAATACAATTTTAATAGATGGGAGATCTTTGGATATTTATGAAAGGTCCATTCTTCCAATAGAACAGACAAGACTGAAATAAGAGATCCATAGACAATGGTAACCCCAAACATGAACAGTGCAATTTTCGTATCAATGAATGAAAAAAGTAGCCCAAAAATAATAATCAAATAACCAAGAGCTTCTATTAATCCACTACACAACTCAACTATTAGAAAGTAAGGTAAGGAAATCATCCCTATTCCTTTATATTTTGGATTGAATAGCATTTTGCGGTGTATAAATAATGTCTCGGCTAAACCTCTTTGCCAGCGTAAACGTTGGCGATGAAGAACGTTTAATGTGGATGGAGCTTCTGTCCAACAAACGGGATCAGGGATATACTCTATACGTTCCTTCGATTTTTCTTCCTGTAACAGACGATGAATTCTGACGACAAGCTCCATATCCTCACCGAGTGTATGAGTATTATAACCACCAGCTCTTATAACGCGATCTTTATTAAAAATGCCAAATGCACCTGAAATGATAAGAAGAATGTTAAGCCGACTTAGTCCTATTCTACCTATTAAAAACCCTCGGAAATATTCAATAATTTGCATGATGACGATAGGCTGTGTAGGCAAATTAATTTCTTCAACTTTACTCTTTGATATTTTACAACCATTGGCGATACGAATACTTCCACCTGCAACAATAACTGATCCGTTCGACTCTACAATGGGCTTCATCGTTTTTATCAATGAGTCAGATTCTAGTATAGAGTCACCGTCAATCGCACAAAAATATGGATATTTAGAAACATTAATACCTGCATTTAACGCATCTGCCTTTCCGCCATTTCGTTTTTTGACAAGAATAACGTCATCAAAAATAGTGGATTGATAGACATCCAGTATTTCGTTTGTTTCAAGATGCTTTCGAATCGCTGGAGATATCTTTTTCATTTGAAAGGTGTCAATCATGACTTCTGCTGTTCGATCTGAAGAACCGTCATCAACAACAATCACTTCAAAATCAGGATAATTTAACGATAACAATGAACGAACTGTACTTGTTACTCCTAACTCTTCATTATATGCAGGTACGATGATGGATACAGGATAGGTTCTTTGTTTGTCTCTAAGCTCATCCGTATAAAGATCTTTATTTAAATCCTTCTCTTTCTCTACCTTTTTGATAGCTAATATAAATAATAAAAAATAACTGAATCCGACGGTCGTCATGTAAATTGTTACTAATATAGTAAAAAAATAAATAACCTTTTCCATTAGTCTACATAGTTCCTCCCATCATCGTTGACATCCATTGCTTCGCCATGTCTCTTGCATAACGATCTCGATGTTGTTCGGCAATATATTGAAGTAACAGTTCCCCGTCTTGAAGCTGACTAATGGCTTGACCAGAGTAATAACGTACCCACCAAACTTGATCTCCGATTAATTGATTTAAAAAAGGTTGAAAACGATTGAGCTTTAATTTTGCACATATTTTTACCGCAAGCATACGTTCCTGCCAAATTGTTGAAGAAAGAAAAGGAGTAATTTCACTAGGATCTACCATTTGATTCATTTCTTCAAATGCTTGTAACACTCGTAATCTCGTTTCTCCATCTTTACTTAATAAATGGCGGCGCACGAATGGGAATCCATTTTGGTAATGATGATTACTTATCACCTGTATAAGAGCACGGAGAATTCGTTCATCATGTGAATTTGAAATCATGTTAATGATTGAATCGATGTGCTTTACTTCATAACGTACCAATATATCAAATAATACTCTTTCAGGGATTTCGGTTTTTTTCACTAAGAAATTAATTAATCCCAGTTCCTGCAAGGAAGCAACAGTTTTCATCGTTTGAACTATCTCTTCGTCCAGTTTGTTCGAGGTGTTTAGTTTTTCTAAAAGTGGAAGGATAAATATTTTTAGTTTAAAAAGCTCAATTAAGGATAGGGTGTTCATCCGTGTAGACCATTGTCGACTTCGCAGTGCTTTTGTATATTTTTCAGTTAATAATGCAGCTGCTAAATGTTGGATACGGATAACATCTTCGTTTCTATTAACATTTCGTAAATAATCGATAAGGATTTTTTCAACGATAGCTAAATCATCGTCACGTCTCACTATTTCTTCAATATCCTGTTCAGGACTAGCCATTATATATTCAAGATAAATAGGCATGAGAGTTTCATATGTTTTTTTTACATATAGCTGACGTTTATTATTCTTGTACTTTCTTATTAATAAGTAACATAGGATGAGTAACTGAGCAGCTGCGATGATCAAAATAAGATAGAGGAGGATCATTGTATTCATTTACAACAGCATCCTTTGTGCAAGGCGCCCTAATCTCGCTACCACCTCTGGAATATTAAAAGGCTTCAGCATATAATCATCTGCTCCTTTTTCTAGTGCCTGTATAATGTTTTTCTCACTTGATCTAGCAGATAACATAGAAATAACAATATTTTTATCAGGATAATCTTTTCTTATTTTGGTTAATATCTCAATTCCATCCATTTTCGGCATAATTCCATCCAATAAAATAATATATTTATCATTTTTGTGATACCATGGTGAATTCAAAAATTGAATTCCATCTTCAAAAGAGTGGATAATTACCGAAATATTACGGCCAAATGCTACGGAGGATAGGCTCTTTTCTAAAATCGTTCTTACCATATAATCATCGTCGATAATGATAAAATGTAATTTTTCCATTATGGATGATTCATTATGCTGTGAAAAGATAGTCACATTATTACGACCACTATTTTTACTTTCAAGTAATGCTTTCGTTGCTTGGTCAAGTAGTCCATCTGTGGTATTATTTTTTTCATTGATTTCTGCAATGCCAACAGAGAAAGTAAGAGAAAACTCATTATTTCTATCTACAAATCTCTTCTTTTGAAAAGTTGTCGAAATACGTTCAATTAAAGCCATAGCTTTTTCTGAATTCGTATCGGGCATATAAAGTAAAAACTCATCTCCACCATATCGGAATAATAAATCAGATTCGCGTTTTGATTCGTTAATAACAGAAGCTAATGACTTTAATACTTCATCTCCTGTGACATGGCCAAATTGTTGGTTTACCTGTTTAAGATGATCAAGATCAATTATACATACGGAGAGAGGCCGTTGGTTACGTGCGAAAGTTTTCATCGCTTTTACTAAAGTATTAATCAAATGCTTTCTATTATAGACGCCTGTCAATTCATCCACGATTACAGCTTTTTGTATGTTTTGCTGCGTCCTCATTCGATTGAGTATAAAGGGGATGAATAATTCGTTTTGAATGGGTTTGGAAATAAAGTCTGTAGCACCAATGGAATAAGCCATAATCCGGTTTTCAAGAGTATTTTCGTTACTCACGATTACAATGGGGGTAAATGATTTACTTGTAGCTGAAACCATCTTTTCCAAAATCGACGTTTCGTGGGACTCTTTAATATTAATATCCAACATGACTAAGCTCGGCCTCATCATATAAAACAGTTCAAGACCTTTATCGATATTTAAGGCAATCATTACGTGAAAACCTTGACTTTCTAAATCTTCCTTAATCGATGTAACAAAATCCACTTCTGCATCAATAAGCAGAATCGTTTTATCTTCGATGAAATGATTGGTATCTTCAATTTTTTTGAATTCCGGAATTGAAGGCAATTCTATTGTCAAACTATTTAACTCTTCTAAGAAACTCATCCACTTTGCCGTTTTCCATTGTTCTAAGCTAGATTCCGACACTAATTGCAGCTTTTCATTTGCAATAGTTGCAATCTGTTCAATGCCTATAGTTCCAGCAGTTCCTTTTAAATTATGAAGAAATAAATAGATTTCTTTTTCAGTTATTTCCTCTCTATTTTTCCATTGCAGGAACGTATTGCGAATTCGTTCTTTTATAAGAGAGTAGTATTTGTCAAAATTCGGCATTTTATATCTACCCCTAGTGATTTTTATAATATAATTATCGTAGCATTAAAAATAAACATAAACGATATTATGAAGAAAATTATTGTTTTAATCATTTAATTAGGCTATTTTCGGAAAGTTTGTTGTTTTTGTATATGCCAAAAAGCCGACTTTTACCTTTACAAGAAGAGCTTGGCGGTTCTTATGAATGACTAAGTTTTGAGCTCCAAATATATTCTTATTATTTTAAATTAAAATAAAATAGCAACAATGTTTAAGAAAAGAGCCTTTAATTATTATCTAGGAATTTCTAGAAAAACCCAAATCATTTGTTCTAAATAAATGAAGATAGTTAATAGGATTCAGGACTTATGGAAGAATAGTTGAATATATTTATGCAGAAATTTCTTTATTTTTAAAAAAGTAACTACAATAGATACATTATTCTTCTATTAGTCACTGATATTCAAACTATATTATGAAAGGAAGAAGACTATGGAAAATATGAAAGTTCTCCTGAGGAACCTTAATGTATTGAAAGGTTCATTGGGCAATTTTAATACAGACGATGTGCCAGAAGATCCTCATGAATTATTTATAGAATGGCTGCATATTGCAATCAAGAAAGAGGTTCCAGAACCACATGCCATGACTCTTTCTACAATTGACGGTAATGGACATCCGGATGCACGAGTATTAATTTTAAAAAATATAGACCAAAATGGATGGTATTTCGCAACTAGTTCTGAGAGTAGTAAAGGAAAGCAATTAGCCGAAGAAGCAAAGGTTGCTCTTACCTTTTACTGGTCATTACTTGGAAAACAAGTTCGAATAAGAGGTAAAGCCGTAGAAATGGGAAGTGAACGGTGTGCGGAGGATTTCTTAGAGAGAAGTGAAATTGCACGAGCAGGTGCGTTAATTGGAAAACAAAGCAATCATCTTATAAGTAGGGAAGAATTAGATGGTGAGTTAGATCGAAAACTTAGCGATGTGAAAGCCAATCCTGATTTAGTATATTCTTCATGGAAACTCTATTGTGTGCAAGCGGATCAAGTGGAATTTTGGCAAGGCAGCTCTGATCGTAAACATATAAGACTTCAGTACAGATTCCACGAAAACCAATGGACCCGTGCGCTCTTATGGCCTTAATCATACTAAAAACAAGGAGTAAAAAATGAAGATCGTATATACAAATCAGATCCCAAAAGCTGGGGAATTATACAATTTATACAACTTTGATGGCTGGGATGATTTCTTAAAGCTAACAAAAGAAGAATTACATCAAGCAATGGCTCAAAGTTGGTTGGTCATTTCTGCTTATCATGAGGATCGGCTAATAGGCACTGGACGTATTATTTCGGACGGAATCATTAATGGATATTTATGCGGTTTGATTGTTCAACCAGATTATCGACATAAAGGGATAGGATCCAAAATTGTTCGAATGTTAGTCGAGGAAAGCCAAAAAGCAAATGTACATATTGAATTGTTCAGCGAAAAGAATAATGCTCCCTTTTATGAAGGACTGGGATTCAAGGAATTTGCAGTAGGCTTGAAACAAATGAATGCAAATAAGGTCGATTGAATTTTAAAAATGGAGGGAAAGATATGCAAACATTTTTTCGTTATAATTGGCAGGTCAGAGAAGATTGGTATCGTTGGTGTGAGGAACTCTCTGAAGAAGAATTGCTTCTTAACAGGACAGGTGGAGTGGGAGGAATTTTGCAAACGCTTTTTCACATTATAGATGTTGAGTGGAGCTGGATACGAGTTCTTCAAGGAAAAACAGATTTTCAGGAGGATTTTGAGGAGTACAAAAGCTTAAAAAGAGTACGGGAGCTCGACGCAAGATTTAAGCCGGAAGTTAAAGAATTTGTCTCTAATTGGAATGAGAGCATGGAGAATAATATACTTCAAGATACAATGCCAGATGGACGAGTTGTCACTGATGCGTGGGGTGAGGTTATGAGACATGTGATCGCACATGAAATTCATCATGTTGGCCAATTGTCCATTTGGGCTAGAGAAATAGGAAAAAAACCCGTATCCGCCAATCTGATTGGAAGAGGACTTGCACCAATACCTCAAAAAAAGTAGTAAAAACTAAATACCTACTCACATGGGGAAATTCCTAAAATTTTCTCCATCACTGTACCCCCTCCATACACCTAACGCATAAGATAATACAATCGATGCACAAAAGGGGTGAAATGGAGTGGGGTTATTTATTAACAATAATGACCATCCGGAAGTTTTTAAAAACAAGGATAAGATTCAAGCGCCGAATCAAAATACTTTTAAAATAGATTATTTATCTGAATTGATGATGCAGCAGCGAGAAGCGAATAAAGTACTAACTCATTCCTTCCTCGATTTAAAAATATTATATGAGCAACAGGAAAAAACACATACAGACCAGTGGACAGAAATCGGAAAGCATTTGGATGAACTACGAGATATTCATTTAAAGCATGAAAAATTTGAAGGCGAAGTGATTGATTGGCTTTCGAAACTCGAAGATAAAAGTTCTAAAGAGAAGGAAGATGAACTTGCTATAAAGCAACAATGGCTTGAACAAATGACAAAATTAAATGAAATGAATAACGAAATTGTTAATCGTTTGAAAAAATCCGAATTTGCTAATGAACAATTGATATTAAAGATCAAAGATCAGATGGATATTCAAATGCAAATGAAAGAAGAGCTTTCTGAACAAAAAGTAATTCAGGAACAAGTTTCTAACAGATTGGAAAATCAAGAGGCATTGACGGAGAAAATTTTAAGAGAAATAAGTCATCTTCGATCAGTTCTGTTCGAGCGTGCCAGCTTTTTAGCCGAGAAAATTGAAAACGGATTTAAGCTAACGTCAGCTTATGTGTATAAGTTAATGAACGGAAATGACCAATCGTTAACATTATTGATGGCCCCTGAAAAAAAGGAATCCAAAAAACAAGAAAGGTGATGCTTATTTTAGGCATCACCTGTTTGTTATATTAAGTGTTATTTTAAAATGTCTTTATTAGAAAGAGGTAATGAAATCACTTTTCCGCCGATTTGGACATGAACATTATCTTTGAAAATAGCTTTCACAATTCCTTTTAAGGAGATGGATGAATTAACAGTTACCGTTTGTTTATCCAGATTTTCTGCCGTCATACCATATCACGCCTTCCTTTTATCTTTGATATATTTATTTATAAAAAAATATATATAAAGTTTATAATACACTTCAAAAAAACATCTTTATTTTTTTATTATTATAACATGAAACCCCTTATAAGTTTCCAAATTTGCTTGAAAAAATTGTTATAAAAATTTGGAAAAGATGTGGATCTTATTTACTATGGATTAGATATAAGTATAGCCAAAAATAAAAAAAATGAAACATAAAATGGAATATTTTTCATCGACATTTTATGTTTAAAAATAAGAATAAATTTAGAACTCAAAACTTTGTCAATCCCCCTAAGAAAGAAGCTGCGTCCTTCAGAAGAATCCCTAAATTAACCTCTTTGAGGGTAAAGCCGTCTTTTGGACTTTTACAAAAAATACAACCTTTATAAAAACAGCTTTTGTTTGAAAAATGTAATGTTTATAAAATGTATTTTGTGGTATATAACAGGAAAATTGATGATAACAGAGGATATGGCAGTAATTTTAATGAAAAGTCTTTGTAACATGGCGAGAGGTTATTCAATCCCAGCTTATGCGCATATACAATACTTATAATCATTTGTAATGATTTCATAATCCCCGTACCATTAATATAGGCAGTTTACCCACTACAAAGTCCAGGTTTTTCTCTTCAAATCTTCCTACCTAAAAATCTGTTATGTTCTACTCTTAAAACAGCCTGTTTGCTAGTAAAAAAATAATAAAAAAGGAGTTTTTATTTGTCATGCGTAAATTTTATCTGATTGTGTTTACTAGTATGTTACTTTTATTGACTGCATGTAGCAGTGGAGCTAGCAAAGATAGCATAAAAGTAATCAAGTTTGCCGATGCAGGGTGGGACAGCCTTCGTGTCCACAACAGCATTGCACAATTTATTGTCGAAGAAGGATATGGGTATGACACAGATGTAACTGTTGGAACAACTGCTGCAACGGTACAAGCGTTGGAACAAGGTGATATCAATGTTTATATGGAATTATGGACAGATAACATTAAGGAAGTTTACGAAAAGGCGATCGAAAAAGGGAGCATTATTAAAGCTTCAACAAATTTCGATGATAATGCACAAGGATTGTATGTGCCATCGTATGTGATTGAAGGGGATAAGGAGCGGGGGATTGAACCAATTGCTCCTGATTTAAAGACTGTAGAAGATTTGGCGAAATACCCAGAGATTTTTAAAGACCCTGAAGATCCAAGTAAAGGAAGAATTGTTGGTGCACCTTCAAGCTGGGTAGTAAGTGAACATTTGGAAACAAAAATCAAAACATACGGATTGGACGAAACATACAATTACTTGGCTCCAGGATCAGATTCGGCTATTGTTGCTTCACTAGCCGGGGCTTATAAAAAAGGCGAGCCGTGGGTCGGATATTATTGGTCACCTACATGGGTAACGGCTGGATTTGACCTAACACTTTTAGAAGACCATCCATATGATGAAGCGATGTGGGAGGAAAATAAAGGGACAGAATTCCCACCAAATGATGTTGTCGTTGCAGTTCATAAAGATTTTCCTACACAAGCAAAGGATGTCTATGAGTTTTTACAAAACTACAAAACAAGCAATGAATTAACAGAGGAAGCACTCAATTATATGGAAAAAAATGAAGCAGAGGCAGATGAAGCGGCAAAATGGTGGATGAAAGAGCATGAAGATGTTTGGACCGAGTGGGTGCCGGAAGATGTGGCCGAGAAGGTGAAGAAAGCGTTGAACTAATAGACTCGTAGTTTGGGAGGATAGAACTGCATAAGCTTGCAGTTCTCCTCTTTTTATAGAGTAAGAAGGTCTTAGCTTTGAATGAAGTCTTTGAATGTCCGGCTGCTCATCCAAAAAGTCAAAGATCGTTTTTTGGGGGGAGGAAAATCTTTGTTAGTTGCCTAAAGACTGTATGCTTGTGCTTTTTTAGCAGTATTGAAAAATTAATAAGAAAGGTGTTGGAATAGCTGTTTTTATACAGCTTGTCATTATGAGTGAATTTCCTGATATACGCGTACCAATAGGTCAGGGCGTAGAAAAGTTTATAGATTTTTTAGCTGAACATTTTGAATGGTTTTTTGATTTTATTTTTGCTATAGCATCAAACTCGATAAAGGGTCTTGAAACTGCTTTACTAGCAATTCCATGGTGGGCTTTTATCATCATCATTTTTTTACTCGGGTGGTATTTTACAACCTTTTATGGTGGATTACTATTCTCATTTTTTATGTTTTTAGTTGGAACGTTTCATTTATGGCCGGAAATGATGACGACTATCGCAATTATTTTAATCTCCGTTTTACTTTCACTTATTATCGGAATCCCACTTGGAATTTTTATGGCGTTTAATAAGGTTTTATCGACGGCTATGCGTCCAATTTTGGATGCGATGCAGACCATGCCAAGCTTTGTATATTTGATCCCTGTCATCTTCTTTTTCCCTCTTGGAAACGTTCCGGCCGTGATTGCGACGGTTATTTATGCACTGCCGCCAGTGAGCCGGTTAACGGAGCTTGGAATTCGAAATGTAAATAAGGAAGTCATAGAATCTGCACAGTCATTTGGATCGTCAACGACTCAAATGTTAGTAAAAGTTCAGCTTCCTCAAGCATTGCCTACAATGATGGCTGGTATTAACCAAACAACAATGATGGCACTAGCGATGGCAGTCGTCGGTTCAATGGTCGGAGCACAAGGACTTGGTGAACGAGTTTTATATGCAATAAATCGTATTGATATTGCATTAGGCTTTGAGGCAGGGATTAGTATCGTTTTCCTTGCAATCATCATCGACCGTATTACAGGTGGAATTGCTGAACGTCTTCAAAAGCATAGGAGGGAAGACAAATGACGGTAAAAATGAAACTTGAAAATGTATCAAAAATCTTTGGGAAACGAGCAAGAAAAGTCATCCCTTTAATTGAAAAGGGAGTATCGAAAAATGATATTTTAGCCAAAACAGGTTATACGGTTGGCGTTTATAATGCCTCGATGGAAATTATGGAAGGAGAAACCTTTGTCATCATGGGGCTCTCCGGCAGCGGAAAATCAACATTAATTCGCTGCTTGAATATGTTGAATCGTCCTACTACTGGAGCCATTTATGTGGACGGAGAAAATATCGTTCAATATAATGCACAACAGCTAAAAAACTATCGGCAAAAGAAAATTGCGATGGTGTTTCAGCATTTTGGCCTTTTTAGCCATCGTACTGTTCTTGGAAATATCGAATATGGATTGGAAGTCCAAGGATTGGCGAAAGAAGAACGCCGTAATATTGCTCAAAAACATTTGGAAGTAGTAGGGTTGAAGGGGTATGAGGATAAATATCCTGATGAGCTATCTGGTGGAATGCAGCAACGTGTTGGGATTGCACGCGCCTTAGCGAATGATCCTGATATTTTATTAATGGATGAACCGTTCAGTGCACTTGATCCATTAATTCGCAGAGAAATGCAGCTGGAGCTTCTTGATATTCAGAACAGATTGAAGAAAACGATTATTTTTATTACCCACGATGTAAATGAAGCTTTTAAAATAGGTGACCGCGTTGCAGTTATGAAAGATGGTGTCGTCGAACAAATCGGAACTCCGGAAGAAATACTAGAGGAACCTGCGAACGAATATATTTCCGAGTTTATAAAAGACATCGATCGCTCTAAAATTTTACAAGCAGAACATATAATGGTGAAGCCATTCGGATTAGTTTCGTTGAAAGACGGATTGAATGTAGGGGTGAAAGTGATGCGAGCAAACGGAATATCCAGTGCCTTTGTCGTCGATCGAGAAAGACGACTACAAGGTCTAGTTACAATTGATCGTGCCATAGAAGGCTTGAAACAAAAGAAAACATTGCAAGAAGTATTGGATACTGACTTCAATACAGTTGGTCCTGATGAATATGTACAGGATATTATTCCGAAAGCTCTTGAAACGAAATATCCGATTGTAGTGGTAGACGAGAAAAAGCACATCAAAGGAATTATTTTGAGAGTGCACGTGTTAGCGAGTTTGATCAGTGAGAATGGGGAAAATGGAGATAATGGCGATGGGGTAGAAGGAGAAGAAAACGTAATTGTGTAGGTTAACCTGAGAAAGGCGGGCAGGAGCTCTTCCTCTGTATTTTTGGTTTGGAAGATCACGATGAAGTTTGCATCGTGCCCTTGCCACTATGAATTTGGTTCGTAAGGTCACGATGAGGGTTCCATCGTGCCCTTACCACTGTAAATTTGACTCGAAAGGTCACGATGGATTTTTTAATAGGATGGCGCCCCTCGTTATTGTATGATATCTGTCGAATGTTCAAAAGGACAAGACCTCTTCGTGGCATCCTTTCAAACATACCCAAAAACACGCACCTATTTAAATATCCCAAACTCCTTTATTCCAGTTGAAAGTCTATCCATCGTTTTCTTCAATTTTGTTCGTGAATCTGGTAGTAATTCAATGCCCGACCTCCGTGCGATTGTTTCTACGACTTCATCAATTGTCATGGAATCTGTATATATTTGCTCTTGAAAAATATCTTTCTCTAAGCTTTCTAGACGTTTCGCCATTTGTTTGTGTGCCCAGGAATTTTTTCCTTCAAGCCTCTTTTTAAGTCGTTTTTCTATTGTTTCTTCTGTTGCTGACAATGTGAAATGCTTAATTTCTATTCCATCCACTCTTAAACGTCCAACGATTTGATTAAAATAAACTTCATTTGTAAGCGTCATGGGAACAATGAGAATTCCTGAATATTGTTCGGCGATTTGTTTTAATAGTTTATAATTGGCTTCTCTCCACAACGGATAATCTTGAAAATCACTTTTTGCTATCGTCATGGGAACATTCCGCATTAAAACGTATCCAAATCGTTCCGGATCATATACATGGGATTCCTTTATCCTTCGGTGTAATTCATAGGCGGTTGTAGACTTCCCCGAACCAAAAGTTCCATTAATCCATATAATCAATAATGTTCTCCCCTTATAACAGCCACCGGATTTATTTCCGCGTATCATAATATAGATAAATCAATTTAGAATTACATTCAGATTAATAGTTGAAAACTTTAGTTTTTCAAGGGGCAATGCCTTTTCCCACATAGAGTTGCAATACTTTGCAATGAGGACTCCAATAAGGCTAGCAACCCAGAAAGCCAATGCTTGTCAACAGTCTAAAGCGCCGGATTTGGTCCAGCGCCTAACACTCATTTAATTTTACTATAGTAATTTTTTTCAAGTATTTTCGTGGAGTAGTAGAATTTAGCGTCGACAACCGAAGACATATATTTAACATAATCCTCATCGACTTGTTCTCCGTTATTTGCTACGAATGTCCGTGAAGCTGAGTTGTACATTCCCTTATCGGTTATAAAGCTTTTATTTAAAAATGGAACGAGCGGCTCAGCATCGGAAAATATATCCCTACCCATCAGAAGCCTCGAATCGTAATCTATGCCAAGCAAATTAGAGAGCGTTGGTAAAATATCTAAACTTGAAGCAGGTTTTGTAATGACTTCTGGCTTCATTCCTTTTGTATATAAAATAAATGTATTCTTGTAAAGTTCAAAGTTTCTTTCAACAGGATGACCTGCTAGTTCATCGATTGTACTATCATCGAGACCGTATGGGTAATGATCTGCACTCATAGCAATCAATGTTTTGTCCGCAACTCCGGCTTTTTCCAATTCGGCTAGCAAATTTTCTAAGGCACGATCTAGTTCAAGTTGCGTTGCTATATAAGCCTTTGCTTGGTCGGAGTATGGCAAATGCTCAACATATTTTTTGTTTTTCCATGCAATATAATTTCCTGTAAATGAATACTGCATATGACCACTTACCGTCATGTAATAAGTATGAAATGGCTGGTCCTGAACGTATCCCTGCACTGTCTTCTCCATCATTTCCAGGTCTGATTCCGGCCATGTTTCTTTCACAACAAGCCCGTTTCCGAGTCCTTTGTATTCATATCCTAAATTAGGATGGGAAATATTTCTTCCATAGTAAGTGTACGTATGATTGTGATAAGCACGAGTCGAATAATTTAACTTTTTCAACTGATTTCCGAGAACAAAAGGGAGACTATTTTTTCCCGACTCCTGAAAGCTCCACACACCACTTTTCGGTATTAAGCCTTGTAAGGCAACATATTCACCATCTGAAGTGCTGACTTGCCAAATAGGTGTATAAAAATTTGTAAATTGGTACCCTTCATGGGTGAGTTTATATAAGGTGGGGGTTACATTCTCATCAATTGCAAAAGGTGAAAATCCTTCCGCAGTAATGAGGATAAGATTGTAGCCTTTGTATTTCCCCGTGTAATCATTTTTTTCTGTAGGTTGAACGTTTGCAAAATATTGATGCATGTCTTTTACAACTTGATCATTTTCTTCTGAAATCAGTTTAGGAAAATCGATATCCAACACATTGTATTGAACTATTTTTTCTTCTTCTTGTTGCTTTTCTGGTATTTTTTTTGGAGGCTTTTGTTCAATATGGTTAGGCTTACCTATTACAGGAGCCTTTACTTCAGGCGACCAATGAGTGACGAGTCTTTGTAAATCAAGTCGCATTGTAGTTAGTAAGCCAAGATGTTCAACTGAGAGCAGGGGAGAACTGTTCTTAAAATACAAATCATATGCTGTGTTCTGCTCTTTTCCGCTTGCATGTACAGACACGATTCCGGCCGTATAACAAAGTAAAAGTAAAGCAAACAAAACAAACCGTTTAATCCAACTGATTTTTTTAAAAGAAAACATCTTTTTGCCAAAAGCAATAAACATGATGATAGGGAAAAATAGTATGAGGACAATGAGAAAATGGTCAAGTAAATACTGTGCTACATCCTTCCAAAATTCAAAAATCTGGGCCCCATTTCCTAAAGAATACATATTGTAAAAGGTCCGGAAAAATTGAAAATAGATCAATTGAGAAACATATATGAAAACAACAACGATAAACAGAAAACTAGATAGAATCAATCTCGCCATACCTTTTACGAAGCTGCATATTAAATAAATGGCTAACAAATAAGCCGTTAGAAAATAAAAGGAAATGACGATATCTGTGTATGTAAAAGCATTGATCGTCGATATTCTAAAAATAATATCAATAAAGCAAATCGAAAGAAAAAAGTATATGAACAGTAATTCTTCCTTTAACAATGTGGTCATATCTTCACCTCCAAAAAGATAATTCACTTATTTAGACGTAATAGTAAGTAAGGGGTTACAATGTACAGAAAAATTGGTTCAAGTTAAATATATTTTTATTTTAACGTATGTATGAAAGCTTGCCTCATTATTTTCAAATTTTTCAAGAATTTTATTTACTTGTGAAATGAGTAGCAGTATTTTATCGAGGTTAATGGCGTTAAACACAATAAATGAGGAGATATTTTGAAAGGTGTTGTACAGTCTAATGAAAAATTGGCAGTACGCCCAATGTTAAAAATTAAAAAAGCAAAAACCGGATGGTTCGATTATGATTTAAGGCGAAGGTAATTAGTTATTTCTTTTAGAATCCAAAGAAATAAAAACGCCAATTTTATAACTGATCGATGGAATGGAGAAAACTATGAAATGTTTTCACTGACTTTTTAGGTGGAAAATATTGCGGAACTTCATCAAAAGTTTATAGATAACAGTGCAGACTTGAGCGCCTTATTGACCAGGGCGCCTGTGGAATGCAATTTATTTTCAAAAATGCTGATGGGAACAAATTCAATGTATGGGAAGAGTCAGTAAACCAAGGAGAATATCATAAATAGTCCAGTAAACTAGTTTAACATCCACATCTATTATAGAGAACGTGACATAACTATTTTTACAAAGATAAATCCGAGCAATAGGTTGATTAGTGTATATACCCGCTCCTGAAATATACTTCGCTTTCCGTGGGCGGCTGGTGAGCCTCCTCGCTAGTCCCGAGCTGTGGGGTCTCACCTATGCCTTCCTCCCACAGGAGTCTTCGTATATTTCCTCCGCTAAGATAGATCATTGTTCGTCTTTAGGTTTGATTGTTTTAGTTATGTCCCAGCCTCCTCACTACAAGATAAAGCCTAGAATCCAACAATTGCCTATTTCATGGCATTTCGTCATCTTTGACTCGATTTTTAAAAGCTTCATGAGTTGCGATATCTTCCATTTGCTCCGTTTGCCTTGTGTGCTCTTTCTCTTCACTAATACTATTTTTGGGGAAGTTACCTGGATGGCCTTTTTCTTTATGGTTAAAACCTTTGCCTCGACTCATTCTTTTCGCTCCTTTCAGTTTTTACTTCGTTAGTATGCGCAATCCAAAGGAAGTTATTAGGAAAGACGTATAATTATCCAATAGAATAACGGATGGAGGAGTCATTAACTAACAATCTCTTTTTAGAGATCTAATATATAAAATACAAACAAAAACCGCATCCCAATTGTTGAGAGGCGGTTCATCTTTTAAGAAATTCTTGGATAGACCAACGAATATTGCAAATGATCATTTAAAAGCTGAAGGGCGAGGTTTTTATTTTTATCTTTAATCGCATCGACAATTAATTGATGCTCTGTAACCACTTTATTTCTATTCAGTTCATCCATTTCATGAGAGACGCCTGAAAAATATTGAACGACTACATCTGTCAATTGTGTAAAAAGCTCATTATTCGTAGCTTTAATTAATTCTTTATGAAACTCAATATCTAGTTCTTTGAAGGCACTGGAATCGGATGTCTCAGACATTTCAAAAATAATGTTTTCCAATATGGTCAAATGTTTCGTATCGGAATTCACTATAATTTGTTCAATGGCTGTTTTTTCTAGCAACTGTCTCAGTTCGAAAAGTTCTTCAATCCGTTCATTACTCATTTTCCAGAAAAAAAGCAAATGATTTAAAATTACACTAGTATCATCCGAGTTTACGAAAGCACCTTCTCCATGGCGTATAACAATAATGCCAGTTGATTCCAGCGCGCGTAATGCTTCCCTTACAATCACTCTGCTGACATTTAACATACTTGCGAGATCTCGTTCGGAAGGGAGTTTGTCACCCGTTTTCAATTGATGGTCTATAATATATTGCCTTAAGTTATCACTAACGAGCTTACTTAAGGTAAATCTTTCTCTATCTTCAATTCGTTTCAATAGGATCACAGCCTTAAAAAGTTTTAATCTTCTTCCCAATCGTCGATTAAATCATACAAATGATTTAAATGCGTCTCCATCGCTTGCTTTGCTGTTTCCACGTCTTTTGCAAGTATGCTATCAACGACTAGCTTATGTTCTTTATATGAAGCTACGTATTCATCTAATTCAACAATCTGTTCCAGATGATTCATATTAAAATATTCAGAAATAATGGAGGATAACTGAACAAAAGTTTCATTGCCAGTTGCTTTAATTAAGGAACGATGAAAATTTAAATCTTCGTTCTTCGGTTTTTCTCCTCTTTTTGCTTTCTCTAATAGCGCTTCATTCCAAAAGGACATTCGCTCAAGCTTTTCTGTATCATAATGTTCAATAGCAAGACTGATAGCACCTAGTTCTAATATAATTCGAGTATCAATAACTTCTTTAAATTTTTTCTTATCGATTGTTAGGAAAGGGGATATTTTCCGCAAGATACTCTGAATCTTAATTTCTTTCACAAAAATGCCAAGTCCTTGTTTAATTTCAATGATCCCTTGTGATTGCAAGGTCTTTAATGCTTCTCTTACAATCGTTCTGCTTACCCCAAGGGTCTCAATGATTTCTTTTTCGGTAGGTAAACGATCCCCAGGCTGGCATTTATTTTCGGAAATGTATGATTTAATTCTTTCACTTACAACTTCTGATAATGTCTGCTTACGTTGTACAATCAATTATTTTCGCCCCTATCTAATTCAAGTGGAATTAGGGAATTCTTACTACCTATTATAGCGATTATTTTGCTAAGTTTAACTATAAAAAAATTTTAAAAAAATGATTGACATTTTTTATGCAAGCGATTAACTTTAAGTTACAGACATTGAGTGGTCAGACCATAATATGACCCTTGAATAAATCTTACACGTTGGAAAAATTTTAATCAACTGGAAATTTCCATTAGATAAAAATTAACTTCGCTTCAACTGGTAAGACCATAGTATGATAGTTTAGATTGCATACTAAAATTTTAACAGGAAATGAGATGAATATATTGACAGCATGGGATTTGGACAAGTTTAAAGGCGTTTTCGTAGCGATGTATTCAGCGTACGATGATGCAGGAGAAGTTAGCCCGGAAAGAGTGAAAAAACTAGCAAGATATTATGTGAATTCCGGAGTGACAGGATTATATGTCGGTGGAAGCTCTGGTGAAGGTATTCTACAAAACGTTGATGAAAGAAAAGCAGTTTTGAAAGCGGTTATGGAAGAAGTTGGACAAGAACTTATAATCATTGTTCACGTTGGAGCTAACTCTACAAAAGAAAGTAAAGAACTAGCTATTCATGCAGAGGAACTTGGGGCTCATGCTATATCAGCGGTACCAGCAATTTATTATCGCTTATCTGAGAAAGCGGTTCAAACACATTGGCAAGAAATGATTGATAGCTCATCACTTCCTTTTATTATTTACAACATTCCTCAAACAACAGGCTTTAACTTGACTCAAGGTTTATTTAAGAAAATGGCAGCTCAAGATAAAGTAATTGGAATTAAAATGTCAGGCGAGAGTGTGTTTGAACTTCAGCAATTTAAAGCAAATAGTGGAAAAGAGTTTCTAGTATATAACGGCCCAGATGAACAATATTTAGGTGGAAGAATCATGGGGGCTGATGGAGGAATTGGTGGAACATATGGTGTAATGCCTGAATTGTTCTGTCAACTTGATACTTACTTCAAAGAAAGTCAAATTGAAAAAGCTCAAGAGTTACAAAATAAAATTAACTCTATTATCACTAAACTACTAAGCTATCCATCCTTATACGGAGCAACTAAAGCGATTTTAAGTTTAAGAGGTATTGAAACAGGTTCACCTCGATTACCGCTATTACCAGTCCAAGAAAATGATTGGGAATCATTGCGAGAACTAAATCAAGAGATTGAAAGCTTGATCAAAGCATTCGCATAATAGTCGGATTTTTATGAAAAGGAGGAAAAAAGATTGGAAGCGAAAACTGTCACAGGAAAAACAGTAGAGATAAAAAGTCCTAGGAAATCTACTTGGGAGCAAGTGAAGAGAATGAAATTGCTTTATGTCATGCTTCTGTTCCCGGCAATTATGTTATTTATTTTTAACTATCTCCCAATGTATGGAGTTATTATCGCCTTCAAGAACTTTTCGCCAGGTCTAGGTATTTGGGACAGCCCATGGAATGATTTTGACCACTTTAAGAGATTATTTACGGACTTCATGTTTATAAGGGCTTTAAAAAATACGTTATTTATTAGTATTTTGAAAATCGTCATTGCATTTCCAGCACCGATCATTTTTGCTATTTTGCTAAATGAGATCCGTAATCAAAAGTTCTTAAAAGTAACTCAATCAATTTCATATTTACCACACTTTATGTCATGGGTTATTTTGTCAGCTATGATTATTGAAGTATTTTCGCCACAAAGAGGGATCGTCAACTTTCTCATTACCGCATTTGGTGGAGACCCGGTAAACTTTTTGGCTAGTAAAATATTCTTTATTCCTGTTCTACTATTGACGGATATTTGGAAGGAAATAGGGTATGGAGCGATCATTTATTTGGCAACAATTGCCTCTATTGATCCTGCATTATATGAAGCTGCTGAAATGGATGGTGCAGGAAGATTTAAAAAGATGATTCATATTACACTTCCTTCGATTATGCCGATGGTTATTATCCTTTTCATCCTTCGACTTGGAGGAATCTTGAACGCAGGCTTTGACCAAATCTTGAATTTATATAACCCACTTGTCTACGAAGTTGCAGATATTATTGATACGTATGTTTATCGAAGTGGTTTGGAACAATTCCAGTTTGATTATGCAACAGCAGTTGGTTTGTTCAAAAACGTCATCGGTATCATATTCATTTTAGGTGCAAATGCTATTATTCGCCGAAAAAGTGAACATGGAATTTGGTAGAAAGGGGAATCATCTAAATGAAGAAAAAGTTTTCTATATTTGAATTTTGTTTAATCATTGGATTTGTTTTCTTTTCAATCCTAGTTTTATATCCTTTCTGGCAAACAATTGTTATCTCGTTTTCAGATCCGAAGCAAGTCTCAGGACTAGGAATGAATTTGTGGCCAGAAAGGTGGATTACAGATGCTTACCAGTTTGTGTTTACTTATGGAAACACAATGAAGGCATATGCTAATACAATTTTACGTACCGTATCTGGAACATTTTTAATAGTAGCTTTCACAATGTTAGCGGCCTATCCCTTATCCAAAAGAGATTTGCCGTTCCGAAATACAATCACTATCTTTTTCCTAATCGCCATGTTTTTTTCGGGTGGGATTATTCCAGATTATTTACTAATTAAGAACTTAGGATTAATAGATACAAGATGGGCATTGATTTTACCATCAGCTGTAAACGTTTTTTATATCATTATAATGAGAAACTACTTCATGACCATTGATAAAGGAATTGAAGAGTCCGCAATTATGGATGGTGCAGGATATTTTACTATTTTAACGAAAATTATCTTGCCATTATCCAAACCAGTAATCGCAACAATTGCATTATGGGCAGCAGTTTTCCACTGGAATGAATGGTTCCAAGCTCTTGTGTATATCCAAGACGATGCCAAAAGCGTATTGCAAATCGTTGTTAGAAAAATGTTGACCGCGATGGATGTCTCACAATCTGAAAACGCGGCTGCCATTGGAGCAGGTGGAGGTTCATCCAAAAACTTGTTATTAGCAAATGTGCGTGCTGCGACGGTTATGATTTCAATCGGTCCGATTGTTTTGGTATATCCATTCGTTCAAAAATATTTTATAAAAGGGATTATGATTGGTTCCCTTAAAGGGTAACCAATCAAAAAAAGGAGGAAAAAAAGGATGAAAATGAAAAAAGCTTTGCTAGCTGGATTCATGGCAACAGCCCTAGTTGTTTCTGGCTGTGGTTCAAAATCTGGAAACGACAAGTCGACTGAAAAAGTTGATGTCACTGCGTTGCCTAAAGCTGGCGATTACTCGAAAGAATTAACATTAAAACTTTCTGGATCGTTTACGAGAGGGAAAGCAGAAGATGGAAGTTATGTTCAAAAACGATTAGAAAAACAATTTAATGTAAAAATCGTTAACACAAAAGTAGATACATGGGATCAAGAGCAAACAAACTTAATGGTTGCATCTGGGGACTTACCTGATACTTTTTCATTCACTGCAGGTGGTCAAACTCCTCAAGAAATGTTTGATTCAGGTTTAACAAGAACAATCCCTAAAGAAATGCTAGAAAAATATGCTCCACGTTATATGAAAATGTTAGAAGAAAATCAACCTGGTCCTATCATGAACTTGAAAAAGGGCACAGATAACGAATATTTACAATTAGTTGGACAATATGCACACGTAGATGGTATGGCTTGGGGCCCAACTTTGCGTATGGATTGGCTTGAAAAGCTAGGCTACGAAGTACCTGCCGATGCGAAACCAGTAGGTCCAAGCGGTGGCCGTGAGAAAATTTTCTTCACAGAACATGGTTATACTTTGGATGAGTTAGAGCAAATTTTAAAAGATTTCACGTTTAAAGATCCAGATGGAAACGGAAAAAATGATACGTATGGTCTATTACCTTCCAACAATAACCTAAACTGGGCAGCAACACTACTAGGTGCTTTCCAATTAGGTAACGGCTACAACTTTATGGAAGACGGAAAATTAGTCCGCATGGAAGTATCTGAACAGTACAAAGAATTCCTAAAGACTATGGCAAAATGGTATAAAGAAGGAATTATTGACCCTGAATTTACAACATTAGATGAAAAATTGACTTGGGAAAAATACAAAACTGGTAAAATTGGTTACTTTATTGCTCAGCCTGCTTACCTTGCAATGGACGACTGGGCAAAAGGACGTGCTCCACAAAATATCGTAGAAAATGATGATTCTACAGCAAAAGTTCTTGCAACTGCACCTGAAATTGGACCAAATGGACAACAAGGTATCGCAGCATATTTACCAGTAGTTAACTTAGCAGATAGCTTCTATGTTTCTAAAAAAGTAACAGACGAGCAATTAGCACGTATTCTTCAAATCTTTGATTACATTAACTTTGACAATGATGCAAGATGGACATTATACGGAGAAATTGGTGAGCATTCTGATTGGGAAGGCGAGCCTAATAAATCAGCGATCAAAGTACATCCTGATGTTACACCAGAAGAAGGCGATACTGGATTCTGGGCTTACAACTTCCGTACGTATGATAAAGAAAGAGTGCAATGGTTTACTTCTGAGTACACATTAAAGTTAAAAGATGAATGGTATGCTCGAGAAGATATTAAAGAAAAAATGATCATCCGCCCTTACAAATGGGATCTTTTAAATGAAACAAATTTAAGAGAACTTGATAAGCGTTACGGTGGACAACTTAAAACAATTGTTGACGAATTCAGAATGAAAGCTATTGTCGGTGAAGTTGATATCGATAAAGAGTGGGATAAATATGTTGACAGCTGGATGAAAAACGGTGGTAAGGAAACTCTTGAAGAATTAGATAAAGCACCTCTAGTTTCTGACCTTTTACAAGGTAAAAAATAATGAAAAAGGCCGTCCCGCGGTGCCAGTCACTTGCGGGACTTGCTTTCATTTTAACGTAAAATGTTTTTAGCTTGTTTTTTTAATCAACAAGTAGCTTAATTATAAGCATCTAATCAATAGGAACCTGTTCTTCATTTCACTAAGATAAACTGGAAAGACTAGAATTTCTTCTTAAGAAATAACTAGTTTGTGTTTTTCTATATGTTAATAAGGCTGTGAAGCCAATTTATCAAAAATAGGGAGATTTGCGACATGCCAAATATTCAAGCAGAAGCGATTTATTATCCAGGGTTCGCTGGGTCTAAAGCGTATCGAATTCCATCAATGATCACGACAACTAAAGGAACAGTTATTGCAGGAATAGATGCTAGAATTGTTGACCAAAGAGACAATCCAAATAAAATTGACGTGACAATTCGTCGAAGTGAAGATAATGGAAAGTCTTGGGGACCAGCCCAAAAACTCGCTGCCTATGCAGGTGAGGGATTGGATGGTGCAGCAGCCATTGATACATCACTTTTGCAAGATAAGGAAACAGGAACTATTTTTATGCTATTTATGCATACGCCAGGTGGAATTGGTCTATGGGCAAGTGAAGCAGGGATGGGCTTTGATTCAGAAGGGCGTAGAAAATTGTATGATCAAGAAGGAAATGTTTTCATCCTTGCAAATAACGGTAAGGTTCTGGATTCAGAACTAAATGAAACAGATTATGTTATTGATGAACAAGGTTATGTTTTTCAAAACGGTGAAGCTAAAGGTAACATCTATTTTAAAAAAGGTGTTGACCCAAATGAAAGCTTGCTAGAAGCGAGAACTTCCTTTTTGCAAATCATCCAAAGTGACGACGATGGTCTCACTTGGTCAAAACCAAGAGAACTAAATCCGATGGTAAAAGAAGAATGGATGCGTTTTATTGGCTCAGGCCCAGGATGTGGAATTCAGCTGCAACACGGGGAGAAAGCGGGAAGACTTGTTTTTCCAATTTATTTTTCAAATGAAGCGGGAAAATTATCTTGTGCATGTATTTATAGTGATGATCATGGTGCTACTTGGCAACGGGGCGAATCTCCAAATGATGGCAGGGAACTAGATGGAGAAGTTTTATCGGCTAAGACTATTTCAGAGGAGAAGCAATTTTTAACTGAATCACAAGTGATTGAATTGCCTACAGGAGAATTGAAATATTATCTTCGTAACCATTATGGTCTTCAAAGAACAGCTGTCACAACTAGTACAGATGGTGGAGAAACTTGGGGCGAAGTCACTTTCGATGATGCTCTTATAGATCCGATTTGTCAATCTAGTGTTATTCTTTATCCTGATTTAGGTGACGGAAAAGTACGCGTACTTTTTTCAAATCCAGCAGATGAAAAAACAAGAATCAAGGGGACAGTTCGTTTAAGTGAAGATGGCGGGAAAACTTGGGCCTATAGTAAAGTCATTGAAGATGGATATTTTGGGTATTCTTGTTTAACCGTTCTTAAAAATGGAGATATCGGAATTTTATACGAACGTGTAGAAGATTATTCTGATTGGAATAGTATGGACATTCAATTTGGAACCTTTACGCTTGATTGGTTAAAATCATAATAAGAGAACAGGGACAGGTAATGATTTATGATTTACCTGTTCCTTTTGATAATGTCTGGTTTCGTGAATTGTAAAAGCCAAAAAACGACTTTTACCTAATTATTGGTTAAGCTGTACTTAAGAAGTTGGTAGCTCTTTTCTCATATGAAAATTTAATATTGGGGCTAAAATATATTTTGTCTTTATTAAAATAGTAACAATGTTTGAGGAAAAGCCCTAACAATTATGGAGGATACAGTTATGGACAAACAATCTTTTTTCAATGCAATACATAAAAAGTTAATCGTTTCTTGCCAAGCACTTGAAAACGAACCTTTACACGGATCGGAAATCATGGCTAAAATGGCACAAGCTGCAAAAGAGGGTGGAGCAGTAGCAATCCGAAGTAACTCAGCGCAAGATGTGGCAGCTATAAAAAAGCAAACGGGTCTCCCCGTAATTGGATTGGTCAAACGCGATTATCCAGATAGTGAAGTTTTTATTACTGCAACATTAAAAGAAGTTAAGGAATTGCTTGAAGTAGAGCCAGCCGTTATTGCACTCGATGCTACAATCCGCAATAGACCGAATGGGGAAAAGTTAGAAGATTTAGTTCGTTATATACATGAGAACAGCAATACGCTCGTAATGGCGGATATTGCTACAAAAAAAGATGTTGAATACGCGATTAGTTGTGGAGTGGACATGATTTCAACGACTTTATCAGGCTATACAGCTGATAGTCCTAAATTGGAAGGACCTGATTTTGATTTATTGGAAGAGCTTAGCAAGACTGCCCCAATTCCTGTTATTGCTGAAGGACGTATTAACACACCACAAGATGCGAAAAAAATGCTTGAACTAGGCGCATGGTCAATTGTTGTCGGAAGTGCAATTACAAGACCACAATTGATCACAAAATCATTTGCTGAAGGAATTGAAAAATGAAGCAATATTTAGCATTTGATATTGGCGGTACTCAAATTAAATACGGAATTATTGATGAAACAGGAAATATTCTCTCTCACGCATTAATGGATACTGAAGCATATTTGGGTGGACCTTCTATTATTGATAAAGTGATCGCTAAGGGAAAAATCCTTATCCAAAATCATCCTGTTGAAGGGATTGCGATTAGTACGGCTGGTCAAGTCGATTTCAATACAGGGACCATTGTCGGAGCTGGCGAATCCATTCCTAACTATACTGGAGTGGAAATAAAACATCTTGTAGAAAAGGCGCTCGGATTACCTGTTGAAGTAAGAAATGATGTAGATTGCGCGGCTTTAGGAGAGCAATGGCTTGGTCGTCATAACGTTAATAATTTTATCGCGTTAACTATAGGGACAGGTATTGGTGGAGCGATTGTCATTGACGGAGAAATGTATTCCGGGCACACGTTCAGCGCAGGCGAATGGGGATACATGCTAATCGAAGGTCAGCAGTTTGAAAAAGTTGCGTCCGTCTCTGGACTAATTAATCTTGCTCGGCAATACAAGGAAGATCGTGATTGGACAGGAAAAGAGATATTTGATTTGTATGATAAAGGCGATGCGGATATTAAACTAGCAGTCGATACTTTTTTCAAACATTTAGCGATTGGAATCACAAATCTTATTTACATTTTCAATCCTGAAAAAGTAATCGTTGGCGGAGGTATTACCGCACGTGGTGAGAAGTTATTGCAAGAAATTCAGCACGAAGTCCAAAAATATATTTTACCTTCTATCTATAAAAATACTGATATTGTATTGGCAAAATTATCAAACCAAGCAGGAATGGTAGGAGCCGTTTATAATTTTATAAAAAGTAGATAGTCTAAAAAGTAAATTATTGACTTTACTATATTGTTGGGCAGTAAAATGGAGAGGTCAGCAGTATTATCGATTTACCAGATAAGATAGTGACATAAGTAAAATCAAGAATAGCAACAAATTCGAATTCATCAATGAAGAGGTGTAGACATGACACAATTAAGAATGGGAATTATCGGACTTGGACTTAGAAGCAATATCGTGAAATATTGGCATCAACCAGAAGGAAACTCCGTTGTTGTAGGTGTAGCAGATATTTCCGAAGCAGCGCTTGATCGTTTTAAAGAAGAAGTTAATGCAGATGGTTTCGTTACTACCGATTACAAAGAATTACTGACAAGAGAAGATATTGATGCTGTTGCAATTTTATCACCTGATTATTTGCATGAAGAACATGCCATTGCCGCATTACGGGCAGGTAAGCATGTCTATTGTGAAAAACCTCTAGCGATTACACCAGAGGGATGTGATCGTATTCTTGATGAATGGAAGCTTTCCGGGAAGCATTTAATGATCGGGTTTAATATGCGTTATATGAGCATGTACCAAACAATGAAAGAAATTATTGATTCTGGCGTCATTGGTGATATTAAAGCTGTTTGGGTCAGACATTTCGTTGGACTCGGTGGATATTATTATTACCATGATTGGCATGGAGCTTCTAAAAATACGACATCTTTACTTTTACAAAAGGCTTCTCACGATTTTGATGTTATTCATTGGTTAACAGGACAATATGCGAAAAAGGTGTCGGCCTTTGGCAGCTTAGATTATTACGGCGGGGACAAGCCCAATGATTTACATTGCCCAGATTGTGAATTAAAAGACACTTGTCCGGATGTAAGTTTAACAAAGTTAACACAATGTGCTTTCCGTGAAGAAATTGACGTGGAAGATAATAATATGGTCATCATGGAGCTTGAAAATGGCATTAAAGCATCTTATATGCAGTGTCATTTCACTCCAGAGTATTCTCGAAACTACACATTCATCGGTACAAAAGGTCGAATCGAAAACGATGATATCAATGATAAAGTATACGTCAAAACGAGAAAATCAGGTACATGGCATGAAATGAGCGATATTGTATACGAAATGAAAGAAATGCCTGGTACACATGGCGGGGCAGACCCACGCATCTGTGCAGATTTTGTGAATTTGGTCCTAAACAATAAGCAACCATTAACCACTCCTTTTGCAGGCCGCATGAGTGTCGCGGTTGGTTGTGCAGCGACTGAATCAATTCGTTCTGGTGGAAGGGTAATCGAGATCGATCAAGGAAATCATCGTCCAATCGAGGAGGAGCAATATGCCAAAGTTAACGCATAATGAAAAATCCTTTTTGCTCGATGGGAAGGAAACTCTACTTTTAAGTGGTGCAATGCATTACTTCAGAACGGTTCCTGAATACTGGGAAGATCGTCTTTTGAAATTAAAAGAATGTGGTCTTAACACAGTAGAGACATATGTAGCCTGGAATCTTCATGAACCAGAGGAAGGCAAATTTGTTTTTGACGGAATTGCTGATATTGGGCGTTTTATCAAAACCGCAGAAAAAGTTGGACTTCATGTCATTGTTAGACCTGGACCTTATATTTGTGCGGAATGGGAATTCGGTGGTTTCCCTTATTGGTTAATGACGGTACCAAATATTAAATTACGCTGTTTTAACAAGCCATATTTAGAAAAAGTAGATGCTTATTTTGATGAGCTATTTAAACGCTTGAATCCACTTTTAAGTTCGAATGGCGGTCCTATCATCGCTCTCCAAATCGAAAATGAATACGGCAGCTTTGGGAACGATCAAAAATATTTACAATATATGCGTGACAGCATCCAAAGAAGAGTTGGAGATGAACTGCTCTTTACTTCAGATGGTCCACTTCCAAGCATGCTGCATGGCGGTATGATTGAGAATGTACTTGAGACAGCGAACTTTGGATCTAGAACGGAAGAAGCTTTTACTGAATTAAAAAAATTGCAGCCCAATGGACCGCTTATGTGCATGGAGTTTTGGCATGGCTGGTTTGATCATTGGGGTGAAGAGCATCACACAAGATCAGCTGATAGTGTGGTAGAAACATTGGAAGAAATGTTAGAGCGTAATGGCTCTGTCAATTTCTATATGGCACATGGTGGAACAAATTTTGGCTTCTATAATGGAGCAAATCATAACGAAGAAATCTATCAACCTACGATTACAAGTTATGACTATGATGGATTGTTGACGGAATCTGGAGATGTGACAGATAAATTCTTTGAAGTTCGAAAAACATTTGAAAAATATGTGGACCTTCCAGAAATGAATCTGCCAGCTCCAACGCCGAAAAAACAATACGGAGAAGTCCAATTAACGGAGAGTGTTGCGCTACTTGACTCATTAACGCAACTTTCCACACCACAAAAAAGTGAAGCTCCATTAACGATGGAGGAATATGGTCAAGGGTACGGTTTTATTGTGTACGAAACAGTCATTAAAGGAGCTTATGGTAAGCAACGATTAACTGTTCAAGATATTCACGATCGTGGACAAGTATATATAAATGGTGAGTATGTTGGACTAGTGGATAGAATTAGCGGCAACGCTAGTTTAGAAGTCGATATAACTGAAGATGAAACGAAACTTCAAATCATTGTCGAGAATATGGGACGCATCAATTACGGGCCATTCCTCGTTGATTTTAAAGGAATTACAGAAGGAGTTAGATTGAACAATCAATTTCTATTTGGTTGGACAGTCTACCCATTACCATTAAATAATTTAAGCCAACTATCATTTGCAAGTGTGGAGACCGAGGAAAATCATCCATATTTTCATCGTGGAACATTAACTATTGATGAAGTGGCTGATACGTTCATCGATATGTCCAATTGGACGAAAGGTGTCGTCTTCGTGAACGGTCATAACCTTGGTCGTTATTGGGAGATAGGGCCTCAACAAACACTATATGTTCCAGCACCACTTTTACAAAAAGGCGACAACGAAATTGTCATTTTCGAACTTCATAAGCATGAACAATCAGTAAGCTTTGTTGGTAAGCCAGTATTAGGGTGAAAAAAAAGCGTGGACTTTTTGGGTCCACGCTTTTCTCTACTCTTCTTCAACCGTATTTACTTCAACGCAGATTACAGTAACTGTTACAAGGACGATCAACATAGCACTTATGGCTAAAAACATATTAATCAACTCCTACCAAGTAATATGGTGTCCGGATCCAGGAGGGGCGTGCTGAATCATGTGGCTTAGCGGCAATGCGTATGCCATTAGAATTAGAGCAACTGCCACACCAATCCAAATCCACCAGTTTTCCAAAAACTTAGGTGTATGTGATTTATCACTTTCTGCAAGTGGGAATTCCTCAATTTCTTCTTTTAACTTCGCTTCAGGTGCAATGAATAATAGATTGGCAACTATATAGACTAAAAGCATCGCTGAAAGGAATAATATTGTTCCGCCAACCGCCATTGTTACATGGTTGGATAAAATACCGTCAAACCATTCCAATGCATTTACATTTCCGCTATAACCAGAGTAAGCTGTTCTTCTTGGAGCACCGAGCAATCCTAAAATATGTTGTGCGGTAGACATTAGAAGCATACCGATAGACCAAGAACCGATTTGAATAAATGCCAGCTTTTGTAAACGTTTTGTGAACTTTCTTCCTGTAAGATAAGGAATAAGCCAGAAAGTAATTCCCATAAATGTCATAGCAACTGGAGTTCCAACTGTAATATGGAAGTGCCCTACAATCCAAAGTGTGTTGTGCACAAGTTCATTTAATTGGAAGCTTGCATTAATGATTCCTCCAGCTCCACCAGGGATGAAAAATGCCATTGCGATAAATATGGATGTAAAACGAACGTCTTTCCATGGAAGCTTTTTAAACCAGCCGAACAATCCTGTGCCACCTTTTTTTCTTCCAGAAATTTCAAATGTAGCAAACATCGAAAAGGCAGTCATTAAAGATGGAATAATAACCATGAATGTTAAAACAACTTGTAAAAACTTCCAGAAACTTGAAATCCCAGGTTCTGTTAACTGGTGATGGAATCCTACTGGAATAGAGAATAGCAGGAATAAAACAAATGATAAACGAGCTAAAGAATCGCTGAATACTTTTACCCCAAGTAGTTTTGGAACCACTGTATACCATGCTATATAAGCAGGCAATAACCAGAAATAAACGAGCGGGTGTCCGAAATACCAGAATAAGGACCGGCTTAATTCCACATTAATCGTATCCACCCAACCAAATGCCCAAGGAATGTATTGGAACACTACCGTTGCGACGACTCCTAGACAAGCAATAAGCCATAAGATTAGAGTAGCGACAGTCATGTACGCAAACAATGGACTTAACTGACCTTTATTTCGTTTTTTCCATGCAACATAATGACCTAATAGTGCAAAGCTGCTTAACCAAGTACCGATAATAACGAGTGCTAGTGCGACATAATACCATCCACTTGCTTTTAGTGGGGCGTAAAACGTATAGAGAACGGATGCTTTACCTGAGATAATCATAACGGTTGCAAGTGCTGTTCCGATTGTTGTTACAATAAATCCTAGCCAAGCGAATAAATTAACTTTCGGTCCAAAACCGCCTAAAGATTTACTCATTCCGGCGATTAAAAAGGCGAAAATAAAGAATGTTGTAAAGATAAGTGCAAGTAATACGCCATGTGCTGTTAAAATTTGATAATAATTCAGCCATGTAGGAAGATCGAGTGAATTGTTTCGCACAAATACTTGAAGCAATCCACAAAAGGTTCCAATAATAAAGGCAATGTATGCAACTCCGATATTCCATAAAGCGAGCTTACGATCCTGAATTCCTATCATGGTTCATACACCTCAATCTCTGTTGACATAAAATGGTGACCTGTACCGCAGTATTCATTACATAGAACTAAATATTTTCCCGGTTTATCGAATGTGTAGCTTTTATGAGTTATTCTTCCGGGCACAACCATCATGTTAACTTTTGTATCTTTTATGGTGAAACTGTGAACAACATCTGTACTTGTTAATGTAAAAATAATTTCTTTTCCAACTGGAACTTTAATTTCGGAAGGTTCGTATCCGAAAGCTTTAGCTACTAATGCCACTTCATACGTATTTTTATCAAGTTGCTTTACACCCGGGTTGTCAAATGGGGCTATCTCACTCACTTTTTCCGGATCTATCGTATCCATTCCCCCTGCAGGTGTATGCCCTTGCCCAAATGCCGTGATCCCAACAATACTTAAAAAAATGACCAATGATAAAATTCCGAATACTAACCAAATTTTTTCATACTTATGAAAATCCATTTTCTCACCTACTTTTCGTTTTTATCTGGATACATAAAGACCATAAACGGCAAACCACATAACTAAAATGATAATTCCAACTGCGAAAACACTGATGAGCGTTCCTTTAAGGTTTACATCTGACCCATGCTTCTTTTTGGCCATTTCGCATCCTCCTATAATTGCTGGTTTATGATTAAATCGTACTTTTTTGTGATTCGCATCACAGTGATAAAAGTCACACCTTATGTTAAAAAATGCACAATGTTGAAATTTAGACAAAAAATAAAAATAATATGTACTTTCAGCATTATTCTTTTACATGTGCTCCCTTGCTTTACTTGTATTCGCCGAATAATACATCCACCAACTGGAATAATAACCAGTAACTTATAAAGGGCGAAGGAAATGGTATTTTTTATGTCAAAGTCCCCAATACGAAGACTAAAATTTAAAAAGAACAAAACGGTATCGTTACTTTCTGATATTCCAAATAAACAGTTAAGTACTGATTTATACACAAATGAGCAAATCTTGAAAGATTTTTTTAGTAATTGTTCAGATTTTGTGACTCGTCCAATTGCTATTAACAATGAAACAAAAATCATTTTGTTCTATATAGAAGGGTTAACTGATACAAAAACACTCGACATAGTATTATTAAAACCATTGATGGTAAATGGTCTTCTGAATGATTCAAGTATGGAAGGGAAGTTTAGAGAAATTGTTGAACAACAGCTTTTGCCCTCCACTCAAGTAAAAACTGCTACTGAATTCTCTAAACTGGTAGACAGTATTTTAAAAGGTGAACTAGGTATTTTGGTCGAAAATGAAGCAAAAGCATTAATTGCTGATATGAAAGGGTCGGAACAAAGGAGTGTTGAGGAACCTTCGACTGAGGTCACCATTCGTGGTCCAAAAGATGGGTTTACCGAGACGTTAAGAGTCAATACGTCTTTATTGCGAAAAAGAATCCGTAGTACGAACCTAAAACTAGAGGCACTAACCATTGGCAAGCTTTCGCAAACGGATGTCGTCATTGCTTACATTGAAGGAATTGTTTCTGAATCACTTTTGCAAGAGGTCCGGAAAAGGCTGAAACGTATTGAAATTGATGGAATCCTTGAATCGGAGTATATTGAAGAATTTATTGAGGATGCACCATATAGTCCTTTCCCGCAGGTAGAAAATTCAGAGAGACCTGATATTGTAACGGCTAATCTCTTAGAAGGGAAAGTAGCCATTATGGTCGATAATACTCCATTTGCGCTTATCGTCCCAATGACCTTTTGGAGTGGATTGCAGGCAGTTGAAGATTATTATGAACGATTTATCTATACTTCTTTTATTCGCCTTATTCGATATTTTATGTTCAATATTGCAATGTATTTACCATCCATTTATGTTGCGTTAACCACCTATCATCCAAAACTAATTCCAACTACTCTTTTAATAAGTATTGCAGCCGCACGTGAAAACGTTCCGTTCCCTACTATCATTGAGGCACTGATGATGGAATTAGTTTTTGAGGGACTTAGAGAGGCGGGGATTCGCCTGCCAAAAGCAGTTGGTTCAGCTGTTAGTATCGTTGGAGCACTTGTTATTGGCCAAGCAGCAGTTCAAGCTGGGATTGTATCTGCTCCGACTGTAATAGTTGTGGCAGCAACGGGGATTGCTTCCTTTTGTATCCCAAGGTACAACTTAGGAACAGCGCTGCGGCTAATAAGGTTTCCGATGTTGATTTTAGCGGGGATGTTTGGTTTGTACGGCATCGTAATTGGCTTTATTATCGTAAACATTCATGTTGTGAACCTGCGTTCATTCGGAGTCCCTTACTTTACTCCTGTGGCACCGCAAATTCCAAGTGATTTAATGGATGTACTTATAAGGGGACCAAGATGGGCTAACCAGTATGGACCACGGTTTACATTTTTTCGAAAAAAACCCCGCATTCCTTCAGGGCAAAAGCCGACACCCCAAAAAAAGGAGGAGTGAGCCATGAAAAAAATGTCCGCAATCTGTATGGTTTTACTTATTAGCTTCCTTTTTTTATCCGGCTGTTGGGATCGCAAAGAATTGAATGACAGGGCAATTTGGCTTTCGACAGGATGGGACCTTGCTGAAGATGGAGAAGTTGAAATCAGCGGTCAAATTATCATTCCTGGGAACTTACAAATGCAACAAGGTGGTGGTGGAACGACACCAAGTTTCTTTACAATCTCTGCCAAAGGTAAAAATGTGCTGGATGCTCAGCAAAACTTACAAACAAAACTTCCGAGGGAGGCATTTTTAGGACAACGGCGTGTCATCTTCTTTGGGGAAAAATTTGCTAAGCATGGAGTAAGGAAAAAAATGGATGTAAATCAGAGAACCCCAGAAGTTAGCCTTAGGGCCGATCTTTTTGTTGTAAAAGGGGGGACGGCAAAAGAAATACTCACTCTATCGAATCCGCTAGAAAGAATCCCTGCATCAGCTGCGTTAAAAGAACATAGGGAAAATGGCGGAAGAGGTGATACCGCTTACTTAAATTTTCTTATTGCTGCAAATAAAAAGGGATTTCGTCCATCTATTCCCACAATTGAAATGAGCGATTCGATAGAAGGAAAATCCGGCGGCCAAAAGGATTCACCTAACCAAAAGTTGGTACGTTTAGCAGGTGTAAGTGTATTTGATCGAAACTTAAAAATGTTAGGCTATCTAAATAACGAAGAGAATAGAGATTTACTTTGGATTATGGGGATTCTAAAAAAAAGGACAATCACCATATCCGAAAAGAAGGGGAATGCCAGTATTAATTTGACTAAGATCAAGTGCAATATTAAGCCCAATTATAGCAAAGTTAATCAAATTCGTTTTATTGTCAATTTGGAAGGGGAAGGGCAAGTCCTGGAAAGTAATTACGCTTACAATTTGAAAGAAAAAAAGTACAATCGTTTACTAGAAAAGAAATTTGAAAAAGAGATACAAGATCAAGTTGAACAGACAATAAAAAAAGTTCAAAGAGAATATGGTATGGATATTTTTGGTTTTGGAGAAGTCATTCATAGAAAGGATCCAATTAAATGGAAATCATTAAAAAATAAATGGGATCAAATATTTCCGACCACGAATATTTCAGTAGAAGCAAACATTAAAATTAAGCGTATCGGTAGTGAAGGACCATCTGTTATAAATAAGGAAAGTGAGAGTAAACGATGAAACTTTCTGGTTTGCAAATATTCTGGCTAATATTTACGTTTGAAACAGGAAATATCATTTTGCTAACGGTTGGTCCTGTCATGAAAGAAGCAAATCAAGATATATGGATTTCTTATCTAATTGCTAGTGTATTGGGTGTCCTGATTATGTATATTGCCGTAAAAACTGCTTTGCTTTATCAAAAGCATACATTAATACAGTATAGTAAACTTATTTTAGGCAAGTGGCTAGGAACAGTTATGACACTTTTTTATTTTGTCCAATGGTATGCGGTGGCGGGAAACATATTAAGGGAATTCACCGATTTTACGATTTCAATGCTACTTCCTAAAACGCCATCTTGGGTCTTTTTTATTACGATGCTTTTTTTGCTGGTATATGTAACTTTTATCGGTGGAATTGAAGGAATTGGACGGTGCGCCGAGGTTTTTGGTCCCATTATCATATTTTCAGTAGTCATATTGACTTCTTTTACAATTAAAGAATTTGATATAACAAATCTACTTCCAATTTTTGTTGACACTGGGCTAATCTCCATTTGGAAAGGGGCATTAACGCCACTCTCTTTTCTTGGTGAATCTGCTGTGATGATGTTAATGCTTGTCTCTTTTATGGATAAGCCAGAAAATGCAATGAAAAGTGCCATTTCGGGGCTTGTATGTGCAGCCATTATTGTAAGCATAGTTGCAGTATGTGTACTCCTCGTTTTTGGACCGGAAATATCTGGTGATTTACGTCATCCTGCCTTTGATCTAGTCAGTTATCTCTCGGTCATGGATTTCATACAAAATCTTGATATTATTGGAATGTTGGTTTGGATTCTAAGTGTATTTATTAAGTTGTCGGTATATTTCTTTTTATCTTGCTATGGTACTGCTCAATTATTAAAAATAAAAGATTGGAAAAAAGTGATTTGGATTGTTGTCATCTTTTATTTTATGTTAGCCCAGTTTGTCCCATCTATCTCATATACCTTTGGATACATGAAAACGTACTTAGTTTACTTCGTACTTCCTATCAATATGGTAGGAATACCACTATTACTCTGGATTGTCGGAATGATACGAAATAGAAAAAAGTCTCCTGCTTGACTAGATTACAGTAGATTTTACATATAAGATTGGAAAATATAATAGAACACGGTATTATCTTAGTCCCGAAGCGTTCATATAAGAAGTTGCTTGCCTTTAGTCTGCTCGGAGCACTGCCTACTTTACTTGTCTATGTTATTCAAGGGAAATAATTTTTTAGAAGCTAGGTGCGAGTATAATAAAAAAAGGCGACCTCCGAGGTCTGCCCTTTTAATCGATTTTACATATTTCAATAGGACAAATTTCACAATGATTTTCTTCCCTTAAATAATTCAAATCATGTATGAGAATTTTTCCATCCTTCATCGAGAGCTTTCCATCTTTTTTCAAGCTGCTTAACATGCGATTGACGACCTCTCGTGTCATGCCGCAAAAGTTGGCAAGCTCTTGATTCGTAATAGATAAATCAACAAGAATTCCGTCTTCTTTTTCAACCCCATAACTGTTCGCCAAACGAATTAATGTTGAATATAATGCGCCCTTTTTTCCGTGTAAAAGGAGGTCACGAAACTTTGACTGCATTTTTTTATGATGAAGGCTCATCATTTTCATAAACTCCACATTTAGGTTTGGTTTAAGCAGAAGGTTTTCCTCAAGATCATCCTTTTTGATTTTTGCGCAAGTACTGTCTTCGATCGCCCGTGCATGAACGGTATAGGAGGCAGTGTCGGAGTATAAAGAGATTTCATAAATAAAATCACCTTCGCTAAAAATCTGAAACGCAATTTCACGTCCATCCGGGGTAACTTTCCCGATTCGTATCTTTCCCGAGCGGATATAATATATTCCATCAGCAAGATCGCCTTCTTGAAATAAGTAAGCATCTTTTTTCAATTCAATCTCACTATGGACAAGTGCAAGAAGACCTTCTAGACTAGATGATTCGCTCTTTCCATTCATATCATCACACCTATTCATTAAGGATAGAGATTTCTCCATCTAAATTAATATTTATTTTACGACCATCATTAAAAGTAATCTCTAGTGGATGTGTTTCACTAATTTTTTTGGAAAAGTACCATCTTCTACCTGGTGGGACAAGAACAATAAAAGTATCTCCTTTTCCAAGAAAATTCAATTCATCGGGCACGATATTTGAGCTTCCAAACAACGGAATGCCAAAATCTTGTATTTCCTCTCCTACAATTGCAACATGGGAAGTCGTAATGCTGACTTCACTTATATTTAAGAAAGAACCTACTGATAAATCCCCGAACAAGTCTCTTTTTCTACGTCCAATCAATTCAAGCACATTTCCTGCTGGATCTTCAAAATACATTGAATCTGCATCAAAGCTTCGAAAATATACTTCGCTTCGGCCATTTTCCCTGTTCAAAGGAAGTCTGTTTTGAATCCAATCTTTCATCATAGAAAACTGGTTCCCCGGTATGTTGATGGCGAAATGATAAAATGCTTTTCGTTCTGATTGTATAAAAGTAATAGTTGATTGACCGATTTGCACAGTGAACCGATCATCAAGTGCTTCTGTTATATTTAGTTCTAAAACATTCCCATAAAAGCGCCTTAATGACTTTAATTTATCTGTATAAAACGTGACGGCTTTGAACAATTATATCACCCACGCCTTTTCTTTCATTATATCATTTTTGGACTTCAATAATATGACAAATGTCATCTTATTTTCATGACAATACTTACTGATGTTCTAACTCCATCGTTTGTAAAATGATAATAAAGATTCGTGAAGGAGAGGTTAAAATGGAACGAGTAATTGACATTAAAGGATTGACGAAATCGTTTAAGGATAAGAAAGCAGTTGCTGATGTTACTTTTACAATAAATCGCGGGGAAATAGTTGCAATTCTTGGACCGAATGGAGCGGGCAAAACAACGACAATGTTGATGATGCTAGGTTTGTTGAGTCCAACGAAAGGTGATGTAAAAATATTTGGCGTTGATGCTAAATCAAAAAATGTTCGTGAGAAAATTGGAGTCATGCTCCAGGAAGTAAGCATTATGGATGGTTTAAAAGTGAAAGAAATCATTTCTCTCATCCGAAATTATTACCCAAACCCATATTCATTGGATTATCTCATTCAAATTACAGGATTGAATGAAGATGATTTGAAGAAGCGGACGGAGAAGCTTTCAGGAGGTCAAAAAAGAAGAGTCGGTTTTGCGCTCGCACTTGCTGGAAATCCCGATATATTATTCTTTGATGAACCGACAGTAGGAATGGATATTTCAGCACGCAAAATATTTTGGGAAACCGTAAAGGAGTTAGCCAAACAAGGGAAAACCATTATTTTCTCGACGCATTATTTGCAAGAAGCAGATGATGTAGCGAATCGAATTCTATTATTTAAAGAAGGAACAATCATTGCTGATGGAACGCCAGATGAAATTAAGAAAAAGTTATCGAAGCAATCAGTTTCTTTTATAACGAAGGGTGTAATTCCGAGAAAAATGTTCCTTGAACATCCTTTTGTAACTGATATGTACGATAAAGACGGAAGGATTTATATTATGACGGAAGATACTGATTTAGTACTGGCTAGAATTTTTGATCTGAAACTAAACGTTAAGGATATTCGCGTAGAAAAGGGTCGACTGGAAGAAGCGTTTGAACAATTGACAAGTGAACATAAGGAGGTCATATAAATGAAAGTTATTATCCATCAATGTAAAGCCGAAATATTGCGCATGTTTCGTAATCCGTATTATATTTTTTGGTCGCTTTTTATGCCAATCGTATTTTATGTTGTTTTTACAAAAATCGTAAATATCCAGGTGCCGGATAAAAAGGTATGGGATGCCCATTATTTAATGTCCATGACGACGTTTAGTGTAATGGGAAGTGCAATCATGACGATGGGAATTCGGATTGTGCAAGAACGTAAAGAAGGGTGGACTACTTTTATAAAAACGACACCTCTTTCTGGTACAGTGTACTTTTTAGCCAAAATGATTGGGCAAACTGTTGTACATCTTTTTTCCATCATTGTCATTTTTATTGCGGGGATATTGATTAATGGTGTTTCATTGCCAATTCATGTTTGGTTTTTGAGTGGGGCATGGATTCTGCTGGGATCATTGCCATTTCTTGGGCTTGGCGCATTAGTAGGTACAATGAAGCGAGTTGATACTGCAACGGGAGTAAGTAATTTCATTTATATGCTCCTCGCCATAACGGGAGGGATGTGGATGCCAATGGATATTTTGCCGAAAATGGTTCAACGGGTAGGAAGTTGGCTCCCATCGTATAATTTTGGAAATGGGGCTTGGGAAATTATCCGTGGACATTCTCCGGAATGGAAAAATTTCGCGATTCTAGCAGCTTACCTTCTTGTATTCATGGTATTATCGACTTATATAAGAAGAAAGCAGGAAGCGGTGTAATCATTGAGAGAGTTTCAGGTTTTTCCAAAAAGATTTGGCGTTCTGCCATACGTGTTTTTAATATATTTAGCTCTGCCGCTTATTTATGTATTACAAGAGAAAGGGGTAAAAGCAGTAATTGGATATTTGCTAATACTGCTTTTCCTTGTTTCATATAGACAGCTATATTTTTTAATTCCAATGAAAAAAATATCTTATTGGCTAGTTATACAATTTATCATCATTTTTATCATGAGCATTTGGTATAATCCCAATACTTTATTTATGGGATTCTTTCCTGCGAATTTTGTTGGCTGGTTCTCGAATAAAAAGCAGTTCAGATGGGCTCTTGCAACTTTTACAGGGATGCTTGCTCTATCAATTATTATGATTGCTTGGAAGCATCAATTATCTAATATTTATTATTTTTTCCCATTTCTCTTAGTTATGCTAGCTTCTCCATTTGGAATCCGTTCAATGAATACAAAGATGGAATTAGAGAAAAAGTTGGATCAGGCAAATCAACAAATTAAGGAATTAATCAAACGAGAAGAAAGAATCCGGATTGCTAGGGATTTGCATGATACATTAGGACATACGCTATCACTAATCACACTGCAAAGTCAGCTCGTACAAAGATTGACCTCGAAAGATCCTGAGAGGGCAAAACAAGAAGCGAAGGAAATCGAATCAACTTCTCGATCGGCTCTACGCCAAGTCAGAGAACTTGTGTCCGAAATGCGGTCGATTACGATTGCAGAAGAAATTGCAGATATGGAACAAATTTTTACGACCGCAGGAATTGCATTTCATGTAGAGAAAAATCAAGACTTTTCACATATCCCGTTGTTGCAACAAAATATTATTGGAATGTGCCTTAAGGAAGCAGCAACAAATATTGTGAAGCACAGTCAGGCGAAAAATTGTACTCTATCAATCATTGAAAAGGAAGGTTTTTTATCGATTGCTGTAAAAGATGATGGGATAGGATTATTGGGACAACATCAAAGTGGCAATGGATTAAAAGGAATGAATGAGCGACTTGCATTAATTGACGGAACGCTTAACATTAGTTCCAACAAAGGGACTGAGCTCATGATAACTGTACCGATTATAGTAAAGCAAGCGGAGGTGAAGGACAAGAATGATACGAATAGTAATTGCTGAAGATCAACGAATGTTAAGGGGAGCGCTTGGAGCATTACTAGATTTTGAAGAGGACTTAGAAGTGGTGGGGCAAGCAGAAAACGGTAATGAAGCATTGAAGCTTATAATGGGGCTTAATCCAGACATCTGTTTGATGGATATCGAAATGCCCTTGAAAAGTGGGCTTGAAGTTGCGACTGAGCTAAAACAATTAGGTTCTTCATCTAAGATCATTATATTGACCACCTTTGCACGTCCTGGCTATTTCGAAAAAGCCATGAAAGCCGGTGTTCACGGTTATTTGTTAAAGGACGGATCGATTGATGAACTAGCGAGTTCCATACGAAACGTAATGGATGGAAAAAGGGAATATTCGCCCGAATTAATTATGAATTCATACAACGAAGACAATCCCCTAACAGAGCGCGAACAAGAAATATTAAAATTAGCAGCTGAAGGTAAAACCGGAAAAGAAATATCCACAATATTATTCTTATCCCAAGGAACTGTTCGAAATTATATGTCTGAAATTCTACAAAAACTTGATTCAAAGAATAAAATAGAAGCAATTACTGTTGCCCAGGAAAAAGGCTGGATATAAAAGGGATGTTCCATCAATTTGGAACATCCCTTTTATGTGCCTATGACCATTTGAATTTCGCAATTGCTGTCCAATTGAACTGTTCAAAGTGCCCATGCCCATGTGTAAATCGGTGACGTTGTCCGATTGAACTGTTCAAAGTGCCCATGCCCATGTGTAAATCGGTGACGTTGTCCGATTGAACTGTTCAAAGTGCCCATGCCTATGCAAAAATCGGTGACGTTGTCCGATTGAACTGTTCAAAGTGCCCATGCCCATGTGTAAATCGGTGACGTTGTCCGATTGAACTGTTCAAAGTGCCCATGCCCATGTGTAAATCGGTGACGTTGTCCGATTGAACTGTTCAAAGTGCCCATGCCTATGCAAAAATCGGTGACGTTGTCCGATTGAACTGTTCAAAGTGCCCATGCCTATGCAAAAATCGGTGACGTTGTCCGATTGAAGCGTTCAAAGTGCCCGTGCCCATGCGAAAATCGCTGTGGTTGTCCAATTGAAGTATCCAATGTTCCCATTAAGGAGAGTTTCAAATAGCTTTTGCCTTAATAAAAAACCGATGCTGCTTTACGTCAAAGTAACCTTTTTCTTGGATCAATTGATGAATTTCATATAATTTCTGTTTTTCTTTTTCAATAGTAAAGTCAGGTGCTTGCCAAGGTATGGCTTTTAAATAATAGACTAGTGCACCAACGTCAAAAAACCTTTGAATCGGAAATTCCTCATGCTTTTCTAAAATCTTAAACCCATTGTTCTCCAAGTCTGATGCTGCATTTGCTAAATTCCAATTAATAAATTCCTCATTATATGGTAAGTCAAGCGCGTCATTAATATCATGACAATCTGACCCGCCTACTTGCTGAGTAAGGAATGTGCCATCGTCCTTAATGATTCTTCTTATTTCATGATTTGAATACGATTCATGTTTATTGATAATTAAATCAAAAAAGTTATCTTCAAATGGTAGTCGGTTATCATCTTCAATTTCAACAACCTTTACACCTAAAGGCTCAAGCCGATTTTTAGCAATTGGTACATTTGGTTTATATGCTTCCGTAGCGTAGACTGTTTGTGGAAAAGGACGCAGCATTGATAGATATTCGCCACCACCGGTTCCCATATCCAACATTGATGAAGAATTTTTTATAAGAGACATTGCCTTGCTTCCATATGACCAAGAAAGCGGCTCACTATCTATTCTTCCAGTGCTACTAACATATGAAAAGTCCCAACCTGAGAAAGGTTGATTATGACTTTCAATCAATTGCTCAAAACTTTTATCATATTTCAACATAATTCCTCCCTAATAATAAGTAGCAACGACTACTAGAGACATAGTATAATGGTCCTGATTGCGATTTTTATAAAGGGGCTTTTTTCTTGAAAAATTTCAGATTACATTTAACTCTAATAATAATCGTTTTTTCCATTTTTATCTCTTTTATTGTAGCATTTTTTGATCAAGTTAAATTGAAAAACAGATTAATAGAAGATTATGCTTCCAGACTAAGTGCAACTGAAGATAGTATTATCGAATCCTTACATACAATTGACAAAGCTTATTTGTTTTTCGATGCAGATATAGCTCAAAAGATGAAGAAGAACTCAGACGAATTACTTTCTCTTTATGAAAAAAATCCAAATTTTGATGAGTGGGATTTCCATGCACTTAAAACGTATTATGGAATGGATATATACATAATAAATGAAAAAAACGTCATTACATACAGCAGTTTCCCCGATGATATCGGTCTTGATTTTCAATCTTGCTGCAAAAAGTTATCGGAAATTCTAGATACAAGAAGAAATGCAGGTGTATTCGCTGATGACGGAATGGACATCCAACAATCAGATGGCGGAATAAAAAAGTTTAGCTATGCTCCAACACCTGATAAGAAATATATCATCGAATTAGGTGTTGAGTTATCAGATGGAGAGATATTTAAGCATTTTAATTTTCTTGATTTAGCAAATGGACTAGAGAAAAAATATTCTTTTATAAACAATATTAATATTTATAGTCGTGGTGGGCATCAATTCATTGCGAGTGGAAATGAGAAAGAGGGAGACATAAAGCGTGAATCGGAAAAATGGCCCCATTTTAGAAAGGCGCTTGAGAGCGGAAAGCCAACTGAGGTAAAGGGGAAATGGGAAAATCTAGACGCCACATATCGATATATTCCTTATATTGCAACGGAAAAAAGAGGCGTTTCAACAGATAGAGTCGTTGAAATTGTGTACAATGATTTTCCATTAAGGCTTGCTTTGTTGGATAACAAAAAACAATTCGTTTTGCAGCTGCTTGTTATTTTTTTAGGGGCAATATTACTTTCCCTTTTTATCGCACGTTGGATTGGCAGGCCAATGTTCCTAGCTTTCCATGATAGTTTGACGGGACTAAAAAATAGAGCAGCTTTCGAAGATTTAGTCAGTCAACAATTGCAAAAGAAAAATGTAAACACTGCATTAATGATGATTGATCTAGATAATTTCAAGCTTGTAAATGATCGCTTGGGGCATACAGAAGGCGATCGAATTCTTAAAATAACTGCTGAAACCATTGCTTCTTTTTTAAGCAAGAACGACCATGCAGTAAGAATCGGCGGGGACGAGTTCGGTGTCATCTTTGCAAATATTAAAGTAGAAGATATTAGTATGATTGCCTCAGGAATGCTGAGCTTGATGGAACAACGTTTTCACGACTTACCAGAGAACATTGATGTTTCTATGAGTATTGGGATAGCATTTGCAGATGAGAAGGATAATGTAGATACCCTTTATGCAAAAGCAGATAGTGCATTGTATCAGTCAAAAAATAATGGGAAAAATCAATATCATATTTATCGTGAATTGTTAAAAACTTAACCTTTTATAATGTAATACTAAAATGTAGAATAATTGTATTATAGTTTTTAGGAGTTGTTAAGAATGTGGGAAGAATTTAAGAAGTTTGCGATAAAAGGTAACGTATTAGATTTGGCAGTTGCCGTTGTCATCGGGACGGCTTTCGGAAAAATCGTTTCTTCGCTTGTTGAGAATATTATTATGCCACTCGTCGGAGTATTGCTAGGCGGTAGAAGTTTTGAAAAACTCTCCATACCTATTGCTGGTGTAGATGTGAAATATGGAATTTTTATTCAAAGTATTGTTGACTTTTTTATCATAGCCTTTTCAATCTTTATATTCGTAAAATTATTGAATAGCTTAAAGAGGAAGAAAGAGGAAGAAGTAATTGAGAAGGAACCAGAGGTTGCTCCGGAAATAGAGCTATTAGCAGAAATTCGAGATTTATTAAGGGAACAAAAACAAGAAAAAGCAGAGAATTAAATAACTGCATTTTCGGATAAATATTGAATAAACAAAAAACCAAGAGGAAAAGAACGAGCTGTTTTTCTCCTCTTGGTTTTATTATATTTTATTTTATGCTTCTCTAGATACTTGAATTTCCATCGTAACTTTAATGTCGTCTCCGACAAGAACACCGCCTGTTTCAAGGGCTGCGTTCCAAGTTAAACCATAATCACTGCGCTTGATTTTACCTTCTACGCTAAAACCAGCTTTTTCTGCACCGCTCATTGGATCTTTCGCAAGTCCTTCAAATGTAACAGTAAACGTTTCAGGCTTTGTAACCCCATGCAAGGAAACATCTCCTGTTATCGCGTATTCATCGTCGCCTTTTTTCTCAATATTTGTTGAAGTAAAAGTTAGGTTTGGATATTTTTCAACTTCAAAAAAGTCAGCAGAACGAAGGTGATTATCGCGATCCTCATTACGTGTATCAATGCTTGCAACATCAATTGTAAAACTGATATTTCCAGTTGTTAAATCAGTAGGATCTGCAACGATGTCCGCAGAAAAATCGTTAAAAGAACCTTTTACTTTAGAAACCATCATATGTTTTACAGAAAAGTCAACATTACTATGTGCATTATCTAGAAGCCATTTTGAAATTGTCATTATTATTTTTCCTCCTTATTTTGTTATTACAAAAAGTAAGTAACTAATGTAATTATAGTAGATGATTTTTAAGATGTAAAGTGGTTTTTTTGACAATCCTTCTGGAAAAACTAATAATTAGATGAAATAGTATAAGATTTCTTTTGTGTTCAGTTTAACCTAATAATTTCTCTATAAACCTAAAACAAAGAGAGGTGTTTGTGACAATGAGGATGGTCGATATTATCGCAAAGAAAAGGGATGGAAAGCATTTATCGAAGGAAGAAATCCATTTTGTCATTGATGGTTATACAAATGGACAGATTCCGGATTACCAAATGTCTGCTTTTTTGATGGCGGTATTTTTTCAAGGCATGTCATCAAACGAAACGGCTAAATTGACAATGGCAATGGTGAAGTCTGGGGATCAAATTGATTTATCCGGAATCGAAGGGGTTAAAGTCGATAAACATTCGACTGGCGGTGTTGGTGACACGACGACTCTAATTCTTGCGCCTTTAGTTTCCGCACTCGGAATTCCTGTTGCAAAAATGTCAGGTCGTGGGTTGGGACATACTGGTGGAACAATCGATAAACTTGAAGCGGTTCAAGGTTTCCATGTTGAGATTTCTGAACAACAATTTATTGAACTGGTCAATCAAAATAAAATTGCAGTTGTAGGTCAATCTGGAAATTTAACACCTGCAGATAAGAAAATTTATAGTCTTCGGGATGTAACAGCAACGGTAAATTCAATTCCTCTCATTGCAAGCTCAATCATGAGTAAAAAAATTGCTGCTGGAGCTGACGCCATAGTTCTTGATGTAAAAGTTGGGGCGGGAGCTTTTATGAAACAACTCGATGATGCTAGGGAATTAGCGAATGCGATGGTGGAAATTGGAAACCAAGTTGGAAGGAAAACCCTCGCTGTCATTTCGAATATGGAACAACCACTGGGATATGCGGTAGGAAATGCTTTGGAGGTTAAAGAAGCAATCGAAACACTGCAAGGTAAAGGTCCAGCTGATTTGCATGAACTTTGTCTCGTACTTGGAAGCAAGATGGTTGTCTTAGCAGGTAAAGCTAATTCTGAAGAAGAGGCACGAACTATGCTTGAAGAAGTAATTGCTAACGGAAAAGCTCTTCAAGTTTTTAAACAATTTTTATCGGCTCAAGGTGGAGATCCTTCGGTTGTAGATGATGTAACTAAACTACCTCAAGCTACATATCAAATCCCAGTTAATTCTACTGAAAGTGGCTACATTAGTGGAATAGTGGCGGATGAAATCGGAGTAGCAGCGATGCTTTTAGGAGCAGGCCGTGCAACAAAGGAATCCGAAATTGATTTAAGTGTAGGAATTGTATTACATAAAAAAATTGGCGATGCAGTTGAAGCAGGAGAGTCGATTGCAACAATATACAGTAATACAGAAGAAGTTGATGATGTCATAAATCGGATAATGAAGGCATATGATTATTCTAAAGATAAACCCTCTCCAATGCCTTTGATTTATAATTTATAAGGAAAGATGTGAGTCTTCTTAAGAGGACTCTTTTTTCTTGTCTTGCTTTAGGGGCCACCCCCCCTTGAGGTTAAATATCGGAGGCCCGTAGGATGCGGGTCAGGAAGGCGTTGCGACGTACACGGATGTACTAGTGCAGGCGAAGCGACAGGACGTCGCTACCTGAGCCTGCAACAGGAAGTTGCGTTCTTTGCCTTCCTTCCGCTTTTCTTACTTGCAAAAATACATTTGAATGTTATGATAAGTGATAATGATTATCATTATTATTTAAGGAGGTACTCCATGTTAGCAGTTAAGTCCATTGCAGATATAATCCGTGAAAGGACTTCGGTTAAAAACGGATATATCGATAAGGAGATCACTCAAGAACTTATTTTGTCATTATTAAAAGATGCGGTTTGGGCACCCACACATGGTGTTCGCGAACCATGGCGTTTTATTTTCGTTTCTAAAGATCGTAAGGAAGACTTCATTGAAGCCATTCTACAATGTCATGAAAAAGGCAAGCATGAAATCATAAGAAATAAATTTATCAATGTCCCGGCATTTTTAGTCGTTATTATGAATGAGGATCCACGTCAAAAAGTTTGGGAAGAAGACTTTGCTGCAACAAGCTGCATGCTTCAAAATCTGCAATTGCTTGCGTGGGAACAAGAAATAGGGATGGTTTGGAAAACGCCTGTCCATAAACATGATCCTAAATTCCGTCAAGCAATTGGAGTCCACCCAGGCGAAAAAATTGTTGGAGTATTAAATATTGGATATTTTGATAAAGAAATAGCTGCAAGAAAGATTAGAAAAAGGACAGACCCCGCTGAAAAGATGGCTGCTTTTTAACGATAGTTTACTTTTCCTACTTAAGGGTATTACAGGTACAAGACCCTTAAATGAGGAGAGATTAACATGGACGAGCATAAGGAAATTGAAAGAACAGAAAGAAAGTCTGATTCCAGCCAAGTAGCTTCGACTTTCATAAAATACGCTGCCTATTTAATCATTTTCTTCGGCATCATGTGGTTTATTATTAGTTATTTGATACCGATGATAAGAGGGTAAAATTGAATCAAGATAAAAGAGCAACCTTATCGCTAGTTGATAAGGTTGCTCTTTAGTGTGCTTATTATTCTTTGTTATATTGTTTTTCACATTTTCGTCATTGACCGCGCATATGAATTATAATATAGTTTAGTGGGTCAACTATTGATGAGGTGAACTAATATGGATAAAAAGAAAATCCAACTTATTCTGGATCGTTATATGGATATTTTTATACACGGATCGAAAAGTATTACTTCCTTAATGTCTTCGCAATTAATGGAAGAGCTGTCGTTCGAGCAGTTTACTCTTGTAAGGTTACTTTATATGAAGGGGCCAGTTCGTGCTTCTGAACTCGCCGAAAAACAGCTTGTACATAAAAGTGCGATTACGGTAAGAGTAGAAAAGCTTGTAAAAAAAGGATTAGTAGAGCGCCTAAGGGATGAAAAGGATCGTAGAAATGTTTATTTGCGCCTTACAAAAAAAGGCACGGAGTATTACGAGCATCTCGAGAATAAAATTAATGAATTCGTTGAATCCATCGTAAAAAAAATACCGGAAGATGAAATGGAAAGCTTTCTTAATGTTTATGTCAAACTTGCAGATTATATTGAGAATTACAAGGGGGATGAATAATGAAGTCAATCATTCGGTTTAGATGGGCAATACTAGCTATTTGGATTATTTCTGCTATCGTTCTTATGTTGAATTCCCCCAATATGGCTCAACTTATAAGGGATAAAGGACAACTTGAAGTGGCGGATGGTTATCCTTCCAAGGTCGCTTCGGAAATAATTGCCAAGCACTCTTCAAAGGAAAAAGGAACTAGTGCCTATATCGTTGTTTTTCATGACGAGAAAAAGTTTTCTGATTCAGAGCTTTCTAATATTGAAATTACGATGAAAAATCTCGAAGCCAACAAATCAAAACTTGGCATCCAGAACATCACTACACATTTTAATGACGATGCCTTGAAAGATCAGCTTATTTCAAAAGATGGCAATACAATCATAGCCTTGCTTGATGTGAAAATGGGCGATAGAGAAATAAGGGATGTCCGAGATGTATTGGACAAGGCGATCAAAACTAAAAATGTCGACACATATATGACTGGTAATTCCTTGATTACAGAGGATGTCATCATCAGCTCTGAAAAAGGTCTTGCGAAAACCGAAGTTATCACAGTCATCTTTATTATGGTGATCCTCTTGCTTGTATTCCGTTCGGCAGTTGCTCCGTTTATTCCACTTTTGACAGTCGGATTGACATATTTGGTGAGCCAAACGATTGTCGCATTCTTAGTTGATAAACTGAACTTCCCGGTTTCGAATTTTACCCAGACGTTTATGGTTGCGGTGTTATTCGGAATTGGAACTGACTATTGTATTTTACTGTTAAGTCGTTATAAGGAAGAACTTTCGAATGGACACGATATTCAGTCAGCTATCGTTACAACGTATAAAACAGCGGGAAAAACTGTTATTTTTAGTGCTCTAGCAGTTATGATCGGTTTCGCGTCCATCGGTTTTGCAACTTTTAAACTTTATCAATCAGCCGTTGGTGTAGCTGTTGGAGTTTTTGTTTTAATGATTGCTCTCTTTACGATCGTTCCTTTTTTCATGGCTACTTTGAGGAAAGTGCTTTTCTGGCCAGTGAAAAAGAACATCTCTCATTCTGAAAGCAGGCTGTGGGGCTGGATGGGAAATCTCGCCATCACAAGGCCGCTCATTGCACTTGGGATTGTAGCGTTATTCACTGTACCACTTCTAATTAGTTACGATGGTGACCTGTCCTTTAATTCGCTGGATGAAATTGGCGATGATTATGGCTCTGTAAAAGGTTTTAATCTAGTAGCCGATAACTTTGGTCCAGGGGAAATCATGCCGATTCAGGTAGTAATTGAAAATGACGACTCTATGAAAACGAAAGAGTATGTTACTTTGATTGAATCAATCAGCCAAAAATTAGAGAATCTTGACGATGTAAGTAAGGTTCGCAGTGTCACTCGGCCGACAGGTGATAAAATTGATGACCTCTATGTGAAAAATCAAGCAGATAAACTTGGAAAAGGAATTGGCGAAGGAACACAAGGAATCTCCACAATTAAAGATGGACTGAACGAAGCAGCTACATCCATAAAAGATTCCAAGCCCGATATTGAAAAAGCGACAGCTGGAATTGGGGAGCTAACTGACGGAACGAAAAAATTGCAGTCCGGAGTTGGAGATCTGCAAACTGCGTTAAGTACTATTGAAAATGGAATTCGTCAAGGCACGACGGGTGCTGGAGATTTGAAAAAAGGTGCTTCTGAAGCGAGTAAAAAAGCGCGTGAACTTCAAGCGGGCACAGCACAATTATTGAAGGGTTATGAGCAAGCCCAAGCTGGTCTGGGCAAACTAATTAGTGAATACGAAAAAGTTCCCGCATTATTGCAAGGAACACAAAATACGATTGTGTCGCTTCAGGAACCACTTACAAAACTAGTACAAAATCATCCTGAAATTCAAGATGATCCAAATTTAGCTGATATCCAAACAATCATTGGTGAAGCGGCTAAGCAAGCTGCAATCGCAAATGGAACAGTTTCCGCATTAAATGAGGAACTGCAAAAGGTAAACGGGGGACTTAAAGAAGCCAACGCCAACTTAGCTAAAATTAGTAGCGGATTAGGTGGATTTTCTAAAGGCTTAGACGAAATTGCAGGCGGATTAGCGAAGCTAGAAACTGGATTAGGTCAGGCTTCGAATGGGCAGCACCAAGTCGTTAAACAAATTCCTGCCATTGCATCTGGTCTAGGTGATATTGCAAAAGGTCAGGAACAGTTGAAAACAGGATTTGGCGATATGGGTGGCCAACTTGATGAATTGAGTGATGGTCTTTCTCAAAGTAGTGAAGGTCTTGGAAAAATTGAAGATGGGTTCGGGGAAGCCGAAACTTATTTAACGAAACTAGCTAAAGATACTGACATGCAGCAATCTGGCATCTATATTCCAGATGAACTTTTAACAGATAAAGAGTTTCAAAGAGTATTTGATATTTACATGTCAAAAGACGGTAAAATGACGACGATGGATATCGTGCTCGATTCAAATCCATATTCAAAGAAATCGATGGATATGATTTCAGAAGTTGAAAAAACAGTTAAAGATGCGACGAAAAATACGAAGTTAGAACAAGCAAATATAGGAATAGGCGGGGTTACGAGCATAAACCACGATCTTGAAACGATGTCCAATTTGGATTACACGAAAACAGTCACGTTCATGATGATTGGAATTGTGATTATCTTGATCGTTCTGCTACGTTCACTCGTTATGCCAATTTATATTATAGCATCGCTTCTATTAACTTATTATTCTTCCATTGCGATGACAGAATTAATTTTTGTAAATATTTTAGGCTATCCTGGAATCAACTGGGTTACACCTTTCTTTGGTTTCGTTATCTTGATTGCCCTAGGGGTTGATTACTCTATCTTCTTGATGGATCGATTCTCCGAATATAGGGAACTTGATGTAAAAACAGGCATCATGATCGCGATGAAAAATATGGGCACTGTCATTATGAGTGCGGCCGTTATTTTAGCAGGTACGTTCGCCGCCATGTTACCATCAGGCGTATTATCGATGCTGCAGATCGCTACTCTCGTCTTAACAGGTTTGTTATTCTATGCTTTAATCGTTCTACCATTATTTGTACCAGTGTTAATCAACATGCTAGGAAAAGCGAATTGGTGGCCATTCATTCCAAAAAAAGATAGTTAACTAATTGTGTCCCAAAGGTTTATTCCTTTGGGATTTTTTTAACAAAATTGTGAACGAATATCCGTCATAATAAGCTCTTTTATAAAGAAACACTTTCGTACCAATGCTTCAAGGTGAATTCCAGTATAAGGTCATGCTGTTAACATTTTCTTAAAAGTGTGATTTATATCATAGTTTGAGTGTCATTTTGATTCTAAACTTGAAATATAAAAGTTCAAGGAGGAGTCAACAATATGAAAAAAATGATGTTAGCTTTGTGTTTAGTAATTTTATCTGCTCTTTTATTAGGTGCTTGCGGCAGCAAAGATAGTGGCGCTGCCGAAGGAAATGGAGAGGTAAAAGAATTCACAATAGATGCAACGAACTTCGATTTTGATTTAAAAGAAATCAAAGTAAATAAAGGTGACACTGTAAAAATTACCCTCAAAAATTCTGAAGGTAACCATGCAGTAAAGATTGATGGTTACAATAAAGAAGTTCAAGGAGATAAAACGATTTCTTTTGTAGCAGATAAAGCAGGAGAGTTTCAATATGAATGCTCCATTTTCTGCGGTGCCGGCCATGGGGATATGGTAGGGAAATTAATTGTAGAATAAAAAATTTGAGGCCACTCCAACAAAGGAGGGCCTCAATTTCATACTAATTGTTGTTTTAATACTTCGAAATCACGAAAAACAATACGGTTTCGATCTACTTTTAATATATTGTCTTTCCCAAGCTGATTCAAGAGACGATTGATCGTTTCTCTCGTTGTGCCGACGGAATTAGCAAAGTTTGGTGAGTTATTGGTAAATAATGATAATGGTATTTTCTTCTTTCATCTCTCCATGCTCCTCTGCGAGCTTTAGTAGGAAAGAGAGCGCTCTTTGCTTTACATCTTTACCGGATGGTACTTGCGCTTTTCTTCCATTCAGCGAATAATAAAGAAAACACTGAATCGGGGGTAACGATGTGGTTCCAATCGCTGAACAGGAAATACCTATAAATCTATTAAACATAATAGGAAAAATAGATAAAATGACGTTTCCAGAGCAGGGATGTACGTCAAACGTAGGGATTGTAAAGGGGGAAAATGGGGTTTTCGTTTTAAAACGATCTAAGGGAGCGCGATATGCTGGGTGGCTTGAACGAGAAGCATTTATTTTAAAAAGTTTAAGCGAAACGAATCTGCCTATTCCTGTTATTCATGCATTTGAAAAGAATTCTGCACTCAACGAGTCCTGGATTTTAATGAATTTTATACAGGGTGAAACGATGGGAGAAGCGTTACAAAAGGAAAAAGATCGAGCAAAGAAACGAAACCTCATTTATCAATTTGGAAAGGTACTGAAGGAGATCCATTCAACCACATGTCCGGAAAAAATCTATCAACCAGACACCATTTGGCTGGATAAAATTTTTGATAAGGCTGAAATAGAATTACAGATTTATGATTTAGATGGTACGCCTGAACTTCTGGAGCAATTGAGAAAAGAAAAACCAAAGAACATAAAGCAGACTCTCATCCACGGTGATTTTACCGTCGATAACGTTCTTGTTCACGATGGGAAAATAGCAGCCGTCATCGATTGGAGTGGGGGAGCATACGGGGATCCGAGGTTGGATGTTGCCCTAGCCATCCAACCAGAAGAAACTTTTTTTACAAGTGAAGAAGATAGAATGGTCTTTTTTGAGGGATATGGGGAAACGATATTAAATGAAAAAGAATATGAGTATTTCGCAAATGGTGTATATGAGTTTTTATAAGGAAAAATGGAGCGGGGGTTGTACCACCTCGCTCCATTTTTCTTACCCATATTGTCTAACTCGGTGTCGCTTATGAAATGGAGACCACCAGTTTACATCTCCAAGAAGCTTCATTAATGACGGAACTAACACCATCCGGACAATGGTGGCATCAATAAATATGGCTAATGCAATCGTGACACCCATTTGTTGAACTGGGATAATACCAGTAAAACCGAATGCTCCTGTAATAACAATCATAATCGCCGCTGCTGAAGTAATGATTTTACTTGTAGAAATCAACCCTTCTAACGTAGCTTTGTCATTATCCCCCGTCTCGAGATAAATCTCATAAATTCGGGAAATAAGGAATACTTCGTAGTCCATACTTAATCCAAATACAATGCTAAAAGCAAAAACGGGAATCATTAACGCGATATCCGATTGATGGAATCCGAGGTGTCCCTCTTGGAAAAGCCAAACGATAATCCCAAAGGTACATCCTAAGCTAAGCACATTCATTAAAATGGCCTTTAATGGGATTAGCACTGAGCGAAACGCAATAAACAATACGATATAAGTTGAAATTAAGATGAAAGCCAAACTATAAACGATTTTATTTATAATTTCATCGAAAATTTCCTGATGAAACTTTGACTCCCCACCAACTTTTAATGAAAGATCTGTTTTCCTTTTCTCCCAATCCCTCACCCAATCTTTTGCTTTTGGAGAAGAGTTTTTTGCATTTAATTTAACTTGAAGCAGTGCCTCTTTACCATTGGTTAGCTTTTCGAAAGCGGGAACCAATTGAGATTGTAATTCAGGAACTTTAGATGCAGCAATTAATTCATCAGCCGACATTTGTGTTGCGGAAAAAATGGAATCCACTTCTACTGTTAGAGGGTCCGTTTTAATCTCGTTCACGACATTCTCCAACTTTTCCAGCGAATCTTTTTCTGTCATATCCTCATTGCTTTTTGTAACAATATACACAATCGTTTTTTCTGTATCCCCAAAGGTTTCTTTATATTTTTCAAAGGCTGTACGTGATTCATATGAAGTTGGCAATGCATCGGCCTCTGGAATGGCCAATCGCATATCACTAACCGGAAGCAAGCCAGTAATGAGTATAATCGTTGCAACGAGTGCCATTAAAACTGGCCTTTTCATCACATAACGAGCAAATGTATGCCAACTACTCTCCTTTCCGTTACTGTTTTTTAAAATCATCCACTTATTAATATGTGGACCAATAACGGATAGAAGCGCTGGTAAAAATGTATTTGCTGCAAGAACGGAAGTAAAAACAACCGCAATTCCCCCTATAGCGACAGACTGAAAGACCCCAACTTGAATAAATAACATTCCAATTAATCCAAGTAGCACGCAAAATCCTGAAAAAAGAATGGCTCTTCCAGATGTGGCAACCGATTTTGCTATGGCTGCATCTGTTGCTTTCATGTCTAATTCTTCCCGGAACCGATTCACAAAAAGAAGTGCAAAGTCAATCCCTAGCGCAAGTCCTATCATAGGGGCAGTATTAAGAACAAATATAGAAAGATCTATTTTTTGTCCGGTGAAATAAAGCATTCCCATAGCAACAACAACACTGACAAATCCCGTGATTAGCGGAATGAGAGCCGCAATTACACCGCGGAAAGCTAGCAATAGTATTATTAACGCAATCGGAATCCCAATAAGTTCAGCACGCACTAAATCTTGCTGTGCCGCCTGATTCATATCCTCTTCAATGACAGCTCTTCCTGTTAAACCAACTGAAAATGTATTATCATCTTTTAGCTTGCCACGTACATTTTCTATATTTTGGGACATCTGATATTTATTGTTAAAAGAAAGAATGATGAAAGCCCGGTCGTCTTTGATTTGTGGTGAAGCTTGCTGTATTTCTACATTTTTAACTTCTTTTATTCGAGTCAACGTATCTTCTATGTACTCTTTAAAATCTTGCTCTGTAGCATCGTTGCTTTTTTCAAACAGTAATATTAAGGATGAAGCTGGAATATTAAAATCTTCATCCATTATCTTTTCAACTTCTTTATATGATCCATCATACTCGAAGCCACTTCCACCTAATACGGAAGGTAGCTTTAAGGCAAAAAATCCTGAAAATAAAAACACGAAAGACCAGATAGTTAAAACAAGTTTTCTATACTTAAAAGTTATTTCTCCGAGTTTATTCATTATATGTCCCCTTAAAAAATAAATTCGCTGTTATTATCATATCGAAAGTACAACAAGTTATCCAATGATTGCCAGTGTCAATTTAGGAAATTATGATAGTTTTATATAAAACGAAAGAGAGGGTTTCGAGTGACGAATCCGCTAGAAGACATAAAAGGTTTTTTTAATGAAAAGGGGCAGTTAAAGTCTTGGCCAGCCAAGCGAAGCAGGAAGTTGGTAGCTGTTGAATTTTTAGCAGGAAAATTCGAAGAGGGGCGTACTTACTCAGAAAAAGAAGTAAATGCGATATTGGACGAATGGCATACATTTAATGATTCTGCTCTATTAAGACGGGAATTATTTGAAAATAAGTGGTTGGACAGAACGCTTGATGGTAGAGAATACTGGAAAAAATAAGGGGTCAATCCCCTACCGCTTTTAGGTGGTAGGGAACTGACCCTGTAGCACTTTCTTCATCTATATAAAATGATTCATGTCCAAGCTCATCGACTAACCCGCTTTTTTGAAATAGCTCCATTCCCCAATCTGGTAAGCCAGAAATTAATACTGTGCCACCAGACTTTCTAAAGTTTTTAATGAAGGAAGCAAGCTTTTCCTCACCTGTCGCATCGATGGTTGTAACTTCAGACATATTTAAAATAATAACTCTCGGCGGACTTTCAAGCGATGATTTAAGAAGATGTTCAAATGCTTGGGCTGTTCCGAAAAATAACGGTCCTTTAATCGTAAACGTTTTATAGCGAAAATGTGATGTTAAATCCAAAGCATCTTGTTTTTGATTCACTTGCAGCATTTCACTTTTCTTTTTAATAAAAGAAAGAATGGCAAGTAATATTCCTACTTGGACAGCTACTGTAAGATTAACAAAAACGGTGAGTATAAATGTTGTAACGAGAACGACCGAATCACTCGTTTTCAGCTTTAAAAGTTGTTTAAATGACTTTAACTCCGCCATGTTCCAAGCAACAAACATTAAAAGCGGCGCCATTGCTGCAAGTGGAATGTGAGAGGCATATGGAGCAAAAAGCAGTAATGTCCCTAAAACGAAAAGGCTATGAATGATCCCAGAAAGTCTGCTAACAGCACCTGATTTAATATTTGTGGCAGTTCGAGCGATTGCTCCAGTGGCAGGAATTCCTCCGAAAAGCGGTGCAACAATATTGGCAATTCCTTGTCCAAACAGCTCCCGATTTGAATGATGTTTTTCATTCGTCATTCCATCCGCAACTACTGCAGATAGGAGAGATTCAATAGCCCCTAATGCCGCAATGATAAGAGCGGGTACCCACAACTCACCAATTTTTCCAAGTGTAATCTCTGGAAACTTGAAGTCTGGCAATGATTGCGGAATACCACCGAAGGCAGTACCAACGGTTTCAACATAGCTTGGATAAAACAAGACCGAGACTACGGTGGGTATAATGAGTCCTACCAGTAAAACAGGAATCCGCTTTGAAATTCTAGGTACAACAATAATCGTAATTAGTCCAATAATCGCTGTTAGAATGCTAAATCCATTTAAAGTATGAAAATGTCGGAAAATCTCAAGCATATTTTCGTGGAAATATTCCTTCTTTTCAAGCCCCGTAAGACCGAAGAAATTTCCTAGCTGTCCAGAGAAAATAATGACAGCAATCCCAGTTGTAAAACCAATTGTCACAGATCGCGGAATAAAGTGAATTAAACTTCCAAGTCGGAAAAAACTCATAATGACGAGTAAAACTCCCGCCATTAAACCCGCTACCAACAAATTCTCATATCCATATTGAAGCACGACTGCGAGTAAAATTGGAATAAATGCTCCCGTAGGACCAGCAATTTGAAAGCGAGAACCACCGAGCAAAGAAACAAGCAATCCCGCGATAATTGTCGTGTAAATTCCATATTCCGGCTTAACACCCGACGCCATGGCAAAAGCCATCCCAAGAGGAATGGCCACAATACCGACAGTTATCCCAGAAATGAAGTCTTTGCGGAGGCTCGCGGGCTGATAATCGCGCAAACGATTAACAGCAAACATGTTAACTCCACCCTTGATTTCATTTTTTATAAAAAAATAACAACATTATAATACTAGTGAACAAATTTCATTTTATCATGGAACTGATATAAATTCAATGGTTCATTGCTTTAAAAGTAGTGAAAAATAAAAGGAATAATAAAGATTTTTCTTGGAAAATAGTATTATACTTAAGGCATAGTTCATTCATTAAAGGGTGTGTTTATAATGAATAACAAAATCGGTATAATTGCGGATGATTTTACAGGAGCAAATGATTCAGGAGTTCAGTTGGCAAAAAAGGGTTTGCGAACCTCGGTGGGAATCCAGTTAAATGAGAATAATGATGTATTAGTGATCGATACAAACAGTCGATCTCTAGAGCCTTCTGAAGCTTATACTAGAGTTTTAAAGGCTGCCCAATACATGTTTCGTTCTGGGGTTTCTCATATTTACAAAAAAATTGATTCTACACTAAGAGGTAATATAGGAATTGAATTATTGGCTGTTGAAAAAGTATATGAGCCAGATATTGTTGTGATCGTACCTGCTTTCCCTAAATTAGGACGGATTACAAAAGAAGGTCATCATTATATCAATGGAGAAATCATTAGTGAAACAGAATTTGCAAAAGATCCAAAAACTCCGGTGAAAGTGAGTTATATTCCTGATCTCCTCTATATAGAAGCGAAGAAAAGAGCGGTGGTATATAATTCGGAAATCTTGCGAAAAACAGATGAAGAATTTATACAAAGAATTAATTTAGGTGAAAATTGGATTGTATTTGACGTAGAAAAGGATACCGATTTTACAGAAATCATTGATAAATTGTTGAAAACAGAATTAAAGATTGTTTGGGCAGGATCTGCAGGTTTAATAGAATATTTACCATCTAGGCTAAGGTTGGAAACTTCTCAACTACTTGAAATGCCTAAATACTCCATTGGAAAAACATTAACGATTTCCGGAAGTTTATCAAATGTTACTCGGAAACAACTTCGCGAAGCAGAGAGAATGCCGAATACATATACTATTAAAGTAGACGTGCTCCAAATATTAAAACAATCTATCGATATGGAAACGATATTAAATAATATCCAAAATCGGCCTGAAATTGAACATATCTTTTTATATGTAGTTTCCAACGAAAGATATCATTATGTGCAAGCTTTAGCGATAAGTGAGCAGATTGTTGAGAGACTTGGCGAGATGGCGTTGGCAATTTGTGAAAATATTGAATCCGTCCAAGGGCTGTTTTTAACAGGTGGTGATACCGCAAGAGCGGTTTGCTCGAAACTTGGGATTGTTGAAATAGTATTATTCACTGAAGTAGAGGCAGGTTTGCCATTTGGAAAGTTACTAGGATACAAGAGAGAATTATGGGCAGTTACGAAAGCAGGAGGATTTGGTACGAAATATACCTTGAAACATGCATTACATTTTTTAAAGGACAGTGGTAAAGATGATTAAACCTATTATTGGCATTACAATGGGTGACTCTGCAGGTGTTGGGCCTGAAATCATTTTAAAAAGTTTGGGTCATGCGGAGATCCATGATATTTGCCGCGCAATTGTGATCGGGGATGCAAAAATTCTTGAACGTGCGAAAACGTTTATACACTCTGATATGGATATTCGTTCAATTTCTACATTGAATCAGGCGGGATTTTCACCGAATGTAATAAATTGTTATGATCTAGACCTCTTGCCAAAAAATTTACCAATTGGACAAGTTTCCGCCGAATCTGGCCATGCTGCTTATAAATTCGTGGAGAAGGCAGTGGAGCTGGCATTAAATAAGGAAATTGATGCTATTTGTACAGCGCCATTAAATAAGGAAGCACTTCATAAAGGGGGGCATACATATCCAGGTCATACTGAGATATTGGCTGACCTAACGAATACGAAAGATTTTTCTATGATGCTATCAGCACCTAATCTGCGTGTCATCCATGTAACGACCCATGTCGGAATTATTGATGCAATAAAGATGATTAATCCGCAAAGAGTGTTTGAGGTCATTCGTTTAGCAAATGATACCTTAACACGTGCAGGAATTGAGCAACCAAAGATTGCGGTTTGTGGAATCAATCCCCATGCAGGAGAAAGTGGCCTTTTTGGTTATGGCGAAGAAGAAGAAAAAATTATCCCAGCTGTAAAAAAAGCACAAGGAGAAGGGATTGACGCTGTCGGTCCATTACCAGCTGATACTTTATTTTTCCGTGCTGTGCGTGGTGATTTTGATGTAGTGGTAGCAATGTATCACGATCAAGGACATGGCCCTGTAAAAGTACTTGGACTGGATGCAGGTGTCAACATTACAGTCGGGCTTCCAATCATTAGAACAAGTGTGGATCATGGAACGGCTTTTGATATAGCAGGAAAAGGAATTGCTGACGAGAGAAGTTTGATGGAAGCAATTCGGCAGGCGGTGGGATTGGTGCCGAAAGGAAAGGAATAAACAAAAAAAGCCGCTTCCTATATCTTAAAATGGATATCAATAAATGAAAAAGTTAATTTTTATCCAAAACCATTTATTCAATTAAAATTAATATATTTTACATCTTTATAGTTTCAATTCTTGGATTTATGGAATATTAATATTCAAGCTTTAATCATAATAAAATGCTTTCTCTCAATAAACATTAATGGAAGGCTATCTATGCTTAAATAAATTAAAATGTAGTAACATCTCTATGAAATGGCCTTTTATCAAATAAAGTGATTAACTGTGTGAGTAAATAACTCACACAGTTTGATTTTTGTGTACGCTATGATGAAAAAAACTTTAGGTCTTGATTGAACATGATTTTAATCCTACCATAGTTTTCATAAAAATGAGTAAGAATATTTTTAATTGCGTAGTTAATGTCTTTTAATAATTTTTACTTACTCCTTTTTTGGTAAATAAATCATCCAACGCAGTTCCTCTCCCCAATTGACTTTACCGCATCAATTCTACTTCATACGACTCTATGAAAAAAGTGGATAAACCATTCCTATTCCACCTGTTTGACGGCTTTGCGATTTATCGCCTTTATAGAAACGAATCAAAACCTTATTGGAATAAGCATTCCCTATAAACCTCATGGGAAAAGGAAATTACAAATTTGTGGCGTATATATTATATGAAAGGGCTTTCTTGGGAAGGGTGATCGTCTTAACCTACATTGAGAAAAAATTGAGGTAAACCAGCAGAATATGAAGTTTCTTACAACACTCCCTACTTTGTGTGGGGATTATCTATTTTTATTCCTTTTAGATATTGGAGAATCTAGGGGCATATCAAGAATAATCAGCTGCTGTAAGATTGTTTTGTGGAAACAAATTAATTGTAATCTAAATGAAACCGATACTGAATGACCTTATGTAAGATACTTTTGTGAATATTATACTAGGAAGTCCTATCGGTGAATTAGAAAAGTGTAAAAGAATGGAGGGGATGGGTAGATCCGAAATGACAGAAGAAGACAACTTGTGCTATTTCAAAAAAGTTCTTTAAAAAAGTTAAGAGGTAAACTATTAAAGTAGCAATTTCCAATATATCAATATACTTGCTATTGATTCAATTAGCTTTGGAGGGGGTTATTTGTTTAACATTCCTGCAAATTCATTACATAAAACTATATTTGTGAGACTCCTTGTTATATATATCATTGTTATCCTTCCCATCATCTTACTCGGAATATATTTATATAACTGGAGTTATAACAATGCAAGCCAAGAGATATCCAGAAATACTATTGTTCAATTAAATACCTACTTGGAGGATTTGAATCGCGAAATTGAATGGATTGAAATTCAACAATTCGATATATTAGCGGATAAGGAATTGCAAAAAATGGCACTAGCTTGGGAGGTAATGGATAATTACGAAAAAAAGATAAGCATTACTTATTTACTGCATCGGCTGACTTCAATTAAGAATACTAGTCCATTTATTAAGGATGTCTCTATACATATTCCATCGATTGATAAGACTTTTTCAGCCACTAATTCTGTTCAAGAGTTTAATCATGTACGGTACGAAAGCATTCTTGCTTGTATTCAAGGTACTAAAAGTCGGATTATCAAGCAAGGGGATTCCTTGAGTCTCATGACGCTAATGTTTGGCGGGTGGGAAGTAGGAAAACCACTTTTCGTAATTCAAATTGAGTTAAATAATGATAGGTTGAGGGGTGACCTAGATACCTTAAATATTTACTCTGAGAGCGGTACTTTTTTGATTTCTAAAGATTGGGGAGAGATATTAGCTACCGGTGAGGAGTCCAGCAATATTATACAAAGCTTCCTTAGTGTTGTTAAAGGTTCAAGTGAATTTACGGAGATAATGGATGTTGAAGTAGAGAATTATCATACCGACAAAGCGCATTCTGAAGAATTGGGACTATTTGTTGTCAAATTTATACCGGAAGAGATGGTCAGAAGACCGCTTAATAAGTTTAGTAAATGGGCATGGGTGTTCGCTTTTGCCTCAATTGTTGCAATAGTTATTTATTCTTATTCGACTTATAAGCTAGTTCATAGACCTTTATTACGTCTTGTAGAAGGTTTCAAGAGAATGGAAGGCGGGGATTTGAACATTCCAATTGTACATAAAAAAGAGGATGAATTCGGATTCATTTATGATCGCTATAATAATATGTTAATTAAATTGAAAAAGCTCATTGATCGAGATTACAAGCTTAAGTTGATGATGCAAGAGGCTGAGTTAAAACAACTGCAGTCCCAAATTAATCCTCACTTTCTGTATAATAGTTTCTTCATATTAAATTCACTCGCTAAAATTGAGGATATTGAGCGAATCGAGTTATTTACCAAAATGCTTGGGGAATATTTTAGATTTATTACACGTAATGGGGAAAGCAATGTAACGTTAATGGAAGAAATTAAACACGCGCGAATGTATACGGAAATCCAAAATCTTCGGTTCTCAAGGCGCATTAGCGTACTATTCGATGAATTGCCTAAGGAATTGGAACTAATTAAGGTGCCAAGGTTGATCGTACAGCCTATTATTGAGAATGCATATGAGCATAGCCTCGAGAAAATGCCAGATGAGGGCTTTCTTCGAGTAAGCTTTGAAAAGCGAGGTGACATTGTTTCTATCGTTGTGGAGGATAATGGAGACACATTAAGTGATGAAGAGATTCATAAATTAGGTTCTCGTATTGCCAATATAAATGAATTACAGGAGATGACAGGTATTATTAATATCCATCGAAGAATTGCATTGACCTATGGAGAAGGAAGTGGTTTGTTCTTATCAAGAAGTACGCTAAATGGTCTAAAAGTTACAATTCGAATCAAGTTAAAGGAGGAGGGGAACGATGTATAGACTATTAATTGTAGATGATGAAGAAATTATAACGGATGGATTGTATGAAGTGTTTAGCAGCCTCATGCCAGAGCAGCTTGATGTCTGTAAAGCTTACTCGGGTAAAGAGGCCTTAGAGTGGATGTCGCGCACGAGAATCGATATCGTTCTCACCGATATCGCAATGCCTGGGTTAAATGGTCTGGAGTTGATTGATAGGGTTCGGGCTTATTGGTCAAGATGTAAAGTAATTTTTCTAACTGGACATAGTAATTTTGAATATACTTATCAGGCTATTCAAATGACAAATGTTAGGTATTTATTGAAAACTGAAGGATTCGACAAGGTAATAGATACCGTCATGGAAGTCATAAAAGAAATCCAACTGAATAATTTCGAAAGTCAATTATTGAAACAGTCACGAGAGCAGGTATATGCTTATGAATTCATGGCTCAAGGTGATTTCATGAGACTTCTGTTGCAAAATAGTAAAGCTATTTGTTCGGATCGAGAAGCGTTGAACGATGATTTTAAAAAATTGAATATGGCTTTGGATCCAAAAAAGAATGTATTGATGGTTCTTAGTCGTTTAACTTTTCCAAAAGGAAAGACGTATACCGAAAGATGTGATATCCTCTCTTCAGTTAGGGCCAAGTGGGATTACCATCTGTCAGATAAAACGTGTAGTATCGGAATTACTGATAAATTTGGCGACATGTTATGGTTTATACAACCGATTCCCAATGCTGAAGATGTGGTTGAACATCACTTACTACGATATTTAGAAGGCACACTTGAACTTATCCAAAAGGAATGTCTTACTTCCCTAGGGATAACTTTAGGATTTACCGTAAGCGGTAGATGCTGCAAATGGGAGGCTATAGCTCAGAATTATGAACGTCTTCATCGGGTTCAACAGCTAAAAATGGGAGATGACATTCCTGTTATATTGTGGGATTACTCAGACCAAATTGATGAAAACTCTAATAATGAAGGACTTGTTCCAACTCATAAAATCGAAGTTATTGCTGCTCATCTTGAAGCAAACAGAGCAACGGAGTTTCTTGATGACCTGGAGGAATTGGTTGCTTCAACGAATTTATATGGAAATGTTCAAAAAACTATCGAAACTTATTTCTCAATAGCACTTGTACTATATTCTTACATTAACCGACAAGGGTGGAACAGCAGAATCTATAATTATGAAATGCTATTGCGTTTAGACGATCACCCTTCTATGAAAGAAGGGTTCAACTTTTTGAGAGCAATAGCCGAGGGAATAATTAAAATTAAACAAACGGATGAACGGGATAGATCCTCCCAAGTGATAGATAGAATCTGTCAATACATCGAAAGGAATTTAGGTGAGGATCTATCCTTAGTTCGGCTAGCAGAGACTTTTTATTTCAATCCCTCTTACTTATCGTATTTTTTCAAACAGGAGTGTGGAAGCAATTTATCAGAGTATATCGATAAATGCCGCATAAGAAAAGCGAAAGAGCTTTTGCGAGATAGAGATTTAAAAATACGGGAAATAGCAGCTAACGTAGGCTACACTTCTGCTCATTCGTTTACTCGCTTTTTTAAAAAGGTTACCGGAATGACACCAAAAGAATATCGAGAGAATGTGCTTGTAAGTTAGAATGATGATTAGTTAAGGAAGTGAGAATTTTTTAATTTAGATAAAATGTATAAAAATATCCTTTGATATCAACAACTATCAGGGATTGAAATGAAATATTACTAATAGTTAAAGTCGTTTAGGTGCAGTGGCTTTTGATTGGTAAGCTGAAATTCCCATTAATTTCATTGTGTTTTCAAAAATGTGCATTGAAAAGGAACCTTTGAACATTTGCAAACGGGGGTCTCCCACTTGCTTTATCTTTTTAGTGCTTTTTTAGACAACACCCCTAAAGAAATCTTACTACCTTCTTTATATATCTATAGTGACTTGCGTATGCGTATCGTTTCTACAGCCCCTCTTGTTTCAATTCATTTAACAGTGTTGCAGTATAGTAGAGAAAGAGAAACTGTAAATCCTAATCAAGCATTTTCTTAATCTATTCCTCGAATAATGATAAGTCAGTAACGTATTTTATTTAAGATATAAAAATTTGTGTGAATTATAAAGAAATGCACATTTATTTTGAGTACGTTACTTGACATAATTAAGTCATGAAGGCGCTTTCATATTTGCGCTTAATCTATAAATATAAAAAGTATTAATAGGGAGGGAAAGCTCGAGTAGTATCTTCAAATAAGGATAACTAGAATTTGACGGAATGATTAACTGTTTTAATTAAGATAGCTTGTTGTTTTATATGAAGGCGCCTTTATCTAAAGTGTTATAAACAAACAAGGGGGATGGAATATGCACTTTTCGAAGAAATGGCTATGGATTGTTACAGTATTAGTAATGGTATTTATCGTTTCGGCATGTTCGGAAAAGTCGAAGAGTGGTTCAAGTAATCAATCTTCTGGTGATGATGAAAAAGGCTTATCGCATGTCTCGTTTACGATGGCGTCCGTACAGGGTATAGAGGGTTTTGATTACACGGCAGGGGACGGCTTAGCCAAGTATTACTCCGATAAGTTCAATTACAGCATGGAAGTGACAGCGCTTAATTGGGATAACTGGAATGAAAGACTTCGTATTTGGATTAACTCTGGAGATATGCAGGATATTGCTGTGTACAATTATATTCACGCAGATGCAGCTACTTATGTAGATCAGGGGCTAATCAAGAAGTTCCCTGACGACTGGAAAACTCGTTGGCCTAATGTAGCGGCGGTTTATGAAAAAACAACACTCGGACCTAAAATAGAAGAGATGTTTGGGGGTACTTATTTCATTCCAAGGGCTCGTTTTATGGATAACCTGCCTGGAGATCCATTGGCAAACCATCAATCCTTGTATTTGCGAAAAGACTGGGCTGAAGCTGTGGGTTTCCCAATCAAGCCTTCCTATACGACCTCAGAGATTATTGAATTTGGTAAATTAATCAAGGAAAAGGATCCGGGAGCTGTAGGAGACAGATTAATTCCGCTTGCAGAGAATACAAATCATGCTGTTGAGCTATTTATTGCGAGAAACAGCACATATTGGAATAGCTTTTATCAGGATAAAAACGGTGAGTATCAATGGGGTGGTGCTTCTGATGATACATTGAAAGGGCTTAAATTGTTCCAAGAAGCTTACAACGCTGGTGTGCTGAGTCCGGAATTCTACACGGTGCAAAATGAGGAACATGATCAACAATTTAGAATAACTGGACATGCAGGTGCTGTATTCACCCAAGCGCCGACATCAAATCTTCAGACAGTTTTTAATGAGTTCCAGGCAAATATCGGTGATCCTTATGAAAATATTCACATGGCTACTGTAGTGGGGGAAGATGGTCATTTTCATCAAAGAGACCTAATCAATTTCTGGGGTACGATCATCTTTAACCCGGACATCTCAGATGAAAAATTTGAGCGCTATATGGATGTTCTTGACTATAATGCGACCCGGGAAGGTTATGTCATAACTAATATGGGTCTACCGGAAGAAGACTGGACTTATGGTAACGATGACGAAATCGTATCTCTCTATGACGAAAAAACGGAGGGAAAGCCGCTTGCCGGTACTGACGGAAAATACCCATCATGGGGCTATCTTTTAGGTAGCACGATCCTATTTGACGATTTTGCATTCGATAACCCCAATACGGACGAAAGAATCAGAAAAATATCAAAGCAGCTTTATGAAGACAGAACAAAATTGGGTACACCCGAAACTTTCCCAAAAATGGACTGGACTATTTATACCCATGATTCCCCGAGCATGAAAAGAGCTCAACTTGATTACGTAACGGAGTACGCAAACCTTGTAACGAAATCGGGTGATTTGGAAAAAAACTGGAATGACTGGGTTCAATCGAATATGTCATTGATCCAGCCTGTTCTGGATGAACTGAATGCAAAATAATTCATAATAGTTTTTATTTAAATTGGATGTATAAATTCAGTAACTGGGCGAATCGTACTGATTCGCCCGGACTTTTGATGTTTATATAGGATTAACGTCTCCAACTTTAGGGGGTCTGGTAGTGTATACAAATATTGATAGTAGGAGTTCAAATATGGAAAAAACAGTAAAGTTCAAAGGGAATGGATCCTTGACTCGCCAAATATGGAAATCAAGAGATATATACTTCCTTTTGTTGCCGGGAGTCATATGGTATGTGATTTTTGCTTACATTCCGATGTATGGTTTATCTTTGGCGTTTAAAACCTATAAAGCGAGTCTAGGCATTTTTGGCAGTCCTTGGATTGGATTAGAGAATTTTGTTTATGTTTTTAGAGATCCTGCATTTATGGAATCGGTTTGGAAGACGTTGTGGATTAACGCGGGGCGGATCGTGTTTCAGTTCCCCGTTCCAATTATTTTAGCTTTATTGTTGAATGAAATACGTCTTGGTCGATATAAAAAAACATTGCAGACGATTTACACCTTCCCGCACTTTTTATCATGGGTAATCGTGGCTAGTATCATGATTAATGTTTTAAATTCTGGTGGGATGGTAAACGGGATTATCAAATTGCTCGGTTTCAATACGATCAATTTCCTCGGAAGTACGGATACCTTCTTGCCCTTATTGTATATTACCGAGAACTGGAAGTCGTCTGGATGGTTCATGATTATCTATATGGCCGCAATCTCAGGGATTGATACGGAACAATATGAATCTGCCCAACTTGATGGTGCGACCCGTTTGCAGCAAATGTGGTATATCACGCTACCTGGTATAAAAAGCACCATTGTGGTCATGTTGATTTTGAGCGTCGGAAATCTAATGAATATGGGCTTTGATCAAATTTTCAATATTAGCAATGCGGCAACGGCTAGGGCCGGAGAAATTTTGGACATGTATATTTATCGAATCACTTTCCAGTCCGCTGCTGATTTCTCTTTCTCAAGTGCAGTAAGCTTGTTTAGATCTATCGTCAACTTTGCTTTGTTGTTATTCGCTGATCGTGTCTGTAAATGGCTGGGCTCGGAAGGACTTTTCCCTTCGCCACGGAAAAAGGTTAGGGGATGATTGAGCGGCTACTGATACATCTATCTTAGAAAGGATTGGGAATATGGAAGAGAGTAAACCTGTATCGAAAACAAATAATCTTGGTAAACCGATTTTCGTGAAACATGGCAGGAGGAAACACACGAAAATACAAACATTGGATGTTGTCTTGTTTGTGATTCTTACCTTTCTCGGTCTCGCCATTATAATGCCGTTTATTTATGTTATTGCAGTATCATTTTCAACCCAAGAGGAATATCTGAAATCTACTTTGCTGTTGTTTCCGATGGAAGCGACATTCGAAAACTATAAGGCTTTGTTTCAAGATGGACGGATATGGATCGGTTTTCGAACGACCTCGCTGTTTGTCTTGTTAGGTGTACCGCTCAACATGTTTTTAACTACTACCATGGCCTACGGACTGAGCAGACCCGACTTTCCATTCAAGCGGTCTTTTATTTATTTTGTGGTCATTACTATGCTGTTCTCTGGTGGGATTGTACCCATGTACCTGTTGATGAAAGACATACATTTAATTAATACGATATGGTCAGTGGTGTTTAACTATGGGATTAATACTTTTTATTTGATTATCATGATGAATTTTTTCAGGTCTCTACCTATCGAAATCATGGAGTCAGCTAAGATAGACGGGGCTGGGGAATGGCGAGTCATGTTAAGCATCGTGTTGCCCATCTCTATGCCAATCATAGCCACGATGATACTTTTCTATTCGGTGGATCGTTGGAACGAATGGTTTCATGCCATGATTTACATTAGGGATAACAATCTAGTTGCATTGCAGCTAGCATTAAGGTCAATTGTTATTGATTCCCAAATCAGTCAGCAGATGAATGCATCAAGTCTAGTAACGGATGCAAAATTTTCAGAGGGCATGAAAATGGCTGCGGTTATAGTCACGATGCTTCCTATTATGTGTGTATTTCCTTTCTTGCAAAAATACTTTGTTAAGGGTATGACGGTCGGTGCAATTAAGTAATAAGGATTTAAAAATACTGCAAATGTGAAGAAGGAGAATTTCCTAGATAATTTTCCGTGGGCAATCAATACCGTTGAAACGCAAGTCGTACAAAAATGCTAATACGATGAGATGCTTTACATAAAAGTATAAATAATCTGGAGTTATTTTATGTAGTCCTACCGCGTAAAGTCAGGAGGGCGATGAGTAGCGGACCGTACGTGGAAACAACTTAATAGAAGAAAGAAGGTTAATCCATGAAGAAAGCAAAGGTTACTGTTCATCCAGATTATAAGATTAGTGAGGTCGATAAGCGTCTATTTGGCGCGTTCCTTGAACCAATAGGCAGTTGGGTTTATGGGGGCATCTACAATCCCAAGCACCCAACTGCGGATGATATTGGGTTTCGCCAGGATATCATAGATGCTGTAAGAGAGTTTGATTTGCCTGCCCTTCGTTTTCCAGGGGGAAATTGGGTATCGGGCTGGGACTGGAAGGATTCCATCGGACCAATCGAAAACCGTAAGGCGCAGTTGGATTTGGCTTGGTTCCAGATTGAGCCGAATATTATTGGTCACGATGAGTATCTCGAGTGGACCAAACGTGTCGGTACAGAACCGATGTACACCATTAACCTCGGTACAGAAGATGTTAAAAGCGCTGCACACTTGGTTGAGTATACCCGCCATCCGGGAGGGACCTATTGGTCTGAACTGCGCAGGAAAAATGGACATCCCGACCCTTATCCCGTCAAGACTTGGTACCTCGGTAATGAAATGGATGGCCATTGGCAGATCGGCTCATGGGAAAAAGACCCGGTCGGTTTTGGCATCCGCACCCACGAGATTTCCAAGGTAGTCAAATGGATTGATAACAAGGCGGAAACAGTTTTTGCAGGCACCTCCGACCATAACAGACATTTCCCAGAATGGGAGATGGCGGCGCTAGAACAATGCTATGAATCCGTTGACTACATATCTTTGCATCATTACCACTCCGCGCCAGAGGGCGACATAGCCAACTATCTCAACATCTCCTCTGTCTTCGAGGATTACATCAAGACGAGTATTTCTATCTGCGACTATTTAAAGACCAAGCTGCGAATCCCTAAGAAAATGTACATCTCCTTCGACGAATACGGTGTAAACTTTGGCAAACAGGGCGAGGTTCTCTTCGGGCGCAGAGGCTGGCAGGACGTTTCAAAGAGCTTTTTCCAGTTTGCCCCCAGAGACAATGTATTTACAAAATATGACCCCGAGCATTTTGTTGATAGCAAATATGGCACCAATCATCAAATGCTGAATGCCCTTGCCATGGCTTCTGTGCTTTTAACTTTCCTTCGTCACGCGGATCGAATCAAAATTGGCTGCATGACCGGCGGTATTCGAAACGCCTTGGCTTTCAATGGCGAACATGTATGGAAAAACGCAGCCTATTATCCCTTCTACCAGATGAACAAAATGGCACGCGACGGCATTTCGATTCTGCCAGTGGTCAGTGGGCCAACATTTAATACTGAGCAATTTGCCCTCACAGGCTCCAATCAGTGCCCCGCCTATGAAAACGTTCAGGCGATCGAAGCCGCTGTTATTCACAATGAGGAAAAGGATGAGGTCTGCATCTTTTTGATTAACCGGGCGGTAGAAGATGATATTGAGATCAGCTTGGACGTCCGTGGATTCGAAGGCTATAAACTCGCTGAGCATGTCGAGATGTACTCTGATGATTTGGAAAAAGGCAATAGCTTCAAAGATCAGGAGGTGATCAAGCCTTCAATCAATGGGAATACGAAAATGGAAAGCGGCAGAGTGACCGCTGTTGCGAAGAAACTCTCATGGAATGTAATTCGACTAGAGAAATAAACGTGTCCAAAAGATAAATGAAAGGAGTCATTATGTATGTTAAGGGAAGTTACTATTGAAAACGGAATCGTCCGAGGGTTACCGGCGGCAGATCCTCGTATCACTAGTTTCAAGGGCATTCCATTCGCCGCTCCTCCCGTTGGGGAAAACCGATGGCGTGCCCCAATGCCAGCACATGATTGGGATGGCGTCTTGAAGGCGTTTGAATTCGCTCCGGTTTCAATGCAAGGGAAAATTGGGATTAATAAAGAGGACATCTATACCCGGGAATGGAATGTTGATCCGAACATTCCAATGGATGAAGACTGTCTTTATCTGAATATTTGGACGCCAGCACATCGTACGGATGAAAAACTTCCGGTGTATGTTTGGTATTTCGGCGGAGGGTTGCAGGTCGGTAATACTGCCGAGATGGAATTTGACGGTGAACGTATCGCTCGAAGAGGCATAGTCGTGGTAACAATTAACTATCGGCTGAATGCGTTTGGCTTTTTATGCCATCCCGAAATTACTGCAGAAGCACCAGAAGCTCCCGCCAACTTCGGTCATCTTGATCAACAAGCCGGCACGCAATGGGTTAAACGCAATATTACGGCTTTTGGCGGTGATCCCGATAATATTACCATTGGTGGACAGTCAGCCGGTGGTGGAAGCGTATTGAGCCAGCTTACTTCGCCTCAGAATGAAAACCTTTTTCAAAAGGCGATCATTCAGAGCGGAATTATAACCAAGCTTTACCCCGGAAACCGCACACCCGGAATTAGAAGCAATCTAGCTGAAGCCGAAAGGGACGGCATTGAATTCTTTGAATTTCTTGGCGTTTCTTCTCTCAAGGAAGCCCGTAATTTGGATGCGGAATATATACGCGATAAGTCAATCGAATACAGGAAATCCTGGCTGCATTGGGGTACTGTAGTTGATGGAAGATTCTGCGTAGGCAACGCATTTGAGTTGTTTCTTGAAAACAGGAGGTGGATGGTACCTGTGCTTTTTGGCCACACTTCCTCCGAGTTTTTCAGTGTCCCAGATGTCAAGACGCTGGACGAATTCCGCCAAATGGCCTTTGACATGTTCGGCGACGATTCTGAAAAATATGTTGAGTTTTGTCTAAAAGAGTCAGAAGATTTAGAAGAAACATTAAAGAGGGCTTCCGTAAGTGCATTTGAATATGCGATTCGAATTGCCGGACAGGCAAATGAGGATACCGGTGCAAATATACCGATGTATTATTACAATTTTGATGCAGAAATACCTGGATATGATAGCCCTGGAACCTTTCACTCAGTGGACCTATGGTTCTTCTTTGAGACATTGGCCAAATGCTGGAGACCATTTGTTGGCAAGCATTATGACCTTTCCCGTCAAATGTGCAACTACTGGGCCAACTTCATACGTTCCGGAAATCCGAATGGAAAAGATTCTACTGGGGAGGAACTGCCACGATGGGATCCTTACACCCCAAAGGACCCGTATGGAATGGTATTTAGGGACAAATCTGAGTTTGTCAGGGAACAACCTAGTGATTTAATGAAATTTCTTGTCGAGCAATATTTTAAGAAAAAATAGTAATTAATATACGAGGAGGAATATCCGTGAAACTGTTAAACGGCGACTATACGCTTCTCTTTAAAGACGGCGGTGTAAAGGTGTATAAAAGCGGCAAACTTCTGTATTTCAACAAACGCCCGATGTTTGTAACCCTTAAGACTATAGTGGCTCTTAGTGAGTTTTACGACAGGGCATATGGCGAGATTTCTGAATTAGGTAATCAAATTATTGCAAAAGGCACCCTGAGTGTGCCCTCGGGCTCGGAGTTTTCCTTTAAGGACACGTACGAAGCCGCAGTCAACGGTTTCAAAGTAAGTCGAAATGTCAAAGTGTTGAAGGCGGGAGACGACCTAGGATTTTCCACCAAAATCTCTTTTACCGTTACTGAATCCAATGATGTGCATGACTATAACTGTTTCATACCTGGTGTATGGTACAAGCAAAACGAGTTTGCTCGTGAAAAAGACTTTGGCAAGGACCTTGATAGCGAATATTTCTGGAAAATGGAAACCGGCTGCGCCTTGCCTTTGTTTGCCATGCAAAACTTCACCTCGGGTGAAATGGCGGCCATATCGCGGTGGAGTCCCGACGTGACTATGCGGTCTTTGGACATTAAAGAGGCAGCCAATCATGTTGACCCTAAATTTACCATTGGAGCTATCGGTATGAGCAAACCGGATAACAGGACCTTGAATTATCTGTATTACGGTTATGCTGTACGCAAGGAATTCGACACTAAGGTCGACGGCCTATCTATTGATTACGTCTATCCTGGCTGCAATGGACAGATGCCAGCAACAAGAAGGTATGCGGGTCTTGACTTTAATGATGAGTTTAAATCGTTCCAGCGTGTCAGTCACCCGGTAGAAGTCGGCTTTGAGCAAAATTATACGGTGGCTGTTAATTTCGGTCATTACGATAGCTTTCAGTCAATGATGAAAGACATCTGGAGGGTGACCTATGACCGGCTACGCGACAAGTTGTTTGATGTAGATAATGAGGCTCATTTCCATAACTGCATGAAAATGCTAACCAATTTCACACAGCAATACGGTAATTCGTACGGTTTACCATTTTCCTGCCAACTGCCCAACATGGATATATCTAGTGTGTCCTTCCAGTTCGGCTTTGTGGGACAGCAGCCTGGTATTGGTTATCAGCTACTGCGTTACGGCGACAAGGAAAACGTGGTTGAAGCATATGAAAAAGGAATGAACATCATTGAATTTTGGGTGAAGACAGCCATGACCGAGTCTGGATTGCCGCACATGTGCTACCATCCCGGCATCGAGGAATTTGAGCCGTATCCTCATTATATCCGGATGCTTGCTGACGGCATCGAGAACATTCTGGATGCTTGGCTGTATATGCGCAAGAAAGGAGAAGAACGGCCGGCTTGGCTGGAATTCTGCAGAAAGACCGCTAATTGGATCCTGGACATCCAAAATGACGACGGCAGTTTTTACCGCGCCTACAATACCGATAACTCAGTCCGCATGGACTCTAAGGCCAACACACCCAGTATAATTCGTTTTCTAGTACAGTTCTATCTAGTTTCGGGTGATGAAAAGTATAAAAATGCCGCTATCAAGGCGGGAAATTGGTCTTATATTAACACCTTCCAGAATATGGAATACCGTGGCGGCACTTGTGACAATATGGACATTATGGATAAAGAAGCCGGGATCTATGCTATGTTCGGATTCCTTGCCTTGTATGATCTGACCGGTGAGGACAAATGGCTTGAAGGCGCGATTGGCGCTGCTGATTATACCGAAACCTGGACTTATGCATGGACGTTCCCTGTGACGACGCCTTGGCCGAAGCATCCGTTTAACAAGTATTCAATCAGCGGACAGAGCATCATAACAATCGGCGGAGGAGCGGATGTCTATATGGCGGCTTGTTCCTACACTTATTACAGGCTTTACGTAATTACAGGCGATGAGCATTATCTTGACTTTGCTGAATTCATTAACAAGAACACCCGACAGTCCAATGATGTGGATGGCAGTATCGGATATATCATGCCGGGATTGGGGCACGAAGCTGGTAATTTTACCACACAAGTCCTGCAAAGCCACTATCACTGGCTCCCTTGGTGCACTTATGTGCAAATTGACCCTTCATCGCGGCTTTATGATACCTTTGGCGGATATGAGATTGCGGATGCACAAAAGCTCAGCCCTGACGAAAGGGTCAAAAGAAATCGTATCTATGAAATCTTTGCTGAATATCAGAAGTAGGTATATTGGGGTGCAAAGCATTTCATGGAACATTAGGTTTATATGACATTATTTTCAAATTATATATTTTATACTCATACTTGTCTTAGAGACATTCTAGAACGATTTAACATCTTAAGACTCCCTAACGACTCATATCAAACTGGGGGGGTGATTATGTTGGTTTTCTTTTTGTAGGCGATAATCATGTCGTCAAATTGTAATGAAAGGAAAAGAGACAAGGAATAAGAGAGGAGTTGTAGGTAGTGAGTAATATAAGGTTAGTGGTGGCTCTCTTTGTTTTCTCCATTATGGTATCAGGCTTAATGGTATCCAACTTACCCCAGACCAAGGTAGAGGCAGCGCCGGAACCAAACAACACGTGGAGGCAGGTCGACCCTGCTGATGTCCAGATTGGCAAAAACTATCTCATCGTGTCCGAGCACGGCGCGCTTGCTAACGCTCAAGCGACAATCAACACACCCGGCGACGTCACGGGCGACACTCAGATTGGCATGGTGTCCAAGCCCGTGACGATTGAAGACGGCTTAATCACATCCGAAGTGACGGACGATATGATCTGGCAGTTTGGCCTTGGCGCAAACACTGCGGCGGCATCCGGCGGTCTTGGCGAAGGTCCAGGCTACTATGTATTGAACAGCGCTCCCGGCGCAGGCGGAGGCACGGAACCACTGAGAAGGGAATCCAGCTTCAACGCGCAGCATGCGCCGCTCAACACGACCGGCGCAGCCATCAATGGCAACCAGCAGAGCCTGTTGATGCATGTTCTTGATGAAAAAGAAGGCACAGTGTCCCTATACATTTGGGGCGGGAACAACCAGTGGAACTTTGCCCTGACGAGTACGGAAGACGGATTCACCGCAAAGAGCAAGGCGGCGAGCGCGACGAGTGCGGCTCAACTGTTAGAGCAGATGCAGGAGTCACCATCATTGAAGCTGTATGAACCGAACGTGACAGCGGGAGTTCAGCACTATGTCATGGCGTCATCCGGCGAAAACGGCAGTATAAGCCCGTCCTCCCTGGCTGGCCATGTTTGGGTAAACGATGGAGAAGACGTGACCTTCACGTTCAACCCCGCGTTCGGGTTTGAAGTGGACAAGGTTACGGTTAACGACGAAGAAGTGACTGTTACAGACAACACATACACAATAAAGAATGTCATCGCAAGTGGCACAAGCATCCACGTGACATTCAAGCCTGCTTCAAACGCAGCGGATTTACCGTTCACAGTGTATAACGACATATTCTCTGTTGGGAACGTCACTACAGCGGTAGTCATCGACCTCGGCGAAGGCAACGCGGCAAACCTTGCAGACCTAAGCGCCGACATGTTTACGGCGGCTGCCAGGAACACAAGACTTGATGGCTCGACCGTGATTTTCGACGGCTTGCGCAATATCACCAGAGTATATGTAAACAATAATCCCGAGCCGCTTGGCTATATATCGCCTGCACCAGGATCAGACGACCTCGTAACAGATATGCCAGCGAGCGGGCGCTACATCATCGTTGAATTTGAGTTCTGGAATGCCAATGGCTATACATCCGGCGCAATGGCTTCGGGCAACTTGCAAAATGCATTCTCGGCGCTCCTCAATTACCGCGTCAACGTGGATCGTGAGATCAAGCTGACAGACGGCACTACCATAACCCCGAGATTCACTCAGGCAGCGGTAGTAAACCCGGCGCTAGACAAGTTTGTCCCGGACAAAACGAACCCGGGCGGCACAGGCAGCATGGACATCCTAATTTCGATAGATGAGTCCTGGGAAGACCTCGGTCCACTCCCGTTGTTCATCTACAACCATGGCGGCGGCCGCGGTGGCCCTTCGGGGGACTACTTCGCGCCTGTGCAAACTGCGAACGGCGCAGCTGTGCTTTCCAAGCTCCAACTGGAGAACCCGGGCAAGTATAACGCGCACATCATAGCTACGCAGAACCACTCGAACAATCAGGCCAACAACGAGGCCCTTATGGCATACGTGGAGAAACTGGCCGCTGAGGGTAAGGTGGATTTGAGTCGTATCTACATGTCTGGCTTCTCGATGGGCAGCATGTACACAATCGGTTTTTATAACCGCAATCCCGATTTCCTAGCAGCAATCGTTCCGCTTGCAGGAGGCACCTTGCCAACCATTGAACAGCTTACCGCGAACTCGGAGCTCACAAAAACTGCCATATGGGCGCATACACATAAGAATGACGGCGCTGGTAATAGTTGGACAGCGTATTTCACAACAGGCGCTGGCGCCAGCGGCTTATATTCAGAAGCCAACGTAACGGTTCTGGAAACCAACCAGGCCTTTAATTTCCCGTACTACGGCTTTGACTGGACGCCGCACGAAACCGAAGCCCAAGTGTTCAGCAACCTTCTCGGCCAATCAAACGCCAGCTTCAGGTATGGTGCAAGCCAAGAAAAGTACGCAGATAAGAACATCTTTGATTGGATGTTCGCGCAGTACAGAAACCGGATTGCCGACCTTAAAGAAACTGTTGCATCCCTGGATATTGTACATGGCAATAAAAATGCTCTAATGGTAAAGCTGAAAAATGCAGAAGAATATATGGCAGATACGGAACATGCCAAATCAGCACAAGCAGTCAATATGCTAAACGCCTTTATCAACCAGGTCAATGCTTTTGTCAATTCAGGCAAACTGACTGAGGAACAGGCAAAAAAGATGATTTCCTTAGCAGAAGAAACAATCAGAAATATTCAAAGATAGACATAAAGGGATACTTAAAGATGTGATAATCATATAGGCCGCATAGAGTATCTTAAGATTTTATGTGGTCTATTCTTTTGATTCAAGCAGATGTTCCCATCATAACAAGCAGCTTGTATTCGCGTTGTGATATTTAAATATCAATCTATGAATCTTTAGGATTGTTCTTAGACAAATCAGCAATTGTAAGTACTGATAATTTATACTTGGTACTTAATAAAAATAAGTAAATAAGTTAACAATTGAGGGTTCAACATGTCACTCCCTAATCTAAGTTGTTGGTGGTCTGGTAACCTCAATTATCCTTAAATTTTAGGGGGCAAGTTTTTTATTTGTAAACCTTCTTTAATCAAGGATACGTTAACTTTTTACTATAGAAGTTTTGACAATATGCTACTAAAAAGGAGGGATATATTGTTGGTTGTCTTTAACTAGTCGTGGGCATGTGGCTAAGCGTTACATTAGAGAAGGGAGTAGTATAATAATGTTTAAAAAATTTTTATTAGTAAATTTACTGGTTTGCTTTACCCTGTCATTAAACTTACCTTCAGTCTTAGCAGCAAATGAAACGACGGGAACAACTTTACCGTTTATACTTAAAAATGAAAACTTTGCCTTTCACGAGCGTACTGATGCTCTCATTATTGACGCTGGAAAAGAGGTAAATGGCTCCTCACTGTCTATTACTGATTTCGATGTAAACGTGATCGCAACAAGAAAAGTCGATCCTAATTATGTAGCGTATAATGGTCCTCGCGAGGTTATTGATGTTTATACAAGTCACGTGAATGATACTGGTGATCCTTCCGAAACTGGACGATATATCATTATTGATTTTCCAGATGTTGGGTGGGGTGATGGTGGTACCACGAACGATGGCGGTTTTACATTTGATTCATCGTACACTATAACTTATAAGGGTGCTGAAATTGACTTTGTGGATGGATCCTCAATAGTACCCGAGGGATTTACTCAGACAGGTGTTGTCAGCCCCGTCCTAGATCAATTTAAGTATTCAAACCATAATGGGCTTGATTACAGTTATTTTTATAACGAGGATGCCACGGAGCCGCTGCCTCTGGTAGTTTTTTTCCACGGCGGTGGACAGGGTAACGATATCTATACTCCTATCAGATTTAGTAACGGCGGTACCGTTTGGGCCAACCCTGAGAATCAGGCCAAGTATCCAAGTCATGTACTGGCCCCTCGTAATGCTACGACCCCAGCAGCCATGCATAATGTTAAGGCAGTCATCGATAAAATGATAGCTGATGGCAAAGTTGACCCTAACCGTGTCTATATTACTGGGTTCTCAATGGGCGGAGGTTCCACATGGACCTTCCTGCGAACTTTCCCTGACTTCGCTGCAGCAGCTGCACCTCTTTGTCCAGCCGGTGGACCTGGGAGCGTGGATGCTGCTAATGCGGTAGCATATTTGCCTATTTGGACTTTTGTAGATGAAGGAGATTTTTTATTCAATTCTGTTGTCAACAATGACAGGATTTACGGACCATATTTGAACGACTCCTTGTTGACTATACTGCCAGAAAATAGACTGGATAATCCACCCTATAATGGCCATGTATTCGATGGACATGCCGTTTGGCTTCCAGTTTATAATGAGTACGTTCATCCAGAGCGTGGCATGCTTATAGACTGGTTATTCTCAAAAAGTAAAATTAGAGGTATATCTGATGTAGAAGTTAATACCGTGTCCGGGGTTGCTCCTACTCTACCTGAAACAGTGGTTGTTGATGTCAATTACAGCACCAAGGGGGTTATTTCAGAAGAACGAGCCGTTGTATGGAACGCGATTGACCCAAAGAGCTATGGTAACGATGGACCAGGAGTCTTTAATGTAGAGGGCACCATAGAGGGGTCTGTTAAAAAGGCGGTAGCAACTGTGACTGTTGAATACAGAAACCGTATTGCCGACCTTAAAGAAACTGTTGCTGGCCTGGATATTGTGCAGGGCAATAAGAATGCTCTAATGGTAAAGCTGAATCAGGCGGAAGAATTTCTATCGGATACGAAACATGACAAATCTGCACAAGCAGTCAAAATGTTGAATAACTTTATCGAGCAGGTCAATAACTTTGTAAAGCCAGGTAAACTAACTGAAGAGCAGACGACAGAGATGGTTGAAGCAGGGAAAGAGACAATCAGGAATATTACCAACTAAATTAACATAAAGGCATTATAAAGTCGGTATAGTTCTTAAATTACTTGGAGACAACAATGCCGAGACTAGGCAAACCGTAGTTTAAGCGACGATATAAGCATAGAAAAAGTGCTGCTTAATAGACCGCATAAATAATAAATTTTTTGCGGTCTTTCTTTTTTTATACTACGTTACAAGCATTGCCAAATTAGAATTAACACGGGTCATTGATAGAGTAGCTTATCACTTGAGGAATATATTTTGAAACAACGGAAAAGAAAGTATATTACTCTATTAGCCGATGAGCTCATAAAAACACGAAGAGTTTTCGAGAATGTTAAAGTTAATAATAGTAGTATTGATAAAGTAAAGAGCAGATGGAAGAAAAAAAGAGGTATTGAAAGCTCTATATTCTGTGTTATTTATCGGATGATCAATTATAAAAGATTGGGAGTGTACAAATGAAAAGATGTATATCTTTGGCAGTATTCCTTGGTTTATTAGTAACAATTCCATTCCAATCCACCTCCGCATCCTCAAACATCGAGCCTGCTCCTCCTGGATATGATACCTATCGGGATGATATTGCTCATGGTGAAATGGAAACGGTTACCTATTATTCTGGTACTGTTGGAACAGAAAGAAAAGCAATGGTGTATACTCCACCAGGTTATTCAAAAAAGAAAAAATATAATGTACTCTATCTTTTACACGGAATTGGGGGGGATGAGAAGGAATGGTACGAACAAATGAACCCCCATCATATTTTGGACAATCTATATGCTGAAAATAAACTTGAGCCAATGATTGTCGTTTTTCCAAATGGACGTGCAATGAAGAACGATAGGCCAGAAGGAAATATTTTCGACCCAGAGAAAATTGCAGCCTTTGAAACATTTGAATATGACTTATTAAACGATCTCATTCCAGCGATCGAATCTAGGTATCCTGTATGGAAAAATAGACATCATCGAGCACTTGCTGGACTTTCAATGGGTGGAGGACAAGCTTTAAATTTTGGTTTAAAACACCTTGATACTTTTTCTTATGTCGGCGGTTTTTCGTCTGCTCCCAATACAAAAAGTCCAGAAGTATTGATTACGAATCCCCAAAAAGTTACTCAAAGACTTAAAGTACTTTGGCTTTCAAGCGGAGATGCAGACAACCTAACACCAATTAGTGAAAACTTCCATCACTATTTGACCGATAAGAAAATTCCGCATATTTGGTATTTGGATGAGGGTGGGCATGTACCTAGCGTATGGAGCAGTGGACTATTTCACTTTTCGCAGCTTCTTTTTAAAAAGTAAAAGAGGATACTGAGCACTCAAGCCTTAACCAGCACAACTACGCAATGCACTAGTTGTGCTGTGACTTTTTAATTTACTGTATCTCCTTTCCTTCTAAATAGTTGCATTTCATAATACAGCTTAAATAATTCAAAATTTATATTTCAAATATTATTAGAAGAACTTCCAGCTTAGCAATGTCTCTGGGTAAATTTATTTAAGTTCTAATTTTTTTATTAACTCAACTTTCGCAGGAAGAGAATTGTAATTATTCCAAAGTATCCAAGAGCTTGTAGAAATTGAAATAATATCAGTGACATTAGGTTCAACCATGAAAAAGTAATTAACTGTGGAAAATATACTTTTCACAAAAGTGGGAATAATTCTTCCGTAAATAACTGAAAATTAGGTATAATTGTACTAACATGGTAGAATGTAAAGAAAGAACCAATACATCCTTGAAAATGATTAGGAGGAATCATTGAGATGAAAACGTATTCAAATTACATTGCAGGAGAATGGAAAGACTCTATTGCCGGAGAAACAAGGGAAATCATTAACCCGGCGACAAGTGAGGTTGTAGGGAAATCTTCTGTCTCAACTGCGGAGGATCTTAATAGAGCAGTGCAAGCAGCATCTGAAGCTAAATTTGGCTGGAGCCAACTCGCAGGAGCGGCAAGAGGGGATTATCTTTACAAGGTCGCTAATATTATTGAAGCAAGATTAGAAGAAATTGCAGAAACAATGACGAGGGAAATGGGAAAAACATTGCCAGAAGCGAAAGGTGAAACAGCGAGGGGCGTCGCTATTTTGCGTTATTATGCGGGGGAAGGAATGCGGAAAGTGGGAGATGTAATACCTTCTTCAGATAGTGAGGCTTTGATGTTTACTAAACGTGTGCCGCTTGGTGTCGTGGGAATTATTACTCCGTGGAACTTCCCTGTAGCGATTCCAATTTGGAAAATGGCTCCTGCCCTTATTTACGGAAATACGGTTGTTATTAAGCCGGCATCTGAAACAGCTATAACCGCTGCGAAAGTAATCGATTGTTTTCACGAAGCAGGACTTCCAAAAGGAGTCGTCAACATGGTTACTGGTTCTGGCAGTGTTATAGGAGATGGAATGGTGAACCACCGTGGAATTGCGGGAATATCATTTACGGGTTCGGACGTAGTTGGAAAACAAATTGCGATGGGTGCCGTAGAAAGAGGAGCGAAATTCCAACTTGAAATGGGCGGGAAAAATCCGGTCATTATCGCAGAAGACGCGGACCTGGATAAAGCAGTCGAAGGTACGATTAGTGGCGCATTCCGTTCAACAGGACAAAAATGTACTGCAACAAGTCGAGTGCTCGTACATAGAAATATAAAACAGGCCTTTGTGGACAAACTTCTTACAGCATCACAATCCATTAAAATCGGAAATGGATTGGAAGATGGAGTATGGATGGGACCATGTTCCTCCGAGTCACAAATGGAAACCGTCCTTTCTTATATCGAAAAGGGAAAGAAAGAAGGGGCGAAACTTCTTTTTGGTGGTAATAGATTGAGAGGTTCAGAGTTTGATCAAGGATTTTACGTGGAGCCAACGATTTTTGATGAAGTAGACAGCAAGATGCAAATTGCTCAAGAAGAAATATTCGGACCTGTCATTGCGGTTATCCCGTTTGATAATTTGGAAGAAGCTTTTGAATTGGCAAATGATACACAGTTTGGGCTAAGTGCTTCTATTTACACAGAAAATGTTGGTGCCATGTTGAAATTTATTGATCGTGTCGATGCCGGTCTAGTTAGAATCAATGCCGAGACAGCAGGCGTCGAACTTCAAGCTCCTTTTGGAGGAATGAAAAGTTCAAGTTCTCACTCACGCGAGCAAGGAGAAGCTGCAATTGAATTTTACACATCTATTAAAACAGTGTTTGTGAAAGGTTAATTTTATAAAGAACAGGAGATTAGATCATGAGAATCATTCGTTATGCGGAATCAGATAGGGCACAATTGGCTGCAGTAAAAGAAGATTCAAAGATTTATCCATTGCCTTATCAAAACTTTCAAGAACTATTGAATACATGTGATCAACAACAAAAGAGCTGTCTAACATTGATTAAAGAAGTGTTAGATGGAATAGATCCTATTCAAAAATCAATAGATGAATTAGACCTTAAACTCCCAATCAATGCCCAGGAAGTTTGGGCAAGTGGGGTTACGTATTTAAGAAGTAAAGATGCAAGAAACTATGAATCTCAGGGAAGTGTGCCCTCCGTTTCGTACTACGACAAGGTATATGTGGCGGAGAGGCCAGAACTATTTCTAAAATCGACGGATAAAAGAACGATAGGTCCAAATGATCCTCTTTACTTACGTTCTGATTCAACATGGCAAATTCCCGAACCAGAGTTAGGGCTTGTCTTAGATGGTGCCGGAAATATTGTCGGATATACAATTGGTAATGATATGAGCTGCCGGGATATTGAGGGTGAGAATCCACTTTATTTACCACAAGCGAAAATGTGGAAGCATTCGTGTTCTATTGGACCTGCTATTTTACTGGCAGATACGGTTGAGGATCCTTATGCCTTTGATATAAATTGTAGAATCTTCCGCAATGGTGAAAAGGTGTTTGAAGATGCAGCCAGTACTTCCCAATTAAAAAGACGATACGAAGAATTAGTCGAATTTTTAAAGAGAGATAATGAATTATTCCCTGGTACCGTTCTATTAACAGGCACCTGTATCGTACCTCCAAATGACTTTACATTAAACGATGGTGATGTAGTCGAAATTGAGATTTCGAGCATTGGTTTATTACGAAATCCAGTGGCAGCGCAATAAGGAGGTATGGAAATGGATCATTTATTATCGACATCCTCTGAAACCATCGATCATATTCAAACAAAAGCAAAAGGACCAGAAGGTAAGCTTCCATTAACGGATGCAATGTTGCGTAACTCCCCTAGTGGCGACTTATTTGGATTGTCTCAAAATGTTGGTATGGGCTGGTCACCGAATAATTTACGAGGAAAAGAAATATTACTCCTCAGTACACAAGGCGGCATGAAAGATAGTAACGGATTTCCCATTGCGTTGGGTTACCATACCGGCCATTGGGAAGTCGATCAATTGATGAAGGAAGCGGCGATAGAAATCAATCGTGCTGGAGGGATTCCTTTTGCGGCATACGTTAGCGATCCATGTGATGGAAGGTCCCAAGGAACGAGAGGGATGTTTGATTCTTTTCCATACAGAAACGATGCTGCGATTGTATACCGCAGGTTGATTCGTTCACTCCCGACGCGGAAGGCAGTTGTGGGAATCGCGACATGTGATAAAGGCTTGCCTGCCATGATGCTAGCCCTTGCTTCCATGCATGATCTACCGACTGTAATCATACCAGGAGGAGTCACGCTTCCACCTGAATATGGGGAAGATGCCGGGAAAATTCAAACAATCGGTGCACGTTATTCTGCTAACGAAATTACACTTGAAGAAGCGGCAGAACTTGGATGTAGAGCATGCGCAACTCCTGGTGGGGGATGTCAATTTTTAGGAACGGCCGCAACAGCCCAAGTAATAAGTGAAGCGCTTGGATTATCGTTACCGCATTCTGCATTAGCGCCCTCTGGACAAGATATTTGGAGGGAAATGGCCAGAAATTCAGCAAGAGCAGTTATTGAAATGGAAAAAATGCGAGTTACAACGAAGGATATTTTAACGGATGCCTCCATCCATAATGCAATGGTTGTCCATGCGGCGTTCGGAGGCTCGACCAATTTACTTTTACATATCCCAGCAATCGCTCATGCCGCAGGATGCACAATCCCAACTGTAGATGATTGGATAAAAGTAAACAGACAAACTCCAAGGCTAGTAAGTGTACTTCCAAATGGCCCAGAATACCATCCAACTATTCGTGCTTATTTAGCTGGTGGAGTTCCAGAAGTGATGCTTCATTTAAGAAACTTAGGATTATTAAACGAAGATGTTATGACCGTAACAGGAAAAACGCTTCGCGAGAATTTGGATTGGTGGGAGCAATCTGAACGTCGAAAACAGATGAAAAACCGCTTAAAAATGGCTGATGGTATTGATGCGTCTGAAGTAATTATGTCAAAGGAACAAGCAAAAAAGAAAGGGATGACATCAACTATCACATTCCCAACTGGAAACATTGCTCCCGAAGGCTCAGTTATCAAATCAACTTCCATCGACAAAGAAAAAATTGATGAGAACGGAATATTTTATCATAAAGCTGAAGTAAAAGTATTTACGAGTGAAAGGGATGGAATACGAGCCATTAGACAGGGGAGAATTGCAGCGGGTGATATCATGATTGTCTCCGGTTGCGGTCCACTTGGAACGGGCATGGAAGAAACCTATCAATTAACATCTGCGTTAAAGCATCTTTCGTTCGGAAAACATGTGACATTGATTACTGATGCTAGGTTCTCTGGAGTTTCAACAGGTGCGTGCATTGGGCATGTGGGCCCAGAAGGATTGGCAGATGGTCCGATTGGAAAACTACGAGATGGAGATGTAGTTGAAGTAAAGATTGATACGGTGAATTTGGAGGGACGAGTAAACTTTTTAGGTACAAAAGATACACCGGTTTCTCCAGAGGAAGGAACTCAAATTTTACGCCAACGACAACAAAATAATATTAAGCCTGCAGATGGTTTGCCAGATGATACGAGGTTATGGGCAGCATTGCAAAAGGTGAGTGGCGGTACTTGGCGTGGAAGTGTGTATGATGTAGATCGAATCATAGAAGTGCTTGAAGCTGGTGAAAAGGCTTTGGGGAAGAGTGAGAACGAGGTAGAAGTTCTATAGTCAAACGACGTTTATTTAATAAATAGTTTACAATTCATATTAAACCCCGTTCCTCTATGGACGGGGTTAAAATAATTGCGTTTAATTTTAAGAATTTGTGATAAAGCGGTTTTATCTTTAGATTCTATGCTTAATCCCTTTCTCTTGCTCTCTGTGTATCTCTAATATTTTTCTGGACGGTTATTGCCGCAAATAAACTAAGAACAAAGGACATTGCATAAAATCCCTTTTCGCTTAAAACGATACTTCCAGCATTGTATAAACCAATCGCCATTAATGAAACAGATACAATAAGTGCTACCCAACTAATTCCATAGTAAATACTTGTAACTGGTATTCCCTCATCTTTATCCCTTACTGCTTTTTGTAAAGATACTGCTGAATAAAGTCCAAAAATTAAAACGGCAAAGTAATATCCTTTTTCGTTCAGTTGCATTGAGGCATTAAACAACCCAATGAGGTAAGCGGTAACACCTGCCATCAACGCCGCCCAGGAAGCCCCTTTGAATGCTGAAGTTGGTTCTCCCTCTTTTCGTTCTATTTTTATTTTTGGAACCTCTTCTTTTTCCTTATTTACTAAAACCTCAGGATCATTAGACATTAATTGCTTCTCCTCCATCTTTTTTACTTATAAACATAGGGCACCCAAGTCCGCTGTAGTACCCGTATATAAATTCATTATATAGAAATTTCTTACAAATAGTAGATAATTTTAACGATAATCAAGTGTATTATAGAATAGCTGTTTTTTTTATGTTCTTTCAAACAAAATTGATTAATTTTATAATAAAGGCTGTACCGCCTTTCCATCCGATGCCCTGAAAAATAGTGACTTTTCCCAAGATAATCCTCAATGTCATAATTGTGAAAAGTGATGCATCAGATGTTCTATCTCTTTCTAGAAATTTTGAAACCATTATCTATGGCTTCAAAGCCGATTCTAGGATAGTAATCCATTGCAGTAGGTGAGGCTAAAAGTAACAATGATACTTCTTCACCTATATGTTCTTGCAGTAATCTTACAAGTTCACTCCCTATCCCGCTTTTTTGATATTCAAGACTTACAGCTAAATCCGACAGGTAACAACAATAGCTAAAATCGGTAATTGCTCTAGCAATGCCTACTAGTTTTTCTTGATACCAAGCGGTAAAAATAATATCCGAGTTTTCTATCATTCGCTGTAGCCGATTTAAATCATTAGATGGTCTTTTAATACCTGAAGATATAAATAATTGGGAGAGTTCCTCCGCATTAATATTTGTGCCTTCTTTATAAATAATATTCACCATACTTTTCCTCCTTAAATAATATTAATTTATCATAATGACACTTCCGAGAAAAATACCTTGTAAGAAAAGAGGAGAAGAGCATTATATGAAGAAATCCTATATGAATAAAGTAATAGAAATTCGAGTTGATTAATCTTTTAGGAGGAACCAAAAGTTGATCTATTCTTTCAAGCAAAACGAAATTGAAAAAATCATTAAACATTTTGGAAAAGATTTTTATGAAAAAGTTTTGAGAGACATTACAGTGTATCCCGAACAGTGGTCGTTAACTTCTCTACAATTTATACCTTCCTATTCTGCGAATATTGTTTTTACATGTATTTCTGAGAAATTTGGTAATGCTGTATTGAAAATTGGAAAATCAAATTCGAGAGAAATTTCTACTGAATTTAATACTTTAAACGAATATAAAGGAAGAAGATTTTGTAGAGTTTTTAATGCTGAAATTGAAAACGGCGTAATATTAGAGGAATGGATAAAGCCGGGAAATCCATTAAGGGATGAGGATTCTCTTGATAAAAGATTATCCGTTTTTTCATCTCTTTTTAAAGACCTACATAAAACGCCTGGGAATACAGAAATATATCCGACTTATATTGAGTGGGTAGATAAGATAGCAGAGTACATGAGCAAGCGTCAAGATTGTAAGGAATTATATTTGTATATGAAAAAAGCACAAGATATATGCCATTCGTTATCTAGTATTCACTCGCAAAAGATGCTACTTCACGGGGATTTTCATCATGATAATATATTGCTAAATACAGATGGGGAATATAAAATCATCGATCCAAAGGGCGTGGTGGGCGATCCTATCTTTGATGTGCCGCGTTTTATATTAAATGAATTTGGAGATGAAATAACTCCTGAGTTATACGAGAAAATAAACTATATTATCAATGTCCTAGAAAAAAGCTTGGATATTCCAAATGAGGTTATAAAAAAATGCTTATTTGTGGAGACAGCAATGGGGATATGTTGGTGCGTAGAAGATGGCGCAGTTCCTGAGGAATATTCGGAACTAGTTAAAACTGTTGCTTTTGCGGAAGACATTCTGAATAATTAAGTGGAAAAATACCGCTTTAGTGTAAAAGCGGTATTTTTCGATTAAATTATTTCGTTATAGTAATCAATCAAACCCGGCAGCCAATCTTTCAAGTTGCTGAATTCGTAACCTAGATTCTTTGCTTTTGAGTTATCCATTGTCCAAGTTTCTTTTATTCCATAAGGCGAGCGGTTTTCATCTGTTATATCTGTGGTCAATATTGCACTTTTTTCAAGTTTCGATTCAATTAAATTTATTAGCTCCGATAATTGAATGTCACCATTTGCACATGCATTAACTGGTCCTGTGAAATCTTGTGTCCCAATCCATGCAAGAAATTCTCCAGCTTCACTGGCCGAAATAAAATTAAGTCGTGCTTCTGGATTTGGCATTCCGATATCTTCACCGTTCTTTATTTTCTTCACATGGAAGAGCAGTCGCTCGGTATAATCTTCTTCTCCTAAAACAATTGGAATACGGACTGATACTGCGGGTAATCCTGTTTTAGAGAATAATGCAGTTTCAGCAAGCTTTTTCCCTTCCCCATATGATACTTCTTGGCTTTTCACAATTTGTAGAGGATATGTAAATGGATTAAATTCCTCTTCATTAAGGAGATTCCCATATTCATAAACAGACATTGTAGAAGTGAAAACATATTTACCTACTTGATCTTTCAAAGCTTCATAAGCAATATTAATATCTTCCGAAGAGTATCCAATTTGATCATAAACGACATCGAAGTGGAATCCGCCACAAGCTGTTTTCAATGAGTCAATGTCATACCTGTCAGCAATAAGCTGCTTAACTTCCTCACCAAATGGATTACCACTTTTCCCTCGAGTAGCGACTGTCACATCTACTCCTCTTGATAGCAAGCTGCGGACGAGCTCCTTTCCGAAAAATCGTGTCCCTCCAAGTACTAATGCTGTTTTCATTGTTTTTCCTCCCTTTCTGTATATTGCTCATGGATATTTTTTAACCAAATACCCATCTGTAATGCAAAAGCATCCTTAAAGTTTTGTGGATCATAGCCACTTTCCTCTTTTATTTTATTTAATCTATAGATTAATGTATTACGGTGAATAAATAGCTTTTCGGCAGTTTCTTTTATATTAAAATTGCAATCGAAAAAAGCTTGTAATGTTTCTTGATGAGTTTCAATACTTCCTAGTATGATTCTATTGTAAAAAGCTCCTGCAATCTTTCGATCAATTTGATGAATTAGTGCTTTGGGTTCAATATCTGTATAAGAAATGATATTGGTTTCAGCATCACTTATGGCAAGAGCAATTTCACATTCACGATAGGCATTTCTTATACAATTCCAATCTGGAATTATTGAACTGTATCCTAATTTTATATTTGTATTTATACTGTTTAAATGTTGATAAAGCTTACTAAATTTTTTTTTAGCTTGGGAAAGAGTATCCTCTTTTAAAATCAGCATCATCTTATTTACGTGTATTAGACCAGCGATTCCATTTCCTTTTCCGATGAAATTTTCTGTACTTGTTATTAATGATTGTCTTGAAAAGGAATGATCCGAAATTATTATGAGTGCGATTACAAAAGGACCTTCCAATTGAATATTTAATAAACCGAGCCAACGTTTCACATTATTAAAATTAGGATAATCTTTTAAAAACTCTTCAATTGCCATTTCCTTCATTCTCTGTTTCCATTCTGCTTGAGTTGCTAAATAAGTTTGCTTAATCATTAATTCAGCCATCATTTTAACCAAGCCAGCACGGTTCCCTATTGATTTCGGGTTTCCTGTTATGCCAATGACACCCACGATTTGATTTTGAAGATTTATAGGTAAATTAATACCTGCCTTTGTTCCTCTTAATTTATTTTTGTTCTTTTCAGTAATTTCTACTATCTGTCCACTTCTGATGACCTCTAAGGCCCCTTCATGTATAGCGTATAATCGTGACGAATCCCCTGATGCAAGAATAATTCCTTTTTCGTTCATTACATTAATATTTAAATCTAGGACATTCGAAGTCTCTTTTACTAGCATTTCAGCAATCTCACGGGTAATCATTCTAGATTCTCCTTTTTGTGCAAAAATGACATTTTTCGACTTATCTTCCTGGATGAATGGGATTATTTTTGGTCACTAAGTACAAAATTTTGATAATTTAAGCTTGTTAAATTGTATTTTACTTATAAAGCATTTTTTTATCAATACGATTATAATGGAACGATATTACATAACAAAATAATGGATAAAATGCAAAATCACTTTTAATAAATAGGAGATGATCATCATAAAAATCGTCATAGCACCCGATTCATTTAAAGGAAGCGTATCTGCTATGGAAGCAGCTATAGCCATTGAAAAAGGGGTGAAAAATGCTTTTTCTAATGCCAAAACAGTGTTGCTTCCAGTAGCAGACGGTGGAGAAGGTACATTGGAAACTTTAGTGTCGGCTACTAACGGGGAGAAAGTTTACGAAAAAGTAAATGGTCCCCTTGGAAAAGAGGTTAATGCTCATTTCGGTGTACTTGGAGACCGTTCTACCTGTGTTATAGAAATGGCGGTTGCCTCTGGTCTGAATTTAATCGAGGAAGATGAAAGAAATCCAATGTTGACCACCACATATGGGACAGGGGAATTGATTAAAGAGGCACTGGATAAAGGATATCGCAATTTTGTTCTTGCGATTGGTGGGTCGGCAACGAATGATGGGGGCGCAGGCATGCTTCAAGCGCTTGGAATGCAGCTTATTGATAAAGAGGGAAAAGAAATTGGATATGGTGGTGGAGAGTTAGGAAAAATTCATTACATTTCCACAGAAAACTTCGATAAAAGAATAAAAGAAAGTACATTTTTAATCGCTTCAGATGTTGAAAATCCTTTTGTAGGAGAAAAAGGCGCATCTCATGTTTTTGGTCCTCAAAAAGGGGCAACGGACGAGATGGTAGAAATTTTAGATCAGAACCTTTTACACTTTGCAAATCATGTGGAAAAAAATACTGGAGTAAGGCTTCATGACATGCCAGGTGCAGGAGCAGCAGGAGGCATTGGCGGAGCTTTTTTAGCATTTTTTCCGTCCAACATGAAAAGAGGAATTGAAGTGGTCTTAGAGTATGCTAGTTTTGACGAAGCCCTTAATGGTGCTGATTTAGTCATTACGGGAGAAGGAAAAGTGGACTTTCAAACGGCATATGGAAAAACCCCAATGGGAGTAGCTCAGGCAGCCCAAAGGAAAGGGGTACCGACTATCATACTTGCTGGAGCAGTCGGGGAGAACATTCGGAACCTTTATAAAAATGGGGTCGTTGGCATTTTTAGTATTATTAATCAACCAATGTCTCTTGAAAATGCAATGAAAGAAGCGGAAAATTTACTAGAAAAATCAGTTGAACAAATATGCAGGACGTATTTTTGGAACGGATTCCAGTAAATACGTAGTAAAAAATGAGTGAGGAGGGACATTTATTGGAGTTTATAAGTGAGTCTACAGATTTAAATGATTATTTAAAAGAAACAGATGTTGTTAATTTTTCTCATCCATTTATTAAGGAAAAAGTTACTGAATTGTTTAACGAGAAACAGTCAGAAATTGAAAAAGCTAAGATTGCTTATACATTTGTAAGAGACCAAATAGCACATTCCTGGGATATTCAAAGTACAAGAATTACCTGTAAAGCCTCAGATGTACTTAAATACAAAGAAGGTATATGTTATGCAAAATCAATATTATTGGCTGCTTTACTAAGGTCTCAAGGGATTCCTACAGGTTTTTGTTATCAACGTCTAATGATATTCGATACACCAGATAAGGGATATTCGCTCCATGCTTTAAACGGAGTATTTCTTAGTTCATTAAACAGTTGGATTCGTTTAGATGCTCGTGGAAATAAGCCAGGAGTTCAAGCAGAATTTTCAATAGATGAAGAAACTTTAGCATTTTCAATCCAAGAATATTTTGACGAAAAAGATTATCCAATTATATATATTGAACCCAATGCAAATACGATTGCTGTTTTAGAAGAAAATATAAATGCTATAGAAATGTATAAGTATAGTCTTCCTGATGTTTTATAAATTGAACATGTTCCTAAGTAATCTAAAAAAAATAATGAAAAAGAGACTGCTAATTTTTTGTTTTATATAAGGGTCTCAAGAGTTGAGAGTACATATCCACAGAATGGTCGTGAGAATATGTTAAAGAAAGTGATATTTATAACTCTACTAATTATAGTAATTTTCACTTTAGCTGCTTGTAATACGGGCAAAGGTGAAATGAATAGTGCTGGTACAGCGAGTGGATTTAGAGATAGTACCAAGCTATCTGTCAAAGGAGTAAAGAATGTGGATGTCCTGAATAGCCACGGAAGCATTGAGGGATTGGAAAGAATGAAGATTTTTTATGATAATATGCAAAATGCTGTTCCATCTGATTTACGAATTGTTCACTACACAATCGAAGGAGACCCGATTGTTACAGATCTAACATATAACGGTGAATCGCTGGATGTGAAATATGATAGTACCCGAGATGCCTTTGGAAGCGGGGAAATAACAACCAATCGTTGTGGCAATATTGTTGAGGAAGTGAATCCAACCAATACCTCTTATATCGCGGTCGATTGTACAAATGGCCCCAATGGAATGGATGAGATCTTACAAATAAACTACAACATGAGTCAACAGGACCTATTTGAGTTCGAACTAAAGTACGGAACTAACAATGAGAACGAAATTAATACGAAAACAAACACGGTAACAAAGGAATCAAATAGTAATAAACTTGTCCTGCCAGCAAGTATAAAACAAGAAGTATACAAAAGATTAGTTTACGCGAATTACTTAGCTGAAAAAGACTTGGAAACAACTTGTAAGTCTAATGAATCGATAAATTATTTCTTAAAGGTTTTTATAAACGGAGGAGAGCGAGAATTATCATGGACGGCTTGTGATCAAAGTCCCGATGGTGAAAAATTCACTAAAATAGCAGATTATATAATTGAGCAATCTGAAAAGAAACATAGTGAAAATCCTCAAATTACAGTTCTAGGTTATGTGCTTCAAGTAAAGGACGATACATTGTTAATCGGTGAAGACTTAAATATGTTAGACTATGAATGGCTTAAAGATGAAATCAATCAGATTGACCTAGATGCATATATCTTTGACTTTACCATCCTAGAAGGTGTAAATACAGTGGATTTTCAAACAGGCGATAAAATTCAGGCAACTATAGAAGGCTCTAAACCAGGACGAGCTAAAGTGAAGGATATTAAGAAATTGGACTTTTCCACCAACTCAAACTAAGTAGGAAGAGTAATAAATACTAGGGGAAAAAGAGTAGACAAGTATATCCTATCCAATCAAAAAGAGCTTTTAAATTTCAATACTATTAATTATAAGGCTTTTTAAGTGATGCTTTACTTAAGGACATGTAGCTTTAAATACATTCAACGTTTCTCTAAAATGTAATATATTTACTTTTTTTATCATGGTTTCTTTTCAAACATTACTTTAAAATCAAATTGTCGAAGAAAGATATTCACCTTTATGCAAATGTGTTATCTTTAGGTTACGGAGAGGGAGGATGTTTGTGGATCTAATCTTAATAGAAAAAAAGCAAAATCTTATCAAGATTCTTCAAGATATTGATAATGTGTTAGTTGCTTTTTCAGGAGGAGTAGATAGCACTTTTCTTTTAGCAATTGCCAAAGAAGCCCTTGGGGATAAAGTGTTATCAATCACAGCTGCTTCAGAAACATTTCCAGATAGGGAGTTTCAATTGGCTAAAAGTCTAGCCGCAGAGCTTCAAGTTCAACATATTGAAACAAGAGTCAATGAACTGGCAGACGCTGAATTTGTTAAAAATGATTCAAATCGTTGCTTCCATTGTAAAAATGGATTATATAATCATCTTCTTGAATTAGTAACAGAATACGGAGATCGTTACACGATTGTCGACGGGTCAATCATGGACGATCTTGGCGAGCATAGGCCAGGCATGCAAGCAGCAAGAGCATTGGGTGTGCGCAGTCCACTTCAAGAAGCTAATTTTTATAAAGAAGAAATAAGAACGCTTTCAAAAGAAATGGGTTTAAGAACCTGGAATAAACCATCTTTTGCGTGTCTTTCCTCAAGAATTCCTTATGGGACGGAAATCACGAAAGAAAAAATCAATCAGTTGGATTTAGCGGAGGATTTCTTACTTGGCCTTGGATTATACCAAGTTCGTGTTCGCCATCACGATAAAATTGCTAGAATAGAAGTCGATCAAGAAGATATGAAAAAAGTGATTGATCAACATGAAAAAATTGTTCACGCATTAAAATCATTTGGTTTTTCATATGTAACCCTTGATTTACAAGGATACCGCTCGGGGAGTATGAATGAAGTATTGAAAGAGAAGGCATCAATATGAAGCATTCAATGGAACATATTTTAGAGTCGGTTCAAAAAGGGGAGCTTTCTGTAGAAGATGCTATGGAAAAATTAAAGCCTCAAGAAGAACTTGGCTATGCCACATTGGACTTACAAAGAGAGGTACGAACTGGGTTCCCAGAAGTAATATATGGCGAAGGCAAAACTAGTGAACAAATATTTGGGATTTTTATTAAGCTTATGGAACACCATGACAAAGTATTGGCAACAAGAGTAAGTATTGAAAAAGCTAAACATGTTTTGGAAAAATTGCGCGCGAATCACCCAACACAAACCTTTTATTATCACGAATCAGCCCGTACCCTCTATTGGATTAATTCCACATTTCAAGAAAAATGGAAAAAAGGTTATGTCGCTGTTGTGTGCGCAGGTACATCCGATCTTCCTGTTGCTGAGGAAGCAGCCATTACTGCTGAATTAATGGGAAATAAAGTAGAACGAATTTATGATATCGGAGTAGCAGGCATTCATCGCCTGTTAAATAAAGCTCGTTTAATTGAAGATGCAAACGTTGTTATTGTTGTAGCGGGAATGGAAGGAGCTTTAGCTAGTGTTGTTGGTGGGCTTGTTTCTAAACCTGTCATTGCAGTTCCAACAAGTGTTGGATACGGAGCTAGTATGAATGGGATCGCAGCACTTTTAGCTATGCTAAGCAGCTGTGCAAGTGGAGTGTCAGTAGTGAACATTGATAACGGTTTCGGCGCGGGCTACTTTGCCGCTACTTTGACGAATACGATAGATAAAGCCTTAGAAAAGGCATTAGCAGGAAAGGGAGAAAGTGAATGAAGGCTTTATATATTGATTGTTTTTCAGGAATTAGCGGCGATATGATGGTAGGTGCTTTAATCGATGCGGGGGCCTCACCTGAAAAAATTAAAAGTGAATTAAAGAAGATAAATGTAACTGGCTATGAAATTAAGTGTACAAGAGTCGTTAAAGAAGGAATTAGTTCGATAAAATTTGATGTAATCTTAGACGAAGAACATTCTCACGTGCACGACCATCATCACCATGGAACACATGGACATTCACATGGAGAACATGATCATACTCATGATGGGCACACGCATCATCACCACGATCATGACCATTCGAATCACGAGCATCACCATCAAGAGCACAATCATGATCAAAGTCACCATTACCATGAACATAATCCTACTCATCACGGAAGTAATCATCACCATGAGCATGATCATTCACACGATGGGCACCATCATCACCATCACAGCCGCTATGCAGATATTGTTAAGCTTATTGATGATTCGGAGCTTAGCTCAAAGGTGAAGGAACGGAGTAAGCAAATTTTTGCACCAATTGCGAAGTCAGAGTCGAAAATACATAATATGTCGATTGAAGATGTGCATTTTCATGAAGTTGGAGCTATCGATTCCATTGTCGATATTATTGCAACTGCCATTGCTTTGGAAGAACTTGAAATTGAAAAAATCATTACGTCACATGTTCCATTAGGTTCTGGTAAAATTCGTATTTCACATGGAATTTATCCTGTGCCAGCACCCGCAACACTGGATATGATGAAAAATGTCCCTATTGCTCCGAGTGATTTACCGTATGAATTGACAACGCCTACGGGAGCGGGGATTGTCGTTAGCCAATCCGATTCTTACGGAACGCTGCCAGCGATGAAAATATCTTCTATAGGTTACGGTGCGGGAACACGTAATATTCCAGGACGTCCGAATGTATTAAGAGTTATGGTCGGCGAACTATTAGAAGGAAATGAGCATATCGTTGGAAAGCAAGAAACCATCACTGTACTAGAATGCCATATGGATGATATGACGGGTGAAGCCTTCGGATATTTAATGGAAAAGTTACTGAATGAAGGGGCTCTTGATGTGTATTACACACCGATTTTTATGAAAAAAAATCGCCCGGGTACGTTAGTCACTGTCCTTGCTCCGGAACACCGTGAAGCGATATTAACTGATATATTATTTAAGGAAACGACCACGCTAGGTGTACGGAAAAATACATGGGCTCGTAGTATTTTAGATCGTCAAATGATTCATGTTGAAACTGCATTTGGACTAATAAAGATTAAACAAGCTATAAAAAATGGCCAAGTTATTAGAGCCGTTCCAGAATACGAAGATGTGAAAAAAGCAGCTTCAGAACATGCAGTATCGTTTCAGGAAGTGTACCATGCTGCACTAAAAAGTATCTAATGGTACTCCTATTACCGATTTTTTGAGGAATTCATTTAAACAAATATAGATAAAGGAATGGCTGAAGCTAAAGACACCTAACGTTTTTAGCTTCAGATACTGTATGTCGAAAAAGTCATAAATTTGAACAAGCTTTAAACCATCTCGTTGGCTTTTCCGACTACTCCCTTAGAAAAAGGTTATCCCTTTCCATTTGCTTAATAACCTTTTCTACTTCTAATACAGAATGACCAATGTTAAGCCCTATTACCTTAGAAGTCTTTTTTTCTAATGGAAAATAAGAAGCATCCAGTAGACTTAACGGGATAAATTGCTCTCGTAGCAGGTATTTTTCCATGATAGGAATTAGTCGTTCAAATTCTCCGTTCCATTCAAGATTGGTAAGACGTACTGTTTTCTTTCCGTACTTTTGATAGATATCCTTGCAGAGGAAGAGCCCGCATGTGGAAGCATTAAAGCGGATATTCAAATCGATGAAATAATAGTCTTCACCACATATTAGTACATCGAAACCCGCAACGCCAATGTAGCCTTTCTCTGCAACTTTTTCCATGATCTTATATCCCGTTTCGACGATAGGAGTCATATAGTCTTCCATCTCAATCGTAATCCAGCTTCCACGAAAGCATCCATTTTGATTTACGATTTGTTCTGACTTACCAAGGAAGCTGATTTTTCCATGCTTGTCCACGGAATAATGGACAGAAACGTTTTGATCATAAGGAATGAATTCTTCGACGATAAGGCTTGATAAATCTCCGAATTCATTCCCAAGCTCATGAAGCTGTTTCTCCTCTTTAACAAGCAAAACGCCGCATCCTCCTGATGTAGGACGTCCATCACCTGTTTTCAAGACGAAAGGTAGCTTAGGTTTGTTTTGTATAATTTCCTTGAGACTCATCATTTTTCTCTGCGGTACATGCTCTGCTGGAACTAATTTTGGTATGTTTCGTTTATCGGACAAAAATGCAAGAACCGCTTGATTAACCCAAAATAGATCTGGTGATACGATATGATTAGGATGAGGGTACTGGAAAATCAATGTGTGATTGTTTTTATGCAGATGAGAAAGTAATGCTAGGTATTCATTATCCGTTTGGTAGGTATAAAGTTTGTTGGGAATGTGAAGCCCAGCTTTTTTTAGGAGACCCAATGCTGGTTCTGTTGCTGCAGCTGCATGACAGATTACCGGAGTGTCTCCGACAACGGTCAATTCCCTTCCAGTCAACGCCTCTAGACTCAGTATATCTCCTGAAAAGTGCTGATAGTCTTCTGAATATATTTTAGAATTATAAATAAATCCGTTTCCGTAAATATTTTGCATGGAAATGGATGGACGGAGTGGTGACACTTGTTTTTTATTTCTTGATGTAATTGGAATTGCCATATCTGCCATAACTGCCCCTCCTTGATATGTGTAGAAAAACATTATTAGGAGGGCGTGACTAATACGCCCTCGTTAGAAAAATCTCACAAAAAGTGAGAGATTTTAGTGCAAGTACTATATCCTGTTTCTAAGGTTGTCAAACCATGGTAATGACAATATATTCGAAACCTTACTGCAAAACATGAGTTTATTTGAGGAAGTTTTATTGCGAGAGAATGAGCAAACCTAGTTCTATAATTGTTTGTCTTCATTAAGGCCTTAATAAAGACTGTAAAATGTAAAAAAGTATTTGGCCCCACCTTCGCCAAATACTATGATAGCCACACTTGCTATCCAACCTATTAATAAGTACTTTGATATAAATCGATTCGTAATACAGTTTCCCTTTCTTCACTAAATTAAACTGATATTTTTTGTAAGTATATTTTGAAAAGCACTACAGGATTATTGGAGTATTGCAGAATAATGATTTATAAGACCTGGAGAATACTAGATTAAAAATTTGAAAGAGTGGATCGAATGCCAGAAGATAAGGTTTTAAAAAAAGCAGCAAATGCATATGAACTTAATTGGAAACTTCTTACATATGTTGGTGGTAATGTAAATCATGTGTATCAATACCCGGCAGAAAATGGTCAACCTTCAAGGATATTACGTTTGTCAAATCAGAATTGGCGTAATGAAAAAGAAGCATTAGCGGAGCTGCACTTCATAGAATATTTGTTTGATAACGGCGTGTCGGTTCCTAAAATTTTCCCATCTAAAGCAGGGAAATTGGTTGAAAAGGTAACTGATCATTATCATGTTTCTGTTTTTAGCAAAGCTCCCGGTAGAATTCCAACTGAAGAAGACTGGAATGAGAAGATGTTTATTAATTGGGGAAGAATAGTTGGACAGATGCATTTACTTACCAAATCCTATATCCCTCTAAATGAAACCAAAAGACGTGATTGGATAGAGGAACCTTGGATGGATATGATGCGACACTTACCAAGTGAAGAGCCGATTGCTCGGCAAAAAGCTAGAGAGATGTTGAACTGGTTAGAGACTCTTCCAAAAGATAAGAAAAACTACGGTCTTGTCCACTGTGACCTTCATGCACACAACATTTTCGCAACGTTAGATGGTACAATTACAGCTTTTGATTTTGATGATTGCTGCTATCATTGGTTCGCTTATGATATCGCGATAATCCTTTATTCGGTCATCCTTAGATATAACCGACAAGATAACAAGAGTAATACTCTGGATGATAATGTAGCATGGTTCCTTGACTCGTTTCTAAAAGGCTATCAAGAGGTCCACAGTTTCGAAGATTGGTGGCTAAAAGCGATGCCGAAATTACTAAATTATCGCAGGTTGCTAGATTATAATTTTTTACATCAACGCTATAATTGGGATACGGTAGACAGCGAGCGTAAGATAAGATGGTTGCGTCTTAAAGAGGGATTGAAGCGGATAAACCGTTGACAAATTATCCATTTTGAAAAAATATCTATAAAACTAAAGAGCGGGGAAACCGACTCTTTAGTTATTTAACAGAATTTCCTTCAGTGTTTGAGTATCTTCTTTGTCAAATTTTCCTAGAGCATTTTTTTCTCTATCAATAATTGTTGCTGACGCATCTCCCGTATTAAACCATATGAAATATTCAAATAATCTTTCAGGCATATTTTTATCAAACGTGAAGAATAAAGTGGTTTTTGCATCTTCTTCTCGAGCCATTTCCACTTTTGCGTTCTGTTCCCAAACAATTCTTGCAAATACTTCTCTTAATGTCTTAATCTTTTCTTTCTCTGCAATTATAATTTCATTGTCACTATTTTCTTCTGAGAATATTTGAACATCAACTCTAGTTAACTGGTTTAAATCAAAAACTTTAGGCGCTTCATTTGAGCATCCAATAAGAGTTATTAAGAATACAGTAAATATTGATAATCCGAATATATTTTTTTTCATATTAAGAGCCCCCGATAATTTCATTACTCGTTTAATATATATTCGATACTGACTCTTTTAACCCTTTTTAAAGTAGCCATACACTAGTTATATCGTGATGTATTTATGTTTATTCTTTTACTTATCTGCTGAAACCTTTTCAAATTGTTTCCGTATTAAAGTACAAAACAAAATATAGTTTATTAGAAAGGGGAACATATATGTCTGAAAAAGGTTGTATTAAATGTGGAAACAAGGATGCAGGAACAAAGGATGTTGCAATGACTGGAACAGGATTATCTAAAATGTTTGATATTCAACATAATCAGTTCACTGTTGTTTTTTGTAAGAAAGGTGGTTATTCCGAATTCTATAATAAGCAATCATCTACCGGATCAAATATCCTCGATTTATTCTTTGGTTAATTAACAAAATATAATTATAAAAAAAACGGGGCGTAACTACTACGCCCCGTAAATTCTATAAAAATAGTGGTCCCGCAGCTTTCACTCTTACAAGGATTGCGTTTCCTGGTAAGTAAGCGAGAGGGAAATCTTCTAATTGGATAATGTCAATTTTATCTGGGTTTGCTCCTGCTTCAATCGCAGTTTGAATTGCTTCAGCTTTTGCTTCTTCTAAAATTTCTTGATGGCTGCGGTTTTCAAGAGTGTAAATTCTTTCTACCGTTCCGCTAATATCACCGAGCGCAGCACCAATCGCATTTGCGACACTTGCATGTTCAGGACGGATAACTCGACTAGCGCCTTTTAATGTTTCAGGCATGAGTGAAGCACCGCCTCCAACTAACACAACCGGAAGATCTTCGGCACTCGTCTTCATCCGGTCTATTGCGTTTTCCACCATCGTTACGAAATCGGGATAGATATTATCGCATGGGACGGAAGCTACTCGCGAAACGTCCGTGTTTTCAATCTCCATATACCCTGCACCAATCGCGACATCAGTAGTTGTCAATTCATCTCCGCCAAACACAAGCGCTTTTTCAGTCAATTGATAACCGACACTTTCAGGTCCAATTTTCCAAGAATCTCCTTCAAGATATACACGAGTTCCGCCCCCGAAACCGATGGAGTAAATATCTGGCATCCTGTAGTTAGTTCTTACTCCGCCAACTTCCACAGCTAATGATGTTTGACGTGGAAAACTGTTAGATAAAACACCGATATCTGTTGTTGTACCACCGATATCTACAACAATTGCATTCGGTTCTTGGGATAAGTGTGCGGCACCTCTTATCGAATTCGTAGGACCACAAGCGATTGTGAAAATAGGATACTTCTGGGCAAAACTATTCGTCATTAAAGTACCGTCGTTTTGTCCGAGATATATGCTTGCATTAATCCCCTCGTCTTTTAACGCACGTTCAAAACCTTTTGTTACATGGCTAATTGTCGACATTAATGCTGCATTCAAAATCGTTGCATTTTCTCTTTCAATCAGTCCAATAGTACCAATTTCACTCGATAATGAAACAGGGATGCCAGGTAATTCTTTTTCTAAAAAGGAAGCAACTTCTTTTTCTTGATCTCCTAAAACGGGAGAAAATACACCGGAAATCGCAATGGAATCAACTTTTCCGCGAAATTGTTCTGCGACTTGCTTTAATTCATCAAAGTTAAGCTGAGAAATCGGTGAACCGTTAAATTCATATCCTCCATGGACAAGAACTGTCTCGGCTTCAAGTTTCTTAACTAGATCGTCTGGCCAGCCTAATAATGGAGGGACTGTTGATCCGGAAGGTAGACAAATTCGGACTATCCCTACTTTGTTTAAAGCTTTTCTTTCTACAATCGCATTTGTACAATGAGTTGTTCCGAGTGTTGCTACTTTTATTTTATCCGCATTGATGTTTGTGGCTTCTAAAAGTGTCTTGATTGTTTTCTGGATTCCTGTAAAAATATCTTTTGTCGTAGCAGTTTTGGAACTTCCAAGTACTTTATTTTCGCTATTTAATATGACGCCATCTGTATTTGTTCCACCTACATCTATTCCGAGTCTAATCATTTGGAATGCTCCTTTACTAACGTTTCTAGAGGAATATAATCGTATGGGTATTTGAAATAACGCGGCCCTGCCGTTTCAATCCCAATCGGAGTACGCCATTTTTCATGAGCAGGAAAAGCGACAATGACCGCCCTTGCACCATACTTTAATCCTTCCGTCGTAATAGGCATTCCCGTTTCCTCATCCAACACTGCAATTAAATCCGGTGCCATTGCAATCGGTTTTCCGTTCACTTCTGCAAGTAGATGTTCGTTTTGGAAGAAAAGCGTACAGGATTGATTTGCATTTTCGTCAATACCTTCAAAATGAGCTTCACCACGTGTAAAACCGCCTTGTATTCCACGCTGTATATGCATGGCCTTCCCTTTGAAAAGCTTGAAACCGCCAAGAATATCCAACATCTGAACGATAGGGTGAACAGCAGCTGTTCGTTGTTCTTTCAAAAGTGCTCCAATTTGACTAGCTAATGATAACGTTCCAGGGATGACACTTTTTTTGGCTTGTTCACCGGTAATCCCATAGTCACAAACGATGGAGGATCCACCCATAGAAATCGTTACATTCCTAGATAATTTTTCACTCCAGTATCCATCAGCCGGTTCGATTGTTACTGTATTTCCTTGTTCATCCGCAATGGTCACGAAATCAGGTTTTAATCCATCTAAATGAAAGGTAACCATTTGTGCTTCAGGAAAAGCTCGTCCCATCGCATCTCCGTCTAAAATGGGAATTCCGTTCATTGCAGCAACCGCAACAGGGATAAGGGAGTTAACTCCTCCAATTTCTATCGGCATAACCACATCCGTTTTCTTCCCTGTTACTTTTTCAAAAGCTTTTAAAGGAGCGGCCAATTGTTCAAATGAAGGAATTTTTTCAACTAAAACACTTGGGGAACCCATGCCTGATGCCGGAAGCACCCATTGTTCATCCGTTAATTCGTCTACAGTAATAACTTGAACGGGACCATACTTTTTAATGGCAGAAAGAGCCATCATTTTTCCGATATACGGATCTCCGCCTCCGCCAGTTCCAAGAACCGCTGCGCCAATCGCAATATTTTCGATATCTTCTTCGTTTAACCATATCATGTTAGATCGCTCCTTTTTGACCACGTTGTTTAAAGATAAGTAAGAAAATCGCCTGGGAAATAAACGCGATCACAAAACTGTCCAAGGATGGAATCGTTGTAAAAGTGAAAAGCTCCAGTCCAATTGGGGCTTCTGTTGTAAACCAGCTGATCAATGTTCCAAGAGCCCAAGCTGTTAGTGGAAGGAATTTAAATGCTTTATCATTTAAGGTATCAAAAAGCTTTGGTCCACCAATATAGTAATAAGCAGTATAAACTCCACCAATTGGAGCGATGAACAATGTCATGATGCTCAAGAAATTAATAAAATAATCATAAATACCAAGAACTGCTAGAAGTGTTCCTAGGATTCCAGCAACTAAAGTAAGGACTGCTTTGTTTGTACGTGTAAAAATGACAGAAAGACTTAATCCAGATGAATATGCATTGCTCGTATTTGTTGTCCATTGTGCAAGAATTAGCACTAATATTCCTGGAATTCCAAGTCCAACAGTAATCATAATCGTCGTTAAGCTGCTTTCGTCCATAATTCTTGATAAAATCATTGCTACAACAATCATGAAGCTATTTCCGAAGAAAAAGCCAAAGAAGGAAGCTAAAACGGCATCTTTTTTTGTTTTTGCCCACCTTGATACGTCTGGTGAAATGACGGCTCCTGTTACGAAAATACTAATAACTAGAGAAATAGCCATACCAAAAGAAAATACATTTTCTACAGGTGCTTTAAGTTCACTAAGGCCAAATTGCTTAATAGCTAAAATAACGGCTAAAATGACCAGAATTAATAATAAAGGTACTGACCAAGAACTAAGTTTCTCAATCGCACGATATCCAAAAATAGCAGTTGTCATCATTAAGATTCCGCCAATTCCAGCAAGAAGTGGCATTGGAAGCTCCAAGCCCACGGCTCCTTTTACTGCTGCAAAAGCGTTCTCCGCGAAAAATCCAGTTTGTACACCGAACCAGCCAAGCAGTGAAATGGCAATAAATAAGGAGACAAATTTGGCTCCGGAAATCCCAAAGGTAAATCTTGATATCATAGATGTGGAAAGGCCAGTTACTGCTCCTACATAAGCACAAAATGCAGCAAGCACCCCTAAAATAGCTGAACCGATAATTACAGAAAGCAATGCGTCATTAAAGTTCATTCCTTTACCAAGCTCTGCTCCAAAAAGCATTGCTGATAAGTCGATACCAACTGCAATCCAAACGAGGCTTATAGATAACCATTTTTTTCTTTCACTCTCTGGGACTGCTTCTCTAGCGTAATCATTTTGCATTGTAGTTTCCCCCTAATAGAACTTCTAAGATGTGTACCGCTTGTTCGATTTGTACAGATAATTCATCGTCATCGTATAAATTAATTTCCCAAAAAATCCCGTCCAATAATAAGATGAATTTTCGAGTTAGATTTACCGCTTCTTCATCAGAAATTTTGGGATGGTCGCGTTTGATTAGGTGATGCAAAGAATCAATCATCCACTTGTCAAACTTATTCATATGATCATGAAGGAACTTCTTAATTTCTGCTGGTGGGGAAGTGACAAGGGAAATATACGCATTCGTTTCGTTCATATTGTTTTTATGATACTCGACTGTCCCTTTTATCAATGTCGCAAAAATATCCAAGATTGGTTTTTCGTGAACTTCCTCCAATATCGATTGCATACGTTTGAAATGGTCTTCCAATAATTTTTGAAACGCAGCGACGAATAACGACTCTTTATTTTTATAAAAAAAATAAATGGAGGCGGGTTTAATTCCAACCTCTTTCGCGATTTTTTGCATCGTTGCACCATGATAGTTATGAAGCGAATACTGATGAATCGCCGCTTCCAAAATTTTGTCTTTAGTCAAAAAATTCACCACCTAATGATCATTAGGTAAATGATAAAACATGTTCTTTTCTAAATCAAGTACATTTTTATTCATGGAAAGGTATATTTATAATCATTAATTTCTTTCGTTCCATATATCATCTTGTTGAATGCGCATACATACTGTATGATTTTGGTAGACAAAGAGATGCGGGAGGTTCCTAAAAGATGCACATAGTCATTGCAGGAGGAAGTGGTTTTGTTGGGAAAGCACTGCAAGAAAGACTCTTAAAGGATGGTCATGAAGTAACAATCCTAACAAGAAATAAAGAAAAGGTTGCTGAGAAAAATCGTTTACGAGCGGTGGAATGGTTGAATCCAAATAGCAATCCGGAAAAGTATCTTGGGAATGTCGATGCCATTATAAACATAGCGGGTGAGTCGATTAATGGCTTTAGATGGACAAAGACTAAAAAGAAACAAATCATTGAAAGTCGTATCCGCACAACAAGAGAAATTGTAAGAATAATAGGTGAGATGGATCCAAAACCAAAGGTGCTCGTTAATGGATCAGCGGTTGGTTATTACGGCATGTCTGATGAAGATACGTTTACTGAGGAATCAAAGACAGAAGCAAATGATTTTTTAGCTACAGTTGTTAGGAAATGGGAAGAAGAAGCTAAACAAGCTGAAAAGTTTGGTGTTCGGACAGTTTATGCGCGCTTGGGCGTTGTTCTCGGAAAAGGAGGAGCTCTTCCACTCATGGCACTCCCTTATAAAATCGGGGTAGGTGGTCCTGTTGGCTCGGGAAATCAATGGGTGCCTTGGGTTCATCAAGATGACGTAGCGGATTTATTGCTTTTAGCTATTGAAAATGACTCCATTTCTGGTCCTCTAAATGTGACAGCACCGAATCCTGTGAAAAATAATGAATTCGGTAAGACAATTGGACGCGTTCTTCATAGACCGCATTGGATGCCTGTCCCTAGCTTTACGATGAAAATGTTGCTTGGTGAAATGAGTGAGATGCTTTTAAGTGGACAGTGTGTAATTCCGAGAAGAGCACTTCATTCTGGATATACATATCATTATCCTGAGCTGGAACAAGCTTTGGAAAATATTTTACGATAATCCCTAACTCTGCTATACTAGTAATGAAAAATCATATGGAATGTGGGGGTACCGGTGTGGCCGGTTGAGAGTGCATCCTTTAGATGCTGACCCTTTGAACCTGCTCTGGCTCATACCAGCGAAGGGAACATGAATTCATTCATACATAATGAATGTTCTTTCAGATGTCCGGGTTCTAAACCTCGGGCATCTTTTTCGTTTTTGAGGTTCGCTTTCCAGTAACGGAGGGAAAAAGTAGAATGAAAAAATGGTTGGCTAGTTTACTTGTTTTATTATTACTTACGGGTTGTAGTGGTGTAAAAAAGGAAGAGAGTGACGGTTTGAAAAAGGTAACTGTCGTGTTGGACTGGACGCCGAATACGAACCATACAGGTTTATATGTAGCAAAGGAAAAAGGATATTTTAAAGATGAAGGTCTAGATGTGGATATTATAATGCCGGGAGAAGCAGGTGCCGATAATCTTGTTGCCTCTGGAAAATCAGAATTTGGGATAAGCTATCAGGAAAGTATTACGGAAGCCCGCGTTCAGGATGTTCCAATCGTGTCAATCGGGGCAATCATCCAGCATAATACATCTGGGTTTGCTTCACCGGTTGAGAAGAAGATTACTTCCCCGAAAGACTTTGAAGGGAAGACATATGGTGGATGGGGTGCCCCTGTTGAACAGGCTGTGCTCGCTTCTCTCATGAATGTAGATAATGCTGATATTAACAAGCTTGAAATCGTGAATATGGGTGATACTGACTTTTTCACAGCAGTTAAAAGAGATATTGATTTTGCATGGATTTATTTTGCATGGACCGGAGTCGAAGCTGAACTACGCGGAGAAAAAATCAATATGATTTATTTGACGGATTACTCGGATAAACTGGATTATTATACACCGGTTATTTCTACGAATGAGAAGATGATTGAGAAAAATCCAGAAACGGTAAAAGCTTTTATGGCTGCTGCTTCAAAAGGATATAAGTTTTCGATCGAAAATCCTAGCGAATCTGCTGATATTTTAATAAAAGCTGTTCCAGATCTTGATCCTGAGCTCGTGAAGAAAAGTCAAGAATGGCTTGCTTCAAAGTATCAGGATGATGCACCTCGCTGGGGAGAGCAGAAACAAGAAGTCTGGAAAAATTATATGGACTGGATGCTCGAAAAGGGACTTCTTGAAAAAGAAATTGATGTAGAAAAAGCATATACGAATGAATTTTTACCTAAATAGGAGGAATTGCAAATGGCAAACTCACTAATCAGTATACAAATCATCCCTAAAACAAAAAACGGGGAAAGTGTAATTCCATATGTAGATGAGGCTATCAAAGTAATAGATGAGTCAGGTGTGAAATACGAAGTGCATCCTCTTGAAACGACGATGGAAGGCGAATTGACTGAGTTAATGAATATTATTGAGAAAATGAATGCGCGAATGATTGAAATGGGCAGCAGCAATGTCATTTCCCAAGTGAAAATTTTATATCAGCCATCCGGCATTACAATGAATCAGCTGACGGAGAAATACAGCTGATGAGAGTTTTTATAAAAGGATGGAGGCCAGCGTTGGTCCTCCTTTTTTTACTTTTTATTTGGGAAATGGTTGTTAAAATAGCCGATATCCCAGGTTGGCTATTGCCTGCACCTACAGCAATATTGAAAGAAATGATTAGTGGTTTCGACCGTTTTTCTGAGCATTTACTATCTACTATCGTACTTTCGGTAGGAGGATTTATTATCGGGTGTTCAGTAGGGTTGCTCGTTGCAATTCTATTACACTTACTGCCTAAAGTTCAGGAAGCTGTTTATCCACTATTAATTCTTTCGCAAAATGTACCGGTTATCGTATTGGCACCTTTGCTTGTGATTTGGTTTGGCTTTGGAATTTTGCCAAAAATCATCGTCATTACGCTCGTATGTTTTTTCCCTGTTACGATAGCCGCACTCGGCGGTTTTCGAAACACGCCACCTGAAATGAAACATTATTTGTTGATGGCAGGTGCTTCCAAAACACAGATGTTTACAAAATTGGAATGGCCGAATTCACTTCCTTCTTTATTTTCGGGCTTGAAGATATCCGCTACCTATAGTGTGATGGGAGCTGTAATTTCGGAATGGCTTGGAGCGAAGAAAGGAATTGGCGTTTATATGACACTTGCATCCTCATCATTTCACACAGACCGTGTATTTGTTGCTATTTTTATCATCATGATTTTAAGTTTGATGTTTTTTGGTCTTATCTCTTTATGTGAAAAATGGCTTGTCAAGTGGAGAAGAGAGGCGTGATATTGTGGGAATTCTAGAACTTAATCACGTATCCAAAAGCTTTAACGGACGCAAAGTGCTCGATAATATTAGTATAAAAGTTCAAGAAGGTGAGTTTGTCACGATATTAGGTCCTTCTGGTAGTGGAAAAAGTACATTATTTCACTTAATTGGCGGCTTATCCGTTCCCGATGAAGGCTCGATTATGCTTGACGAGAAAAATATAACTGGAAAACGTGGGTTTATTAGCTATATGCCGCAGCAAACCGCTTTATTTCCGTGGAGAAGCGTATTGGAAAATGTATTGCTGGGGCAGGAATTACATGAAAAAAAAGATGTTGAAAAGGCAGCTGCGATGATAGCAAAAGCAGGGCTAAGCGGATATGAAGAAGCCTTGCCAAGTGAATTATCGGGCGGAATGAAACAAAGGGTGGCGTTTATTAGAGCATTGTTAAGCCCTCAATCGCTGATTTGTCTTGATGAACCATTCTCCGCATTAGATGATTTTACTCGACTTGAAATGCATCAATGGCTCTTATCCATTTGGGAAGAATTTAAAAGGACGATTTTATTCGTGACTCACAACATTGATGAGGCCATGTTTCTTTCAGACCGTATCATCGTCTTATCGAGCAATCCAGCTAAAATCATTCATGAGGTAAAAGTTCCATTCAAACGTCCAAGAGAGAATGAATTATTGTTAAAGGACGAATTTTTAGAACTGAAAAAAGAACTTTATCAGGCAATGGGGAGGGCATGAGGATGGAGAAGATTGCAGATGCACATATTCATTTAGACCATTATGCTCAAGATGAAATCCGTTTGATTATGGATGAATTAGACCAAAGTTATTGTACTAATTTGATCTCTGTATCTTTTGACTTGGAGTCTTGTAAGAAAAATTTGAAGTTGGCGAAACAATATTCTCAAGTGAAGCCAGCATTTGGTTTTCACCCAGAACAGGAAATACCTTCTGATCGTGAAATAGCTGAACTTTTAGACTGGATGAATGTACATCAAGATGAGATGGTAGCTGTTGGAGAAGTAGGTTTGCCATATTATTTACGCAGTGAAAATCCAAAGATTTCAATAGATCCATATATACATTTACTAGATGATTTCTTGAAATTTGCAAAGAAATGGGACAAGCCTGTCGTGCTTCATGCTGTATATGAAGATGCCGCTATCGTGTGTGACCTTTTAGAAAAGTATAATATAAAACATGCTCATTTTCATTGGTTCAAAGGAGATTCAATTACGATTGAACGCATGATCAAAAATGGCTATTTTATTTCAATTACTCCGGATGTTTTATATGAAGAGGAAATCAAGCGGCTTGTTCTAAAATATCCATTAAATCAAATGATGGTAGAAACAGATGGGCCATGGCTTTTCGAAGGGGAATTTGCAGGAAAGATGACACACCCGTCTATGATTCACGAGTCAGTTAAGGCGATTTCAAAGCTTAAAAATGAAGACCTATCCTTCGTGTATAAAAGATTATATGAAAATACGAAAATGTTTTATCGATTATAAAATATCTTGCTTTTTTGAAAAAGGGTAAATCCTCTCTTTTTTGCTAAAATAATAATGGCTATTTAAGAGAGAGGTGTATTGATGATGAAAAGAAAATCTCAATTGATGAGAGTTTGGGAATATGTTCAGATCATGTTTGGGGCAACCCTCGTCGGTCTTTCATATAATATGTTTTTACTGCCATCTAAGCTTGCAGCTGGTGGTGTTTCTGGTATTAGTACCCTACTATTTGAAGTATTTCGCTGGAACCCGGCCCTTGTACAAATTAGCATTAATTTACCGTTATTTATCATTGGTCTTCTTATATTAGGTAAAGATTTCAGTGCCAAAACATTAGTCGGTACAGTATTTGTTCCTTTCTCCATCTGGCTAACACAAGGGATGGACCTACATATTAAGGAACCAATGTTAGGTGCAATTTATGGTGGAATCGTCCTAGGAGTCGGCCTCGGGATCGTATATCGAGGAGGTGGTTCAACAGGAGGAACCGCGATGATTGCACAATTGTTAAAAAAATACACGGGTTTATCAAGTGGTTTTTCTCAGTTGCTCGTAGATGGGATTGTTGTCACGGCATCGGCTTTTATTTTCAATCTAGAACTGGCCTTGTTTGCGATGATTTCCATTTATGTAACTAGTAAAGTAATCGATTTTGTTCAATTGCAAACCTCTCCTACAAAACTCGTACTGATCATTACTGAAAAAGAAGAAATGATTCAACGCATTATTCGCGAAGAGATAGATCGTGGCCTGACAAAAGTGAAATCTCTTGGTGGATACACGAATAAAGAAAGAACGATGATTTTATGTGTCGTTGAGCAATCGGAAGCCGTATATTTAAAGAAAGTTCTTCAAGAACAAGAACCGACCTCTTTTGTAATTTTCCTAAACGCATCTGAAATACTTGGAAGGGGCTTTTCAAAAGAAAAATTGTTTGGCGGCGACATCGATGCAGAATCACCTCAGAAGTAAATGTTTCAATCCCCCTCATGAAGGAAAAAGAAAGAGTAAAAGTGGAGGGATGAAGATGAGTCACGAGCCAACTCAAAACAAGATCGATAGAGCGAAGACCCTGGATGAACGGAATGATAAAGACAAGGCATTCAAGGAAGATTCAGAAAAGCAGGCCCAGCGTGATCAATTGCTTATGCCGGTCGATGATATATCGAATGAGCTTGTCGAAGAGCGAGAAAAAAATGAGCAGGAAAAAAGAGAATCGAAGTCATCGAAAGAATTATGAGAATGTCTTACTGAAGGACCCAAAACCGGGTCCTTTTGCTTTATGATATTTTCCAGGCAGGAATTAATGAGTGAAACTTAAAAAAGTAACTCATTATCACGTGAATACCTGTGTAGATCGCAAGTATTGTTACATACGTAAGAAACCAAACATGGATAGGTTTTTGTAAAAACAGAAATAGCAAAAACATCCCAACAGGAAAAGGTACTAGCACAATAAGCCATATAGGCGCACGTAAAGCTTCAGTAATGGCGCCTAAGGAAACGACAGAAGCTCCAATGAGAAGAGCTTGCCAAAAAATGATTCCATTTTTAAGTAAGTGGCTCCCTAAAAAATAGGAGAGTGAAGTTAGTAGAATTGATAAGACAAAACTAATAAAATAACCCATTTCATATCTCCCCTTTTTTAGGATTTCTGTTTCTTACGATTTTACCACAATTATCCATAAAAGTTTGAATTTTTAAATTAAATGAACAAGTAGCGGGGGATATATATAGTAAAAAATGTAGCTTTGAACACTTCAAAGGGATAAACATCGTAAAAGAGGTGTGCACTTTGTCCGATTGAATGCTTCAAAGGGACAAACACCATGAAAAAAGAGTGCACTTTGTCCGATTGAACGCTTCAAAGGGACAAATACCATGAAAAAGGAGTGCACTTTGTCCGATTGAACGCTTCAAAGGGACAAACACCATGAAAAAGGAGTGCACTTTGTCCGATTAAACGCTTCAAAGGGACAAACACCATGAAAAGGAGAGCACTTTGTCCGATTGAAAGTCCCATTTTACAACAATTGTGAAAAGGTGATTGCCAGGTTATTTTAAATAGGTAATCGTGATTTCAATCCTTAAAAAGGGTGCGCACAGTCACGATAATACATTTCATCGTGCCTTTAATTATCAAAAGATACGCCACAGTCACTTTGATATAGTCTCGCAGTTTGGATCGCCTATAATAAATTCTATTCACAACTTTATTTCAAAAACAAAAATAAAATTTAAATAATATCTTGACATTCTATTTTCAAACGGATAAGATGATAAATAATTCAAACTTAATGAATATTTCAGGCATTGACGAAGAATAGTAGCTGTTTTTTCGCACTATAGAGAGCTGGTGGTAGGTGCAAACCAGTGTGCAGAAATGGTGAATGGGCTTCTGAGCCTCCAAACCGAAACTTTTCAAGAAAGCAGTAGGCTTTGGCGCATAGGTCTTCGCGTTAGTAAGACAGGTAATAAGCATAACGCTTGTTGCTGATAAAGTGAGCTAATTTTTTGGCTAATAAAGGTGGTACCACGGGTTCCTCGTCCTTTGGATGAGGGCCCTTTTTGTATTTTTTTAAAATAAATGTAAATCGTCGATTAAGAGGAGTACACTTGGAATGTTGTAAAAGAGAGCCGGTGATGGTGGAAATCCGGTACAAACGACCTTGTGGAATGGGCTTAAGAGAGAGTTCCTGAATTCAAAAGTAGGGAAATCCGGATTCCTCCGTTAACAGGATAGAGTATCGGACTATTTTTCGCTGTCTAGCGCAAGCAGCCGTCGACTAGCAAACTTCTTGTCCTTTTCCCTACGATAAGTCAACATCGATTCGCCTTGACAGGCTCATCGTGTTTCCTTTATCTCAGTCAAAGGTCCTGAAGTTTGTACGTCGATGAGCAAGGCGCTTCTGCTTTTCCGTGTCCCGTACTTGATGAGATGAAGATAAAATCAATCTTCAATAGAGGTGGCACCGCGGACTTATCGCCCTCTGTAAACACAAAACTAACATGTGTTTGCAGAGGGCTTTTTTATATTCAAAATTTGAGAGGAGTATAAACATGAAACTATATTTACAAAAGTTGATGAGCGGCGAACATTTAACGATGACTGAAATGATAGAAGCAGCAAGAATGCTATTTTCTGGAGAAACTTCCGAAAGTGAAGCAGGAGCATTACTTGGTTTACTTGCATTAAAAGGTGAGACCGCAGATGAAATAGCGGGATTGGTTCATGCGTTACGTGAAAAGTCACCTGCCATTTTATCGATGAAAGATAGTGTAATGGATAACTGTGGTACTGGTGGGGATGGTTCTAGTAGTTTCAACATTAGTACGACCTCGGCATTTGTCTTGGCAGGTGCTGGGATTAAGGTAGCGAAGCACGGAAATCGAAGTGTTTCTAGTCAAACTGGAAGTGCGGATGTACTTGAATATTTAGGAGTCACACTTGACAACAGACCTGAGGAAACAGAAGAACTACTTTCTGAAAATGGAATTGCCTTTTTATTTGCACCACATGTACATCCGGCTATGAAAGCTGTCATGAAAGTAAGGCGTGATCTTAGAGTTCCAACGATTTTCAATTTGATCGGACCATTGACAAATCCAGTTGAGTTGGATACGCAGTTATTAGGAATTTATCGTCGCGACAAATTAAGTCTAATGGGTGAAGTTTTAAAACAGCTTGGAAGAAAACGAGCGGTTGTCATCAATGGAGCAGGTTATCTTGATGAAGGTTCACTTTCTGGAGAAAATCATCTAGTTATTCTTGAGAATGGAGAGTTAAACTCTATAACATTAAAACCGGAACATGTAGGTCTCCCAATGTATTCAAATGAAGAAATTATGGGTGGAGATGCAGAACGAAATGCACATATTATGATGAGTGTTCTTCGTGGAGATGATGGGCCATTCCGTGACACAGTTCTACTAAATGCCGGAATTGGTATTTATGCGAATGGAAAAGTGAATTCCATCCAAGAAGGAATCGAAAAGGCGAAAGAAAGTATTGATTCTGGATCTGCTTTAGCAAAATTAGAATACCTCATTGAAAGAAGCCAACATACGAAGCAAGGAGTGCTATAAATTGACGATTTTAGATAAAATTATTGAACAGAAAAAAGTAGAAGTCCAAGAATTGAAGGTAATCTATAGTGTTCAACAATCGGAAAACGCAAAAAAACGACCTTCATTATATGAGAGTTTCAAGAATTTAGAGAATATAGGCGTGATTGCAGAAGTAAAGCGTGCTTCTCCTTCAAAAGGTGTCATTAATGATGAGGTAAATCCAGTTGCACAGGCAATAGCTTATGAAAAAGCTGGTGCTGGAGCAATATCTGTTTTAACAGACCGACAATTTTTCAAAGGGTCTATGGCTGATCTTTCTGCGGTTTCAGAAGCAGTGAATCTTCCATTACTTTGCAAGGATTTCATGATTGATGAAGTGCAAATTGATGTTGCGAAAGACCATGGGGCCAGTGTCATTCTCCTTATCGCTGCAGCCCTTCCAGAAGAAAGGCTTCGTGAGCTATACCAATATGCTAGATCTAAAGAATTAGATGTTTTATTCGAAGTCCATGATGAAGAAGAAGCGGAAATGGCACTTCGAATTGGCGCCCGCATAATAGGGATCAATAATCGAAATTTAAAAACATTTGAAGTTGATTTGGGAGTGACAGAGCGTGTTGCATCCATATTAAAAGATGCAAATTGCTTGCTTGTTAGCGAAAGTGGGATCCGCACAAAGGAAGATGTAGAACAAGTATCACAAGCCGGGGCAAAAGCAATTTTAGTCGGAGAAACGTTGATGAGATCACCGAATATCACTGACACGATGAATGAAATCCGTATTCCCCTTACTAAGGCGGTGAAGTAATTGAAAGTGAAAATTTGCGGCATTATGTCAGAAGAAGCTGCTCTTGCTGCAAGTGAAGCCGGTGCCGATTTTCTAGGATTTGTTTTTGCAGAGAGTAAAAGAAAAATCACTCCAGAAAGTGCAGCACTTATTATTCAAAGAGTGCAACAGAACGTAAAATCCGTTGGAGTTTTCGTCAATGAATCATATGAAAATATTATCAGAATTGCCGGGATTGCCAAACTTGATTATATTCAGCTGCACGGGGACGAGTCACCAGAATTTTGCAAGAGTTTGCCCTATCCCGTTATAAAGGCATTTTCTATTAAGGAACAAGATGATATTAAACAACTAGCGAAATATGATTGCGAGTATTTTTTAGTAGATAGTCCGGGAGTGAAATACCGTGGAGGAAGCGGAATTCCATTTGATTGGAGTCTTCTTGAACATTTAGACATACCACGAGAAAAAATCATTTTAGCTGGCGGACTTGATAGCGAAAATGTAAAAAAAGCTATAACAACAGTAAAACCAGCTATTGTTGATGTATCTAGTGGCGTAGAAACAAACGGAGTAAAAGACTTAAGAAAAATTCAAGAATTTTTAGCAACAGCGAAAATAGAGGAGCGTGAAGACATTGGCAGTTTACACATCACCTGATATAAAAGGAAGATATGGTCAATTCGGAGGTAAATTTGTTCCGGAAACATTAATGACAGCCGTATTGGAATTAGAACAAGAATATGAAAAAGCAATCGCTGATACAGAATTTCAGAAAGAAATGGATCATTATTTAAAACAATATATTGGTAGAGAAACTCCATTATACTATGCCGAAAATTTAACGAAGCTAGTCGGTGGACCGAAAATTTATTTGAAACGTGAGGATTTAAATCATACTGGAGCTCACAAGATTAACAATACGATTGGTCAGGCACTTTTGACACTCCGCATGGGGAAAAAGAAGGTTGTCGCTGAAACAGGAGCAGGCCAACATGGTGTGGCAACAGCGACTGTCTGTGCTCTTCTTGGTTTGGAATGCATCGTTTTCATGGGTGAAGAAGATATTCGCCGCCAACAATTGAATGTGTTTAGAATGGAGCTTTTAGGTGCTGAAGTAAGAAGTGTTTCGCAAGGAAGCGGGACATTAAAGGATGCTGTAAATGAGGCTCTTCGTTATTGGGTTACAAATGTAGAAGATACCCACTATATTTTGGGTTCTGTTGTAGGACCTCATCCTTTTCCAAGGATTGTACGCGATTTTCAGAGTGTTATCGGAAGTGAAACGAAGAAACAAATGTTAGAGCAAGAAGGGAAGCTACCTGATGCCGTTGTCGCTTGTATTGGTGGCGGAAGTAATGCAATGGGGATGTTTTATCCATTCATTGAAGATGAGGAAGTAAAAATATATGGAGTGGAAGCGGCAGGTTCTGGAATTGAAACTGGTAAGCACGCAGCGGTCTTGACGGATGGAAAAGCAGGAGTTTTGCACGGAACGCTTACGTATCTTTTGCAAGACGAGCATGGTCAAATTCAAAGTGCCCATTCCATTTCAGCAGGGCTTGATTATCCAGGAGTGGGACCAGAACATTCTTATTTAAAAGATATAGGACGAGTAACATATACATCAGCAACAGATAAAGAAGCATTGGAAGCTTTTCAACTGCTCGCTAAAAAAGAAGGAATCATCCCTGCTTTAGAAAGCTCCCATGCAGTTGCATATGCATTAAAGCTCGCGAAAGAAATGAAGGAATCCGAAACCCTTGTTGTTTGTTTATCAGGTCGAGGAGACAAGGATGTAGATACGGTTAGAGATGCAATAGGAGGTGCAATCAATGGGTAAATCAAAAATCGCTTCAGCTTTTAAAGCAGTGTTGGATAAAGGTGACAAAGCATTTGTTCCATATATTATGGCCGGTGATGGCGGGGTCGAACAATTACAAGAACAAATTCTATTTTTAGAAAAAAGCGGTGCTACCGTAGTGGAGCTCGGTATTCCTTTTTCAGATCCAGTTGCGGATGGTCCCGTCATCCAGGAAGCGGGAATAAGATCACTTGCAAGTGGAACGACATTGGATGGAGTACTCGAGAGTTTACTTAAATGGAAAGAAGAAAGAACGATTCCAATCGTTTTGATGACATACTTCAATTTAATTTATTCATATGGAGTTGAACGATTTGCGCAGCGTTGTCAAGAGGTAGGAGTGGATGGCTTAATAATTCCTGACTTACCTTATGAAGAGGACGAAATGGTTGCTCCTATATTTTCCGAGTATGAGCTTGCGTTAATTCACCTTGTCGCACCTACTAGTCCGCAAAGTAGAATAGAACAAATCGCAAAACAAACGGAAGGCTTCCTTTATGCTGTAACCGTTAAAGGTACAACAGGAGTCAGAAATGAATATGAAGATGGACTAGCTTCATATTTACAACAATTAAAAACATATTCATCTGTTCCGGTTTTAGCTGGCTTCGGTGTATCATCGCCCGAAGCAGTAAGGGAATTGGGTGATTATTGTGATGGAGTGATTGTTGGAAGTAAAATCGTTGACCTCCTATTTAGAGGGGAAAGAGGAGAAATAAAGAATCTTATTGCTGCTTCTAAAAAAAGTACAGTCCAATCGTGATGTTTTTCTTCCGAAATAGTGGGTAAATATTACTCAAAGTCAAAAAAAGGAGGCAAATTCTAATGTCTAAAAATATTAACCCGCTATTATGGTTAGGACTAGGAATTGCCGGGGCTTCCTATTTATCAAAAACAGAAAATAGGGAGAAAGTGATGGAGCTTTATCAATCGGTAAAGGGAAAAGTGGTAGACTTTTTATGTGAACAAAATCCTAGTGCTTGCCAAGATCTTTTAGAAAAAGCAGGGAACCCTAATCCTCACGATTTAGGCGATACGCGAATGGTTGGCGAAGGTGCCATGTATGCAGTTGATTATTATAATAAGGAAGAACAACAGGAATAAAAGAATGGCCTTTCTCTTTTCTAAAGAGAAGGGCTTGTTTTTTTTGTCATAAATATTTTTTCATAGAAATATAGTGTTATGATATAACTGTATTCACATATTCGAGAGGAACACAAAGATGAAACGGAAACTATTAAAACTAATCTTATTTATCGCTTTTATATGGGCTTTTTTATACATAAACAATTCTTGGTTACAAACTTCAAAGTATGAAGTAGTTTCTGAACGCATCCCAAAGGCATTTGATGGCGTAAAAATTGTACAAATATCAGATTTACATGATGCAACTTTCGGTGAAAAACAATCCAGGCTAGTTGAGAATGTAAAAAATTTAGATCCTGATTTTGTGTTTTTAACGGGGGATTTCATTGATAGTAATCGATATGATTTACAAAACAGTTTGAACTTTGTAAAGCAAATTACTCCATTTACAGATGTATTCTATGTAACTGGTAATCACGAAGTTGCTGTTAATAAAATTGACGAAATTACTCAGGCATTGAAGGAATTAGGGGTTCACGTTCTTATGGATGAGTCTGCGGAAATTGAGAAGGCGGGAGAATCACTCCTTATTGCTGGAGTCCAGGATCCATTGATAAAAGCGATCTACCCGCCAGAGGAGGTCGTTGCAGAAGAAATAGATCACGCAATAGATAAGCAGAAAGATTCTTTTAAACTTCTGCTATCTCATAGACCAGAAGTTTTCGATGTATATGCGGAAAAAGAAATTGATATCGTTTTTACTGGTCATGCTCATGGCGGCCAGGTCCGAATTCCAGGAGTTGGTGGCCTAATTGCCCCGGGACAAGGCTGGTTTCCAAAATACACTGCTGGAATGCATGAACAAGGGACGACTAAGATGGTTGTAAGCCGTGGATTAGGAAACAGTATTATTCCATATAGGATTTTAAATAGACCTGAAATCGTGATGGTAACATTAAAGAATTCTTAATAGGAAATTAGAGTTGCTTATGAACATATAGGCAACTTTTTTTGTTGATTTTTATGAACTGGAATTTATATTAACCAAAATTAAATTTAAGATAAAAAGAGTTAGAGTGGGTATTAATTCTTATTAAAGAAAGCGCAAAAAAACAATTTTAACTACTTTTGTTCTATTCCAATAGAAATGATTCTTTAAAAAGAACGGATGTTATTTTCGACACAATATTATAAAAAGCTTTAAAATCCTTCTATGAATACTTTGAAAATTAAAATATAGAAACTTTTTTATCTGTCTTTTTGAGGAAATGTGGTAACTATTATAGAAAAGGCACGTTCATTTATTTTTTTGATAGGCAAAAAGTAACACTTTATATAGATAGATATCGATATTATTAATTAAGTATCAATTCCTATTCGATAAAGAGAAAAGGTAAAAAGTCATAGTGTATTGGGAGGAATTAAATTCATTAGGGGGTATGGATTTGGGAAAAGGGAAAGGTTACATAATAGAAATGGATCGCGATTGGATAACCTTAATACTTGAAGCTAAAAAGATGGGAATTGGCAAAGAGGATATAAAGAATTTTTTTAAGGAAAAACATAAAAAGAAATTACATACTAAGCGCTAAATTAAAAGCATTTCTAAGAACAAGACGTTCTTAAAAGAAATGTTTTTTCTTTTTCATTAATATTCCAATTTGTATATTTTCTAACGATAATTGGCATCCTTTCATTAAGCAATAAACATCAAGGAGGACCTTCGGAATGCTTAATCTTATTATGAAATTAATCATTTGCCCAATTATTGTTCTTATCGCAGCTAACTTTTTAACAAATGTAAATTTTTCGTATGTATATCAGCCTATTATTATTGGTTTTACATTGGCCATTATAGGTTATATGATGGAAATAGCTATACTAAATAAGGGGACCTTTTGGATTAGTAATACCGTAGATTTTGTTATTTCTGCGCTTACAATCTATTTTGTTTCGTATTTCTTTGTTGGTGCGGACGTAACAGTTGGTGGTGCCTTATTGACAGCTGCACTTTTAACTGTTGTAGAGTTTTTTGTACATTTATGGCTGATTCGTTCTGGAAGAGCGAGAAAAGAACCCACAATATAAGAAGAACAGGAAAATCCCTCACAAGCTTTATTCAGTGAGGGATTTTCATTTACAGCATTTTTAATGCGAGCTCTATTTCCTTATCACCTGATAAAAGCTCCATAACTTTATTTTTAGCATTATCAATTTCAAGGGAAGCAGCCAGTACATGAGCAACATCGCCACGTGGGATGGAACGTTCATCCATTAGTTCTATTTTTTCTGCTAGCTCCACTTTCCCTGTAGCTCTATCATGTGTTAATCGTCCAGGTCTAACGATTGTATACGTTAATCCACTGTTTTGTAAGTGATCATCTGCGATTTTTTTTGCTTTTAAATAATGCTCAATAGGTCCTTGTGGGTCATCTGCGCCAATTGAGCTTAGCATTACAAAATGTTGAACTCCACTTGATTTTGCTGCATCAATAAGCTTAATGGCCCCTTCTTGGTCAACAGCAATCGTTTTTTCTGGTCCTGTTTTGGATCCTGAACCTGCTGCAAATATTATGGCATCCATGCCGTTAGTAACACGGCCAATGTCTTCTTCCAGATCCGATACAACTACTTCAACCGCACCTATTTCCATCAGATCTTTTTCCTGATTTTCGTTTCTCACCATTGCATAAGGATGATGGTCACTGTTGTTAGCCAAATATTCTACGAGCAACCGTCCGGTATGTCCATTTGCACCGACAACTAATACCTTCATTTCAATGATCGCTCCTTTTCACTTATAAGACCTAATATTGTATAATTTCCTCAAATAGCGAATTATAAACAAGTTTTATTCAATCGAAACGGATCCAAAATCTTTGAGCAATCCGGCCATCTTCTGTTTCGACTTCAGACTCTAATTGACCGCCGTTACTAATGATTGTTTTCGCTGAACCGATGTTTTCTTTGTCGCACGTGATGAGAACTTCTTTCATATCCATGTCTTTGGCCTTTTCAAGTGCCAATCTAAGCATCATAGTTGCGTAACCTTTTTTTCTTTCACTAGGGCGGACTCCATAACCAATATGTCCGCCAATATGAATCAATCTTTCGTTTAAGTAGTGTCGAATATTTATGACCCCTATGATATTTTCATGTTCATTCATTAACCAATATGTGGTGTGGGGTACGAATGTCTCTGGAATACCCATTCCTTGTGAAAAACCTTTTAGTTCCTGAACCATTTTTTCAAAGTTATCTGTCTCCATTTTTAAAACAAAGGGAACTACATTTTCATTTGCTTCATGCCATTCTGCAATCATATCTAGATAGGATTCTCTATATTTCATTGATGGTTCTACTAGTTTAATTTGACTCATCCCATTTACCCCCAAGAAGATATTTCCAATATAATAAGAGCACTTTTTCATGAATGTCAATAGTTAGAATAAGATTGGAGTGATACAAATGTGTGGACGGTATAGTTTATTTACTGCTAGGGAAGATTTCGCTGTGAGATTTGGGCTAGTCGATTTTGAGGAATTTGAATGGGTAGAACGATATAATATAGCTCCAAGCCAGAATGTGCTAGCCATTGTAAGATCAGAGGTTGGGAACAAGATGGGTATGCTAAAGTGGGGATTAATCCCTTCCTGGGCATCCGACCCAAAAATTGGTTACAAAATGATTAATGCTCGAGCTGAAACCATCGATCAGAAACCAAGTTTTAAAATGCTTTTGAAAAGAAGAAGATGCATCATACCTGCAGATGGGTTTTACGAATGGAAAAAAGAAGGTACAAAAAAAATTCCGTATCGTTTTCAACTTGAATCAAAAGAGCCATTTGCGTTTGCGGGCCTATGGGACAGGTGGGAGCAAAATGGATCAATTATTCAATCGTGTACAATAATCACAACAGAAGCGAACGCTCTTGTAAAAGATGTTCACGATCGAATGCCAGTGATTTTAACAAAAGAGTCCGAGAATAAATGGCTAGATCGTACAAATCAAGACGAAAATGAACTAAAGAGTCTTCTTGTTCCTTTTGCGGCGGAGAAAATGCAAGCATACACCGTTTCTCCATTAGTAAATAGTCCGAAAAATGATGTTAAACAGATTGTTAACTCACTTTAGGTACACTTTTTAAAATTCATCATAGCCTAGAATGAAATAATAATGTTTAGGCTGGTGTATGCAATGAGTCATTTTCATGAAGATAAAAGTTTGATTGAGAAGGTTGCTACTGCAATTTATGGAGAATATACGGCAATTCACTGTTATGCGAAATTAATCAATATGGCACCGACAGAAAAGGAAAAAGAACGGATTAATGAAATTCGAAACGACGAAATCCGCCACTTCAATACATTCTGTGCTATTTATACGCTACTTACAAATAAGCAGCCACAACCTCATTTAGGAAATTGTCCAGATCAATATGTGGACCTTCTTGAATTTGCGTTTGAAGATGAACAGCATACGGTTGATTTTTATTTAGACATTGCAGAAGATGCTAGGGATCCATTTATTAGAGAAAGATTCCGTAGTGCAGCAGCTGACGAGCAAAATCATGCCGTATGGTTTTTATCATTTTTACAAAAACATATGAAGTAAAGTACTATTATTCGACGAAATGCAAATGTATTTCGTTTTCTTTTTTTAAATACTACAAAATTTTGTATCCTTAAAATTCGGCTCGAAATTTATTTGGGAGGAATGACAAAACATCTTTCCAATCTACATGTTTAGTGAAAGGACATACAACTTTACCTGTTGAAATGTATAAGTACCATTTAAACCAGGAGGGATATCGTGGAACAGCACATTTTTTCTTCCGATGCGGCAAAAACACTAGGTATAGGGGCAAGTACGGTTAGAAAGTATGCAGCACTGCTAGAGGCCAATGGATACGAGTTCGAACGAGGGGCTAATAACGGACGGATTTTTAAAAATGAGGATTTAACGGTAATTTCCAATATGATGGAAATGATGAGTAAAGACGGTTTAGCCATTGAACTTGCAGCTGAAAAAGCGGTTGGACATATCCCTGTTAAAAGAGAAAACAATATAAAAGAAATAAACAAAGATCTACAGGACTTTATTGCACAAATAAAAGGTTTAGAATTGCAGCAAGCTTCTCTAACCGAAATGAATCTTGCACTGGCAAAACAAGTTGAACAATTAACCCAAAAAATAGAAGAAAGGGAAAGGGACCAACAGTTATTTAGAATGGTAGAGGACTCGAGGAATAAAAAGAAGAGGAAAGGAATCGCGATATTCCGCCCTCTTACAGCCTTATCTGGAAAAAAGTAATATTTTGCTTATTATTTTGTTAACGATATTAAACTAGAAGCTTCCAGACTCCATAGATAATTCACACTAGATCATCGAACAAAGAGAGTCGGGAATGACTTTACGATTTCAGTCAGCATTCGCGACCAATTAGAAAAATCAGTATTTCGTCGTGGATTACAGCATTCACCAAAACCTCATAGTTTTTTCAAGAATTATTCCCGAGGCAAGCTTTATCTAAAAAAACAACAAAATTTGCAACTCTCCAGTTGTCAGAATTTTTAAAAATGATATAATTAGTAGAAATGGCGGACTTCTGGAGGTATAAAATGCAAATTTCAGTTGACCAACAAAATCTGCAGGAAATTTGGCAACAGATTATCAAGATTATGAATAGCCGTCCTGAACCTTTCAAGCATGTTAATACAGTATATCAATTTGAAATATTTGGTGAGCAGAGTGGTGTTAATCAGCTTATTTTAAAAGATGGAATTGCAATTGTTAATACAGGTGTTAACGATGAATCAGAGTGTACGATCATACTAAATTTTAACGATTTCAAAGAATTATTGGCGGGGAAATTAAATAGTACAACCGCTTATATGATGGGCAAATTAAGAGTAAATGGTAGTCTCGGTTTGGCTCTTAGACTTGAAAAACTATTAAAACAATATCGCTAATCTTTTTAGATAGAATCTTGCACTCATCTTAAATTGATGAAAATGGATTCTATTTTTTGTGAGAAAATTTTATTTTAAAGGATTATTCTTTTAATCGCTGGGTATAGTAAATACTAGAATGAGCAAAAAGGTTGACAAATTGATTACTTTCTTCAAAAACAATATACAGGCTATGAAATTTAAGGTAAAATATGATTAAGATGTCAAATCTTAAAGAGGTGATCTTTCTTGCAAAGAGATCATGACCAACTTCAAAAAGTAATAAGCAGTCTGACAGAGATTGGAGTTAAGATTTCCAAGACGAAATCGAGACTTGAGATTAGCAAGGTGATTGAGGATGTCAAGTCAATCCAAAGTTATTCGGAACTTCACTCTTAAAGGCAAACAAGTCAGGTGTGTACACGAATGCATACTTGGCTTGTTTTTTATGTTTAGAAATTTTTTCCGGCTACACTAAAATGTTTCCTATTCTCTAACATTATTTCTTGGGAAATAATGTTGGGAAAAGTCGAAAAAACACTTTCGAAAAAACAGAAAGTGTTTTTTACTTTTTCTTCTCCTTTTCTACTTCTACTACGCTAATATGTGAGCCTTCCATCGTGTGAACGTGGAAATGATAATTATCCGCGGTAAGAGTATCCCCTTCTTGCAAATCATACTTTTGTGTGAGTAACCAGCCTCCTATAGTATCTACTTCCTCTCCAGAAAGGTGGACTCCCAACAATGAATTTACTTCTTCAATTAGCATTTTTGCATCAAGTAAATAGTGATCATCTGACAGTTTGCGTACATTCGGTATTTCATCCGTGTCAAACTCATCTCTAATGTCTCCAACAATTTCTTCCAGAATGTCCTCAACTGTAATGAGACCTGCAGTACCCCCATATTCATCAAATAAAACCGCCATATGCATTCGCTCTTTTTGCATTTTGACGAGTAAGCTTTGAATCGGAATTGTTTCGATCACCCTAATCACGGGTTTTACATAAGGCATGATCGGCTCGGTGCCCATGCAGTTTCCACCAATACAATCAGAAAGAAACTCTTTAACATTGACAACACCAATAATTGTATCCTTATCACCATCTGTTACAGGGTAACGAGTAAATCTTTCAGCCCTAATTGTTCCAATTATTTCTTCTATGGAAGCTGATTTATCTATACTATACACTTCGACACGCGGTACCATAATTTCCTTCGCAATCCGATTGTCGAATTCAAAAATTCTATTGACATATCGATATTCAGATTGGTTGATTTCACCGCTCTTTAAGCTTTCCGATAAAATGATTCGTAATTCCTCTTCAGAGTGAGCTAATTCTCCCTCGGATGCAGGTTTTAATCCAAACATGCTCACAATAGAACGAGCTGTACCATTCAATGCCCAAATAAAAGGGTACATGATTTTATAAAATATAATTAGGGGGGCTGCAACAGAAAGGGTAATTTCTTCCGCTTTATGGATAGCGAATGTTTTAGGAGCTAACTCCCCAGCGACTACGTGAATAAACGTAATCGTACTAAATGCAATAATGAAAGAAAGAATGCTGACTAATGACTCAGGTACATCAAACTTTTCAAAAATAGGTGTAAGTATGACTTGAACTGTAGGTTCCCCTAACCAACCTAATCCTAAAGCAGTTACGGTTATTCCTAGTTGCGTAGCAGATAAGTATCCGTCTAAATTAGAGAGCAGCCGTTTGGCATTCACGGCTTTTTTATTTCCTTGTGCGATGAGTTGATCAATCCGGGATCCCCGAACTTTTACGATAGCGAATTCCGAGGCTACAAAAAAAGCTGTTAAAGCAATTAATAGAATAACGAGTAATATATTGATCGCAAGCAATGGAGCGTCACAACTTCTATTTATATGAAGCGTGACTTCACCTCCTCAGTATTTCTAATTGAAAAAACCAATATGATACACTTACTTTACCCACAAAGCAACAACAATTATCGTCTTATTCTAAAATTTATCAAAACAATGTTGAAAAACCTTAAATAATAGTACGAATCTGTTATGATAGAAATATCTTCAATGATGGAAGCCATAAACAACCTTAAGATTAGCATTGGAGGGCTTTTCTTGAAAAAACATGTCTCGGATCGTGAACTGATCTATGTACATATGAATCAAACTGATCATTTCGTTTTATCGTATGGAATTGAATTCACTGAATTTATTTCGGGAATTCCTCATCCAATCCAAAACGCACTATTAATTCGTCATAAATTAAAGGATAGCCACTTTAATATGCACACGATGTTAGAATACGTTGATCAAGAGATGATTGAAAAATTAGTTCAAGAAGATATCAATAGCTTTGGTGACTTTTGTTGGATTGATTTTAAAGAAGAGGAACATCTAAACCTTTTAAGTGGTCAGGAAATTGCTGAAATACTTTATTTAGGGCATATTAAAGAACATTTACGTATTCCTTTTTATGGAAAACTTAAAAATTATTATGCTTATCTTTCTAATGATGATGGATGGTTTAATAAAACCTACTATAAGAATTGGGACCTCTTTTTTACAATGTTAGGCTCAACAATTGCTATTAAGATGAACAATCAAAAAGAGAAGTCACTCTTATTTAGAGTAAAAAAGAAAAATACTCCAGCAATTCCAAAAGAAATCCTCAACCCTTTTTCCGACCTAATGAAAGAAGGGATTGTAATTTCTATAGAAAAAGCAGTTCGTACAAGACTTACAATCGAGGTTCCTGTATGGGTAATCGGAGATTTCTTTGATATGGATGAAATGTATGAAGAATATGAGGGACTTGGTGGAAGAAAAGCGGATGGGAAACTTGTATTTGATCGGAAAACAGGGGAATGGCAAGCATTCGCAGCATATTCTTCTTAGTAAATAAAACATAGAAGCGTGGGCTCACTTAATAGTGAAACCACGTTTTTTATCTGTTCAATAACACTTATGAACATTCGCCCATATATTATTGAAAAGAAATAAAGGGAATTGATTATTAGCTCTTTTCTCAGGGAAATGTATTTTCGAACACTAATATTAATATCCAACCGAGAAAAGAGCTGCTAACTTCATAAGTACCGCTAAACACCCTTATTAAGTGTAAAAGCCGGCTATAGGCTTTTACAAAAACAACAAACTTTGAAACGAGCCTTTAGTTACGCTCTTTTCTCAAACTTTATTGTTATTTTATATGAATAATAATAAAGGGAAATGTATTTGAACCCTAATCTTAATATTCAGCTGAGAAAAGAGCTGGTACCTTTATAAGTACCGCTAAACTTCCTTATTAGGTGTAAAAGCCGGCATTTGGGCTTTTACAAAAACTCTTTGAAACGAGCCTTTAGTTACGCTCTTTTCTCACAGCTTGTTGCTATTTTTTATAAAAGAAAAAGGAAATGTTATTTATTCCTAATATAATTATTCAAAAGAGAAACGAGCTACTAGCATCATTCGTACCGCTAAACGCCCTTATTAGGTGTAAAAGCCGGCATTTGGGCTTTTAGAAAAACTCTTTGAAACGAGCCTTTAGTTATCTCCTATCTTCGTGGTAAAATAAAAGACATCTGCACATCATGGAGGATTAATATGAAGATTAATATTTGTTTATTATACGGTGGAAAATCGGCAGAGCATGAAGTTTCTTTACAAACAGCCAAGGCGGTCATTAAAGCTTTGGATACAAATAAATTTGCTATTCATCCTATTTTTATATCTAATGAAGGAAAGTGGATTAAAGGTCCAGAACTATTGGGGCCAATTGAAAATGTAAAAGAATTGGAATTTCAAAATGGAGGAGTAGAGGTTGGACCGAATGCTCTAAGTACAAATTTAACCCCAGAGCAAAAAGGAAGTTACGATGTGGTATTTCCTCTTTTGCATGGTCCAAATGGTGAGGATGGTACGGTGCAAGGAATGCTTGAATTATTGAATATTCCTTATGTTGGAAATGGCGTCCTTGCTTCATCTGCAGGCATGGATAAAGTCATTATGAAAAATTTATTCGCACAAGCTGGACTCGACCAAGTGAAGTACGTATCCTTTATTCGAAGTACGTGGGTTAGTGATCCAGAAAGAGCATACCATCAAGTCGAATCTGAAATAAGCTATCCTTGTTTTGTAAAACCTGCTAATCTTGGATCCAGTGTAGGAATTAGTAAATGCGAAAATCGTGAGGAGCTTGCTGATGCATTTGTTGAAGCCTTTCAATACGATCGTAAAGTGATCATCGAGGAAGGGGTCACAGCAAGAGAAATAGAAGTAGGAGTTCTGGGTAATGATTTTCCAGAGTGCTCTGTTGCCGGAGAAATTGTACCGAAAAAAGGGTTTTATGATTACGAATCGAAATATTCGGATGGAGATACTGCATTAATTATCCCTGCCGATATTTCGGATGATCAATACAATGAATTAGCGAGAATGGCAGTCAAAGCTTTTAAGGCACTTGATTGTTCAGGACTTGCAAGAGCTGACTTCTTTGTAACTAAGGAAGGACGTATTATCATTAACGAAGTAAATACGATGCCAGGATTCACCCCTTTCAGCATGTTCCCTCTTTTATGGAAGCATACAGGGGTCGAATACCCAGATTTAATTGAACGCTTAGTTCAACTCGCTATGAAAAGACACGAGGAAAAACAATCAATTATTCATACTTTTTAAAAAGAAGTACTGAGGGCGCCTGATAAATGAAGGAGGCTAAGAACGCAATTTCCTGTTGCTGACTCTAGCAGCTGGTCTTTTCGCTTTGCCTTCTTCCTGATCAGTATCCAAGCTGAACTCCGACAAATTAATATCCAGATTCAAAAAGATCCGTATTTTGATTTGTTGAAGTTAGTTTATGACTTCAATCGGCCGGCGCTATCCAATAAAAAGAATCTAAAAGCTGTCCCAAAATCATAATTGATTATTGAGACAGCTGAAAACGTTAGGGGGACAATTATGATAAAGTGTACATTAGGTCAGTTGGCGAAAATGATAAATGTGGAAAATGATGTAATGGAATTTCAAAATATTGAAATCGCAGGAGTGTCATTTGATACAAGACTAATCGAGCCTGGGAATTTATTCGTAGCATTGATCGGGGACGCGAATGATGGCCATAAATATGTAGATATTGCATTTGAAAAAGGTGCAGCTGCGGTACTTTGGCAAAAAGATGTGCCAAATCCCCCGAAAAATAAACCTGTTTTACAAGTTGAAGATACACTTCGCGCCCTTCAGGATCTAGCTCATTCCTATCGAAAACAAAATTCAGCAAAAGTAATTGCCATCACAGGCAGTAATGGTAAAACAACTACAAAAGATATTGTAGCTGCTGTTTTTTCCGAAGACTATAAAGTACATAAAACAGACGGAAACTTTAATAACCATATTGGACTTCCATTAACGATTCTTGCAATGGAGGAAACAACAGAAATTGCCATTTTAGAAATGGGTATGAGTGGAAAAGGTGAAATTGCATTACTGACTAGAATTGCAGAGCCAGACGCTGCCATCATTACAAATATTGGTGAAGCACATTTACAGGATTTAGGATCACGTGAAGCAATTGCCGATGCAAAGCTTGAGATTGTTGAAGGACTTCCTAAGAATGGTTTATTAATTTATCCAGGAAATGAACCATTATTAGTGAAAAAAGTAAGCAGTTTAAAGCAATTTAATACATGTACGTTTGGGGAAACATCCGAAAATGATATATATGCTATAGATATCACTATTGAAGAGAATGGAAGTAATTTTATTGTTCCTGGTCTTTCCGATGAACCGTTATTTCTTCCGATTTCGGGGAAACATAATATTATGAATGCATTGGCTGCTATATTAGCCGCAAAAGAGTTTTTAATTTCTCCAACTTCGATTCGAGCTGGTTTGAAATCGGTAAAGTTGTCAAATATGAGAATGGAATGGCATGACGGAATAAAAGGAACTCGTATTTTAAATGATGCATATAACGCGAGTCCTACAGCTATGCGCGCTGTCATTTCAATGGTTGAAAAACTGGCTGATGAACGTGAAAAGATTGTTGTTCTAGGTGATATGTTGGAGCTTGGAGAAAAGGAAGTAGAATTTCACGAGCAAATAGGTGAGGAACTTAATCCAGATAAAATCAAATACGTATTTACGTATGGCCCCTTAGCTAAACATATAGCATCAGGTGCAAGACTGCATTTTCCAGATGAGCGAATTTTTGAGTTTAACGATAAAGAAAAACTAATAAACGTCTTAAATGAAAAAGTAGAAGGAAACGAACTTATCCTCTTCAAAGCATCAAGAGGAGTAAAGCTGGAAGAAGTAGTAAATGCGATGCTAGTTAGATAAAAGGCATGGCAAATCATGCAATGCTTAGATTGAAGTTAAAGATAATAGATCTTGGAGGAGTGCTCCATCTCACCTGTCATCCGTTCTAAAGCGAGAACCTGAAATCACAATACTTTTCCAAACAAGAAAAAAAGTAATTTAAATTTACTTTAGCATTGTGACTTCAATTGTATTCAAAATCGTTTAATGATAGAATTATCAACATCGTTTACAGTTTTTTTTCATGGCAGTTCTTGATGCATGTTTGCATAGAACCTAGATATTCTAGGAGAGACACAGATCTCAATTTGAAGTTTTAAAAGGAGAATGAGTAGCATTGACGAAGTTTGCAGATTTAAATTTAAGCCCTGCTCTGCTAAAAGCAGTTAACAGAATGGGCTTTGAAGAAGCTACACCAATACAAGCGAAAACGATACCCCTAAGCATGGCAGGAAAAGACCTGATTGGCCAAGCTCAAACAGGTACAGGAAAAACAGCAGCCTTTGGGATTCCGTTAATCGAAAAGATAGATGTGAAATCCCAACATGTGCAAGGAATTATTATTGCACCAACGAGGGAATTAGCCATTCAAGTTTCTGAAGAATTATATAAAATTGGCGTGGATGCCCGAGTAAAAGTATTGGCCGTATATGGAGGCTCAGATATCCAACGTCAAATTAGGTCTTTGAAAAAAGGACCACATATTATCGTTGGAACTCCAGGTCGAATTTTAGACCATATTAATCGACGTACGTTAAAATTAGGAAACGTTCATACGCTTATTCTTGATGAAGCGGATGAAATGCTTAATATGGGATTCATTGATGATATTGAAGCGATTTTGGAAACTGTTCCTGAAGAAAGACAAACGCTTCTGTTTTCTGCAACAATGCCAGAGCCAATCCGCAGAATTGCAGAACGTTTCATGAAATCTCCTGAAACAGTGCGCGTTCAAGCGAAAGAAATGACAGTGCCATTAATTGAACAATTTTTTGTTAAAGTTCCTGAAAAAGAAAAATTTGATGTTCTTGCAAGACTTATTGATGTACAATCACCTGAGCTTGCGATTGTGTTCGGTAGAACGAAGCGTAGGGTTGACGAGCTTTCAAATGCTCTTACTGTAAGAGGATATACTGCTGAAGGAATTCACGGGGACCTAAGCCAAGCAAAAAGGTTATCCGTCTTAAAGAAATTCAAGGAAGGAAAAGTGGATGTCCTTGTAGCGACCGATGTTGCGGCTAGAGGTTTGGATATTTCTGGAGTAACGCACGTTTATAATTACGATATTCCACAGGATCCTGAAAGCTATGTACACAGAATTGGAAGAACAGGTCGTGCTGGAAAAGAAGGAATGGCCATCACGTTTGTCAGTCCTCGTGAAATGGGCTATCTTCGAATTGTGGAACAAACTACTAAAAAACGAATGCAGCCTATGCGTCCGCCAACTTGGGATGAAGCTCTTGAGGGACAACAACGTATTACGATGGAGAAACTTGAAGAGAGCATCAAGGAAGGCAATCTGGATGAATACAAATCTGTGGCGAAAGATTTGCTTACAGAATATGATGATGCGATTACTGTTATTGCAGCTGCGTTAAAAGTATTAACAAAAGAGCCGGATAAAACACCGGTTCATATTACAGAAGAAAAGCCACTTCCACAAAAACGTGAGTCATTTAAAGGCGGCGGTAGCGGTCGAGGCGGCGAAAATCGAAATAGACGTGGAAAGTCTGGCCAACAACCATATAAAGGGAATCGCAAGCCACAACGTAGACCTACTGGAAGAAGACCATAAAATATAGTAATTAGAACTGCTAAAAAAGTGTAAGCGATCAATAGTAGGTCCTTGAGTTATAGAGTCAAAAAAGCAATCGGTGCTAACGGAATATACCGATTGCTTTTTTTTGTATATGGGAAATATATATTTTTCATTAGATTTTTGCTTTCTAGCTTCTAACGACAGAGCTAATGGGCAAAAAATAACGCATCTAAAAGGTAGAGTACAGACTTTTACAATTCAGAACAAGGTAGCAGGTGCTCGATTTTTAAGTTATTATGAAATTTGAGAAACGTTAGAGAAACACTTTTACGTCCATATTTTGCTAGACGATGAAACTAATATCCGAGTTTAGACGTAAATATGAGGGCAAGGGGGCATCTTATGAATATCAATCAACCTGCAAAACAAATATCAAAGCTGGGATTAAAGGTATGGAGAATTACAGGTGTAATTTCTTCCTTAATATTATGGGGCATTGCGATTAGTATTGGCGTACTCGTATATGTATTTGACTGGTCCATGTGGATTACATCCATTGCCGCTATGCTCGTTTTTATCTTCACGATCATGAGCATTTTCATCATTCCTTCTATAAGATGGAGTAGATGGAGATACGAAGTAAGAGAGCAAGAAATAGAGTTGCAACATGGTGTTTTTATCATTACTCGTACGCTTGTACCAATGGTCAGGGTACAGCATGTTGATACAGTGCAAGGGCCGATACTACGAAAATATAAATTAGCAAGTATTCAAATTTCAACTGCTGCGACTAATCATGAAATTCCTGCGATAGAATTAGAGGAAGCGGAAGAACTAAGGCGTGCCATTTCAAAATTGGCAAGGGTGGCTGAAGATGATGTCTGAACCCAATCGACTTCACCCTATTACAATTGTTTTTTCTGTCATAAAAAATATAAAAGAAACAATCGTTCCAATCTTTTTTTACTTCATCGTTTTTATTGTTCGTGAGGATGCGAAAGACCAAATTCAATTTGAAGGGTTTGGTCCGTGGGTAAATTTCGTACCGTACCTCATACTTATATTAATATTTTTCATAATGGTTTTGAGCGGAATTATAAAATGGTATCGCTATACGTTTCGAATTGAAGATAAGGAGTTGCGGATTGAATACGGCCTATTTGTAAAAAAGAAACGTTATATTCCATTTGACCGGATTCAAAGTCTTGATTTTTCTGAAGGAATCCTCCATCGTCCATTTGGTCTTGTGAAAGTAAAAGTAGAGACGGCTGGTGGGGATCATCAAAAATCAGAAGCCGAAATGAGTGCAATCAAAAAAGAGGATGCACTAGCCCTAAGACGTCTAATTACAGAATCAAAGAATAGAGAAAAAGAATCTGAAGACATCATTGAAACTGTTGGTGTGACTCCTAAACAATCGATTTTATATAAGATCTCACCTAAACAACTCTTGTTTTTTGCATCTACTTCAGGGCGTGCTGGTGTTGTCGTACTTGCAGTTCTAGGTTTTGGAAGTCAGTTTGATGAACTCATTCCTTTTGATAAAATTTTTAAAGAGATGGAGCATATTGCAAAAGTGGGTTATACCCTTATCGCAATTCTTGTTGCAATAGGTATGTTCCTAGCTTGGCTTGTGTCTGTTTTTATGGCTTATTTAAAATATAATGATTTTACATTGGAAAAAGTTGAAGGTGATCTTGTTATTACAAGAGGGTTATTGGAAAAACGTACGACGACCATTCCTATTAAAAAGGTCCAAGCTGTAACAATACAAGAAAGTCTTTTTAGGCAGCCATTTGGGTATGCAAGTGTATCCGTTGAGTATGCAGGGGGTTCTATATTGGATGAAAATACGGAGGGCCTTCTAATACCTGTAGTGAAGAAAAAGAAAATAGGGCAAATACTAGAAGAAACATTATCTGATTATACATTCGATATCGATTTTATTGGAGCACCTAAGAGAGCTATGAGACGTTTCTTTTTCATAAAAATGTTTGTGGCAGCAATCTTAACTATCCTACTTTCAATTTGGCTTTGGCCATATAGCTTAATCGCCATTTTTTTGGTAATAGCTGCTTGGATCTTAGGTCTTCTGCAGTATAAATCGGCGGGGTGGAATATGACTGACACACAACTCGCTTTAAGATATAGGGGATTAGATCAACAAACAACATATATGAGAAAGAATAGAATGCAGTCCCTAAATATGTCTGTGAACTGGTTTCAAAGAAGGGCAGATCTAGCAACTGTAGAAACCTCGGTCATGAGTGGTGGAGGCGCCCATTTCCATGTGAAACATTTGAACGCGGAAGATGTTAGAATGATTTATGAATGGTATCGGCCAGCAAAAAAAGAATAGAAATAGAAAAGCCTTTGGAATGCTTGTTACAGCTCTCAAAGGCTTTTTATATGGAATAAAGAAATTCGAAATTTTAGACTAGGCTGATGCATAGCAGACCCGTTTAAATAGCAAGATTCTGGGCCCAGGGCTCTGAATCGCGGCAGAACTTGATGAAAATACCACGATAATGCGGCGAATGCGTCTGAATCGCGGCAGAACTTGATGAAAATACCACGATAATGCGGCGAATGCGTCTGAATCGCGGCAGAACTTGATGAAAATACCACGATAATGCGGCGAATGCGTCTGAATCACGGCAGAACTTGAGAAAATATCACGATAATGCAGCGAATGCGTCTGAATCGCGGCAGAACTTAAGAAAAAACCAAGATTATGCGGCGAATGATTCTAAAACGAAGCAGAAATTAAAAAATACCACGATTATACGGTGAAGGCATCCCAAGTTATAGCTGTTGCAAAAAAAGCCTTAAAAACGAATTGAGCGAAAGTGAAGTAAGATTCTTCCTATAAGCAATCCACTTATCAATCCGAAAATATGGCCAGTAATGTTAACGCCGGGTTGAAAAAATGTCAAGACGACGCTGATAATTGCAATAGGAAGTATGACTTGTCTTCCTTGAAGGGGCATGGCATCTTTTTTTACAAACAAAACGGCTAAATATACTCCAAATAATCCAAATATTGCTCCACTTGCTCCAATATGTGTATAGTATGGAGGGTGGATATATAAAGTAGCAATATTTGCTCCAATTCCGCTAGCTAAATAAACAATGATAAACATTATTTTTCCTAGTGCTTTTTCAAGTGCTGGACCGAATAGTACTAAAGAAAATGAATTAAATAATAAATGAGCAAATGCGACGTGAACAAAAATAGGGGTGACAAGTCTCCAGTATTCCCCTTGTTGAATATACAGATTTACTCCTGCTAATAATTCTAGAATCCAGTTATGCGGAAAAATAGGCAGATGCATCATAAGAAAAATCAATATATGAATAGCGATTATACTAGATACTACCGGGTACGATCTAAGAAATTGTCCGAAACTTTCAGTTCTTACAAACATGGTATCGCTCCTTTAGGAGATGTTACTCCCCTAATCTTAGTCCAAGGAACCGCTTAGGACAACTATTAGATTGTACGTCATATCATTTATTTTTAGAAGGGAAGCAAGACATGATTATTGGAATAGGGATGGATTTAGTTGAGATAGACAGGATTGAACAGCTGCGAATAAAGCAAGAACGTTTTCCGAGACGGATATTAACAAAAACAGAATTAGAAATATATGAAAACTTAAATGAAAAAAGAAAAACGGAATTTCTTGCCGGACGTTTTGCTGCAAAAGAAGCATATTCTAAAGCTCGTGGAACCGGTATTGGAAGTGAACTATCATTCTTAGATATAGAAATTAGTACAGATGGAAAAGGGAAGCCCATAATTACAAGTCCCGTATTTGAGCGCGTGTATTTATCTATTACCCATACAAAATCCTATGCAGCAGCTCAAGTTATTATCGAATCGCAAGACTAGATATTATTCTATGTAAAACAATATATAATTGAATGGTCTATTGTTAAGGTTTGTCTCATATATTTTTAGTGCGTTAGGAGAGACAAGGTTTTGGCTGTGGGATCGATTGCCACGTTGTGCGGAACGGATCGCGGGTGTAACAATGGTACTGGACAATTTCCCTGCAGCCGGCTTTCTCTCTTCTTTTATGGTCAAATGAGACAAAAAAGGGGTTGAAGGAATGAGAAAGGGGTTACGGCTATTTTGGTTGCTGCTCGCTTCCATCGCTGTACTTTCTGCTTGCGGGGCAAAGTCACAGGAGGATGTGACAAAAGGGCTGGACAAAAAGGTAGGTGAATTAAAAGGGTACAAGGCTAAAGCTCAAATGACGCTAACGGTTGGCAATGAACCGCAAACTTACGAGATTGATGTTTGGCATGATAAACCGGGCAATTATCGTGTTCATTTAAAAAATGCAAAGAAAGAACAAAGTCAAATGATCCTTCGTAATAAAAGTGGTGTATATGTTTTGACCCCAGCATTAAACAAGAGCTATCGCTTTCAAAGCGAGTGGCCGCAAAACAGCAGCCAAGCCTATTTGTATGAATCTCTAGTAAAAGATGTAAAAGCGGATAAAGAGGCAAAGTTTAAAGCAACAAAGGATCATTATGTGTTTACAACAAAAACACGCTACCAAAATAATAAAATGCTCCCTACTCAGGAAATTACTTTTAAAAAAGGATCACTTGAGCCAGTTAGTGTAAAAGTAATGGATTCGAATCATACCCCCGTAGTAACTGTTAAATTTACTAGTGTAGAATTTAATGCTAAATTTGACAAAGGTGCATTCGATACGAAAAAGAATATGACAAGTGCACAGTTGGAAGTTCCGGTTATGTCTAATAATACGGATAACGAATTTACAGTAAAGTACTCTATGGCAGAAATTCCAGGAATCACACTTAATGAAGAACAATCGTATGAAACAGATACAGGGAAAAGGGTATTATTAACATATAGTGGAGAAAAATCGTTTACGCTTATCCAAGAAACGGCAGATGTCATTCCAACTATTTCTATGGAAATGGTAGATATGAATGGGGAAATGGTTGACCTTGGATTTTCCATTGGAGCGATGACAAAAGATTCCATTTCGTGGAGTGAAGACGGTGTTCATTATGTGTTGCTTTCTTCTGATTTATCTCCGGATGAAATGGTAATGGTCGCTCAATCGGTACAAGGAGGAGCAATCAAATAATAAATGCATTCGGCAGACCTTTTCCATCCGAATCGGTCTGTTTTTCTTTTGTTTTGAGATAAGGATAAGTTTTTTAGATGGTCTATATCATAAGAGTAGTTTTTTTCTATCTCTAGCTCTATGCGCCATCGGCTATAGGTTAGAAACCTGCTCCACTAAAAGTCAAAGAACAATTTTGGTGGATTAGAACATTTGCTTAGTGGCATTTACTCATTGTGCTTTTCTATGAGACCTAAATTATTTCTCATTGACATATCTTCCGTTGAGTTTGATAATCAATAATATTATTGAACATCATACGGGAAGTGACCATCATGGAAGATAAAGTTTTTTATAGAGACACTTGGGCAGAAATAGACTTAGATGCACTTTATTCTAATATTAGTCAAATTCGTGAATACCTTCCGGAGGAAACAAAAATATTTGCAGCTGTGAAAGCAAATGCTTATGGTCATGGCGATATCCCGACCTCAAAAACAGTTCTAGCTGCTGGTGTACACGGGCTAGCTGTAGCATTTTTGGATGAGGCATTAGCGATAAGAGAAGCTGGAATAACCGCACCTATTTTAGTGTTAGGTGCTTCGAGGGCAGACGATGCGTGGATCGCTGCTCGCAAAAATATTTCTTTGACCGTCTTTCAAGTAGATTGGCTTCAGGAAGCAGAGAAAGTTATCCCTGCCGGTACTAATCTTCGTGTTCATATCAAATGTGATACTGGTATGGGAAGAATAGGAATTACGAAAGAAGATGAGCTAGAACAAATAGAAGACTTTATACTACAATCGGACCGATTTTTTTTCGAAGGGATCTTTACACACTTTTCCACTGCAGATCAACTAGATGAAACGTATTATAATCAACAACTTTCTCGTTTTCAATATTTTTTAAGCTGTCTTAAAACACTTCCTCCATATATTCACGCAGCGAATAGTGCGGGAGCTCTTTGTCATCATGATTCACTTTTTAATACGGTGAGAATTGGCATCGCGATGTATGGATTATCTCCTTCCGATGAAATAAAGGATAATCTTCCATTCAATCGAAAAGAAGTTTTTTCTCTGCATACTAAAATTACACATGTGAAAAAGCTTCATGTAGGAGAAAAAGTTGGATACGGTGCAGATTATACTGCAACAAAGGACGAGTGGATTGCAACTCTCCCAATTGGGTATGCTGATGGATGGATACGTAAACTTAAGGGATTTGAAGTTATAGCCGATGGTGAAATGGTTCCTATCGTTGGGAAAATATGTATGGATCAGACAATGATTAAACTACCTAGAAGTATGCCAGTCGGAACACAGATCACGCTTATCGGCAAGCAAAAAGAGCACTTTATCTCTGTAGACGACGTCGCAAAAAAACTCGAAACCATTAATTATGAAGTCACATGTGCCATTACAAATCGAGTACCGCGTGTGTACAAGACAAGCAAAAAAGTATAAGTTGCACTCATAGCTATGTTAAAAACTTTTAATAAATTTTCCTACATTTATGTTTTAAGAAAAAATTCATTTCAAGGTAAAAAGAACCAAAAAATAAAAAAATATATCGAAAAAAAGCAGGAGTTTTACGGAATTTGGAGAAAAGTATGTATTAGTAATTAGTATCTAGGATGATACTAGAAAAAGGAAGGCTAATTTACTCTTTGCAGAGAGCGCATTTGATGGTATCATAAACAATGAATGAAATGGCTTGTAGTGATGGTGGAGGTGTAGTCGTTGTCTGAATCCAGCGCAACAACAGAAATTATAGTTCGATTGCCGCAGCAATTGATTGCTGAAATGGACGGTTTTGCAGAAATGGAAAATGTAAATCGCAATGAATTTATTTATCGTGCTACAAAAATGTATCTTCGTGAAAGAAGAAAGCGTCAAATTGTTGAGTCAATGAGGCGCGGCTACATGGAAATGGCTAAAATTAATTTGGCGATTGCGTCGGAAGCAATCCAGGCGGAATACGAGGCAGAAAACACAGTTGTACGTCTTGTAAGCGGGGGATAAGCCCTTGGTCGTTAAGCGTGGTGACGTGTATTTCGCCGATTTATCCCCAGTGGTAGGATCGGAGCAAGGCGGGGTCCGACCTGTACTGGTTATCCAAAACGATATTGGCAACAGGTTCAGTCCCACTGTAATCGTTGCTGCAATAACAGCGCAGATTCAAAAAGCAAAACTGCCTACCCATGTGGAAATTGATGCTGAAAAGTATGGATTTGAAAGAGACTCTGTTCTTTTGCTTGAGCAAATTAGAACAATTGACAAGCAACGTTTAACTGATAAAATCACGCACCTAGATGAAGAAATGATGGATAAAGTGGATGAGGCGTTACAGATTAGTCTGGGACTCATCGATTTTTAAGCGCTCTGTTTTTTGACAGAGCGCTTTTTTTTTATGGTTTGTGAAACGTTAAATGGTAAGGGATATTTTCAAATCTGGCTTCACCTCTTAGAGTCTTCCAAACTTCTTCTCCTTTTCTGTTTTTGTATACCAGAGACTTTTAATTAAAAACATTGACTTAAAGCTCCGAGACTTCCTTTCGCCGATGCACTAACGCAAAAGACACTTGTTTTTCGTAATGAATGTTTAAAAAAGCATATATATTACAGTAATGTTACAATAGTCCCGTTTTAAAATGGGACTTCTTTATCAAATGAAAAAAAGTAAAATAAAATTTTATAAAAAGGGAAGGAAAAAGTTGGGATGATGCAGAACATACATATGAAAGCGTATTCCTATTTAGTAAATGTAAGAAAACCCAAGCGCTTTAGTAAGGGAACTTTCTTACTATCCTTACTCATAATAAAAAGGAGGTCGTTTAGGACGAATTTTTGTAATCATCGGTAAAAAGTTTTTCAGTGTTTAATACCACATATATAAGGGGGACGACTGAAAAAATGAAAAAGATAATTTATTTTATATTAGCCTCACTCTTAGTTCTGCAAGTCGCTTGCAGTAAAGATACGGGTGGCAATCAAGTTTCGAAAGAGGATCAACTTGAATTACTAACCGATTCTGGTATGCCAATTGCAAAAGAGAAAGGCAAAGTTACACTTAAAATGTTTGCGGGTATGGGGAATAACACGTTAAAAAACTGGAATGACATTTTAGTTTGGAACACATATGAAGAATTGACAAACATTAAAATAGAGTGGGATCAACAGGAACCGACCGCTTTAGAAGAAAAGAGAAATTTAGCTTTGGCGGGTGGTAACTTACCAGATGTTTTTTACGCTGCCAATATGCCGACAACTGACATTTATAAGTATGGTCAAAATGGTGATTTCCTAGAGTTGAATGAGCTAATTGAAAACTATGCACCCAATCTAAATAAATTGATGGAAAATAATCCTGAAATCAGAAAGGCGATCACCTTCCCTGACGGAAAAATTTATTCATTGCCTGTTATTCATGATCCTGAGTTTACATCCGTTCGTACACATCCACTAATGTGGTACAATTCGGAGTTGCTTAAAAAGTACAGCATGGATGTACCTAAAACAACGGACGAATTTTATCAATATTTAAAGACGATTCAAGAAAAGGATCCAGATATCGTTCCTTATGGTTCTTGGAGCGCCGCTACTTTGGTTAATATGTTGAGAGGGTCATTTGGGGTGGGCACAACGGGACGTGCCTATATTGATAAAGATCCTGAAACGGGTGATGTTCGTTTCTACCCTGTTACTGATAATTATAAAGAATTATTACAATTCGTTCATAAGCTTTATTCCGAAAAATTAATTGAGCAAAATATATATTCGATTGAATGGGCCCAGTTTCTTAATAATGGAATGGAAGATAAATACGGAAGTATGATTTTCTATGCTCCTGAAGAATTATTCGGCAAAGAAATAGGTGGGAAATATGTAGGCGGACTTCCTTTAGAAGGACCTAATGGTGAACAGCAGTGGTCCCAATATGCCTTCCCGGTTGGTCATATCGGAAAGTTTATTATTACAAAGAAAAATCCAAACCCTATAGCAACAATGAGATGGGTGGATTACTTCTACAGTGATGAAGGATCCAGATTATTCTATATGGGAGTGGAGGGTGAAACTTACGAAAAAACTGCAGACGGAAAATACAAGTATTTGGATAAAATTACGAATAGTAGTGAAGGGCTAACGAAAGAGCAAGAAATTACAAAGTATCTAGGTTGGATTGGAATAGGTGCTCCGGGAATTTTGATGGAAGATTACTTTGATGGATCAGAAGGTTCCGACCAAGCCCTCGAAGCTGCTAAGAAAGTTGAACCCTATTTAATTGATGAAGTGTGGCCGCCATTTACGTATACGGAAGAAGAAAACAAAAAACTTGATGCTTTAGCAGCTGATATTGAGAAATATGTAACGGAAATGCAAGATAAGTTTATTGTAGGGGAAGAACCATTCGAGAACTGGGACAAATTTGTCGCCAGTATAGAAAAAATGGGGCTAGAAGATTATATGAAGATCCAAAAGGCAGCATACGAGAGATATCAAAAGAATTAATGCAGAGTTGAAAGGAGCAAGAGTCGTTTATTGCCGGCTTTTGCTCCTTGTTAAAAACTGCTAATTAGGAACTTTGTAAATCTTTTTTATAAATAGTTCCCTTCTAACGTTCATAGCCATTAGATAAATCAACTTGATTAAATTAGTTTTCACTTTTTCATGAAATTACATTGACTATGGTCAATGGTGTCTTTCTATAAGAAAGGAAACTATGAAAGAAATGAATATGGAACATGTATCTAATAGTAAAATGATCAAAGAGATTAATGAACAAAAAGTTTTGCGGCTAATTTATTCAGAAGGACCTATCGCAAGAGTCGATTTAGCAAAAAAAACAGGGCTTACTCAGCAAGCCATAACAAATATTGTAAATCGTTTACTTAATGAAAATGTCATTATAGAAACGAGCGCTACTGTAAGTGGAGGTGGACGCAGACCCATTCCACTTGAAATGAATAGCTCAAACTTATTTGCTATAGGAATTGAACTTGCAGTTAAATATATAAAAGGGGCACTAATCGATTTTAAAAATAATTCAATTAAAGAAGTAGTGAAATTAGTACCACTATACAAAAACGAGTCGCATCCCATGGAATACATATTTAATGTCATAGAAACGCTTCTTGATTACGTTCCGGATTCAAAAGGTTTAAAGGGAATAGGATTAAGTATTCAAGGGTTAGTTGATTCTAAAAATGGAACAATTATCTATTCACCAGGATTAGGTTGGAGAAATTTCCCGCTTAAAGAAAGATTAGAAATAAGATATGGTTCCATTCCAATTTATTTGGAAAATGACGCAAATTTATTAGGGGTTGTAGGATGTTTAAACGGTGTTCTGGCAGACTCGAAGCACAGTGTAACATTTAAATTCGATTACGGAGTAGGCAGTGCATTTATTTTTAATGGTCAGTTAATTAATGGAGCCAATTATGTAGCAGGTGAATTCGGACATTATAAGACTTTTTCTGGTAAGTACGCAAAGCCTTGCCACTGTGGTTCAAAAGGATGTTTAACTACACTTGCATCTATTAGCGGTCTACGGCGCAACTTAGGCATTGAACTTAATGAGCTAATATCTCGTATTCGCAACAAGGACCCAGAGGCATTAAGATTGTACGCAAAAATTAAATGTGTGACTGCAAAGGCCATTGCTAATGTGGTAACTCTATTAAATCCTGAATATATATTATTTACTGGAAGGATTATTGATCAGGTAGGTGACTTTGTTATTCCAGTCTTAGAAAAAGAAATAAAAAAAATGGTACCAGATACATGTTCAAACTTTAAAATTCTAGTCATAGAAACGCCTGATGAGTCAAAAACCGCAGCCGGCCTTGTTATGAACTATTTCCTCGATATTCCTTTAGATAAGTTTTATTGAGAATGAAGTGTTTTAACAAAAGGAGCATGTTGAAAGCTTTTTATTTTGGAGGATTATGTATATATGAAAATAATGTCTTTTAATATTCATCATGGAAGAGGTCTTGATGAAATCCTATCTTTAAAAAGAATAGCTGAAATCATTCGAGAAACAGATGCTACAGTAGTAGGTTTGCAAGAGGTGGATCGTCATTTTGGAGAAAGAAGTGAGTTTCAAGATCAGGCAAAAGAATTGGCTGAGCTATTAAACTTCCATTATGCATATGGACCAAATATTAATATGCAAACAACTAGTGGAGAAGCTAAACAGTACGGAAATGCAATTCTAAGTTTATACCCGATAATAGAATCAGAAAACTTTCCTCTGACAAGTTATGAAGAGGAACCCAGGGGATGTTTAAAAGCAACTATTGATTTAAATGGTGTACATGTAAATGTTTTTAATACTCATCTTTCGCTTGAACCAATAAGTAGAATGAAACAAATAGATGAACTAATTGAAGTAACGTCTCGTGAAAAATATCCTTCTGTTTTAATGGGTGATTTTAATGCGGAGCCAGAAAGTGAGGAAATTAAAAAGCTTCTCAAGGATACTAATTTTACAGATTGTTTCTCTAATATAGGGAGAAATGAATCATACCCCGCGGATGGGCCAAACATTCGAATTGATTACATTTTTACATCTACTGAACTAGATAGTTTTAACGAGAAAGTAGTTAATCGGAAAGGTTCTGACCATCTTCCCATTGTGGCAATGGTGGCAATAAAATAGCTAAGCGCTATCCTTTCACAATGTTGTTAATTTCTAGGGCTGACAATGCCTATGAAAATATAAATTCAAGTTATTATGGTACCTTCTTTTTCTATTGTTTTTTGTATTTACTTAATGAATAACAGCAAGATATAGGGAGTGAAGACATGCAATATGTACTGATAGTCGGCCTAGGTTCTATGGGTAGAACCCACCTTCGTGCTTATCAGGAAATGAATAATGTTAGGATTGCGGGGATAGTAGATATTCAAGAGCAATTAGAACTTAACAATAAAGATATTTCATTTTTCAATTCGTTTGACGAAGCTGTTGAAACACTAGAAAGAATTGATGTTATTGATATATGTCTTCCTACGTATCTACATAAAGAGTATGTAAAAAAAGCAGCCGAACTTGGCAAACATGTAATCTGCGAAAAACCGATAGCGAGAACACTAGAAGAGGCTAAAAGCATGATTGATATATGCCAAAAAAATAACGTTCGCTTATTTATCGGTCAAGTAGTCCGTTTTTTTCCGGAATATGAAAGAGCCAAACGGTTAATAGAAGCTGGAACTATTGGAAAGCCAGGGATTATAAGGACTTCACGGAACGGAAAATTCCCAAAAGCTTGGAATGATTGGTATTCCAATTATCAAAATAGCGGTGGGGTTGTTTTAGACTTACTTATTCATGATTTTGATTTCCTAAGATGGTGTTTCGGTGAAGTAAACAGAGTTTATGCAAAAGGACTTATGGGGCGTGAGTTTGCGAAGATTGACTATGCTCTTGTTACACTTCGTTTTGAAAGTGGAACAATCGCTCATGTAGAAGGAAGTTGGGCTCATGATAAGTTCTACACTGCATATGAGTTTGCGGGAGATAATGGAAGTATGGAATTTGATAGTAGACGTTATGCTTTTACAGCTATTAAAAAACGTAATGTTGAGGATAACAGTATCACAATTAGTCAGAATCCATTGAACGAAAATCCTTATTATCAAGAACTTACACATTTTATTGAGTGCATAGAAAAAAATAGTCCTCCAATTGTAACGGCTGAGGACGCTATAAAGGCACTTGAGATTTCACTAGCTGCAAAAAAATCGATGCAAATGAATAAACCAGTATATTTAAAAGAAATTTTATAGACATTTAAAGTAGTTCACTCCTAATTTGATTACATATATTTCGTTGAAAGCGCTTCATGTATAACTGCTTATCAATTAGAAAATGTACACAAGAAAAATGGAATGGTGTTGAGCTAGTTTAGATTCCGGAAGGGAGAAAAACGTGAAAGAAATCAAGGTTGGAATCATCAGTCTTGCACATGGCCATGGTATTAGCTACGCAAACGCATTAAATGAAATAGAAAATGCTAGCTTAGTAGGAATAGCGGACGAAAGCTGCGAACGTGGTCAAAAAGCAGCAGAAAGATTTCAAACAAAATATTTTCAAGCATATGAAGAACTTCTTCAACAAGATATAGATGCTGTTGTGATAACTTCAGAAAATGCTAAACATCACAAACATGTATTGGCAGCTGCTCAAGCTAAAAAACATATACTTTGTGAGAAACCTTTGTCCACATCAGTGGAGGATGCTTGGGAAATGATTGAAGCTTGCAAGAAAAATAATGTTAAGCTACAGACCGCATTTCCGGTCCGCTTTAATCCCTCTATTGTAAGGGCCAAGAAGGCGCTTGATGAAGGGCAAATCGGAAGAATTCTTGCCATTAAAGGAACAAATCGCGGCTGGAATCCCGGTGGTTGGTTTATTGATAAAACATTATCTGGCGGAGGAGCTGTTATGGATCATACAGTCCACCTTTTGGATATTATGCGATGGTTCATGGGTGTGGAGGTACAAGAAGTATATGCAGAGCAGGGTGAGCTATTTTCAAATTCCGGAATAGATGATGCTGGAATTGTTACCTTGGAATTCACTAACGGAGTTTTTGCCACAATTGACTGCAGCTGGTCTCGTAATAAAAGCTATCCAAAAGGAGGTGATATAACATTAGAAGTCGTTGGGACAGATGGAATTATAAGCATTGACACTAATGAACAACATATTCTAATTTTTTCAGAAAAAGTGGGGGCAGTCAAAAGTTTTTGGGGAGATAGCATGGACTACGGCCTTGTAAAAGATTTTATTAACAACATAGTGGAAGACAAACAACCATCGATTTCTGGTTATGATGGACTCAAAGCAGTTGAAGTAGCATTGGCTGCTTACCAATCATCCAAGAATTGTTTACCTGTAAAGTTATAATCTTATTTTTATTTAAGAAATGGGAGGGGTAACTTTTGAAAAAAGGAAGAAACTCACTATTTTTAATTATTATGGCTTTTATGTTAATGTTAGCAGCTTGTTCAGGGGAAAAATCATCTGGTCCTGAGACCCCAGAAATAGGCGAGAAGGAATTGGAAAATTTAAATACAACTGGCATGCCTATTGTAAAAAATCAAGTTACGCTCAAATTTATGGCAGGAAAATCAGCCTTATCTGCTGATAATTATAATGAGACATTACTTTGGAAGACTTACGAGGAAATGACAAATATTCACATTGACTGGGAGTTAGTACCTTTTGATGGTCGTGATGAAAAAAGAAACTTAACGCTCAGCACAAGTACCTTACCAGATGTGTTTTATACAATGGCTATGCCAAATGAAGATTTACTTAAATATGGTCAACAAGGTATTTTTATTAAAATGAATGATCTAATTGAAGAATATATGCCGAATTTGACCGCTTTATTAGAACAGTATCCTGAAGTCAAAAAGGGAATTACTTTCCCGGATGGAAATATATATTCTATTCCAACTATATATGATCCAGAGTTTAAGTCTGTTTTACTTACAAAAGCATGGATTAGAAAAGATTGGCTTGAAAAGCTTGGAAAGGAAATGCCTAAGACGATTGGGGATTTCTATGAATATTTGAAAGCTGTTAAAGAAACAGATTTAAATGGGAATGGAAAGAATGACGAAATTCCTTACGGGGCAACGGCAATTTCTGGTTTAACAGGAGTACTAAAGGGAGCTTTCGGAGTTGGAAATAAAGGGGCGAAGCACGCTTATCTTGATGAAGATCCTGACACTAGAGATATCCGTTTCTATCCAATTTCAGAAGGATATAAAGAAATGCTTGTGTTTATTAATAAACTCTATTCAGAAGGATTAATACAAGAAAATATATACACAATCGACGCTAATCAAAGTTACAGTATGGGTGCAGAAGGTTTGTATGGGAGCACGGTAATTTCAAGTCCAGAAACAATTTATGGAAAAGTAGGAGAGAATTTTACCGGGATGGGCCCGCTAGAAGGTCCTGCTGGAAATGATTATTATGCAAGTACATCTCCTTTAGCACATATGGGTGGTTTTATCGTAACAAATGCAAATAAAAATATTCCAGCAACTTTAAGATGGATGGACTATTTTTATAGTGAAGATGGAGCCAAATTATTCTTTTTGGGAATCGAAAATGAAACCTTTGAAGTAGATGAAAATGGAGATTTTCAATACCTAGATAAAATTAAAAATAGTCCTGAAGGATTAACCATGGAGCAAGAGTTGTCTAAGTATATTACTTGGCTTGGAGGAGGCTACCCCGGAATCGTTAGAGAGGCAACGTTCAAAGGTGCTGAAAGTTTACCAGCAACTGTAGAAGCAGCTGAGAAGTTAGAGCCTAATTTACTTGACGAGATATGGCCAAGTTTTACGTATACCGTGGAAGAAAATAAGAAACTATCATCCTTACAAGCTGATATTCATAAATACGTAGATGAAATGCAAGATAAGTTTATCACAGGAACTGAACCTTTCTCTAAGTGGGATGCATATGTGGAACAAGTTAAGAAAATGGGATTAGAAGAATACATGAGTATCCAAAATGAGGCTTTAAAAAGATACAAAAACAATTAACGCTAGAAACTACGCAAGAGATATAAGATAAAAAGAAATGCGAGTGGGTTTGATTAAAGGTTACTTAGATTTAATCAAACCCAGGTTCATCTAGATCAATTATTGGGAAAGGAGTACTCGCATGCAGGTAAAAAATACTGAAACCCAACAAAAGGTAATTGTTGTACCGAGTGGTCGCCTAACTAATTTCCGGAAAAAATTTATGAAGAGCTGGCAATTATACGTATTTCTTTTACCGGCTTTGACGTACTTTATTATTTTTCACTATATTCCAATGTACGGTGTTCAAATTGCTTTCAAAGATTTTTATGCAACAATGGGAATCATGGGCAGCCCATGGGTTGGATTTGAACATTTTGAACGATTTTTCAATTCGTACTATTTTTGGAGAATACTAAAAAATACTCTCGCCTTAAGTATTTATCAACTCTGTTTATTCCCGCTCCCTATTATTTTTGCGTTAATGTTAAACGAGTTGGGCAATGGTGCATTTAAGAAGTGGTCGCAAACACTTACGTATGCTCCTCATTTTATATCAGTCGTTGTCGTTGTTGGTATGATTATCGCCTTTTTGGATCCTACTACAGGAATCGTTAACCATATTATTACTCAATTCGGTGGTGAACCGGTAAAGTTTTTAACTAGCCCAAACTGGTTTAGACATATTTACATATGGTCAGGACAATGGCAAGGTCTAGGGTGGGGAACAATCATTTATCTTGCTGCGCTAGCCGGGGTAAACCCTGAATTATTAGAAGCAGCAAAAGTTGACGGAGCAACAAGATTCCAAAGGATTATCCACATTAATATTCCCACAATTTTACCAACTGTAATCGTGTTGTTTATTTTAAATTTTGGGAGCTTTATGTCAGTAGGTTTTGAAAAGGTATTACTTTTACAAAACACATTAAACTCGGAAACGTCTGATATAATTCAAACATTTGTTTATGAAAGCGGTTTGTTGAAAGGTCAATATAGTTTCGCTGCGGCAGTTGGTCTTTTTGACTCAATCATTAACATCATTTTATTAATTACGGTTAACCATATTGCCAGAAAAGTAAGCGAAAACAGCTTATGGTAAGGAGCGTAGATTATGAGCAACGTTAGTTTGTCAGATAAAGCGTTTGATATCATTAATAAAATTCTCGTTTCCATTGTTGTTATTGTTATTGTATATCCACTAATATTTGTTATTAGCGCATCTATTAGTGATCCTGCGGCTGTGAGTTCGGGGAGGATGTGGCTCTGGCCAGTAGATATTACTTTTGCTGGATATAAAAGGGTGTTCCAGTATGATACTATTTGGATTGGTTATCGGAATACAATATTTTATACCCTTTTAGGGACCGCTATTCACCTGATTGTACTATTACCATGCGCTTATGCTCTTTCAAGAAAAGAAGTTATGGGGAAAAAATTGATATTGTGGGTTGTCCTTTTTACCATGCTATTTAATGGTGGTTTAATCCCAACTTTTTTAGTTGTTAAAACATTAGGAATGGTAGATACGGTGTGGTCAATTGTGATTCCTGGAGTTGTTGGCGCTTGGTCACTCCTTGTTGCACGGGCCTTTTTCCAACAAACAATTCCAGACCAGCTTGTGGAAGCTGCAAAAATTGATGGTGCATCAGACTTTTATATTTTTGGTAAAGTGGTTTTGCCTATTTCAATGCCAATCATAGCAGTAATGGCACTTTTTCACGGAGTAAGTTTATGGAACCAGTATTTTACTGCTTTAATCTATTTGACTAATGAAAAGTTATTCCCTCTTCAATTGATTTTACGAGAAATACTGATAGTTGCGGAGATTAATAAAGATGGTGGAGGCGGACCTGGAGAGCTGGAATCCATCGTTGACCAAGTAAAAACTGCTAGTTTGCTAAAATATGCGGTGATCATGGTTTCCTCTTTGCCTTTACTAATTATTTATCCATTTTTACAAAGGTATTTTGTTAAAGGTGTATTAATTGGCTCTGTTAAGGAATAATTTTAACAAAGCTCTCAGCTTGACTAAGTCTAAATAAAAGTCGGTCATTTATCTCCATATTATCAAGGAGATGAATGACCGCCTTCTTTGTGTTTAATCTACTATAATATGGCTATTTACAAAGAGCGTATCATCTGAAATATACATCTGAAATATATATGATAAGCTTTTTTAGATAATTTTTGCTAAAATTGACCTCATAGCTATAACTTTTTAACTAATTAACTAAAACACAAGGTACAGTAATTGTCATTTCATGCTAACTATTGCTAAAATTAATTACAAAACTCATTATGGCTTTTAATAAAGGAGATGGGGTTTTGAATAATGAAATTGTTCATTTTATTAAAAAACGCGAAGATGAGATACTAGAATTATGGATGAAAGAGATGAAAACAATCGGAGATGAACGGGCAATTAACACGATTTCTGATCAATTATTCTATAATACTAGTAAAGAATTTATGGATCTTGTTGTTTCCAGCATTATGGATACCAACGAAAGATATTATGAAAAAATCGGGAATTTTGCTGAAAATGTTGTAAGGATTGGCTGGCCATTAACCTTTTTAACAAAGGGACTTAGAACTATAAGCAAAATCCTGTACGAACAGTTTATAGCCGAAAATGACTATAGTCATGAACAATCGAATCAACTTATTATTGAATTCGACAAATGGTTAACTCCTATTTATGATGAAATGATAGAAACTTATTCTGCCACATGGGAAAGAACATTTTCTTTGCAAAAAATTGCTTTGCAAGAATTGTCTGCTCCATTAATCCCTGTTTTTGAAAAAATATCGATCATGCCTCTTGTTGGAACGATTGATACAGAAAGAGCAAGGCTGATTATGGAAAACTTGCTGAATGGGGTAGTAAATCATAGGGCAGACGTTGTGTTAATTGATATTACGGGCGTTCCTGTAGTGGATACGATGGTCGCTCATCATATTATACAAGCCGCCGATGCAGTTCGTCTTGTCGGTGCGAAATGTATGATTGTAGGAATTCGTCCGGAAATAGCTCAGACAATCGTCAACCTTGGCATTGATTTAGACCAAATTATTACGACGAGTACACTAAGAAAAGGTATTGAAAAAGCACTCGGTTTTACTAATAGAAAAATCATACCAGTGGAGGGGTAAACTTGAGGATTCCAATTTTAAAGCTTCGTGAATGCCTGCTTGTATCTATCCAATGGGAGTTGGATGATCAAACAGCATTACAGTTTCAAGAAGATCTATTACATAAAATTCACCAAACAAGTGCCCGTGGAGTTGTAATTGATATTACGTCCATTGACTTTATCGATTCTTTTATTGCTAAGGTGTTAGGTGACGTAATTAATATGTCAAAGTTAATGGGTGCAAAAGTTGTCATTACTGGTATTCAACCTGCTGTTGCCATTACTCTTATTGAGTTAGGCATTCGTTTAGAGGATGTCGTAACCGCCCTCGATTTAGAAAACGGTTTGGATAAATTAGAACAGGAATTGGGGGACTAGCCTATGGAACTGCAGTCCTGCGTAAAAATTATAAATGAATGGGACATTGTAGCAGTTCGCCAATTAGGCAGGAATGTGGCTAAAGAGCTTGGGTTTGGGACAGTGGACCAGGCGAGAATCACGACTGCGATTAGCGAATTGGCCCGAAATATTTTCCTTTATGCCGGTCAAGGCGAGGTTTGCATTGTAAAAGAACACCAAAATGGTAGAAATGGGTTAAAAATTATTGCAAAAGACAACGGCCCTGGAATAGCTGATATTCGTAGAGTTATGGAAGATGGATACACAACATCTGGAGGGTTGGGGGCTGGTTTGCCTGGTGTAAAACGTTTGATGGATGAGTTTGATATTCAATCGAAATTACATGAAGGAACGGAGATAGTTGCAGTCAAGTGGCTCCGATAGAAGGGGTGAACTGTTTTGGATTTCAGAGATACGATTGAATCGAAATATAGAGACATTATGAATCACTATTTAAAAGATCAAAATGAACAAATTCTATATCAAGCACAAAAATTAAGCAGGAAATTAATTGAACACAAAATAGCTCCCGAAGAAATAATTAGTCTCCATAAAACTATAATGCTTGAACATGATCTAGATAGGAAAAGCTTTAGTGATTCCTTCGATGTTTTATTGGAAGTAATGATTGGATACGGATTATCTTATAGAGAGCACCAAAGTCTTCGTACGGAACAAAAGGCATTGAAAAGCGAAATCGAAGTAGCAGCCAGTATGCAGAAAACATTACTTGGTACATCGTTACCAAAGATTGAAGGCCTTGATATTGGTGCTATCAGTGTTCCAGCTAGGCAAATGAACGGAGATTATCACCATTTTGTTAAAGATGAAAAAGGCTGCTTAGGCATTGCACTTGCAGATGTAATTGGTAAAGGAATTCCTGCTGCACTATCAATGTCGATGATTAAATATTCGATGGATAGTTTGTCAGAAAATAGCCATAATCCAGGTGCAATACTTGAAAGCCTGAACAGGGTAGTAGAGCAAAATGTTGATCCAAGTATGTTTATTACAATGTGTTATGGTGTATATAATCCAATGGACCATACATTTTGCTATGCTTCTGCAGGGCATGAACCCGGATTTTATTATTCGTTCGAAAATCAAAATTTCCAAGACTTAGATGGAAAAGGATTGCTCCTAGGAATAGAGAAAAGAACAAAATACAAAGAATATGAACAAAAAGTCTCGACGGGGGATATGATTATTCTCCTATCAGATGGAGTAAGCGAATGTCGGACAGAAGATGGTTTTATCGAGCGGGATGATTTAATTGGGTATATTGAAAAATACATACACTTATCGGCGCAAGATATTGTCACCAATATTTATAAAGACCTAGAGCGTCTTCAAGAATTTGAACTTAGAGATGATTTTACCCTAATTATTTTAAAAAGAACGAAATAATATGTTTCGTTACTTGTTATTGGGGTATGTATAATAAAGTGTTTAAAAGTGTTATTAAGGGGTGGATGTTTTGTGAATATTTCAATAAGCTTGACGGAAAACGGAAGTGAATTACACGCAAAACTGGCAGGAGAAATAGATGCATACACGGCTCCAAAAGTAAAAGAATCCCTTCATCCCTATGCGGAGAAGTCTGGGATCAACATGGTTGTTGACTTAAAGGATGTATCTTATATGGATAGTACAGGACTCGGTGTATTTGTTGGTTTATTCAAAGCATTGAAGGCTGAAAATGGTAATTTAATTTTAACAGGTTTGTCTGAACGTTTGGAACGTTTATTTGAAATAACTGGATTAGCTGATGTGATGAATATCAATACCGAGGTAGAGGGTGGAGTGTAATGAGGGAAGCTTTTGACTATATCGAAATGAAGATACCCGCGATGCCTGAGTATGTAGGTGTAATTCGGTTAACTCTGTCTGGAATTGCAAGTCGAATGGGGTTTACATATGATCTAATCGACGACTTAAAAATTGCGGTTAGTGAAGCTATAACAAATGCTGTGCAGCACGCATATAAAAAGGACGAGGGCGGGGAAATTGTTGTTGGCTTTGGTCTTTACCAAGATAGACTTGAAGTAATGGTTGCTGATTCGGGTAAAAGCTTCGATTTAAATAAGGCACGTGATGAAATAGGACCTTATCATGAAAATAGTCAAGTGGAATTTCTTCGTGAAGGAGGTCTAGGACTATATTTAATTGAAAGTTTAATGGATGAAGTGAAGATACTTCAAAACGAAGGGGTAACGGTATTTATGACCAAGTACCTTGAAGGAGAGCAGGTGGAGGGGAATGTCGAAACAATCTCAACCTGATCAGGCAAAAAATCAAGTCAACGAATGGATTAAAGCATATCAAATTCACGAAGATGATGAAGCACAAAACAATCTAGTCCTTCATTATAAAAATCTCGTTGAGTCAATAGCGCGCAAGTATTCAAAAGGAAAGTCCTTCCACGAGGATATTTTTCAAGTAGGGATCATTGGATTGCTCGGCGCTATTCGCAGGTATGATGAATCATATGGTAAAACCTTCGAGGCATTTGCTATTCCAACCATTATTGGTGAGATCAAGCGATTTTTAAGGGATAAAACTTGGAGTGTTCACGTTCCACGGCGTATTAAAGAATTAGGTCCGAAAATCAAATCATCGGTTGAAGAACTTACCATTAAACTGCAGAGATCCCCACAAATTCATGAAATAGCAGAGCATTTGCAAGTATCTGAAGAGGAAGTTTTGGAAGCGATGGAGATGGGGAAAAGCTATCAAGCCCTATCAGTCGATCATTCAATTGAAGCTGACGCAGATGGAAGTACAGTTACCTTGCTTGATATTGTCGGAAATGTGGACGAAGGGTACGAAAGAGTAAATCAAAGGCTTGTATTGGATAAAGTTCTTCATGTTCTATCTGATCGAGAACGATTGATTATTCAATATACTTACTTAGAAAACATGAGCCAGAAAGAAGCTGGTGAATTGTTGAATATCTCGCAAATGCATGTCTCACGACTTCAACGAAGAGCAATAAAAAAATTGCGGGAAGCTATTTTTACCGAATCTGTAAATACGGAGAGCTCTCCCTTATGATCCATCTTAAAAATATATATTCAGAAGCACACGCTTTTCAAACTGCAAAAGAAAGTAATCTATTATGTGGAGATAGCTTTTATCTAACCTTAACAGAAGATTATTTTCTATGTGTACTTGCCGATGGGCTCGGAAGTGGAAAATACGCTTACGAAGCTTCACAGGCAGCTGTATCCGTGGTCAGGTCGAATCCAGATGAAAATGTAGATACCTTAATGGATTTTTGCAATAAAGTTCTGCTCAAAAAACGTGGAGCAGCGGTTGCAATATTGAAAGTGGATTTCAAACAAAAAGAGTTTGAATATAGTTGTGTAGGCAATATACGATTTTATTTATATCCTCCTGATGGTAAACTCGTTTATCCAATGCCAGTAACCGGTTATTTATCAGGCAAACCTCAAAAATACAGAACACATAAATACACCTACGAGCCAAATTCGAAATTTTTAATACATTCTGATGGATTTGTCAATATGAACACCAAAAATTTATTGAACAGTTGCCAATCCATTCCCGCATTGGTTGCGCACTTAAAAGTAAAACAAGTTAATCGGTCAGACGATATGTCATTTATCGTCGGAACCTTGCTCTAGATGGGCAGGGTTTTTTGCTTTTTAGTCAATATGTTAAAATAGAAGAATCACGTTAATGAAATGAGGGAATTCCGTGATTGAAATGGAAAATAAGGAAGAGGTTTTGTTAGGGAAACTAGCAGGAGAACTTCAAATACCAAAAAAACAGATTCGAAGCGTTATTCAATTGCTTGAAGAAGGAAATACTGTACCTTTTATAGCTCGTTATCGAAAAGAAATGACCGGAGCACTTGATGAGGTACAAATTAAAGGAATTTTGGATAGTTGGACGTATTTACAAAATTTAGAGCAACGCAAAGAAGATGTTGTAAGACTGATTGATGAGCAAGGCAAACTCACAGAAGAATTAAAGCTTCAAATATTGAAGGCTGATAAACTGCAGCTTGTCGAAGATTTATATCGACCATATAAGCAAAAACGCCGCACTAGAGCGACAATTGCGAAGGAGAGAGGACTTGAACCGTTAGCGCAATGGATGCTTAGCTTTCCTGTTAGCGGAAGTGTAGAGGCTGAGGCAGAAAAATATATTTCAGAAGAAAAAGAGATTTTAACGAGTGCGGATGCCATTAAGGGTGCACAGGATATTATCGCAGAGCAAGTGTCTGATGATGCTTCATTTCGTGAATGGATTCGAAAAGAAACATACCAAACAGGAGTTATCGTTTCTTCCGTTAAAAATGAAGAAAAAGACGAAAAGCGGATTTTTGAAAACTATTATAGTTATGAAGAGCCCGTAAAACGCATCGTTCCTCATCGCGTGCTAGCTTTAAATCGTGGGGAAAAAGAAGATATTCTTCGCGTATCGATCCAATCGAACACTGAACGCATTTTTTCATTTTTACATAATAAAGTGCTTGTCAAAGAAAACTCCATTGCCGCACCTGAAATAAAAGAAGCAATTGAAGATGGATATAAGCGCCTGATTGAGCCCGCCATTGAAAGAGAAATTCGTAATGAATTAACCGAGGTTGCAGAAAATCAAGCGATTCATATCTTTTCAGAGAACCTAAGAAAATTATTATTGCAGCCACCATTAAAAGGGAAAGTCGTACTCGGAGTTGATCCAGCGTATCGGACGGGTTGTAAACTCGCGGTCGTTGATGAAACAGGGAAAATGCTGTACATCGATGTCATTTATCCACATCCGCCTAAAGCTAAGCCTGAAGAAGCGAAGAAAAAAATACTCAATGTCATTCAGAAATTCGGCGTGGAACTTATCGCCATAGGGAATGGAACTGCGTCACAAGAGACAGAACAGTTTACAGTTGACTTGCTAAAAGAAAATCAATTGGATTTGGCATACATTATTGTAAATGAAGCAGGAGCAAGTGTTTATTCTGCCTCCGATTTAGCAAGAGAGGAATTCCCCGATTTACAGGTTGAGGAAAGAAGTGCGGTTTCGATAGCCAGAAGATTGCAGGATCCATTGGCGGAATTAGTAAAAATCGATCCGAAGTCAGTCGGAGTGGGGCAATACCAGCACGATGTTTCACAAAAGAAATTAAATGAATCATTAACTTTCGTAGTAGAAACGGCAGTAAACCAAGTTGGAGTGAATGTGAACACTGCATCATCGTCTCTTTTACAATATGTTTCAGGCTTGAGCAAAACGGTAGCTAATAATATTGTGAAATTTAGAGAAGAGAATGGAAAGTTCAAAAATCGTAAACAGTTATCCGGAATCCCTCGTCTTGGTGCAAAAACGTATGAACAGGCAATTGGATTTATGAGAATCTTAGAAGGAGAAGAGCTCTTAGATTCAACTCCTATTCATCCGGAAAACTATAACAGTGTGAAGAAACTTTTAAAAAGACTAGGGTTTTCAACAAGTGATATTGGTAGCGAAGATCTTACAAATTCATTACAAGAAATGAACATGAATGTTATTTCTGAAGAATTAGGGGTCGGAATTTTGACGCTCCAAGACATAGTAGATGCTTTAATAAAACCAGGGCGCGATTTGCGCGATGAATTGCCTAAACCACTCTTGAAAAAGGATTTGCTTAAGCTCGAAGACTTACAACCTGGAATGGAATTGCAAGGAACTGTAAGAAATGTAGTGGATTTCGGGGCGTTTGTTGATGTTGGAGTGAAAGAAGATGGACTAGTGCATATTTCTAAACTAAGCAACCGTTTCGTAAAACACCCACTCGACGTCGTTTCTCTGGGGGATATCGTAACGGTATGGGTCGAAAACGTAGATGTGAAAAAAGGAAGACTTTCGCTGACAATGTTGAAAAAATAAAAGAGAAAACACTGCTGATTTTATGAGCAGTGTTTTTTTCTATAAAAGAACCAACATTGATTAAGTAACTTGATTTGGTATCTATTTTTTTCAAGAAATGCTTTTTGCATTTGGCTTTGAAACCAAGTAGGCATACGAATAACCTCCTAGTGAGTATTCGTTTACCGATATTGTATGGTAAAATGGATTGTCTCGTTCAAGTGATTTTGGAGGGAGAAATATGACAAATGAGGAACTGCAAATCTTAACTCAGGACATTTCGACTAGATTTTTTCTAAAACCATTTAAGCACATGGCTTATTTTAATCCAAGGCTGCGTACAACGGGTGGACGCTATATGCTTTCTACCCATCATATAGAAATAAATCGGCAATATTATGAAGAACATGGATTTGATGAATTAGTAGGAATCATTAAACATGAATTATGCCACTATCATTTGCATATTGAAGGAAAAGGATATAAGCATAGAGACAAGGATTTCCGTGAGTTAATGCAAAAGGTAGGAGCACCAAGGCATTGTACACCGTTAAAGAAAAGTATAGAAAGAAAATCTCCATTAAAGGTATATTTTTATAAATGCATAAATTGTGGACAAGGTTACCAACGCCAACGAAGGGTCAATACTAGACGTTTCGTTTGTGGGAAATGTGGCGGAAAGTTGGAAGGTTTTATGAGAAAGGCAGGTTTCTTTTGATTTATCCAAATCAAAAATTTTAAAGAAAAATATATTTATTTTTTTGTTTTGGAACTATTGACAGTTAGACACAAGCTTATTATAATCGGAAGAGTCATTAATCCGCAGTAGCTCAGTGGTAGAGCTATCGGCTGTTAACCGATCGGTCGTAGGTTCGAATCCTACCTGCGGAGTTTAGTACGGGGAAGTACTCAAGAGGCTGAAGAGGTGCCCCTGCTAAGGGCATAGGTCGCGTAAGCGGCGCGAGGGTTCAAATCCCTCCTTCTCCGCCATACATACTTATTTTCATGGCCCCTTGGTCAAGCGGTTAAGACACCGCCCTTTCACGGCGGTAACACGGGTTCGAATCCCGTAGGGGTCATTTTACATTTCATTATTTCAGTGGTCCCGTGGTGTAGCGGTTAACATGCCTGCCTGTCACGCAGGAGATCGCGGGTTCGATTCCCGTCGGGACCGCCATTAAAATAGAAGAAATTTCCTTTTACATAGAATCTAGAGTATGTTATTATAAAAACCTTCGATTCTATTTTTATTGCTCAAAAGTGTTTTGTTGGGCTATAGCCAAGCGGTAAGGCAACGGACTTTGACTCCGTCATTCGTTGGTTCGAATCCAGCTAGCCCAGCCAAAAATTTCTAGCGAAAATTCGTTGACAAGCATATGTCAAAGTGGTAATATTATTCTTGCGCTTTTGAAAATGCGGTCGTGGCGGAATGGCAGACGCGCTAGGTTGAGGGCCTAGTGGTAGCAATACCGTGGAGGTTCAAGTCCTCTCGACCGCACTGAAGTTTTTTCGCACTAGCGAAAATAACTTACCATTAAAATGCTAAAGTGAAAATTACCTACCATTAAAATGCGACAGCAAAATAACTTCCTATTATAAGTGAAGTTAAAAATAACTTTTCTATATTAATGCGCCCGTAGCTCAATTGGATAGAGCGTTTGACTACGGATCAAAAGGTTAGGGGTTCGACTCCTCTCGGGCGCGCCATTATAATTTAATGCGGGTGTAGTTTAGTGGTAAAACTACAGCCTTCCAAGCTGTTGTCGTGGGTTCGATTCCCATCACCCGCTCCAATTTTTATGTTTGATCTTTGAAAACTGAACGAAACGAACGTCAAAAATATTTTTAAACAATGGTTTTAAACCATTGCCAGCAAGAGTTAAGGAACAAAGGTTAAGAACGCCACGTCCTGTGGCAACACCTTTGTTAGTACATCCTGTACTTCACAAACTTCAATGAGAGTTTGATCCTGGCTCAGGACGAACGCTGGCGGCGTGCCTAATACATGCAAGTCGAGCGAATGGATGGGAGCTTGCTCCCTGAAGTTAGCGGCGGACGGGTGAG
>NZ_JALIRM010000010.1 GCF_022900255.1 Lederbergia wuyishanensis
ATGTTTTTCAGCCAATCTTTTATAGCCAAGCGTCCCTCTGAGGTATTCATTCACTACCATCGCCTTAAAGTTATCCGCATATTTAACCATAATAAAACACCCCAAAAGTTAGATTTTGACTCTAACTTCTGGGGTGCACTTCACGACTGGTTATTTCTCTAAAAAAATCCTTTTAATTTATCCGTTTTAACATTCCATTCTCCAAACGATACACGCCTTCACCTTCAATAGCTTCAAGTTTTCCGTTTGAAAAATAGGCACATGTACGCTCGTCAATACCATAATTTTCACGATTGGTAAAATGACTAGCAGCATTTCTTAAATGATGCTCTTCTTTCCACTCAGAAAAATGGACTGCAATCAAAACATTCGATATTAAGCCCAATCCTCTACGATGCTGAAATTCATTTTGTTCATTATCTTTAGGTGAAATGGCGCATAACTCAGGGCTTATTAATGCACCTGCAGAAAAACCAGCGACTGGGATACCTTGTTCATATCGATCTTTTATAGCATTAGAAATATCGGTTTCAACGATATAATCTGCATATAAATTCGTATCTCCCCCTCCAATCATGATTCCTGAGCTTTTGGAGAGGCAGTCGATTACTTGTTCAATTGGTGTAGTCGGTAATGGCAAATAGTAAAATTCACTAATACCCAATTTTTCTAATTCTCCTGTATAAACTGGCATATAGTCCTCCCAGCCATCTCTTTCAACAAATAGAATAGAGATTGGACCTTTCGGATGGGAAGTTTTATTTGCGAATAATTTTGCCATGTTCATAGTGAAAGGAGGACCGCCGCCAAAAAGAAATAAATGTTTGTCCATATTTTCACCTACTAAATGTAATATTCTTATTCCATTTCAAGAACTTTGATGGAATCCACTCAATCAAGCTACTCATGTACCTATACAAATCCCCTCTAAATGATAAGTCAACACCTTCATTAATTGTTCCTTATCTACCCGCATCGGCTCAAGAAGGGCATGTAATGCTAAACCGTCAATTAAGGCGTACAGTCTTTCTGACTCCATTTCTTTATCTACATTTGCTCGTAACATTTGATGCTGATCCAGGTAATCAATTAATTTATTCATCCCGATAAAAATCCCATCATTTTTTACGTCGAATATATCTTCCTTATGCCTTACATAGAATACAAAGGAAAACCAAACTTCCATTTCTGCCTTTGTTTCCTCATTAATTGGTAATAACTCTAGCAGAATATTTAATATTTTATCTTTAGGCGGCAAATCACTTAACACAATTTCATTAATGCGAATTGTTGCCCTTTCTTTTACAAGCTCCATTGCATATACGAATAAATCATTTTGTGAAGAAAAATAATGACGCAGAGCACCTAAAGAAAGCCCAGCTTCATTCGCAATATTTCTAACTGTCGCTCCTTCCATTCCTTGATTTAAGATAACCCTCCACGTAGCTTCGGCAATTCGCTTCTTTCTCTCTTCATGATCAACTATTTTTGGCATACTTTTATTTTAGCAAGAGTATAATCATTACACAATTTTTTAAAAATACAATTGTATTAAATAAAATCAAATGTTATAGTTAACCCAAATTACTAACATTGAGGTGTTTTTTTGAGTTTAATAGCTTGGTTGATTGTAGCTACTGAAATTGGATTTTGGGTTTTAATCATATTAGGACTGGTTACTAGGTATATTTTAAAATATATAAAGCTTGGTTTACTCCTTTTAGCGTTAACCCCTGTCATTGATTTTATTTTATTGATTGCTACGAGTGTCGATCTGTATCGTGGTGCTACCGCTACAGCAGCACATGCACTGGCTGCGATTTATATTGGGGTCTCCATCGCCTTTGGTAAAAGTATGATTGAATGGGCAGATGTTCGTTTTCAATATTACATTACGAAAAAAGGCACCAAGCCAACTAGACGATATGGTATGGATTATGCGAAACATTATTTAAAAGGTTGGGTACGACATGTGCTGGCTTATATTATAGGGGCAGGTTTTTTAGTAGGGCTTATCTTTTTTATCAACGATGCTGCACGAACAGAAGTATTGGCAGGATTCTTGAAAGTTTGGACTCTTGTACTGGGAATAGATTTTGCCATATCCATTAGCTATTTTATTTGGCAAAAAAAAGCAAAAGAATGACGAGCGATTTGGAATACGCTTGCCATTCTTTTTTTCATTCGTTACATGCCTCCAACAGCAAATCTACAATATGAACTGCACGGACTCTATCTGATAATCCTTCCCTTTCAATTCCTAACTTCATTTGGAGCAGACATCCCGGGTTGGCTGTTACAATTGTGTGGGCTTCTGTTTCTGCGACTTTTTCCATTTTATGATCCAAGATTTGCATCGACATTTCCGATTCTATAATATTATAAATCCCTGCTGAGCCACAGCAGATGTCGGCTTTTTCCATTTCTCTAAAATTGGCCCCCTGGATTGCTGCAATCAATGCTCGTGGTGCTATAAATGTTTTCATTACATTTCGAAGATGACAGGAATCCTGATAAGTTATAATTTGATTTTTGATAGAAAGTGGAACTTGTTTATGAAAATCGAGCTCGTATAATATTTGTGATATGTCCTTCATTTTTGCTTTGAAGGCTTTTGCACGGTCAGCATACTTAGGATCATCCTTCAGCAAGTGATCATAATCAATTAAAAAAGCGCCACAACCACCCGCATTGACAATGATGTAATCTGCTCCGGTATTCTCAAATGCATCGATATTCTTCTTTGCAAGTTCCTTTGCTTTATCCATTTCGCCACTATGGCCATGTAAAGCCCCGCAGCAATTCTGTGCCTCGGGAATGACGATTTCGCATCCTGCCTTTTGGAGAAGCTTTAAGGTCGCATCATTTGTCTTCATAAACATCGTATCCATTAAACATCCGCGAAAGAAGGCCACTTTTGCTTTTACTTGATTCGTGTTCGCTGAGAGAGTCGTAGGTCTATTTTTCATTGCTTTCCTTGAAGGCACGTTAGGTAATGACTTTTCCAATTGCCTAAGATTTTCAGGGAACAGCTTCATAAAGCCTATTTTTCTAGTTACTTTTTGCAAACCGCTCCGCTGATAAAAACCAAGTAATCCAACGGTGTTAGCCATTCGGTTCTGATGAGGAAATAAACCTTCAAACACTGTTTTTCGCACTGTTTTAACAGGGAGTGAATGACGATTATACTCGTTAAATATATCCCTTGCTTCTTCAAGCAAATGCCCATATTGGACACCTGCCGGACAAACAGGCTCACAAGCACGACAGCCAAGACAAAGATTAAGCGATTTTTCCACATCATCATCTGGAGAAATCAGTCCATCATGAACAGCTTTCATCAATGCAATTCGCCCTCGAGGTGATTGCGTTTCATCAAATCCTGTTTCAATATAAGTTGGGCAAGCTGGTAGGCAAAAACCACAGCGCATACAGTTCAGCAGTTCTGTTTCATCCATTCTTTCTTTAAATGCTTCCTGAATCGCTTTTTCCCTTTTCGTCATTTCAATCATCGGCTTACCACCAGCCGTTTCCGTGTTTCTTTTGCAAAAATTTTCCCTGGATTCATAATGTTATGTGGATCAAAAGACTGCTTGATAGCCCTCATAATCAGAATACCTTCTGTACCAAGCTTCCATTCTAAAAATGGGGCCTTCATCATCCCTACTCCATGCTCACCTGTGATCGTTCCACCAAGTTCAATTGCTTTCGCAAAAATATCCGCAAAAGCAGCATCTACCCGTTTCATTTCTTCCTTATCCCTAACATCAGTTGGACATGTAGGATGCAAATTGCCATCACCTGCATGACCAAACGTACAAATCGTGACATTGTGCTTTTCTGCAATTTCATTAATGGCTTTCACCATATTCGCAATTTCAGAGCGCGGAACCGTCGCATCTTCAAGAATGGTTGTCGGTTTCAATCTTGCCAATGCAGAAAGTGCCGACCTGCGAGCTTCTGTTAACGCGAGTGCCTCGATTTCTGTTTCGGCAATTTTTACAGAAACCGCTCCTTCTTTTGTGCAAATATCAGCCATTTTCTTAATATCCCGTGCGACAATTTCATGTGGTCCATCTTGCTCAATTAATAGTACAGCCTCTACATCTGTTGGAAGACCAATTTTTGCAAAGTCTTCCACGGCTTTTAAAGTCGGTTGGTCGAGAAACTCGAGTGTAGCCGGAATAATTTTCGATTGAATAATCTTCGAAACGGATAGCGCAGCCGCATCCATATTTTGATAGAGTGCAAGCATTGTCTGCTTCGTTTCTGGAATTGGAATCAGTTTCAATGTCGCTTCTGTAATAATAGCAAGAGTTCCTTCCGAGCCAACAAGAAGCTGGGTCAAATTATAGCCTGCGACATCTTTGGCCAATTTTCCACCGGTTCGTATAATGTCCCCATTCGGCAACACTGCCTCCAGTGCCATCACATAATCGGCCGTTACCCCGTACTTTAATCCACGTAATCCACCTGAATTCTCATTAATATTGCCGCCAATCGTTGATATTTTCATAGAACTTGGATCTGGCGGATAAAACAATCCTTTCTTTTCTACTTCCCGTATCATATCCTGCGTAATGACTCCAGGTTGAACGGTTACCGTAAGATTTTCTTCATCGATTTCGAGGATTTTGTTCATATGTTTGAATAAAAGAACAATCCCTCCCTCAGTCGGCACCGTTCCTGCACACAAATTTGTCCCTGATCCGCGTGGAATGATTGGAATTTTCTCATCTCGGCAAACGTTTACAATTTCAGCTATTTCATTCGTATTGCGTGGTGCAATGACTAAATCTGGCATCGATTGATAATTTGGTGTAGCATCGTATGAATATACAAGGCGACCCGCTTGCGAAGTGATGACATTTTCTTCGCCAACTATTTCGGATAACCTTGACCTTATTTGTTCAGTAATCATTTTTTCACACCCTTATCTAGCATTCTATTTATCTTAAAAAATCTTTAAATACAATTCTATGTGTAAAAATAAAAATTTCATCTTTTATTTCATCGTTTTTTTGGATGTTCATACAAAAAGTGCAGAGCCAAATAGAGATTAACAATATCTTTTGTCTTTTTTAAATCTAATCCAGTCATACTTTCCAGTTTTTTCATCCGGTAATGCAGTGTATTAATATGTATATGTAGAGCATCAGCTGTTCGCTTGATAGACATGTTATTCTCGAAAAAAGTATAAAACGTTTCTAGTAACTCATCGTCATTGATAACATCTAGTAATATTCGCTTTGTGAATTTTTCAAAAGTACCTTGACTGATTTCTTCTAAACATAGTTCTAAGCGTAAATCTTCTTCAAAAACAATATCATTTGTTTTTAAAGCAATATTCAGTGCTTGCTCCGCTTGTTCATAACCTTTTGATATTTGTTTACTTGCCACCGTCTGGCTGATTCCTATTGATACATCTGTTGTCCAATTCTTCAAAATATAAGATTTTAACTGTTTGATCCTTTCTTTTATTTGTCTATTATCATATTTTCTGTAGTGATGAATGAGAAGAAGACGGTCGTTCCCCCATGGAATCAATACATCTTCAGGAAAATCATCCCACATATACGTTAGCTCACTAATTCCTTTTAATAAAAAATCCGACCTCCCTGTTGACTGAATCAATATGAGTTGTCTATCCAATTCAATATTAATATTAAGAATTTTCGCTAACTCTATGAATTCTGCGGACCAATGATTCTGTTGAATCCAGTCATAAACAAATGATTCTAGCATCCTAAAACGCCATTGTTTTTGCTCAGAATAATAGTTTTCTTGCACAAGCAGCTCGGTCATCTTCTTTAACAATTCACCATAAGGAAGAATGAGATCTGGGTCCCCGGTTATACCAATAACGCCTATCACTCGATCGAGAAATAAGATTGGTAAATTCAATCCAGCCTTCACACCTTGCAAAATAGCTTCATCTTCTTTTTTAATGATAACCTTTCTTTTTTCCTGAACACTAATTAAAGCACCTTCATGAAACTTTCCGACCCTTTGCTCATCAGAACTAGCCATAATAATGCCATCTACACCGACAATGATAATGTCTTTATCAAATAACTTCTTAACTTCATCAATGATTTTCTTTGCAAGATAAGCTGAAAGCATGATTTCGTCTCCTCACTCTAATCTAGCACTTGCGGTATATTCGTAAAAAGGTGATAATGTGTTGTGTACCTTTCTATTAAATACTTAAAAAGGATTTGGAATCGTGAATATTATTAAGAGTTTAATTAGTTTTATTTTACATATTGATGAACATTTAATCGACATTATTCAAATATTTGATCTATGGTCCTATGCGATATTATTTTTAATTGTGTTTGTTGAAACGGGTGTCGTCATTTTTCCATTTTTACCTGGGGATTCCTTATTATTTGCCAGCGGAGCTTTTGCGGCAGTCGGTGCATTCAATATCGTTATACTGTTGATTGTCTTTTTTAGCGCAGCAGTAATCGGGGATACCGTCAATTATCATATAGGAAAAAAAATTGGAACATCTATTCCACCAAAAAGCTGGCTTGGCAAGATGATTAACAAAGAAAAAATGGAAAAAGCTGAGGAATTCTTTAATAAACACGGTGGTAAAACAATCATTTTTGCTCGCTTCATGCCATTTATTCGTACATTTGCTCCATTTGTTGCAGGTGCCAGCAGGATGAATTACCGTTATTTTATCACCTATAATATTGTCGGTGGTGCGATTTGGGTGTTGCTCTGTACGATCGCTGGGTATTTTTTCGGGAATATCCCAATTATCAAAAATAACTTCTCTACGGTAATCTTACTTATCATCTTTATATCTGTTTTGCCGGCAATCATAGGGATAATAAAAGAACGATTTGCGAAATAAAACTAACACGGACTTCATTGAGCATTTGAAGTCCTTTTTTTATTTTCAAACGTGATAAAATATTCTTATAATTCAAATTAAAGGAGTGATCAATTGATACCTATTCATACTTTACCACTTTCAGGTAGCTATTATGAAAACGGATTTGATATTGGTACTTTGCTAAAGCAATCGAAAACCATGCAAATTCAATTCAATGAGCTGCAAAAAGCATATTCTTTGCAACAAAATATTGATGAGATCAAAGAAATTCTATCTGTTTATTGCCCTCCCCTTTTGGAAGAATTGCAAGGCATTATTGATGGTTCAGGATTTCCGGAAGCCGACATCCTCCGTTTGCTCGCGGGTTACGATATGCCCCAACTAGCTGAATTAGGATGTACGAGTTTCATAACAAGTGAGTTTTATGTAAGAAATTATGATTTTAGTCCAAAAGTTTATGATGGGCTCTTTATTGAAAACAATACAGTTTATGGTAATTCACAATTTCTGGTTGGACGATTGGATGGAATGAATCGTGACGGTCTAGTAGTTGGTTTGCATTTTGTTAATAATGAGTTTTATCAAAAAGGCTTTGTTTGCAGTACGATTGTGCGCATTGTTTTGGAAATGTGCAAAAATGTAGATGAAGCCATTCAATTATTAAAAAAGTTACCCCATGCTGCATGTTATAACTACTCTTTATTAGATCGAAAAGGAAACTTTGCTGTCGCTGAAGCTTCACCTAAAGATGTTCAAATTTTAACTCATCCAAATGAACTTGCATGTGTAAATAAATTCCAAACAAAAATCATGGAATTCTATAATCGGAACTGGGTGGGCTCATCAAATGATCGTTTAGCAGCATTAGAAAATGCCACATCTATGCAAACAGTGGAGGAGCTTCACGATTGGTTCAGCCAAACAGACTCTCCTTTGTTTTATACGGATTACGATCAATACTTTGGAACATTATATACTGTTTCTTATATTCCTACAGAACAGAAAATCTACCTTACTACCGCTGGAAGTAAAGAAAGATATTTAATAGACATGAAATAGAGAGCCTAAAAATCAGGCTCTCACTGCGCTTTTTCTGCTTCAAACGTAATGACTTCATTCGCATTCGTTGGGAACTTTTCGTAAACATACCGAGATGAAACGGAAATATTCTTAAATCCAATTTTACTTAGTAATTCTTTAAATTCATCAATTCCGTACCAACTCAATACTAACCTTTGAAGCTCCGTATCTATAAGCTTTCCATCTCTCCATTTTTCATACCTTAGATGCGTCACGGTTCTTTGCTGAATCCAATCAAGTTCAATTGATTTACCTTCAAGTGTGATTCCCTCACCGTTAGGAAAAGAAATGGCACTATTAGATATATTGCCTACTATAAAATCATTGGGTAATCCTAAGTCAATGATAATTCGGCCTCCAGGTTGCAGATGGTTTTTAAAACAAGTTAATGCATTCAGCGCAGCTTCCCTAGTTTCTAGTAAACAAAAAGTACCTGTCGGCATAATAATTGCCTCGTACTCATTAGGCAACTGAAAATCCTCAAGTCTACCTTCGAATAAGTCAGGATGGAAACCTCTATTTTCACAACGCTCTTCGCAAGACTTCAACATATCTGCTGAATAGTCCAACCCATCAACTACAAATCCTTTTTCTATAAGCGGAATCAAAAATCTCCCTGATCCAACTCCGGCTTCTAATATTCTTCCTTTAACATGTTTTAACCGTTCAAAATAATATTCAAGATCGCCATTGATGGACTTTCCAACTGGCTTTGTAAAATCGTAAAACTCAGTACAAAGTTTCCCATAATTGCTAAACATTGTGTATTTTTGCCCCCTTTTTATCATTATAAACTACCAAGTCTGGGCGAAAAATATAAAAAACAACCTAAAAAATTTTATCCTAAGAAAAACGTTTATTTTCTATTTTTTATACGAGCTTTAGCAATTTAATTTGTTTGAATTCTACCGACTGAATTACTCACATAATTCCATATTAAGGAGAGAAACCCACTATGAACAAAGATAATATAGTAAAAGAGCTAAATGCGTACCTTAAAGGTGAGTATATGGCTATTCACTCATATGAACACTACATTCAACGCATAACAAACCCCACTGTAAAAAAAGCTTTACAAAAAATCCAACAAGAACATAAACAGCACGCTGCAAAAACGGCAGAACGGATTCAAAATTTAGGTGGAAAACCTGTGGACTTCAATGGAATTATGCTATCTATAATGGAAGGAATGAAGATATTGCAAGGAATACCACATAGTACTTACGATATTTTAAAGGATGCTATAAAAGGCCAGGAAATGGGGATAAATAAAACCGAAGAAATTGTTAGAGGTGACCTAGACCAGGAAAGCTTGCAGATTGTAAATGATAACTTGAATGAGGATCGAATGCATATAGATCAACTATATAATTTCATTAGTGAATAAAGTTGATGTTTTATCCATAGTATAAACACATTTCATATATCACTATTAGGAAGCAGGATGAAAAATGCAAAATAATTTCAGCCCAGGGCAAATTGTATATGTTATTTATCGGAATCCACATACTCAGGACGTTGCTAATATTCAAGAAGCGGCTGTTGTACAAGCTCCTGATCATCCAAATCAAATGGCGCTTTTTCTGTATGAAACGTACTACCCCATTTCAGACGAACTAGCCATTTTCCAATCGAAAGAAGAGGCAGAACAAGCTTATTACGAAGCATTTGGTTCTGCGGAAATTGAGGAATATTATGGTTAAACCATTCGTTCCTCAACTAGTTTACTTCGAACCGGGCGCTCTTGAATATCCGCTAGGAAAGGCATTAGTGGATAAATTCAATGAAATGGGAATTGAAACAAGACAAACGACGTCACATAATCAGATACGCAATTTGCCTGGTGAAAATCATTTTCAAAAATACAGAATAGCAAAATCTACGCTAGTTGTTGGTGTTAGAAAAACATTAAAATTTGATACTTCAAAGCCCTCTGCTGAATATGCGATTCCTTTTGCCACTGGATGCATGGGACATTGTCATTATTGTTACTTGCAAACAACAATGGGAAGCAAACCGTATATTCGAACATACGTGAATGTCGATGAAATTCTTGAATCTGCAGAAAACTATATGCAAGAACGGGCACCAGAGGAAACAAGGTTCGAAGCTTCCTGTACGTCTGATATAGTCGGTGTCGATCATTTGACTCATACATTAAAAAAAGCAATTGAATATTTTGGACAGTCCAAATATGGAAAATTACGTTTTGTAACGAAGTTCGCCCATGTAGACCACCTTTTAGATGCCAAACATAATGGTAAAACTCGTTTTCGCTTTAGCATTAATGACGATTATATCATTAAGTATTTTGAACCAGGAACCTCTCGATTAAACGAAAGAATCGAAGCTGCAATAAAAGTAGCGAACGCCGGATATCCTCTTGGATTTATTGTTGCCCCTATCTACTTACACGAAGGTTGGAAAGAAGGCTATGGGGAAATGTTTCAAAAGCTAGAAGCCGAGCTACCGAGCTTCGCTAAAAAGAATTTAACCTTTGAATTAATACAGCATCGCTTTACGATGCCAGCTAAGCGAGTAATCCAAAAAAACTACCCTATGACTAAACTCGAGCTCGACGAAGCAAAAAGGAAATATAAATGGGGAAAATACGGCATTGGAAAATATGTATATAAGGATGAAGAACAAGCTGACATTAAAGATACACTTGGGGGTTATATGAAAAAATATTTTCCAGAGGCTAAAATGGAATATTTCACATAAGGATACGGCTATTTTTTCGTATCCTTTCTCATTCCTCTCTCCCCCCCATAATCCCATAAAATAAAAGCTTCATTAAATCTTCCGTCATCGGCAGGATCTTTTGATAAACATCTTCACGCTGCATATATTCCTTCATCATTTGTATATAAAATAAAATCGCTTCATTCGATAAGTCTGGATCAATATAACCTTTCTCTTTCCCTTCATTAAACAACTTAATAAAACTTGGCACTGTCTTTTCTATATAAAGATTTTCTAAATAGCTCATCCCTGCCGCATATTCCCTCATAAAATATTGATAAAAATCCTCATTAATCTTACTTGCCGTTTCCTTTTTATTGAAAATAATTCGTTTGATTTTTTCAGGAAAAGTAAGATCACTTTTAAGTAATTCCTCATAATCTTTCCACTCTTTATCTATGTAAAAAACGATAACCTCATGAACTAAATTTTCTTTGCTTTCATAATAGTTATAGATTGTCACTTGGGAAACATTTGCTTTTTTCGCTATTTCCGCAATCGAAACTTTCTGTACACCATATTCCATAAACAAAGCTAAGGCAGCATTCAGGATATCCGTTTTCTTCATTTCTTTACGGCGCATAAAGCCATCCATTTTTCTTCACCTCTATTTCAGTTTAATGAATGTTTTGTACTAAAACAATAAATATATTTCATAATCATATTGAAGAAGGACTTAATTTTATATATTATGAACTATATTAAGTAAAATATTTCAAAACTAAAGAAAGTGGTGAGGGGAATGACCATTTTAAAAACATCTAACTTAGTAAAGAGATTTGGAAATTTTACTGCATTAGACGGGGTAAATATAGAAGTTAACGAAGGGGAAATCTTCGGATTCATTGGTCCTAATGGCGCTGGAAAATCTACAACAATCCGTGTGCTATTAGGAATTTTAAAAGCAACCGAAGGGCAAGCGAAGATTTTTGGACTTGATGCATGGAAAGATGCTGTCGAGATTCATAAAAGGATTGCTTACGTTCCTGGAGACGTGAATTTATGGCCAAACTTAACAGGCGGAGAAGTCATTGATTTATTTGTAAAACTTCGAGGCTCGAATCATAAAAATCGACGCGAAGAACTTGTAGAAAAATTTGATTTTGATCCCACTAAAAAGTGTAGGACTTATTCAAAAGGAAATAGACAAAAGGTTGCGTTAGTGTCAGCTTTTTCTTCAGACGCAGACCTATATATTTTAGATGAGCCGACATCAGGACTTGATCCATTAATGGAAAAAGTGTTTCAAGAATGTGTCATGGATGCTAAAAAAGCAGGAAAAAGCGTGCTGCTTTCTAGTCACATTTTATCTGAAGTCGAAAAACTATGTGACAGAGTAGGAATCATTCGAGAAGGTAAAATAATTGAATCAGGTTCTTTAAATGAATTACGCCATTTAACAAGATTGAATTTAGTAATTGAAACGAAACAGCCAATGATAACTCTTCATGAAATAAAAGGTGTTCATGATATTGAGCAAAAAGATCAATCCCTTTCATTCCAAGTAGATTCGGAAGAATTGGAAAATGTCATGAAATATGTAAGTCAGTATGGAATCGTTAAATTTGAAAGCTCACCGCCGACTTTGGAGGATTTATTCATGCGCCATTACGAAGGGGCTCGAGGTGAAGCATAATGGCTGATAATCTAACCTTTCAAACGGGCAGTCTTATCCGCTTTATCATTCGGAGGGATCGAGTGCGAATCCCTATTTGGATAGTTTCATTAACTGCTGTTACTTTTTTAACAGCTATGGCATTTGAAGACTTATATATGACAGATATGGATAGGCAGGCAATCGCTGAAACAATGCGAAATCCTGCGATGACGGCAATGGTCGGAAAAGGCTACGGATTGGATCATTATACGAACGGTGCGATGATGGCACATCAAATGTTGTTATTTACCGCAATTATTGTAGGGCTTATGAGTATTTTACTAACCGCACGTCATACAAGGGTCGACGAGGAAGATGGTCGAATAGAATTGATTCGTTCTTTGCCTGTTGGACGCTTATCAAATTTAAGTGCCACCGTCTTAGTTTTAGTAGGAACAAATGTGTTATTGTCCATTTTAATCGGCTTCGGGTTATATACTTTACGAATTGAAAGCATGGACTTAAATGGTTCTCTTTTATATGGAGCTGCCTTAGGTGCAACGGGAATTTTTTTCACTTCCGCTACAACCGTATTTGCTCAATTGGCGGAAAACTCACGCAGTACAATAGGGCTTAGTTTTGCTGTTCTAGGAGTTTCTTATTTGATTAGAGCCATCGGTGATGTAAGTAACGAACCGTTGTCCTGGTTTTCTCCATTGGGCTGGATTTTAAGCTCGGAAGTGTTTGTGAACAATTATTGGTGGCCGATTTTATTGACAGTGGGAGCAGCCGTTGTTTTATTTATTCTTGCTTACTATTTAAATGCCATTCGTGATGTAGGTGCTGGATTTTTACCATCTAAACCAGGAAAAAAACATGCTTCATATTTTTTACAGAGTCCACTTGGTCTTGCATTTAGATTACAACGAACAGGAATCATTGCATGGGCAATCGGAGTGTTTGTTTTAGGCGCGTCTTACGGATCTGTATTAGGTGATTTAGAATCATTTTTGGAAAATGTTGAAATGATGAAAGAGGTGTTAGCATCAACTGAAGGATTTTCCCTAACAGAACAATTTATTTCCATGTTAATGTCTATTTTAGCTATGATTAGTACCATTCCAGCGTTAATGGCAATCTTAAAGTTAAAAGGAGAAGAAGGGAAAAACCGAACTGAGCACTTATTAAGCAGAGCTGTGTCACGTTCGAAACTTTTGACTAGTTATGTAATTGTATCTTTTGGAATTGGATTTCTAGCTTTGTCTTTGGCTGCGATAGGATTGTGGTCTGCAGGAGCAGGGGTAGTTACCTTCAATACAATTTATTTCGCTGCTCTTGTTTATCTTCCGGCTATGTGGATCATGATTGGGCTAGCAGTGTTGTTTATTGGCTTTGCTCCAAAATATTCTGGGCTGGCTTGGATGTACTTACTTTACTCTTTCATTGTTGTTTACTTAGGAAGATTGCTTCAATTCCCAGAATGGATGAGCAACCTATCACCATATGGCCATGTCCCTCAACTTCCCGTTGAAGATATGGACGTTACGAGCATTTCGACATTATCAGTGATTGCAATTGTGTTATCTTTGATCGGTTTTGTTTTTTACAATAAGCGAGACTTATATGGGTGAATATTTCGATGATAAACAGGGAAAATAGATTGGAAAGGGAGGTGTGCTTTGTGGCAAAAATCGGTATTGAGCCAGCTTTGACAAATGTACAGCAAGCACTAGAAGAAAAAGGTTACGAAGTAATTCCAGTCCATAATGAATCGGATATTAAAAATGTGGATTGTTGCGTAGTTTCAGGTCTCGATTCAAATTTTATGGGAATCCAAAACATTTCCATGGAAGGTTCAATCATTGATGCAAATGGTATGTCCGCTGATGAGGTCTGTCGAGAAGTTGAAAGTAAATTAAATCTTCATTAATTGAAAGATTACGCAACATAAAATGAAAAGAGCTTGGTGTTCCAAGCTCTTTTGTCCATCTCGAGAATGAAAACTCTTCTTTTTTACAGTTTCCGTCTCGAATAGATGTGATGTGAGACGCAAATATAATTAGATATAATCTCCATATAATCATCTATTGTTTTGGTCTGCAAAAACCGCCATTGAATCACACATGAATTGGGCTAACCCTTCTCCAAACTGATCAATATTTTTCGTAAACCGCTGATCATCGACATACATTTGTCCCAGCCCCTTAAAAGCTTCAAGGGAATAATCCCCCATCGTATTTAAAAACTCATACCATTCTTTAATTCCTTCTTGAGCCTCTTTTGAACTCGGTTCCGTGTGGCGGATTACGGCAAGTTTACGATATATTCCGTTGAATCTTTCTTCAAAATCCTTCTTTTGACTATTCGACATATTACTAACTTTTTGATTAGCCTTATCGACAGCTTCGTCCCCCCAGCGGTCGCGTGCTTCTTGCTCGTATGGGTTATGACTGAAATCAAATCCATCGAACTTTTCCTTATTAGACATGTGTATTTCTCCTTTCATATGCTTCATCGTTTTATCAACAGTTTCAATCATCCGGTCAAGTCGTAGCCGCTTCTCAAGTAACATCTTGCGGTGCAACGATAGCGCCTCTTCCCGATCAAAAGATGGACTGTTAATGATTTCTTTAATTTTCTTTAAAGGGAAGCCAAGTTCTTTAAAAAATAAAATTTGCTGTAACGTCGCAAGATTTTCATCTGAGTAAACTCGATAACCCGCTTCGGTTGTTTCTTCTGGAATCAACAAACCGATCTCATCATAATGATGCAGTGTGCGCACACTAATCCCAACCAAATCAGCCACTTCTTTCACTTTCAACCTATTGTGCCTCCCTTCATGTATAACTATAAAGTATAACGTTACGTGAGAGTCAATCCGTTTTATAAGATTTTTTTCATAAAAAAACAACGCTGCATCTATTTGAATGCAACGTTGTTCTGTATGTTATGCGTATGTTTTTGGATCAACACTGTGTTGGGATGGTAGGTCTGGTAGAGGTTCTCCTGCTAAAACAGGTGTTATACTATGTTGACTCGGTAGATCAGGTAGTGGTGATCCTGCTATTACAGGTTTTACACTATGTTGACTTGGTAGATCAGGTAGTGGTGATCCTGCTATTACAGGTTTTACACTATGTTGACTTGGTAGATCAGGTAGTGGTGATCCTGCTATTATGGTTCCAATTGAACTTGTTAATCCAAATCCAACTGCGAAAGCTGTAATTAATAAAAATTTCTTCATTTTACATTCTCCTTATATACATAATTATTAAAATTATATCATTCTTTTGATAGTTTTTCTAATTCATTCTCTACGAAATTACTAAAAGCGTGATTTTCTTGAAGTTTAAAAATATTGAGTGCTTTATTTAGGTAGTCTATCCCTAATTTTTTATTATCTAATGCTAAATTATTTGAAGCAGATTGATACAAAAACTCACCCAGTAAATACAATACCTCATCATTAATACACTGTTTTATACCTTTTTCACTATAAATCAGTGATTCTTCAAATTTATTTAATCTCGAGAGGGACTGTGATAATCCAAACAATGCTCTTAAACGAATTTGAGGCTCAGCTAATGCAGGGAACTTATCTATATCTTCTAATATTTCTTTTAATATAGTTATAGCTCCTTCAAAATTCATATGATCTTTTTCGATAATTGCAATTGACATTTTTATTTCAATTTCTCTTTCAGAAAGACCTTTTCTTAAAGGATTTGTTATATCTAAAGCTTCATTTAACATCTTAACAGACGTTTCTTTATCCCTTATTTGGGGTTCAGATAAATAATATAAACAAATTGCTTCATTCCATAGTAGGAATTGTTGACTAGATGGGAAATTAAAAAGAGGATTCACTTTTTCTCTTTGTACGATTTCATCGATCGCCTTATAATTGCGCTCTCTTTTATACTTATTGATTAATCCGCTGACTGCTGAAACGTAACTAGCAGAGTCGGCCGAAGTAAAATCAAAGAAATCACTTAATTTAACATTTAATTTATTGGCCAGCATAAAAAGTTGATCAATAGTAGGAACTTGCTTGTTTTTTTCCATTAAATCAAGTTCCTCAACTGAGCAAATATCTTCCGCCAGTTCTTCTAAGGCAATTCCTTTATTCACTCTCAATGATTGTAGGATTTCCCCAATATTTAAAAAATTCTCGCTCATACACTTTACTCCTTTGTCAAAATAACTTTAACATTGAGTTCTTTACACTATTATAGCAGTGTTTCCAATACTTTCATACTATATATAGTGTTTCTTTATTATCTACTATGATATTTTTTTACTATAATTCAAGCTTATTGAGGATAAATCAACTGTTTTACATTTATGTATCAAATATTAAGATTAAAACCAAATACAATTTATTAGTAATAAAAAACATTAATGCATCTTCACCTTACATTTTACATCATCAAAAGGGGCAACCCTTCTAATAATGACCTAACAAAAAAAAAAACAGATGAATACTTATCATCCATTGTATTCATCCGTTTTCAGATTTATTTATTTACTGTAATTCTTCCATTATGAGTGACAAGTTTTATTATGTTCTCTCCAGAGCCATAAACAACATTCCTGTTGGATTGACCAAAGATGTCAGCCTTTCCATTGTGTACAGTCACATCAATTTTTGCATTTGTTGGCTCTTTGTCCGTCTTAATTATTATTTCACCATTATCAGATTCAATATCAATCGGTCGATCTAAATTATTGGTTGTAAGGGTAACTCTTCCGTTGTTTACTTTTGCTACAATTTTACCTTCCACATTATCAAGATTAACTTTTCCATTGGCTGCTTTTGTTTCTACAGAAGTGGCAGTAATATTTTTCATATCAATCATGCCATTGCTTGCTTTTGTCGTAACAGTGGAACTTTTGATATCTTTAAGGTGAATTCGACCATTATCAGTGTTAACTGTAAATTCATTAGCTTTTAGCTTTTCCGCTTTAATATATCCGTTATTGCTCTTTGATTGGATTATGTCATACTCTTTTTCAGGAACGTATACCTTCAATGTTAATGATGTTGCGAAAAAGTCAAAATTAAATAGTTTTCTTAGTTTTTCTTTCAATTCTATGTTTAGAGTATCTCCTTCTACATCAGCCGAAAATGTATATTTTAAATTTTTGGCTACCTTTCCCGAAAGTTCAACAGATGTTTTAGAATCATTAGAAGGATAAATTTCTACTTTAGAATTGTTAGATGTTATTGTAATATTTGAAAAATCCTTCTCTATTAACCTTTCATCCGAAATTTGTTCAGATTGTGTCACTGATTTAAACGTAGCGATACTCCCAACAATCCCAACCAATAAAAGAAAAAGGGCTGCAGTTGCAATTATTTTTATATTATTCATGTTTTAATCCACCTTTAACAATTCTCGCGTTAAATTTTAAATAACGAATGAAGCCGTTAGTGATTACACGTGTTGCAAAAAACATACCTATCGAAATAAATAACCCGATCCCACAAAGAACCATTGAAACAAACAAATCAAAGTATTCAAATGTTCCCGGGAATATGACTGCATTCACCATCACTAACAAAGGGGAAGCTACAAAGGATACCCCTACAGCCCAACCAGCTACAATAATTGATGCTATTGCAATAAAAGGGCCGAGCACAATCACTAAATTAAAGAAGCCTAATCCAATGACTGCCCAAACAGCACGGAATACATTTCCTGTTGATGCTTTTGTTTGTACTTTTTCAAGATGATGTGTAGCTAAGATTTCCTTTGCAATTTGCTGTGGAGAACCGAGTGATTTCACAATTTGTTCTTCTGTTTTTCCTTCTTCTAACCCAATCGTAAAATGCTCTTCAAAATCTTGTAAAATATCTAGTCGTTCTTTCGATGGAAGTCGTTCCAAAGACGAATCCAATATTCTCATAAATTGATATTTATTCATGGTCTACCCCTTCTTTAATTAATTGGTTGACTCCAGAAATAAATTCCTGCCATTCCTGAATCAACTCATATAAATATTTTCTTCCTTTTGCAGTCAATTTGTAATACTTACGTGATGGACCTTCCGACGATTCTTGTAAATACGTTGTAAAATACTCCTCTTTTGTCAACCGCCTTAAAAGTGGATATACCGTGCCCTCCGAAATAGCGATTTGATCCGAAATTTTTTGCACCAACTCATATCCGTATCTATCTTGTTTATCAAGTAATGCTAGGACACAAAGTTCTAAAACACCTTTTTTAAATTGAACGTTCAATTTTCTGTTGCACCTCATTTCCACTTTTACTACTATACATTATATAATACTTATCAATGAAAAATACCTTGCAAAAACAATATATCATACAGTACTGTATAATGCAATGTACTAAACAAAACAATTTAGCATTTTTTTTCAACAAAAAAACCGCTCTATATTGAGATGAGCGGTTTTCAAGATTCTTGAATCTGAACATATTCGTTATATTCTTCTTCACTTTTAATAATTTCAAGTATTTTATAATTAATTTCTTCTTTTACTTTTAAATATTCTCCCCATTCTGTTGTTTTCGTAAAGAAATAAAGAAAAATTTCAAATCCATCCGCCATATACTTGTCAAAATTGACATGAATCATATCGGGGTGAATATCAGGATCACTCTTCAATAAATCATTTATCCTCTGAATAATTGTTTCCAATTTTTCTCTTGGAGTATCAGCGGGAAGTTTTAAAGAAAATGAAATTTGTCTTTTACCCATTTTACTCCAGTTGGTGATCGGCTGATCTGCAAGTGTTGCGTTTGGTACAGTAACAAGAGCCTGAGTAAAGGTACGAACTTTAGTACTGCGGAAACTAATATCCTCCACTGTCCCCTCAACACTAGGTGTCGATATCCAATCACCTATCGTAAAAGGTTTTTCAGTAATAATAATGATACCTCCAAATAAATTAGCAAGGGCATCTTTAGCTGCAAGCGCAAAAGCAAGACCACCCAATCCTAGCCCTGCAACGAATCCATTTATATCGTAGTGAAACTCTTGGGCGATAACAGTTATTGCAATTGCAACAATGATCACCCTAATAGCTTTAGATAAAAATGGAACAAGTATATTATCAATCTCAATATTGTATCTCTTATTAATCCTTGAAAAAAGAAGTGAGGAGGCGTCAGAAAGATTGAACAATCCCCACGTAACAAGAAGAATGAAACAAGATCTAATTAAACTTAAAAAGAGTAGATTCTTATTATCAATATAAGGAAAATAATGAGCAGCAATATAAATTCCTAATATAATAAAAAACCATTGCATCGGTTTTTCGAAAGCAATCCAAACGTTAGAGAATAGCTTACTCGGAACTTTACTCGTCAATTTTAAAAATAGAGTAAACACATACTTTGCAAAAATTTTTCTCAAGAGAAGGAAAAGTAGCAAAATGGCGATGGAAATCAAGATGTTTTTTAAGTCTTCATATGTATTTAGATATTCCCAAAACATAACTAATGCCTCCTAGAATCCCCTTTACTTTATCAAAAATTTTAACACAAAAAAGTCACTCCATGTAGACTGGAATGACTTCTACGCAGAACAAGCACCTAATCAAACGTTCGACGCCTCTTCCGTTTGAGGCTGGATTTTCATATTAAAGATTGGCATAATGACTAATATTCCAATCACAAAAAGAATTGCTGACAATTCAAATATGAGTACAATGGATGTCATATGTTTTAGAATACCCGATAAGCTCATTGTCAGAACCATTGCCCCAGAGAATAACGGACTTAATGTACCATTTACCCTGCCTATGAATTCCGCTTTTGTACTTTGAAGAATCATCGTATTGATCCCGATTTGAATGCAAGGGAAAAATAATCCGGTAAAAAACTCTGCTCCCAATGTAATTGGAAGTGAAGTAGAAAATCCGACTACGCTCATTCCTATGGCATTCGCCATCATCCCAATAACCAGAAGCCTTTGAGGTGCAACTTTTCTCGTAAACATAACAGAAAGAGCTCCTCCAAGGATCATCCCTATTCCATTTGCCATTAATAACCATTGTAAATTTTCTTTTGCCAATTCTAATCTTTCTGTTACTAGAAAGATGGTAAGTGGCTGAATTAATCCAATAGCGAGACCTGCTGCCATAAAGCAAAGTCCCAGCAGTTTTAATTCCTTCTTCTCAAGAACATATCTAACCCCAGCTTTCATTTCCTCGAGAACACTTGTTGACGTTTTTTCTTTTTCTATTGCATGGTCAGCTGGTATGAATAAAAGCATAACCGCTGAGAGTAGGAATGACACGCCTGTAATCGCAATCGACACATCTATACCGAATTGTTGAAATACAAATGTACCAACGACTGGGCCTAGTACCATGAAAATGGCAAAAATTGTTTGGTAAATAGACATCGCTGATTGAATTAATTCTGGTTTCAAATGCATTTTAAACAATTTCATACCAGATGGCTGGGAAAATTGTGATAAAATTGCCGAAATTAATGTAGCAAAAAAGATAATCTTCCATGAGCCAATGACTAAAGTAATTAATACAGCAAAGACAGAAATGGCACTTAAAATATCACACCAAATCATTGTGAGCTTCGGTTTCCATCTGTCAGCGAATGTTCCTCCAATGAAAGAAAAAATAAAGATTGGGGCAAACTCAGCAACCGAAATCATCGAAACAGCGAAAGCATCTCCATTCGTTTTTTCCATTACAAATAAAAGGACGGCAAAATTTCGCACCCAAATTCCAACTTGCAAAAACAATGCTGATAGGAAAATAACACGGACAAAACGATTTTTTAATAACTCTGACATATATACCTCTTTCCAATTTCATATGAAACTTATTTTTATCTAGGCTCTTTTCTCAAATATTGTTGCAATATGACCCCATTTTAATAATAAGAATTGTATTAGGACACCTCATCATTAATTATGCTACTGAGAAAAGAGTGGCCAAACTTAAGAACAAATAAACTCCCTTACAGGGGGTGAAAGCCGGATTTTGGGCTTTTACAACACAACAAACTTTACGTAAATAGCCTTTATCTAGGCTTTTTTCTCAAACATAATAAGAACCTCTAAACACCTTTATGCGGTGTAAATTCCGGGTTTTGAGCTTTTACAAATACAACTAACACTACCGAGAATAACCTTTATTTATAGACGTTTTTCATTAAAAAATGTTTCACTTATTTTTCGTATAACAATATTTTTTTTATGCAGGAGGATTTTAAAGTTTGGCGAAGAAACATAATAACCACTTTTTTGATAAGGGCTGAATCAGTGTGTAGTATTACAAAAACAAAGCTTTCATATGAAGAAATAAATCATGTAACAGTGGCAACATTCGGACACGAGTCAAAAATAATGTCCATTAAAGAACTTAAAGGCGGCTTTTTTAATGTAGCATATTTAATCACGTTTGAAAATAACATGAAAACCGTTTAAAGGTCCCCCATTCTAACGAAATTAAAGTAATACACTGTGAAAAGACGTTATGAAAGCAGGGATTAAAATAACTTCATTTGATTTCATATAATACTAGAATTTCCACTCCGACTATAATTCATTACAACTTTAGCAAAAAATTTATTAACCAGGACTATTTTTTCATGGAATTTACCACGAAAAGCCACTGGATCAGTTATTTGACCTCTTTTCTGAGGTTGAGTTTTTGAAGATGAGCCACCAAGTCGGGGGACGCAAAACAATTTTACAAATAGAAGAGTTTGAAAAAGCAAGGACCTGGAAAGTCGATTAGAAGAAAAAATATTATGGAGATGATGATATGGTATCTGCATTATATTTTGTTGCTAGAAGTTCAGTCTTTAAGGTGCAAAAAACTGACTCAGTTTGGGGTCTCATTGAAATGAGGACAGCTCACGAATTTTACTGCTTAGCAGTAGATCCCACTCGACGGGAAAGGCTTTATGCAGGGACTTTCAATGATGGTCTTTGGATTAGCGATGACGGTGGTTTGACATGGGAACCGGCCGGAAAAGGGATCTTTCACGATCGTGTTTTAAGTGTTGCAGTTAGCCCAACTGAAGTTATTAATGGATATAGCGTCGTGTGGGCAGGCACAGAGCCGAGTGAACTTTTTCGTTCAGAAGATGGCGGAAAAACATGGATTCATTTTCCAAAACTCCTTGATTTACCGTCAAAACCCACTTGGCGCTTCCCTCCTCGCCCACATACTCATCATGTCCGCTGGATTCAACCAGATCTTCATGATGAGCAAAAGATTTATGTCGGGATTGAACTTGGCGGCGTCATGAAAAGTGAAGATAAAGGGATATATTGGGAGGACCGAAAACCAGGTTCTCAATATGACTGTCATACATTGACAATGAACCGACTTGCAAAAGGGCGTATTTACGAAGCAGCCGGTGGTGGTTTTGCGGAATCCCTGGATGGTGGTGAGACTTGGGCAACATTTAATGATGGACTCGGTTCAGATACTTATCTTGTTGATATAGCTGTTGATCCAGCCAACCCTGATACTATGGTAGCCTCCGCTGCACACGGGGCATACTCGGCTTATGATCCACAACGTGCAAGCACGGTCATTGTACGCCGTAAAAACGGAAAAGCGTGGGAAGTTGTTACTGACGGATTACCTGAACGAGAAGGCTCTTCTATCTTTTCTCTTATTTCACACGAATCGGAACCGGGAATATTTTATGCAGTTAATAACCTTGGAATCTTTCAATCAATTGATGCGGGAAAGAGCTGGAAGCCGTTATTGAAGGACTGGCCTAAATCATTAATAAAGGAACGAGTTCGCTGGTTTGTTGCAGTTTGAATCTATAATAGGGGATTATTATGTATCAAATTGAAGATCGAATTGAACTTTTAAATAAGATTACAAGTTTTTCTAAAACGATAAATGGGGTTCAGGGTTTGTTGCTAGTAGGTTCTGGAGCAAATGGTTTTAGAGATGAATTTTCTGACCTTGACCTCATTATCGTGGTAAAAATGAGTCGGGATGTAGTCCAAATCCACCATCAGCTTTGTGAATATATCCAACATCACTTTACCGTTTTAAAGGAAAAGGTATATCGTCACGAAGAAGATATTTTCGTATCTTGTTTCTTACTTGATCATTTCTTGGAGCTAGATTTGGGAGTATGGTCGAAGTCGAAGCTTAGGGCCACGAAGCCACATTGGGAGATTATTTTTGACCGTGAAAACAATGAGATCCAAGTCACTCTTGAGGAATCTTTAAAAGCAAATAGTTGTCCAAAAATTGATGACACCAAGAAAGATTCTTTAAGCTTTATTTGGCAATTTTTCAGAAGTGCAACAGTAGCTTTAAAACGCCAGCAATACATTAAAGCATTAAAAGACATTGATTTCATCCGTGACCACATCATTCGTTTCTTTTGCATACAAAATGGCATCAACTATGATTTTGATAAATCAATCGACCACCTAGATAGCCCATATATATCAAAACTTAAAAGAACCTATGATGTAAAAATGAATGAAGAAAGCATCAAAAAGGTTCTTTATGAAGTGATGGATCTTTATTTTGATGTGGTTGGCCATTTAGGTAATGAGGATAAAAAAATAATTCGGCTATTATTAAACGAAATGCTAGAGGGTTAATAATTTTTCTCGAGCATAGTCTCTAAAGGCGAGCAGCTTGGATGAATTCCATTCCCTGCCGCCTGTTTTTCTTTCTTCTTCGCTCACTATTTTTGGAGAGCGGTACACATCAAGTGCTTGTTGAATAAGCGGGTGAAATTTTTTAGGTAAATGCAATAATCCCCACTCACCGCCTTCATCTTTACTATGCACTTTTTGGATATTTTCGGTAACCAGTTGAAATACACGAGAAATATTTAAAATGCTGTAATACGGTGATTCTAAAATATTTTCTTCATCAAGAATCCATTCAAGATCATACATGACTGAGTCGATAAATGATTGCCAAGGATATTCACCAAAAACGTCTTGAATTGGTTGCCCGTACAAACAAATTCCGCGCTGTAAAACATACGTCAAATGTGAAGGTAGATCAGAGTCGGTAAGTTCTTTACTATAATCGACCTCATTATTTAATATCTTTTCAGTCCACTCGGTGCCGAAATGAAGTTCATACGGAGTTGGAACTGGAACTTGTTTTGCAACCTCTTTTGTAATGATACTTAATTCGATATCACCAATTGTTGGCCTTTTTTTAGATTGCAAAGCAATAGCAATTCCGACACATCGAGCCGTTTCATTTTCTAGTCTATGATCAACGACTACAATAATATCAATATCGCTTTTTGGCCTGTAGTAGCTCCCCATTGCCAATGAACCATGAAGATAAATACCCACCAAATTATTACCTATCTCATTTTTTATTTTTTCTGTCAGAGTAGTGATAAATGATTTTATATCCTCATCACAATTTGACCAAGCTTGAGGACGGTTCATGTGCAATTCTCCTTTTCAAAACATATATAGTGGGAAATGAGAATCTGTCTTTTTGATTAATCAAACATTTGATTAATTTATCATTCAGTTTCGATTTATTATCTAGTTGAATGTTTTCGTTAAATATAATACTAAATCATCATCAACCGTAATCTTATCGCCATATGTCAGGAACTTGCCATTTTGAGACACTCCTAGGCCGTCCGGAATATATCCCCTTTTCACGTAGATTCTTTGAGCGGCTCCATAATCACTAGTAAGTCCGAATCCTATTCCTATAGAATCGTATTTTTCACTTACGATTCTTTCCGCTTCATCCATAAGTGAGGTGGCTACACCTTTTTTTCGATACTTTATTAATACATTTAAATCTACTATTTCCGGAATACCTTTTGAGCCAAAAGATGCATAGTCAGATTCCCACTTGATTGTTAAATATCCTGAAAATTGATTATCATACTCAGCAACCAGAATTTTCCTAACCCCTTCTTTTTGCTCGGACAAATACCTCTCATATTGGAAAACGGGTTTGTTCCAACCTTGTTCTGCAAATGCTTTTGAAATAATCTCACAGTCCTCGCTTAGTAAATTTCTTATTTTCAAGAGATCCATTTATCCCACACCCCATTTTCTATTGATACGCTTTTATATTTAATAAAGTTTCTAAATCCACAATTTCGTAGTTCATCTTCTCTAAAGCTTCAATTATTAAAGGCAGCGCTTTTTCTGTTTCCATTTTGTCCGAGTCGGAGTGCATTAAGATGATATCACCATTGCGAACATTGCCCACTACGTTTTTGACAATGTTAGTTGCGTCTTTTTGAGACCAGTCAAGCGTATCGATAGACCAAAGAACAATGGAATATCCCTGTTCTTTTGAAACATTGACAACTTGATCATTTGTATCTCCATATGGAGTTCGCAAAATGGCTGGCATTTTTCCAATAACAGATTGAATCTCCTCGCCAGCACCCTTAATTTCCTTCTCAACTTCACCTTTTCCTAACCTCGTGAGTTCTACATGATTAAAACTATGACTTAAAACTAAATGTCCACTTTCATAAGCTTTCTTTACTACCTCAGGATGTAGCTTCACATTACTTCCTAAAAAGAAAAAATTCCCTTTTACGTTGTAATCATTCAACACATCTATAATGGCCGGAGTTATCGTTTCATCAGGTCCATCATCAAAGGTCAAAGCAACCATCTTCTTATTTGGACCATTTAAATAAACATTGTTATGTTCAGTTGTAAACTTCTTTATTTGCACTCTCCAATTTTGCATGCTTCTCCAAGCTTTATCGGTTAATTGATTTGAATTTCCTTTTATATCGAGAACGTATTGCTGAGTTTTTATTCTAGCGGGATTGTAAATAGAAATATGATCAACACGCTTTGTATTACTGGAAATAATAAATTTCAACTCGGTGTTATTTTGCAACTCGTAAACATAAATACTTTCTTGATTATTTTTCCTCATGTCTTTTGGCTGCCCAAGTTCATGTTCAACCTTTTCCATCGTTAATTCTCGTAAATTCTCATTATAGGAACGCAAGTCATAGATCTCTCCCTCTGGATTGAACCCAAAAACGGTATTTCTTTCTTTATAAGTAGCATAAGAACCACCAGCCACCTCGTCTATTTGCTCAGGTTCTCCCCAACTAGATTTCACCTGCTGTATCGAACTTTCAAAAACATTGAATGGAGAATCTATCACCATGCCTTTACTTGCTAATTTCATGATTTGTTCTATCTCAAAGGAGGAAGGAGAAACTTCCTTTGGGTGTAATTCATTATCATTTGATGGCAATTCTTCGATTGGCAAAGATTTTTTTGTAGAGCAACCTGATAAAGTTATCAAAAATATTAAAATTAGCATCAGCACTGGTGCACGCATTTAATCTGCTCCTCACTAAGATAGATTTTACCTGATTATAACAATGAAGAGCCTACTCAAAATAGGCTCCAGTAAAATTTATACTTCAGGCGCTTGTCCACCAAATGCCGCCCATTCTTCTCTCGCAGGACCATATACACCTGGAACGACTAACCCAGCTTGTCGCATAAGCACCGTCATTTGGCCACGGTGGTGGGCTTGGTGTGTAATAAGCACTTTAAGTGTGGTTGAAATTGACCACATTTCCCCATACATATCCTTCTCTTCTTTTAGTGAATCATCCGTCCATTGTTCCCGTATCGCTGTAACCATAGCATCACTCGAATTTTTGTAAGCTTCAGTGATTTCACGTGCAGATTGCGGGACTTTTGAATCATGTAATGCTGCTTTAAACTTTAGGCCAGTTCGCCCTATCATCTCATCTAGAGTTGTGACGATGTGCCAAGCAATCCGTCCAAGAGTTCGATCTTGTGGAGATACCTCTTGAGAAAGTGATTCATCCGTTAACACATCCAAGATTTTTTGTGTCGATCCGCTTTCGTGTCCCCAATCTACCAAAAAGTCTTCAATTGTTGTATACATATTTCGCCTCCAAGGTTTTTATAGACAATAAATTCGCTAAAGATGAACAATTTCCTTCTATAATTATTCTCCATTCTAGAAATCATTATTTAAGACCATAAGAAGGAATTTTTATCAGTTTTAGAGAAGGATACTAGAATTTAATCAATATGAGGTGCTATTTATGACGGTAAAGTTTTTGGGGGCTGTTTTTTTGAGAGTGAGTAACTTAGAAGAATCAATGCCATTCTATTCTGAAGTACTTGGCCTTAAGCTTCGTGATGTTGAACAATGGGAAAACGGTAAAGGTGCCAATTATATTATTGGTGAAAATTCTCCTGGATTAACATTAATCGAAACGAAGGATGATTTACATATTTTAAAGCAAACAGCATTTAATTTATTTTGCAACGAAGTGTTAAACATTTATGATTATCTTAGAAGTCAGGGATATAAAGTAGGGAAGGTTAATAAATGGTCCTCAGAGATGAATGATCATATTGACTTTGATGTTATGATCCAGATGGAAATGCGATTAATTTGATTGGGTGGCATAGGAGAAATAATTAATTTTCCTGCAAAATACTATAATGACTATCCATTAACATTCAGGTAAAATAAGGATAAATTACCTATTAAGGAGTTGACCGCATCATGATTATCGTTACTACAGAAAATATTGCTAATTACAAAATCAAAGAAGTAAAAGGTCCTGTTTTTGGATTAACCGTAAGGGCACGCGGAATTGGAAAAGATATTGTTGCATCGTTAAAAGGGTTAATTGGTGGAGAAATTAATCAATACACAGAAATGTTGGAAGATGCACGGAAACAGGCAATGGATCGCATGGTTGCGAATGCAAAAGTAATGGGTGCTAATGCCATTATCATGATGCGCTTCGATTCTGGAGAAATTGGTCAAAACATGAGTGAAATCGTTGCATATGGAACCGCAGTACTTGTAGAAGAGGAATAAAAAATGAAGTGGTTTCTTGGATTTTATGGTTTGCAAATTATAATTGTAATCATCTTAATTATTGGTTCTTGGTTCATTTGGGATCGCCGTTTTAAAACAAAACATGGTCAAAAGGTGCCTGACGGCTTCGTCCGTACTAAAGAAGTGTCCATTGATCCGACAACCCAAAAAAGGTTGGTCGTTTATTTTAATCCAGATACTGGAGAGCGCTTTTATAAGGAAGAAGATTAACCCGCAAAGAAGGCAAACACAATGACTAATGAAAAAATTGTGTTAGAGCCTACTATCTTAAAGAAATGGGCGAACATCCACCTAGCAATTACCTCAATACATTGGAAAAGCCAGTATTGATTTTGCAAGGTGAAAAGGATTTCCAAGTTTCGATAGAAAAAGATTTTAATGGTTACAAAGTTTATTAGGAGAAAAGCCAAATGTAACATTTAAACTATATCCAAACCTGAATCATTTGTTCATGCCTTCTATTTACGGAAAGATACTAAAAGCGAAAAAAGAGTATAAGGTTGCACAACGTGTAGATAAACAAGTTATTAGTGACATTTCTGACTGGATTTTATCAATTTAAAATTATCAATAAGAGCTAAGAAAGCCTGCTATCATAACTGGCTTTCTTTTTTTAGTGTAGGAATATTCTTCAATATATATTTTTCCATTCAATCCATTTCAATATCCTAATGTACCTGTTGTATCCACTGATCCATATAAATGACCTTGCTTTGCCTTTTGAAAAGAACCTTTTGCGCTTCGAGCTGACCTAACTCAATGACTTTCGATAAAGATTTTGTTTCAAATCGACCAATGTCCTGTAAATCGATATCAATCAATACATCGGCATGTTCCTCGAGGCAGCGATCGGTGTTTTGATCACTTGCAATATCTATATATCTATTTAACATTGAAAATAGATTGGTAGGCTGATGAACGTGAGAACTTTGTACCTTAACGGACGTTACTTTTTCCGCGCCCATTTTCCGAACTATATCTGCAGGATTGTTATTCAAAATGTATCCATCGACAAGAATTTTATTTCCCATTTCAACAGGTGAGAATACTCCAGGGATGGCAATGCTAGCACGGATTGCGATCGCCACTTCACCTGAATCAATGACCATCATTTCCCCAGATACTAAGTCAACACAAATAACAGCAAAAGGGATGTCTAAGTCAGAAAAATGCTTGCCTTCCGTTAACTTTAATAGAGTTTCATAAATACGATCGCCTTTAATCCAGCCTTTGCGATTAAATCCAATGTCTATATGCCGACGAATCGATAAATCGTGAAGAACACTTTTCATCTGATCTGGATGCATCCCGCTTGCAAAAAGCCCTCCAACTACTGCACCTGCACTCGTACCCGCTATATGTGTAATTTCTATATGTTGGTTCATCAATTCTTTTAATACCCCTATATGGGCAACACCTCTAAGAGAGCCACCCCCCAATGAAAGTCCTGTTCGTCTCAATTACTGTGACCTCCCTCTGGTAATATTCTTTTTTTCAATTTTAATTTATATAGTGTAAATATCGTTATTATCGCAATGGCAGCAATACCATAGCCGTATATACCAAAAGAGCTGAAATAACTCTTAAACTCCTCATAATTTCCATTAAAATAATCACCTAGCAATACCATGACATAAGACCAAGGATAGATTCCGATAAATGTTAAAATTAAGTATTTCAATACATTCACTTTGCTCATACCAGCTACGTAGGAAATATAATTTCCGATTCCAAAAGGACGTGATAAGGCTATGCTCCATATTCCATAACGTGTAAAAAACGCGGTCCCCTTTTCTAACCCTTTTTTAAATCGCACCGGAAAATAATTCTCTAACTTTTGTCCCAAAAAGTACGGAATTAAGCTTGATAGACTGTAAGAGATAGCCATTCCCATTGCCAAAAATATTGTCTGAATATATCCTGGCGATAACACATAGCCGTAGGAGAGAACAATGATTAACCCGGGAAAAGGCAAGGAAGAACCTTCTAAAAACATGACGATAAATAATCCTGGAAATCCAATTGTATTAAGCCATTCCAAAAATTGTTGAATCATTAGACCGTTATCCTTTTGCCTTCCATTACGGAATGAATCATATTTGAAATATCGTCAGGGTTTCTGTCCTTAAGTTCCTTTAAGTAAGATCTTAACGAATGTTGAAACTGATCAAATGATGACTGATCGAAGAAATCTATGATTTGTTCCGACAAAGATTGGCTTTGTTTTAATTCATATACTAGTTTTAATTCTTTTAATTGTTGTAAGTTAATTTCTTCTTGTCCAGGAAGTGCGGAATGAATAAAGATCGGTAACCTTTTTTTCAATGCCTCACTAATCGTTACACCACCCGGCTTTGTCACTATGGCATCCACTTCGTTATATAAATGGTTCATTTCTTGTCTGGAAGTGATATAGGTGAGCGGATGGATATTTGGACGATTCAACTTTTCAATTTTTCGAAATAGATGTTGATTTTTCCCACACAAAACGACATATTCAACCTTGGAGTCATTCTTTTGTTGCTTCATTAGTTCTTTAATATTGCCAAGACCGACACTTCCCCCTGAAACAAGAACTCGGTATCGTGTATTTGTTTTTTTCGCCCTGAAACTCTCTTCAATTTGTTCAGCTGTCGGAATTCCAGTTATATAAATCTGTTCTTCCGGGATTCCATTTTTTTGAATGAGCTCTTTTTTCATATTTTGATTAGGAACAAAGTGATAATCGATTCCATCCCTTCCCCACACATCATTGATGAAAAAATCTGTATAAATATTGATCACAGGAGCTATATCTGGATTTTTTATTTTTAATTTACTGAGGATATAAGATGGAAAGCCGTGTGTACAAATGATAAGATCAGGATTTTCCTCTAATAATATTTGTTTCATTTTTTTTATAAATAAAATTTCATAGTATTTATAAGATCGCTGTGATTCAGAACTATGTGCCATTTGCCGATACGTCCAAGCGTATGATTTTGGAAAATAATGAATCCACTCAAGATAAGTACGTGTTACAACACTTTCTACAACTGGATTCCATGCACTCAATAAATCTATTTTTTTGCATATAGTTGTTGGGTTTCTTTTTTGTATATAGCTTGAGATTGTATCGGCAACTTGATGATGTCCTGATGGCATTCTTAACAGTGGAAAAAGTAAAATCTTTTTCAATGTCGCTCATCCTTTCATTGTTCCTTTTAGCATACGAAATTTTACTAATAGATGAACCCCACCACAGACTAATGTTTCGCTAAGACCTGAGACTGATTTTTATTGGGCGGAGATTGTCTGACACTTATATAGACGTAAGCTAGATGTAAATCCCTACACACATAAAAAACACGTATGAACAAGGGGATTTGTTTCATACGTGTTTGTTTAGAAAATTATTATGATATGATGATGTCTTGCTGTTGGGTGTCTAATCTTTGCAGTTCATGATTAATCTCATCACGTTTTCTAGACAATCCATCTTGGATGTGTCGTACTTCGTGAAAGACTTGCTTCAGCTTACCCTTTGCATCCGAAATTCGAGAATGAACCATCCAGTCAGAAAAGATATTATCAAAAAATAGATCCGTAAAAGTAATCAAATCCTTTTTATTTATCGTTAATGATTCTGCAGCAATATTTTGCACATCCATGAGCTCAGTTTCAAACTGCCGAAGTGCCCTCTCAGCGTGATGAATCAAATCCTCTGAGCTATTGATTTGAGAATATTTTATAGCTGATACGATTAATCCTCCGCCAAGAAAAGTATCCCACATCGACATTCCTTCTGCGGAACCAAGCTTGTCGAGAGCCGCGTTAAGCGCACGAATTGCTTTATGTCCCGCATCCTGTGCTTCTCCTATTTCACGGAGCATCGAAGAAAGAGTTACTCTCTCATCTGCAATTTTCTGTAGTGTATTGTTTGCAATCGAATCATTTTGTCTAATCCATGTTTCTTTTTCTTTTAAAAAATCCGCCCAGTCCTCGTCAATGTATGCGAAATCCGGATTTTGCATTTCCTTACGCAGGCTCTCCGTTTCAGCATTAAGATCCATCACCGTTTTTTCCGCTTCATTATACTTTAGCTCTGCCTCTGCGACCTCGGCCATTTCCTTCTCCATCTGTTCATCCCATTTTCCGGTCCATGTCTTAATTTTATTTATAAATGAAAATTTCCCGAGCTTTGCGATGTCTTGCTGTTCCTTCGTTAATTGTCGATATAGTCGATCTCGTAGCTCCTTCGCTTCGTATAATCTTCTCTCCGCTCCATCTAATCGACGTTTAATACGATCTCGTTCAGATCTTTTCTTTGTTAATTCCATTTGCCGTTCATATATGTTTTGCCTCATAGAGACACCCCCTTACATTTTTTACGAGGTAGGAGGGAAAGAAGTTTCAGTATCCTTAAAAGTAGTGTAGTAATACTTCACGATTTCCGGATATAACTTTATTTCGTTTTTTCCTTTCTCACTAATGATGTAAGTTCCCCTTTTCACTCTTTCAAACCAGTCAAAATAATTTTTATGAAGGATGGAGAGAGTCTTGTCTCCCGTACCCAATTCGCGCAAGCATTTGGGAGATAGTGGACCAAATTTTTCAAGACAACATGCAATATGTATGCAATTTTCTTTGTAAGCTGTCATGATTTTGGTCTGAGTACTGCCACCAACGTTATATTCTCCATGTCTTCCTTTAATTTCTTTAATGAGGTTTTCTCTTTTTTTCTTACTTAACTGCATACTCTTATTTCGGTCGAAAGGATCCGGCTGTATTTTAACCTCTGCATACGCACCAGATTTTTGAAATGACACGATGATTAGTCCTAATTCAAGTCGTCTAATCAAATAACAGATATCTTTCCACTTTTTTGTTCTTAAGCTGTAATTAGGTTTTGGGATTGCAATATAAACCGTATCTGTAAGACGTTGCCTTTTTGTTGCTTGGATAAGAAGTTCGATATTTAACGATCGCTTTAATTCAACAATAATTAGCTGATCATCCTTTAAAGCAACAACATCGCAATGGTGTACCTCTCCGTGAACTTCGTATCCCATTATTTTAAAATAATTTTGAATTGGATAAAATAAATCGACTTCTAAAATTTTTCCCACTATTTCGCCTACTTTTATTTATTTAAATAATTATGAACTATCATGCAAAATTATTGCAATATAATTACAAACGAGTTATTATAACAAAAGTGCATAAACCAATTATAAATCTCTTATTTATATTTGGAAGAAACTTTATTAAAGAACGGAGTTGACATCATGAAAAAACTACTATTTATCATTATGGGTACTTTATTGTTAACTGCTGCTTGTGGTAATAACGAACAGCCAGCAGATAAAAAGGATGCAGCTGTAGAAAACAACGCATCTGAAACAAGCGAAGTAGCAAAGTTCCCTGAATATTCCATTGTCAAAGAATACATACCTAACGCTACATATAAAGAAAGCCTCGAAAGCGATAATGATGATGAGCGTGTCATTTTGTTTGAAAATGCCGATGGAAAAAGCTTTAAAAGTTTTTATTTAAAAACGAGAAATATTTTGCAAATCAGAGATCTTGAAGAAGATCGTCTAACATATAACAAAATATTCCGTCCAGAAAAATAATAAACAAGACTCCGATCTTTATAGGTCGGAGTTTTTTAATTTCATGCAGGAAAAATAGAGGTTTTACTTGAATGTATTTGTATGAATTTGAAAGGAGAGTTAATGATGGAGCAGCGGCATGAAATTTTATTTAAACAGATGGAAACGTATCGGAATTATATTTTAAGTGTTTTGGAAGATGTGTCGAAAGAAAAAGCAGAGATTATACCTCAAGGATTTAACAATAATATCCGCTGGAATTTAGGTCATATTTATTTAGATCAATATTTATGGATTCAAGCTGTAACAAAAGAAGAAACAGCTGTCCCGGATGATTTCAACAAATGGTTCGGGTTTGGAACTTCACCTAAGAATTTTTCAAGCGGAACACCTTCTTATAGTGAGCTAAAAATCCTACTAGAAAAGCAACCTAATGAAATAAAAAGAGAATACGGAAATAGATTAGTAGAGGAATTTTCACCAACAGAAATGGGAATGCACACAATCGAGCAAGTATTGATACGGACTATTTTTCACGAAGGAATGCATTTACAAACCATTTTAGATATCAAGAAATTAATTTAGTAATGGATGGCGGAGAAGGTGGGATTCGAACCCACGCGGCAGTTGCCCGCCCTAACGCATTTCGAGTGCGCCCCCTTCAGCCGGACTTGGGTACTTCTCCATATATGAGAATGCTGGTGATTGAATCTGCGAATGTGTTCAACCAACATAATCCCACATAAAAATATTAATACTTTTTTATAATCGTTTCAAATAATTTTCCCCATGAGAAATTTGGCAAAAATGCATATATTTTGTTGAATTCACCCAGCTAATGTAAAGGCAGTTTCCCCAAAATCACCATTTTTCACCCATTTCCATTGTTACTGGTTTCATCTTTTTCCTGAGGACATAAACTGATTAGGAATAGACAAACGAGGTGATTAAATGGAAAGACAATTTTACGGATATCCAGGAATGCATATGAACTACCCAATGGGCTGCACAGGTTGCACAAGCTACCCAATGCAACCTTATGTGCATCATCATCACGGGCACTATCACGGGCATTACCACAATGATCAAACCCAAGTCCAGCTTCAGAATCTATCAATCTCACCACAACATATGATGCATCACGGGCACCACGGGCACCATCATCACCACAAGCATCACGGCAAGAAGCATTATTAGTAAAAATAAGGAAGAAGATACGGCAGATCCGTATCTTCTTTACTTATTTCTATTTCTACAATATTATTTAGACTCTATAAATGCAAAAGAGTTTAAATAATAAATAATTTGACTCAAGCAAGCATTTATTTTGGTTGAGACGTTTGCGATATCTTTTTCCTTAACTAAATGTTCCATTACAACTATTTATGACCTTTACTACACTTTGCCCAACCACTTAGGTCACCAATACCACGATTGGTTACCTCCACTAAACTTTTCCCATCGACTTAGGGCATCAATAACTCGATTGATTACCTTCACTACGTTTTTTCATTGACTTAAGGTTCCATTACCTTGATTGGATACCAATAAGAACTCTCTATCAAATAGAAGCCAATCTATTACTCACTTTTAGCTCATTCCCTATCAGCTTTTTAATTTTCTCCACTGCCTCGTCCACATTTTGGACGTGCAATGTAACCTTTTGACTTTCTGGATATTGGTCCGCTGTAAATTTATAACGCGGATCATAGTAATACTCTAACAATAGTTTAACCGCTAAGGAAAATTCTTCAGATTGTAAGCATTCCTCTATTTGAGCTGATATGGGGGTATGGATACGTGATTTTATTTTTCGAAATGCTTCTATACACTGGGACTTATATTCCCATGGTTGATAGTCATCTAATATATGTTGGATTCTTTCCTCTATTGGCATTTCAATAAAAATTTGGACTCCTTGTTCTTTGAAATCACACAAGGCATCTGGTAGTACAGCTCGCCCAATTCGTTTGCTCTCTCCCTCTAACAAAAGATACGAGGAATCTTTTAATTGCTCTAGACGCTCAATTAAAAGTGAGTCAAATGTTTTTTGGTTATGCGGCTGCAATCCGATTTGTCCAAATATAGATCCGCGATGATTCGCCATTTGTTCTAAATCTATTACAGGGTAGCCTTCCTTCAGAAGTTTTCGTAAAATAAGAGTTTTTCCCGTTCCGGTGTTTCCATTAAGAATGAATGCCTTCTGAGGAAGGTCCATTCTTTCTATTTTATCGACAACCCACTTCCGATAAGCGCGTACTCCTCCTAATAAACGATTCACTTTAACGTTCATTAAATCTAAAACAGTAGCGGATGTTTTACTTCGCATACCGCCGCGCCAACAAAAAACGGTTTTCTCCCCGTCTATTTGCTTAAATTCCTTAATAAAATTCGGTAACTTGGCAGAGACAATTTCGAGACCACGTTCTTGAGCAGCTTCCGGACTTACTTGTTTGTATAAAGTTCCAATTTCTGCTCTTTCCTCATCATCAAACAATGGAATATTCAAACTGCCAGGAATGGTAGAGTTGTTATATTCAGATGGTGACCGAACATCAATAAGCACCATGTCGCCTTTTTCCTTTAACACCATCATGTCTTCAATTGCTATATCGTGGAACATAAAATCTCTCCTCGCAACCTTCAAATTACAACAATTTTACCAGTGTGTTCCTCAAATACTTCACCGATGATAGCAGCCTCGACCCCCGCATCAAGAAGTTCAGACAAAAGGTTCTCAGCATCATCACCGGCAACTGAAATTAATAGGCCTCCTGATGTAACGGCATCACATAAAATCCATTGGTCAATTGTATCCATATTTTCTGGAAAAGATACTGAATCCTGGATGTGAGCGTGGTTATTTTTTGTTCCACCTGGAATGACGCCTTGTTCGGCCAATTCCCTTACTCTATCTAAAATAGGAACTTGTTCCTTAACAATCCGGATTCCTACTCCGCTTCCTTTGGCCACTTCCAATGAATGACCAAGCAAACCGAAACCAGTCACATCCGTACAAGCATGAACATCAAATGATGCCATTATTTCAGCAGCATCCTTATTTAAAGTCGTCATCACTTTTGTTACTCGGTTAATTTCTGATTCATTCAATAATCCTTTTTTAAGAGATGAACTTAAAATTCCTACCCCTATTGGCTTTGTTAATATTAATTTATCTCCCGGTCTTGCGCCAGCATTCGTTCTAACTTTATCAGGATGCACTAAACCAGTTACAGCAAGACCGAATTTAGGCTCCTTATCATCAATAGAATGACCGCCAACTAGTGTCGCTCCCGCTTCTTGCAACTTATCAGCAGCACCTCGTAATATTTCCGCCAATATACTTTTATCTAATGAGAAAATTGGAAAAGCCACAATATTTAGAGCTGTTAATGGCTTCCCTCCCATCGCATAAATGTCACTAATTGCATTGGCTGCCGCTACTTGTCCAAAAGAATAAGGATCATCGACAATCGGGGTAAAGAAATCGAGAGTTTGTACGATTGCCAAATCATCATTCAGTTTGTATACCCCTGCATCATCACTCGTATCTAGACCAACAAGCAGATTAGGATTTTGGGTTGCAGGAGGAAGCATTCGTATCACTTCCGCCAAATCAGCAGGACCTATTTTACAGCCGCAACCGCCCTTTGAAGATAGTGAAGTAAGTTTAACTGAATTAGAATGTACCATATGGCACCAACCTTTCTTTATAGGACACTATAATATAATAATAAAACTTGAATGATATAATTCCCAGCTATTAGAACATTTTTTTACTATACTATTATTTTTGTGAATGTTTTTTTCAAATAAGAAAGTGGGCAGTTTATTTAAACTACCCACTAAATGATTCATCTAATGTCTCTGTTGTTTTAATTGTTCGATACTATCTCTTACAACCGTAGCTGCTTGGCTCATTACAGCTCCACCACCAATGGCCGCCGCAACACCAATACTCTCCATAATCTCTTGCTCCGAGCAGCCTTGGTCTAAGCAACCTTTTGTATGATATATCATACAATGTTCATTTTGAGAATAAATACTGATGCATAGCGCCATTAACTGCTTATATTTTTGAGGGATTTCTCCTTCACTAAATGCTGCTTCTGTAAAGTGATTAAAGGCACTCACAAGCTCTGGCATACTTTTTTGGTAATTGCCTAACCCCTCTTTATAATGAATTAAATGTTGTTCAATCGATGTTTCTTGTTGGAATTCCATGATCAAATCACTCCCATTTTTTTGTTAGTATGAGGCAAATAGCGACTCTTTATCCTAGGAAAAAACCATTAATGGAAATGCAGGGATTGGCCTAATGGACTTACTCCTTATCATCGCGATTTTCATGAACCCTTTGTTTGTACCGTTCATAAGGTAGGCAACAGGAGGGATCATGATGAATTCAGGAGGATCTTTTATACAAGAAATGCTCGTTCTTTATCTTATTGCTTTATTAGGGTTTATTGTACGAAAGCGCGGAATATTAAATGAGCATGCTGATGAAGTCTTAACACAGCTTGTACTTTACATCACCTTGCCCTCCCTCATTTTATTTTCGTTAGATATTCCTTTTTCAATACATGTAATCCATGAATTACTTTGGCTCATTTTTATGTCTATTTATATACTAGTCATTTCTATATTGCTCGCTGCCAAAATGAGAAAAAGTTCCACTCTTCCAGAACATCAGAAAAAAGTTTACGAAGGACTTACAATATTCGGGAACCAAGGTTTTATTGGCTATGCTGTTAGCTTTATCCTTTTGAAAGAACAAGGAATTGTGTATTTAACGATGTTTAATATATGTTATTTAATTTTAATTTGGTCATACGGTATCCATATTTTCACAAAAACTAAAGATAAAATTAATTGGCGCAAGATTTTCTGGAATCCCGGAATCATTGCTACTTTTACAGGACTTATTGTTTTATTCCTTCCTTATAGTTGGCCTCAATTTATTTCAAAACCATTAGAAAGTATCGGGAAAATGACAATCCCACTTTCTATGATGATGATTGGTTCGTTACTCGCCAAGGTAAATTATAAAGAGGTGCCTCTATTATTAAAAAATGTTTACTTATGGAAGTCGGCTATGACAAAGCTTATCTTTATACCACTCTGTTTACTTCTTTTTATCACTTTAAAAGCACCCTTTTCATTATTAATGATTGCCATAATTATTTCAGGCATGCCCTCTGCCCCTACGATTTCGTTTTACGCTCAAAAATATGGAGGTGACACCATTTTTGCATCTACAGGAGTGCTCTTAACTACTTTGTTGTGCTTACTGACTATTCCTTTGCTGTATTTTTTATTATCTATTTTGTATTAGAACTTTCTTAATCTTTGTTACTATTTCATATTTATTTAAATAACAGGCATAAATTTGGAACTTAAAATTTAGTCATTCCGCTGAAAAAGAGCTTTTATTTTAGATTAAATTTTTTCCTTGTTTAACAATCCTTCATTTTTCCATACTAAAAATGGAGGTGGAAATATGACACTTGTACGCCTTGGCTATGTGGCTATGAGCATGGAGCTTAAAAATGCTTCTCCATCTAAAACAATGACATATGCAAATTTCCAAAAACTAAAGGATCGTGAAGCAGCTATACGTAAGTTGGAACAAATTGCATTAAACAACTTACATAATACATTGCGTCTTTTAAGACATACCCATGCATACGAAATCCATTTTTATCGACTGACTTCGCATCTTATTCCTTTGGCAACTCATGAAGCGCTCCAAGATTGGGACTATATAACTCCCATTAGAGGCAAGTTACGTGAAATTGGGAATTTCATAAAAGAGCATGACTTAAGAGTTGATTTTCATCCTGATCACTTTGTTCTTATTAATTCATTGAAACCAGATATTTTGAAAAACTCTATCCATACGTTAAAGCACCATTATTTATTATTAAAGGGGATGAAACTAAATCCAATACATCGATGCGTTATGCATGTCGGAGGAAATTATAAGGATACCGAAAAATCTCTTGAACGCTTTATTGAAAATTGGATGGTTGTTCCTCAAGCAATACAAAATATGATTATGCTCGAAAATGATGATACGTCGTTTACTTTGGAAGACACTTTATACTTATGTGAGAAACTAGGAATTCCTCTTGTATTTGACTATCACCATCATCTCGCCTACCATCAAAACAGTGATTGGCAATCTAATTGGGAACGAGTGATTCAAACATGGACAACCTCCCCTCTCCCAATAAAAATGCACATATCCAGTCCAAAAAGTGATAAGGCTTTTCGTCATCATTCAGATTTTGTGGATGTTGACATGTTTTTCAATTTTTTAAACGAAATAAAAGGGACAGTCCCGCAAATTGACTGCATGATTGAGGCAAAGAGAAAAGATGAAGCCCTGTTTAAGTTAATGGAAGATTGTAGAAAAAGAAATGACGTTGATATCGTAGATGGGTCTTCCTTTTATTTAAAATAAAGAATTCCGAGAATCACAAGGATGCCCGGAATTCGTACGTCATGATGAAATGGATGAATTATCAGTTGTAACTTCTTTCTTTCTCCATAGCTTGCCCGGCCAAAAGGCATAGCGGCCAAGGACCGTTGTAATAGCCGGTACGAGGAGTGGACGAACAATAAATGTATCGAGCAGTACACCAATGGCAGTGACAATTCCAAATTGCACAAGTACTTGAATCGGTAGTGTAGCCAATACTGCAAATGTACCTGCCAAAATTAATCCAGCTGATGTAATAACACTTCCTGTTTGGATAACACCATTTGCGACAGCCTCTCGATGGTTTTGCTTTCGTTTGTTTTTCCATATTTCTGAAACCATAAAAATATTATAGTCTTCCCCGAGAGCGACAAGAAAAACAAATGCATATAATGGAATAGCTCCTTGAATCGCAGGATCTCCAAAACCATAGTGAAGGATAAGCCATCCCGCTCCAAGTGCTGAAAAGAATGATAGAACAACAGTTGCCACCAAATACACCATGGCTGTTAGTGAACGTAAGTAAAATAATAGCAATAAAGAGATTATACTAATCATTACTGGGATAATGACTGATTGGTCCCTTTCCGTTGTCACTTTTGTATCATACAGAACAGCGGTTTCTCCTCCAACCCAAAAGTGATTTTCGGCATCTTTTATTCCCGCTTTATCTAGAATCTCTTTCAAGTGATCATGTAACTCAGGGATACGATTGATCGCCTCTAATGAATAAGGATTTTCTTTTAACGATACTTCATATAAATATAACTGTGGATTACTTTTACCTTGCATTGGTTCCAACACATCTGTAATAAACGGAATATTGCTTAGCCTCTCCTCCCATGGCTCCTGCTTCCCTTCCGTATCAATTACAACCTTGACAGGTGCAAGTTCACCAGCTGAGAAATGACTCGATATTAGGTCAAAACCTTCTCTTGAAGGCATATCTTTTGGAAAAGATTCCAATAAATCGTACGTATAATGAACGCGTGGAACAAAAGAGGCGAGACCTCCTAATAGGATTAATGAAAGCAGTATAATCATCCAAGGACGACGAGTAACGATTCGTCCTAAACCTTTACTAATTTTCCCTTTCTCTTTCCTTTGTTTTATTATTTTTCCTTTCATTTTAGATAGTGTTTCTGTCATTTTTGGTGTTCTAGGGATAAAAGGATAGAAGGCTCCTCTTCCAAATATCGCGAGTAAAGCCGGGAGAAGAGTTAAAGCCGCTATTCCCATCAAAAAAACAGCTAAACTAAAAGGTACAGCAAATCTATGAAAAGAACCATAATGAGCAAGTCCAAGTGTCCCTAACCCAATTACTACAGTCAAGGCACTCATTGTAATAGCTCCGCTTGATTCCTTAATTGCCATTTGAAGTGCTTTAAATTTGTTTTCCTCATGAAGCAATGTATCTCGATATCTAGAAATTAAGAACAAACAATAGTCCGTTCCTGCTCCAAACAACAGAACCGTCATGATGGAAACCCCTTGGGCATCTACTGTAATCCAGCCATGATCTGCTAGAAATCCGAGAGTAGGACTGATTAACCCATAGGCAAAGCCCACCACAATTAAAGGAATAATCGCCATAAACGGAGATCGATATAGAAGAATTAATAGAATTAACACTAATAATACTGTTGCGATCAACAATTTAACATCAGCTTGGCTAAACAAATTTACTGCATCCGTCTGTATACCAACAGGGCCAGATAATCGAACATGAAGCCCAGCATCTGAAAGTTTCTTTTCAAAAGGGTTCTCATTTAACGTTTGGGTAATCCTTTCTTCCAATGAATCCATATTATCCTGTAAAATTTCCATTCCAGCGTTCTTATCGAAAAAAATAGGAGTCACTATGGATGTACCATCTTTAGATGCACTTTGAGCAAGTGCGGGAACTGGGATATTACCTAGTGGAGGTAAAGTTGACTGCATTTTTAACGGACTATCATTTAACTTTGAGTATAGTGTTCGGATAGCTTCATAATCCCGATCTGTTAGTTTGTCATCTCTATGCCAGACTATCAAGACAGGGTTTCCAGCATCATTAGGAAATTCCTTATTGATCAAGACGTTTGCTTGTTGGGACATAGTTGTAGCAGGAAGATCTTGAGTTGCATCATCCTCTACTTCATTTACAGCTGGCCATGCAAAAGATAAAACAACGGTTAATAAAACCCAAGTGGCAAGAGTAAGCCACCTTGATAATCGCCCCCCTACATATTTCCCCCATGTATTAAAAGGGTGAAGTTTCATCTAAAAACACTTCCCTCCACGTTTTTGTTTTAATTATATATACTGGTTAGTTAATTTTTCAAGTATGAATTTAATTTATGTTATAATAATTAATAATTTGTGTAGTAAGGAGAGAAAATAGTGGAACAGAAACAACGTCCAATAGGAAGGCCAAGGCAGGACGAAAAGGCAAAACCAACGAAAGAAATTATACTAGATGTTGCTACTCGTTTGTTTCTGGAACATGGCTACAAAATCGTTTCTATGGATGACGTAGCCCAAGCATGTGGTGTTACGAAAGCAACAATTTATTACCATTATTCAACAAAAGCTGACCTATTTACGGATTCTATGGTCAAAATGATGATTAGAATCAGAAAACAAATGAATCATTTACTATCCAGTGATCGCCCATTGAAAGAACGTTTACATACATTTTCCTGTGTTTTTTTACAAGCGACAATAGATATTGATTTAAAAAGCTTTTTTAAAGAGGCTAATACTTCCTTATCGACTGAACAGATTCAAGAAATCAAAGATGCAGAAGAACAAATGTATACTGTGATAGAAGAAGCATTAAACGAGGCTATATTAAAGGGTGAAATACCCAATGTAAATCCGAAATTTGCCGCTCATGCTTTTGTAGCTATGTTAACAATCGGAAACTATAAAGACGCCCAAAACCATCCTCTTTTCCCAATTGAAAAAATGGCTGACCAAATTATAGAATTTTATTGGAACGGATTGGGTAAAGGATAAATAATTATTATCTTTGGAGTGCCCATACCTGAAATAGTGAACTAACGCTATGAATGAAAGTAATGAGATTACTGCTTTTCATTCAATATATTGTGTTGCAACTCGGGGCATCTTTTATGTAATGGTACAATAGACGAGACAAGAATATTCAAGCAACAATGAGGTGTTAACCATTTTTAAGATTAGGAAAAAGCAACTATTTCAGGTATTAAAAATATTATTCCCGCTTCTTTTATTGATTTTGGCAGTCGTCGAAATCCAAAAGTCAGTTAAGGGTGTAGATTTTCATTTACTTCCACAAGAAATAAGCCAGCTGCAAATTTGGCAAGTGGCTTTGTTTTTCATTGTTGCTCTTTGTGCTGTCTCACCAATGTTTTTATACGATACCACGATTGTAAAATTATTAGGTATTAAAATTCCTTCTAAGAGATTAATTAAGCAATCATTTATCGTGAATACATTTTCCAATATTATTGGATTCGGCGGCCTTGTTGGCTTAATGCTAAGAAGTTATTTTTATACAAAATACGATGTGGAAAAACAAGGTTTATTGAAAACAATTGCTTCCGTTACCCTTTTTTACCTTACCGGCATTTCACTTTTAGCATGGATCATTCCAATTGGATATCATAACTTTCCTTTGCTTCATGATACTAAGTGGCTTATACTTGCGGTTTTAGCTGTTATTTTATATCTACCCATCTTTATCTTTATATATATTATGCAAAATAAGCGGAAAAACGGCTTGCATTTAAAGTTCCAAGTAGCAGGTAAGCTAGTTCTTGTTTCTGCTCTTGAATGGGCGGCAGTTTTTATTGTCATATGGTATTTAACCTATCTATTAAATATTCCTATTCCGTTATCGAGCTTAATTCCAATCTTCATTATTGCTTCATGTGCAGGGATTGTCAGTATGATTCCTGGTGGAATGGGATCATTCGATCTTGTTTTCCTTTGGGGGATGCAGAGCTTTGGTATTCTTGATGAAAAAGTTCTTGTCTTGCTCATACTGTATAGACTTGGATACTTTATATTTCCTTTTCTATTAGCAGCAGTCCTTTTCGTAAAAGAATATTGGGATAAATGGAATCGGTCATGGAACAACTTACCAAACATTTTCTTTCAGCGGGTTAGTCATATTTCTTTAACTGTTCTAATTTTTATATCAGGAATTATTCTACTGCTTTCAGCTGCTGTTCCAGGGGTTTTATACAGGCTTAGAATAGCAGAAGAATTTTTATCACAACCAATTATGCAGGTTTCACACCAATTGACTGTAGCAGCAGGTTTTATTTTATTAGGCTTATGCAGAGGGATTGAATATAAGGTAAAAAGAGCTTACCATTTATCGATTTTAGTTTTATCCCTTGCAGCTATCTTTTCAGTATTAAAAGGAATTGATTATGAAGAAACGATTTTTATGTTATTCGTAGCTCTTCTATTATTCATGTCAAAAAAGCGATTTTATCGTGAAAGTTATGTAATGACTTGGGGAAAAGCCCTTTTTGATATAACGGTTGTTTTAATCATCTCCGCCATGTATATCATAATCGGATATTTAAATTTACCGACATCAAAATTTACGATTCCATCCAAACTTCGCCCCTTTGTCATTACCGATTATTATGACTTATTTTATAGTGGCATCATTGGATTAGTAATCGCATGTATTATTTTAGTATTAGGCTATGTAATTCGAAAACCAAAGTTAATCGCAAGTGAACCCTCAATTCATCAAGAGGAAAAAATTAAAGCGCATCTTAACAAATATAGCGGAATGGTCCTATCTCATCTTATTTTTTTACATGATAAATATGTTTTTTGGAATAAAAACGAAACGGTTCTTTTCAGTTATCAAACGTACGCTGACAAAATAATTATTCTCGGAGATCCTGTCGGGAATAAAGAAGATATCCCTTCTGCCATTGAGGAATTTCTAGAAACAGCGGATCGATTTGGATATAGGCTCGTTTTCTATGAAGTAAGCAATAAAGTAATTCCTCATCTTCATGAATATGGTTTTGATTTTTTCAAGCTAGGCGAAGAAGCTTTTGTTGATTTGGATCAATATACACTGAGTGGAAAGAAGATGAAGGGAAAAAGAGCGATAAAAAATAAGTTCGAAAGGGAAAATTATTTCGTAGAGATAATCAATCCCCCCTTCCAAACAGAGCTTTTACAAGAATTAAAAGAGGTTTCGGACAAATGGCTTCATGGTAGAAGTGAAAAAGGCTTTTCGCTTGGCTTTTTTGATGAACATTATATGAATATGTCTAAGGTTATCGTCTTAAGAGGCGAAGATGGAATCATAGGATTTGCTAGTATTATGCCTATGTACGATGACGGGAAAACTGCTTCCGTTGACTTGATGCGTTTTTTACCAGGCGCCCCTCCTGGAACGATGGATTTTATTTTTATTTCTCTATTTGAGTGGGCAAAGGAAGCTGGATATCACCAATTTAATTTAGGTATGGCACCACTTTCTAATGTAGGTCAATCGAAGTTTTCATTTTTAAGTGAAAGAATGGCTGCTCAACTGTTCTTGCACGGTCATTTTCTCTATCATTTCAAGGGTTTAAGAAATTTTAAAGAGAAATATGCGGATAGATGGGAACCTAAGTATTTGGCTTATCGAAAAAAATCATCTTTAACCTTCACAATGGCACAAGTCACGCTTTTAATTAGTAAAAAACGTGATTAACCTAAACAAGGCCGATTACTCCACTAGGTAATCGGCCTTTCATTTATATCTTTTAAAGTCCTTAATCGATACGCGTTCATCGCCGTTTCTCCTAAATGATCCAGTAGGTTATAGTTGGCGTATGCTCCTACAATAGCGCCGAAACCCGGAATCAATTGTAGCATTTTCACGAAATCAATATAATCTCTGTATTCTTGCTGGAATTTTTTCCAATCCATATCCACTAAAAATTGCTTTTCTTCCTCCCAATTTTCAATGATACGGAATGTTTCCCTTCTTTTTTCATCGCTAGAAAAAGCAAGCTGAAAAACGTGAAGAATGAACAGGCGCTCTTCATAATCGTTTGTATCGAAGCCGTAAACAGCAGCCGCTTCGAATAAAAATTTCATTTCAATTGATAGGAGCAACGGAAAATCAGCCAATCCAAGTAAAATACCTCCAGCTCCTGTTCCTGCACCTTCAATAACTGCGGTTTTCCGATATGTTGACAGCTTTTCTCTCAATAATTCGTCCTTATCTTGTAGACTCATACCTAAGGTCTGGTACTTCTTTGTTGTAATGTCGGAACCAATCAATGTTGCTTTAACCATGTTTTTTATGCTTTCTGTCATAACTGTATGCACTTTTTCTGGAATAAGGCTATTCACTTTAGTTTGTGCTTTTTTTGATAATCGATTAATGAGACTAGATTGCTTTAGCATCTTTTCTTTCCAAGCCCGTAGTTCATCTTTTACTTTTGTACTATAATCAGTCATGTTTATCATCCTTTTACATTCGCTATTTGGAAAAGCGGAAGGCATCCAATCTTAGACCAGGCCACCAAGTGCTTTGAGGCAAAAATTTCCTCTTTGACTTTAATTGCGGGCAGGTGCCTGAAGCTAGACAGCAAAAGTCTTTGTACAATGTTACAGACTAAAATCAAACTATAACTAATTTAACTAGTACAAAAGTATACGCATTACATGGCAAAAAGTTTCAATTTCTGCTTATTCCCCTTGATAGCGCCGATCCTTTTGCATTAATAATACGTCAATTTTCGTTTCAATTCTGTGTAAAGTTTGCAGAAAATCCCCTAACATTTTTTCATTATAATGAACATCTATATTTGTTTGTTCTTCATTTCTTATTAGTGTTTCCTGGTAACGGCGAACCGATTTTAAATCCATGTCACATCCCCCTAACTCTTTTTGTTCTCAATAAAGAATATATTTTTATTCTATAATGAATCAGATGGGATGACAACATATTCAATGAAAAAGACCGGATTCTTTTGATTTTTTTAACAACGCTTTCGTTTTTTGGCTAAGTGGTTCCTTTAAAAACGCACCAAACAACAAAGCAATTATTCCAAATATGGAGAGAAAAAGAAAATCATGCAAAACTCTTTGCCAGACGATTCCTCCTACCGCTTCTCTCATTAAATCAACAGAATAGGTGAAGGGAAGAAATGGGCTAATGATTTGAAAAAATCTTGGCAGGAGTACGATCGGATACGTCCCTCCAGAACCTGCAATTTGCAAGACAAGCATAATAATTGCTAATGCTTTACCTACATTTCCAAAGACAGAAACAAGCGAATATACAATCAGCATGAAAATAAGACAAATGAAAAGCCCAAACACGACAAACCATACAGGGGCACTGACTGATACTCCGAGTATAAATAAGTCACCTAACGTAACGATAAGTGTTTGTAGAAATCCAATCGTTAAAAAAGTCAAAAATCGACCAAAGTAAATTTGTTTTCCAGTTAAAGAATCCTGATGTACGTCTACGGCCAACAACGAAATAAGCAGAAGAGCACCAACCCAAATTGAAAGTACCGTATAAAAAGGAGTCATACCAGTCCCATAATTTTCAATCGGGAAAAGCTTATGTTCATTCAGTTTTACTGGTTCTTCGAAAAAGTTGCGTTCAGCATTAGGGTCATGTCGAAGTAAATTAATCATCTCGTTAATATCAGCTTCGTTTTTTAGGTTTCGAATTTTGTCCGCAAGTTCCTTCACTTTTGCATTCACATACGGAAACTGACCATGAGCATAATCCAAAGCTTTTTTACCTTCTTTTAAGTTACCTTGAGTGTTTTTTAAAATTCTTTCCACTTCTGGTAATGTTGACTGAGCCTCGGTTAATAAAGCCTTTGCATCTGACAATGTTTTTTTAGCCTTTGCTACCTCACTTAAAATCGTCGGTTCAATGGAATTTTGATATTCATCAACAAATGCATCTAATTTTGTTGGAACTGCAGATGCCTTATTTTTAATTTCTTCAAGAGTATCTTTAACTTCCTGCTTTTTTTGATTAAGAAATTGATCAATATCCGTTACATTTCCTTGCGCATTTTGCAATGCCGATTTTAACTCACCAGTTTTAGCAATTGCCTGATCTAATTGCTCGTTTCCAGCACTCCCTGCCTGTTCTGAATTGGTCTTTTTAAGCTGAATTAATGACGATTCAATCGTATCAACCGTTTGGAGCGCATCGTTAAATTGATTCTCTAGACTTTTTTGTAATTGGTCTCCCTTACTTAAATCAATATTTATGTTTTGGGTGTTGTTTAAAAAGCTGTTGATATCTTTAGAGATTTTTTGTACTCTTTCCACATCCGCCTTAATTTTTGGCGTGATTGCATTAAGGCGATTTTCTGCTGTTGTTATAAAATCAGTTGTTTTATTTATCGTATCCAGCCCATTACTCGTAAGTTGCCTGACCTCAGGAATTTTCCCTTCTGCTTTATTAAGGATGTTCTCTGCTGAAGTTGCGTCTGCCAACGATTCATTTAAAACACGATTTATTTCAGGTAAATTTTCTTCAAGAATAAAAATATAATGCTCAAATCGCTCAATGTCTGGAAGATCACGTGCCAATTCGAGGCCAATTTCATTGAACAAATCAAAAATAACTCCATTCACAGTAGAGATGAACTTACTGCTCACTTGCTCAACTATTAAGGAAGCCCCTTTTTGCGTAATTTTGGGTGAAACGGAATTAATTTTTTCATTTACATAGTACTCCATTTGAGCTTTTTCCGGTTTAACCGATATAACAGAAGCCAATTTTTCCGAGAAGTCTTTAGGAATAATAATGACTGCGAAGTAATTTCCATAATTGACCTCGTCCATTGCCTTTTTTCGATTCGTAAAATGCCAATCCATGCTTTTGTTTGTTTTTAACGTGTTGACTAACTCTTTCCCAACATTAATTTCTTGGTCACGGATTTTAGCACCCACGTCTTCATTCACTATCGCAACTGGAAGATTACCCGTTTCTGAATACGGGTCCCACATCGCTGCAATATTCAACCATGCATAAAGAGAAGGAAGTACAATAAGGCCGCCGATTAAAATAGCGGCAGCCCAGTTAGTGACAATATTTTTCAAGTCATTTGTGTAAATCTTTTTTATGTTTTTCATGGTTAAATCCTTTATAAGGGTAATTTTAATAATAATTTACCCATTAAAAGGTTATATAACCATTAGAAAACTTCAAAATCTCTCCACTCTTCCGGCATCATTCTTTTATACTTAGTTTGAAGGTACCTGTCATCGAAGAGGACTATAATACCTTTATCTGTTTCAGTCCTGATGAGCCTTCCGCCAGCTTGAAGAATTTTATTCATACCAGGAAACACATAGGAAATATCGTAACCATTTTTTCCAATGTCGTTAAAGTATTTCTTTATCAATTCTCGTTCAAAACCGATTTGCGGGAGTCCGACTCCAACCAAAAAGACGCCATTTAATCGATCCCCTTTTAAATCGACTCCTTCTGAAAAGATGCCGCCTAACACAGCAAAAGCTATAAGTGAATCCTTCTGATCCGGTTGGAATTTTAATAAAAAATCTTCCCGTTCAGTTTCAGTCATTCCCGGACCTTGGATAATCGTTGAAATTCCAGTATCGCGCACTGTCCATTCATCAAATACACGATTCATATATTGATATGAAGGAAAGAAAATGATGTAATTTCCCGGTCTTTCTGTAATGACTTCTTCAATTGATTGAACAATCGGCATAATAGATTCTTCTCGATCACGGTATCGTGTTGACAATGAATGGACCCTAACATCTGTTTGTTCTTTTGAAAAAGGCGAAGGGATGGATACAGTGTAATCATCATCTTTAGCCCCGAGCATAAGCATGAAATAATTCAATGGAGACAAGGTTGCTGAAAAATATATCCTCGCCTTGAATGACTTTCCGGCTTGATGAACAACGGTAGAAGGATCCAAACAAAACATTTTAATCATCACTTCATTCCGGATTACCTCAATATAGGTGACATATTGTTCATCATATAACTTAGTGATGCGCGACCAGCTTAACGCCGCGAAATAGGCATCGAGTAAAGCTTGTCCGTTCTCCCCTTCTACGCCTCTAAATAATTCTTGTTCCGCATCTTCAATGAATTTTTCAATAAGCCGATTAAACTCCTCATCAACCTCTTGTAAAACTTGATATTGCTCTCCATTAGCTTGCTTTCTTATACGGAGAAAAAAGTCATTTATTAATTTGGTAGATTCAAAAACATGACTGTGCTTAAATAGTCGCTTTAATTCTAGAAACATCCTTTTTTCTAAACTAGCGGAATACATATCACGTGCTCGATCAACTAAGTTATGAACCTCATCGACAAGAAGAACCGTTTGTTTTTTTATCTCATCAAAGATTCGCTTTAATGATACCCGGGGATCAAAAATGTAATTATAGTCACAAATGACTGCGTCCGCCGCGTAAGCAAGTTCCAGCGAATATTCAAATGGGCACACCATATGCTTCCTTGCGTATATCTCTATTGTCTCTCTCGTCAACTCGGATTCATTTGAAAGAATATCAAGAACAGCATCATTTATTCGGTCATAAAATCCGTCAGCAAAAGGACAGTGCTCTTTTGTACAAATCTTCTCTTCTGTGAAACAAATTTTATCTTTTGCCGTGATTGTGACGGATTTCGCGTTTAATCCGTTATTCCTCATTAAACGCAAAGCTTCCTCGGCTGTTTGACGGGTTGTAGTTCGAGCTGTTAAATAGAAAATTTTCTTGAGGTTACCCTCCCCAATTGCTTTTACAGCAGGAAATAAGGTGGAAATAGTCTTCCCAATCCCTGTTGGTGCTGTTGCAAATAATGTTTTTTCATCTACAATCGTTTTATAAACTGATGCGGCTAACTGACGCTGACCCTTTCGATATGCTTCATATGGAAATGTGAGATCCCTAGCACTATTTTTCAACTCTTGTTCATGCTCTTTCAGCCATTTTCCATAAGGTGCATAGCTTTTAAGAAGCATAAACATAAAGTCTTCTAAATCTTGAAAGTGGAATTTGCTCCTAAATTTCTTCGTTTCTTCCGTTTCTTTTTGAATATAGGTGAGCTGGACATTTATTTCACTAAATTCATGCTGTTTGGCATACATATAGGCATAACATTTTGCCTGAGCCCAGTGTACAGGATATGTGTCTTCGGTAATTTCCTGCAGGTTTCCAGATGTGGACTTGATTTCATCAATCGTGACTCCATCTTCCAAACGGAGTAATCCATCACATCTTCCTTCAATAACAAAAAGGAGATGATCATAAACCATCTCTGTTTGAAGAAAGACTTCACTTTCATCGTTATCACTATAGTCCTTCTGAACTTTACGATGCGCTTTCGTGCCCTCAGTCAAAGTGGTGACACTTCTAAAACCTGATTCGATGCTCCCACTTCGATACACATATTCTACAAGCGGACGCACTGCTATTTTTATTTGATGATCCATTTTCTCACCCGTTTTAATGGAGTTTTTTCTCGAACATCGTTATTTTTAATTCAACTGAGAAAGGAGCTGCCAAAGTCATATAAACCGTTAAACATCCTTTTTAGATGTAATTTACAAAGCAACAAATCTTACGAAAACAGCCTAATCGGATATACAAACATTGTAGCACATGCGTTCGCAATGACCAATGAGTATTAGTTCATATTCTCAACTTCCCTTACAAATAAAAACTACTGCCAACACTTCATTGATTTATATCCAATTCCAATGTCTTAATGTCCATGCCGTCCTTTGTTAAACGATATAATCCAAAAACAGCGGGATTAGCTTGCACCAACCCTTCGCGAATTAATTCTTTTAATGCCTCGTTAACGTAGGATGGATTCCCGCCTGCTTCAGGAAGCTTATCAGCAATCTGTTTTGGCGTCTGCCATTCAGTTGTTAATTCGAGTAACACGGAGCGTTGTGTTGGAGTGAGATCCATACATTATCCCTCCCTGCTTTATTAGATCATTATCCTAGAAAATACTTTATACTTACTCCTATCAATCTTTTATGTTGCTTCTAGATTTTTTTATAATAATCAATTTTTCGTTTGAGGGCGAAAAATTGATACAAATAAATAATTAATACGAATGCTGTGAAACAAACTACTACTATTTGAAATACATAACCTTTCCACGTTAAGATTAGCCCAATTTGTGAGACAATCATGGCAAAAAACATAACTAGATAAAATTTGACCATTCTCTGAAATGTTTCTTTTACTGACTCTGAATCAGAATATATTTTTTTCAAACTCTCTTTATTAGTAGGCGTTCGGAAATAATGAAATTTTTGTATAAATGATTCAACATGTTCCCAGCCTGTGTCCTTATATAATTGAAAATATTCATCATCCGCGTCACGAAAATCAATTTGATAAACATATGAATGATTAGGATCTTCTTCAAAATAATACACTCCCAAACGATATTTTATTAAATGAAGTCCTTTACGCGACATTTCTGTTAACCATTGTTCTTCTCTTTCAACATCTGAAGCTAAAAATAATTTAAACTTTTTGACAGTCATCGTGTTCACCTTCCATTCCCTTTATGATGCTGCTCGCATTTTTCACAAGAGATTCAAGACGCTTATATTCCATCTGGAGAATATCTTTACCGAGTCGAGTAAGACGATAATACTTACGTCTCTCCCCTTCATCTACGTCCGCTTTCGCAATTATTTTTTGTTTCTCGAGCTTTCCAAGTGCCCCGTACAACGTTCCCGGCCCCATTGTAACTTCGCCATGACTAATTTCTTCTACATCCTGCATAATTGCATAACCATGGCGAACTTCCCTTAGGGATAATAAAATATAGTACGTTGCTTGCGACAAAGGCAAAAAATCTTCAATTCGTTTCATTGATTATAACCACCTTCTATATCGCATAACGTTATATCGCATGCCGATATATCACTTAACGATATAGTAGCAAATTGTTTTTATGCTGGCAATATGTTTTTTAAAATTTGACAATAAAAAAAGACTGAATAAGTTCAGCCTCCCTTAATTGCATCCACCGCTTCAACATATTTAGGATACCATTTCTCCCATTCAACTTTACGATTTTGTATTGTTTTCCCATCTAGTAATGCATTAATTACATCCAGGCACACATGCCAACCTGCGAGATCCCTCGGCGTATGATCAGTCATTTTATTAATCTTTTCTTTTAGAATCAACTGACACCCTTCTGCTTCTGGAAGAAGTTCAAATCGAACGACATCGTCTGCCCAAGTAAATTCTAATATCGAATGCATCTTTAATTCTAGGATAGACACTTCAATTAAACTCCCATCCCCCATATTAAAAGTATAAGCCCCACCTTTACGAAGGTCCTTTACACGAAGTTCGGAAAACCATTGTGCTAATTTATCATTGTCCGTCAACATGGCCCATACATCATCAACTGGGTGATTTAAGTAACGATCAAATTGAGCTAGATAACTGTGTTCTGTTTTTTGTAGTTTAGCTAGCATAGTTGTTCCTCCATTTTGTCGCAATTAATTTTATTATCAATGTACCCCAAAAAAAAGGGAAGTACAGGAGAAAACAAACAAAAAGGTTAAAACTGCACCAAGTACTGTCTGATCCCTAGTATCTTTTTCATCTCTGCAACAGTGTAATAAGGTTTAAATACTACAAGACTCCAAGTATTTGTACGATAAAATAATTCATATATCATTTTGGTTATTATTCTCTTCTTCCACAATAGGGACACGAACTTAAACTGACTTCATATTCATAATTACAGTTAGTACATTTTTTCTTTTCTTGTTTCATTTGTTTTTTATGTATTTCTTCAAGTTGATGTAGTTTGAATAATATAGATTGCTGGTTGTTTAATATATGTGACAAGGCAAAAAGTATCATTCCCGACACAATCCCACTCAACAGTGCAACGATGAATCCGAAAAATGTTCCTGTTAAAATTCCAGTGACAACACTAATAACTAAAACAATTATTCCTATGAAAAAAAGTGCAGAAACCATATGTAGCTCCCTTTCTATTATTCTTATTTCCTTAATTTTACACTTATCTTCTAAAATTGTAAGGCCCTTCTAAAGCATTGAGGTTAAAGATAGATTGCAGTAAATCTGACAAACTGAGCTTTTCACTGCTGAGTGATTTTATATATGCTTGAAATAGATTTGTCCTATTCACTTTATATTAGACAAGAGCCTTGTCTGAACACAGATTTTATCCACTGTCTTCCTTATATTGGACAAAAATCCTTTCCAAACATAGACTTGGTCCATTATAGATTTGAATTAATCAGCTCTTAGTCTATTACCTACATTAATTAAAAGTTCATGGTGATTGTTATAAAAGAAGCAAAGCCTTGATTAACGAAAAAATAAAAACGATAAGGAAAAATCCTTACCGTTCTACTCAATAATTTATTTTAACAATCTCAAACTATTTAATATGACTAAGATCGTGCTGCCTTCGTGGCCGATGACACCGTATGGCAAATCCAATACTTGCAAGAAGTTGGATAAAATCAGCAAGATAATGACTCCAATTGAAAAGACAATGTTTTGTTTAATGATTCTGTTCATTCTTTTTGATAGGTTGACAGCATCTGATATACGAGAAAGGTCGTTTTTCATCAGGATCATGTCTGCTGTTTCGAGTGCGACGTCTGTCCCATCTCCTACTGATATCCCGACGTTCGCTGTTGCTAACGCTGGAGCATCATTGATACCATCGCCAACCATTGCTACATTTCCATATTTTTCTTTTAGTTGCTTGATGTAGTCAACTTTATTTTCAGGGAGACACTCAGCAATATATTCTTGGACGTGACTTTCAGAAGCAATCGCTTGTGCTGTTTGGGTATTGTCGCCAGTTAGCATAATCGTGTATAAGCCTTGTTTTTTCAATTGGTCGATTGCGTTCATCGACTCTGCACGTACCAAGTCTTTTAATGCAATCATCCCAACTAGGTTTTCACCTCTTTGAATAAATACTACGGTTTTTCCTTCTCTAGCTAATTCATTTGATTTATTATTTTTAAACTGTCTAACAGCTTCTTCGCCTACAAAACTACTTTTTCCGATTTTCCATTCGACTTGATTGATGCTTGCTTTTACTCCCCATCCCGGTACATCCTCAATGCTTTCAGGGTCGATGAATTTCTCTGCTAACTTCTCTTGAGCATATTTAACGATTGCGTTCGCAAGTGGATGGTTCGAGTGCCTTTCAATAGAGGCAGCGACTAGTAAAACCTCATCAGATGAAAGTTCATCTTGAACCAAAACATCGGTAACTTCAGGTTTTCCGGTTGTCAACGTACCAGTTTTATCAAAAGCAATTGCTTGTAAATCGCTTAATTGTTCAAGGTGCACTCCGCCTTTAAAAAGGATACCATGTCTTGCTCCATTAGAAATGGCTGACAAGGTCGCAGGCATAATGGACGCAACAAGAGCACAAGGGGATGCAACTACTAGTAAAATCATTGCTCTGTAAAATGTCTCAGTCCAACTCCATCCTAATACAAAGTGTGGAAGGAACATCATTAAAGCTACAACAGCTAGCACTATTTTTACATACTTCCCTTCAAATCTTTCGATAAAAAGCTGAGAAGGAGACTTTTCACTTTGTGCTGACTGGACCAATTCAATGATTTTTTGGAATAGAGTTTCATGACTTGGCTTTGTTATTCGAACAGTGATTGAACCGTTTAGATTCACCGTTCCTGCAAAAACTTCATCTTTCAGTCCTTTGGATACAGGAATCGACTCACCCGTAATGGCTGCTTCATCCAAAGTAGAAATTCCCTTTATAATTTCCCCATCTGAAGGAACCCTTTCTCCTGGTTTAATCAAGATGAGATCTCCAACAACAAGCTCTGAAACATGGACACGCTCTTCACTATCTCCTGTTATTCGTAACGCTTCTTCTGGTTGTAATTCCATTAATGAAGAGATTTCTTTATGACTTTTATTCATCGTGTATGTTTCAAGTGCGCCACTTACTGCAAAAATAAAAATTAAGATCGCACCTTCCGTCCAGTAACCAATGATGGCAGACCCGATGGCTGCCATAATCATCAGCATCTCAACATTTAATTCCTTGTTTTCAATCGTATCCTCTATACCTTCTTTTGCCTTAGCAAATCCGCCGATGACAAAAGCAAGCAAATATAAAATAACAGACGAGGTTGCAGCGCCGCTCTTATCTGTTAGCCAGCCTAGAAAAATGAGGACACCACAAGTGATAGCTGCAATTAACTCTCCATTTACTTTAATCTTTTCTAAAATATTTCCTTGCGTCGTAGCTTTTCTGTTCTCTAAAAATTGTACAAGAGCACTCATTTCCGCACCTCCTGCGAACAAGCTCAGTATTTTACGAAGTCTAATTTATAATAATTATTATATGACTATTATAGTAAAAGGACACGGATAAGTCAAATTTAATTGAGAATTTTTATATCTAATTGAGAATGATTATTAATGTTAATTGACAAAATGAACCATAGTAACAATGAAAACAAAGCTAATTATTAATGATAATCATTATCAAGTATTTTAAATTAGTTATCATATTATACTTATTTTAACACAGGACAATAATCTGTTTTTTTGGGGATTTAACCTTTTGTCAAGGAATGGTATAGTGGTGGAAGAGAGAATTTTACAGTAAAGGGGTATAGATGATATGACAGATACAAAACTCAATGTAAGCGCTTATTTAAATCGAATCGGATATACAGGTCCACTGGATGGCAGCGCAAAAACACTCGCCAAGATTCAAGAATGCCATCTACATACAGTACCTTATGAAAATTTTGATATTCTGAACCGCATTCCGCTATCATTAGAAATTCCGGATTTATACGATAAAATTGTTACTCGGCATCGTGGTGGCTACTGTTTCGAGCTCAATGCTTTATTCAGCTGGCTATTACAGGAATTAGGTTATAAAGTAACAAGCTTATTTGCTCGTTTCTGGCGTGATGAACCTAATGCTCCTCCAAAGAGACGACATCATGTTCTAAAAGTAGAAGCGGAAGGAAATTTTTACTTATGTGATGTCGGAGTAGGGGGAATTGTTCCTCGCCAACCTATCAAAATGATTGAAGGTCTTGTACACGATCAAGGTGATGAATCTTACAAATTAGAAATGGACCCATACTTCGGGTGGATGTTATTAGAGGAAAAACGAGGAGAATGGAGACAACTTTATTCTTTTACCGAAGAACCACAACTACCTAAAGATTTCATTATGGCTTCATTTTGGTGTGAAAATGCTCCAGATTCTATTTTTATTAATGATGCCATGGTTGCCATACGTACAGCTGAGGGGCGAAATTCAGTAGATGGAAAAGAGTTTCGTATCTTCACAAACGATACGGTGCGAGCTTTTACACCAGAAACGGAAGAGGAATATAAGGACGGATTAAAAAAGTATTTTGGAATTATATTAGAATAGAATATTACAAGACTCTAAAACCTGAATATAGGATGTCATCATCCTTTTTTCAGGTTTTTTAAGGAGGCATCAATGAAAAACGCTTGGATTGTCTCATTTATCCGTTTCCCGATGCTAGTAATAGGTTTACTTGTTTTTTCAGGTTTATTTATGTTGATGGGATTAGACTTTCAATTTCCTTTCTTAAATGATATGTCACCTATATATTTCACTCTAGTAAATGTCTTATGTTTTGTTCTTTTGCATCATTTATTGAAAAAAGATGGTCGTTCACTAAAAGATGTATCAGGCTTTCAGCGGGAGCGCTTATGGAAGGATATTTTATACGGTTTTTTATGGCTATTTATATTGTACATCCCATTTTTAATAGCTGTTGTCATCACTATGCTGATTATGTTTGGCTCGGGTTTTCACTTGCACTTTCAAACAGTATTTACTGGTGATGCTGAAAGTTCTAATTTCGCACGTCCTGAATGGTTATTATGGTTTTCCGCTTGCACAGCTCTTGTTTTTCCTTTTTTAAATGCCCCCATTGAAGAATTGATGTACCGGGGATATGCACAACCCATTTTTTTGAAGCACTTTAATAAAATTATACCTGCGATTGCAATTCCTTCTTTAGGTTTTGCTTTGCAGCACATCATGCTCGCACCTAGCTGGCAAGGAGCCGTTGTCTATTTTGTCGCGTTTTTTCTCTGGGGAGTTGGGAGTGGCATCATTTATTATAAGCAGAAAAGATTATTCCCTCTAATCGTTTGTCATTTCGTCGTGAATGTCGCTTTTTCAGTTATACCGATCATCTTACTAATTTCAAAGTAGAGATGTGGACGGCATATTTAACTATCAGCTCAATACGAGTAATATTGAGGAATTGGAGGATAAGTACAAAACTAGATATAAAAAAAATCGTAAGGTTAGATACTTCCACCTTACGATCTTCTTATTAAAAATACTTTTCAATATTAAAATCTTTCAAAGTTGAATACACGACATCTGCATTCGTTAAATCCTTTTTCTGTCCAACTCCAACAGCTAGCATCCCAACAATTTTAGCTGCTTCCAAACCCGCTTGTGAGTCTTCGAAAACGACGCACTCTTCATAAGGAACGCCTAGCGTTTTAGCTCCAAGAGTAAATACTTCCGGGTCTGGTTTTGCTTTGGAGACGGAATTCCCGTCCACAATCACATCAAAATACGATTCAAGCCCTACATTTTTTAATATGATTTGGGCATTTTTACTTGCTGAACCCAGGGCGATTTTGATTCCCTTTTGTTTTAACTCCTGTAATAAAGAAAGGGCACCTTCTAATATTTCAGATTCATCAATGTTAGAAATGTATTCTACATATTGATTGTTTTTTTCAGTTGCCATTTTTACTTTTTCTTCTTCTGAAAAAGCATCTTTCATATTGCCAACCTCTAATAAAATATCCAGAGAGGTCATTCTAGAGACCCCTTTAAGCATCTCATTATGCTCAATGGTAAATTCAAACCCTAACTTTCCAGCTAGTTCTTTCCAGGCAAGATAATGATATTTTGCTGTATCGACAAGTACTCCGTCTAAATCAAAAATTGCACATTTATAGGACATTGCTCTTCTCCTCCAACGGAATGATGAGACTATCCTTCAAATCATACGATTTGCCATATACATAAATGGATTTATTACTTCCATTTTGTAAGGAGAAAGTGCAGTTTCCACCTTCAACTTTCACAAAAATCGTACTATCTTCAAAACGAACTTTAAAGTTGTAGCCTGTCCATTTTTCTGGCAAGGCTGGAGCAAAATGCAAGCCGTCTTCTTTAATACGCAAGCCTCCGAAACCATAGACAATTGCCATATAGTTTCCACCCATATTGGCTGTATGGATGCCGTCTTTCGTATTTTTATGAGTATTAAATAAATCGAGTTTTGCAGATTCTCCAAAATACTCATACGCTTTATCATATTGCTTCAATTTCGATGCAACAATACTGTATATGCAAGTAGAAAGGGAAGAATCATGAGTTGTTATTTTTTCATAATAAGCAAAAGAATTTTCAATTGTACTTAAACTTTGGGCATCTTCTAAAATAAAATGCGCTAACACAGTATCTGCCTGCTTACACACTTGATGTCTATATAAATGAAGCGGGTGATAATGTAAAAGCAATGGGTATTTATCTTTTGGTGTATTTTCGAAATCCCATACTTTCTTAGATAAAAACGAATCATCTTGAGGATTGATATCCATTTCCTCATTATAAGGCAAGTACATTTGTTCAGCTGCCTGTTTAAACGTTTCAATTTCGCTACGTTTCAAGCCAATTTTTTCAATTACAGATGTAAGATTTTCAGCTTCTAGAAGCTCGTAAAATTTCACAGCCCACTTCAAGTTATGCTGAGCGAGAGCATTTGTGTAGTAGTTATTGTTCACAACACAAGTATACTCATCCGGCCCTGTTACATTGTGAATCATAAATTTACCTTCGTGGAAATGGCCCGTATCGATCCACAATCTTGCCGTTTCAAACAAAATTTCTACACCTTTATTAGCGATAAAATCAAGATCTTTTGTAACAAGGTAATAATTAATGACTGAATAAGCGATGTCGCCATTAATATGGTATTGCGCGGACCCCGATGGATAATAACCAGAGCACTCTTTACCCATGATTGTTCTCCATGGATATAAAGCACCTTTAGTATGTCCCATGATTTTCGCATGTTCTCTTGCAAAATCTAAAATATTGTACCTATATTCAATCAAATTTTTCACAATATCAGGTTGAGTTAACAAGAAGAAAGGCTGGATATACATCTCTGTATCCCAGAAATAATGACCTTCATATCCTTCACCACTAAGGCCCTTTGCCGCCACATTACTGAAACGATCTTTTCCAACAGATTGCAGTAATTGGTATAGATTATAGTAAATGGCCATGCTCAACTCATCATCACCATCTACATCAACACTTGCATTTTCCCAGTAGTGAGTTAAGAAATCTTCTTGCTCTTCGTATAGTCCTGCAAATGTCTTGTTAGTAGCTTCATTCATTAACTCCAAAGCCTTATCTCGACCATTTTCGTAGCGAATGGAATCGCAAAGAATCGTATATTTAGAGAATGACACTGTTTCATCTTGGTCTATATCAGTTGTAATCTCACATTCTATTGAATGCGAATGAACATGTTGTTGAACACTCGCCTCTTTTGACAATATGTTTTTTACAGCAGACCAAACTTGCAGATCCGATTTTGACGTTTTAGATGAAATGATAGAAACACCCTCTTGAACGTCTACCTTTTCGACATGAATATGTTTGAAGCTTTTCGCAGCAACCCGCGGATCATCAGGATTAAAGTAATTTTGCACATTGCCGATATGAGTTGAAACGAATTTTACTTCACCCGAAAAATTCTTAGCAGTCACTTGGTAATCAATCGTAAATAACGGCAGCATTGTAAAAGAAGCCATTCTTGTAATAACGATCTCTACTTCACGATTATTAGGTGAACGCCAAAGAATCGTTCTTTTTGTAATACCTTTTCTCATGTCTAATGTTCTCGAGCTTTTCAGCACATTCCCCTGAAACAGACTAAACTCTTCACCATCGATGAATAACTTAATTCCTTGTGTATCCACAATATTGACCATTGTTTGCTTCTCTTCTACAAAACCATACAGCTTTTCAGCCTGCTTCATTTCCGCAAAATCATAAAATCCATTAATATACATACCCCGAATTGAGTTATAATTCTCCGGATATCCTTCTTCATAATTTGAACGAACGCCTAAGTAACCATTTGCGTTATGAAATAATGTTTCATGAAGCATCAATTCGTCATTGTCGGTACTAAAATCATTAATTTCAAACAGATACTTATTCATTAAGACAAACCCTTTCGGATATATTATTTAACACTTCCGGAGGCAACACCCTTAATAATATGCTTCTGGGCAGCTGCATAGAAAATTACAACCGGAATAATTGTTAATGTAAGTCCCGCCATCGCTAAATTCCACTGAATCGTAAACTGTCCAAAGAAGGATGCAGTAGAAAGCGGAATGGTTCGTAAAACGCGATCAGATAATACTAGTGACGGTAGCAAGTAATCGTTCCAAATCCAAATTACGTCTAGAATGATGACTGTCACAGTAATCGGCTTAAGAAGTGGGAAGACAATTCTCCAAAAAATACCAAACTTAGAACAACCGTCTAAAAGCGCTGCTTCCTCCAATGATACTGGAATCGATTTGATAAAACCGTGGTATAAGAAAACAGCCATACTTGCGCCGAAGCCAACGTACATGAAAATCAAACCACCATGAGTATTTAGCATCGGAATACCCAGTACATCACGAATTTTCCCCATAAATTGCATCAAAGGCATCATGAGTGTTTGGAATGGAATAAGCATCGTCGCGACAAACGTCATAAATATAATTTTACTTAGTTTATCGTTTGTTCTTACCAACATCCATGCTGTCATTGAAGAAAATAAAGCGATAAGCACACAAGAAACAACTGTTATGAACAAGGAGTTGAAAAACGACTGTAAGAAGTCCATTTTTTCCATTGCTTGTAAATAATATTTGAAGTCAAATGTAGAAGGAAAAGCTAAAGTGTTCTGATATAGCTCTGCCCGGTTTTTGAAAGAGTTGACCAACATAATATAAATAGGTGACAAATAGACAAGTCCGAGGACAATAACGAAGAATCCTAATAAAAACCTCCCTATTTTTTTCATTACATTTCAACCTCTCTCTTTTTCGTAATGGCCACCTGCGTCAATGTGATTGCAGCAACAATAATAAAGAAGATAATCGCTTTCGATTGACCATAACCGAAGTTGTTATATCCAAAAATCTCATTATAAATATTCATCGCAAGCAATTCCGTAGAATTACTTGGACCCCCTCCCGTTAGTGAGAGGTTCACATCGAATATTTTGAAGGAGTTCGATACGGTTAAAAATAAACATATTGTAAAGGATGGCATTAATAGCGGGAATGTAACCTTAGTAAGTTTTTGCCAAAAATTAGCTCCATCAACCTTCGCTGCTTCTAATACATCCTCCGGTATAGAACCGATACCAGCAATATAAATGATCATGACATATCCTGCCATTTGCCAAGTGAAAACGATGACCATGGCATATAAAGAATATTGTGGATCAATCATCCAGTTGAAGAAAATGGACTTAAATCCTGTTACCTCACCCATAACAAGGAATGCATCAGAGAATATAAACTTCCAAATATAACCTAGAATTAATCCACCAATTAAGTTAGGCATAAAGAACATCGAACGCGCAGCATTCCGAAATTTTAATTTTGTTGTAACGAGCAAGGCAAGTCCTAGTCCAATAACATTTACTGCTATAAGAGTCATGACTGTAAATTTAGTCGTTAACCAAGCTGAAGTCATGAAGCGTTTTTCTCCAATTAACTTAGCGTAATTGTCAAATCCCACAAAAATCTTCGGGTTTGCCGGAATTCCATCCCAACTAAAAAAGGAATAATATATTCCGATAAAAAAAGGAATAATGACAACAGTCACAAAAGCAATTAGTGTCGGAACTGTAAATAAAGCAAACCACGCTTTATCTTTTTTTCGTTTCATATTAACCCTTCTTTCAATTCTTTAGGAAACGATATTGATTACTGTTCCCAATCATGTAATAAAAGAGCCTAACATCCGTTGTTACTATACTCGATGTTAGGCTTTTTATTTTCAAAAATTATTTAGTAGCATTTGCCCACGCTGCATCAAGTGACTCCAAGAACTGTTGACCAGTCATATCCTTTTTAATAAAGAATTCTTGTGTAGCAGGAGCTAGGTCTGCATCCACAATACCTGCTGGCCATAGATTAAATGTCCATGGAATTGATTTTCCAGAGTTAGATGCTTGTAAAAGATCTTTTGATAGTGGGTCCAAATCTTTTGCTTCGATATTAGTCATTGCTGGAATAAATCCAAATTCATCAACAATATAATGTTGTCCAGTCTCACTAGTTGTTAACCAGTTTAAGAAATCTAGTGCTGCATCAATTTCTTTTTGGTCCGCATCAGCGTTTACCGCCCAATAGCTTGGAACACCAACTGAAATCTTATCATTGCCCATTAATGGCAAAGGAAGCATACCCATTTCAAAACCTAAATCACCATAATCTTTAAACATTCCATACGCCCAGTTTCCTTGGTGAATCATAGCTGTTTTTCCAGTAGCAAAATCCCCAATTTGCTTATCATAGTTATATTCAAGTGGGTTGTATGACTCTGCTCTGATGGATTCCATGAACTTAGCAAACTCTTGGAATTCCTTTGTATCAGCCATTTTAACTTCGCCTTTATTTAGTTTTTCAATAAAAGCTTCCGGGTCATCTAAAAGCGCAAACGGAGTGTTTAAAATATGAGCAATTAAGAAATAGCTTTCTTGTGACAAACCAAGCCCGTTGATACCTTCAGCTTTAAGAGATTTAAGAGTGTTATTAAAAGAATCATAGTCTTTTACATCTTCAGGTTTTACTAAGCTTTTGTTGTAAACTAATCCATATCCTTCAATTCCGTATGGAAGTCCAACTTTTTTACCATCAACAAGTAACTCTTTTTCAGGAGCTACGTTTTTCATAAAATCTTGGTTACTTAAATCATAAGCGTAAGACTTCAGTTGTTCACCTTCAGTTAAACCGCCCAAAGTGAATATAGATGGACCTTGTTTACTTGAAAGTTTTGTTTTCAACTGTTGGAAATAATCGTCACCAGTTGTTTCCCAAACCTCAACCTTAACGCCTTTTTCTTTTTCATAGTCCTTCGCAAGTGCTTTCAATTGATCCGTAATTTCAACCTTAGATTGGAAAATAACGATCTTCTCTCCAGCTTTAGAACTTTTTCCTCCGCCACAGCCTGCTAACACGACCATTGACATTAGTAAAATAATAGATAATAAGCTAAACGCTTTTTTCATCAATTCAATGCGTCCCCCTTTTAATAAAACGTTATACCTATATTTTAAGTCCTATAATAAAAAAGTCAACAAATTTAATTTTCTATTAATTTTTACCAGTATTTCAAGGGGGTTTTAATAAAACAGTGTAAGTTTTTTCGAATAACAAGTAAAATTTTACTGATTTATGTGTTTTTATTTTACAGTGCTACGCCACTTTATTTTTGCCGAAATCTTAAAAATATCATTATTACCAGTTCCTTGAATCATTTCCACTAACTCTTTCGCTGCTAAATATCCACTTTCATAACGGGGAATTGTCACTGTTGTGAGGCCATATGTTTCTGCTGCATTCGCATCATCAAATCCCGTAACAGAAATATCCTCCGGCACAGAATAATTACTTTCCTTTAATGCTTTAATCGCACCTATCGCCATATTATCATTTGCACAAACTAATATTTCTGGGAGATTGTTGCTTAACGTAATAATATTGGCTGCTCGATATCCACTTTCTTCAGTAAAATCACCAAAATAATAATTAGTCCTTTGAAATGGGATATTATTGTTTTTTAGTGTGTCAGTAAATGCTTGAAATCGTTCTTGATGATCAAGTGAACTTTCAATTCCACCAATATATCCAAAATTGCTATATCCTTTATTAATAAGGGATTGAACAAAATCACACATGACAGTATAGTTCTCAACAATTACACTTTTAATGTAATCTTTGTTTACTATCCTATCCATGACAACAATCGGAAACTGTTCATCAGCTACAGAAATAAGAAAGTCATTATCCATTTTTTTATCTAAAATAATTGCTCCTCCAGCAAAATTATTGCGCATGAAATTTTTGCTGGAACTTGTTGTACATACGATTAAATCAAAGCCATTTTCGGAAAGGTAATCATTTATTCCTTTTATTATCTTTAAATAAAAGGTTCTTTCAAAATCGCTAAAATTAAAGACAATAGTATTTGTCTTTCCAGATTTCAGGCTTTTTCCAATTAAATTAGGTTCATATCCCATCTCTTCACATATTTTCAATACACGTTCTCTTGTTTCTTTACCAACATTTTTCCGTCCGTTGATAACATTGGAAACTGTTGAAACGGAAACACCCGCCATTTTCGCAATATCCTTTATGCCTACCAATTTCATGCCCCTCGTTTCGACTTGTTTTCTGCTTTTAGTAAAACACAAAAAGAGTTTTTTGTAAAATTTACTTTTTATTTTAGTAAAACGGACTCACCAATGCAGGTGAGTCCATACTTATTATCTATGTTAAACTAACTTTCTTCCTTATTCTCTAAATCTAGAATACGAATGATTTCTTTTACATTATTAGCTCGTACCATTTTTTCAATATTATTAGAGTCTGAGCAAATTACAGCAATTTGAGATAACATTTTCAGATGAGCACCGTCTTTTCCAGCAATCCCAAAAATCAAATATGCTTTTTGACCGTTGAAATCGACTCCTTCTGGCACTTGAATGACTGTTATTCCAGAATGAATGACATCCTTTTTCGCTTCTTCCGTACCATGCGGAATTGCGATTCCATGCCCCATATAAGTTGAAATCATTTCATCTCTTTCAATCATAGCGTCAATATAACTTTTATTTACATATCCTGCCTGGACTAAAGCATTACCTGCAAAACGAATTACCTCTTCTTTACTAGTAAACCTTTGATTTAAAAATATATTTTCCTCAAGAAGTAAGCTGATATTTTTTTCTGCTATCATGGAAGATTCCTTTCTAACTTTTTGTAGGTGTTCTATTAACTTGTCATATTCTGAACTTGATAAGAAATGTTCGACTGATATATGATGCGCATTCGGTGCCTTATTTTTTGCCCTATCGGTTAACTCTTTCTGAGTAATGACAAGCTGTGCATCCTCAGGGAGATCATTAATTGCCGAATGTAAAACTTCTATATTTTCATCTATTTTTTCTACTTTTTTGCGAAGAAGGGAGGCCCCCATCACACTTGATCCCATTCCAGCATCACAAGCGAAGTGGATTTTCGTAACATTAGGAATGACGCTAACTAAATTGGCTTCCTCAATTTCTTTATCTTTGGCTGTTTTAAGAATGGGAATTGAGATCAAGAAAGACACAATTCCTGCGACTAATATCCCTGAAAGATTTGCAATATACGTGCTAGTTTCCTGGGGCGTTAAAGCCAAGATTGAAAAAATACTGCCAGGTGATATTGGACTGAATACTCCTCCATCTAAATAGACCAACGTCCCAATCCCACATATTCCACCAAAAATGACAGCTATGATTAACAACGGACGCATTAAAATATACGGAAAATATACTTCATGGATCCCCCCAAAAAACTGGATGAGCATAGCTCCAGGTGCAGTACGTCTCGCTGATCCCTTCCCAAATAAACTAATGCCGATCAAAACGCCAATACCGGGTCCCGGATTTGATTCCATTAGAAAGAGGACTGATTTTCCGGTTTCCATTACTTGTTCAATTCCAATCGGTAATAAAATCCCATGATTTAGTGCATTATTCAAAAATAAAAGTTTAGCAGGCTCTATCAAAATACTTGAAAAAGGAAGCAACCTTGTATCTGCTAACCAAAAAACACTTTGCGAAAGAGCTTTTATGATAATGGCGAAAGCTGGACCTATCGTAAAAAATGCACCAATTGCAATTAATCCTCCTACGATTGCAGCTGTGAAATTATTAACTAGCATTTCAAAGCCGGATTTAATTCTACTTTCAAGATTAAGATCCACTTTTTTCAAAACATAAGCCGCAAAAGGACCTACGAACATGGCCCCTATAATCATGGGGATGTCGGAACCTGCTATTACACCTACTGTGGCGATTGCTCCTACGACAGCCCCCCGTTGATCATATACTAATTTACCACCTGTATATGCTATTAATAATGGGAGCAAGCAAGTGATCATAATATTTGGTAAATTCGAAATATTTTCATTGGGTAATAGTCCTGCCGGTAGAAATAGAGCTGCCAAAAGGCCCCAGACAATAAAGGCAGAAATATTCGGCATGACCATTGAACTTAAAAGGTTTCCTAGCTTTTGGATTGTTAGTTTTATATTAAATTGACCCATTTACCACGTTCCTCCATCAATCATTCCACCTTTAATGTTACGGCAGAAACTCTCATCTATCAATCTTGATTTTTATTTTGCAAACTTTACTACCGATTATATTTGATTTATTACCGTAAAGTTGTGCTTTACATCCAATCAGCCTTAGGTTCCTACCGATTACTTAACCTTTACTACCGATAGATTATTAAATCTCCTTTCAGGGTATATATGACAAGAACATGTTGAAAAACTGATAATATTCCTATAGAAAGAGTCCAAAATAACGTGTTATTCTAAAGTGTAAGACATTTTTCCACCAAGTAGGAGGAAAGCTTAAAGTGAATTCAACTCATATACGTATTTTGATGATACTTCTAGTGGTCATAGTTGTTAGTATTCAAAGCGGTTGCAGCTTAACGCATAGAGGTAATCAAGATCGATCAAATATCGTTTCTAATGAAAATGGTAGTGGTAAAACTTCAAATTTAATAGAAAATCCAGTTGCGGATACAAAAGATACTCCTTCTCAGGAAGGAAACCAAGCGGATTCAATTGATAACTTAGAAGATGAGAAACAAAGTACAGAGAATAATCTCAAAGGTAAGGACAAGATTGTAGAAGAAGATACAACTACAGAGATTGAGAAAAAAGAAGAAAAGGTAGTCGAACCACAAGAGGATTCTAGTGAAAATAAAAGCACTAAACAAGACCAATCAAAAAAGGAAAATAAAAATGCCATTCACGTTATTAGTCAACCAGAGGCGATTACAGTACTAGTTAATAAACAGAATAAACTTCCTGACAATTATGCTCCGAATGATTTAGTTTACCCAAATGTCCGTTTCATCTTTAGCGGCAATCCCGCCAAAAAGAAAATGCGCCAAGAAGCTGCAAGAGCATTGGAAGAAATGTTTGCGGGCGCTAAAATGGACGGAATTTTATTAGCCGGAGCTTCAGGGTATCGGTCACAAGCTACACAGAAAATACTTTATAACAGCTATGTGAAAAGGGACGGTAAAGCAGCAGCGGATCGTTATAGTGCTTATCCTGGTCACAGTGAGCATCAGACTGGCTTAGCAATGGATATATCAGGCATAAACGGAAAATGTGCAGCAATGGATTGTTTTGGGGATTCACCTGAGGCAAAGTGGCTAGCAAAGCATAGCCACGAATACGGATTTATCGTTCGTTACCCAAAAGGAAAAGAACATATTACCGGTTATCAGTATGAGCCATGGCATATGCGTTATGTCGGCACTGAGATTGCAACGGAAATTTTTGAAAATGACTTCACATTAGAAGAATACTTTAATATAGCCATTCCTGTTAGCGGCAAGGAATAATAAGTAAAAGCAGATCTTGGATTCTACCTAAGATCTGCTTTTGTTTATCTAATAAAAACTTAAGCCTTATTTTCGATTAAACCAATTCCAAGTCCTGTAGGATCGACCAAATAAGCTAGATAAAAATCATCAAATTCCATTTTATCCCTTACAATCATTGCACCATTATCAATGGCCATTGCGATGGATTCATCAATCGATTCAACTTCGATTTGTATTCTTGTACCAAAAGGATAATCATTCGGGCCTTTGGCAATTCCCCCATTGATTCCCGTTCTCGAATCACTACTTGTAGTGACTTCTCGATAATCCCAATGAGGCTCAGCAACTTTCCAGCCAAATACTTTTGAATAAAAATCTGCTGCTTTTTCAGGATTTTGGCTATTAAGTTCAAATCCAATTACTCTTCCCATTTTGGGCACCTACTTCCAAAAATATTTTCTTATGTAAAGTTTCTATATGTTCATCAATAATCCTTTTATAAATAATCATTTTAATAAAAGGTAGGCGATATACAGAGCTACTCCCCATATAAGAATTGCCGAAATTTTATTAATCGTATTGATGAATTTACCTTCCGAATCAATATCCCCAAGCCTTTTTCCGGCAACAGCAAGTCCGAAAAACCATAACCATGACACTATAATTGTTGAAAGAGTGAAAGCAACTTTCTCAAGCCCTATATAACTAAGGGAATTTGTTCCGATGACACCAATAGTATCAAGAATAGCATGTGGATTCAGTAAAGAAACCGACATAGCAAACATGATTTGCTTTTTAGGCGATAATGCCCTATCTTCTTTATTCATTTTAGTAGGTTTGCTTTTCCAAATAACCCAACCCATATAAAGTAGAAAAAGAAATCCTACTACAAAAAAGGCTGTTTGCAATATTGGAAGCGTTAGTACAACAACTGATACGCCTAAAACGGCAAATAAAATGAGGAATGAGTCGCAAAGCGAAGCCGTCAACACCACTGGCAAAACTCTTCTGAACGTTGGTTGCGCAGCCCCCTGATTAAACACAAAAACGTTTTGTGCTCCGAGAGGTAAGATGAGTCCTAAAGCTAATGCAATTCCGTGAAAAATAGTTAATAACAATTTAATTTACACCCCTAAACCACACAATAGATTATGAATCTAATTATATTAACATGTGAGGAATTTTGTTACTAATGACAAATAGACTCCCTAAATAGAGAGTCTATTATTTTTACTATAGAAAATCACCCTTTGAAAAAAGGAGCTTGTAAAAATAAGATGTAGCATAGTAGGAAAAATATCGGTCCGACTAAATATGGTTTCTTTAGAATGTTAGTGAGCATGTTGGCTTTCTGCACATATGTAATAACCTCAAAAAGAATCATCAAACATATAAATACCACAATTGTAAACATAATCATAATAATTCGATCCCAATCCAACGGATTCAGCATTACACCAAGCATGGCCCCCATCATCCCCGCCATAATCCCCGACAATAAACCTTCAAAAACGGCTAGAAGCGAATAAAATAATCCTATAAAAATTCCAATGACCGAGCCGACTCCCATACCGATTACCGTGGCCAGCAGCATATTGTCTTGGAATAATATCCCCATCAATGTGCCGACAAATAATCCAATTCCCATGGCAATGGACATCGTAAACAACATTCCATGCATATTGCTTACTTTTTTTCTAACAATATAAACCGATACTCCGGCTCCAACTGAAAAAACAAACAAAAGAAACGTTAAAAGGATTAAGGAATTCGACATTCGCATCAACTCCGGCGTTTTTGTACAAGTATATGTTTCGCCGGAAATAATCTTCACAGTAATTTAATTAGAGTGGACATTTTTATTTAAGCCCGTAATTATGAAACATACTGTCATTGCAACAATAGAAACGAACATAGCAAAAACAAGGCCAATAAAAGCCATAAATGTATCGTTTTCCGGAGTACCAGGCTCCAGAGTGAATGTCATATAAAGAAATCCAAGAAAAAGGAATAAATAAAAGCTGCTTCCAATTCCACTCATTATAATCTGATCTTTCCGCTGTTTTTGGCCAGCATTCCGTATGACCGACCATAAGTAAATACTCATCACAGTAGCAAGAAGCATGATTACAAGGTGAATGTATGGAATAAAAAGCAGGCTCGTTAAAAATATCAAACCTACTGCTCCGGAAAACAAAATTGCATTTAGAGTGAAAATAAATAACCCACTTAACCAAGGATTATTAAACCAATTTGAATCAGATAATTTTTTCACCAGAATAGTATTTTCATTTACCAAGGACAAAAATTTTTGTTTGTTTAACAAAAAAACCACAATAAAAATAACTCCGATTAATAGAATAAATGTCATTGTCTTTAACCTCAGTCTTTATATACATAGAAATTCTATGTATATAAATAAATTTTTTTACAGTACCTCGTATAACTATGTATATTATGACTTCTGATCCATTTCATGTCAATAATGACAGAACTTTTCTGCAAACAAAATACACAGTAACGAAAATATCCTTTTTAATCGTTACTGTGTATGAGTACTTTACATATTATGTACTTTTCTTAAAGTTTCCAAGGCATTTTTTAAGCCTTTTTCCACTAAAACACCCTCAAAGCTAATACCTAGATGAACGATTGCTTGAGCAATTTCCGGACGCAATCCCGTTAAAATCGTTTCTACTCCAATAAGTTTCAAGGAACTTATGACTTGGAATAGTTCATTGGCAACCATTGTATCCATCATTGGGACACCGGATAGATCAATAATCAGAAATTGATTTTCCAATTTAGAGCAACTGTTTAAGGTGTTTTCCTTCAAAATTTTGGCGCGATGAGTATCAAGGTCCCCAATTAAAGGAAGAATAGCAATTTCATCAGTAAGAGACACGACTGGCACAGAATACTCTTGTATCGCTTTTTGAGCAAGTTCTAATGTTTTCCTATGATTGTCTACAAAGGAAACGCTAAATACATATCCCGCATGATCTATAAGAGGGTCGAGAATTCGGTTTATAGCAACAACTTCCCCCGCTCTCACATTATGTTCTTGTATTATTTCATCCATCATATCCCAGAGCACGGTCCTCCATGATGTAAGGGTCTTTAGCGCATCATCTAAAGATAGTTGAAAATTCACAGCTGCAGTTCCTGATAATTTTGCCCATTCTGTTATACTCTCCCAAATGGATTCCTTATCATTTTGCTTAACCGCTTTACCTAACAAAACCAAAAAATCCGCTCTCCATTTGTTAAGTATTTCCATTTGTTGAGGATTTACAAATGAATCAACAAAATTCTTATCAAAAGTCTCATTTAAATGTACAGCAGCTTGATAGCTATTTTCGATAATATATTCACCAAATAACACGTTAAAGCTTTTTATCTTTTCCAAATTTCGTACCTCCCATCACTTGTAAAACTAATTTATCATACTAATTAGCATTATAGGAATACTTTAATCTATGACTATAGTCGATGTATATTAATTAGGTGCATCTTATTTTACCTAACTCTTTTTTAGCGAGCACCTCGGATTCACCTGCCACTCGACTCGGTTTACTAAATTATTAACGGCTCCTTTCCTTTTTATAAAAATATGCAGCCCTGTAACTATTCACAGGACTGCATATTTTTTAAAAAGATATATTTACATTATACCGTCACAGCGCTTGGATGGTCATCTTTTACAATATCCAGCGAAGCTGCTCTAGCATTGATTTCAACTTGTTCAGGGCTCTTACAACCTGGGATAACACACGTAACAGCTGGATGCTGCAGGCACCAAGCAAGCGCCCATTCAGCCATATTGACACCTTCAGGCACTTCATTTTGTTGGATTTCCTCTACGAGACGAAGTTTTTCGTCTACTTCATCTCGATTGCGTCCTTTTCTAACATTATCGCTGAAAACAGCACCAGGCTTGTATTTACCACTTAAAAACCCACTTGCTAAAGGAACACGAGCTAGTACACCTAAGTCTTGTTCAATACAAGAAGGGAACACTTCTTTTTCAGGAACTTGATCAATTCTGTTATACACAACTTGAATCGCTTTTGCATTTACCTCAGTTGCTTTCGATGTTTGATATATATTCGCATTACTGCCAATGGAGATTCCTAGGTTTCTAATTTTCCCCGCTTGAACTTGCTTGTCCAACATTGTCCACAAATCATCATTATCAAAATCTTGGTCCGAGCCAGAATGGAATTGATAGAGATCAATATAATCTGTTTGTAAAGCTTTAAGGGATTCCTCTAATTGTATGCGAATTGCATCAACACTCCATGCATTTTCCCAATGATCATGCCATTTGTGGCCAAACTTGGATGCAACTACCCAATCTTCGCGTCGATCGCGTTTAAGGAAATCACCAATAAAACGCTCTGACATATGATGAGGACCGTAACATTCTGCTGTATCAATTAAGTTAATGCCCAACTCTTTAGCGCGTGTCAGAATGGCATCAGCTTCATCTTGGTTAAAATTCTTACCCCAGTCACCACCAAATTGCCATGTGCCGACTCCGACAACGGAAACATTTAAATCCGTTTTCCCTAAGCGTCTATACTTCACAAACAACACCCCTACACTTTTATTTTGGTAATGCTTTCATATTACATTTATACCATAATGGAAAGGGTTTCCACTAGTTTTAAATATTGATAGTTTTTTACAGAGTTAATTTTCTACTTGAGCAAAACTTACTTCGTAAAGCTTTTTGGTCTCTACGAAACGTTCCAATGAAGTCCCTGTTCCCATAATTACAGAGATTAGGCGAATATCATCTTTTTCCACAGTACCTGTAAAACAATAGCCCGCTTCATCTGTAAAACCTGTTTTGAGACCATCGACTCCCTCGAAGCTCACATGTTCATTGTTTCCTGCCAACATCCAATTTGTATTTATGTATGTTTGACCACCAAATGTAAAATTTGACGTTGATGATATTTCAAGAATTTCAGGAAATTGAGTGATTAATCCTTTCGTTAAAATCGTTAAATCTCTTGCTGACATTTCATTAGCATCATTGAGTCCGCCAGTTGATCGATATTCTCCAAGATCGTTGTTGTTGAGCCCAGTACTGTTTACAAACATTGAATTATTCAAACCAAGTTCTTTCGCTTTTTCATTCATTTTCACAACAAAATTTTTCTCACTTCCCGAAACTGTCTCCGCTAATGCAATTGTGGCACCATTTGCCGAATGAATGGCCATTGCGTAAAACAAATCACGAATTGTATATAATTGATCTTTTTTTAAATATACCGATGCAAAACCAGGAGTATTGGAAATGGTGTATGCATAATCACTGACAGTGATGGACTGATCCCATTCAAGTTTTCCTTCCTTTATTGCCTCTAATACTAGAAACTCAGTCATCATTTTTGACATACTCGCCGTAGGAAAAGGTTCATCGCTATTTTTTTCGTAAAGAATATTTCCATCCCGGGCGTCAATCAATATTGCAGATTTAGCATTTATATTTATGTCCTTTAACTTATGAATGACTTTTATTGTAAATACTTTCGGCTCTATCTCATGTTGTTGCAGCGGCAAAAAACTAACGGTCAACGGTTTGTTTGTTTCATTTGTAGATTTAATAAAGAAGGCGATTCCTATTATGAATAATAGTAAGATTGGTATAATGACTTTTTTTGATAGCTTCATAATTCCTCCAGAAAACAGATTATCATATTTAATATAGCAAAGATTTCACTCATTAGAATGAATCTTTTTAAAAACCATTCCGTATTAATAAGAAAATAGTATTGTGATGGTGGTAATTATGAGTACAGGTACAATTATTTTTATAATCGCTATGGGCTGGGCATTAATCATTCACGGCGGTTTGACGTATTTGATTGTAAAGAAAAAGGAATACAGCCTGATTTCAGGATTTTTAAATCGACCTAAGGAGGAACAGGAATATTTAATTCAAAATGGGTACATTGAGGCACTAGGAAGGATTTTTAAAATTACGTTTTTTATATTTGCAGCGACATTCTTGTTAGGTTTACTTCCTATTCCTTATGGTTTTGAAATTGGAATTGCCCTGTTTTTAGTTGTTTTGCTTGGCGGACTCATTTGGATGCAAAAATTTGAAGTCCCTCATAAACGTAAGAAAATGTACTGGATTACAAGTGGAATTATGGCAGTTACTATCGGTTTAGTTGGGTGGCTCACAATTGCAGGCTTGGTAGACAACGAGGTCACTGTTAACCACGAAACGTTTGAAATATCCGGAATGTATGGTGTGGAGTGGCCTATTAAGGATATCAAATCTGTTGAACTACTGGAGGAACTTCCAGAAGTGATTATGAAGTCGGATGGCTTTGCAACAGCTGGACAATTAAAAGGGAATTTTTTATTGGAAGAACCTTATGGCAATGGCTTATTATTCGTAAATTGGAAAAATACCCCTTATCTATATGTAACTACTAAAAATAACTATTTGATTTTAAATCGAAAAAACAGTGAAGATACAAAAAATATTTACGAATCTTTATTAAAAGTGTGGGAAAGTCAAAAATAATATTAGAAAGGAAGGCTACTAAAAACGTAAGCCTTCCTTCTATTTTTACTATTATCTCAAAGTTTTTAATGCTCCGCTCCAAGAAACTACTTCATCAAGCATTGTATTCACGTTTTGTAGATGCAATTCAGCTGGTTTGAATTCGCTGAAGTTTTCGAAGTCTGTAAATAAAGAAAGTGTCGGATGTGTGCGTACATCAGCTATTTTCAATTCTCCACAGATACCACGTAAATGCTCAGCTGCACGAGCCCCACCTGTTGAACCATAGCTTACAATTCCTGCAGCTTTGTTATACCATACATCACGAGCAGAATCTAATGCGTTTTTCAATGCACCTGTAATGCTGTGATTGTATTCTTGAACGATGAAAACAAATCCATCTACACTAGCAAGCTTTTGATTCCATGCTTGTAATCCTGGTTCTTCACCAGATCCTTCTCCTAAAAACGGTAATTTGTACTCTGATATATCTACGATCTCGTAGTTAGCATCGCCACGCTTGTCCGCTATTCCTTTTACCCATTCTCCAACTTGTGGGCTTACGCGTCCTTGACGAGTACTTCCTAAAATGATTCCAATGTTTAATTTTTCTTGTGCCATGTATTGTTCCTCCTACATTTGACTCTATGATGTGTTAAATAACTAACCTTATAAAATTATTTTCTTTTTCATTAGTTAGTTACTTTATGTAAGTTATTATATTTATATAATCATAGAATGTCAATTGTTGTGATTTATATCCAATAATAATTATCCGTTTTCTAATTTACAGGCACTCTATTTATTCATAGTTACTTCGGAGTTGGAGTCTTTTGTATATAGGTACATTGATTGCTTCGAAGTGACTTGAGAGTTCATATTTTCTTGTTTATGGGTACGATGATTGCTTCATCGTGACCTTGAAGCACACTTTTTCTTTTTTACGTTGAAATGTCCATCGTGACCTTGTAGCTTACTTTTTTCCACTAAACGGGTACAATGAATCATTTATGATCTGTTATCACAGTTGAAGTAGTTCGCTTTTCAAAAACACTTTCCCTCTATTTGTATCAAGGGATTCAACTGCAAGGACAGCTTCTTTTACATGAATTAAGTCATAATGTTCGTATGGGGGCATCAGTTTCAATTTTTTTTCGCTAATATAGGAAATCAATTGTTCAAATGTTTCATGCCATTTTTTAACAGAAACTTGTTTATTCCAATGCCGTAAATGAAATAATTTTACCTCACCTTTCTGCGATATTATTTTCCAATCGACTGGCTTTCCAGATAAAAGTCCGATCGATAAAAATATTCCGCTAGGTTTTAGACAACATGCCAATTCGTTTCCGCATGATCCGCCAATAGAATCGATTGCAGCTGACACTCCTCGTCCATTCGTTAATTCCCGAACCATATTAACTAATGATGATTCAGATGTATTGATAACGTATGAAGCGCCAAGTTCAATTAAATCTTTAGTATGAATATCATTTCTTACCGCAGCAATTAGTTCAAAACCAAGAATTTTTGATAATTGAGCGAAAATACGCCCAATTGAGGAACTGCAGGCATTTACTAGTAAAGCATCGCCAGGTTTTAATTCTAATATCTCTTTACAAATAATCCAGGCGGTAACTGGATTTATGTATAATTGTGCGGCTGTTAAATTGTCTATAGTAACCGGAATAGGAATAGCCAATTCTGCAGACGCTCGAACATAGTTTTGCCAAGTTCCTTCCCCACGAAGTGGCAAGACACGCTTACCAAGTAATTCTTTTGGTACGGCAGGACCGACTTCCTCCACAACCCCAACACCTTCGTAGCCAGGAATTGCCGGTAAAAAAATTCGATGTGAATAGGATCCATAAATAGGAATTAAATCAGAAGGATTGATTGGACTCGTAATCATTCGTACAAGAATTTTCCCAGGACCTGGGTTTTGAACATGCCTATTTTCAACTTTCAGCACATCTTGTGGCTTTCCAAAATCATAGTATTTAACGCATTTAGCCATAAAAAAGACTCCTTTTTTTCCTTACTTCTTTCATTGACATGATCTCTCGCCAATTTTATACTTATTATCGTAACTTAAATACTAAAAATTATCTGTGGACTTTTCTAGAGATTCTCTATTTTCGCCACACAACTGTATAAAAGCAGTTGCGTGGCTTTTCTATGTATAGAAAGAGGTGGAACATATGAAAACATGGCAATATGCCTTAATTGTTTTTTTAGGTGGATGTTCATATGGGGTGTTGTCTACTGTTGTTAAGCTTGCTTATGCAGCTGGTTTCTCCGTAACAGAAGTAATCGGCGGCCAATACTTTTTTGGCATGTTACTTATTTGGTTGATTTTCCTATTTACAAAAAAACAAAAAGTGAAATTCAAACAATTTGGGAAGCTTTTATTGTCAGGACTTCCTTTTGGTTTAACAGGTGTATTTTACTATCAGGCCTTACAATCATTGAACGCATCTTTAGCGATCATTTTCTTATTTCAATTCGTATGGATTGGAACATTTATAGAATGGGCTTTGTTCAAGAAAAAACCCGATCTCAATAAAATAATATCAATTTCTATTTTAGTTATTGGTTCTGTATTAGCAGCAGGAATTGTCGTTGACAAAGGAGTAACTATTACATGGCAAGGTTCTGTTTGGGGCTTGCTTTCGGCGATAACTTTTACGATTTCAATTTTTCTAAGTGGTTCAGTTGAAAAATATTTACCACCTGTCCAAAGAAGCACACTTATTGCGACTGGTGCCTTTTTGACAGTAAGTGCTATATTCCCGCCTGTATTTTTAACTAATATCCCTGTCGTGATGGGAGTGGCACCGTATGGATTATTACTAGGTTTATTCGGCGTTGCCTTGCCACCACTTTTATTCTCAATTGGAATGCCACATGTCGGACCAAGTCTTGGAACGATTTTATCTGCTTCCGAACTTCCAGTGGCCGTTACAATGGCTTCAGTCATTTTAGCTGAACATGTTGGCATGTCACAATGGCTAGGAGTCGTTTTAATATTAGGTGGTATTGTATATGGGAATGTAGAGCGTTCCAAAGCAAGGGCTAATACGATAACGATAAATAAAATAGCAAAGTAAAATAAAGCAAGAGGAAAGGGAATTTAGTCACCCTTTCCTCTTTTATTATCCATTTCATATATTCCACTTTACTACAAGCCCTAAATGTGTGAGTCCCCCTCCAAAGCCGTAAAGCAACAATGTATCCTCATTTTTCACTTTCCCTTCTTCGATACCGAGGTTAAGAGCCAAAGGAATCGACACAGCTGAGGTATTTCCATAATATTTTACACTTGTTAATGTTTTTTCAATCGATATATTTGATTTTTCACATATAGATTCAATCATTCTTAAGTTTGCACTATGGGGTATGAACCAATTAATATTCTCAATATCTAATTGAGCATTTCCTAATAATGTGTGAATTCCTTCTGGTAAAGTCCTTGATGCCCACTTGTATACTTCCCTGCCATTCTGAACGATTTTTCCTGTATCACTCAATGCCTTTCCATCCATAGTCGTCGAAAAAGAGGTACGGTAGACATTAATGCCCCCTTCGCCATTTGTTCCCATATGGGCAGCCAAGAAACTTGGATTTTCGTGATCATATTCCACTAGCATCGCGCCTGCCCCGTCCCCGAATAAAATACAAGTTGTTCTATCTTTATAATCTGTCACTTTGGATAAAGTTTCCGTTGCTACAACTAATATTTTTTTATGGGCGCCTGAGGTAATTAAATTATTTGCGAGGTGTAAAGCATACGTGAAACCCGCACATGTAGCATTCAAATCAAATGCTCCTGTGCAAGGAATGTTAAAGTGATTCTGAATTTGACAGGCAACACTAGGAAACGCATAGTCTGCTGTGGTCGTAGCAACTATAATACAATCAACGTCTTTTACATCTTTATTATATTTTTCAATCAAATCTTCTATTGCTTTATACGCTAACTGGGATGCAAATTCATCATCACCTGCAATCCTTCTTTCCTTCATTCCAGTCCTCTGTACAATCCATTCATCATTCGTATCAACCATTTTTTCCAAATCTTCATTTGTTAATTTCTTCTCAGGGACATAGGTACCGATGGCAGTAATCCGGGCTTTAGATTGAATCATACGATTTCACTCCTTTTTATTTTAATTATACCACCAAGTATTAGCACCTGGTAATAATTCATAAAAAAAAGACTATATCCATTTGGATACAGCCCTGATTGAATTAATAATTCGCATAAAGATTAAAATAGACGGTTCAAGTTAGCCATTTCAATTGCTGAAACCGCTGCATCGTAACCTTTATTCCCCGACTTTGTTCCCGAACGCTCAATGGCTTGTTCGATGTTTTCTGTTGTCACAACACCAAAAATCACCGGCACACCAGTTGTCAAACCTACTGAAGCAATGCCTTTCGCCGCTTCATTACATACATAATCATAATGAGTCGTCGATCCACGTATTACAGTTCCCAAACCGATAATGGCATCATATTTATTTGTTTCCGCCATCTTTTTTGCTATGAATGGGACTTCAAAGGCCCCTGGCACCCAAGCAACATCAATATCTTCTTCAGAAACACCATGACGTTTCAGGCCGTCCAAAGCACCGCCCAATAATTTCCCTGTAAGAAACTCATTAAATCTTCCTACCACTATTCCAATTTTCAAATCCGTTCCGATTAGTTGTGCTTCAAAAACTTGCCCCATTTTTCATCTCTCCTATGCTAAAATATGATTCATTTTTTCTTTCTTGGTCATTAAATATTGTCTATTTTCTTCTACTGCAGGAATCTCTATTGGAACCCGCTCCACAACCTCAATACCATATCTTGTCAAACTTTCAATCTTCTCAGGATTATTCGTTATTAATCTTACTCGTGAAATCCCAAGATCACGAAGCATTTGGGCACATAGCCCATACTCACGCATTTCTGGAGGAAATCCTAGTTTTACATTCGCCTCAACCGTATCAAAGCCTTGTTCTTGCAACTCATACGTTTTTAACTTGTTAATTAACCCTATGCCTCGGCCTTCTTGACTCATATAAAGAATGACTCCTTGTCCAGCCTCTTCAATCATAGCCAATGATTGTATTAATTGTGGTCCGCAATCACAGCGTTTTGAATGAAAAATATCACCTGTCAGACATTCAGAATGAATACGCACAAGAGGAACCTCTCCTTTTGCAGCAATTCCTTTTACAATAGCAACATGTTCTTTACCATCTATCTGATTGGAATAGCCGATCATCTGAAATTCTCCAAATGAAGTTGGCAATTTTACAGATGCTTCACGTTTCACCAATTGATCATGCTTGTATCGATAAGTTACTAAATCTGAAATGGTCACTAATTTCATATTAAATTCCTTAGCCATTTCAATTAGTTCTGGCACTCTTGCCATTTCTCCGTTATCACTCATAATTTCACAAATGACACCTACGGGGCTAGCACCACAAAGTTTTGAAAAATCTACCGCAGCTTCTGTATGACCTTGTCTCTCAAGCACACCATTTTCTTTTGCAACAAGGGGAAAAACATGACCTGGACGACGAAAATCTTCTCCTATTGATTCCGATTTTAAAAGTTTAGTTATGGTTTCAGAACGTTCAAACGCACTAATTCCAGTTTTCGTGTTCTTATGATCAATGCTTACCGTAAAGGCTGTTTGATGATTGTCTGTATTTTCATGAACCATTGGAAATAATTTAAGTTGCTTTGCCAGTTTTTCTGTAATAGGCGTGCAGATCAATCCCCGTCCATGCTTTGCCATAAAATTAATATTTTCAGGTGTAGCATAATCGGCTAGCACCAAAAAATCTCCCTCATTTTCTCGGTTTTCATCATCTACAACAATGATGATTTTGCCTTTTGTCAAATCGTCTATTGCTTCTTCAATAGTGCTAAACATACTCTCTACACCGCCTTTCTTAAAATCCATTAAGTTTTAAAAGATCCATCGTTATTGATGATTCTTTTTGAGTTCGATTCAAATGATTCACTACATATTTAGATAGCAAATCAGTTTCTATATTGACTAATTCCTGCTCTCTTTTATCCCCAAAAATTGTTTGCTTAAAGGTGTGAGGAATTAAGGAAACAGTCAACTTTGTAGGTTGAATATCAAAAATTGTTAGACTGATGCCATCAATAGCAACCGAACCCTTTAACATACAAAATTGGCTCATTTCTTCACTAATCCCAATATCGATATAGACTGCATTTTCAACTTTTCTCTTTCGTAAAATCACACCTGTTCCGTCAACGTGCCCTGATACAAAATGACCCCCAAATCGACCTGTTGATGGCATAGCTCGTTCTAAATTTACCCGATGCCCTATATGTAAAGATTGGATATTTGTGGATTTTACTGTTTCGGGCATAACATCTACCGTAAAGGCAGTAGTGGAATATTCAACAACGGTCAAGCATATACCGTTTACCGCAATGCTATCACCAAGATGAATGTCTTCTAAGATCTTTTTAGATTCTAACGTCAACTGCATACTCCGTAATCCATTCTTTATTGCTTTGACTTTACCTATATCCTCAACAATACCTGTGAACATGGCGTAACCTCATTTCAATACCGATGTGATTTTCAAATCTTCTCCAATTACTTCCACATTTTGATAAGTTAATCCGTAAGCTGCTGGCATTTCCTTAACATTTAAATCACCAAACATTGGAACTGCCGAATTACCTCCGATTATTTTCGGGGCTACATACGTAATGAGTTGATTTACATATCCCGACTTCAAAAAACTGGCATTGATGGTTTTTCCACCTTCGACATAAAGCTTGCTCACCTGGCGCTTTCCAAGGATAGCAAGCACCTCATCAATCTCAATGGAAGAATTCGAGAGTTGAATGATTTCCACATGTGATTGTGTAAAGTTAGTAATCCTATCTTTTTCTACGTCTGAACCCGTAAAAATCCATGTTTTGGATTTGGTGTCGGTAATTACCTTCTTATCAGGCGTTATCTTTAAATGAGTATCTAAAATGATTCGTATCGGTTGTTTTTTTGTCTTCCCATATCTGTTCGTCAACAACGGATTATCAGATAAAACAGTTCCGATTCCGACTAAAATGGCGTCATGTCTCTCACGATCTAAGTGAACATCTTCTTGTACTTCTTTACCTGTTATTTTTTGATCTTTGCCTGCTTCAGCAGCAATTTTTCCATCCAGAGTGATTGCCTGTTTCAAGGTGACAAAAGGTTTTTTGTGTTGAATAAAGTGAAAGAAAGCTTTATTCAGCTCATCCGCTTTTTCTTTCAAAACGCCTGTTTTCACTTCAATCCCAGCATCTCTCAAAAGTCCAATGCCTTTACCTGCGACTAGGGGATTAGGGTCCATTGAACCAATTACAACACGATGCACTCTAGATTCTATTAGTGCATTAGCACATGGAGGTGTTTTCCCATGGTGGCTACACGGTTCAAGAGTAACATAAATCGTACTGCCTTCAGCCCTATCTCCAGCCATTTTCAAAGCATTGATTTCAGCGTGTGGAAATCCTGCTTTTAAATGGGAACCAAATCCGATTATTTCTCCGTCCTTGACAACGACTGCACCTACCGTAGGATTTGGGGAAGTCTGCCCATCGGATACTTGCGCTAGTTTTAAAGCAAAATCCATATAAAACTCGTCGTTCATTTTTCCACCTCCCATCTAAAACCTAACTTTATAGAAAAAGAAAACCTCGTAGATTGATCTCTACGAGGTTTTAGGAGTTTTTCGTATTTTGAGCATGTTTAAACAAACCTTTAGAAGTGTATTTTTCTTCCAAAGAAATAAGCTGTGCTCAATACATCCTTCTCCCATCCAGACTATACTGTCGGCTTTGGACTCTCACCAAATCCTGCCTTTTGCAAGGCTCACGGGCTTAGAATTGCTTCATCACCGTCGATTGGGAATTTCACCCGACCCCGAAGGACTATACCTATTAAGTTTGTCGGAGCTTTCGTAAAATAGAAAACCCCATAGATTAGCTCTACGGGATTAGGAGTTTTTGTATTTTAAGCATGAACAAATAAACCTCTAGAAGTACATTTTTCTTCCAAAGAAATAAGCAATGCTCAATACATCCTTCTCCCATCCAGACTATACTGTCGGCTTTGGACTCTCACCAAATCCTGCCTTTTGCAAGGCTCACGGGCTTAGAATTGCTTCATCACCGTCGATTGGGAATTTCACCCGACCCCGAAGGACTATCTATTTGAAAATCATTGTAACACTATGTGTCATAAAATTCATCTTTTAAAATTTTACAACCAAAATAAAGACTAAAAGAGTTTGCTTATTTATGATACACAAAAAGATACTTTTTTAGTATTAAAAATCCAAAATTAGTTCGAATATCAACTTCGGCTATGAAAACAGATGATCCATCTGGATTTAAACGAATCTTTTTTTCAAGCTTGCGCTAAATGACCAATATATTCATTTTTAGCCCCTAAAATCTACTTTTTCTCTTAATCTCCGTTATTATTTTCTCAACAATCATTTCAATTGATAAAGAGCCATCCAGAATAATATCCGAACTAGGTTTTACGGATTTTTCCATTTCCAAGTAGGCTAGCCTTCCTCTTAATAAATAGTTCGTTAAATCACTTTGAATATTTTCCCATTTATTATTTGAATAATCCCTAGTTATTCTTCTCGCCATAGCAATATCCAATGGGGTGTCTACGTAAACTGCTAAGTCTATACAATCACTTATATTGTCATTTAAGTAGGCAAAAGGATAGTCAAGAATAATATAACGAATGGTTGGATCATCCAGTATACATTGAATATCGGTTATTAACGATTCTAAGTTCCATTCATTATAATCAGCACCATCTTCCACCCATTTGCAAATATCCGTTGGACTTTTATCAAATTCATATTGATCAAAATATAAAGCCTTAGCGTTATCCAATCTTTTCTTTAATCCATTCGTTATGGTTGTTTTTCCACCACCTGAAACAGCGGCAATGGATATTATTATTGGTTTTTGCCCCATCCTCATACCCCTTTCCCTATTAAAAAAGCGAGACTCTTTTTTGTGAGAATCTCGCTTGCTGCAAATCTTATTTTATAGTAAACCTTAATAATCCAAGCCCCACTGTTTACGTAATGTATCCATTGTTTTCATAATGTCGTATGTTTCATCCAATGGCATGATGGAGCTTTCGATTTTACCTTCTCGTAAGCATTTCATTGCTTCTTCCGCTTCGTAAATATAGCCGTGCTGATTACGTTCGTCTTTAAATCCTTCTACTTCTGAACCAGGACGATGTAAATAGGCTCCTGCTCCAAACAAGAAGTTCGGTAAATGGATATAACCTTCTGTTCCATATATATAAGCATCATTAGCCAAATTTAAACGAATGCCTGCATTCAACATGGCTGTTTTTCCATTTCCGTATTCAAAAAGGGCAGAAAACCACTCGTCTACGCCAGTTTCTCCAATGTGCGCACTACTTTTGATGTTGGTAGGTTGAGTTCCAAAAATTAATGAAGCAAATGAAATAGGATAGATTCCAGCATCAAGCATTGCTCCACCACCCAATTTCTTATCTAGCAAGCGGCTTCCTGGGTTCCAGCCAGCATTAAATCCGAAATTGGCAGTCAGCATATTCACTTCACCAATTTTACCTTCTTTAATCCAATTCATTGCCTTAACAACGGCAGGTAAATAACGTGTCCACATTGCTTCCATCAAAAACGTATTATTTTCTCTCGCTGCCTTAATTAATTCTTCGGCCTCTTCAGCATTCATCGTAAATGGTTTTTCACATATAACTGCTTTTCCTGCATTTAAGCATTGCAATACACATTCCTTATGCTGCGGATGAAGAGTTCCTATGTATACAATCTCTAATTCTGGATCTTGTACAAATTCATCATAATTACTATAGGAGCGTGGAATATTGAATTCGCTTGCAAATGCAGCCGCTTTCCCCTCTGTTCTTGAAGCAACTGCAACAAGTTCTGCATTTTCTGATTGTACTAAATCAGAAGCAAATTTACGGGATATATTACCAGGACCCATAATTCCCCATTTAATTTTTCTCTCTGACATGTTTGTTTCCCCTTTCCAGTAATATGTATTTTCTAAATTATAACTCAATTTTTGTTTAAATGCTTTATTTTAAACCAGATACTTTGTGAAGAAGAAGCTTATATGGAAAGTCCAAAACTTTAATCAATCGTTTAATTGAAACATCTAAACGCCTATTTATTTCAATCAATCGATTGATTAATATCTATTTGCTCCTTTTTATTTTAAGTATTTATTTGTTAATTACTGCTTTCCATTTCAATCAAACATTTGATTGAAACGTTGTCTTTTACTATCAATTAATCGTTTGATTAAACCCCTTGGTTATGAAATGTGGCCTACTATTAACTAGCAAGTGCTATATTTAGAGGAAAAACAAAAATATCAATATCCAGATGTTAAAGCTATCAATTTTTTACCTTTCCATGATCGCCCCATTTTTCCTGTAAAAGTTCTATTTCCTTTTCATGTGGTATTTCTTCTTTAGGAGTCTCTAAAACAAATGGGATGTTTGCGAACTGTGGTGTTTGTACCAATTGATCGAACTGAGTCTCTTTTATATATCCCGGTCCAAAAATTGGAGCATGCCGGTCTTTTCCTATGCGAGTATCATATTTAGAATTATTAAAGTGAACAAGCTTTAAATGATCCAAGTATCCAAGGACTAGGGCATTTTCTAAAAATAAATCCCAATTTTCCCCATCCCATAATCCACAAGAAAAAGCATGGCACGTATCAAAGCAAAAACCTATTTTTTCAGGATAATTACACAATCTTCGAATCTGTACAAGTTCCTCCAAAGTTGTACCGAATGCACCGGGGATCCCCGCATTGTTTTCCAGCAATATTTTTGCATTCCCTTCCCACTCGCTAAGAATTTCATTTAACATTTCTATTATTAACTGATAGCTTTCCAGTAGGGTTAGATGACTGACCTCTTTGCCAAAATGAACGACAACACCAATTGAGCCGCAAGCATCGGATATTTCCAAGTCATTTAACAAAGATTGAATCACTTGATTTCGCTTTTGCTCATTAATAGGTGTCAAACTAGTAGGATATGGGGAGTGGCTAACAGAAAGAATGTTATTTTCCTCACAAAACGCCTTACATAAAGCAGCATCATTTTGGTCGAAGTCTTTAACCGATAAACTACGGGGGTTTTTTGGGAAGTATTGAAAAGCTCCAGCATTCATTGAGTATGCACGCTTTGCAGCACCTAAATATCCATCTTTAATTGAAAGGTGACAACCAAATATCATAAATATTCTCCTTCAATGCTGACAATTTTTACAGAAATAGGTTTTTCTAGAGGAAATCTCTGTTTTGATAATAGGTGAACGACAACGCTCACATGATTTTCCTTCAAGACCGTGAACCTTCATAATATTATTATAGCCACCCGTTCGTTTGTCCCCAGAAAAAAGAGGCACGCTCATGTAGCCACCATTCTGTATAGCTTGTTTAAGAATAAACTTTATTGAATCATATAAACGAGCAATATGGTCCTGATCTAGTTCGTGTATTTTTCTTTCAGGTAAAAGCTGTGCATGCCAAAGAATTTCATCAGAATAACGATTTCCAATTCCCGCAATACATTCTTGATTTATTAACGATGTTTTTAAATTGCTTTTTCTCCCTTTCAATGCAGTAAGGAAAGCGTCCAATGAAAAATTTGGGTCCAGCGGTTCTGGTCCAATATTCTGCAGTTCCTTTTCAATCATTTCTGTGGATAATAGATGCAAGTAACCTAGTCGTAACCCAATGAAATATAGATTTTGATTTCCAAACGAAAACTGTACTTGCACGGTTCTATCTGGTTTTTCTTCCTCTTTTCCATAAAACATCCTACCACCTAGCATTAGATGCAATAGCAAACAGGAGCCATTTTGCAGCTGAAAAATTAAATATTTAGCTCTTCTACCAATAGATTCGATTTTCTGATTAATTACTCGCTGTAAAAATTCATTAGTTGGCACATTAATAGACTTTTCTCGATTAATGAAGATATCCGTAATCGTGTTTCCACCTATCTTTTGTTGGAGCATTGATTTATATGTTTCCATTTCAGGCAGTTCTGGCATGATTTCCCTCCAAAAAGGTTTCTGATCCACTGATACAATTTTATTGGTGTTTGGTCGAGGTTGTTTCCGTTAAAGGGTATTCTACTGGATTCTATTCTCATTTAGGAGACTTCTATTCTTGTTTGACAGCTTCCATTCACGTTCGAAGGCATTCTATTCCCGTTCAGACAGCTTTCATTCCCGTTCGAAGGCATTCTATTCCCGTTCAGATAGCTTCTATTCCCGTTTAACTGAGTGCAACTCTCTTCAAGCAAAGTTGACACTTTAAAAATATTATTCCTCAGTTTCTAAAAATCATTACGTTTCACCACAAGAAAAAAGGCTCTTCCTTTTGAAGAACCTCATCTTTACTGTTAAATCCTCTATAACTTCTGCAAGTAATATAGTCGCTAATTCTATTTGTTTTTTGATAAATCCAATTCAGCTGCCTCTTTCCTTCATAATGAATGCCCGCTGCCGCAACCAATATCTAAAACATTTAAATTCTTAACTTCACCTAATAAGTTTAGTTCATCTTCACTTGGTGCCATTGGTCCATATTCAGGAAGCGGATGTCTTCCAAAAAAAGCATTTTGCTGCTACATCCCAGCTTTGTTTATGTTCAGATAAAATACTCTTATTTCATTCTTCCATACTATTATTTACCGGCCTTAAACTCCTAAAGATTAACATCCTCCTAACAATGAATCCAACTCATTATAGTTATCAGAAAGCCAGAGCATTTCCTTTTTAAAACGGGTTGGCGGTCCAGTAAATTGATCCATATCGATTTTAATCCACCAAGTACTTTCCAAGTACCACAAAAATCTTAATGAACTGATAAGCGACTGAGAATCTATTAAAATATGTTCGCAATAGCCCTCTTTAAACGCCTCAATTGTATCAACCTTAAGAGAATTTTCATTTAAAGAGCAAGAGATGATAGCTCTACCAATATCTAGTTGGGGGTAGTCATAATTTAATCTGTCAAAGTCTAGTATTGCACCTAGATGATTTTCTTCAAATAATAGATTATCTGCCCATAAGTCCCTATGAGCCCAACCTGCTTCAATCAATGAAAATTCATCGATTGAAAGTTCTTTCGTTAGTTGATATTGCCTTTCCATAATGGGGACTAAATGCTCCAGTGAAGAATTGTTAACATCTATCAAAACTGAATTCCAGTACTCCATTCTATCCTCTCGACTAGGAGGTGTGAAATTAGTTACTTTCTTTTTCAAAATTGTGCCGTCATTTAACACATGATGCATCAGACCAGTGAATCGACCTAAATCATACATTTGATTGGTATTCATATTTCCCGGAGGAACCACTTGACCATTACAAAACTCCATAACGATAAAAAGTTCACCATTATTGGTTTCAAACATGACCTTACCTTGATATGAAAGCAGCCTTGGGCATGGAAAACCTTGATTATGTAATCTTTGTTGTTGTGAGAAAGCTAATAGTAATTCTTCCTGGTTGTAAAGCTTAAATCTTTCCTTATTATATTGTTTTACTAAAAAGGTGCCTTCGGACGTCGTTATTTTCCACTTTAGATTAAGCCAGCCTCTTTTTATTTGAGAAACTTCTAATATTTGAAAACCAAATATACGTTTACATGTTTTGATAATATCGTTTAATATTACTTCTTCTGATTCAATTACTACCATGCTAAATCTCCCTTACCAACCTATTTTTTCCCTTGTACAAAACCATCAAAAAAACGACCTCCAAGTGGCTCGTAAATTTCGTCAACGAAATTGATAAAAGGCTTTTTATTTCCTTCTTTATAGTAACAATCCAAAGCACTAAAAAACCTCATACTAAGTTTATGGTCATATCTTTGTAATGCCCTTGTTAACCCTTTCCCTCTTCCAGCCCATTGTCCGTTTACTCTTAAAATGAAATCAGCAAGTTGGATAGAAATTGTATTTAAAGTAATAATCGCTTCGTAATGACTTTTTGCATCTAAAAAATCATCAAGGAGGTCGTAAATGAAATATCTTGATGCATTGATAAAGCTTTCACTTAATGGAGTTGGCCCCGCTTTAATGAATTCTATCGCTGTATTTTTAATTTTTGGCGCAGTGCCATTGTCTCTTATAATCTTACCTTCTGCCAACATATTCCCTAATATAGGAATTCCCTTATCTCTATCCATATTGAATTGGTCTAAATATGTTTGTTTATTATGTATGAATACCTCCATTTTCCAACCATATAGAAAAAAACTTTCCCTAAAATTTGTATCAATTGTTTCGTCCATGACGATAATATCCAAATCAGAGGTAGCTGTCTCTTCTCCCCTTGCTGCACTTCCTGCCAAAAAGACAACATTACATAAGGGAAACTTTTCACCAACCATTTTATTTATTGCATCGAACTTTGATAGTTTCATTCATATTCCTCCAATTTGATTCTATCTATTCACTTATTCTTCATTTCTGTACAAAAACCTTCAGTTACTTTTTATATTCAACTTTAAAAAAATGACCCCTCATAACGAGGAATCATAATAATTTCAATACAATCCGACCATCTTTTTTATTTCTTTTAAAAACGGAACCGCAACTGATCTAGCCTTTTCTGCGCCCTTCGCTAAAATTTCATCTAATACCTCTGGTGAAGCCATTAATTCATTATACTTTTCTCGTGGCTGTTCTAGAAATCTATTCATGACACGAAATAATTCCTGTTTTACTTCTCCCCACCCAATTCCTTTTTCATATTGTATTCTCAATTCCTCAATTTCCCTTGGTGCAGCAAACTCTTGATAGAGAGAGAATAAGATAGAAGAGTCCGGGTCTTTCGTTGCTTCGGGCGGTAACGAATCCGTTTTAATTTTATTAATAAGCTTTTTTAATTTCTTTTCATCTTCAAAAAGCGGAATCGTATTATTGTAGCTTTTACTCATTTTTCGTCCGTCCAATCCTGGTAATACTGCTGTGTCTTCTTGAATTTGATATTCTGGCAGTAAAAATGTTTCTCCATAGATATTGTTAAAGCTCTCGGCAATATCGCGGGCGATTTCAACATGTTGGACTTGATCTTTTCCAACTGGAACAATGTTCGTACGAAAAAGTAATATGTCCGCTGCCATCAATATTGGATAAGTAAAAATTCCCATGTTGACCCCAAAGTCTGCATCCTTATCGGCTTGTTTATTGTTTTCCACTATAGCCTTATAAGCATGTGCCCGATTCATCAATCCCTTTGGCGAAAAACATGTCAAAATCCAACTTAACTCGAAAATCTCAGGAACATCAGATTGTCTATAAAAAATCACTTTTTCAGGATCGAGTCCTAATGCAAGCCATGTTGCGGCAATCCCATAAGATAGCTGCCGAAATTCATCCGCATTATGAATTTTTGTCAAACCATGATAATCTGCAATAAAATAAGCTGCTTGATAATCCTCTACCTTTGCCGATTCTAAAGCTGGCTTGATTGCACCAATATAATTTCCTAAATGAATTTTCCCTGTAGGCTTTATACCTGTTAAAATTGTCTTTTTCATGATTTCCCTCCAAACTTTTTATAAAATACAAAAAGGGCTACCCGCCTAAAAAGGACGAGTAACCCGTGGTGCCACCTTCATTCGTTTACAATGTAAACGCACTTATTCCGTACGGAAACGATAAACCATTTCGATACGTTGTCTTTTTTAACGGTAAGACACTCCGCTAGACCTACTGCTATTTCAATCTAGATGCTCAGAAGCCCATTCACCTATAATTCCGCACTGATTCCCACCATCCATCAGCTCTCTAAAGCGTTCATATAGATTACTCTTCTTCTTCATCGCTTACATTTATATTATGTTGTATTTTAAAATATGAAATAATAAATAACAAGACTCCAGAACGCTATTTAATCGACTAAAAATGAATTATAAAAAGGCTTTACAAGCATATATCGACGCCAAAAATTAACATGATTTTAATAATGTTAAAGATTTATTGAATCCGAATGCCTTTTATTAGTTTACCACTGTAGTTCAATAAGTCATGGATTGTAGCTATTGATCGCCCCATCAACACATTATAAAGCTATGCCCAAAATGTTTATAAAGAACTCTCCTCACATTAGAAAAGAGTCGTAAGCCTTAATAATCACTACCCAATTGCTCTGTCATCTTGACAAGCATCTTTCCAAAATCCATGATTCTTTCCTTCACTCGCTTATCAATGATTATATTATCCTCAGGATCAAAGTGGTCAAAATTAACAAATACATTCTTTGGAGGAATAATCCCACCAAGAAAACGAATGATTGGCTCCAAATTAAATTGCGCCACCATAAAATGTTTATCAGAACCGGCATTGGAAATATAACCGACAACTTTTCCTTTAAAAGCTCGCTCTGGCATTAGATCCAACAAGTTTTTTAAGCTCCCAGAAATCGACGCCTGATAAATTGGCGTACCAATCACTATACCATCTGCCTTCAAAATCTTGTTCACCACTGTTTGGGTGTCATCATTATAATAGGATAACGGCACACCTTGCATAAACTCTATATCAAAATCCTTTAGATCAATTAACTCAATTTCTACATCCAAATTGGCTTTCTTCACAGCATATAGACAATCATTAACCATTTGTGATGTTTTTTGACCTGAAAGCGCCCCAGAAATACCGACAATCTTCAAAAAACCTCCTCCAATCAAACTCCTATTTCTATATCTTATTATATCCTTCTTCATTTAAAGATATAGGATATAATGAACCTATATGATGAGAAGGAGGCGTATGTATGAAATCTCGTGATGAAAAATTTATCCTAAAAGAAGCTCAAATCACTTATGATGACTATGTAAAGCTTCCCGATGATGGAAAAAGGTATGAATTGGTAAGTGGAATTCTGGAGTTGATGACTCCTGCACCAACTCCAAAACATCAGATCATTAGCACAAAGTTATTGACCATACTAATGAATAGTTGCCAGCAAGAATACATTATCTTTGCGTCACCAATCGATTTGATTTTATCTAAAACGGAAGCACGTCAGCCTGATATAGTCGTGATTCATCGTAATAATATGGAGATAATTACAAAAAGGGGAATTGAGGGTATTCCAAATTTAGTTGCTGAAATATTGTCACCCCATTCTATTAAAAGAGATAGATTCGAAAAATTTAAAGTTTATGCAAGGTATCGGATTCCTGAATATTGGATTGTCGATCCCGCGAATGAAGTCTTGGAACAATACGTGTTAGTTAATAACAGCTATGAACTTTTGAATGTTTTCGGACGAGAAGATACCGTTCAATCCGAACAAATAAAATGTATTTCTTTTACTATAGCAGAAATTATGGATGCGGCGGCGGAATTGCCGAGATAACTTAGAATATTAACAACCATCCAAATAATAAGTTTGTAGACAAATTAATGTAGAACTACTTCGTACTAATTGAAAACATTTAGCTTTCGAGGAGCCAACTTATGCGGCTAGGAGTTGTCACATTGGGCAATAAGCACTGCAAGAAGGAGAGCAACGAAGAAAGCAATCGTTTGTCAACAGTTAGTAGGCTCCCCTAAATAAGGGGAGCTTCATCGTTTATTTTCTCTTCGAACGCATTCCTTTTACCTTCATAATCTCATCCTGATCAAGCAATTGTTGATATGTTTCACTATCAACATCATAAATAGCCACTTTTCCTTCATCATCATAATGGATTCCCCATCCATAATTTTTTACTAAGGGAGAGGCTCTAAAGCAAGCCTTTGGTTTTGAAAAAAATTGCTCCCGTAGCTCGTCTACATTGATTTCCTCAATTTGATTCTTAATTAAGTACGTTTTAAATTGTATATCGTCTTGAGTGTATTTATAAGGACTATTCTTGATCAAATCATACTCAATGGAAGCAACCGTGGGTTTATCGTTTTTAGCGACAGGTACCTTTGCAGATGTGACCTTTGAATCTTCTGAAATCGTAATGAGAGTGTTTTTGTAGCTCAAAAATTTTCCCTCCTTAATCCAACACATTATTTGGATCGACTAAACTAGAGAAAACCCAAGTTTTCCCTTCATCTTCGGATATAAACTTTGCTAAAACATTACCTCCGAGATAATCTCCATTAGGTCCTTGATTTACTATTAAGATTCCTAGACCATCTTTAAAAACAGGGGCTTCTGCGACAATGAATATTCCTTTATACTCATCTGGGATTGGAACTTCTACTTCTTCCCAATTACTTCCTCCGTCGTTAGTACGATAAAGCAACGGTCTTGGCGGTTGGTCCATTATATTAATCGATCCAAAAGATATGAATCCCAGTTTATCATTAATAAAGTTACCATCCGTCACTAATGAATATATCTCATCCACTGATCCAGCGGCTTCCCACGTTTTTCCTCCATCATTTGTTTTCATCACAAAGTTCGCTTCGCTAGACATCGTTCGATCACATGTAAAAATAAGATAGCCATTCATTACTGATGTAAAACCTACGAATCTTTGACGTACGGAAGGTAATTGATCTTTTATCAATACTTTGTCCCATGTTTTTCCTTGATTCGTTGTTATTAATAGGAACAGTTCTTGATTTGATGATAGTACAAAAGCTGTTTTCTGAGGATAAATGATATAGCTACCGTCTATTAAATAATTTTTAGAGCCGCTGAAATCTCCCCCGAATAATTCTTCTATCGTAGCTGGTACTTCTACCCAACTTTTTCCGTTATTGTATGTTATTTTTAAAATGCCATTTGCGATTTCGTATCGAAAGTCTTCATTTGTTGCTATGCCGGCTTCCTTTTGATAACTTTCCTCATCTTGTACTGTAGGGAGGCCAATCAAACTGTCATTTGAATTCTCAAAGTTTGCTAACGTGTATGTTGCCTCTGCATCCTTTCGAATCCTCAATTTCCAAACAATATTATCAACAAGGCCCTCTTCATTTTCCCCACCAAAACTAGTTTCTACACCTTCTCCTAGCTCCACTTGATAGACGACCGCAACAATGAATTCATTTTCGTTACCCTCTAATAAATGGAATCTTTTAAAATAAGCATTCTTAATCAACCCGTCATCTTTAAAGGATTGCATCAAATCAAACCACAAACGATAAGCAATGGTTTCAGCTTTTGTATCATCTTCACTTACCGTTATTGTTAGTGGTAATTTCTGATGTATTGCTTTTTCGTTAAATTTATCGTTCGGCATATTTCCGATAGGCTCTTTTTCACTTTTAGGATAAAAAAACATCAAACACACTATTGCTATCAGTAAAATAATAATGATAATCCCTAAACGATTTTGTGTGAGTTTCATATACTTTCAACCTCTTTGGTTAATCTTTTCCCTAACATTATCCGATGTCAGTTTCAATAGCAACTTCTTTTCTTCACTTAAATCTATTAAAATTTCTCATCAATTTCAAAAGAGCATGTTTCGAAAAATCGAATTCACATGCTCTTAAAATTATTTAAAGTTTCTTTTTTGTTCTTGGCCAAAGGGGGCGTTGCACATACTTAGTCATTGTATCAAAAATTATTCCCCAATGAGATTCGGTTAATCGACCGATTGGGGTATCTTGTTGAATGGACAAGCTTCTTTTTAATTTCTTCATTTGTAGAGGGGTAAATATACCCTTTAACGCTATATCCATTGATAGATTCGGATTATTAAGGGAATATTCTGCAAGTCCCAGAAAGGTTGCGTAATATTTGTATGAAACAATCGGTTCTACCTTTCTCTTTATCAAAAGTATGGCGGAATCTACCCTTGGTGGAGGTGAGAAATGGTCTCTGGAAATTTCTTTTATATAGTAAAGATCAAACCACATTCTCCACGCTAAAACATAATGATTTTTCACAAATTTTGATGTGAACCGTTTCGCAGCACCTTTTTCCATCACAATGACCCCTCTTTGCAAGCCAGTTAATGGATTATTTAGAAGCATCTTCATAATAGGTGTCGTTATGGAGAAAGGAATATTTGATACAACAACAAATTTTTCTCTCGGCAAATGGATTTTCATTATATCTTGATGAATGATTTTCGTATTTTTGTATTCTGCGGTTTTCTTTGTAAGAATTTCAACGAATTTAGAATCATATTCTACAGCCAATACCTTTCCTGCACGTTCATTTAGGACTGTCGTCAAAGTACCTTTTCCCGCTCCTAATTCTAAAGCTGTATCTTTTTTGCTTATGTTCGCACGATCTACTATTTCATGAAGGAGCTTTTTATTGTGCATTAAGTGCTGACCAGAAAAATTGGGAGGCTCTCCTCGACTTAATTTTTTATTACTATACCTATGTGTTCTTTTGGTCATATGATTTTCCCTCCAATATAATAAATCACAGTCTTCTGCCTGCGATTTAGAGTAAAGGAAAGAAGCCTCGACTTTATAAACAAAAGTTGAAGCTTGAACCATATCCCAAATAATCCACACCAATTAAGGACTAGGGATGTTTCCACAAAAAAGAAAGGCAGAACAATCCACCTTTCTTCACAAATACATATATAATAAGTTTTTTAATGAAGATTATTAAAAAAGGACAGACGGATCCCGTTTACTCTGCTTACAGGCAGAGACTTTAGGCGCTATTCAATTAGCTGCATAAAGTTGAAAAACGCAATCTAATCCATACAATACCCATTTTTCAACAACCCTCCGATCATCAAAGTACTTTTAATCTAACATAGATAGGAAGGCATTACAAAGGTTATTTTCTTTTTATTCCAAAAATTTCTTTTACGAATATGTTTTAAGTGTGAGGTAATGAGTAGAATTCGGGTATTTATCGCTTTTTGTAAACCCAAATGAAGTGTAAAATGCATCAGCTTGTGGTGTACTGTTTAATACTATTATTTGAAAATGATTCTTTGCTTCGGAAATTAACATTTTTAATAAGAGCGTCCCTACTCCATTTCTACGACAATCTTCGGTTACATAAAATCTCCTCAAACGACCAATATGTGGATTGTTAGAAAAAGGATCAATGTTAATTCCCCCAACAGCAATCAGCACACCATCCTGTCTGTATACACCATATAAAGCTTCACCAGGCATGTTGAAAGTATTGGACCCGTCGCTATAATTACTTACTAATTTTTGAAGAAAACGAAAACCAGCTTTTTTACTTTCTTCTACCAGTGGGTATATATTTTCATTCATTACGTTATTTATTCGTTTGACTTCATACCCTTTCATCCCTTACCTCCTTGCAACAGAAATCAACACTCATTCAACTTTTATATAAAATATCGACATGTCCGTTTCTATTTCCAATGACCATCGTATCTGTCATATTAACGAAAAGCCCATTCTCTACAACGCCAGGAATCATATTTAATGTATGATTAAGATTCTCGGCATCATATATTTCCCCAAAATCACAATCCAATATATAGTTGCCATTATCCGTAATAAAAGGAAGATTATTATTAAGTCGTAATTTAGGTTCACAACCTAAAGACTTTATTTGTCTGCACGTCATTTCCCAGCCAAATTGTGTGACTTCAACGGGTAATGGAAATTTCCCCAAATTCGCTACATATTTCGTCTCGTCCATCACAACGATCATTCGTTTCGAAATAGATGCTACCATTTTTTCTCGTAATAAGGCTCCTCCGCCACCTTTTATAAGCTCAAAATCCGGATTAGCCTCATCTGCTCCATCTACAGTCAAATCTATTTGATCAATTGAAGACAAGCCTACTAATGGTATCCCCAACTCGTTGGCAAGCTGTTCAGTTTGTCTAGATGTAGGAACTCCTTTAATATTAAGTCCTTGTTTGACAAGTTCACCTAGCTTTAATATTGACCAATGAACAGTAGAACCCGTTCCGAGACCTACTATCATATCGTTTTCGATGAATTCAATTGCTTTTTCACCAGCTAGCTTTTTAGCATCCATGTCAACACCCACCTGAAATTTAATAAGTTATAACTTTAATTGTAATTATATCTCTTCCTATTTAAAAAAATAATCCCAGTTGTCAGGGGGATATGAGTTGTAAAAAATCGGAACTACAATTGTTTACTGGGATGCTTCGATAAAATCAACTTTCTTAATTTGTTCGTCATTTGCGGGGAAGTATGATAAACAGAATCGTCCATCATATACATGAAGGTACTTTTTTCATTTTCCTTACCCAACCAAAAATGCAGGGCATGAACAGGTAAGTCTCCTTCATTCGATTTATATTCCACCATTACATCATACTCCGGTTCTGCCAAGTCAACCTTACCAGACTTCTTAACCGCTGATGTAATGGCTTTTTCGAATATATCCAAAGACTGTTTATCTTTGAAAGATATTAGAATGTCTTCATTCATATCTCCTATTCCCATTGAATTTGAGATATGTACGACTGCTATTTTTTCATCTAAAAGAGACATTGTTTCTGTAGGGCGAAATTGGCAGCCTATTAATAGTAGTAAACATATTACTGGTGCAACCCACATTAATACTTTCAAGATGCTCCTCCTAGTAAAATAATATAGATTTCTATCCGGATCCAGATGAGCTAGATGCATCTCCTAGTCTCATGAGCATATTTTTAAAATCCTCAACATTTTCAAAGCTAGCAATTGGAATTTTGCTTTCTTTCAAAATCCTTACAAATGTTTCTTCTGCTTTGTTCGCTGCAAGTGCAAAACTAGAGAGATTATCTGGATCGTAATAATCGATAAAATTTAATTCTGGGTTATGAATCCCAGTTTGTTCTTGAACATAATTAAGCTCAGTTTGAAGATTAGTTGCCGCTAAAAAAGCACTAAAAGCGTCTCCTTTTTCACAAGAAAAGCGGATTTTATTCCAATGAGACAATAGTTCCTCGTAAAGTCCCTTAAAATGGAACATTGATACAGGTGGTATAATCTCATTCTTTATTGTTTTAAAAAATGAGTCCACACAATGTATTAAATCGAAACAAGTTTTTTGAATTTGTTCATATTCCTTTGCAGCAACCACTTCGTGAATAACTTCCATGAATCCTTTAGGTAATCGATTCAGCAAAGAAAGTTCTTTAAGCAATTGTTTTTCACCAAAGTGTAGAAAAGTATGGTTCAAAAGACAAAGTGTATTACTAATTTCAATTACTATATCCCCAGCTGCAGAAAGATTATTACTGATAAATAGCTCAGCATAGTGTCGTTTTGCATTTATAAGGTGTTGATGAGCTTTTTCAATAAGTTTAGGGGTGAGAGGTCCATTTTGAATACTTGCGATTTGTTTTATTAATTTTTCATAGCGCTCCTTATCTTCTTCAGATGCATAATAAACAAGGCGGGAATTGACTAGTATAGACACTCTCATATCATCAAAATTCGCAAAACTTTCAAGGCGTTCCCAGTTTACACCCCAAAGATCGTTACCGCTACCTTTGAGAATGAATGTTGTTGCTAGATTCCAGCCCCGCTCAGTTTTAGGAACAAAGATCATATCTAAATCAGAATTTTCATTTGCAGTACCATTAACAACTGAACCATATATAAAAAGTAGACTTATATCATTTGAATATTTAGTTTTAATTACATCCATTATTGATTCGAGTAGTTCACTGTGGTGTCTTTCCATGTTAACACTCCCTACAATTTAAAAATCAATCAAAGAAAAGGTAAATCCAAATCTGGAATACCATTCATTTCACATTATCGATGTCCACTAACTCCACACTAAACGCATGCACATATCCATACACAACTTTATCTAAAATCATACAATTTTAGAAAACCTTTATATCTAGACGAACCGTTTTATTTTCTTAAGTACCTACCTTTTAGTAGCATTTTTTAATATAAAATGTAAATTCTACATAATTAAGCCCAATACCTTTAAATAAATCCATTTACAATTAAAACCACGTATTATATAATTAGTTAGGTTAACTAACCATTTAAAGGAGGATTTTCTTGTACTCTATTTTTTCCAAAATTAAATTACTATATAAGCCTTATACGCAGCAAATACTAAAAGTGCTTGAGCCGCATGAGCTAACGGAATTGCAATGGGGCTTGCTTCGTTATTTACAAGAAGATGGACCAACTACTTTTTCTGAGATCGCCGAGTATTGGCAGGTAGAAAAACCATCTGTTACACCAGTAGGCCAAAAACTGATAGACCTCGGTCTTATTGAAGTTCGTCCCGGAAAAGATAAACGGCAAAAGGTCATGCATATAACGGAAGCAGGACAATTGAAATATAGAGAATGTAAAGCTTCGGTTGATTTGTATCAATCGAAATTATTGGAAGGAGTATCTGAGCAACAAATAAAAGTTGTAAACGAGGTTTTAGAGCAACTAACGCGCAACGTAAAGAAAAGAGGATTACTTTGAATAAAGAAAAATTATGGACAAAGGAGTTTATCGCTGTTTCAACGATCAACTTTTTAGCAACATTGATGTTCTACCTGTTAATGGTGACCATTGCGACCTACGCTAAAAGTGAGTTTCATGTATCGACGAGTACAGCGGGTCTAGTATCCAGTATTTTTATTATTGGCTCGCTTCTTGGCCGACTTGGCGCTGGCCGTTATATTAGTGATATTGGGACAAAAAAAGTGTTTTGGACCGGCTTGATTTTACTTACTGTTGCCTCGATTTTTTACTTCGGTATTTTTAATACGACAACCTTACTTCTTAACCGTTTATTCCACGGTATTTCATTTGGTTTAATGGGAACGGCGGCAGGTACAATTATTGCTCAAGTATTACCGGCGGAACGTAGAGGTGAAGGGATTGGGTACTATAGTCTAAGTACAATATTAGCCACAGCGATCGGACCGTTCTTTGGAATTTTACTCATGAAGCTAGATAACGGTTTTACGATTATGTATATGATCAATGTTATTTTCTCTATCGGAAGTATGATCTTTTTAGCCCTTGTAAAAATAAAAATGACAGAGCCATCAAAAGAGAAGAGTATTGTGGAAAAAGGGCCACTCCTCACGCGTTTTATTGAACCAAAAGCAGCACCAATTTCACTTGTGGCGCTTGTAATTGGCTTTAGCTATTCTGGCGTTATGTCATTCTTGTCTTTTTACGCAGAAGAAATCCATCTCGTAGCAGCAGCAAGCTATTTCTTCCTAGTCTACGCTCTTGTTATTATTTTCACCCGTCCAATAACCGGTAAATTAATGGATACACGTGGAGCTAATATCATTGTATACCCATGTTTCGCGATTTTCGCAGTTGGGATGTTCCTGTTTAGCGAAGCTTCAGCTGGCTGGATGCTTTTATTGGCAAGTGCATGTATCGGTTTAGGCTATGGAAACTTCAACTCAATCGCACAAGCAATTGCGATTAAAGTAACAGAGCCACACCGTTTCGGTTTAGCTACATCGACTTATTTCATTTTATATGATTTAGGTCTCGGCTTGGGACCATATATTTTAGGATTTATCGAACCTTATTCAGGTTACCGCGCCATCTTCTTTTCGATGGTGATTGTGATTCTGCTTTGTTATCCAATGTATTATTTCGCTTATGGGAAAAAAGCTAAGTCTTTCCAATAGGCCATTTTTTGTTAGATGGAATTTTGATCTATGAACTTGATTGATTTATAAGTTTTAGAACTTTTGTTAATATATTGAAATTGTTAATATATAAAAAGATAAACGGCGGAAAAGTCACATTATTTATTATTGGGTTTTTTGAAATGGAGTGGGAGAATGTTTCCGATATTAGAAACAGAGAGGCTTAGATTGCGAAAAATTATAAGCACGGATGCTCAAGCAATTTTTGATTGTTTTTCTAATAATGACGTAATCCGTTATTACGGACAAGATACCTTAACAAGCTTAGAGCAAGCTGAACAGTTTGTTGAGTTTTTCGCAAAAAACTACGAAGAAAAACGTGGGATTCGATGGGGAATTGAATTAAGAGAAAAAGAAGGACTTATCGGAACCATTGGGTTTAATGTTTGGTCTCCTAAGCACAAAAGAGCTGAGATAGGTTACGAACTTCATCCTTATTATTGGGGAAAAGGCTACGCAACGGAGGCTATCTCCAAAGTAATATCATACGGTTTTAATGAACTTGATTTGACACGCATAGGAGCAGTTGTTTTTATCGAAAACAAACCATCTAATGAGTTACTTAAAAAGCTGGGCTTTAAAAAAGAAGGTATTTTAAGAAATTATATGTATCAAAACGGCATTCCTCATGATACCAACGTTTACTCATTAATAAAATCACATTAAATATAAAGAGTTAGCACTATGACGCTCAGAAGCCTGAGCGTTTTTATCATTATTTAGTGAAATAGTTATCGATTCTCCATACTAAATTGAACCCCAAAAAAAGTTTTTTAATCTTTAAATAATCAATTACTGGTTCATTTTATATTATTAGAGGTGTTCTACATTCGTGGTACTAGGTGTCCCTTTTCTTATAGGTTAAGATTATCACAAAAGTTTAGAAATCATTAAAAACACTAAACGTATCAATCATTAAAAGAGCAATAGTAAACCAATGTATGGAAAGCATCATTAAGAGCCAATGCTTAACAAAGCTGTGATTGTTTTTAGAAAGTTTAAGGGCAATCAGTGTAAGAATAGTACCCCATAAGGTTGTCGAAAGTAGAAATAAAAAAGGATATGTCACAAGAATGGCATCAAGAAACCATAGGAAAAATCCACTTGCGCCACCAACAAGATGTCCTAAGATGATTAACAATCCAAGCAATACATGAGTAATATAAATGCTTCTAATTATTTATTCATCCCTCTCCATTAGCAATTATTCACCGTTCCTTTTAAAAGCAAAGTATATAAAAATGATTCCGACTAATAAAAACAGCGGAATAAAAAGGTTATCTAGCAAGGATGGAGGAGGTGGTGAAGTAGGAAACGATCCTGTATGTGTGAGTGCCGACCAATGAACAATTGAAATTACACGTTCGACTGAGTACATCAAACCACTTGCCAAGATAAATAATGCACCCAAAATCAAACTTGTTCTTCTTTCCATAAGCCTATTTCCTCCTTTTTTTTGAATCACTTTATAATTTCAGTCATTTGCTTCTTAATTAAAAACTACTGAATAAGTACTACCTTTTGTTGCATCTCCTTTATTTCTTTTTTCATGAATTCGCGTTGAGAAACTTCAACTTTTGAGAGATATAGATAAATACTATGGTACTGATTCCTTACCACATTCCCATATGTACCATACATTTTATCATATTTATCCGTCTTTTGTTTTAATATTTTGAAAATTTAAAGGGTATTTCCATTTTTTGAAGAAATAGTATAGTTCATAAATAATTATTAACATTTAAAAAAAGGATGGTACCTATGCAAGGTATTTTAGTAGTTTTAATGCTACCTGGTATTATTTTTATTTTTTCGATTGTTGGTTTTTTATTACTAAAAAAGTGGTATGTGACTCCTATAATAATTTTTATTATTCTTTCATTATTGGCTACTACTATTGTTAAAGGTACACTTTTCATCTATGTGATATTCTTTACCGCACTTTCAATTGTCGTAAGTCTTGTTATGAAGTTAAATATACATAAAAAGTAGTCAAAGTACTTTTATTAATGAGGAAACCTTCTCTTTTTTTGGTCATATAAATAAGCATGTGAAGGTGTTCCCTTCCATGATAATTTGTAAAATGTAATTATTTTACTTTTTCACATTGCTCTTTCTTATAGTGCATGTTAAGATGAACTCAACTTTAATTGAACGGAGGGTTTCAAGTGGCAACTATTAGACTTCGATTCCAAACTTTGAACAGATAATTGAATATGTTCAAAGCTCTGCTACTTGTGCAGGGTTTTACGGGATTGGTCTGCCTATCTAGGAAACCTCATTTTTATAATGTTAATAAAAGATGAAGGGGAGGTACAATTCTCTCCTTTTTTGTTGTCTAAATTTTTGGGATTACGTTTCGAAGATTCCTCCATTGCGACCTTTCATTTCCCTTTCGAAATGTTTTTTGACGCATTCTTTCCCGTTTACCTAAGCATGTAGAGCACTTGTGTTTCTAATTGTAAAAAATTGGAGGGAATCCATATGGAAAGAAAAGCAATTGTTGTTGGTGTCAATCGGAACAAGACTACCGAAAGTTTCAAATATTCCATGGAGGAATTATGTAATTTAGCTCAAGCTTGTGATGTCTTAGTGTTGGGAGAAGTCACACAAAATTTAAACCACTTTGATAAAACCTATTATATTGGAAGTGGCAAAGTCGAAGAGTTGCTTGAATTGATTGCGGTAACAGAAGCAAATATCGTCATTTTTGATGATGAGCTCTCCCCTTCTCAAATTCGTAATTTGGAATCTAAGCTGGATTGTGAAGTCATCGACAGGACCACGCTTATTCTAGAGATTTTTGCGAGTAGGGCTAGAACGAAAGAGGCCCAGCTCCAAGTTGAAATTGCCCGATTGAACTATACTCTCCCAAGATTAATAGGAAGTCGTGAATCATTAGGACGACAAGGTGGAGGTTCTGGACTAAAAAATAGAGGAACCGGAGAAACGAAACTCGAACTTGACCGCCGAAAAATTGAAATTAAGATTGCTGCCTTAACAAAAGAACTTGAACAATTGGTTGAAAGGCGAAAAATACAAAGAAAACAGCGAGATAAAAACGAAATTCCTGTTGTTTCATTAGTTGGTTATACGAATGCAGGCAAATCAACTCTAATGAATGCCATGCTAAATAATGCCGGGATGGAAAAATACGTTTTTGAAAAAGATATGTTATTTGCCACATTAGAAACATCCGTGAGAAAAATTAACTTGGCCAATAACAAGGAATTTTTATTAACGGATACCGTAGGTTTTATTAATAAACTACCGCATCATCTAGTAAAAGCATTCCGCTCGACTCTTGAAGAGGTAACAGAAGCTGATTTGCTTGTTCATGTCATTGATTACTCCAATCCACATCATGAAGAACAGAAGCAGCTGACAAATAAAGTATTAAAGGATATTGGCGTTGAAAATATCCCTATCATTTATGCCTATAATAAAGCTGATCTTATTGATGGACCTTTTCTAATGCAAGAAAACAGTTTTTACTTGTCCGCAAAAACAGGTGAAGGTGTTGAAGAATGTATAGAGCTCATTAGTCAACACATTTTCAATGACTATATTTCATGTGAATTTCTCATACCGTACACTGATGGCACAGTGATTTCTTACTTTAATGAACATAGCCAGATTATTTCTACTGAGTATGAGGAAGACGGAACAAAGCTGATTGTGGAATGTAAAAAAGCAGATGCGGAAAAATACCAACAATATATACAAATTGTTCTATAGAAACAGAAATTGAGCTGTCAAGAATCCTTGGCAGCTTTCTTTGATAATCCGGGCAAAAATTCCTTAGAATTTGAATTATTCATTAATTTTTAACCATGCAAGAGCTCTTTGTTCAAGACCTTTCACATATTTCTCTTTACCAAGGCTATAACCTTCAATATCTTTAGGAAACTCCGTAGCTAGTTGCTCTTTTAATTTTCCATACTCTATTAATACATGTTTATGTGGTCTTAAATAATCTCGCACTGCTAAATGGCGTTCAATTTCAAATGTATTATTACATTGAAAAATATGCACTTGATGTGTTCTATTTTCTCCCCCTTTTCGGAAATACCTTCTTCCCTTCATCCCAAATTCACCAAGTGGCTCATATCCAATCTCAATCATTTTCCGATTATATTGATCAACAACTTCAATATTTTTAACGACAGGCATAATATCGATGATAGGTTTAGCTTTCAAATTAGGTACTGCCGTACTACCAATGTGATGAATTTCAACAATTTCATCTTCTAGAATTTCATGTATCTTGCAAGCTTCTTTTTTAAATAACTCTGGCCAGTTTTCATCATAGTTGGTCACAACTATATTCATTGCACGACTCACCATTTCTCTTCACCACACTTTATATCTTTTTACTAATCTAATACTTTTGGACCGGAATTCGGACAATAATCACAATATGGATAAGCAAATATAAACGGAAGTATTCCTAATAACGTAACAACTAATCCAAATACTCCCATTATTAGTGAAAGGTTTTCAAGGCAACCATCCTTTTGTACACTTTTGGTAATTACAACCAATCCAATGTTAACATACATATAATTACTATCAATTAAGATCTTCTTTCTTTCAAAAAAGCGTACCACTTATGATGACTTTTTTACTTCGATTAGTCATTTAGCCCCTTCTTCTCTAAATAATGAAGCACTCTTTAATTACGATTGACTTTGATGCTTTATTTTCCTTTTATCCGCAATATTAAAAATCAATCTAATTAAAGGCGGAACTGCAAAGAAAATAAAGAAGGTCCTAAACAGCTGGTAGCCGGATACAAAAGATAAATCGGCATTGATTGCGTGTGCAATTACTCCCATTTGATCCATTCCCCCTGGAGCCAAGCTTAGTAAGGCTGTTGCGTTAGAAATAGGTTGTAGTTTCGTTAGCAAAATACTTAAACCAATCGCCCCAAAAACAAGCATAAATCCACTCCCAAGTGCAAGACCGAAAGTTTTTATTTTCCTAGGAATCTGATTAGGAGTTAGCATTAGTCCAACATAAGTGCCCAGCATTAGCTGAGCAGCATTAATGATGGGAGAAGGTAATTGTGGTCCCTCTATGCCATAAGCTTGTAAAATCGCTGTTCCAATAGCTGGGCCAATCAAATAAGCGGTTGGAAATTTAATTTTCGAACCAAGAAGGGCGAAGAGGATACATATTACTGTAAATATAAGGATGTTGGGAAACAATTGATTCCAGCTCGCAATGGATAAATCCCGAACTACATTGGTAGTAGTTGAGGTCCCAACACTACCAGAATCAGCAAACATCGGCACCAGCACAAGCAACGGCATTACAATGATGATAATCATTACACGGATAACTTGAGTAATCGTAACAATAGCCAAGTTAATGCCCTTCGTCTCTTCAGCCAACATTATTATTTGTGAGAGTCCCCCTGGAATACTTGCCAATAATAACGTCCTATAATCACTATCAGATAGCTTGGACACGAGATAAGCAATTCCCGCACAAAAAAATAACAGTAATACAGTCATCAAAAACATATAAGGCAACTGCAACACCATTTCATGCAAAGCTGTTGTTGTCATCGAAAGTCCAATCGTATACCCAACAATAATCATTCCAGAATTTCGAATAGATCTTGGCCAAACAAATTTGCGTTTTGTTATGTTCGCACTAATTAGCACCACAATCATGGGTCCGAGGAGCCACGGGACTGGAATATGGAGGAAACTAAATAAGACGCCACCAATAATTGCGATTATTAGGGTAATAGATATTTGTTTAAATGTATTTTTCATAGTATAAAACCTTCTGAATTCATTTGTTCTTATTGTAAATTTTTGTTTAAAACATTGTCAAAGAATCAAAATATCGTAAATAAGTCAAAGTATATGAAATAAATTCCTATATATGGTAATGTTTTATTAAAACCGAGAGGAGCGATGAAAGATGAGTGTTTCTATTCCTAAGATTTCACTTAATGATGGCTTTTCTTTACCAGTGATAGGCTTAGGTACATACAGTCTGAGAGGAAATGCTGGGGTCAACGCCATTAAACATGCCATTGATATCGGATATCGCCTAATTGATTCTGCCTACAACTATGAAAATGAAGGAACTGTTGGAGAGGCGATTCGAAGGAGTTCCATTCCGAGAGATCAATTAATCGTTACATCTAAGCTACCTGGACGCTATCATTCTTATGAAAAAGCTGTTTTAGCCATACAAGAATCGCTATATCGTGCAAATCTAGATTATTATGATTTATATCTCATTCACTGGCCAAATCCTAAACAAGACTTATATTTGGAAGCTTGGCAAGCCTTAATTGATGCGCAAAAATGGGGTCTCATTCGCTCGATCGGGGTTTCAAATTTCTTACCAGAGCATCTTGAGCGTTTAGAAAAGGAAACTGGTGTTATGCCAAGTGTGAACCAAATAGAATTGCATCCGTTTTTTAATCAAGAACAACAAAGAAGATGGCATAAAGAGAATCATATAGTGACAGAATCATGGAGTCCACTGGCGAGGGCAAATGCCATCCTAGAAAATGAAACGATCAAAAAAATTGCTGAACAGCATAATAAATCTGTTTCACAGATTGTCTTACGCTGGCATTATCAATTAGGTGCGGTATCCATTCCTAAATCAGGTTCTCCTTCACGTCAACTGGAAAACCTATCAATTTTTGATTTTTCGTTAAATGAAAATGAAATGAATAGGATATCAGAACTAACTCGGCCTAATGGAAGAATGAACAATCAAGATCCAGCTAAATATGAAGAATTCTGATAATAGAAAGAGCGCGTCATATAATGATGCGCTCTAAATTTACTTTTTTAGCATTAAGTATTATCTGAAGGCAACAATTCTTCTCGGTGCATTCATCCTCTTAGTACCCTATACTCTCTAAATTATTTACTCCTACAAAACTCAACCACTTCTCTATACGATAAATCTCCTCCAAAAATATCTAATGAACTCCCAATTGTAATATCTAAATTCCCATTAGAAATTTGGTAAAACGTTTCTAAATCCTTTATTGAACTTACTCCACCTGCATATGTAGTCGGAATTGAAACCCATTTTGATAATTGTTCTACTAAATCCTCTTGTATTCCTGAGCGCTTTCCTTCTACATCTACTGCATGGATTAAAAATTCATCACAATATTTTTCTAGTTCCCTAATTGTTGAACTATTGACCTCTAAATTACTATATTGGGTCCATTTGTTTGTGACTACAAACCACTTCCCATTCTTTTTCTTACAACTAAGGTCTATTACCAACTTATCTTTTCCAACTGTCTCAACGATTCTATTCAATCTATCTTTCTTAAGTTCACCATTTTCAAATATGTAGGAAGTAACAATTACATGTGAGGCTCCATTTTCTAGATAGAAGTTTGCATTGTCCGATGTAATCCCCCCACCAATCTGTAAACCTTCAGGATATTCATTTAATGCTTGTATAGCCGAATCTTTGTTACCATCACCAAGCATAATCACATGTCCACCTGTTAAACCGTCATTTTTAAACATTGAAGCATAAAAGGCCGACCCATGTTCTGATACAAAATTTTCAGTAACTAAATCATTATCCAACCGAAGTGTGTCCCCAACAATTTGTTTAACTTTTCCTTGATGTATGTCTATACATGGTCTAAATTTCAACTTAATCAATTCCTTCATAAAATAATGTTCTCTTTATTATATAGGAAAAATTCCTATAACCTATCTAGCACCCTGGCATCGATGTAAGTTTTATTTTTTCAATATTCCTAAATATTCCACCCAAGGACCAACGTCTTCTTTGTATCTCTTCGCCATTACTCGTACAATTTGGGCAATATGGGTTAAGTCATGAGTAACCCATGTTGCAATTAATTCTCTTACCCTTACGACTCCAAATTCAGGATGAGAACCCGTTAATTCCAAGTGTAACTCAGGTTCAATAAATGATTCTAGCTTTTCTATATTTTGCATACGAATCGTTTTAAACTCAAGCAGTTTTTCTTCTATCGACTTCTTCTCGCTATCATTTAGGTGAGAAAAACGATCGAAAGGAGGAAATGGTTTGCTTTCACCTTCTTGAAGCATGAACTCCAGCCTTGGGATCCAATTCGTTTTCTCTCCTTCAATAAGATGCTCAATTACTTCTGTTGCATTCCAAGTTCCTTCACCTTCGTTGCATTCCAACCAGCCATTTGATAAACCCGATAAAAAAAATTCTAATGTTGTCGGTGTGCGTTCTAAGACTTCAATCGCTTCATTTAGATTAAAGTTCATATCGAATCTCCTTGTCTCTTTAGGATTGTCATTATCTTCTCAATATACTTTTTCCGAACGACGGGATTTTTGTAATGACTAATCCCATTAATATATTTTGATTTCTGGGGATACGGTAACCTATTAAAAACTTCGTATGCCTCTTGATTGAGCTCAAATGCTTCGTTAAAGTCATTTGGTATTTTTAGCTCAATCTGCTTGTCTTCATAAATACCATCCTTAAACAGCTCCATGTAGTGGGTAATCTTTCCTTCAGGTGTGTAACTTTCTAGCACTCCGAACTCTGGATCATAATAGGTACCATTATAATAAATAACACTATGATGATAAGCAGGAAATTTAACCAATAACACGCAAAGAGGAGGAAGATCTTTTATATCTACAACTGAACGCCAGCTAATATAATCAATTTTATACTTTTTCAACGCTTTATAAAAATGAGATGTCCCCGAACCTCGCATTCCTTTCATTACTGAAACAGCTTCTTCTATTGGAATCTGTGCAATCATAGCCAAGCACGCTTCATCACATGCTGAGAAATCTGGTTGAGGTACATAAGCTATAGTAAATTTACTCATTTTCCCTCCTATTTAGTGACCTGAATATCAATTCTTGTGATTCAATTCCTTCAATAACTCAATGATTTCTTTTCTTTGCTCATTTGCTTCTTTCATTTTTAATTCAAGTGACCAGCAACTTATCGTGATTACAATGACTAGGATTAATATAATGAATTCCAATAATAAACACCTACTCTTAATTATTACTTAATATCATTCTTTTTTGATACAACAATCTCCTTTAAAAACTACAAAAGTAAAAAGAATCTAGACCTCTGTATAGTTTATTGAACTTATCATTACAGCAATACAGAAACAGATTCATAGAGTGGATTGTATTTTTCCAAATGTCACCACTAGAATAATAGAATAAAAGGCAGTAATATATAGTAAGTGTTTTTTACGAGAAAAACGACTATATTTTTAACTATATATGACCTGTATAACCTCAAGAATATGGCTTGGGGGTATCTACCGGGAACCTTAAAAATCCTGACTACAGAAAATGAATAACTCATTTTTTGTAGTCAGGATTTTTTGTTTTTTGAAAAACATCGAGCCTATTCTTTATCTATAGAAAGGATGAGATTCACACCATGAATTTAAAAGTTTTTATATTAGCATTATGTACAATCGCGGCTGGATTGGTTGAATTGATTATAGGTGGGATATTACCTACAATAGCCGACGATTTTAATATTACGTTAGGGACTGCCGGTCAACTTATTACAGTGTTCGCACTTATTTATGCTATTGCGGGACCTGTTTTACTTATGTTAACTAGTAAAATTGAACGCAAGAAATTATACCTTGCATCTCTATTTGTTTTCATTATTGGTAATATCATGACATACTTCAGTCAGAGCTTTATTTTTATGATGAGCGCAAGAGTCTTAACAGCGATTAGTACAGCACTGATCGTTGTGCTATCGTTAACGATTGCCGCAAAAATTGCAGCCCCTACTCATCAGGCAAAAGCAGTAGGACTTATTTATATGGGAATTAGTTCTGCACTTGTATTAGGAGTCCCATTAGGAATCTTAATTTCTAACGCATTTGGATGGCGTGTAATATTCCTTGGTATCGCCGTATTGGCACTCATATCAATGGCATTAATTTCAATCTTTTTGGAGCGTATCCCTGGTGAAAAAACAATTCCACTTTCACAACAATTAAAAGCTGTGGCTAGCGCAAAAATAAGTAGCGCCCATCTTGCTACATTGTTTATGCTAGCGGGGCATTATACGCTATATGCCTATTTCACACCATTTTTAGAAACAAATCTTCATTTAAATTCCTATTGGATTAGTATCTGCTATTTCGTATTTGGAATTGCTGCTATTAGTGGTGGAGCTTTCGGAGGAATTCTTTCGGATTGGATTGGAGCTCCTAAGAGTATACTCATCGTAATTGGCGCATTTGCTATCGTACTAGCCATTTTGCCCTTCACGACTTTTTCACTTTTCTTATTCATTCCAATCATGATGGTTTGGGGTGCATTAAGTTGGAGTCTATCACCACCGCAACAAAGCTATTTGATTCAAACGGATCCAGCAACATCTGACATTCAGCAAAGCTTCAATAATTCTGCCTTGCAAATCGGGATTTCATTGGGTTCAGCGATTGGCGGCGTTGTATTGAATCACACAGGTTCAGTTTCCGGTACAGCATGGGTTGGTTGTGTTGTTGTTATTATCTCCCTATTGTGTGCTTATTTTTCTTTAACAAGACCAGCTATAAATAGAAATGAAAAGCCAGAAGCCTCATCTCTTTTTAAGAATACAGTTCAATAAGGGACATTTCCGTTGGGATAAGGAAAAGGTTTGCTCCAATCATATTGACCTAAAGCAAGGAATATTTTAGTTAGTTGAATAAGAAACAGTCTGTATACTTTATAAAGGGACTGTTTCTTTTTATTTAGTTTCTAATATGTCCTTATTTTTTATTCCCACAGCTAACAAAATATAAATCCGTCTACACATAAAGAACCATCCCCCTAATTGATTATTTTATGCAAATAAAGGTTCTTATTCAAACTACCTATTTAAGTCCTATGATTAAAATAGTTGGGAAGATGATTTTTTCACAGAACTTCGTCCTCATTCTAAAAAAGTTGTTTATTATAGCTAAGATTGCATTTTTCCTATCTAATCAAACGTTTAATTAGCTGCAAAGAGCATGAGTTTTTTATAAATGGGGCGCTATGTCACCCGCTCTGTTTTAATCAAACGTTTAATTAATAGTTATTGTTCCTATATCTTTGCTATGATACAAGGCGTTGAACAGGAATTGATGATCTTTTTATACGGGAATGTCAAACAATCGGAATTTGATGTTCATTATACAGAAATATAAGCTTCGATCAGGACTAGAAATCGATATGCGTACCAAATACAATCTCATGATAAAAAAACGTCATTCCAGCGCAAACACTGAATGACGGTTACCTTTTTTATACATATATTGGCCCTGCCCAGTGATTTTTTAGACTCACTTAAAAATCTGGTTATTCAAATGATGTTCCATATGGTCGAGATAATCTTGTATTAACCATTCCAAGGTTCTAAGTTGGTTATTACCTATATCGCATTGCAACGTTAGTTGATCTTGAGATATTTTACTAATAACATTGATTATTTTTTTATTTAAGCCAACCCATAGATTCATTACTTCCTCAATTGGTATATCACGATATCCCTGTAAATCTACCCATTGATCTTGATTATATGGGACAAGGACCAAAGGCTGATCTTCATATTGAATTCTAATAAACCTTTCAAGATTATTAATAGCTGAGTCACATAAATGTCCTAGTATCTCTTTTTTGGACCATTTATGGGGCAAAGGTCGTTCTGATATTTCGATTTCAGTAAACCGACTGAATCCTTCCGGAACTTTTACTAGCCAGGCGTTTAGCTCATTAATGACGTTCTGCATTTTCTTCCATCTCCTATCGTAGATATGTATCCGCACGTTCCAAGTTAAAAAGACTGCTTTCTTCTAAAAATTGATAAAGAATCTGTACATGTCCACTACCTACAATAAAAAGAATTCGGTCATCAGGGGAGGTTGCTAATCGTGCTAAATTTGAAAAAAGGATTAAGTTTCGTTGGTACCACCAAATGAGCCAATCAATCCCAACATAATCATCAATCTCTCCAATACGTGCCATATTAATATACATTTCATGATGTTTCTTCACTTCTATTGGATCATTACATGCTCGGTATAGATCGAGAATGGTAGGTGCAACACCTTCTGTTTCATCTTGACTCGCCGCTTCCAGCCATCCATAAATAGATTGAAATAATTCAGGTTGATTTTCCTTAGCCCATTCATACACTTCTCCAGCACTTCTCGTTCCTGCACCTTTTTCCATCCAATCTATGGCATATATTTTTTCATGATTTAGTTCATTCGCAATTCGAAATCCAAGTTGGTAAATTTCGTTTACTTGCAGTTCAAAGTCTCCATTTTTATATCTTCTATACTCCTCATTTAGTTCGTTTTCCCTTTTTGTCACTCTTTCCAATGCTAATTTAGTAGGCTTATATTGTTTAATACGGTCTACGACATCTCGAATTTCTTGTTGTCTTTTTAAAGTCAATAAATCGTCTAAAGTAGACTGATACAGGTCTGAACTTGGTGCCATATGAAATGTACCAAATATTAAAACGGTAGGCTTTGTATTCAACCTTTCCATCCCAATTTCCTCCTTATATTTTCCTATATCGATAGGTTCTATTTAAAGGATAGGATTTCCTCTTTTTAGTATTAACTTGTAGGTTCAACTAGGATTCATACTTAAGTTGAGTAGTGTTACAATAAATTTAATAAATATCTTCCTGTGTATAGATACAATCTACAAAATTATAAAGGAAAAGAGGCGAATGACATGTGCCGCAACATTAAAACACTATTTAACTTTGACCCTCCCGCTACCGACGATGAAGTTTATGCAGCTTCTCTTCAATATGTGCGAAAGATTTCCGGTTTCAATCAGCCATCGCAAGCAAACAAAGACGCTTTTAATCGTGCCATTGAGGAAATAGCGATCGCTACACAAAATTTACTAAACTCACTTGAAACGACAGCCCACCCACGTAATCGAGAGGTTGAAGCTGAGCGGGCTCGGGCTAGAAATGCAAAACGTTTTGGAATCAAAGATTTAACTGAATAAATGTTGTTCATTAAACAGATCTATAATAATGGCATTAAACCTTCCACCTTAATTAAAGAAAAAAACCTGTAGTGGAAATTCCTTCTACAGGTTTTTATCTGAAAAATTATTTTAAAACAAACTTTTTAATTAATTCATCCAAATTCTTAGCCATTTTTGTTAAGTTGGTAATCGCAGTAGATATATCACTTATATGACTTTCTTGTTCAACAGTTCTGCTTACCACTCTTTTCGTATTATCCGCTGCCTGGCTCGCGGACACTGTAGTTTCTTCAACTGCTGCAGCTACTTCTTCTGAAAAAGCAGACATTTCTTCAGAAGTTTGTGATACTTCTTTTATGTGCGATGAAACACTATGAATGGATTCAACTATGTTTTCGAAGGAGTTTCCAGCTTCTTCAACAACTTGGATGCCTTCTTCTACATTACGTGTAACAACATTCATCGTTTCGACAGTTCTACTAGTGTTTTCATTCATTTTTTCAATTAAAGCAGCAATGCTGTTTGTAGATTGCTCGGATTGTTCTGCAAGTTTTCTTACTTCGTCTGCAACGACTGCAAACCCTTTTCCAGATTCTCCAGCTCTAGCTGCTTCAATTGCAGCATTCAGCGCCAACAAATTGGTTTGGGCAGAAATGTCGCGAATCATTTTAATAATGGACGAGATGTCTTCGGATTGTTCTTCCAATTTTTTTATCGCACTGGAAGAATCTGATACAGATTGGTTAATAATATTCATTTGATTAATTACATTTTCAATTTGGTTTTTCCCACTATTTGCATAGTCTAGACTTGTAGATGACAGATCAAAGACATTAGCTGATGCCGATGCAATTTTCTGGATACCATTTGACATATGCTCCAACGTTGTCGCGCTTTCTTCCGAGGATTTATATTGTGTATACACACTTTCCGATACCTCTTGAATGGACGTAGAAATTTGATGGCTTGCTTCACTTACTTTCTCACTATTGTCCAGTAGCTGGTTAGATGTATTGATCAATTGAATCGAGTTAGTATTAATTCCATCAATAACTCCTTTTAAATCATCGACCATCTGTTGGAATGCTCTTGTCAATGTTCCGATTTCATCTTGACGATTTGTTTCTATCTCAACAGACAAATCCCCTTTACCTACTAGCTCCACTTGTTCGGTTAATTTTCGCAATGGTCTCGTAAAGTAATCTGTTAAAAAGTAGATAATTAACAAACCGACTACCAAAACAGAAATGGTGATAATAATGAGCGTTATTTCATTGGCAGCCATACCATCGTACACTTGAGAAGCATCCAAATCTGCACCCATTATTCCAATGATATCTCCAGCTTCAGTTTTAATAGGGACATAAACAGATATTAATGGTCCGTAATCTGGTTCATTGGATATTTCATACTCAACATTTCCTGTTTTAAAAGCCCGTTTAAGAGCGGGGAATGTTTCAGCACTTTCTTCTTTTTCACCTAATTCTGAAGCATCTTCAGATCCAAGCGGCTGACCATCAACCATATAATAGTAATCATAATCATTTCCATTTTGTACACGTGTCATCGTATACAAATACACCATTTGATTCAATTCTCTTATTTTGTTCAGTTCTTCCCTTAGTTCGCTGTAATAACCATTTTCATTCGAGGCAATATTTAATTCCTTATAACGTTCAATATCAATCACTGTCGTTGCTTTTTCAACAATATTAGAGGCTTGTTTACCAACAGATTCCTTCACAAAGTCCATAGAGGATTTGTAGACAGTAACACTAATTAATAAACATGATATTAAAAGCAATACGAAAAAAATAATGACCATTTTTAACTTAAGACTAATTTTCATTATGATTCTCCCATATTCGATGTTAGATTCCAGAATGTGACTTTAAACCCATACATTACTAGTAAATTATACTTAATATATTTGGATCTTGTCCATGAAAATAAGAGATGTCGTAGCATGTATCTTTTCAAATTTCGAAATCTATCAAAAAGGATTATAATTAAGGTAACAATTTTTCGAGGTGAGGAATTTGAGAAACCGGCAAGAAATGATGAACTTGGGAATGAAATTCGCCCAACAAAATGAAAAAGTAAGACTTTTCACCCTTGAAGGTTCACTCACAAATTCAAATATTCCTAAAGACGAATATCAAGATTATGATTTTAGTTATTTCGTAACGGACATGGACTTTTTTAAAAAAAGTGATGATTGGTTAGAATATTTTGGAAAGCGGATTATGATGCAAAAACCGGAGGCAATGGAGTTATTCCCTGCCGAATTGGGAAATTGGTTTTCGTATCTTATGATATTTGAAGATGGTACGAAAATTGATCTTACCCTCATTCCTCTTGAAGAATATAAGGATTATTTTAAAAATAGTGATGGATTGGTTGAGGTTTTGTTGGACAAAGATGACTTAATTCAAGAATCCGTGATTCCATCGGATCGAAGTTATCATATTCAAAAGCCCAGCTCTCAATCTTTTGACGACTGTTGTAATGAATTCTGGTTTACTGCTACATACGTTGCAAAAGGTCTGGCTAGAAAAGAAATTCTTTTCGCCATCGATATTATGAACGGCCCTTTTCGCCCTAATCTACTTACTATGCTGCGTTGGAAAGTCGGAATCGAAACGAATTATTCATTAAGCATTGGTAAGTCGGATAAGTTTTTAAAAAAATATGTTTCTGATACAACCTGGGATACATTATTATCCACTTATGAGATGGGTTCTTATGAAAAATTGTGGGATTCCCTGTATACAAATTTTGATTTATTTAGAGAAGCTTCCCGCCATGTTGCGGAAAGATTAGGATATACGTATCCTGATTATGATGAAAAGGTTAGTAGTTATATTGAGGGGATTCGTCAAAAATACTTCGTTACCAATGGGACTTAAACTTTTATATAACATCTACAATTCGGAATAACTGTATTTTTCTCTATATATTTATAAAACAATTTGACAGAATAATGATTTACCAAATTATGATTCTGCTGTCACACTCCCTAAATAAATGGTGATAAGATAGTTGATTATTAAAGGGTTTTATTTATCGTTTAGAGAAGTACTAAATATAATCTACTTTCATCAGTCCTTAGCACAAAATAATCTGGGAGGTCATTCTATTGCCGACTGAAGATATTAAAATTTTTGGAGGTAGTACAGGAAAACCCTTTGCGCAGAAAATGTGTGATTATATTGGAATTGATTTGGGGAAATCAGATGTATTTAAATTTTCCGACGGTAATATTTTTGTAAAGATTTGCGAGACAGTAAGGGATAATGATGTTTATCTTGTACAGCCGATAGGGTTAAATCCTAATGATGAATTTACAGAGCTTCTTTTTTGGATGGACGCGTTTAAGCGGGCTAGTGCTAAGTCAGTAACAGCTATTATTCCCTATTTTGGATATGCAAAAGGCGATAAAAAAGATGAACCGAGAGTTTCGATAAGAGCAAGGGTTTGTGCTGAGTGTATTGAGCTAGCTGGAGCAGATAGGATCATAACAATGGATCTACATAGCCCACAAATTCAAGGCTTTTTTAAGAAACCGGTAGACCATTTATTTGCCCTCCCTATATTATGTAATTACGTGAAAAACTTGAACATTGAAGACTTGGTTGTTGTTTCTCCAGATGTGGGATTTGCAAAACAAGCACGAAATTTTGCCTCCACTCTCCAAGTGCCGGTAGCCATTGGAGATAAAACGAGGAAATCCCATGATGAAAAGGCAAAGGTCTTAGAGATTATTGGGAATGTAAAAGAAAAAAATGTCCTTATTGTTGATGATTTTAGTATTTCAGCTGGAACATTAGTAGACGTAGCAAAGGGTTTGAAGGAAAGAGGAGGACAAAGAGTATTTGCTTTAGTTTCCCATCTCATGCTCAGTAAATCTGGTGCTGAAAAAATAGAAAACAGTCCGATCGAATTGCTTATTAGCACCGATACCGTCGGAAACAATTCCATAGTATCCAATAAAGCGAAGATTGTTTCTGTGGCCCCTCTATTTGCAGAAGCTGTTCTCCGAATCCATAATAGAGAGTCGGTTAGTTCGTTATTCGAAACTGAGCTTCCTTCCGTATTTAATAAATCTCTTAATTGATAGTGTGATTCAATCATTTTCCTAAAATAAACATTAATATTATCGTGATGTATATAGTTACTGGCAAAAGAAGTAGCCCAATAATAAAATATTGGGCTTTTTTGCTATCCATATAAAATTCCTAAACCTCATAACAATTGTAGAATAACCTTTCCCTAAGCCTCAACCACATCAATCACTTCAGTATGAATACTTACAAAATATGTTTCTAGCAACTCGCCTAATTTTCCATCAAGATCATAATATTCATTGTCCGCTTTTTGAATAACTTTATAAAACTCATTTTCATCAACTTTTTCACTTTCCAAAGCGATGAACAAACGCCACATTTCTTCTCCGTACTTTTTCTCAATAGCTGCATAATCGTGGGCACCAATTACCTCAAGAACACCTATTAGTTCTTGTAGATAATTTTCAATCCCTACCTCTTCGATAAATTCCGATAACCAGGTAAGCAGACTTTCATGACCTCCACTTTCTAGTTCGGAATAATATTGAAAAACAGTGTATAAATCATTCTCCATTTTATTATCCGATGGATACTCATATTCGCTTATTACAGCAATTACTGCATTCCAAATGTCATCATTATTCAATAAATCATTCCTTTTCAATATTGGCTTCACAATGTAATGCTCCCCCATCTAAAATATAATGTTGATATATTACTATATTTTACCTAACCAATCTTCAAAAAACACCATTCATTACTTGAACGGTGTTAAGAATTTATCATTGATTCGATTCATTATATATTTCACGAGTTTTATAGACGATTTTTCGGATGCTATCTAAGGACAAGTTGTATATCCGTTCCAACTCCTCAAACGATTGGCCATCCTGATATAATCGATAAATTTCTTCGTTCCTTTTAGCAATTAATCGACGAGAACCATTCACTTCTCCCCATCCCGCTCGCTCATTCGTTTTCTTTGGGATATAAAGCAGTTCTCCCTGAATGTAGTTTTGAAGCTCCTTCAGCAAATGAGGGGGAAGCACCTCTTTTCCATTTTTGTATTGCAAAAACTTACATCCTCCTTAATAAGATGTTCGTATTTAAAATGTTTCATATTAACCAATGTAAAAACCCCTTTCGTATCGTATTAGGAAAACCCTTACAATATTGTATGTGTCTCCCTTATTAATAACAGTATACTCGATTTTCGGTTTATAGAGTGATAATAAATAGTAAAAGAGGCCGCAATACGTGCGACCCCTCATTAGCGATTTCCGCTTAAGCGGAAATCACCTCGTTATGCTTGATCAAAATAATCAGCCTCCTTTCAAAAAATCTATCGGCCCGACACCTTAATTAACTCATACTAGTAGGTATTGGAACAAGTGAGAGAACAATTATAAATAATCTTTACCCTAGATCTTTTTCTAATTGCTCAAAAAGAGTCTCCCACCGCTTATTAAGCTCCTCTTTGTCCATATATAGCTGTTGAAGCCTTTCTAAATCATTAATCTCATCCAACTCCAGATTGACTTCAATTATTTTTTGTTCCAGCAATTCCAATTCTTTTTCCACATCATGTTTGGTTATTGCCACAACTTCTTCTTTCTTAGAAGGCGGGTCTGTTTTTTTCTTAACTTTCATATCTTCCTTGTTGTGTAAGACTTTCTCAAGTATTTTTTCTCGAGCATATTGATAATTCCCTCCAAAGACATGGACTTCATTGGCTTTAATCCAATAAATCTTCTCAAATATCTTATTGAGGAAATACCTATCATGAGAAACTGCAAGAATAGTTCCATTATAATGCTCAAGGGTATCTTCTAATACTTCTAGAGACTCGATATCTAGATGGTTAGTTGGCTCATCTAATATAAGAAAGTTAATATCCTGATACATAAGTTGCGCCAACCGGAGCCTCATCCTTTCTCCTCCACTTAGCTGAGAAACTTTTTTAAAAACTGAATGCCCACAAAATAAAAACCTCGATAAGATACTTCTTGCTTCACCCTCCGTCACACTAACTTCATTACGAAACACTTCTATGATTTTCTCATCTTTAAGCTCTGAAAAAATATGTTGGGACAGGTAACCTATTTTCACATTACTTCCTAGACGAACTTCCCCTTCATCAGGATATATTTGCTCAATAATCATTTTAATAAGGGTTGATTTTCCTGCTCCATTTTCCCCTATAATAGCAACTCTTTCCTGATATGCTATATTCATATTCACTTCTTTGAAAAGGAGCTTTTCACCAAAGCTCTTAGAAACGTTCTGTAACGTCATTACATCATTTCCACTACGTACAGAAGACTCCATTTCAAGATTCATTTTCTTCCGATTTAAAATAGGACGATTCAGCTTTTCCATTCTTTCTAATGCTCTTTCCATATTTCTCGCTCGCTTATGAAGGCCTTCATTAGGTGGATTCGCTCTATTCGCCCATTCCCGAAGACGTTTAATTGCTTCTTTCATTTTCTTTATTTTCTTTTGTTGCTCTTGATACGCTTGAAATTCTCTTAAAAGACGCTCTTCCTTTTCTTTCACATAATCTGAAAAGCTTGTATGATAGCAGTCGATTTCACCATCTTCCAAGTCTAAAATCTTATTAACAACTTCATCTAAAAAATATCGATCATGAGAAATAACAAGTACCGTTCCAGAATAATCTCGCAAAAAGTTTCCAAGCCATTCAACTGCCAATAAATCTAAATGATTCGTCGGCTCATCTAACAATAAAAAATCAGGATTTTTAAGAAGGCTAAGGGCTAACCCTACCTTTGTTTTCTCACCACCGCTAAGAGCAGAGCAAGGCTTATCTAATAAATCTGCAATATTTAAACCATTAACGATTTTTTCTATATTTGCATCTATTTCATAACCACCTTTTAAGGCAAAATCGTCTTGTACATTACCATAGTCCGCGATCAACCTTTCCAATTTCATATTATTTGTTTCATTACTCATATTTAATTCAAATTCCTGTATCTTTTTTTCTATTTGTAAAAGTTCTTCAAAGGCTGTCAATAATACTTCCTTAATCATCAATTCATTTTGATATTCAGGAATTTGTGAAAGATATCCAATTTGCGATCCCTTTTTCCAATGAATTTGACCAGAGTCTGGTGATTCCAAACCAGCCAATAATTTCAATAACGTCGTCTTGCCACTTCCATTCCGCCCAACTAAACCAACACGTTCCTTTTCGATAATTTCAAAGGTAATATTTTCAAATATACTGTTACCGCCATACATCTTTGAGATTTGATTAACACTACATGCAAGCATGCATAATACCTCCTTCATCATAAAAAAAAGCCATAGGAAACAACACTTCCCCATAGCTTTTGAATCTTGAAATTAGGCATAAAAAAGAAGAGCACGAAAAGCTCCTCTTCAGCCAACTTTTATAAAATGTGGGTGTAGAGATGTTTTCACCGTTTTAGATTTGCTATTAAGTTGCTAAAAAAGGGCATACGTATCCCGTTAACAACTAAAACAGCAAATTTTGCACGGCAAAAATATAAGAATTCATTCCAGTATCCGTGCACTAAAACAGTTTGATTGAACACCTTTACCCACCTCCATCTCATATATATTTATTTTATCTTAATCGCTTTAAGAAGAACTTGCAAGGGTTTTCATTTTTTGGCTTAGAAGAACAGTAAAAGCTAAATCAGATTTTTGTTTGATATTTTATTCAGGTGTATAATGAAAATTGCTAATACAATCCATCAAAAGGAGCAGAAAAAATGAGCAGATTAGATGGTAAAATTGCAATAATTACAGGTGGAGCACGTGGAATGGGAGCATCTCATGTACGAAAATTTGTTGCCGAGGGCGCTAAAGTAGTAATTACAGATATTCTTGAAGAAGAAGGACAAGCATTAGCTAATGAACTTGGAGAAAATGCAAAATTTATTAAACATGATGTTACAAAAGCTTCCGATTGGGAAACAGTTGTAACTGAAACGGAAAATGCATTTGGTCCTGTTAATGTATTAGTCAATAACGCAGGAATCAGTATGAATAAAAATATTATGGAGATAACAGAAGAAGATTACAGAAGAATCGTTGATATTAATCAAATTTCTGTTTTTCTTGGAATTAAATCAGTTGTACCATCCATGCAAAAAGCAGAAGGCGGTTCAATTGTAAATATTTCTTCTATTAATGGTCTGGTCGGTGGTGCAATTGGCTATACCGATACAAAGTTTGCTGTTCGTGGAATGACAAAAGCTGCCGCTCTTCAATTAGCAAGCAGTGGAATTCGAGTTAACTCTGTTCACCCTGGAGTGATTGAAACACCTATGATTGCCCAAGGCGATTCTAAAGATGCTATTCAAGAATTTGCAAAATATATTCCAAATCGAAGAATTGCGAAACCAGAGGAAGTAACTAATCTAGTTTTATTCCTAGCCTCTGATGATTCTAGTTACTGTGTTGGTTCCGAATTTGTTGTTGATGGCGGAATTACTGCACAATAATTTTTCATGCAAAAACTGGGGGGCGTGGACCTCCAGTTTTTTTGTATGAAATGGAATGGATTTGATTATTACCATTAATCTATTTTAATGAAGAACTGTACGGTATTAATTATTTTTTCCAATATGCTTTTGCTTCTTCCTCAAGTATTTTTAATCTTTTGTAGTAATCCGGAAACTCATTAAGATGTGCCAATGCAATTTTCCCCGTAATCAAAGGGTTATCTTCAGTAACATTTGTTTGGCTGGACCTTCTTCCATGTTCAAGTTCAGTATTGACCCCCATCCAAAACTCTTCTAAATCAAACAGACTTTTAGTAAAGTCAATGCCTAATAGCAATGCTATTGCTGCGGCTTCTTCCTTAGAAAAGTTAGATTTTACGGTGGTGTTAGCTCTAATATTATTAGCATTATCGCTGTACGGATACCGATAGACTATATTTCCGTAATAATCTATGCTCCGCGGAGGATTATAGTCCATCCAATAGTGTTTATTGTTTGGATTTATATATTGTTTATAGTAGTTGTACAATTTGAATCACTCCAAAAAAGGTAGTTCTTCTTAACAAGATATGTTAGTAGCCTGTTTATGAGCATGTATTCCAAAAAAACGAGTTGTTAAGTCTAAATTGAACCAAGATCATTATTAATTTCAATTCATTTACTCGTTTTCAGAGGATTTTTTAATAAAAATTGTTATCAAAGGAATGATACGTAGTAAAAAAATTTAGGGAAGTGAGAGTATGAACAAGGTATTTAATTTTGTTTTATTAACATCATTATTTATTCTTTTAACAGGGTTTTCCTACCAAAAACATTTAAAGTTACAGGAAGTGCATACAACGATTAATCAAGCACAAAAAACAATACGTTATGATCTGAGAATAAAAAATACAAGCAATAAGGTGATTGGGAATCAATTCGATTATCCAGGATATCATTATGGGGGTTTAGAAGTTGTAGTAGTACCCGGGGAAAAATTAGAGAAATACATGATAATGATGGACAAAACAAAATATAAAAAAATGCAGCATTCAGGATTTGGCGGACATAGCACCATCAACCCATATGAGACAAGTAATTTTCATGCTGAATATTTTTTTAAAGACATTAAAGATTTGGAAAAGCTAAAACAACATGCACTGGATGGGAAAATAATCATTTTAGATGGAGCAAAAGTTATTGCTGAACTTCAGCTAAAAAAGGAATAGGGAAACTATAATCTGGCTACTTTTTTAAATACATCAAAATGAAACAAACAAAATATGTGAGGGATGTCAGACCAAACAACGAAAAAATGCTTTGTGTCAAAACGCAATAAGCACTAATGGGCAACGACCATATGAAAGCGATCAACATCCATGTCTTTTTATACTTATACGAGGAAATTATAGCCAAACACGCTGGGAGAAATAGCATAATAAAAGTATTTATGATTGGTGCTATGTTGTTAACTATGGAGTAAGGATTAAAAAAACTAAAAATAATCCAAAGGATAATCGAAAGTATTCCTGCCACTAATCCTAATATGGTAGAGCTCCTAGGCATAGCATCTTCACCACTTTCTGAAAAATTAAAATAAACCTCTTGAGGAAATGTTATCCTAGGAGGTTATTTAAATCAAACTTAAATATTATTCTATTTACCTACAAAATACAGAACAATTCTTGATATAACTTCACCGGGACACGCCAAAGGACAGGTCCCACAATACAGAGCACCTTGGTCGGGTCAGCTTACGTGGCGGCGGGAGCGGCGTAGAGTTAGCCCAGCGAGGATTATGCTAGCCAAGCCAAATAATATAGCAAAGTAAGCCCCTACTCGCCCATCACCAGTACCTGGACCACCAGGGAATATGGTCATATGCACCCAAGCGTAGGCTATGACAATTATCCCCACCACCATGGCTACGAAAGCCCCGCGTCGCCCGGTGCCTTTACCGAAACGACCAGCAGAGCGGGCTAGAGACAGCCCAGCAAGAATCGAGCTGATCAGCCCCACCACCGCATCCATCGTAGCCCAAAGTCGCCCGGGGGTAAAATCGTACCCGATATTACTGTTGGTCACTTCAGCAGAGGCCAAAGTTGGCACTAGTAGCAATGCACAAAGTAAAACCAATGAAACTAGCTTTATTTTCATTTGTTAATTCCTCCTTCTTGTTGTTTCTGCAAATCAACAGATTTTAGGTTGGTTGTTTAACAAGCACTTCTTGTTCTTAATTGCTGGATTCCCCATTAAGAGCTGAGTCCAAAACCAATGCCTCAATCGAAAGCACACAATTCAGCACATTTCTTCCACATTTAATATTGCGTTTACCATGAGACTATTTCTCTCATTCACTTCTCCTTCCTTGTTCATCCCAGCTATTTCTATTGTTTCAACGTCATTTTAAACAATAAATGTGGAGAACTTATGCAGAACTTCCTCTTTTTGTATGGATTTGTTCAAGAACATGTTAAATAAAGGTATAATTTTCGGTAAGTGGTGATTCTCGAACTAGAAGCAGACTAAGCTGGAAAGAGGTGATTGAAGTGGAAACGAAATTGTTGCTTGTGGAGGATGAACCGGGCATGCTTGAGGAAATGCACACATATTTACAACGTGAAGGGTTTAAAGTATTGACCGCCTGCACAGGCAAGGAAGCACTCATGATTACCCAGTCTGAGCGTCCAGATATCGTTGTGCTTGATTGGATGCTCCCCGAGAAAAGTGGCATCGACGTGTGCCGTGAAATAAGGCAAACCTCACATTGCGGTATTATTATGGTCACTGCTCGATCGGATGAATCAGATAAAATCGTCGGGCTGGAAATCGGTGCAGACGATTATTTGACGAAGCCGTTTAGTTTGCGCGAGCTCGCTTCACGTATTAGAGCTTTACTTCGCCGCTTGCGCGGACCCGAAGACAGGCCGATGTTCTTGGAAAGAGACAACCTGACCATTTCCGAAGCTAAGTGTCAGGTATTCAAGGACGGCCAAGAGATACAACTTACACCAACGGAATTCAAGATTTTGTACACTTTGGCTGCACGTCCCGGAATGGTTTTCAGTCGCCTGCAATTATTAAAAACTGCACTAGCAGACGAGTATATGGGGTATGAAAGAACGATGGATTCCCATATCCGGAATCTTCGCCGCAAGCTAGGAGACGATCCGGCCAATCCTCGTTATATTCAAACTGTATACGGTTTCGGTTACCGTTTCGGTGAACAATCATGAAGTTGACGGTGCGTCAAAAAATATTTGTCTTCACGGGACTACTCGTGCTTATACTCGGCTTCTCTCATATCCTTACCAATAAGTTTTACATGGAGTCTTTGTTCGATAAATTTCGTAAGGAAGAAATCAGTGCATCTTATTTGAACACTACGCCAGGGGAACAAATCGAAATCTTGAAGACTTACTTTTTAGGTAAGATGCAACAAATGTGGCTTGAAAAATGGGTATTATTCGTAGTAACCGGTTTGTTCTTCAGTTTTTGGGTTTCAGGGGTGCTGACAATCCCACTTAGAAAGCTCGTTGCCGCTATCGTACGCGTTGCTCAGGGGGATTTGGACGTGAAAGTTCCTGTACAATCAAAAGACGAATATGGTAAAGTAATCCAGGCATTCAACGATATGACACTTCGTCTCCGGGAAGCTGAGGAAGCCCGTAGGCGATTGGTAGCTGATGTCGCCCACGAGCTTCGTACTCCGCTTTCTATCATGCAGCTAAAATTAGAAAATGCTCAACAAACTGGTCAATACGTCCCTCCGGAGATGCTGCTTAGACTCCAAGACGAAGTGATCCGTTTAAGCCTGCTTGTGGAAGATCTTCATATCTTGTCATTGGCTGAGACCGGCCGGTTGGGATTGGACTTCAAACCGCTTGATCTGTCGGAAAGACTTGAACAAATTGTTGATGATGTGAAAATGGAGGCTATAGAGAACGGACTAGAAATGAGCTACTACTCGAATACTAGGCCGGTAACGGTGATGGCGGACGCGAGACGGATCACGCAGGTGTTCATCAATTTGTTGACTAATGCAATCCGCTACACACCGGAAGGAGGAAAGATTTCGGTTGTAATTGAAGACAAGGTTCAGGATGGGGATAAGGTCTATACATGTGTCTCAGTGAAAGACACCGGCATCGGCATTCCAGCTGAAGAGCTTACACACCTATTCGATCGTTTTTATCGCGTAGAAAAAGCCCGTTCGCGGCATACAGGCGGAACAGGGCTCGGGTTATCTATCGCTCATCATCTTGTTAGAGCCCACGGGGGGTTCATCCGTGTCGAAAGTGAGCCTAACCGAGGTACGACATTTACCGTTTATTTGCCTTTGAATATATGATAATCCAAAAATATTGTTGGTTAAAATATGTGTTATTAATGAGCATTTTTTTAATCTGAACCATTGAGAAGTATGGTTTTTTAAGTAAAAAAGAGACTTCACCCCGACTTGTAAAGGTTTGCAATTGACCATTAAAAATAACCTCTACTAAGAGGTTATTTATTTTAAAAACTTATATATTAATCTATCTTTCTATAAAGAAATAACGGTGGTAGGCTAATATATTTTTTAGTGGTCATTTCTAAGTACTCTTTTTAGCATTTAGCTGTTGTGTCAATTAACGGTACTAGAAAGGATCTCGAGTCGTTAGCTACATGTTTAATCTCATTGATAGCTTGTTTCTACTGGGTTTCAATATATTCGATCTCTTTCGTAAAAACTCGTGGCTATTCATTCTCTTGAGAAGACAATTCATCAAGTGTATTTTCTAGAATTTCGATCATTATCTTATTTTGCTTATATATATTATCCAGACGATTTACTACTGCAACAAAACCTAAGATGGTTGTGATAAGTATAAAAATCATCATAATAGCTCCTCCATTTATTGTAATACTAAAAACATTTTTATGGTTTCCCCTATTGTTGAAGAAACCTTATATCATTTTTATTATGTCTTCCTCAATTTTAGATGGTGATATCGTTGGAGCATAACGTTTAATCACTTCTCCATTTCTATCAACTAGAAACTTAGTGAAATTCCATTTAATATCAGAAGTTACAAATCCTTTTGATTCGCTTGTTAAATATTTATAAAGAGGATGTGCATCCTTTCCCCTTACATGAACCTTTTTAAATAAAGGAAACTGAACTCCGTAATTTACCTGACATGCTTCTATGACTTCCTCATCTGATCCAGGTTCTTGATTCATAAACTGATTACAAGGAAAGCCTAATACCTCAAAACCTTTCTCCTTATAATTATCATATAGGTCCTGGAGTTCTTTTAGCTGAGGAGCAAATCCACACTTTGTTGCCGTATTTACAATAAGGAGCAACTTTCCCTCATAGATACTTAATAACTTTTCTTCTCCATTCATTAAAGTTGCAGAAAATTGATATACACTCATTGTTCCCCCTCTTTCCATATTGATTTTTTCCCAAGCAATGGGATTCTTTAAATAAACATATTAAAAATGAAGGCAATAATTCTACCTTCATTGGCGACCATGTATTTTTAATTCGGAGCTTTCAATATCATTATTCCTGAACTATCATAATTTGGTTTCCCTCAGAGTCTATTATTGTTACAAATGATATGTCAGGGAAACGCTCTATTTCTCCTATGATAACTATATTATTATTTTTTAGGAAATTGTAAGTCTTATCAATATCATCTGTTGAAAAGGTAAACAACGGGTGTTCAGAAGGTTGGAAGTGATCAGAACGATGAGCATCAAGTAATAATGTGAGATTACTTAATTGCAACGAAAAAACTTTATCATATGGTCCAGGAGGAACAGATACTCCTAGAAATTTTGCATACCAATTAAAAGCCCGATTCATGTCTTTAACATGTACAAATACTGAACCAATATATGGAGCAATGTTTTTTTTAGTTTCCATCTTCTAATCATTCCCTTATTAATAAGTTATTTTCTCAGATAATAAATAGTATCTAATATTAAAATATTTATGAAACGTTAGTATATTATTTATAGTAAACAATCAAAAGTAAAAAATATAGTAATTTTTTATAAATTCTAAAATTAAGGAAATCATTAAAAAAACCTCTTAGGAAGAAATGTTGTCCTAAGAGGTTTATGAAAATTACTTTATTGATTTCCTTTTTTAACCCACTCTGCTACAGTAACGGTGCGCTTGGCCTGATGCTTTACAGCAGCTTGTACATCATCAATCATTTTACCGTCTTGTCCTACAGTAACAGTCGTACCATAAGGGTTACCTCCTGCACCAAACAATACTTGGTCAGTGTATCCTGGAGGTACTATAATGGCTCCCCAATGCATCATAGAAGTATATAAAGCTAAGATTGTTGCCTCTTGTCCACCATGCGGGTTTTGTGCGGAAGACATAGCACTTACAACCTTATTAACTGTTTTTCCGGAAGCCCAAAGCCCCCCTTGAATATCAAGGAACTGCTTCATTTGAGAAGCAATGTTACCAAAACGTGTAGGAGTACTAAAAATAATAGCATCTGCCCATTCTAAATCGGTTGAAGTCGCTACTGGAACGTCTTTCGTAGCTTCTACTGTTGATTTCCATACTTCATTTCCTTGAATAACAGAATCTGGCGCTAATTCTTGAACTTTTAAAACTTTTACCTCAGCACCTGCTTCCTTTGCACCTTCTTCAGCCCATTTCGCTAATTGAAAGTTTGTCCCACCCATACTGTAAAAAACAATCGCTAATTTTACGTTAGTCATTTTTTTCTCCTTATTAGAAAATTTTCATAGCAATTGTATTTTTTCTTTATAATCAATTTCTATTCCTATAAAAGTTAGATGAGGGGGAAATTAGCACTTTTTTAAAATTTTTCTCGGTAATACCATGCTTAATATCTCGCCAGGCAGTCCATCCATTTCACAGATAATATCTGAAGTGAACCCACGCTTAATTATAGTTTAAAAAAGTTGCGTTTTTAAACTATAACTTCTGATGTTCTTTCGTGGTTTAAAACACCATTAGATAGAAATTATCATCAATTACACATTAATTATGAATAACACTAAATCAATAGGGTATGTGAATAAGTCTACATCGAAATTTCCAATCGGTATATATGATGTCCTGTTATTGGTTTTCGGCACTTATCGTAAAACGCTATACAATAAATAAAAAAGTAGTTGAATTAACTTTTCCACTTAAAAATGCCAGGAATAACAATACAACAATTAGAAAATGCTAGTAAAATATGGAGCATAGTTCTCGTCAGGAGGAACAACATTGTTCAATCATATAGCAAAAGTTGTACCTAATTTATTCACTATCGGTAATCTATTATGTGGAGTACTTTCAATTACTTTTAATATGAGTAGTTTTTATCAAACAGCCTCTATTTTAATTTTTATATCGGCTATTTTGGACCTTTTTGACGGAAGGATTGCGAGAAAACTAAAAGTGAATAGTGAATTTGGCGTAGAACTAGATTCTTTGGCTGACATTGTAAGTTTCGGTGTCGCTCCTGCACTCTTATTCCATTCGTTAGCACAACCATCCGTTTTAGCATCTTTGGCATTTTTTCTTTTTCCAACGATGGGTGCCCTAAGATTAGCTAAATTTAGTGTTAAACCTACTATTGGCTATTTCCGAGGATTACCCATTCCAGCAGCCGGATTACCGTTGGCCGGAATGGGATTGTTTTTATATAGCAATGTATGGATTACTTTAATCCTCGCTCTTTTAATGGTCAGTCCAATAAGGGTGAAAAAATTTTAGTTTATTAAATCCATTAAAAAAATCTATTAAACATAAGCTTAAACCCAAACCTTTAAGTTAAGGATTTGGGTTTAACTATTTTTTGTATTATTAAAAAAACACCAAGCCTGCACTACTAAGATAATTAGTTTCCTTTTATTTTTCTTTACCTTGGATAATTATGAAATGAAACTATGGAACTATTTGCGAGTGATTATACTTAGGAAAAATGATTTATTTTTATGAAAAAGTCCTTTGTTTTATTGAAAATTAACATAAAGTTAACCATCTTAATAAATCCTCTGCTTATAATTGGGACGTCAAAATAAAGTAAGGGGAGCGAAATAATGAGAAAAATAGTTTTTAAGAGGTTAATAAATTTACTAGTTATTGCCCTTCTATTTCTACCGATATTCTCCAGTCTTTCCATTCGTGTACATGCAGAAGACACAGTTTCTGTTAAATTACTTTCTGTGAACGATTTACATGGCAAGATTGATGTAACTGGAACAGTTAATAATGTGAATTATGGGCGTGCTGATTATTTGGCTACATACTTAAAAACCCGTAAAGCAATCAATCCAAGCAACACGCTAATCGTCCATTCTGGAGATATGATCGGTGGAAGCTCGCCGGTTTCAGCCTTGTTACAAGATGAACCAACTGTTGAAATCATGCATTCGATCGGATTCGATATAGGTACTGTGGGTAACCACGAATTTGATGAGGGTACACAAGAACTCCTTCGGATGATACACGGCGGAGATCATTCAAACGGCACAAAAGGATACAAAGGGATGAACTTTCCTGTTGTTGCCGCTAATGTGGAATACAAAGATACTGGAAAGCTTGTATTTGACCCGTATGCCATTAAAGAAGTAGACGGAGTTAAGATTGGATTTATTGGTATAGCCACGGTTGAAACTCCTAATATGGTGATGGCATCTGGTATTCAAGATATCCGTTTCACGGACGAAGCAGCAGCTGTCAATAAATATACAGAGGAGCTAAAAGCACAAGGGATTAAAGCAATTGTTGTTTTAGCACATGTTCCAGGAAATCAAAGCGGTGAAACAGCGACTGGTCAAATTGCAAGCTTAGCGAAGAAAACAGATGAAGAAGTAGATGTCATAATTGCTGCACATAACCATGTGAAACTCAATGCAATCGTAGATAACAAACTTATTGTACAAGCTTGGGAATATGGAAAAGCCTTTGCAGACATTGATTTAAAAATTGATCTTTCTACAGGTGATATTGTTGAAAAAAGCGCAGAAATCGTTGATGTTATTCAAGAAGGCGTAACACCAGATCCCGAAGTCAGTGCTATTTTAGCCAAATATAAAGAAATGGTTGGACCCATCTTGAATGAAGTAGTCGGTTTTGCTGCCGTTCCAATGGATGGAGGCTACCCAATAAAAGGCATCATTGGTGACAATGCTCTAGGAAACTTAATTGCAGACGGAATGAATTATGAAATGAAGTCTGATTTTGCTTTAATGAACGGCGGAGGAATCCGTGACATTCTGGACAAAGGCGAAATTACGTGGGAGGACCTTTTCAATATCCAGCCATTTAATAACACTTTGATTACGGTCACCATTCCAGGATCAGCATTGGAACCTATTTTAAATGCCCAAATATCATCCTATGGACCAGACGTCTCTATCGGTGGATTCTCTTATACATGGGATAGTGCCACAAATAAAGTAGTGAATATCTATCTTCCAGATGGAACGCCTATTGATAAAAATGGGACTTATACGCTTACCGTCAACAATTATATGTATGAACATGCGACTGATAAATATAAAATTCGCCAATATGGAAAAAATCCTGTTCAAGGACCTGAAGACTTACAAGCGACTGTAAATTTCGTGAAAAGCTTTAATGGGCCAATCCACTATGTTGCGGACGGAAGAATATCGGAAGACCACTTGGCGCCTGAACTGGCAGATGCGATAATACGTGAGGCCGACTTCAGAGATGGCTCCTATCTTCATGATGTTACAGTAACCTTGGAAGCAACAGATGCAGGAATCGGAGTTTCGCATATTGAGTATAGCCTGGATAATGGCGTCACTTGGAAACGATATGAAGAGGGGCTTACTCTAAATAAAAAAGGTAAAAACTCCATTCAATATCGTGCGAAAGATAAAGTGCATAATGTTTCCGAAACGAAAATCCTTGATGTATTCATTACATCTGCAACAATCGATAATACGATTACTTTAGTGAAACAAGCAAAAGGAGATAAAGGTATTAAAACATCCCTTATTGCCCAATTGGAAAACGTGAGTAAGACTATTGAAAAAGGTAAAGAAGATAAAGCTTACCAATCTCTAGAAAGAATTTACTTGCGTATTAGCCAGCTCTCAAATAAAGACTTGGATGAACTGGATAAAAAAGAAATTATGTTCATGCTTCAATACATCGTTGAACACCAAACAGCTAGTAGCGGGGACGAGTTCCCGTCATTACTAGCAAGTTAGTTAGTCTATCCAAATCCTTATAAAGAAAGAATCTTCGTAATCCTTACGAAGATTCTTTCTATTTTTATGGTATAAGACGTGTACAGTCTCTTGGAAACGCACTTGCTTCGCGAACATTCGATAGTTCCAAGAACTTATATATTAATCTTTCTAGTCCTATCGCAAAACCGCCATGTGGAGGACAGCCGTATCGGAATGTATTAACGTATGACTGAAAATCCTCTACATGTAATCCTTTTTCTTCAAATGAAGCAATTAGCATATTATATTCATGAATTCTTTGTGCTCCTGATGTAATTTCTAATCCTTTGTATAGCAAGTCAAAAGAATCTGTAATCCTAGGATTGTCTTTATTCGACATCGTGTACATAGGTCTCGATTCTTTTGGATAATGTGTAATAAACACAAAATCACTGCCATATGTTTCCTTCACATATTTTCCAAGTAACTTTTCACCTTCTGTATCTAAATCGCCTACGGCTGATTCTTTTCGATACCTTGTTTTCAATATTTGTTGGGCCTCTGTCAATGTTATCTTCGGTATCTCCGTAATGATAGGTACAGTAGCTTCTAAAAGACTTAATTCTTTTTCACAGTTCTGCGCTACCTTTTTAAACATATATCTTAAAACATCTGACTCTAACTTCATCACTTCATGAAAATCTCGGATAAAGCCGAACTCTACGTCCAATGAAATATATTCATTTAAATGACGAGAAGAGTTGTGATATTCCGCACGATAAACAGGAGCAATCTCAAAAACACGTTCCAGTCCACCTGCAACCATCATTTGCTTATAAAATTGTGGAGACTGAGCTAAATACGCTTCTGTCTGAAAATATGGGAGTTTAAATACATTCGCTCCCCCTTCCGCTCCTTGTGAAACAATCTTAGGTGTAAATATTTGCGTGAAATCATTCTCTATTAGAAATTCGCTAAATGCCCGTACGAAGGTGGATTGAACCTTAAAAATGGCCTGCACTCGTTCATGTCGAAGGGAAATTACTCGTTCATTCAACATTTGATCCAATCCAACTTGCAGCTTTCTTTTATTCACTTCAAAAGGAAGTCGGTCTGAAGTGTTCAACACCTTCACTTCTTTTGCAAGTACTTCTACCCCTAATTCCGTTTTTGTCGTTTCCACTAGTTCTCCAATAATTTCAACAACACTCTCTACATCTACCTTATATCCTGCTAAGTCGTTTTCTAATACACATTGAATGACGCCAGTTCTGTCACGTAATAATAAAAAACTAAGATTTCCCAAATGACGGATTTTTTTCACCCAACCTTGCAGTAAAACAACCTCTTTACTAGATGATTTACATTCACGAATGAGTGACCGCTTTAATGTTTGATCCATTATTTTCTCCTCCTATATTTTTTAAATTATTTACATTATCATTGTCATCGTCATCATCCACGGCCACTCACCTCCTTTAAAGAATACAAAAATCCGCCCCTAAAAATAGGGACGGATTTTTCCGCGGTACCACCCAAATTGTCAAAATGACCACTTAGACCTGATAACGGTAGGCACCGTTTGCTTTTACTAATCATCACGTTCAAAGCTACGCTCACAGGTGTCTTTCCAACATGCGGTGTCGCAATCTTCCCAGCAATCGATTGCTCTCTGTAGACCCTTGCATGAGTACTCTTCCTGATCAACACTTTTTATATATTGTATAGTAGTTTATTCATTTTTCTTTAAGAATGCAAGATATTTTTTGGAACTCTTTCGAATTTATTAACAATTAGTCTAAAAAAGTATATAACTTATTCTATTTCGACCTCAATATCCTTTACGTAAACAGCAGTACCCGAAATAGATATATCTAGGTTTCCGTGTTCTCCATTTACATGCACATATACAAGTCCGTCTTTTTCCATTTCATGCCCTTGCTCAACTATAAACGTTGTTGGTAAACTGATATTTTCGTTAACAAAAGTTTTATAATATGCTCCCATCACTCCTGAAGCTGTTCCAGTAACAGCATCTTCAATCGTTCCTGAAAAAGGAGACGAAAAGTGACGAGCATGCATATCATTTCCCTCGCCGAGCACTTCAAAACATATTGGATGTACAGAAGCTTTTGGCATTTCGTATAAAACACTCGGAAAATCTTCTGTTGCAGGAACCATTTTTTTAAAGCTTGCTAGTTCTTTAACAGGTACAATCAACGTCCATATTCCTGTATAGCCATAGACAATTGGGTATTTGGAATGCAGATCTTCCTCAGTTAATCCAATTGCAGCTGCTAATTCAGACTTTGAACCACTAAATGTTTGAAACTGAGGCTTTGCATGCTGCATTGTGATTAGTAGTTTATTATTTTCTTCATGAATATGGGTAGGCAATACGCCTGCTTTTGTTTCAATTGTAATATTGGATTGTTTTAATAAACCGTTCATTCTTAATGCATACACCGTTCCCATTGTCGCATGTCCGCATAAATTCATCTCATGTCCCGGTGTGAAATAACGGATTCTAAAATCAGCAATTTCCGAAGAAACGACAAAAGATGTTTCATTAAATCCGACTGCCGCCGCTATTGCCAACATTTCTTCTTCAGTATAATGATTCCCATCCAGTACGACCCCAGCTGGATTCCCTTTTCCCGGAATGGAACTGAACGCATCAATATGTTTTACGTACACTTTTTGCATGACAAAATCTCCTGTTCTATATTTACCATATGCTCATTTTAAATATCATCGAGTAATCCGACTTTCCAGCTTTTTTGGAGTTTCCTAATATAAATGATTTGACCAATATGATACGCATTATGTGTTGCTACATTTCCAAGAACAGCCCACCACTGAGCAGGCTCAGGGAAACCATGCACTTCACTTTCAACTTTTTCTTCTGTAAGTAAATCTGACCACTGCAAAAGAACCCTTAATAATTCATCTTTTAAATCAATAAAACTCTTATTGTCTGGGATGACAAAACTTTTATTATTATCTTCTATTGAAGGCACGGCATTTACATCAGATTTTATATATCTAGTTTGCCAAGTTTCATTCCAAAACAGCAAATGCTGAACAATCTCAGCGATACTGTTACAATCTTTATCAGGCTTCCAAAACGCTTCTTCTTCAGACAAATCGTCGACTGCTTCTGAAAAAGGCAAATACCAACTAGGATCATTTGCATTTGCTAACAACTGTTCGGCTAAAACTTCTTTTGCATGAATCATGTTTTGTCCACCTCTTTATTTTAGTTTTTAGTTCAATCTTTCTTTTACTTCTATTAATGTTACAAGTTATCCTCTTTAAAAGTTTGGGAATTATTGAAATTAGAGTAATATCTCAGTATATTCCCACAACAAATCGATTGATTTCTTAGTAAAATTCCCTTATTATATATTTAGATAATTATCTAATTACCTAATTAATAACTTTCAATTACGATTGTATAGGAAAAGAGGGGTTGAAATGAATGATGCTTTCAAGGCGTTGTCCGATCCAAGCAGACGTAAAATTTTACACTTGCTTAAAAAGCAGGACTTAACTGCAGGTGAAATTGCGGATCATTTTGACATGACAAAGCCAAGCATTTCACATCATTTGAATTTATTAAAACAAGCAAACTTGGTTGATTCAGAAAAAAAGGGGCAACAAGTTATTTATTCCTTAAACACAAGTGTATTCGAGGATGTTATTACTTGGTTTATGGATTTGTTAAACAAAGACGATGAGGAGAAGTCGATAAAATGAAAAGACATTGGTTTGGACTAATTATCTTAGTTATCATAGTTTTTATAACTTGTATTTCTTATCCATTTTTGCCAGAACAAATTGGTATGCATTGGAATTATAAAGGTGTACCAGATGACTTTGCAGATAAAAGTTACGCGGCTTTTGTTTTTCCGGGAATTACGCTTGGCGTTTATATTTTGGGATTATTATTGCCAAAAATTGATCCAAGGAAGAACAATTACCCACGATTCGAAGGTACGTATTTTTGGATTATAAATGGCATTATATTGTTCCTATTCCTATTTCAAATCGCTAATATTGCGAGCAGCTTAGGAATAATCAATCCCAAATATGTAGTTCCAGTGTTAATAGGATTATTATTCATTTTTATAGGGAACTTAAGTCCAAAATTCAAACCTAATTACTTTATTGGCATTCGTACACCATGGACATTAGCGAATGAAGATGTTTGGAGAAAAACCCATAGATTTGGAGGAAAGGTTTTTGTCGTTTTAGGTATATTGATGTTATTAGTTCCAGTTATTCCAGCAGCTATCCAAGTTTACTACGTGCTCATTTCTATATTCGTTTTGTTAGGACTTATTGTTTTTTCTTCTTATTATTTTTTCGTGAAAATATAAACTAAAACTCCCAAATCGGGAGTTTTTTTAATGGAGGGAGAAACCTTATAAATGTAACAAAAAAAGAACGGAATCGAAATAAATTCGTCCGAACTTCCCCTCAGTGTTTTTGCTTACCTTTACAGTTCATTTCTTTATTTATTTCTTACTTTTGAAATAGTCAATCCGTCTCCGATTGGAATAAGCATGGATTCTAATTGGGGATGATTGGCCACCGTTTCATTGAATCTTAGCATTATTTCCGTATAATATTTAGGATTTAAAGACTGCTCTGCTACACTACCTCCTGCAAGGACGTTATCAGCAACAATTAGCGCACCTGGTTCCGCAAGTGTAATGCAGCATCTTAGGTAATTAACGTAATTTTCTTTGTCAGCGTCAATAAAGAAAAAATCAAATCGCTTACTTTCCCCAACAAGCTTTTCAAGGCTTTGCAAAGCAGGTCCAGTTAAATATGTTACTTGTTCGCCAAAACCGGCTTTTGATAGATTGCTATATGCCAACTTAGCATATCTCTCCTCTAATTCTAGAGATGTCAATTTCCCTTCCACACCGAACCCTCTGGCAAGGCAGATCCCGCTATAGCCACCAAGAGCTCCAATTTCCAGAACGTTTTTAGCCTTGGAAATGGATACGAGCATCGTTAAAAGTTTTCCAGAAGAGGGAGAAACCGAAATGGAAGGCATTCCGTTTTCTCTTATTGAGAAAAGAACATCCTCCAAAAGAGCATCTTGATTATGAAACACCGAATCTATATAACTGTTAATTTGTTTCATCTAATTCAATTCCTTTCTCTTTATCGTCTAAATTCTCCGACTCTAAGGCATTGATTTATCCACTGCAATATCATGCTTCTCCGATTTTTTTACTTTCATGTATTTCAAATTATTTATTATATTCATTAAGGACTATATCTATAACTTTTTAATTCACCTACTTAAATTTGATGAATCGATTGAAACTCTGGTTCACCTAGCTGTTGCTTAATGGTTGAAGGCCTAAGTTTCATCATATCTAAAAAAGCAATGGCCCTCCCAATGCGAAAGATTTTTGGTCCATGATGATGAATGATCTTCTCCCTTATAACTGTTACTACGATAATGTTCACCAATCTCAATATCTTTAATTTTTAATAATAGCTCCTTTCTTCTATACATAACGTCTATGGGTATCTTTAGAATATGATGTTTAACAATGAAATATGATTTTGCCCTAATCAAGGTATCCTCAACTTAATGATTTGGCCAAAATATAATAAAAAACTGAGCTCTCACAAACAAACTGTGAGAATTCAGTTTTCTAAATCATTTACTTAATTCTTCCAATAAAAGGTTCATTGTAATAGTCAATTGATTATTTGCGTCGTCTGAAAGGTAGTTTCGATGTGCTTCATGGTGCAAATGTTTTTGAAAGTTTTCTAAATGTTTTATCGCTTGCTCCACTCTACCCTTTTCTAAATGGTGTTCTGCTTGCTTAACGGAGCTTAACAATATAGGTACAAGCGGTCCTTTAATATCATTGGTTGCGATATACCCGTTCAATTGCTCATTTAAAAGTGAAATCGATACTGGCTCAGCAAGCAGCTTTTCCATAATGGCAGCCTGCTCCATAAGCATCATTCCACTTAAATTGATGCTAAGATCAAGGTTCAAGCTAGGTGTTCTTTCCCAGGAAGAGCCGAATAATATCTTATCATCCGCCAATTTGTTGTTCCATGCACTTTTAGCATTGTTTATTAGAAACTGTGCAATATCTTTTTGATTCGGATCTGCCTTAACTAATCCACCTAGATAGCGTACTAAAATCCCTTTAAACAGGCCGCCATCTCCGCCACCCTCATCTTTTAAGATATTCGTAGTATTATTTCCTACTAGTCTTTTTATACCCGTCTCAGCTGTCTGTATGGCAGCGGCAAGATATTCATTATTTTCTGTTGCTCGATACAATTCAACACCCGCCCCAATATAAACCCCTTGGTTATAGGTGAATTCCCAATTCTTATCTATTTTGCCATCGCCAGTACGATTAATGCCATCCCAGACAAAACCCGTTTCAGGATCTACTAGAGTTGATTTTTGCCAGTCATAAATTTTAATTGCCCAATCTAAGTCATCTGGATTTCTGTATTTCTGATAGAGCCTTGAAGCTAATATTACCGCCGGAGCATTTGATGGGGTATTTTTATAGTCTAACTGCGACTTATTCCAAGCAATTCCCCCACCAAATTGATCACTCCAACCAGTTTTAATATCATCCCACAAGGTAAATACTGCATTTTCATATTTCGGATCATTTGTATGTTCATATAATCTAAACAAAGCCAAGCTCATCCATAACATATCATCATAGAAATGATTGGTAATGGCTCCATTGTTTCTTTTTAAAATACTTTCATACAAAGCTTTTGATCTGTCTAAATAAACTTCATTATTCGTACGTTCGTATGCATCAATCAGTGTATCCAAAGCATGTGCTAGCCACCAATAATGAAATTGACCATTGCAATTATTACATTCGTAGGCATTATTGAACATACTTGTCTCTTCATTCCAATAATATTCGAATAAGGAAGTTTGAGCTAGTTCAGCTTTATCTCCCCATTCAAAGCTTGCCTCGTTATGATTTTCACTTGCAAAGGTGGAGCTTCCTAACATCAATAAAAAGATTAGTGAAAGTGAAAAAATTTTTTTGGCCATATTTCTTTCCTCCTAAATTTTTGTTCGTATACGAGTACGTTTAGTAAGCGAAATATTGCACGTATTAACTTTTTACACCATGAAGTTATCCACTCCCTTTTTAGTTGGCGCTTACATAACTAAGCGCTATCGTTTTGAGGTTAGAGTCCATGGTTGATAGTTTATCTATATATAATGGTAATTAATATAAAAAGAACTGTATATAGTGCCATCGTTTCAATTAAAAGTCCGTAGAAAGTCACGCAATCACGTACGTTAGGAGCAACGTTATAGCAGAATTTAAAAATAAGTGGGATTTAAAAATGTGCTAGCTATGAGAATAGTAGTTTGCTCTTATAATCTATTTCTTTTAAAAGTTGTATCAATACTCAACCTAGCTAATCTAGAACTATATAAAAAGCGTATTATTTTCTTCGATATTCATTTCTTTCGAATCAGAATCCCTTTCAGAATAAATGCCAGCTTTAGGATATTTCCCCAAATCGGTTAAAAAATATATTATATGTTATTATCAAGAAGAGAAATATTACGGCATCTTTATTTATCATGGGGGTAAATCTTGTGGGAGAATTTCAAGAAAGCCATTATATAAGGGGATTAAAGCTCGATCGTTCTTATATTTCTTCTTTTGATGACTATCCCTTTCATTTACCAAGTATAAAGACATTGGATGAACTATCCTTTCACCCAAATGTTACATTTTTCATCGGTGAAAATGGCATGGGAAAGTCAACTTTACTAGAAGCCATTGCAATTGCTTCTGGTTTTAATCCAGAAGGTGGTTCATTTAATTTCAACTTTTCCACTTATGATTCACATTCCCCATTAGAAAAATATATTAAGCTGATAAAAGGAATCGAAAGGCCAAGAGATGGATTCTTTCTTCGTGCAGAGACTTTTTACAATGTGGCAAGCAATATTGAAGAATTAGACTGTGAACCAGGAGCCGGACCACGAATCATTGATTCATTCGGAGGATTGTCACTTCATCAACAGTCACATGGAGAATCCTTTTGGGCAACTTTTTTGAATCGTTTTCGGGGAAATGGCATTTACCTATTGGATGAACCTGAAGCAGCGTTATCTCCTCTTAGACAACTATCTATGTTATCCCAAATTCATGAATTAGTTCGTAGAGGCTCACAATTTATCATTGCTACTCATTCGCCCATCATCATGTCCTATCCTCATTCTAAGATTATAGAACTTAGTGAAGAAGGAGCCAAAGAAACATTACTCGAAGAAACGAACCATTTTAGTATCATGAAACAATTTTTTGATGACAAAGATAGAATGTTACATCATTTACTAAATACATAAAAGCATTGAGGGTAATAGTTCAATCATTGGGGGAGAGAATGATCATGCCAAAATATGAAGAGCTTTATGAATTTCTAATCAGCAAAGTATCACAATTAACAGAGGAATGGTATGAAAGCATAGATAAAAAAAATACCGCGGGGGTCTATACCTCTTCGGTTCCAGAAGAAATTAGAATACTAAAAGAACAAAATAAAGAGTTTCATCTGCAATTCTTTCCTCTATTTATTAAAGAAGATTCTTTGCATTTAAAACACTTTGAAGAATGGATAGTGAAGATTGCTAAAGATGAAAGCCATCTATTAACACCTTCCAATTTAATATTGAAAGAATTTTATAGAACCCGTAATCAATATCTCCAATTAATAAAAGACTTTGTATCTATACATAAAGGAGAATATCCACAAAGTGTTATAGACTCATGGAATCACCTAATTATTGATACTATGGATAAAGTCACAGTTTGGTTTCTAGAAGAGTTTGATAAATACTCTATCTCTAGATTACAATGCCATCAAGAACTTATTAATGAATTAAGTTCACCAGTAATTGTAATCACTAAAAATACAGGATTGCTTCCACTTGTTGGTGATATTGATACTGCAAGAGCAAAGTTAATTCTTAAAAAAACGTTAGAGCAATGTGTTGAAAAAAGATTAGATTATCTTTTTATTGATCTATCTGGAGTAATAATGGTCGATACGATGGTCGCCCAGCAAATTTTTTACTTACACGAAGCTTTAAACTTAATTGGGGTAGAAATTACCCTATGCGGAATTCGCCCTGAAATAGCCCAGACGGTAATTCAGCTTGGTCTTTCTTTTGAAAAAATTCCGACTTACTCATCTTTAGAACGAGCTTTAAAAGAAACTCTCAAAGATTGACTAATTACATAGTTTATCGACATAATGAATACCTTTAAATTGTTAAAAGAGATTTCGATTTACTGGATGGGATTGTGAATTCATTGGACTAAATGGCGAAGAAGTTAGATGCTCCTCCACATTTTTAATTATTCATAATCACAGTTTTAAGACCATTAGATCCCGTTAATTGGAAGAGAACTCGATGATTGTTTTGAAACCATTTTATTGGGGAACTTTTTTAGAGTGTATTTATATGGTTGTCACCGCGGGCGTTGCAATGATGATGCATAATTTCATTGATGACCAAATCAAGAGCTTTTAATTCACCAACTAAATGAATTGATTGGAACTCCGGTTCTTCTAATTATTGCTTAAGAGTCATACGTCTCAGGTGCATCATCTCTAAAAAAGCAATGGCTCTGCCCCCACGAAAGGGATTTACTTAGGATTGAGTTCCTATCATATTTTTAAACAATGTCTACACTATCCTAACGTCAACTAGGTTGACAAAACTTTAATTTTGTGTTATAATTACTTAGATGACAAAACATCGTAGGAGACGATCAAATGTACATTATAGGAGATTTGGTTATTTATTCCACTCATGGGATTTGCAAAATTGATGACATTTGTGAAAAAACAATATCAGGTGAAAATAGAAAGTATTACGTGATGCATCCAATAGAAAATAACCATCAACTAACAATCAGTATCCCTATCAATAATGAAAAAGTGTTTATGCATGATTTAATCAATAAAGAAGAGGCCATTGAAGTTCTTCAATCTTTTAAAAGTCCTGGCACCATCTGGGAGGAGCAAGCGAACCAACGTCATAAGCTTTTTTCCGATATTGTCAAGACAGGAAATCGAAAAGAAATTGCTAGAATGATCAACACACTGATACGAAAAAAGATAGAAGTTGAACGAAATGGACATAAGCTTTACGAACAAGATCGTAAGCTTTTGACAAATACAACATCGATTCTATTTAAAGAAATGGCAATATCATTAAATAAAAATGTTGATGAAATAAAAGAATTGGTCATAGGCTTGATAAAAGGGAAAGAAATTAGGTTAATTTTCTAAACAATATCATACTATATACATGATAAAAACGCCTGCAATGTCATTTCAAATTGACAATGCAGGCGTTTCTCACTTAGATTCCCCAATCTAGCTTCAATAAAGCTTTAAGAGTCTTTACATGCTCCGCACCAATTTGGTCAGCAATTTTATTCTCCAACTGGGATTTCAGTATCTCGTATTTCTCGTAGCATTCTTCCCCTAAAGGTGTTAATTGAATACACTTCTCTTTCTTGTTGTTTTCTACGTTGTTAATTTCCACTAACCCTTTTGCAGAAAGATTTTTAATAAACTTATGGATTGCCTGACGAGAAATTTCGACGTTTTTTGTAACATACGAAATGGTGGGACGCTTTTTATAAATCCTAGCCATGATGTACCATTCAGAATTCGAAATATAAATCTCACTATGTTCGTTCCAAGCTTTTTCCATGAACTTACGAGTAGAACTGTGATGCTCACTCAATAAATCGATTAAATCTAAGTTTTGTAATTTAGAATTGGGAGTCAAACCGTTCACTCCATTCATTGTCTTCGACATTACTAGAAAATCTAATTTTCATTGCCAATTTGATTGAACTTTTATACGTAGAGAGTTAACCATTTAAAGGTAAACTACAGCAACGTCAACCACTAAACTTTAAATATTATCGTGATAGTCAGACCAGTGACCAATGAGCTCAATTATATCCTTCTTATATTTCTATATTTTAATTACAAAAGTATCATCAATTTACTTTCCATTCAACTTAAAACTTATTTTTTATCACTAAAGCAAAAGTTGTATATGAGCATTATTTGTATATAAAAAAGGAAGTAGTGTTACCATGAATGGTACACATATGATATTCATTAATTTGAAAAGGAGTTTTGAAGATGTCTGCTAACCTATATTCAAAGGAAAATGTAAAAATTTTAGCTCAATTAAAGGAATTAGCGCCGGAACAACTTAAAGAATTTAATGAATTCAATACTGCTGTATTTAAAGAAGGAACTTTAACAAAAAAAGAAAAAGAAATCATTGCTGTTGCAATTACTCATGTTACGCAATGTCCTTATTGTATAGATGCTCATACGAAAAGTGCCAAAAAAGCCGGGGCAACATTGGAAGAATTAGCAGAAGCTGTATTTGTAACTACTGCGGTGGAAGCGGGGGGTACTGTTACTCACAGTACACATGTTCACAATGCAAAAAATAAAGAAGCATCCGATGTACTTTATGCTCGTTCTAACTTGAAAAACTTGGGTCAATTAGGTAAATTTGCGGCGGAAGGCTTTAAAGGTTATCAAGCATTTAGTACCTCTTCAACAAAATCAGGAAAATTAAGTGCTAAATTTAAAGAAATTATTGCTGTCGCTGTTGCGAACGCTACTCAATGCCCATATTGCATTGACGTTCATACAAAAAATGCGGAGCGTCAAGGTGCAACTAGCGAAGAGCTAGCTGAAGCCATTATGGTAACTTCCGCAGTACGGGCAGGTGCTTCATACGCTCATATGGCCAATATGATTCAGAGTTACCAAGAATAAAATGAAAAACCTGAATTCCCCGCTGTCTCACTCAGTTTCCCCCTCCTTATGGAAGATGATATAATGTGATGCAAAAAATGTTTGCATATTTTGAATATTTATTAATTTTTGATCCCAATTTTTTACGAAGAAATCAGGCACTATCATGAAGTATAACTTAAGCCAAATTCCTCGATGTTTTAAGCGAGAAATTTGGCTTTTAATGTAGATATCTTCATTTTACGTATGGTTATCCTTCTAAATAGACATCAATTTCTTCCGCTAAAAGCCAATCCGACCAAATATGTCTAAGTCAGACCAACCCCTGCTTTTATAATATTCTTTGACCCAATTCTGAATTTCTGATAGATTCATTTCATTCAGCTTTCATTTTTATATCTGAAGCTTAACAAAGTATTTAAATTTATGATAATGTCATTCTTGAAAGGTGGGATAGTTTGAAAAATATAGCTGTATTTTGTGGATCAAGTAACGGCGTATCCGAAGCCTATATTAAAGGTGCAAAAAGGCTTGGCAAAGAACTGGCGAAAAGAAATATTGCCCTTGTATATGGGGGTGCAAGCGTAGGAGTTATGGGAGCAGTTGCAGATTCTGTTTTAGAAGAGGGAGGAAACGTAATTGGTGTAATGCCGAGCTTTCTAGAAAAAAGAGAAATATCCCATAAGAACTTAACACAACTCATTGTTGTTGACTCTATGCATGAGAGAAAAGCAAAAATGGCAGAATTGGCAGATGGCTTTATAGCAATGCCAGGAGGTCCTGGAACATTAGAGGAGTTTTTTGAGATTTTTACTTGGGCCCAGTTAGGACTTCACCAAAAACCTTGTGGACTTTTAAATATAAATCATTATTTTGACCCTCTTATTACTTTATTTAATCATATGACAGATGAACAGTTTCTACATGAAAAATACCGTTCTATGGCTCTTGTAGATGTTGAACCGCAAGGACTCCTCGATCAATTCAATACATATGAACCACCAACATTAAAAACATATATTACTGAAAAACAAATTTAGCATCTTACTACTAACTTTGGGCTAGGTACGTTAAAAAAGCGGCAGAAACAGATTTATTAGCATACAAGTAGAATTCATTTTGAAAAATGTTATTCAAAATGAATTCTTTTTTATGAATAGATAGGAATTTTTCAAAAAGACTTTTATAATGTTTCCTTAACCAGAATTCTCATTTCCATTAGAAATTCTTCTTGTTGCTTTGGGGAATAATGAATATGTACTAATGTTTCGTATATATCACTCATTACTTTTAATTTATGACGTGCAACATACTGAATTAATTTTTGTAAGTTCAAAAAATATTCTTCGAACGATAAACTATTAAACCTAATACAAACATAAGTGCCTTGTGGAATAGTTGCAATTTCTGTGTTTTGTGGCAGCAAAGCTGTCTGTCTATTTGTTAGTACGGGTGTAAATAAATAATGGTACGTAACTTCATCAATATGAGTATAAGGCTTATACGGAAAAATGGCTCCATAGCCACTGTTTCTAAATCCTTCGGTCGATGCAGCAAAACTCCTAAGCTTGCTGTAAGAAGCATATAGAGTAGTTTTTGGTCCATTCCCACTAGTTTTTATTTGAATTATATTACTTTCTTTCTCTTCTGAAAGAAACACTTCTCCAAGAATAGGATATTCCTTCTGCCTTTGTATTCCCATTTTAGCATTAGCAATGATTTGTTCGATTTCTAATAAATTATTTATTTTTTTCCTTACAATCTTTTCTTGTTCAGTTAAAAAAGAAAAAAATTCATCTGTCTTTAATTCCTGTACTTTTTTAATATCGTCTAATGATGTACCAATATATTTGAGAGATTTAATTAAATCTAAAAGATAAATTTGCGAGTCCTTATAATAGCGAAAGTTCGTATGAGGGTCGACATATACGGGTTTAAACAAGTCGATTTTATCATAGTAACGGAGTGCTTTAATTGAAATATTCGCTAGTTTAGAAACTTCACCGATTGTATAAAGCTTTTCTTCCATCCATTCTCACTTCCTTGTATGTTCATGGAGCATATTCTCTAATCAAGAGAATACGCTCCTTACATTACCTTGGCGGTTTGTTGTGCTGGCTCCTTCCAAGCAAGTGTTAATCCAATACCAATGGATAAAACAACTGTTGCAAAATAAAAAGGAAAGTTTAAATCTAGATCAAATAAGACCCCACCAATCAACGGGCCAATAACGTTGCCAATACTTGTAAACATCGAATTCATCCCTGCAACAAATCCTTGCTCATTTTCGGCAATCCTTGATAAATAGGTTGTTATAGCAGGTCTCATTAAATCGAATCCAACAAATACTGTGATCGTAACTAGTAAAATTGTATAGTAGGAGCTCACAAATGTGATTAAAAATACAAGTACTGTCGAAAGAATTAGGCTATAACGAATTAAGTGAATTTCCCCTATCCATTTCATAAATCGATCGAAAAATACAACTTGAAAAACAGCCCCAACAATACCTCCGCCTGTTATCATGATGGCAATATCCTTCGGAGTAAAACCAAATTTATGATCAGCAAATAAAGAGAACAACGATTCAAAGGCTGCTAGGCCAAATGAAGTGATGAATATAATCACGAAGGCAATAAAGTACATCGGTGCAAATATACGTTTAATTCCTGTTTTTTGGCCCGCTACTACTCCATTCTCTACCTTCCGTTCCGGTTCATGAAGTGTAATGATGGATAAAATGGCTGCGAATAAAGCAAGAGCAGCTGCAAAAAAGAAAGGTACACGGGTACCAAGGCCAGCTAAAAAACCTCCAATGCCGGGACCAATAATAAAACCTGTTGAAATAGCTGCCGACATATAGCCGAGAGCTTTGGAACGTGTTTGAATAGTCGTAACATCTGCAATAAAGGCTGTTACAGCTGGCATAATGAATGCTGCACTGACACCGCCTAGCATACGTGAAATGAAAAGAACTTCTACTGTTTTTCCAATTCCAAATAACAACTCTGATACACCAAAAATGATTAATCCTATTATTATCATTATTTTACGTCCGAATCGATCTACCCAACGACCAGCAATTGGCGATACTATTAACTGCGTAAAGGCAAAGGCGGCCACCATATACCCAACAACAGATCCAGACAAATGCAACTCATTCATAATGGTAGGCAAAACTGGAATAACAAGGCCGATTCCTAAAAAGGCAATGAATAAATTCGTTAAAACGATAGCTAACGTTCTGTTTTGTTTTTGCATATTGTTCTACTCCTTTTACAACACCCTACAACCTAATGTAAACCCTCCCCTTAGAGGAGAGTCAATTCTAAATCGCTTTGTTCTAGATCCACACATCCCTAAAGCTTAACTAAAATATTGTGCCAACATTCTATTTTTGTTATTCCCACTTTCTATTAGTTGATTGCTACAAGCTGGATTAATAATCTTGCGTAAACGTTATTTACACAAAAAAAGAATCTATTTTGAAAAAAACTAATCAAAATAGATTCTTTAATACTTGTGGGTTAGTATTTAATAAAATAACTATCCAATTTAATAAATTTTCATTAAATGTCGCCTGTTAGTATTTATAGGATTGCCCACCGTCAATTGGAATGACTGCTGCATTAATAAAGTTAGCTTGGTCAGAAAGTAAGAATGCTACTAAATAACCAACTTCTTCAGGTTTACCAAAGCGTTTCATTGGATTGGGTTCAACAAATTGCTTTCCAACTTCTTCCCAGTTATCAGGGTCCATCTGTTTTAAAGAACCTTCAACCATTGGTGTCATAATTGCACCTGGTGCTATTGCTTTAATACTAACGCCAAATTGTCCGTACTCAATTCCGGAGTTTCTTGTTAGTCCTACTACACCGTGCTTACTTGCTGCATATCCCGATTGATTACCTACACCACGGATTCCTCCAACAGATGCAGTATTAACAATAGATCCGAAACCTTGGTTTTTCATTATTTCTAAAACATATTTCATACCATAAAATACACCGTTAAGATTAATGGAAACGACTTTACTAAACTCATCACTGCCGTAATCTTCCGTTAGATTTTGTTTACCTTCAATACCAGCATTATTAAAGAATCCATCAATTTTGCCAAATGTATCAACAGTTTGTTTAACATAATTTTTAACATCTTCTTCTTTAGATACATCTGCTGTAATTAACAAAAGGTCAGCATCTGGTACTGATTCTAATATTAATTTCTTTGTTTCTTCTAAGCCTTTATTGTTTAAATCAACTAATGAAAGCTTTGCACCTTCTTTTGCTACCTGTAAAGCAGATGCTTGTCCTAACCCTGACCCTGCTCCAGTTATAATGACAACTTTATTTTCGAAACGATTACTCATGATGTTTCTCCTTTCCTTAAATGGAATTGTTGTGTATTCATTTGAAAAAATTTACTTGTTTATTGATTTCCTTTTTTAACCCATTCTGCAACTGTAACCGTACGTTTAGCTTGATGTTTCACAGCACCTTCAACGTCCTCAATCATTTTTCCATCTTGACCTACTGTTACACTTGTTCCATATGGATTTCCGCCTGCACCAAACAATACTGGATCTGTGTAACCAGGAGGTACAATAATGGCACCCCAGTGCATCATAGAAGTGTATAAGGATAGCAATGTAGCTTCTTGACCACCATGTGGATTTTGGGCGGAAGACATGGCACTTACTACTTTATTCACAGTCTTACCATTCGCCCAGAGCCCGCCTTGAATATCAAGGAACTGTTTCATTTGTGATGGCATATTCCCAAAACGTGTTGGAACACTGAAGATAATAGCATCTGCCCATTCAAGGTCAGCTGATGTTGCTACAGGAACGTCTTTCGTTGCTTCAACAGTTGCTTTCCATACTTCATTACCTTCGATAACGGATTCTGGAGCTAATTCTTGTACTTTTAATACTCTAACCTCAGCACCTGCTTCTTTTGCTCCTTCCTCTGCCCATTTTGCTAATTGATAGTTTGTTCCACCCATGCTGTAATATACCACCGCTAATTTAACGTTTGACATTTTTTCCATCTCCTTTGATTTTTTTCCAAATATTTTATTTAAAAATCCCATATATTACACCTTCCTTTTTTTTTTGCATCCCCTATAAAAACCACCTCTATTAAATATGAGAAACGTTCATATTGCGGGAAATCTATAATACATCAAATTGATACTTCTCCATTTCGAGATATTTTAGGTGATGTAGAAATGGAATTTTACAAAAAAGAAAATTCATTCGCCTAAAATAAGTCCCGATTAAATTTCAGTTTCCTTTCCGTTTTACGAAAGAGGCTTCTATCATTTTGCTTCTAATCGATATGTTATCATTTAATATATCTCGATTTCAATATAATTGCTTGTGTTTTGCACAATGGCAGCTCTCTAGAGATAAAGCGTTAATCAAGATACTCAAACCAAAAGTGACATATTAGTAAAAATATGATTAAAACAACTTTCTTTTATATCACATTAACCATTACTATAAAGTCAAATACCATCTTCTAGCCGCCTCAACTTCCTTAACGGTTAATTGATGACCTCTATCTTCCCAATGAAGTTCAACTTTTGCATTTGCCTTTTCTAACAACGATTGAAGTTCCAATGATTCGGATGGTGAGCAAATTGGATCGTTCGTACCAGCTGCAATAAACACAGACTTTCCGGTCAGATCAGGAAGCTCTACTCCTCTTCTTGGTACCATAGGGTGATGAAGTATTGCGGCCTTTAAAGCATTTTGATAGTGAAATAATAAACTCGCAGCAATATTCGCTCCATTTGAGTAGCCAATAGCAATGATGTTATTTCGGTCAAATCCATACTCTCGAGCGGCTTCATCAAGGAACTGATTCAACTCTTTGGTGCGGAATATAAGATCTTCTTCATCGAATACTCCTTCTGCCAATCTCTTAAAGAATCGAGGCATTCCATGTTCTAAAACATTCCCTCGAACACTTAATACAGAGGCTTCATCATCAATTCTTTCTGCAAGAGGCATCAAATCTAACTCATTGCCACCAGTACCGTACAGCAGTAATAACGTTGGTTTATTATGATTTTTTCCCTTATTGAATACATGCTTCATCTTTTATCTCCCTCCAAACACAAACCTCAACATGAGGTAAGGTTTCTTTATTTAGGCCTTTCTATCTCAAAAATCTCTCCGATTTTCGCATAATTAGCACCGGCTAATCGACTTACAGCAGCCAATCCTTTTGGATCAATTCTTCCATTTTCATAGATATCATCTTCAATATGAAACTGAATAACTTTTCCGATAATCAAATCACAACCAGGTAGTTCTTTTTCTCCTAATTCCAAAGAATACTCCAGTACACATTCCATGCGAATTTTTGCTTGTTTAACACCCTGAACTGAGATTTTCTCACTTTCAACTTTTGTTAATTGGGCCAAAACAATTTCACTCTCATGAGGAGGCAGACTAGCAGCAGTTTTATTGACCTTTTCAACATTTTCTTCATCAACAATGTGAACGACAAATTCTTTTTGCTTAATAATGTTCCTAGCCGTATCCTTCTGTTTCCCTCCAGAACGCTGTATGGATAAAGAAATCATTGGGGGATTAGAAGAAACAATATTAAAATAGCTAAAAGGCGCACCATTTAAAACGCCGTCCTCCGATAACGTAGTCACGAAAGCAATTGGTCTTGGTATAATACTTCCAATTAGAAACTTATAATTTTCTCTTTCTGTGTTTGTATTAGGATCAATGGAAAGCAAAAAAATCATTCCTTTATGACATTAATCTAATTCTCTTACCTTAATCGGTATCAATCTGTGTTCCAGTTGCTCTCTATATTGTTCATATTGCTCAGGCAACATTAACCTTTCTCCCATTGTCTCTTTTGATTCATCGTGAGCAAATCCAGGAGGATCTGTTGCAATTTCAAATAAAATTTCGCCATGTTCTCTAAAGTAAATAGCATTAAAATAATTTCTATCCTGAACAGGAGTAACACCATAACCATTTCCTGCCACATATTTTTGCCATTCCAGTTGGTCATGATCATCGACTGCTCTCCATGCGATATGATGAACAGTTCCAACGCCCATTAGACCTCTTCCTGCTGGAGTTGCTTTTAGATCGATGATATTTCCTATGTCAGCTGATGAACGGAAACGAATAAAGTCTCCTTCTTTACAAATCAGTTCGAGTCCCATTACTTTTTCTAACATTTCAGCTGTTTTATTCGGTTGGGAAGAAAAGAGAGTAGCTCCGCCGAACCCTTTGATTGCTACTTCTTGGGTTACCCCTCCAAAAGTCCATGTATTGATTTCCCCTTCTGCTCGCTCAACAATTTCTAAGTGTAAACCATGTGGGTCAACAAATTGTAAATACCGTTCTCCAAAGCGTTCTTCCTTAGTGAAAGGTACATTAAACTTCTTTAATCTTTGTTCCCAAAATTCCATAGCACCTTTAGGAACAACATAAGAAGTAATTCCTACCTGACCATCACCAATAATACCTTGACGTGCTCCTACCCACGGAAAAAATGTAATAATCGTTCCTGGTTTACCACCTTCATCACCAAAATAAAGGTGATAAGTGCCTGGATCATCAAAATTGACTGTTTGCTTAACTAAACGTAAGCCTAGAACTCCTGAATAAAAATCTACGTTTTCTTGTGGATGACCTACGATTGCCGTGATGTGATGGATTCCACTTGTTTTTTTAGTCATTCAATTTCACTCCAAGTTAATTAATGATTTTACGTATTTTTACCCTGATTTAAGGTACAAATTCATATACAGGTTTGCGATACTGAAGATTCTAATTAACTCTAATTAGTATATTACGAAATCGAGATAAATATTTAAAAAAATTATAATCCTTGGGCGTGATATCCCAACTTCTTCAACTGATTAATCATTACCTTTTTTTCATCAACGTCTAAACCTGCACATATCTCTTTAATGGCTTGTTTATGTTTAGGAAATACTTCATCCATTAATTCAGTTCCAGCTTGAGTGATTACTGCGAATGTGATACGGCGATCTTTAGGACAAGGTTTTCTTCTTAATAGATCTTTCTTCTCTAACTTATCCACCACATACGTAATACTACTACTTGCAAGTAACACCTTTTCACCAATTTTTTGTATTGGTTGCTCACCTTTACTGTAAATCAACTCAAGAACAGCAAATTCTGTTGGGTTTAGTCCTAAACACTTTATATCTTCTTCAACACGCTTCTTAATTGATTCTAAAGCCCGTGTCAAAACAACAAATAACTTTAGAGACAATTCTTCTTCTAGAATATCATTGTTTTGATGGTCCATCGTTATCATTCCTCTTCATTATCTCGAATTCGAGACAATTATATAATTAATGACTTTCATTTGTCAATAGGATTAAGTGAAAACGAGAATGTTTTTGGATTCTTTTGAAAACAGATCCGACTCTTCGCGGAGCATCTGCGTAATTCTTCAATTACCCCAGTTGTTTAAGTCGAACTTCCTCGTGTGGAGCACAATTTTGATTTATTTCATTCCATACATAGCGAAGCAGTCGTGCATAGAATCGAAGCCTTCGCTTCCTGGGTGATGGTCAATAAAAAACATAATACACATCTAGTAAAAACGAGTAAAAATAAGTAATAAGAAAAGGCTATCCAAGTCAGTCATGAGAGCCTTAGGATAGCCCGTTCGATTAAGGACGGACATCAATTGATACGTCCCGGTTCTTGTAGCTATATTTATTTTGATGACTGACTATTATACAGTTACTTCTTTTCGGCTCTCTTTCCCGGATCTAATTTTTAAAATTTCCTTTTTTTACATGAACTAAAAAGTTCCTAGATTAGTTATCGTATTAATTTTCGCCCCCAAAGATTCCCTATTAGAAAAACTAGTACCATTAAAATAGTGAAGGGAATACTTTTGAATAATAAATATTCGTCTATTAAACTCATTTCAAAGAATAGATAATAGGTAAGAAAGGAATATGGAACTACAATGAATATCGCCGTTATAACACCAGGCGTATAACCACGGAAGATGATTGTTTGACCGATATGAGAAAATGACTGTAGAAAAAACACATTAAATATAGCAGTATACAGAAGAAAGTTCGCCCCGGTTGGCAAGTTGATGGCAGTGTTTATTGTGATCCAAGAAATATAAAGGAGAATCCATGCAATACTAACAGAATGCTGAGCAGATTTTGCGCCCAACTTATTCTTTATGCTTAGCGTAAGTTTAACAAGGATCGTTTTCGGATTTTTGTTTTTGTAATTTGTCATGAAGCTTTCAATCGTTATTATTTCCTCTAAGCCATGAAATATAAAAGCTACAGGGAATAGCCAAATAAGTATTTCAACGTAAAAAGGCTCATATATTGACCCTAGCATCTTTTTCCTCCTATTCGGGAATACTTAAGTATGTCTAATATATCTTTATGCCGTGAAACTAATTTCATTATCTTATGTGTTCTATTTCTATTTGTTATATATGAGATTTTTGTATGTAGCATTTCTAAAAAATCTTTTCATACTATACAGGTGATATAATGAAGATTTTATTAGTTCTAACAAGCATCATTCTACCCATTATTATGTACTTTCTGCACAGGTCACAGGAAAGGTTCCGTTTTATTTTTAATTTAGGTGCTATTGTATCAGCCATCATTTTTGGAGATATTGCCTCTTTATCTATTTTTGAAATCATTAAAGACAATACTGTATTTATGACAAATATCCACTCCATCTTTCTAAATCCACTATTCTTATTATCCGGGGGGTACTTAGGAATTTATATTATGTATCGACTCATAATAATAACCATTGATGAAAGAAAGCCTTGACCTCTTTTTCTTTTTAAGGCAAGTCCTTCATGATCAGGTTGGTGATTGAGTACGGAATCCATAAAAAAAAGGCTATCTTAATTCAGCTTTTTGATTTAGCAAGAACTTTATATTTGGTCCTACAAATTTAATTTGTTGTTCGATTATATTACCATTTATAGTCACCCTTTTTGACTATAAATGATTCAATTAAAACTGTTTGCCTTGTAAACTTACTTTGTTAAAACACAACTCAGCAACGTGTACAGAGCTTGTAGTTCACTACCTTTCATTCTCTCTTCAGTCTATTAAAGAAATGTTTAATAAAATAGCCGTCAAAATCCTCCAACAAAGATTCATCATTGGCTATGCCACTCTTCCAATGTCATTTTGTCTCCTCTTAATTTATAAACTGCAATTTTAATCACTATTTAAGCGAATACACAATCACTTCCCAATAAGAAGTATAGTATAATGACAGAAATCAATTCTAAATAAAAGGGTAACTTTTTCAAGAAAGGGGGAAGTTCAGCTTTGCCAGATTGGTCATATCACACTATTTTCAAGCCAATTCTTCTTAAACTTCCTCCTTCCATTAGTCGGGAGTTTATTCACCGAGGAATGAGTACGTTATCTTCTTCGTCAATGGGTGAAATATTTATAGAATTCCTTGGTCATATGTCACCTTCTAAAAAAATGAAGAAAGAATTATTCGGTATTCAGTTTACTTCTCCTATTGGACTAAGTGGAAAAATTGACCCCCAATTATCTGGACTTAAAGCGTTTCAAAACCTCGGTTTTGGCTTTCTTGAAATTGGACCAGTTTCCCTTCGTGGTACAAAAGGAAAGGAAGAACTTTTTCTTGATCAAAAGAAAGAGCAAATCCATGGATTTTCCAACATACCTATAAAGCTTTCTACTGTCGAGGAAAAACTACGCTCTCTGAAAAAAAAGAAGATGCCATTTTTTATAAGGGTTGAGGGCTCTTTACAAGAAATCAAGCAGATATGCGAAAAGCTTCATCCTTATAGTGATGGATTTATACTGAACAGTCATCCATTGGATTCAGCTAATGAATTTAAACTGTTCACGGAAAAGTTAGGTAAACCTGTCATATTTGCTTGTTCGCCAGATGATATGACTACCTTAGAAGAGCTGAAAAACTATAATCCAAGTGGAATACTACTTGAAAATCAGCATAATACTGACAGGATAAACGATTCGCTTGCTACAATAAGGAAGTCATTTGGATCTGACTTGCCTATTATTATTTTAAGTAGAATACGAGAGCCAGTAGATGCTGTTCAATTATTGGATAACGGAGCATCGTTAATCATGTTAGGCTATGATTATGTATTTGCAGGTCCCGGTCTGCCAAAGCGAATCAATGAAGCATACAGCAACAAGTTCCCGCGTGAATCAATGATGGTTAAAGGATGGCTTTGGTATTGGTTGTTTGGATTAGCAATTACAATTGCTGGATTCATAGCATTGCTTTTTAGTATGACCTCCATTATCCTTCCGTACGATGAATTTTTTTTAGGAATAATGAGAAGGGATATTCTCGATTTCAATCCTGCCATTTTATATTTTATGGCCCATGATCGGATGACTCTTTCAGGAACCATGATTTCAGGTGGAATCATCTATATGCAGCTTGCGAGGTATGGAATCAGGTATGGCATGCATTGGGCAAGAAAAGCCGTAAATATAGCTGGTATAATTGGGTTCTTAGGGATATTATTATTTATCGGTTATGGTTATTTCGATTGGCTTCATGGGTTGTTTTGGCTTATCTTATTACCTTTATTTATTGTTGGATATGCAAAATCAAAAAATGCAAATGAAGCACCGTCAAGTACAAATCTATTCAACCATCGATCCTGGAAATTGAGCTTAATTGGCCAATTATCATTTGTCCTACTAGGTGCTGCTTTATCTATTGGAGGAGTTGTAATCTCAGTGATTGGGGCATCCACTGTCTTTGTCCCAACTGATCTTTCTTATTTATGTCTTACACCCGAAATGCTTAATGAATTTAATGAACGGTTAATCCCCGTTATTGCGCATGATCGTGCAGGATTTGGAAGTGCTTTACTGAGCGTGGGATTACTCGTATTGATGCTAGCCTTATGGGGAATTCGTGAAGGAGAAAGCTGGGTTTGGTGGACATTCACAATTGGTGCCATTCCAGCATTTTCATCTGGTATTATTACTCACTATATTATTGGTTATACAGATTTTTTCCATCTATCCCCTGCTTATATAGCTGTAATTCTATATATGATAGGAATCATTTGCACTGCACCATATTTAATAATTAGGAAGAAAAAATAAGCCGCTGAAGGCTTATTTTTTATAAAAATATATTTCCTCATACGTACCTTTTCTGCCCACCATTGATAAAAAGTCGGGGGTCTAATCACATCTTAAATGTTGAATCTAAACAGGACTATGTTATTTCTCGAAACAACAATTTTTTAAAAAACACATCGTAAGGACAGGAAAAAACAGCTTCATGCAATATTTCCCATTAGAAAAGTATCTCCAAATTATTGACATGATTTTCAAAAGGGAATAAACTATGTGTAACCGGTTACCCATTGGAGTGAGGAAAAATGGCTTCAATTAAAGATGTTGCAAAGCTTGCGGGAGTTTCAGTTGCTACGGTCTCTCGCGTCCTAAATAATAAAGGCTATGTAGGTGTGGATACAAGGGAAAAGGTAGAAAATGCTATTCAAACCTTGAATTATAAGCCCAATGAAGTTGCAAGGAGCTTATTTAAAAAGCAATCCAAGACAATTGGACTTCTTCTTCCTAGTATAATGAACCCTTTCTTCCCAGAGCTTTCAAGAGCAGTGGAAGATGTTGCTGCCGATCTTGGTTATAATGTCATTTTGTGCAATACTGACGGCAATAAGGAAAAAGAGCAACGTTATTTAGATATGCTTTTGCAAAAATATGTGGATGGTATCATCTTTACCACCACTTCTCTTGATCCTGACATGCTCCAGCAATTACAAATTCCGATTGTATGCATGGACCGAAAAGTTAGTACAAATATTACTACCGTGGTTGTTAATAATAAAAAAGGCGCCCAGTTGGCAACTCAATTTTTGTTAGATAAAGGCTGTAAACGAGTTGCTCATATTAGGGGGCCTGAGAATGTGTACACGGCAAAGGAAAGATTGGAAGGATATTTGGACATTGTAAAAAATAAAGAATGGTTTAAAGAAAGCTATATTGTCAATGGGCAGTATGGAATGGAAAAAGCCATTGAAGCAACCCTTGAACTTCTTCAAACCAATCCTGAAATAGATGGAATTTTTGCTGCTAATGATACAACGGCAATTGGCGCGATGAAAGCTGCACATCAAATTGGCCTAAGAATTCCGGAAGATATATCAATCATAGGATTTGACGGAATTGCCTTATCAAAATCAACCATTCCAGAATTAACTACTGTTGCACAGCCTATTTATGAAATAGGAAAAAAAGCAGCCTCCTTACTTGTACAATTGATTGATGGTAATTCTATTCAACAGAATCTATTTACTTTAGATGTAAAATTAATAGAAAGACATTCCACATAAGGAGGGATACTGGAATGCAGGATACACCTAGAATTGTAGTGGTCGGAAGCATTAATATGGATTTAGTGACCACTACAGAAACAATACCGAAAAAAGGTGAGACACTCATCGGAGAAAAATTTCAAATGAATCCTGGAGGAAAAGGCGCCAATCAAGCGGTAGCCGCTGCAAGACTCGGTGTTCCGGTTCATATGATTGGCTGCGTTGGGGATGATAGTTTTGGTAAAGACCTCGTTCAACATCTAATTGAAAATGGGGTCAATACGTCCAATGTGGAACCGGTTACCTATATCACAGGAACAGCAACTATTATCGTTTCAAATCAAGATAATAGAATTATTGTAACCCCTGGAGCAAATAATTATGTTACAGCAGATTTTGTAGAAAAGAATAGAGAAGTTATTGCAAACAGCGATATCTTAATCCTCCAATTAGAAGTTCCACTAGAGGCTGTTCAGAAAGCAGCAAAAATTGCGAAAGAAAATGATGTACTAGTCATTCTTAATCCAGCTCCAATTAGAGAACTTCCAGACTCCCTAATCGAGCTTGTGGACTACATTACACCAAATGAGCATGAAGTACAGCTTTTACTTAAAAATAGAAATATCGACGAAATAAAAAACAAGTTGATTTTAACACAAGGTAGTCGAGGCGTGGTTTTTTACAAAAATGAAAAAGAGGTGCACCTTCCTGCCCATTCAATAAAAGTCGTTGATACAACTGGTGCAGGAGATTCATTTAATGGTGGATTAGCAGCTGCTTTAAGTAAGGGACTTTCCATTGAGGAAGCTTGCCGTTTCGGAAATGCAGTGGCTGCTCTGTCGACTACTAAAATGGGCGCCCAAACAGGCATGCCAACTGAAGCAGAAGTCAATCAATTTTTAAAATCGCTCGAACAATAATCTTACTGTAATGATCTTAGGAGGAACAACAAATGACAAAAAGACCAATCATTATTGATACAGATCCCGGAATTGATGATGCAGTTGCGATAGCAATCGCCTTGTATAGTGAAAAGTTGGATGTGCGACTCATCACGACTGTGGCAGGCAATGTGAGCCTTGATAAAGTGACGTATAACGCTCTTCGTTTACTAAAATTTTTCAAAAAAGATATTCCAGTAGCTAAAGGTGCCTCTCGTCCTTTAATCAAAGACCCTATTGATGCAAGCGATATCCATGGCTCTACTGGTATGGATGGCTTTGATTTTGAAGAGCCAACTGATGAACTGCTTTTAAAAGAAAATGCCGTTAACGCGATGTATCGTGTCATCACAACAAGCAAAGAGAAAATCACTCTCGTTCCAATCGGACCACTGACAAATATCGCTTTATTACTTAAGGTATATCCTGAAGTTAAGGAAAATATTGAAGAAATTGTTCTCATGGGAGGCTCAACTACTCGAGGAAATGCAGGAGTCATGTCTGAATTTAACATGTTCGCTGATCCAGAAGCAGCCAAAATCGTCTTTCAAAGTAACATACCCATTGTGATGGCAGGACTGGATGTAGGCTGGAAAGCACTCATTTACCCTGAAGATAGTGAACAATTACTAGATATGAACGAAACTGGCAAGATGGTCTATCAGCTCTTTAAAAAGTATCGCGGGGGCAGTATGAAAACTGGGTTAAAAATGTATGATTCCTTTGCGATAGCCTACTTGCTTGAACCAAATATGTTTAAGACTGTAGATACATTCGTTGATGTTGAACTATCTGGCACATTGACAGCAGGTTGTACAGTAGTCGATTTAAAAGGATATTTAGGAAAACAGAGCAATGCGAAAGTTTGCACAGATGTAGACGCTCAAATGTTTACAGATTGGTTTTTTAACAGCTTAAGAAAATGTAATTAACAGCTAGAAGGAGGAAAAAACAATCATGGCTCTCGATTTCATCATGTATGCATCGGCGATTGTATCTGTGATCGTCGTCATCTATATGCTCATCAAGAAAATGGACATCAAAATCACACTATTTTTAATGGGGATCCTTCTCATCTTAATTAGCCTTGCGATGGGAAAAGATATAGCCATCAAGGACTTCGAGTCCACTGGCTCATTCTTATTGGACCCATTACAAGTGATTGTGGCACAGTTTAAAGATACATTGGGAGCCGCAGGTTTCATTATCCTCATGTTAGGTGGATACACAGCTTATATGTCTGCCATTGGAGCAAACGATGTCACCGTTAATGTATTAACAAAACCTATTTCGAAGTTTAAATCGGTCTATATTTTAGTTCCTGTCGTATTCTTATTAGGTAACCTATTGTCTCTTGTAATACCTAGTGCCTCAAACTTGGCGATAATTTTATTAGCAACTCTTTACCCTGTTTTACGGAAAGCTGGCATGTCCGCTCTTTCTGCTGCGGCTGTCATTGCTACATCTGCAACAATTGTTCCGACACCACTTGGAAGTGATAATGTAGCTATTGCAGAAGAACTGGCCAAGCATCCTGAGTTTGCAGGATTAACGGTATCAGATTATGTTTTTAACTATCATGCAATTGTTTCGATTCCAACATTAATTTTTATTGCGATTATTCATTATTTCTGGCAAAAAAGAATGGATAAAAAGAGCTTATCTAACACAAATGAAGCTACAGCAGAAGAAATTAGCGATGGTAAAAATGACTTGTCAAAAATTGAGGGTGGCAAATTATTTAAAACGGTTTATGCTATTCTTCCTATTTTTCCAATTATTCTTTTGCTTGTATCCTATGGTATACAAATATCAACAGGAGCCACTATTCAAATTACGGTCGAGATTGCAACGATTGTTTCCTTAATTCTAGCGATTATTTGTGAATTAATAAGACATCGCGGCGATAATAAAGCGCTGAAAGATACAGAAAGCTTCTTTAAAGGAATGGGTGGAGCGATTCCAATCGTAGCCTTGCTCGTTGCAGTATCCGTCTATGTTACTGGTTTAAAGTCAATTGGTCTTATTGACGCTCTACAATCTGCCATGGAAGGCATCCACGGGCAAGGATTAGATTTCGTTTTACCACTTATCCTAGTTGCCTTAACTATATTAATCGTCTTATTAAGCGGAAGCGGTATCGCCCTATTCTTCGCTATGGTTCCACTCGTTGTACCACTAGCGGATGCAGCCGGCATAAGCCCTATTGCCTTATCCATACCAATGGGATTAGCTGGTAACCTTATGCGTGCCGTGTCTCCTGTTGCTGCTGTTGTATTGATTGTCGCAGGAACTACGAAAGCTCAACCACTTGAAATTGTCAAAAGAACATCAATTCCTATGATTGCTGGTATTGTCTTTATGTTTATTCTTTCAATGATTTTGTACTAAAAAGATACAGGAAAAAGGGTAGAATTCGATCATTCTACCCTTTTTTTCTTGGACTCAATAAAAACCGAGCATTCTTCAATAAATACATAAGGAATGTGGAGCTATCATCCAATAGAATTTATAGTATTGTGTGTTATCTTACTCCCGTTAAAACCTTTAAAACCTGTCAGAGTTTGTTTTTCATGTATAGGACAACTTAATTTAAACTATTTCATTTACATACTCCTTGATAAAATCAATCCAAGCAGCATATCCTTGCCCGGATAAGTGACATCCATCCACAGTATATTTCTCGTCGAGTTCATTTTCCTTTAACACATGTGGATATATATCAATAAACTTTACAGTATTTCTCTCTGCAAGCTCTGCTAACTTCATGTTTAAGGTTTTTACATCTTTGTTATTGATCGGGTGATTATATACACTGTTATTTACAGGGAGCACACTCTGAATATATAGTTCGGTCGCTGGTAATTCTGACTTAATTCGTAATATAATCGCTTCATAATTTTTTTGGATACGCTCTATATCCCTTTTATCATTTATATCATTAATACCAATCATCAAAAAAATCTTTCTCGGCTCCAAAGAAACAATATGATCTAACCTACTCAAAACACCTAAAGAACGATCGCTATCAATTCCCCTGTTCAATACCGTTTGTGCTGGGAAAAATTCTTGCCAATGGTTTCGCTGTGTTAAGCTGTCTCCTACAAAAACAACACCTTTCTTTAATATGGGTAAAACTTCGAACAAACTCATCCTACTTTTGTACATTGGAATTGATAAGAATTCTACGTTTTCTTTAGTTTCTGACATTAAATCATACCCTCACCATAATGATTTTTTAAATAAAGCAAACCGTAATTCCTAAACTGGATATTCAATAAATTAAATAAGTATCATTATATTTTGAATTTTTTTGAATGTCTATTTTTTTGACCAATCAGCTTTATTTGGAATGAATAAACAGAAGTTATTGTTTTTCTTTTCAAACTAATCATCCAATTTTTGTTTAGATAAACAGTTACTCCAAATACTTGGAAATATGGCTCTCTTCAAACGTGATCCATAAATATTTTTTTTATAATCATAAACGTATAAAGGCATATGCCCTTATTTACTTTTCCTTTATCACAAAGTATAATAAATTGTGTAAAGCGATTTCAATGAGAAAATCTTTCATATAAGAAGAGGTGCATTTTGTGAGTGCGGTAGTTTCTAAATAGGAAAAAATTAAAAGGAAATAAGGAAGTTTTTGAAATTAGGGGAATTTTTCATTTTCATACCCCTTATTTATACATGGACTTATTTCCGCCTATGAAGATACCTACCTACTTTATATGCAAGTGCATCATTTCATGATTTGAACTATCGTAATGGATGGTTTAATTTATGTATTTACTTTTGCCTTGTAAACGTAAGCTGCGGTATCTGCCGCAGCTTTTTTATTTATCTAAAACTCATTGAAATCCTACGAGTAGGTTTCTTCATTGTCGATCCAAATAATCACTTTGAGGAGAATGAAACATGAATGAAAATACGTTTGAAAAATTACAATACAATGAACTAAAAGAGATTGTAAAATCTTATTGTGTAAGCGGACTGGGCAGGGAATTAATTGATAAATTAGTCCCTAGTTCAAGGTTGGAAATAGTAAAACATCGACTAATGGAAACATCGGAAGCTCGTACCATTCTGGATACAGGAGTAAGCGTACCTTTTATGGGTGTTTCCAACATTGAACATATCATTTCTAAAGTGGAAAAAGGCATTATTTTAGACCCAGCCGAGCTCTTAAATATTACCGATTTTTTAAAAGGCTGCCGAAGAATTAAAATGTTCATGTCCAGCAAAGAATTCTTTGCTCCGACCTTAGCGTCCTATGCTAAATCCATGACAGAATTCATGGGGATTGAAGAGGAAATTAATTTTTCCATTAAAAATAATCAGGTCGATTCGGCCGCCAGCAAAGAACTTAAACGTGTTCGTTATCAAATTCAAACGGCTGAGCAAAAAATTAAAGAACGTTTAAATAAATTCCTAAACAGCAGCGCCAATCGAAACTATATTCAGGAATTCATCATTAGTGTAAAAGATGATCGCTATACAATCCCTATTAAAGCATCATATAAAAATCAAGTACCCGGAACGATTATTGAAATATCTTCAAAAGGCACGACTGTCTTTATGGAACCGAGTGTGGTTGGAAAGTTAAGTGTTGAATTAGCAGTGCTCAAATCCGAAGAAGCCATGTTAGAATATCAAATACTTGCTACTTTAACTGGGTTAGTGGCAGAAAATCTCCAACCTATCAATATTAATATCGAGCTTATATCTCAGTACGATATGATATTCGCTAAAGGGAAATATAGCAGACAAGGGGATGGAATTGAACCAAACATTAATGACCACGGGGATATTAAATTAGTTAATTGCAAGCATCCACTATTATCAGGTCATGTTGTTCCGCTTCAATTTCAGATTGGCAGCAGTTATCGCAGCTTAATCATAACCGGCCCTAACGCCGGAGGAAAAACAATTGTACTGAAGACGATTGGTCTTGTTACATTGGCAACGATGTCTGGATTTCATATTACAGCTTCGAAAGAAACTGAAATTGCAGTATTTGACAACGTCTTTGTAGATATTGGCGACAATCAGAGTTTAGAAAATGCACTTAGTACGTTCTCATCTCACATGAAGAACTTATCTGAGATCCTTCGTTCAGTAAACAATAATACATTGTTACTATTCGATGAAATTGGCAGTGGGACTGAACCAAATGAAGGAGCCGCTTTAGCTATCTCCCTCTTGGAAGAGTTTTATCTCAAAGGGTGTATTACCGTTGCGACAACACATTATGGAGAAATAAAACGATTCTCTGAAATGCATAGTGACTTTATGAATGCTGCCATGCAATTCAATCAAGAAACATTAGAACCTTTATTTAAACTGCTAATCGGGCAATCCGGAGACAGTAACGCCTTATGGATCTCTAGAAAGATGAATGTACCGGAAAATGTTCTAAAAAGAGCAGAAGATTATATGAAAAATAAAGAATATCGCTTAGAGCGATTAAATGAAAATAAAATTCGAAAAGCAAAAGTAGTTGTTGAAAAAGCGGAAAACCATATCGACTATCAAAAAGGAGATCGCGTCAAACTGCTAGACCACGATGACTTCGGAATTGTGTATAGAGAAAAAGACGACTACCATAACGTCACCGTGTTTTATCAAAATCAATTGATGGAGGTAAATGAAAAGCGACTAGCTCTAGAGTTTAAAGCTGTAGAGTTATATCCAGCAGGTTATGACTTAGACACTTTATTCATAGATTATAAAACGAGAAAGCTCAATCACGATATTGAAAGAGGCTCGAAGAAAGCACTTCGTGAAATTCATAAAGAAATACGAAAAAAATAAGTGATACAGAAGAAGATAGCCAAGATAATAAATTTTCAAAAGCTATTGAATCTTTCAAAACGAAATGTTATTTTTAACCACGCAAGATTTTAATAACGCTAAAAAGATAAATAACTTGAAAGCTGGTTTGATGATGAACTATAGTCCAATTCTTATTATTATAATCCTTGTTGCTGCTTTGATTTTTTATCGTCAAATCATCTCAATGTTCAAACCTATTAGGGGTAAAGGAACGAGGATCATTGCAACTCTATTTTTGTTAACACCAGGATACGCACTAATTATGAATCCCAATGCTGATGTAACACCTACAGAGGTAACTGTCGCGTTATTGATAGGTTGTGTTTTCTCCATCCCTTTGATCTTTACGACTAGCTACGAACGACGGGAAGACGGAATGATTTATGTAAAGAAAAGTCTGGCATTCGTTGTTATATTTCTATTGCTTTTCGCCATGAGATGGACCATTCGTGGAATCATTGATATGGATTCGGATTCAAGAATGCTACTCTTCTTCGTCACTGCATGTAGTTATCTAATTCCTTGGAAAGTTTCTAGTTATTTTAAGTTTCGTAAAGTATATGTATCAAAATAATATTAGTAATTTTGGATTGCATTCGTCAGACAATAAGGGACTTAGAGAAGTCCCTTATTTTAATATTTGTTTTGATAAAATATACATTACTTTTAACATTAAATGTTTATAATCAGGAGGTTATTCCGTCTGTAGTTCCTCTTAAACACTATCAACCTCTTATAGCAAATAGTATTTCTGTTTTGATGAATTTATCTTTAACGTATATACTGGCTGATATTAGAATAAATACCTCAAAGTCTTTCAAACCTGAATACTCGTAAGATTTTTTAACTATTAAATAGGAGCTGTAAAATGAATAAAAAGAATCCGATTAGATTTGCCCTCTTGTTAGCAGCCTTTTCTGCATTAGGGCCATTTACTTTTGATATGTATCTTCCGGCATTTCCACAATTGACCGAGTTTTTTGGAACAAGTGCATCTGCCATCCAAGTAAGTATAACTGCCTGCTTATTAGGAGTTGGTGTAGGGCAGATCGTCATGGGGCCCTTGAGTGATGTTCATGGAAGACGTAAACCTTTATGGATAGCAATGATTGTTTACGCCATTGCTTCTTTCGGATGTGCTTTGTCGCCAAACATTGCTACTTTTATAGCTTTACGATTTTTACAAGGATTTGCGGCATCCGCTGGAATGGTCATTTCCCGTGCAATTGTTCGTGATTTATATAGTGGAGTTGAGTTAACGAAGTTTTTTTCACTCCTTACGATGATTGGTAATCTCGCTCCTTTACTCGCACCGATTGCGGGAAGTGCTGTCATTTCTTTTTCTACATGGAATGGAGTATTTATTTTTCTAGGGCTTCTTGGAATATTTTTAACAAGCATCACTACATGGAAATTAAAAGAAACCTTGCAAGTCGAAAAACGTGTTCCTAGCAACTTTTCGGAGTTATTGCGTAACTTTAAAACATTAATTCAAAATAGGACATTTATGGGCTATGCACTGGCACAAGGAATTATGATGGCAGGTATCTTTGCCTACATTTCTGGAACTCCATTTATCTATCAAAAGATATACGGGGTGTCACCCCAAGTATTTGCGATGTTATTTGCAATGAATGGAATTAGTTTAATTATAGGAGCGCAGACTGTTAGACGACTAGCAGGACGGATACCAGAAAGTCGAATTCTACTAATTGGGATGTCCATGGCTTTTATCACGAGTGCAGCTGTTTTGATCGTAGTCCTTTCTCATGGACCATTATTTTCTTTGGTTATCCCTCTCTTTTTATTTGTCGCATCACTTGGTTTAATTGGTCCGGTCACTTTTACATTAGCGATGGAGTCGCAAGGGCACATTGCAGGTAGTGCAGCGGGACTTCTAGGTGTGCTTCCGTTTTTATTAGGTTCTATTACTTCCCCACTTGTGGGGATTGCAGGTGAATATTCTGCGATACCTTTCGGAGTTATTATTTTTACAACTAGCTTTCTAGCCATCATCAACTACGTACTCCTTGTTAAAAAGGATAAAACAGTGGGGGCTTCCGAGAAACAAGCGCTTAATCATTAAGTCGGAGACAAGATTTATTTAATAATTAGCACTTTATAAAGACGCTGTCTACAATTGGATAACGCACTTGTAGTTCACAACCTTCTTGTCTTTCACCATCGCTCTAGATCCTGAAACACAGTTTGAGTAAAAACAACTCAAAAATCATAGATTAGGAGTAACTAAATGAACATTAAAACAGAACGATTACTCATTAGAAACTTTGAACCTAGTGATTGGAAGGCTCTTTATGAATACACTTCCAATCCTAAAGTCATGTACTACCTTCCAGAATCTGTGTTTTCCGAGGAGGACGCAAAAAACTTCATCGATAAAAACACTGGTGAGAAGGCTGAAAAATTCCCTGTTGTTCTTCTTAAGGAAAATAAGTTGATTGGCCATATTGTCTTTTTTAAATATTTTGGGGAACATACTTATGAAATTGGCTGGGTTTTTAACCCCGAATATTATAATAAAGGTTATGCTTCTGAAGCTGCATATGCATTGTTGAAATATGGATTTGAAACTATGAAATTACATCGAATAATAGCTACTTGCCAGCCTGAAAACACCGGTTCTTACAGAGTAATGGAAAAAATCGGCATGCGAAGGGAAGGACATTTCAAAAAATGTATCCCTCATGGCCATGAATGGTGGGATGAATATTACTATGCCATTTTGGCTGAGGAATGGGGGCAAGGCCAGAGTTCAATTCACTAATGGATTGAACTCTTTTTTTATGGTGGGTAAAATAATTAAAATCTATTAATCGGAAAACTAATTAAACGTTTGATTAGAAATAAGAAAAAAGGAAGATTTACTACTACCCCTCTTTCTCAAAGCTTCGATCATGATTCCAATGTTAACAGGCATAACCCATCTTTCTTAATAATGATATCATCGTTAATCAGCTTTAAGTTAGTTACCTTCAATTGTGACAATATCTTATGGATACATGTGGTATAATCAGCCCAATAATAAGCTACAAATGGAGAAGGATGAGGATAATTATGAATGATATTCGTACCAATAATGTAGTTCGTTTTTTAGGATATAGTCAGCTCTATGATCAAAATCGTCCAATTCCACCGTCTGATATCGTCAAAATTTTAACGAGATATTTTTCTAAGCGGCCTAATCGGGTTGTAGATGTCGGCTGTGGAACGGGATTGTCTACCTTCATCTGGTTAAATCATGCAGACGAGATAATCGGGGTTGAACCAAATGATGATATGAGAAAAACGGCTATTTCTCAATGGCGTGCACAACAGGAGCCAGAAAATCTTAGGTTTATGAAGGGTCTTTCTTATCATTTGGAATTGGAATCTGAATCAGTAGATATCCTTACTTGTTCCCAATCCTTTCATTGGATGGATCCACAGCCCACTTTGCGAGAGTTTGCTCGTGTCCTTTGCAAAGGTGGTGTCTTTGCAGCCTATGATTGTGACTGGCCCCCGACTTTTACGAAAGAGATTGAAGAGAGTTATCAAGCCTTAGTTTCTCATGCTGAATCACGTGTTGCCGAACTTGCACAAGCTAATCAATTAGCCTTTAAATGGAATAAAGAAAAACACCTTCAACAAATTCGAGATTCTGGTTTATTCCCATTTTCCAAAGAAATTGTTTTTCATCATTGGGAACGTTGTGATGCAACTCGATACGCCAATATTGCCTTAAGCCAAGGTGGAGTACAGACTGCATTAAAATTAGGTGCGAATGATTTACAAGATGCAATCAATGAATTCAAAAGACAAGTTAACCTAGCATTTGATGATCAATCTCAAGATATTCTATTTAGTTATCGCATGCGTATTGGAATTAAATAACCTCACTTCATGATGAATATTAAATTTAAACTTTTATGTAAGTAAAAAAGATGCCATATTCTATTGAGCTATCCATTAATAAAGAGGGGCTGTCTGATAAGTCCCTAAAATAAACCAAGTGGAGAAAAACAGTTTACTCCACCTGAATTTTACCTGAAAGTAGCTGATGGATAATAGCTACTTCCAGGAGATTGCGGGCTAATGCCATATCCATGTGACCTTTTCAAGTCCTCGCAATAGAGAATAAAAAACGTCAGAAAGACTCTGACGTTTACGTTACTTTATTGAGTTGGCATAAAAGCTACTCTCCAAACTCCATTTTCGTCTTTTACCATTTTGAAACCGGATTTGATTTCTGAATTGTCATTTGAATCATATTCGATATAACCCTCATAATCGCTTGTTTGCACGAAGTTTCCTTTGTCAATGTTCTTGTAACGTTCGAAGTTCTGTTCATTGGTACCTCTATGCGATTCAGGAATTTTTTCATCCTCTTCTTTTGACCACTGAATGTAGTCTGGTCTATCCGTATATAAGGCGTATTGCACATTATACTTTTTATCGAAACCTGCTTTAATATATAACTTCGCAATACTAATAGGTCCCAATCCTTTTAAATATGTTAAGTCTAAATTACTTTGAAAATTATTATACGCCTTTTCTTCATCAGATGTTAATTCAAATGGGGGTAGAGAAGTTTCATTATTTGAAATTTCTTCTGATGGATTAACTACTGTTCCGTTTTTTTCCGTTTCTATTATTCTTGCATTACTTTCTTGGTCCCCTTTAAACAAATGAAGTTGGGTACCTACGAAAAGGGAAATTCCTATGAAGAAAACAGCAGCTACTGTTAAACTTAATAGAGAAATAAATCTATTTTTAAACGGTGAAACGTCTTGTTTATGCATGGAATTTTTAATGGAGAAGAGAACCTTTTGTTCCAACTCATCACTAAAATAAATATCCCGTAAAACAGTTTTATTCATTTTTTCTTTAATATTTATTAGTTTACCATTCATTGATTGACGACGCTCCCTCTAATAATTTTTTTAAATGGAGACGAGCTCTGTGTAATCTAGTTTTAATTGTGTTCGGTTTTGCATTCAATAAAACCGAAATTTCTTCAATCGTAAACTCTTGATAATAATATAAAATAATAACTTCTCTTAATTTTACTGGTAGTTCCATTAATTGCTGAGATAATACCTGACTTTCTTCATCTCTTTGCAATTGACTCGATGGAACAACTTTTTTGTTTTCAAAGTAGTTAGTGATCAGCAAATTTTTATATGACCAACTTTTTAAAATATCTTTACATCTGTTCACAGTAATTTTTATGATCCAGGTTTTATAAGACGAATCATTTCGAAACGTATCCATTTTTTCATAGCATTTAATAAACACATCTTGTGCCACATCTTCTGCCAACTGCTTTTGTTTGAGATAAGTATAAGCTACCCTGATTACATCATTACCATAAGTCCTCATTAACCATTTTAATTTCTCATTTCTATTTAAATAATAAGGAGGTTCTATTTCGGAATTATTTACCTCTTCAATCATATTTCTCCCCCATTAATGATGTTTAGTATATTGACGATTCTCAATCCAATTAGGTTCTATTTTAAGAAAAAATAAATAATGCCCAGAGATGCCGGCAGGTTCTTACTTGTTAAGAATAATTTCTCGTTGCTAACTAAAAAAAAACGAATCCTTCTAAAGATTTTCATCTTAAGGAAGGATTCGCAATTGTTAATAGCCATACGATTAGCGTGATGCTTTTGGCGGCTGGCACACGTCACATTTACGTTGGTTATTATTTTTGAATTTCGTAAATGTTTTTTCAAAGTTGCTACCACAGGCACATTTAAAAAGTAACTTTTGAGAAAAACCGTGATATTCCGTCGTTAGCAACTTACTATCTGAATTGTTCTCAACAAATTCTTTAATTTTATCAATCGTCCATCGTTTATTCATTCTCTTACACCTCCGTATTTTACTTTAGACGGAGGCTCTTGGCATCCGTTTAATTATAGTCAAAATCGCAATTATCCTAGGTTCCTTATTCTAACATGATTTGACCACACAATTAAACAGGTGGAAGTGTTTCCTAATCTAATATGGATTGTTTTCTAAGTCAATCTAATTCAGGAACCTCTAATTGTTCCTTCTCCAATATCATTAAAAAATCCAAATTCACATTATCATTTGAATATGAGCCCCCTCCACTGAATGACCGTTCTGGAAAAGATTCTTTATTTGTTTGATCATATGAAATCCAACCAAAATGTACGTATTGTTCCGTGAAAATATCGTTAAAAAACAGATTAGGCTGTTTTGCTGACTCTACTTTTATAAATGTATTCATGAAGGAAACCCATTCTTCTGGCAGTTGCAGCGCTCCGTAAGGCTTTTCACGAAGGGAAACACTTTCCTCCATTTGTACCTTTGGGTAGTAAAACTCCTTCCCTTCAGTGACGAGGTATCCTCTGTCTTTTAACATATAAAAATCAATAGCACTTAAATGATCTTCAGGGTGAATATTCCACACGAAATGATACGATGAAGGATTATTTCTATCAACCTTCCATAATCTTGGCTCCCCACTCGCATCAATAAACGCAACTCTCCATTTATGTTTTTTCCACACCCAATAGCTTAAGCCGTAATGACTTTCATTAGATATAAAAGGTACTAATACATGCCGCTCATCCACCGGAATAGTATCTTGAATAACAGTGGCAGCTGCTTCGGGAAAGATTTTATTAATCTCTTCAACTAATTGTTCTTTGTTAGGAAAAGAAACGGGCTTCGAAAAATAAAACCAATATGTAAGTGCTGATGACAGCATAAATATTATCCCTATTCCTACAAACATCAATAGTTTTTTCTTATCCATCTTTAATCGCCCCTCTCTATAAGAGAATCATCTGAGCGAAAATAAAATTGCTTATTCGATGTTGATACTAAAATTCCTTTTCCGTCTTCTTCAATATAAATGATTGCAGGAAGGTTACTCCCCCATTTGGATAAAGTTCCAATGAGTTGATATGGAAAACGTTCGTTTACTTGATTGGATTCTCTATTCATATATGTATCTTGGTACCACTTGACGCTATAAATAGTTTCTTGCCGCGTTTTATGCATATGTAACAGGTTATCTTTAATAAGTGAGACTTCCTTTGCTGATGGATGAGTAGGGATGATGTACGCATTCTCAACATTTGTAATATAGGTTGATAGTTTGTTTTTTGGATATATTACATGATCTATTGGAATTGTAATTAAGGCGGATGCCAAGAAAATAAAATTTGCCAAAAAACCTAACCAGGCAAAGGAACGATAAGTCTGCCACGCTTCCTTCTTTCCTCTAAAAAAAAGATATAAAATCCATACACCAAGAGGTAAAATTGGGAACTTTACTAACGTATTAAATAATTCCCAGTTGAATGAAAAAGTAAAAAGACCTAAAAACAATACAATTATGATCTTCCATACTTTTGGTTTTACTATTTGTTTTTTATAAATCCTGTAGGCAAGAAGAGCAATAATGACCCACGCTAGGGTTTGAGTTAATATATCTATGACATTAGCATTGAAATCAAACACTATACCCATCCCAAACACTTCTCTCTCTGTAAAATTAATTAAAATATATTTTTACAAACTCTCTTATGCAAGACCATTTTACCATATATTCGGAATGTTAATTCCCTTTATATCCAATCATTTCCACCTACTATATATAACTACTAAAAATCTTCCTTTCTGCCTTCTCCTCTTTCCACGACTTTTACAATTATTATTGTAAAATCATCCCATATTATAGGGGATGAGAAACACTATTAAAGAATAACTGAAACATAAATCATGTAGATTTCATGCTATATGATACTAAAGGAATGATAAAATAGTATCCTTGAATATTTATTTAAAAGTCTCCAAGAGATTTTAAAATAACAATATTTTATATCTTTCGTGCGGCTTTGGAATGTTGTAGATTACTCATGGAAAACAAAAAACGAAGAAACTCAAAAAAAAAATTAAAAAAGTTTGTAACGAAACGAAGATTTTTTAGATATATAGGTTGAAAGGAGGCAGAACATTGGGCGAGCTTACGGAAGTCTATGAACAATATGCTGAACAAGTCTTTAAATATCTAATGGTCCTTTGTCGTAATGTAGACATTGCAGAGGAACTAACACAAGAGACTTTTTATCAAGCTGTTCGTTCAATTGATTCTTATAATGGTGAATGTAAAATGTCAGTTTGGCTCTGCCAAATTGCAAAGCATACATATTATAAGTACGTGGATAAACAAGTTAAACAACCACAATCAGAATATTTAATGAACCATTTACCATCAGTAGAAACGAATCTCATCGAAAATGAAAATAAAATTGCCCTTTATCGGATGATTCATTTGTTAGAGGAGCCATATAAAGAAATATTATTACTTCGTATACTTGGCGGCTTAACCTTTAAGGAAATTGGAGAAATACATCTAAAAAATGAGAATTGGGCAAGAGTTACCTTTTATCGAGCCAAATTGAAATTAAGAGAGAGGGGAAATATGAATGAAGAATGAATGTTATATCGTGCGTGACTTATTACCATCTTATATCGATCAACTATGCAGTGAGGAAAGCGCAAGATTTATTGAACAGCACATCGCGAATTGCGAAAAATGTTCTCAGCTTCTGCATCAAATGAGTGTAGAATTTGATACACAAGAGCAACCAGATATTTCAGCTAGACTAGAACAAAAAAAGCCATTTCAAAAAATTGCACACTTTTTTAACGCACAGAACAAATTCGCAAAGTTTTTACATATATCTTTTTGGATTGCACTCATCGTAACGCTGGGATCTTTCATTTACTCTTTGAACGTATTATCCGATTTTAACGAGAAGCAAAAAGAGGCACAAGTAGTTGAACAACAAAAACAGGATATTATGTCAAAGGCATTTGCAACATTAACGACACAAGCAAATATAGATGAAACAGCGCTCCAAGTTGTTTTCGATGAATATAGTGCTCAATTACAGCATTTAGCTGTGTTTTCTACTAAAAATATAGACGATGCCGCACGTTTACAGAATGGTCCAACCAATACTTTCCCTATCGATTATTCACAAGCAGCAATTGTGATTGGAGAAAATGGAAAAATTACAGAGCCAATCATTCCAAATGATTATGATATTGGGACTGTAGCAATGGCTAATGATCAATGGATTGTACAATATGAATATAAGCAGTCATATCTTAAAAAGGTTGAAAATGCACATCAAGTTAAGTATTATGCACCTTCTAATTGGACAATCTTTCAGTTACCATTTGTGTTTACCATCATTACTTTGTTCATTTTAGGGGCTTACCTATTTCAAAAACGTATTACCAAACCAGTGGAAAACATATTAGAGTAACATCTCCTTTTAGATTTTAATAATAGAGTTAAGAATAACCCAGTTCACTATTTTTCAGATAAGACCTTATAAGGAAAGGGATTGGGAGTATATTTGATAAAAAAACCAAACTAATCAAACGTTTGATTAAAAAAATGTCGTCTATTTTTTAGAAAAATAAGCAGCGAAATTTAATCGCTGCTTATACAATATATGTGCGTTCGTGAATAAACCATTATTATTCTGATACGTTTACCTCAATAGGTTCAGCTACTATATTCCATTCCTGACCAAGCATTGTAAATGTATGCTTAACAAACACTTGAGCCTTACCTGGAGTAACTGCTTCAATCGTATTGCCGTTTACTACAACTTCTTTTGTATCGCCTGTAACAAATAATTCCGATGCTATATTCTCTTTTTTAGCTATTCTATAATCTACAAAGCCTTTTGCCTGGACAGTGGCAGTCTTACCTATTTTTAGATTGATTTTCTTAATCGGTGTATCAATTTTGATTGGAGAGTATGTTAGCCATTGAGTATAGTCAGTAATAGGCCCGATTAACCCTTGTTTTAATTTATCCGCGAAAGGCGCTTCGTCCCTAAATGTCCAGTGCATATTTAATATTCCTCTTTGGCGCATGTACGTTGTAAATTCTTCGTAAATGCTTCCATAGCTTGCGTTTAGTGTTACATTATAATTTGTTCCGTAATCCAACATTTTTTGGGAATTTTTTATCTTTGCACTTTTAGTTCCAGGAACAGCAGCAGAGAATAAGTAGCCGACAGGAATTTCCGGTTTAAGTTGATTTGTTAGAATCATACTCTCTAAGTTAAAGCTTTGAAGAACAACTTGATCGACCATTTCCTCCTGTTCAATTTCTTCGATAACCTGTTGTTCAATACCAGTATCTTTTAATTCCACGAGTAAAATAACATCTTTACCTTTAAATTCTTTTAAATACTCCTCGAATGTAGGGATTTTTTCACCTGCAAACTCCGCGCTGAATTTGCTCCCTGCATCGAGCTGTTTAATTTCTTCAAGGGTTAAATCCGCAACTCTACCTGTACCATTTGTCGTCCGGTTGACGGTATCATCATGCATGATGACTAATTGATTGTCCTTTGTCACTTTAACATCTGTTTCAATCAAATCAGCACCATGTTCATAAGCCAGGCGAAAACTAGACATTGTGTTTTCTGGTGCGATTGAAGGGATTCCTCTATGAGCAGCGATAATAGGCCTTTGGACAATTGTATTCTCAGGATATTTACTAAATGCTTGAGCAGTAGCTTCAGGGTGATCCGTAATAATTCCGTCTACTCCAAAGTGAATTAATTCATGGGCGGCTTTTTCTGATTCCGCTCCAGCACCCCAAACAGAAACCATCCGTGTATGCAAAGTATGTACGATTTCAGCAGAAAGGACTTTCTGAGGGATAATCGCTACTTTAGAATTGCTAGAATGGACGTCTTTAATAAGCTTGTTTACATCATGCTTGTTAAAAGAGTTTTTGTTGTAGACAACACCTCCGCGAGCCGTTGGGTATAGTGTTGTAAAAGATTTTACGATCGAAGGCTGGGTCGATAAGATATGGAAATCGGTCATTTGATTCTCATTCAAAATGTTGATGATTTGCTCTTCAATCCCTTTATCTTCAATTTGAATGATTGGAATCTGTTTGTTTTTAATAGAAGATAGAGCATCTCCTAACGTTGTTTCATCTACCATCAAGCTATCGCCGTTGCCTTTTTTGACTTGTAATACTGCGGATGAAACATCTGTTTTATTAATTACTTCTAAAGAACTGGCAATCAATGTTGGCGGATTAATAATGTTTGTTTCTGGTTCATTCGGAAGAAAAGCTCCTGAGTTTTCGATAGGCGGCAATTCTCCTTCAAAAGTGGTCACCTTAACATTATCGAATTGAACAGTTGAACCGCTCGCCTGAAAACCGATATCCCCTGTGGACCAATTGTTAGCTTGATCTGTATTTAAAACAAGTTTGTTATTTATAAACTGTTGGACACGATTTTTACTTGCAATAATTTTGATGCGGTATGATTGGTTATATTCAAATTTCTCAGTAAAGAATGTTGCTTCCGGAACAACCCATTGATTTTTAGAATTTCTTTCCGCAAACTCTAAACCATTTAGTGCTGTTGTACCTCTTCTGATCGCAAATTGATAATATGGAAAATCATCTGATTGGATTCGGTACATCATTGAAGCCCATCTTGTATCTTCAACAGCAGAAAGAAAAGTCATATCAGCTTCAAAAACATAATCTCCTGTTTTTGTGTTCAAGGGAACCACCACTCTTGCAGGAACTGAAGTTGAGGGGGAGTTCAACGTTAACTTCCCATTTTGAACTTCTGCACCTCCTTGAATCACTTTCCAACCATCTGGAATAGTTCCATTGGCAATTTGATCAAAATTCTCTTTTACTAAAACGTTCTGTTCTTCAGCAGCATGCACCTTAATCCCAATCAATAAGACTGAAGGAACTACGGCCAATGACAAGACTGCAGCAACTACCATTTTCACAAAAAAACTTTTCTTAGATTGCAAGAATTTCATAACCCATCCTCCCTTAGATTTTAATAATTTTCATGGAAGTTCTTATTCATGATGACGACCCAATTATAATCTCAGGATTTATGTAGAAGGTTAATTTTATGTAAATGTTCAATTAACTCAGTAAAATCAGTTATTTCTCCCTAGTATCATGACTCTGAATAGTTCAGTAGTCCTGTTTCATATTAATGTGGATGAACGGAAATAGAAACTAAATAAGGCGAACCATATTAGTGGTATCGCCTTTTCGTAAAGCTTACGTTTTGTTTGTAATTAAACATTTTTATTGTCACTAAACATTTATATAACTACTAAAAAGCCCTTCACTCCCTTTTTTCCGTTGTTTGACAAGGGATTTGAAAAAATAGTGTACAAAGTAATAAGACTGGATCAAAATTGGACCCAATCCCAAATATGATTGATTTTTGATTAAAAAACCGCTTAATTACATAATAGTTTTCCTGCCCTTTCCGGTTCCTTTGCCATTTGGGAAACGACTATGAGGCAGGAAGACATGAGGAAAGTAGAAAAAGCTAAATCCGCTTTAACCTATTATAATTTTTTAATGACTTTTGCTGGCACTCCTGCAACAACAGTATCTTTTGGGACATCTTTTGTAACAACTGCTCCTGCTCCAACAACGGAGTTATCCCCAATTGTCACACCGGGTAGTATTGTTGCGTTTGATCCAATCCATACATTTTCACCTATATTAACTGGAGATGGATATGTTGTGTTTCTATTATCTAAAGATAACCCATGATTAAGTGTAGCAATCGTGACATTCATACCGATCATTGTACCGTCTCCAATAGTAATTCCACCTCTATCTTGGAAGGAGCAACCTGTATTAAAAAACACGTTTTTTCCAATAGTGATATTTTTACCAAAGTCTGTGTAAAACGGCGGAAAACACATAAAAGACGAATCCACTTTTTCTCCTATCAACTCACTAAAAATCTCAACTATTTCTTCTCTTGAATGATATGATGTATTCAATGTCATTGTTATTCTTTGAGCTTCATAACTGCATTGAATTAATAGCCCATGTAATACTGTGTCCTCCCCAGAAATGGGATTACCTTGCTTACAAAAATCAATAAACTCTTTCATGTCCATTTTAATCACCTATCAATTTTACTATTAATAACAATCAATAGTTTTTTCCTTTCTGGTTTAGTTTCTACATTTTCCCTATACTACATTTAATTAGAAGAGATGGAGAACAAATATAGATAGAACCCTTGAGAATTAACTTATTTTTTCTTATAAAACAAGAATAGACCCTAGAGTTAACTCGAGGTCAAGCGATTAATTTAGATTTTTTCTTTTAAGTGACTTTGACACTCAACAAATGTGGTGATAAAATCCCCCATAGAGATAGAGCGAACTCGATGTTTTTTTAGAGAAGGGGATTAAATATTGAAAACTTATTCGATCAGTGAAGTCGCAAAGGAATTGAACCTTACTGTATATACCTTACGTTATTATGACAAAGAGGGCCTTATGCCTTTTGTCGAACGGACAGCCAGCGGAACACGCTTATTTAAAGAATCCGATATTGAAGCATTAAGAGTCATTGAATGTCTGAAATCCACCCGTATGCCTATTAAAGAAATTAAAAATTTCATTGATTGGTGTTCTGAAGGTGATTCCACGTTGCAGCAAAGATATGACATGTTCATGGAACGAAAAGCTAGTGTAGAAGCACAGATAGAAGAATTTAAAAAAGCAATGGAACTCATCGAGCATAAATGTTGGTATTACAGGACTGCTTTGGAGAACAGAACGGAAGATATTCATAAAATCAATAAAATAGAGATTCCTAATTAATGTTGAATATTAATCTAATTAGATAAAGTGGCTATAATTGAAGTTAGTATTTTACACCGGAGTTGATAGAAAAATATTAGAATCATTCTGCTAAAAATTACGGGTTTGAAGCATTTTCCAAGCCCTTTTTTAATTTGAAATTTCTCATAGATTTCTAACTTTATGGTCTTTTAACTGAACAAAAATTTCCCCTTTAACGATTGCCTTATAGCTAGACTAACAGGCCTGCATTCCAAGAAACTGGATGCAGACTATGTGCGCCACTAGTTTTAAAATAAGATTTAATGAATAATTGCGATATTTTCATCATATGTAATATACATATTCTGCTATAATAGGTGGTATAAATTTATTGTTTAAGATAGGTTGTGAAATAATGAGCATTTGGACAAGATATAAAAAATCACCACTTGTATTGAAAATGTCCGTTGGCTTCCTTTTGGGAATTATCGTAGGTCTTGCTTTAGGAGAACGTGCAGTAATTTTAGCGCCATTGGGTACATTACTTATTCATCTTTTTAGTCTTATTGCTATCCCCGTTATTTTCCTAACCGTTGTACTTGCAGTAAATAAAATGAATATTGCACAGTTGGGAAAATTAGGCGGGAAACTAATGCTTTATTACATAGCAACCACTGCAGCAGCCGTCATAATTGGAGTTACACTTGCTCTTACATTTAGCCCGGGGAAAAATTTATCCTTGCCAAACACAACCGTTGATAAACCGGAAATCCCACATGTTTCAGATATTCTATTACAAATGGTTCCAAAGAATATTTTTGAGGCTTTTTCTACAGGGGATTTAATGGCCATTTTATTTGTTGCCATCATTATCGGCATGGCAATATCGACAATGATATTTTCCGAAGATGTAAAGTTGAAGGAATATGGCGTTTTGCTGGATCGTTTTTTCACAGCATTAAATACAATGTTCTATAAAATTTTAAATGGAATTCTTCTTTATGTTCCAATTGGAGTTTTTGCTATTGCCGCTACAACATTCGGAACCCAAGGGTGGTCTACATTAAAGTCATTATTTTCCTTTACAGCTGTATTTTATTTAGGAATTATAATTTTATGGGCGTTTGTTTATTGCGGGTTTATCAAACTATCGGGAAATTCTGTTCTACATTTTTTTAAAAGTACAAAGGATGCCTATACGACAGCATTTTTTACATCAAGTAGTATTGCTTCATTGCCAATTGCTATTGATGCAGCTAAAAAAGCGGGAATATCGGAAAGAATTGCTAACTTCTCACTACCGTTAGGGGCTATTTTCAATTCAGATGGCGGTGCTCTTCGTATGGGGGTTTCACTTGTTTTTGCCGCGAATATAACCGGACTAAATTTGTCTGTCACAGATTTTATTACGATTGTCTTAATTGGAACTTTATTATCGGTCGGGACTGCTGGGGTACCTGCCGCAGGTCTTGTAACATTATCCGCTGTACTTAGCTTATTTAACCTTCCACTTGAAATTGTCGCACTTATTGCGGGAGTGGATGCAATTATCGGTATGGGAGGAACCGCATCGAATGTAATTGGGGATATTGTCGGTTCACTTGTTATTGACGATAAGAAGGAAAAACACGCATAAAATATCTTTGGATACAAATGATTACTCATCCTCATATAAAGTAAAATAAGGTAAAAGTCGCCCCTCCTAATGACGTAGGGCGACTTTTATCGTTTTTGGTTGGAAAGGAATTGAAATAAAACAGGGATCTGCCCCTAGTTTTAATTGATTTTTGATTGAAAAAACTGGCTGAGTAACGATTGAATACATAAAGGACTGCCCGCTAATCTTCCCGCTTCCTTTGCCAGTTAGGGTTCCAACTATTTAGCAGTAGGTAACCTACTTTTTATAACAATATTCAGTAGACCTAGTTAAAGAAATATTCATTTTTTGGATACTTTCAATAACGGTGGTGCCACTGCCATTGTTACAATTCCAGCAAGGACTGCTTCAGCAAGGCCATTTGTAAAAAACACAGCTATAATGGCTTTATAAATGGCACTAATGCTATCGGCATTAATTGCTTGAACATAGGCTTCATTAAATATTAAAGAGATTGAACCCATAACTAAAAATGTATGAATGAACGTTGTAATTAAGGCAGTTAAAAATAAAGCTGGCTTTTGATTCGACTCATTCTTTTTTATAACTTTTTGAACAACCTTGAATATATAGTAAGGAATAAACCCAATGATTACTCTTGGAACAATGGCAATAAATAACGCCCAAAAACTTCCGTGACTTGTTCCTAAAACAGGAATTGCTGGTGAAAAAGCAAATGATAGCAATGTTGGACTGATCGTATTGGTTGCAATACTAGTGAATCCAAACATAAGTCCTAGAAAAGCACCAATTTTTGGACCTAAAATAATCGAAGCTATAATGATTGGGATATGAATCAATGTCGCTTTAATTACACCTAAATGTATAAACCCAAATGGTGTAAAAGCAAGCAATAAAATAATGGATAAAAAAATTGCGGTTAAAGTAAAATCTTTTATTTTCAACTTCTAACTCCTTTAGTAAACTATTTTTTCATCTACCTAAAGACATCAAATAAAAACCGATTTATAATGGACCTTCCTCAAAGGTCCTCTCAACTTCTTCATAAAGAAGAAATCTTTAAAGTTTGAGATGTAGAGCATTTAAAGTCCCATTCAATATCTATCTAATTTTCTCAGCCAACTCTAAAATAATTCCCTCTGGACCACGAACGTAGCATAACTTATAACTTTCTTCATATTGCTGTATCTCACTAAAGATTTCCGTGCCCTTCTCTTTCAATTTTGCAACAATCGCTTCAATATCTTCAACTGCAAAGCAAATATGTCGGATACCCAGCGTATTTGCAAAAGTTTGCTGAATACCTTTTTCATCTGATGGTGTATAAAATTTGACTAGCTCTATCCATGCCTGACCATCTGGCATCCCCAATCCTACACATGCCGTTTTAACATCATTAAGTCCAACTATTCTGTCCAACTGTTCTCCATCCAATTCCCATTCCGCTTGCACTTCAAGTCCTAAATCAAGAAAAAACGCTTTAGCCTCTGAAAGATCATTTACGTTTATACTCACATGATCTATTCTATTGATCTTCATATCTCATACCTCCTATGTTCCTGTTGATTTCAATACTTGTATTAGTGTAAGGTTTGTTTGAAATTCTAATTCACTTAAAACAGAAAATATCCTTCTTCAAATAACCTGCCCGATAGTTCAATAACAGCATATCCCTCTTCGAAGTAAGTTTCTATGCAAATTCATACATTCGAAAAAACAAAAAAATCCATCTATATGAAAGATGGATCGGCTCTTCGTTATTCACTTAAGCCCACGTTACTTTTAGTACATTTCATCACATTTTGTTTTCTTCAGTTCTTCATAGCAGACTCGAAACTTCTCGAACATGAATTTGAATATCATAACCTTTTTTACAGAAATAACATCTGCCTCAGTCCCATCAGTATATTGTAGAGCTAAGTTTTAGAAACTTTGCAATTTCAGTGTTTAGCGGCGGAGAAATATCAGAGCGAAAACAGTTTCCAATTCCCTTCGGATACAACTTCGACCTCTCCATCGATCACTTTGATTGCGGTTTGATCATCTATTGCATACGCCGGCACTTGCATCCCGGCGGCCCATTTCTCTGCAGCAGCCATCGTGTTATATGGCAGCATCCCCAGGTGCGGAAACATTGCAAAGTCGACCAGTCCCAGAGTTTCATCACCACCGTTGTGTGGAGTCCAGCCAACGAAATATTCCCCGATATTAGGTGCCATAACCATGCTCCCAGCGCTCATTCCCACATAGACTGCGTGCAGCGACGGCAAGAGGTCTGTCATTCCAGATTCCCGCATCCAGTGGCATAGGTAGAGGGCGTCGCCTCCCGCCACCAACAGTACGTCCGTCTCCCGTACCAGTGGCACCCAGCGGTCTTCGTCGATGCTTGGCAGCGCTGTGAGCTCTAGCACGCCGACAGACTTCCAACCCAAGTCGACCATGGGATTATCAGAGTTCCCGCTGATGAACTGCCAGGTTTTGACGCCGGGGCCGACCCAGGGGTGTCCGTACATCGCAGTTGGGATGCACAGGGCGTTGGAGTCGGCAATCGGCTTGCCCAGCATGTCAACCAACGCGTCGTGTATGCTTTTGTTATTGACGCCTGCAGATGTGAGCAGAAATTTCATATTTTTCAACCTCCCCAATATTTAATAATGTTTGATGAATGATGAAAGATGATTGATAATCGACACTCACCTCTACCCGATTCATAATATTTTTAAATATATCCTCTAAAAAATTTTAGATCGATTTATTAAAAATTCTACACTTTCAATCAAAAATCCTTTTAAATTAACCTGCCAGTTAGTTCAATAGCAGCAACCCTCTTCGATGTAAGGTTTTAAGTACATTCATACATTCAATAAAACAAAAAAACTTTATGTAGGGTGAATCGTCCCAAATTTAGCCTCAATAGAGATGCTAAGGGCAAAAAACGGCTGGCTTTCAAGCAATTAATATCCCCTATGGCACTCGTATTTGATGTGTCAACTAGCTGATGGTAGTTCCTCATACCAATAATAATAAACCCAGCATTTCATTCTAAACCATGTCAATTTTTACACAATATAAGGCCATAGAATCTTGTTCTATGGCCTTGAGAAGTTTTTGCTATTATTTTATTTTTCGAATACACCAAAAGTACCTAGACGGTCAGTTGTTACAGTAATTTTTCCTTCATTATAATTACCACCGACTAGTTCCCATGCTTTTTTACCTTCGTAGAGAACTTTTACATCTTCAGGATTTTTAACCTGTTTAGAATCAATAGTAAAGGACAAAGTAACTTCTTTGCTAAAGCTATAATTTTTGCCCATAGAATTAATTGTAAAGTCATATACAACTAAGGCTGATTTGTCCTTTACTTTGACTTCCTTAACTTTAATGTCTGTTGCACCATCTGGTAGGTTTGATGCAGGTATTTGGAGATCGAAAACTCCATTAGAAATTACTAGATTCCCATCAGCTTCTTTTAGTTTTGCAATCGCTCCTCCATTTAAGGAAATGATTGTATTCTTTTGCTCAGAAATCTCAACAATGACAGTAGCCTCTTTTTCTACTTCATCTAATAGATTGGCGTCAACTTGATATTTATTACCTTTTCTTTCAGGTTTAACAACTACAGTTATCGGTTCTTCATTTGGTATTGAATTAACATCTACAATTCTTCCTTCAATATCAGTCGGAATCCCTTCACTACCTAAGCTTATTAAATAATCACGGAAGTTTTCCCAATCAGAAAGTCCCAGGTCTGTTACACGGCCTTCTTCATAGGCCTTTGCAAATACATCATATCCGTCTCCACCTTTAGCTGTAAAAGCATTGGTTGCAATTGTATATGTTGTATTATTATCCACTGGTACAAAGTTGCCGTTAGCATCTTTAATATAAATTTCTACTACTCGTTCTCCTGCTAGTTTAGTAGAGTCGAATTCTACTTTACCACCTGCGACATGTAGGAAACCGCCATTTTCTCCTGGATATCTACTTAAGGAGATTTCAAATGCTTCTTTTAACTCGGATCCAGTGACTTCCATAGTTGCCAATGTATTAGCAAACGGTAAAACAGTAATAACTTCACCAACGGTAATCGGACCAGCATCGATTGCTGCTCTGATACCACCACCGTTTTGCAACGCCATAACAACATTTTGTCCAGTGAATTCTCTTGCTTTTATAAGCATTCCATCTGTAATTAAGTTTCCTAGAATTGTTTCGTTTTTACGTACACTTGGTTTTGTGTCATCTCCATTTGTTCGTGGGTTTTCTAATTCTAACGGGGTTGACACACCAATTTCTTCTTTCGCTACTTCATCCACTTTTGCTTTGTACGGTGCTAAAATTCCAGCTGCTTCTTGGTCATCTTCTTGACTACCAATAGCTATTAATTTACCAGCTTGTTCAATGATTACACCATTTTTATCAAAGACAACATCGAGTACACCTAAATTACTATTGGCATTACCAGTTTGAACGATGACTGTAGGTGTTGCATCTTTAGAAACTACTACTGGTTCAGATAAAGTAGTATGGCTATGTCCACCGACAATAATATCAATACCTTCTACAGCTTCGGCAAGGATTAAGTCATTGTCAACCAGTGCATTATCGTCAAAACCAATATGTGTTAATGCAATTATCTTGTTAACACCTTCTGCTTCGAAAGCTTCGACAGCTTTCTCTGCTTCCTCGAGGTAGTTTTCAAATGCAATTGAACCTGGACTGGAAATATCAATTGTTTCTTCTGTTGTTAGTCCGAAGATACCGACTTTTTCTCCATTGACTTCTTTAATAATTCCATTGTAAATCTGGCCATTTTCAATTTCTTCGGTAATAAAGTTATTAAATAACCCATTAATTTTATCGTCATTTGAGAAATCAACGTTTGCACTAACAAATGGGAACTCTGCTCCGTTAATAAAGTCAGCTAAAGCTTGGTGACCTTCAGGAGAGGAACCTAAGTCAAATTCATGGTTGCCAAATGTCATGGCATCAAACCCCATTAAATTCATAAACGCTAGGTCTGCTTGACCCTGGAATTCATTGAAATACAATGTTCCTGTGAATGCATCTCCTGCATGTAGAAGAAGTGAATCTGGTTTTTCTGCTCTTACCTCTTTTACTGCAGTTACGGTCTTAGGCATGTTGTCTAACGCAGCATGAGTATCATTCGTATGCATGACGGTTAATTCAAAGTTTTCATTGGATAAATCTGTAGAATCTTCAGCTGATCCTGTTGTTAATTCTGCGGCACTAACCACAGGAGCAAAATTTACTAGAGTACATGGAACTACTAAACTAGTGACCATTAACAAAGATAGTAGTTTTTTCTCCAAAAAGTTCTTCATGGTTATCCTCCCTTAAATTTCTATGACACCCATTTTAAAACTACTGCATCCATATAAGTAGGTCAACCTCATTTACGAAGATTAAACAAAAAACGATACTTTATACCCAAATTTTTGCCCTAAGTCCGAACATTTTTTTATTATTTGTAAACAACATTAATCTATTGTTAACGAGTTGTAAAAATAATATCTACAAAAGAAATATGTATCTGTACTTAGTTGGCACTTCCCCAAATCCACCACCACTCCTTCTCCCCCATGGCTCCACGCCCTCTTTTAAGCCTCTAGGCAATGGAACTAAGTTGGTACCGAAAACGCCCGTTTTAGCCCTCTTTTTTCCACTCTAGCTTGTATAGAATATACTGCCATTGTAACTAAGTTCTACCCCGAAATGGAGGAAAGAGTCCAGAAAAAAGACCGGATCGCAGTACTTTTTGGATGTAATTAAAGTGAGGAAACTAATTGAATAGAACCTAGAAATTTTGAAGATTTATGGTGTGGAAAGGAACTGAAAAGCATTATTGTGCAAGGGATTGGGGGCATACTGAACAAAAAAAAACGATCGGAAACCAAAACTAATCAAACGTTTGATTAACAAAAAATAACCGAGAAAGACGTACCTATATCCCTTCTAAAAAGTTGGTTTTCACCCAAATCGGCTTCACACCCTAAATAAATAGAGAGTGGCGATGAATGAGCAGCGAACATCAATGAGTAATTAAAGAATAATGATAAACAGTTGAAGATTGTTAATGATCAATTAGAGAGTGAGTATGAATAATTAGCGGTGTTAGTAAGTGGATATTGGTGAGTAGTGAATGCTATAGCATTAATTATAGTCTATGGTAACCCAGAAAACATACCAGCAATAACTTTACGATTCATTTCAATCCATTACTAATCATTTTGTTTTTTCTGCTACTAAGATATCAACATTAACTGCAGGTAACGACTACTGGTAAGGGAAGAAGAATTTAGCGGAGAGATATGAGGTTAGGAAAGGTTGAAATTTACTGTATTGGTGAAGAATTAAAAAAACCCAAAGTTCAGAACCCGTCTGTGCTTTGGGTTTTTATCTATTCTGTAGCAACTTCCCAATCAAAATCATGTTCTTCTATATAATCATAAAGAGGGATTATCACAGGGTCAATTTTATAGTAGGTTTCCCCTCCTACGACAACATAATTGTAACTAAAGTAAATCTGGTGTAAACCTTTATTGGTTCGTATATTGATGCTATTTTTTAAGTCTTCATGGTTTCTACTCTTTTTCACTTTGAAATCTAGGTCCATCAATTGTTTAATTACTTTTGGATCTTGAATCGTCACACTTTCACTTTTACTCAAAAGTGGTTCATCTATAACCACACTCACTTCTATAATACTTTCATCTTTCCCGATTACACTCGAAAGAACTTCTTGGTACGTTGTTTTTTGCAATTGGTCATATAGCATATATCCTCCTATTAGGAAAATAACGATAACGAGACCAAAAGTTTGTTTTTTCTCCATATTCATCCCCCTACATTCCAATACTCGTATACTATTCCATTAAATGGTACCAAAGAAAATAATATTAATATAGTTGTTTTTTGATAGCACTATATGAAGTAGATATACATCAAAAATTAAAGGAGATATTTTAACTCGATCTTTCCAACACGTTTCCCATATATTTGTCTGCTAAAAAATCCTTCTGTAAACAAAGAAAAGAGCTATGACCAAAGACGGGAAATGCAGCAATTTTTGGGATGGTGTAACAGTAAGGAATAATACTGGATAGAGATTGGAAATTATGCAGATTAATTTGGTGGAGAGACTGAATTCATACAATCAATGTTTTATGTATTTTTTTCTTCATCCATTATATTGAATGAAAAATCTATAAGTTTGTTTTCTAACAATGTAAAATGGAAATCATATGGATTATCTTCGTATAACACAAAAGGAAGATATCTTGGTATTGCTTCTCCTAAACCAAAGTTATTATTTGATAATACCCAATCTATACTTTTCCAGTCTAATATCCCCTCATCAGTCTTTATCGGAGTTGGATAACTATAATCATATGGAATTTCTACAAGATAAATATAGAAACCTCCAGCATCATTGTTATCTACTGTCCAAGTGACCTGGCCTTTATAAAAAACTTGAAAATTCATTATATTTATGGAGGTTTCTTCATTGACTTCTCGAATTACACATTCCAATGGAGTTTCATTGCATTCTATTTTTCCTCCAGTTCCATTCCATAACCCTTTGGCTGGGGATGAATCTCGATTTAGTAAAAGTAGTTCATTATTCCTCTTAATAATACATAGCGTCATACCTATCATAATAAAAACCATCACTTTCCTTAAAGGTTTTGTTGCTCAAGCATAATCTGTAATTATTTTCCTTTAACTAATCTGCTCTGTTGCTTAATAACTTCAACTTAAAAAGCGATAATCCTTCCTCAGTTAAAGCACCCTTTCGTATAAGTACATTTTTTCACAATCTTGCTATTGAAAGCAGAACAAAGGAGACTCCATTAAAAGAGAAGTTTCATCAACAATCACAATCTTTCTATTAACTTCAAATTAATTTATATAAATCTCTTTAAATATTCGCCAAATATTTTGTTCATAACTTTGGGGGTGTTTTCTAAATAAATATTAATTTGTTCAATGTTCGAATCGAAATTATCAGAGTTACTTTCTTCTGTTGGAAAATCAGATATTCCTTTTATAATAATGCACTCAACATCATTCTTCTTACAGATATAAGCAATTGCACCCGCTTCTGTATCGGCTATTATTATTTTGTTTTCTTTAAGTTCTAAATAATCCTTCCACATAACTACTGCTTTATCAGCGGTGCCAATTGTTCCGGTATAAAAATCATTTCCATATTTTGATAAATCAATATCGACTATGAAAGACTGTTTAATAAAAGGCTCAATTTCTTTTACTGTGCAATCATATTGAACGGCTTTATCGGGTACAAAAATATCCAAATTACTGAACTTATCATCTATTCCTGCACATGTTCCAGCAACGATTACTTTGGTTAAATTAAATTTAGAAATCATATACTGATTACCACCAACACCATTTACTTTTCTTACACCGGTACTATAAAAAACAAGTTCAGTATCATTAATTGTTCTCATGAAATATTCTCCATAAGGATAACCGAAACGTTCGTTATCTTTTATGCTAAAGTATTCCAATGTCGCTTCATATTCCCACTTTGTTGCTATACTTATTCCTATCATCGACTTATCACCATACTATTTGTAATTTAAGAACTTTATTATCCATAAACACCTACTTCTTGCAAATCCATAATTATATAGGTTTTTTTAAGCTAACCTGTCCGTTAGCTTAATTAATATAATCTACCTACTAAGTTATAAGGATTTATCTCCCAAGTTTCATAAGGGATAAAGTTTTTGGCTTTTATACAATCAATTGTGCGAGATTTCATATGTGGGCGAGTTATGTATTTATCAATATTTTCCTCGGTAAGTTTAATGAATTTAGCCTCTTTAATTTCTTCTGGTTGAATTTTTATTTCGCCACTAACATATTTCGCCTTAAACACCACAGATAATAGATGTTTTGTGGCATTGTAATACACTCCTGTTATTCCAATAGGTAAGATCACTATTCCTGTTTCCTCTAATATTTCTCTACATACAGCTTTATCAAGAGGTTCTCCTTCTTCTACTTGTCCTCCTGGAGCTTCCCAAGTATCAGACCGCCAGTGTGTCTTGACTAAAAGAGCTTCTCCATTTTCATTAGTAACATAAGCAGAAACTGCAATTATATGTTTTGGTGTCGTATGCAAAATACATTCCCCCTTACTTTGTTAATAATTTTTTACTTGCTAAACCATGTACAATGCTTGTTTTTTTCCACTTGTTCATAAACTAAACTGCCCTTTAGTACAATAACTTCAACAAAAATAAGCGATAATCCTTCTTGGACTATCGCACCTGTTAGTTTAATAAGAAAAAGCGATTATTAATGACTATTGGCATGAGAAATTTTGTTTTTCTCCTAGCGTTACCCCTTATAGAAAAATTAAAGCTTGTATTAATGCGAGTGCAGCAGTTCCTATTATTGGTGCAATTTTTAATAGCATTAGTCCACCAGTTGTTGAAATTAGTGGGTCAATTGGGTCTTTTGCAGGTGAAGCTAGAAGATTGATGAATCGTTCCCATCTATTAGATTTCATTGGGAAATCCGGTATATCTATGTGATATTCATCCAACTTCGTACACAGATGATGATCCTTATTAAAGGGATCCTGACTCATATTCATCTACCTCCAATTCTTCTTTTAATTTTTTGATTGCTATGTGTAATCTTGATTTAACCGTCCCTTTCGGAATTCCAAGGATTTTTGCTATTTCCTCTTGTGGCATATCGTGATAATAGAAAAGTAATACAACGGCACGTTGTATTTCAGGGAGCTGTGCAACGGCTTCCCGAATGCTTATTCTATCTAATTGATGAAATTCTTCGATGTGTATCGGAGTAAGAAAAGGCAAAAGGTTCCTCCATCTCTTGCGGCGATTTAATTTTGTTATCATCAATCGATATGCAATTTGAAAAAGATATGATTTTAGTTTTCCCTTACTTGGATTGTAATCGTACTTATAACGTTGTAGTTTGACAAATGTGTCTTGAACGATATCAATGCTTAATTGCTCATCTCTTGAATAACGGAGAATAAACGAATAAAGAGGTTGTTTTAATAGAGTGTAGATCCCTTCTAACGCTTTGTTATCACCATCTTGATAAGCGATCATTAATTCATCTTCACGTTCATTCAATCTCATCGCCCCAGCGTTCCTTGATAGCTTTCAACGTCATGGATACCCTACAAATTAAGTAAATAATTGATACAATTGTCCATAATTGTGCTTGGTTTGTAAAAAATAGCACAAAAACATTCTCAACTGTTTCACCACTAAAGACTAAAAAATTAAGAACCTGAACACAAATAATGGAATATACGGCTAGACCAAGTGTAAGTGTATCAAAAACGTTCCATCTTAAATATATTTTCGTTTTCTTATAATTAATTTTACCATTTTCACGGACAACATATTTTCGATCAATTGGAATAGCAATAGCTAAAATTAAAACCAATAAAAATCCTGAAATGATAAGAGAAACAATCCAACCAGTATCCATTTGTAACATCCCCAATCTACCTTCTTTTCTAACTATACAAATGAGAAGACAAAAAGGTTCATTTAAAATGAAAGAAGTTTGTTTCTTTCCTTGTTCAAATAGAATTATTTCCACTTTTCAACTAAATCCCATTTTAATTATCAAAAATCCATTATTTCTTATTGAACTAAACTGCCTCATTAGTGTAAGTACATTTTTTCACAAAATCTTATATCTTCCTTATTTTACCATATATTCTAAATATTTTTAACCCAACTTTTTCCTCATCCCTCTAATGTCCATTTCCACTACTCGTCTACTATATGTATCTGTTAACTTAGTTGGTACTTCTCCAAATCCACCTCCACCCCTTCTCCCTCTTGGCTCCACCCCCCTCTTTTTAGCCTCTAGGCAATGGAACTAAGTTGGTACCGAAAACGCCCATTTTTGCCCTCTTTTTTCCACTCTGGCTTGTATAGAATATTCTGCCATTGTAACTAAGTTCGAACTTGAACAGAGGAAAGAATCAGGAGAAAAGAATGGAAATGTAACAATTTTGGGACAGAGTAGAGTAAAGAAAAGAGCCGAAGAAAGATTGGAGATCCTACGGGTTTATGGAGTGGAAAAGAAACTGAAAAGCCTTATGGAACAAGGGTTATAGGGCATATTGGATAAACTAATCAAACGTTTGATTGAACAAAAAAGAACCGAGAAAGACGTACTATTGGTACGCATCGCGATTCTTTTGGAGCTTCTCTCCCCTTTTTCCCTTTTAGGTACCAACCTAGTTACAGCAAGGGAAAACAAAGTTCCATGGGTATCGAGGGAGTTACAGGGGGATAAGTTCATACACGTTTGCATGTTTTGAGCTTTTGACTCAATATCAAATTCATTGATTCGATCTTCCTTTTTTCTTTTTGAAATGTACTCTTCAAGAGAAAGCATCTTTTCACATCCTAATATATCTTCCTATAACCTTTTCTATTTATTATACTAATTTCCCTTTTAAACCTTAATTCCAATCCCATTATCCTCTACTATGTCCCCATCGAATATTAACGTTCCATCGCCCCTCCTCCCTCTCACTCTCTTCTATCCCTTCTCTCCCAAGGGCTCACGCCCCTTTCACTCATCCTTCCATTTTCCGTTATAAAAAAATTATGTTCCCGCCTTTTTGCCGATTTTCGCTTGAAATTGTACTGATTTTGCAATGATTTTGATAAAAAAATTACGTTCCATAGTAGACAGAATCTGAATGAAAAATGAAGGGCTCATTTGATCTAAAGGGTGAGGAAAAACACCGGAAAGGAGACCGATCTTATACCGTGGGGAAACTAACTGAGAGAAACTAGAATCCTTACTGGACAAGGATTTTGAGGATACTGGAGATTGTAAATACGACTGGAAATGGGATTGGATTGATATAGAATTCCGTCTGATTTCTCCCCAATTTTGGTGAAAAAAACCGAAGGTCTGCCGGAAAAAGCACCGGAAAAAACCTTCGGATTGGGAACTTTATTTTTATTTAAGGAACGTTATTTTTATTTAAGAACCGTTAATTTTAGATAGAGACAATTTACAAAATCAATCGTTTTGAGTCCTACTCCACCGTTACACTTTTCGCTAGATTCCTAGGTTTATCAACATCGCAACCACGATGCAAGGATGCGTAATAAGCGATGAGTTGGAGTGGGATGACAGAGATAAGAGGTGTTAGTAATTCGTTTACTGCTGGTAGAACGAAACGATCATCGTTTGTTTCGAGTCCTGCCATTGAGATAATGCATGGGTTGGCGCCGCGGGCGACGACCTCTTTGACGTTGCCGCGTATGCTCCAGTTGACGTTTTCTTGGGTTGCCAAGGCGATGACAGGTGTACCGTCTTCAATTAGGGCGATGGTTCCGTGTTTGAGTTCTCCACCTGCAAAACCTTCAGCTTGGATATAGGATATTTCTTTTAATTTCAAAGCTCCTTCTAGACATACGAAGTAATCAAATGAACGCCCAATGAAGAAGCAGTTGCGTGTAAATGGTAGAAATTCGCTTGCGATTTTTTCAAATTCTTCTTTTGAATCGCAGAGGGTTTCCATAGCATTTGCGATGATTCCAAGTTCATGGATGAGATCAAATCCATCATTCAGTCCTCGAGATTGGGCTGTTACATTTGCAAGAATGGCTAATACCGCAATTTGTGCAGTGTAGGCTTTCGTCGAAGCAACAGCAATTTCTGGTCCTGCATGGAGTAGCATCGTGAAATTTGCTTCACGTGATAATGTTGATCCGGGAACATTGGTGATCGTTAAAGCTTTATAGCCCATTTCTTTTACTTGAACTAAAACCGCTCGACTGTCCGCTGTTTCCCCGCTTTGAGAAATAAAAATGAACAGTGGCTTTTCAGATAAAAGTGGCATATTGTAGCTAAATTCACTTGCGACATGAACTTCAACTGGAATTTTTGCCATGTTTTCTATGAATTGCTTTCCGACAAGACCTGCATGATAGCTCGTTCCACACGCTACAATATAGATTCGATCACATTCCTTAACTGCTTCTATAATGTCTTCTGCGATATCCAGATCCCCTTTTTCATTCTGGTAAGCTTGAATGATTTTTCTCATCACTAGGGGCTGTTCGTCGATTTCTTTTAACATATAGTGAGGATATGTGCCTTTTTCAATATCGCTTGCATCAATTTCTGCTTTATATGGATCACGATTGACGATTTCCCCAGCAAGGTTTTTAATCGTCACTTCATCTTTTTTCAAAAGCACCATTTCTTTATCCATTAATTCGATGTACGTATCGGTTACTTGAATCATGGCCATGGCGTCACTAGCTACGACATTGAATCCATCTCCAACACCTACGAGCAGCGGACTCTTATTTTTCGCAACGAAAATCGTATCAGGGTTTTCCGAATCGATAATGGCGATGGCATAAGATCCTTCCAATAAAGTCAGCACCTTGCGGATTGCTTCTTCGACGGTCATTCCTTCGTTCACAAACTTATCGACCAGCTGGACAATCACTTCAGAATCCGTATCACTTTGAAATGAAACATTTTGTAAGTATTTTTGCTGCAATAATGTATAGTTTTCAATGACTCCGTTATGGACTAAAGTAAAACGACCTGAAGTGCTTTGATGCGGATGTGCATTAGAACGACTTGGTACTCCGTGTGTCGCCCAGCGTGTATGTCCGATTCCAGCATGCGCAAAAATTCTTTCGTCCACAGCACTTCTTAAATCGGCAATCCGTCCTTTTTCTTTAAAAATATGAACGCCGCTATCATTGTTCAAAGCAATACCCGCAGAATCATACCCTCTATATTCAAGCTTTTCTAAGCCCTTTAATAAAATTTCTTTCGAATCTTGATTTCCAATATAACCTGTAATGCCGCACATAAGTTTTTCCTCCTACATAAGGAGGCAAGCAGGCACGGGGGCATACTTGCCCCCTTATCTCTGTTTTATTTTTCTGTATGTGCACATTCTCTTTCTTTTGTCCACCGAGTCGCCTCTAGTGATTTGAGAAAGAAAGTTCGACTGTGTGTCACAGCCGGGAGGCATCCGCCGAACGTTCGATAAACCTCCACCTCGTCAACTAATCTAAAAAACTTCTACGAACAGATTAGTTCTGGCGCTTATTTTTCCTAAACCAACGATGCTCCTTTCTATAATTGAGTAAAAAGCGAAACAGGAATATCATACTATAAATATTTTCTCATGGTCAATGATAATATATGAAAATATGAAGTTAGTTGATAGCAGTTTTTCCCAATATAAAAAAGCAGACAGCCAGAATGTCTGCTTGATATTACGTACTTTTCACATGATTAATCACAAACTTACTGGCCGGCATGCTTGGCATACTGACTAAACTAAAGCTTAGATCCTGCTCGGGAACATTATATTCCATTCGGTTTATTAACTGATCAACTACTGCTTTCATCACTTCCACAGTGATCCACTCACCAGCACAGCGATGTCCAGTAAGATAGTCACCGCCACCTTGGGGGATGAAAGAAAATGGACTGCCTTCCCATTCGGAAAAACGGTCGGGATTAAACAACCCTGGATTGTCCCAAATAGTTGGGTCATGATTTGTCCCGTACAAATCAAGCAGTGTTAATGTACCGGCATCAAACGTATAACCATTCCAAATAAAGTCTTTTTTTACCCTTGCTGCCACAAGTGGAAAGAAAGGATAAAATCGGCGTACCTCTTGTATGAACATTTCTGTATATTTTTCTCCACTTGATTGAAGTTTTGCTTTTGCCTCAGGAAACTGATGAATGGCGAGCGCAGTAAAATTAATAAAGATGGAAATTGCAATGATGGGACGAATAATATTCACAACTTCGACCGCAGCGACTTCTGCATCTAAAAGATTTCCTTCTAAATCGCGATGCCAAGAAAATTGGTGCAACGCTGTATTTTCCGTTGATTCTAACTCTTGATTACGGACTTCTTCAACCAATCCAATAATCCACTTTTCAATATTATTCCGTGCCGTTCTTCCTAGCCAATGGTTCGGCCCAATGGCTGCAACTGACTCAAATAATGAACCAAACTCTTTAGACCGCGATTTTATTTCATCCTCTTGAATGGGTACACCCGCCCATTCACATGCAACCCGACATAATATTTCTTTGACTTCCTCGTATAATACGACTTCGTTCATTCCTTCCCATCTCGTTACTGTAGACTCCCACTCTTTTCTAAGTAATATGATTAGTTGCTCGATTCTTTCATGAGACATAAGCGACATGAACATTTCCTTTCGATGCTTATGTTCGGTCCCGTCTAATGTTTGAACACCTTTTGCGCCAAACAAGGTTTGCAATACTCGATTTGGAGCAGCACCTTGCCTCATGAATTTCTCATTATCATAAAAAAGCTCTGCAGCTTCCTTCCCACCCATGCAAATGGCCTTTTTGCCGAGCAAACGTGTTTCAAAAATATTGGAATTAAAACTATGACGCCTGTTTGGGATGTACATATATCCTTCTCTTGCAAAGCTCAACGTATGATCCAAACCTTCTTCTTTCGGCATTGGATTTACATTCGACATATACTTCACTCCATTTACAAAAAATATGACTATATTATTTGTAAGTTCTTCCCTAATTAATCGTAAGAAAACGTTTTTAGGTTGAAGTCTTTCTTTTACATGGTGAATGCTCTAAAATAGTCTCAATTAGAGAGGAGAGATTCGATGATTCGTTATCCAAAACCATTAAAAGCTGGAGGTACAATAGGCATCACCGCTCCCTCTTCTGGTGTACCCGAAGCACTACACTCTATATTAATCGGTGGTATTGAACAATTTAAAAAACGCGGCTTCAAAGTGGAGGTTGGAAAAACACCATGGACCCAGGAAAAAGCTGCTTCAGCAGAAGCGAGCATTCGTGCGGTAGAATTGAATTATATGCTCCAAGATTCAAATATTGAAGCGATTATTCCTCCATGGGGTGGAGAAATTCTGATGGAAATTCTCCCACATATAGAATGGGATCGTATTCAACCAAAATGGGTATTAGGCTACTCTGATACTAGTACTCTATTATTTGCGATTACGGTCATGACAGGAATTGCAACAGCCCACGGTACAAACTTAGTTGATTTGCGAAGTGATGAATGGGATGATACGACAAAACGGGTTATGGATGTGCTCGTGGGAACGGAAGGAGATACAATTATTCAAACTTCTTCTGAAAAATATCAATCTGAATGGAATCATGATAAAGAACCTAATCCTTATGTATATGAGTTGGATACGCCAACAAACTGGAAGACACTAGATGGAAAACCTCTTCAAATAGAAGGTAGGCTTATTGGAGGATGTATCGACACATTACAAAATTTAGTCGGGACGCCTTATGCGGATATAAAAGCTTATCGGGAAAAATATATGAAGGATGAAAAAATCCTTTGGTATCTTGAAAACTGTGAAATGAGCGCTACTGATTTTTATCGTTCTTTGCTGCAGTTGCACTATGCCGGTTGGTTCGAGCAATCCGGTGGAATCATCTTTGGAAGAACGCCTGCAGGGGAAGAGGTTGAGGGGTTTACTACAATGGATGCAATGGAGCGCCTTTCTCAACTAACCGGAATCCCAATCGCATATGAGGCAGATATTGGCCATATGCCACCACAAATTACTCTTGTTAATGGGGCTAGAGCTATGGTCGAGGTCGAAAATGGGCAAGCATCTGTTAAAATGGAATTAAAATAGTTAAAGGAGAAACTGATGACAGACTATAAAGCGTTATTTTTAGACATAGATGGCACTATTTTAAAGCTAGACCACACTTATGAAGAATCAACTAAAAATGCGATTTTACAAGCTCAATCAAAAGGAATTCAAGTTTTTCTAGCAACGGGAAGACCGCTCCATGAAATTTCCGATCTAGCAGATGAGCTGAATGTCGATTCCTTCATTGGCTATAATGGAGCATTAGCTAAATATCACGGTGAAACAATCGTAGATGAACCGATGAGCCGTGATATCGTGTTGGATTTTGTTGCAATTGCAAAAAAGCATGGTCATGAAATAGTCCTATACACGAGTGAGAAAAATTATTTTACTTCGATGGATTCACCACATGTCGATCTTTTTATTGAAAAATTCCAGACAAAGTATAATGAATTGTTCACAACAGATGTCGCAGATCAAATTTTAGGTGCAACGTTGATCAACTTGAGGCCGGAAGAAGTAGAGTTATACGAGATCAATTCGAGCTACCATTTTTCACAAGTAAATGTCGATGGCTTACGGCATTGCTATGACGTCATTCGAGATACGGTCAATAAAGGTGAAGCCGTAAAAAAAATATTGCAAATCATGGACATACAGAAAGAAGCAGCTATTGCTTTTGGAGATGGGATGAACGATAAAGAAATGTTATCTGCGGTGGGAGAAGGATTCGCAATGGGGAATTCAAATCCAAATTTGTTTGCGTACGGAAGCAGAAGAACAACAGCCGTTACGGATTCAGGGATATACAACGGATTGAAATCAATTGGGGTTGTCGATTAATATAATCGACAACCTTCGTTCGTTATTTCCAAGTTTCATTTAAATTTTTGGCGTAAAACTCGATTGCTTTTCTATACGATTGAATAGATTCATCAGAACTAGTCTGTGTGAGTGTTAGCAACATCATTTCCATTGCCTTTTCATAATTTTTTACATTATATAGTGTCATTGCTTGGAAAACTCTTAAAGCAAGAAAATCTGGATACCGATTGATGCCCTCTTCTAGTACTCTCCCTGCTTTTTCATATTCTCCCAGTGTTCTATATGTACTGCCCAAGCCTAAAAAGGCCCCTTTTGCATCTGAATCATTTAACCCTAATTTTAGAGCTAATTCATAATATGGAACAGCCTCAGCTTCCTTGCCTAATACATCGAAACTCCAAGCGCAATGATATTGGACATCGGCGTTAGTAGAAAACTTTTCAGCAAGGCGAACGAGAAGTTCATTCGCTTCTAAATGACTACCACTATTTCGAAGTTCAATTGCTTCTTCCAGCTGTTTCAATTGTTCTCGCCTCCACTCCCAGGAGCAACAAGCTCTACTTTTATCCGATCCGGATCTTCAAAATACACTGCGTAATGTTGAGGCCCTCCTGAGAATGGATGTTTATCTTTATATAGAATTTGAACGTTACTCTCTTCCAACTTGGCAGTCATTTCGTCCACATGCTCACGGGAACGGGCGTGAAATGCCAGATGATTAAGTCCTACACGGCAGCGATGATACGGTATATCTAAAAACCGTTCCTCCGCCTGTACGAAAACGATATACGTTTCACCCAGCTTCCAGCTTTGACCCTTATCCCACTTTTGATAAACACTATATCCCAACTCATCAAGGAGCCATCCCCAAAATTCTATGGACTTTTTCAAATTGGAAACATATAACTCAATATGATGAATCATTCTTTTATCACCTGTTTTTTCTTAATACTGAATATTATACTAGAGTTAAATCATTTCGAAAGGTAAATAACATATGAAAATCTTTATTCAGTCATTGCTTGCATCCTTAGCGCTTCACTTAATATATTTTGGTGGGACTATTCTATATGGCTATATTCTTACTAAAAATTTTACACCTAATATAGAAAACGCAGTCGAATTGGATTCTGAAGTTGCATTTGGATATGCTGTCGACCCTCGCTTTTTGGTTTTTACCTTTATAGGGGTTGCCCTCATCTGCGGGATTCTAATTTTCTCTTATAAAAAGTCTAAAGGAGTCAAAAATGGAGATCACTCAACAATCTAATCGATTTATAAACTTTGCAGAACATGAGTGCAAAGGTTCAAGCCCATTATATGAATATTTGTCGTTAAAAATCTCCGAAGATAAAGACTTACTTGAGCTAAGCTCTCATGCCAAAGAAGGCCAACCGATTCCTAATTTATTTTTAGGAGCTGTCCATTATCTTTTACAATCAGGGTTCAAGCATCCATTGAAAGAATATTATCCTAGTTTAGTGAAGCAACCGCTGAATCTAGAAGGCATTTTTCCTCATTTTAAAAATTTCTGCTTAGCTTTTAAAAGTGAAGTTTTACATCTGCTGCAAACAAAGCGAGTGCAGACAAATGAAGTGCGACGCAGTGCTTATTTGTATCCAAGCTTTTGCTATATGTATGATAAAGTGAAGAAGCCATTGTCCTTAATAGAAATTGGAACGAGTGCCGGACTTCAGTTGTTATGGGATCAGTATTGTTATTCCTATGGAGATGGTCATCTCTATGGAAAAAAGACATCCAAATTGCAAATCTATGCTGAAATTCGGGGTGAACTATTCCCATCCCACCTAGAAAATATTCCTCCTGTCGTATCAAAGGTTGGATTGGATTTACATGTTTGTGATATTACAGATCCAGAAAACGAGCTTTGGCTTAGGTCACTCATTTGGCCTGAACACCAAGATAGAGTGAAGCTTTTTGAAAAAGCTGCTCAACTTTTTAGCGAAAATCCAGTGAATTTAATTGAAGGCGATGGAGTTTCATTATTATATGATATTGCTAAACAGACTCCTGAAGATAGTGCCATTTGCATTTTCCATACCCATGTGGCGAATCAAATGCCTGAACAATTAAAGCATGAACTCATTAATATTGTTAAAAAGCTAGGCACCCAAAGGGACGTATTTCATCTCTACAATAATATGTGGGACCGCAAACTACATCTTGATTCCTATTTGAACGGCGGTGAAGAACAACTTATTATCGGGGAAACAGATGGGCATGGAAGATGGTTTGAATGGGGGCTGCACTAAGACTATTTTCAAGCAAATCCAATGAAAGAAGAAGGAACTGACTGTGTTTGACAACTTGAATAAATGGCTTCAAAAATTGTTGCCTATTTTGACACCTCTTAGCTTAGTGATTGGTGTAATATTTCAAAATATTGGTGTGCATTTATTATTTTTAGTTTCTTGGTTATTTGCATTTATGACGTTTTCCAGTAGTTTAAGTATGAACGTTAAAGACGTTAAAAGTTTTTCGAAACATTCCGCCATTATTTTGGGCAGCATTGCTTTTTTACATATAATCATGCCTATTTGGGCGTATTTTTTATCAACCATCATTTTTGACGATCATTTACTGACGATTGGTTTTGTTATTTCGGTCGCTGTACCAACAGGAGTTACAAGTGTTATTTGGGTAAGTATTTGTCGAGGTAACCTTCCTCTTTGTTTATCGATTATTTTGATTGATACATTATTGTCGCCACTGTTAATGCCTGCTTTGTTGCATATTGCTGTTGGAGAATCAATTGCTATTGATACATCCTCACTAATATTGGATTTACTTTGGATGATCGTATTACCGACTGTAGTAGGTGTATTGTTAAACGAACTAACGAAAGGCAATATCCAAATGACCCTCGGAACAAAGCTTGCTCCATTCTCTAAGCTATGTTTGTTTGGCGTAGTCATGATTAACAGCAGTGCTATAGCTCCATATTTAAAACAAATAACATGGGAATTAGTTAGTGTTATTTTTCTTGTCCTTTTCATTGCTGCATCCGGTTATGCCATAGCCCTAATCCTTGGACATATAATTTGGAAAGATACCCGTATCGTCACAACATTTGTTTTTATCGGCGGCATGCGGAACATCGCTATTGGCGTGATTGTTGCAACAACTTATTTCCCTGCGAAAGTAGCGATGCCTGTTGTATTCGGTATGCTATTCCAACAAGTATTAGCATCCTTGTATAGCAAAGTTGTTGAAAAATATAAAATGAAATTTGAAGCTCCATCTATTTAAACTAAGAAATCATTCGAAAAACTATTTTTGTTAAAGGATGATCTCATAAGCATATTTAAAAAAACGTTATACAAAATATACAAGCTGAAATGGTATATATCAAGGCCGATTACGTTAGGTGTAAGAATATTATTGATTCAAGATGAGAAAGTCTTACTTGTGAAACACACTTATCAAAATCACTGGTATCTTCCCGGTGGAGGCGTAGAGAAAAGCGAAACTCTTGAGCGGGCAATTAGAAGAGAATGCAAAGAGGAAATTGGAGCAGACCTTTTGGGTTAACGCTTTTTGGTGTGTATAGTAATTTTTATGAATACAAAAATGATCATATTACCGTTTTCTTATACAATGAATTTACTTTGAATCATAAAAATAATACAGAAATAGAAAAAATAGCATTTTTTAATCTTCACGATTTACCCAAAGATATTTCGCCCGGTAGCAAAAAACGAATTCAAGAATATATAAAACAGGACTTTCCTAAACATGATACATGGTGATTAAGTAGACACTGAATATTAGAATAATGTAGTCGTTACTAGGGCACTATATTTAGGATTTAAAAATGGATAAATCTTTAATATATTTCCTCACTATAAATAGGATTTCAGGTGGACAAATGGAGATATCATTATTATTAGAATATGGATGGGTTTTAATTGTTTTAATCTTTTTGGAAGGTTTATTATCTGCCGACAACGCTTTAGTTTTAGCCATCATGGCAAAACATTTACCAGAAAAACAGCGAAAAAAAGCAATTAATATTGGATTGTTATTGGCTTTTATTTTTAGAATAGGTGCCATTTTTATCATTTCGTTCCTTTTCCACGTCTGGCAAGTCCAGGCAATTGGAGCCGCCTATTTAATATTCATTGCTTTAAAACATTTACTTAAAAGAGACAAAAATAGAGAGAAGAAAGGGAAAAGTTATGCTTTAACTGTTACCCAAATTGCATTAGCCGATATAGCATTTGCGATTGATTCTATATTAGCTGCTGTGGCTCTAGTTATTGCATTACCTGATACCCCAATGTTTCAAATAGGGGGTATGGATGGTGCAAAGTTTATTGTCATTTTATTAGGTGCGATTGCAGGGCTAATCGTCATTCGATTTGCAGCCGGCTTCTTCGTAAAGATTTTGACGAAACGTCCAAGTTTGGAAACTGCAGCGATGTTAATTGTCGGCTGGGTAGGAGTTAAGTTATTAATGCACACTCTTGCACATCCAGCTTTACACATCATTTCACATGAATTTGTTGAAGGCCCTATATGGAACACAATCTTTTGGGCGGTTATGCTTCTAATCGCTATTGGCGGGTGGTTTTTATCCAAAGAAAGAAATTAAAACAGGAATCCAGTCTAAGAATAAAATTGGACTTTCCAATAATACATAAGGGATGAAAAAAAAAGGATAGCATAGCTTTTTTATCCCTTCTTATAAATCCCTATACAAAAACTCCCTATATTTTGTAAAGCCCTGTTTGTGATAGAATCTCTCTGCTGCATGATTATCAGCCCAATAATCAAGCTCAACCAATTTAATCTTTTGCTCTTTCGCAATTTCATAAATTTTATCCATTAACAAAGAGCCAAGCCCTTGATTAGGTCTTAAGACATTCAGTTGATGAACATATACCGATTTATATCCTTTTTTAAAAACGTTTTCCGGGTAATCTTTTAGTTCAATCCATGCATACCCTAAAGCTTCGTCCTCCCTTTTTATAATCAAGAATAACTGATTGTCCTTTTGGATGAGACCCTCAAAGAAGCTTTTAACATTTTCAAAATGATATTCTTTGAAATATTCCGGGTATAACTGAACATGAAGTTCATGAACAGTTTTATTAAGGGTGGCGATTAGTTCGTAATCTTTTGTACTACTTACTTCCATTTTTTCATCTTCTTTCACTGTGTTTTAACTATGATAATACCTTAATTGACGAAAAAGCTAGATTGAAGTTTGCAGACTTTTCTGCAACAATTAAGTTAATATAATGATAAAGTAGGTGAGATCATGACCTTAGTAAAATTTTCACTAAGTGCTGTGTTCTTTTTTCTATATTTTAAATTGATACAGCTTACTGTTAACACAATCGGAATCGAAGTTCACTCTGCTTTTAACTTAGTCTTCCTTATAATAATTATCCCAGTGTTAATAGCCATATCTATCATAAGTAGTCAAAAATTAATAGTCTTTATTCGTGAGAGCTGATCTGTCATGAAGCATGCCCTAGTCATAGGCGGCACTGGAATGTTGGCTGATGTCTCATTATTTCTTGCTAACGAATATCGTGTTTCTGTTATTGCTCGGAACGAAGTGCGGATGGCTGAACTTATTAAGCGGGCGAATCATTCAACAGCGATTACGCCGGCTTTGGTCAATTATCAAGCTGAAGAATTGTTTAGGGATAAAATTAAGAATTTAATAGAAATGAATGGCCCTTTCGATATTGTAGTTGCTTGGATTCATTCTGGCGCTGACAATACAATTCCAATCATCGCTGAAGAGAACAATCTATTTGAGCATCCTTGGAGACTTTTTCACATTTTAGGAAGCAGTACGAATTTAAAAGAAGTCATTGATCGTGTAAGAGTTCCTGATTCTAGCCTTTATAGACAAATTCATCTTGGATTTATCATTGAACATAACCGCTCACGCTGGCTTACTCACCAGGAAATTTCAGCAGGCGTCATAAAAGCCATCTTTCAAGACCAATCTGTTCACACTATTGGAACAGTAGAACCTTGGGATATGAGACCTTAATAAATAAAAGTGCCATTGTAAATCTGGCACTTTCCTTTACGATACAGTTCTCAACCTTGACTCAAAGATTTAGTTAATTCTTTTATTTTCAATCTCTTTTCTTCAAATTCCTTTGATTTTGAGTAATTTGTTAATTCCTGCATTATATTAATCAATCTATCTTTATTTCCCTGAGTACTAGTAATAACATTTAAAAGATCCTCCATTGAGTCTTTTATTATAGTAATTCCCTCTAAATCATTTGAATTTAAATCGATATATTGTTCTGATTTATTTCGACTTTTTTCATGACGCTTATATAATAAATCCAAAAATTCAGAGTAAGAACTCAGTGTATTTCGCAATGAAGAAATATCAATCTCTTTTAAATCTGCATTAGAATATGTTGTATTATTTAAACGTGATAAGTCTACAAACGTAATAGATATTTCCCTTAGATCTCTTTCATAATAATCTTTAACAATTCCAGTTTCTCCTACGTATATTTTATTATTTGAAATGGATAAATTCATCGTTTTTAAAACGGAATATAACTCCGTATTTATACTATTTAGCTTTGTTTCATAATTAATTATAAGTTCCTCATTTAACTTCTTCGTACTTTGCATTAGTTTAAAATTATAAAACAATGAAATGATCAGTAGTGAAACTATGATTTTGACTGAAAGCCCCTTGATGTTCTTCATTTTCCATCCCCTTTAAACAGACGTACATATAATGAAATATTTTCCAATTGTATTCACTCATATATTAACACTTATTCCTAAAGCTAAAAAGTGTTTTTTAAACTCTCTATTTACTATTCTTTTTATAAGAAACTTTTTGTATTTAATTCGGAGTAAGCTTAAATTTATTTAATTTTATTCAAACTTTTTTCCCTCTTCTTACGAATATATGGTTAGAAGGCAGTGAGATGATGAAACAAGAACAGCGTTGGATTAAGAAAATAAAGAAAAACGGAAGTCATGAAGCCGCCAATGAACTAATTTCCAAGTACTATCGGGAAATGTACGCCTTTGTATACAAGCAAACGATTGATTCGGATCTTTCTCTAGATCTGACTCAGGATATTTTTATTAGTGTACTAAAATCAATTGGACAATTCGATGATAAAAAGGCATCTTTTCGGACGTGGCTATACAAAATTGCCTCTAATCGACTGGTGGATTACTTCCGTTCGAAAAACTATAAATATCGGAAGCTAACAGAGTCATTGGAAGGGCATGATTTTGAAAGGCTAGAGGATATGACAATCTCCTTTGAGTACAAAGAGGATGTTGAACAAATTACCTCAATTATTAACGAATTGGAGACAAGCTCACAGCAAATTATCCGTCTAAGGTTATTTGGAGAGTATACTTTGCAGGAAATTGCTGAAATGGTACAAGTTCCGCTATCTACTGTAAAAACAAGGTACTATGCAGCTATCAAACTTATTAAAAAGGAAATGCAGGTGCATCATCATGAATAAAGAAAAATTCCATATTCCTTTGCCTGATGATCAGATTATTCAAAAAGAAATTAAAACGATTGTCAGAGCTGGAGTGAAACGAAAAGAATCCTTCCCATCTTTTTTACTCAATCTTTACAAAGAAATCGGATTTCGATATCTATTTACGAACCCGAGGGATGGAGTCTTGATTACATTATCAGTGCTCGCTGTCCTTGTTTTTTTATTCCTTACGATTACCGAGCCATCAAATGTTAATGAAACAGATGTGTATGCGTTTGTCTTTTTGATTTCACCGCTACTCTTTATGGCACTATCGCTTTATGACCTTTTCCATAAAAAGCATAGTGCAACCTTCGAATTGGAGATGGTTACAAAATATAACCTGTATCAAGTGGCTGCCTTTCGGATGTTCAATTTCAGCGTGATTTCTATCATCGTGAACACCGTCAGCATAGTCTCACTTGTTTCTATGTTCGACACGCTGCAATTTTTTAGAGCATTCATGATCTCAACGACGGCTCTATTCCTGTTTTCGATTATTTTTCTAATAGTTTTCATGAAGAGGGGTTCTGGATTGACTGCTCTTCAGGTTGGGGCCGGCTGGATTGGGCTTAATATTGTCCTCAGTTTATTAAACAATAAAGCTTATATTCATTTTTTAATGACCATTCCAATTTTTATCTACGGAATCGTTCTTGTTGGTAGCACAATTCTGTATCTACTTTACTTAAGCAAGCTGGTCCAAACAAAGCCAGCGGAGGGAGTTTTTTAATATGTTGGTTGTAAAAGATGTTAGTAAACAATATGGAGACTTTACTGCATTAAAACAAATTAACCTTGAATTTGATAGAGGAATTTATGGGCTTCTCGCTCCAAACGGTGCCGGGAAAACGACATTGATTAAAATGCTCGTAACACTTATTTCCCCAACAAAAGGAGAAATCCTTTATAACGGAACAAATATTATCGACCTTGATGAGGATTACCGCGATATCCTTGGCTACTTGCCGCAAAACTTCGGCTATTATAAGCACTATTCGCCGAAACAGTATTTATTGTATCTTGCCGCTCTAAAAGGAATTGATAAAAAAACGGCATTGACTATTATTGATGAGCTACTCGAAAAAGTGGCGCTCAGTGAAGTCGCTAATAAGAAAATGAGAAAATTTTCTGGTGGGATGATCCAGCGTGTTGGTATCGCTCAGGCATTATTAAATGACCCCAAAATATTGATTCTGGATGAGCCTACAGCTGGCCTCGATCCAAAAGAACGGGCGCGATTCCGTCAGCTTTTGACTGGCTTATCTAGAGACCGACTAATCATCATTTCTACCCATATCGTTTCAGATATCGAATCAATTGCCAATCAAGTCATTATGATAAAGAATCAGGAGCTTCTGTTTAAAGACACTGCCCAATCTATTTGCGATAAGTTAGATGGGTTCATCTATGAAACCTCCATCTCGAACGATGAATTAGAGGCTTTTCGAAAAAAATATGCTCTTATTGGTGAAAAACAAGAACGTGGCAATGTGTTAGTACGCTTTGTTCATAAAGGCGAAATGGACAAGGATTGGGTGCCGGTTATTCCTCATTTGGAAGATGTGTTTTTGTACGAATATCGCGATGATTTGCAAGGAGAAGTGTAGATCATGAGGATTATTTTATTAGAATGTAAAAAAGCGCTCTCCTCACCAATCATTCTTGCCTTATTGCTTTTATTTTCCGCTTGGAATGTCTTTTTAGTCTATGACTCTTCTGATTTTAAAGAGGAATTGGGTGTTGTTAATCAAATTGCTAAAAAATATGGAACTCAGATTACGGATGAATCTCTTTTGAAGCTGGAAGATGATTTGCAGCCAGGATTGTCCCATTTGAATTCCGTTACTCAAAAAAAGTCGGGGCAAACATTTGAGCATGCATCAGACTTTTTTGCTCAATTAAACTATGAGAATCAAGAACTATTTACATCAAAAGAGCTGCAATCTTTTTACGAGCTGCATTTGAAAGAAATGTATGTTGGAATGGCAAAATCATTTGATCCTACTTATGCTAAGTTTAATATAAATAAGATGGGCGAAGAAGCGATAAATGGTTCTCGACTGAGTGGCACTGCAGCCGAAATGCTTAGGAATGAATACACAAAATTTGCAACTCGTTTCGAAGAATTGAAAAAGAACAAGGAATACATGCACTGGTTTTTTGCTGGTAAGCCATACGCGATGCATAGTCTATTATTTCGCACTTTGTTTATAACCGTCTTAATCGAAGCAATGATTTTAGTCGTACTTTCGACTGCCTTGATTACAAATTTCGAATTTGAAAATCGAACCCAACTTGTAACGTATACGGCGCGTAGAGGCAGGAAGCTAATGTTGGATAAATTTATAGCATCGTTAATTACAACCTCCATCATTACCTTGTTTTTACTCATTATTACGTTAGCGTCATTTTTTATGGCGTTTGATTATTCTTATTTATGGAAAACGGTGATTAGCAGCGGTTTTAATTGGGATTACAATTTCCCGTACGTACCCTGGTGGGATTTCTCCTTTTTGACTTATCTGCTTTTAGCAATCATCATTTCATATATTTGCATGTTATTATTTTCAACCTTTACTTTTAGCTTATCTGTAATGCTGAAAAACAGCTATTTTACATTTATTTTATTTGCTGTGATCTTTATTGCCTTGTTTATTTTACCTGCATTTATACCAGGCTCTTTACAATTAAAAATATTAGCTGGATTTAATTTATCCAGTCTCGTTTTAAATCCTCATCAATGGTGGATGGGGACGGGTGGGCTTACAATGTTTAAATATTATGAAGTAAGCACTATCTTAGCGTGGACAGTGATCTTCGCCATTTGTTGTTATGTAGCTTTGAAAAAGTTCGCGAAACTAGATATCTCGTAAGGAGAAATAATATGCAGATTTTATTACTAGAAATTCGAAAAATCTTAAACTGGAGAATACTCCTCGTTGTAGCTTTCGTCAATTTGATTTTGTACTACTTTTTGATTGATTTTAATATCAAACACTTTCCTAACGGTAGACCATCCTTGGATTCTTACCGGATAGGTGCGGAAATGGTTAAAAACTATGGACCTGTAATGGATGTGTCTGAAAAGGGCGATTTCAAAAAGAAATACGAAGAAGAAGTACAGAAAGCGGATGAATTCATACAATCGTATGATGATTTTAATAAAGTTGGAGTCCAATCTTATGAGGATTTTGTAAATATGGACCGCAATAATGAAGCTCAAATGAAGCTTCGTGATAAGATCGTTTTTGAAGAAGAAGTTGATTTATTCTGGGAGCTTCAAGAGAGGGAGAGATTATTAGAATTCCATCAAGATCAAGAAATGATTATTGAAAATGAAATCAACCGAGCTGATTCCATCGGACAAAAACATTTAGTCGAATTGAAAAAGACGGGTCAATTTGACCTATACCCGGAAGTTTCCTTAATGAATTTTAAAGATATAATTATGAATATTGCTATTGCTGTTCTAATTAGTGTCGTACTTGTCATCTCCCCTATTTTTCTTAGTGACCGAACAAGAAATATAGTTGATTTACAATACACATCAAACATTGGTAGATCCATTTTTAAGAAGAAGCTTATTGCCGGGCTTATTTCTACATTTGTTGTCATTACAGGATTACTTGCAATCTATTTATGCCTTTACTCATTAAACAACCCTTCGATTTTTTTCGAAGTACCTGTTAATTCGTTTATCGGCGGAGTTTCTTGGTATAACTTAACGTTTTTCCAATATATCGTACTATCTACTATCGCAATTTATGTGTTGGGATCCTTATTAACCTTCGTGTCTTTAGGAGTATCTAACCTTGTTCCAAGCTATATTGCTCTTATTGGAATTCAAGTGCCAATTATATTAGCACTTCTCTTATTCGGATTAAAATATCTACTTAACCTCATCATCAGCATGTGGCTTCCAATTTGGCTTGTCCCTGCTTGTTATATCGCTTTAAACATAATTGTAATTGGCTCCATCGTATTTTTATGGAAGAGGGAAAAGAAATTAGATATTGTATTGTAAGCAAAAATGCCAAGAGGATAAGCTCTCTTGGCGTTTTTGATATGCATAAAGGTTTTTTTCACAAAATATAGAAATAGTATATAAACTGCTTTTTGGGAGGCAATTATGAAATTAGATCACAAAAAGAAAAAAATTCAAATGGACTATAGGGAAAAAATTCAGCAAAAGAAATTTGCAAAAAGGCATACTATAGAAGCTATCATCATAGCAGCTATCATTTTTGCTTTTATCATCCTGAACTCTTTTTTCAAAGGTTTTTAATAAGCTCCCACTACCGCTTGTTGGACGGAATTGACAATTACTTTATTTTTTCCGGATTTCTTAGCAATATAAAGAGATGTATCTGCCCCGTTAAATAAAATATCCTTACTCATAGCAGGCAATAATTTTTGGATTCCTGCACTGATGGTTACACAATTCCCTTCCAATTCTTCCATGCATACGCTTGATATTCCAAGTCGGATATTTTCCATTTTTTCTAAAAACTCTTCAGTCGTCAATCCAATATTGATGATGGCAAATTCCTCACCACCATAACGAAATGCAAAGTCATCATTATCCATAAAGGATTTGATTTGTTTTGCAACTTCAACTATAACCAAGTCTCCCATTTGATGGCCATATGTATCATTGATTTTCTTAAAATTATCAATATCCAAAATTGCTATATGCACTTCTAGCTCATCAATTAATTCCATTTTCAATAACGTTTCTAAATACTCATGAAAGGATCTATGATTATACAGCTCAGTGACGGGGTCCATTCGAGTAAGCTTTTCCATTTGGATGTTTTGTGAAAATAAATATTGTTTTTCCTTTGTTGTTTGCAATAAATCATTCGCCAGTCGATGGCTATGCTTCATTAAACTATTAATTAATAAAGAGGTCCCAAATATAACAGCAATCATTATTATTAAATCTGAGTGTTTAAAATGGGCACGAACTTGTTCGGAAAAAACGTATATAAACACCCCTGATAGAATCCCCGTAATACAAGCAAATTTTAATAGTTTTGACTTATAAAAGTATAATGAGACCATCACTGGAAAAATTAATAGAAAAATAAGGATGGGCTTCTCATATAATGTTAATATGATAGCGCTCGCTATAATATTAATACCTAAAATCAAGATGTATTCTAAATGATTTTTTATTTTTCGAAGACATATTTCGATTATTCCTATCGTGATTATCATAAAAATAGAAGGATAGAAAATTACACGTTGAACAAAGAGCCACGTATTCTTAGTCGTGAAAAAAGCATCCACACTTGTAGCTATGATATAAATTCCGATAATAATCCAAAGTGCATTTAAAATATCACGAATTAAACTGGTAGTGTGAATAACACCTTCGTCTCTCATTGTTTCTCCCTCCTATCTTCCTGGGTAAAAGGTCCTTTCTGGTTATTTCTTATTGTACCGGACCTTCTATTGGAATAAAAGATTTTATTTGACATTTTCTATTATACTGAGATTTATTTTTATTTTCCCTTGCACTTTATCTTTAACTGTATTAAAGTAGGATACACTAACTAATAAAATTTAATATTTATTCTTATCCAGAGAGACGGAGGGATTTGGCCCTATGAAGTCTCAGCAACCGACCTTTAAGGCACCGGTGCTAATTCCAATAGGTTTTTAACCTAGAAGATAAGAAGATCTTTTCTTTTATAAGGACCTTCTATTTTCTAGAAGGTCCTTTTTATTATTGCTGCTGGAGGCTGAACAACATGGTAGTTACAAGATTTGAAACAAAATTGGCTCAATTAGGGAATCGAAGTGATTCAAAAACTGGAGCTATTAATCCCCCTATCTATTTATCTACAGCTTATGAACATTCTGGGCTTGGAGAGTCTACTGGCTATGACTACACAAGGACTAAAAATCCTACTCGCACCATTCTTGAAGAAGGAATTGCCACTTTAGAAGGAGGAGATCAAGGCTTTGCTTGCAGCTCAGGGATGGCTGCAATCCAATTAGTTTTATCCTTATTCCAAACAGGAGATGAATTGATACTCCCAGAAGATATTTATGGAGGAACATATCGCCTCTTAAAACACTACTCAGATGTTTATGGGATAAAGACGAACTATTTAGATTTCAAGGATGTTAATAAGATTGAGAAACATATTACAGAGAAAACGAAAGCTCTTTTCATTGAAACTCCTACTAATCCGCTAATGGAGGAAATTGATCTTATTCAATATTCACATCTAGCTAAGAAGCATAATCTTCTGCTCATAGTGGATAACACTTTTTTTACACCTTACTTCCAAAGACCGCTCGAATTAGGAGCAGATATTGTGATACATAGTGCTACCAAATATATTGGTGGTCATAATGATGTGCTGGCGGGACTTGTCGTTGCGAAAGGGAATCATCTTTGTGAAAGATTATTCGTTCTACATAATTCCATCGGAGCTACACTTTCACCTACGGACTCTTGGTTACTGATCAGAGGTTTAAAAACCCTTCATTTACGAATGAAACAGCACGATGAAAACGCGAAAAAAATTGTAGAATTTTTACGAAATGAACCTCTCGTTACCGATGTTTTATACTCCGGAATAGGCGGCATGTTATCGTTTCGCCTTAGGGAGAGTGAATGGGTAGACTTCTTTTTACGAAATCTTAAGTTGATCTTTTTTGCAGAAAGCCTTGGAGGAGTCGAAAGTTTTATCACATACCCTGCCACCCAAACTCATGCAGATATCCCTGAAGAAGAGCGATACGCACGAGGAATATGCAATCGACTGCTGCGTTTTTCTGTAGGAATTGAAAATGCAGAAGATATTATTGCCGACTTAAAACAAGTTTTTTCAAGCTTGCATGAGTTGTCCCTTATAAAGGGAGGTGGTCGCTGATTGCGGCTAAACCTGTTTTATTCGTTATACATTTTAAAACAAAAAGGAGAAATGAAACATGACAAAAACATTAGTAAAAGCACCATTTAGAGCAGATCAAGTGGGAAGTTTATTAAGACCTGAAAACTTGCATAAAGCAAGAAAAGATTTTGCCGAAGGAACTATTACAGCGGAACAATTACGTGAAGTGGAAACACAAGAAATTAAACGAATTGTTGATAAGCAAATTGAGGTTGGGCTAGAAGCAGTAACAGATGGGGAATTTAGACGGAGATTTTGGCACACAGATTTCTTGGAGCATTTAAATGGTATCGAAGGATATGTTCCTGAGGTTGGCTATATTTTTAATGACAATGAAGAAACAGAAAGATACAACATCCGTAATACAGGAAAAATTTCTTTCACCCCTGCTCACCCACACGTAAAAGATTTTATTGAATTTAATGAGATAGTCGGTGGACGTGCGGTTGCGAAACAAACAATTCCAAGCCCTAACCAATTATTTAATATTGGAATTCGCGATGAAAGTATTTATCCTGACATTGAAGAATACGCAAATGATGTTATTCAAGCATATCGTGATGCGATTCAGGCGTTTTATGATGCAGGAGTTCGATATTTACAATTAGATGATGTGTATATAGCAGGACTTTCTTCACCAGATATTCCTTTTAACGATGGAGCTTATTCAAGGGAATATTTGATTGATTTGGCTCTTCGAGTTGTAAATGGCGTGTTGGAAGGCAAACCAGAGGATTTATATATTACAACTCACCTCTGTCGTGGAAACTATCGTTCCAATTGGGCATTTTCGGGAAGTTATGATTTAATTGCTCCGACATTGTTAGCGAAAGAAAAAGTCGACGGTTTCTTCTTAGAATACGACGATGAGCGTTCAGGAGACTTCAAAGCATTAGAATACATTCCAAGAGGAGGAGCGAAAGTCGTTCTTGGTGTGTTAACATCCAAAAGAGGTGAATTAGAAGATAAAGATGAGGTCATCGCCCGCATTAAAGAAGCTTCAAAATTCATTCCATTGGAGCAGATTTGCCTTAGCACACAATGCGGATTCGCCTCAACACATCATGGGAATAAACTAACCGAAGAACAGCAATGGGAAAAACTAAAGTATATTGTTGAGATTGCGAAAGAAGTTTGGGGATAAGTTTTACTGGATAAAAAACCTGGAGAGGTATATTCTCCAGGTTTTTACTTCATAATTTGTAAAAAATGCCGATATTATCCAAAATACTTTTTATTGCTGAGAGGAGCGAGAAGGATGCTGGGTAAATGGTATAGTACAGGATTATCGATGATCAACCAAATGAATCGGCATCTCGCCATATCACAGCGATCACTAGAGCGAATTTCAACTGGGCTAATGATTAATCGAGCAAGTGATGACCCTGCTGGACTGGCAATATCGGAAAAAATGCGTGCACAAATTCGTGGTCTCCATATGGCGGGGCGAAATATTCAAGACGGGATTTCTTTGCTGCAAACAGCAGAAGGTGGCTTGAATGAAACACATGCTATTTTACAAAGAATGAGAGAATTAAGCGTCCAATCTGCAAGTGATACATATACAGATGCTGATCGTGAAGCGTTGGCTTTAGAATTTGAAGAACTGAAAAAAGAAATACAACGAATTTCTAAGGATCTTCAGTTTAACTCTATGCCTTTGCTTGATGGTTCGAGAAGTTCTATTCGTATTCAGGCGGGAGCGAACGCAGGGCAGTATATTGAATTGTCGATTGGGGATATGGGTGTCGATGATACGGGAATCAATATTGAAAAGCTATCCATTAGTACCAGAGATGGCGCCAATAAAGCTATGTCAAAGCTTGACGAGGCTATAACCAAGGTTTCTTCTGAGCGCTCTAAAATAGGGGCTTATATGAATAGACTGGAACATGCTTATAACAACGCAATGAATATGGAGGAAAACCTTATTGCGGCCGAATCAAGAATTCGAGATGCAGACATCGCAAAAGAAATCATGGATTATACAAAAGCGAATATTTTACTACAGGCAAATCAATATGTCATGAGCTTGCATATGCAACAAGCGTATTCGGTTTTGCAATTGTTAAAATAAAAAAACAACTTGGTATGAATATCTGTTTTTCGACTATTGATTATCGACTAAATTAGAGAAACTACCTGGTTCACTAGGAATTAAAGAAGGATAAACGATAAAATCAATTAACCTCGGACTTTCATCGAGAATTACATCCGAATTACCGATCATATTTGAATATCCCCTCGCTTCATCGGTAATTAGAGCTGGATTACCGACCAAATCCAAATAACTCGAACTTTCATCGAGAATAAGAACCGAATTAACGACCAAATTGGAATATCACCTTGGTTCATCGGTAATTAAAGCTGGATTACCGATCAAATCCAATTAATTCGAACTTTCACCGAGAATAAGAATCTAATTAACGACCAAATTGGAATATCGCCTTGATTCATTGTTAATTAAGGTTGGATTACCGATCAAATCAATTAACCTCGGACTTTCATCGAGAATTAGAACTGAATTACCGATCATATGGGAATATCTCCTCGGTTCTTCGGGAATTAGAGCCAGATTACCTACCAAATCAATAAACCCAGGACTTTCATCGAGATTAAAACAGTATATCTAATACGCCATTACAAATCGAATCCATTACAAGTTCTGCCTTTCCTCGTAAAAAGGGATTTTCCCATAATAAAAAGATGCAACAGAGCAAGAATTCCGCTCTATTGCACCTTATCAAAACTATTTACTCCGCCAAGCCCATTTCTGCTTCTACTACTGCTGAAATGCGATTAACGTAATCTTCGCACGCTTCTTTTGTCGGTGCCTCTGCCATTACACGAACAAGTGGTTCTGTGCCGGATGGGCGAACGAGGATTCGACCGTTTCCATTCATTTCGGATTCTACTTGGTCAATTATTTCTTTTACTTTTTCGTTGTCGGTAACATGATGTTTATCTGTTACTCGTATGTTTACTAGCTTTTGCGGATATTTTTTCATTCCATTGGCAAGTTCTGAAAGTGGTTTTCCGGTAAGCTTCATAGTATTAATCAGTTGAAGTCCTGTTAAAAGTCCGTCACCTGTTGTGTTGTAATCAAGGAAAATAATATGTCCGGACTGCTCGCCGCCGAGATTGTAGCCGTTATTTTTCATTTCTTCAACAACATAGCGATCACCTACAGCTGTTTGAGCACTATTAATGCCTAATTCTTCAAGACCCTTATAATACCCCAAATTACTCATAACAGTTGAAACGACGGTTGATTGTTTAAGTCGTGCTTCTGCATTCATATGTTTTGCGCATATGTAAAGAATATAGTCGCCGTCGACTATGTCACCATTTTCGTCAATAGCGATAACGCGATCCCCATCTCCATCAAACGCCAGTCCCACATCTGCTCCTTTTTCTTTCAAAAATTCAGCCAGCGCCTCTGGATGAGTTGACCCAACTCCATCATTAATATTTAAACCATTTGGAGAGGAGCCCATTGTCGATACATCAGCTTCCAAATCTGCAAATAAATGGGTTGCCAAAGATGAAGTGGCTCCATGAGCGCAATCCAGCGCAACATGAATCCCAGAGAAATCTTCGTCCACAGTTTGCTTAAGGAATTGCAAATATTTTTGTCCACCTTCAAAATAGTCACTCACTAGTCCAAGATCTTTTCCGACTGGCCGAGGTAATGTATCTTCTTCTAATTCTAGCAATTCTTCAATTTCTTCTTCTTGTTCATCTGACAGTTTAAATCCATCTGGTCCAAAAAATTTGATTCCATTATCTGCAACTGGATTATGTGAAGCAGAAATCATTACTCCAGCTTGAGCACCTAACGCTTTCGTTAAATAAGCCACTCCTGGTGTAGAAATCACACCTAAGCGCATGACCTCTGCTCCAATCGATAATAATCCCGATACAAGAGCCCCTTCCAGCATATGGCCAGAAATTCGGGTATCGCGGCCGATGAGAATTTTAGGGCGTTCTGAGTTTTTTGTTAAAACATAACCTCCAAAGCGACCTAATTTGAAAGCCAACTCTGGTGTCAGCTCTGAATTCGCTACCCCTCGTACTCCATCAGTTCCAAAATATTTACCCATTATATCTATCGCTCCTTCTTCGAACAATGATCATTTACACATTTTCCTTTTCTGTTAAGCGTATTTTCGCCTTTTTTTCCGATAGTTCCCACTGTACATCTTTTAAACCTTCTACTACTAAATCAACTTCATGGTCGCCGGCACTAAGACCGCTCAAATTTAACAATACATGAAAATCACTATCAAGAGCCTTTTCCAGGTTATCCTTTTCACCGGTAACCTTTAGCGATACTGTTCCATTTACAGGAGATACTATCTCCATATTTAAATCTGAACTAAGCCCTTTGTTTTCAATTTTTATATCCTTCAAAGTTTTTTCTTCCTGTTTTTTCTCTGTTAGAATTTTAACTTTTATTTTATCCGGTGTAATTTTATTAACACCAAGTGGATATTTAAGTGGAACTTCAAGTTCGGTGTCTTCGCGAATGTCGCTAACATCGACTGTAACCTCAAGTTCGTCAACATCTTTTAATATTTCAGTTCTTCCAAATATGACTACCTCAGGTGTAACCGTGCTGATTGTTTTGATATGAATATCATCTGGTGGAGTACCAGTTGTATTAATCTTTACGGGTACGTTTTTTCTAGGATTTGTCACAGGAATTGTCACTAATACTGATTCAGGTTCAACGATAACATCAAGCTTGTTCAATTCTCGGTCAAGAACCGTTACTTTTGCATATTGTTTGATTGTGTCGCTAATTAGACCACTTGCATCAATGGTTGCTTTCACATAAGAAATTTTATCAATGACATCCTTAGCACCAGTAATTCTTACTGTTTTCGGGTCTACATCAGGGCGTTCGGCTTCAAATCCTTCCGCAAGTATACTGCGGTTAAATTCAGCCTCTACTCCAAATTCCTTCGATACTTTTTCTTGCAGAGAAATATCTGCATAGGACGGTTCAATCGTAACTTTTAACTTATCAGATATATCTTTATATAAAAATTGAACACGATGTTTTCCTATTTCAAAGTCGGATAAATCAACATATACTGTAAAATCTCTTTGTCTTTTCGCAGCTTCTACAAATCGACGCTGCCCTTCAACCTTCACATCAACCGTTTGAGGAATTCCAGTAACGACAAGGTTTTCGGAATCGTAATATACTTCAACAGGTACATTGGTTATCGTATCTGTATTTGCATTTTCCATATCGTTTGGCGTGGTCCCAGAATTCTTTCCGCCAAAATAATCATTTGCAGTAACAAAAAGCAAAATTGCCAAAAGCATTGATATGATTCTGACAAACCATGGATTTTCCATAAATTTATCCATTTTTCGTCTTCTCCCTTCTTTTCCAAATTGATGAGGAAGACTGTTTAGCTTTGTTATCATCAGTAAGCTCTTTTTCCAATACTGTTTGCAACTGCTCTAAAGATAAATCCCGAAGTAATTCACCGTTTTTGGTAACAGATATGCCACCTGTTTCCTCCGAAACAACAATGGTTAAGCAATCTGTAACTTCACTAATACCTAACGCTGCACGATGCCTCGTTCCTAGTTCCTTAGAAATGAAGGGACTTTCTGACAACGGAAGATAACAAGCTGCCGCAGCAATTTGCGTTTTTTGTATAATGACGGCACCATCGTGAAGAGGTGTATTCGGTATGAAAATATTAATCAAAAGTTCATGAGTCAATTTTGAATGGAGCGGGATTCCTGTTTCAATATAATCACCCATTCCCGTTTCCTTCTCAATCGAAATGAGGGCACCTATTCGCCTTTTAGCCATATAATTTACAGCATTTATAATAGCATCCAGTCTTTGCTTTTGTTCTTCCTCTTCATGAATACCACTTCTTGCAAAAAACTTTCCACGTCCAAGCTGCTCAAGTGCACGCCTTAACTCAGGCTGGAAGATAATAATTATCGCTAAAAATCCCCATGTCATTACTGTTTCCATTAACATGTTTAATGTATTTAGATTAAGTACACCACTTAAAATCCAAACAAGGATGATGACAAAAATCCCGGTTAAAAGTTGGACGGCCTTAGTGCCACGGATGAACATAATCAATTTATATATAACGTACCAAACGAGGAAAATGTCCACTATATGGGATAAGACACCCAAGATGGTAAGGTTCTCAAACGGCATGTTCTTTCCTCCACCTATTTAATCGAATTGAGAAGTACTATACTTTTAAAGTATGGATAATAACTAATCCATTATAACATAATTTCAGCGAAACCAACTACAGAGGAAAGAGCAAGTAACAAAGATGAAAAAAAGGACTGCAAAATGCAATCCTCTCAATCCTCTTTATTCTTCCTCAAACAAATTGACGACTTTTTTGCCACCGTCTTTAATTTTATACCAAAGCCATTCAAACAATTCATTGATTTCTTCAATATCTCCAGTAACATCACCAGCTGAAGCTAAATATTTCTCTCCATTAATGATCTTTCCATTAATAATGGTCACATTACCATTAACCTTTCCTTCAATACGAAGGTTTCCATTTTTTACGGTAATGTCCCCATTCACAACTTCACCTTCAGGGACAATTACTGTATTATTTTCTACTATTAAATTATCTTGTTTTGTAACAGAAAATTTCTGATCATCGTTCCATATATTTAATACACTGCCAGCCATCAGTACTAAAAATAAAGAAGCTGCCGCCAAAATAGGATGATTGCGTAACCAGCGCTTTACACCTGCACTGCTTTTTTCTTTAGGTAATCTTGCCATAACATCAGCGGTAAATCCGCTAGAAACTTTTATATGTGACGAGCTTTTTACATAAGCTTCAGTTCTTTTAAGTTCTTGAAAATGCTTTTGACATTCAGGGCATTTTTGCAAATGGTCTTTTAATTTTTGCTCTTCATCATGAGATAGGTCACTATCTAAAGACTCTTGCATATAGAGAATAATCTCTTCGGGACATGCCTTCACTTTCATTCTCACCTTTCTACAAATTGTTCAACTGTTTTCGAAGTGCTTCACGCGCCCTGTGTATTCGGGTTTTGACCGTTCCAAGCGGCATTTCCAACACTTCACTAATCTCATTTAATGACAGGTCATCAATATATCTTAAAACTATGACAACCCTATACTTATCTGGGAGTCGCAATATTTCTCGTTGAACAATTTCTTGAAGTTCCATCGTCTCCACTTCGGAATCAGGAGATTTCCCCTCAGCAGCAATTTGAGAATACATTGTCAAACCTTCTGTTCCAGCAAGCTCCGCATCTAAAAAATAGTCTGGCTTCTTTTTTCTAATACGGTCGATGCAAAGATTTGTTGCAATTCTGTAAAGCCATGTAGAAAACTTTCTACTTTGATTGAAACTATGAATATTCACATAGGCTCTTACAAAAGCTTCCTGTGCAATATCTTCTGCCTCGTGTCGATTCCCTAGCATTCTATAGCATAACTGGAACACTTTATCTTTAAACAATTCTACGATTTCCCCAAATGCTTCCTGATCGCCCTTTAATACATCCCTAATTCTTTGATTAACAATCAAATCCATTCTCTCTCTACCTCCCGCTCTATGCGGTTATCCATTTATACGTATGAATATTAAAAAGGTTTCACGTATAGGTTTGACCTTTTAATTTTTTCTCGATAAAAAATCACATTAACTCTATATTAACAAATTTTACCGTATCTTGTTTAATATTTTGTAAAATGGATATAAAGATGATAATAAATATGGGGGAGGCTCATGATTGTTGAATCCGGAAGAATTATTAGTAAAAATTGAATCCCATCGAAGTAAAATGGTCGAACTTGGTTTAGCTTCATCTTTTTTAGATGAGCGTGTAGTCCAAATAAGCTATGAACTAGATATTCTTTTAAATAAATATCAAGCAGTGACGTGTAAAACAGGAAAACGATAATCCATTGTCATGCATGCCACTGCTTTATATTTATAATAATTTTTCCCCAAACAACGAACCCATCAAGGCTACGGCCACCTCGGCTGTTTTATTCCTTTCATCTAAAATTGGGTTTACCTCCACGAATTCAGCGGAAGTAATCAGTTTTGTTTCTTCAAGCATCTCCATTGCTAAATGACTTTCTCGATAACTGATTCCTCCTAAAACTGGCGTTCCGACACCAGGTGCATCGTGAGGATCAAGAGCGTCTAAATCAACCGATAAGTGAACGCCATCCGTTCTATTTTTTAGTAACTGAATCGACTCTTCCATAACTCGTGTCATCCCTAATCGATCAATTTCATGCATAGTAAAAACCTTAATATTTTTATTCTTTATAAATTCTCTCTCTCCTTTATCAAGATCTCTAGCACCAATAATCACAACATTTTCTGGTTTTACTTTCGGACCATATCCTCCAATGCCGGTTAGTGATGGGTGACCATAGCCAAGGCTTGCTGCAAGTGGCATTCCATGAATATTCCCCGATGGCGAAGTTTCCTCCGTATTTAAATCTCCATGAGCATCGAACCAAATAACCCCTAGATTTTTATAAAATTTACTAATTCCTGCAATTGTTCCAATAGCTATACTATGATCTCCACCAAATAACAATGGAAATCTTTTATTTTCAATAATGGTTTGGATTGAGCAAGCAAGTTCTTCACTTATTCTTGCAATCGCTTTCAAATTTTTCAATGAAATATGACTATCTTCTTCTAGAGAATCGACTTTTACAACAATATCTCCTATATCTTCTACGTCATAATCTAACTTGTTTAGTCGATTTAAAACCCCTGCATAACGAATCGCACTAGGTCCCATATCCACGCCTCTTCGTGTCTGACCAAGATCCATGGGAACACCTAATATAGAAATCTTTTTCATAGGTTTTCCTCCTCCCCTTTGTATAGTTATCATAACTTTTTTAATACTTATGGCTCAACTCAACATTTTTTTGTATATATATGCATTACATAATAGAGGTAAACATCTTTGGAGTATGGAAATAAGTAAAAGGTACTAATAATGCTAGGGAGGATATTTCAATGAAGTGGCGACCTGATATTCTTTTACATTTCATCCTTGCTTATGTCATGATGAGTGGATTTATGATTTGGTTACCAATTATTAGAGGATTATTTGATGGCACAGCTTATACCTGGTCAGGGTGGCTTGGGATAGGTGGAAATGGGATTTTAGGTGATTATTGGTTATTACTTATATTTGCATCTATACTGTTATCCGTTATCTATTTAGGATGGCGAGGAGCTCAAAAACCATTTCATTGGTTATTGCTTATATGGCTTTTCCTATTGGTTGTTGAATCAGCTGCAATATTTTTCTCAAATGAAACAATTTATTTTAAGGGAGATACTCTTGGCACACAATTTGATGCAGGTAAAATTATCTTCCCAATCGATCTATTCTTTTTAAGTATGTCTTGCTTTTGGATTTATCGTGATTTAAAGAAAAAACGCCATAAAGGACAATTATCCTGGACTAAGAACAATAGAATGATGTTGATTATTTTTTTCTTAATCTTTCCTTTACAACTTATCACATTAAGGTTTTTGGATTATGACCAGCTTGGGGTTTTCTTGACACTTTTTCAATGGCTCATTTTAAATATAGCATTTTATCCGTGGCGATCTTTTTATAAAATAAAAAGCCCTGAACAACGTCCAGGACACAATTGAAATTAAAATAATATGGTTGGTGGAGCCTAGCGGGATCGAACCGCTGACCTCCTGCGTGCAAGGCAGGCGCTCTCCCAGCTGAGCTAAGGCCCCTTTAATAGATGTATGAAACGTAAAAGAAGCCTTGAACACTAATCAAGACAACTGTTAACGAATGGATGATGAGCCATGCAGGATTCGAACCTGCGACCCTCTGATTAAAAGTCAGATGCTCTACCGACTGAGCTAATGGCTCATGGCTGGGCTAGCTGGATTCGAACCAACGAATGACGGAGTCAAAGTCCGTTGCCTTACCGCTTGGCTATAGCCCATCGGATAAAATTTACATTATGTATAATACCCATTAATCAGAAATGTATCCATCTTTTATGTAAATGGTGGTGGGGGACGGATTCGAACCGCCGAACCCGGAGGGAGCGGATTTACAGTCCGCCGCGTTTAGCCACTTCGCTACCCCACCGAAATAAAAAAAAAATGGTGCCGGCCAGAGGACTTGAACCCCCAACCTACTGATTACAAGTCAGTTGCTCTACCAATTGAGCTAGGCCGGCATATATGGTGGAGGATGACGGGATCGAACCGCCGACCCTCTGCTTGTAAGGCAGATGCTCTCCCAGCTGAGCTAATCCTCCAAATCATAATAAGCGGCGCATTCCTGCGACAGCTTTCTTGTAACTAAAATGGTGACCCCTACGGGATTCGAACCCGTGTTACCGCCGTGAAAGGGCGGTGTCTTAACCGCTTGACCAAGGGGCCATAATATTATTTTTACTCGAAGCTTCCAACCGGGCTTGAACCGGTGACCTCATCCTTACCATGGATGCACTCTACCAACTGAGCTATGGAAGCATGGCTCCGCAGGTAGGATTCGAACCTACGACCGATCGGTTAACAGCCGATAGCTCTACCACTGAGCTACTGCGGAATGATAGGTCTTGCCTGGCAACGTCCTGCTCTTGCAAGGGGAGGCCCCTTACTACCATCGGCGCTGAAGAGCTTAACTTCCGTGTTCGGGATGGGAACGGGTGTGACCTCTTCGCCATCGTCACCAGACAATTCATAATCGACATATTTTATTATAATATGTTTTATAGATTTTTCAAGAGAAATTTTTCATTCCCTCAAAACCAAATAATAGAGAAGGCAAACCGTATCATAGATTGATTAAGTCCTCGATCGATTAGTATCCGTCAGCTCCATGTGTCGCCACACTTCCACACCGGACCTATCAACCTGATCATCTTTCAGGGATCTTACTCGCTTGCGCGATGGGAAATC
>NZ_JALIRM010000011.1 GCF_022900255.1 Lederbergia wuyishanensis
CCATCCATTCGCTCGACTTGCATGTATTAGGCACGCCGCCAGCGTTCGTCCTGAGCCAGGATCAAACTCTCATTGAAGTTTGTAGCTCATTTGCTGGCAATGGTTTAAAACCATTGTTTAAAAATATTTTTGACGTTTGTTTCGTTCAGTTTTCAAAGATCAATCTCAATCACTTCGTTCAGAAGCGACTCTATTAATATATCATCTTTACTATCAGCAGTCAACCTTTTTTGAATAATATTTTTAAAGCGATGTGTTTCGTTGACTGTTTAACTATAGTACCATTTGAGATGAGTTCCGTCAATTAATTTATTAAAAAAACTTATTTCCTTTATTATCCTAATATAATAAAAAGACCTATCAGTCAAAACTAATAGGTCTCCTCTAGTATAAACCTCTTATTCCCACTCAATTGTAGCAGGTGGTTTGCTTGTAATATCATAAACTACACGGTTTACATGTTCTACTTCATTAACAATCCTTGTAGAGATTTTTTCGAGCACGTCCCATGGAATTCTAGCCCAATCTGAAGTCATCCCATCGATTGAAGTTACTGCTCTGATTCCGATTGTGTGATCATACGTACGGGAGTCGCCCATTACACCGACACTTCGAATATCAGGTAGCACCGTAAAGTATTGCCAAATTTCTCTTTCTAAGCCAGCTTTTTTAATTTCTTCGCGTAAAATAAAATCTGATTCGCGAACAATTTCTAATTTTTCATCTGTTACTTCACCTAAGACACGAATTCCAAGTCCAGGACCTGGGAATGGTTGGCGCCATACAATCTCATCTGGTATACCAAGTTCAGTTCCAAGTGCTCGTACCTCATCTTTGAACAAAGTATTAAGTGGTTCGATTAATTTAAATTGCATATCTTCAGGCAAACCGCCTACGTTATGATGGGATTTGATAGTTTGAGCTGTTGCCGTTCCACTTTCAATAATATCCGTATACAGTGTCCCTTGAGCTAAGAAATCAATGCCTTCAAGCTTAGCTGCTTCATCATCAAAAACGTAAATAAATTCATTTCCAATAATTTTACGTTTTTGTTCTGGATCTGATACGCCTTTTAACTTGCCAAGGAAACGGTCGCTTGCATCAACCTTTATGACATTCATATGGAAACCTTCAGTAAATGTCTTCATAACGCTGTCAGCTTCGCCTTTACGCAGTAAACCATGATCGACAAAAATACATGTCAATTGATCGCCGATAGCTTTATGAATCAATACCGCTACTACAGAAGAATCTACCCCTCCGCTAAGTGCACATAAAACTTTCTTCCCACCAACTTCTTGACGAATTTTCTCCATTTCTATTTCAATGAAGTTTTCCATAGACCAGTCACCTTTACAGCCACAAATTTCAAACACAAAGTTTTTCAAAATTTCATTACCGTGAATGGAGTGGCGTACCTCTGGATGGAATTGAACAGCATACAATTGCTTTTCAACATTGCTCATGGCAGCAATTGGACAAGATGGACTAGTGGCATCTACAGAAAATCCTTCAGGGGCTTCCTGAACTAAATCACCATGACTCATCCAAACGACTTGTTCATTCGGCAATCCTTTAAATAAAGACGCGCCTTCTTCGATTTGAATTAACGCTTTCCCGTATTCACGATCTTTTGCTCTTTCTACATGGCCACCATAATGAACTGTCATAAGTTGCATGCCATAGCAAATTCCAAAGACTGGTATTCCTAAGTCAAATAGTTTTTCGTCACAACGAAAGGCGTTTTCGGAGTAAACACTATTTGGTCCACCCGATAATATAATCCCTTTCGGATTCATTTCTTTAATTTCTTCAACAGAAATAGTATGAGGGTGCAATTCACTATATACACCAAACTCTCGAATCCTTCTGGTGATTAATTGATTGTATTGACTTCCAAAGTCTAGGACTACAATCATTTCCTGATCATGCAATTCCGCTTTTCCTGACATGTTAGACCCTCCATAATATTAAGATAGGCTGTATTAAACTAAAATGATATCCTCTTCGACGCACGAGGTGTGCTGTAAAATGAGGTATTGTCACAGGACGAGCACCCTTAGCAAGCTAAACTTCGCTCTAAACAAGGTGTTGGCAAAATCAATCTTCTACTTTAATATAGCCAAAAAATAAAAAAAACTGAAATCCAGCCCTCTTTTACTAAGAAGGCAGAATTCCAGTATAAAAGAAGACAGAACAAATAGGATGCTCGTCCCATGGAAAGACCTGCCTTCATAGTAAGGTCATTTAAGGTGACCTCGTAGAGACTCCCATACCATATTAATGGGATTATATGAAGTTTCGCCGGATAACCAGGCGTCGTCATGTATTTTATTCGATTTAACCTGCGTTTTATTTTAAACCTGATTTAAATCATGGTCAACCAGTTGTTTTTTTAATTAAATTTTCCCATAACTCACTAGCATATTCCCATTCTGATTCGAGCGTATCTCCTCTATAGATTGCTCTCTCATAACATTGTGTCAAAGTGCTCATATCTTTTGTATCAAAATGAAAGTCTACATAGTTCGCATATTCACGCAGGGTCTGCCCAATATTTCGTTTTACACCGAAACGATCTAGCTGTTTTAATAACTCTTCATATGCATGAACGAGGGTGTCACTACTATTCTTTCCTTTATATTTCCACAAAAGTACATACGGTATCCACTTACTTCTTTGCCAATAGAGCCAAGACACTATAACAATTGCTAAAAATATAATCAAAATAATAATATATTTACTTTCCCCAATAAAGGAAGAAACTTTAGCAGTACTTTTTCTTGTTGTTTTATCCTTTTTTACTTGTTTATTATTTTCTTTTTCAAGATTCTCTTTCTTTTCCAAATCAACTGGGTTCGAAGGCTGAATTGCTGGTGTTATTGGGGTAGTATCCTTTTTTTCGTCATTGAGGACAGTAGCAAAGCTTGTGAACCCAATTGTAGGTTCAAATGGAACCCACCCTTGTGTTGGGAAAAAAACCTCTACCCATGAATGTGCTTCATTATTCGTCACTTTGTATACTCGATCCGTACCATCAGTCTCTCCATAGTATTGTCCTGCAGCGTAACCTTTTGCCCATCTTGCAGGGATTCCAATTGAACGAAGCATTACAACCATGGAGGTTGAAAAATTATCGCAATAGCCTATTTTCGTATCAAATAAAAACTGATCAACGTAATCTTGATCTTCCTCTGGAATTGCAACATCGGTTTGATCGTATACAAATTCACCACTTTTAAAATACCTTTCAATTGCTTTTGCCTTATCATAAAAATTATCGTGATCTTTCGTTATTTCCTCCGCCAAATCACGAACTCGATCAGGTAAAGTTTTCGGGACTTGAGTATATCTCAATGTAAATACATAATCTAAGTCACTTGTCGAATGAGTCTCACGCATTTCTTTTAAACTAAAAGCTGTTCTTACGTAATCTATCTCGTATTGCTTAAGCTTAGTAGGATTATTATCAGCATCAAATGATTCAAGCTTTTCTCCTGAATCGAATTTAAAATAACCATCTTCATTGCCATATACCGATAAAAAACCATAAGGCAGGACGATATGGGGATAGGTAATTTTAAAGTCAAATCTTGCTTTTCGAACCGGTTCATCTGAAGGATTTAATTTATAGATATCTCCAGATAAAAATTGACCATGTCCCGGTTCACCGATTTTCTCCCATCCTTTTCCCGTATATTCATCTTTCGTTTCCACTTTCCAATATTGCTTCGTAGGAGTTTTTACGATAAAAACAACTCGGTTATCTCCTAAAAAAGGACCGCCTAATTTCGAATCATTTGGGCTATATCCAATCCTTGAAACTCCGGATTGTCTCGGAAAAACGTTCTCCGCTTTCGATTGAATAAATGGAACGGGATCCGGCCAAATCGGACCTGCTTTAGGAGAAGCATAACCAATAAAAACACTCGCTACAATCATAACAATAAGGGGAATGACCCACTTACTCAATAGATTGCTTCGGTTTCGAATTTGCTCTTTCTCAAGCAACCTCTGAAAAAATAATATACCTAGTAATGCAAAACCGATGCCCACAATTCGAACAATAGCCCACTCAGCGTTATAAACGGTAAATGTATCTAAAACAGTCACATAAAGAATGGTCATAATATAAAAAATAAATATTCTTTTCCTGATCATAAGCCAATATGAAAGCAAGTAAGTCATAATCCATAGCAAAACAAAGAAAAGCAGCGTTCGAAACATATCCGATAAATCATCTACATTCCAAGACAGCAACATTTTTACGTTCATATATATGTCATTGAAAAAGACATAAATCCATTCAGTAAAAGTTGTATGCCCACGACCAAAAACGATATAAAGAAATACGATGATTAAGCCCGTCTTTAACAATTGACGAAACCAAGTGTAGACCGGAAGAATATTTAAGGAAAGAGAAGCAGCGATAAAAATAACGAAATAATGGATTTCACCCGTATGGGTAATCTGATCAAGTGGACGAATCCATTCCCACACTAAGAAAAATCCCAGAATATATAAGATTAAGGTCGATTGGAAATTCTTATTCACGCACGCTTCACCTCCGAAAAAGCTGTTCGAAACTCATCTTCATACAACGAGATCATAATGATGCCTTTTTGCATAGCCGAAGATTTTATTATCAATTCCTCTTGGCTAATAGGATCATTCTGCTTTTTAATGTAGTAAACAATAAAGGTCCCCCTGCGCCGCATATAAACACCAGCTTGGTCAACCAATTCTTTACTTAAAACGGAAGTAACAACAATCATGACAGCTGGCTGTGTAAAAAGAATCGATTCTGTTTCAATGATATTTGCTAAAGGAACAGAACTATCCGCTTTTACTTTTGCTAAATGAAGGAATATCTGCTGTTGTTGCTGATCCCCGCCTCTAATAGGGAAAAATGTTTTATCATCCCCCGCTGAAAAAAGACCGATCTGCCCTCCGTATTTAAGAACGGATTTTGTAATAGATGCTACAAATTTAACCGTTTCTTCAAAGTTTTTCGTTTTTGTTCGATCTAAAATAATCAGAAGGTCATTCGTTTGCCTAATCTCAAATTCCTTTGTCATCATATCATTCGTACGTGCAAATGCCTTCCAATCGATCCATGAAAAACGGTCACCTGGTTGGTATTGTCTAATCCCAGCAACAAGAGAGGTGTCCTTTTGAAATTGCATAGCAGAAACAGTACCACCTTGTTCAAATTGACTTTCCAATGAGCGATATTCAATTTCCTCATGTTGTGGGTAGACTAATAATACTTCCCGGCAATCAACCCACTTTTCTTTTTCTACTAACCCAAGAGCATCTCCAGTTTTAAAACGTATCGCTTCAAAAACATGTTCCCCTCGCGGAATTTTATCAATTTTATAATAAAATTCTAAATTTCTTTTAAACCCAGGGAATAGAATTTTCTTACTTTCTCGATAATAAAATTCATCCGGAACCCAATCTGCAACCACTAAAAAAAGCAATGGAAACGGGAACTTTCGATTCAATGAAATTTTTACTGTCACTTGATCCCCAGCCGTCAATTGCAACGGAGAAAAGACTCTCTTAAGTTGAAAATCATTTAATGGATAAATTAATAGAGCAATAGAATAGATGGCAAAAGGAAGAAAGCTGAAAAATAAAAACCAGCTCACAAATCCTCCTTGAAACATCGCAAATGAATAAGTTAAAACTAAAAGCAAAAATAAGAAAATCAGACCAAAAAAAGGTTTGAATCTTGCTAAAAGACGATTCCGTTTAAATAACGATTTCATTTACTTAACAGCCCTTTTAATTGGGACGTGTGTTCTTTCAATGATTTCTTCCAAGATGTGTTCGGTTGTGATTCCTTGATATTTTGCATCCGCCCTTAAAATGAGTCGGTGAGAAAATACAAATGGCGTCAAATACTGTATGTCATCCGGAATGACATAATCACGTCCAGATAAAAATGCAAGTGACTGGGAAGCTTTCATAAGTGCAATAGAAGCACGAGGGCTTGCACCTAAATACACATTTGGATGATTTCTCGTTCGATTCGCGAGTTCAACGATATATTGTTTTAATGTTTCTTCTACAAATGTTTCTTTTACATGTTGCTGAAGCTCTCTTAATTCATCTAGCGAAATAACTGGTTGTAAGTCTTCAATTGGCGGTACTTTTTGTGAGCGCGTTAAAACTTCTACCTCTTCTTTAGCCGTTGGATAGCCCATTTTCATTTTTAATAAAAAACGATCCAACTGAGCTTCAGGCAATGGATAAGTACCTTCATATTCAATCGGGTTTTGCGTAGCCATGACAAAAAACGGCTTTTCTAATTGTAAAGTGACACCATCAACAGTAATACTTTTTTCTTCCATACTCTCCAAAAGGGCTGATTGTGTTTTAGGGGAGGTACGATTGATTTCATCCGCAAGAATGATATTTCCTACAATTGGTCCAGGTCTAAAAGTAAATTCCATCTCTTTTTGATTATATATTGATACCCCTAATACATCGGAAGGAAGTAAGTCAGGGGTAAATTGTATACGTTTAAAAGAAGCGTTTACAGATTTAGCTAAAGCCCGTACCATCATCGTTTTCCCCACTCCAGGAACGTCCTCAAGCAGTACATGACCTTCTGCTAAAAGGGCTAAAAGACTAAGTCGTGCCACGTCTGTCTTTCCGATCATAACTTTTTCAATATTTTGTAAAATCTTTTTAATTTGCTGTTGCATCATATCGCTGTTCATCTACATCCACCCGCCGTCTCTATTTTTTGTCTTGCCAAAGCAGCTCACGACTGCAAAACTTCTCGTTGTGTTTCTTTTATCCTAAATCTTTGACCGTGAAGTTTGCACTACATAAAAAGCAGTTGCGTATTTTCTTTTTTCTAACTCAAGGCACCATCAGCTCGAGGTTAAATATCCTGATACGCTAAAAGTCAAAGTACAGACTTTTTACATATCAGAACATTTGCTTGTCAAAGGTAACGAGAGCCTTGCGTTTTTCTTTGTCTAACTCCGGCGCCTATCGACTAGTAAACTTCCCGTCCTTTTCTTTTGCGTAAGTCAACATCGACTCGTTCCTCGTCGTGTTTCCTTTATCTCAAGTCTTGGGTCGAAAAAGGAACGTCGACTAGAACCACCACGTCCTGTGGCGACGTCGACGGACCCACATCCTGTGGGCCTATACGTCGATGGGCTGGGCGCCTTCGTTTTTCGTAATACCATTTATATTCTGTCTAAATCAGGAAAATCCTCCCGTAAAATGAAAGTAGAAAGGACAGGATAAAAGTATCAGTGTTCTAGATACTTTATACCTGTCCCATTTATTCGTCAATCTACTTCCAAAAATTATCAAATATTGTAATTGGCAAATGTCGTTTATGTGCCGATTTTCGATATAATGCTTCGATTGTATTTTTTGCAGTATCCGAAACTTCTTTTCCTTCAAGGTAATCATCAATTTCCTCATAGGATACACCTAGAGCCACTTCATCAGGAAGTAGTGGACGATCATCCTCAAGATCCGCCGTCGGAATCTTCATATATAAATGTTCCGGACAGCCAAGTTCCTTCAATATTTGCCTGCCTTGTCTTTTATTTAACCTGAATATCGGTACTAAATCAGAGCCGCCATCACCAAACTTCGTAAAAAATCCTGTCAAAGCTTCGGCTGCTTGATCAGTACCAAGCACAACGCAATTATTCATAGCTGCAATACTATATTGAACTTTCATACGCTCACGAGCTTTTTCATTCCCTTTTGTAAAATCGGTAATGTCAACCCCGGCTTCTCGCATTGCTTCAACACTTGCATCCACTGCATTTTTAATGTTCACTTCATACGTCACACTTGGTTGAATAAATTCCAATACGTCATCTACATCACTTGCATCGTTTTGCTTTCCATAGGGAAGTCGAACCGCAATAAATTTATACTTTTCTAAATCCCGACCTTCGTTCAATTCATCAACTGCCATTTGCGCAAGTTTTCCTACGAGCGTTGAATCCTGTCCTCCTGAAATCCCTAACACAAATCCGTTAAAGAATATATACTTTTTCATATATTCTTTCATAAAATCGATACTTTTACGGATTTCTTCTTGTGCATCTATTTTAGGAAGAACTTTTAGTTCGTCAATAATTTGCTTTTGGAGTTCATCCATCACGATACCTCCTGACTTATAATCTTTTTAATTTACTAACCTTTTCCTTAACTTCTTCAATATTTCTCATTTTATTATTCCAGCATTTTTGACTGAGGTCGACTGGGTACTCCTCAGGATTAAGAGACCTTTTGTATTCATCCCATAATAAGCTAAGACACTCTTTCGCATAGCCTTGAATTTCCTTAAGCTCTGGCAATTCGTACACAAGCTTGCCTTGGTCAAAAATCATTTCATGTAAATTAATTGCATCGAAGTCGGTCACAAACTTACTAATATAAGTATGAACGGGATGGAACATTTTAAGCCGTGGCTCGTCTTCCGGTTTCTCATCCCACAGCGTAATATAATCCCCTTCTGATTTACGGTTTATCCTATTTACTATACGATAAACCTTTTTTCTACCAGGAGTCGTTACTTTTTCAGCATTGCTGGAGATTTTAATCGTATCTTCCATTTCTCCATGTTCATTTTCAATCGAGACAAGTTTATATACTGCTCCTAAAGCGGGTTGATCATAAGCTGTAATTAACTTTGTCCCAACACCCCACGAATCGATTCTTGCCCCTTGCGCTTTTAAATGTAAAATTGTATATTCATCGAGGTCACTAGAAGCAAAGATTTTCGCATCTGTTAACCCTGCCTCATCCAGCATTTTCCGTGCTTCTTTTGATAAGAAAGCCATATCTCCACTATCAAGACGAATTCCTTTAAAATTAATCTTGTCGCCGAGTTCTTTCGCCACTTTTATTGCGGCTGGCACACCTGATCGTAATGTGTCATACGTATCTACTAAAAATACGCAATCACGATGAGATTCAGCATATTTTATAAAAGCAGTATAATCGTCTTTGTACGCCTGTACCATTGAATGTGCATGAGTACCCGCAACAGGCATATCAAAAATTTTACCAGCACGAACATTACTCGTACCATCAAATCCACCGATAAAAGCTGCTCGTGTTCCCCAAAGTGCCGCATCCAGCTCCTGCGCCCTTCTTGATCCAAATTCCAAGGCGATTTCATCCCCAACAATTTGTTTGATTCGAGAAGCTTTTGTAGCAATCAATGTTTGATAATTCACAATGTTAAGCAAAGCAGTTTCAATTAGTTGTGCTTCCACAAGCGGCGCTTCAACCTGTAGAATAGGTTCATTGTTAAAAACAACTTCCCCTTCTTTCATCGAACGAATCGTTCCAGTAAATCTTAGATTCTTTAAAAATTCGATGAATTCCTCTTCATATCCGATTTCCTCTTGTAAATACTCTATATCAGTATCACTAAAGCGAAAATCTTTGATATAATGAATGACTTTTTCCAATCCTGCAAAAATCGCATAACCATTTGAAAATGGCATTTTTCGAAAATAAAGATCAAAAACAGCTTTACGGTTATGAATCCCGTCTTGCCAATACGTCTTCGCCATATTAATTTGATATAAATCTGTATGCAATGCCAAACTATCGTCTTTATAATGATCGTTCATGTAAACCACTCCATCATTTTAGCTTCCTGATACAACTTTTGCTCCTAGAGTTTGGACAAAATGACCTAATGCCCATTCGTGACCTGCTTGATTAAAACTTGCTACAGCATCCTCGTGAACAACAATTTGGAAGCCTTTATTGTACGCATCAACAGCAGTATGCAATACACAAATATCTGTGCAAACACCACAAATATGCACTTCCTGGATTCCCCGCTCACGGAGTTTTATTTCAAGGTCTGTACCTGCAAACGCACTATACCTTGTTTTATCCATATAATACACGTTTGAATCATTCTTATGCTTTTCATATAGTTCGGAAAGTTTTCCGTATAAATCTCTACCATTAGTTCCTTCAATATTATGCGGCGGAAATAGTTTTGCTTCTGGGTGATGTTCGTTTCCTTCCGTATGCTTATCAATGGCTAAAACAACAAAATCTCCATTTTCAATAAATTTTTTTGTTAAGGAGACGATATTCCCCTCAATTACTTGCCCTGGTTGACCGCACGTAAGTCTCCCATCTTCTGCTACAAAATCATATGTATAGTCCACGTTTAGAAGTGCTTTTTTCATGAATTGCTACCTCCTCTTAATTTTTCAATTAATGACGTAGTGTACGAATCGATATGTATATCTGCTTCGATATCATCATTTTGGAACGCACAAGTTTTTAACCCCACCGCCTTGGCAGGAATTAAATCAAGCGCCCGATCACCAATTGCCCAATCTAATTGATATTTATGATGAACATATTCATATGCAGCTACTTCAGGTTTTCTAGGAAAGCCATCATCATCAGGGCTGACGATTTCATCGAAATACTCAAGTAATCCCCATTTCACTAGCAACTCCTTCGTCGATGCTCTTGTGCGATGTGTCACAATTACATTTACTTCAGCTGCAGCCAAAATGATCTCAATTCCTTTAAATGGAGGACTTCCTGCTTCTGCCTCGGCATGATCCAATTCTTTAAATCTTTCACGAAAGTCTTCCGATATGCCAAAATGCTCAAACGCTTCCTTCGAAGTTCTTTTGAGCCAACGAAGCGCTTCTTTTTTATCTACTGATTTCCCGTGAACTTCTTCGTATACAGAACAAAAACTATTTAAAATTGCGGGATATGTATCAAAAATTGTTCCATCTAAGTCCCACAATAGGCGCAATGGGCATCACTCCTGACGTTCAAACTTAAGATTTCTAAAAACTTACATTCATTATATAATATCCCTCATTAATTTTCATTGGAATATTTAGAAAAGTATAAGGTGCACTTGCTACTTTAGACAAACAAAGTGTTCTATTAACTTTTAGTAAAGTGGTTTTAGACCTTGCATAATTAGAAAGCGTGCTCTAATAAAAATCATCTTAAGGAACTAAAGCGCAAGGCTCGTAGCCTTAGGCAACAAGCAAATGTTCAGAGAAGCAAAAAGTCCGCTTTTTCACTTTTAAACTTCGCGGGTTTATGACCTCGAGCCGATGGCGCCTGAAGCTAGACGGAAACTACCTTTTATCCACAACTTTTCAAATTTATTATTTCCTAAGCAATAATAAAAAGCCTGTAGGGATTCCCCCACAAGCTTTGTTATTTAACCGATCCCATCATTCCTGCTACAAAGTGCCTTTGCATGAGGAAAAACACTAGCGCTGTTGGCAAGGTGGCAATCACAATCGCTGTCATAATAACGCCATAGTCAGGCGAGTAACCCGCTCCGAGATTTGAAATAAGCAACGGGATGGTTCTTTTTTCCGGAGTTTGCAATATGACTAGTGGCCATAAATAATTATTCCAACTAGACATAAAAGTAATGATAGCAGCTGCTGCATAAGTCGTTTTCATCGTAGGGAGAAAGATGCGTAAAAAGATTCCGAGTTCGCTTAAACCATCAATCCGTCCTGCCTCAATTAGTTCTTTAGAAAACATTTTTGCGCTTTGTCTAAAGAAAAAGATAAGAAATGCTGTCGTAATTGTCGGTAAGACCACTGCCGCCAATGTATCAATACCGAACATCGGAGCAACTTGTGAAATGCTTCCGAACATACGATACAAAGGAACCATTAAGGCTGCAAAGGGAATCATCATTGATAACAAAAGGAAATTAAAGACCGCATCCTTCCCTGAGCTCCTATATATTTCAAATCCGTACCCCGCTAATGAAGCAATTAATAGAGCCAAAATTGTTGTTGATATAGAAACGATGAAGGAATTAATTAATGCAGGTACAATTTCAACGGTCGTAAATAAGTTTCTAAGATTTTCCCATAAATAATTCCCCGGAATTAATCTTCCCCTCGTAACATCAACTGATTTATTTGTCATGCTTATAATCATCCATATAAAAGGAAAAATCGAAACAAATGCAGCTATACATAAAAAAAGATAGATTAAAAATCGTTTAAACATCACGATCACCTGCCACTTTAAACTGTAATATTGAGAACAATATAATCAAAATTACGATTATATACGAAACCGTTGCTGCGTACCCAAAGTCTGGCGTGTATTTAAATGAGAGATTATATATGTACTGCGAAATCGAGGTTGTGGAATTTCCGGGACCGCCTTTCGTAATATTCATAATCTCATCAAAAATTTGCAGCGTTCCGATTGTCGAAGTAATTGAAGTAAATAGAATGATTGGTTTTAACAAAGGAATAGTAATTTTAAAAAACTGGTGCACACCGGAAGCCCCATCAATTCTGGCTGCTTCATAAATGGATGGGTCTACGTTTTGCAGGGCAGATAGATAGAAGATCATATTATATCCAGTCCAACGCCATGTTATCGCGATAATAATTGTTATTTTCGCCCAAAATGGATTCGTCAGCCATGGAATCGGATCAGGAATTAAGGATAATGACAATAAAAACTTATTCACTAAACCGTTTGTAGCAAATAAATATTTAAAGATAACGGAATACGCAACAAGAGACGTAACACAAGGCAAAAATATCGCTGTTCTAAAAAATCCTTTATATTTTAGTGATCGATCATTCAATAGCACTGAAATAAATAAAGCCAAAATAATCATGATTGGAACTTGAACGATTAAATAAATAAATGTGTTTGTGATTGCAGCAATAAAAGTAGGGTCACTAAATAATCGAATATAGTTATTTAGTCCAACAAAATGCAAATTCGCGCCTGCTCCAGACTTAAATGATAAAATTAGCGCCTGAATCATTGGATAAAAGTAAAACCAACAAATAAAGATGACTGAAATTAAGACAAATGACCAACCAATAGTATTACTTTTCAACCGATAATTCACGGCTTTTTCACTCCTAACCTGAAGCTCTCTTCTCAAACAATCTTGGGCAATACACTTATTATGACGAACTCAAAACTGAGGGACTTCCAAAGTGATTGCCCAATGACTCTTTTATTTCAACTGTGCCTCTGCTTGTTGCTGTGCATCATTCATGACATCATCAATATCTTTTCCATTTAAATAATTTTGCATTTCTGCAATTAAAATATCTTCAATCGCATACGTATGGATTCCGTAATTTACACCTGGAATTTCAGCCATCCATTTAGAGAAGTCTTGAATAACCTTTTGGCCACCAAAGAAATCATCGCCACTTTTATACGCTTCACCTTCAGTAGCTGGTTTATACGTACCTAGAGCCCCTACTTCTTTTACGAGTTTTTGATAAAAATCTTTATTTGAACCAAAAGTTTTTCCGAGGAAATCAGCCGCTTTTTCTTTTCCATCTATGTTTAATACATAAAATGAACTTCCACCTAAGTTTGATGCATTGACTGCTCCTTGAATTGGTAATCTCGGAATCGGAACAACTGCCCATTTACCTGATTGAGATGTTTCTGCTTTAATACTTGGAGTAATCCAGTTCCCCGTTGGAACCCCTGCTATATCACCATTATTAAAAGCAGCTAAGAATTGGCTCCAATCAGAAGTTGTTACAGCAACTTTTTCATCTAATAAGGTTTTATAAATTCTAAATGCTTCTTTTAAAGCCTCATTGCCTGCTAAGTTTGGGGTTACACCATCGTTTTTCAAATACCATGAACCAGCTGATTGAATCATCATGCGAATCGTTCCTAAATCATTCGGATCAAGAGTCAAGAAGCCTTTCCCTGTTTTATCCCTAATCGTTTTTCCGATTTTAATGAATTGGTCCCAATCAATATTACGAACATCTTCGACAGTCAATCCAGCATCCTTCAGCATATCCGTACGAACATATAACCCTGTAACTCCAGTATCAAACGGCAATCCGTATTGCTTTCCGTTGAAACTAGTTGGAGCAATTTTATAATCGGCAAAATCTTTTGTATTAAAATAATCTGAGATTTCATAAAAAGCATCTGGATATGCTTGTAAAAAGCTTTGTGCACGATAATCTTCAATCAATACAATATTAGGCATTCCTTTCATCGTTCCCGAACTTAATCCTGTGTTAAGCTTTTGAACAATATCGGGTTGCCCGTTTTCGATAACCTTTAATTTAAAATCCTTATCTCCTGTATAGTTGGCCTCAGCCAGCTTTAGAGCCGCAATATTAAATTTTGGATCCCATGCCCAAGCAGTAATTTCATTAGTACCCTTATTGTTTGTATTCTGGGTTCCTCCTTTATCCGAGGATCCAGTAGAACAAGCCGTCACTATAAACATAGTCGTTAACATTAATAAAAATATTTTTTTCAACATAATCCCCCCACTATGGTTTAAAATCTTAAACTTAGTTTGGAAATTATTTCAGATATTATGCATGGGCGAGTGCAAAAGGGCTATACCCCAATTCAACGACGTACTTTGACTCGAAACATGTCAGCGTTGATAGCGTTGTAGATAGATGGAGTTGTGCCTCGATACTAGCTCTATCAAGACAGATAATGGAGAAACATCGGAGATCTGTCTCGATTATAGCTCTATCGAGACAGTAAAAGGAAAATCAACAGAGTTCTGTCTCGATTCTAGCTCTATCGAGACAGTGAAAGGAAAATCAACGGAGTTCTGTCCCGATTCTAGCTCTATCAAGACAGAAAATGGAGAATCATTGGAGTTGTGTCTCGATATTAGCTCTATCAAGACAGATAATGGAGAACTTTGATGATTTGTCTCAATACTAGAACTATCGAGACAGAGAATGGAAAATCATTGGAGTTGTGTCCCAACCTTAAACTATCGAGACAATGAACGAGAAAACATTAGAGTACTGTCTCTATTCACCTGCATTCCTCAATCAATATATATTTAATTAACACAAATGAAAAACGGTCTCGATTGACTCCAATCGAGACCGCATTCCAAATTCCTAACCTTAAGACCTTATTTCGTAATTGGACTTATCGTAAATGAATAGCGATATACTTGGTCCGCATATATTGTAAATTCTGGGTGCGTTTTTTGGCTCCAGCTATCATCGCCGCCTATACCCATTTGTTTGTAATTAATTCTAACGACAGATTGCTTACTATCTGGCAATTTATACGAGTGACTAGCTTCTTCAAGTTCAAAAGGAGTATATGGAAGAACATTCGCTTCTATTGTTGGATGACCGGAAACCTTTAAACCGTTTCCTATCTCATCTCCAATTGAAATCCATCTCACTTCAGTTTTGTTTCCACATTCTTGTGGTTTTAAATACGGAACATATTGATCCTTTACTTTTCCTTCGTATAGACCAATTTTCGCTCCTTTTTCTTTATCAATGTAATTCTCATGAGGGCCTTTACCGTACCAATTCAGGTCTTCAAAGCTAGAATCCATCGAGAACAGAATACCGACTTCTGGAATTTCCGGTAAATCACTGCCTGGTGTCAATTCATAATTTACATTTATCGTACCTGAATGATCAATCGAATATGTGATCTTACATGTCGAAGTATTCAACGTCGGAATGTTGTACGTTACAGAAACATTAACCGTATGTTCTGTTTCTTCAACATTGAATGACTGCAGCTTGCGATTCTCACCAGCTTCGCGCCATGTAGCAGCTCGTTGGTCCAATTTATTACCTCTATCATTATCTGTCATTGCTCTCCAGAAGTTTGGAGCAAGTGGCGTTTTGAGCATTTCCACTCCTGCAATCTGATAAGAAGCAAGATCGCCAGTAGATTTATTAAAGCCGATTGAGAAATTTTCTCCCAATATACTCATTCCAGAATTTTCTTCTTTCGTTTTTAATCCACCTGACACAGCCCCTGAAACCTCTTCTTTAACATCACGTTTCAAAACAAATTGTTCAAACGCTATTTCATGACCTTTTTCAGCCCAAATTGTTGCTTCCTTAAGTCGGAAACTTACGGTTAAAATAAGTTCTCCTTGAGAAGCATCAAAGTCCTCTAACGTAAAACCAAGTTGTACGTTTGTAGTGGACTGCGGATCAATCGTAACATTCGTTACACCTGTTTTAATACCTTCCCCATTTCCTGTAACTTCCCAATGAAGTTCAACATCACTTAAATCAGAAAACAGATTCTTATTTTTAATCGTAATTTCGCCTTTTTCAAGATCAGCATCATAAAACTCTACATTTTGATAGCATTTTTTCACTTCAAAAATTTTCGGAGTCACTGTTCCATCTGCGAAAATTAAGCCGTTCCCAGAAAAGTTTCCATCATGAGGAGACTCTCCGAAATCCCCTCCATAAGCTAAAAATTCAATGCCATCCTCTGTTGTGGTTCGAATAGCTTGATCCCGCCAGTCCCAAATAAAGGCACCTTGTAAAATAGGATACTTATCAAACAACTCGGTATATTGATACAAGTTTCCACAGGAATTACCCATCGCATGGGCGTATTCACAAATAATATAAGGCTTCGCTTGTGTAGAGGACTTTTCCGCTTCCAACGCGTACTGTTCGACTAATGTAGGTGATTTATACATCGTACTTTCAATATCAGAAGCTGCTTCAGAAGGACGATAATGGAATACCCCTTCATAATGAACAAGGCGAGTTGGATCGATTTCTTTAAAAAAGTCATGCATCTTTAAGAAATTGTCCCCACCAAATGATTCATTTCCAAGTGACCAAATGACGATGGATGGATGATTTTTATCACGTTGAAACATCGAATTACAACGGTCTAAAACATTTTCTGTCCATTCAGGCTTGCTTCCAGGCAATGTATCTTCTAATTCTTGTTGGCCGTAATACCATGTTCCATGTGTTTCTAGGTTATTTTCATCAATAACGTAGAGACCATACTCATCACATAGTTCATACAAATAAGGATTATTTGGATAATGGGATGTACGAACCGCATTAATATTATGCTGCTTCATTAAGGTGATGTCGTGAACCATATCTTCGTAATCGATCGCACGACCTTTATCCGCTGAAAATTCATGACGATTAACACCTTTAAAAATAATTCGCTCGCCATTAATTTTCATTAGCCCATCTTTTAATTCAAATTTACGGAAACCTACTTTACAGCTTAAGGTTTCAACAACTTCTCCAGCTGCACCTTTCAAACTCAACACAAGAGTGTATAAATTCGGATGCTCCGCACTCCATTTCAATGGATTTTTAACGAATGTAGAAGTTGATAAGGTTACATCAGTTTTATCTGAAATATCCACTTGAACTACAAGTGGGCTCTGTAGCACAGCTTGTTGATTTTGATCAAACAAGATCGCTTCGAAAACTGGATTCTCAACACTTTCTTCAAAATAATTAGAAATCTTTGCCTGGATATTTAATTCTGCATTTTGGTATTGTTCATCAAGGTCTGTCGTAACAAAGAAATCTTGGATGTGAACGCTAGGTGTTGAATATAAATATACGTCCCTAAAAATACCGCTCATTCGCCAAAAGTCCTGATCCTCGAGCCAGCTCGCATCACACCAGCGATACACTTCCACAGCTAGCTTATTTTCACCCTCTTTTAAATATGGAGTCAAATCGAATTCTGCAGGCGTGAATGTATCCTCACTGTATCCGACTAAATCTCCATTCAACCAAACATAAAAGGCTGATTCTACACCTTGAAAGCTTATGTATACAGGTTGTTCATTCCATGAATCTGGAACAGTGAACGTTTGGATATATTGTCCAACAGGATTATAGTTTGTTGGAGCAAATGGCGGCTTAATGTCTTCTTTTTCAATCCAAGGATAACGAACATTTGTATATTGCGGATAATCGTATCCTTGCAGCTGCCAATGCGCTGGAACTTTTATCTCATCCCAACCATTACTATCAAAATCAGCTTGATAAAAGTTTTTAATCCTTTTATCAGGATTTTCAGAAAATGAAAATTTCCATTGTCCATTTAATGACTTGAAATACTTTGATGACTTGCGATTTCCTTCTAAGGCTTCTTCAACCGTCTCGAATGGCATTAACGTTGCATGAGCTTCTAATCGGTTTAATTGAAAAATCTCAGGATTGTTATTCCATTCTGGATATCCATTTTTCGGTGGGCTATAAACGTATTTTCCCTTTTGCTTTCGCATTCATAATACCTCGCTTTTTTCGTTTATTCTCTTTCGACTTTTTAATTTTACACCTGAATACATAATTGTTCTAGTTTCAGAATCCTTATGAAAATTTTATTTTCGATATATAGGAATTGACTTTTCGACTACCAATTTAAAGCATTTATGTTAATCAAAAAATAAATGTATGTTTGGCTTGATGAGACAGAATATATAACTGAAATATAAAATATATCGTTAGGAGGATTCAGGTGGGAATATTAAGTGGAAATCCAAAAGATGAACCGATGCACTATGGCGAGGTTTTCGGATTATGGACTTATCTAATGTCAACGAAAGGTCTACTTACTTGCTATCAAATATATTTAAATCATGCAGGAGATTCAGATCTTCAGTCATTGTTGAATGAAGCGAGCCAATTAACGACACAAGAAGTAAAGGAAATCGAATCGCTATTAAAAGAAACTGGCGTAGCATTACCGCCTACTCCTCCAGAAAGATCGAAAGCTGCATTAGAAGACATTCCACCAGGGGCTAGATTCCTTGATCCGGAAATTTCCACACTATTAGCTAGAGATATCGCTGCCGGCCTACTTTCATGTAGCACAGTAATTGGGGAATCTATTCGTGAAGACATCGGTATGATGTTCTTAAAATTTCACACAGAAAGAGCAACGTTAGGGGCTAAATTACTTAGACTTGTTAAAGAAAAGGGATGGCTTATTCCTCCACCTCTTCATATAAGTTCTAAATAGGGTTAACATTATTTCTCTTGAAATTTCACTTAAGTCCACTTTTTTCATAGAGTGGGCTTATTTATGTTCAAGTGAAGAAAATGTTATAAAAAATACGAATCAATCAATAGTCAAATAAAAAGGAATATGAAGCTTAGTAGCGAATCTAATAATACTAAGCTTATCAGGGAAGGACAGAGAACCCTTTGAAAATTGATGAAGATAAAGAAAAACTACATATATGGCAGCCGGTTACGAATTTAAGGGGAAAATACCCATGGGACATTAATTTAACAAACGTAATCAGACATAATGATTATTTAAAAATAACTCTTGAAGACTTTCATAATAATAATCAACTTGATATCGTTTATGACCAAAATATTACGCCATTAGAATACTACGTTTGGGCCTTTAGATTTTCAACTGAAATTGGCAGACATGATCTACGTTTTACAGAAACAGATAGCAGTGGCCGAATTGATCCTGAGGCAGCTTATTTTTGTAAAATGGAAAATTCCAGGTTCCTAAGAATGTTTGACTCAAATCCTATGTATAATCGCAAAACCCACCCTAACTTAGAACATCATCTTTATATTACTGGAGATGAAGTATTTGAGGTTTTATCCGATTACGAACCAAGATTCATAGAAAAAAAGAAATAAAGCTCCCGTAACATTGGGGGCTTTATTTAACCTTTGATTTCTGAAATCTGCTCAAAAATGAAGGCTTCTTCACTACAATCCACTTTTTCCTTAAAAACTGTTCCGCCTGCATCCTTATGTAATCATCAGGTATTTCTTGCAGTTTTTTAATATAGCTTTTCGGCGTGACGAAAAGCGTGTCATGAGATGTGTAAACTACTTGTTGGTAGTCAATTTCATCACTTATTTTATCTATTATTTTCTTAGCTGTACCTTTTTGGAAGGTGTCGAAATATTTATTAGTAACGTCATTTTGCAATAGAGTCCTTACCATTCGCAGTTTATCTTGGTTTTGCATGAGAAGAATTCCTTTTCGCCTCGCACATTTTTTGAATTGCGATGTTGCAAATAGTAAGGATTTAAAAGTAGCCTCTTCCACTTTGAGCGTATCCCGCACCTCATCCATCAAGACAGTAAGCTCACTTGCATATTCGTTCATTTTTTTCTCTGGCTCTTCTACTTCCTTTAAATAGACAAGCATTTGATCCAAATCACCGAATAATTTAGAGAGCTTCCCGTGTTCCTTGAGATAGCCTTCCTCCATCGTTTCCTTTATATCTACTAAATTCGCTTCGCCGTACTCATCTTTTTCATAGGCAAATGCATATTCTATTTCCTTCTCACTGATCATAACCGTGTAAAAGGTAAGATATACTTGAAGACAGTAAAGTGCGATTTCCTCATTTTCAACCACTTTACCCTCTTCATCGAAAATATGAAACTTATGAAAATGAATTGCCGCTAGATTATCTGCTCGACCACTATAAATCCCTAATAATCGATACGAATGCGAATTGTAAATAATGGTTGGACTTATAAAGCCAACTTCAAATGGGCCGACAAAAGGATCGGCCCACTTTTTTTCTTTACCTGCAACGATTATCATTTCGGAAGGTGGCATAACTTTTGAACTCATGACAATCATTCCTTTCTCTTACAACCGCGTTAACGCCAGGTAGCCAAAAATCACAAGTATGACTACGATTGTAGTACCTACCGTTTTGAAGCTAACAGTTTTTACCCTTTTTCGTATCTCACTATGAACAATAAAAAATACTCCGACTAAACAATAAATAATGGATACATACTTAAAGGTTGTATTACCGAAAAAAGGTTCAAGATTATTCTTATCTGCATAAATTACTGTTCCGAGTACTCCAACAATAATCGTCACAGTGAAAAAATACCCCAAAAAACTCCAAGTACGATCGCTCAAAGATAACACTCCTAACAGTAGCTAGCTTAGTAGAATTTCCACCAAAATAATCGTTGATACCAATATTTCACTCCAGCAGAACATTCATATTTAAAATTATTCCACGCGTCTACGTATCCGTTCCATATATTTTTCAAGCGGTTGTCTGGGTGCATATCCGGACTATTCCAATATATTATATCTTTATAAGTCTCCGTTAAAAACTTTGGTGGGTACTTCTTAGCAAAATCAACTAATAATCCTGATAGACCAGCTTTATTGATCCACATATTCATTGGAATTAATGTACCAAAAACTAAGGAACTTATTCCGACATTTCCCCAGTTTATCCCTTCACCTTTTACAAACTGTTTTCCCACTTCTAAAGCAGCACCAGTTCCGGCTCCATATATGAGCCAACCAACTCTTTCCCATTTCACCGCTTGGTTTACCCTCGTCCACAGACCAACACCTACGAGGGATGTGAAAAATGCAAAGACCGCATTGATTCCCATAGATTTCGGATCCCAATTTCCGGTTACAAAATCAAAAGCCAAAGATACACCTGCACCTTTTAGACCAATTCCAAATATATGTTTGGCAAGTCCAACCCAACCGCCATGAACAAAACGATAAAGATTTGTCATTAATAAACCTTTAGCCACTTGCAGTCTGAACCATAAGCCTACTGCGCGCGCTGCATTCATAGTAGCGTGAAATGCTGGAACTAATGCTCTAGTCATGACAAACCGCCAACTAGTGCTTAACGCGAGTCCAAGTTTGCCAATCCCAAATCTTATTATATTACCAGACCACGTAAGAAACGCAGCCATTGCACCTGTTTCTACTGCAAAAGCGAGCAATCCACCTGCAAGTGCTCCACCAAAAATCCACCCAGCAGCATGTAGCGGATTAAATGCATCCGTTCCACCATACAAGAGAAAATACACGACCCCAGCGATTATGGCTCCAATTGCTGCTACAATGGCTACTGCGACAGTAATTATACCACCTACAACCAACAAAACAATAACAGCAATAACCGCTAAAATAATTCCAATCGTAACGATTAAGTCCTTCACCCAATCAGGCAAAGCATCCCACGCTGATGCAATCAATTCTCCTACTTTGGATAAAAATTCGGTGAAGGCTTTCCAACCTGTTTTTACACCTTCAATTGATTTATCAAGAATATCTTTAAAAAAGTCCCCTATTTTTTTCCAATTCCAATCTACTGGATTAAGAGAGATGCCACCATGATGTCCTCCTATCTGTTGCTCAGTAGGAGTCAAGCTATTCTTTTCATACTCTATATCCCCAACATTGCTAGCAGCTATTGTTGTAGCAGGGACCGAGACTAAAAGTAGTGTTAGTACCATTAGGCTCTTTAACAAACGACTAGCCCAATCTTGCATCCGGAAACCTCCTTTTACAGGGTCCTATCAATTTTCTTGCTTGTACTTTTCATTAATTTCCTTTTCGATTTCCTTATAGCTTTCGTGAGCTAGTTTCAGGAGATCATTATATAACTCGTTTTCAGCGTTATTCGTTAAATCATACCGAGCACTACGCAGCGTTTTAAAAATATTCCTTTGTTCAGTTGAAATTTGGTCATTTTTATATAAGAAGAGAACTGCGTTATCTAGATTACGAATTTCCAATGAACTTTTTTCTGCAAATTCATTTTTATAATCAAAAATCGTTCCTTCTCTTTCTAAGACGGTATCAATATTTTGCGATTCAGCGTTTACCTTCCAATTCAGCCATTTACTCGCCATTTCCTCTGAACGATCAAATTCAGCTTGTAGCTGTTCCACATTACGTACAGTTGAATATGTCCCATCCGCTGCCTCTGCAATTTTCTTCAGTTCGTTTTGGCCGTTACCGTCTACATTAAAGCCAATAACATTAAGGATTGGGGTAACTGATGATTCAGCAAGCTCCTTTGCTGCCTTTATAGGGTCGCCATCACATGTCTCAACCCCATCGCTCACTAAATAAATGATATTCGTATTCTTATCTCCACTAAAATTTGCGAAGTCTTCCTTTGCTTGTATTAATGATTCAGAAATAGGAGTCCACCCGCTCGGTTGAAATCGATTAAGAGCATCGTTTAATTTCGCTTCATCAAATGTTTGCATCTCATATAACAGTTCGCTGCTTGAGCAGGAAAGTTGTTTATCACTATCTGATCCTGTTCCTTTATGACCGTATACCCGCAAGGCTACTTTCGCTTCCTTGGGGAGATTAGAAGAAAAATTTTGAATCGACTCTTTTGCCCAATCCATCATCGACTTTCCATCAATCACCTCTGCCATACTGCCACTCGCATCTAATATGATTTCTACATTATAGTTTTCTTTAAATTCATATCGAGGATCACTAATGTCAGGGTTTCCGAAGTCCCCTTTCTTCCAGTCTTCAACTACAGCTTTTGGATCGGGATATTGCTCAGCAAAAAGCGATAGGAGTTTAGACCAATATTTTTTTACCTCTTCTTCTCCATCTTCTTCTTTTAAAGGAGGCAGTTTTGCTAATTCCTCTTCAATTGCGGCCTCATTATCATCGTAAAAAGTTCCGGCAAAAAGGCCTGGTTGGTACACTAATAATGATTGTGTATCTTCCGGAGGGGTTGGAGCATCGATGATTACTTCTTTTTCTTCCACTTTGTCACTTTCTGACTCTTTGTTCACTTGTTCAGTTGGCTCGATTTTTTTCTCCTCAGCTTCAATTGAATGATCTTTGGAAGAGCAAGCACTTAGTGTTAGAGCGAAAATGATAAGTATGAAAATTGACAACCTTTTGTGCAAAATCTTCTAACCTCCTAAATGCAATTATTTACATTTAATGTCAATCCCTTTTGGAGTCTTAATGCTTGCCTCAGCTTCTGCATATACATCTTGTTCTCCAGCACCGAAAGATTGATCCTTAACTGTAATGAAAGATGCTGATTTTTTTACTCTAGCCATCACTTTAAATTCTTTGCCTTTAAAAATAATCTCAACATCATCTTCTGCACCGTTTTTAACAGCAAAATATTTAGCGGCATCCATCCATCGCGGCTCTGATCTTTCAATCGCTTCACATGCCACTTCGTTAATTTCCTTCACTTCTCGGCTAAACCATGCTTTATACCAAACATTTTTGAAAAAATATCTTAAGGCAACATTAGCATCTACTTCTTCATGTGGGTACCTGACTGCCTTCCTTAACTCACTAGGAATTTGCATCTTATCCAAAACCCACTCCCATATTGCATCTATTTCTCTTGCTGTTAATGATGGTGGAGGTACTGGATTACCCTCTTCATCTTCTTCTGTATTTTCATCCGTGATTTCGTCGATCTTTTCCTGCACAAATTCATTTGCTACTTCTCTCAGCCGGTCCATCCGGATTTCAATTTCTGACTTTAATTTTTCGTCATACGCTTCTTTTATTTCATTAGCGGCTGCAAGCACAGCGGCATCTGCACTCGTTTGACTTACCCGTTTATTTGCATATGTTGTAAAAAAATCAAAAAAGATGAAACTAATGAAAATAGCCCCTACTAATAACCCAATAATAACGAGAAGGGTATTTCCTTTTTCGTTACGTACGTAGCGGCCAATCATTAGTCATCCACCTCTTCTTTTGGCATGGAAGCACTCGCTTTTAATTCATGGTCTAGTTTTCCAATAAACGGAATTTTGATGGTTGGTACTTTTGCTTTTACGGTAACTGTTACTTCTTTCCCGTATGAAGTCGAACCTTCTGATGCGGAGCTGCTTACTTTGATTCCATGCGCAGCTCGGTTGACGGCAGCACTATAATCACCGCCAACCGCCGCAACACGAGCACCATCCCTTGCAGCAGATTCCGCCACAACGACTGTATACGCCACTAAAGCAACTTGCCAAATAAATAATAGCGCCATCACAATCATTGGAAACACAGCTACAAATTCAATTAACTGTGATCCTTTTTCATTTTTGGCATGTCGTAATACTCGTTTCATACTTTACACTTCCAATCTCATCAATCACCGCTCAAACTATTAATCATTTTAACTAGTTGGTTTTTAACCGCGGTCCCCATAGTAGAATCGCCTTTCATCGTAGCAGCGATTGCCCCCATTATCGCAAGCACTAACATTCCAAGAGCAATCCACTCCAACGCCTGTGCCCCTTTTTCATTTTTCACATACTGATCCCACTTCATTTTCGTTGAAACGTATAATTTTGTTAACATGATAATTCCTCCTAAATTTTTTAAAAATATTGTTTCGCTAGATTGTTAATGAATCTGCCTATAGGCGATAGATCCTTCCGAACGGGAATAGACTCAACCCGAATGGGAATACCCCAAAATCAAGCTTAAAACCACACATCCAGTCCAAACGCTTCAGGATTGTAAAGCATATTTAGAAAGAGCAAGCCGATGATCAATAGAAATACGGCTGGTGCGACTAGGAAAGTAGTAACGAGTGTGACTTGCGGGCTTGCTTTTGCAGCTTTTTCCTTTGCACGGTATCCTCTCATGGAGCGCAAGTTTTCGGCTTGAACTCGAAATGTCGTGGAAACGGGAACGCCAAGGTCTGATCCTTGAACCAATGAATTGACGAGCATTTCCAATTCTTTCGACGTGTTGCGATCCAAAATGTGCTGAAAAGCTTGGCGTCTTGGAACTCCTAAATCTATTTCTCTATTAAAACGTTGGAATTCCTCACTAAGTGGGCCATCCATTTGGTTCGTCACTTGGCGTAACGCGGCATCCAATGATACCCCTGCTTGCAAGGTTATACTTACGGTATCTAGGAAATCGGGCATCATCGTGCTAATCATTTCTTGCCTTTCCTTCGCTAAATACATGATCCAGAGTGACGGAAACATAAACCCCGTGATTGGGAAAATTACCAACAATAAAAGCGCAAATGGCATTCCTAAAAACGAATAGAGGATAGAGAATGTTAACAAGCCCATTCCAAGAACAAATCGTAACCCGTGTAATCCTTTTTGCGTTAACCCCATTGGATTTCCGGCTCGCACAATCATCTGTTCATCTTTTTCAAAATCAAACATCAATTTGTACTTTTCGGCTGTAGGACCAACGTATTCAGCTGCTTTAATAAGTGGCTTCCATATGATTTCGGATAATTTCTTACGACTTCTCTTCAATTTTGATTTCTGTAAATGGACAAGCAATTTTTCTTTTTTTGCAATATACAACCAAATAAAGATAAAACCAATGAGGACAAATATTAATATTATGATGATCAACAATTGGACGAGTACTTCAAAATAAGGACTCATTGTGAGCTACACCCTTATCGTTGTTATTTTTCGAATGACAAGGAACGCAAGAAGCTGCATTCCAATAAAAATGGTTAATAAGACGAGTCCCCATTTTGTAAATAGTGGATTTAAAAATCCTTCAATGAATAAATTCATCATCAACGCCATCATCAGAGGCATAATTGGAAGTATGAGAGCGATAAACCTCGCTTCAGCTGTTACAGTGTCGACTTCCTTATTCACTCTTGCCCTCTCCTCAAGCGTATCGGCCATAATGCTTAACACTTCTGCCAAATTACCGCCAACCCGATGCTGTATGATTACCGTACTGACAAAAATGTTTAATTCTTTACTGGCGAATCTCTCCCTGAGCTGATTCATAACATCTTCAAAACTTGTACCTAGACGTAGCTGCTGAACCATCCCTTTAAACTCAGGCCCAATCGGCGCTTTTAATTCTTCACCGACCATTTCAATACCTTGAGGAATCGTAAGCCCAGCTTTCATCGTGTTACTCATCATGCGACAAACTTCAGGCAGCTGCCGATTCAACTTTTCCGTTAATTGGTTTTGCCTCGACCTCAGGAAAAGCTTGGATCCAAACCAAATGATTAAGTAAGCTAACGTAATATTGATAATAAAAATGAGTTTGAACAGAAAATGTCCTGCAAACAGAAATGCACCGAAAAGTAGAATGCAAATTCCTGCATATTCAGATGGTTTCAATTGAATATCTGCTTGAATCAATTTCTTTTTTAAATCTTCCGCTAATTCCGATTGATCATATTTATCTCCGATTAATATAATCGAACTTTTTCTTTCTTGACTTAATTCAGTGTTAAACCATTTCTCTATTTTCTTGTTTGCTTTATTTGCATTTTTATAATTTAAAAAATAGTAAATCGAGATAAAGAGTGAAAAGAAAGTAGCACTACCCGTTAATAAAATCGCATTCACAACAACACCCCTTCCTTAAATAGCGTTGCTGGAATATCAACACCAAAAGACTTCATCCGCGAATACACCTGAGGTACATACCCTGTCGATACAAATGAACCTAATACTCTTCCTTTTTCATCAATACCATGTCTTTCAAATTTAAAAATATCATTCACTTCGATTGCACCATTTTTTTCTGTAATTTCTGCAATACTGACAAGCTTTCTTTTTCCATCAGGCAGTCTTTCACTTTGAACAATTAAATCAAGTGCTCCGACGAAATATTGACGAACGACATCAACCGTAAGAGACAGTCCAGACATGATAACCATCGCTTCAAGACGACCAAGTGCGTCCTTAGGAGAATTGGCATGGACAGTTGTAAGTGAACCTTCATGTCCCGTATTCATCGCCTGAAGCATATCAATTGCTTCTGACCCCCTCACTTCCCCGACAATAATTCTATCTGGGCGCATCCTTAGGGCATTTCGTACTAGCATACGGATATTTATTTCACCTTTCCCTTCCATATTGTTAGGGCGTGCCTCCATCCGCACTAGATTATCATGTTCAAACTTCAATTCAGCCATATCTTCAATAATGACTACACGTTCGCCAAACGGAATGGAACTAGATAAAACATTTAACAGCGTCGTTTTCCCGCTACCTGTTCCACCAGATACTAAAATATTGCATTTCGCCTGTACCGCTGCCTGCAAAAATTCACTAATCTCTTCTGTGAACGTTCCAAAATTAATTAAATCATTGTGGGAAAAAGGATTTTTATTAAACTTTCGAATCGAAAGCACAGGTCCATTTAAACTAATCGGCGGTATAACGGCATTTACCCTACTTCCATCGTGCAAGCGGGCATCGACCATCGGGGAGCTTTCATCAATCCTTCTGCCAATCGGAGCGATAATACGATCAATAATATGACGAATATGCTCCTCATCCTTGAACCTTACGTCGGTCTTAATTAATTTCCCTTCCTGCTCGATATAAATTTCCCGCGGACCATTTACCATAATTTCAGTGATGCTGTCTTCTTTCAGAAGTGCCTCCAACGGGCCATATCCAACAGATTCGTTAATAATCTGCTTTACGAGAGCTTCCATTTCTTGCCTCGGAATAATAGCCCTTTCTTCTTCAATCATTCGATACACTAATCGTTCGATTGTTTGCCGCATTTCTTTCGGCGGTAGGGTCGTAATCGTTTCAAGGTCCGATTCTTTTATTAAACGGTTTTTATAATGCTTTGCCCGCCTTTCCAGCTCCATGTCCATTACATTCCATTCATCATTGGAATGCAGCGGATATTCCTTGATTTTTTCGAACCATTGCACGCAAGTCACCCTCCTCTAACAATCGACTTTTTAACCATCTTCCTCACATCTTGTGCAGTTTTGGATACACCTTTATCGTGTTTTTTATAATAAAATGGTCTTCCCATATTGATAAAAGGTTGGACTCCATAAAAGTCAGCGCGAACGCTGCCTGCGATTGGCAAGTCAATTAAAGTGCTGATGTTTTTTTCTGTCAGCTCACTTTTGTTATTATTACGGTTGATAATGATCGAAACATTATTTTTGTTACCGATTTGATAGCGGCGAAAATGGTTCATGGTATGTTTTAAACCGCGAACTGATAAGCTATCCGGATTCAGTATGTAGTATATATGTGTCGCTTCATTAAGTGCCGTAAAGGTAGTTGAATTAAAAATAGACGGTAAATCTATTATGACTTGATCAAAATGATTTCTGCATGTTCTTATGATTCTAGTAATCATCTCATCTGTCGCCAATTCTACTTGTTCAGGATTAGCTGGGCTTAACAAAACATGAATACCCGTATTTTCTTCCCTAACAGCAACATTTTGAATATGATTAATCGAAAGTTCGTTAATAACAGGAAGTAGATCCATATATGATCTTTCAGGTTCAATCCCGAAAACGACCTCAACTCCGCCAAATTGAACATTAAAATCGATTAAAATCACACGTTGATCACATTGCATTTGCAGATTTTGCGCTACCATTGCAGCAATCAATGTTTTTCCAGTACCGCCTTTTGCACTGTAAAATGCTCTTACATCACCTGAACCTTCAAAAGCAAAATAATCGCTTCCTGAACGGCCGCTCACAAAGTTCGGTAAAGGCTTTTGTAAAATCGAAACTAATTTTTCGAGTTCATCTGGAATGATAACTAGCTCCTTTGCTCCTAGCTTCATCCATTTTCGTGCATTTTCAAAGGAACGATCTCTGACCAATCCAATTAATACACTGGTCATCGGAATATGTGCAGGTGAGATTGCATCTACCATCAATTCATCTATCAAAAAATAGGAAATATTATCTTCTGGAACATGAGGACCTTGCCATTCGTTTGTTTCCTGAATGTCAAAATTGTATAAAATCCTTTTTATATCCGTTAATAATGATTCATCATCTGTAACGACCAACGCATTTGTACTTCTCATGTAAAAACCTCATTTCGGACTGATTCACTGCTTTTATTTCAGTAAAATAAAGAAAATTTAATAGAGTCTGTATATTGATCAAAGATTTTTATTATCCAGTTACCCAAGCCATCTTCTAGAGGTTAAAAAACTGGAATTCGAAGTAGCGAGTTAACTTAAACTTCTATTTTTTATCTCCATCATTTTCTTTCTTTTCATCTTTTTTCGGTTCTTCTTTTTTCACTTCTTCTTTTTTCGGTTCTTCCTTTTTGTCACTCTCTTTAGCAGGAGATTGGGCAGGTGGATTTTCTTTTACTTCCGTGTTTTCCTTAACCTCTTGGTTAACTGGCTCCTCTTGAACTGGAGTTTGTTCAACCTCTGAATCTACTTGACTATCATTCATTTCGAGTTGATTTATTCTTAATACTCGAATTTGATCTGCTGTATTTTGCATATGGATAAGCTGCTCAGCCTGCTCAATGGTTAATGATACTTTGATTGCCATGCTAGTATTGCCTTTGTCTTCAAGACGAACCGACTCGCTTTGGATGACATTGATGTTGTTCATAATTCGTTTTGTTTCTATCTTTCCTTCATTATCCGATTTGTAAGAAGCTATAATGTCGACCTTATCGCCCACGAAGATCTCTTGGTCCATGATGACGTTCTCGGTCGGATTTAACCATACAACGCGATAACCTTCTGGAATATCGACCCGGGATCTAATTAAATTTTTTGTAATGAGATCGCCCTTTTTCATATTTACAATAAAAAGATGGTCTTCCATTTCTTTCTCACTCGTTAGAAATGAAGAGACAGCACTGGACTTGGGAATACTTAGCCAATCGATCATATCAGGGGTAATTTCGGTATAAGCAGATACATCCTTTTTCGCAACTGCCACTTTAACGGACTGCCCCATCAGTTCCTTCGCTTGGGATACCTGACTATTTATAAACCACCCCGTCATAATTGCTAGTAAAAAAGCAATCGTTAAAAATATAAAAGCTTTTCTTTTCGCACTAATCATTGCGTTCCTCCATCATACATACAAGATTCATATATTAATTATTTCTATTTCATCGTAATAGCCTGAATAAAAGGAATTCCTACTGGCAAAGACATGGAATCAATTTGAATATGCTTTTTTACGTTAGGTAGTTCCGTATCAATCCCTTTCGTTACTGCCCAAATTTGATTGACATCCTCTTTTTCACTAATATACTTCCACACCCCTTCCAAATTCCCCGATTGGTGTGTTTTAATTCTTCTGTTCGGAAGCATCTCCATAAGTAAAAATATATTTTTTTTATTTTCCTTATAAATTGCATTATATTTATCCGCTCGGATAACCTTCGCAGGACTTGGGGATATGACCCAACTAGATATTTTCTTTCTTACATTTTGAATATGATTCATCATATCGTTGTAAGATGCACCTTTATGTATTTCGCTTAAAACCTCACTTTTTAAAAACAAATACTCAGCTTTACTACCATGAATAGGAATCGGCCATAACATGTTGTTAGGTAAAAGCCAATTCTGAAGACGATCTAACATTTCATTTGACCCAAATCTTGCATCATAAAAATAGATGATTTTATCGTACTCATTAAAAAGCTTAGAAAAATACTCCAGCTCCTCATCTAATGTCGGAGCTTTAATGGAAAGTTTCTTAGAAGCTAATCCTGGTTTAAAAAATCTTAATGCATCTTGAAGTTGATTATATTTCCCTTTTAGAGATATTTTCTTAATTGATTCATCTTCTTCATGAAGACTTATCATTTCATCCACAAGTAATAACATGAAAAATACTCCTTATTCACATTGAAAAATGTATGACTTTTCACCCTTCATTTACTAATATCACGAGTTCACTATCCGGTCAATTTGGTCCTAAATTCATAAAAATTTTCCATTGGTTAATTTTTCCTAGACAACATAAAAAAAGCGAGTTTATTTAAGGTCTATCGTATTAGTTTTAATTAAAGAAAATAGGGTACAAACAAGATTTTTTACCATTAACTGTAAGAAAATTTTCTTCGAATCAAAAAATCGGGTAAATATAATCATTTTTTATAAAAGGATTAAAAAAAAATATATAGACTCCAAAAACGTAATTCATAGTGTTCCAATCACCAAAGTAGCAGATGGGTCTTGTTCCTTTTTTCATAATTAGCAGAAATATTAAAGCTGACATTTGTTCTTCAATGTCAGCCTTTTACCATAAATATTCTATTATCCCTTAAATAAATCGGTATCGATGTTACATCTTTTAGCCTCTATGTCATATTGACAGCCTAGAACTTTAGAATCCTTTGGGGCTTCTGGGTTATATTTTAGAGCTTTTTTATAATTCCTGTTTGTGGATAAGCTGACCAAAGGATCATCTCTTTCTTCAAGTCTTTTTTACTATCAGCGGCTTTATTAAATGCCGAAAATATGGCTTGGTCTTGTGTAAATAAATAGCAGGAACGTAATCGATTTGCTCATATTATCAAACATTTTTTCTATAAATTCTGCATCAATTGCAAGTGATGATTCACAGCGAGAAATGGAACTGTTATATTTTCCTAGATTTGCAACTCACAAAAATGGGCATTTTACTATCGTTCATTTAACACATAGAGACGAATGGTACATAGAATATGATATCCAGATTAAAGGAGGTGCCTAGTTATGACTGTAGGCTTCGGAGGAGCATATGGAGGAGGTTTTGCGTTAGTTGTTGTATTGTTCATTCTCTTGATTATCATTGGCGCATCATTTGTTGGTGGCTGTGGAGGTTTCATTTAAGATCCAGTAACCATTAACATAAATAAAAATGAAAAAAGGCTTTTCTTTCTATTTTATCGTAGAAAGAAAAGCTTTTATTTTTCCAATAGTCGACGATAACATTCCACAAATCCCTTCCAATCTTCTAGAAAGAATGGCCATAAATTGGGACGGCGCCTAACGGCAAGTGGATGATACGAAACGGCAGTTTGAAAGCCTTGGACCTCATTCCATTTACCACGAAGGATCTTTACTTCAGCATCAGGGTTTCTGAAAAAAGCTTGTACGGCCACATTTCCTAAACAAAGTATAAGATTGGGTTTCGAAGTTAGAAGTTGTTGTTCCAAATGCCCCATACAAATTTCTCGGGTCACATCTTTATCATATTTTCGGACTGGTCGCCTTTTTAAAATATATGTTACATATAAGTCAGACATTTTTAAGCCTGATTCGTATGCAGCTTTCTGCAATGTTTGTCTCGTTCCACATACAGCTTGATTCCCTTCTTTATCTTCCCGCGCTCCGGGATTATCAAGGATGACCATAATGGAGGCATTTGGGTTTCCTTCTCCCCACACCATTCGTGTTCCTTGCTTATATAAATCACAATCTTTACAATTCAAATAGTTGTTTGGGGTGGGGATTTCCGGCCATATTTCAGGGCAAAAATCAGGCATCATTTAAGACCTATTCATATATTTCATCTGCATTTTTATAGCGAAGTTTTTCAGAGTGAATAACTTCCTTCTGTTTTACATTTTTTGGAGTTTCTTCTGTTTTCGGATTTACTTTTTCATTTTCTTTTATAAATTTTATATCCCATGGCTGCATTTATTTTCACTCCTCATAATAAAAAGTCAGTATATGTTCTCCGAATGAACAAACTTTAATCCTTCCAAAAAAATACTTGTATGTAAATTATGAAATGGCAAAAAATAATTTCTAACTTAAATAAAAGAGGGTTTTATGAATGGACTTAGATATGATATGGAAGGTTCTGGTGATATTCGCTATTGGTACTTTATTTTTGAGAATAAGCGGAAGAAAAACAATTTCTCAAATGACGATGCCAGAAGCGATCATTATGATTGCCTTCGGTACGATGCTAATACAACCAGTAACAAGTAAAAGTATTTGGACCACTATGATCGTGGGAGCAATTTTCATATTAGCACTCGTTGTAACAGAGTTGATTCAAGTAAAATCTGATTTGCTTGAAACGATTATATCTGGTAAGTCCGTTGTCGTCGTTGAAAAAGGGAAACTAAATGAAAAAAGTTTAAAAAAATTAAGATTAACAGTTGATAAACTAGAGGAACGGCTTCGCCAACTTGGGATTGCATCAATTAACGACTTAGAAATGGTAACGGTTGAAGTGAATGGAAAATTAGGATACACCTTAAAACCTGAAAAGCAACCAGCTACAAAGGAGGATATTCAAGCTCTCATACAATTAATACAATCTGGTAAAATGTCCAAACAAATTATTAATAATAAATCAGAGCAAAATATGTTTTCTGAAATCACAAATCAACATTCTGCGGACCCGCCTCCTAAGTATTTGCAATGAGGCAAGTCCATGTTTGCGTTTCGACTATAGAAATGATTCAAATTGGAACTATGTACTTTTAGGATTTTCATGGAGGGAAGCTGTATGAAATCTTCAACTTTTTCATTTTCACTTAAAATCAATAGTACTTGCTATTTTTGTTGTACTTCCTGAACTAAACCCGTTATTCTTCAAAAAATAATTTCATTTTATTTGTAGCTGTGTCATAATCCACTTCTGTACTAGCAGAAATACCTCATGCTTATTGATTTCATTTAACATTTCATGTCTTCCGTCCTTAAAAAAGGTGGACTCAATGTTTGAAAGTCCAATTTCTTTATATTGCTCGATAACCTGTAATACTTTATTGCCTCCAACAGGATCTTTATCTCCGCTGAAAAATAACATAGGCAAATCTTTCGGAATGGATTGATTTAGATTTGGATTATGTATTTTTTCTAATCCTTCAAAAAGATCATAAAAAAATCCAGAACTGCAAACAAAGCCACAACGCGGATCATTTATATATTTCTCAACTTCATTTTTGTCGCGTGAAAGCCAGTCAAATGTTGTTTTAGGATTTTCTATTCCTTTATTGAATGAACCAAATGAAAGGCGATCCAGAAAAGGGCTTGGTGCCTTTGTTCCTTTTATACTCCCCTCCCATTTTGCTATAAGTTTTCCTAATTTCCCCGCAAAACCAGGGCTACCCGCAGTGCCAGAAAGAATCACACCCAGAACAGAAGAGGAATATTGTTGTATATATCGTCTTACTAAAAAGGAACCCATACTATGGCCCATCAAAAAAATTGGGATATTAGGGTATTCATCACGAATCGATTGATTGATACGAAAAAGATCATCTACAACACGATCAAACCCATTTTCTTTTGCAAAGAAACCAATAGTCCCAGATTTTTCACCTGTTTCGCCGTGTCCACGATGGTCATTTCCATATACGAAGATCCCGTTCTGAACTAGATGTTCTGCAAAATCTTCATATCTATCAATATGTTCGGCCATTCCGTGAGCTAATTGAAGGATGGCGACTGGTTTAGTATCAGTCTCAACCCATTTTTTTATATAAATTTCTACTCCGTCCTCCATCATTAACCAATTGATAGAAGTACTCATCCAATCACCCCTTCTCCATATTTTAGAACTTACCATTTCATAATAGAAAACCCTATATCACCCATTAATTTATAGCTTTTTTGATTTGTTCCGTCCTTGTTTTGAGTAAAAAATTCAGCTTTTCCATGAATAATGTACTTTCCCTCTGGAAATCCATTCTTAACAATTTCCTTAACAAAATCGATGTATTCTTTTTCATCATTTTCGTCATAACCACCAGAAAAGCGATATCTCTCACGAATTGGTTGACCTTTATGAAGATTTGTCGTGACTAGGGGCTCATCCATTCCATATGCGACTTCAATTCCCCTCGTTTTCTCCTCCATTGGAAAATAAAATGGTGAGGCTGCATGATAAATTTCAATTGATTCTTCTGGGCCCACATAAGTAAGTTCGGCGAAAACGGCAATATCACCATTTTCATATACATCTTTTTCACTAAAAAGTCGTTAAATAAAATCGTCTTCCTTTACTTCCACTTCAGCTGGTGGCAATTGAATGTTATTTGCTCTTTGGGCAGAATGATTGTTGACGTTTGTCCCACATGCAGCTAAAACCAGCATGTTTATTACTATTAGAAAGATATAAGCATATTTAATCAAAAAAATCCCTCCCTTTAAAGATACGACGTACCAATCTTAAGGAGGGTTACATATTATTCACTATGGAAATTTAATATTCATCACCCTTGCCATTAATTTTGGCAACTCCGTATTTTCTTGCAATCCTCTAAATATTTGTGATCCTGGACCATATGCATACACAGGAATATCGACGCCTGTATGTTGAGATGTAGTCCACCCAATTAGTGCACGCTCAGATACAATTCTATTTATTGCTTTTACTGGTTTATCTGCTTGTTCTATTGTATTAATTTCTTCTTTTGTTAAATCGATTCCTGCATATTTTTTCATTATTTCCTTTGCGTTTCTACGATTTTTATCCAATTGCATCTCCATATAACGGCCGGAGGATTTTACATTTCGAAGCACATCCAATTTAGCATCGTACTTATCATACGCTCCAACAGACATGCCGCCATTATCATGGTCGCCTGCAATAACTACGAGCGTGTTTTTATCTTTTTTAGCAAAATCTAGTGCAGTCGCTACTGCTTTTTCAAAAGCTTCAATATCTTTCATTGCCCACGCGGCATCATTATCATGCCCCGCCCAATCAATTTGGCTGCCTTCTACCATTAAGAAGAAGCCTTTTTTATTTTGTTTCAAAATCCGCAATGCAACTTTCGTCATTTCGTCGAGACTAGGCTCACTTGTCATATGGCGATCTAATTCAGGAACCATCCCTTCTCCAGCAAACAAACCTAGCAGTTTTTGTGGTGTTTGCACATTACTTAACTCCATTTTATTCGTAACAATTTCGTATCCTTTCTCTTTCCCTCTCTCCAATATTGAATTGAAATACTTTCTCCCGCCACCGAGAATGACATCCACTTCATTATCCATATACTGTACCGCAATTTCAGACTCCTGCTTACGAGACGGAACATGCGCAGCAAATGCTGCTGGTGTCGCGTATGTAATGGTTGAAGTCGCAACAAGTCCTGTCCCCTTACCAGCCTCTTTCGCTGCCTCCAATATCGTTTTTAACTTTTTACCATCTGGAGACATACTTATCATCCCATTGTCTGTTTTAAACCCAGTTGCCATAGCAGTTGCCGCTGCAGCTGAATCCGTTACAGGTGAATTGGCAGAGTACGTTCGATGCATCCCGACTAGCATTGAATCCCAAACCGCTTCTTTTCCTTTATACAATCTATAATTAGTCGCATAGGAAGTAGAAAAACCGTCAGGAATCATGAAAATGACATTTTTTGCTGCATGTTCCTTTGCTTGCACTTGTGCTATAGGAAGTATTGAAAAAATAATTAGAAAGAAAATAAGCCACATATTGAAAAATCTCAGTTTCATTCACTTTACCTCCTTCATTGTTCAACAGTTTATGTTTTGTATGGGAAGTTTTTTTATACAAAAGCTAAACGTAAATTAAGAAAGAAGCTGGTTACTAGATCATTCATCATTATTTTAAAAGAACAATTTTTCGATTCAAGGACTAAAAAAACAGTAGACCTACTCGGCCTACTGCACACTAATTGTTAAAAATGTTTTCAACGAATCGCCTTTCCCGACAAAATACAATTCATCTTTTCTGTTCATTTCGTCTGTCTGTGCTATCCATGGTTCAACACACACGAAATCCTGACCTTGCTCCGTCCATAAATACACATACTTGAATTCCTCGCCATATGACATCGTAATTTTTTTATCGATTTCAGGCAATGTAAAAGCAATTTCCTTTTTCTTTGCATCCAGCAATATAAAGGATTCCTTTTTGTCAGACAGATCCAACCCATCCGCAACATTTTTGATTTCATAATCATTATCATCACGATACGTTTTTGCATCTGTTTCGTATGTAAGGTTTTTATCAGAAGTCTTGAAATACGGATGGAACCCTGGATAAATAGGCATTTTTGTATCCGATTTATTCACATATTCCTGTAAAATCTGTAACTGATTGTCCTTTAATACATATGTATAAATCACTTCAAATTCGAAAGGGAAGGCACTTTTAGTTTCTTCGTTGCTCGTTATCCGGAGCGTAATGGATGCTTGGTTTTCAGTATTTGTATCAATGACCTCCCATGGAAGATTTCTCGCAAATCCATGGTTTTTCATTTTGTATACAGTACCTTCCCATTCGTATTCGCCATTATTCAATTGGCCAGATATCGGAAATAGAATAGGAATTCCACCACGAACATTCGCCTTCTCATCATAGAATGTTTTTTTATTTAAAAATAACGTTTCTACTCCTTGTACGCCAAACGCTGTAATGATACCGCCTCTTTCAGGCGCCACCTTTAACCAAGAATCTGACTTCGTATCTTTTAAATGATAAATCGTGTATTGCTCATCTTTTTCTGTTGTAATCTCGTACATTCACTAACAACCTTTCTGTCATATCATATAGAAGTCAGGTATCTTTTCTTTTCCCGAAAATAAGCCCACTCTTTGAATCCGATTTCTTTTAATCTTGCCCTTACCAATTCAAAATCATCACCGACACGTTCAGGATCATGAGCGTCTGAACCAAATGTTACGTTAACCCCATGATACAATGCCCGTTCAAGAATTTCATCCGCTGGATACCAGCCTCCGCAATCTTTCGTACTCCCTGAAGTATTAATTTCTATCGCTACATCATGTTCAGCAATAATTTTTAGAGTTTGGTCCACTACATCCGTTTCAATAGAAGAAAAGTCTGGATAAAATCCTTTCATTGCGTCAATATGGCCTAAAATTTGGAAAACACCACAGCTTGCAGACTGTTGAATTAGTTCGTAGTATTCTTCCTTTGTCCGAACTCTTTCCTTTTCCGTCAAGCCTTCCCAGCGATTCTTTTTGAAAATACTTATTCCATCTACAAAATGAACAGATCCAATTATGTAATCGAAAGGATAAGCATCAAAGTATTTTCGGTATATGTCAATGTGTTCAGGGAAATAGTCGGATTCAACTCCTAAAAGGACATCAATTTTACCTTTAAACTCTTCTTTTAGCTGTAAAACTTCCTTTACATATTCAGGAAATGTACTCTTAGCCATTGCAATCCCCGGCTGAAGCTGGTCCTTTTCACTCGCGAAATAAGGTGAATGATCGGAGATACCAATCATATCCATCCCCTTTTCAATAGCTGCTTCAACATAATCGCGAATATTAGCACGGGCATGCCCACAACGGAGATGATGGGTATGATAATCAAATTTTAGATGGGAGTTCATATAATTCCTCCAATTCAAATAATTTGTTTCTTCTATACTATCATACTTCCAACTGAAGAATTATGTACATTTATTTCTCGAGATGTGAGATTCCTACCGAGTATCTTCAGGTTGCTTATAATAAAAGGATTACCGGCGCTTTATAATTCTCTACAACGGACACAAAACTGCATTCTTTTCATTTTTCACAATTCCCTCTCAAATCTCTTTTAATTCCATTTTTAAAATAGAGGATGCGATTTTTTCTATTCCTATATGGATATACTCTTCATCCACTTGTGAAACACTTAAGCGAATCACATTTTCTTTTTTATATTGAGGCAAGTACATAATACTGGCATCTTGCACAAGCACATTTTCCTTCTCTAATACTTCCACAAGCTTTTTTGCATTTAAATGTGATGGGATTTCAACAGTTGAGTAAAATCCGGAATGCGAGCAAGAATAAGTATTGGCTGGTAAATACTCCATAAAAGCTTCTTGCAATAACTTTCCTTTTTTATGATAGATTGTTCTCATCTTCTTAATATGAGCATCATACATACCGCTTTTTATATAAATCTCTAATGCACCTTGGGTGAGTAATGGAGTATGTAAATCGTCCGCATATTTTGCACGTATAAAGTGTTTCTTCATTGCTTCAGGTATAACTGTTATCCCCAGTCGCAATCCTGGAAGCAGTACTTTCGAAAAACTTTTCGTATAAATTACCCGACCTGTAGGGTCAAAAGCAAACATTGGATCCCGTTTGGAGTTAATATCCAAGTCACCCATATAATCGTCTTCCACAATGTAAACATCATACTTTTGAGCTAACTCAACTATTTTCTTCTTCTCTAAATTCGTATAACTATATCCAGTTGGATTATGAAACCTTGACACGATATAAAAAAATTTAATGTCCTTTTCTTTAAACAGATATTCCAAATAATCGAGGTCAATCCCTTTATTCGTAACCTCAATTCCATAAACTGTGGGATTTTGTACTTGAATGGACTCTATGAAAGCATGATGCGTTGGCTGTTCGAGACAAATATTATTTTTTCCATTTGGAAATGGAAGCGAGACAAAAAGATTTAGTGCTTGTTGAGAACCTGTAACAACACATATTCTTTCTGCTGAAGTAAAGACTTGATGGTCTTGCAAATGCTTGGCCAGCTGATCCCGTAATGACTGCATTCCTTGAATTTCAGAGTAAGAAAACATCTCTTCTTTATATATGTCAATCGCTTGATTCATACAATGCTGAAAATCACGAAATGGCATTATTTTTTTATCCGGTCCCGCTGATAAAAAGTCTATGATTATCGATTTTGCAGATTTCTTTTTGCTAGGTTGATAACGATCTACAATATAATATCCACTCTTCGGCACCGCATAAATAATATGTTTCTTTTCCAACTCCTCATATGCCTTTATAACGGTATTCCGACTACATGAAAATTCATTAGATAACATTCGAATAGAAGGCAATTTACTTCCAGGCTTTAATTTTCCTTCCGTTACTCGCTTATCTATCTCCTTCATAATTTCCTCATATTTAGGCAATGTTGAAATCCTCCTCCACATCTGTATGGGTACAGTGTATAATTTCATTCCTATGAAAATGAGTTCCCCACAAGTATACTTTACCTTACTTCAAAGTTTTACAAAAAATCCAATAAATCAAAAATTTAAGGAGGATGAAGATGAGAGTTTTAAAGACTTTTACTATTTTAGTAATGTTGTCACTGGCAGCAGTATTTTCTATGAATACCGTAACAAATGCGGCCCAGATAAACATCAATGAAGACAAATTAGAAAAAATATTTAAAGGAGTAGAAGGAACAACGGTCATTAAAAATGTAAAAACTGGAAAAACATATATCGTGAATGAAAAAAGAAGCAAGGAAAGATTTACTCCGGAATCTACTTTTAAAGTGCCAAATGCCGTAATTGGGCTAACAGTGAAAGCTGTAAAAAACGAATACGAAGTGAAAAGATGGGATGGAATCATTAGGGAATTCGAAGCGTGGAATACCGATCATTCATTAGCTTCTGCAATGAGGGAATCTGCGATCTGGTTTTATCAAGATATGGCAAGAGATATAGGGGTTAAACAGATGCAAAGTAATATTGATAAAATGAACTATGGAAATCAAGATATTTCCGGAGGCATCGATACCTTTTGGCTAGATAGCAGCTTGAAAATTTCAGCCCATGAACAAGTATCTTTTATTGAAAAGCTCGTCAAAGAAGAATTGCCTTTTGATAAACAAGTATTGAAAACCGTGAAAAGATTGATGATTAACGATGATCAAGATAGTTATGTCATCCATGGAAAAACTGGCACGAGGCTATCAGATCTAGGTTTAGGTTGGTACGTCGGATATGTTGAAACATCAAAGGATGTATGGGTTTTTGCAACAAATGTGGACGGTAGTGGGACGGTTGCAAAGAATATTACACGTGATTGTTTGCATGAGTTAAAAATCTTTAATAATCAGGATAAATAATTGGACAAAAAAATAGAGGGTGGCAATTTATTTAGCCCCCTCTTTTTTGATTATTTGTACACCATTTGCTCATTAGGAATCATTGATGAGTTTGAATCTTCTCTCCCTTTTACTTTATCAATTTTATCGATAAACATTTGAAAGACCTTCTTCTTCTCCTCTAAATCTCTGATTCCTTCTTTTAGTTCGTTGAACCGTTCTTGAAAAGGAGAGTGATACAGATGGCGAATATTTCGGATTATCTCTTCATTTACAGTAGATTGAATCACTTGTTTCGTGATGCTGAATTTATAAGAATATACTTGTAACTCTCTTTTTATTTCCTCATATTCTTTATCAATGTCGACTAAAATTTCGCCTATTTCTTCTTTCCATTCTTCTAAGGATTTTTTTACATGGGCTTCCATACTCAAACTCCTTTTTCTTAAAGCTTTTTCCTACAACGTTTAAAAATACAAAATGATAGCTATCATACATTTTATCGTTTTATCTTTTCAATTAGATAACGGTAGAGTTACAGCTTATCAACATTTGAAGAAAAAGGAGTTACAGATACAGTTCATTTACCCTAGTTTCTGCCCACAATTTGAACAGAAGTTCCCGCCGCTCGTTTTTTGACCGCAGTTCGGACAGAAATTCGGAATTTTATTTCCACCCGTATTATTTCCTTGAGCTGACTGATTCTGATTCTGATTCTTATTTTGATTCATGTTTTTCAACATTTCATTAGCGACATTCATTCCCATCATCATACCAGCCATATCTGCAGCCGCACCGCCGCCTTTTACTTTTCCAGATGCAATACCATCTGTCATCTCAACTTGCTGATACTTTTGGATATCACCAATCATTCCATGGGATGCCGTTTTAGTAATCATCTCTTGTATTTTCTCTGGATAATTAAAGCTCATAATATTAAACCCTGTAATTGTCATACCGCTATCAATAATTTGCATGTCAAGGTCTTCCTGAATCCCTTTGGCAATTTCAAAAGAGTTAGCTTGAAGATTAAACATATCTTTTCCTTCTCTACTGATCCACTTCATCAACAGCTGATCAAGAATTGAAACAATCCTAATTTTGATGTCTTCAACAAGATAACTATTTTTGATCCCGGCAATTTTATCGATTAAGGCAACGTAATCATTCACTTTAAAGTTAAACGTACCGTTTGCACGGATCGGCATGCCGCCTGGAAGCATTGGAGTTGGAATATTGATAGCATTCTTCGTACCCCATTTAACTGTAAATTCCTTCGTATTCACAAATAATACTTCTACTCGCATACCACTGTTAAACCCAAATTTAAAGCCTTTTAGAGTTGATAAAAATGGGATAATTTGAGATTCAATATTATAATCCCCTTCATCCGTAAAAATCCCTTCGATTTTACCATTATTTATAAAAATAGCGTCTTGTCCCGGACGAATAATCAATCTACTGCCTTTTTTAATTTCACGGTTACTCCATTTCCAAAAAATCATATCGTCTCTGAATTCTTCCCATTCAACGACGTTAGCAAATTGATTTTTAAATAATGACATATCTTATCAATTCCTTTCTATTTGATTTGGCTAGATTTTGATTTTCGCTCTAATCCAGATTGGTTAATTTAGCAAGCTTTTTATTAAAATTTACCTCGGCTTCCGCTGTAGGAGTGACCGCCGCTTGTAAATCCACCACCGCCACCACGGCCTCCTCCTCCACTGCTTTCCGTCGGTTTTCTTCGTTTCGTTGTCGTAGTTCTAATAAAGACATCTCTTTTATCCAATACCCTTGATTTATTCCTGTCTTCGTACGTACTGCTATTAATCGTAATTCTCCCGCCTGAATTATAAGCCATTATTCCAACAATTATTCCTGCTACTCCAAGTGAACAAATGATTTGGAACCATATATTGAAAAATAAATTATCAGGATCTACACCAGGGCGAAATCCCATATATTTATATGAAGTTTTAATAAAAGTCTCGAATGCGTGTTCATAGTCTCCGCTAGACAAATCTGGGGTGATTTTATACCGTATCGAATCTAAACGACTACTGTCTAAATATTTCTCAGCTTTTTTAAATCCTGCTAAAAAAACATCGCGCTTTTTCATATCAATTGCAAGAATGACAGTATTCCCATGTGGCTTATCATATCCGGGAGCTGTTTCATCATAAAAATCTCCCATATAATCTTCAATATCTTTTCCGTCAGCATCATTCGTAGTCAAAATTATGAAGTCCGTATCCCGCTTTGCTCCATATTCATTAGCCAACGCTTCCAGCCTTTGAATTTGATCATTATTTAATAGTCCAGCATGGTCATAGATTTTCTGTTCTGCTGCATGAGCATTAATGGAAAATGGCCATAGAATCAAAAGAAAAGCAAAAATAAATAAATATTTTTTCACCATAAACCACCACCTAAAGCAAGCGAAATGAGTTTTAGTAGGATGAAAGTTGAACCCGCTATGCCTCCGAACCACATGCCTACTTTTGCCATACTTATAGGAGGTTTTCCAACTACTTTACCCGTCTGACCATTCATCGCAAAAGTATGCTCTGCATTATCATAGTCATAATAGACCATCCATACAGGAAATAGAGTGTAAACACTTTTCATTTTTTTCGTATCTATCTGCTTATTTTTATATGAAACCGTAGAATATCCGGAAATTGTAGAACTAATATATGAGTCTATAAATCCTTGTATTTTTGACTTTACTCGTGGTAACAATTCCTTATCATCAAAATTATACTTTTCCGCAAGATACCCTGCGAGATAAGGAGTTTTAAAATCTTTTAAATCCGTATAATGATATGGTTCAAGTTTATCCATCATTCCATCAACCATTTTTTCCGATGCATCTACTGGTACCTTAATATAATCAAGATTAATATGACGATATACATCAAAAAATTGTGTCTCCGTATAAATATAATCTCCTCGAGTATACGTTCGAACCTTTGTCCCCGTAGCGTTCACCTTTACTCTACTATTTAAATCATACAACCAAAAAGGAACATACATACCTGTGATATTTTTTATTCGATCCGCATTCATGAAACCTTTTGGCGTAAGACGCCCATTTTTACACCATGTCTTGAATGCTTGAATTGCTTCGTCCTTACTAATGGAAAAGGGAATGACCTTTCCGGGAGCAAGTATCCCCGAAAGCCGATCGGCCAATACTACCGCAGCCCCACAGAAACTACAATTGGTTGCAGTTGTATCTGCATCGGTAATGACAACAGCACCGCAGTTATTACAGTGATATTCTTTCGCCTCCCCTTCAGAAAACGTAGTTTTGATTAAATCTTCATCAAAGTTTTCTATGTTTTCCGTTCTCCCACAACTATGACAACGAAGCGTACCCGTTTCACTGTCAAAAGTCATATCATCGCCACAGTTCGGGCATTTATATTGTAAAATCATCCTTTTCACCTCTTTCATCTACGAAAGCTGTAGCCTAAGCTACAGCTTTCGTTTAAGGATTCTTATTTTATTCTTTGTTTTTCAATGATGTTTTTAGTGCGGCCAACTCATCGTCAACGCCTGTATCATCACTATCATATTTTGCCGCCAAGTCCTTTATGTCATCTTTAGGACTAGTATTCAACTCTGCCATAGCGGTTGCTTCGTCAAGGGCTTTATTCACCTTGTCTTCCATTCTTTCAAATGCAGAAATGGAATTACCTGCTCCTGTTATCGAAGACCCGATTTTATTCAATCGTTCTTGCGTTTTTGCAACAGCCATTTTTCCTTTAAGCATTGTTCTGCGCGACTCGAGTTCACTGATATCTTCTACAAGCTTATCGTGCATTTGTCTCATTTTAAAGGCATTATTGGCTGCCAAATTATATGCTTCTTGTAATTCAGATTGCTTGGAAACTAATTGTGCTTTTCTTTCTAAAAACTTTCTCGCATCATCGTCATTTCCGGCTTCCACAGCTTTTATTGCATAGTTTTGCATTTTTTCAATATCCGCTTTACACTCATCAAGAGATCTTTTCGATCTTTGTTCTTCAGCCATGACGGAAGCTGTTTCCGCCTTTACTTTTCCTAAATCACTGTTGAGGTTCCGCATGTATTGATCAATCATTTTCTCCGGATTTTCGGCCTTGTCTAATAACGCATTAATATTACTCGCCATAATGTCTCTAAACCTTGATAAGATTCCCATAATGCCCTCCTCAAATTTTTAACTTTAATGTATATACCCGTTTCATTCAAAAAAAGTTTCATTTTTTATAAAAAATTAACCAAGCAGTTTTAATCCTACTGCGCCTGAGATGATACACAATAGGAAAACAATTCGCTTCCAGCCCGCTGATTCCTTGAAAAATAGTATCCCCATGATAACAGCACCTGCAGCACCGAGCCCAGTCCAAACGGCATAAGCAGTTCCTAATGGGATATCCCTCATAGCAAGAGAAAGAAAAACAAATCCAAGTCCAAATGTAGTAACGATAAGAAACAGTCTGCCGATTGATTTTTTCTGAAGAAAAAGGTTAATGCTCATTACTCCAAATATCTCTCCGAAGCTGGCAATAACAAGATAAATCCATGCCATTTTATTTCTCACCTGCTTCTTTTGAAGTTTCTGTTTCTGTTGTCATTTTAATTCCAATGACTCCAACAATAATTAAGCCGATAAATAAAAACTGATAAATAGAGAAATCTGCATGAAAGAAAATAATATCGACGAGAACAATTAAAGCAGCCCCCGATCCCGTAAATACAGCATAGACCGTTCCAGCAGGTAATTTTTCACAAGCTTTAATAATAAAAAAGAAACTAAACACTATCATGATAATGGTTCCAATCCATTCTAGGGTTGTCGTTGAATATCTAAGTCCAACAACCCAAAAAACTTCTACAATGGTAGCAAAAAGAACATAAAGCCAACCCACTTAAACGATTCCTCCATAAAATGAATTGGCTTTATTTTAACACATACAAAGGTATTATGTTTTTGAAGAGTTTGGAAAACCAAAATGATTGTTCTGTCAAACATACGATAGAATCTTCAACTAGAAAAAGCTTCCTGCCATTTATCTAAGTCTTTCATAATTTTTAACGCCCATTCAACCTGAGAAAACATTCCATTAGCGTGATTTCGAGCTGTTTCCTCATCATCAAGGGAGACAATCCACCCTCCGATTGACCAAAGCGGCTGCCTTGCTAGTGCTAAAGGAAGGGCTTTTCGTTCAGTATCTGATAAAGGTTCACCTAAACCACTCTCATAAGCTTGAACCAAACTGCTTAGACGAGCGATGCTCTCCTCTGTTGTCATGCACTTGAATTGAAAGGATAAAAAATATAGAGTCAGTGCAAGATCATCAATCCGTGCTCTTTCTCCCATAAAATCAAAGTCAGTGACAAGAACTACTTGATCTTGTTGAAAAAATATATTATTATCCCAAAAGTCTCCATGAACAAGCTGGCGCGGGAGGGTTGAAACTAAGGGAATTTCTTTACCATATAAAAGATCTGCTAACTCTTCCGCTGCATCAGCAAGTTTCTTCTCTTCATCTGATAAGTTTTCCCATCCTCTAATACGGTCGATTCCTTTAAACGAATTGGCACGTACATCTTCAGGTTTGATGTAATTTGCAAAGAGTGGATATTTTGCTTCGTTACTAACCTGGATATCTTTTAAAATCGTATGAATTTTACCAAGTATAGGGAGACCTTTTTTAACACGGTCCCAATTATTCATTTCTTGATCGCTTTCAATATGTGGTTCCATTTCAACTAGACGGTGGTTGTATACTATATAAGATTGTCCATCTTTAGTTAATATCGCTTCTGTGGTCGGTACTCCCTCTTCTTTTAATTTTCTACGCACTTTTTGAATATCCAGGAGCCTTTCCTTGTTAACGTAAGGCCGATAAACGCGAATAACGTAATTCTGATTGTTAGCGGTTACAAGTAAGTTTAAATTTGAAGATCCTCCTAAGTCGATAACATCATTAGAGATTCGTAGATTGAAAGCATTACGGATTGCTTCAAAAAGATCTTTTGTAGGAATAGCCCTAAGACCTCGCCTCCCACCTCTCGCATTGTCCGATGCATCATTAGGATAATTAACCATTACTTTCCCCTCCTTCATAAATAGTGGATTACGATTTTATTTTTAGATTAAGATGTAAAAGACTTAGTAGTTAATGCTGTTATTGGTGACCTTACATTAACTTTTCTCTATGACTAAGGTCACCAAAGCTACTATTGGTGACCTCCCGTTCATTTTTCTTATTGACTTAGGGCACCAATACAACTCTGGTAACCTTACACTTTTTTCAGAATATACTTACTCAAAAATATTATTACAATAATACCGCCACAATAATCGGGGTAATCACGGATGTAAAAATAGCGCTAAGTACCATTGCCACTGTACTGGCGGCTCCTTCTCTTAAATCATTTTCCATTGATCGTGCGGTGCCGATTGCATGCGATGCACTCCCCATTCCGAGTCCTTTGGCTAGATGGTGGTCAATCCGGACCCATCGAAATATGGAATGACCCATGACAGCACCTCCAATTCCAGCTACCATGACTAACACGGCGGCTAAAGTTGGAGATCCACCAATGCTAGCTGCGATGTCCATAGCAATCGGTGAAGTGACTGATTTAGGTAAAACAGAAAGTAAAAGAATGTGGTCCAATCCTATCCATTTTCCCAACACTAAGCTACTTGTGACTCCCAAAACCGAGCCGAAGAAAGTACCAATCAAAATAGGAAAAGTATACTCCCTAAGTATTTTTCGATGCTGATAGAGTGGATAAGCCAATGCGACAACAGCCGGTCCTAAAAATCCTTCAATCCATTTTCCACCGATGAAATATGTTTCGTACGGTATGCGAAATAACAATAATCCTATAACAAGGACGATGGTTGAGGTTAGTACCGGTAAAGTGAGCGGATGAGGAAACTTTTGACTTAACGTTTTAGCGGCAAAAAACACAATGAATGTAACGAAAACGGCAAGTAATCCTATTAAAATATCATTCATTTTCATACCGCCTTTTACGAAGTAACTGTTGAGTCAGCATACCCGTAGTAATCATTACCAAAGCGGTGCTAATCAAAATTATAATAATCAATAGAACTCCTTTTATATTTAATAATTCTGGGAAACTAATAATTCCAACCGTTACAGGAAGAAATAGTAAGGGCAAATATTTAATGAGCAGGAAAGATCCTTTTTCGATCCATTCCTGCTTAAAAATACTTGTCGCTAGCAATATAAATAATATGAGCATGCCAATAATACTGCCCGGAATGAAGAGATTCAACGTCTTTTGAATCCAACTTCCGAGCATAAAGATAAGATATAGAAGCGCAATCTGTAAAATTATTTTAACTATCTTCACTTTCAAGTCTCCAACTGCGGTTCTTTATTTGTTACACCGAGAACATCCAATAAGAAAACAAACACTGGAATTCCGATAATAAGTCCCCAAACTCCAAAGAAATTTTGAGAAAAAATCAAGACGATAAATGTATAAAATACAGGTAGATCAGTCTTAGAGGACATTAATTTGGGATTTAATATATATGCTTCTATAGCATGAATAATCATGATAGCCACAACGACGTAAAGCACTTTTACAAAACCGCCAATTGTATAGGCAATCAGACAAAGCGGAACTAACGATATTATTACACCAGCTACAGGAATGAGGCCTAAAAAGAAAATCATAATGGCCAAGCCAAATATTTGAGGAAACCCTAAAATCACTAAAGATATTACCGTTAATCCACAATTTACAATAGCAATAATAAATTGAGCTTCAATGACTTTTCCAAACGTACGTGTAAACTTTTGTGCAAAAAATTCAATTTCATAATAAAACGGAGCAATCTTACTATCTTTAAATTTAGCTGTAAATTCTTTTAGGCGCACTTTTTCTAATAAGAAAAACAAACTTAAAATTAACGCAATCAATACTTGAATACTTGTTTTACTAATATCACTAAAATATCTCAGCAAGAACGAAAGTCCATTTTCCAAATAAGCAGTGATTTGTTTACTCGCAATAATTGATTCAATATAATTAATCACTACATTATCATGCGGCTCTGCATAAAACGCGGTTATTCTCCTCACCAATTGAGTAATTTCCAATGTAATAATTGGTAAATATTTCACAAGTCCCCACGTCAACAATCCGACAATTAACGTATATAGCATTAGTGCGAGTATTTTCCGGTTTATAGGAATTCGTCTTGCCGTAAATTCTACTAGCCGATCCATTAAAAATGCAAAGATGAATGTGAGTAAAATTAAATTAATCATACTCCTCATCAAATATAAGATAAAAACGATTAATCCAAAAATGATGAATCGTTTAACGCCTTTTTTTTGAAAGAACTCTTGCATACTCATCCGTTTCATTTCCCCTTATTTCAATTCCTACTATTTTATTATCAACATAAAAGCCCACGATTACAAGAGTTCTGATAACAAAAAATCTACTCCAACATGTAATTGGAGTAGACTAGAGATTTTATTTTTTAATTTCTTGATATTTTCCTAAGAATTCTTTCGCTTTCGCAGAATCAGCCTTGAGTTCGTTTCCTGTTTGTACGAGCGGGCTAACAGTCGAAGAAGCTTTCATTTTATTACCTTGATAGAAGTTGATAAACTCATCTTGATTAATAGAGTAAAGAATCGCTTTTCTTAAATCTTCGCTTTTTGCAACTTCGCGATTTGATGTATTGACAAGCAAGTAAGCTACTGCATTACTCTTATTTTTTTGCAAGTGAAGTTTGCTGTCACCTTCAACTAAATCATATTTTGTTTCAGGAACACCATTGAATAAATAAATTTCACCATTTCGCAATGCCGATAATGCACTATCAGCATCAGCAATGAAGCGAACTGTCACTTGAGAAATTCTTGGTTCGAAATCTGTTCCCTTCATATATGCAGGGTTTTTATAGAAAACTGCTTCATAATCATTTTTATAAGATAAAATATATGGACCACTTGCGTAGAGATGGTTATTGTATTGGTCGCCTTCAGTTACTGTATTTTGATCTCCGTAAGGAATATCTTTCGCTGGGTCAAATGAAGCAACATCATACGTATTAATGCTTTCCACTTGTGCTTTCGATACAATACCTGCAGATTGATGCGCCAAATAATTCAATACTTGTGGGAATGGCTCCGTAGTCGTAACTTTTACAACTTGGTATTTACCATCTTTATTGTTTGCATCCTTTTTATCTGTAACTAGTTCTTTAATTTTTACATCTAATCCATCTTCAAGTGCTTCTCGGATTGTTCCGTTTCCTCCTGATTGCTTCACGGAATCAAGCTCGCTTAGGTCCGTTACAACTTCAGCATCCTTAATATGCTCATGTAAGCTATATGTGCGGTGATCTGGTACAGAGTCTTTGTCTTTTGCACGGTTTAGTGAGAATACTACGTCATCCGCACCAACACGCTCACCAGAATCGACTGCTTTTTTATCAGTGATTTTCGCAAAATTAATATCGTCTCTTAATAAGAAATAATAATCTGAGTTTCCATCTGCAATGCTGTGATTCAATGAAAGTGAGCCGTCAGAAGTTACAACATCATCATCTGTTAAATTCACAAGACGAACATACATATTTGTATTAAGTGTATTGATTGAACCATCATTCCCCTTAATTGGGTCAAGTGATGTCAATGCTCCAATAGCTTGTTGGACGATTAATGGATCGGTTTCTCTCTTTGATTTATCTGTAAAATCAATTGTTTCCCATGCAACGGCACGAGATTTTGCTAGTCTTACAGTATCCACGTTTACAATATCCTTGTTCACACCTTGTGCTTTAAAAGAATTATAAAGTGGTACAATATATGCTTTATCAAAAACAAGACGATCTTCAAATTTCTTATACGTATCAGCGAATTGATCTGGTGTTTCTGTAGCTGCTTGATCAATTAACTTATCTACTTCTTCATCTGACATAATGCTATAATCTCCACCACTTTTGAAAAGTGAGCGAACCGCATAATCAGGATTTCCTGTTACAGTTGTCCAACTAGAAACCGCTAGGTCATAGTTTCCTGCATCTTTTTGCGTTGTAAAGCTACCATAGTCTGGTTGGATATTTAATTTTACGTCAAAACCATTTTTAATAAGCTGATCGCGAACGATGTTCATATCGTCCTCACTAGTGCTCATTCCAAGAATTTCAATTGTTGGTTTTGATGTATTTGCAGATTTATTACCTTCATTGGATTTTTCATCATTTTGAACATTGGATTTCGTATTGACACATCCAGCCAACACGAGAATAAATGCTAATAATAATGGCAATATGCCTCTTTTCATTTTCTTTCCTCCTAATAATAAATGTAAAAGCGTCTTATAGGCGCTGAAACTAAACAAAATTTAATCAAGCTTCGGATCTAAAGCATCCCTTAACGCATCACCCAAAAAGTTAAACGACAATACGAGCATGATAATCGCTAGCCCTGGGAAAATAGCCAGATAAGAATGAGACTCAAGATACGTACTACCAACTTTTAAAATATTTCCCCATTCAGGGATATGCGGCTCAACTCCAAGACCAAGAAAACTTAAGCTACTTGTTGCAATAACGGCAGAGCCAATTGTAAGGGTAGCTTTTACAATCATAGGTGCAAGTGAGTTCGGCACAATTTGCTTGAAAATAATCGAAAAATCGCTGGAGCCCAATGCTCGGGCTGAATCAACATATTCGAAATTAGATACCATCAGTACATTCGCCCGCATTGTTCTGGCGTAAGTAGGAATCGACCCAACACTTAGTGCCAAAATCAAATTCATCGTATTAGCACCAAATGCTGCGATAATCGCAATCGCGAGCAGAATTCCTGGAATCGCATATAAAATATCTAGCAAACGCATGATGACATTATCTGTGCGCGGGCTGTAATATCCTGCAATCGCTCCTAATATTCCACCGACAACTGCTGGGATAATCGTAGAAATACATCCAACGATGAGTGAAATTCTTGCTCCAAATACGATTCGGGAAAATAAGTCCCTACCAAAATTATCAGTTCCGAGCGGATATGCTAGACTTGGAGTTTGCAATAGGACCTCATAATTATTCTCAGTGGCCATGTCGTAATCAAACGTAAAAAGGCTGCACACAGATACCGAAAATACGAAAACGATAAAAAACATTCCTAACATTGCAGTCGTGTTTCGAGTAATTTTCTCCCAAATCACATTCCACTTGCCGATACTTGGTTTATCGCTGTTGCCTCTTTGAGTCAACAAGTTAATCCCGAGCAATAACGCAAATAAATTCCCCGTTAACGAAGTCACCATTAGCACAATTGCAACAACATTCATCCATTTCGGGACTCTCTTCCCTTGCTTTGCAACTAATATAAGTACCACTAAATAAAATGCACTTATTACAAGCAAAATGAGCATCGCCAGTGGAAATGTATCCGTAACATAAGGTTTAAACAGATTAAGAGCCGAAAGAGCTATGATAAAAATCTGGTTAACCAACATGTAATAGGCGAAGGTATATTCCGGTGTTTTCTTTTCTTTTATAAGATTAAATGCAAAAGCAACGACAAACAGATTTCCAGTAAGTAAACTGAATAGCTGAACATACCCTAATCTTCTCGTTGATTTTTTTATATAACCTTCTTTTTTCAAATCTTTTTTGATGACGAGCGTAATCAAAATTTGCAATAAGGTAAATAGAAGATATGCGAGAAAAACACTGAACAGCATAGGTTTAATCGTTTTTGCAGTAAAATTGAAACTATTAATAAAAAGAATAACCGTTAGTACTAAGGAAGAAATCCATGTGAAATTTGCTTGTGTGTATTCTGTTGATAGTTTTATAGCATGTTTTTTATGAAAACTGCTTATTTCTTTCACGATACTTGCCATCGCTACACCTGCTTCAATATTGTTTCATTTTCGAACGGATACGCGGGTCGAAAAATGCATATAAAATGTCTATCAAGACATTTACTAATGAAATCGTTATGGCAATATAAACAACTCCGCCCATAATACTCGGAATATCAGGAATAAACTGTTTATCTACGATGTAACTCCCAATCCCGCTTATATTGAACACCTTTTCCGTAACTGCCGCCCCACCAAGCATCCCGCCGAAAAGAAGACCAATAACTGTAATGATGGGAATCATCGCATTTCCAATTGCGTGCTTCCATAAAACATGACGCTGATTAAGACCTTTTGACTTGGCGGTAATTATATAATCTTCATTAATGACCTCTAGCATAGACGAACGTGTCATCCTTGCAACTGAAGCCGTCAGTCCCGTACCAAGCACAACGACTGGCATAATAATCGACAGCCAGTTTTGTGGGCTGTAAGTTGCCGGAAACCATTGCAATTTTATAGAAAAATTCAAGATAAAAATAAGCCCTTGCCAAAAACTCGGTATTGATAATCCAATAAGAGCGATAAACATAAACGAATAATCGAAAAACGAATTGGGTTTTGTTGCTGATACGATCCCAATTGGAATCGCGATTACAACAGCCATAATCAATGAAAAAATCGTAAGTTTAAACGTAATAGGAAATTTATTCGCGATACTTGTTGCTACATGTTCATTTCCGGTAAATGACTTCCCAAGATCAAATGTAGCAATTCCTTTAAGCGCATCCCATAATTGGATAAAATAAGATTGATCCAGACCATATAATCGGTTAAAATTCGCAATTTGTTCCTTCGTTGCAGCTTCACCGAGTATATTTGCTGCAGGATCAAATGGAGATAGATATAAGATTGTAAAAACGAGTATAGCTACACCAAGAATAACGAATATACTCATAATCAATCGTTCAAAAATATATTTTAGAATGGCATTACTGTACAAAAGAATAACTATATACATCGGCAAGCCTGGAATAAATGAAACCATTAAAAAAAGCGGGTTCGAGATTAGACTTTGAAATACAGCTTCAAACGTTAATCTTTTTTCCCCTTGTTTTTCAAGGTTTTCATTTGTTTTTTCCAATAATGTCTTCTGATATTTTTCTTCTGCCCATTTCTTCGCTTTCTGATCAATCTCATGCTGATTTATTTTTTCTTTAAAAAATTCTTGTTTCCGTACAAGCTGATTTTGAAATTCTCGCTCTAATGCTTCCTTGTATCCAGTTGCGAGCAAAGATTTCTTTGTTTCTTCTAATATTACAAAATAGGAATCATTTTTTCGTTTATATAGATAGAAGAAAAACACAAATATATGAACAGGCAAGCCTAGTATCCAAAGCAAGTATTTATAAGAAGGACGTAACTGCATCTTCATATATGTACGGCTTAATAAGGCTTGAACACTTTCACCTTTTTGAGTTTTCTTGTTCGTCTCCATGACCCCTTTCAATAATGATTCCCTCCCCCATATTCCGTGATGTTTCTTTCTATGTCAGGACCACACTTTTAGTATATAAAAGTCTAATTGCATTAATCCGACCGGTATAGTATAGTTTATTTTAGCTTTATTAGAAAGTCAATAATTAGATTTTTTTGGCGGTGGAAAAATTGGAGCCTATTTTAAAAGTTAAAGATTTACGCGTATCTTTTCATACCCGAGACGGCGAATTCGAAGCTGTTCGTGGCATAAATTTTGAAGTAAGAAAAGGCGAAACACTTGGGATTGTAGGAGAATCAGGTAGTGGAAAAAGTGTTACCGCGAGAAGTATCATGCGACTCCTTCCTTCACCTCCTTCATATATGAAAGCAGGAGAGATTACCTTTCTAGGTGAAAACCTGGCATTTAAGACAGAAAAGGAAATGGAAGCAATCAGAGGGCGGGATATCGGGATGATTTTCCAAGATCCTATGACTTCGTTAAATCCTACCATTCGAATTGGAAAACAAATTTCTGAAAGCCTGATTAAGCATCAAAAACTTTCAAAAAAGGAAGCTAAGAAAGAAGCAATTGAAATTTTGAAGCTCGTAGGAATACGTAACAGTGAAGCACGTTATAATCAATATCCACATGAATTCTCTGGTGGGATGCGACAAAGAGTCATGATCGCGATTGCCTTAGCTTGTCGCACAACATTGTTGATTGCTGATGAACCAACAACTGCCCTTGACGTGACGATTCAAGCACAGATTTTAAACGTTATGAAAGATATTCAGGAAAAATTCGGGACATCTATTATTTTAATTACACATGATCTCGGGGTTGTGGCTGGAATGTGCGACCGTGTAGTCGTCATGAAAGACGGGGAAGTAGTTGAAACCGGTACAACAGAAGAAATATTTGAAAGCCCGAAGCATCCTTATACTAAAAGATTATTAAATGCATTACCTCGATTAGATGAGAAGAAAAAGCCGAAAAAAACTCCATTAATTTTGGGCACGGTTGATAAAGGGACGCCTTTACTTGATGTCAGATCTTTAAAACAATATTTCGATATGGGTAAAGGAAATGTGTTAAAAGCGGTCGATAATATTAACTTTCATATAAAACCTGGAGAAACACTTGGACTTGTTGGAGAATCGGGTTCAGGAAAATCAACGACTGGCCGAGCTATTTTAAGGCTTTATGAACCAACAGACGGTGAAATCCTATACCAAGGAATGGCGGTCAATCGTCTGTCAAAAAGTGAAATGAAAACGATGCGTCGCCATATGCAAATGATTTTCCAAGACCCGTACTCTTCACTTAATCCGCGATATAAAGTACTAGATATTATTGGACAGGCTTTAGATATCCATCAATTAAGTGGAAGCAGTGCAGAAAGAAGAAAAAAGGTAGAGAAGCTGCTTGATATGGTTGGGCTTGAACCTTTCCATGCCGATCGCTATCCACATGAATTTTCTGGCGGACAGCGCCAACGAATTGGGATAGCAAGGGCACTTGCAGTAGAACCAAAATTTATTGTTTGTGACGAGCCACTGTCTGCACTCGATGTTTCGATTCAATCACAAGTCGTGACATTACTGGAAGACCTTCAGCAGCAACTAGGATTAACTTATTTATTCATCGCCCATGACCTATCAATGGTGAAGCATATAAGCGACCGCGTTGCCGTTATGTATGCGGGAAAAATTGTAGAACTTGCAGAAAGTGAAGAATTGTACAGCAACCCACAGCACGAATATACAAAATCGCTTCTTGCTGCCATTCCCATTCCAGATCCAAAAGTAGAATCACAGAAAAAAAGAGTATTAATGACGGAACAAACGGATGAAGATAAATATGGATTACAGAATTCTGAGCTAGTAGAGGTGTCGAAAGGACATTGGGTAGCAATACCGAGGAACTAGTAAAAACAACCAAGAGATTCATACTATAATAGATTATTTACAATAGACTAGGCTTACCCCCCATTAATAGTAGAATGGGAAGATACTGTAATGACAACATTTGAAACAATAGCATTGTTGCTTCAACTCGGCTTACTAATCGTGTCAAGTTATCATTCAACAAAAAGAAATAGGCCTCTTGAGTTCAAGATGGAGAAGCCTACTTTCTTCTAACCTATTTGCCGCGCCCTTGTTGGGGAACTTCTATTGTATTTGACCGTAGTTGCTGGAATAACTGCGGTCTTTTTTTATTATCCATTATTTAATAGAAAATATTAATGGCCAACATTTTCAAAGTACTTCCTTTGAGTTTCTACAACTATTCAGACCATACCTGAATCAATGCTTCAGCATTTTCTATTAGGACTCTTTTTGCATCAGGAGCAATATTTTTTGAATCCCTTATTATTTATGCGTTTGATAAAATCTTCCATTGTCTTGATAGCTTGTTTTTGATGTCCTTTTTCATAATGCTGCTCAGCCTGTTTTAAACTGTTCAATAATTGATTCTTAATTGGACCACTTACATCTCCAGCTGCAATAAAGTTTCCTAGTTGTTCCTGCACATACTTTTTAACTCACAGTAGGAGTTTCTGTGCTATCATCATCTTTTTGAGGAGTGAACTTAATATAATCATAATAAGCTCGTACACTGCTACCAGGATAAACAAACTCTCCTGTCCACGTTCTTGCAGCGGCACCAGCACCGGACCACAAGTTGGCCATGATAGCGGAAGGTTCGGAAGGTAATTCAATTCCATTACCATCTACAGTACGAACCAATTTACCATCTACAAACCATTTAATATAATTTGGAGACCACTCTATAGCATAGTCGTGGTAGTCTTCTGAGGAGTCAAATCCTAGATCAATGATTGCATGAGCATTTATTCCCCGTACTCCCTTTACAAAAAAGTTTGTTTCTAACTTGGTCGTATCCTTTCCTAAGATTTCAATATCAATCTCATCTGCATGCTTAGAATATGTGAATAAAGAAGTGACGAGACCAACACCCTTAGCGGCTTTTAGTCGTCCCTCTATACGTCCATAGCTATACTTTTCAAGAGTGGAAAACTCACCAGAAGTATAAGGTTTATTATGATTATTTGGGGCATCGTCTAGTCGAAGCATCATTTTCCCATCAGAAAACTCTACATGATCTTTTAACCACGCCACGCCAAAATCTGCCCCATTTGCCCAACCATCCGACCTATACCACAAAGTTGGATCAAATGTATCAAAGTGATCTTTAAACCCCATACTTCTCTCCTCAACCGAATTAATATTTGAACGCAATGGAATCCCTCCAATATAAAATACGAGAATCATTAGAAAAATTGATACTGCCTTGAAGTTTGTTTTCAGCATATATCATCTCTCTTCTAAATAAACTTCTATTATTTTTAGATTATAAAATATGATGGTATGCACTCTAGATCAACCCTATGTTATGTCGTTGGTGTCAGTAAATACTCCGTAGATTTCTTCCACAACTACATCAACAAGCTGCAAAGTAAATAGTTATTTTTTCACCTACCTTTCTTTAACCCAAAGTAATGTAAGTGCTCTCATTTTAAAACAAACTGATGTAATTTATCCCGTTGAAAATAAACCATTAGAAAAATATCAAATTATTATTTTTATCATAAATTTGTTAAACCAAACGGTCAATATTTTCTGTTCACTTCAAAAAATAAACATTCATCTTAGAGAAATTCCCAAGAATCAAAGTTAAGAGGATGCTGTTGTCACAAATAACATCGCAATGAGAATTTTTTCGCAGTATTAAACAAAAACACTCCTTAACTCAAATCGAGTTAAGGAGTATTATGATTCTATACGGAATACTTTGTCATCTGTACGACTGAATTATTGTTTGAAGTTCTTATTTTATAAAATAGTGTTCCCACAACAATCACAAAAAGAAGTGCAACTCCCCACATTATTTCGACCCCAACTGAATCCCATAAATTGATAAGCATTAAGAACCCTGGAATTGTAGCTGTAATAAGTGCTTGAATCAATGTTACCCATCCTGTGAAAATAGCGATATCCTTTTTCAAGGCAAGTAATAGGAAGAATAGAGTCCAAAGGAATGCCCACATGAACCAGATAATGCCAAACTTTGGATCATGGTAATGGACAAAACTCATAATCCCATAGCCCACCGCCATTATCGCAACCCAGAGTGAAAACCAGCCCACACCTCCACTATCCCATTCTTTTAAGTTCGTAATCCCCACATAGAGATACGTTAGGCTAAATAAGAAAACGCCTGATGCATTAAATATTACCCACGGATCGGAACCAGCAGTAAAAATGACATAAAATGGAGTAATCATTTGAATGGCACCTAGGAAAAGATTAAATACCCCTGCACTTTTGCTATCGACCTTTCCTAATAACATTAACGCATTAATGAAAAGAACTGCACCACAATACATTAAGCCTACATTTTGCATTTCTTCTCCTCCACCCTCTGCATGATTAACAACATCAAGATCAGCTTCCAGCTTTTTGATTCAATAATTTTACGAAAGTGTCTGCAGATATTACAGGAGCAAAATAATTGTTGATTCTTTCCATCGCAGCCGCTTCTTGTTCAGGTTTTGCACAGCCTGTTGCATCACCAATAATGATTGGAAGGTAGCCGTGATCCCTTGCTGAACGAGCGTTTCCTTCTATGCACCAATCAAGGTGAATACCTGTAAACACAATCACTTCAACTTGCTTGCGAGCCAATTCTAAAGGTAATGGCGTTCCAACAAATGCTGTCTGAAGCGCAAGCTCATTAAACTGCAGATCTCCAGGTCTTACTAAAGCTTGAAGTTCGTCAACCAACTCGTTATCTTTTGCCTTTTGTTCTTCCGTAAAATTTAATTTTTCTACCCATGTTTCATATTGAACTTTGTCAAAAATAGATTTCGGATAATCTTCACGAAAGACGCTGTAGCCAATCCAATTGAATGAGACAAAGTTGGCTGCGTTCCTGGCGGCTTCTACTACTTTGATTGTTGCAGGCAAATTACCTCTTTCCCGATGATTTTCATGACTTTGTGCTCCCCAAGGTTCGTATAAGGATTTATTTTGACTAACGGATACAAATGCCGCTCTTCGTGTCAAAATCTCTGTTAAATCAAGTTTTTTCCATTGTGGTGCAAGTTCAGGGATAGCGTGAATTCCACCAATTTTCTTTTCAATGCTTTCAATTATAGGCATTCTTATTCCTCCTAGTTATTAGTTAAATACTCACTTCAAAAATGTTAACTTTTTTCGGATCTCCTCCCTTTTTAAGAGACACATTAAACCCGAGTAAACAAATACACTTACTATGTTTAAAACAAAAAAATAAACCACTTCGATAAAGAAGAGGTTTTTAGTCCGTCCGTTAGTCTCTTCTTATCTTTCAAGCATTTCGCTTGCTGGAATTGGCACAGTACTTTAAAAAGCCTGTTGCCGAGGTGTCATTGGGCCAGTCCCTCAACCTCTCTACATAAGAATTACATATGAAATTATCTAGAATCTTACAGGTTGGGAAATGTATTGTCAACCTAGTTTTTGGAAATGATTCTAAAGTATTACTTACGAAATTTTTACTATTTGACCCACTTATTTTTGGGATATATAATTAATACAAAGTGAATTCGATTTTTTTAAGGGGAGTAGCTGTACAATTAAAGTCGTCATTACAGGATTTTTTCCTCGGCTTTATTGGCAACTAACGTTGTTAGCGAGACCTTACCATTTTTCGGTAAGGTCTTTTATATTCTATTAGACACTATAGCCGAATATGGTTATAGTGTTTTTTTTGTTTCATAGGAAATTATAGATTGGAACAATGTGGCTAACTTTTAAGAAGGTTGTTCCCGTCCAGCTTCAGCGACTAGCGCCTAGCGCCTAGCGACTAGCAAACTTTCGGTTTCTTCCTACGCTAAGTCAACATCGGCTCGCCAAGGCTAACCGTGTTTCCTTTATCTCGTCAGAAACCTAAAAAGTTGGTACGTCGCTGAGCAGGCGCTTGCGCATTTGTTCTTAAAAGGAGTGGAAATCATGAATAAGTATAGTGGCTTAGCAAATAGTGTAGTCATCAATCCAAAAAATCATAAACTCATTCATTACGATGCTTCTTTAACTTTAATTGGCGCGGGACGAAGTGCCTATGTTTTTAAAATTAACAATACAAACCAAGCATTGAAAATATTCTTTCCAAGTCATCAATATTTGGCAAATGTCGAAGCAGATGTTTACAAGAGTATTCAACATATCAATTATTTTCCCAAATTTTATGAATCGGGAATAGGCTATCTCGTCATTGATTACATTGAAGGCTACACGTTATTCGAGTGTCTTACTCGTGGAATTCCGATTTCAGAAAACAATATCAAAGAAGTCGACATGGCCATTCAGCTTGCTCGTAAAGAAGGCTTAAACCCCTCGGATATCCATTTACGGAACATTATCATTCATAACGGAAAGATAAAAATGATTGACGTTGCTCGATTCAAACAAGTTGAGACAGACAAACAATGGATCGATTTAAAAAACGCTTTTTATCACCTATATACAAAAAGTTTTTTCCCTAAAAAGATTCCTGCTTTTATTTTGAATGGAATTGCAGTTCTATATAAGAGGTTTAATAGAAAGAGCGCAATTCAAGTGAACTAAAACTTGAATTTGCTACAATCAAAAAGCCATTCACTAGTTACCATAACTGATGATTGGCTCTTTCTTCTTACATTTAGTTTCTACTAAAACTTTCTTTGCATCATAACCATGTATTGCACCCAAAATTGGCATTATTAAAGCATTCCTAATCCTCTATAATTTAAATAAGCTTATACCCACTAATTAAAATCATCACTGCAATAATGGCTCTTAATGGTTTAGCTGGAAGTTTTGATGAAAATGTACTGCCTAATATTACACCAGGTATGGATCCTGCTAAAAGATTAATCATTAACAAATAATCAACATTTCCTATTCCAGCGTGCATTAAGCCCGCCGCTGTCACTAATAGGAATGCATGGGCAATGTCGGTTCCTACTAATTCTGAAGGTTTCATTCTATAGAAATAGAGCATTGCTAAAGCAAACATAGAACCAGAACCAATTGAGGTTAAGCCAACAATAAAACCTAGCACTATTCCAATAATAATCGTCAAAGTTTTCTTTTCTTTCAAGGACTTCTGCTGTAGCTTGGATTCATATTTTTTCTTATAAAACGTTTTAAATAGAGTTGTTAATGCAACCAGAATTAGCGCATACCCTAAAGCATGTTTAATCAATTCTTCCTGATTATGAAAAAAGGAATCATATAGATGAAGTACACCTACTGCGCAAATCGCGCTCGGGACGCTTCCGATTGCAAGATACTTTACTAACTGAAAATCAATGGTTTTTTGTCGCCAATGTTGGAAAGAGCCAAATAATTTCGTAATAGAGTTATAAGCAAGATCTGTTCCTACTGCTATGGAAGGACTGATTCCTAATAAAACCAATATCGGAGTTAGAAGTGCGGCTCCTCCTACTCCCGTCAATCCAACCAAAAAACCAACAAATAGCCCCATTGCAATGATGCCAACGCTCATTCGGCACACCTCAAATAACTAGACTTTTATCCCAATTTATGAAAACCATCATTACTTGGTGACCCAAGAATGAAAAAAGGATAGGCTGAAGATTAGAATTTATTCTTTTGTTATTTTATTAGTATCTTGAATCGCATTGGGTAGGATTCTCGAGGAAATTAAAAAATCATTGAGTTTCGTCTTGAATTAAGGTGGTATTCACGACGAAACTAGAAAATCAATATGCTTAATCGTGAATTAGGGTGGTATTATCGATGAAATTAAAAAATCACTGTGCTTCGTCGTGAATTAAGCTGGCATTATCGATGAAACTAGAAAATCAATGTGCTTCATCGTGAATTATGGTGGTATTATCGATGAAAAAAAAATTCATTGAGTTTCGTCGTGAATTAAGGTGGTATTCACGACGAAACCAGAAAATTAATGGCATATCTTTACAAAACCTTATTTCTTCTCTTCTTCATCCTCTTTCAATTCAATTTTCTTACATCCTACATACAGGCAGCAAAGAATATCCGTTTCTGGATTCGATTTTGCCAAGCCTTTTATGTAGGGTGTGACCAAATCTTTAAAGTCAGCTCCTACGCCCTCTTCTTCCAATATCCCGTATACATATAATTTTTTATCGTTAAATAAGATTGCTAAGTTTCCAACGGCTTTGTTTTTTGAATCGACAACATTCAATATTTGATAGTGAGGTGTTATAACTTCAGGCGAAAAATAAATTTCCATGCAATGGCTCTCCTTTACGTAAATTCTAATTTTTCAAATAGGGTATCGTTTTCGTTTTCTTGTTTTGGTTCTTTTTTCCCTACACGAATGAGGACAAGACATAGAAATCCTACAAACAGCGTCAAGCCTGCGGTAGATAAAAACATTCCGGAACGCGACCATTCCATTAATGCTGTGTAAACGGGAGGGCCGACGGCGACGCCTAAAAACCGGACCGATCCGTATAGAGATGTAACAAATCCACGTCTATCAGAAGGTACCGATCCAGTGATAAAGCTATTGATACACGGAAGAACAAGGCCTGTTCCTATACTGCTTACGACGAGAACTGAAAAAAATGGAATTAAATTTTTAAAGAAAACAAGTGTTGAAAATGATGCGGTCATGAGCAATAAACCTAAAACAATTAAGCTTTTCATTAACCTCATATTTTTTCCGATCTTAGCTCCCGTTATATAAGATGTTGTCGTCATGAACAATAATGGGATAGCTAAAATGGCGCCTTTTAGTATTCCATCGATCTGGTGATCCTTCTCTAAAATATCGGAAATATAAAATAGGATACCGAATAAGGCAAACAAACATGTGGCACCAGTCAAATACGCTACCAATAACCAGCGACCTTCCGTTTTAAAAACAGAAACAAGACCTTTTACATAACTTCCTAACGGCGGAGGTTCCTTATCCTTTTTCTTTTCTCTAACGAAAAATATCGTTAACAATATTGAAATAAGACAAAAGATAGGGAAGGCAAAAAAGGCGGCGTACCAAATGATTAATGCCAACAAAGAACCGATAATCGGGCTAATCACTTTTCCAACTCCGTTTGATGCTTCTACTAATCCTAATACTTTGCTTTGTTCTCCCCCTTTGAACAAATCCCCCGTCAAAGCCATGGCAATTGGAGCGGTCCCGGCTGCTCCGATTCCTTGCAAAATTCTTCCGGCCAGAATCCATGTATAGGCGTTCGAAAACCAAGCAGCTGCAGCTCCAGCCAAAATCCCTCCACTACCATACAAAATAAGAGCAGGAATAATGATTGCTTTTCTTGAGAAGCGGTCGGATAAATATCCTAATACAGGAATAGTTGCTGCAGCAGCAATCGAAAATACGGTAATAATTAAGCTAATTTTAAACTGTGAGACATCTAATTCCGATTTCATTTTCGGCAAAATTGGAATAAGCATAGAATTTCCAAGAACAAGGATGAGCGGAATGGAACTTATCGCAAGAATCGTCCCGCCTTTTGATTTTTTCTTTGGCAAAGCTGTCCCTCCCCTGCTGCAAATGTCTTTTTATTGTTTGAATGGACTTGCTTTTTTATACAGGGCAAAAGCCTATTTTCCGTGGTAAAAGCCCATTCTTTACACATTCGCCCAATATTCGAATAGGCTAACCTAGAAAAATAGAGGAGGCATTTTTCCTATGGATTTTTTGCAATTACCTATAAGAACAGCAAAACCAAGAGCATATGGTTTGACGTCGATCATTGATACCGGCATCTCTTATGGAGAATTAAAAAATATGTTAAAGGACTATGGTCACTTTATAGATGTTGCTAAATTAGGTATGGGTTCAGCTTACATCACACCTAACTTAAAGGATAAGATTGACTTGTATAAGGAATTTAATATCACTCCATATTGCGGCGGAACACTATTTGAAAAGTCATATTTCCAAAACAAAGTTTCCGAATACTCCAATTATTTAAAGGGGCTTGGAATTGATTGGATTGAAGTTTCTACAGGGACTATAAATATTCCATTACAGGAACGCTTAAATCTCATTTCACTACTCGTGAAGGATTTTCATGTTATTGCAGAAGTCGGATCAAAAGACATCCATAATCAAATGAGTGTATCCGAATGGAAAAATGAAATTAAACTGTTACTAGATGCTGGTTGTAATTACGTAATCACGGAAGGCAGAGATTCTGGAACTGCTGGGATTTACGATCAAAATGGAAATATTAAAACAAACTTAATCTCATATCTGCTAGAAGATCTCGACTACAAAAAAATCATTTTTGAAGCTCCTACACCAAAACAGCAAATGTTTTTCATTAATGAAATTGGCTCAAATGTTAATTTAGGTAACGTGAAGCTAAATGATGTTTTAGTGTTAGAGACACAACGTCGTGGTTTAAGATGCGAGACATTTTATATCGGGGAGCAAGAATCCATTTTGCCAATATGAGAGGGGTGAAAAATCTTGTCTAGCGTCATAAGCTTTGAAAATTGGAATGACGAAAAAACAGATTATATTTTACGCGAAAACCCAGATTATATGGATATCTTAAGGTGGGCTTTCCGGGAATATAAGGATGAGATTGTTTATGCTTGCAGCTTTGGTGCTGAAGGTATCGTATTGATTGATTTAATAAGCAAAGTAAATCCTCGTGCCAAGATCATCTTTCTTGATACGGGACTTCATTTTCCCGAAACTTATGAATTGATTGAAAGAGTGAAAAACCGTTATCCCTCTCTAAATATCGAAATGGTTAAACCCAAAATTACTGTAGAAGATCAAGCAGCGATGTTTGGTGAGGAATTATGGGCACATCACCCTAATCAGTGTTGCAATATTAGAAAAGTGCTACCCTTGCAAGAAGCTTTAAAAGATGTCAAGGCTTGGATTTCTGGTTTGAGACGGGATCAATCCCCTACAAGAAGCAACACCCAATTTATAAATAAAGATAATAAGTTTTCGAAAATAAAAATCTGTCCGCTTATTCATTGGACTTGGGATGATATTTTAATGTATATCGAATTAAATAATCTTCCATACAATCCTCTACATGACAAAGGTTATCCAAGCATTGGCTGCTGGCCATGTACATCAGCTACGTTAGATCATAACGATTTGCGTTCAGGGCGATGGGCAGGTACGACAAAACGAGAATGCGGACTTCATCTGACTTAAAAAGGAGGTAAAACGATTGAGCATTAAGCCACACGGGGGAAAATTGATTAATCGAACAAATCTCTCTTCAAATATAGATTTATCACTTAACCATGTAGAACTCGATAGTATGGAACTAAGTGATCTGGAGTTAATTGCAAATGGTGCCTATAGCCCGCTCGAAGGATTTATGGGAAAAGCTGACTATTATTCCGTTGTCCATAATATGAGACTAGAGAACGGAATTCCATGGTCCATCCCCATTACATTAGCAGTCGATGAATGGAAGATGGCGGAAATCAAAGAAGGCGATACAATCAATCTTGTCCAAAACGATATAGTTTATGGAACAATGATAATAAAGGAAAAGTTTAAACCTGATAAATATATAGAAGCAGAATGGGTATATCAAACGACTGATCTAAATCACCCTGGAGTAAAAAAACTGTTCGAAAGACCCGACTTTTATCTCTCTGGACCAATCACACTTTTAAGAAAACCTGAAAAAATAATGTTTCCTACCTATTATGTAGACCCTATTAAAACGAGAGAAAAATTTAAAGAATTAGGCTGGAAAACGATTGTCGGCTTCCAAACGAGAAATCCTGTCCATCGCGCACATGAGTATATTCAAAAGTCAGCTTTAGAAATCGTCGACGGACTTTTCTTAAATCCACTTGTAGGTGAAACAAAATCAGACGATATCCCTAGCGAAATCCGAATGAAAAGCTATCAAATACTACTAGAAAATTATTACCCAAAACATCGTGTTTTTTTATCTGTATTCCCAGCTGCCATGCGTTATGCGGGACCAAGAGAAGCTATTTTCCATGCTATTGTAAGAAAAAACTTTGGCTGCACTCATTTTATCGTTGGAAGAGATCATGCAGGAGTAGGAAACTATTACGGCACATATGACTCACAAAAAATATTTAGTAATTTTGACGAAGATGAATTGGGTATCGAACCATTATTTTTCGAACATAGCTTTTACTGTAAACAATGCGAAAACATGGCGTCAAAGAAAACATGCCCACATGAATCAGAACATCACGTAATTTTATCTGGCACAAAAGTAAGGGAAATGCTAAAAAAAGGGGAACACCCTCCAAAAGAATTTAGTCGTCCAGAGGTAGTTAAAACTCTTATTGAAGGACTAAATGAAGCCTATATCTTGCATTGAAGGTGATGACATGGGAAAAAGTAGTCATATTGTATGGCACGATACATTAGTAACAAAAAACGATCGGCGGTTTAGAAACGGTCATAAAAGCTGTGTTCTCTGGTTTACTGGTTTATCCGGCTCAGGAAAATCATCGTTAGCAAATGCCTTAGACATCGAATTATTTCATCAAGGACTTAACAGCTATGTGTTAGACGGGGATAATATTCGTCACGGATTAAACAGCGATTTAAGCTTTAAAGCAGAGGATCGAAAAGAAAATGTCCGTAGAATTGGTGAAGTGGCAAAACTGTTTGTGGATAGTGGCCAAATCGTTTCTTCCGCTTTTATTTCTCCTTTTGAGGAAGATAGGCAGCTTGTTCGAAACATGTTTGACCAAGGGGAATATATTGAAATTTTTATGGATTGCCCACTATATGTGTGTGAAGAACGAGACCCAAAAGGTTTATATAAAAAAGCTAGAATGGGAGAAATCTCGAATTTTACAGGCATTAGTTCGCCTTATGAGGTTCCGTACGATCCTGAAATCGTCATTGAAGCGGATAAAATGACCATTGAAGAATCAGTAAATATCATTTTAGCGTATTTGAAAGAACACAAAATCATATTTTGAGAAGATTCCTTTTCGGATCTTCTCATTTTTTTCTCCAATAAGGGGTTAAAAGGGCTAGCCTTTGTATTCTGAGTTCATAAATATAGTCAATAATATGAGTCGAGAGAAACTGGCAAATAACTGCAAAGACGACGATTTTATAATCGATGACTAGAGAAGTTAATAAGAAAATCAATAGATTAATTACCATCATCACCTTGCCGGGACTCCATTTTTTATATGATGCAATCATCAGGGCTGGAATCACCATCCCTCCACTTGAAGAGCCAACTCTTATTAAAATTCCAACGCCAACTCCAAAAAATAAGCTACCAGCTAGGATATCTAAAATAATATGTACATGTGGAAACGGTACGTGGGACGCTAAAATACTGACCGTCGTCGAGGTTGTTGCCACAGCAATAATTGTTCGAAAAGTCCACGAGGAACCAAAATATTGATAGGCAAACAATAAAAAAACAGCGTTTGCCAGCCATAACGATAATCCAAGGGGAAATTCAAACCAGTGATTCATGAGTAGTGCCAAACCCGCTGCTCCACCAGAGGGAATCGAATGCGGAAATAAAAAAAAGGACATAGACATCCCCTGCAAGAATGCACCAAATAATAGCAAGATATAAGAAACTATTAACTTTTTCATCGTTTCACCTCACGGACAACCTCTCTTGTCCATTTTATGAGGAGAATTAATGATTATGTAGAACATTTTTTAAGGTTAAAAAACTTATTACATTGAACACCGTTAATTTTCTGTGATTATATGGACAAGTCATTCATATAATGGAACGAGTATAGTCACGGGAGGATACGAATGATTACTTTATTAGAAAAAGCTGTCATTGGGATGGCACTATTACGTATATTATCAGGGAGTATAGAAGTATTCGCCGCATTTTTAATGATTAAGTTTAACGATGTAGAAAAAGCATTAGTCATCAACAGCTCTCTTGCATTAATCGGACCAACTATTCTTATTATTACGACCACCATTGGTTTGATTGGTATTGCCGATAAAATAGCGTTCGGAAAGTTTGTTTGGATTTTTCTTGGTGTTGCTTTTATTATTTATGGTGTTAAGAGTGGTTAACTTTTTACACGTACATATTTTGACCCTTCTCTTCTTGCTAAATTTGATAATTCGTGAGTCTCGATAAATTGAGCAACAGCTTCTGGATTTGTTTTGGAATACTCTCTTAATGACCAACCAATCGCTTTTTGAATAAAAAATTCATCAATGTGGGAAGTTCTGCTTATATAGGAATACAGTAACTGTTCATCTGTTTTGTTTTTATATTTTAGTTGAAATAATATCATTGTGCGCTGTAACCACATATTGTCTGATGCGATCCATTTTTCTCCATACGTCTTGATTAAATGAGGATGCTTTGAAAATAATTCTCCCACCAAATGACTAGCGATCAAATCAACTGTATCCCACCATGACTTTGTAACAATTAAATATTCCATTAATTCAATATCTGTTTCCAACAGGTATTTTTTCTTTTTCACAAGATAATCTAATGCTATATATTGATATTCTCTCTCAGGTTTTCCCCATAATTCTTTGATAAATGGTGATAATGCTTCGTTTGGAACCACACCAACACTTTTCAACCAGTCTGCAGAGATAGCCTTCCTTTCGGGTGATCGTATTCCTAGAAAAGGGAATAAGTTTTTCATATATTGCTCCATCGCAGTCGCATTTTCCTGATTACGATTTACCTCATATATTTCACTCAAATTAGCAATAAAATTTTCCAAAGTAATTCCACTCCCTATGATATTTAACGGATAATTATTTTAAATTGTATAAAATAATACTTTAAATTACACCCATAATTCATTATGATAAGGTATATTAAAAATTGAAGGGATCTGTCATACATGTGGGGGAAAGTTCGCAGCTGGTTAGAAAATCTCGCACCTGCCCATGTTATTGCTGGATATTATTTACTAGCAGTATTAATATCCATTCTACTATTCAGCATCCCTGCGGTCTACAGGCCAGGAGTCAACATCAGTTTGATGGATATCATCTTTATGGCAGTCAGTGTAGTTAGTGATACAGGAATGGCTGTATTTAATATTGCTGAAACATTTAGTGTTTTCGGGTATTTTGTCATCATTATTATTTTGCAATTTGCTGGTATCGGCATTATGGCAATCAGTACATTTTTCTGGATGGTTTTTAGGAGAAAAATTGGTTTACGAGATCGTAGGTTAATCATGGTTGATAATAATCAATACGCCTTATCTGGTCTCGTAAAATTGATTAGAGAAATCCTACAAATTATTATTCTAGTCGAAATTACAGGTGCACTTGTATTTGGTATTCACTTTCTAAAATATTTCCCTACATGGCAGGAAGCATTTCTCCAGGGTCTATTTGCATCTGTCAGTGCCACAACAAATGCAGGAATGGATATTACAGGGGAATCTCTAGTGCCTTTTGCTGGTGATTATTTTGTGCAAGTAGTAACAATGGTTCTTATTGTTTTGGGTGCAATTGGATTTCCTGTATTAATCGAAGTAAAAGAATTTGCATTAGGACGAAAAAAGAACTTTTCTTTATTTGCAAAATTAACTACTTCCACATATGGAATCCTTCTTGTGATTGGAACTATTATGATTTATCTAATGGAATTTCAACACTTTTTCAAGGATCTGACGTGGCATAAAGGATTTTTCTTTGCTTTATTCCAAGCAACTACAGCTAGAAGTGCCGGTCTTACAACAATGGATATGAACGATTTTTCAATACCTTCCCTACTGGTTATGAGCCTTTTCATGTTTATTGGCGGATCACCAAATTCCGTTGGTGGTGGAATCAGAACGACAACTTTCGCATTAAATATGTTATTTCTTTATAACTTTGCGAGAGGAAATCGTTATATCAAAGTTTTCAGACGAGAGATTCATCAAGAGGATATGATGAAATCAATTGCGTTTACATCATTGGCTCTAATTATGTGCTTTATTTCGATTGTCGCCATCAGTATTTCTGACCCGCAACATCAACTTATTGAGATTATCGTTGAGGTTTGCTCTGCATTTGGTACAGTTGGAATATCATTAGGAATTACACCAGATCTAAGCATATTTGCGAAATGTATACTTATGTTCCTAATGTTCGTCGGAAGAATCGGTCTAACCTCTTTCTTTTTTATAATAGGCGGTAAGAAAAAGAATGAAAAATACCGATTTCCAGAAGAAAGAGTTATTATTGGTTAGAATTTATTAATTGCAAGATGATATTTAAGTAATCATCTAAATCGCTTTTGAGTTTGAACCGAGACAGATATCTGGTGTTTCTGGTGTTCCTGGTGTTTCTGCCTCGGTTGAAAACGAATCGAGACAAAGACAAAGCCTTTTGTCCGATTGAATCTAAAGCACATATAAAGAATTAAAATAATAACATTGGAGTGAGTATTTTGAAGCAAACAATTCAACCTGTGTACAATTTTAACGCTGGTCCTTCAGCTCTTCCTTCAGCAGTTCTTGAAAAAGCTCAACAGGAATTACTTAATTTCCGTGGTACTGGAATGTCCGTCATGGAATTAAGCCATAGAAGCTCTACATATGAAGAAGTACATAACAAAGCCATTACTCGCTTAAAAACTCTATTTTCCATTCCTGAAAATTACGAAGTGCTCTTCTTACAAGGTGGAGCAAGTCTTCAATTTTCAATGATTCCAATGAACTTTTTACAACAAGGTCAAAAAGCTGCTTATGTGAATACAGGAGTATGGGCTGAAAAAGCATTTGCTGAGGCTAAGCTATTCGGCGAACCTTACGAAGCAGCCAGCAGTAAAGAGAGTAACCATTGTTTTATCCCTAATAACCTAAGTTATAATCAAGATGATGCATATATTCATATCACGTCAAATAACACGATTTATGGCACTCAATGGAAAGATTTCCCTGAGACAGGTGACGTACCATTAATCGCTGATATGTCTAGTGACATCATGTCAAAAACGGTTGATATTAGCAAATTTGCGATGATCTATGCTGGTGCGCAAAAAAACCTTGGTCCATCTGGGGTAACAGTTGTCATTATTCGTAAAGATATGATTGAAAAAGCAAATCCAAATGTACCGACAATGTTAAAATATAGCACACATTATAAAAATAATTCGTTATTTAATACCCCTCCTACTTTCGGCATTTATATGCTTGGAGAAGTACTTGGTTGGATTGAGGAAAAAGGCGGGTTACAAGCTTTAGCAAAACAAAATGAAGAAAAAGCAAAACTCATATATGACGCGATTGACGAAAGTAATGGATTTTATGTAGGGCACGCTGAACCAGAAAGCCGTTCCCTAATGAATATTACGTTCAGACTTGCAGATCAAGAATTAGAGAAGAAATTTTTAGAAGAAGCTAAACAAGCTGGATTTGTTGGGATAAACGGTTATCGTACAGTAGGGGGCTGCCGAGCTTCTACATATAACGCCGTTCCTGTAGAAGCTTGTATGGCGTTAAGAGAATTTATGATTCAATTTCAGAACAATAATTAAAAGGAAAACGGAAGCTGCTTAATATTAATTGAGTAGCTTCCGTTTTTTATTTTAGTATCCGATTTCCATCAACCTTACTAAATTCTTGTGACTAGTATAAGATTAATAGTTTGGATTTTCTTTTACATTAATCCAGGAATCAGTAATTTCGAGTTGGCCCGCTAATTGTAACAGAAGGTCTTCACAGCCACGCCTTGCCATCACTTGAACACCACAAGGAAGACCGTCTTTTGTTAGATGCATAGGAAGAGTCATAGCTGGTTGACCCGTTAGATTAGCAAGCTGTGTAAAAGGAGTACGCTCGAGACTTTTGTATGCTATCTTGTCAACAAAACCTGACTTTTTCAAAACTCCTCCTAAACCTAGGCCTCCAATTGTTCGAATTAGTATTTTTTCAAATTGGGTTTGATCCAGCTCACCAATCCTTGATGGAGGATAAGCTGTAGTAGGTGTAATGTAGAGGTCATAGTCGTCGTGAAAGTTTTCCATTTGGATTGCCGCCTGATCCCAGAATGTTAAGCTTGTTAAAAATTCTTCTGCAGACACAGCTTTACCTAGTAGACTAAGAATCCAAGTTGTCGGTTCTACATCCTGAAATCTTACTTTTCGTCCAATCACATCTTCAAGCGCAGTCAACGTTGCTGCAACTTCTGCAAAATATAACATCATATAATTACTAGCTAATCTCTTACCATCTACTGAAGCTTCTTGTTCAATGACATGATGTCCCATACTTTCAAGAAGCTTTACTGTTTTATTAACAGCTTCCTTACATTCATCATCAACTGTGGATCCTAATGGTGAATTTGTTGTAAACGCAATTTTTAATGGACGTGAAATAGGAGTCTGCGATGCTTCCAGATAAGATCCATTATAAGGCGGAGCAATAAAAGCAGAGGTCCGATCATAACGATACTGGTCAAGCATCGCGGCACTGTCCCTAACTGTTCTACTTAATATATGATCGACTGAGGCGCCTTGCCATACCCGCCCTCTAGTAGGACCAATCGGTGTGCGTCCGCGAGTTGGTTTTAACCCAAATAAACCACAAAAAGCGGCCGGAATCCGAATCGAGCCACCCCCATCATTTGCACCTGCAATGGGAACCATCCCCGATGCGACCGCCGCTGCTGAGCCTCCACTTGATCCTCCTGGTGTATAATCTGTATTCCAAGGATTTCTGGAGGCACCATAAAAGACCGGTTCTGTTATTCCCATTAGCGCAAATTCAGGTACATTCGTTTGACCTAAGATGACAACTCCAGTATCCCTTAATTGACGAACGAACTCACTATCTTGATCTGCAATAAAATTGGATAATACCTTTGAACCACTTGAATTTGGCTGCCCTTTTATTTCCTGCGAAATATCTTTCGTTAATACCGGAACACCAGCAAATATTCCTTTGGACTGAACGAGATCCTCTTCCTTGGGCTGATCATATATTCTATGAATAACCGCATTTAGCTTCCCATTTTTTTGCTCAATCTCTTGTATTGCCATCTCTTGTACTTCTTCAGGCTTTACTTCTCTTTTTTGAATTAATTCTGCTAAGCCTAATCCATCATATTGCTTGTAATCGAACATTGTTTCATCACCTCTATTCAGAGAAAGTAATCAATTTTTAGCTTGTTGCCTTTAACATCTCATAATCTATTTGTATTAATCTATATTTGTGAACTATATAAAAGTTTTTACTAACATTTTTCCATAATAATAAAAAAGCCTTTCACACAATAGAAGTTTAAAGCTTAAATCAGTGAAAGGTTCTGGAGATTTATTTTTTTACATCAGAGTATGATCTATATATTATTAGAATCCACTATATTAACACTCCCTCTGTAAATATTGAAAGATTCTATTTGGCGTTCTCATCCGGTTGATGAATTCCGAATATATTTCCTTCCGAATCAATATAGTAACCCTGCCATGCCATTCCAGGCAGAGCATGTTTTGGCTTGGCGACCTTACCTCCGTTATTAAGAATTTTCGCTTCGGTAGAATCGTAATCTTCTACTCCGATTGTACAAGTATATCCATTCATAGCCTGGCCCGATGCTGGAGGTGCACTTTGACGTTGCATTAACGCCCCGTTAATTCCAAGCTCATTTGCATCGCCAGTGACTGCCCCAAAATAAGGCATTCCTGCATAATCGCTCCAATCTTCAAATGACCATCCAAATGCCTCTCCATAAAACTTTTTTGCGCGCTCCATATCATCTACATGAATTTCAAAATGAATTAATCTTCCCATGATTCCCTCCATAATGTTCCTGAAAATATTTTCTTACTAGTATTTTATATTCTACCTTTGCTTATGGTTTCCTTCTCTTATTTCAATATATCAATGTTATTCAATAGAGCAATATTGCCTAAAACCGTTGTGCACTATAGGAATGGAGGAAAAAAAGTGTTTAATAAAAAAACGTCTTCCTCCTACAAAATCTAATTGTAAGAACAAGACGTATGGTTAGTTAGGATACCCGTTCACGCAAATTCGTTTGAATATGCTCCTTGTATTCTTTCTTTTGCAACCTTACAAGAATATTATTAGCCAATAGAGCAATAACAATCAAGATAGTACCAAGAATATCATACATCGTTACATCATAGCCTTGATAAATCGAAATTAATAGTGTAGTAACCGGAACAAAGTTAATGAATAAAAGTGCATTTATAGGTGATAAAATACTTACACCGATATTCCATCCGAGCAATGCAATGAGGCCCGGAAATATAATCATAAATAGTAAATGTGGACTTGTTGCTATGATAACCTCTTCTGTTGGAAATGATATATATCCAAACAGCGTCGCTCCTCCTACTATCACAACCGCCGTTATCGTTCCAAGCAAACAACTTAACGTTGAATACCGCAAAACGGACCAACTGCTAAACCTACTCCCACCCATTGTGTAAATAACCCATCCTATAACTGCAATAAATATGAAAATGGTAGGAATAATATCTTCCGTCGCACCCAGAAATGCTTTAATATCACCTTTTGTAATGACTAATAACGCACCGACCAATGACACGATTACACATATTAATGTGAATGATTGTGGACGTTTATTAAAAATCATCCATAATATCACGATGGATATCATCGGCATTAAGGACTCCATAATTGATGCAACGATTACTCCTGATTCTCCTAGTAAGTCTTCTCCCCAGAAGATGAATAGATTATAAACCGTAAATGCCATTGTCCCAAAGAACCATAATTGCAGACCTTTACCGTCAAATCGAAATGCTTGTTTTCCTTCTTTCCAGAAAAGCATCACTACCAAAATGATTGTAACAACACCATAACGAATGATTGTAAAATAAAAAGGATCAATATGTTTAAAAGCTGCATGTGCTACAGGAAACATAGCTCCCCATGAAACTGCAGCAATAAAGCACAAAAAAGCTCCCCACAATACATTGTTTCTCAAGTTTCTTCTGCCTCCCCGAATGATGACTGATTCATTATCTAATCTTTTTGATATCTTGTAAAATGAATGTTATTGATGATTTACTATCACTTTTCGTGATATCATATTAAAATGGAATATTATGAGGGTGATTAATAGTGGAATTTAAAGACTTAGAGATCTTTCAGTTGGTTGCAGATAGAGGTACCATTACAGCAGCAGCAGAAGAGTTGAATTACGTGCAATCAAATATTACATCTAGAATTCGTAAGTTAGAAGCGGAAATGAATACTCCGTTGATTAATCGACATCGACGAGGGATGAGCTTAACACCAGAGGGGAAAAAACTATTAACCTATAGTACAAAAATTTTATTCTTAAAAGAAGAAATGAAAAAAGCAGTTCAAATTAATAAGGAACCGTCAGGAAAATTAGAAATCGGTACAATAGAAAGCGTCATTCATTTACCAAAAATTTTGTCAAGCTATATAAAAAAATATACAGATGTCGATTTGTCTGTATTTACTGGAGTTACTAAAAACTTGGTGGCGGAAGTATTAAATCATAAGTTGGATGGTGCTTTCATTACAGAATCAGATTTTGATCACGACCTCGTTTCTCATGAAGTATTTCAAGAGGAACTCGTTTTAATCTCTGATACTCGTTTTTCTACTCTAGAAGAGTTAAAAGAAGAACCTATTTTATGTTTTAGCCAAGGTTGTGGATACCGAGCACGTCTAGCAGAATGGTATAAAGATCAAAACATTACCCCTAAAAAAATAATGGAATTCGGTACATTAGAAACCATCTTACGTAGTGTTGTTATGGGACTTGGCATTGCATTCGTTCCAAAGTCAGAAGTAATACGATTGGAAAAGGATGGACTTATTCAATTCCATAAACTTCCGGAGCAATACAGTAAGATAAAAACTGTTTTTATAAGAAGATCTGATACTTACTTAACACCAACAATCGAAAAATTTATAGAAACAATAGAAATCAATAAACAGGAGAATATTTTTTTATAATATAAGGAGATAACAAAACAGACTTCCAACTTTAAACGTTGAAAGTCTGTTTTGACTGCTTTATTACTATCGGTGATTTCTACTCCAAATTAGCGCAAATAGAATTTTACCAAATAGATTTAGAGAATTTAATTAAGCTTCTTGAATGTTTTCAGCCTCAAATGGAGGGTTAAATTGATTTTCCCACTTAGAAACAACGATCGCTGCTAATGAATTTCCTACCACGTTAACCGCAGTACGTCCCATATCTAGAATACGGTCAATACCAGCAATAAATGCTAATCCTTCAGGAGGTAAACCAATTGTACTAAATGTAGCTAATAAAACAACAAAGGAGACACCAGGTACTCCTGCCATACCTTTAGATGTTACCATTAAGACTAACATTAGTGTAATTTGGTGTATAATGCTTAGTTCAATTCCATACATTTGGGCAATAAATAAGGAAGCTATTGCTTGATATAAAACAGAACCATCCAAATTAAAGGAGTAACCTGTTGGAATAACGAAAGTAGCAATATGCTTAGGACTCCCTGCCCTCTCCATTTTGTCCATAATTTTCGGAAGTACCGTCTCCGAGCTTGATGTGGAAAAAGCTAAAATTAACTCTTCTTTAATCATCTTCATTAATTTAAAAATACTAAACCCAACAAACTTTGCCATCAAGCCTAAAATCACTATTACAAAGAAAATCATGGTTCCATATACTGTAAAGGCTAACTTACCTAATGGAATAAGTGAATTGAAACCATATTTAGAAATTGTTACACCGATTAATGCAAAAACCCCAATAGGAGCGTACTTCATAAATAAGTTCGTAACATAAAACATGGCATTTGCTGTACCTTCAAAGAAACGCAGAACCGGTTTTCCTTTTTCACCAATGGCTGCAATTCCAAGACCAAATACAACCGCAAAGAAAATAATTGCAAGCATATCGCCTTCGACCATAGCTTGAAATGGATTTGTTGGAACAATATGAAGTAAGGTGTCCGCAATTGATTTTCCTTCTTGTTCCTCTGAAGTGTGTACATAGCCTGAGATGTCGCTTCGCTCTAGCTTGTCCATATTTAATCCAGCACCAGGCTGAAATATATTAGCTGAAATTAGGCCTACAGCTATGGCAACTAATGTCATACCAATAAAATAGGTAAGGGATTTAGCACCTAACTTACCAACAGATTTCAAATCACCAACACCAGCTATAGCAACGATAATACTAGAAAGTACAATTGGCACAACAATCATTTTAATTAATCGGATAAAAAGATCACCAAATGGCTGTAAGGCACTCTGTGCCGTCTCATTTCCATAGAAAAGCCCACCGACGATTATACCCAATAGAAGACCGATAAAAATTTGATTTGCTAAACTTAATTTAAACCTTTTCATTATTTACCCCACCTTCATGATGATATTTAATAAACGAATTGCGCAGGTAAGGGAAACAAGTAGAAATGAATGAAAACTATTGATTAAATTAACAAAAAAAAAGCTATTACCGAATAACATAATACATTCATTCTGTTTCCTCTAAAACGCTGACGAGGTTAGCTTTCAGGTTAGGACTAATGGAAACGATAAGCCCTTTCTATTCAGAATTCACCTATAACGGAAATATCCGTATAATAATTTGGGTCCCCCGCTCTTAAAAGAAGATTAAGCGAAAAAATATACTTAATCTTATCATTAAAATGCTATATCAGTAAACTATTGATTATTTCCAGATACTTTGAAATTAGCTTTAACGATATCCCTACAGCTACCAAAACAATAATCAAATAATAGTTTTACGCTTGAATACTGTGACTGGCATGGCACTTTCTTATATCGCTTATGATTCCCCTTAATGTTAATTTTGTAACCTATAATATTATTCTAGTAAAATATTCCTATTCCCGTATTTATCGATAAGAACATAAAAAAGAGACAGGTGTTTTATCCTATCTCATCGATTATTATAAGAGCATTTTACCTTTACAAGATTTTTACCCTTGCTAAACTTTTTCTACCTTTACCAATGAGTGTTCCAATTTTTAGCAACTTCAATGGATATTATTTCATCTATTTTATTATCTGCAAAATGATTTCTATATCGAAACTGCTATTTGTATCATTTGTTCTTTTTTTCGAACATCAAGAACTAGATTCATAAAAGTTAGATATTCACATGTATAAGTAAAGCGCATGTAAAATCTAATGTATATAACCTTTGGCGTTAAAATTTGCGCAAATAATTAATTCCTATCGTGTCCTATACAAAAGAAAAATACTCACAAACTTTGATAAATCAATTTTTGTGAGCATTTGCTTTTTGAAATTTAAACTTGATATGTTCAAATGAGTGTCAGTTTTTTATATATCCACCGACACCTTACTAACCGCCATCTTTTTCAACAAATTATTAATCGCGCTACAAAGCGCCTTAACAGAAGAGGTCATAATATCCGCATCAATCCCACTTCCCCAATAAACAGAACCGTCAGACGCCGTAATTCCTACATACGATACGGCATTCGATCTCGATCCAATTTCCTGGGCATGCTCTTTGTAGACTAAATCTGTATATTCGATACCGAGTCTCTTTTGAAGTGCGTTGCTGATTGAATCAAGTCTACCATTTCCTTCGCCTGTCAATTGTTCCATTTCGTCGTTAATTTTAACGGTAACGGTTGTTTCAAAATCATCCGAATGATTGTAACGGTAACGAATAAATTCGACTGGAGTAGAGACATTCACATATTCTTTCGTGAAAATACTATATATTTCATTTGGCAAAAGTTCTTTTTGCATTTGGTCTGATTCGTTTTTCACAACATACCCGAAGCTTTCGCGCATTTTTGGAGGTAGATCGAATCCATACTGCTGCTCGAGTACATAACCGATACCACCTTTACCCGACTGACTGTTTATACGGATGACGTCCCCTTCATATTCCCTTCCAATATCTTTTGGATCAATGAGTAAATATGGTACTGTCCATTTATCACATTCGTTTTCTTCACGCCATTTCATTCCTTTGGCGATTGCATCTTGATGTGAACCAGAGAACGCTGCAAATACAAGTTTCCCAGCATATGGCTGTCTCTCATTCACCTTCATTTTCGTCATGCGCTCATACACTTCAATGATATCAAGGATATTTTCAAAGTTAAGTTTAGGGTCTACTCCATGAGAATACATATTTAAAGCAAGTGTGACGATATCTACATTACCTGTTCTTTCCCCATTTCCAAACAGAGTTCCCTCAATTCTTTCTCCACCAGCAAGAAGCCCTAACTCAGCGTCCGCAACTCCACTTCCTCTATCATTATGCGGATGAAGTGACAGAATCACATTTTCCCTGTAGTTCATATGGTTGCTCATGTATTCAATTTGACTCGCATACACGTGTGGCATAGACATCGATACTGTTGCAGGTAAATTTATGATTACTTTATTATCAGGTGTTGGTTGCCAAACATCGAGAACTTGATTGCACACATCAAGTGCAAAATCAATTTCTGTACCTGTAAAACTCTCAGGGGAATATTGAAATTTGAAATTCCCTTCCGTTTCAGCAGCATATTTTTGCAGTAATTTTGCTCCAGATACAGCAATTTCGGCAATTTCTTCTTTCGACTTTCTGAACACTTGCTCACGTTGAGCTACCGAAGTTGAGTTATACAGGTGAACAACCGCGTTTTTTGCTCCCTTAAGTGATTCAAATGTCTTTTTAATAATATGTTCTCTGGATTGTGTCAATACTTGAATCGTTACATCATCAGGTATCAAGTTTTCTTCGATTAACGTACGCAAAAATGTATATTCAGTTTCGGAAGCAGCTGGAAAACCTACTTCAATTTCCTTAAATCCGATTTGAACAAGTAATTGAAAATATTCTAGCTTCTCTTCAAGATTCATCGGAACGACAAGCGCCTGATTTCCATCTCGAAGATCGACACTACACCATGTTGGTGCTTCTGTAATATATTCCTTCTGCGCCCAATTGAAACTCATCTCTGGGGGCATAAAATAACCTCTCGCATACTTATCCACGTTTTTCATATTGTTAACCGCCCTTTCGAATATTACTGATTATATGCATGTTCTAAATAAAAAAAGCCCTTCACCTCTATTTAAATATAGAGACGAAAGACTTTGTCAGCATTCGCGGTACCACTCTAATTCATACCAATTATGGTATGCACTCTGCCGGATATCGGTTTATAAACCAAATATCCCCTAATATAACGGTTAGGCTCCGTCCCCACTTACTTTTAATCTTTTCGGTGGGCTGCTTCAAGGCGAGTTCGGATCAATCCACGGCTGTTTCACACCACCCAACAGCTCTCTTTGCGCTTCAGCAAATCCTACTATTCCTCTTCTTCGCATTTAAATATTTTAAAAATTATATCAAATGAAAAGAAAGTAATCAAGATTTTTTCAAAAGTTTCTTTTAATTTGTAATATTATTACCTATAAAAAAGAGTTTCTTATTGTCTTAGCAGTAAAGCAAAATTTAGAATTTTTTCATCGGGACTTGGTATTTTACCATAGTGCCATCGTTAGGTGTACTTGTGATGATCAGTCCTTTTCCATAAAGTTTTATTAATCGCCGATTTGTGTTAGCCAATCCAACACCAGATTTAACTTGTCTTTTCTCACTAAGGATTTCTTCTAATTTTTCCTGTTCTATACCTACTCCATCGTCAATAATTGTTATTTGAGCATAGGAGTGACGCTTAGTAATGCAAATACAGATGGTACCGCCACTTGCGCGTTTAAGTACCCCGTGTCTCACAGCATTTTCAACAATAGTTTGTATGGAAAGTGGCGGGACTTCAATAGTAAGTAATTCATCTATAGTCCATTTTACTTGCAGCCTATCCCCAAAACGTTCTTGTTCAATATATAGATAAGAGCGGGTAAGATCAAGCTCGTCTTCCAAAGGAACAAGCATTTTCGTATTATTTAAATCGAAACTTCTTCTTAAATAATTTCCAAATTCATCTAGAAGCTTAACCATTCGTTCCGTATCAATTTCACTAAGTGAGGCAATGGTATTTAATGTATTAAATAAGAAGTGTGGTTGAATTTGTGCTTGGAGCCAGGCAGCTTCAAACTGTAGTTGCTCATGAACCGACCGTTTTAACTCGGTTAACGCTTTGACACGTGATTTCAATTCTAATGCATCCATCGGTTTAGCTACATAGTCGTTTGCACCTGAAAGAAATCCTGCATAAATATCTTCCGATTGATTTCGAGCAGTTAAAAGCAAAATAGGTAATTCAGATAAAGAAAATTGCTTACGAATCAATTGAGTTAATTCATAGCCTGACATATTTGGCATCATTACATCTGATATAATTAAATCCAAATTCCTTTCTTTAATCATAACTAATGCATCTTGCCCATTTGTGACTGTCATAACCTCATATTCAACAGCAAGCATATCACTCAGGATTTTTAAATTAATTGGATCATCATCGACAACTAATATCTTTGCTCGGTTTTCATCTATATTGGACACGGGTATATTCCATCCATTTCTTGCCTTTTCCTCACCAATATTTGGACTAATAGTAGCGGCTACTTCCATCACACTTTTTGTTCCTTCTGCAGATCCATCAGCTAATGGTAGTGTAAAAGAGAAAATAGATCCTTCCCCAAGAGCTGATTCTACAAAAATTTCGCCACCATGCAGTTCAACTAATTGTTTGCAAATACTAAGACCTAACCCCAGTCCACTCCCAATAGATGATATGCTAGAATCTTCTTGTTCGTATGGTTGAAAAATTTTCTCTTGGGTTTCCGCATTCATCCCAATACCAGAATCTTTAATATAGATAGTAGCCATTCCATTTTTATGGTCGGCATCTATTGTTACAAGCCCACTATTCGTATATTTAACTGCATTGTGAAGCAAATTAAATAAAATTTGAATTAAACGGTTTACATCTGCATCTACTTTAGGAAAGGAATCTGGAATATTCAAACCAAATTGTAGATCCTTCCCATCAGTCATAAAACGAAGCATATCAAGTACACTCGAAGTCACCGAATAAACATTTACCTGTTCCCTGTTTAGACGTATTTGCCTTTCCTTTAGACGTGTGAAATCCAGAAGGTCGTTGAGGGTATAAGTCATTCGTCGACCAACGCTAACCAATAATTCTAAGTTTTCCTTATTAGTATTTGTTAATGGTTCCGTTTCATCATCCAAGATCGTTTGCGCTATATTGATCATCCCATGAAGGGGATTACGTAATTCATGAGAGGTGTTCGCTAAAAATTCATCTTTTTTCTTATCCGCTTGTTCTAACATAGCAACGAGGTCTACCACTTGATTATTTTGTCGATAAAAACGCTTAAACCAAAACACAGCAAAACCTAGAAAAGCACATAAGTAATCAAATGGATAAAAAGGTATTTCAATTCCTAAAGCTACTTTAATGAGCCCCCATAAGATGCCTGAGGTCGTGCTTATAACGACGACCGCAATAAAAATGGATTCATCTTTATATTGAAAGTATTCTTTTAAAGCTAGTGGTACAACACCAATAAAGGATGCAAAATAAAGAATGAAAAACATCATATTAACTTGTATTAAAACATTCAAAGGAAGAATGATAATGAGCAGTGCACAGACTCCATACAAAATAGTAAACCAACGAAAGCGTTTGTATTCCTGTGAACTTCTTAATAAACTTTTCATGATCTGCACAAGAAAAAAAGCAGCGCCAAGGTAAATCAGTTCTCCAAATTTAAACGACCACTCATAATTAAAATGAAGCAAATCTATTGAAGCACTATTATAAGTAAGCATCTCATCTATAGCCGGGAAAAGAAAACCTACCGAAAAAAACAGCATGATTTTCTTCCGATAAATGAAAGTAAATATAAGTAGACTATAGAGACTATGTAGCACAAGGATAACAACCATACTTGTTAATAATCCATCTTCATAGGTTTTACTTTTTGCAATAGCCTTTGATGTACCAAATTTAATAGGATGACTTATCGCAATGCCCTTTGTAGTATCAAAATTAGAAACCTGTAACATAATATCGATTTCGTTGTTCTCTAATGAAAATGAAGCAACATAAGGGTTTCCTTTACCAATATGGTTATATTCATCTGCTGCTACTTTACCTGATTGATCTTTTAAATGACCATTTATGTATAGTGCCGAGGCTGTATTTGCAGATGGTATGCTTATGGAAAATAATTGTTCCAAATCTGTAGATTCATCAATGAGAACCTTTAAATAAAATGTTCCGAATCTATAGGATGGATTAACTCCCTCAGATATATTTATAATATTTTCTTCAATAGTAGAATGATCTTGATGGGGATTTTCCAATAGTATTTCAGGTAAAAAATTCCACTCCCCATTTAGTGTAACAGTTTGTTTATCATTTAGATCATACTCTCGTAGATCTAACAACCCGTGTTGAGCTACTGGCTGTTCAGAAGGAGTATGGTAAAAAAGCCATATCAAACGAAAGCTTGTTAAAGAGACCAAAATGGCTATCAATATCAAAATACTTTTTGTTTTATTTTTTTTTGGTTTTTTCAATCCTTATAAATTCCTTTCAAAATACTTCAAAGCTTAGATGTATTCCAAAAAACCATCCTTGTTTTTTAATTGTAGTTTTCAGACACCCATTGATCATACCAAATCCTTATGTCACCTATCGGTTTTAACCCAAATTCACCCCATAACATTTTAGTATAATTCGCATATTGCTCTTCAACTGACGGTCGATCACCTAAGGCATCATATAATTTCATTAGCATAAAATAACTATCATCTAAGTAGGGAAGAATCATCTGTAGACGATGATAAAGAATAATAGCTTCTTGATAGTCGCTCCTATAAATATAGTAATCACATACTTTTTTGACAATTTCGACCCAAATTCCCCTTAATCTTTCCCGCTCTTGTTCTGCCCAAAGATAATCATCTACCTCAAAATAATCTCCAATATAAAATTCTATTAACTTTTGGAATTTAGGAAGTGTATCGCTAGTAACAATGGATAATTTGCTAACTTCTTTTTCCCAAACGTCCACATCTAATAAAACATCATTAAAATCAAGTTTATAACTATTTTCCGAACTTAAAATACTTATATTAACATTGATTGATTGTAAGGTTTTACGAATATTATATATCGTTGTATAAAGTTGCGGAAAACCCTTTTCCCAATCAATTTCGGGCCAAAATAGATCTAAAATGACATCCTTGCGAATAGGTTGATTACGATGTTGAACAAAAAAAGCAAACAATTCCCTAGCTTTATATGTACGCCATTGAACATCAATCGTATGTATCTTATCACCATAAGAACAAAAACTTAAAGTTTGAAAACAGCGAACCATCATGGAATTTGACTGTGCAGTTTTTGACTTGGCTACACCTGGAAGACGTTGAATTGTTTGGAATAACCGATCGCGTTTAACTGGTTTAACAATATAATCCACGGCATTCAGTTCAAAAGCTTTTACCGCGTACATATTATATGCCGTAATGAAAACAAGTTTTATTTCAGGGATTTCATTTTGGATGAGTTCCGCCAGTTCCATTCCGTTTATTTCTGGCATTTCTATATCGAGAAAAACAAGTTCTGGCTGATCACGTTTTATTGCCTCTAGTGCTTTTCGAGGATCCCAATACTTCCCCAAAATAGTAAGATTTTCGATTTCTCCTAGTAGTTTCTCTAAGTAAGCAAGGGCCAATGGTTCATCGTCAATAAGTATTACTTTCACCGAAAACTCCCTCCTTTATTGCTACTTTAAATAGAAATGAAAAATTATGTAAGTCACACTAAGATGTAAAAAACACTTAAAATAAGTAGAACTTATCTCCTAATATACCACCAAATTATGGAACGAATAACAAAGAAACATCCGTCGAATATGTCTTATGCAGAATTCTGTTCAGATGTTGTAAGAAATTATTCAGTTGTCTCAATTAGCTCCGCAATTACTACAATCCTATCCAAACCGGATTTAGTACATGTAATCATGGTAATTTCCTTTTTTTCTTGATGATCATCTAGTATTTCCACATAAGATGGATCAATAACTTCTGTGTTGGTAACTTTGTATACGAATGTTTGCTTGTCTGTATGTAAAAATACTTTATCCCCAATTGAAACTTGTGGCAAACGACTGAAATGGCGCTCACCACGATAACCTCTATGCCCTGCGATTGTGAAATTTCCAACTCCTGGAGTCTGATCTTTCTTTAATTGCGTTAATGCCACTCGTAGATTTTCTTCAGTTGTCTCACCTAAGATTTTTTGTTTTAAATTAATTGATGGAATTTCTAATTCCATAACATCTTTTAGTTGATCTTCAGTAAAAGAAAGATTATCAATACTTGAAAGATCAACAGATTCACTATTACCTTCAGAAATAAGAAAGAGGGCTTCTTCCAAAGCCCTCAACTCTTTTCCTTGCTGCCATTCGTAATAAAGTGGAATGGAGATGAAAGTTAGTCCTGCTGTCAAAAATACAAGACCTACTATTAATTTTGCATTTTTCATGAGGACATCACCTTCTATCATTATTCTGCTTTTCTATTTCTTCGTAAAAGAAGCAATCCACCAATTGATAGGAATAGCAAACCTAATACCATCATATACAACAAGTTTTGTTCCCCTGTTTGTGGAAGCTTGTCAATATCTTGTGCTGGTTTTTCTGGGCGAACTTCTTTCCCAGGATCAACTGGTTGTTCAGGCTTTTCTGGTTGCACAGGTTTTTCTGGTTGCACAGGTTTTTCTGGTTGTTCCGGCATTATTGGAGTAGCTTTATTTGCAAACTCAATAACTAAGGTTTCTTCCTGACCTTTTTCAATCGTAAATGTGATTGGAGTTGGATCTAGTTCGTAATCAGATGGTGCTTGCGTTTCGACGAACTGGTAGTTGCCTGGAGTTAAATTTTCCACAACTAGTTTACCGGTTTTGTCGGTTGATAATCCTTTTTGTAGCGCATTACCATCTTCATCCTGAAGTTCGAATTCTGCACCTTCCAGAGTAATCTCTTTGTTGTTACTGTCGACTTTGATCAATTTAACTTCGCCTAGAATCAACTTGTTCGTAATATCAAACCCGGAAACAATTGATACATAGCCTTCGACAACATGTTCCTTCACTGAATAAGTGTATGCCTTTCCCTCTTCATCATACTTCTCTATATCAGTAAAGCTATATTTCCAATCATTACTAGCTGTCACTTCTTTCGTATCTATTACTTTATCATTCTGCAGGAGGTCAACTTTGATCATTTCTGGACGATCTTTGAAGTTATCATCTTCCCATGTCTTCGTTCCTTCTACTGAAGTTTTGCCGACACGCAAGTTGGTGATATCGTAGCCATTTACTATAGATTGATAACCTTCTACAGATTGCTCTGTTACACTGTATTCGTATGCTTTACCTTCTTCATCATACTTGTCTAAATCTGTAAATCCGTACTTCCAGTCAGTGTCGGCTTTCATTTCTTTCGTGTCAATAACTTTACCATTTTGCAGCAAGTCAACTTTAATCACATCTGGACGATCTTTGGAGTCATGGTCTTTCCATGTCTTTGTACCTTCTACCGATGTTTTTCCAACACGCAAGTTAGTAATGTCATAGCCATCTACTGTAGATTCATAGCCTTTAATAGCTTCCTCTTCAACAGTGTACTCATAAGCAACTCCATTTTCATCATAAGCTTCTAAATCAGAAAACTCATAAGTCCAATCGTCAACTGCAGTTACTTTCACAGTATCAATCACTTCTCTGTTTTGAAGCAAGTTTACTGTAATGGAGTCTGGGCGATCTTTGGAGTTATCATCTTTCCAACCCTTTGTGACGACAACAGATGTTTTATCAGATCTAGTGTTTGTAATGTCAAAGCCATCCACCTCTGATCTATAACCTGGAACACCTTGCTCTTTTACAGCATATTCGTATGCCTTACCTTCCGCATCATACTTAGCCAAGTCTGCAAAGCTATATTTCCAGTCAGAATCAGCTGTCACTTCTTGTGTATCAACCACAACACCATTTTGAAGAAGATTCACTTTGATCATTTCCGGGCGATCTTTTGAGTTATCGTCTTTCCATGTTTTTGTGCCTTCTACTGATGTTTTACCAACACGTAAGTTTGTGATGTCGAAACCCTCTATCGTCGTTTCATAACCTTTAATAGCTTCCTCTTCAACAGCGTACTCATAAGCAACTCCATTTTCATCATAAGCTTCTAAATCAGAAAACTCATAAGTCCAATCGTCAACTGCAGTTACTTTCACTGTATCAATCACTTCTCTATTTTGAAGCAAGTTTACTGTAATGGAGTCAGGGCGATCTTTGGAGTTATCATCTTTCCAACCCTTTGTGACAATAATAGATGTTTTATCAGATCTAGTGTTTGTAAAGTCAAAGCCATCCACCTCTGATTTATAACCTGGAACACCTTGCTCTTTTACAGCATATTCGTATGCCTTACCTTCCGCATCATACTTGTCCAACTCTTTGAAGCTGTATTTCCAATCGGAATCTGCAGTGACCTCTTGTATTTCCACCACTACACCGTTTTGCAGGAGGTTTACTTTGATCATTTCTGGACGATCTTTAGAATTATCATCTTTCCATGTCTTTATACCTTCTACAGATGTTTTACCAACTCGGACGTTTGTGATGTCGTAGTCTTTTACTGTTGAATGATAACCATCGACTGGTTGCTCTTGTACAGTGTATTTATAGGCTACTCCATTTTCGTCAAATTCATCTAAATCTGTAAAGCTATACTTCCAGTGATTCACTGCTGTTGTTTCCTTGGAGTCTATTACCTTTCCATTTTGCAGTAATTCTATCGTTATAGACTCTGGACGGTCCCCTTCAGTGTTATCATCTTTCCATGTCTTCGTTCCAGACACTAAGGTTTTTCCAACACGTAGGTTTGTGATGTCATAACCTTCTACTGTTGACTTATAACCTTCTACTAGCTCTTCTTTAATAGTGTATTCATATGCCACACCGTTTTCATCGTAGGCTTCAAGATCTGAAAATACATATTTCCAGTCCTCAGAAGCTTTTAATTCTGCACTGTCAATTTCTCTTTCATTTTGAAAAAGAATAACTGTGATAGAATCTGGACGGTCTTTAGATTCATCATCTAACCAACTTTTCGTTACTTCAACAAATGTCTTTTCAGAACGAGTATTCGTGATATCAAATCCATCAACTTCTGTTTTGTACCCTGGAACACCTTGTTCTTTTACAGTATATTCGTATACCTTACCTTCATAATCATATTTCTCTAAATCTGTGAAACTGTATTTCCAATTATCATTTACTGTTACTTCAACAGTATTAACTACTACTCCATTTCGAAGTAAGTTAACTTTGATAGACTCTGGGCGATTTGCTAAATTTCCATCTTTCCATGTCTTCTCACCAGAAATATCCATCAATTCAATATTGGTGATATTATTACCATCCACTTTCGAATTGTATCCACCCACTGGAACTTCTTTGATTGTATAGTTGATTTCTTTACCATTTTTATCATACTTCGGAAAGTCTTTAAATGTGTATTTCCAGTTATCACTAGCTGCTACTGCTTTTTCTGCAACAACCGTTTCACCATCTAACAATTGGACTTTGATAGATTCCGGACGATTTTTCCCATCTCCATCGATCCATTTTTTCTCTCCGGAAACATCGACAATCGCATGGTTATCAATGGTAATTTCTGTTGTATTACCTATCTCAATCTTGATATTGTTCAATTCTGTTGCAATTTTATATCCTTGAGGAGCCTTAACTTCTTTTACAGAATACTCACCATAAGGAACATTTGCTTCTGCAATACCTTGTTCATTTGTTGTTAATGTATAGACTTGAGTTGTTTCCAAATTAGTTAATTTGAAGGTTGCATTAGCTAAAGTCTCATCTGTTACAGCATCTTTCTTAACAATTTTCGCCGAGCCTGTTTGACGCTTGTTTACAATTTTTTTCGTTTTGACCCCTTCAGGCATCCCCTCATATTTAAGCTCAATCGTTAATGGTGTTTCGGCTAAATATCCTGCCGGTACGGTCTCTTCTAAAGTATAAGTACCATATTTAAGACCAGTCCATTGAAGTTTTCCTTTAATATCCGTAGTTCCTTCGCGAACGACAATTTCTTTATTACCAACTGTTGTTTTTAATACGAAAGCAACGCCTGACAACGGTTTGTTCGACCCGTCTTCAACTTTTTCAATGATTAACTCACCCGTGCCACCTTGAGTAGGACCACCACCTGAGCTGATTCTTACTTGGACTGATTCTTCTTTCGTAGTTGTCCCAACTATTTCATTATTTGACTTTACTTCAGCATTGTTTTTTATGTCAGTTGTTTTATTAGCTAGAATATAAGAAGAATACTTAACAACGTAGTTGTCCGATGTCTCCCCAAGAATTTTCAATTCAAATGTATTACCATTAACTGTTAATGTATAATCTTTATCTACAACTAAAACTGTATCAGACCCTGTTCTTGTAACTTTAATTGTATCTTCCAATAAAACTTGTAAACTCTCATCACCTAAGTTGTCTGTTACAACGATGTCTTTTAACTTAGATTTTGATTTATTTACATCGATTGTCCAATCAATTGTCCATTCATCTTTATTGTGCACACCTTTTTTACCTAAAAACTCCCCTTGATGAGGTAATGTAACATGTGCTTTTAAATTATGTTCTTCCCCTTCACGCGGAACAAACTGTGCTGTGTTTTCATATTTTTCATCACTATTGTAGATGCCGTCTTTATCGACAGTTTTAAACACTATACGATAGCTCTGATCAATTTCACCTAAATTAATCTTAATTTCATCGTTCTTAGTAGTTATTACGAGGTTTTCTGTTACATCGTCTCCTACTGCTATTCCGCCTTTTTCTCCTATAGTCGTTTTAAAGACTTGAACCGAACCTTCCACCAATGTTTGGTTATCAGCAATTTTATCAATGAATTTTGCATCTTCTAGACTTAGCTGGTTGTAGTTCACGTCAACGGTCCAAGTAATTTCTTTTGTTTCATTATCTACTTTACCGTTTTTGACACCATTATTTTTCGTTTGATTATTCGGATCTACCTTATCTTCGATCTTTAGTTCATATTCCTCTCCGTCACTTGTTTCGTAAGATAAATGTAAACCATTGGTAAAGTTGGGTTTCGTTTCTGCACCACCGAAATCATATGTAAACCGAGTTTGATATGTGATGGTATATGCTTTGGTAATATTGCCAAAGTTTATGACAAACCCTTCATCTTTTTCGGTAATATGTGAAGTTGATTCGGGACTGATTTTGATTGTACCTGGAACCAGTTTTTGACCAGATCCTGAAAAATCATCTGTTAATACGAAGTTGCGTAAATCTTGTTGATCTGCATTTACGGTAATAGTCCAGTCGATTGTTTTATCTTTATAGTTGATTTCACTGTGGCTTTTTTTACCGACTTGCTGGTAAACACCTTGGCTACTTTTTGCTATTTTCCCGTTTAATGAAACTATATTCGTTATTTGACCATCATGTGTAATATAGGCTCCATCTTTAACTTTTGTTTTGTACTTGAAAATAAAAGCTTTATTGGTATCTTCATTTAATGTGAACGTTACTTTGTTCCCATCAATATGGATGTTAAATAAATCGTTTGCTTCAGATTGCTCTTTTACCTTACCATTCTCAAAAGAATCTACTTTAAATATCTTGATGTCTACTACTTCAAATTTATTATTTAAGGTATCGTTACCAACCTTAAATGTAAATTCATCTGTAATCGTTTCTCCTGCTTTTAACTCTTTTTCAGTAAAATTCGCGTTTACTGTCCATTCAACGGAACGGTCACCTTTATTAAATGCACTAGATGTTTTTTCAAGTGATTTCGGGCGGGAAACGGAAACGGATGAACCACTTTCTTCATCTTTCTTGTTATCCGAAACCAACTTTGCTGTATTATAATACGTATTCTCGCCTTCTTTATCTTTTTCATCTTCTTTAATTTTCGTCCTAAATGTAAGTTTATATGCTTTATTTGTATTGCCCATTTCCAACTCTAGTTTTTCTATAGTTGATTTATTATTAAACTCAACTGTACCGTCTTTTTCTTTTAGTACATTCCCTTTTAAATCTACTTCTACTTCTTTCAATATAATTGATTCAACAATTAATTCTTGACCGGATAATATCGGATCTTGAATAATTGCATCTTCTAACGATTCCCTTGACGTGTTAACAATTACAGTCCATGCAATTTCGGCTGCATTAAATGATCCACCAACTGGTTGCCCAGATTTAGTAATCGCTTGTCCGTACTTTGGTTTGACATTTATGGGGATTTCTTTGATTACATTATCATTTACTTTAAATTCTAGAATGTCTTCTGTCGTTATGATTTTCTGTTCTATCAATTCAGTTTGAACATAGAAATGACCGTGAACATTTGGGACCTTTTCTATATTTTCATTAAAAGTAAATAGGACCTTGCCATCTACGGTTACTTTATATCCTCCAAAAACCGTATCGCCGTCTGTTAATACATCATTAATCTCATTATAAATTGCCAGTTGTTCAGGTAATTGTAATTCGAATGTATCACCTGCAATATATTGATGCGTGTTAGGTAATTCCCAATCAAATTCAATTCTTAACCCTTCTGCAGGATCAAGAATTTCCCCCTCTTGAATCGATGATCCATCAACCTTTTTTAAAACGAGCGATCCATCTATAATGATATTTTCTTCGATTGGTTTTGGATCACGTTTCACTTCAGTGTTTAACTCTTTTTTATCTGAGTTTGATTTAACCTCTTCTTTATAGTCTGTCTCTTCTGTTGCCCCTGTACCAACTTCTGCTTTCTCATTGTCTTTTTCATCGGCTTCTGCAATTTGTTTCGTCTCATCTACTTGTTGAGCTTCTTCCGATTCCGGTTTTGAATCTACTTGAAAAGAAACATGAATAACCTTTTCTTGATTATTTAAAGTAAAAGGAATCGAAACTGTTTCATTGTCACCAATAACATCCTCATTAAAATTTGCTTTAATTGCCAGCGTTCCATTGGCATTGGTATCCGCTTCCTCATTGAAAGCAATTGTCACAAGTCCATCATTATTAACATTGTAAGAACCTATGTCTGAATTCCCGGATGTATGTAACTTTCCGCTTTGTTCTTTTGAAATCATTTGCGATGGAAGTTTATAGGAAAATATATCCCCTTCACTTACTTCTAAATCAGCTAATGACCAATCAAAATTAATATTCACTGTTGTATAAACATTTGGAAGAAATTCTGGATTTTGATTAGAATCAATAACATTGCCTTTTTCGTCTGTTATAGTTACATTTTGAAATATACTTTTCTTTACATTCTCAGCTATTACTACAAGTGGCGCTGCTCCATTGAGAATTGTGTTAGAAACTAAAACAATAATAAAGGCAACCATACTTAATTTCTTTCTCATTAAAAACATTCCCTCCTTTTTATTCGTTTGAATATGTCACTTTACTCATTACTCTTATTCCAAATTGTAATTCTACCCATCATTTCTAAACATTTTCTGAAAGAAAATAAACATTACATAAACTATTGAAAGAAGAAAAAGGATTTAGGTATTAATAAAAAAAATACCTAAATCCTTTTCAATACAACAATGAAAACGATTAATTTTATTAGTGAGAATATATTGATGATAAACTTGCAATTAAAGTCAGATAGATACAATATTTTGAAAAGAAAATCTCCAACTAGGACTTTATTCCTATTTTGAATCTTTAATAGTAATACTATTAAAGATATTAATGATCGTCCTTTATTTTATCTTTCAGAAAATGTATAGATGTTTTTGCTATAAATAAAAAAAGATTGGATTATGGAGGATATCATGAAAAGGCACCAGTTAAATATTCGGATTTCAAAAGATTTAAAGGAACAATTTGTTTCCCTTTGTAAAGAAGTGGATCGAAAACCATCAGTACTGATGCGTAGTTGGATTGAGAAGTTTATAAGGGAGAACGAGAAATACAATTCTAAGTGATAAACAAAAAGATCATCTAAGTATTTATAAAAAAACAGCTAGAAAAAAAGCGATGAAAACGGGATAAAAGTTGGATGCAATGTAGATCATTCATAAAACTTAATCAAAAAACTTATTGGAGCTCATATTCTTCAAAAAATAATGTGAAGTTTTTTGACAAATGAACGATTCCGTTTATCAAGAAAATAAGCTATTAGGCACTTACACCCAATAGCTTATTAGATATTTTATTCTTTTATTTTCATAATAGCTTCATCTAGTGCTTCTATTACTTTATCACACCAAGCATCAAATTCCGGATCCTCTTTTTGCAACTCAGGATTTTTTAATATATGTTGTACAGTCTGCTTTATACCTTGATCCACTCTAGTTGTTGCTACAAAATCAGGAACAAGTCTTTTTAGCTTGGAATTATCAAAAACAACGGTATTTGCTTTGTCTCCTATAAGGCCGCCTTTAAAATCATAATTGCTGCAGGCGTCTAGAAATTCGGATGGAACGTGAACAGCTTTTAATTTTACACCTAAAGCGTCAGCAATGATTTCGTGTATCTGGTTCCAAGTTACCGATTCATCTGATGTAATGTGTACAGATTCCCCTATTGCATGTACATTACCCATCAAGCCGATAAAACCCTTTGCAAAATCACTGCTATGCGTCAAAGTCCATAATGAAGTACCATCACCATGAATAATGACCGGCCTATTTTCCAGCATCCGTTTTGCTACTTGCCAGCTGCCTTTACTTCCTTGTACACCGAGCGGAATGGACCGTTCACTGTATGTATGGCTTGGCCTTACGATTGTGATAGGAAAACCATTATCTCTGTATTGCTTCATTAAAAATTCTTCACTGGCAATTTTGTTTCTAGAATACTCCCAATATGGGTTTGATAGTGGAGTCCCTTCTGTAATTCGATAATCAGATAGCGGTTTTTGATAGGCAGATGCTGAGCTAATAAAAATAAATTGTTTCGTTTTCCCTTTAAAAAGTCGATAATCTCTTTCCACATGTGCCGGTACAAAGGCGATAAAATCTGCCACTACATCAAATTCGTGGTCCTCGATAAGCTTCGCAACCGTTTCTTCATCATGAATATCTGCTGTAATGACCTTAACCCCTTCAGGCAAGTCATCATTTCTCGTTCCTCTATTCAAAAGATAAAGTTCACAACCATTTTCCGCCAGTTGCTTTGTAATAGCCGTACTAATCGTACCTGTACCACCAATAAAGAGCGCTTTCATTTTATCCCTCCATTATATATGTAAGATTTATATTCTAATATAATCATACGATGTTTCCACATAGTTTACTACTGTTTCGATTGGCGAAGACATGAGCAACCACTATACTGGTAGTTCATTTAAATATGTACAATTTTATTGCCGGGGATAACGATCAAATCAACGAAGAAATAGTTTTTCGCTGAATATCTTCTGCCATTTCACACTTTTACTGTGATTTTGACCGATGCGCGGCTTACTCCTCCTTTTTGGTATGATACTGCAGCGATTCAACTCAATACGCTGCATAACTCCTGCTTTTTGGCATGATACCGCCACGATTCTACTCGATGCGCCGCTTATCTCCCGCTTTTTGGCATGATACTGCAGCGATTCAGACCGATACGCTGCATAACTCCTGCTTTTTGGCATGATACTGCCGCGATTCAACTCGATGCGCGGCATAACACCTGCTTTTTGTCATGGTACTGCCGCGATTCAGACCGATATGCGGCATAACTCCTCCTTTTTGGCGCGATACTGCCACGATTCAACTCGATCCTCGGCATATCTCCTGCATTTTTTCACAATTCTGCCGCGATTCAGACCGATGCGCAGCATTACTCCTCCTTTTTGGTATGATACTGCAGCGATTCAACTCAATACGCTGCATAACTCCTGCTTTTTGTCATGGTACTGCCGCGATTCTACTCGATCCACTGCATATCTCCTGCTTTTTGGCATGTTACTGCCACGATTTTGACCGATGCGCGGCATATCTCCTGCCTTTTATCACAATTCTGCCGCGATTCAGCTTTTATTTAAAAAGTCATCATTTTTATTAGTATGGGGACTTTCTAGCAATAGAACAAAGAAAAGGATAGTTGAGCGTTAATACTTCGCCCATCTATCCTTTTCTTTCATTATATTATTTCTTAATCGGAATCAATGAAAATGCATAGGTATATGGTTTGTCAGCATATAAGGTGAATTCTGGATGTGTTTTTTGCAGCCAACTATCGTCTCCACCAATACCCATTTGTTTATAGTTAACTCGAATAACGGATTGGTTGCTATTCGGTAATTTATATGAATGGCTTGCTTCTTCTAATTCAAATGGTGTATATGGAAGTACATTTAGTTCCACTGTTGGAAATCCCAAAATTTTAAATCCTACACCTTGTTCGTTCGTAACAGTAGCCCACCTTACTTCTGTTTTATTTCCACATTCTTGTGGTTTTAAATATGGGACATACTGGTCTTTTACTTTTCCTTCATAAAGGCCGATTTTTGCACCTTTTTCTTTGTCGATATAGTTCTCGTGAGGACCTTTTCCATACCATTCTAGATTGTCGAAGCATCCTTCCATCTTAAAGAGCAATCCAACCTCTGGTATTTCCGGCAAATCAGATCCCGGAGTCAATGTGGATTCCACTATAATTTCTCCAGTGTTTTTCACGATATAGCGAATTTCTGTGCTAGATTCCCTTGCAGTAGGCAAACTGTACTTTACAAGAACAGCTATTTCTTCATTCGCTCCTTCAACTTGGAAGTTCTCAAGCTTGCGATTCAGTCCTGCTTCGCGCCATGTAGCACTTCTGACATCAAGCTTATTTCCTTTATCATTATCTGTCATAGCACGCCAATAGTTAGGAATGAGAGAGCTTTTGATTAATTCTTCACCAGCAAATTGATAGGATACAAGATCACCAGTCTGTTTGTTAAAGCGAATTAAGAATCCTTCTCCTAAAATTGTTAGTTCTTCGGCCTCTTCAACAAGATCTAGCTTTCCATCCATACTTTCTGGTTGCTCCTTAACACCTTCACGTAATACAAATTGTTCAAAAGCAATTTCATGACCTGCTTCTGCCCATATTGTGGAGTCTTTCAGACGAAGGCTAACAGTTAAGATGATTTCTCCGTCAGCATCAATCTCCTTAAGCGTATAATCTAGTCGAACTTCGCCAGAAGATAATGGTTCAATATCCAAATCTGCCTTGCCAGTTTTTATAAGTTCTCCATTGCTTGTAAGTTCAAAAGAAAGTTTAAATTCATTTAGATTCGTAAATAGATTTTTATTCTGAACATTCAAAGCCCCATTAGCAAGGTCAACAGCGCTAAATTCAACATTTTGATAGCATTTTTTCACTTCATAAAGCTTTGGAGTTACCGTGCCATCCGCGAAGATCAATCCATTACCTGAGAAGTTCCCATCATGTGGTGATTCACCGAAATCTCCACCATAGGCTAAAAACTCAACGCCATCTTCTGTTTTCATTCGAATTGCCTGATCGCGCCAATCCCAAATAAATCCGCCTTGAATGATTGGATATTTATCAAATAGCTCTGTGTACTTAAATAGATTTCCAACGGAATTTCCCATCGCATGAGCATATTCACATAGAATATACGGCTTCATTTGTTGATCGGCCTTTTCCGCTTCAATTGCATATTCCTCTACTTTTGAAGGAGTAATATACATGGTAGATTCAATATCCGATGCTGCTTCTGACGGTCTGTAATGGAATACACCTTCATAATGAACGAGTCTCGATGGATCTTTTTCTTTAAAGAATTGATGCATTTTAAGGAAATTATCGCCACCGAATGATTCGTTTCCTAGAGACCAAATAACTATAGAAGGATAATTTTTGTCACGTTGGAACATTGAATTACAGCGATCCAATACATTTTCTGTCCATTCTGGCTTACTGCCTGGAACCGTATCTTCAAGTTCCTTCTGCCCGTAAACCCATGAACCATGTGTTTCTAAGTTGTTTTCATCAATGACATACAAGCCATATTGATCGCACAATTCGTATAAATATGGATTGTTTGGATAGTGTGAAGTACGAACTGCATTAATATTATGCTGTTTCATAAGCTTAATATCGTGGACCATATCATCCAAATCAATCGCGCGTCCTTTATCAGCATTGAATTCATGTCTGTTTACGCCTTTAAAAACGATGCGCTCACCATTAATCTTCATTAATCCATCTTTTAGTTCAAATTTACGGAATCCAACTTTACAGCTTTCAGTTTCGATAATCTGGCCTTTTTCGTCTTTCAAACTTAGAACTAATGTATAAAGATTTGGATGTTCGGCACTCCATTTTAATGGATTTTCAACGAATGCCGATGCACTAATTTCGCATTTTGCTTCATTCGAAATCTTGACCTCACGTGAAATCGGAATTTCCAAAACCTTTTTCCCATTATCATCATAAAGCATTGCTTCAAACGCAACGTTCTCGCATGATTCTTCAACATAATTTGTGATGCAGGCATTCACTTTCAATTCTGCATCACGATATTCATTATCAAGCTCAGTATTGACGAAAAAGTCTTGAATGTGGATGCGCGGAGTTGAGTATAAATAAACATCTCTAAAGATACCACTTAACCTCCAGAAATCTTGGTCTTCAAGCCAACTCGCATCACACCAGCGGTACACTTCTACGGCCAATATATTATCTCCATCGATTAAATAAGGAGTAATATCAAATTCAGCAGGTGTAAACGTATCTTCACTATACCCGACTAAATCTCCATTTACCCAAATATAAAAGGCAGATTCTACACCTTGGAAGCTAATGTATACCGGCTGATTTTCCCACGATTCAGGAACTGTAAATGTTCGAATATATTGTCCGACCGGATTGTATTTTGTTGGTGCAAACGGAGCTTTAAGCTCTTCTGTGTTGATCCAAGGATAATTTACATTTGTATATTGCGGATAGTCATACCCTTGTAATTGCCAATGAGCAGGTACTTGAATATGATCCCAATTGCTAAAATCAAAATTAGCATGATAGAATTCTTGATTTCTTTTATCAGGAGTTTCAGAGAATGAAAACTTCCATTCGCCATTTAATAGTTTATAGTATTTAGAAGCCTTTCGATTTCCTTCCAACGCTTCTTCTACTGTGTGATAAGGCATTAGTGTCGCATGGGCTTCAAGCCGATTCAATTGAAAAATCTCAGGATTATTATTCCACTCTGGATAACCGTTTTTCGGAGGAGTGTACTCAAATTTCTTCAATTGCTTTAACATTACAGATCCCCACTTTCAACCAATTTATTTTACTGATCCCATCATTCCGGCAACAAAGTGCCTTTGCATTAAGAAGAATACTAATGCTGTAGGTAAAGTTGCAATCACGATTGCCATCATAATGACACCATAATCAGGTGCATAACCAGAACCTAAGTTAGAAATAAGCAAAGGAATGGTTTGTTGTTCTGGTGACTGGATAACAACGAGTGGCCATAAGTAGTTATTCCAGCTTCCCATAAATGTAATGATTGCTGCCGCAGCATATGTTGTTTTCATTGAAGGCATGAAAATTCGAAAGAAAATCCCTAATTCTGATAATCCATCGATACGACCAGCTTCAACAAGTTCTTTTGCAAACATTTTAGTATTTTGTCTAAAGAAAAAGATCAAAAATGCAGTCGTAATGGTTGGTATTGCTACTGCTGCCAATGTATCAATTCCGATAAATGGCATGACTTGAGAAATGGATCCGAACATACGATAAAGAGGAACCATTAGAGCAGCAAAAGGAATCATCATTGATAATAGCAAAATATTAAATACTATATCTTTCTTTTTACTACGATAGATTTCAAATCCATACCCAGCTATAGAAGCAATAATTAGAGCTAGAACAGTCGTTGAAATAGCAACAATCGCTGAGTTTACCAATGCTGTTCCCATATTGACATTTTCAAATAAATTTTTCATATTTTCTAGAAATTGATTCCCGGGAAGCAATCTGCCTTTTGTAACTTCTTTCGATTCATTCGTTGAACTAATGATCATCCAAAAGAATGGAAAAATGGAAATGAATGCAGCTATCGATAAGAAGACATACGCAAATACTTTTTTAAATGTAGTCATTTTCGATCACCTGCCGCTTTAAATTGTAAAGATGAAAAGATCACGATCAAAATAACGATCACAAATGAAACAGCTGCTGCATACCCAAAATCAGGTGAATATTTAAAGGATAAGTTATAGATATATTGAGAGATGGAGACTGTCGAATTACCTGGTCCACCTTTCGTAATATTCATGATTTCATCAAATATTTGAAGTGTTCCAATGGTTGAAGTAATAGAGGTAAATAGAATAATAGGTTTCAATACTGGAATCGTAATCTTAGTGAACATTTGAAATGCATTGGCCCCATCTATTTTTGCAGCTTCATAAATCGATTGATCGACATTTTGAAGTCCTGACAAGTAAAAGATCATATTGTATCCAGTCCATCGCCATGTAATTGCAATAATAATCGTAATTTTTGCAAGCAATGGATCCGTTAACCACGGGATTGGTTTAGAAATAAGTGAAACACCCATTAGAAATTGATTAATGATTCCATCCATACCAAATAAATATTTAAAAATAATAGAATAGGCTACAAGTGAGGTAACTGCAGGTAAAAAGATTGCAGTTCTAAAAAAACCTTTAAACTTCAATTTAGGATCATTTAATAAAACAGATAATATTAACGCTAAAACGATCATAATGGGTACTTGTACAATTAAATAAATAAAGGTATTTTTTAAAGCTGCTATAAAAGTAGGATCTTTAAACAATCTAGTATAGTTATCCAATCCAACGAAATCCAGATTGCTTCCCATTCCGGATTTAAACGATAATATGAAGGCTTGGACCATTGGATAGAAATAAAAAAGAACAATTAAAATAGCTGCAAAGAGCACAAATGACCAGCCGATTGCATTATTTCTTAGTTTGTTGCTCATTGGTATCATCTCCTTACGTAAAACAATGTCAGAGCTCATTCAATGTAAAGCCTTGGAGCAAATCTACATCTGAATTCTAAAAGCCCAAATGTAGAACTTGTCCAAGGCCTAGTCTAGAAAATTTATTTTAATTGTGAGTCTGCTTGTTTTTGAGCATTATTTAGAACTTCCTTAATATCTTGGCCGTTTAAATAATTTTGCATTTCAGCTACTAAAATATCTTCAACTGCATATGTGTGCATACCGTAATTGACAGCTGGAATTTCTTCCATCCATTTTGAAAAATCAGTCACGGTCTTTTGACCACCGAAATATGGATCTTCTGCTTTATATGCCTCGCCTTCAGAAGCAGGCATATAAGTACCGATTGCCCCTACTTTCGTTACTAAATTTTGATAGAAGTCTTTATTTGAACCAAATGTATTAGCTAGGAACTCAGCTGCTTTTTCTTTACCATCTACATTTAATACATAGAACGAACTTCCACCTAAGTTAGAAGCATTTACTGCATTCGGTAAGTCTAATCTTGGAATTGGAACGACAGCCCATTGTCCGGATTGCGCTTCTTCAGCTTTAATACTTGGTGTAATCCAGTTACCTTGTGCAACTGCAGCAACGTCACCATTGTTAAAACCGGCAAGTAATTGGCTCCAATCAGAATGAATACCAGCAACTTCTTCTTTTAACATTGTTTTATATACGCGAAATGCTTCTGTCAAAGCTTCATTTCCACTAATATCAGGAGTAACTCCGTCTTCTTTTAAGTACCATTTTCCAGCAGTTTGAATCATCATACGAATGGTTCCTAAGTCATTAGGGTCAACTGTAATCATTGGTTTTCCAGTTTTTTCTTTAACTTTTTTACCCATTTCAATGAATTGGTCCCAAGTAATGTTAGTAAAATCATCTACTGTATATCCAGCTTCTTTAATCATGTCAGTTCTAATAAATAAACCAGCTACACCTGTATCAAATGGTAAACCATATAGTTTTCCATCTAAACTAGCAGATTCAATTTTATAAGGTGCAAAATCATCTTTATTGATATACTCAGATAAATCAACAAACGCATCTGGATATGCTTTCAAAAAGCTTTGAGCACGATAATCTTCAATGAGAACAATATTAGGCATACCTTTCATTGTTCCAGAACTTAATCCAGTATTTAATTTTGAAACAATGTCTGGTTGTCCATTTTCAATAATTTTAAGATTAATTTCATCTTTACCACTGTAAGATTCATCAGCTAGCTTCAATGCAGCTATATTGAAATTAGGATCCCATGCCCAAGCAGTAATCGTATTAGAATCACCATTTTTGCTTGAGTTCCCGCCTTCTTTTGAACCTGAACTACATGCAGCAAGCATCATAATACTTGCAACTACTAATAACAATAGCTTTTTCACTGTCTATACCTCCTCATGATTGGAAACGCTTGCTTCCTATTAAAATGATATCAAAATAAAAAAAAAGACCGTTAGGACGATCTTTAGATAAAACTTTAACTTTATTTTGATAATTACATGGAAACGATTTCCTACTAACACTTTTTTTATAAATTTGTACTTTCTTTAGATTTTATTATCGGCAATCGAATCGTAACTCTTGTTCCTTCACCTAATTGACTGGAAACATCTACACCGTATTGTTCCCCATATAATAATTGAATTCGCTCTTCAACATTACGGATGCCAATTCCACTAAAGAGCTGTCGTCTACTTTTTTGATTTAAGGGGGTATCTTCCATTCCATCACCATTATCGTTTATTTCACAAATTAATTGGTGGTCTTTTTGTAAGATAAGCAGTTGAATATATCCTTCCTTTTTACGATTAAACCCGTGAAAAAATGCATTCTCGATAAATGGCTGTAAAATTAATTTCGGCAGCTCAAATTGTAAACACTCAGGAGAAACAAAATAGTGAACTTTAATCGCTTCTCCATACCGAATTTGATTAATATACACATAGTTTTTTATATTATTCAATTCTAGCTCCACTGTATTTGTTTCACTAATATTTCCAATCGTATTTTGTAATAACGAGATTAACGCATTAATTGTTTGAGCAGATTTTTCTTTATCTCCGTTTTGTACCATAAATTTGACAGACGCTAACGTATTATATAAAAAATGTGGATTAATTTGCTGTTGAAGTGCTTCTAACTCTGCATTTCGCTGCTTTTTTTGAGTATCCATTAACTTTCTCACATACGCATGAAGTTCATCTAACATATCGTTAAATGCATTTGCCAACTGCCTTGTTTCATAACTTCCTGTTTCAGTGACATATGAATCAAAATTCTTCTTACTCATATTTGAAATTTGTTTAACTAATCTCGATAATGATTTCGTTAACCCTCTTGAGATTAAAAACACAATAAATAAAGCTAAGATTACGATGATAGCACTAATCATGACAATCATCTTCGTATCGAGTAAATTACTCTGAACACTCTCACGATCAATTAAGTTTATAAGATACATATCAAATGCTGGTAAATACTTAGCGAATAGTAAACGACTTTCTCCTAAAACTTCAACTTGTTTATAATTGGAGTTATGATTTTCCATTCCTTTAACTTCTTGAAGTAATTCGGATATTTTTTGACCAGTTATAGACTCTTCACTGCTTGATACAACCATCCCAGTTTGATTTAAAAGCATTACGTGGTTTCCATTACCTGTATATCTCGCGTACAACTGTTTAAAATCTTGTTCTTGAATAGCGATATATATATAACCGTATATTAAATCAGTGGACTTTTCGATTAATGCTTTAGAAACGACAATTGCATCTTCCCGTCCGATGGTTTTTGGATCATATTGGTACAGAAGTCGATTGGGTTCTTTATAAGTATTCAACGTAATACGGTCTTTGCTCAATTCTTTCGCGGAAACCGGCCAATTCACATAATTGGTTGAATATAATCGTCCATTCTCACCAAGTAAAACGATATTGACCCCTTCCTGATCGATCATCGTTACATATCGATCCATTTGTTGTTTGATTCTATGTGTGGCTTTTGCTAATGCCAAAGGATCTGTTTGTTGATCTGTTAAATAATTTTCCACATAACTACTTTGCTGGACTTGGTTCGCTACAGAGACAAGTGAATAACCAAAAGCTTCAAAATCAGTCGTCACTTGATCCATTACTTTAGAATTTCCAATACTAAATGTATCAATAAAAAGCCTTTCGGACATTCGAATCATCGTAAACGTTATTAAGACGGACACAGTAACAATGCTGACAACCATTACAATAAACATCTTAAAAAACAGGCCGTTATTTTTAAAGCTATTTAAAAAGTTCCTTATCATTGAAATCATGTCCTATAAAGAAGTGCTCTTCCTATACTTACTAGGAGACATTCCTGTCATTTTTTTAAAAACCTTACAAAAATAACTATGATCTGAATAACCTACAAGACCGCTAATTTCAGAAATGGAGATTTTCTGATTTTGTAAATATTCCTTTGCCTTCTCTATTCTAATATGAGTCAAATATTCATTAAATCCAATGCTATGGTGAGTACTAAAATAAGATGATAAATAGGAAGGATTAAAATGGAAATGTTCTGCCAAACTAGACAAGCTAATTGGCTCAGCATAATACTGGTCAATATAATCTAATAATTTTTGCATATTGGATTGACTTGGTTCTTTAATCTCTTGGTGAATGATTGCTTTTACTTCATTTAAGTAAGAATGAAAGTATTTAGTAGTTTCGACAACATCTTTTGCATCGTTAATCATGGAAAAATGATGATATTTCTCTTGTTGCAATGATTCACTTTTAAAATGGAGGTTTTCTAATAAAATCGTTGTGTTAAAAATAATATTCCCTAAAAATGATTTAAACTCATTTTCATCCTTTGCATATTGCCGGGATAAACACTCGACGTAATCATTGAGATATTCAAAGGCATCTTCAAAATCTCTCTTTTTGAATACATCAATAAAGTAATTTAAATCGAACTTTTTTTGTTCATCTGACAGCTTGGGTAATTGGTCATAAGTCAAAACCGTAAAATTAGGAAAGTAAAATCTATATTTCCTAAGCGTCTGCAAACTTTCTTGAAATTGGTTTTTTATATCTTGCAGAGCTATAAATGGTTCACTTAAAGTCCAATCCACATTTGCTGTAACATCTTCGAGCTTATTTATAATAGTTGTTAAATCACTCTTCTCAATATTGAGCAAATACGTAAAGCCCGTTGCCTCTTTTAACACGGGATAACAAGCAATATCTACAAGCATGTTAAGTATAGAATCTATTTGTGAATGATTTAAGTCGTACTCTGTGGCGTCAGCACCTATTAAACAAAAATACTTTTTGGGAAAGACTTCTTTTACTAATTGATGATCGTAATTTACCTCATAGCCTGTCATTAAATGGTGGATAAGATCCTCTATAGAATTTACTGTGCTGTCAGTACGGCTTAGTTTAAAATTTGGGATATTTTTAACAACCCTTTGTAATGTCTTTAATAGTTCAGGTCCTTCTAATTTAGGTTTGAGTATATAGTCTGCAACCCCACTTTGAAAGGTAGAGCGAACATATTCAAAATCACTAAAACTACTTAAAATAATCACTTCAATATCTGGATAATGTTCTTTAATTTCCTTTGTCAGCTTTTCACCATCCATAATGGGCATGACCATATCAGTAATAACAATATGCGGTTGCTCCTGTTCAATTAGTTGAAGTGCTTCACTTCCATTAGATGCTTCGCCTACAATTGTAAAGCCTTCCTGTTCCCAATTAATATAATGCTTTATCCCTTGTCTAATCAGCACCTCATCATCGACAATGAGCACTTTACAATGTTCTTGTTTGTCCATCCAATCTCACCTCACACTTCCTCCACCGCACCGCAAGAAGTATAGTTGCCAGTTTCAACATTTAATCATACTACGTATTATCCAACAGCTACACTATCTTCTTTCATTACTAATGAATTAAAATGTCTCAAATCGAATTCATATAAAGCTCTGTATGTGTATAAGCTATGATCTTTCACTAATTGAAAATCATACCAATTGACTACTTCATATAATCGATTTAATGTTTCTGCGTGTCTCCATGCGGTTTCCTCAAATTCAATATTCATAACATGCTCATCAATAAGCATTTGTAACAGTTTCGCGTTCTCCTGATATTCTGATGGCAGATGATTTCTTTTCATTTTAAAAATCTCAATTGTTTTTGGCAAAGATTTTAATAATGCATCTCTATCCATGGCATGACCCAATTCATGCAGCGTGAGCGTTTTGACATACGATTCTATCGGTATCAATTGTTTCATGCTGTTTCTAGCCTTTAGAACACGATTCATATCACAGCAAAGAAAATGATAAATAAAGTCATAACTCATATTAATGCCAGTATGCATTATTTTTAATTCTATATCCATGTCAACAGCTTTTGTTGTTGAAAGAATCCAATTCTTAATACGTTTATTTGTATTTCTTTTATTCATCCATACCCCTAGCTTTCTTATTAGTAGAAACTATTTAATTATAGGTAAACAGTTAAAATATACTACTTTTCTTTCTAGTTGTTTTTTACTATTTTACTACTATAAATTAATGATTCCTACTGCTTTTTTGGTGCTTTCTAGTTTTTTAAATGCTAGATTATGAAAAAATAATAGTTTAATAAAAATTCTATTGGATATATATATGGATGTAAGACCAATACACTTCAAAGGAGAGATTCTAAATGGCTAACAATAATGATAAGCGTGACGGAATGTCTAGAGAAGAAGCAGGTCGTATGGGTGGAGAAGCTACTTCCAAGAACCATGATAAAGATTTCTATGAAGAGATTGGAAGAAAGGGCGGAGAAGCCACTTCAGAAAATCATGACCGTGAATTCTATGAAGAGATTGGTAAAAAAGGTGGAGAAGCTACTGCCGAAAATCATGATAGTGATTTCTACGAGGAAATTGGACGAAAAGGCGGAGAAGCTACTGCCGAAAATCATGATAGTGATTTCTATGAAGAGATTGGAAGAAAAGGTGGAGAAGCTACTTCCAAAAATCATGATCGTGATTTCTACGAAGAAATTGGTAAAAAAGGTGGAGAAGCTAGAGCCCGACAAGATGGTGGCGACGGCAAAATGAGCTTATCAGAAGCTGGCCGTAAAGGCGGAAAAAATAGCCATGGCGGCGGAAGAGATAGCTAATCCAACATAATTAATAAGCATATTATACATTCTTTGAGCTCAGGAACAAGGTTAAGAGAAACAAATTCTTAACCTTGTTCTTTTTTCTCGTATTTTCTTCTTCAGACAATGAGCTATAATAAGAGGAGGAAATATTTTGTAATGGGGGTATGGGATTGGATACAATTACTCATACTTTGTTTGGATTAGCATTATATGGGGCAGTCGACAAAAAACAGATGGACAGAAAATATAAAGCAGCCTACTTATTAACAATGGTAGGTGCTAGTCAGATACCAGATATTGATGTCATTTCACAGTTATGGGACACAGAAGGACTTTATCAAATGTGGCATCGCGGGCTCACTCATTCAGTTTTTTTAACTCCCGTTTGGGCATTGTTATTTTATCTACTATGTCTTTTGATATTTAAAATAAATGATGTAAAGTTGTTTCTTCTCGCTTGGCTGGCAGTCTTTATCCATGTTACGAGCGACCTTTTCAATGCTTGGGGTACAGGATACATAGAACCATTTTCCAACATACGCTTAAGTTTTGGAACTATTCCAATCGTTGATTTTGTTATTTGGGTCATTATCGGAATTGCATTCATCTTTTCAAAACGAAATAAACTAAAAGCACCTCATTATTTTAAACTAGCATGGGTTTTCATTACCCTTCATTTCGTCATTCAAAGTGCCCAAGGATATTGGATTTATAACCAGTATGATAAAAATTATAAGCAGGTTGCTCTGTCTGCGAGCTTTGTTCCATGGTCATACACCGTCATTACGAAAAATGAAGATACAGTTACACTCTTCCAAGATGGTCTTTTCCGTGAAAAGAAAGAAGTATATGTTTTACATTCAAACGAAAGTGCAGATTTGAATACACTTTTTACTCAAGTTCCGAAAGCTAAAACACTTTATGAATGGTCTCCATTTGTAGTGTTAGTAGACGATGACAATAGACTAGGATTGTATGATCCTCGATTTTACCGAAACGGTCAATCATTCTTATTTGAATATATGGAGAAAAAGAGTGAAAAATAAATTTAAGAACCTCTTCTAAATAGAATTTCAAAATTTAATTTTGGATAAAAAATATCAAGGTGCGATTCTTTTGAAAAGCACCTTGATACATAAGAGTAATGATCTTCCATCTATTATAAAACTTCATCCTCAATTTCAAAAATAGGAAGTCGAATTGTAAAGCTAGTTCCTCTCCCTACCATACTCTCAACTGAAATTTCTCCCCGATGATAATGAATGATTTCCTTGCAAATGGAGAGTCCTAGACCGTGACCGTCATTTCTCTCAATTGATTTTGTATAAAATCGTTCAAAAATATGTGGGAGATCGTCATCTGAAATGCCTTTTCCAGAGTCAGCAAGTATAAAAACAGCTTCTTTTTTTTCTAAATCAACTTTATGTTTTAATGTGATTCCACCAACTATTGTATTTTTCAAAGCGTTAGAAATAAGGTTTTGAAGAACTTGTTCCATTCTCCTAATATCAACTTCAATCAGTGGATATACTCCATCTATCGATGGATCAATTCTGACTGAAAAAGCTAGATTTGCATTGACTATATCGTGTTCAAATAGTTTCCATAAATGTTCAACTAATTGATTCGATGGAATATATTCCATATGCATCGACATTCCGCGAGACTCCAATTTTGTCAGTTCAAATAAATCTTCTATCATCCGATTAAGCGTTAATAGTCGTTGATGACTTCTTTCTAAATATAGTTCTTTGTCCTCGTCTTTTGAAATAACTCCTTCTAAGATTGCCTCTATATATCCTTGAACGGATGTAATTGGCGATCTAAGATCGTGTGAAATATTTGATAAAAACTTCCGTCGCATTTCTTCAGATTGAGCTAAGTCAAAGTTCGCCTTCTCTAAATCTTTGTAAGCAAATTCTAATTGTGCAGTACGTTCCTTAACCTTTCCTTCTAAATTTCTATATAAAAAAGCATTTTCCAAAGAAATGGCAGCCTGAGTAGAAAGTATGTTCAATATTTCTATTCTTTCCTTTGTAAAGGCATGCGTCATCATATTATTTTCCAAGAACATAGCACCAATTAATTTGCCTTGATGTAATATCGGAAAACATAGAACGGATTTTGGTTGATATTTCTTTATATAAGGATCGTTCTTAAACATTCCATAAATAGCACCACCTGATACAACAACAGGTTCAAGGCTTTTTTCTACATAATGGATCATATTTAATGGATATTCCATTGTGTCTTTCTCTATAAACGCTTCGATTTTTTCATGATCTCCATGTGCCACCGGTATTAATTGGTCCTCTACTTTTAAAAACATGATTATTTTTTCAGCACCACTATTTTCTAAAACGATATTCATTAATCTCGTAAGAAGCTTCTCCAATACAATTTCTCCTGAAAGTGCTTGGGCTGCCTTCATCATTGTCGCAAGATCCAGAGAGACGGTTTCGTTTTTGCCGATTACGGCTAATGTCTCTTCTTTTAATAGATTCTGATATTCATCTTTAATTAATCTTGCTTTTCGTGTTGCTCCCCAATTTTCATAAGCCAATATCGCTGCGTTTAAATAAGCTTTTGCTACAAAAGGCATATCCTGTGAAAGGTAATAACGCCCCGCACATTCATTTGCAATGGCAGTATCCTGAATAAAACCATTTTTCTGTGCCATCATAATTGCTTTGTCATAATACTTAGATGCATTTACGAAATCACTTTTAAGCTTTGCTTCTTCTGCCTTTACCAACAAATATTTGTGCTCATAGTTGGATGGTGAATGTCTTGACCACTTTTTCCAAAGTGCGAGATGTTTTTTTATTTGTTTTTGATAACCTCGTTTTTCATACATTGTGGCATTCTCATACATCTTGGTCATCCATAAATCTATATAAAAGTAGTACTCAGGAGCGATGACTAATGTTAAAGTCCCATTGACAAGTACACGCAGCTTTTCCAACAACTCTTTTGCAATATCCTGTTCATTAAGCAAATAGGCAAGCTGCAAACGAACGGTATAGTGAATAATTTCTGCGGACGTATCGTCTGTTATGACTGGAAATCTCCAATTCGGCTCTTTAATTGACTCGTTTAATACATGGATCCAATATTTCATTTCGTTCAAAAAGTTTCTTGATAAATCGTATTGAATTTGATTTGAAAAATTAAGCTGCTCATCAATAGTTCTAACCGTTTCTTCAAGTTGATGCCCCTTTAAAAAACTAATCATACAAATAAACGAGCTGCATGCCCCTGCAAGGTGAGCATTCCCAGATTCAATACAATGCTTTTGTGAATGCTCTAAATATTGCTGACTGTACACAATATGATTTTTCCAATGGTTTACAAAAGAGCCGTATACAAAATAGACTCTTCCTAATAAATGAGAGTTCCGACTATTCTCTGCTTCATAAAGTGCGAGACGACCAAATTCATAGCTTTCATTATATTGATGGAAACCCGAACTTAAAATGAGCGCGTAATTATTAAATACTAGCGGAGATACATCTGCTGTTCCATGCTTTATAATAAAGTTGAATGCTTTTAACATTAATAACGCAGCTAAATTTTGGTCTACATGATAGGAAGAAGCATTCATATTAATAAACGTTTGCAAAATAAGACGTTTGTCTGCGTCGTCCATATTAGGCAATTCCCTTAAATCTTTTGCTTTTCTTTTACTCAAAGCAATCTTAGCACGTAAAAATTCTATTGCTACTGCAAGCTTTCCAGGCCTTTTATTCAAATTCCATCCAAAGAGCTGCAGTCCCTTTATCCCGCAACCGATTGCTTCGTCTACTCGATGTAAATGTGTATACAAAGCCATTTTTAATTGATAAATTCGCAGTTTCTCCTGCTTTGTCTGTACTTTGCTCAATGCCTCGTCAAATCTGTTCTCAGCTGAATCAAATTGATTATCTAAGTATTCAGCCTCTCCAAGCCCAATTGTCATTCTAGATGTAAGCTTATTATGAAACTTCCAACCTTCATCACCTAATAAATCTTTTCCAACTTTATAAAACGAAAGAGACGATCTAAATGCTGCACTTTGCTTTGCTTTTTCCCCTGCAATACAATTCCATTCGGCAAGTTGTAGCTTCTCACTGTTATTTAAGTAGTTTTGGCATTGATTTAAGTGATTAATAATCTCAAAAACTTTATCATCAATATTATTTTTACTCTTATAATACAATACTAAAAGCCTGCCAATGGTTAAATGGTATTTCTCTCGTTCCATTTTTGTCATCGTTGAATACACAGCTTGTTGTATTCGGTCATGCAAAAATTTATATCGCAGAACTTGTGTTTCCGCAAGGTTTATCTCATCATCTTCATATATCCATTTATAACTCGGACTAAGCGGCAAGATCATCCCTTCCCGCAATGACTCCCAAAGCGTTTGCACCGTTATTATTGTACTTTTTTCATAGACAGTACTTAAAACATTGATTTCAAATTCGTTTCCAATACAAGAGGCAAGCTTTAAAAGCTTCTGAGTCTCTGCAGGGAGTTTATTAAACCTTTCAACAATTAATGAAATAATATCTTCTTGAACAGTAATCTTAGTTAATAATTGTAGATTACTTGTCCACTTTCCTTGTTCTTCATTAAAGAAAATTAATTGTTGGTCATAAAAGGATTGAAATAATTGTTTTATAAAAAAAGGATTACCTTTTGTAATTTTCTCAATAAAGACTGCTATCTCTTCCGATTCTTTTTCTTCACAATATAATGCATCCACAGCCCATTCCTTTATATCCTCTAAACTTAACGGATGCAACTGTATTGATGTAACAAGTCCTTTAATAGATTGGAGTTCTTTAACCATTAGATGAAATGGATGTGTCACGTCTACTTCATTATCTCGATAAGCACCAATTACGAATAAAGATTGTACCTTTTGCTGTGATAATATGTATTGCAATAAATCTAACGTTTCATGGTCTGCCCATTGTAGGTCGTCCAAAAATATTACGAGTGGATGATGTTCACTAGAAAATAAATTAATTAATCTTAAAAAAGCAAAACGTAAACGGGTATGACTTTCAATTGCCGGCAATTCATCTGGCTCCTCTATATCGCCAACAATCCATTTAATAGCAGGGACCATTTTAGCAATTGCGGCCAAATATGGTCCTACTTCTGTTTCCAAGCCAATCTTCCATCGATGGATACTTTTTTCTCCTTCCGCCATGACTTGTTTTAACAAGTCTTGAAGAGCTTGAATAAGGGGATGATATGGTGCATCTCTTTTCAACTGATCGAATTTACCTGAAATAAAATATCCCTTATTCCGAACAAGAGGCTTCTGTACCTCATGAACAAGTGCTGTTTTTCCTATTCCTGATACTCCTGGAATCAGTACGAAGGAGCAATTGCCTTTACAAACATGATCAAAGGCTGTAATAAATTTACTTAACTCTTCGTTTCTTCCGTATAATTTATCTTCAATATTAAAAAATGGCGATGAATCATTTTCAGCTAGTGAAAAGTCTAATTGCTTTTCAAATTTAATTAAATCAAGTTTTAATCCAGTTGCACTTTGATAACGCGATTCAGGCATTTTAGATAGTAGTTTCATGATGATATTGGAAAGTATATGAGGAATGGATGGATCGATCTCATCTGGTGGAGTAGGTCTTTTAGCAATATGCGCATGAACAAGCTCAATTGGATCATCCATCTCGAATGGTAGACGACCTGTTAGAAGCTCATAAAACACGACCCCTAACGAGTATAAATCTGTACGAGAATCTAGATAACGGTTAATACGCCCTGTCTGCTCAGGAGATATATAATGAAGCTGCTTTCCTAATGTATAAGGATTCACGTGTGCTCGATGACTTTCACGCTTTAGCAATGCCGCATGGTAAAAACCAGTCATTTTTATTTCGCTTGCGCGTTCCCTTACTAAAATATTTTCAGGTTGAATGTTTTTATGAATAATATGGCAAAGATGAAGATCTTCAATAATGGTCGTTAACTTTATAGCAATATGTAGAAATTGCTTAATATCAATTAAATTCCTCTTCATATAAGAACTTAAGGAAACCCCTTGAAAGGACTCTGCAATGAAATATAGTTTGTTCCAATAACTTTCCAATCTAATTGGTTTCAATATTCCTTTTACATTAAGATCTTTCGTCATGTTATATTCGTGTTTAACTGTGGCAAATTCTTGAGGATTAAGATCTTCTTTAACAAGCTTTTTAATAAGGACAGAAATCTTAGAAGTTTGATCTACTGCAGTGAAATATGTATATATTTGATTTGTTTCAAGCTCAATAATACCCTCGTAGCCTGGTAAATTTGTTTGCAGGTCTGCAGTTACATTCATGAAAATCCTCCATTAAATCATGATGGGATATTTGATCCTTACAGCAATTTTTACCTACATCTAAACACTGCGACAATAAAAATCAGAAATCTTTAGCAAATCTTTAGAATAATTTGAACGTATTTTATACTACACTTTGTATTATAAGTGTCAAAAGACGTTACGAGGTGAGCAGATAGTGCGACCAATCATACATAACTCATTTGAGCAACGTAGACTTGAATTACAACTAGACAAGGAATGGGTCTCATTAATAACATTAGCCAAAATACAAGGTGTAAGCATTGATGATGTACGCAATTTTTTCAAAGAAAAACGGAACTCTGTTAATACAAATCAGAATTGAATTTATAACCAATTCCTCTTACAGTGGTAATATATTCAGACGTTGTTGGATCAACTTCTATTTTTTTTCTTAAGTTACTAATATGCACCATAACTGTTCGATGATCACCGAAGCTGCTTTCCCCCCAAATCATATGGAAAAGTTGATCGAACGAATATACACGATCAGGATTGGCAGCTAGTAAACATAAAATTTGATATTCTTTTGTAGACAAATGTATGTCCTTACCATTTGCCTTAACGGAATATGATTCTTGATCAATAACCAGCCCTGGAAATGAAATAATTTGTTTTCTATTAGATTGAATTTCCGCTGCATGAATACTTTTATCCAAAAGACGATTTCTTCGCAAATGCGCTTTAACTTTTGCAGTCACCACTGATGGACTGAAAGGCTTAGAAATATAATCGTCGCCACCTACTCCAAGACCCACAATCTTATCAATATCATCTTCCTTTGCACTTAGAAATAAGATCGGTACATCACTTTTTCGTCTGATCATTTGGCATACTTCCAAACCATCTAATCCTGGCAACATGACATCTAAAATGATCAAATCTGGATTTTCACTATCAAAAATATCCAAAACTGTATATCCATGGTCCGCTTCGACTACACGATAACCAGCATTACATAAATACAATTCTAGAACTTTACGAATATCATGATCGTCATCAACAATTAATATAGTCTCCTTATCCATGGCTCCCCCCCACTTCTCTCTATCCTTGGAAACATGACCTTTTACGCAATAATTGGATATTGATTCCAGTTCTATTTTACCATTCATCTTTTAGATTCGATACTATTTTTGGAAAAATTGTCTTTTTATAGGGATTTCCTATGACAAAATACTTAAAAATGTTCTTGCTATTCTATATGTTATATGTGTTATAACTATTATATTGATTGATAGAAAAATAATAAGATAACATCTTAGAGAGGGTTTGGGCAATTGATAAAAGACATGACAGAAGGTCGGCCACTGAAGCTGATATTTGGATTTATGGGACCGATGATTATAGGGGGATTATTTCAGCAGTTATATAATGTGGCCGACACATTAATCGTAGGAAAATTTGTAGGTTCACGCGCCCTTGCATCAGTTGGCGTTACAGGTTCAACGTTTTTTTTCCTGCTTTCCTTGACCCTTGGGTTAACAAATGCTTTTTCTATTGTAATGTCACAATATTTTGGGGCAAAAAACGAAGAAATGGTTAGGAAGACATTGGTTAGTTCAATTTATATAACCGTTTTATGTACAATTGTTTTAGCGATTGTCGGCATTTTTGGCGCAAGACCATTAATGGAACTCTTGAAAGCGCCTGCAGATATTATAGATGATGCAACACTTTACATCCAAATTTGTTTTGGTGGAAGTATAGGTTTACTTTTTTATAATGCTGCTTCAGCCGTTCTCCGTGCAGTGGGCGACAGCAAAACACCTTTATATTTTTTAATTCTTTCATCAGTACTTAATGTATTGCTAGATTTATTGTTTGTCATTAGCTTTGGTATGGGAGTCGCTGGAGTGGCAATTGCTACTGTAATATCACAAGTTGTCTCCGCTTTAATTTGCATCATATATACTTATAAAATGTTTCCTATATTCCGTGTAAGACGGAATGATTGGAGTCCCCACTTCGGTAATATTAGGATGATTTCTAAAATCGGATTACCAATGGGATTGCAAAGTTTATTACTATCGATAGGAGAAATGACTGTTACAAGTGTGGTCAATTCTTTCGGTACAAACGCAGTTGCTGCTTATACGACTGGAATGAGAGTTCAACAGTTTGCTACTCTTGTCTTTTTTAATATGGCTCAAGCATTTTCCACTTTTGCAGCACAAAACTTAGGTGCTAGGAAATTCTCAAGGATCCAAGACAGCTTTAAAAAGGTTGTCCTTATTTTGATTACGATCACACTGGCATCTTCGGTATTGATTTTTATTTTTGGAGAAGTGATCGTAAGGCTATTTATCTCTAATCAAGACGCTCATCTAGATACCATTGTGAAAATGGCAAAAGAAAACTTATTTATTGGGGCTTCCTTCTTTCCATTTTTAGGACTCATTTGGTTCTACAACAACACATTGCGTGGGATGGGTGAGGTAGCTATACCGCTATTTTCAGGTATTGTCGAGTTAATAGCGAAAATTGAACTTTCCTATATTTTAGGTATGACGTTCGGCTATATTGGTGTTTGGTACGCTGGACCAATCGGATGGGCACTTGGATTAATTCCATCGCTTATTCAATATCATAGTGGAAGATGGAAAAGGCATGCTGAAAAAATCGCAGCATAGCTATTGCTTTTTAAAAATAGCCCCACACCTCTAGTACAGGTTGTGGGGCTATTGACTATGTTTATTTTTTAACTAACTCTATAAATTGATATAGTTTATCTAGTGTTTTAATGTTCTGATTGCATTTCTGACTATCATTGCAAATGTAATTTCCTCTATTAGTAAACGTTTCTTTCCCACTTTTTACATTCGCCATGAATAATCCTACTTCCTCGTGACCGTTGCAAAGTGAACAAATTCCTTTAGTCATATTCCTAAATGTTCCGTTTATGCCTACCAGTTTCCCATCGTAATCGAAAATAAGATATTTCCTTTCTGATCTCATATCAAACCATCCCAAATATGAAATTTCCTTTAAATCTAATTCCATTGGTGGCAGTTTCAATTTCTTTGCTTTAGGAAATAATTTCTCTATCGTCTTATCTGATACTGTTCTAAACGGAATCACATAACGTTTTAACTCATCGAGAAAATGAGTAGCTTGATTTTCACTTTTGATTTCCAGAATTTCACCGAAACTCTCTCTGCTAATCTCATATTCCGGGAATAAATTAATTATCTTATCTAGAGAACTGTACGCTATTGCTTTAAGAACATCTTGATCTTTTATAGTTGAATAAGAATGAACTAAATTTTTCAATTGATACTTTATAAAGTTATATTGGTCACTTCTGATAAAAGGTTTTATATTCATATGGCTATTCATTTTAAAAAGCTCCTTATTTAAAATTTTTATTGAAATAAGGGGCAAAGCCATTATGATTGTAGGCGATGTTTATTTAACTTTCTACCTCATGCAAAGAATCGCCTTTTCATAATAGGCTCTGCATGAGACGTTCCAACCCCCGACGCTGTTAAATTCGCCATGTGTTATCACCTCCAGCAAACTACGTAAGTATTATACAATACATCCCCTATTGCTTGTAAATACAAAAATCCGCTAATGGGAGCTCCCAAATAGCGGATTTTGTTTATTTATTCTTTCTTTTCATTCGGTTCGTCGCTCCCACGATAGCGATGATAAGGCAAAGTATTCCAGGAACGGTATGTAATATCCTCATCCCGTAATGCCTTTGGAATATCTGAAAGAATCTTTTTAGCAACTTCTAGTTCCTGCCCTGCTTCCTCTTTATCCTGATACATGAATTCATCAGAAGCTGCAGCCGGAGCTTGCTTTAATTTTTCTTCCAAATCCTCGATGACCATTTCTTGTTGATGTTTGAGTGCCTCCCTAGCATCGGCCACCCATTCAGGTTGCATATTACGATTAATATCTCCTATATTACTATACTCCTCAAAAATTTCTCGATAAATACGATCAGCATTGGAACGGACATCTAAATTAGCCATTTCTAAATCGAAATTCGTCAATTCTTCGACTGTCAAAGGAGTCGTTCGTTTCGGTCCGCCAAGTCTCGTTCTATCCAAATAGAATGGGAACATGCTTTTTATTGTTTTCCCAACAGGCGAGATAGCGTTACCAACTTCATCAAGACCTTTAGGCTGTACTCCCTGCATGGCAATCCGGGCTGATTCAGGTCGCACTATTTCTTTCGGTGGCATAATCCCATGACGGAGCATTTCGCGGATGCCAGTTCCCGAAATACTCACTCGATAACGCTCATCATGTGGACATGATTGAACAGTAGCAGGAGTATCGCAGCGTGTACAGTAAAACACTTCGTAATATAAACGCACATCTATCCCAAGTTCTTCTGGTTTAAAATCATCAAAAATTCTATGGCTCGCATACTTGTCATAATAATCACCAATCCCTGCATGGTCACGGCCGATGAGTGCATGAGTACAGCCATAGTTTTTCATAATTAATGCATGTAAAACCGTTTCTCTTGGACCAGCAAAAATATACGTCACTCGAAGCGGAGCAAGAATCGATCGACCTTTTGGATAATATGTTTCTAAGACACTTTTATAGGCAAGCATTCGAAATTCGTGGCGTGTGTACTCACGTTTTGCCATTTCTACTAACGGTTGTAAAAACAGTCCATCTACTTCTTCAAGGGCATTCTTATGAATATATTCATGCCCTCTATGTAAGGGGTTAGCTCCTGTGATAAAACCAGCTGTTGAACGAAACTTCTTTTCTTCATAAAAAATACGCCAAGTATCTTTCGGCTCTAATCGAAGCTTCTCAAATGGCCCCCAATTTACACGCTTCAATAACTTTATTGGTCCCCCTAAAGCAGTATCTCCCATTCTTCGATAAATGGCATCAACACCAGGATGATCTCGATCAGTCGTACCAAAAAGATGGGAGGCACGGAAATTCTTATCATAATCGAAAATATCATCAATTTTTAAAATAGCAACTGGTTCATTATTTTCATCAGCAAGTGTGACCTCATCACCAATTGAAAGAGACAGTATAACTTCTTTATTCCGATTACCTATTGGAGCAAAACTTAGCGGCGCAGGCCAAACTAACCCATTCTTCAATCGGCCTGTCGTGAGTACGGAATGATAGTCTTCTTTATTCATAAATCCCTCATTTGGGGATAAAACACCAGTCGCTATCATCTCAAGTGTAATAACAGCTTCCAAATCTACCATAATCGTAGGGAGCTGCTTTGCCCTAATTAATTCCTCCTCTAGTTCCTTGCCAGTTACCACTTTATTCACTAACTTTCCACCATGTGGCTGCTGTGGATAATTGGCAAACTTACTTATCTCTGTTACATCTAACATTTCTCTTCCTCCCTTGTAAAAAAGTTTTTCTGCAAGCGATGTCTGAAAAATTGTGTGTTATATTTCGAATATTAACATAACTATTCATAAACTTAAACCCTTCCTTTGTCTTATCCTAGAAGTCAGTCTTAATAAGATAGCAGAGTGAAGAATAAATGTTTCGAAAAACATCATTGCTTGTAAAATTTACATCCTTATTATTTCTTGCATTCTAAGAGAGAATTTATAGATACCGAAGCTAATTTTAAAATGGCCAATCCCTATTGTGGTTGGCCATACGTTAAGACTAATTTTCGCTCCAACAATTTCTTGTTGCTTATCATTCTTTCATCGTTTGGACGATGAGATAAGGCAATTTCATTATGTTCATAAGACTTTCTATAATCACCTGCTTTATAATAACAGGAACAGAGTTGCAGATGAGGCAGCCATGTCCAGCAAGCAACATTATATGTGCCTAAACAATCTTTCTCCCATTCCAATTCAGTAGCAAGTTTATACCAAAAAATAGCCTCTGGAATTTTATCTTCTCTTAAAAACTTAAAACCAATCCTACAACAAAAATCCGCTCGCGGCTTAGCATATATAAAAGATCGAAAAGCAGCTTCACTCTCCTTATCATATTCTTCGCGTCTATAATAACAATCTGCCAACCTGCCGCATGCAGTAATTTTATCTTCTTTCGCACCGTTTGGATTATCAAGAAATTTCTCGTATATCTCTATTGCTTTCTCATACTTTTTATGGCAACGTAACTCATTTGCATAATACAATAAGTCACGCTCCGAAAAAACTTTACCCTCATTTAATCGTTTTTCATAGATTCGTAAGTTCCGGTTTTCACGCCCCGGTTTTCCTAGGTGGGTAATATTGATATCACTATGGTAAACAGGTCCAGATACTTCAAGATATTCATGAACAGGTGATTTCCATCTATAAGTTTTACTTGTCTTCACCATTCGGTTTCTGCGTACCTTCTGATAAGGTTCTCCATTGGCTCCCAAGCTAACAATATAATCCATCGTCACAGTGTTATATGAAGGATTTAAATTTTCCTTTAAATCCTTAAGGAGCACTTGATCTTGTTCCAGTAGTATATCATCAGCATCGAGCCACATTGAGTATTCTTTAGATGCGAATTGGAACGAAAAGTTCCGAGCTGCAGCAAAATCGTCCCTCCACACAAAGTCATGTATCTTATCAGTGTATTGTGATGCTGTTTCTTTTGTTTTATCGTTTGAACCTGTATCAACAATAATAATCTCATCTACAAGATTCTTTACCGATTCAAGACATCTTCCTAACGTCTGTTCCTCATCTTTTACAATCATACATAAACTAATAGAAACCAATCCTATCAACTCCAGTAGTACAGAAAAAACTTCTATAAAATATAGAAGTTTTGCCCTTAATGTATTTTCTTGATTGCTAGAATTGCAGTACTTTCTTGAGTTGGCCAAAGAATAACTGCCGTTCCGGTTATATTTATCAATTGTAATGGCGCCGGAACTTCCTTAACATTTATAATGATTTCCCCCGTATCAATATAATGTTCGGTATCTGCACCTCTATAGTAACTTGATGGAGTAATAATTTGATTGTTAGTACGTAATGAAAAATAAGCAATTTCATCGGAAATAACAGAGTAGGAAATCCGATAATCACCTGGCTCATGTACCATTAAGTTACCAGCATAATCATATGAATAATAATTTTGATAGCCTTCTTGAGTCCAAATTTTATCAAAATGAATAGCTTCCAAATCATCTGCAAGTTGACCAATAACTCCTGTCGATAATAAGATGGCATCCGCTCCGACTAAATGATCCTTCATTTCGGGATAATTTTTCATCACAACACGATTCAATGCAATGTGCCGTAAATCCTCGTATCCTATCCTATCATCTACATTCTTTTCCTCTGTTAATTCTATATCTAAGATTGGTGCACCATCATGCGTTAGCTCAGGATCGGGTGTTAGCTCAGAATCGGGTGTTGGCTCGGGATCGGGTGTTGGCTCGGAATCATGTGTTGGCTCGGGATCATGTGTTGGCTCGGGATCGTGCGTTGGCTCGGGATCATGCGTTGGCTCGGAATCATGTGTTGGCTCGGGATCATGTGTTGGCTCGGGATCGTGCGTTGGCTCGGGATCATGCGTTGGCTCAGGATCATGCGTTGGCTCGGGATCATGCGTTGGCTCAGGATCATGCGTTGGCTCGGGATCATGTGTTGGCTCGGGATCATGTGTTGGCTCAGGATCATGCGTTGGCTCGGAATCATGCGTTGGCTCGGGATCATGCGTTGGCTCAGGCTCATGCGTTGGCTCGGGATCATGTGTTGGCTCGGGATCATGTGTTGGCTCGGGATCATGTGTTGGCTCGGAATCATGAGTTGGCTCGGAATCGTGCGTTGGCTCGGGATTATGTGTCGGCTCGGGATCGTGCGTTGGCTCGGGATCGTGCGTTGGCTCGATAACATGTGTCGGTTCGATATAATGAGTCAGTTCACTCTCATGAATGGGTTCGCTACCTTGGATTAGGTCGCTGTCTTGGATTGATTCAATAGCTTGGATTGAGTGGCTAGCATGGATTGAATCGATAACTTGGAATGTATCGCTAGATTGGTATCGATCACTAACTTGGAACCGATCACTATCTCGGACCGCTGTGCTTTCTTGATTTAAATCACTATAACCCTCTAATTCGCTACTAATCCAATATTCTGGATTTATTGTATTGGACACAATCCTACATTCTTTTGACTCTACATTCGCATGAGGAATTTTTTCAAAAATAACATTGTTTAACGTAATCTCAAAATCAGACACTAAAACTGAACATTTTGGATTTTCTTCGCTCTTTTTTATCACAAAGGTATTACAACAGAAAAGAATCTTTAACTGTTTATTTTTTCTAAAATGTTTAAATGGGATTATACGCGGAACACTAAGTTCACACTTTAATTTAGAATGAGGTGGAACAATGATTGAAATATTTTTCACCTGATGGATTTTAAACTTTTTAGACTTATAACAAGCACCTTTACTTTTCAAAAATATTTCGATGAACCCACATATAGAAACAGCTATTTGAGGATGCATTATTCCATGACTTACGTCTAATTGTTCCATTCTACATTTTAGATCCCCTTGGATACTGTATATATTTTCATTAGAATCATTTTTTCTATCTGCTTTCTCATATTCATTCATAACCTCAACCATATTCAAATTGTCACCTCCATAAGAAAGCTTAAAAACAGGCTCTTGCTCATATCTTACGAAGGCGTTTGTCAATTTGTATAGGCTGCATATCCAAAAATAAGAAATATAACTTAATTAATTTATCCTGAAAATGTTTGCAAAATTTGAATCATACTAACTCTCGTACCCATATAAGATGATGCTCCCCTTTTCCCCAATAATCTTCAAGAATGAGTGACGGTTCACCTAATACCTGTCTCCAATATTGTTGAGAACTTTGAAAACCTGCATCTAAATAGTATTTTACTTGTCCTAGACGAGCCAATTCTTTTTTTATTTGTTTAAACATAAACTTGCCTATGCCTTGCCTTTGAAAACTTGGATGTATATAAACACATGCAACTTCATAACCAGTTTGAATCGTACTAATATTTTCAGTAATGAACGGATTAGGTTTAGTTAGTGCAATGGATCCAACAATATGATTATCCATTTCTGTTACGTAAAAATGCAATTCACTATTAAGGAAACTATCTTGCACTATATAATTCAATCTATCAACTTCATCATCTATAAGTTTAAATTCCTTCTTTTCACGGATGACTAGATCCGTCAAACAGCTTTTAAATAATTGATTTAATTCTACTAAATCTCTCTTTTGAATTTTTCTAAAATGCACGGAATCCCCTCTTCTTTTGCTAGATTGAGACAAAGCTTTAACATCTTGCCTTTGCATATACAGCTTTGTCTATTGGTAACTTTATCTTTGTCTCTAGCACTTCTCCCCTAATTGTATAGTAATAAAAAGGATTAAAGTAAAAAATATCAGTCAAGCAAACTTGTCCTAGTTGAGTTAATTTTATTATATGACAATCACCTATATGGTTAGATTGCGTATATTAATAAAAAAACTTTTTATAGATTTAGGGAGAGAATATAGAATGTACTATTTTAGAAATACATTACCTACTCATACCCAACCAATTTACTGGGGCCCCATCTCACAGTACACGGCACCAGTAAGATATGTTTTAACTAAAACAGCTACAATGCCGAGCAATCAATTAATTAGAAAAAATGTCGTTGATTTTTCGAGCATGAATCGCCTGCTATGGGAAGAACACGTTAACTGGACAAGAATGACCATTATTAGCATTGTGTTCAACTTACCCGATTTACCGTATGTTCAGGAACGGTTGTTAATGAATGCAACAGATATGGGAAATTGCCTGAGACCTTTTTATGGCAATCATATCGCTGATCAATATTCGATGCTGATAAAAGAGCATTTAATTGTTGCAGCCGAATTAGTAACAGCTTCTGTTAGAGGAGATACAAAAACAGCCACTGCAAAAAATAAACAATGGTATAGAAATGCAGATGATATTGCAGCATTTTTAAGTAGTATTAATCCTTATCTAGGATTGGAAGATGTAAGAAAAATGTTTTATATGCATTTAGATTTAACAAAAGATGAAGCTGTCAAAATGATTCAAAGGGATTACAAGGCCGACGTGGCAATATTTGATGAGATTGAAGCACAAGCTCTGGGAATGGGTGATATGATAGCTGAAGCAATCGTGAAACAATTTCCAAGTAAATTCTAACAAATTGGTTTATGAAATATTTCCATCCCTTATAAAGAGTAATGTATAGAAGATTACAAAAAAAATTCAGATCTAATCTAATGTAGATCTGAATTTTTTTTTAAGTTATGACCTTTACCATAACAAAAATATAAGTAGAAATTATTGTTTTCCAAAAGGAATTTACGACCTATCAGTTTATAAGTTGAGATTCCGTAATTAATTCTGTCACTGTATTGAATTCAAATCCTTTTCTACGGAGTCCATCAATAATGCCTGGTAATGCAAGATGAGTTTGCTTTGCAGTATCACTAGCGTGCATCAAAATAATTACTCCCCGTTTTGCCTTAGAGAGAACTCTATGAGTGATTACCTCAACTCCCGGATTCATCCAATCAAATGAATCTGCAGACCAATGGATTGTAGTGTATCCAAGTTCTGATAGTTTTTTCAGTACTCTTTGATCGAAGTTCCCATTTGGCGTTCTTATGAGATTTGTCCTCACACCAGTAAGTCCAAATATTATATTCTCTGCTTTTTTTACCTGTTCTTCTATCCATTGGTCATCATACTCTGTGTAATTATAATGGTTGTGTCCATGTGAGCCGATTTCAAAACCTGCATCTTTGATACTTTTTGCTATCTCAGGGTACTCCGATATTACAGGCGATGATAAGAAAAATGTAGCTTTATTCACCTTTTTCTCGGATAAAACATGAAGCACCTTCTTATATGTTTCATTTCCATTTCCTATATCAAATGTTAAAGCAACCGCATTCCTTTCCACAGGCACATTATAATATACGCTTTTCCACTTTTTTGATTGATCCATATTTAGCTCCTTTTCTTTTTAATACTTTATGAAGTTTGATTTGAAAAGGAATCAGTTCTTTTCGAGTGAGTTCAGCCCCTGTATTATAGCCGTTCCACTTTTGATATGAATTGATAAGGTATTAGTATGACATTAAGCGGTGGAGGTGCATCGTGAGAATATTAGTTTTAGAAAGCCACCCTATGTGGATCCATGGCCTTCCAAATGGTTTTAAGGATTTAGGCCACAGTGTAAAAATCTCTGGACCTTTGAGTGACCAGGTACTAAAAGAATTGTTGAAAGAATTTCAACCAGAACTGATACTCTCGATGGGGTGGGGTCCGGAAAATGATTCACCATTTAAACAGGAGCGGATATTCAAATGGGTTAATGCTTCTGGAATTCCTCATGTTTATTGGGCAACGGAAGATCCCACACATACTACAACATTTACTCTTCCTTTTATTAAAATCGTTCAGCCAGACTTCATATTTACAATCTCGGATTTGAGAGTTGAAGAATATAAGCAAATGGGAATAGGTGCCGCCCATATGGATTTTGGATTTCATCACTCTGTCCATCATCCTGTCATGCCACTAACCAAATACGAGAGCGATCTCGCTGTTGTTGCTAATGCCTACCCTACAAAGCTAGCACAATACCCAAATCATTTTCGTCACGAATCATTAAAAATACTAATATCCCCACTTTTAAAAAATAACGTTAAAATGGATTTTTACGGAGCTTTTTGGGACAAAATGGGGACCTATTTCGGTAAGGATATTCCAAAAAGTTGGCAACATGGCTACCTTGATTATACAGAAGCTAATAAAGTATATAACTCAGCTAAAATTGTCCTTGGACTGCAAAACCACCCTACTCAACTGACGCAAAGAACCTATGAAATATTAGGCTCTGGAGGATTTCTAATTACTCAGGATACACCTGAAATTCGTAGACTTTTCACTCCAAATCAGGATTTGGTTGTATCTTCATCACCCGATGAAACAATAAAGCTTGTTAATTTTTATTTGTCTCACCCAAAAGAAAGAGAGCGAATAAGAAAAGACGGACTTAAAACTGTTCAGAAGCACTCCTACAAAGCAAGAGCAGAATATTTGTTGGAAGTTTTAAGATTTTATCAAGTGATTCCTGATTATTTATGTTAATACACTGTATAGTTGAATATTGAACTTGAGGCTCGCAAGTAGAGCTCCTGTAATATGCAACAGGAATCATGCATTTTACTAGAAAGCAAAAACAGCTATGGGTTTATCAAACCTATTTTAAAAGAATAAAGGATTGAGAGATTATGAGAATTCTCTTTCTTGAAACTCACCCTATGTGGATACATGGTCTTCCAAATGGATTTAAAGATCTTGGTCATTCAATAAAATTAGTCAATCCAAATGATGAAGCCCTACTGTTATCTGCCATCAAACAGTTTCAGCCGAATCTAATTATTACAATAGGATGGACTGATGCTAATGACACTCTGGAAAAGCAGTCAAAAATCGGACATTATACACAATCCTCTGGTATCCCTCATATATATTGGGCAACGGAAGATCCCGGTTATACCGAGTCATTTACTTTGCCTCTAATCGAAAGAGCGAAACCTGACATGGTCTTTACAATTTGCAAAGAAAAATTGCCTTTTTATCAAGCTCTTGGGATAGAAGCTGGATATATGGACTTTGGTTACCATTCAAGCACCCATTTTCCTGTCAAACCGGTAAGACATTATAAAAGCCATGCTGCTCTCGTTGCAAATGGCTATCCGCAGCTATATGAAAAAATGCCTGATCACCTACGTTTTACATCATTAGTTTCATTAGTCGATCCAATTCTTGAAAGAAAACTGTCTATCTTTTTTTACGGGAGATATTGGGATGAGATGAAAAAGATTTTTATTAATGAGGTACCCAGCAATTACCTTAAAGGATACTTACATTATACTTTGGCTAATCAGGTATACAGTTCTGCTGATATCGTCATTGGTGTTCAAAATAAAAAGTTTCAGGTTACACAACGAACATATGAAATTCTTGCATCAGGTGGATTACTCCTTGCTACGGATACACCAGCTATACGTGAACATTTTACTCCACATCGTGACTTAATTGTTTCATCTTCTGCAGAGGAGACCTCTAACTTACTCGACTTCTATTTTAATAAACCTGAAGTAATGAATAAAATTAAGCAAAATGGCATCAAGGCTGTTGAAAGGCATTCATATACTGCTAGAGCGGAGAACATGATTAAACAATTGCGAAATAAACAAATCATCCCTTGGTACATCGACTAAAATCGAAAGGAGAAAAATCATGAAGATTCTATGTTTAGACAGCAGTCCAATTTGGCTGAACGGTCTTCCAAATGGTTTTAGGGATCTTGGCCATGAAATCAAAGCTTCTGGGCCTTTAACAAAAGATAACATACCTAGAATTATAGCTGAATTCGAGCCTGATTTAATTTATTCAGTTGGCTGGGGTCCAGAACATACAAAAATTAAACAAGATTGGATTAGAGAAAATGTACTTAAAGCGAAAATACCTCATATTTACTGGGCAGTAGAGGACCCCCATTTTACTGAGACGTATACCCTTCCATTGCTCATGAGGATGCAGCCTGACTTCGTGTTTACTTTATCAAAAGAGATGGTTTCTTTCTACCAAAGTTTAGATATTCCCGCTGCTCACTTAGACTTTGGCTTCCATTCAAGTATTCATAGGCAACATTCTAGGACCGACTCTAAATATGAGGGAAACATATCATTAGTGGCAAACGCATATCCTCTTGTTCTTCAGGATGCTCCTAACCATTATAGAAACCAATCATTGCAAATTCTATTGAAACCACTTCTTAGACTAAATCAACAGATTAATATTTGGGGACGCAATTGGGAGCAGATGGAAGCTATTTTAGGTGAATCCATTCCTCAAGAGTGGATCAAAGGTTATTTAAGTTATACCGACGCTTCAAAAGTATATAGCTCTTCCTCTATTATGATAGGATTACAAAATTATGAAACACAAGTCACTCAGCGAACCTATGAAATTTTAGCATCTGGTGGATTTTTGTTAACTTCAGATATACCTGCTGTAAGAGAGCTTTTTACCCCTGGTAAAGATCTAGTTGTTTCATCTTCACCAAAAGAAACTCTTGAACTCCTTAACTATTACTTAATAAATCACGAAGAAAGAGAAACAATTCGAAAACAAGGGAAAGCCTCGGTTCAGCCGCACTCATATAAAAACCGGGCAGCCTATGTATTGGAATGCCTTTATAAGGAAGGTATTTTAAAAAGGGGATTATAATATGAGTGAAATTAATTACAATTCCAGAAAAATTGCATATTTGACCTTTGATGACGGCCCTTCCGATAACACAGTAAAAATTCTTCAATTATTGGATTTTTATAAAGTAAGAGCTACCTTTTTTGTTATCGGTGATGTTCCTAATCGTCATCTTTCGCTTTATAATGAAATTCTAAAAAAAGGACATGGAATAGGCATGCACACTTTTACACATGATTACTCCACCATGTATGCCTCACTCGCAAATTTCAAAGCAGATTTAGAGCGCCTAGAAAATATATTAATGAGATATATAGGTTTTATTCCATCAATCTATCGGTTCCCCGGAGGATCCTCAAACAAAATGAGCACAAGATATGGCGGTATAAATTTAATGGAAAAACTTAAGAAAGAGATTGAAAAGCGTGGCTACAAGTATTTTGATTGGGATGTGGATTGCGGAGACACAAAAAGCTATCTAGTTAGTGCTGATCAGATTATTGAAAACGTGTTAAATAATACTATGAACAAAGAAAAGGCAATCATTCTATTGCATGATTCTCCTGTCAAAACTACAACAGTCCAAGCATTGCCCGAAATAATAATTGGGTTGAAAAGACAAGGATTTGAATTCAAGATTCTTTCATAATAAAAATCTAATATTCCTTAGTTAAACACTACTTTTTCTTAATCTAAAAAGGCTAAGGATTTTTTATATTTCCAAATTTTAACTTGTGCGAATTTAGATTATGCCTAGATTTTCACTCTCCTATTTTCATAAATATCCTTCAAACGACCTAGCTTTACGAATTATTTCTATTTGTATACCCAATAAACTATTAGATATAATGAAACTAATAAACAAAAGGAAGGTGTTAGCGTGTATAGGAAAGTAGAAGATTTCGTAAGAGATTGGAATGTTTCTTCAGCGGGAACTTTGAATGTATTTAAGGCAATGACTAATGACAAGCTAGATCAAGCCATTGTTGAGGGTCATAATAGCCTTGGATGGTTAGCTTGGCATTTAGTTGGTGCGGCAGGTGGATTGGGTCATTTTGCTGGACTTAACATTCCAGGTCCTAGTCGAGAAGAGCCTGTTCCTACTGATGTAGCAGAGATTGTAGAGGCATATGAAAAAATTATCAATTCCTATCAAGAAGAAACTGCTAAGTTAACAGATGAGTCTTTACTTGAAGAGGTAACTGGATTCGCTGGACCTACACCACGCGGAACACTTTTACGAGCTTTAATCGATCATCAAACACATCACCGTGGTCAAATGACTGTCCTACTTCGTCAAGCTGGACTTTCAGTGCCTCCGATAATGGGACCAACAAAAGAAAGGCAATAACTTGAATCCACCTCAAAGCAGGTGGTTTTTCACTTCCATGTTGAGTACCAGATATTTCATCTTTTCAAAGGTCTGTGATAGACTTTTACTATATTTAAAGAAAGGAAGCGATTTCATGCAATACATAACATTAAACAATGGAATTCGTACTCCTCAGTTAGGATATGGGGTATGGAAAGTACCTAATGAAGAAGCTGCCAATGCAGTAGAACAAGCAATTCAAGCGGGCTATCGTTTAATCGATACAGCTATGATTTATAAAAATGAGGTCGGTGTGGGAGAAGCACTAGCCAAAAACATTGTCCCTAGAGAGGAACTATTCATCACAACAAAAGTTTGGAATGCAGACCAAGGGTATGAGAATACATTAAAAGCATTTGATGAAAGTCTTGAAAAACTTGGAATTGATTACGTTGACCTCTATTTAATCCATTGGCCAACACCAAACTTTGATCAATATGTAGATACTTACAAAGCATTGGAAAAAATCTATAAAGATGGACGAGCAAAAGCGATTGGTGTTTGTAATTTTGAGATTGAACATCTCGAGCGAATCTTAAATGAATGTGAAGTAGTGCCTGCGGTCAACCAAGTCGAGTGCCACCCATATTTACAGCAAAATGAATTAAAGGATTTCTGTAAAAAACATGGCATCTATATTGAAGCATACAGTCCGTTAATGAACGGAACAAAAGTATTAGAAGATCCGGTTATCAAAGAACTAGCGGAACAACACGGTAAAACACCTGCACAAGTTATTCTTCGCTGGCAGCTACAAACCGATGTCATTGTCATCCCAAAAACAGTCACACCTTCACGCATGAAAGAAAATATCGATATTTTCGATTTTGAACTGAGTGAAGGGGACATGGAAAAAATAGCTGCATTGGATCGTGGCGAGCGTCATAATGCGGATCCTAATGAAATGCATTTTCGCTAAATATTCTGCTTAATATGCGAACAGTGGTTAAGATACAAATACAAAAACATATATTTGATAAGAAAAAAAAACGATTCTCTTTTAGTCAGAATCGTTTTTTTCTTCTTTTAGTTATAAATGTGACTTTCATTAGCTTGTGCAACATATAGCCTTGTTTATGCGCGTCTAGAGCAGCTTGAAAAAGACACTTTTAATCATGTTCATCTTGAAAATAACATTTTATTTGATCGTGTACGAAAATTGATCTAGTAGAATGGTGTTACTGTAAAATCCCCTCAATTGAGGGGATTTTTGATTGAAATTATAGGTTTCAGTTAATTCCCTAAGTTTAGCAATCTTCAGCTACAATAGAAGATTCAATACAATTCCTCAATCACTTTAACCCTTCCCACAAATTATGATTAAATCATGGGGAATGGCGTAGTTAATGTTACGAAGTACTTTCACCTTTTTTATTTACTTTATCCTCTAGTGCATTTCTCAAATCATACCCAGTTGGATTTTGGAAAACTCTTAACCCAAACTCAGGTGCAACAGCAAAGAGGTGATCAAAAATATCAGATTGTACAGATTCATACACTGCCCACCTGACATCATTCGAAAAAGCATAAATTTCTAGTGGTAGACCATGGTCAGTTGGTTCTAGTTGTCTAACCATTTGTGTCATTTGCTGGTTTATCCCAGGATGGTTCTTTAAGTATTTGGTGATATAAGCCCTGAAGACACCGATATTCGTCATGGCTCTTCCGTTTACCTTATTCATTCTATTGATTTCATTTTTTTTATTATATTCTTCAATTTCGCTTTCCTTCTGAATAATATAATCGCTAAGATAATGGATATTTTTAAATTTCTCAATCATGTCCTCGGTACAAAAAGTTATACTGTTTGTATCGATAAAAATCGGTCGCTTCATCCGTCGTCCACCAGACGTTTGCATTGCTCTCCAGTTTTTAAATGAATCAGATATTAGGGCGTAGCTAGGTACCGTCGTTATTGTTTTATCAAAGTTTTGCACTTTTACCGTGTTCAAAGAAATTTCTATAATATCCCCATCGGCACCATATTTAGGCATTTCAATCCAGTCCCCAACTCGAACCATATCATTCGCAGTCAACTGAATGCCAGCTACAAGACCTAGTAAAGAATCTTTAAAAATTAACATAATAACAGCTGATAATGCTCCAATACCACTGAGGAGAATAACAGGACTCTCACCCATTAAACTCGAAATTATGATGATTCCACCAATAATGAAAACAACAATTTTTACTACCTGAATGTATCCCTTTATTGGTTTAATCTTGGATATTTCATAGGTTCTATAAATATCATCAACTGCATTCAAAAAGCTATCTATTATCATCAGTATGACAATGATGATATATGTAACAGCTGCCTTTACGATCCAATGTTGATGGCTCGGAAAAGTCTCAGAAAAGTTATAAATAATGAGAGCAGGAACTATATGGGATAATTTACGAAAAATCTTCCTTTGTAATATAATATTGCCCCATTTGAAGTTTGTTTTCGTAACGTAATGATTAATGATCCTAATAACAATCTTTTTAGTAATAAAATTAGCGATGATACAGAGTAAAGCAATAATACCGATTTGAATCATAACAGAAACATAATCAGCAACTTTCGTATTCATACCATATTCAACGAGCAGTTTGTGAATTGATTCCACGTTTTCCACCTTCGATTTTTGTAGTTCTTTACTCTTAGCATATCATAGGGCATTTTTCTATTCACTTAACTTTTACTTTAAAAAAAGGTTACGATTAGTGTAGCAGCAAATTCGTTTCTTTTACAAAGGTATAATGATAATGGGATTTTCATTTACATATATAAAGGTAGAACTTCCTGAAGATAGGTTATGAGGAAAAAAGTTTATAAATGATTTTAGCCAAACAAGCTCCCGCGGAAAATGATAAGCACGAAGAGATTAATAGAAGATAGATAGCAAAATCATCAAGAGTTAAGGTAAAGCCTCCTGTACATTTTGCTCGCAAATTGTCATTGGTCGGGAATTCCCTTGTAAGGTATTACATGAAATTTCATAAAGAGACAATACGAATATAAACAATATATTGGGGACTGTCATTAGTAACAAATGTTTTAACACATTGGAGAACAGTCCCCCCATCTTTTATTCTCACTTTCCATTAAAAATCAAATAAACTCAACAAAGCCCCATTCCTATTTAGGGAGCTTCACTATAATGAATCACGGTTTTTTATCTTTACTTGAATTATTTTCTTTTCCTCTAGATGATGAATCCTGTTTTTTCTTATTTCCATTATTTGTAGAAGGATTATTAGACTGCTCCTTCTTTTTCGAAGGCTGCTCGAAATCTTTTGCTTTATCCTTTTGAAGACTATTCTCTTTTTCTTTTGTAATCATTGAACTATTAGGTTTCTTATTTTCAATTTGATTTTCACTTGCTGGATTACGAACATCTGATTTCTTATTCGGTAGTTCAGGTAGTTCTTGATTTTTCTGCTGTTTTATTTGCTGAAACGTCTTTTCTTGTTCATTTTCTTGATTTTTAGAATTTGATATTTGCTCTTGTTCTTCCTTTTGTTGTAAAGGATTATGATCTTTGCTCTGATTTTTAGTATCTAAATTTGTCTCTTTTTCAACTTCTTGTATAGATTCCTCTATTTCTGGCTTAGGAATTTGTTGGTTACTTTTCTTATATTCATGAACGGACATTTGCTGCTCATTGGCTGTCAATCTGTCCTCAAATGTACTTTCGGTAACTTCTAAGGTCATTTTTTTATATGTCTTTTGAACATCACTTACAGCGTTTTCCACAATTTCATGCATTAAAGGTTTTTTCTCACCGTTCGGAAAAATTGTTGTAATCATAACTTGTACTTCACTAGGATTCGTTGATAAATCCTTTATTACACTATCTAATACCAAACGTAAAGGTTGTCCTTTCCATCTATCATAGCTATTCTCTAATTCTGAAGTCGAATCTTTCAACTGGCGTAAGGATACAACATTACCTTTCTTATCGACCCCAAATTCCATTGCATCTTCTATATCTAGCTGTACATAAGCCATCACAGTATTCGTATTTGGAAACAAGAGTGAAGCGGAAAAAAAGAGAAGCATGACTGCAATCAAAACGGCTCCAATAACTGCTGGCTTAACCTTTATATTGAATAGAAATGGCCAATGAACCTTATGAAATTCAGCTTCATCTCCAATCTCTATTTTATCTTTCAACGGAATCCCACGTAGAAATTCTCCTTTTTCCGTTAGAAAGATAGAATAATATTTTTTATTTTCGCAAACAATGCCTCTCTTCTTCCGCATCATAAAAGTTCCTCTCTAATGTATTCCTTTAGATATACAAAGTTACTGTTTATTAGCAGCGTAACCGCCACAATATATTTTCTATGTCGTTCAATCGTCTTTCTCGACAAATTGGTGATGGATGTAAGTTCTTTTATAGGCAGCCTTCTCTTTTCAATAAGATAGCTATAAAAATCAGGTGTTGAAGAAATAATTTGTGCAATATTAAAAGCTATTTTTCTTGAATCATCATGTTTAGGTGAGGATACTACTAACTCTTGAAATGACAAGCCAAATTCCTTAAGAACCTGTGAATATTCCTTAATCTCTTCACGCCGTTCTAGAGCTTGCTGTTCTTGCAAAAATGAGGATATCGATATTTCGTTGAATACATAATGTTGAGGATTTGCACTAGTTTCCTTATCTTCATCATTTAATACAATTAGTTCTTCATTTCTTTTTGATTCTTTACGCATATAATCAATGAGTCGTCTTTTTATAATTAAATGTGAAAAAGTCTTCAATGAAGTCTTCTCTTCAGGGCTATATTGTAATATTGCTTCATAGAAACCTTTTAAAGCTACGCTAAATTCATCATCATGCTCATTAATGAATCGTTTACAGACTACTGATGCAGTTTTTTTCATAAACGGAGTATAAGCGACGAGAAGTTCGTTCAAGATCTTCTCATCGCCTTTTTTTGCCTTCAATACAAGCTCTTTCAATTCTGTATCGGACTTATTATTGAATACCCCTTGTATGATAGACAAAAGCATTAGTATCTCTCCGTTCTTACCGAATCAACATTCCTATTAACTGTAAAGGGTGCATCGAAGATTTAAAAGCGTTTTTCTGGAATTAGTTCTTTTTTCCATTATTTTGCTTTTGTTCTTTTCCCGCTTTTCGTTCTGTTTTTTGCGCTTCACGCTCTGCTTTTTGAGTATCTCTTAACTCTTTTCTCTGTTCAGCATGCTTTGCATTTAATTGAGCTTGTGGAGCTTTCACTTTATTTTCCTTAGTAACTTTTTCTTGTTTGACTTGCGTTTCAGCTTTTACAGTTTCTTCTTTTACTTCAGTTTGCTCTGTTTCTGTTGTTTGCTTTGACTCTTCAGCTTTCGATTGCTTGTTTTCCCATCTTTCAACTGAGCGTTCCATATTACGCTTAATAGCAGCTTTTGCTGTTGGATTTTTCACATTTTCGTAGGCTTTTCCAAGAGCAGCTAGATTACCAGCCTTATAACCTTCTGGAGTAGCCGGAAGTGTACTTTCTTCCGTTTCCGTTGCTCCATCCTCTACTTCGCCTTCCTCTTGATCAACTTCATCTTCGCCAACTTCGTCCTCTACTTCCCCTTTATCAGAGTCTTCTACTGATGATTCGTCATCATTCTCTGCTTCTTCTTTATCTGCATCATCCACTGTTTCATCTTCACTTTCATGATCAGCGTCATTCACAGCGTCGCCTGCTTCATTCTCTACTTCTTCTTGATTAACATCTTCTGCTGTTTCATCCGCTTCATTCTCAATTTCTTCGTTAACAGCTTCATCATCTGCATGTATTTCTTCAAACTCTACATTTTCTTCTGTTGTAACTTCTACTTCTTGTGATTCATTAGCTACATACTCTGTAGAATCCTTCTCAAAAGAATCTAATCCATTTGCCCATGCATAGCCTGTTCCTGTTACTGTAAAACCTGCGATAAGGAGGGCTGCTCCAGTTTTCTTCAATTTGTCTTTCATTTTTCATCACCTCGTCAATTTTTGTCCTTTTTTGTAGACATCTAGTTATTCGAAAAAACTATCAATTTTTATAGGGTCGATAGAAAAATAGATCTTTTTAACTAGTCATTAAAATGAAAAATAACAAGACTTGAACTTCTAACGGAGCATAAATCTCGTAAATTGGATTTTTGTTTTTGCTTTAAAAAAATGTTAACACTTATCTGCAAAAGCAATATAGGTCTTTGGAACTTTTTTATTTTCTTAGAGAATTCATTTTTTTCGTTTGAACCTCAATAATCATTATTGTGAAAATCTTCATTAGAATGCAAAGTGTCAGCCGCTTCACTTTCTAGTGATATCAATGCATGATAATGAATGTCTATATTTATATCCGTTCCAACAAATTGATAGGAATTGACTACTTAAAAGGGTATTTTATTTATGTAGAAAAGTGTTGCTTAATGCTTTGTCATATATGGAAAGAATCAAAACTCATGCAAATTCTAGACAATCTTGTATCTTGCATAAAGATATCACCAATGTTGTATAATCGACAATGGATGAAAGTTCCTTTGATTGGAGGATAAAAATACAAACTCAATCAAAAAATCACTCAAGAAATCACTCAAGAAATCACTCAAGAAAAAACGCTAGAATATAACTCTAGCTGAGTGTGCAAAAATAAGATCAAAATTTATACTTAAAACAGTAAAAGTATTCAACTTATATTAATCCAATAAAAAAAAGGAAGCCTAAGCTTCCCATCTAATCTACGTAGATTATTCTAATTAATTTCCTGTGCATTCTCCAATGCTTCTTTTGGGATTTCAATGTTTTCCACCTTATTATAGTTGCTGTAAGTAGATTGCATATCAATCTTCATATTCATTTTTTCATCTTCAATTTGAGTATCTGTATCTAATACCATGTTCAACGTATTTAAATAGAAAGTCTCTTTATCAATATGCAATTCATATTTTACTTCGTTGAACTTCATGTCACCCATCATATTATCCGCCTGCATTTCAGCTGGTAAAACATTCTTAACATTATCCTTTAAAAACTGATCAAACTTTTCGCCTGACGCTTTTAACGTCAAAATAAAATTCTTGTCGTCTTGTTGAAATTCAAATTCATCAACAAATTCTTTTAGTTGTTCTAGTTGACCAGACGGATTTGTTTGGCCCTCAGACATTTGAAGAATTTGTGTAGAAAATTCTTCAGGAAGTTTAAACCACATTTTTTCATTCGGCTCATACATATAAAACCCTTCTTTAGTAAGGTAAGCGTCAACTTCTTGCTTTTCTCCAGCTAATGACATTGTCATCTTTTGGTGCAGTGCCATTGGTTCCAATATAAATTCCATTTCAATATCTGATTGGAATTCCTGCTTTTCTCCGGAGACCTCAATATTCTGCTTCATGTTCATTTGACTTGCAAAGCTATTAATATCTTTATTGGCTTCTTCTGTCTTCTTGAATACCTCTTCCAAAGTAAGTTTACTTTCTTTTTCCTTGTTCGCTTGCTCCTTCCCTGCAGAAACAGCATTCTTCGATTCTGCCTCTGTTTTTACCGGTTCTGCTGTCTGACCGCAGGCTGCAAGCATCAATATCATGAAGCCTCCAAGAATAATAGATATTATTTTTTTCATCCGTTCATCATCTCCTTTAATTTTGAAAAGCAATAGGGCGATTGAATATATTTACGGTTTCATATCCTTATAGTTTCGATTTTTCATAGTTTCGTTCAAAAGTCCCGTCTAAATATTCTTTTTCGCTAAAATTTATGGTTCCTCTTTCATAAACGCCATCTTAACGATTTCATTTAAAATGTGCAAAGGAAGTTTCCAATAATAACTTATGGCGAGATGAAAGAGAAATTCTTAACAAGAAAAAAGTATTCTCACCTTTAAAATATCAATAAGGCAAGAATACTTTTTTATTATTACAGTGAATATCGATCATAATCAATTTCCCACAAAGAACTTTATATGAAAAATTCTCAAACGATTTTTTATTTTGAAACCGATAGCATTAACTTCTTACATATTCACTTATTTTTCGGTATTCCATGTCCTAATCTAATGAAAATTACTTTACTTATTTTATGTTCTCTACCGTTTCAACAATTGAATCATTAACTATCTTAGGTTGATCTAAATAGATACAAGTGAGGTGCATCCTTTGCCAACCTCACTTTTTATCTTAATCAGCCCCTGCACCTCCACCGGAGTCACCGCCTGCACTGCCTCCCCCTGAGCCGCTATCAACAAAAGAACCTCCGTTGTCGCTCTGAGACTTTTTCGTTTTATAAAAAGCACGCGGTGGTTTGCTTAATTTCCATGTTTTCAATAAATAGTCCATCGGGCTACCTTCAGAAAGAATAAATGCCGATAGTGGAGCAGCCTTCATGAATTCCTCAGATTCATTTATTTCTATCGTGAATCTCTTTGCCCTTAAAATGAGAGCCCTTCCCATCAACTGATCAAGCTGTGCACCGGCCTCAGCGGAAGGCATGCCTTCTTGTTTTAGCCGTTTTCTAAACGTGCGGATATCAGCTCGAATATTAGCCGCCTCACTTGAAAGTATATATTTCGGCAAAGCTGCAAAAAGTAGTGCCGCTGATAATATGAACAGAATGTAAGGCAAACGTATATAAGGATCTATGAAAAGTAGAGCTGAGAGCAGTGATACGGACCAAAACCAAAGCATTGGAGAATGCTCATCTGTCGTCCAGCCCTTTTTCAGCAAATAGCCTGATACGGCTAAATACAATAAAATTCCAAAGCCCGGAGCCGAAGCCATGAAGTATGTGAGAACAATCCCTATCATTACAGTGATCATTAAAATTCTACCTGCAGAGCGAGTAAACACATCATGGAAGAATCCTGAGTCTTTCATATCCTGAATAATGCAGTCAAACCAACGCCTCTCCATTTGCATGAAGCGGAACCGCCTCAAATAGTAGCCATGCATCGATTTTCCTTCTTGTTTCTCTGCTTTTGTTGCTCCATATATATTATTCATAGAAAAAATCCGGATCCCGCCTCTGACTCTTCGCGTAAACAGCCAGTCCAGAAACATATTCTCACATTCTGACAACTGCCCAAATCTCGTACGGTATGTAAAGTTGAGGGTTTTCTCTGGTGCTTCCCCATCCCGTGCGAATCGTGTCAAAGTCTTCGTATCGCTGATGGTGACAAGTCCTTTTTCAACAAGGGAAAGAACGCCGGCCAAAAATGCAAAATGATCCCTTTTCCCTGCACGGTCGATTACATATAGTTGTAGCGGGTCGTAAGAGAGTAAGCCACTGTAATTACCACTTCCCCGCCAAAAACGTTGAGGCAGAAACACTAGTCCTAGTGCTGCCAAAGTGAAAATGACCGTGGCTGTATATAAAAAGGTAGTAATTCTTGATTGTGTTTCCGTCTTTGTAAACTCAGCATGTGCGAGCTTATTCTCCTCTTCAAGAACTTTTTCGAGGCTGACGGGAGCAGACATTTTGCTTAGATCCCTCATAATGGCGGATGGAAACAACAGCCTTACTTCCGTTAGTTCCCCTCTTTGAGAGATGGGTGTGTGAAATCTAACCACTTCCTCATTTCTTTCCATAAGCTTGCCATCCTGCTCGTGAATGAATGCATGGTAATCAGCAAGTTTTACAAGTTCGGGAAAAACGAAGTCAATCGTCACGTTGTGTAAATCGGAATCATGGTTTTTCCCTGTACCGAAAAACGGAACGGTCAAATCACTATATGTATCATAAGAACGTACTGCGTTTTTCAATTCATATAAAAAGAAGACGGTTTTTGTTTCGTTGCTTGCGGGAAGACTTGCAATAAAGTCATTGCCCTTCTGTTCCACTTCAAGTGTGCGCAGCTCGCTCATGTCAATGAATCCCGGCACCCCGTTCTGGTTCAACAGCTCATACGCCTCGAATTTTCCAATGCCATCATGGCCATCCAGATGAACCGATCTCCTCACCGTACTGTATTCGCCATCAAAGGTATAGGCAAAAACTTCATTGACAAGCAGATCTCCGTTTGGCTGAATCCACGCCCTGATATGAACTTTATCAATAGAAAAAGAGCGGGCATCTGCTGGAAAGGCATTCAATAAAGAAATAATAAAAATAATAATAGGAATCACATAAATTCTTTTCAAAACAGCTCCCTCCAATTTTTATTCTTTTTACTCAAATTTGATATTCATCTTTCTTATTCGCCTGTTCCCAACGTTCATTAATTGCATCAACCAGTTCATCCATGGAACAGTTTAGATTTTTAACCGGGATATTAACTTGTGTTTCTAATAAGCCTTTGTTTATTTGATTGAACACTTTTTTTATTCCGCTCATCCGATTGATTACCAAATCCCTATCAATTGTATAAATGCCAAGATATAACTGTCCTGAAAAATTGATGAATTCAAAAGATTCTATTTCGTCCCATCTAACAAGACCCGGTCCAATATAACTAGATTTGTCGATAATTCCTTCATTAGAGATAATAATGGCTGGCTCTCTTTTTATGAGTACAATAACATAATATATAAAACAAAGACCAAAAATGATTATTGTAAGAGCCCCTATAATCAAAGGTCCTATCGAACTTCCACTCGCTAATATGAAAATCCCTACCATTACAAAAACTAAAGAAAAAAATGCCAGCGTAACCATCCTTTTAGTTTTTGGCATTATCATATACTCACTCATACAAGCGGTCCCCCTAGGCCTAAAATATGTCTTATATAGCTTAAAGGCTTTCAATAATAAAATAAATCCTCCGAATGACCTACGGAGGATAAGAATAAATACAGATTTCAATTAAAATAATACTTTGCAAAACCATCCAATCTACTTATCTGCTTTTTTATAATGACCTTAAGGCATTATTTCATGGATAATCGGACATTAAACTATTGGGTAATCCACTACAACTACATTTTCAATTACACCATCCAAAGATTTCACAAAGTCTTGATGAACAGGATGTGGGCCGTATAGATTAAGAGCTTCTTTATTTTCGAATGTTACGCGTAAACCTAAACCGTAACCTTGCTTACGTTCTTCCTCTTCCGTAACGTTAAATCCTGCAGAGAGTTCGACAATGCCGGGAATTTTCCCTTTAAAACTTAGCAGCTTATCTAAAAGTTCCTGTTCTTTTTCTGAAGTAATCGTTTCATTAAATTTAAAAAATACCATATGTTCAAACATACTTTTTCATCCTTTCAATTCGTTTCTAGTATAATCTTAGATTCTACAAAAACTTGTATTCTCCTTCTAGTGATGAAGATACGGTGACAATTTATGCATGCGACTTTTAAACTATATGTGTTTTTCTTGAGTTGCAAAAACGCATGACATTTTATTAATGTCATGCGTTTGTTCGATAAGGCACAATATATTATTTCCTCCAAAAATTCGTATGCTCTGCCTTGTCCTTAATATTGAATTCAATCATTTTCTCAAGTAATTCGTAATTCACCGGCTCTTTCCATGGAATTCGAAACAAACCTTTAGTAGCACTGTAACCTGCTTGTGCTATATCATCAGCAAAACGTTCAATGCCTACTTCTTCAGGTGAAACGCTCAAATGATGTTTCGCTGTTGAAAAACCAATAATAAATGTACCATGATCGGTAAACATTGGAGTATTCCACTTGATTTGCGGTTCCAAATTTGGAAATTTATTAGCTATCCATTCAAAAATTTCACCTGTTCGGTCACGGTGGTCGAGGTTATCAATACCAGCTAAATATTTCGCAAAAATGTCCATTTCATCCTCCTTTGATTTTATGCCTCTTTGATTTATTTTCCTTAGAAGCAGCATTATAATTTCTCAATCTTGAGGGCAGTTTTTTCTTTTTTAAGTATTTATCGTTAAGGACAATCACTTTCTTGTTGTCAGTAGTTTCGTATGGCCAGTATTTTAATTTATATTTTTCAAATGCTAAGTGACCTACAAAATAAATGGGAAAGATCATGAACAGGAGAATGATTAATTGTAGTAGGAAATTAAATTCATTCCTAGCGATATAAATTGTCATGACCGTATGTGCCCCAAAAGAAACCATTAATGTAATTAGCACATTACATATATGAAAAGGAAGCACATTCCTTTTTTCTCGAAACATCTTCTCTAATTCATATTTAAATAAAAGTGAAATAAAGACTGATATCACTATTACAAAAAGGGTAACAAAATATGTAAAAACAATATACATTTTTTCGCCCCCACAAATAAAAATGATACGTTCATTGTAACACAACAACAAAAAAAAGAAGCTTCACACAAGATTGGACAACTTATGGGAAGCCTGCTTTCATTTACCACAATGATACCAAAAAGTTGTTAACTAAATCCTAGGTTAGGATTATCACATCATCCTACCCATTGGGGAGTGCAGTAGATACTGAATTTAACTACTTTAAATATACCGCTTACATTAATTGTTCTATTCGTTTATGATTGATTTAATAGGATAAATCTACCTAAAAGTGATTGATTGAGCTGGGAAAAATAAGGGGGAACATGATATGTCGAGAACATTTATTTGTAGCAAAACAGAGCCAATAGTAGAAATAAAAGCTGGAAAATTAAGAGGTTATAAGATTGATAGTACATATACTTTCCAAGGCATCAAATATGCAGACGCTAAACGATTTCAGATGCCTACTGAAGTTCAGCCGTGGGAAGGTGTGAAGGAAGCAACATCTTACGGGTATGTAAGTCCTTTGTTGAAACAGGAGCACCCTTCAGGTGAGCTACTTGTTCCCCATCGTTATTGGCCAATGGATGAAAATTGTCAGTATTTGAACATTTGGACCCAAAGTATCGATGAAAACGCTAAAAAACCGGTTCTCGTTTGGCTGCATGGCGGTGGTTTTTCAGCTGGTTCCTCTATTGAGCAAGTAGCTTATGATGGGGAAAATATGAGTAAATTTGGTGATGTCGTCGTAGTAAGCTTAAATCACCGTTTAAATATTTTAGGTTATTTAGATTTATCACCATTCGGGGAGAAATATAACAATTCTGGCAATGCAGGGAATGCCGATATGGTTGCTGCGTTAAAGTGGATTCAAGATAATATTGAAAACTTTGGTGGGGATCCTAGCAATATAACTTTATTTGGACAGTCTGGAGGCGGGATGAAAGTATGGACATTGATGCAGACTCCAGAAGCAGATGGTTTATTTCATAAAGGAATCATACAGAGTGGATTGATCGATGGCTTTGTAGCAACAGAAAAAGTAGATGGAACAGAGATTGTAAAAGCCTTGCTAAATGAACTTGGCTACGGAGAGGGAGAAGTCGAAAAGCTAGAAACTATTCCATATCCACTTTTGGCTGAAGCCTATAACAAGGTCTCTGAAAAACTGTCGAAAGAAGGCCATTATGTTGGTTGTACCCCAATTCATAATGATTTTTATGTAGGCGATCCACGAGTTGTTGGGTTTACTGATCATGCGAAAACTATACCTGTTATGGTAGGCACCGTTTTCGCTGAATTTCCAGCATTTGGACCAGGAATTGCCGACAAAGAAAAGCTATCCAGTGACCAAATGGAAGAATTCATTACAATAAGATACGGAGAAAATAGTGAAAAACTAATAAGCCTCTTTAAAGAAGCTTATCCTGAGAAAAATTTGACAGACTTATTATTTATCGATTCCTTATTCCGTGCACCTTCTATTGATTTTATCGCTAAGAAAGCGGAGCATCAGGAGGCTCCTACGTATTCGTATATGTTTAGTTTAGAGTTTCCTTACGATGGCGGAAGGACTGCTTGGCATTGCAGCGAAATTCCATTTGTCTTCCGTAATACGGATAAGGTTCCAGTATGTAATATTCATGGTGTTTCAGATTTGTTGGAGAAGCAGATGTTTGATGCATGGGTCAGTTTTGCAAAGAATGGCACGCCAACTTCAAACGATCTACCGGAATGGCCAGCCTGTAAACCAGGAGATGAGGCGACGATGATTTTTGATAGAGCGTGCGAAGTAAAGCATAATTATGATCATGAATTAATTGCCCTGCATTCAAGTATAGAGCCATCATTTGAATCCATTGTAAAAAACGAAGACATCCAACATTGAGTAAAACAGAAAAAATATAACATTTTATTTATTTGCAATAAATAGAGCCACGTTTTCCCTTTTTGATGGGTTTAGTGGCTCACTTTTTGTTTCATCATAACCTCGGTATTTAATTTACTGCTTTATGGAGTTCTCTCTACCCTAATCTGAGTTAAAAACCTTATATCATGTTTTTTGTGCTTTATTTCTCATGCTGTTATGTAGAGGCCGGATCTTTATATATTATTATTGCGATAGATCCAATTCCGACTCCTTTTATATATAAAGGAATAATTTTCCTGTAGCTTATTTTATTGCTCATTTCTTTGTTATAATTTTTCATCCTTTATAAAGTAACCGTAAGGAAGATTAGAGTCTTTATGCTTTTTCTTTAGTGAAAGGTGTTTTTATACGGGTAGAGATTCTTTGACTCTTTTCCTCGCAAAACAAGCATACAGACCGAATTTATCATCTGTACTATCCTTTATTGTATCAATAGCATCAACGAAAAACGTTCGCTTCAATCTATTGCCGAATTTACATTCTATATGTGGTCAGAACTAAAAAACCGCTCATCCTCCAAAAGAAGTAAGCGGGTTTCAAGCATTCTATAACTCATTCTGTTGTCGTCAGGGTCGCCTGGACATTCGGACTGATTTTCGGGAAAGGATAGTTAATTTTTTCATCAAATTCCACCCAGTCGAGATTTGCCATCATTAGCAGGTAGCGTTTGCCGCTGGACGGGTCGCTAATGATGATGTGGTCACGACCGGCTGTTTCTATACGTCCGTGGTAAACCATTGAATTCCATTTGGTGTTACCTTGATAAGTAAAGTAGAATGTACCTACCTTACCTTTGTTAATGCGAATGATATTTTCAATAAATGATTCTTCCATAGTGCCTGCAAGAAGTTGCTGCGTGGTCCCCATTGGGACCACTGGGGCAGCATACGAGGGGCCAGAAGGTATAGCCATCGGAGCAGGTTGTGCGCGACTGGTCCGCATCATGGAAGAGGGATAAAAACCAGGATAATAATTCATTGGATGATGACCAGATTCTCCACTAGTCATGGGAAGATCAGCTCCTTAATTAATTTATCTATAAAACTCTGGGCAATAGCCCGGCACCGCGACATAGAAGCAATGGTTCCTGTGCGCAAAATCGAACTTCGTCATGGGGGATCTTGGCATTGTTTCGGTACATGGAGCTCGGAACTTTTTCCCCGGACTGGGGTTAAAAAACCACAAATTCATTCTTGCACGAGGTTCTCTATCACCGTGTAACAAATTCCTAGCCCTCTGGAGGTCAGCTTCTGTGGGACGTTGTGTATACAATGTTCCATTTAAGACAGGCTCGAAGTGAGGAATATTGGTTCCAGGTATTGTTTGATAGATCGCATGTCTGATATTGCGCAACCCTTTGAAGTCAGGAGCACAGTCTGCCTCGACTCGATTAGCCACAACCGAGCCTACCATGTTCATCCCTTGAACGCCTTCACCGATTGCTTCCGCAAGCATGAGCCTCGCTAACTCCTCCACGTCACGTGAAGTATGTTTTATTCGTCGACCCATTTTCTCACCACCTTCGGTATATACAAGTAACTTATTACCTAAAGCTGGTTTTGGTAACTTGCCTATCAGCCCAAATACTTTGCTTCTGAAAGTTCATAATATTAGGACATATGTTTGCCCATTTTACCGAAAGGGCGAACATTGCACTTAACATTAACCTACCTGTATGAATAACCTCGATTAAACCCATATTTAAGACATGAACTTTATTACCCCGTCCAGATAAATTTTTAATTGTAGTGATACCTTATGCTGCTAGCCTAGCAAATCTATCTAACTTCGTACTCCTACGGTATCACACAAAATATGACATTTAGAAAGCAAGATAATGATGCCTGGTTGCAAACTTTATTTTTTATTATGGTTAAGTACAGAGACTTTCGTAGCCTTTTTATCTTAAGACTTTCGCTTTCTAGTGAAGGTCTTTTTATGTATTACGTAAAGTCTGCCTTGAAAATGTTAATAGCTGAAGGTTTACAATTTGATTAATCAGAAGTTCACCTTGAACATTAAAGGATATAATCGGTGTAAATAGAATAATAAATATATGAAATCGTTAAAAAATAGTGCGAAATTATTTCATATTTTTTCATTATGGATTACTACCATTGTTTTTTGATTTATTTCTTCAATAAAAATTTTCCTTCACTTCGTTTCTTTTATAAAAGAGATAAAATTCATTAGAATAATTAGCATTTATTCATAGATCTTTTGCAATTGCTCTTAAAAACTTTACTACATCAATAAAGGAGTAGGATTAATTGATATGATAAGCAATTGGGCAGGAAATTTTCAATATAGTACGACTAACTGGCATGAACCTGAATCTGTTGAAGAGGTTAAACTATTAGTCTCAAGGTTAACAAAGCTACGTGTGATTGGAACACGTCACTCGTTTAATAGCATTGCAGATTCGAAAGATAATATAGTATCCTTGCAAAAAATCAACAAAGTCCTATCTATTGATTGTGATAATAAAACCGTAACCGTGCAAGCAGGAATCAAGTATGGTGATCTTTGTCATGCGCTCCAGCTACATGGTTATTCTTTACATAATCTTGCTTCCCTTCCACATATTTCAGTTGCTGGAGCTTGTGCAACAGCAACACATGGTTCAGGTAAAGGCAATCAAAATTTAGCAGCAGCTGTACGTGCTATGGAAGTTGTCACCGCTGATGGAAGTATTGTAACTTTTTCAAGAGAGAAATCGGAAGATGAATTACATGGCACGATTGTTGGGCTAGGTGGATTAGGTGTCGTCACAAAACTAACATTAGATGTCCTACCAAGTTATCAAATGAGGCAGGACGTTTACGAAAATCTTCCTTTAGCACAACTAGCTCACAATTTTGATACTATTTTTTCCAGTGCCTATAGCGTAAGTCTGTTTACAGATTGGCAGGACGAAATGTTTAATCAGGTGTGGCTGAAAAGCAAACTGACTAATGATCCGACTTTTGAGTTAGAAAAAGAATTTTACGGAGCAAAAGCGGCTAAAGAAAATCTCCATCCTGTACAAGGAGTTGGAGCCGAGAATTGTACAGCGCAGTTAGGAGTTCCCGGGGATTGGCTAGATCGCTTGCCACACTTCCGAATGGATTTTACCCCAAGTAAAGGTCAAGAACTTCAAAGTGAATATATTTTTTCCCGCGAGCATGCCTATGAAGCACTGTGTGCTATTAGTGACATTCGTAAACAAATTGCTCCACATCTACTTATATCAGAAGTGCGGACTATTGCGAAGGACGAGCTATGGATGAGCCCATGCTATAAGCAGGATTCAGTCGCCATTCACTTTACCTGGCAGGATAAATGGGCGGAAGTTCAGCAGGTGCTGCCGCTCATCGAAGCACAGCTTGAACCTTTTCAAGCAAAGCCACATTGGGGTAAGCTGTTTACTACTTCACCTGCAAAAATACAATCACTTTATGAAAAGATGCCTGCTTTCCAGCAACTGCTTATGAAGTATGATCCGAATGGTAAGTTTCGTAATAACTTCTTGAATAAATATATATTTAATGAGGTAAAGTGAGGTTGTTGTGCGAAATAGATCTTTATTGCTAGAATTGCACGTAAAATGAAGGGTGAACAATAGAAACCCTGAAATTAAAGCACATAACAAAAGGAATTGCCTCTCTTAGACAATTCCTTTTGTTAATTTCGGACATTATTTAAAGACCTTATCTGTTATCTCTTTGGGAATAGAAATATCTTTAATTTCATTGAAATTTGCAAAGATTAATTTAGAATTCAGGACAACTTTTTGATTCATATTCTCTGCGGCTGCGCTATAGTTCAAATTCGTTAGGCGCATGGATTTTTTATCCACAGTAAATTTCAAATCAGACTTGATAGCCGATGTGTCGACCCCTGTGAACTTGATATTCAAGGGAGTCTCAAATGCAGCAAAGATCTCGGAGCTTTCCCCTTTGTAGGTGAATGTATAATGGTCTGTTTCTTCCTTCATCTCCAGTTCATCCTTGATGCTTTCGATTTTATCCACCAAGACATGATAGGTGGCTTCGAGCAGCTTATCAGAACCTAACTCTTGTTTGGCATCTCTCCAATCTGCACCATTTTCTTTAGCGACAAGCTGATCTCCAACCTTATAAAATTCGAATTCTATCTCTCCTGTGTTTGGGCTTTTGTTTTTCGAAAAATACTTTGCGTGCATATCAGGATCATCTTTTTCAATGTATTGGGCTTCCCCGCTCAATTCCTGCTCTTGCTGGGTGGCTCCTGCCACTACCACTGTTACTTTAAGGGACGGCTGGATTTCATAATTTTCAATGGCTTTTTTCTCCTTAACAAGCTTTTCCATCACTTCATTTTTGGATAAATTTTTATTCCCCCCGCAGGCCGACAGAATCAGGACAGCTGCAAGAGCAAAGAAAAAACTCCAACGTTTCAAGGTCATTGAAATCCCCCTTTTAATTATTGGTATGGCCGGGATATAAGAAGAGCCATTCAGCAGTCCAATGGGGCTCACACGCCGTCTACGGAAAAGTTTATAAATTTTAAGGCTTAATCGTCTATTGCAGCTTTTCCTTGTTCACGTAACTTTTTTAAAGATGTAATCATATGATTTATTTCTTCATCAGAATGCCTTTCCCATGAACCTAATTCAGCTATTATTTTCAAAGGAGACTTAGACCTGTAGGAACGCGTTGGGTTTCCAGGAAACCTTTTGTCGGTTAAGTTCGGATCATTTTCAAATTCACCTAATGGTTCTACCATGTAAATTCTTTCTTTTGATTTAGATGTTGCTAATTCAGCACCCCATTTAGCAGCTTCTAATGTTGCAGTAAAATATATATAGTTAGATTTTTTATCTTGGTAATTTGATAAGTGCTGTGGTTCTAATAAATCTCCAATTTTTAGTTCTGCTTTAGTACCATGAAAAAAAGGACCTTTATCTAAGACATCTTTTTTGTCATTCATACAGATACACCTCTTATATTTTTAGATTTATGTATAACATTGTAGTATAGAAATTACAAAAAAAGCACCTATAAATAATAGTATAATGTAAGTAATCCTATTCGAAGATAGAAACACCTCTGGAATATTATTTCCAAAACCATGCAAACTTGAATCCAATCTAACTCTGATTCTAATTCCTTTTCCGTGCGATGCGAACTATGTGTAACTCTTAATATTTTTGCTTATCAAAGAAGTTGAAAAAACTTAAGGCCCTATAACTATAGGTTAAAAAAAGGCCCCTCACAATTTCATGAATTGATGAAAGACCTTCTTGATTTAAAATGAATTTATGGTCCTTATGGCCAATGAATTGACCGCGGTTTGATGAAAGGTGCTCTAACCCTTGATATATCAGGGGCAGAGTTTTTTACATCATGCCGCCCGTAAGATGAGAGTTTGTAATATCTTTAATGTTGTATGAAAACAGTGCGCGATATTCATCAAAAAAACCCGTTAGGCGCTTAATGAAGCCAACAAAAGTTTTTAAGATGTAATCCTTTTTATGGTTATTGAGGTGCAAGAAATTTTAACAATAACTTTTTGATGCAAAAATTAAAAAAGTTCAATCAAAATCTCCAACTAGGCATGGATAATCTCCTTATTTTCACCAGTCCAATCCTTAAAGTTTTAAAATTCAATTGAATCAATTCCAAAATACTTACTACTCCTTTCTATCCTAGCTATTCAAACTTCCTTTTAGCCAGAGACGGGGACGGTATGGACCGACAGGGATTTGTATAAGGCTCGTTTTTTCTGTTGAATTGACTCCGTAAAGTTCATCAATTTGGATCGAATCGAATCCTAATAGTGGGTGACCTCCCATCTCTAGAGCACATGCTGTTAAGAGCAGCCTCTGCACGAGTATACCTGCTTCCATCTGTTGAATTCTGTATCCTCTATAGCCCAGTTCCTTTTTGAAGTGGTCTTTGTCTCCAACAACATGCAGACAGAGCGGAACCTGAAATAGATTTAGATTAGGCACTGTTAAACCGTTTTGCATATACTCCCGGAAATCCCCCAAAGATATTCTCCGAAGTGCATGAACGTTTTTGTCATAGGCGTAAGCACCATCTTGAATACCTTCAACATTATAAAAACTGCCATACAAATTTAGACCAGTCTCAGCATCCCTATTTTTGTCGTCAAGGTCATTTTGGTACGATAATGCAAAGGTCTCTTTTAACAATGTGGATATTTTTGTTTGACTGACTTTCCCTATCATAAAATCAGTATCAGGAGAGTGCCTCTCTCTGCAAACGGATGCCAGATCGTATGACAATTCCTCCGTAAATGGCAGTATGATTAACTCTGTACCTAATGCATTGTTAAGAGGAACATCTTTTTTTTTGTTCACAAATGAATGTGTTGTTTCCAACATCGAAGCTTCATTGATCTCTTTCAGCACAGGGTAATCAATGACTCTCTTTGAACGGTTATATGTTACATGCTTGAGCAACGGAAGTTCCCGTGACAATTCCGTTGCAGAAATATTTTTTTCTAAATTAATTTGGTCAACATTATAAATAGATAATGGGATTACAGCATATACACTTTCATCCTGTTCAGATAGCCCAAGCAAATGATTGATAGAACGATCTAGAAATTGGTAACATACCCTTGTTGAGAATCCCATCCTACCCGCAACTTCCAACGATTGCCCAATTAGCACGCCTGCATCCAACCCTTGTAACCTGTAAGAGAAATTATTGTATTTATAAAAATTTTTCCAAAAAACTGTCGATACAAAAACAGTGCAAAAACAATCTGAAAGATTATAACGATTTCCAAGACTTCGGGATAGGTAGGAATCGTAGTTGCCTTCTCGCAGCAATAAAAGGCGATGGTGTGCAACATCGTAGTGGTAAACTCCCTCTGGTACATCCTCCAACTTTAAGTACACATATAATTCATTGGGATACAACGCTCCACCAGAGGGAACAAATCTGCGAAACAACTGGGCGTAGCTTACAGTAGGTTTCTCCTCGGTGCCGTCAATGGAAGCAACTTGAGAGTAACGAGTAAGACCATATACATACCATAAGTAATGACCAAACTCCTCTAGGCTTGGTATTGAATGAACTTCTCTCCCTTTCAGAGTTAACGGTGCATCTGAGGTAAGTGGGACCTCTGGTAAGCCACGGTATAGTTTATAAGGAAGTGGTGCGTTTTCCCAATCTGGTTGCCAATCCGACGGAAGAAGTTTATCAGTATCAAAATGCAGATTGTATAGGAATGTATCTAGTTCCAACCTGAAACCCTCCTACTCTTACAGTTATGGAAAAGGATGGGGATTTGGATTCAACTGTTCATAAGTTAACGGGTGCTTTTTAAATCCGAGTTTCACAGGTACGGTGAGTACCCGTTCAAGACCTTTTATACGTGTAAGGTGATGCCCAAAGGTCATTGGCAGCATTCCAGGAATCAATACCTTTACACAAAATAAGCCGTTCCTTTTGGTTATTGGTGATGTTTGGTCAACCACAATGACTTCCATATCTAACTTTCGGAACTTATTTAGAATATCCTCAACATCATCTTTCAAATCAGCATTCACCGGCGGACATTTAAATTCCGCATCAAATGTACTTAAAGGACGATTTTCATTCAATAGAAAACTTAAATTCTCCTCTGCTTCTTTTAGCCCGTAAAGCATGCCATGGTCCTCCATGGTACGTACAGCAAACGGATTCTGTAACATTTCTTCATATTTCTGTCTATTTTTGTCCAAGATTTCGTCATGCCTAAACATCATTCCTGCAAGCTCGTAAATCGCACTTTTTACTGCCTTTACAGGATCAGGATTAGCTCCAGCTGCACAAATGAGGTTTGCACCCTTGGATCCCCTGTTTTTTGCCACTGCCCAAACGGACGGAATCTCATGTTCCATTGTCGCATTGTAAAAAAGCAGGTCATAATTAGCGACTTCACGAATCCGGCTAACCATCAACTGCAATTCTTTATCGTTCGCAGAACTAAGGTCAAGGCGGGGAAGAGGGAGTTGTGCATACCAGGTTAATAAGAATGAGTCTCGCTCAACGACCTCCATAATGGCATGGAAAATAGCCTCCTCTAGACTCCCCCCTAATGCACAGCCGTTGGAAGTCTCATAAACAAATCCTTCTCCATATCCCAAACTGTAATAGGCCAGTAACTCCGGAACGAGAATAGGGCGTTCTTGTAAAAATGAATATCCCCAGACCCAATTCATTGGTTGATCAGGATGAAATGGTTTAAATGGAAATTGTGGTTTTGCATACTGCTCCTCTTCATGCAAACCTACCTTTGCAGGATTTAATGCTTTATCCGCCAAATTGTGATAGCTATCACGAACTACCTTCCTTTTGCCTCGAGGTTCGATTCCGCAATATCTCTCCAAACCCTCTAAAATAGCAGTTAGCTCACTCATTTCATAAGAATTAGTTCTACCCGCTACTCCCTCATCCCCAACAAGCAACGGCATGTTCACTACAACGTCAGCGAACGGCAGCCTAAAATCCTGCATTTTCCCATTCATGATCCCAGTACGATAATCCAGATAATCTTTGACTAGCACGTCTTTTAAATCATCCATCGAACGGCATCGGTAACCAGCAGGATTCAATTTAGGGTTAGGTTCTAACTTAATGTAAGCCAATTCAGGTATGTCTTTAGGTATTAGACTGCATATAGGGCACAACGAATCTGGTAAGAAAAAGTGGCTGGAGATCGTTAACGTTTTCAGATTTGTAATGAACATCCTTTCTCCTAAGGAGCTTTGTTCTCCTTGAAGAATCTTTATCACTTCGTTGCTAATCAAGTTCGCCATTTGCGATAGTCCGGTTCGTGATACCCATGCATCACGGAGTAAACCTTCACTTGCTGCCAATTTCATACGCAACCCCAAACTTTCTTGGCGATCAGGTCCAGCTAACAAAAGTCGTATATCAGCACAGCGAGAACATCCCGGTACATCAGGTCGTACAAATGGACCAATGATTCCTTCACCAAACGAAACGAAGCCTCGAAGCCACGGAATACCTAGTGTCCTTAACCTCTCTTCGGCTTTTTGATGAACGTTTGGTTTCCAGGTATCGTGCAGTACAAGAACTAATTTTGTATTTTCGGGAACCTCTTCAAGAATACTTTGGCGTCCAACAAAATAGCTTGGAGACAATTGATCATCAACATAATCCGCTAATAACCCCTCACCATCTATAAGTATATGAGCAGCCATTAGGATCCCTCCTCTTGTACCTTAACACCAAACACCCCAGCCAGTTCTTGTTTTAAAAAAGGCTCAGAGGCAAGGTCATAGATTACTAGCCGCATGCGATTCCGCTTCAATACCTGAATTGACGATTGTAATAGCTCCCTAGACGTCATTTCATCACAAGATGGGATATCCAATTTGTTTTCGTTGTTTTCCAGAATAACAGCTGGCCCCATCTCTTGCTCTACTGTAGAATTCACTTGGTTTTGAGCATCCAAAAGTGCTTGTTCCAATGCATTTCGTAATGCCAATGTGGTATTTAAACCTGAGCAGGTGTACCAACGGTGATTCGACCTTACCCATACCACAGGGAAGCCTAGAACATCCTCTTTTAAACCAATTATTGGAGCGCCATTTAAGGTAGTCAGGGCATTAAAATAAAATCTGCATCGCTTATCTTCTACGGTTCCCAACTTAATTCGATAAACCCTACTCTGCTGATCGACCTTTCTTTTTTGCAATTCTTCACCTAAATATACTTGAAGGCCTCTGCAAACAGCCTCTGCGATTGTTTCTCCAGCACCGATGCCTATAAATTCCTCAGGTATGTTCGTACCTACCTTATTTTTCTGATGTTTGTATCCCATATCAGGCAAATTTATCATTTGTGAAACATACATTTCAATGCCAGTCAGCCCGGCCTCTTTTTTTGCTTCCTCATGTGATAGTCCTCCACAGACAACCTCAGGAAGTAGTTCTGCAGGTCCCTCTGATATGGGGTTAACTGCTTGAACATAGCACTGTGCAAGTGGAAGTTGGGGTAAATCTCTTTCCTCCCAGGTATGAAAAATCCCTATTTCTTCTGACGTTAACCGATTGAAATACTCTAAGAGGTTACTCGTTGATTCATTTCTGTCCTTTTCCTGTTCGAGGCGTAAATCAAAATCTTCCACCAGTCTTGGAGTTTCACGTTTGGACGTACCCAATGGATGCGGGATGAAGTAAAGCCAGTCTCCTTCAAGGGTTTCAAGATCAAGCATGTAAATTTGATGACTCTCATTGGAATCTGCAATCCCTGTAGCCCTTTTGAATAATTCGAATACGGAAACATTTGCCAAAATCGATCCTGCTGTTGAAGAGAAGGATTGAGACGGCCGATCTTTTTTTAGTACTGAGTGATGGATTCTGCGCCATGCGGTCTCCCAATATCTATCTGTATCCGGTTGTTCAAATGGACCAGATAGCCCCACCTGGTCTAAATAGATGGCTGGCATAAATGCCTTCTTTTCTTCTTTGCAAACCAGATTAAGATCCCTTAGCTCATTTATATTGCCATCCTGCGAGACGTATAGAATCCAATCATAAGGCTGAACTGCTTGCTTCCAGAAACTGCTCCCCGCGTCTTTATGAAAGGGTACATTCTTGATTTCAACTTCAGAATCGGTCTTACGAGCATTTTGCACCAGTTCATTTAGCCTCTGCCAATTGGTAGGAATGGAATCTGTGACCATAACATTTAATTTGGCAAGACCTGATTCGATTAAAGCGGAAGCCAATGAAACCATAAAGGGGCCAGAGCCAACAGCCAGGACTTTCGCCTTACGGTATTCTTGAAAATGGTACGCACCAGATTCCATAAAATTCTCTATAAATTCGATTTGTGAAGCATATTTTTCAAGAACATTTTGATTTAATTGATGGGGAGAATCTTTACTTAGATCCCGAACAAAACCATTGCTGTACAACGTTTCTCCAATTTCGTACACCCTATCGCGATAAGGGGCAGTTAATCCCATTGTTAATTCCCCCATCGTATACTCACCATTGAACATTGGAAGCAATTTTTCAATCCACTGATAGATTGTATTACCCTCCATCCGGAATGAGTTTAAGTTGTTTCTAAAATACACACCGCCATTTGAATCTGGAAGAAAAAAAGTATCCCTTTTGAGCTTTATACGTGAGGACGAGTTAAGTTTTGTCATTCAGCTCCTCCTTATTCATAATCGTACAAATTATGCACTATCAGTTTATGTCCGATTTTTTGTCCAATATGATAAAAAGAAAAGCGGAAGCGCCCTGTTCAGCGGAATATGGCCTAGAGGCACCAACTGAGATAATGGAAACACGAAGAGCCGGTGGCGATTCAATGTAGACTTATCATAGGACGGAGAGCGGAGCTGGACAATTCTCAAAGTAATATACTTTCTTTAAATTTAAGAAGTGCCCCTGCGAGAAATTACGCAAGGGCATTTTTGATTTACAGTATTTAATGTTTCCTTAAGGGAATTACACGGCGCCAAACAGCTCAAACTGCCAAAACCATTAAATAAAACCGAAACAGCCAAAACCGAAGCCAATGCCGAAACAGCTGAAACCAAAGCAGCCTCCACAGCCTCCACAGCCTCCACATCGGAAGCCGAAACAGCCACCGCATCGGAAGCCAAAGCCTCCACATCGGAAGCCACAGCCTCCACAACGCCTGCTCATCATATACGGGTCTTGGCTTTGAAGATCCAGAGGAACTAACTGACCAACTTGGTAAGGGTCGATTCCCAACCCTTGTAGCTCATTTTGTAACATTTTATTACTTACCTCCCCATTGGATTATATTATTTAGGTTAAACATGAATAGAGAGTGGAAAAGTCAATGCCAGTTTTGTCTATAGAATTCATTAGTTATGATGAATACTCTCTTCAACAAATTATGTTTACTTTTAGGTCTCTGTCACTAAACATAGAGCCTATTCTTTCCCCTTCCAATATTTATCTACTGTTTTTTTCCGTGGAATCCTTTCTGTTGGTGGATAAATACTGAAACAAAATAAAACTTCAGGAGAAACGTACAACATGAAAACAGCAAAAACCAATACACCTTCAAATAAAATTCGCATCAATACCGAGAGGGAAATTAAACGGTTAAAGGAAAGAAGGCTTGTGTCATGAGTACAAAGCAACCACAGTACATCAAGAAACCGACAAACCATTTAAACAGGAACTTTATCACTATTTATTTTCAATAGCCTCCTAGAATAAGAAACTAAAGAGGGAGCGAAATGCGTGTAGAATTTCAAAAAGCCTACATCCAAGAATTTGCACGGCGTAAAGAAATGGTGGTCCTGATGACTTTATTTTTATTGAAGATGTTAATTGTGCTTTTTCAAAACGGGCCGGCAAACGCAAAGAACTGATACACAAGTAACAATTTAAAATCTTGATTAGCAAATTTCAACAACATAAAAAAGACTACCTCCTTGTTTTTAGGAAGTAGTATATACTTTAGAGAAAAATCATTTACGTGAGTAGTCTCAGAATGGATGAAAAATGGTAATAACCACTTCTCAAATGTAAGCTCTTAAAATCCTTACATCATGCCGCCCATTATTTTGTACTATAAATCTAACAAAATAAGAATAAAAACACTTAATATATTTATGTTTTATTTTGATTCCTTTAAACGTATTTTATCTTGATGAAAACTTTAAGAGGACATACACGAGGACAAACAATAATTCATCGTATTATTAGGTATAGTTCTGGATATTAATGGACTCAACTCTTTATTAACCACAATTCAATAACAAATATAAAAACTCCATTTTAAAAAAGTGTGATTAAAATGGAGTTACTCCTTTATATTTAAGATTGGAATATATATATAAGGTTAATTATCCTTATTTGATTAAAGCGCTGTTTAAGTTAAAAAGTATACCACTTAGGTTTTATTCTACTAAAGTAATCATGATCTTCCAAAAACATGTAAACTTTATCTAACATGTCATTTATGTCGTCAGGAATAGTTTTTATAGTCCAAATTACAGTAGAGAATACACACATTGCTAGGTATAGTGAATATAACCTCCAAAAATATTCATCGGGCTCAATATTATTGTAATAACCTCTAATTTGACCTATTGAAAAAGGAATGCTTACTTTCCGACTGAAAATGCCGATTTTAAGGAATTCATGAATTGGATCTCCCCAATCATACCTGTTAAAATCTATAACTCCAGCGAATTTTTTATTATTGACGATGATATTCCCAACATGGAAATCATCATGTTGAAATATATTGGGACGTTGTTTCATAAGGTGAATGTTCTCTTCAATAAAATCCATTATTTTTTTGTCATTCTTAATTTTTATCTCACATGTTAAGTAAGCATCTAAATATTTCTTATGCTTTTCCTTTTTTCTTAAATACCAAGAAGTGACATGGTTTGGAGCAGTATATTGATGCATTTTTCTTAGTTCTTTCCCAGCCTCAATACCGATATTAAATTGTTCTTGGTCTGAGTATTGAGGTAGTTCATCCTCAGCATCTTTTCCTTCAATGTAAGTTGTAATTATATACCCTTGATTATTAACCGTACCAATAGAAATTGGTTGAGAACAAGTAACATTATAATCCTGCATTTTTTCTAGAATTGAATATTCCATCTTTTTAGAATTTAACTCATCATGATTAAACACTCGAAGAAGGACCTTTTTGTTTTCAAGATTTATTAAATATTTTTCATCTGAAGAAGCCCCCTTTTTAATCTGAATAATTTCCTTACAATTGCTTATTAATGGAATCTGATTGGTTAGTGTTTCAATCATGCTCTCACCCCTGTTATTAAACTTTGAGAACTAATAAATAACCTTAAATAATAATCTTTCTATGAAAAATTAAAATTAATCTTTATAGGCTTTATACCAATGATAGGGTTGTATTTCTTTTAATGTTTTAAATTCTAATTTACCATTTGGATTTGTTACAGCTGCTTTTATATTTTCCCCCCAGTAAAAAAGCCTTTCTTGACATACTCCACAAGGAGTTAAAACGGTAAATTTAGAATGCTCATCCTCTTTTACAACACAAATAGTATGAGTAACCTTAGTATTTAGTTTATGTGCTTCAAGAATTGCACCAGTTTCAATACACAATTCAGTTGAAGCATTGATAACATCTGGTGCTACACTTGTTAAAATTTGACCGTCTTCCGTATACATTGCTGCAGCTCCACCCCAACCAGAAGAATATCTCTTTTCCAGTAAATCTATTGCTGCTTGATAAAGTTTTTGTTCAATGTCCATTTTTTTATTCCCCTAATTTTTTCTATATTGATACCTTAACGGAATTTAGTTTCTTGCAATATCCTGCTTCAAAAGTTCAATACCTTACGTTTCTATTTCTATAATCTAAGCAATAGTTCCTCTAATATAACCGAATAGAAGGCAATAATTTTTATTATCAAAAGCCTGGAAATTATATAAATCGGGAAAAAGATTGAATGATTTTCTCCTCAGACATTAAGCTCCAATCTAAGCTACTTATCCAATACTTTAAGTATGTGAATATGAATTATTACGACTGATCAGCTTAAGGGATACTTATCTAGTGATCACCTGACATAAAAACACGGAAAAATTTGCATTTAACAAACAAAATGCAAAAAGATGCCTCCAATAAAGTCGAAGGACTCTATAGAGGCATCTTACGAAATGCGATCCTATAAAAATGCATTTTTTAAAAGAATGTGATATTTTCACGGAAATATAACTTTTTTATTATCTAGAATTGCATCATGCTGTCCGTGAACTGAAAGTGTGTAGTATCGTTAATGAGAGGTGCAAAAAGTGTGGTAATTCATGGTGTTATATATTGCTTATTGTAATATCCTTAACGGCGATTTACTGTTTTTTAGGGGATGGCGATAGCTAAATGGTAGCACTCGGTTAAAAAGTTTTCAAGAGTTCTATAGCATCTAATACTTTCACTGGATGGTTTTCTGGAATCATATGACCTACATTGGGTAACTTTAAAATCATTGAATTTGAAAGGTCCCTATGAAGCCTTTCACCCATTGAGATAGTACCAAATGGGTCTTTGTCTCCTACTACAATAATAGTCGGTTGTTTTATTTTAGGATAATGTGGGCTGAGCTCTTTCGAGGTTTTTGGGAACACCCGAATATCCTCTCTGTTTGCTTTAAATTGCCCCGGTCTTCCCCACATGGCAAGAAGCTTTTCCTCATAGCCATCAGGTGGTTCTTCGGGTGAAAAGGTTTGCTTTGTTGATACTTTCCCCATGTTTTTCCCAAGTGGTGTTGCTAATAAAGTATTCATAATAATATCACCCACAACAGGTGTCGTAACTATTTTTGAAAGGATATCACCATTTTCAGCAGGATATCCTTCTTTATACATAGCACCCCCTAAGATAACAAGACCAGAAACATCTTCGGGAAATTGCAGAGCATATGACAAAGTCATTGTTCCACTCCAAGAATGACCTACGAGAATAATTGGTTCTGTTATATTCAATTCTTTTAATGCAAGATGAATGTACCGAGCTTGAGTAACAGGTGTAACTTCCTCATTTGATGGCCTTTCACTGTATCCGTAACCCGGACGATCAAATGCAATAGCTTTATACCCACTTGCTGCCGCCAATTCTATTACCTCATAGAAATCCTCGCTTGAAAGGACACCTCCATGTAAGAAAACAGCTGGCTTTCCTGAGCCTTTACTTAGATAATGAAGCTTTATTCCATCAACTTCAATAAAATCTCCCTTTGGAGGATAAGCTGTTTTGGCCTTGTTAAACTGGTACTGATTATAAAAATACAAACCTATTAAGCTTAGAAGAATTAAAATCCCAATAGTAATAAACATTTTCTTCCACCTCAACTTCATAATTATAATAACTTCTTCAAAGTATTTTATTACCATACTTATAGGTATGTTACATTGCAAAAGATTACCCGATTGAATCGGGTATTAGTTTGGCTTAATTCCTTCCCATATAACTTTTGAAATAGAATCTACCAATTGGGTAAGGGGAGCTGCTCTCGGCGAAACAGTCCACATAAGCACCATTCCATTTATCAATCCATGCAGAGTAACCGATAAAGCTTCAGAATCTACATTTTCTGAAATCAAACCTCTTTTTTGCAGCTTCCTTAAAATTTTTGCTGTCTCAGCAAATAAATTTGCAAAAGCTTCATTTAATTTTTCTTTTACTTCCGTATCTCGCCTTTGCGAAATGAATTCAAAAAATAAGGTTGGCTGGTCGTCATTTTCTTCTTCACAAACTTGAAATTGGCTCTTAAGAAGTGAATTTAGAGCAGTTTCAGGTTCCGGGAACTGAAATACTGCTTCTAATTGTGACGGGAGTTCACTTATTAAATCTCTCAGGCTTTTGTTTATTAACTCAATAAATAAATCACCTTTGCTAGAAAAATGCCAGTAAACCGCTCCTTTTGTCATTCCTGCGTCTTCGGCAATTAAATCTAGAGTAGCACCTTCGTAGCCATATTTTCCAAATACCTTGTTTGCTGAATCCAATATTTTTGTTTTAGTATCTAGAAAAGTTTTTTGGCTAGATACTTGAAAGTTGATGATTTTTTCCCTCATCGTTTCTTTACTCCCAAAGTGACGTCTCACTGTAGTCCAATGAACCCCTGCACTTTTAGCTATGTCAGCAAAGGTAATTTTATCAGCTGGACTCTTATCGGCTATCTCCTTTACTGCAGCCATAATTCTATCGTGTGGCTTCATTCATTTCACCTCGAATACTTCAAAAAGATACCCATAAGTATGTATTTATTATATATTTATTCTTTTTCAATTGTATACCTTGTTTTCAAAATTTCAACTATAAAATCTGGAAAAGTGAGGCAACTTAAGATTGCAGGTAGATACGCTAATTATATCAAAAATGACTGGATATTTATGGTAACATTTATAAATAAGTATTGAGTTGTAACATAATTCGGTAGAGGAGGAATAACCTTGAAGTATTTTCTTTTTGGGATTGAAAAAGCATATTTAGTCACGGGAAGTATAGGATTCATCTTTGTAGGGATTTCAATAATAACGTCGGGTTCAATGGTAAGTGGAGACAGAATGAGAGCAAATTTTGCAACTGAATCAAAAGAAGACAGAACGGAAAGAAATAGGAGAACATTAATTACCCTCCTTATTGGTTTGCCTAACATAATCACTTCTGGTTTACTTTATTATGTATTTCCTTAAAGATTGAGAATACCATTTCTGCTACCTAATAATAAGATCTTCTTACATATCAGTACAGGTGTTATGGAACAATTTATCACTTGTGGAAAAATCACTTCTAAGATCATATACGGAAGAAAAGGCCCCCCAACAGTTTAGGAAACTGAATGAAAGACCTTCTCTATTTAATTGCCTTCTTATCCCGGCTAACTTAGAGATAAATAACGAGGACAAGAAAAGCATATTATCGTTTTAGACGTTGATATAACAAGGTTTTACACCTTATTACATCATGCCGCCCATATCACTATCACTTTTTACTCCTTATATATTCTTATATAAGAAGTACTAAAACGTTAATCTTCATTTATTAATTGATGTTTTTTATATACAAATATATTAATTTTTATTTTTTATGTGGTCATTTAATGGTCTCTTTTATTAAAGCTTTGACCTATGCTGCTACTTAAGTTATACTTCATCTCGATTTGAAGTTATTATACATTAATTAATATGAAATAGAAACCTCTCATGATAGAAGGTTCAATCTTTAAATTCTACACCAACAACATTATCCATATTTATCTTTTGTAAATCTCCGTTCCATTCAGTGATCCAAACGACTTTATTAAGATTATCTACATTTTGCACTCTGCCCTCTGCATCTTCGAAAAATCCATCTATCCACAATTCAAAAATAACTGGAAGATTAAACTCTTGAGCTACAGCTAACTTTTCGTCAATTTCCCTAAGTTGGAAGTCATCCAGGATTGGCTTTTTCTCTTTTTCGTAGTCTTCATACATTTGATGTAATTCTCCGATATGTTCAGGCATCATAAAACCATGCCATTTTTTCATGCCTCTGTCTTTTATACCCATTATGCAGACCTCCTTTTGATTGGTCCAACCGAAAGGATATTTTCTAATTTGAATGTACGGAAATGTCGTTTCGTGTAGCAATAAGCTTTTATCGCCTGATCCGTGACAGAAAGCACTTTGATTATTCTTTTAGATAATTGATTATTTTTGTTTATGTAGATTAGTTCTATTCTTTGATCAGTTCCAGCTGCACGGTTTAATATCCCATTCATAGCAATCACCCCGAACGTATGTTTTTATTTATTGTATGCAAACATACGTTTGATATGCAAGTGGAAAATAATTGAGGGGAAATCAGTTTATGTTTATTTTAATTAGGTTTTTATACGATTATATGCAAAAATTTAGTCATTTTGTTAACATTTAGTTACTTTATGTATCATTTAGGAACCATTAGGTGTATATTGTGTATAACAAAGTTAAACGTAAATTTTTTTCATAAGGAGGGAATTTTATGTCAGAGATTAGGAAACTTGCTCAATATCTTGTCTATGCCTATGAAAAATATACAAGTTCACATTTTGAGAATAGCGAATTAAAACTCCAAAAGATGTTGTATCTTGCACAACGAGAATCATTGGCGTTATATGGGGAAACTTTGTATGATGAGGATATCCAAGGTTGGGTTCATGGTCCTGTAATCCCTGAAATAAGGTTTTTCTTTGAAGATGACTACTCACCAATCTCCACTGAGGAAATAGAGGTTTTACCTGAATTCAAAAAATATATCATTGACAATGTTATTGATCAATATGCAAAGTATGAAACATGGTCTTTGAGAGATCTTACACATGAGGAATATTGCTGGAAGAAAAGCCGCGAAGGATTACAAGATAATGAACCTGGTGATAAAGTGATTTCAGTTGACGATATCAAAGTAGATGCTGAGAAGGTTCGTCAATATGATCATCAGTGGGGAATGTTCCTCGACGAATTCGAAGATGATGAGGGGGACGTGCATGTCCAATAAATCTCATCATCTAATTGGAAAAATTTATAAATCTAGATTTAGTTATTTCGATCCAAGAACAAGAGGTTATAAGTTTAAAAGAAGACCATTATTAATAGTCGGTGCAGAAAAAGAAACACTCCCCTGCGATTTAACCGTTTTACCCATTTCCAAGATAAGTGTTTCTTCTAATATCCACGATGCGTTTGACATTAAATTAACAAAACAAGATCATGAGAATCTTAATTTAACTCATGACCCTTCATATGTAAGGACACATAAGATGACAACTATCTATTCTCTTGATTTGATACATAACGGCGAAATATCGTCATTAAAAGATTTATATCCAAAAGTATACGAGGAAATAAAAGAGAAGTTTGAAGGTTTTGCAATCTCACTTTTTTAACATTTAAAAATAAACCCTTGAATCTGTCGAAAATGACCTATGATCCAAGGGTTTATTTTTGTACCAATTTTTACAGAACAATCTATTTAACAATCTCTACATACTGAGTATTAGCTGTAATGTAGTTACCAGATATAAGCTTGTACATTTTGGATCTATTCACCGATAAAGTATCAACCACTGTTAAGACTTCACCCTTTTTAACTGTAGCTTTCTTTGCGTTCCAGTCTGGGTGATTGTAATACCACAATTCCGCAGCCTTTACACGAATACGGAAAGTTTTGTTCTTTGTGGATTCTGCTGCCTTGTTGTCTGCAGGATTTATCCAAGAACCAGGTGTTCCGTTTCTAGGTGTGACATTTATCATGTCGTCTTTAGTGTTATAGACAAAGTAATTACCCGCCTTAACAGTGTTCTTGCGGTTTTTCCCTGCTTTTGCATCTGCAGCAGTTACATAACCTGCAGTATCTTTTGCAACTGGGTAAGTGGTACCGGATATAGGTAAGTTTGCATAATTCTGTTGATTCGATTGATTAGGTGCTGGTTGTTTTGTTGGCTCAACAGGCTTTGTCACAGGTTTTATTTCAGCTTTTCCAGTAAAAAACTCCAACTTTTTGTTAGAGATAATCCTGTTTAAATCAAGATAACCACCATAACCATCTAATTTTCCTTTATCAGTATATTGGTGAATGTCACAAGGATAAGCAGGTTTACTGTTAACAGTTCCATTGTTTTTACCATAGTGAGGAATCCACACAGCATCAGCTTCCGACAAATCAAGATTAAAAGATTTGTAAAGGTGGTGGCCAACATAAATACCTACTTTTTTAGCACCAAGAGAACGTAATTTCTTTAAGAACGCACTAGTACCTTTACGCATATCAGCCATTGTTTTTTCTTCAACATCAAGGAACCAAAAACAAGGATTAAACTCCTTTGTTCGATTATAGAAGTCAGTCGCTTCCTTCTCCATGTCAGCAACGTTTTTACCACGAATCCACGCATAAGCAGCAGTTGGAACACCACGTTTTTGAAATTCCTTATGGTGCGTCTTATAGTGCCTGTCCAATGTATTAGATCCATACTGTGTACGTATGATAACTAAGTCCACTTGCTTCGCTAATTTATCATAGTTGATTGAGCTAGGTGGTTGATGGTGAGATATATCAATAATTACTCCCATTTTTTAGTTTCCTCCTCATATTTTTATATAAAAAAAGAGCAACACTTTGCGTCACCCTGCTTTGTTTTCTCTTTCTTTCGATCTTTTTACTTTTGCTTCAATTTCACTTGCTACCCAATCAATCGCCCATAAGGGAATCCACCTATCCCATCCTGCACGTTTGGAATTTGCGGTCATGGACGTTAATGTGTGAAATAGAATTCCGCCCCAAAATACGAAGAAAAATACTCCTGGTGCTCTAAAAATAATATCTAACATGCTACCAAATGCGGGTAAAGAAAGTAGGACCGCTGTCCGCATAATGCCCTGAATCCCATAAGCACTTGCATATGTCCCGTCTTTTTTAGCTGCAGCACTCCCTGCAATCCAGTCGTACGCAATGGCAAACACTAGCACTAGTACAAACCAGATATGAAGATCTCCACCGTACACTCTGTTTAAAGTAGTGCCTACAAACCCGCTAGAGAATGCAGCGACTCCATTTCTAATGTTCATTACGCTACTTAAATCGAATATTCCAAGATCAATTTTCAATACATCCAACCCCTTTTATTTGAAATATAAAAAAAAGCACCTCGCCCGAGATGCTTTCTGATTAATCGCTATTCATCTTTCAATAATGTGATCTTATATGCCCCTTTATCCAATTCCAACGGCAATTCTGTACCCTTTATATTTGACTCTGTCATATAATAAATATTTGTTTTTACGTTGGACTGAAGAAAAGCATATCCTTTTGTTCTTTCCTTATCTTTAAATCTAATTATATTTCCGATACCGAGCGAATCTAGTTCTTCTCCGAAATTTTCTTTTACCATTCTAAGTAATTGGAGTTTAACTTCATCATTAAAGTTTTCAAATGATGAAGTTATCTCCTTTATACAATTACTAGATAAACAATCCCAAAACACATTTACATTTTCAGCCTTTAGGGATTCTAAAAAGTTAGCAAGCATACTTAGTTCCGAGTTTTTTAGTTTTCTATGTTCTATGTTAATCCCCTCCCCTTTCACCATCATACGACAAAAAAGGGAATATTTGCTACTAAACTACTATTGAACTATTGCGCTTAATGATCCTAATGGTTATCAGGAAGTTAGTATTTGTTCTACGACTTCACGTAAATTACCGACATTCGGAACATCATCCATTGTATATTTACCCGCCAAGATTAAGACAGCATATGATTTTGCGATTGAACTATCAGTAGTAAATGTCATTTTCAGCAACTCCTTTATGAATGTATAAAATAGTTTAATTATCAAGAACACTTGAAACGACCTCACGTAGATTATGGAAGTTCGGTACGTCGTCAATTGTTTTTAATCCATTTTGAATTAGCAACACATAATCTTGTACAATTTTACTATTCTCGTTAAACATTAGGGGACATGCCTCCAGTCAGCATTAACATCATCTCAAAAAGTTCGGCATTGGCTTGAGCTTGATCTAACCGCATTCGTTCGATTTCATCAATATCCCATTTTTGCCCTTTATCAAGTTGAAATTGTGAAAAATCACTAATGCCACGAAAAGCAAATACTTCCGAATTACCTATATATCCAATAATAGAAGTATCGGATTTAACTATTTTTTCAGCTTCGAATACCTCACCATAAGCAATTAAATTCTTCATCGTATAGCACCCCCATTATCTATTCTTTCTGCTGTTGTACCAGAGGGTTGACCTGTCCTTTTCGAGATAACACCGCCCTCAGTAGCATATAAAGCTACTTGGTTTTGACTTCCACTACTAGCCGCGGAATAGACGTGTGCGCTACGCCTTGACGATATGGCAAAGGCTTTATTACTTAAACTACAACCATGGTTTTCCACCCGACTAGCACTTGCAAAAATACCATCTCGACTAGCTGAAACGGAATCCATACAAGACATGAATAATACGCGGGCACTTGAGTCCACGCCTAAACCAAAAGCATAGTCAGTATTAGTAGGGTAAAATGACGATACCGAAACGGTAGCATGACAATTTGTAACTCTTATTGCATATACTTTATAATTAATCGCTTTAGCTATATCTGTTATTTCAACATCTCCATCAAATGCGATTATTTTAAAATCATTAACTGATGATAAAAGACTTCTCATGGAACGAAATCCGTGAACTTCGATAATTCCTTGTGATGAATAATCACCAGGTAACACCCTAATTCGTACATCATGCATAATATTTTTAGGTAATTTATCAATCGCTGTCTGTATGTTTTTAAAAGCAGTATCTTTTGTTAAACCATTATTATTGTCATTACCTTTTACTGCATCGACATAATAAATGATATTTTGAGTAGTCGCTAATCCATGCACTCCGTCCTGCAATCTTTCCGCCAAGTGTTCATCAACCGTCTTTGCAAAATCGTCTACTTTATCCCAGTTTTCATTCAACATGGTCTCGATATTGAACGTATCATTTGCATCTACAACAGGATCTTTCTTTAATAATCCTAACTGTTCTGTGTTACTTGCCAAACTAAGCACCTCCTGCGAATTTATCGAGTGTGAGAGTTTCCATTTCTGCTAGAGTCTTAACATTGTGAATTTCCCCTATTAAAAAATACTTATACAGGAATTCGACGAACAAATGAGCAGGAAGGATTTCTCTTAAAGCCGACTGAACATCTGGTAAGTTTGATGGTACACCGTAATTGGAATTGAACTTAATGGACACTTTTGAAGGTTCTTCAATCACTTCGACTTCCCCGTTATACCAGGATTCCGCAACTTCCTTCACCAATTCAACATTGGTCACTCCCGCACCGCGAATCTTCGACTTTACAAATGACCTGCGCTGATCAAGAGGCTTCGATTCGTCAGTTATAATACCAAAGACCTTTTCCCACCTAGCCAATCCCCAAGTAGACGTTTCAATGAACAGTTGATCAACCGCATCATCGATTAAGTTATTAAGATTGGCTAATTCCTTTCCTTCTACCTTTATCAATTCTTGGAAATCTTTAATCCCTTCATAAAACCGAGGAAGCTCCTTCTTTAGTTCATCTTTCATCTCTTCGAGAGTAATCATGTAAACACCACGTTTCCGACAATCCCTACTTGTTCTGCTGTCGGCTGAATGTTTGCAGTGCCACCGTTAACAAACAGATTTGTATAATCGATTATTGGAGGAACATCCAAAAGCAAATTAGCGATACGAGTATATCGAATCAGTTCAGGTTGTTTCGTGCTTCCATTTGTGACAAACGCAATAGATTGAAGATATTCCGCAAGACTTGCTTTAAATTGATTTGTAACATCTTCAATCGTTGCTCCCGCTGCCAATGTGAGCTTAGCAGACACATTAATAGGGAGTTCAGTTGAAGACACAACCGTTACAATAGCTCCAATCGGTCTTTCTTGATCAATGTATTGAGCTGTTTCATCAACTACACTCGGAGTAACCGGCTTCTTATCTGTGCTCAATAGAACCACTTTCACTGTGTTAGGACCATTCCAAGTAGGAATCACTTTCGCACCGCCTACACCGGGTACTGAAAGAGCCCATTGCTCATAATGATACGCATTCCCACTTGTGGCTTGTTTTTGGGTACGGATTTTATAGCGATTGTATAAACTATCATCGGTTTCATCATCAGTACCAGGTATTAGAACGTCTGAAATTTCCGCAGTTCCTAAGTTGTCAATCGGTTCGATAGGAAGAATAGTTCCACTTCCGATGTTTCCAATAATTCCAGGTGTTTCTGCTTGTAGCTTGTATTCACCGGATGTGATCTTTTCAATTGTTTCGAACGTCAAATTTCCAAAAGAAAAACGACATCCAATTGGAATGTCCATTGGTAAGCCGTTAGAATCTTTGAAAATTCCTTTTCTAATAGAAGGAGTGGCAAACTTTTTATAGACTCCAAGTTCAGCTGCTCTTCTTTCGAGAAAATCGCCATCCGCTGTATCGGCAAATACTAGATCCAAAAAGACATTCAAATTACTGTACATTTCAGCAAGTTTTAAGGCGGCCGGGGCAATTGCGTCATAAATGATAGAACCTTCACGTTTATCTACATCATCTGAGACAGCCTCCAACATTTCGTCCCGTATGGCTTCGAACGTTCGATCTTCAAACAACATTGCTCACCTCTCTTAACACTGCCACATCACCATAATTGGTTATGGCTGTAAATTCTACATAAACCGTATCGCCTTTAAAATCTAAAGACATATCCTCAATTGAGGCAATGCGCTCATCCTGCAGTAATGCTTCTTCTATTCGCCTAGGTAGATCCATCTGAACGAATATTCTTTCTTGCCCAAATATAGGTTCAAAACCATAGTCATCTGAATATATAAGATGTTCAAATCGAATGGTATTGAGTATCTTATAAATGGACTGTTCCATCGCTTTTAAACCATCCACCGTACCTAGACATTGTCCTTTTTCAAAGTCTAAATAATATGTTTTGGTTGGGAGTTCTTCATCATCAATGATGTCTATTTCGTCATCGATAACGATTTCCCCAGTTGGAAGCACCATGCTTACACCACCTTGTCCATAACTACGAATTGATGGCCACCTTGTACTCTAAGAAGTACTACACGATCTCCACCTTTTAACTCTTTTGTAGACTCTGTCATTATCAAGAATTCATCCGTTAAGATCAATTTCTGATGGACTTCTATTTCAATCGGCCCTGTTTTTCTGACAGTCCCGAATAATACATTCACGGGATTTTGAGCATTTACAGCACCAACGGCCGTCGCTTTCACAATGTCAAGCATACTCATTTAATCACCTTCACTTCTAGAGTCATCGTGTGGATTCCTTGGTTCCATTTATGGGTGCATTCATCCACTAGAAAATACTCTTTAATTCCTAGCTTTTCGATATACACCAAAACAAAGCTACCAGCTCTCACCTTCCAATTTCCAAGACAATTAAGAGTTAGGGTTTTCATCTCTCGGTTATGAAATTTGATCAACCGATCGAGCAAGTCTTTAATCTGAGAGGATTTCATGTTTTCATCAACTTTTTTGAACAACTGCAACCTTCCCCATTTGGCGATATTAGCACTGTCTTGGGCGATATAAACCTCTCGTTTTCCACTATTTTTATTGTCGTGTACAAGCTTTATGCGATTGAATGTCTCACTGTCGATGGTCTTTTTATAATCAAAATCAAAAAGCAGACTATTTTCACCAATGTAAAAGTCGTCTGCTGCTATTTTCATATTATTAATGTTTTTGAGCGTAAGAGAGCCGTATTGATCAAAGAGTACGTAGTTTCGGTTTGTTGCTATTAGAGTAGAATCTAAAAACTTTGAAACCACATCAAGTGCCTTTTTATCATCCTCAACAATTCCAGGCACTTTATAGCTTGTATTTTCGAAAGTACCGATTTTTAATTTTGCATCAGTTGCTATTTTCTTAATGGCAACAGTGGCCGTTGAACTCGGGATAACAAAAGTATCATTGTACATTAGATATTTTAGTTGATCAAAAGCTTTTATGGTTACATCGCTTGTATGCTTTATCCCTGACTCAAACACATACCCGTAGAATATCTTTGAACTGCCATCCTTTACAGCGATGACATCACCACTGTTAACCGGATGTTTCAATGGATCTTTTAATATTAGTTTTGCATCTAAAGATCCTGCTTTTCCTATCCTACTTGTCTTCCATTCAACGGAAGAAACAGGCATATCCCATACAGTTCCGTTTCGATTATCAATCATAACTTCCATACTATCCCTCACTTTGGCGGGATTTTTACTTTCAATCCAATAGGTAACCTTCTATATTGACTAGGTTTAATACCATTTAGTTTTGCGATTTCTGGATATCTTGTACCACTCCCCAAAAACTTTTGTGCAACTTTCCACAGACTATCTCCTTTAACCAAGGAATAGGTTTTGGGTTGCGGCTTCTTAGTTTGTCTAGGTGGAGTTTTTTTTGTTACTACTTTCGCTTTATTTGTGGTTTTTGGTTTTACAACCTTCATTTTAGCAGGACTAAAATCTTTATACTGCTTTAATTGAAGGGTAAAATTTACATCCGCACTCCCGCCAGTTTCGTCATACTTAAAACTCTCAACAGTCACAAGTTCGTTAATTTTGAAAGACCCATCCATATAAATAAAACGGACGGGCCATTTGTTTTCTTTCCACTTTTCTATTCGGTCAACGTAATAATCAGGATTTTTAGCTTTTGTAACCACAAAAGAATACTGCTGGGAAGGGAAGAAACTTTCAATTTCATAGGTTTTAAGTTTACCATCTTTAGGAACATTGACATTCCCGATCTTTGCAATTGTAAACTCTTCACCATCTCCATCATTTGTTACGCCTACTTTTTCAGGATTGACAGGAAGTTGAAACCCTTCTTTGTCGTTATTTACACTAAAATAAATGCCATGCATTATGAGAAAACCCCCTCTGCAGAACGTGCCACATCATCAGTCAATGTCTTCTCGATTTTCTTAATGATTTCATCAACATCTGCTTCTTCGGATAGATTCATATCACCTGTTAGAGTCACAGTAGGGGTCAGAGTCACAAAGTTTTGGATCGATTTTTTTTCAGCCAAATCTCTCATTAGTTTAATATCCTCGTCGGCTATATTAATGTCATCATTTATCTTCCCGATGGAATCTAATTTTCCTCCAGTAGGATTATTCTTTGCTGCTTTTCCTCCTGGAGATGAATCGCTAGCATTTAATGGTGTGTCCATTAGGTTAGATATGTCATTAATATCAGAATTAGGAGTATTTTTATCACCGAATAATCCCGTGACTTTATTCATTGCGCCGGTTAGTTTATCAGTAGCTGCCAAAGATGCTGATTTTCCGAATTTATTCCCTGCATCAAATGCTTTACCGTATTCAAATCTGTCCAGCTTCATTGAGCCTGGATCGAGTCTTGGTATTTTAACCTTCGCTTCCCCTACAAGATCAATAACCTTTCCTGATAATGATGATCTCCAACCGCTGACTGCATTTGCTAGATTAGAACCAAAAAGTGAATCTATAGCACTTGCAATTCCTTCTAGAATAGAAAGCACTGAATCTGCCATTCCGGCAAATAATCGAACAACTGAACCGATTGGATCATTAAATACATTTGCGAAGAACTCTGCAAAATTTGCAAAATGATTCCATAGGACGGCTATGATATCAATAACCAAATTAATTAGTGTTACAAATAGATTCCCGATAAATGCTACTGCAACCATGAATATACCGGCAATGAATCCCATGACCGCAGCTGTTTGTTCGCCCCAATTAACCATTGCGTATATGACTAAGGCTATAACCGCGACAATCGCTAGAATAATCCAAACAATCGGGTTTGTAAGAAAAGCTTTGTTTACTTCCATTTGTGCAAAAGCCCAAGCTAAAGTTGCTAGTCTAATAATTCCTAATACAGAATAATAAGTGATTAGAAGTGTAATGAAAGTTGCAAGAACGCTACCTATAACCGTTACAATGGGAGCAATCCATGACCAATTATCCGCAAAAATTCCAGCAACCCATAAAGCTAATTGACCAAACCATGAAAGTACATTTGCTGTAAATGTTATCGATGCTCCAATTGCAGATAAAATACCATCAAAACGATTCCCTGAAAAGGTATTATTGAACATTTCGATCAACGGTAGAAATGCAGAAACAGCTGGACCAATATAAATAGGTATTTTCTTTAAGAATTCAGTAACATTGTTTACAAGAGTGACTAAAGGTCCCTCTGCTTCCATAAAGTCTTGCATTAGTTTTACGCCTACATTCCTTCTTGCAGAGTTCATTGAGTCAATTGCTCCTGACCAAGTTCCCTTAACACCTTCCATTAAGCCACCGAATCTTTGGTTTATCCCCTCAACTAGTCCTGCTATAGCTTGTCCTGCTCCAACAGCTCCAGACGAGATTTGCTTTTTCATCTCGTTTGCGGAAACTCCTGCAGCTTTTCCTAAAATCTCGTAGGCGTTGACACCATAGCTACTAAGCCTATTGACTTCCATTGCTGTAATTCTGCCTTGCGCCTGTATTATACCGAATATATCAGCCATATTCTGCATTTCAGCATTACTTCCCCCAACAGCAGCAACTGCATCACCGATTGCTTGCATAATAGGAAAAGTTTTTTCGGCTTCAATTCCGAATGCAATTAGATTTCTACTCGATGCCAGCAAATCAGGGTAAGCAAAGGGTGTTTTTAATGCAAAGGCGTACATATCATCCATGTATTTTTTTGCTTTTTCTGCATCACCTAAAAATGTCGTGAATGCTATCTCCGAAGATTGCTTAAATGCATGGAATTCTACTCCTCTCGAAAAAGTATCCGTAAAGAAGTTCTTGGCCGCATTAAACATCTTATAAGCCCCGACAGCGGAAAGTATACCTACTGTTAATTTTCCGATGCCGGGTAAACCTTGATTGACTGCATTATTAAATCGATCTTGTTGACTTGCGGCTTTGTTCGCACTATTCCCTGCATTTTGCGAGGCAGTGGATAAACGCTCTAGGTCTGCAGATGCATTAGATATGTTCCTTCTTGCACTAGCAAGACTTTTTTGGTCAAGGTTACTTGTGGCAGCATCCATTTTCTCCATTACACGAACGGTGCTATCTAATGCCCGCATCATTTTCATGAGTGGACCAGTTAGTTTATCTTGAAGTGCTAATGTAGTTTGTACTCCAGCCAATTAGATCACCTGCCTCTCAGACAAAATAAAAAGCACCCAAAATAAATGAGTGCTTTAGAAATTATTTTTTTGGCTCAAAATCCATTTGTTCTTCTGTACCATCATCGTAGTATATTGTGATAGTTTTTTCTTTGTTAGAACCGAAATAAAGTGCTACAGGAGACGCATCAGTCAATTCACCATCAACCAATTTAACAGAATTATCATAGAAACTTAAGTTAATAAGATTATCACCATGCAAAGAATACATCTCTGTTGTTACTTCAATAATATTTTCTTTATTTGCCTTTTCAATTTGTATATTGAATGATCTGTCAGACTCTGTTTTAAAAACAGTATAGTCTACATTACTTTTATAACTTTTATCTGATAACTCACCAACTACACTATAGCGATATTCGTCTTCTGGATGTTCAATGTACTTCTCTTTAATTTGTCTTGTTATTTCTTGATCTGGAGCTAAATTTTCTACTTCGATTTTCCAGTATTTAAAAGAGGAGTGATATATGGAGACTTCACCTGAATATGTTTTATCTGTTGTGTTCGTGATTGTTGCGATAACTATCGCTTCATCTATAAACATGTTATTGGAATCGATACTCATTTTTACATCAATTCCTTGAACCTCTTTTGGTTTCACTTTGTCTTCTTTTGATACAAATTGAGATATCAGAAAACCAATTAACATCAGTATAATTAATCCTCCACATCCAATAGAACATCCCTTTGCTAATGCTCTTTCCTTCTTCTTTTTCTCTTCTTTTTCTAAGGTCATAAGAATACCCCCACTTTTTATTACAATATAACACAATTATTGGGGATAATTACCTATTTTCGATGTTATAACTTATATTTTTCGGGAATAGATAAGATTACTTTTTTGGAATCTTGTTAGCTTCATCCTTTTCCTTTGCTAACTGAATCTTAATACTAGCAATAATAAATGCCTTTTCCTTTCGTTCCATATTAAGGAATTGGAGTGGAAGAATATTAAATCTATGGAGGGCAACATGAGCATAGATAGCTTCACCATCTATCTCATCTTCCCCTCCCTCGATTAGTTTTTTGCTGCTTCAATGTCATCGTCCATCGATAGATCAATACCACTGATTTCTGTTACCTTCTCCAATATCTGAGTCGCTTCACCGAGTAGGAACATCGCAGAATACAGATTATCGGCACCTCGGACACCATATGATTCTTGTAATTCTGTATCGTTTAAATCTGGATGAACAATTGATGCGACACATATTTCTCGATTGTATTTTACAACATTAAATACTCGTTCTGGACGTCCTTTAACCCCAGGCTTTGTTTTAAAACACTGTTCATTAATTTTGTCAGCTTCAGCAGATGACAACGGACGCAAAACAATAGCCTCCTCGAAACGATCAAGTTTCAAAGAGGCGTTTTCTACTTCCTTTACATTTCCTTTTAAAAACGCTTTGAATTTACTCACTTGAATACCCCCGAAAATTAGTTAGTTACTTTAAATTGATTTAAGAAATCGAAATCATCATAAGTGAATGAGATTTCTTCTTTTAATACATCATCGGATTCACCGTCAAGAATCGCAATCATTGCACTATCAGGAACGATATTTTTAACAAGAGTCGTTTGTTTGCCAGCTGAACTTGTTGCATCTTCATTTACAACCATTGCATCTAAGATTGGCGCCTTACCTGAACGTAGGTATTCAAGTGCCATGGCCCGCATTTCTGGACGATGATAGTATACTGTCATATTTCCTGTTCCTGTAGCACCAACTATCTTACTACCATCCATTCGTGCCCCAACACGAGGGACAGATGCCTTTTTATACTCGACTTTTGCATCAAACTTGGTAATTTCGGCAAATTCTAAAGAACGGCCATTAATCGTAAGGTAGAGCATTCCCTCTTTACCACTAATTGCGTTTGCTGTTTCCATGATTCTAGGCATTCATTGCACCTCCCGTATTATTGACAGTGGACTGTCATATATAATTTTTCCATGGCATCGTTGAAAGTAGCGCTCAATCCAACAAGCACTGAATCCTTTTCATCACCTTGAGTAATCGAAATATCTTCCGACGTATACTCAAGAGCACCTTGCTGAACTAACGGATCCAAAACTACTTTCATCACTTGCTGCTTAAACAAGTCTCGGCCATCCTCGTTGTTATTGACTCTTCCGATAAAGAATGTTGAAAATACATGCTGCACATTATCTGAAACAGAATCCATAGTACGGACGAGTTTGTTCTTTCGAAAATCTCGATTCTTATCAACAGTAAATGAACGGAATGTATTAATATCCTGCTCCACAACAACGCGGCCGTTATTAGATACGTAAACAATATGGCCATCTTTTAAGGCTTGTACAATTTCTTCGTGAGTTTTACGTTCGCAATCAATAGCACCTGGATACTCAACATACGTAAGGGAATTAGTACCCGCGTTGGCATATGCACCTGCGTAAAAATATAGAGATTTGTCTGCGGAGAGAGCTTCATTTCCTTCAAGAGTCACACCATTTAATACGGAAACAACTCCTTCAAAATCAGCTTCCTTATAATTATTGGTGACAAAAGTAACGTTCTTGCCGCTTTGTTCACGCCATTCTTTCACTTTCAAAGTGAATAGCTGCTTGATCGTTTCATCAGCCGTACCGATTGCGACCACTTTAAAATCTTGCGTATCTAGTCCTTCAGCTAAAGTCGAATAGGACTCATTTGTTGCTGCAACAGTTGTTCCTCCTGTGAGAGTAAGAGAAGCGTCCTCCGTTGGTAACTCTCCACTGAATGATGCAAAAGCATTTGGAACTAACTCTGCAACAGTCGCGACAACTTGAGAGTCAACTTGAACACCTTTGTAAAATGTTCTTACGGTAGAAGATCCTTTTAACCCTACTGTGATGGTTACGCTGATGTTGTTTCCATCTTTTCCTCCGTGGATAGCTGTTGCAACTAAAGTTCCACTAGTTGCTGTAGCTTTTTCCCCTGTACCGTTCAAATTATAGACAATAACTTGTCCATTCGCTTTGAAGGCTTCGCGAATAGGGATTAATTCCTTTAAACTTTTTCCGAAGAGTTCCGTAAATTTTGATCTAACTGAAACAGCAATAAACTTTCCTGGTACTCCCCAATCTAACATCAACGGAATGACAACAGGACCTGTTGAATCTAATCCCGATTCTGCTAAATCATTGGTTTCAAAATTAACGTAAGCACCAGGTCTTACTTTATTTTGCGATTCCCAATATCCACCTGCCATGTTCACTTAACCTCCTTGTTTTTCCAAGTCTTGACTGTCTTTTCAACATCTTCCTTTGTGTACGATTGGTTATCCCGTAGCAGGACGTTTAATAGCAATCGTTCATTGTTGTTTTTAGCCGCATTTAAAAAAGCTTCTTTACTGTATTTTTGTGGTTTATCTTTCGCCAACCGTCACACCTCCTAATTCCTTCATTTTTGTTCCTTCTACTTTTTCGGTCAATAACGCATTGACACTAAAGGTAATAACTAGGACATCATCAGAGACACTGCCCTCGATTTCATGAACGTGGTATTTATTTGCGATATATTTAAACTCGTTTTGGAAAGTCTCAAGAATTCCATCACATTCATTCCTGATATCTTCAGATTCTGGATAGTAATTCACGTTAAACGAAATAGTCCTGGACTCTTGGTTTCCAAGTGCCCTTTGCCCGTGACTATTAAAAATAAGCAATTGGAAAGCAGGAGTCATTAACCCCTGCTTAACTGGTTCATCATATACTTTTACATTCCCAAAAACAGTACGGATTTGATCAATAATGAGGGATTTCAAGTTAGCTACCAAAGATTCTCCTCATTTCTTTTTCGACTTCGTTTTTCCACATGTTCGGAGCAATGCGTTCCATTTCATCCTCAGTCAACTTCAGCATAAATCGACCTTCAACCCATCCAACTGTTTGTCCAGCAATTACAATCCGATGGCCTTTTTCTACAAAAGAAGCATATTCCAGTTGGTTATAGATGACAACGATATAGGTATCGCCCTTTTTAATGACGCTATATTTCCAGTTGTTCCGAAGATCACCCGAATCAACCGGCGTCATTTTTTTGACTTTCCGAATGGCCAACTGTGCAATGCGTCTTGCTACTTTCAAATGAATTTTATGAGAAGCTATATTTAGAGCAATTAGACTTTCTTTCAACTTAGCTACTTCACTAAATTCAAAGCCCATTACGCGAAGTCCTTTCGATTCAGTAATACTTCTTGATGGGAAACATAGATAAACGGTTCTTTTGCCGATTCATACTCAACAGAATGAAGTACTTCACCATCTTTTACGGTTTTCACAATAACCTTATCGCCAGGCTTTATCTCATACCGACTGGACAGAAATAGCTTGATGTCATACTGAATTGCATTTGCTTCTCCCTGATCCGTGTTATTAAGACCCGAAGCAGATAGTCTACAGGGAACGTTTTGATGTTTAGGTACCCAACGCATTCCATCTGCTCCTGAGGGTTTCTTGTATGGTTCGTAACGCTGAATCTCTGCTTCTTTGTCATACATGAACTCAACAGCGGAAGTGGCTTTTGCCATAATGTCACGAATGTTCATGTTACCACCTCAGTTTCCTGAAACGGTTTAATTGGTCTTTGTAATTAAACACTAGACTTTTCATTTCTTCTTCGGTGGACTTGACTCTTGCGGCACCGAATTGAACAGTTACGTCACCTTCCCGAATGGAAGCAACAGACGACTGACCTTCTTCCGAGTTTACCCGATTTTGATGGTTGAGTAGATCCACAACCATATTTGCATAGACATACCGCAATTCAGGAGGAATATCCTCCCTATTGCAGTACGTCTTAATGGATTGGCCAACTTCCTCAATGTGTATGTTCAATATCGAATCTTCGGGTTTAGATTCCGGAAGCTTCGCTTTTACGATATCAATTACTTCCATGTCAAACCCTCCTAAAAGAGAGGAAGATTATTCGTCTCCCTCATGTTCATCAAGTAATTGTTTAAGTGTTTCATTGCTTGCATTACCTTTGAATTCAACACCAAGTTCTTTAAGTTTTTCCTTAGCAGCTTCTCGGTCGAATTCATCGCCCTTGGGTTCCTCAACGATTAGTTCAATGAACGTTCCCTTTTCTTTAAGGTTTTCGTTCACTTCAGCTGCACGTTCATCAGTGAGTTCAATCACTGAATTTTGCTTATATACATCATTCGTATGGATATCTCGAAATGCCCTTAATACTTTATATTTAGCCAACTCTTATTTCCCCTTTCTTAACCTGCTGGTAATTCGACAACTTTGAGAACTGCCTTTTTATTAGCTGGAAGAATGAACTCCCCTGCTTTACCGGCGCCTTGGAAAGCTACACCATCAAAGTCTTCCGATGGAATAGTACGTGCAGTGTTGATGCCAGTGAACTGTTTACCAACACCTGCAATAGATGTGTAAGCAAGTTCGCCAGTTTGGAATTTCGTTTCTGGTACTTGCTTAATTAAAAAGTCTTTAAACTGCAAGATTTGATTAGTATCAACGTTTGCACCAGATTTCTTAGCAGAAGTAGTGATTGGATGGTCCACAATGACGTTATATAACTCCGGCTTCACCCATGCAATTTTAGTTCCAATGGCTTCCATGTTCACATAAGCATTGTTTAGGTCGTTAAACAGCTTCAACACGGCATCGTTTGTTAAGTCAGATAATTGAAGCGCTTGAGATGCAACTTGCGAAATAAATAAACCACCATGATTATCAAACATTTGAACTTTAGCCTGTGCTTGTAAATCTGAACGGTCTGCGATTGTCGCATCAAAGTCATTATTCACTGTGTGCTTGTCAATACCTTCGTGCCAAGTCCATTCCCAAGTGTATGGAACGTCTGTGTCTGTATAGATAATCTCTTTACGTTCACCAAAACGAGATGATTTACTAGTTCCAGTTCCAAAACCTACATTAGGGTCTTTGTTGTATTCCGTACCGATAACAACCGGAATATCACTTGTTTTGATAGAGAACGCTGTTTTATTATGTTGCACACCGTCTAGAGCTTCAATTTCACCACCGAAAAACTCGCGGAAATACGCTTGTTTTTGGTATACAGCTTGCAATAACTCTTTAAACTGTTTTTGATAACTACGTACTGCTTGATTGTTGTTTTCTCCTGCCATTTTAAAATTACCTCTTTCCTTTTAATTGTATTTTGCTAGCTTAGCAGCAAATGGATCATTTGGTTCTCCGCCTCCCGGATCTCCTTCAGCTGGCTTTGCACCTCTTATTGTTGGATTCGGATCAGTTTCAGGAACAAACAAAAAAGACTTCGCCTCTTGCAGAGTTTTAATCTGCTCATCAAGTCCTTTTGTGACGTTTCCGTCTTCTCCTAATTCAATTGTGGATTTGTCGATAAGTCCTGCTACCAAATCAGCATCATGAACCTTTCCATTCAGCGCAATTTTTAGTGCACTCGTTAATTGAGTGTCCCTGATTTTCGCTTCATAAGCTGTTTTATCCGTGTTGTATTTCTTTTGAAGTTCAGTGAACTGTGTTTGTAAATCTTCGCTACCTTCAGCCTTTTTCTTTAGGTCTTTAAGGTCTTTATCACGCTGAGTCAGTTGTCCATTCAAATCATCATTACTTGTTTGGAGATCAGTAACTTTCGTTTTATAGGATTCAACTGTTTTTCCATGTTCAGTCATGATTTTTTCAATAGCTTCTTTTTCGAGACCTAATCCTTCTAAAAATTCGCGTTTCATGTGTGTTCCTCCTTGGTTACGATTTTTTACGTAGTTACGTCTACGACCAGCTTTGAATCTTTTACGTCTGCAAATGCTAAAAAGACGAGAAAATCAAACTAGATTAAATTTATTTACTTGCATTTTCCTTTGACAAGAAACCTTCTAAATTAGCTGCAACTTTCTCAATATCTACTCCACTATGAATATGATTTTCAATCTTGAATTGTTTCATGTGACCTGTTGCTTTTGATTCTAAGCTGTCCAATAGAAAGTCTCTGATATCTCTTTTGTACATTACTTTTTTTGCTTCTTCCAAAGAGAAGCCGTAAATCACCATCAAAGAGTGAATGATTCCACTTTTATACCGGTATGATTCTCCTTCAACTTGTATCATCTCTACATTATCTAAAAATCCTTTTGAATTACAGGATTCCGAAATCATATCTTCATAGGTAGCTTCAAATATATCTGGTTTGCATGGATAAAATTCACCTTTAACCCCTTTGATAATGTAGTCATCTATGTTTGCTGTCATAGCACCTTCTAAAGTTTCAATGATAATTTGTTTAACATTTCCAATCTCATTAACCCCTTTATGAACCTGCCCTCCTATGAATAACTCAATGTCGTTGTAGTTCCCACCCTTGAATTGTATAGCTTCGATTATTACTGGCTTTTTCCGATACTTTTTAATCACTAAAAAACCTCCTACCTACTTTACGTATTTGTCAAACCACTCTTTATAAGTCATTGAATCTATAAGACCGTTTGTTGATTGCCTTTTCTCATACTGCATATACTCCGATTCATGAAAATAAGGAATCGTTGTTGTTCTACATCGAACGTGAAAAGGCGGTGCGCTTTCTCCTGGCTTGTAATCTTTTTCGTTATAAATCTTCCCATCTTGCTTTCTACATATATCGGAAGTTCGACTATCCAATGTCGCTAGAATCTCATATCTATCAATTCCGGCATCTTCATAACTTTTTTGAGAAGCAGCATTATGAAAAAAATTCGCTTCAGTTCGGACAAGCGCTTCAACACGTGAACGAGCAACGTCGGTAACCTCCATAATGGCTTTTGTTGTTTTTTGGATGGACCTACCAGCTGCAAAGCTTCTTTCCAACTCTTTGCGAATTGCTTTTCTGGTCGCTTCTTGGTGTCCCCATATACGCTTAGAAAACTCTTTCCCACTCCAATTGTAAGAAAGTACTTCCTCCATGGTTTTATCAGTTAAGGCTTGAACTGGACCTGTTACAACTCCCTGTTTTGCCATGTCAAACATCGTCTGATAGTAAGAGCCTTGGTAGATGTCTGCTAAACCGGTGTACGTGTATTGTTGTAATCCTTTAGAACCGCCATATAGTTCAGCCATTCTCATTTCAATTGTTAGATTAAGAGCTTCCAGACGTGAAATTCGGACGCGATAGCTTGCAGCGTTCAGAATCCGGTCATATTCAGGATTGCCAGACATCGACATTTCCCTAAATCGTTTCAAATCAATATTCTTAAAATCCTTCAATTCCTTTGCAGTTAAATACTTGCGGGCCTCTGCTAAGGTTACTTGATTCTCTGCAGCGTACCTAGCATAAAAGGTTTCAATTTGTTTCAGAATATCATGCTGTGCTTCCCGTAAACTCTCGTCCATTCGAGCAAGATATTTACTAGCTATCAGCTGTGACTCCAATTCACGTTGTGCCGATCTACTTTCCCAATATTTCTTACTCATTATCCTTCACCGGAGGAAATGAATCCTTGTAACCGTCTATTTCGCTTTGTTGTTTCTTCTCTTGTTCCTCTAGCCTTGCCTCTACCTCTTCGGTATACCAAGGATGGTTTTCTCTAATGGTTTTATCATCAAGAATCCCGACAGACTTTTCACAGTTTTCGATAGCTTCTGATTCTGCGATGATGATATCACGATTGAAAATGATATTAACCTTTTCCTTCGTGAAATCCCCCTTACTCGTCATAAGCAAGTAGTGATTGATGAACCAAAGCATGTGTTCAATCGATGACTGGAACTCTGCTTCTAGAATGTTGCAATCCATATCCAGATCACTATATCGGAATCTGAGTGCAATCCCGGAAGCATCACGAAGGTTCACATCTCTCGTATCGACTCCCCGACCAAACTCATAAATTGAATTTCGATTACGATCAATTTCTTTTTCAACAGCTTCTGTCTGAATTTCTGCCTGGAGCTTGTCCACATCTCCATTTTCATCTAACTTAACAGCCATATATTTATTCAAGTCAGATAAAAATTCTTCTAGGTCTTCGCCGCCATAGTTTACTAGTTTATAAATAAATTTAGGAATATCAGCCAATAAATCTGCATTTGTTGAAGCCTGCAGATTGTAGTTATCAATCAATGACTTGATACTATCAATTAGTGGCTGCTCTTCCTCGTTATATTTGAAGTGTATCAGCGGAATCTTTTCCCACACATAAGGCTTATCATTAATCGTGAAATGATGATTCTGTTCAATACCTGCTGGAACATCAGCAATTAACTTCCCGTTCTCTAAGATATAAAACTTAATGCCTCCAGAATGGTAATATTCCACCTTCTTCTGCTTCACTTTCTCCTTATTCATATAGATACTAACTTCATAGACTCGAAGAAAAGAGAGCACTTCCATATGTTCACTATCTCCCCAGAACGGAATAATCTGTTCGGAAGGAAATTTCATGAACGACAGGTCACCTTTTTCATTAATGTACGGATAAAGATAGGCAATTCCTTTGTTGATTGCTTCTTTCCCCACGTTTTTTATCTTTTTCAAAAGTCCGCGGTCAAAGGTTTCCTGCATAATCTTGCTATACTCTTTATTCTCGGTCCCGAATGTAGGTTCTTTTGAAAGTAGATACCCAATCTTTTGATCTACCAATTTCTTAGCAAAACCATGTGCGAGTTTCTGATTAGATTTCCAAGCGATATCTTGTTTCTTTTCGAGAATATCGGCCTTGTTTCGGTAATAGAATTCTCCTGTAATCATTTTCTTACGTCGATCACTGGCTTCCCAATCTTTTATTTCTTTAATCAATACCTCTTCATCGGTAATGACACTTTTCACCATGTCCTCTATTACACTCACCATCCTTTCATGCCAAGGTGCCCTGAACAGGTCCTCGATTAGCATTCAATCACCTCACTTTAAAATACTCATGGAAGGTTTTTTGAATAAAATTGTATTTATAAAGTATCGATCACTATCCATATGGTGATCATTCTCTTTAACCGGCTTATCCTCACCGCGATTAGCTGCCTTTTCATCCCATATATAAGAAGAAAACTCCCTCTTGGTATGCTTGCAACAATCGTTATATTTAATCATCTTTTTATTCAACGCTGTAGCGACATTCCTAATTCCATTCACCACATCATTATCTGCATCTCTTACTCTAAATCCGTCTTTTTTAATTTGTGCCTTAAACGATGCAGCTGAAGGATCCACAATTACGAAAGATATGTTCAAAGGACCAACAAACTCTTTTAAATCCTTACTGTATTCAGCATCGGTTTTCTGTTTTCCATCCCGTCCACTATGATGGTATTCCTTGACCTTGTACCAAACTCCATCATAAAAGCCCCACAAACCAAAGGCGGTAGGGTTCTGAGTTCCATAGTCAATGGATACATAATACTTTTCATATTTTCTATCAACCGTTTTAACAACATGTTCTTTTTCATTAAACATGTCATAAATAATGCCTTCAGCTAAAACCCACAAACCTAAAATATAGCGTTGAAAGAAGATTCCACTATACATACGTTTGTAACGTTCTTTTATTCGTTCAGATAATGAAAGATTATCATCCATCGTAAAATGGAGATGCAACATGTTCTTATCTGCCAACTGGTCTAAGTACTCTGTTTTAAACCAGTGATATGGTCCTTCTGGGTTACAGTTGAACCACAACTTTGAGCCTTCAACAGAACAACGTGCTGTCGCTTGATTGACGAATGACTGTGGCATTAAAGCAACTTCATCAAAGAACATTCCAGCTAAGGTAATCCCTTGAATTAAGTCCTGTGAGCCTTCGTCTTTACCACCAAATACATAAAAATAGTTGGTTACACCTTTATAGGTAATAGCCAACATATTATCTGCCCTATGGTCTCTTACTTTATAACCCCGGGATTTTAACATTCGTTTTAATGGTGTAATAACATTTCTTCGGAATGAACCAATTGTTTTTCCGGCCATCCCTAAGTTTTCATCCTGAAATGCATCCATTGCCCACATAACATAAGACAAAGACATCACAACTGTTTTTCCAGCTCTTACGGATCCATCGCATATGATGCCGTCTTTATCCTTATGAGGTGATGTGTCGGTCCACCAATTTAAAACTTTAAGCTGTTTCTTTGAAAACGGTTTGAATTTGAAAGGAGCAGGTTTCTTTTTAATCATCATCTTCATCCCATATGCCAGTAGTTGATTTTATAGCATCTAAGAATCCGTCATCTTCGTATTCAGTACCATCTTCCCCTTTAACTTTTGCTATTTCTGCTTTTAACTTCTCTTCTTGCAATCGTTTCTTATCATTCTCAGAGAGCAAGTCAAAGTACTTAGACAACATTTCAAGGGCCTTCATTTTATCTGCTAATTTAACAGATATACCATCTTTCCCTTGTTTGACTTCAGTAACGATCGTGCCATCTATTATTGAAGATTCATTGAAATCAACGTAATTGACTTCTTCCGTTACTTGTCTACCTTCTTCATCTTTTACAGGACCATACATGCCAATGACTGGCACTTCTCTCTTTCCGAAAGTTGCGTAATCTGTTATGTCTGCAAAGGCAATCTTGATGTATTTGTTCAGCACATCCACAGCATCGATGAACACACCTTGCTGCATCTCGCCTTTTAATCTCTTAATTTCGTCAGCAACCTTACGATTCCTTACTAATTCACTTCCGGTTACATGAGCCCTATCTGATGAATATCCAGCTTTGATTGCTGCCATCGTCTGATTAAACGATTTTACGTAATAAATACAAAAAAGCCTTTGTTTATCAGTGAGTTCATCACTTTTAACAACAGGCTCAAATTGTTCTTTTTGTTTTTGTGCATCTTTCTTTATTGAGGTTGCAACTTTTGTTGTTTTGGTTGCATCCTTTTTAGTTGCATCTCTAGACCAATTCTCACGACTTTTACGGCTCTTTAATGTACCCAATTTAATGTCATGTTTCTCAGCTAGTGCAGCTAATGTAATCTTGGTTGTTTCCCACTCATTTCTTATCTGCTCCCAATTAGGCATCTACATATCACCGCCACCTCTTTCTATTTCTGGACATAAGAAAAAGCACCTCAGTGGGTGCCCTATCAAAATAAAATTATCTTTTAATAGTTATTTCTTTATTCTCTAAAATAACGAACTCTCCATCTATTAACATCATATATCTTCCTAAATACTTAGAACTGGTCTTACCTTCTAAAATAAACTCCATTTCCTTAACGAAAACTCGATCTCTCAAAAGTTGTTTAAAAATATCATAAACTTCGCTGTTTTCACCTTTGATATATACAACATCTCCGGTTTTATAATAATTACCAATTGTATTTATCTCTATATCCTTATTAACAATTATCTTATCAAATCTATTCATTTTGACCCTCTCCTTTCATCTATCCAATTCGACAAAAGGAGCTATAATCCTGCTTATGTAAATTTCCTCTTGGGTCTTCCTATTCTCGGATTACCAATATGTCCGCATCTATTACACTTTTCCCACGGATAACCATTCCAATATCCGTTATAAAACCGATGCCCATATAAGAAACAGATGAATTTTCTTATCATTTAATGAACCACCTTATTTTTGAATAATAAAAACGCCACCGAAGGATGGCGCATTAACGTAATCTCGTTCATGTATGGGATTAAAACAAAGGGCGCGGAACATCCCCCTATAATCCCCCTTCATATATAGAGACATCGTATGACATTCGTATGACAAGATTTAGTCAACTGACCTTTTTTTCGACTTTAGTTTCTACCTTACGCCTAGCTCTAGTGATGTACATTTGTACTGTAGCCTTACTTAATCCTAAATCATCAGCTATCTGCCCCATACTCATTCCTTGTGCTGCATGAAGAACATAACACTGTCTTTCCCTCAGTGAAAATGATGTAAAGATGTCAGCCAGTATTATTTTTTCTTCGCTAGTCATATATAATTGGCGATTATTTATGTCTAATTGTTCAGTAATATCAGGAATAATGTCCATACTCTCGAGCGCTTTTCTTTGATAAGCCAATCTTTTGTCAACCCCTCGATATGTTCCTGGCTGTTTTCCAGTTTCTAACCATTCAATCGTGAATTCCATATCATCGATCATGCTGTTTATAACCTTTCTATCTTGGCGATCAGTTGGGTTTTCCTTATCCAAACTGTTATGAAGTTTATGAAGCTGTCTCTTTCCATTTGAATATTCCTGGATTAATTCATCTGCCCAATTTGGCATATATACCCCCTCCTTATCCTCTCTGCCTAAATGCTCCCCTGTGTCTTCTGTACGTCGGCTTATCCATTCCCATGAGACTCTTAATATCCGATTCTGTTAAAACCTCTGTACGGCGCTTCTGTAGCTTTTTCGGCTGTGGTTTTTTATATATGTTTGCTAGTTGTTGTTTAAGTGGTAGATTCATCATTTCAACTCCTTGGTTGCAAAATCACTGCAAAATTGTAAAATAGTTGCAATGACATGAAAACGTTGGTTTAATCAGCTTTTAAAATGCAAAAAGACACCAAAAAGCTTTTGCTTTCTAGTGTCCGTCGGTTCTTCCGTAAGGACTATTTATTTTTTAAAATCTCTTTTACTGATGATATTAATTGTTCCCGGTTCATCGTCGTGTATCCTTTAACTTTGTTGCGTCTGCAAGTATACTTCAAATCTTTTAACGTCCACGATTCTACAGGTGGAATTTCAATAATTATTTGCTCTTTGCTCAATCAAATAACCTCCTGCCCTTCTAATCTATCCCTTTGGCTTCGTATGATGTCAAAGGGCTGTCCATTTTTCCAAATGATTACATCTTCCCCATGACTTTTAGGTGTAACTTTCGTTAAATTGCCTCCAGAGACTATATAAATCCCATCCTCTAGCAAATCAATAACCGCCTTAGTCGTTTCATCCGTCATGCCTACCCCTCCTGCTTGTCCATTCCTTTTAAAAGATGTTCATGCACCTTCCATGCCGTTTTCTCTCCGATTCCTGGGATATCTGTTAATGTCTGCATGCGCTCAGATAAGAACTTATGGAAGATGTCCGTTGCTTCCTGATATCCTACTTGCCTGCCTTGTTCGAATCCTTTTTGAAAGACTGGATTTCGTTTGGATTTGGGTTTTAGTTGGTAGGCGTTCATCCACCATCCACTCCTAATGCTTGCCGTGCTTTTTCTCCATCATCTTCTAAAATAGTTGCGTTCACTTCTTCCCAAACATCCACTGAATACTCGTAATTGCTCTTATCAGCATAAAACTCCAACGCTTCACGGAGCCTTAATATTTCATTATTCTTTTCTTTAATCTCATCAATGAGATATCTGTTATGGGCTTGAACTTCACTGACCAACTTATTCCAACTCATTTGGATTCCTCCAATGCTTGACGGGCTTTTTCTCCACCGTCTTTCTCAACTTCGTTCATGTCAATGTCTGGATATTCAACATAGTGATTCTTATTATCAGCATAAAACTCCAACGATTCACGCAACTGTTCAGCCTTTCTAGTCTGAATCATGACCGAATCACAAAGTGTTTTTATTTCTCTCTGTTGCTCTTCTATCCTCATAGCTGCTTCAATTGGGCATTTGATACACCATTCTTTTAATCTTTTAAATTCTTCAAGGTGTTCATTCATTTGGATTCCTCCATGTCTATATATACATATCCTTTACCTTCACATTGTGGACAGTGCTTTTGTCGAGTTCTCCAAGAATTATTACAGATGCAACATGTGATTTTTTCTAAGTTTTCTAATCGCTCTGCCTGTTCCTCCACAGTGGAAATGAGCCGTTTGTAATCACCCTTAGGTATAACTAAAAATCTTCCCCTAACGTCATATTCCTTGTACTCACGGCGCATTACCTCTTCTAACTGTTCTTTATCGTTTTTTCGACGATTCTTCACAATAGCTAGATTATCATCAGTTAAAATTCTGCAATCATCTTTATCACAAACCCAATCCCCATAAACAGCAGTTATACCTTCATCATCATAGATAAACTCTCCACAAGAGTCACAACGATATTTTTCCTTATTCACACTCATCACATACCGTCCTCCAACTCCCATTTATCCGTTTATGGCTGCCTTGCCCTTTGACAACCATCTCACCGCATTTATGACAGATGCCTTTGTATTTCACTGGATTCACTCCTTCACTTTGTATTCGTATTTAGACGTTAGCTTTATTTAATTCATCCACGGGAAAGCCACGTTTTATAAAATCCTTAAACCGTTCCAATTCTCGCTCATAGCACAATTCTTGATACATTAATCGCAAGTCACTTCGAGTTAAGTTGACTTTAAAATATTCATTAAATCTTTTTAGTAACCGATTCGCATCCCTTTCGTCTAAACCCTTACCGATAGGGCGACATAGAGCAAAAACTACATATAATTTAACTTCTTCAATATCCTTACATCGATTAATCCCTACGTAAGTATTAGTGGGTTCGTCAATGATTAATTCACCAAACCTATTCAGCAAATCGACTTTGAACTCTTTCATAAATTCCACTACTTCATTAAAATCTAATGTCACTTTTTTCACCCTTTCAATACGTCGCTTTTTTGTCTACTCATCATCTAGCAATCTTCAATTCTTTCCTGCATAACTCCGGTAAATTTGCCTTTACTAACGATTTTGCAAATGGTGGAGGAACACTATTTCCTACTCTTGCCACTTGTGAGGTTTTTGGATAACTTTTTCCTTCAAAATCCTTGTCGATAATGTAATCAGTAGGGAATCCCTGGGCGTTGAATAATTCTCTTGGTTGCAACATTCTTAACCCGATGTCTGATATACCCTTGTAACTTCCTTTGACTGTCACTAAGCCAAACCTGTCTTTAGTTGTAATAGTATGGAGTGGACCGTTTAGTGATTGCCCTATATCTGATCCGTAAAATTTAGTTAAGAACGCATATACTTTTTCAGTCTCATTATTAAGTGTTATATTTTCAGTGAGAGTAGCCTTGACTAATCCAAAACGATTCGCGGTCGGTATGGTTGATATCGGCTCTCTCAAACTACTTCCTCTCACTTCATCTCCTTGATGTGTGTAATAGTGGATTAAAAAGTACGCTGCATCATCAACAACAAATGGTTCATCCTCTAATACAAATTTCCCGATTCCTCTTCCAATTCTTATCATCGTGTTTTCAGCAAGAGGCTTTTTTCTTCCAAAAATACTAGGTACAGGAATTGACCAATCAATAATCTCTCCTGCTGTCCTATACGGCTTTTTAAGACCTAATTGGACATTTACTTCATCTGGCTCACCATGAGTAGCTTTCGGCCATATAATTGGTTTACCGTCACATCTAGCAATCATGAAGAATCTTTTTCTGGTGGTAGGTGCACCATAATCACATGCTCGCAATTCTTTGAATTTCACTTGATAACCTTGTCTTTTGAGCGCATTTACGAATGCTTTAAATGTTTTTCCTTTTTTATTAGGATCAGGATGTCCATTTTCCAATAATGGTCCCCAAGTTTTAAATTCCTCAACATTTTCCAAAATGATAACTCTCGGCCGTACTGTAGCTGCCCATCTGACTGCCACCCATGCAAGCCCTCTAATTTCCTTTTTCTTAGGTTTTCCACCTTTCGCTTTGCTAAAGTGAGTGCAATCAGGAGAAAACCAACATAAACCTACTTTTCTACCTTTTACCACTTCTCTAGGATCTACATCCCAAACACTTTCAAGATAATGCTCTGTATCCGGATGATTTGCTTTATGCATAGCGATAGCAGCTGGATCATGATTAATGGCAATATCTACATTCAATCCTGTTGCCATCTCAATCCCAGTGGATGCACCTCCACCGCCTGCAAAGTTATCGACTATGATTTCTCTAAATAAATCTAGCTGCATTTCCTCACCTACAATTCTTCAAATCTCCCATTCTCGTATTTAACAAGCGTTAACTTATGCGGATATTTCTTCTCAAAAAGCTTTTGCTTGAGCCTGAAAACATCCGTCAATGCTCCTTTTACATCGATTACTTCTATCGACCCATCCAGATGATGTATTTCAAAATCTGCTATGTAATCGATGGCTCTATGGCTTTTGCCGTTCTTTTCAAATCCGTCTTGAAGCCTGTATCTTGGCTGGTTCCGAAAGAACAATATCTGTTTATTAGCTTCAAGCCATTTTAATTGCTGGTAATACTTTGATTCTGCGATGCTATCAAAAACAATTCCGTCCAGTTCAACTTTTCTATTGCCATATTTGGATTTCCTAGACCTCGAAACTTTCCTGTACTGCTCTATTGTCATTCTCTGCCCCATGATGATCCTCCTTTACTACCTAAAACCAAGCGTTGGCGCTACATTCCGCATCGACTTCTTTAAACGATTGAAGCACCCATTCATATTTGAGTTCCTCGTAATCTAGCTTCCAGATGTTCTGACCTTGCTGTGAACGAGTCACTCCTGAAGCAAGCAATTTATCTAAAAGAAAGTTCTTTTTCATTTCTTCTTTGGTGGCTGAAACTAGTGCTGTAGTCATTTACATCATCCTTTCAGCTATTTAATTAACGGAACATATCCATATATTTCTTCTTGTAACCATTCACCATTTTCATCTTGAGGAGATAACCCGTATTTCACTTGACTGCCTTTTCCATTCTCCGTTACCTCTGCTGTAAAACAATGCCACGTCTCATCTAACTTGAATCTATCTCGACCAATAATCGTTAAATCTTGAAATGAATATGATTTTTGAGCTGTCACGCCGCATTCTCCCCCTTAACCTCTTTTTCTAGAAACTTAATCGCACCCTGCCTGTCCAATCCTGTGGCTTTTTCAAGCTTTGAGAGCAACATGTCAAACTGTCGCACATATTGCTGCTCTCCGAATCTGTCATATTGGCCGATGGTGATGATTAGTTGGTCAATCAATCTTTTAATCATTTACCAACCCTCCAATCGGTGATTTAACAATTTTCTATCTCCTTTTATGAGGACCATGAAATCTTGGCACATTTGGCGAATTCTAGTTCCTAACGCTTCGTCAATCTGTTCAATTTCATCAATATCCAGTTCCGATGACACCATAATCGGCATGTGATTCAAATACCTGTGATTGATAACTGCGTACATTTGCTCAATTTGCCATTCAGAAGCCCTTGCTTTTCGTTCCTTTCCGGTCGGCTTGAACAAATCATCCACAAACAGAACGTCAATCTTTTTCATACGGTCCAATTTTTCTTCCAGTTTGTCAAAGTCATCCCTGAGGTCGGTGAATCCCTCAACATAAGGGAAATATAAAACTGGTACATGTAATCTATTAATCAAGTTATTTGCAATAGCTGTTAACAAATGCGTTTTTCCTGCCCCTGGTTGACCAAGTAAAGCTATGCTGTTGTGCCTTGAATCTTTTATAGCTTCGTACTCTTGGAAATATTCAACCGCACACTCATAAGAGTCTTTAATGACTTGTGGTTTTCCTTCCGTTCTAAAGTTTTGGAAGCTTAACTTTTTAAATTCCTCCGTAATGTCACTGGACTTCATAATTTTTTTTAACCTATCTTGCTCAACACATTTACATTGTCGTGAAAAGGTATCTCGCCATTCCCAACCTTGATCAGGTGTACAAACCTTTCCTGCAAAGAAGTCATCCTCTGTCACCATCGATTCTGGAATTAAGGTTCCGAACCCTTGGACTTCCTTCCATTCGGTATCTTTGTGAACTCTGTAAATAATTATTTTTTTGTCTTTGCAAACGCGGCAGCTAAACTGTTCTTCTTCGTATTCGACCGACTTGTTCACCTGTAATGGAGTCGTTCTTTGTCGAAGTTTTTCTAGTACTTCGCTTATGTTCATGCTTGCCATTTTCAGGTAACCTCCTTTTTGCAAGTTGTCTAGCCTTTTCGGCAGCTTCCATCTTGGCGTAATGGTCCGTAATATATTTTTCGCAGTAGCTAAAAGCCTTTATGGCTCCTTCTGGTTCACGCTCTGCATATTCATGAAAGCACTGTTCAAGCAATTTGATTGTTTGTGGTAACGGCATACCACGGGCGACAATCCGGGCGATCGCTTCATAGTCTTTCACGTTAGGATGGACCTCACGACCTTCCAACACGGTTCTTAAGTCAATGAATTTTTCAGCAATAACATCTACAGGGTCAGAATCTTTATTATTAGTAATAGTAATAGAAGTACTTATAATATCTTTATTAGATTGGACACTTTTGTCCATTCTCTATTTTCAGGTTGGACATTTTTGTCCACTCTCTCAAAGAACCCTCTTTTTGAATTTTTAACTGTTAAAATTAATCCATAAGGCGCTCGAGTGATTCGTATGTACTCATGTTGTTCAAGAACATCGAGCCACCTTCTAACCGTTTTTTCGTTCACATTAAATATTTCTGATAGATCCGATAGCTTGTGAGGCTTATTTCCTTTAACAATGCCCCACACGATCCCATCTTTTTCTTTTTCAGTAGTTGTTGAGCTGACACACCATAGAAACAACCAGATAGCATTTCCAATGTTTTTGTAGTGTTCAGGAGTAAGCAAGCCGGAATATGTGTTAAATGGATAACTGTGGGACATTGATTCACCTTCTTTCGCAAACTGCAAACCTGTTTTTTACTGATTTCACTACATAATCTGGATACCTTGTCATATATTTGAGTACAAGTATTTTCAAGTGTTCTTTGTCCTCAGCCTTCTCGAATATCCAAGAAGGCAGCAGAACCTTTGTGTGGTTAATCAAAAGGGAATTCCTCTTGCAAAGCTTCAAAATCTATATCATCAAAATTAATCTCTTCTGCTGATGCTTTTTCAGGTTCTTTGTCTTTTGTTTTTTCGTTTTCTATTTCTGTGAATTCGGCATCGACGACAGGTTCATTTTTCATGCTATTTTCTTTTTTCTTCACTGGCAGCAACTCAATAATTCTTTTTAATCCGGTAATTTCTTGAAGGTTTAAATCAAATAATTTTTTGTCAAAGTGTTTTCTAGAAAGTTCTAATGCATCATCGCCATTCATTTTTTTACTTTCCAATACCTTGTCTAATTCTTTGAAGGTTGCTTTTTTTAAATCGTCTTCATCAGCAGTTTCTGTTTCGCTTATATTTATTTCTCTGCGTTGTGTCTGCCTTGCGTTTTCCTGTACAGCATCCCTTGAACCTTCAATAGTGTGATCATCAATATCTACACCAAATTGAGCTTTCAGTGCTCGTTTTAAGACGTGTTTTTTGAACATGTCATTGAAGTTGGATTTCCATAAAGGATTTCTACCTTTTTCTAAATGTTCAACCTCACTACGGTCCATGAAAATTACTTGATCTGGCGCATCTTTTCTTTTGGCAATGGCATAGGCAGCAACTGCTTTACCTCGAAAAGGAAGGGCAATTTTATGATTTGTCACTTTGAATTCTCCATCTACCAGTTCAGCTTCAAAATGTTCCACTTCGTTTTCTCCGATAATTTCAGCCGATGCAGTAATATAGTCTGGATGTTGTCTTGCTAGGTAATGAATCCCCTCTACACTTATTTGAATGTTCATTGTTCCGTTATAAGGAATAGCATATATATGATTCATAAAAGGATTTAAACCAGATGCAGCACAAGTCTGGATGAATAGATTAAACTGTGCATCATTGATTCCTTGTCCAACCAATGTTTGTTTAAGCGTGGCAACCTCACCACGAGTTAATGAACCTGCTACAACTTCTTTTGGATCTGCTTTTTGAATTTGAGTTGTCATTAGGAAGCGACCTCCTTGATTTCATCTTTTACTTCGATTTTCAATTCTCCGACTCTTACTTTTGCGGTAATCAATTGCCCTGTTGGCGCTGTATATCTCAAGATAGATTCAGCGTTATCGACAAATGTTGGAACAATTATTCCGGATTGTTTGCTGAGGACCTCGACCATCTCTAGGCCACATTTGATTCTTTCAGCAGTTGACAGTTTGCTATATGGTTTTCCATCCATCTTGATTTCGAATATATCTTTGCGATTTCCGTTCTTTAATTCATCAAACAATTGAACAGATATTGTAGTAAACAAGCTATCTACCTTCCTGACCATTACTAATGCTTGTTTAGCTTGGAATGCTTTAATTGCTTCGAGAATGCTTTGAGATTCGTTTCGTTCAGAAAGTAGCATTTCTTTTCTTTCAGCTGCTATGTCAATATCTGTTTTAAGTGCAATTAACCTTTCTGCAGCATCACGCTTTGCCATCAGTTGATACACCTGGTCATCCAATTCTTTGCTACGCGCTTGCGTATCAGGCACTTCAATTTCTGGAATGGCAGCTAATTTTTCTTTTAGTTTTTGTAACTCTACTGTCATTCTCTTACCTTCTTCAATTGCTTCTTGGAATCTATTTAAATGGTTATCTTTAACCTTCTTAATAGAATCTTCATTTAATGATTGACCACATGTTTGGCAATTTTCTTGAAGCTTCTCTTCACGAATAGATAGAGCTTTTTCTTTTTGTTTAAATATCCGATCGCTTAAGTAATCAATTTCTGATTGAATGGATGTTCTGTTTTGCATAGAACGGAAAGCTTGATGTCTTTTCTCATCTAGTCCGTCGCGTTCATTTACTAATGTTTCGATTTCTTTTTGAATTGCCGCTGAATCAATCTGCTTGGAATCAGAATCTTTTTCTAACTGCTCTTGTAACGTTAGGAGCCTTTCACTGGCTCTTTCATACTCACTATCACGTTTTTTGAATCGTTCCTTATGGAGGCTTTCTAAATCGCTTAATGAGTGTGATTTCAAATTTTCTTTAAGTAGTTCGGCCTGAATCTTTGGCATTTCAGCAAACACTTCACTATTTAAAGGCTCGTCCACATATTTAAGGACCTGCTCCCGTTGTTCTTTCCAGTTCTGCGAAAAGAAATAAATTGGATTGAACATGGATAAAAACAAATCTTTATCGAAAAGGTCAGCAACAAACTGATTAAACTCCGTAGCCTTTTTCGGTACCTCATCAATGTAATATTTAGCTGTTTTCTTTTGATTTCTTGTGAGTGTTGTTTCCTGACCATCTACAATGAGTGTAAGAGATACCTTACTTTCTGCTTCAAAGTCATTGATTGGATTTGGCTCAAGCTTACCTCCTAACTGATCAAGTCCAAATAGTACCCAGGATACCGCATCTGCAATGGATGATTTTCCGGCTCCATTTTTACCGAAGATGTTTGTGATTTCACCAAAATTAAGTGATAGCTTTTTATGATTCTTGAAATTTTCTATTTCAATTTGCTTGAAAGTAATATCCAACTTTATCTCTCCCTTGATTCAATTTTCAAAGTGCTGTAAACTGTACTTAATTAAATGTTTTAAACCGCGGACTTCCTTAAGCCAAAGGAAGTCTTTTTTCATGATGCAATGGTGTATTTCGCTCCAAGCTGTTCAATGAGGTAATCTTCAAGATTCTTTTCCAACACGACTTCATTCCCGATCTCGACGATTGAATCACCTTCAAAGATTTCTTCACCAGTAGCATCTACACCCCAATGCCTTTCACCATCGTTCCAAAGACTATCAACAACCATTGGATTTTCTACCATTCTTATCACCTACCCTTTATGTATTTAGGTATCAGCGAGTGAGCGCCTAACAGCGCGAAAGGCTATTGCCACTCACTCGTGACCTGATGGATTAGTACCATCGTCATGACCGGAAGGAAAAGGGAATGGTGTGAGGTGGGAAACCTTCCGATCATGACGACAGGCACTAAAGCCTGTCTTGTATTTATTTGTCAAAGTATGGTATAATATGTGTAACATAATTTCTTAAGCAGTTTTGAGTGGCAGCTCATTACTGCTTTTTCTTTTGTTCATTTTGGAAAACTCCTATAAAATAACCTACAATTCCAAATAAGGTTGCCATTAACATTGCTGTTGAAATTTCCATCATTCATCCTCCCGTGGTTTAAAACCCAATTTTAGATATCTTTTATTAAGTGCATTTACTATCTTTTCAGCTCTGTATTCATTAGGGTCCTCATTATGTAGATCTAGCAGCGTCTTCGCCCAATGTCCTAATTCTTGATATTTTGTGTTTAAATCCATGTGATAAATCCTCCGATTAACATTGAGATGTTCTGGATGATCGTTGTCGGGTCAACCCCTACAAGTAAAGCAACCAACATTTCCTGCGCTTGCGTGATATGACACCACCGAATTAAATCATCTGCCTTTAAGATTGTTTTATCGTTCTCTAAACGTGAAACCGTGCTGCGTGGAATAAACATTCTCAACGCCATTTCTTCCTGACTCAATCCGGCGGTGATTCTTGCTTTCTTTAACACCGCCCCTAGGTTCATATATTGTTCTCACCTCCTTACGATGTGCTGGATTAGCACATTTTGTGTTGAAACTGGACAGATTTATGTCTTGTAAGCTAGTAAACTAGAGTTAAGAGATAGACATTTTTAAATAATTGGTGTTGTAATGGACGTATTCAATATTTTTGTTAATCCATATAAAAACTTCATCTCTTGGGTAACGAGCTTGCACCACTTTAGACTTTGGAAAACCTTCCATTCGAATAATATTTTCAACTGTTGGTAGTGCTACCTGAAATAGATCTGCCAAGTCTTTCTTTTTTAACAAGGTTGGTAAAGCTTGTTGTTCTTTCGCATCATTCAATCCCTGTTCATAAGCTTGTTGGAACATTTCTTTTAGGCTTTCACTCAAAAGATTTGCTTTTAATTCATCAAGAGAGATTTGCATTTAGATCACCGCCTTCTTATTTAGTTCTTTTTTAAGCCTGTTAATGATGTAAGACTGCCCTTTCGGAGTAACCCTTGTTGTTAACCAAGTGAATGCGCCTTTAGAACTTCCTTTGACTCCTTGTGCTATCTCAAAGTAGCCTCGATCGATGTATTCTTGGTAAGGTTCATTTTTGTTAGCAAAGACTAACTTCCACTCCCGAAGTTTCTGCCATAGTCTGCGCTCACCTGTAATGATTCCATTCTTAGAACAAAGTTTTGCAACTTCTCTTACAAGGAGACTCTTATCAGAAGTCATGCAAGCCTCTGCGAAAGCTACTAAAGGTTGTTGTTGTTTGATTCTTTGCTCAGCTTCTATGCGTTTTTGTTGTTCATCTTTTAATTGAGTAGCAATTTTTATTATGGTATCTGGATTAAGCAAGACTTCTTCTATTTTCTCAGGTGTCATGTATGCCCCATGTTTTCTGATAGATGGTAGAACTTCTTGCTTAACCCACTTTTTAAATGTTTTGGCTTCTAACTTTCGACTAGCAAAGATTAATTCGTAAAGGCCAGATTCGTTGATGATTGAAAAACTTCTGTTTTGTCTGCCGTCGTTTAAAACGACATCAGCTTTTTCTTCATCTTCCAGTCTGGTTAGTGCATGTCTGCTATTACTTATTTCCAAAATGTCACACACATCTTTAGCAACAAACCAAGGTTCGTTGTTGTGCATTACTGTTCTGATTTCTTGACCTTTGTAATCGAAAACCCTTTGAAGTTGGTTCATTTTTTCGCCTCCTATATAGCTTGTTTATGATTTTTGATACATTTTTTATCATCAAATTCAAAAAAAAGATCTGGAAATAACTTTCTCATATCTGTTTCGAAAAAGTTTTCATATTTAATCATGGTTTCTCTACCAGGATTAGCAACGCCTTTTTCAAGTTTTCTTACATAAATTGTTGATATATCTAGTTTTTCAGATAAATCTTGCTGTGTTAGCTTATGTTTAATTCTTAAAGTTTTTAATAATTTGCGTTCCATTTTGTCACCACCTCTTTTGATACATTTTTTATCGTTATGTTTAATATATACGATAAGTTTTTTATCGTCAACTTCTTTTTGAAAAATATTTTATCAATGATACAAAAATTATCGCTAAATAGTTATAATGGAGGTGAAATGAGGTGCTTCTTCTAATGGAAGATAAGAAAATACTAGGAGAACGATTAAAAAGTCTTAGAGGGAAAAGAACTCAAGAAGAGGTAGCTAATCTACTCGGATTATCTAGAGCCAGATATTCTCATTATGAAAATAATAGAGTAGAGCCAGATACCGAGATATTAAATAAACTTGCTGATTTTTACAATGTAACTACAGACTACCTTCTTGGTAGAACTATTAATCCTGATCCAATCCGTAAAGACGAAGAAGTAGAAAGTTTGCTTTATTATAAAAATAAGATTGTTTCGGAGTTTCCAGACATAGACCTCATGTTTAAAGATATGGAGACGCTAACAGCTGAAGATATGAAAGAAGTATATGAGTATATAAAATTTAAGATGAGTCAGAAAAAGGACGATTAAATAATATTCAAGCTTATTAATTAGGTGTACATAAATATGTGCGCCTTATAAAATAACCAAAAATAGAACATACATTCGATTAGTAAGGGGGTCATTCTTTGTATTCACACCTCGAAGAGTACATATATGAACTATATACATCCATCGGAGTGGAGAATCCTAGCGATTTGAATATGAAATTCATAGCTAAGAAACTAGGAGTAAAAATTATATATAAGAAGCGAGCATTCAGATTAGAAAATGAAATTTTATTAACAAATGGTACTAAAAGCGAGGAATGGGTCGAATTCGGACATGAAATTTGTCACTTTTTACGACATGTAGGTAATCAATTAAATATGCACTCTTTATTTAGAAACCTTCAAGAATGGCAATCTGATTATTTTGCTTACCATTTTTGTGTACCTACTTTCATGCTAGTAGATTTTGAATTTCCTAGATATTCCGAACAAGCAATACAACAAATTGCTCAAAGTTTTAATGTAACAATTGAGTTTGCTCGTACTCGTTTTAATATGTATCAAAATAAAAAGCAATACCACCTTTACCAAGAAGAATGGCAATATTCGCAAGTTGCTGATTATCAAAATGCATACTCAACAGAAGAAGTTATAGACATGGAATTTAATCTGGATCATGAAATACTTCCCGATGAATTCTACGAATTTTTTGACCTCTCGACAAATAAAGATGCCAAAATTGCAGGAGCAATCAAATTTATAAAACATATAAGAAAGAAGCAATTAAGATGAAAATATTTTACGAAGAAATTGACGGTATGCTAAATCCTAAACTAATGATTATTCCATTTTCAGCTGAAACTCAAACTCATCGTGTACAAGTCGATGTCGAAGCCTCCTTCGAGCAAATGTACTCAGATGATTTTCATGATGACTTCAAGGCGCTAACAATCACTCAAGGTGAAATGTTGCGCGACCATTTTAAAGAAACAACGTTTTTAATTGATATAAAACTCGTTGAACAATCCTTGTTAAAACAGGAAATTTATCCTGAATTAATATATGAAATCGACTACTTTGTCATGTTAATAGATGATGTTGAAGAATTGTTGCAAATGGATGTGAGAAGATTCTATCTTGAATAAAAAAGAGAGGAGTTAAACTGTAATGCCACAACAAAGACTTTATCACGAATTTGTAGGAAATCAATTAATCCCTTATTGGTATGTTCTGACTTTCGATTATCGTGAAATTGATTGGAATAAAGCTCTTTATTTTTACGAAGCCATCTGGCCGTTTGAATTTGTGGAAAGGGATGAGTTCGATGATTCTTTAATCAGCTACCCTATTTACTTCTCGGACTTTATTTTTAATAATCTATCTCCCAATAAGATTGGAATTAATTTAAAACGCGTTAAAAAGAGGATGCAGATGGATAATACAGATCCTTGTATCGTCAATCAACTGATTGTACCCACTTACGAATTAATTGATTTACTACATTTTCTACCAAGTGAAAGAAAAACAGAGTTTGCTATTATAACGTAATTTAAGTGAGTAATAACAATAAAGGAGTGATATTAGTGGCTAGTTTTCAAAGTTATAAAACAAAAAACGGCGAAAGATATATGTTTAAAATATACACAGGCATTGATCCGGCCACTGGCAAGAGAAAACATACAACACGAAGAGGTTTTAAATCACTTGGTGAGGCTAGAACAGCAGCTAGACATATGGAAAATGAAATCGAAGCAGGTAATAGTCTGAAAGATATCCCCATTACATTCAAAGAATTTAGTGAATTGTGGATAAGTCTATATCAGGAGGAAAGAGGAGTTAAGCCTGGTACTATCAGAATTAGGAGACACGAAATAAATAATCTATTACCATATTTCAAAAACATCAAAATGGCCGATATTACTCAACAACAATATCAAAATGCTTTAGGTAAACTTAATCAAAAGTTCGCAAGAAATACATTAGACGGTATTCATAGAACCGGAAGAATGATATTCCGAAAGGCATTAGAAAAAGAAATTATTAAAAAAGATCCGACGGAGTTTGCATACATACCGAGGAAAGCCCAAACGGTTGAGGAATTAGAAAGCTTTTATGAGTTGCCAAAGTATATGGAAAAAGAAGATTTAGCTTTGTTTTTAAAAACCGCCAAAGAAAATGGTTTGGACTTAGATTTTGAAATTTTCGTCACACTTGCTTATACAGGAATAAGGATTGGTGAACTTTGCCCTCTAAAGAAAACAGACTTAATAAAAAATAATGATGGAGGTTATTCTCTATCTATTACCAAAACGTATTATAATCCCACAAACAACATAAAATCATTTAAACTAGTTACACCAAAAACTAAATCATCACGAAGAATTATCGACATAGATAATCTAGTTGTTAGGTGCTTGAAATCAGTTATAGAAAGGAACGAAGAAATTAAGCGCATCGCAGGAAAAGATTATTTAGATGAAGGTTTTATTTTTGTAAATAATGGCACGAATCCCGGATATCCTCTTTACGTTAAAATCATTCAGCAAAGAATGAGAAGAGTTTTAAAGCTAGCCAAATTAAACGAGTCATTAACACCCCACTCATTAAGGCATACTCATACATCTTTGTTAGCTGAGGCAGGTGTTAGTTTGGAAAGAATAATGGAACGTTTAGGTCATTCCGATGATGATATTACTAAAAAAGTATACCTCCATACAACTGAAGCTGTAAGAAAAAGAGACTCTGAAAAGTTCGGAAATCTTATGAAAAGTGTCTTGGATTTTGAGTAAATATGGTCAAAAAATGGTCACGGGATAAACCCATGACCATTTAACATTGACACTATAACGTTTTCAGGCGAACCTTACATCATGCCGCCCATTCCACCCATGCCGCCCATATCAGGCATTGCAGGGCCAGCAGGTTCTGGCTTGTCAGCAACTACTGCTTCAGTTGTTAATAGCATAGATGCTACAGATGCAGCGTTTTGTAGAGCTGAACGAGTTACTTTAGTTGGGTCTACGATACCAGCTTCGATCATGTTAACCCACTCGTTTGTAGCAGCGTTGAATCCTACGCCGATTTCTTCTTTTTTCAGACGCTCAACAACAACAGATCCTTCAAGACCAGCGTTGTGTGCGATTTGGCGTACAGGCTCTTCTAGTGAACGAAGTACGATGCGAATTCCTGTTGCAACGTCGCCTTCTGCTTCAAGAGCAGCTACTTTGTTGTAAACATTAACAAGTGCTGTTCCACCACCAGAAACGATTCCTTCTTCAACAGCCGCACGAGTCGCGTTCAATGCGTCTTCAATACGAAGTTTGCGCTCTTTCAATTCTGTTTCAGTTGCTGCACCTACTTTAATGACAGCTACACCGCCAGCAAGTTTTGCTAAGCGCTCTTGTAATTTTTCTTTATCGAACTCGGAAGTAGTTTCTTCCATCTGTACACGGATTTGGTTAACACGTGCACCGATATTTGCAGAGTCTCCAGCACCTTCAACGATTGTTGTGTTTTCTTTAGTAACAACAACTTTCGCTGCACGTCCAAGAGAATCGATTGTTGCAGATTTAAGATCTAATCCTAGTTCTTCAGTGATAACTTCACCGCCTGTAAGGATAGCAATATCTTCAAGCATTGCTTTACGACGGTCACCAAAGCCAGGAGCTTTAACAGCAACTGCATTGAATGTTCCACGAAGTTTGTTCACAACAAGTGTTGCTAGAGCTTCGCCTTCTACATCTTCAGCAATCATCAATAATGGCTTGCCTTGTTGAACAACTTGCTCAAGAACAGGAAGAATTTCTTGGATATTAGAAATTTTCTTGTCAGTGATCAAGATGTATGGGTTATCAAGTACAGCTTCCATTTTATCAGAATCTGTTACCATGTATGGAGAAGCATATCCACGGTCGAATTGCATACCTTCTACTACATCAAGTTCAGTAGTGAAGCCTTTTGATTCTTCGATTGTGATAACGCCGTCGTTTCCAACGCGCTCCATTGCTTCTGCGATAAGTTGTCCTACTTCATCGTCACCTGAAGAAATAGCAGCAACTTGTGCGATAGATTCTTTATCTTCAATTTGCTTAGAAATTGATTTAAGCTCTTCTACTGCAGTTACAACTGCTTTTTCAATACCTTTTTTAACGCCAACAGGATTAGCTCCAGCTGTAACGTTTTTCAAGCCTTCACGAATCATCGCTTGTGCAAGAACCGTTGCAGTTGTTGTACCATCACCCGCTACGTCATTTGTTTTACTTGCAACTTCAGAAACAAGCTTCGCACCCATATTTTCAAATGCATCTTCAAACTCAATTTCTTTTGCAATAGTTACGCCGTCATTTGTAATTAGTGGAGAACCGAATTTTTTCTCAAGAACAACGTTACGTCCTTTTGGTCCCAATGTAACTTTAACAGCATCTGCTAATTGGTCTACACCGCGTAATAACGCGCGACGAGCATCTTCTGAGAATTTAATTTCTTTTGCCATTGAAAAATGACCTCCTCATACGTTTTATAATGTTAAAATAGAATCAGACTTACTTTCCGACAACTGCTAAAATGTCTGATTCACGTAGAATCAAATATTCAGTACCTTGGTATTTCACTTCTGTTCCAGCGTATTTTGAGAAGATAATTGTATCTCCTTCAGATACCTCAAGAGCAACACGCTCACCGTTGTCAAGAACACGGCCCGTCCCTACAGCAACTACTTTACCTTCCTGCGGTTTTTCCTTTGCTGTATCCGGAAGTACAATACCACTAGCTGTTTTTTCTTCCGATTCTACTAGCTCAATAATGACGCGATCACCCAATGGTTTTAACAAGTGAAACAACCTCCTTAAATGAATATGTATTTTTTATTTATTAGCACTCTTACTCATTGAGTGCTAACACAGTTATTATAATAATAAATTCAATTTTGATTTGCAAGCCTCAAGCTCTTTTTATTTAAAAATCTTTTTCTCCAAACATCTACAAAATTTTTAAAAGGTTTCCTATTTGAAGGGTTGGAAGTTTATTAGTAAAATGAAGGTTGTCGCTTTTTATTTTGATTGAAGGGATTTCTGTTGATGAATAAAAAATATCTATATATATTGATAACTTATATCGCGATGCAGCTTTCTGTATTTATTGGTATGCCTTTGGTCGGTTTCGCAGGGGTTTTATTATTTCATATTGAGCCCGCAAAAATGGATATACTAGCAACAGGCATATGGGTTGTATTTAGCTTTTTGGTAGGATTAATCATTATTCTTCTGATATTAAGAAAAGCCGAACCACAAACGAGAGTGGAAAAATTAGAGCCCCTGCCGGTAGCAAGCTCTGTCTTATGGGCAATCGGAGGGATTTTTATTGCTTTCGTTGCTCAAATGATTGGAGTCATGATCGAAACAGCCATTGGCATTAAGCCAGGTTCCGAGAATACTGAAAACATAATGAACTTAATTAAATTAGTTCCATTAGTCGTGCTATCCAGTTCGATTTTCGGGCCGATTTTAGAGGAAATCGTCTTTAGAAAAGTCATTTTTGGTCTTTTATATAATCGCTATCCTTTCTGGGTAGCAGCATTATTAAGTTCTTTAATATTCTCACTTGCCCATTTTGATCCAATGCATATTATTTTATACGCTGCCATGGGATTCACATTTGCCTTTTTATATGTAAAAACAAAAAGAATTATCGTCCCAATTATTTCGCATATGATGATGAATACGATGGTCACAGTCGTGCAATTTAAGTATATGAATCAGCAAGCTGGATTTTATGAATGGGTTCACGGTTGGATTGGAGGGTTTTTTGGATGAGATCTCCGTTTTTTTCTGGGATCGTATATTTAGTACTTGGATGCATCTTTACTTTTTTCGCAATCCAACAAGTAACGATGAGTGATTGGAATTTTTTCGTATATTTACTACTTATTTTAGCAACGTTTGACTTTGGTGCAGGATTTCGATTGATTGCATTGCATTTTAGAATAAAAAAGCAAAGAAATAAGAAGTAGAAATAGATACCATCAAATATAACTATCCTACTGCTAAGAGGCCAACTCCTATATGATTTGGCCTCTTATTTATATTGTATTAAAAAAAAAGGAATAATGGGAGATATATAGAATTTTATAATAAACATACATTTTAAGTGAGGTAGAAAAAATGGTTGTTCTAAAAAATCTTTTAAACGAATTCACTGATATACACAATAAATTTATCGCCGATTGGAACGAAGCTATGAAATCAGGTGATACATCATCGGTAAATAGAATGGCTGATGATTATTATGTTGCGTTTTTTAAAGGTGCAAATGATATGCCAATTATCTATAGTAAACAAGAGGCCGTATCCGGAATGAATCAATCTGTTCAACACTTTTTAGGCGCATGTAAAAAGTTTGAAAATAGGATTATTCGACTTAAAAATAACGAAAATGCGGTGGTTTTTTATGAGCAGTTGATTGTAAAAAACGAGAGCGTATTGGCAAGACTTTTTACAATCGAGAATTGGAAACTTATTAATGATAAATGGATGATTGTTAGAGAAATCGAAGAACCGATTCACTAATTTCTCTAATTTTTTTCATAAAAAAGCGCAAGAGTCTTCCCATCGAAACAGTTGATGAGCAAGGCACTTACGCTTTTCTTTATACCATCTGATTCTCTTCTTTTCTTCTTTCAGCTTCAGCGGCTTGAGCTTTTTTGTATCCAATCGTTGCTATCCACACACTAATTTCATAGAGCAGTAAAAGTGGTACGGTTACCATCAAATGAGACACAATGTCAGGTGGTGTGATAAGCGCTGCGATAACAAATAGCACGAAATACGCGTATTTTCGTATCTTTTTTAATAACATCGGTGTAACAATTCCGAGTCTCGTTAAGAATAACAGGATAACTGGTAGTTGAAATAATAATCCGAATGGTAGTGTTATTTGAAATAAAAATTGAAAATATTCGTTGATACCGATTGTCGATGTAATTCCCATATCATTCGATAAGCCAAGCATGAACTTCATGACAAAAGGAAATAGAATAAAATAAGAAAATGCTAATCCTGCTAAAAATAGAAATACAGAAGCTGGAATATATCCTAGTGTCACTCTACGTTCTCTTTCAAGTAAGCCCGGACTTACGAATGACCAAATTTGGTATAAGATCATCGGAGACGTAACAATTAACGCTAACACAAATACCATGTTCATATATACTTTAAACGGATCCGTCACACGGAACGCATTCATCGTTAGTTCTTTTGCCTCTGCTGCATTTTGAAGAAGAGAAATCAATGGTTCTACTAGGAAAAAACTAAGAATTAGGGCAAATACGAAGAAAACGACTATGATCATCAGCCGTTTTCTTAATTCGTCTATATGTTCTAAAATCGTCATATGATTTTGATTCATTGCACGTTCATCCTATCATTGGTCGGCGTCTTTTTTCTGATCCTTCTCTTTATCTTTCTCATCATCATCCGCCAAACCTGCTGTAGCATTTTTAAATTCGCGAAGTGTTTTTCCAGCCGCCTTCCCTAATTCAGGCAATTTTTTGGGGCCAAATATTAATATAGCAACAAGACCGATTAATACTGCACTAGTTGGTCCAATCATACCTAATACCATTTGCGCCCACCTCCTTATTCATTTATTGTAAATGAAGATATTCCATTTGGCTATTCCCAAACAGTTATTCTTGTGAACTTTCCGTGTCTTCATTCGGATAATTTTTTAAGAAATAAATGAGTGACTGAAGTTCTACCGCAAGGTCAATATGGTGCACTCTTACTGACGGTGGGACTGCAAGTCTTGCAGGGGTAAAATTCAATATCCCCTTCACGTCTGTATTTTCAAGTCGATCGGTGATTTGCTGTGCAGCAGCTGCTGGTACGGTTAAAATGACAGCTGTTATTCCTTCTTCATTCAATCTTTCTTCAAGTTCAGCCATGTCATAAATTGGCACATCGCTAATCTTTGTTCCGATCTTTTCAGGACTAACTTCGAAAGCCATCGCTATTTTTGTATTATTATTTTTTAAGAAATTATAGTTTAAAAATGCCGTTCCAAGATTACCAACACCTATTAGTGCCACTTTCGTCAGTTCATCTTGATCTAAAGTTTTACTAAAAAATGATAATAGATAATTTACATTATACCCATATCCTTTTTTTCCTAACGCACCAAAATATGAGAAATCACGTCGTATTGTTGCAGAATCAACTTTTACCGCTTCACTTAGCTGTGCAGAAGATACTCGCTGTTTTCCTGATGCATGTAAATTTTTTATAAAACGATAATAAAGAGGCAACCTTTTTGCCGTTGCATGCGGTATTTTTGTTGTTTCTTCGTTCATAATAAAACCTCCAAACCTTCACTCATCGTTAGATTGTCGCTTATAGTCTTTTCCGGTTGTTCCACCTGTTTTTTCAATAAGATAAGTCGGTCCTACGATCATACTTTTGTCTACTGCTTTACACATATCATAAACCGTTAATGCTGCTACAGATACTGCAGTCAAAGCTTCCATCTCAACTCCAGTATTTCCTATTGTTTTCACTGAAGCTTGTATGTCTAGTTGCCAATTTCCATCTGTCTTTTTTCTCCATCCAAAAGAGATATCGATTCCTTTTAAAGGGATTGGATGACACATGGGTATAATTTCCCATGTTTTTTTCGCAGCCATAATTCCTGCAACTTGCGCTACGGCAAGAACATCACCCTTCTTTATTTTGTTTTCCGTAATATGTTCATAAATAATCTCATTCACTTCGATACTTGATTGGGCGATTGCAGTTCGCACCGTTTCGGGTTTCGCACTAACATCAACCATCTTTGCGCGTCCCTGCTCATTAAAATGAGTTAAATTATTCACTGCCAACACCTCTCTATTATCATACACTATTTCATCCAAGCTGTCTTTTTTCCTAGAGATATTGCCGAGAGTATTGCTTATACGGTAAACTGACTATGAAACAAGAGGTGAAAAATAATGATGCTGCTACAAGTACAGCAACTGACAAAATATTTCGGCGCTGAATTAATATTATCTAATATTAAATTGGAAATACAGACGAAAGATAGAATTGCCCTTGTCGGACGTAACGGCGCAGGAAAATCAACATTATTGAAGATGATTGCAGGACACTTATCCTATGATTCTGGTCAAATTGTAAAACCGAAAGATGTGTCGATCGGTTATTTAGCACAAAATACTGGTCTTGAATCATCATTATCTATTTGGAATGAAATGCTTTCTGTCTTTGATTATATAAAAAAAATGGAAGAAAATCTTCGCAATATTGAGCTAGAGCTTGCAAATAGCACGAATAATGAGCAAATGGAAAAACTTTTAAAAGAATACGATCAGCTCCAAATAAAATTCGAAGAAGCTGGAGGTTATCAGTATGAATCTGATATTCGCTCAGTCCTTCATGGATTACGATTTTATGAACAAGACTATTCTACCCTTATAGCAACATTAAGCGGTGGCCAAAAGACACGTCTTGCTCTTGCTAAGCTTTTATTAACTAAGCCAGATATTCTGATTCTGGATGAGCCTACGAATCATTTAGATATTGAAACACTTTCCTGGCTAGAACAATATTTAGTAGGCTATCCTGGAGCGATTTTGATTGTTTCACATGACCGTTATTTTCTAGATAAAATCGTAACACAAGTTTATGAGCTTTCCATGCATGAATTAAAGAAATTTTATGGAAACTACAGCAAATACTTAGTACAAAAAGCCGAAATTTATGAACGCGAAATGAAATTATATGAAAAACAACAGGATGAAGTAGCAAAATTGCAAGACTTTATACAACGTAATCTAGCACGTGCCTCTACGACAAAAAGAGCACAAAGCAGGCGTAAGCAGCTTGACAAAATGCAGTTGATGGATAGACCTACAAGCGGAGATAAGTCTGCATCCATTTCTTTTGGCATTGAGAAGCAAAGCGGAAACGATGTATTGAAAGTGAAAGACGCCGCAATAGGTTACAATCATACACCTTTATCGAAAAATATTCGTTTTTCAATCTTCCGCGGAGATAGCATCGCATTAGTCGGTCCTAATGGAGTCGGAAAATCGACTTTATTAAAAACAATTATTAAAAAAATAGGATTGCTCTCTGGTGAAGTCAATTACGGTACAAATGTAACAATTGGCTATTACGACCAAGAACAAGCAGAGTTATCGTCGAATAAAACTGTCTTACAAGAGCTTTGGGATCATTATCCACTGAAAGAAGAAAAAGAAATTCGTACGATGCTTGGGAATTTCTTATTCAGTGGGGATGATGTGCAAAAAACCGTCTCCACTTTAAGCGGCGGTGAAAAAGCTCGACTTGCTCTTGCAATCTTGATGCTAGAACAAGCAAACTTTCTAATCCTTGACGAACCGACGAACCATTTGGATTTAGACAGTAAAGAAGTTCTTGAAAATGCACTTGTGGATTATCCAGGTACCATTCTTTTTGTATCACACGATCGCTATTTTATTAACAGAATCGCTTCCAAAGTTGTGGAGCTTTCTCCAGAGGGTACAATAGAATATCTTGGAGATTATGATTACTATGTAAATAAAAAAGCGGAAATGCTAGAAATGGCTAGACTCGACGAAGAAAAATTACAGCCAAAAGCACGGATGGAAAGCCGGACAACAAAAACATCCTTCCAACAAGATAAGGAAACAAAAAAACTAGAAAGACAGAGAAAACGTAGAGTCGAAGAAATAGAGGAACGCCTTGGATTGTTAGAAGAAAACATGTGCGAATTAGAAGAGCTTCTCTGCCGTCCTGATATATTTGAAGATCACGAAAAAGTAATGGAACTAAATGAACAAATTGAAGGAATTAAGGTAGAAATGGATCAGCTTTTAGAGGAATGGGAAGAATTGTCTGAGCTTCTTCAGGAATAGCACCTGTTTTAGGTGCTATTCTTTTTCCACAACTTTATTAACAATTTAAGAACCGATATAATAGTTATCCTGATACTTTTCCACATTATCCACAGGAATAACATTTTTTATCCACAAATAAAGTTGAATCCTTGATATTCATAGTTTTCTTTAACAAATATCCACATTTTATCCACAGCTTTTTTGAAATAGGTTATGGGAAAATTTATGTATAGAACGGATTATTGTCGAAGGAGGGATAATTTTGAATAAAGCAGTCATCACAACGGAAAGATTAATACTACGAAAAATGTCAAAGGATGATGTTGGGAATCTAATGGAGATATTCTCAGACCCTGAGGCAATGAGGTACTATCCTTCAACAAAAAATGAAAAACAAACTATGGAATGGATAGACTGGACCTTAAATAATTATACAAATTATGGTGTAGGTCTCTGGATAGTAGAAGATAAATCAACAGGAGATTTTCTAGGACAATGCGGGATTGTCCTTCAAGAAGTAGATGGAGCAATAGAAATGGAAATAGGCTATTTATTTGTAAGACGTGTATGGGGAAATGGATATGCTACTGAAGCTGCGATGGCATGTAAGAAATATGGGTTCGAACAATTGAAGTTAAGAAGAATCGTCTCTTTACCAGATGTGAATAATATACCATCTACCAAGGTTGCAGAACGAATTGGTATGAAAGCAATCAAAACAATAAATAAATGGGGCAAAGAGGTATACGTTTATTCTGTGTCGCCCTAGCAGTTGGAATATTTTCAAAATTTATTCAGGGAAAACACTATTTTGTTAGTTCTAAAAAAAATAAACCCATTAGACTTTTATCTAACAGGTTTAAAAACTATTTTTCAATATCCAAACCGGGATGTGCATTCATTTCCATCGTGCCTCTTTTTCCCATTTCAAAGAATATGCTACCAGCTACTGCAATCATGGCAGCATTATCTGTGCATAAAAAAAGTGGTGGAATGATGAGCTCGATCTCAGGTTCTTTTTCAAATGCATTCGTTAAAGAATTTCGAAGTCCTTTATTTGCTGCGACCCCACCAGCTAAAAGAACTTGTTGCACATTATATTCTTTTGCTGCACGAACCGTTTTTTCCGTTAAGACTTCCACAACACTAGCTTGAAAACTTGCCGCTAAATCCTCAGGGCTAACGGTCTCGCCTCTTTGTTCAGCATTGTGAAGGGTATTAATAACTGCTGATTTAAGTCCACTGAAACTAAAATTATATGAGCCTTCATCAAGCCATGCCCTAGGCAGATCAATAGTTGGCTTTCCTTCGTGCGCAAGCCTATCTATATGAGGGCCGCCAGGGTAAGGAAGTTGCAATGTGCGAGCTACTTTGTCATAAGCTTCACCAGCAGCGTCATCAAGCGTTTCCCCGATTACTTTGAAAGAACCGTGCTTTTCCATATAAACCAGCTCTGTATGACCACCAGAAACAACGAGTGATATTAATGGAAATTTTAATTCAGTAATTAGGCGATTCGCATAAATATGTCCAGCAATATGATGAACAGGAACAAGTGGTATTCGATGTGCAAAAGCAAGTGCCTTCGCTGCATTCACACCTACAAGCAATGCTCCTACTAAACCGGGACCTTCTGTAACAGCAATGGCGTCAAGATCTTTGATCAAAAGGTTTGCTTGTTCCAATGCTTCCTCTATTACAATCGTCATTTGTTCAACATGGTGCCTAGAAGCAAGTTCAGGAACGACTCCACCGAATCTTTTATGACTTTCAATTTGCGAAGCGACAACGTTTGAAATAATCTCAGTCCCATTTTTTACTATCGATGCTGCTGTCTCATCGCAGCTTGTTTCAATTCCTAATACGATTAAATCTTTATTCATATCTTCACCCACATGACAATGGCATCTTCGTTATTGTCAGTATAATAATGTTTTCTTATGCCGCCTTCATTAAAACCTATTTTTTTATATAAGGACCTTGCTGGAATATTGCTAACACGTACTTCTAAGGTCATTGTTTTTGAACCAGCTTCTTTTGCTAAAGACATCATTTTTCTTAATAAGGCCTCTCCAAGCTTATGTCCACGAAATTCTGGCAAAACGGCAATATTCGTAATATGAGCTTCATCCATTACAAGCCATACACCACAATATCCTGCAACTTGCCCGTCATATTCCATCATCAAATAAAGTGCGAATCGATTACTAATGATATCTTGATAAAATGCTTCTTTTGGCCATGGAACGGAAAAAGATTTTTGCTCAATATTAAATAAACTATCTATATCATTTTCCGTAGCAATTCGAAACGAAACTCCACGTATATCATGCTCATAATCAATCATTTGCTTTCTCCTGTTTTTCCAGCCATTTTGCTTCCGCTTCAACTAAGCGTAAATAATTCGGCGTAAAAGAGTGTACATCTGCAGCTGGAAGATTTATACCTAACATTCCAAGTTCACTAGGTCTAGGATTATGTTCAGGTATTTGGGCAAACAAAGCTTTTTCTTCCAATATAGGTTGAAATGTCTTTTTATGGATCGGGATATCATTACCAATGAATAATATAGGTTCACCATAAGAATTCAAAGTATTTGCCCATTCACTAGCTAAAATATTTCTATCTGACAAAACATTGATTAAAACACCATCATCATACTTGTATAATCCTGTGTAAATTAATCCTCTTCTAGCATCAAATAAAGGACATAAATATCCTGAAAAATATCTAGGAACTGCTGCCAATACTGCAAGACTTGATACACCAACCAATGGAATCCCTAAGCTCCAGGCCATTGTTTTAGCAATCGTCACACCTATTCGTACACCCGTGTAAGAACCAGGTCCTTGTGCTACTACTATTTTACTCAATTCCGTCGTTTCTGTACCACAGTCCAAAAGCAACTGCTCAATTGCCGGCATAACACGTACACTGTGATTTTTTTTCACATTCGTAATGTATTCCCCAATGACTTTCTCTTCGCTTAAAAGTGCAATTCCTAAACAATCATTGGAAGTATCAATCGCTAAGATTTTCATCGAATAACTCCTTACATAAGGCTTCATATCTTGCCCCAGCTGGTTCAAATTTCACCATTCTCTTATCATCGCCATCTCGGTAAAGATAAATGGAGAGATGCTCGGGTGGTAGCTGTTCTTCTATAATATGAGCCCATTCAATCACCGTTACACCACCGTTATAAAAATATTCATCAATTCCCAAATCTTCGAAAGTATCTTCGACTCGATACACATCCATATGATAGAGCGGGAGTCTTCCATTGTATTCTTTTATAATGGTATAAGTAGGGCTATTTACGTTTTTTTGAATATCTAAACCTGCGGCAAGGCCTTTTGTAAATGTTGTCTTTCCCGCTCCCAGGTCCCCTTCTAACAAAATAACATCATTTTTTTTGAGTAATTTTCCCAAGTTCTTTGCAATTGAGTAAGTATCTTCGGGGCTATTCGATTTCAATTCAAAGCTTCCCATTCGAACTCTCCCTTTTAAGTACATGTTAATATAAAAACCTTCTAATAAAATTCTATACTTTTCTTTTGCAATATGAAAAAAAACGAAACTAAGTTTCGTTTTTACTTTAAATTTACATATGGCGGTCCCGACGGGAATCGAACCCGCGATCTCCTGCGTGACAGGCAGGCATGTTAACCGCTACACCACGGGACCAATATCCACGCTAAAAATAATATTGCGGGGGCAGGATTTGAACCTGCGACCTTCGGGTTATGAGCCCGACGAGCTACCAGACTGCTCCACCCCGCGACAATAAAAAATTAAACTTCATTGCTCCTTCTCTCAAAGTGCAACAAATTTATTATACTAGGTTCACTTTGAAAAATCAAGGTTTTTTTAAAATTGATTCTTACCTCCATAAAAAAGAAAAAATCTCCGTAGTTTTTCACTACGAAGACTATGAATGGATAAACATAAAGACAACTAGGAGAGTGATGGTCCCGAAAAGGAACACAGCTACAACTAAGTAGATCAAAAAGTGAATAAATTCCTTTATCTTTGCCCGTTTCATGATAGACTCTCCTGTAAAATAAAATTAGTTTACAATTCTCTTTGCTCCAACGTACTTAGTCTTCCAGTAAGTAAGGTTCATGGATTGAATTTTAACACCATTTGATGTTGCACCTATGAACTGTTGCTTCCCTACATAAATTCCGACAAATGATACTGACTTCCCGTTTGTTTTGTAGAATACTAAGTCTCCTGGCTTTAGATCCTTCAACTTTACGTCCTTACCTTTTTTAAATTGATCTGCACTTGTACGCGGCAAATTAACTTTTACACTTTTTGCATACACATATTGAGTAAAACCTGAAGCATCAAACCCTTTTGTTGTCGTTCCGCCCCATTTAAACGGCTTCCCTTTCAATGTTTGCGCGTATGCCGCAACCTGATCTCCTTTTGTCTGTGCTGCGGCATCCGCACTCAAGCCAAACAATGATGAAAACATTAGTGCTAGTGCTGTGATCACTGCTACGACCCATGATGTTTTTCTTACTGACATCCCCATTTCCATTACAAATCCCTCTTTCACTTTTTATTGTTTTTTTCTTTCTAAACACATCATAAACAATTTTCAGAGGGCAATCGTTTCCGATTGGTTAAAAATAGTTACATAAAGGTTAAAGGGGGTTTTTATTCGTATTTGGAGTTTAGTAACAGTTAGGGCTTGGAGAGAATTAATAGTTAAAATCCTTAGATTGATTTCTTTCATCATCAAAATCACCACTACTTAAGGCATTAATCCACAGATCGGTGACCTTCAACATTAATTTCTTCAACTCTTAGGGCACCTATAAGCGGATTGATGACCTTCAACATCGATTTCTTCAACTCTAAGGGCACCAATACGCATATTGGCTACCTTTAGCAATAAAATCCATAAGACTTAGGGTATCAATCACCCGATTGATACCTCTCAACATCAAAATTGGCTGATTCGTTGATCTTCTTGGTTCTCCCGATCCTTGCTACATTGATTTCGTTTCTTTACTTCCATGCCTTCCGCATTTTTTCAGGAAAACAAAAAAGACACCCAATATTTTGGATGTCTTTGGTTGCCTGGCAACGTCCTGCTCTTGCAAGGGGAAAGCCCCTTACTACCATCGGCGCGAGAGCTTAACTTCCGTGTTCGGGCTGCGGATCAGGATGACCGGCGAATCTCTTTGTCATCTGCGCTCATTCGATTCTCATGGGCATAGCCCATTCCGAGTCTCTCTCCCTTGATTCCTTGATTTTCTTGGTCCTCCTGATCCTCGCCTACATGGTTTCCGTTTCTTTTCTTCTGTACCTTCGGTACTTATTTAGATACAAAAAAGACATCCTAAAGGGATGTCCTTGGTTGCCTGGCAACGTCCTGCTCTTGCAAGGGGAGGCCCTTACTACCATCGGCGCGAGAGCTTAACTTCCGTGTTCGGGCTACGAATCAGGATGACCGGCGAATCTCTTCGTCATCCGCGTTCGTTTGATTCTCATGGGCATAGCCCATTCCGAGTCTCTCTCCCTTGATATTCTTGATCTTCTTGGTCTTCCTAATCCTCGACAACATGCTTTCCGTTTCTTTTCTTCTGTACCTTCGGTACTATTTAGATACAAAAAAAACATCCACTAAAGGGATGTCCTTGGTTGCCTGGCAACGTCCTGCTCTTGCAAGGGGAAGCCCCTTACTACCATCGGCGCGAGAGCTTAACTTCCGTGTTCGGGCTTCGGAACAGGATGACCGGCGAATCTCTTCGTCATCCGCGTTCGTTCGATTCTCATGGGCATAGCCCATTCCGAGTCTCTCTCCCTTGATTCCTTGATTTTCTTGGTCCTCCTGATCCTCGCCTACATGGTTTCCGTTTCTTTTCTTCTGCACCTTCGGTACTTATTTAGATACAAAAAAGACATCCTAAAGGGATGTCCTTGGTTGCCTGGCAACGTCCTGCTCTTGCAAGGGGAGGCCCCTTACTACCATCAGCGCTGAAGAGCTTAACTTCCGTGTTCGGGATGGGAACGGGTGTGACCTCTTCGCCATCGTCACCAGACATATGTATTTGTGAAGGATTCATTCCTTCAAAACCAGATAATAAGAGAAAACAAACCGTATCATACATTGATTAAGTCCTCGATCGATTAGTATCCGTCAGCTCCATGTGTCGCCACACTTCCACACCGG
>NZ_JALIRM010000012.1 GCF_022900255.1 Lederbergia wuyishanensis
AGCCAATCTTTTATAGCCAAGCGTCCCTCTGAGGTATTCATTCACTACCATCGCCTTAAAGTTATCCGCATATTTAACCATAATAAAACACCCCAAAAGTTAGATTTTGACTCTAACTTTTGGGGTGCACTTCATTCCTTCGGATATTTTTATTTTGGTAACAGGATTGGTCGTGTGATGAGAGAACCAATCCAAAGTACTGTTCGCAAAAAGCTAGCTCGATTCAAAAATCAACCAATAATGCAATAAAAGAGGACAGAACCCCGTATACCCGGAGTTTCTGTCCTAATCTATAATTACTATTCAGCTTTTACACAAAATGATTAACTCATCACCGGGACTCCGCCATTAGGGAGTTCAAGGAATTGTGCATATTCGAGACCTCTAATTACTGTTAAAGCATGAATTACGTCTTTATCAGCAATTTTATCAAGAGTAAGTACCATGATTGCTTCGCCGCCAACTTCGGAACGTCCAACCTGCATTGTACCAATATTGATATCGAAATCACCGAGTGTAGAGCCTACTCGGCCAATCATTCCTGGAATATCATGGTGTTTAATATATAAGAGATATGGCTCCGGACGAACGTCAATACGATAATCATTCATTTTAACAATACGGGCACCATAGCCGTTTAAAACAGTTGCTCCAATGTTCGACTTAACTCCTTCTCTATAAAGAGTAAGTTCCACGTAGCTAGCAAATCCTTTACTTTTAGGATTTTTAGATACGTTAGACGTTACACCTTGATCCTTCAGTAAGTGTTGAGCATTGATGATGTTTACTGTATCTCCTAAATGATGTGAAAGGATGCCTTTAATCATTGTTCGTGTTATTAAATCTGTATTTTCTTTTGCAAGCTCACCGTGAAAATTAATTTCTACAGTGTCTGGAGCTTCTTTTAATAATTGAATAGCAAGCATCCCCATTTGTTCGCCAAGTGTGATAAATGGTTGAAGCTTTTTATGTGTTTCACCAGATATTTGGGGCATATTAACAGCGTGACTAATAGATTGTGTTTCAAAAATTTCAATTATTTCTTCACTTACTTCATGTGCCACTTTTTCTTGAGCTTCAACTGTAGATGCGCCAAGATGAGGCGTTACAATGACATTTGGGTGACCTAAAAGCTCTAAATTAGTAGATGGTTCAGTTTCAAATACATCCAATGCTGCTCCTGCAACTTTTCCGGAGTTTAAGGCTCTTACAAGTGCTGCTTCATCAATGATTCCGCCGCGGGCACAATTGATAATGCGAACACCTTGTTTAGCTTTAGCTAAATAGTCATCATTAATAAGGCCACGTGTTTCTTTAATAAGTGGTGTGTGAATTGTAATAAAATCAGCTTCTTCAGCAATATCATCTAAAGATGCTTTCTTTATTCCTAATTGATCCGCTCTGTCCTCTGTTAAATATGGATCATAGCCAAGAATTTTCATCCCAAAACTTTTCGCACGCATTGCAACCTCAGTACCAATTTTACCCATTCCAACAACGCCAAGAGTTTTTTCGAATAATTCGACACCTTTAAAAGAATTCCGCTCCCATTTTCCAACTGATGTTGAGGCATGAGCCTGTGGAATGCTTCTCGCTAGTGAAAGCATCATTGCCATCGTCAACTCAGCAGCAGAGATTGTGTTGGCACCAGGTGCGTTAATAACAATGATTCCCTTTTTAGTTGCAGCTTTAACATCAATATTATCTACACCGACACCAGCACGTGCAATTACTTGCAATTTATTAGCATGTTCTAAAATATCAGCAGTAACTTGCGTTTGACTGCGAACAATTAAAGCATCGTAATCTTGAATGATTGTTTTTAATTCTTCAGCTGGAAGACCTGGTCTTTTATCAACTGTATAATTTGGATGATCATAAAGTGCCTTTAAACCACTATCACTAATTGCATCTGATACGAGAATTTTGTACATGATTGATCCATATCTCCTCTGCATTGTTGTTTTTTTGTTATTGTTCTTAATGTGCATTTTCTAAACGGGTTGAATATTCGTTTTCTACGATAACCTAGTTGCTTTTTAGGTGAAATGAAAACGCCCCCATAACAGGCGCATGCGCCAAGTTATGAGGGACGTGATATCGTGGTGCCACCCTCGTTCACTAATTTGAAAGTCAAATCAGCCTCGAGTGGATAACGGCGTGGGCCGGGCATTTAGCCAGTTCAGAAGTGCTAGGCAACAATAGACAATACATCGGTTTCCACCAACCACCGACTCTCTTAGCTATTCTCTAAAAAGCCCTCTTCATCATTACATGTCGTTATTTGTATTGTTTAAATTAAATATACAAAATATTCTACCACAAGATATTTATGATGCAAGAGGTTAATGAAATATTTTAGAAAAAACTTAATAATTCTTTGGAATTTCATCAATATTGTTCGGAATCTGAGTTGCGATGGAATAGACATTTCAATTTCAAGATTATATTTGTTTGGGATATAATAATATTCTTGATTCATTTACATATGTTGAAAAATCCTCATCTCCATTCTTACTTTGGTTCGTCGGAGCATTACAATTTGTTTATCGTATATATCAAAGATATAATATACTTCATTAAATACAACAAACTTTATTGAAAAGAGAAGAATCCTATGAAGTTCTCAAAAAAATTAGCTCTCTACATATTAATGTTCAATATGTTTATTACATTTAGTGCGATTGGAATTATCGTTCCGGTTATGCCAACTTATTTGAAAACCTTTGGAGCTGCTGGACAAGCATTAGGCTTTATGATTGCTATTATTGCTTTAGCTCAATTTATTTTCTCTCCAGTTGCGGGAAATTTATCGGATCGCCATGGCCGTAAAAAATTAATTATTTTCGGCCTCTTAGTGAATGGGCTTTCTCAAATTGCTTTTGGGCTGGCTCCCGAACTTTGGATGCTTTATCTTTGTCGATTTTTTACAGGCATTGGTTCTGCATTTATCGTTCCTCCAGTAATGGCGTATACTGCCGATATCACTACAAATACAGAACGTGGAAAAGCAATGAGCTGGCTTGGTGCTGCTATTTCATTAGGTTTTATGATTGGCCCTGGAATTGGGGGTTTCTTATCAAATATCAGCTTGCATTTCCCTTTCTATTTTGGAGGGTCCGCTTCAATCGTTGCTGGAATTTTATCTTTAATTGTACTCCCATCAATCAAACCTGTAATGATGGATCAACCGAAGGTTATGCCTAAAGGAGAAAATTTAATCCAACAAATGACCCGCTCCTTTAAAACAAGGTATTTTGTATTATTAGTCGTAGTATTTGTATTTTCATTTGGTATTGCTAACTTCCAATCCACTTTAACGATGTTTTTGACATATAAATTTAACTATACGCCAAATGACATTGCTATCGTTATGACAGTCGGTGGTTTTGTCGGTGTGGTTGTTCAAGGCTTTGCACTAAATAAATTATTTAATGCGTTCGGTGAAATGAGAATTATATTATTCGGTTTGTTTGTAGCGGCAATCAGTCTTTATGGCATGTTATTTGTTAGCAGTTTCTACATTATTTTATTGGTGGCAACTGTATTCTCAACTGCAACTACTTTAATCCGTCCGGCCGTTAATACATTAATTTCAAAAACAGCTGGCGATGAACAAGGGTATGCTGCAGGTATGAACAATTCCTACATGAGTTTGGGGAATATGATTGGACCCGCATTAGCTGGAACCTTATTTGACTGGCATCGGAATATTCCTTTCACATTTGGAGCGATTATTTTACTCGGCTGTTTTATCCTGACTTATATTTGGACAAAGAAAACTAGTTCCAGGAAACAAAGTGCTTGGTAATATAAAAATGCGCAGAATTTTAATCATATATTCTTATAAATAGGACATCTCCCCATGTATCTACTGACATAGTTATACAATGTGGAGGCGTCTTTTACTTACTGAGTATTACGATGACTTAAAATTCTGCAGGTAATTCATGCAGGGAAAATCACAAATATACAGCCAATTAAGGGTGAAAAGCTTACTTGTTCCCTTATTTGACATCGTTAAAAATTCCTGTTTGCTTTTTATATCAAATTTTTCACCGAAAAAGCTGGGAATTCGATATTTTTCTATCTTTTACATGCAAGATTTTCGCAAATACAATATAGTAAGAATAAACATATGAAGATTTTCATTATAATGGGAGGGTAAGGGATGATTCGTTTTGGAATTATTGGAACGAATTGGATTACAGACGAGCTTATTCGTTCAGCTCAACATATAGAAGATTTCCAACTTACTGCTATATATTCTCGTACGGAAAAAAAGGGACGGGAGTTTGCAGCAAAATATGGTGTGGAAATTGTATATACAAATATAGAAGAAATGGCACAGAGTGATCAATTGGATGCAGTTTATATTGCTAGTCCTAATTCATTTCATGCTGAGCAATCAATCATGTTTCTTCAAAATGGGAAGCATGTCTTATGTGAAAAACCTATCGCATCCAATCCAGCTGAACTTGAAAAAATGATTTCAACAGCTAAAAAACATAATGTTTTACTAATGGAAGCATTAAAAACAACATTGCTTCCGAATTTTAAAGCGGTACAAGCAAATTTAAATAAAATTGGAAAAGTGAGAAGAATCTTCGCCAATTTTTCCAAATACTCTTCACGGTATGATGCTTATAGAGAGGGAACAATATTAAATGCATTTAATCCAGATTTTTCGAATGGATCTCTAATGGATCTGGGTATATATTGTGTATATCCTTTAGTTGTATTGTTTGGAGAACCGAAGAAAGTACATGCAAATGCAGTCATGTTAGATTCGGGTGTCGATGGAAGCGGCAGTCTCATTTTACAATATGATGATTTTGAGGCCGTATTAACCCATTCCAAAATCGTTAATTCGTATATACCATCGGAAATTCAAGGTGAGGACGGTAGTATTATCATTAAAGAAATATCGACACCTGAAAATGTTGAAATCAGGTATCGTGATGGGGAATTGGAAAAAATAGGTCAACCTTATACTGTTCCGTCCATGTATTATGAAGTAGAGGAATTTATTAATTTAATTAAATCTGGTAAGACGGAATCAAAGGTCAATTCGTATGAAAACTCTTTAATTACAGCTCGAATATTAGCTGAAGCAAGGCGACAAATTGGACTTACATATCCCGCAGATTTAATTTAAAGGGAGAAAATCTTTTGGAAGACGGTGATAATAATGGCGTTTGAAGATAAATTAGTCCAAAAAACGTACTATACGACGTTTGTTTTGGAAGACGATAAACGACATCCAATTGGAGTATTGGGGGACTTGTTTTTTGCAGAGCAAAAAAAGGAACTATCCGATCTGTCCATGATCCGTTTTGCACAAGGTGAAGCTTATTATGATTGCCAAGATTATGAAGCTGCCATTTTCAAATGGGAAAATGTTCATAATGAATTGGAGCCGTGGGCAAAGAAAAATATGGCGGATGCCTATTTTGAACTTGATTTATATGATACAGCGGAGAATATTTATCAAACCATTACAACGGATTCACCTATTTTAAATACAGAGATTACCCTTCAGCTATTTGGAGTGTATTTAGCTCAAGGGAAATATCAAAAAGCGAATCAAATGATTTTAAATGCTGTTCATATGAATCCCGATTATCCTAATGTGACAAAGTTGGCTCGTGCCTTTTTTGAAAATCAAGAAGATTGGAATCATGCAATTGAATTGGCAACAAATGAAGCGATTCGAACTATGTCAAATAGTTGGTTCAATACTTTACATTCATATATTGAAAAAGGATATACGAAATATCATGATCCAGCATTTTTTGCTCCGCTATTAACTGTGTTGGCTCGAGAACATGATTCTCAATTTGAGAAAATTGTTGTAGAACTGTGGGGGGATTTTCAACATCAGAATTCTTATCTTCCATGGCTTAGAGTCCTAAATCAAGAGATCATTGAGGCAGAATTTGGAGTAGAGGACTATTCCGTATTGTCAACATTGTATAATGGTGCCTTTTTAGACTTGTTGATTGGTAACTATGATTTTTCGGACGTAGAAAATATCGTTCCATTACTTTTGTCAGCATGGCAAAAAGTATCCAGCTCCGTACCATTATTTGTTTCCACTGCAATCTTATCTTGGAATGATCTTTTCCCTGAAACCTTAAGCAGTGCGATTGTTGAAAAAGCAGAAATTGATCTTTCTAAAGTGAATCACAATGAAAATATTTTCAAAGAATCTATTGAAATCTTTCAATCTATTAGAAACTGGGCTGAAGAAAATCAATTAGAAGTGCAGCAAGGAATCGAATGGATTTTACATGATGAAAGCACGGATGAGCATGAAAGGAATACAACCCTTTTAACAACTATAAAGAAAAGCATTTCAAACTTGCTTGAGCAACAGGAACAAATGACTCTAGAGCTATCAGAATCGATTAATGTAGACAGCGATATATTAGCAAGGATGCAAGGATCAATTAATCAAATGCAGGATTTGGAAGAGGAAAACGTACTTGTTATTGAGAAAGCTTATAGTAATATTAAAAAAGAAATTATAGCTGACTTAGAAAAAACGATCCCAAAAATGATTAGGGAATCATCGGAAATTATAAAAGAAGATAGTGATTTTGGAAAAATCCATCTTGAATTAAATAGAGAAATGAATGATCGAATTCATCAATATTTAAGCAATACCATTATCCCGATATTTATTAGATCTCTCGAAGATTGGATCTCTTTTTCACAACAAGAACTTACCAAATGCCAAGACCAAATAACTGGTTGGGCATATGGATTTAACGCCTTGCTTGGTGAGGAAAAGCTAACGCTTGAATGTGATTTTAAAATTATCGAAGATTGGAAAAGGGATATTGACAGGATGACGAGTTCGGTCCATATTGAAAAGGAAAATATTTTACTTAGAAGAACACCATCACAAGTAATACTTAAAGGTGCTGGAAAATTATTAGGTGCTATTCCGAAAAACAACGCAATTTTAGCCAATACGTATAAAAGCTATATACAAAACGATACGTATCAAGAAACAACCAATTCTATTATTTCGAAGTTTTTCCGTCAATTTGAATTACTTGAAAACTCGATTGGCAGAGATGTTCATATATTCTTTCGAAGCCCATTAAGCGTATTAAAGCAGACCGTTGATGAAATGAATGAAAAAGTAGTAAGTCAAAGGTCAGATTTAGCAATATTGAAATCAAATCCTGAGCTCTTCCGTAATCGATTGTCACTATATGAAGTAAGGTTAAGACAATTAGAGTGGATTAATTATAGTAAGCGAATCTACAAGGAATCAGCAGATAAATTCTAAGGTTGGGGGAAAAATAGGATGAAAATTGCATTGATCGCACACGATAAAAAGAAAGATGATATGATCCAATTTGCCACTGCTTATAAGTTAATTTTACAAGAACACGAATTGTTTGCGACAGGTACAACGGGGACAAGGATTATGGAAGCGACGGGTATGGATGTACATCGTTTTCAATCCGGTCCGCTAGGAGGAGACCAGCAAATAGGTGCAAGGATCGCTGAAAATGATATGGATTTGATTATTTTCTTCCGCGACCCTTTAACGGCTCAGCCACATGAGCCTGACGTTTCAGCACTTATGCGTCTTTGCGATGTATACGGCGTTCCATTAGCGACGAATATGGGAACTGCTGAAATATTAGTTAGAGGCTTGGAGAAAGGGTTTCTCGACTGGCGTTAATCCTTTGGTGTTAAAAGAACCTTGAAATTAATTCAGGGTTCTTTTTTCATTGCTATTTTAGTTGGTGTCACTATCACCAATCCGCATTTGCATTAGTAAATATCTTAGTTTTCTTTATCCCGAGTATTTTTAGCAACGAATCGTCGTGAATCGTAGCAGAATCGATGGATTAATCATAGTTTAGCAACGAATCGGCATGAATCGTAGCAGAATCGATGAATTAATCATAATTCAGCAACGAAACAGCGTGAATCGTAGCAGAAACGTAGAATAAATCATAGTTCAGCAACGAATCTACGTCGATTAATGCAGACCCGGATGAATTTGCTATAGTTCAGCCAAATAAGAAAAGTTACCGAAATGCGCCACGTTCTTATGTATTCTTCTCAGTGCACATATCCTTAGGAGATGCTTTGATGAGAAAAATCCTCTCTAACTTCATTAAACTGTCAAAAAATCTATGATGACCATTATATGAAAATAATGTTATACTTATTGCTAGATTCTTATTTTATATGTTTAGCACAACCAGCCATCGACAGAGAAAAAAACAGTATTTCATATTTATTGTGTTTACTTTATCTCTTTTAAAGTCCCTGTGGTCATTAGTCGATAGGAAATTGGATTGTGCTTTTATTAAAAGGAGATGGAACAGTGAGATCAAATTCAAGAATCGCAACGAAGATTGTTCCTTTGGCCATTGGTATAGCTGTTGTAGTAGCATTGACTTTGTGGGCGGTTCTGACAATGAATAAGGGAACTGTTATTCCATTTTCAGCTATTGAAAAAACAATACAAGCTCAACATGGTGAGCTCGTTACCCTTAAAGAAATGTCAAACGGCACAATTTATATAGATACACCGAAAGGAAAATATATATCACATTTTCGTCCGAATAGTCCGTTAGTTGAACAACTTGTGAATAAATATAATATTAACTATAAATATTCTGACGGAAGCTTGATGGGGAATTGGATCATTGGTGGAATTGTACTTCTATTGATTGCGGCTGCTGTTCTGGTTCAGAAAAAGGGTGGAGTCGGCATTACGAAAATGAAACATAGTACATCGAAGCCATTGCCACTTCCAACCATTACTTTAGATGATATTGGTGGGTTACCTGAGGAAATGAAGGAAGAAATCCATCAAACGCTGGAAATTATAAAGAGCCCAGAACGCTCATCAAAAATTGGTATTAAAGCGCCGAAAGGGATATTACTATACGGTCCTCCGGGAACAGGAAAAACTTTACTCGCTCAAGCGATTGCTAATGAAATCGGTGCTAGCTTTTTTTCAGCAAGTGGATCTGCGTTCACTGAACTTTTTGTTGGGGTAGGCGCAGCCCGCATTCGAGGATTATTTGAAAATGCAAGGAAGCAAACTCCAGCTGTTATTTTTATTGATGAAGTGGATTCACTTGCAGGAAAAAGGAAACAACATGGCGGGGAAGAAGCAGAAAAAACTTTGACAGAGTTGCTTGTTCAGCTTGATGGTGGACATGCTAATGATGGAATTCTTTTTATTTCGGCAACGAATAGAAAGGATATGTTGGATGATGCTTTCCTTCGTCCAGGTAGAATCGACTTTACCTTCCAAGTTCCATTGCCAGATACTAAAGGAAGGAAAGAAATCATTGATATTCATACAAAAGGAAAAAGACTGTCTCAAGAAGTATATGCGTCATTAAATACTCTTGCTGAGAGTACTACAGGATTTTCTGGTGCGCAAATTAGTAATTTATTTGAATCAGCAAGCAGAAAAGCTGTTCGTGAAGGCCGCGATGTAGTGAGTATGAATGATTTAGATTATGCTATTGACAGAACCATTCTTGGTAATACTTCTCGTGCATTGAATGACCCTGATACAAAACGCCGTGTCGCCATACATGAAGCAGGACATGCTCTAATTCAAGCTTTGACAAAACCAGGTTCCATTCGTAAGGCTACCATTATTCCGCGTGGGCAAGCGTTAGGTTATGTAGCTCCAGTTCAAAAAGAACTTCATTTAACAACCACTAGTGAATTGCTCGATCAGGTTAGCATGATTCTTGCTGGAGGAGTAGCTGAGCGTATTTATCTAGGTGAGCATAGCATCGGAGTTAGCGGAGATGTTCAGCAAGCTAAGCATATTTTAGAAGATATGGTGGAAACAGGCATGCTTGAGGATGGTTTTACTTTAACCTTCCAAAAACAAGCTAAGGATGAGAAAATGCAGGAGTTATTCCAAAAAGCGTTGGAAAAAACAGAATTAATGATTAAGGCACATACAACTGAATTTGACGATTTGGTTGAAATGCTACTGAAAAAAGAGACATTAGATGGATTTGAAGTACAAGAAATTGTAACAGGAAATCGTTCATTTTTAGAGGATGAACTAGCATTCAACTAATATCTTATTCCCTTCGACAAAAAATGTTGAGAAGGGATTTTTTTTTGCCCAAATACTAGTTAAAATAGGTTACAATGAAACTGTAATAATTGTAACTTTTCTGTAACGATTTTTGGCGATGAGACGTCTATTATTATAGTAGAATCATGTCGAGGGGTTGAAGGGATTGAAGGGGTCAGAAAAAAGGAAAAAAAGAAAGCTTAACCGCTTAGGGAAGATTACCTTGGGATCATTTATTTTGTTTGTTGCAGTCTTATCCTATTTTATATGGGATGGCATTGCAGAACAAAATGCTGCAGCAAAAAGAAATATACAGATGCCGCCCATTGCTGTAGAGGCAGTTTATTCCAAAGATAAAGAGTCTGATAGGATTGATGGTAAATCAAATATTGGTAAGGATCCTGTTGTAGAAAAAAATAAAACGGACGATCCAAATAAAGTTGATGAAGTTGTAAATGAAGAAGATCCTAAAAACACAGAACAAAATATAGAAAAAAATAATCCAGATACGCAGGAACAAGACGAAGAAATAGATAAGCAAAAAGACGAAGCAGCTAAGCATAAAGAAGAACTTGATAAGCACAAAGAAGAAATTGAAAAACATAAACAAGAAGTAGAACAACATCAAAAAGATGTAGAAAAGCAAAATGAAGAGCCTAAGAAAGAGCAAAAATCAGAACAACCCGCAAAGGAAATGCCTCCAGTTGAAAAACCTAAAGAAGAAACAAAAGAACAGGCACCGGTAAAAACGGGAAAAGTTGTTTATTTAACATTTGATGATGGCCCTCACGCCGTTTCAAAAGATATCTTAATATTATTGAAGAAATATAATGCAAAGGCAACATTCTTTATGCTGGAACCGAATATGAGAAATTATCCAGATGCAGTCAAAACAATGGTAAAAGAAGGGCATGCAGTCGGTGTTCATGGTGTGACTCATGATACCTCCAAAGTATATCGTTCACCAGCAAGCTTCGTTGGTGAAATGAACAAAGCAATAGAGTTCATACAAAAAACAACGAATGTACAGACACATCTTATTAGGGCACCATATGGCTCAAAACCATACGTTACTGCTCCTTATAAAGCTGCGGCAGATAAGGAAAAAATGATTTTATGGGATTGGAATATTGATTCTACTGACTGGAAACTGACTAACGGTGCATTCGTAAACCAAGTAATCCAACAGACGAAACAATTTAATAACAATGAACCATTAATCGTGTTAATGCATGAAAAACCAACAACCCTCGCACATTTAGAAAAAATCCTAAAATATTATAAAGACAACGGATACGAAATGAGAGCATTGGATGAAACAATGACTCCAGTACAGTTTAAATAGAGAATTTTTATAAATGAAAGTTTGAGGAATTGATTAATAAGTTTATGGGAATACATGAGCACAGAGGTTAAACTTTGTGCTTTTTTTAATGTCAAAAATATGAACAAGTCTACCCATTTCACTAAATGGTAACATTAGGCACACACCTAAAGCATACTATTATTGTAAAATGGTCGTATATTCAGCTATATCATGCGTGGAGGAGAAGAATTTGAAGAAGATAATTGCAATAATTTCTATTAGTATGTTTGTTTTTATGCTTGCAGCATGTAATAGCAGCAAAAATAATAGTTCAGATAATGGGATTCCAGAAATGCTGGAAGTCGTACTTGAAATACAGGATACTGCAGATGTGAATGCAGATATTCCTTTTAAAGCTACTGTTACACAAGGCAATGAGAAAGTTTCTGATGCAGACGAGGTAGAATTTGAAGTGTGGGAAGAAGGAAAAAAAGACGAAAGTGAAATGATTGAGGCTATTAATAATAAAGATGGTACATATTCAGCTATAAAGGCTTTTGATCATGATGGTGTATTCACTGTTCAAGTTCATGTTACTGCACGTGGATTACATACGATGCCTAAAAAGTCAGTGACCGTCGGAAAAGGTGTAATTGAAGAACACGCTCACAATGATCATGAACAAGGAGAGCACGAACATGGTCATCATTCGGAAGACTTTAATATGCACTTTATGAAACCTGAAACGATTGAAAAAGGTAAAGAGACAGAATTTGTTGTTCATTTGCAAGACCATAACCAACCTTTGGAACATGCTCGTGTTCGATTCGAAATTTGGAATGATGATATTTCAGATAAGCATGAATGGGTAGACGCGAGCGAAACAAAGACTGGAGAATACGGTGGAAGTCATGCTTTTGACGAGATAGGAATATATAAGATAAAAATTCATGTACAAAACGATGAAGGATTACATGAACATGAAGAATACGAAATAGAGGTAAAATAAAAACCTGGGGAAATCCCAGGTTTTTTAATTGCTTAGGAAATTATTAATCTGAAAAGTTGTCGATAACTTTATTAAGGTAGTTTTCCGTCTATCTTCAGGCGCCATCGTCTCGAGATCATAAACCCGAGAAGCTTAAAAGCCAAAAAGCGGACTTTTTGACTTCTCAGAACATTTGCTTGTCGCCGATAGGAGGGCGCCTTGCGCTTTTGCTCTTAAAATGATTTTTGGACAGCTGGCCAGTTATTCTTGCTTAACTAGGTTTTACCAGGATTTGAATTTAGCCTAGCCTTATTCACAATTTTACTGCCATCAGGTAGGTTTTCCTGTCCATTTTCCAACTTCATTACAAAGCAGCTTCATATATCGCAAAAACATCGTCTCTATTTAGCTTTTTAAAATTCCCGAATTCCCCGTAGATCATTGCTTTATCGGTCATGACATCCAGTTTGCTTCCATCAATGTCATAATCGGCTAATCGAGAAGGTGCACCGATGCTATTCCAGAACTCGCGAAGTTTTTCAATTCCTTCCAATCCGATTTCTTCATCTGTTTTTCCATCAGTACTTAAACCGAACACACGAACGGCAAGTTTTTTGAAACGTGATGGATTTACATTTAGATTATGCTTCATCCAATTCGGGAAAAGGATTGCAAGTCCGCCACCATGAGGAATATCATAGACGGCTGAAACGGCGTGTTCAATGTTATGAGTAGCCCAATCCCCACTGAAGCCCATGTTTACCATACCATTTAAAGCCATCGTTCCACAGTAAAGAATGGTTTCACGATACTCGTAATTCTCCAGATCATTAACGAGCTTTGGAGCTGTTTCCATTACTGTAAGTAAAATTGATTCGCAGAGACGATCTTGCAGCTCCGTATGTTCTGCTTGATGGAAATAGTGTTCAAACACATGCGACATAATATCGACAATGCCGTAAACAGTTTGATCTTTAGGTACAGTAAATGTATTAACCGGATCAAGTATTGAGAATTTAGGGAATGTGTGAGGGCTTCCCCAACCATATTTTTCATTTGTTTCCCAGTTAGTAATAACCGATCCTGAATTCATTTCGGAGCCTGTAGCTGCCAAAGTTAAAACTGTTCCAAATGGTAGTGCATCTTGTACAATACCTCGTTTGACTACAACATCCCATGCATCTCCATCATATTTAGCACCTGCAGCAATTGCCTTTGTACAGTCAATAACACTTCCGCCACCAACAGCTAATATAAAATCAATACCCTCGTTCTTACATATTTCCACACCTTTTCTAACAGTCGAAATTCGTGGATTTGGCTCAACACCTGATAATTCAAATGTTTTAATGCCAATTTCTTTAAGAAGAGCCATGACATCATCGTATAATCCGTTTCTTTTAATGCTTCCTCCGCCATATACAAGCAGAACTTTTTGACCATATTTAGGAACTTCTGTCTTCAATTGCTGTAATTGACCTTTACCGAAAATTAACTTTGTTGGATTCCAAAAAGTAAAATTATCCATAAATAATCAGCCCCCTTTATGTAATCATTATCGTTGAAATAATAGAGGAAATCAAAAATCAAGCATTAAAAAAGTCAACTGGCTTAGCTAAAAAAAGTAAAAAAATAAAGCCAAGGCGGAGTGCCAGGCTTTATTTTGAATTATGTTTTACAGCATCGAGATTTACTCGACTTCCATTCGTATCCAGTTTTAAAACATTTACTTTATGTGATGGAAGCAATTTCTCAAGGTGCTCTGCAACTTCCATGCCTTTACCACTAGAAGTAATAGAAATCATGGTAGGACCTGCACCACTGATAACAGTTCCGTAAGCTCCCGCGATTTTTGCTTCTTCCCGAATTTCTGCGTAATTTGGAATAAGAGAGGAGCGGTACGGTTCATGGAATAAATCTTCCTGCATCAATCTTCCCGCTAGCTCGTAATTTCCAGAAACAAAAGCGGAAAACATCACATTTGCAACGGCACTTGCTTTGGCTGCTTCGTTGCGAGTAAATTGCTCAGGAAGAACTTTACGGGCGTCCTCTGTTTTTAGTTCAACGACTGGAATATAAACAATAAAATCTAGATTCGTATCATTCTTTTGAAAAACTTCAATTTCTCCACTTGGAAGTTGCGAGGTAATGACTAGACCACCGTATAGAGAAGCGGCTACGTTATCAGGATGGCCTTCAATATCCGTTGCAATTCTTAATTTCTCCTCAATAGAGAGTGAAAGTTCACATACATGATTAGCGAGTTCAATCCCCGCAATAATAGCGGAAGCACTGCTGCCAAGTCCTCTAGCGAGTGGGATATCACTTTCCACAATTACCTTACAAGGCGATAGTTGTGAATGATAAATATTTGCCGTCTTCTCGGCTGTTTGATAGATTAAGTGATCGCTTGCTTTAGAAGCAGGAGGGAGATGTACAGATTGATGTACAAATTCCCATTGCTCTGATTTTTCCACATGTAGAGTTAAGTATAGATTTAGTGCCAAGCCAGCTGAGTCAAACCCAGGACCTAGATTTGCAGTACTCGCTGGAACAGTGATGCTGAACATACTCATGCAGTTACAACACCTTCGATATATTCTAAAACAGTTACTTCGTCATTTGGAAGAACAACAGTCTCGATATTAATTTCCGAAATAGCTGTTTGTGGATCTTTTAATCCGTTTCCTGTTAATACTGCTACAACCTTGCTGCCTTTTGGAATACTTCCAGCTTTTAATTGCTGTAAAACTCCTGCAATGGAAGCACATGAAGCTGGTTCCGCAAATACACCTTCTGTTCTAGCAATAAGCTTGAACGCTTCAAGAATTTCTGCATCCGTAACGGATTCAATCATTCCACCAGATTCTTCACGGGCAGCTACGGCAAGGTGCCAGCTTGCTGGGTTCCCAATTCTGATAGCAGTTGCAACTGTTTCAGGTTCAGCAATTGGTTCACCTTTAACGATAGCAGCTGCTCCCTCAGCTTCGAAACCAAACATTTTTGGAAGTCCTGATTGTTTTACTTCATTGTATTCTTTAAATCCTTTCCAATAAGCACTAATATTTCCAGCATTACCAACAGGAATTGCTAGAATATCAGGTGCACCACCAAGTTGATCACAAACCTCAAATGCAGCGGTTTTTTGTCCTTCTAGGCGGTATGGATTCACGGAATTAACAAGTGTAACAGCAGAAGTTTCACTAACTTTCCGTACCATATTTAAAGCCTCGTCAAAATTCCCTTCAATTTCAACGATTTCAGCACCATACATCATCGCTTGAGCAAGCTTTCCGAGTGCAACTTTTCCTTTAGGAATGACTATAATTGCCTTTATGCCTGCTTTTGCCGCGTAGGCTGCAGCCGCCGCAGATGTATTTCCTGTGGAGGCACAAATAATAGATTTGCTTCCAGATTCAACTGCTTTTGCAACAGCCATAACCATACCACGGTCTTTAAATGATCCAGTAGGATTGGCTCCTTCAATTTTTGCATATAGTTCAATTCCAAGTTGTTTGGATAAGTTTGAGAGATGTACCAATGGGGTATTTCCCTCTTGTAGCGTTAATGCCGGTGTCTCGTCTGTTACTGGTAAAAATTCTTTGTATTTTGCTATTAATCCCGGCCAATTCATTTTTTTGCATCTCCTTCTACACGGTAGTAGCTAATCACTTCTTCTACTACACTTAAATCTCTTAATTGCATGAGCGCTCTTTCAAAACGCTCCATGGAAACATTATGTGTCACGATAATAATTTCTGCAAGTTCATTTTTACTAAGCGGTGTTTGTAAAATTTTTTCGAAGCTGATGTCCAACTCATTAAATAGTGTAGTAATTTTAGAGAAAGCTCCTACTTGATCTTTTAAGTGAAGACGGAAATAATATTGGCCAAAACGTTGGTCAGGAGTTTTTAAGACTCTTTCAAATCGAGGCTTAACGAAACTTTTTCCATTCACTCCGAGTCTCATGTTTTTAATGACGGCAACAACATCAGACATAACTGCAGTTGCGGTTGGAAGACTTCCAGCTCCTGGACCATAAAACATTGTTTCACCAACTGCTTCACCATTTACGTAAATAGCATTGTATTCATTTTTTACTGAGGCAAGCGGATGGCTATTAGATAGGAAAGTAGGCTGAACACTAACTTCTAATTGTTGATTGTCAATGTGAGCATATCCAATTAATTTCATAACATAGCCTAATTTTTTACCGTAGTTTAAATCTTCTACGGAGACATTGCTAATACCGGATACTTCAACATCTTCAAGATCCACATTTGTAAAAAAGGCCAGTCTTGCTAAAATAGCCATTTTGCGAGCAGCATCTAAACCTTCAACATCAGATGTTGGGTCAGACTCTGCAAATCCTAGATCTTGCGCTTCTTTAAGTGCCGTTTCATAAGAAAGACCATCTTCATCCATTTTAGTTAAGATGTAGTTTGTCGTACCGTTCACAATACCCATTAATTTTTGAATGCGATCTGAAACAAGTCCATCCGACAGCCCTCTTAAAATGGGAATACCTCCGGCAACACTTGCTTCATAAAATAAATCGCATTTATTTTCTAAAGCTTTTTGCTGTAATTCTGGTCCATGTAAAGCAATTAAGTCTTTATTAGCTGTAACGACATGTTTTTTAGCTTCTAAAGCTTGAATAATATGTTCACGGGCCTCTTCAATTCCACCGATTACTTCAATGACAATATCAATTTCAGGATCTTCTAACACTTCATTTGGGTCGGTGGTGAGGTGTATTTGCCCAATTTGGATATCGCGTTCTTTTTCTATTTCTCGAACGAGAATGCTTTTTACTTTTACTTCACAACCAACCTGATGGACAAGCTCCTCCTGATGGTTTTTGATTAATTGAACAACTCCACTTCCAACTGTACCTAAACCGAGCAAACCAATAGAAATGTAGTTTTTCATTTGTCCTCACCCCTCTTGTGTCTCTTGTGTAAAAACATTTGTCTTTTTATAGTAGACATTTTATAGTCATGTGTCAAGATATTTTTACTGTTAATTGTACGTGAAAATGTATGGGAATACTATTTAATTAGATTCATTTTTCATAATTATTAGATGAAATGAAATGAGGTCAAAAGATGGGTATCACAGAAGTAAAACATACAAGAAAAATGAGCTTAATGAAACTAGCTATTTTCATTGTTAGTATTATGTTTGTAATCACATCGATAATGTGTATCATCATCTCGGCTTATAAAGGTTTATACTTATTAAAACCTGAGAAAAAATCGATTAATAACTCTCCAAGCGAATATGGTCTTAACTATCAAGATATTGAAATATTAAGTGAAGATGGAAAGACAACACTTTCGGGTTGGGTTCTAGAACCGATAGAGCGTCCTAAGATGAATATTATTTTTTCGCATGGATATGGAGAAAATAGATTAGAAGAAGGAATGCCTTTTTTATCACTTGCTAATGAGCTCCTTGAAAAAGGATATAGAGTCATCGCATTTGATTTTCGCCATTCTGGAAATTCTGAGGGGGATATGACTTCATTGGGAGTAAAGGAAAAAATGGATTTGCTTGGAGTTATAAATTGGACTACAAAACAATATGAAGAACCAATCGGACTGCTTGGGGCATCCATGGGGGCAGCAACTTCTCTTTTGGCCGCGGCAGAATCAAAGGATGTAATCGCAGTAGTGGCAGACAGTCCGTTCAGTGATTTACATGATTATCTAAGGGAAATATGACGAAATGGTCAGATCTTCCTAATTTTCCGTTTACTCCATTAATATTAACAATGATTCCGCTCATGACAAATTTAGATTTACAGGATGCCAGCCCCGTCAGTGTGTTGAATAAATTAAAGAATCGACCTGTGCTTTTTATTCATAATAAGGGGGATGATTTGATTCCTTATTCAGAAAGTGAAAAGATGGTACAGAAATATCCAGAGTCATTTTCGATTTGGATAACTGATGGGGAAGGGCATGTAGAATCTTATAAACAAAATTCAGAGGAATATGTAAAAAGAGTTGATGAATTCTTTGGAACTGCACTTAAATAGAAATAAAAAGGGGGGAATGCTCATGAATCCTGTAAGTGAGGAATTTTTTCATCAATCAACAATCGATCTAGCAAAAGCTCTTCTTGGATGTATACTTGTGAATGAAACAAATGAAGGCATTACATCAGGCTACATTGTCGAAACTGAAAGCTATATGGGACCTTATGATCGAGCAGCTCATAGTTATAATAATAGAAGGACAAAACGAACTGAGATCATGTTTGGAAAAGCAGGGCTTGCTTATACATATACGATGCATACCCATTGTCTTATTAATGTAGTAAGTGCTGGCATCGACGAACCACATGCCGTTTTAATTCGAGCACTGGAACCCTATACTGGAGTTGACTTAATGACCAAACGCAGACCAGTTGATAAGATTAAAAATCTTACGAATGGGCCAGGGAAACTTACGAAAGCAATGGGAATAACGATGGAGGATTATGGTCGTCCTTTATTTGAACCCCCGCTTTATATTACGCCAGGAATTATACCTGAAGAAATTATGGAAGGTAAACGAATAGGCATAGATAATACAGGAGAGGCACGCGATTATCCGTGGCGCTTCTGGATTAAAGACAATCTATTCGTATCAAGATGAAAAACGCAGCGACGCGTTTTTTTTATTTTGGAAAAAATCGTTTTGTCCCTTGTAAGCATTATTGGTAGACAGATCATTCGTGAGAGCTAAAGTTTTGTCCAATACATATTGGGAAGCTAAAGGATCGTCCATAATAACCTTTCCGATTTCGTAATAAATTTTCCACTTTAAGAAAGGAGATTATTTACATTTATGTAAAAACCCCCTTGACGTGTCATTATGTATTAGTGTACTATTTGATTAATACACTAATACATAACTTTTGGAGGTGCGCATGATGACGGCTTTTTGGGGACTAATGAAAAAAGATATGCTCTTAATGAGATTTTGGTATATTACTTGGCTTGTTTTCTCACTCATATGCATTGTGGGTGGATATATTATGCAAGATTACTGGAATGAACCGAGCATTGTCGTTCCAATTTATATTGGTTTGATGAGCATGCATTTGTTTTTAATGCCAATCATGATTTTGCATGTATTAAGCGTCGAAGGAAAAACACAAATATGGTTATACAATCCACAAAGCAGTAAAAAATTATTGCTTGCAAAATTATGTTCGGCCGCTTTATTACAATCTATGTCGCAGTTATTGATAGTCGTATATGGATTGATTCTTATGCAATTTCTTCTTAAAAAAGGATTGATCACAGTGTTTAGCGATTTTCTGCCTTTTGGACAGGGAGCTTTTTTCCATATCGCTCTTTTCACTACATCCTTGTATATGACAATCTGGATTATTTTCCTTTGGACGATTTATCATTCTCTTGGAAAAATCCCGGCTTTAAAAAATTTCCGATGGCTTGTAGTATTTTTAATTTGGTTAGCTTTTGGTTTTATTGAAGCACAATTAGTAAAACTCAATTTGCTTCAAAATAATTTATTCTCCTTTTCAGCTAATATAAATGTTGCCCCTTCAATGGAATATGCGAAGGGGAATGGATGGACGATCGCTTATACAGATATACCTGTTCCTATCGTTCCCATAATAATGTACATCATTTTCGGAATTGTACTTTTCCTCATTGCTAGTAGACTCCTCGATAAAAAAGTGGAGGTGTAATGTGGATGACAGCAGATTTTGAAGCATCGAAACCTATTTATTTGCAAATAGCGGATCATATTTTTCAAAGGATTGTCAGGAAAGAAATAAAACCTGGGGATAAATTGCCATCTGTGCGCGAAATGGCAATTCAATTAGGTGTAAACCCAAATACCATTCAACGATCTTATACAGAAATGGAGAGGATGGGGGTAGTGGAAACGAAACGAGGGCAGGGAACTTTTGTTATTGAAAGAGAGAGTATAGTTGTGGAATTACAACAAACGATGCAAAAGGAAATCATCACCCAGTTTGTAAAGAATATGGAGGAACTTGGTTTTTCAAAAGAAGACATGATAAATGGATTAGAAGCTTATTTAAGCGAGGGGGATCAGAATGGCGATCCAATTTAATCAAGTAACTAAAAAGTATGGTTCGGAAAAGGCTTTGGATAATGTATCCCTTCAGTTTGAAACTGGTAAAATTTACGGATTGTTAGGACCGAACGGGAGTGGAAAATCGACTACTTTAAAGCTAGTTGCTGGCCTTGTTTATCCTAGTAGTGGGGTCGTTAATGTTCTCGATGAAGAAGTGACAAGAAGAATAAGCAGGAAGGTAGCTTATTTAACTGAACTCGACATGTTTTATGATTCCTTTACGGTTGATAAGATGGTGAGCTTTTATAAAACTCAATTTCCAGATTTCAATATGGATAGGGCATCGAAGCTTTTAGAAGATATGAAACTTGATGGAAAGAAGAAAATTAAACAGTTATCAAAGGGAAATCGAGGTAGGCTAAAGCTCGTTTTAACACTGGCTCGTGAAGCACCGGTCGTTTTACTCGATGAACCATTTTCAGGTTTAGATGCAATGGTACGGGATTCAATTATTAAAAGTTTGTTGACTTACATTGACTTTGAAGAGCAAACGGTCATTATCGCAACACATGAAATTGACGAAATTGAACCTATTATGGATGAAGTAATCGCGATTTATAACGGTCATATTATTGGACATGAAAATGTTGAAAGATTACGGGAAGAACAAGGCTACTCTGTTCTTGAATGGTTTAAAACGATAATGGAAGAACGAGGAGTGTGAGTAAATTGAAAACAGTTGTAGAACTAAAAAATGTAACGAAAACAATTCGCAAGAAAAAAATCATAGATGATTTAAGCTTTGAAGTAATGGAAGGCGAAGTGTTCGGGTTTCTTGGTCCGAATGGTGCTGGGAAAACAACGACTATTCGAATGATGGTTGGACTTATTGGTATTACATCGGGTGAGATTGCTATCTGTGGAAAAAATGTTACAAAAGATTTTGAAGATGCCATAAGGAATGTCGGAGCAATTGTTGAAAATCCTGAGCTTTATAAGTTTCTAACTGGATATCAAAACTTAGAACAAGTCGCTCGCTTAACAAAAGGAGTTACGAAAGAAAAGATAGAGGAAGTTATTGAATTAGTTGGGTTAAAAGAACGAATCCATGACAAGGTAAAAACATATTCACTAGGTATGCGACAACGTTTAGGAATTGCACAAAGTCTTTTACATGATCCAAAAATTTTAATCCTGGACGAACCGACAAATGGACTCGATCCTGCAGGAATAAGGGAAGTTCGTGATTATTTACGCAGTCTTGCAAGAAATAAAGGAATGGCTGTCATCGTCTCAAGTCACTTGCTTTCTGAGATGGAAATGATGTGTGATCGAATCGCCATTATACAAAAAGGAAAACTGATCAATGTTCAACATGTTCATGAGGATAAAAACTCGAACGAAAGAGAATATGTTTTTATCGTTAACAACCGTAAAAAAGCTCTAAGTCTTTTGGATAAACAAGGCTACTCGCCAAAAGTGAATGGAGAAGGTTTCGGTTTAGTTCTAAATAAGGAACAAGTGCCAAATGTGATTAATCTTCTTGTTCATAACGATTTCCTTATTTATGAAGTGAAAGGTCAAACGAGAACGCTTGAAGATAGATTCTTAGAAATTACAAATGGCGGGGAGGTAGCGGTCAATGCTTAATCTCATAAAGAATGAATGGATAAAAATTTTCAAGCAAGTTAGTACGTATATTATGATTGGTTTTCTTCTGCTAGTGATCATAGGTGTTGGTGGAATTACAAAATATGTAGAATCTAAAGAGAAGCCAGCGAATGATAATTGGAAACAGGAGCTCACCGCTCAGAACGAGCAAAATAAGCAACAATTAGCAGATATAGAATTTGCTGCTCCTTCATTGAAGGAATATTTAACGAAGGAAACGGCCATTAATGAATATCGAATCGAACATAATATGCCCCCTGAAAATTCATATTCCGTATGGAGTTTTATTAAAGATTCATCTGATTTGACTAGCTTTGTAGGATTACTTGTGATTATTATTGCATCGGGAATTGTCGCTCATGAATTTTCATGGGGCACGATTAAAATCTTATTAATCAAGCCGTATAGTCGTTGGAAAATATTAATGGCAAAATATATTACTACTATCTTATACTTGCTAACTATGCTTGCTATCTTATTTACAATTGTCTCGATTTTAGGATTAATTCTGTTTGGAAAAGGAACCGGAGACAATGTTCATCTTGCCTATGTTAATGGGGCAGTAGTAGAACAAAATCTTTTACTCTATTTGATCAAAACATATATTTTAAACTCATTAAGTGTTTTTCTGCTTACAACAATGGCATTTATGATCTCTGCCGTTTTTAGAAATAGTGGATTGGCGATCGGAATTTCAATCTTCTTACTGTTAATGGGGGGAACGATTACAAACTTACTTGCTGCCAAGTTTGATTGGGCTAAATATAGTTTATTCGCTAATACAAACTTAATGCAGTATGTAGATGGAATGCCTCTAGTAGAAGGAATGACGCTTTCGTTTTCAATCATAATGATAATTATTTATTTCATTATATTTCATGCTATGGCATTTGTGTTCTTTACAAAAAGAGATATTGCAACGTAAATATAGTATTATTTTTTAAGCCAATCCTGATTATAAGGGTTGGTTTATTTTAGTGTGAATAGAAGTAAGTATGTAAAAATATAATTTGTATTTCTACTAAATATTTTGATATATTTGATACATGCGAAGATTATAAATTAATTGTTCAATTGCATCATATAATTGCAGTGAACGGTTAGCCTAATTTCGTAAGCGTTTTCCTTCTATGCTAAGTGTGAATTAGTAAAAATTTTTAACACTTAACTAGGAGAGATTACGAAGTTAAGTTAAAGTCTAGGCGGAGCTCTTGGATTCTCATAACGATTTTAGAAGAGAGGGTTCCAAGTATTACTGCCAAGGCACTAAAGATTTATATTTTCGCAAAAACAAATGAAGGGGGATTACATTTGAAAGCGTCAAGAATTTCTTTATTTTCACTGATTTTGGTATTTATGTTAGTTCTTAGCGGTTGTTTCAGTGGGCAAACAGATGAACCAACATCCTCTCCTCCAAAAGATGAGGGTGAGAAGACATCAGAAAACGGAAAGGAACCTGAACAGGCTCCAGCTGAAAGAAAAATTTTGTATCTTAATAATAATGAAGAACCTGGTGCTTTACATCCAGGAATCGCACAAGGTACACATGACTCATGGATATTAGAGCATGCATTTGAGGGATTAACAAAGAAAACTCCTGAAGGGGAAATTGTAGATGGTATGGCTGAAAAATGGGATGTCAGTGATGACAATCTTACTTGGACTTTCCATTTAAAGGACGGCATACTATGGTCCAATGGAGATCCAGTAACAGCTGAAGATTTTGAATATGCCTGGAAATATGCTCTAAATCCTGAAAGCGCTTCCGACTATGCTTATCAGCTTTATTATCTCGTAGGAGCAGAGGAATACAACAGCTCTGAAGATGAGTCAAAATTTGAGGAGTTAGAAGCAAAGGTTGGCGTTAAAGCTTTAGACGAAAAAACCCTAGAAGTAAAACTAGCACAACCAACACCTTATTTCCTTGATTTGACTTCTTTCTACACTTACTATCCTGTAAATAAAAAAGTGCAGGAAGCAAATCCAGATTGGTCACATGAAGCATCAAGCTACGTTTCCAACGGAGCGTTTAAGCTGACTGAATGGAACCATAAAGAAAGCTTGAAATTAGAGAAAAACGAAAATTATTATGATAAAGATAAAATTAAGCTAGACGAAGTACAGTTCGTCATTATTGATAACGAAGACACTGCATGGCAAATGTATCAAGCGGACGAGTTGGATCTTGCGTATCCACTTCCACAAGATGTCCAAGGTCAGCTTGTAGATTCCGGCAATCCTGAATTCAATAATGGCCCTGACTTCTCAGTCTATTACTATAACTTAAATAATAAGGTGAAACCGTTTAATAACGTTAAAGTAAGGAAAGCTCTTTCTATGGCGATTGAGCGAAATACAATTACTGAGCACGTAGCACAAGGTGGTCAAAAGCCGGCATTCGGAATCATTCCACCGGGAATCAATGACGTAAGCGGTGACTTTCAAGAAAATTCAGGAGATCTTTTTAAAGAAGATGTGGAAGAAGCAAAGAAATTATTAGCAGAAGGACTTGCTGAAGAAGGCATGAAGGAAATGCCAAAATTCACAATTCTTTACAACACATCTGAAGGTCATAAGAAAATTGCTGAAGCCGTTCAAGAAATGTGGCGTAAAAACCTTGACTTTACTGTAGAGCTAGAAAACGTAGAATTCCAAGTTAAACTTGACCGTGAAAAAGCTGGAGACTATGAAATTTCTCGTGCTGGTTGGTCAGGAGACTATGTAGATCCAATGACGTTTGTCGATCTTTGGGTATCAGATGGTCCATTCAATGATGCGAACTGGGGTAATCCTGAATATGATAAGCAAATCAATATTGCTAAAACTTCCACAGATCAAAAAGAACGCATGGAAGCAATGCATAAAGCAGAAGAAATTCTAATGGACGGAATGCCAATCGTTCCAATTTATTTCTATACAAAACCATTTATGGTTAAGCCGCATGTTAAAGGAATCTTTACACCAATTAACCGTTACCCACAGTTCATTTATGCTGATATTGTAAAATAAAAGCTGAACTTTCGTGGGAAATTAGGGGAAATCTAGGGTATGTCCATGTGGCATACCCCAATTTTTCCTATGATGAATAAAATCCAAAACTCGGAAAAATATGTGCAGAATGCTGCTCATTTATTTGCCATTGGTGGTAATAAATAGATTGATAAGGGATTGGTATTTTTATAAAACAAACCCTTCTTTTAAACGATCCATATTCTACTAATCGTAGTTTTTTGTTCAAATCAAAAAAATTAAGGCATAAGTCTTATATACCTTACATGTATACGGACTTCGAGGAAAGAGGTGTTACTATGCTGAAATACACGTTGAAGCGCTTAATATGGGCGATGATAACATTATGGGTCATTATTACGATTACTTTTATCATTATGAAAATTATTCCTGGAAACCCTTTTGCTAAAGAGGGTCCGATGCCTCCTGCTATTTTTAATAATTTGCAGAAGCATTATAATTTGGACAAACCTGAAATTGTCCAATATGGATTATATTTAAAGTCATTGCTTCAATTAGACTTCGGTCCTTCCATGAAATCCAAGACTCTAACAGTCAATGATTATATTAAGAAAGGTTTTCCGGTATCTCTTCATCTTGGGCTACAGGCACTTATAATTGCTATTACATTGGGTCTAATACTAGGTGTAATTGCCGCTTTACATCACAATCGATGGCCAGATTATCTTTCAATGATCATTGCAATTCTCGGAATATCTGTCCCTAGTTTTATTCTTGCCACTTTCCTTATTCAATATTTTGCTGTTTATTTAAAGGTACTGCCAGTAGCAACATGGAAATCATGGGCACATACCGTATTACCGTCCATTTCTTTGGCGATGATGCCTACTGCTTTTCTTGCAAGACTTATGAGGTCGAGTATGCTTGAGGTCATGAATCAAGATTATATGTTGACAGCTAAGGCGAAAGGTCTTGGAAGAAGCATGATTATTATTAAACATGCAATTAGGAATGCTATTCTTCCAGTTGTAACAGTACTAGGGATTACGACTGCGAATCTCGTTACAGGAAGCTTCATTATTGAGCATATTTTTGGAATTCCCGGAATGGGAGAAATGTTTGTAAAAAGTATCTTCAACCGTGACTATTCTGTCATTTTAGGGTCAACCGTTTTCTATAGTGCTATTTTAATATTTTTAATCTTTGTTGTTGATGTAGCTTATACGTGGATTGATCCTAGAATTAAGGTCGCAAAGGAGAACATCTGATGGAAAAACAAATGAAGTTAACAGAAGATATGTTTCAACCTGTCACTGATAATTTTAAAGAAGCCGAAAAAATATCCCGTCCATCTATATCATATTGGGCAGATGTTTGGCGCAGGTTAAAAACAAATAAACTTGCTATGTTTGGCCTTGTAATTATTATTTTATTACTTATTATGGCAATAATTGGTCCCCATTTAAATGGATATTCCTATTATGAACAAGATTTTACGAAAAAAAATCTCAAACCGAATGCTGAGCATTGGTTTGGTACTGATACATCTGGACGAGATTTATTTACTCGTGCATGGTATGGAGCACGAATTTCATTATTTATAGGATTTATGGCTGCATTAATCGATTTTGTCGTCGGAGTTGTGTATGGAGGAATTTCTGCTGTAAGAGGTGGGCGCACAGATAACATCATGATGAGGATTGCTGAAGTATTATATGCGATTCCATATTTATTAATGGTTATTCTAGTCATGATTGCAATGAAAAGAGGGATTTGGCCAATCATCATTGCGATGACGATTACAGGATGGATCCCAATGGCTCGGCTCGTTCGTGGACAAGTATTACAACTAAAAGAATTGGAGTTTGTCCATGCAGCTAATGCAATGGGGGCGAATATGGGCTGGATTTTACGTAAACATATGATTCCAAACACACTTGGTCCAATTCTTGTAAACCTTACTCTTACTGTCCCGACAGCTATTTTTGCCGAAGCTACGTTGAGCTATCTTGGGTTAGGTGTACAGCCTCCTCAAGCAAGCTGGGGAACCCTTGTTAATGATGCTCTCGGAAGCATTCATATCGGAAATTTGTATCAACTTTATATTCCGGCAATTTTAATCTCACTCACGATGTTGGCATTTAATGTGTTCGGCGACGGATTACGTGATGCCCTCGATCCGAGATTACGGAATTAGAGAGGGGTTAAGTGGATATGGAAAAAATACTAGAAGTAAAAGATCTTCATGTATCATTTCAAACATATGCAGGTGAAGTAAAGGCAGTCCGTGGAGTGAACTTCGACATAAAAGAAGGAGAAACCATTGGGATCGTAGGCGAATCTGGCTGCGGAAAAAGTGTGACTGCTAAATCAATTATGAAGCTTTTACCTAATAATTCTGTTAAATATAAACAAGGGTCAATTGAATTTAATGGTAAAAATTTGTTGGCTAACTCGGAAAAAGATATGCAAAGAATCCGTGGAAAGCAAATTAGTATGATATTTCAGGATCCGATGACTTCTCTCAATCCAACGAGTAAGGTCGGAAACCAAATTATTGAAGCTATTTTAAAACATAATAAGATTAATAGAAAAGAAGCTTTTGATAAAGCTCTAAATATGTTAGAACTTGTTGGAATCCCTCAACCATCAAAAAGGATTCATCAATATCCACATGAATATTCAGGAGGGATGAGACAGAGAGCGATGATAGCGATGGCTTTGGCATGTAATCCGCGATTATTAATTGCAGATGAACCTACAACAGCTCTCGACGTTACGATTCAGGCACAAATCTTGGAACTCATGAAAGATATACAGGGAAAAACCGGAACATCAATTATATTGATTACACATGACCTCGGGGTAGTAGCTGAAATTTGTGAAAGGGTAGTCGTTATGTATGCGGGACAAGTGGTGGAAACGGCAATGGTACGGGATCTTTATAAAAAGCCGCAGCATCCGTATACAGAGGGATTGCTAAAGTCTGTTCCTAAGCTCAATATGGATAGGAAACAACCGTTAGCCCCGATCATTGGAACTCCTCCCGATTTAATAGACCCTCCTAAAGGATGCCCATTTTTTGCAAGGTGTGAATATGCGATGGGCATTTGTAAAAATAATAACCCGGGGCTTGAAGAGGTAAATCCTGGCCATTTTGCAGCATGCTGGCTCCATCATCCAATGGCTAAGAAAGTGGCTGGAAAGGGGGAGGCAAATGTCAACACAATTAACTGAGAATCATCATACTAAGGGTAATGAGTCAAAGACTCCTCTAGTACAAGTAAAAGATTTAAAGAAATACTTTTCAATCGATCGTCATTATTTAAAGGCGGTTGACGGATTAACATTAGATATATTTCCTGGGGAAACTGTAGGACTTGTTGGTGAAAGCGGTTGTGGAAAGTCAACAGCAGGTAGAACAATCATTCGTCTGTACGAACCTACTGAAGGTGAAGTTTTGTATAATGGGAAAAATATTTACACCTACAAACATAGGGAAATGGTCAAAATTCGCCGTGAAATTCAAATGATTTTCCAAGATCCATATGCCTCATTAAACCCAAGAATGACGGTTGAAGAAATCATTGGGGAACCTTTTGCCATCCATCGGACTTTAAGTGGGAAAAAGAGAAAAGAACGCATCAAAGAGTTATTGAAGTTAGTGGGATTAAATCCAGACCACATGAGCCGATTCCCTCACGAATTTAGTGGTGGTCAACGCCAAAGGATAGGAATTGCCCGTGCTCTTGCGTTAGAGCCAAAATTCATTGTTTGCGATGAGCCGATTTCTGCTCTTGATGTTTCTATTCAGGCGCAAGTCGTCAATTTATTAAAAGAACTGCAAAAGAAGATGGGGCTGACCTATCTATTTATTGCCCATGATTTATCGATGGTAAAATATATATCAGATCGAATTCTTGTCATGTATCTTGGAAAAATGGTCGAGCTGACAGATAGTGAGAGCTTATATAATGTACCTTTACATCCATACACACAAGCATTACTATCAGCAGTTCCAATTCCTGATCCCGATGTGAAACGAGAGCGCATCGTCTTAAAGGGGGATGTTCCGAGTCCCATTTCACCTCCAAGTGGATGTGTATTCCGCACCCGCTGCCCTGCTGCGATGGAAATTTGTTCAAAAGTAGAACCTAAGTGGCAAGAAGTAAAACCGGGTCATTTTACTGCGTGTCATTTGTATGAAGTATGATATTAAAAGGAGCTAATCAGGCTCCTTTTTTTCATCGATAAAATTATGCTTGTGCTTATTTTTGATTTATGATATAGTTGTAGAAAATTAAAAATCCTTTAGTTTGGTAGAGTGATAACGAACTAAAGAATCGGGAAGTGATCGAGATTGTTTTTACCGGCCGGAAGTAAGGATGAAATGGGAAGTTCTCTTAATAATCGCTTTTCTGTAATGGAGAAGTTTAGAAATGTGACGACACTTAGAGGATATAAGCCAATTTCAACGCCTGTCATTGAATATGCATCGACTTTTACAAATGAATTTATTGATATGAAATTGCAAGATATGATGAAGTGGTTTAATGGTGAGGGGGAAATTGAAGTACTACGCCCTGATTGGACGACAGCCATTGCCCGTGCATTATCTTCTCAAGAAAAAAAGCCTCAAAAGTGGACGTATCAAGGTTCAGTTTTTAAGCGGAATATGCCGGGAGTTGAGTACCATCAAATTGGTGTAGAAATTATCCATTACCCAGAGTTGATGGGTGAAAGTGAATGTTTACTGATGGCTCAGGCTTTCTTAAAGGAAATAGGAGTTGGCGCTTGCGTAATAGAGCTGGGCCATACTGAAATTTATGAAAGTCTCGTTGAAGAGCTGCAATTGTCTAAATTTGAAGCTGAGCGATTAAGACAAGCAATGCATGATAAGAAAAAAGACGAAGTGTATCAAATTGCACTTTCTCATAGCAATAAAGAAAAAGCATACGAACTTGCATCACTTGTTGATGCATTTGGTCCAATTGAAATCATAGACGAATATGAAGAAAAATGGAAAGGCCGAGAGAATGTACTTGGTACTTTACAACACATAAAGAAGCTAGCCAAAATCTTAATGGAATCAGGTAGCGGAGAAATTCTTGTCGACCTAGGTAGAGTAAAAAACCTTCCTTATTATTCAGGTCTCATGTTCCGAGGATTTTTACAAAGTTCTGGAGCTGTATGTTTTTCAGGGGGCCGTTACGATCGTTTGTACGAACAATTCGGTGAAAGTATTTCAGCGGTAGGTGTTGCCCTAGACGTAGAAGTGTTGGCAGCACAAGTAATAGAAACAGATTTATTTGAAAGAATCTGTATCATTGCAAATGAAGAATCACTCGCATATGCCGAAAATGTGAGACACTCCTTTCAGAATTGTATAGTAGATGTACAATCAGAATCAGTAAATGTTAAGGGTTATAATCGAGTGTACGAAATAAAGAAATTGAATGGAAAGTTTGAGGTGATTGAACGATGAAACCCGTTATCGCGCTAACAAAGGGAAGATTGGAAAAACAATTTATCCAATTTCTAGAAGAGCGTAATTATGATGTGAATCCTTTACTGGATAAAGGGAGAAAGCTGCAGGTTGAAACAGAAGACTTTTTTGCTATCTTTGCAAAAGGAAATGATGTAGCGACTTATGTTGAGTACGGGATAGCCGATCTCGGGGTTGTAGGTGAAGATATTTTATTAGAAATCCAACCAGATGTTTTCGATTTATTGCCGTTTCCATTTGGTAAATGTAGATTTGCGATTGCTGGTGTTCCATCGAATTTAACGCCTCTTAGAAAGCAGCGGATCGCAACGAAATATCCCAATATCACAACGAAGTATTTCCGTGATCAAGGTAAATCAATTGATATCGTAAAACTTGAAGGTTCTGTTGAATTGGCGCCTCTTTTAGGACTTGCAGATGATATTGTCGATATCGTAGAGACAGGTAACACGTTGAAAGAAAATGGGCTTGTAGTAAAGGAAGAAATGTTGACTATTTCAGCTCGATTAATCGCTAATCGAAACTCATTGAAACTAAAAAGAGACATTTTAACACCATTAATCGATTCGTTCCGAGCAGGGGAGGCCATTATATGATTCCTGTTTATACACCTGAACAATTTGTTGAAGCTTTTATTTCAAGGAAAACAAAAAAGCAAGCTTTTGAAGATGGAGTTATGTCGACTGTCAAAGAAGTGCTTGAGAATATCAGGAATAATGGTGAGAAAGCTTTAAAGGAATACACTTTAAAATTTGATGGTGGTATTCCTGAAAACTGGGAAGTTTCGGAAGAGGAAAGAAAGAAAGCATGGGAACAAGTTCCAGATGAATTGATCGAAGCTCTGAAAAAAGCAGCAGATAATATTCGAAAGTTTCATTCGAAACAATTGCAGCAATCTCGAATGATGGAGATGACTGATGATATTATTTCTGGACAGCTTTTTCGTCCAATTGACCGTGTTGGTGTGTATGTCCCAGGTGGAACAGCGGTCTATCCTTCGTCAGTTTTGATGAATGCAATTCCGGCCGTATTAGCTGGAGTTCGTGAAATTGTGATGGCAACTCCCGCACGTGGAGGAGAATCAATCACACCGATATTATCGGTTGCTGCTGATATAGCTGGAGTCCATAAGATTTATAAAATAGGCGGTAGTCAGGCCATTGCAGCGTTAGCTTATGGAACGGAAGAAATTGAGCCCGTGGATAAAATTGTCGGTCCAGGAAATGCTTATGTGGCAGCTGCTAAGTCGCTTGTTTTTGGTGATGTTGGTATTGAAATGATTGCTGGACCATCGGAAGTTGCCATCATTGCGGATGAAACAGCGAATCCAAAATTTGTTGCAGCAGATCTTATCGCACAAGCTGAACATGATGAAAAAGCACGTGCCTTTATTTTTTCAACATCAGAGCGATTAGTGGAAGAAACATTGGTTGAAGTAAAAAGGCAATGTGCTGAGTTGCCAAGAAGAGAAATCGCTGAAGTTTCTCTTATGAACGAGGGAGCAGCAGTTGTTGTTAACTCTATTGATGAAGCATTTCGATTGGTTAATGAACTTGCACCAGAGCATTTGGAAATTCAAGTTGAAAATGCACTTCAATATTTAAGTAAGGTGAAAAATGCCGGTTCTGTATTTATCGGAAGCTTTACACCAGAGCCAGTTGGCGATTATTTTGCTGGCCCAAATCATATTTTACCAACCTCAGGAACTGCGAGATTCTCCTCAGGTCTTTCGGTAGATGATTTCGTGAAAAAAACGACATTTGTTTATTATTCAGAAGAGGCTCTTCGCAATGCAGCACCTTATATTGAAAAAATAGCCACAGAAGAACAATTGGATGGGCATGCTCGTGCGGTGAAAGTGAGGCTAGAACAATGAGAAAAGCACTTCAAGGCTTAGTGCCTTATAAAGTAAAACCAGAGTCTGATATGATCAGACTAGATAATAATGAAGCATTTATGAGTTTGTTATCATCTGTAGATCTTGGAAATTTACAGGAAACACTTATTCATCGTTATCCTGCTGAAAGTTCTGAGGCTCTTGTCAATGCTTATGGGAGATTCAGCGGTTTTCCCGTTGACAATATTATCGCTGGGAATGGATCTGACGAATTAATTACGATTATTGCCCAATATTTTCTTGACCCAGGAGATGTAGTATTCGTTTTGGAACCGGATTTTTCAATGTATGAGAAAAACGCCGTTGTCATGGGAGCAGAAGTAAACCGAATTTCTTTAAATGATGATTTTTCATTGCCACTTGAGAAGTTATTGGCGGAAATTGAAACGAAAAAACCGAAGCTTCTGTTCCTGTCGAATCCAAATAATCCTACTGGTCAATTTTATCCAGAAGCTGAAATTGAAGAGTTGATATCAGCTCTTCGTCAAGTAGATGGCGTCCTTATACTTGATGAAGCGTACATCGATTTTGCAGGAGAGTCTCCTTTTGCTAAAAAAGTATTTCAGCATGAAAATCTGATTTTATTAAGGACTGCTTCAAAAGCAATGGGGATGGCTGCATTAAGGCTAGGATTTTTGATTGCCAATGACCAAATTATTGAAGGAATTAGTTGCATTAAGCCTCCATACAACGTTAATACAGTGTCAGCACAAATTGGTACGCAATTACTAGAAAATCCGAATGTATTGGATCAATTTTTATTAGTGCAACTTAAGCAAGTTGCTGAGCTTGAAGAAATATTAAATGAATTTGTTCGTAAAATTGTAGGTGCTAAATTATTTCCAAGTCATACTAATTTCTTTCTAATAAAAATGAATGATGCTAAGGCATTAGCTGATTTTCTTTATGAAAGAAAAATTAAGATCCGCTTTTTTAATGATGATGTATTGAAAGCAGTTAGGATTTCAGCTGGAACGGAAGAAGAACATGCGAAGCTCCGTACTGCGTTAAACGAATGGAGTGAGATGTATGCGAAGCGCATCTAATAAAAGAGAAACATTTGAAACAAAAATAGACCTTGAATGTCGATTGGATGACCCATCAGTTGTTGAAATTCAAACAGGTGTAGGATTTTTTGACCATATGATGGAGGCATTTGCAAGGCACGGTCGAATTGGTTTGACATTAAAAGTTGATGGCGATTTACATATTGACAGCCACCATACAGTAGAGGATGCAGGAATTGTACTAGGAAAAGCACTTCGCGAGGCTCTAGGTGATAAAAAAGGAATAGTCCGTTATGGTTCTTCTTATGTTCCAATGGACGAAACTCTTGGATTTGCTGCTATTGACATTAGCGGCCGGCCGTTTCTCCATTTTGAAGGCGAATTCCAAACACAATCGCTCGGAAATTTTGACACGGAATTAGTGAAAGAATTCTTCAGAGCATTTGCATTCAATGCCGGTATCACACTACATGTTCGTGTGTTATACGGGGAAAATACTCACCATAAAATTGAAGCAATTTTTAAAGCAGTTGGCCGTGCATTGGCAGAAGCAATTCGAATCGATCCTAATATCAAAGGGGTTAATTCAACAAAAGGTTTAATTGAGTAGTGCAGTCTGTATTAATACTTTATGGATTGCTAGGAAAGAGCTACATCTATTAAAGAAAATCAATGATGCTGTAAATTGTGAAATTATTGCCTCGGGTGGAATTAGAAATCAGGAAGATTAAAATGCTATAGCAGCAATTGGTATCAATGAATCAATTGTGGGAAAAGCGATGTATAAAGGTACAATTAAATTAAGGGGTGGCGCTTTATGACAACGAAGAAAATTATTCCATGTTTAGATGTAAAAGACGGAAAAGTGGTAAAAGGAATCAACTTTGAAGGTATGCGCGAAATGGGAGACCCTGTTGAGATGGCCCAATCCTATTGCGAAAACGGTGCAGATGAATTGGTATTTTTAGATATATCCGCTACAACAGAAGACCGCGATACAATGGTAGATGTTGTGCAACGTGTTGCTGAGAAAGTGACAGTTCCATTTACTGTCGGAGGCGGAATTCGTACATTGGATGATATCGAAAGAATTTTAAATGCTGGTGCTGACAAAGTAGGAATTAATACTGCAGCAGTTACGAGACCTGAACTTATTTCTGAAGCATCTGAGAAATTTGGTGCTGAGCGCATAGTAGCAGCAGTGGATGCAAAGCTTTTCCCTGATGGAACATGGCATGTTATGACTCACGGGGGATTAAAGGACACAGGGATTGACGCTATTGAATGGAGCAAAAAGCTTGAGGAATTAGGAGCAGGCTCCATTTTACCAACAAGTGTTGACCGTGATGGTGTAAAGGATGGCTATGATTTAGAACTTACAAAAGCAATCGTTGATGCGGTTGGAGTTCCAGTTATTGCGTCTGGTGGTTGTGGAAATGCTGAGCATATTGTGGAAGTATTTGAAAAAACAAACGTAGATGCTGCTTTAGCCGCTTCCATTTTTCACGAAGGAACTGTAACTGTGGGTGAGGTAAAAGCACTTTGTAAGGAGCGGGGAGTTGACGTTAGTGAAGCTTGATTTTTCGAAAGGATTGCTTCCTGCGATTATTGTAGATAATCAGTCTCAAGAGGTCCTTATGCTTGCTTATATGGACGAGACTGCTTTTAATAAAACTGTAGAAACAAAAGAAACATGGTTTTATTCACGTTCCAGAAACGAATACTGGAACAAGGGAGCTACATCAGGAAACAAGCAAATCGTAAAATCCATCAAGTATGATTGTGACGGTGATACACTTCTTATAAAAGTGGCTCCGTTAGGACCAGCGTGTCATACTGGAGAGAGAACATGCTTTTTCCAATCCGTTGAGCTTGAAGGTGGAGAAGAAAGCGAAGCACCTGGTGAAAATCAAACAATTTATTCTGATTTAATGGAAGAAATCCAAGATAGGAAATCCACACCTATTGAAGGATCATATACAAATTATTTGTTTACAAAAGGAATAGATAAAATCGCCAAAAAGCTTATTGAAGAGGCGGGAGAAGTTATTATAGCTGCAAAAAATAATGATAAAGAAGAGCTAGTAAACGAAACTAGTGACTTACTATATCATTGCCTCGTTCTACTAGCTGAACAAGGTGTAGCTTTAGAGGATGTGGAAGCCGAGCTTCGCAAGAGATCATCCAAAAAAGGAAATGCCAAAAAAGAACGACCAGATATTCAGAAATGGTAAAACATAGGGCGTTTTGACCTTAGGGTCAATTCGCCCCTTTTTCATGTTCAGTAGCTTCCAAAAGAGGTTAATCCATCATAATGGCGAGGTATTCAATGATGTACTCGTTGCAATTAGCTTCAATTAAGGTTTTAAAACGACCTTTATACAATCATCTTCATGATCGTTGAAGATTTGATATGCATGAGCAGCTTGATCCAATGGTATTTTATGAGTAATAATTTCTGTTGGATTGAATTCTTTATTAACGATTTTTTTAAAGAGCTCCGGCATATAGTGAACAACGGGAGCTTGTCCCATTTTGAGAGTAATGTTTCGTGAAAAGAATTCACCTAAAGGGAATAAATTATAATTGGATCCATACACACCAGTCAATTGGATTGTTCCATATTTTCTAACTGCTTTCATGGCTATTTCAATCGCACTAAGTGTTCCACCCTGTAGTTTTAATTTCTGCCCAACTGTTTCGAAAGGTGTTTTTTTGCCATCCATTCCAACACAATCTATTACTATATCTGCGCCACCATTCGTAATTTCCCTCAAATATAACCCCGCGTCATCATGTTTTGTAAAATCATAAATCTCTACATTATTGATTTTTTTCGCGTGCCCCAAACGATATTCGACATGGTCAACTGCAATGACTCGCTTTGCTCCTTTCATCCATGCGAATTTTTGTGTCATCAGTCCCACCGGACCAGATCCAAGGACTATGACAGTATCTCCTTCTTTGACTCCTGCATTTTCTACACTCCAATAAGCGGTAGGAAGAACATCTGAAAGAAATAGAAGTGATTCGTCCTCAAGTTCAGTAGATTCTGGAATGACGAACGGAAGAAAATTTCCGAAGGGAACCTTTAAAAATTCAGCTTGTCCGCCAGGATGGTCCCCAAACATTTCCGTATACCCAAAATATCCTCCTGTATCTAGATGTGGATTAGCATTATCACATTGGCTTTCCATATGATTTTCACAATAAAAGCATTTTCCGCAAGCAACTGTAAACGGAATAACAACACGATCTCCTTTTTTTACCTTCGTAACGTCTGGACCGACTTCTTCTACGATTCCCATTGGTTCGTGTCCAATAATGTAATCATCACGCATTTTCATATTTCCAAGATATAGATGAAGATCAGACCCACATATAGCAGTGGATGTAATACGGACGATAATATCATCCTTCTTTTCAAGCTTCGGTTCTGGGACATTCTTTACTTCAATTTTCTTTGCTCCTTGATAAGTTACTGCCTTCATTAACATCACCTTCCCATGTAAAACGGTTATCTTTTATAATGCCCATATGTTGATTTTTCACCCTTTGACACTGTAAAGAATTAAACGTATAATCTCAATTATTAATCAACTTAGGAGTGAATCACATATGAGGGACGTTTCTTTTGATACTTTGGCTGTTCACCAATCAATAAAAAATAAGAACCATTTTACGAGTAAAGCTACTCCGATTTACCAAACGTCCTCATTTTCTTTTAAAAATTTGTATGAGTTAGAAAGTTATTTTGAAGGCGAAACGCCATATTTGTATACACGTTATGGCAACCCGAATACAGATGAGCTAGGAGCGGCTGTGGCAGCTTTGGAAGGTGCAGATGCAGGAGCTGCCGCTTCATCTGGGATGTCTGCTATTTTGGCAGGAATCCTTGCTGTTGCTAAAAACGGGGATCATATTGTTGCATGCGATGATTTATATGGCGGTACATATCATCTCTTAGATGCTGAATTAAAAAACTTTGGAATTAATGTCACATTCGTTTCTTTTGCTAATGAACAAGAGATTAGAGATGCGATTTGCGATCATACAAAACTACTATATACAGAATCTATTACAAATCCGTTTTTACGAGCGGAAAATATACAGATGCTTGTTAATTTGGCTAAAGAATTTAATATCGCTACGATGGTCGATAATACTTTTGCGACTCCATATGTTTTGCAGCCATATAAGGATGGAGTGGACCTTGTCGTTCACAGCGCAACAAAATATCTAGGTGGTCATAGTGATGTTTCTGCAGGCGTCATTGTTGGCAGTGAAGATTTGATGCAATCGGTCTGTCAAAAAATTATTAGCCTCGGAGCCAATTTAAGTCCTTTTGAAGCGTGGCTTACATGTAGGGGAATAAAAACACTTGCTTTACGAATGGAAAAACAAAACAAGAATGCGCAGTTTATTGCAGATGAGCTTAAGCAAAACGCCTATGTTCAAAAAGTGTACTTTCCTGAAAAAGTTTCTAAAGAAGGTAATGGGGCAATCGTAACAATCGAACTTTCTTCACAATGTGATGTTCATACTTTTTTTGCATCGCTTGGCTGGATAAAAATTGTCCCGTCTTTAGGTGGAGTTGAGACATCGGTTTCTTATCCTTTGGGAACTTCACATCGCACTTTACCTCCAGAAGCACAGGAAAAACTAGGAATAAATGCTCGAGTCATTCGTATTTCCATTGGAATAGAAAACCCGAAAGAAATTTTAAATCAGCTTATAACAGCAATTGAAACATCTTTAAACTAGGTAAATTTTTCAAAAAATAGTTTGACACACTATATAAAGTGTTTTATACTCACTTTACAACTTAAATGTATTAATGCTTTAAACAATTAAATAACGATCTCTTATCGAGAGTGGCGGAGGGAATAGGCCCGATGAAGCCCGGCAACCTGCAAACTTTACGTTTGGCAAAGGTGCTAAATCCTACAGATCATGGATCTGAAAGATAAGAGGAGGACTAGGATTTTTCGCCCTCTTCTTAGGAAGGGGGCTTTTTGATGTCAAAAATATATAAAAAAATTGAGTAACTTATTTTTATTAAACCAAGTAAATCTATCAAATTAATTATCACTGGAGGAAGAAGTATGAAATCATCTATTACAAAATTTTTATTATTACTTTTGGCATTATTTACGATAACAGGATGCTCAAGTCATGCGAGTGGAGCAAATGGAAAACCGAAAAAAATCATTTTGGATTACGCATATTATTCGCCAACGAGTCTTGTATTAAAAGAAAAAGGATTTGCCGAGGAATTATTTAAAAAAGAAGGAATAGAAGTAGAGTTTGTTCTTAGCCAAGGTAGCAACAAGGCGTTGGAGTTTTTAAATTCAAAAAGCGTTGACTTCGGTTCATCTGCTGGGGCAGCAGCGCTTCTTGCTAAGGCCAAAGGTTCGCCAATACAAACAGTTTATATTTTTTCAAAGCCGGAATGGACGGCACTTGTTTCGAAAGATTCATCAATTAATAGTGTTGAAGATTTGAAAGGGAAAAAGGTAGCGGCGACTCTTGGTACAGATCCTTACATTTTTCTGCTGCGTGCGTTAGAGGATAAGGGATTATCTGCAAAAGATGTTGAAATAATCAACCTCCAGCATGCGGATGGTGCAGCAGCACTTCTTTCAGGAGAAGTAGATGCATGGGCAGGACTTGATCCACATATGGCTAGAGTGGAAAAGGAAGTGGGAGCAAATTTATTTTTCCGCAATCCAGATTTTAATACGTATGGAACACTAAATGTTCGTACCGAATTTGCTGAAAAATACCCAGAATACGTGACAAAGGTCATTGAAGCATATGAAAAAGCACGTCAGTGGGCCAATGATCATCCAGATGAAACAGCTAACATCTTAGCAAAAGAGGCACAAATTGATCTAGAAGTTGCCAAAATTCAAATTGGACGCAATGATTTTTCAGTATCTAAACCTGGAGATGAGCAAATTTCGGCTATTACGGCTGCAGGGGATGTATTAAAAAATGAAGGATTAGTCGAAGGAGATGCAGATATCGAAAAAATTGTTAAAGAGTTGATTAATCCGGGATATTTTAAATAAGAAATAAAGGCGGTGCTTTTTATGAGTGGAAGAAGTGGAACGATTGAAGTTGCTGTAAAAAAGTCAAAAACAAAAGATATTCAAAAGCGAGCAAACAAATGGAATTTGAATTGGATAATCGGAGGAATCATTCCTATTATTCTATTAGTTTCTTGGGAAGTAGCTGGGAGATTGGGGTTCATTGAAGCACATCTCCTTCCAGCCCCCACTAAGATCTTAGATGAAATAATTGAAATGGGAGCAGCAGGTACCCTTTGGGGACATGTTGGGACAACGTTATTTCGTGTAGCATCCGGCTTTTTACTTGGAACTATTGCGGCACTTATATTAGGTTCAACAGTCGGATATTTTACTGTCATCGAAAAATTACTGGACCCTTTGATTCAAGCATTCAGATCGATTCCTTCTTTGGCTTGGGTGCCGTTATTTATTCTTTGGATGGGAATTGGAGAGCCGTCAAAGGTAACACTTATTGCTGTTGGTGTATTTTTTCCAGTCTATTTAAATATTGTTTCAGGCATTCAAGGTGTCGATCGCAAACTCATTGAAGTTGGGAAAATATACGGATTTTCCTCGACTCAAACATTAAGAAAAATCATTTTGCCTGCTTCATTGCCATCCTTTTTAGTAGGACTGCGAAGTGGGTTAGGCCTTGGCTGGATGTTCGTTGTTGCTGCAGAAATCATGGGGGCAAGTAAAGGATTAGGCTATTTATTGGTCGTCGGACAAAATACGTACTCCCCTCATCTAGTAATTGCTAGTATTTTATTATTTGCTGTTATTGGGAAATTGACAGATTCATTGTTAAAAAATATCGAGAAAAAATCACTTAGCTGGCAGGATAGCTTTTCTAATCAGCGTTAAAGGAGGACATCGAAATGCTGGCAGTACAAAATATTACGAGAACGTTCAATGAAGGAAAAGCTGGTTTTCGAAATGTGACCTTTTCCATTGAGGAAGGAGAAATTATTGGAATCTTGGGAACAAGTGGTTGTGGGAAAAGCACACTCTTGCGTGTCTTATCTGGACTTGATGAGAAGTATCAAGGGAGATTCTCCTTTTCCAAACAAACAGTTGGTATGATGTTCCAAGAACCGCGCTTAATGCCTTGGCTTACAGTAAAAGAAAATGTTTATTTTGGTGTTCAAAAGGGGCAGAAAAAAGAATCGGCAAAGGAGCTTCTTGAATTGGTCGGGCTAGAAGAATTTGCTGATCATTATCCTAAAGATTTATCCGGAGGAATGGCGCAAAGAACGGCAATTGCCAGATCTTTAATTACTGAACCAAACCTATTGCTATTAGATGAGCCATTCAGTGCTCTAGATGCTTTTACAAAAATGCAGCTTCAAGACTTATTGTTATCCATTTGGCAAAAAAGAAAGACAACAATGATACTTGTCACCCACGACATAGACGAAGCACTGTATTTGTGTGATCGAATATTTATTTTACGCGGACAGCCTGGCGAATTATATGCCGAGATAAAAGTTCAACAAGCAAAACCACGGTCGAGAGGAGACGTAGCATTGGCGAAGAAAAAAGCAGAAATTTTAAACCTGCTTGATTTGAATAGTAACACGAAGGAGGTATACCAATGACAAGACAATCCATTATTCCTCCATACAAAGGTTCTTATAATGTTCAAAATGATTTTGATGGAAACAAGAGTTTTAATTGGAATGAAATCGAGAAGAATTTTAGTTGGCATCAAACTGGAAAAGTAAACATGGCTTATGAATGTATCGACCGCCATGTTGAGGAAGGTTCCGGTGAAAAAACGGCTCTTTATTACATTGACGAGAACTCCGAACAGACAATTACGTATCGAGAATTGAAAGAAGCGACAGATCGATGGGCAACAGTTTTAAAAAAGAATGGAGTAAAAAAGGGTGACTTCTTGTTCGTGTTTTTACCTAAGCATCCTGAATGCCACATTGCGATTTTAGCCGCTATAAAACTAGGGGCAATTGTCGGTCCTTTATTTGAGGCGTTCATGGAAGAAGCAATCCGTGACCGAATCTCTGATTGTGAAGGGAAATTTCTGATTACAAATGAAGAATATTTACAGCGAGTCCCTTTAAGTGATTTGCCAAGCTTGGAAACGATATTTTTAACGGATCAGCATATAACGGCTGCTAACGCTATTTCGATTCCAGAAGAGCTTGCTCATACGGTAGTTGAGGACAATATCATTGAATGGGTGAATCTTGAGGATGGTTTAAATATTCACTACACGAGCGGATCAACAGGTAAACCGAAAGGAATCATTCATGCACATCGAGCGATGATTCAACAATATATAACAGGCCGCTGGGTACTTGATTTAAAAGAAGATGATGTTTATTGGTGCACTGCCCATCCTGGCTGGGTGACTGGTTGTGTTTATGGTATATTTGCTCCTTTATTAAATCGGGCAACCATTGTGTTGCATGGTGGTCGTTTCAATGCGGACAGCTGGTATGAAACAATAGAAAAAGCGGGAGTCACAGTTTGGTATAGTGCTCCGACAGCATTCAGGATGCTAATGGCTGAAGGGGTTGAAACATTAAAAAGATATGACGTCAGTTCACTCCGCCATATTTTAAGTGTAGGCGAACCACTAAACCCAGAAGTCATTTATTGGGGTGTAGAACATTTAACCCTGCGCATTCATGATACGTGGTGGATGACTGAAACAGGAGCACAGTTAATTGTGAACTTGCCGACTGAACCAATTAAGCCGGGATCCATGGGGAAACCTTTCCCAACGATAGAAACAGCTATTTTAGACGATGAAGGAAATAATCTACCAGTAGGGGAAGTCGGTCATTTAGCAATAAAAGGACCGTGGCCAGCAATAATGAAGGAAGTATGGAAGAACAAAGAAAAATATGCCTCTTATTTTCCATTCGATACAGGCTGGTATTTGTCCGGTGATCTTGCATTAAAAGATGAGGACGGCTATATATTTTTTCAAGGAAGAAGTGACGATATGATCAATTCTTCAGGAGAAAGAATTGGACCGTTTGAAGTAGAGAGCAAGTTGATTGAACATCCGGCTGTAGCTGAAGCAGGAGTCATTGGAAAACCAGATTTTGTCCGTGGTGAAATTGTAAAAGCATTCATCGTATTGAAAAAAGGATATGCATCTTCCCCAGAATTATTAGCTAATATTCGCCTCTTTGTCCGCAACCGCTTAGCGGCACACGTTGCCCCTCGAGAAATTGAAGTAATTGAAGAATTACCTAAGACCAAAATTAGCGGTAAAATTTTGCGAAGAGAATTGAAAGCTCGAGAAATTGATAAATTAAAAGTAGTAGAAGTGTAAAAAGAACCCGTAATGGGTTCTTTTTCAGACTGTTGACAAACGCTTGCTTTCTTCGTTGCTCGTCTTCTAGCGGTGCTCTTTGCCCAATGTGGCCGCGCCTCGAAAGACAAATTTTTGCAACTCGTCTGAACGTAGTTTAAAATTAATTTGTCTTTCATCAAAAGAGACCGGGACATAACGACAAAGATAAATCCGAACAGGTTGATTAGTGTATATACGCGCTCCGGAAATATACTTCGCTTTCCGTGGGCGGCTGGTTAGCTTCCTCGCTCGTCCCGAGCTGCGGGGTCTCACCTATGCCTTCCTCCCACAGGAGTCTTCGTATATTTCCTCCGCTAAGATAGATCTTTGTTCGTCTTTAGGTTTGATTGTTTTAGTTATGGCCCAGCCTCTTTTAGATTATCAAACAGGATTTTTATTTCACCATGTTAATTAATATATGTGCAAGTTGATGCTGCTGATCCTTATTGGCGGCTTTCCACAATTCTTTCAGTAAGTGTTCTTCTCGATTTCGTGGTTCCTCGTGGTCTGCTAAATAATTTCCTACTTTTTCAGCAGCTTTTGCAAGAGATTCTTCACTAAGTCCGAGCTCTTCTCCTTTTTTTACCTGTTTAGCTAAATAGGATTTAAAGGAATCGAAACTCGCTAAAATGTCTTCCTTTTTTTCTTGATCCATTTGTTGTAGCTGTTGTTCAACTTTTTCTTGAGAATTTGATGAATCCATCTTTATGCATCTCCTTTTAGTTGATACTTGTACATTTCCTTTTCAACAATAGATTAAACTATATGGTATCAAGTTTGTCTCCATCTTCATCGATCACTCTATCCGATGCTTGATTTCGTCATCCAAAGTTACTCAAATGATGCAGAAAAATAGATAGAATACTAAATAGCAATAGGAAGTTAAAATAGTTTTTTCATTGAAACACTATTTTTAACCCTCTCTATATTCATAACACTAAGTCCTCAAACTCCCCTTAATCCATATATATTTACCTTTCGTTACTATCTTACCGCTTTTAGGTCAGATCCCTTTGCATTTCAATTCAATACTTCCCATATTGTTGTTTATATTCGAACTACGCATCACTATAATCCATTTTCATCCAATAAAACCTTTTATTTAATAATAGTATTGTGTTATAGTTGCGATAGAAACGAAAATAAATTATTTTGAGAATTCAGAGACTTTTCTTAGTCACCCTCTCATCTTAGTAGAAGGGAGCATAATAAGATAATGTCTACAAATCACACAGAAACAATGTTAAGAACTCTAAAAGAGTACTCAAGTTGTGAAATATTACTAACATTTAAACACGATGATGGGACGCCACTATTTTCTATATGCTACCAAAAAAATAGTTATCAAATAACATATTTGGAAAGTTTTTTTACTGAAACTTATAATGATATTGATTTTACAATTTCAGCTATTGATAAAGCATTGCAAAATAGTTACAAAAAACCTCTAATTAATTAGGGGTTTTTATTTTGCGTTTCTGTCAAAATCGCATCACAATATTCGTACTATCATGTTAAAAATCTGTATATTTTTATAAAGAGTTTGTAAAAAGTATCCCATTTTACTTCTATTTCGACTAACATATCTAATGTAGATTTAATAATTTCGTTTAGAAGGAGTTGAAACAGATGTCAATTAAAGAGTTGTCCAATGAATTATTAATATCTTTATATCGAAAAGTAAAATCCAATAAGTTGGACAGTGATTTTATTAGATTATTGGATGTTGAAATGAAACGAAGAAATTTACATCTCCCTCAATAGGCTATATATGCCTGGTTAAACAATATCAAATCTCCCATTCTAGTACTTAACAAGCGTTAATTTGTGTGAATACTTCTTTCCAAACAATTTCCTTTTGTTTTTACCCCCTTATGTAAGTAAATCCTTGATATCTACAACCTCGATACTCCTATTCAAATTTTCTATCTCAAAATCAGCGACATAAATCAATAAGTCGATAGTACACATCGTTCTTCTTGAATGCTTCTCGCAGGATGTATCTTGGCACAATATTGTTTATTTGCTTCTTTATATTCTTCAAGGAGTGGGATTAATTTAATTTTTTTCCCGTACTATCACAAAAAATAATGAAGAATAAACTCTATTTATCATATAAAATAGAATTAAAGATTTGTAACGGAGGGTTATGGTGACTAAGATTTTTAGCTCAAAGCGATTTGCAGTAATATTAATCATTTTTATATTGTCTTATTGTAGCTTTTTTTTATATTCCTATCTAAATAAAGATCAGGATGAACTCCTGTTGTCTGACGTTGGACGACTTGTACCTATAAAAGTAAAACAGGTTATTCACGGACAGGAATTGGAACAATTCAAACAGTTGCTTTTAGATGCGAAAGAGAAAAATATTAAAATATCAATCGCGGGAAAACAACACAGTCAAGGTGGACATACATATTATAAGGATTCCATTGTTATTGATATGACTACATACAATAAGGTGATTAATGTAGACCCTAAAGAAAAGTTGATTACTGTACAAAGCGGAGCTACTTGGGCAGACGTTCAGGAAGCGATTAATCCATATGGTCTTTCTATTAAGACGATGCAAGCTCCAAATATTTTTACCATTGGCGGATCGATGAGTGTTAATGTCCATGGAAGGGATATTCGTTTCGGACCACTAATTGAAAGCATTCGTTCTTTTCGATTAATGAATGCAAATGGTGACATATTGAATGTCAGCAGAACAGAAAATGAAGAATTATTTCGACTTGTCAACGGAGGCTATGGGTTATTCGGAATTATTTTAGATGTAGATATTGAACTGACAGATAACGTTTTATATAAAGCAACGAATGAATGGATCGACTATCATGATTATCCTGAGTATTTTAAAGAAATTGTTTTGAATAATCCCGATATTGAAATGCATAATTCAAGAATTTCAGTTGCTCCAAAAAGCTTTTTAACAGAAATGTATGTCACGAATTATTCTATAACAGATGAGAAAAATTTAGAAGACTTCACTGATTTAGTTGATGAAAAATATGTACGTAGAAATAAATTTGCATTTGGACTTTCTAGAAGTTCTGACTGGGGGAAAAATTTCGTTTGGTTTGTTCAAAAGCATGCATTTAAAGAAGGAAAGTCAGAGTTCATATCTAGAAATAATGTCATGCGCCCAGAAGTTGAATTTTTAAATTATGAAGGAAAAAATGATACTGATATTCTTCAAGAATATTTTGTCCCTGTTGATGATTTTCCGGAATTTGTTGATAGATTAAGAGAAATCTTAAATGAACATGATTTAAACGTTTTAAATATTACGGTTAGACATGTACCAAAAAATGAAGAAGCTTATCTTTCATACGCTAAAGAAGAAATGTTTGCACTCGTTTTTTATATTAACCAAGGAATTTCAGCGAAGGAAATAGAAAAGACAGGAGATGTCATAAGAAAAATAATAGATTTAACTCTTGAGATGAATGGATCTTATTATTTGCCTTACTACCAATATCCCACGAAGGAACAAATGAAGGAAGCTTATCCATTAGCTGACGAATTTTTTCAAAAGAAAAGAGAATATGATCCAGATGAGAGATTCATGAATCAATTTTACGAGGTATACGGTAAATGAGATGGATTGTCGTATCGCAAAGTATTGCTATTTTAGGAAGTAGTCTCGTTTTTCCATTTTATTTAATTTTTATTAAAGAGGTTAGTGGAGGCTTTCTACAGTACGGGATTTCCTATGGCTTGTTTACGATTAGTTCGTCACTCGTTCATATAATTGTAGGAAAATGGTCAGACCGATTAGGAAGAAAGCTATTTTTGCTGATTAGTAGTTGGGGAATGGCGATATTGTTGCTCTTTTTTCCACTAGTAACGGACATATGGCAAGTGTATGCTCTGCAAATTATCCTTGGAATTATTGGTGCAACACAGAAGACAAGTGAAAAGGCAATGCTTGCCGATTTTACCGAGCATGGAAAACGTGGAATCGCTATTGGGAAGTATCATTTTTGGACATCCATTTTTACCGGAATAGCAGTTATGCTTGGTGGTTTTATTATTGATTTATTTACCTTGGACATTATTTTTTATATAAGCTCAATTATATTATTCATTAGCGGCTTTTTTGTATTAAAAATAGTAGAAACGGAGAATTAAAAATGAAGAATCCTAAATTAAAACAATTGCATGATGAATGGTTAATTGAAGCAACGATTGATGAGATGCAGGAGAAATTAGCTTCCGGGGAAATTACATCTGTTGATTTAGTACATATGTATTTGTATCGGATTTCTCATTTTGATACGGAGATTCGTTCAGTATTAGAGGTGAACCCTGACGCATTGCATATTGCGACGGCATTGGATTTAGAACGTACTCAAAAAGGACCAAGAAGTGGACTGCACGGAATTCCAATTTTATTGAAGGATAATCTTGATACCGGAGATAAAATGCATACGACTGCAGGTTCGCTAGCTCTGGATGGTCACGTCGCTATGAAGGATTCGTTTGTAGCAGCGAAATTGCGTGAAGCGGGAGCGATATTACTAGGAAAAACTAATATGACAGAATGGGCTAATTTTATGGCAATTGGTATGCCGAGTGGTTACAGTTCAAGAGGTGGTCAAACATTAAATCCGTATGGACAATTTGATGTTGGCGGTTCTAGTTCAGGCTCAGGTGCTTCGATTGCAGCAAATTTTGCGGCTGCATCAATTGGGACAGAGACCTCTGGATCAATTTTAAATCCATCCTTGAAAAATTCACTTGTAGGGATTAAGCCGACAGTTGGACTCGTAAGCAGAAGCGGAGTTATTCCAATTGCTCATACTCAAGATACGCCGGGGCCAATGGCGAGGACTGTGAAGGATACAGCACATGTTCTAACAGCAATAGCAGGTTTGGATGAAAAAGACCCGGCTACTTTAACTAATCCATCGAAGAATAGAATTGACTATGCGGCTGTATTAACAGAAACAAGCTTGAAAGGCTATCGAATCGGGATGGCTGGAAAACCTTTTTCTGATCGATTGAATAAGCACAAAATAAAGATGATAGAAGAAGCAATTGTGTGTTTACGTGAGCTTGGGGCTGAAATCATAGAAGACATTGTTATTCCATCTGCCGAAGAAAAATGGGGTTATGAAGTTTTGATGTATGAGTTTAAACCAGATTTAAATGCGTATTTGCGGGCAACATCTCATTCGAATGAGATTCGTTCTCTTGCTGATGTCATTGCTTTCAATTATAAACATCCAAAGGCAATGTTAAAATACGGACAAAAGGTGTTAATAGAATCCGAAGATACTAGTGGCACATTATTAGAAAAAGAATATATTGCTGCCTTGGAAAAAGACCAATACTTATCGAGGGAACAAGGAATAGATTTCGCCTTGCAACAGAATAACCTAGATGCAATCTTCTTCGGAGGCGACAGGGGTTCAGTCATTGCCGCAAAAGCCGGCTACCCGACAGTCATCGTACCTGCAGGATATGTGCCTAATGGAGAACCATTTGGCGTTTCATTCACCGGGACTGCATTTAGTGAGGAAACTTTACTAAAAATCGCTTACGCTTTTGAACAAGCTACAAAACATAGGAAGCCTCCTGTTATGAAGGAAGATAGTCATAAATAGAGCTCACTTATAGTGTGAAAAGCAAACATTAGTATGAGTTTCGCGAGGCTGCCGAGCGAACGGCTAATAGAACAACGTTAACGGCTAATAGAACAACGTCGACGGCGAATAGCACCTCGTCCCCAATGATGTAAAGAAATGAAAAAGGTCTACTCTAGTAAAAAGAGTAAGACCTTTTTTCAGTATCAAGGTAATAATCTTGTCGTTTCCCCAATTTTCATTACTTTCAAGCGTTCTCTCTCTAACTCACGCCGATCCCAATCAGCATACATTCGATCCAGCGCTTCCTTCGGTGTATCATCGGCAAGACGGTATGCGCCGTAATGCATTGGCACCATAAACTTTGCACCTGTATCTAAAAAAGCCTGAACAGCTTCTTCAGGATTTACATGTTGACTCGACATAAACCACTCAGGTTCATAAGCACCGATTGGTATTAAACAGTAATCAATGGAGTACCGCTGACCAATTTCTTTAAATCCTTTAAAATAGCCACTATCCCCAGCGAAGTAGATACAATGTTGGTCGCCATGTATGACCCAACCACCCCAATGTGATCGGTTTGTGTCAGTTAATGTTCTTTTTGTCCAATGCTGTGCCGGGGTAAATGTAAAATGCAAATCTCCAATTTTTTGAACATCCCACCAATTAAATTCAATTACATTTTGGAACCTTTTTTTCTTAAACCAGTTTCCAAGTCCAATTGGAACTAAAAAGAAAGGATTTCCTTTCAATTTTCTTATTGAAGAATAATGCAGATGGTCATAATGACTATGTGAGATGAGAACTATATCGATAGGTGGTAAATCGTTTATTTCAAGACCAGGCGACGTAAGACGTTTATCCAAGCCAAGGTGCTTAGCCCAGACCGGATCGGTTAAGATGTTTTTTCCTTTCATCTGAATAAGAAATGTAGAGTGCCCAATCCACGTAATTGTTGGTTCGCTTATATTTGATTGTAAAAAAGCTACCTGAGGTTGTACAGAAGGTACTTGGAATGACAAATCCTTTTTCTTGGATTTCCTTTCTTTTCTCCAATTTCGTAAATCTTTAAATGTTTTCGCAGTAGAAACTTTATCTAGATTTTCATAACGCTTGTTTTTCATCGATTTCCCTCGCAAAATATAGCATATATCTCTAGTTTATCATTAGGAAAGTTTTTAATCATCGAGTAGTTTGTAGTATGATAAAATTTACAAACATAAAGGTGAGGAAACAAAATGAATATATTATCCAATATGAAACCATCTCTACAAAAAGTATGGGAAAAATCGAATTTTAATAAACCAACTTCTATACAGGAGCAAGCAATTCCTGCAATATTGGAAGGGAAGGATCTAATTGCGGAATCTCCTACTGGAACAGGAAAAACAATCGCGTATTTATTGCCGATTTTAGAGAAAATTAGCCAAGAACATAGTGGTCTGCAGGCAGTTATTTTAGCCCCTTCCCGCGAGCTAGTCATGCAAATTTATCAAGAAGTACAAAAATGGACAGAAGGATCATCAATAAAAACGACCTCATTAGTAGGCGGAGCCAACATTAAAAGGCAGCTTGATAAGCTGAAAGAACGACCACAGCTTATTGTAGGGACACCAGGAAGAATTTTAGAATTAATTAAACTTAAAAAGCTAAAAATGCATGAAGTGAAAACTATTGTACTTGATGAAGGTGACCAATTATTAAATAAAGAACATTTAGATTCAGTGAGAACTATCGTAAAATCGACTATGAACGATAGGCAGCTCTTATTGTTTTCAGCGACCCAATTGGATGAACCAGATCAAGTAGTAGCTATGATAGGAAGAAATCCAGAATTTATTAAAGTTGAGCGAACAGAAAGCCAAACATCGAAAGTAAACCATTTTTACCTACTCAGTGAGCCAAGAGAGAGGGCAAAACTTCTTCAGAAAATTGCTGCCATGAAAGATGTAAAAGCCCTTGTGTTCGTGAGGGATGTTGGAAGTATGTCGGTCCTAGCCGAAAAACTAGAGTATGAAAAAGTCTCTTTAGCTATTCTTCATAGCGAGTTAGGAAAAAATCAGCGTGAAAAAGCAATTAAAGCGATTAGGAATGGAGAAGTAACATTATTACTTGCGACAGATGTTGCAGCAAGAGGACTTGATATCGAAGGTTTGACCCATGTCATTCACTACGACTTTCCAACTGATATCGATCAATATGTACATCGCTCAGGAAGGACGGGGAGAATGGGAGCCGCTGGCACTGTTGTATCGTTCGTAACTCCCAGAGATGAAAGAGAACTAAAAAAATACGGAAAGATATTGAAATTATCGATTCTACCACGAAGAATCTTTAAAGGGCAGTTTGTAGAGTTGAACAATAAAGGTGTTAGATAATCGAGAAAATAAATTCTGTACCCGCGTTTAAGAACGCGGGTTTTTGAATTTTAAATAGGAGTACAGAAAATGATTTCCCCACTATCAGACTGTATTTGCAAATTCTGGTTAAAGGTGTCCCCATCCTCATCAGTCAATTCAATATTCCTTATAAACTGAAGATTAGGACCAGGATCGTGTGGTTCAAAAAGCAATGTAAATGCAGTGATCATGGTTGTTCCATTAATAATAGCTCCAACTGCTGTACCTTCTGATGTGGTATCTAATGTACCAAAGTTACCTTCACCGAAAAACTCACATCGAGGCAAATCGACTGACTGTGAAGAATAAGTAAAATTAAATCTAGGATCTACATCATCTGTATAGGAAAAGTTTATAAAACTATTAGTTGAACGACATGATTGACATATATTTACATTAGCGGTAAGTGTACCTGTCCGATTTTCTCCGTTAATCGTTACGCTAATTGGAGTAGCGGAGGTAGCTGCAATTCCATTACATTCGCACAGTAATCCCACGAACTAAACCCCCTTTGTAAGATGTAATTGCATGATATGTTAATAAAAGATTATTTGATTGGGTAATTATAGAAGAGTTAGCGACTATTTTTAGTAGTTTAAAGTATACTATAATGTAAATTTAGAATATTGTAACATTTTATTGACTTACACAAATGTAAGTGCTATCATTACATGGATTTTAATGGTAGTAGTTTAGTATTGTACAAATTAGGGAGGAGAAATAAATGACAAATCTATTAGGAACAAACGTAATAACCCAAATCGGCATTCTCGTTCATGACATCGAAAAAACTTCTCAAGTATATGCAGATTTCTTTGGTGTCGAGAAGCCTGATGCCATCTTAACAGATACGATTGAAAAGGCACAAACGGAATATAGGGGTGAGCCATCTGTTGCTAGGGCAAAACTAGCATTTTTTAATATGGGTTCTTTACAAGTTGAGTTAATCGAGCCGGACGAGAATCCGAGCACTTGGAGAGAGCATCTTGATGAGCATGGAGAAGGTGTCCATCATATTGCATTTCAAATAGAAGGAATGAAAGAAAAGATTCAAGTGTTGGAGCAAGCGAATATGCCTCTTGTTCAAAAAGGGGAATATGAAGGCGGTCGCTATGCGTATATTGATTCTGTAAAGGATTTAAAAGTGATGATCGAGTTGTTAGAAAACGATAAGTAGGTGATAAAAAATGACTAAGCGAATTATTGCAATGGTTGGTGACTTTTATCATAAAGAGGAATGGGCAGTTGCTTCTTTAAACAAAGCTTTGGAAGAATTGCCTGAAGTCACAGTAGAATATGCATCAGCTGAAAACATCATCGAACATTTAAAAACTAAGCCGGATGCTATCGTTCTTTTTAAGGAAAATCGTTTGAATCCACAAGATGAAGAGATTAAAATATGGATGGATGATGAAGTGGCTGAGGCTATCAGTCAATATGTTCAAGATGGTGGAGGCTGGGTTGCTTGGCATTCGGGTCTAGCATCCTATGAAAATATTGAAACGTATACTTCTATGTTACGCGGGTATTTTGAATATCACCCTGATAAGCATCAAGTTGTTACATATAAGACAGTTGAAGGAACAGAAATTACGAGTGAAGAAAATGAATACGAGTTTCTGGATGAGCATTATTTTGTTTTTTGCGATGAAGAAAAAACAAATATATTCCTTACATCTGAATCAGTCGACGGCTCATCCATCGCGGGCTGGACTCACGAATATGGTAAGGGGCGTGTTGTTTGTCTAACTCCAGCCCATTTAGAAGAAGGATTGTTGCATCCAATGACAACATCACTTCTTGCAAGTTCAATTAAAGTTAGTATTAATTAATAAAAAATAAGGGAAATCGACACTTGAATCGATTTCCCTTTATGCCTTTTGGAAAGCTAGTCTATTTTTATAACAATCTATTGTACCGAGCTCACTATTTAACAGAAACTCCATTTCCTCTAAATGTCGCCTCTCTACAACAGAATCCTTATTTGACCAGGCTACAGTGTAGATAAAATAGTAATCTTTTATTTGCCTAAAAATTACATCTGAGTTGGGAAATTCATCAAAACGAGCTTTAATATTATAGTGCCTCGTATACGACCATTTCAGTATTTTCATTGGTCATCCCACCCTTCATTCCTTTCATTATAAGTCGAATTAGTAAAGATGAAAACATATTTTTATCATGGATATTGCAATCTTGGCAGATACTATTAAAATTAAGCTGATAGCCATGATTGGAAGCGAGGTTTTGTTTTGGAAGCTGTATTATATGAAAAAATACCTTTTACAAAAGAAAAGTTTTTTGATACATATGTAAGCTTAACCGCCAATAGTGAGCATCATGTTCTGCTTGAAAGTGGGCGTGTTGGGAAATATAGCATAGCAGGTATAACACCATTCGCAATAATAGAAGGAAATGAGCATGAAGTTGTCATTGAAAGTCAGGGAGAGAGGTCTGTTTTATCAGGAAAACCACTTGCTGTGCTTGAAAAGTGGATGAGACAATTTGAATTTGCTCCAATTGCAGGCATCCCTGATTTTCAAGGAGGGGCAATTGGATATATCAGTTATGACTATGCTTGGAGTATTGAAAAGCTGCCTAATCTAGCGGCAAACGATTTGCAACTTCCTCTCATCTACTTTTTAGTTTTTGATGAATGGGCTGTTTTTGACCATGAGGAAGAATGCTTATGGGTAATGGTATTGAATCGTGATCATGCAAAGGAGAAGTTAGATCACGCAGTTGCAATGTGGAATGAGGCTCCTTCTACTATAAAAGATTCGAACGAATATAAAATAGGAGAACAAGTACTTCAAGTTTCATTATCAGAAGAGGAATATGTAAGTGCCGTTGAAAAAATCCAGCAATATATTTCAGAAGGAGATATATTTCAAGCTAACTTAACAGTCAGACAATCAAAGGAACTATTCATTCCTCCAATTGAAGTTTATAAAGAATTGCGTATATTGAATCCTTCGCCTTACATGGGTTATATGCATACATCTGATTTTCAAATAGTTTCAGGTTCTCCTGAACTCTTAATCAAAAAAGATGGCAATGTTGTGAGTACTCGTCCAATTGCTGGGACAAGACCACGTGGTGTGAATGATGAAGATGATCAACGTCTCGCAAACGAGCTTATCGAAAATGAAAAAGAAAATGCTGAGCATATTATGCTTGTCGATTTGGAACGAAATGATCTTGGGCGAGTGTGTGAATATGGAACTGTAAATGTGGATGAATTGATGACAGTTGAAAAATATTCGCATGTTATGCACATTGTATCACTTGTAACTGGGAAGTTGGCTCCCGAAAAAACTGCTTACGATTTAATTGAAGCTGTTTTTCCAGGAGGAACGATAACGGGGGCTCCGAAAATACGTACGCTTGAAATCATTGAAGAATTGGAGCCAGTCAAACGCGGTGTATATACTGGGTCGCTCGGTTGGATTGGGTTCAATAATGATGTCAATTTAAACATTGTTATACGAACTATGTTAGTAAAAGAGGGAATGTGCCATGTCCAGGCAGGTGCAGGAATCGTCATTGATTCGAATCCAAAAGCGGAATACGTAGAATCGTTAAGAAAAGCAACAGCACTTTGGAAAGCGAAAGAAGCAGCAGAGATGAGGGGAATGGGATTATGATTTTGATGATCGATAATTACGATTCATTTACGTATAATCTTGTCCAATATTTAGGTGAGTTTGGTGAGAAAATAGTCGTTAAGAGAAATGATGAAATTTCAATTGATGAAATTGAACATTTAGCTCCAAGTTATTTAGTCATCTCTCCTGGACCATGCACACCAAATGAAGCGGGAATTTCCCTCAAAGCGATTGCTCATTTTGCTGGAAAAATCCCTATACTTGGTGTCTGTCTAGGTCATCAAGCAATTGGTCAAGTTTTTGGTGGTGAAGTAGTTAAGGCAGAAAGACTTCTTCATGGGAAAACATCTGGTATATATCATGATGGTAAAACCATTTTTTCAAATATTAATAATCCATTTCGTGCAACCCGCTATCATTCATTAATCGTTAAGAAAGAAAGTTTGCCTGATTGTTTAGAAGTATCCGCTTGGACGGATAAAGGAGAAATTATGGGTTTGCGGCACAAGGAATTGCCAATTGAAGGTGTACAATTCCATCCTGAATCTATTATGACAGAAGCCGGAAAACAGCTTCTGCACAATTTCCTAAACTGTTATCGAATGGAAGTAATATAAAATGTTTATTTATTTGAACGGACAATTTCTAGAAAAAGAGAAGGCGATGATTTCACCATTCGATCATGGATATATTTACGGAATTGGTGTTTTTGAAACGTTTAGAACATACGACGGTCATCCATTTCTTTTGAAGGAACATTTAGATAGGCTAAATGCGGGGCTAAAGGAAATGCTGATCAATAGGAAATTTGAATATGAAGAAGTTCTAAAGATCATTGAAAAGCTATCCGATTTAAATGGTTGGAAGGATTCATATATTAGATTTAATGTCTCTGCAGGGATAGGAGAGATTGGTTTGCAAACTGAACCATATGAATCTCCTACTGTCATTATGTTTCAAAAACCACTTCCTCCTGTGGATGTTGTAATTGAAAAAGAAGCTGTTATTTTAGAAATTGCACGCAATTCACCAGAAACAGCATACCGTTTAAAATCACATCATTTTTTTAATAATGTTGCAGCAAAACGAGAGATTGGATCGGATACGAGTAAAGAAGGATTCTTTTTGACTGAAAAAGGATTTATAGCAGAAGGAGTCACCTCAAATGTCTTTTGGGTCGAAAATGGAGTATTGTATACACCTGCAATAGAAACGGGGATATTGAATGGAATTACTCGTCAGTTCGTGATGAAATTAGCCCAGCATGCAGGGATGTTGGTAGAGGAGGGCTTTTACGAAACAGATGCATTAATAAAAGCGGATGAAATATTCATTACAAACTCTGTTCAAGAAATTGTTCCTGTGAAGAAAATGGAAGGTAAAAGCTATCCGAGTAAGAACGGGGAATATTTTAATAAGTTGAGTAAGATGTATAAAAATAAATTGATACTAAGATAGCCAGCCTGTTTTTTTAAAAAATATGCGCCTAACCAAGTTTTTCATTATTAATAAACATAAGACTCACTTCGGCAGTATTTGTACGTTTGTGCAGACTTACCAAGAAGGAAATCACCTATCGATAGCCGTTTCGATGTTATCAGCATCAGAAGCGGCTTTTTTACTTAATGACTTCTAATGAATATTACCCTCAAAAAAAGCATTTATACCCGAAAATAGAATCCATTTTAGTTAAGAAAAAATTTAATAATAAGTATTAATATTATTTATTTCAAGCAATCTTTAAATATATTATGAATTTACTATATGGTTTATAGATTCAGATTCTTTTGACATGAAAAGAAAAATATAGTTAAATTTTATTATTATTCGCTAAGAAAATAATTCATTAACTAGGGTGGGGCAAGATGAAGAAAACCATTTATATTCGGTTACTAACTCATTTGGTAATCGTCATAATATTGATCACATTACTAATCGGATTTCTTGTATATCAAAATACCAATTCCATATTGAAAGAACAAGCACTTAGTCATAACAGCGAACTTCTCGGACAGACTGAGAAAATTGTTACTCAAGCTATGGGCGAAGTGGAACAATTAGCCATATCCCTAGCATTAAATAGCGATATCAACAAGTCAGTTTTATTTTCTTGGGATCTTAGAAATGAATATGAATTTTTGAAAAATACAAGTGACCTTTTTACCGACCGCTTGACTTCATCTAAATATCTTCATTCTATACTTTTATATAGCTCCACTAATCAAAAGCTAATCTCTAATTCAGGAATTACTAATTTAAATGAGTATAATGACCAAAAAGATCTGCAAAGTGTTATTCATAATCATAATAGAACAGAGTGGAAAGCGAATAAAATAGTAAATTCAAATGGCAAATCGGAAAATGTAATCAGTTTTTATACAAGCCTTCCCATTTCAAGCCAAGAAAAGAAAGGTATTCTTGTTATTAATCTAAAAGAAGATGTGCTTTATAAGGCGGTTATTAATACGAACAATAAAAAGCTAGGAAATGTAGTGATACTAGATAATGAAGGAAAGGTACTATCATCTACAGATAAAAGTATGTTTTTAAAGAGATTTGATCAAGTTGATATAGGACGGATTAAGGCTAATCACCATGGTTACTTTATTGAAGATATTAAAGGCGCCAATACGTTAGTATCATTTCAAGAATCAAAAAATGGATGGATTTATCTTACTTTAAACCCTTATAAAGAAGTAGTTAAAAGATCCAGCGAGGTTATATATATAACCCTTTCAGTTACATTAACCACATTAATTATAGGAATTTTGCTCATTATTTTTGTTTCAAGTAAACATTACCAACCTATAAGAAAAATTGTAGAGGACTTAAACAAAAATAAAAATTCGTTTGTTGATAAGTCTATAAAAGATGAATTTAGTTTCATTCGTACATCTATTGATCACTTGTTTAAAGAGAATAATGAATTCAAAATAAAATTTAAAAATAGTGAACTTATTCTTAGGGATCACGTTATATTAAATTTACTTTCAGGGACGAATTTAATAGAGAAAGAAATTCTTCAGCAAGTTCAACATTACAAAATAAATTTATCGCATAAGAGTTTCATTGTATTAGTTTTAAGAAGCAATTATAAATCGAAATTTGATAACGATCAGCAGGTTATAGATTTATTCCATTACAAACTTCGCTCATTGTGTGAAGAGATAATAGAATTATATGGTGGCGGAGTGTATATAAGTGATTTTCACAAACAGGATGTAATAATCATGAATTCCGATTCTTTGAATTCTGAAACTATCAAAGAAATGGCTCTATATATGAAAAAAATAATTGATGAACAATTTCCGATGGTTTCTATATCGATTGGTATTGGTGGAAAATATAACGGGCTATCAGAAATTTCACTTTCCTATACTGAAGCAAAAGAAGCACTTGTATATAAATGGCTTGCAGGGGAAGGCAGTATATTATCATTTAATGAAATTCAAATAAATCACCTAAATCGCAATGAACTTATTGAATATCGAAAAATGATAGAATCCATTGAGAATGAGTTAAAAGCGGGGAATATCGAGAAAGCTTGTCAAATTAAAGAAAATATGATTTCAAAGCTTAAAAATGATAGTCAATTTGGCTATTTAAATAAAAAAATGATCTTAACGCATTTACTTAATTCCCTTGCAATAATAAGTGTTGAACTAATCGGGAATAGAGAAAATGAGTATGATAGTTTATATGTTGAATTCGAAAAGCTTCAAAATTTGGATGAAATTCAAATTTGGTTCGAAGAAGTAATGACGAATATCTCATCAAATCTACAAGACAAAAGAGAAAATAAAAATGTAGAAGTCATTAACACATTAACCGAATATATTCATAATAATTTTCGTGAACCAATTAGTCTTCAGATTTTATCTGACATTGTCTATATGAATAGTCATTATTTATCTAAGTTGTTTAAAGATGTGACTGGTAAGAATTTTAGTGATTATTTATTGGATATTCGCTTAAAAGAGGCAATGACTATGCTAAAAGCAACTTCAAAAAATATAGTAGATATTGCATCCGAAACTGGCTTTGGTCACAAACAAAATTTTATCAGGAACTTTAAAAAACATACCGGCCTTACTCCTACTGAGTATCGAAAACAGAGTTTTCTGGAAAGCGCTACCAGTCAAAGTGAATAAATAATACCAATCATAAAAAATGTTACCCTTAGAAAAATAAAAAATGATACCAAACAAAAAATATTAATCTAGTCTCTAAGACCATCTTCTCTTACGATGAAAGTGCTTCCACATTTTTTACACTTTTACGAAGGAGGGGGATGGTATTTTTTATGCAAACTCAAATACCTATTACAACTAGAAAGAACACGGACTTAATAAGGAAAAAGAGAGTATGGGCAAAGTTTTATTCTTTTCGTTACATGTATTTAATGCTAGTTCCCGCATTAGCCTATTACTTCATTTTTCATTATTATCCTATGTACGGTGTTTTGATAGCATTTAAAAACTATAATTTCACCGATGGAATATTAGGAAGTAGCTGGGCTGGATTCGATCATTTCACTTACCTGTTTCAACTTGATAAGTTTTGGCAAGTGTTTTGGAATACCTTAGTAATCAGTTTGTATCGCCTTGTTTTTGGTTTTCCGTTTCCATTGATCATAGCACTGCTATTGAATGAAGTTAGGAAAACATTATTTAAAAGGACGGTTCAAACGATTATTTACATCCCACATTTTATTTCCTGGGTTATTATGGGTGGTTTACTCATAAGTCTTCTATCAATTGATAGCGGAATTGTCAATGATATTATTCGATTTTTCGGTGGGAAGCCAATAAGTTTTTTAACAGATGAAAGTTATTTTCGAAGTACATTAGTTTGGTCGATGATTTGGAAGGAATTCGGCTGGAATACAATCATTTTTATGGCCGCTCTTGCTGGTGTAGATCCTCAATTATATGAGGCAGCCATAATGGATGGTGCTAATCGTTGGAAAAGAATATGGCATATTACTCTTCCAAGTATTCGTGCAACAATCATCATATTGCTAATCTTAAGAATCGGTAACTTAATGGAAGCAGGTTTTGAACAAATTTTTATTTTATATCATCCAGGTGTATATAATGTGTCAGATATTATAGATACTTATGTTTATCGTATTGGTTTAACTGAGGGCCGCTTTAGTTTGGCTGCTGCTGTTGGTTTATTCAAATCAATCATTAATTTTACACTTCTCGTACTTGCTAATCAGTTATCTAGAAGGATGGGGCAACAGGGTGTTTACTAGGGGAGGAAGATATTAGTGGTTCGAACAAGTTTCGGTAGTAAAATGTTTGACGTATTTAATTATATTTTCTTAAGTGCAATTGCATTAGTTACATTGTATCCATTTTGGGATGCTCTTATCGTTTCCATTACTCCTTTACATGAAAGCATGGCAACTACCCTGCATTTGTATCCAAAGGAAATTACATTAGAAGCATATCAATATTTAGTAAAGATGGAGCAACTGTGGAAGTCGTACGGAGTCAGTGCGACGATTACGGTTTTAGGTACAGCAATTAGTATGTTTGCAACTACTCTAGCTGCCTATGTGTTATCTAAAAAAAATATTCCCGGTGGCCGGCTTATCATGTTTGCCATTGTTTTTACAATGATGTTTAGTGGTGGTCTTATTCCAACTTATATAGTAGTTCGTGAATTAGGTCTAACTAATACGATCTGGGCTATGATGATTCCTAATGCAATCCAAACATACAATCTAATTATTATGCGCAGCTTTTTTCAATCGATTCCTGAAAGCTTAGAGGAATCAGCAAAAATGGATGGATGTAGTGACTTTGGTATTTTATTCCGTATAGTCATACCTTTGTCCTTGCCAGTTATTTTCACGATTGCACTGTTCTATGCAGTGACTAGATGGAATGATTTCTTCACAGCTGTTATGTATGTGACAAATAGGGATATTTGGCCACTTCAATTATTTTTAAGATCCATGCTAATCGAGAGTGAAAGTTCATTTCAGTCCGGAGGAGATAATCCACTTCTTCTCGGTCAGTCTATTAAAATGGCAACGATCATGATTACTACTATTCCAGTATTAATGATTTATCCGTTTTTCCAAAAATATTTTATGCAAGGGGTTACTTTAGGGGCTGTAAAAGAGTAAGAAAAAAATCTATTATTATAGTATCTGGAGGATCTTTATGATAAACAAAAAATTATGGATAAGTTTTATTTTAATCATTTTAATCGTCTCTTCAATGGCTGGATGTAATAAGTCATCAAAAGGCAATAGTAAAGAAAGTGATGATAACAAACTTGTTTTCTTAACGCCTGGTGATAATGCTGCAAATGCCATTCAATCTGACAACCGTATTATTGCAGAAATTAATAAAAAGTTAGGTATCGATCTTGAAGTACAGTTTGTCCCTGAGGGAGGGTTTGAAAAAATTAACGTTGCTATTGCTAGTGGAGATTTACCGGACGTAGTTACAATCAATTATCCATCTCCAACTTTAAAACAGTGGATTAATGAAGGAATTTTAATACCAATAAATGATTATTTACCTGAGATGCCAACCGTTAGTGAAAAATTAAAAAAATTAGAGTGGACAAGTGTTGACGGTAAATATTACGGATATCCTTTTATTGAAGAAAAAGCAAATGCAGCCATTACTTACCGTGCTGATTGGTTAGAAGAAATTGGTGTGGAACCGCCAAAAACATTAGATGAATTTTATGAAGCAATGAAGTTAATAGCTTCGAAAGATCTTGATGGAAATGGAAAGGCAGATACTTACGGTTTAACTGCTCAAAAAGATAGTAGATTCAATTTCATATTCTTTGCAAACGGTTTACCACATGGGGATTATGTTTTGAATGATGCAGGGGAAGTAGTTCCGTTTTTTGAACATTCAGCATTTAAACCAGGTATGGAATTTCTAAAGAAATTATGGGATGAAAAATTGCTAGATGTAGAATTTTTGTTGAACGATTCTCAACAACGCGAGCAAAAATTTTATCAAGGAAAAGTAGCTTTTATGGAAGCACCATTGTTTAGACATGTAAATCGCCTTGAAACGAATCTACAAAAAACAAATCCAAATGGCAAACTTGGCTTTATGGCACCCCCTACTGGTACTGATGGAAATAAAGGAATGAACCCAGCACCTAAAGGTGGATTATTCACCGCGGTGACTAAGAATGCGAAAAACCCTGAAAAAGCTGCAAAATTCATCGAATTCATGTTATCAGATGAAGGACGCGATTTGTTAAAATTAGGTATTGAAGGTGTCCACTATACAAAAGAAGGCGACAAAATTATTTATAACGAGGAAGAGCGTGAAAAGGACGGCTTTTCTTCCAACGGATGGTCCCACCCATTAGCTTGGGGAAGCGTTGTTTGGCCATTAACAGAAAATTACTTGCCACAAACAGAACCACAAGCTGATCGTGCTAAAGAATCAGTAGAAATTGCAACGGAAAATATGGTACCTAATCTCGTAAACTTAACAACGGATGAAGAAATTGAAAATAAGAGTATTCTTGATGAGATTTTTAATCAATATTTTATTGATATGATTACAGGCAAAAAAGATATTGACAGTGGTATTAAAGAGTTATCCGAAAAGTGGAGAAACCAAGGTGGCAATAAGGTTTTAGAAGCTGTAAATAAAGCGTATAAAGAGCAAAAATAATAAGTTGAACAATATTTCATAGGTAGTGTGGGCATCTGTTAATGCTAGTTTTCTATAAAAAGGTTCCTACTTAAATGCTTGAGTAGGGACCTTTTACATAAAGGCTCTTTTCTCATCGATTGTTGCTAAATACCATGTATTTTAACGACGAAAAAAGAATTTTTTTCTTATAAATGAATCATATAACTGAGAAAAGAGCTGGAAACTACATAAGAACCGTCAAATTTTCTATATTGGTGTAAAAGCCAGCTTTTAGGCTTTTACAAAGCAACAAACTTTAAGAAAACAGCCTACATAAAAGATAAAAAATAAAGGAGGTACCAACTTGAAAAAACCAAATATATTATTTATCCTCACCGATGATCAAGGGGCCTGGGCATTAAATTGTGCAGGTACTACAGATTTACATACACCGAATATAGACCGATTAGCCGAAAAAGGGGTTCGATTTGAAAACTTCTTTTGTGCTTCACCAGTGTGTTCACCAGCAAGAGCTTCATTAATGACCGGAAATATTCCATCTGCACATGGGGTTCAAGATTGGCTTCGAGGTGGGAATATTGATATCCAAAAATTTCCTGAACTAAAAGATAATCCAATATTCGCTAGTGAGCACTCAGCAATTGAGTATTTAAAGGATCAAGTCACGTATACGAATGTTCTCTCTAAAAATGGTTATACTTGCGCACTTTCAGGGAAGTGGCATTTAGGGGACAGCGTGAATCCTCAACAAGGATTTTCAAAATGGTTTACCATTGCACGCGGTGGTTGTGAATATTATAACGGTGATATGGTGTACGAAGGTAATATTTATTTTGAGAAGAAATACATTACAGATGTCATTACTGATAAAGCGATTGATTTTTTAGAAGAATTGAGTCGGGAAGATCAGCCTTTTTACTTAGGTGTACATTACACAGCACCTCATAGCCCATGGGACGAAGGGAACCATCCGAAGGAATATATTGAGAAGTATAGAGATTGTGAGTTTAATATATTGCCTGATTTACCTATTCATCCTTGGCAAGTCAATACTGCGCCACATGGTACTGGAGAAACAAGGAAAGATTTACTACGTGGGTATTATGCTTCTATCACTGCGATGGATCATAATATTGGGCGAATCATCGATTATCTTGAAGAAAACGGGTTAACAGAAAATACTGTTATTATCTTTACTTCGGATAACGGGATGAACATGGGGCATCATGGTATTTGGGGAAAGGGGAATGGAACTTTCCCACAAAATATGTTTGATACTTCCGTAAAAGTTCCGTTCATTGTTTCACACCCAGCTGTAATTCCACAAGGAGTAGTCAGTGAGCAATTAGTCAGCCAGTACGATGTGTTCCCAACTATCTTAGACTATGTAAATATAGATATTTCAATTTATGATCGACTTCCAGGCAAGAGCATTGCGGAAACTTTAAAAGGTAAGAGTGTGGAAGAAGATAAAAATATATATATTTATGATGAATATGGACCAGTGCGCATGATTCGAAACAAACAATGGAAATACATTCATCGATATCCGTATGGTCCACATGAATTTTATAATTTAGTAGAAGACCCAGATGAAACTGAGAATCTGTATGGCCAAAATGAATACATGGAAAACATTGAGAAAATGAAAAGCGATTTAGAAAATTGGTTTCATGAATATGTTGATCCAAGAATCGATGGTACAAAGGAGCCTGTTACAGGGTACGGTCAATTAAGAAGGGGAGGTATTTATTCAGAAGGGAAAAAAGTGCATGAAGAAAGCGATAAAGTAAAATTAAACTATCAAAGCAAATAAAAAGGTCCTTAATTGTAGCTATACTTCATTTTCAATAGAGTGGAAGGGAAGGCTAAAACCGCAACGTGATGTTGCAGGCTGAGGCAGCGACAACCTGTCGCTTAGCCTGCACAAGTATCACACATGGCCGTTTCGATTTTCTAAATCGAAACGGTTTTTTTCTTTATGGAAAAACCATTTTTACGAAAAGATATCATTTCCGTACTTTACAAATATAAAACGAAAGACTCTCATACTTTTCATAAACTTGTTTATCAATAATGTGACGGTTTGATAGTAACATCACTTTTTCAAAATAATCCATAGTTTTATGCTTTGTAAAATCCATGAGCATTAAATAACCATTATCATTTAATAGGTTAAAGCATTTATCAAAAACCTTTTTATATTGCTTAGACTCCTCTAATGTCGATCCTATCATTGTTACAATATCAAATTGCCCTTCTTCTAATGTCGTTTCCATAATATTTTCGCACAATGTAATTTCCATTAAACAAGCTTAATGTAAAAAGAATAGGCGCATTAAAAATTTAAGCGCTTATTCAGTCTGTTGACAAACGCCTGCTTTCTTCGTTGCTTGCCTTCCGGCGGTGCTCATTGCCGAGTATGGCAACTCCGCTCCACAGAAGGCTTCGCGCCTCGAAAGACAAACGTTTAGTCTGAATGTAATTCAAAAATTAATTTGTCTACGCTCATAGTAGTTGCATTAAAAATTAATGCGACTACTTTTATTTATTTCGTATTTTTCTTTTTAGCCGCATTTTCAAGCTTTGTTTTCGGCTCTTGTGCAAATTCCGTATCTTGTCCATAACCTTGAGGATTTACACTGTTAGCTTGCTTACCTCTAGTATTGTCACCGTCTTTTGCATTTCTGTTTAGTTTCGTTTTACTCATCTAAATACACCTCATTTAATTCTAGTTTCGATATTTAAGATTAGTTAAAACGTGGAAAACTATGCATCGTTCTTCAACTTTTCGATAATATCGACACGTTGATTTTGGATTGATAGTAATTCAATAAATATGACTACCAGGAAATTGTCGTACCGTTTAGCTTAAAAAAGTAATTTGTCACTTTATTAATAAAATATAAAAATATTAACCACATGTTCTTGACGAGTTTTTTGTTAAGCGGTTTAATTAAGTATCGAGGGATATATCTAATAGATAAATGGTATTACCATCATACAATATTTTACATATATAACAGAATTTGAAAGCGTTATATTATACGTTCTAGTACTTTGTGAGGGGGGGATTTCCATGAAAAAAGGGATTAGAGTTCCACTTGCTTTTAAGCATTTATCGTTTTACATAGGTTTATTGGTCATCCCCGTAATCTTTATGGGGTATATTATTCATTATTACTTGCTGGCAAATCTAAAAGGACAAGTGACTGCAACGAATGAACAAAAACTAGTTCAAATGAAAGACATTATGGATACGAAGTTATCTGAATTGCATAAAATATCGATGCAAGTTTCAACGCAACACGAGTTGACGCCATATTTTGTAAACAATTTTTTTGATGTTTATAAAGCACAAAAATTATTAAATTATAAGGCTGGAAATGACTTTATATATGAAATTTTTTATTACATTAGAGGCGATCAATACTTATTTTCAGGCGGATCTAGTTATATGTTACCTTCTTTTATCAATTCCTATTATCAATTTCCGAATTGGTCTTATGATGAATTTTATAAAGATATGAATGAAAGACATAAGCCATTTTTACGCAATGCGGAAGAGATTCAGGTTTTTAATGGAAGAACAATTAACGTAATCACTTATGGTGTGCCAGTTCCGTTCAATAACTCCAATCCATATGGAACGTTAGTATTTTTTATAAAAGAACAAGCGATTAAGGATATGTTAAAAAACGTTATAAGCTCCAATAAAGGGAATGCCTTTATACTTGATCAAAATGGTGGGATTGTTACAAAACTATTCAATAGAGATTCAGAGCTTACGAGTATCACGAATGAATTTAAACAAAATAAATTGAAAGAAGAACAAACAATTAAAATTAAAGATAAGGTTTATTATTTGTCTTCTGTAAAATCAGATTTTTTGGATTGGACATTTGTAACCGTTTCTCCAGAATCAGAGCTAATGAAAGATGTAAACAGTGTTCGAAATAAGGTAATGATTTCGTATCTTATTATCTTAGGAGCGGGGATTTTATTAATTTTCTTTGGTATGCACATTAATTACAAACCTTTACGAAGGCTCATTCGGAAGGCAGAGGAGAAATGGTCTCATTTTGGTCAAAAAAGTAATGACCTTGATAATGTTTGGGAAGCAATTGATTACTTTGAATCTAGGAATCAATTTTTAAGCAATAGAGTGGAGAAAAACCGACCCGTTCTTCAACAATATCTATTAATACGTTTGCTGCGCGGTGAAATTACCGATTATGAGGAATTTAATCTGCTAGGTGCTGATATAGACATTACATTTGAGGAGCCTTCCCACTATGTTATGCTTATCGACTTTTACAAAGAGGGTAAATCAAGTGCAGAAAATCGGGAAGAATTAGTTGAAAGTTGGTTGGAGGAACTGCCAGCAACCGAATCGTATCGAGTCAATTTGCTGGAAACATCTAAAATAGCAATTATTTTGTCAGGCGAGGTGAACATCTCGTTTCTAGACAATTGGTATCAAGGAATTGTAAAAAATAAATCCTTCGCAGTCACAATTGGAATTGGGAATAGTTATCATGATATAACACAAATCGGAAAATCTTATTTGGAAGCAGCCACGGCTCTTGATTACAAACTAATAAAAGGTGCCGACCAAATTATTTATTTCACTGAAACATTTGCAGAGAAATCAAATATGCATTGGTATGATAAGGAAATTGTAGCCGAATTAGAAATGTCATTGCGTCAGAGACAAAGGGAAAATGCGGCTAGTATTATGGATAAGCTAACGCAAATGATTAAATCACCTGATATTAATTTATTTATGGCAAAGTGTCTTATTTATGACGTTACAAGTACTGTTATGAGGATAGTTCACGATATGCAGTCGATACGTGCAAAGATGGATGAAGCACTGCCGGATGTTCTTGTGATTAATGATTTTCAATCAGTAGAAGAAATGGAAGAGACAGTAAAAAAATTGATTGATGTATTTTTTGAACTGTATGAAGAGAATGAGTCTGAAAATCAATTGCTGGAAAATATACTTTCCTATATTGAAGGAAATTATCAGGATTACCAATTCTCGATTCAAATGATAGCAGACCAATTTTCTTTATCTGAAGCCTATATCATGCGTTATTTTAAGAAACAAACAGGAGAAACAATTCTACAGCATTTAAATCGATTAAGAATGAATCAAACAAAAGAATTACTAACGAATACAGATTTACCGATAAAAGATATTGCTATGCAGGTAGGATATAGTGATGTTTCTAGTTTTATTAGGAAGTTCAAACAAACGGAAAAACTAACACCGGGTGAATATAGAAAACAATACTCAAAAAAAAATGCCATGTAAAAAATCAAATTTCCACTCCTTAAAGCGAAAATTCAATTCAGCTTTGAGGAGTGATTTTTTTCAAAAAAACAGTCCGAAATATGATAAAATCAAGCTTTTTTCCGTGTTTGTTTTTTGCATATCGGTTTATTTTTCACCTATTTCAAAGCTTTTTTCTAAATTAGAGTTTGATTTTGTTTTGGCATATATATTTTGAATCGGCTGATTGTAGAAGAAAAAAATCCGTTTTATGATTGCTTCACTGGACGACGAGGTGAATGTTTGGAAATGATATCGTTTTCCACATCCAGATCATGCAGAACATTATAGAAAGGAGAAACAAAATGGAGGTGCAAGAACAAACCGCAATCCAAAAAAGTAAACCGATTGCAGTCAAAAAACAAACACTATCGAAAAAAATGAAAAAAATATGGAAGAACTACGATTTGTACTTATTATTACTACCTACACTTCTCTATTTTTTAATCTTTCATTATTTGCCTATGTACGGAGTACAAATTGCATTTAAAAATTTTAATCCAGTGTTAGGTATTAATGGTAGTCCTTGGATCGGTTTTTCTCAATTTGAACGATTTTTCAATTCATACCAATTTTGGACAGTATTGAAAAATACAATTGGGCTAGCATTGCTTGAATTGGCAACGTTCCCAATCCCAATTGTTATGGCTTTATTATTAAACCAGTTAACTAGTAGGAAATATAAAAGGATTGTACAAACAGTTACGTACGCCCCACATTTTATTTCTGTCGTAGTATTGGTAGGAATGTTGTATCTATTTCTATCTCCTAGAACCGGGATCGTCAATCAATTTCTAGTACTAATAGGAATGGAGCCAATCTTTTTCTTCGGAATTCCTGAATGGTTTAAACCATTGTTTATAACTTCAGGTGTGTGGCAGAACCTTGGTTGGGGAATGATCATTTACCTTGCTGCACTAAGTGGGATCAGCCCAGAATTACATGAAGCAGCGATTATGGATGGAGCAAGTAAAATAAGAAGGATCTGGCATATCGACATTCCGGGAATTATGCCGACTGTCATTATAATGTTGATTCTAGGTATTGGAAACTTACTTAATGTCGGTTTTGAAAAGGTTTACCTAATGCAGAATTCGTTGAATGTATCTTCTTCTGAAATCATTCAAACCCATGTATATAAAACAGGGTTACTCGGTGCCCAATATAGTTACGCAGCAGCAGTTGGATTATTTAATTCCATAATTAACTTCATTTTGCTTGTATTTATCAACCAAACGGCTAAAAAAGCCGGACAAGCAAGTCTGTGGTAAGAAAGGAGGCACTTAGTTTGAATTCAATCAGTCGTACTAGAGGAGATAAAATCTTCGACATCGTAAACATATTGTTTTTTGCAATCGTACTCATCGTTACGGTTTATCCTTTATATTTCATGTTGATCGCTTCATTTAGTAGTCCTACTGCAGTTAATAATGGAGAAATATGGCTCTGGCCAAAGGACATCACTTTTAAAGGATACGAAATGATTTTTGATCATAGCAAAATTTGGACAGGGTACAAAAATTCTATTATTTACACAGTAGTCGGCACTACGATTAATGTTGTTTTAACAATCACCGGAGGCTACGCTTTGTCTCGTAAAGACCTACCTGGAAGAAATATATTCATGTTTTTCATCGTTTTTACAATGTTTTTTAGCGGTGGATTGATTCCATCTTATTTATTGGTAAAAGACTTAGGAATGGTCAATACGATGTGGGCTTTAATCGTACCCGGTGCAATTTCCGCTTATAATCTCATCATCGTAAGAACATTTTTTCAAAGTACGATACCAGACGAATTATTAGAAGCAGGAATTATGGATGGATGTACTAATTTAAAGTTTTTTACAAATGTCGTTGTCCCACTTTCCAAACCTATTATTGCGGTAATGGTATTGTTTCATGCAGTTGGTCACTGGAATGCATATTTCTCTGCATTAATTTATTTAAGAGATACAGCTCTTTATCCACTTCAACTAGTACTTAGAGAAGTCTTGATTTTAACCCAAGCAAATGAGGTTGTAGAAAATTCAGGTGCAATAGTGGAAAGCAGTAAGGAAATGGCGAATGTTTCTGGCCTGATCAAATATGGAATCGTTATTATTGCCAGCCTACCGATGCTGATCTTATATCCATTTATTCAAAAGCATTTTGTTAAAGGTGTAATGATCGGGTCAATTAAAGGTTAATTGACTTGTTCATATATAATAAAAATAAGGGGGAAACCAAAAATGAAGAAGAAGTTAATGATTCTCTTTGCTGCACTTTTGCTACTTCTAGGAGCATGCGGTAAAGACGAAAAAGCAGGGAATGCTGGAAAAGAAATCCCTAAGGATAATGCTGAAGAAAAAGTAACATTTAAAGGATTTGGAGTAAAAGCTCCAGCTGCTACAACAGATTGGAATGATATGCCATTCTTACAAGGTTTGGAAGACAATGTCAATGTTGATATTGATTGGACAAATGCAACAGCGCAAACATATCAAGAGCAAGTAAACCTAATGTTCGCAAGTAATGATCTTCCAGATTTATTCTTTTCTGCGTGGACACTTGGTGCGAATGATATTGTAAAATACGGTTCAACTGGACAATTAATTCCGCTTGAAGATTTAATTGAAAAAGAAGCTCCAAATATTAAAGGCTTTTTAGATAAAAATCCTGACTTGAAAAAGATGATCACTGCTCCAGACGGTCATATTTATGCAATTCCTCAATATGATGTGTCAAAAGGAAGCAGAGCAAACGACGCATTTTTCATTAATAAAGCATGGCTTGATAAGTTAGGTCTTGAAGTTCCAACAACTACTGAGGAATTCAAGGAAGTATTGAAGGCGTTTAAAGGCCAAGACTTAAATGGAAATGGGAAAAAGGACGAAATTCCATTTAGCTTTATGTACAATAATGGAATTCGTGGACCACACTCTTTAAGCGGTTCATTCGGAGTTGTAGGTCGTAATATCGGTGTTGAAGGCGGAAAGGTATTTTATGCCCCTACAAAACCTGAATTTAAAGAATACGTTAAGTTTATGCATGATTTATATGCTGAAGGCTTAATTGACCAAGAAGCCTTTACACATGATGTCCAAGTTTATGATGCAAAAATTCAAAACGAAACACCAATTTTAGGCGCATATTTCAACTGGTCAAACTTTGCGATGTTTGGAAAAGCGGATACTGATTATGTACCTGTTGCTCCTTTGAAGGGACCAAAAGGCGATCAAATGTGGAATATCAATGCTGGAGCATTCAGTTTTTCAGGTTTCTCGGTTACAAGTTCTAATAAAAATCCAGCTCGTGCAATGAAGTGGATGGACCAAATGTATGATCCAGAAATCGGCTTACAAATGACGCTTGGACCATTTGATCAAAACTTGAAAAAGAACGATGATGGTACGATTGAATTAATCGATGCTCCTGAAGGTGTAGGATATGAAGAATTTAGACATAAATTTACACCTGGTTCTTACGGAGTGTATGGAAACTTACAAGATATTAGAACAAAATTGATTCAAAGTGAAGGAGCTGCAGAAAAAGACGCATTGGCAGACCTATATGGTCCATATCAGCCAAAAGAATACTATCCGAATGTAATGTACAGTGCGGAAGATGCAGAACGCCTATCCATTCTTCAAACTGACATTGACGGATACATTAAGGAAATGATTCCAAAATTCATGATCGAAGGTAAAGTGGATGAAAGTTGGGATGCTTATATCGATCAATTGAAAAAGATGGGCTTAGATGAATTAATGGAACTTCACCAAAAATATTACGATAATTTTAAATAAGATCGTTTATGAAACTGACGTTTTTATGTGTGAATTATGATATTTGATTTTCATTCATGATAAACGATGGTGTGTGATTTAATAAGATTATTTTGAAAAAGGGTTCGGGACTCCGCGCCCTTTTTCGCAAGATTAATGTTAATATTGTTTTTAGTAAACAAATAGGGAAGGGTGAAAAAATGAGTAAAGCAAAACAGCCAAATATTATTTTTATTATGAGTGATGATCATGCCGCGCACGCCATAAGTGCTTATGGAAGCAGAATCAATGAAACTCCGAATCTAGATCGGATTTCAAATGAAGGAATTAGACTAGATAACTGTTTTTGTACTAATTCTATTTGTGCTCCTAGCCGTGCTGCAATTTTGACTGGTAAATACAATCATATCAATGGCGTTAGAACACTGTATGAGGATATCGATGCAAGACAGCCGCATGTCGCAAAAATTTTACAGGAAAATGGCTATCAAACTGCGATGATTGGGAAATGGCATCTTGGTCATGGAGGAAATAGTGATCCGACTGGATTTGATTATTGGAATATTTTTCCTGGTCAAGGGGAATACCATGATCCTGACATGATTGAAATGGGAGTGAAAAAGAAATTCCCAGGCTACGCTACTGATATCACTGTGGATTTATGTTTAGACTGGATTGAAAAAAGAGACGAGGAACGTCCATTCTTTTTGATGTGTCATCATAAAGCACCGCATCGACCTTGGGATCCAGATGAAAAACATATGCATTTATATGAAGACATTGATATCCCTGAGCCGGAAACATTCCATGATGATTATGAAAATCGTTCTTACGCCGCTGCAGAAGCAGAAATGAGAATTGATCGCGATTTAAGAAAGAGAGATGTGAAGGCAGATCCTCCAGAGGGACTTTCTCCATCAGAATTAAAGAGCTGGTATTACCAAAGATACATAAAGGACTATTTGCGCTGTATTGCATCCATTGATGACAATACTGGACGCTTACTCGATTATTTAGATGAAAAGGGAATTGCTGAAGATACAATTGTCATGTACACATCCGATCAAGGCTTTTTCCTAGGTGATCATGGCTGGTATGATAAACGTTTCATGTATGAAGAATCATTGAGAATGCCATTTTTAGTAAGATACCCGCGTGAAATTCCGGCTGGAACAACTACTAAAGATTTCGCCCTAAACGTTGACTTTGCTCAAACATTCCTTGATTACGCAGGAATTGAAGCTCCGGAAGATATGCAAGGAGCAAGCCTCCGTCCAATTCTAAAAGGTGAAACTCCTTTTGGCTGGCAGGACTCAATGTATTACCGATATTGGGAACATATGAGTGAGCATAATGTAGCTGCCCATTATGGTGTCCGTACCCACAAATTTAAATTAATTTACTATTATGGGGACGGTCTTGGAGTACCAGGTGCCCGCGATGTAAAATACGAACCTGTGTGGGAACTATTCGACCTTGAAAAAGATCCTTATGAAATGAACAATGTTTATGGACAAGAAGAATACCTTGACGTAGCTGAAGAACTGAAAAATGAACTTTATCGTTTGAAGGAACAAGTAAAAGATTTAGACTGAAAATGAAGGGACAATCTTAATGAGGTTGTCCCTTTTACGTACATGAATGTTGTATTTCGTTCTCACGTGCCCTTGCAGAAGGAAAAAACCGCTTGAAGGTCACGATGGACGTATTAAAGTGCCCTTGCTGAAGGAAAAACCTGCTTGAAGGTCACTATGGAGGGTTCAAAGTGCCCTTGCTGAAGGAAAAACCTGCTTGAAGGTCACAATGGTCGGTTCAAAGTGCCCATGCTGAAGGAAAAACCTGCTTGAAGGTCACGATGGACGTATTAAAGTGCCCTTACTGAAGGGAAAACCTGCATGAAGGTCACTATGGGGGGTTCAATGTGCCCTTGCTGAAGGAAAAAGCTTCTTGTAGGTCACGATGAAAGTTCAACGTACCTTTCTCCAAAATATGTATTTAAAGATCGCAATGAAAAATAGTATGGATAATAATTACTTCCTCCGATTGAGATAATTTTTTCCCTTCCTCAAAAAAACGAGGGGCAGATTCTTGCACCTCGCTTAGAAATAATTAAATAATTTTCCTATCAAATATTTTTACAGATAAAAGATAGGAAAGATAGAATAGAATAATTGAAAGCAACAAAATTGGGTGAAATTGAATAAAATGAATTTCATTAGTTGTATTTAGCATTGTTAAAACGAAAATTAGAATAAAAGGGACAAAAAAACTTGCATGCCGATAGAATAAGCATAAAGGCAGATAAATCGCCATTAATAATATGATCAATAAAAACGACGTTATGAGCAGATTAACCTCAAAAAAGTCCGTTCTCCAGTTGAAGAGTAAGGCAATAATTGTAGCACCAATTGTTGAAAGAAAAAACCATACAAGAGGAAGCAAATACTTTGCACCTATATAATTTTTCCTGCTAATAGGTAAACTTATAATAACTGGCTGTACATTATCATTTCTTTTTTGGTCCAGTGAACTACTGCAAATTCCAAAAGTAAAATAGAAAATCCATATGTAGTAAGGATATTCAAAACCAGGGTTTACAAGAAAAGCGAGTATGAATACAAATGGGATCATTATAATATATTCTAGTAGTTTAATACTTTTTATATCTGTCTTAATAAGATTAATCACCATTTTCACCCTTTACAAATCTTTTTTTTCAAAAATTTTAACCGAAAGTTTATAGGAACAGAATGTGATGATAATACTTGAGAACACGATTGAAATAAATATTAACGGACGATCGGTTGGAATTATGGGTCCAAACATTTCTCCGCTAGCTACGTTACTAAATGTATGAATCATCGATATTGTGAAAAAGCCAATCATAGGAATTGAAATCGCAATGGCAACAGCAATTTGGTATCCAACTAAAAAATACAATGGATAAAAAAGGGATATTACAATTAAAGTAATAAACAGGGATAAAATTAAATCAGTCACACCACTATAGTTGATTGAATCAGTCCACCACACTAAAATTAGGAAAGCAAGTGTCCCATAAGTAGATAATCCGATTCCCCACCATATTATCGCAGCGAAATACTTTGCTTGAACCATTTTTTTTCTTGTAATGGGTAAGCTTGTGATTAGTTTTTGATCTCTTTTATTAAGTGCAATCGTTCCGAAGTTTGAGTAAGCCGACATCCAAATTGCTGCGAATGCAACATAAATTGAAACAAAGCCGAGATCACCCGTTGCATTAATTGCATTTATGAAAAAAGGAAAGAGCAAAAGTGCAGGAAAGCAGTAACCAAATAGTTTTTGAGTATACAAGTCTTTTAAAATTAATGTTTTCATAGTGAATTTCCTCTAATCGTATAGTACATAATCGTTTCCAGAGATGGAGTTTCTATATGTAATTGATTAAGAAGTTGTTGCTCAATATTATCTATTCCATCTACAAGTGCTTCAAAACCAACTCCTGTCTTTCTACCCCCAATAAGATTCACTTTTGGTACGTCTACTGCTAAACTGTCCGGTCCCTTTAATAAAAAATATTCCTCAAATATAATGTCTTTTTCCTTACTAAATACAATTTCTCCATTATTAATAAAAGTTATATAATCTGCCACTTGATCTAAATCTGTTGTAATGTGAGTAGAAAAAAACACTGACTTATTTTCGTCTTGGATGATATCTTGTAAAATATCTAACATTTCTCGTCTAAATACTGGATCTAAACCTGCTGTAGGTTCATCTAAAATAATTAAATCAGGATTGTGCGATAGGGCCATCGCAATGGCAAACTTCATTTTCATCCCTTTTGATAATGTTTTTATTTTTTTCTTAAGGGGTAAATTAAATTTTTTAATATAGCTATAAAAAGTTGAATCATCCCAATTGCGATAAAAAGGAGCGATGATTTTTTTGTTTTTTTCTAACGAAAGATCATCGTAAAAATGACTTTCATCGTAAACAAACCCAATTCTTTGTTTGATTTCTATTGTATTTTCCATGTGGGTCATGCCAAATATATTAACTTCGCCATCATCAACTCTCACCAAATCCATTAAGCAGCGAATCAAAGTACTTTTACCGGCTCCATTTGGACCAATCAAACCCATAATATAACCTTTTTTAAATTCAAAAGAGATATTTTTAAGTTGGAAATCTTTTATCTTTTTACTCACATTTTTTAGTTCAATAATATTTTCCAATACACTCACTCCTCATACAACACAGTTAGAATTTGAATAATTTCATCGAGTTTTATATCAAATGCTTTACTGTCATTGATAACTTCATTCAATTTTTCCTCGATTAATTTTAGTTGTTTTTCTTTTAAAAACTCATGATTTTGAGCAGCTACGAATGATCCTTTCCCTGGAAAAGTTTCTATAAAACCTTCCAATTCCAATTCATCGTAAGCTCTTTTCGTAGTAATCACACTTATCTGCAAATCTTTTGCTAATTTTCGAATAGATGGAAGAGGCGACTTTTCCCTCAAGTCCCCACGTAATATTTGTTCCTTAATTTGTTCTTTAATTTGGTTGTAAATCGGCTGTTCACTACTATTCGAAAGGATGACATTCATCTGATCACCTACCTGTTATAACTGTTATTAATGAATATATACAGTATGAACAGATTTGTCAACGTGTGATTTTTAGTTTCTTTTGATATAGTAAAGAAAATGATATTGCGGATGAGGTGAATGAGATGAAAATTGGATTATACATCGATGGTAAGTTTGAGGAAGCTGAGGAAACATACGAATTAACTAATCCTTATAATGACGAAGTAATTGCAGAAGTTGCAGAGGGCCAAACGAAAGATATGGAAAAGGCGATAGCATCTGCTCAAGAGGCCTTTCTAACAATGAAAAAAATGCCTGCTGTTGAACGTGCAAACATATTATTTGCTGCTGCCCGTTTACTAGCTGAGAAAAAAGAGGAATTTGCAAAGTTAATTACAGCTGAATCGGGAAAACCAATTTCAGCCTCTCGAGCGGAAGTAGATCGTTCAGTACAAACATTGCAATTTTCGGGTGAGGAAGCAAAGAAAATTGCTGGGGAATATATTCCTCTTGATGCTGCGGTTGGAGGCGGTGGGAGAGATGCATACACAATCTTCGAGCCGATTGGTGTTATTGGAGCTGTGACACCTTTTAACTTTCCGTTAAATCTCGTCGTCCATAAAGTAGGACCTGCGATTGCATCCGGAAATGCTATCGTAGTAAAGCCTGCCGAAAAAACACCACTTACATCTCTGAAGTTGGCAGAGCTTTTTACAAAAGTCGGTTTGCCGGATGGGGTGTTAAATGTTGTACCTGGTGATGGTGCTACTCTAGTTGGAGTCATGCTAGAAGATACTCGAGTTCAAAAAATATCTTTTACAGGGAGCCCTAGAGTTGGAACGGAAATAAAAAGTAAAAGTGGACTGAAAAGAATAACATTGGAGTTAGGGAGTAATTCGGCATTATATGTAGATGACTCGGTAGAAGGGCATCTCGAAGAAATAGTAGATAAAGCGATTGCAGGGGCTTTTAGTTACAATGGACAGGTTTGCATCCATACTCAGAGAATTTATGTCCATGAAAGAATATCAGAAAAGTTTTTAGCTCGTTTTGTTGATAAAACAAAGAGACTTAAATTTGGCGATCCGATGGATGAGGATACTGTGGTTACAGGGATGATTGATAAAAAATCACAATCTCGTGTACTTGAATGGGTTAAGGAAGCGGTAGAAGGGGGAGCAAAACTGCTTTCTGGTGGAGAAAGGAGAGATAATGGGGTTCTTCCAACTGTTCTTACGGATGTAAAGCCGACAGAAAAAGTTGCTTGCGAAGAAGTGTTTGGGCCAGTAGTTATGATTAATAAAGTTTCAGATAGTGATGAAGCATTAAGACATATGAATGACAGCCAGTACGGATTAAATGCAGGAGTTTTTACAAATAATTTAAAACAAGCTTTTCATTTTGCTCATGAACTAGAAGTGGGGCAAGTGTTGATCAACGATGTCCCTACATTACGATTTGACAATATGCCATATGGAGGAATCAAATCTTCAGGCTATGGACATGAGGGAGTAAAATACGCAGTAAAGGAAATGACTCGAATGAAAATGATTAGCATTAATTTTAAATAAGGATTTTTTCTTTTAATAAGTAATGGATGCAGACGTAAAAATGAACCATTCAGCCGTTAAACTTATTTTTTTGATGTAAAAGCAACTAAACCTAACTAATATATCTAAGTAAAAAAGAGTTGTCCCTCTAGCTATGGGGCAACTCTCACTGTAACAATCAATCAAAAGTCTTTGGCGGCACTTTATCAACTCTTTTTATGGAATCCATATCCATGCCAGCAATAATAAAATAAATGAGAAAAAAAGCAACTGCTGCTAAAACTCCAATAAGGCAAACTGTAACCCATAATTCCATACTCAATCCCTCCCTTGCTATAAAAATATATGCAAAAAAGTAGAGTAAATACTAAGAGGTGAGTAGTATTTACCCTTTTTCATGGAGAAAAAAACATAAAATTCAATTAATTCGAAATGGATATTGTGATAATTAGAGAGATGATTTTTGAATAAGCTTATAAGAGCATTTTAGGGGATTGTAAGAAATTAATCTAAATTGAAAATATGCAGTATTATTTCTATTCACGTTAATGAGAAGAAACAATAACGAAGTATGAAAATTCCTATTGTAAGCTTATTGTATTACAAAAAAATAAAACCAAGCAAAAACCTCCCGCATCAAAAAATGCAGGAGGTTTGATTAACATTATTGGTTGAATGTATTTTGAGGTACTTCATCGATTCTTTCTGCGTCGTCATAATTCATAGCTGAATTAATGTAATACATTAAAAAGGATGCGATTGTACCTAATATGACCATAATTCCGATTAAGATCCAAGTTTGCATATAAAAGCCCTCCTAAAATCTTTATACCAAAAAATTTATATAGAAAGTAAATAATTTATTTATCTAAAACACTATCATTAGTATAGAGGAGTTGTGATATATAATCAAAGGAATTTTGTTTAAAAATGGTGATAGCATCCTTTAATGTGACAAAAATATGACTATAATTATATAGTAATTAATAATGGCTCTGTTAAAAGTTAATATTACCTCCTAAAATTTGCTGGGTTACTTGGTACAATTTTTTTGGCGGCATAAACTGTTTGCTTGGTTCATATTTGTCGTAGTAACGAGAGCACTAATCAACATCATTTTGTATTTTAAATAACTGATACATATGACAGCTTGCGACTTTCAAAATTCAATGGATTAGTTCTTTTTAAACGGTACAGAAGAGTTGGAGAAGTATCTAAGGCTTAGGAGGTAAGATGAAATTATTAAGCAGAATATTTAGTGACAAATATTACAGTATTAAATACTTCGAAAGGAAGGTAAAATATATGAAATTTTAGGGATAAAATGGTTTAAGAGGTTACTGCTTAAAATAGCATGGAGGAGAAAAAATGAAGTCCCATTTAATGGTTACTTTTTAAAAGAACTGTCAGTAGAAGGAATAATCGAATTTGAAAATAGATCTAAAAAAGTGAGAGAAGTCACGTCATTATAGCAACAATAATCTTATTTTATCAGGTCAGGATTATCATTTTTTGGGGTAGAATTTTAGATGCTTTACTGTATTGAATGTCATAACAAATAGATATCCAATTTTTCTACAAAGATATAATCGAATTAGAATTAAGAGAGTCCTTCGAAAAATGAAAACAATAGAAAAAAGCGATAAATTGCTATAGAAAAGAGTTAGTTGCTCAACTATGTTTATAAAACAAAAGTCGCTGTATCTGTAATAAATATAAGGTTAATGTACGAGCTACTTTTAAAAATGTTTATCTATTTTGATTTTATCCGAAATTAGTTCTAAAGACTTTTCCTGCAAACCATTATGCTGTATAATAAAATTCGTTGTCTAATATAGAATCATTTCCTCATGGCTCCGTAGCTCAGAGGATAGAGCGTCGGTTTCCTAAACCGTGCGTCACAGGTTCGATTCCTGTCGGGGCCGCTTAATTGAAATCAGTAGTAGCAAGGGTTACAGCGTTTTGTGCCCTTGCTATTTTTTATGGTAAATTTGAAATTGGTCACAGATTGGTCACCTTTAGTGTACTAAATCGAATTTTGGTTTGTATTTTTGTTATCTTTCGTTTCATTATTCGTAAATATTTCATCTAGTTTTTGGGCAGCTGCCTCCTGCATAGAGCATATGGGAGTATGTGTGCCGAGAGTCATTTGAATGGTCGAGTGGTCCAATCTTTCTTGAACTATCTTAGGGTGTATATTTTGACTGAATAACAAAGATACATGAGTGTGTCTTAAATCGTGAAAACGAATCTTCTTTACATCATTCAATTCTTTTTGATTCAATAAGAGCCTGAACGCTTGTAAAATACCAGAATGGGAGATTTGAAGAATTGGACGCTAATTAATTCTATGTAACTAATTCACATTCAGAATATGACATAGTCATATGGCCAATAAGAAATAAAGCGTTACTTAAGAGTTTAATGTCGGATTCTATTAGTGACTTTATATGTTGATCGTTACAACTGTAGTAGTCGATAGTTAACCGGTTAAGTTCATGGCATATAAGTTCTATTGGAATCATTGGGAAGCTCCTTTTGAATATGATAAATATCATTATTATGAAACATTCTAGTAGTAATTGAAAGTGATTCGTCAGTATCTCTTTAATTTCGATAATTAATTCCTATTAACGACATTATTAAAAGTACCAATGTGACGGAAAATACGCATTGAAGTTCAACATCTAAATAAAAAAACACTCTACCGAGTACTAAGTACATTATTTATCCTGTCAATTAAATTATCAAAAAAAGGTTTAATTACAAAATCTTTAGCACCGCATTCAATTGCTTCAATTACTAAAGATTCCATCCCTAATGCAGTACAAATGATAACTTTTGCATTGGGATCCATTTTCATTATCTCTTTTAGGGCACCTATCCCGTCTAGTTTTGGCATTGTATTGTCCATAATTACGATATCAGGAAAAAATGATTTGTACATTTCAATTGCATGTAGACCATCCTCAGCTTCAACAAAATCATTGAAATTGGCATCGCTAAGAAGTTTCTTTAACCATGATCTCATAAAAACAGAATCATCAACTAACAAGATTTTTGTCATCGGAATTACCTTTTGAATATATTTAGGCAAATTAGAAAGGTAAATTTAGTTTTTTAAATAACAGGTATTACCTGGCAACCCGGCTACCATGACATCTAAGTGTTTTAGGCCCGTGGCTTTGCGTCTTTTACTTTCGTAAAGTTTGCCCATATACAAATAATATCGAAATTTGTAGAAAAATAGAAATTAAAAGACTTATTGAGTAGTTCGAATAAACTTGGCAATAGACGAAAAGTGATTAATGAAAAATGAACAAGAATAAGAATCATGCCATTCTTATCTTGTTCATATTAATAGCGGTTTGTAAATTAACTATTTTTTATCGTTTCGCCTTAACCCTAAAAGACCTGCTAAACCAACTAAACCAATCCAACCCCAATCTGTGTCGTTGTCATCATTAGCGTCATTATCGGTTACATCGTCGTTTTGAGCAATATGTGTAACTTCACTACTAGAAAAAATGTTATTTGTTTCTGTGATTGGGGTTTGGGCATGTCCATTTGAAACACCAATAAGGAAAGTACTAATCAAAAGGGCACAAGCTGAATATAGAAGTTTGTTAAGCATTGATTATTCCTCCAATCTAGTGTAATAACGTTAATGTTTGTTAATAAAGGGAAAATTATTCAGGAATTTATCAAAAAAAAAGTTAGAAATAATTCGAAGGAGAGATTGAATTGAAATTCAAAGGCATCTGCCATAAATGTGGAGAAATGGTAACGAAGGGCCAAGGCAGCCATAAGAGGATTAAGGGGAGTTGGAGGACAGAGTGTAAAAAGTGTAATTAAAACCTATAACTATTAAAAAAAATTGGTATACATTCAATAATTTATCTAATTTTTGACTTAGTTTTATGTCTTTTTATGATTCAAACCATACTTAAAACCAAAAGAAATCATTCCATTTCGAATAACTTCTATGTTTCTGGAGAGGGGATGTCTAATTGGGTAAATTTAGATAGGTAAAGAGCGCTGGGCTAAAGCGCTCTTTGTGAGATGAGTAGGATATGGTTCGGATGGATTCATTTCGGTGAAACTAGGGTTTTAATAGTGTACAAATGCTGTACCGACAATTATCAACAATATAAACAACACAACGATTAAAGCGAAATTAAATCCCATACCATAACCGCCGCCAGAACCGTAACCGTAATATCCCATAATATCACCACCTTTTTAATGGATAACCATTCGAAAGGATAATTTAATATATGTAAGTGGATGCGAAACTTGCTAGTAGTTTTGCTGACAAGGCGAAAAAATGGTTGATTATCAGCTAGTTTATTAGAGGAAAAAAAGAGGAGTCGCCCAGGAGTATTTGATACTTTCTTCAAGAATAGTGCTCATTTATAGAGTTATTATTCTAAAAGGTGTTTTATTTTTCGGTACTACATTTTTTTAAGACAGCTGAGAAATAAAAATGGACTAAATGCTAAGCAACCTTACCGCTAGGTTTACTCGTTGACATAACTTTAGTTACTAGCCAAATTTTTGTCAACGATGTATGGGAATTATTAATAGCATGTAGAGTTCACCAATTGAAAAGTAAATTAAAGAAAGCCCGGTACTGACCAGGCTTACACTGTCGCGCTATATCGTAATTATAATAATTTTTTACATTGGCAAATCCATGTTCTTTGCTCTAATAATGTCTATCACAAATTAACTATGATGGTTTAAAATAATAAATCCAGAATGAGGTAGCATATTGCTGCAAGGGTAGCAGAAATAGGTAGAGTGATTAGCCAAGTGATTAACATTGTTTGAGCTGTTCCCCATTTTACCCCTTTTAACCTGTGGGAAGCACCTACACCTAAAATCGAAGAAGAAATTACATGGGTAGTACTTACAGGCATATGTATAAAAGTAGCTCCGAAAATTACCGCTGCTCCTGTTAAATCCGCTGACACACCACTGACAGGTCTAATTTTCATGATTTTTCCGCCAACTGTTTTAATAATTTTCCATCCACCCATGGCCGTTCCTAACGCCATTGCAAGAGCACAAATTAATTGAACCCAAAATTGAATATCACTAGAATTCTGATATTTATTGACAATCAAGGCCATTGTAATAATACCCATTGCCTTTTGTGCATCATTTGTTCCATGGGAATATGCTTGCAAAGCTGCTGTAGCGATTTGTATTGTTCTGAACCTTTTGTTCGTCTTAGCTAAATTATTATTTTTAAAGATTACTTTTACTATGCTATAGACAATAAAACCAACTGCAAAGGCCAAAATAGGAGATATAATGAGCGCCTTTAAAATGGTAAGAAATCCACTATAATTTAATGAGTTAAAACCAGCTGCTGCAATAGCCGCTCCGGCAATTGAACCAATTAGGGCATGTGAAGAACTGCTTGGAATCCCATAATACCAAGTGATTAAATTCCACGCGATGGCTGCAATTAACGCAGCGAGTATGACTGTAGACCCATTTTCTAAAGTAAAGGGATCCACAATATCTTTTGTAATGGTCTTTGCTACTCCTGTAAACGTCATTGCACCGACAAAGTTCATCACAGAGGCTAATATAATAGCATGTCTCGGTTGCAAGGCCTTTGTTGATACTGAAGTCGCTATTGCATTAGCAGTATCATGAAATCCGTTTATAAAGTCGAACACTACTGCAAAAACGACAATTAAAATTGTTAGGATAAGGATTGTATACATGTTCTTTATTTACTCCTCATGCATTTTTCATAATAATGGCTTCAAATGTATTAGCTACACTCTGACAGCAGTCAGCCACTTCTTCAAGTTCTTCATAAATGTCCTTATACTGAATAATTCGTATAGTGTCTTTTTCGTTTTGAAATAATTGTTTGATTGAAACTCGTAATATCGCGTCACATTGGGATTCATAATCTTTAATTTTAATTGCATTCTCTCTAATCTGAGGGAGGTTATTTTTAGATAATAATTCTATAGCTTTTTCGATTTCTAATACACCCTTATGAATTGCTGTTACAAATTGAATCATATATTCATCTAATTTTGTAATAGAATACATATCTAGTAGTGCCGCTGTATGCTCTAGTCCATCTAAGACATCATCCATATTCATGGCTAGGGCTAAAATATCTTCTCGTTCAATTGGTGTAATGAACACATTGTTTAAATCTAGTATTACTTGATGAACCAGTGAATCTCCTTGCTTTTCAAATTTCTTCATCTTTTCGGTGAAAATTTTCAAATCATCTACATTGGAATACTTACCATCCTTAAAATAACTCATACTTTTTGTTAAGTTATCAGAAATATTTGCTAAATGAATAGAAAACTTATCTGTTTTTTTCTTAAACATCTCTTAGAGCCTCTCCTTTTCACAAATAAATCAGCTCTCCCATAATAACTTAATTTACGGATTTATAACATATCCTTAACGAAAAATTTACATAATCTTTACAAAAGGTGCGATTTTAGAGGGAAAATGACATTAAATGTATCAGGATAGTAGAAAAAGAAGTCACATTTTGCAGATTGTTAATGCTATATTTCTATTTTTTAAATAAGTAGGGAAGACCTTTGATAAAATAAATAAAGGTTTCATTCTATTGAGGATTGTAAAGCGAATAAGAACGAGAGAGAAATTAAATAAGAGGGAGGAGATTTATTAAGTACATTAATAACCGCTTGAATAGACACTCACAACGTAATAAAGAGAAAAAGCTCTTTTTTCCTTCTATATATTGAAACAAGCCCGCATAATGGCGGACTTGTCACTTTTGAGCTGTATTATTTTTTAAAGAGTTGGTAAGTTCAAAGCTGTATTAATATTATTTAAATTCATTTTAAGTTGTTCATTCGTATTCCACGCATGATACCATCCGTTTTCAACCATATAATTAGTAATCTGTTCATGCATATCTAGAGCTTCCTCTAAATGTCGAGTTAAGATTTCTTTAATTTCAGGTGTTCCCGCTTCGGTAACTGCCATTGCATAATTTCTAACTCCGCTTTTAGCTGCAATTAATAAGTCCATCGCAACCACTTGGTCGGTTAGTGCATCCATACCAGTTAATTTTTCAATGATTGGATTCATGTTCACTCAACTCCTAATTATTGCTTTGCAAGGATAAAATAGAAGCATACTCTTGTAATTGTCTCGTTGTTAGATCAACGTCTTGTTGCATAATATCCTTTAATTTTTGGTCTGTAACGAGTGCTTTCATAGTTTTTGATTTTGTTAAGCAAATCGTTTTAAAAGCAGCCATTTCTTGAACCTCTAATATTTCGTGTAACGCATAGCCCATCTATAAAGCCTCCATTTTTACGGTTTTAGTACGACTTTTATACAATTATCAGTTTTAGTGTCAAATATCTCATAGCCGTGCTTTGCTTCACTTAGTGGAAGTACATGACTTACCACATCACCTGGATCAATTTTTCCATTCGAAACCAATTCAAACATATAGGGCATATAGTGAATGACAGGTGCTTGGCCAGTACGGATATTAATATTTCGATTCATAATATCTCCCATAGGGAATCCATTATATCTACCGCCATAGACCCCTGTAACTTGGATTGTTCCACCTTTTCGAACTGCCTGTGAAGCCATGATAAACGCACTGAATGCTCCACCTTGGAGCTTTAATCCGCTAGCCAAGAACTCTAGATCCGTCATTTTCCCATCCATCCCAACTGCATCGATTACGACATCGGCTCCACCTTTAGTAATTTCCTTTAAATAACTTCCTACATTTTGATGGTCTTCAAAATTAACAATTTCCACTTTATTTGTTTGTTTTGCATGCTGCAAACGATAATTAACATAATCTACAGCAATTACGCGTTTAGCTCCTTTTAACCAACAAAACTTTTGAGCAAAGAGTCCGACTGGGCCACAGCCTAAAACGATAACGGTATCTCCGTCCTTAACCCCCGCATTGTCCACACTCCAAAATCCAGTGGTCATCGCATCCGCAATAACCGTTAATTTTTCATCGGGTTCTTCGCAATTATCAGGAATTTTGAAATGTGTAAAATTGGCAAAAGGTACTCTTAAATATTCTGCCTGTCCTCCCGGATAACCACCTGTAGTATCAGAATATCCGAAATAGGCTCCCATTTCTGCATTCTCATTTGAATGATCACATTGACTTTCCAAATGGTTTTTACAGTAGAAACATTCCCCACAAGCAATGTTAAAAGGAATAATCACGCGATCTCCTTTTTTTAGCTTCGTCACTTCAGGGCCAACCTCTTCAACGATTCCCATTGGTTCATGTCCAATTACATAATTTTCATGCAGATTAGGAATCATACCATGTATTAAATGTAAATCAGATCCACAAATTGCTGTACTCGTTACTTTAATAATCATATCGTCAGCCTTTTGAATCTTTGGATCTTCAACTTCTTTAACTTCCACATTTTTAATCCCTTGATACGTTACCGCCTTCATGCTATACAGCCTCCAATATTAGTGTTCATCAGGTATCCGATCAAACATTCCTTTTCTATTGGTCTCAACAGGAAATAGATTCATTTTGCTAATCATAATTGTATTATTTGATGAGAGTTGATCTAATTTATACTGTTCACTTAATTCGTACGGATGGAACCATTTTTTACGGATCATTAGTTCAGTAATTTCTTGATGCATGGCAATCCCTTGCAGTAACTGCTTTCGTAACAAGGCTCTTACATCAGGAGATGCGGATTCGGTAAGTGCTACTGCAATATTTCGAACACCTTCTTTGGCACGAAGGAGAAAATCCATAGCAAAAGTAGTATCGGCCAGCTCAGGTACGTGTAACGAGTTTATAGGGTCTAAATAGTCTTGATTCAATGAACTTTTCCTTCCTTTCCATTGATTATTGGAGTGGGGCGGCTTTGAGGGACAGGAACTTCAAACGGTGCCCTTTCATAAATTGCCTGTAATTCAGTAAGTGCTTGTAGCGATTGCGTGACATCTTTTTGCATCAAAGCTCTAAGGTCTTCATCAAATACAAGTCCTTGCATTAATTTTGATTTTGCTAAACAAAGGGTTTTAAAGTTAATTACTTCATGTAAATCCAAAGACTCATGATCAGCTAATTTTTGTATTTCCACTTTTGGATTCCACTCCTTTTTTAAACTGTTTACATTGGTATTGTTCCTTATTAATAAAGAATCATTCTTTTAAGAAAAGATAGAGTGTTTTCGATTAAAGTTTTAATGAGTGGAGCTTGCAAAGGGGCTTTTAAATTTTTCATAGATTTATTTTCTTAGCATCTTGTTCCACTACAAAAAAAGCCAATTCAAGCCCAATAAATAAAAAAGAGAATGATTGCAGTAATGCATCATTCCCTTTTGATGATAATATTTAATTAATATCCCAACTGCCTTTGTCTACTGACCTCATAAAGCATAATTGAAGTTGCACATGCGACATTAAACGAAGAAGCCGAGCCAAACATAGGAATATTAATCATACGATCGCACATTTCTTTGTAAAAATGACTAAGTCCTTGTGTCTCGTTTCCAACTAGAAGAATCGTTGGCTTTGAAAAATCGCAATAATAGATTTCTTCACTTCCCGTTGCACTCGTTCCAACGATTTGTAAATCGGGATATGTCTTTCTAACAGAATCAGCCCAATTTTTTACGTCGCTAGGTGAAGAAATTCGGATAGTTGGTACATTAAAAAATGATCCCATGGTGGCTCGGATTGTTTCAGGATCATACAAATCGACTGCGTGACCTGTCATAATTAAACCTTGGCATCCAAGTGCATCGCAGGAACGAATAATCGAACCAAGATTCCCTCTGTTTGACGGTCTATCGAAAACAACAGTCAACATTTGCTCATTGATCGGAATACGGGAAAAATCGTCTTCCGGCATTGAAACGACTGCAATCAGTTCTGAAGTGTCTTCTTTATCGCTGATTTTTTCCATTAAAGGGGCTTGCAGCTCGTAATGAATTTTAGCTGTAGATCGAGCTAATATATCCTTTCCCCAAGTAGATAACGGCTTTTGTGGAGAATATAGATATGCCCTAATATCCCATGAATTACTGATCGCTTCATTGATATTCCTTACACCTTCAACAAAAAACTCTTTATATTTATGTCGTTTATTCCGATTATTCTTTAAAACCTCGAACCTTTGGAAATCATTATTTTCTGTATTAACGCTAATAATTTGAGGCAATTTTATGTCTCCTTTAAACTAATCTTCCCATACATCATTCATAAGCTTCTCAATTTCTTTTCTTAGCTTTTCCGTTTCCGTTTTAAGGATTTTTACCTTATCTCCATTAATTTCCACAACATCACCAGCAACGGCCGCCTTTGGAAAAATCCTTTTTTCAAAATCCTTCGTTTCTCCATCTATTTCCACTACAACCCATTCACCTTCAAATCGATCAATGATTCCACGCATATTTTCACTTCCTTATTTTGGAGTAAATGATGTTTGAGTTTTATAGGTTTTTCCTTTATAAGATGATGAAACATCCACTTTAACTGTATAACCTATGGCTGCTCTACTTATTTTAACAGGAAGCTTTTCGCCAACTTTTCCGTAATAAGTTGATTTTGTACTTTTGTAATTAAATACTGCTGTATACTTTGTGCCTTTCGGAAGTCCGTTAACTGTTAAGTTGATCGTTGAATACTGCTTAGGTGTTTTGTTATCTAAACTGGCTGTCAGTTTATAACTTGGGTTTGTAACGGGCTCACTGACTTGGCTAGGTTTCGCATTGATTTTGATTGTATTACCATCTGAAGTTGCGGTGATAGTGCCAGATACATCAGTACGATATATATTCGCTTTTATTGCTGAAAGTCTCTTTAAAGTTTCGGGAGTTGGATGTTTATATTGATTTCCTTTTCCTACGCTGATCATAGCATATTTAGGTTTTACGATATTTAAAAATTCACTTGTCGAAGCTTCCTTTGCACCATGGTGACTGATTTTCAATACATCTACTTTAGATAATAGTTTTTTGGAAATCAAATCTTTTTCGCCCTTTGATTCGATATCCCCGGTAAATAAGAATGTATTTTTATTGTACTTTACATGTAGAACAGCACTCCAATTATTTAAATCACTTGTTGAGTAATCTTTTACAGGTGCTAAAAATGATGCTGTTACAGATTTATCCTTTACAGGTAATTTTACTCCAGATTTTGCTGTGGTTATTTTATAATTCTTTTTCTTCACAGCATTTAAGAAATCTTTATACGCTTGTGTAGTATGAGAAACTTTTGGTGCGTAAATATTCACTATCTTGAATGCATTAATCACTTCATCCAGACCACCGATATGGTCAGCATCGGGATGAGTAGCAATCAAGTAATTAATAGTTTTTACGTTTTGCTTTTTTAAATAGGCTACAACATCATGCCCCTTTGCACGGTTACCCGCATCAATAAGAATATTTTCTCCCTGAGGTGTTTGAATGAATGTAGCGTCTCCTTGTCCAACATCAATAAAATGGACGACTAAATTTTGTGTAGCAGCATTCGTGCCACTTTGAGTAAAAAGTAATGCTGAAAAAAATAAAGCTGCAACAATCCCCATTATCCCGATTTTACGATTCAATGTTATTTTCCTCCCAGTATCCTTCGCTTTTTCTATTATAAATGGTTTTTTCTATTTTGAAATAATAAATTGGTAAAAAATACATTTTTTATCAGGATAAAAACAATAGATTATGAGGAAACTATTGGTGATTTTATCATTATAGGAGTGATGAATTAATGGTTAAAAGAAAAGCTGCAAGAAATGCTGTTGAAAAGTATGCTAAAACTCCGAAGAAAAATATAGAGGAATCGGATTATACAGCTGAATTTGCTGAAGGAGAAGATCCGATGAAAGGTGCTAATCGCAATTCTAATATTGGCAGAAAAGGAAAAGAGAAAGGTAATGGATAAAAAGCAAAAGAGAAAACAATTAGAAGAATTCGGCATGGAAATGGGAGACATCAATGCCATTAAATTTTATGAGCTCCAAGCAAGCAACAAAAACAACAAGCATAAAAAGAAGGAAGAGAATGATAAAACTTAAAAGGTGGAGTCAAAATATAGACTCCACCTTTTAAGATTAACGTTTGTAACCATCTACGACAAGATCAAGCTTACCAGTCTCAGGGTTAATAACTAACCCGTGAACAGGAACTTCATCAGCCATAAGAGGATGATTACGAACCATATCGACACTATGTCTAACACTATCTTCAACACTGTCGAATCCTTCAAGCCATTTATTAAGATCAATGCCTGAATTTTTAATAATGTCCAAAGTTTCGTTTGTGATTCCACGATTTGTCATTTTTTCTAGCATTTTTTCCCCATCGAGCAAACTCATTCCACAGTCATGATGTCCGATGACGTATACTTCATCAGCTTGCAATTCATAAACTGCAATCAATAAGCTCCGCATAATACTTCCAAACGGATGTGTAAGAATCGCTCCTGCATTTTTAACCACTTTCACATCGCCATTTTTCATATTCATTGCTTTATGTAAAAGCTCAATTAGACGTGTGTCCATGCATGTTAAGATAACAAGTTTTTTATCAGGAAATTTTGTTGTCGTATACTGTTCATATAATTTTTCCTCGACAAATGTTTTGTTATACTCAAGAATTTCTGAAAGTAATTTCATTTCCACAACTCCTTTGTTTCTTAATTACCAGGGAACAATTACGAAAAATCTATAATTCATATCCCCGTATTAAACAATTAGCAAACAACGTGTATCAAACTCATTAAAACTAGCCGTAAAGATACATGTGTTTGAGCTAATGTTTTTATTTTACATAAATAAATTGAAACTAAAAAGTAATAACATCTGAAAATCTTTAGAAATGATGAAACTTTTCTGTAATAATAACCGTATTAAATTATGGAAGGAGGAAGAAGAAGAAGAAATGCATTGTTGGGAAAATAAAGCAATGTAAAGGAATGATGAGGATGACATTGTTCGGAATGTCGATTGAAACAATCTATCTTATTTTGCTCATTATTTCCGGAAGCTTAACAATCCTTTATTTATTCTTTGGGGATGTTCTGGAAGGAATGGGAGAAGCTACTGATTTTTTAAACCCTGTTTTAATATTGGCCTTTATAACATTTTTTTCTGCAGGGGGATATATTTTAGAGAAAGCTACAGCTCTTAATAGTTTTCTGATTATTGCAATTGCAGCGGTTATTTCAGCATTGCTTGATGTTCTTTTAAATGTATTTGTACTCGTTCCAATGAAATCTGCGGAACAATCATTAAGCTATACTGAAAAATCGTTGGAAGGGCGAGTGGGAAAGGCGATTATTTCGATTCCAAAAGAAGGGTTTGGCGAAGTCGTGATTGAAAGTTACAGTGGGATGATTTCAAAACCTGCAGCAAGTTTTGAGGATGTTCCCATTCCTGAGGGATCTGAAGTACTTGTCATTGAAGTTAAAAATGGAGTTTTATATGTAATGCCATATAAACCAAATTTTAAATAATGCTTAAGGGGGAAGATGTATGCCAGTTGAAATAATGATTGTTGGCGGTGTCGTACTTTTTATTCTTATTGCTTTAATAGGGGTATTTGTTTCAAAATATAGAACTGCGGGACCAGACGAAGCATTGATTGTAACAGGGAGTTATTTAGGTGGAAAAAACGTGCATGTAGATGATGCAGGAAATAAAATAAAAATCATCCGCGGCGGCGGTACGTTCGTGTTACCTGTTTTTCAACAAGCACAACCGTTGAGCTTATTATCAAGTAAGCTTGAGGTTACTACACCGGAAGTTTATACAGAGCAAGGTGTACCAGTTATGGCCGACGGAACGGCAATTATTAAAATAGGTGGTTCTATTGGTGAAATTGCCACAGCTGCTGAGCAATTCCTTGGTAAAACTAAAGAAGATCGAGAAACAGAGGCAAAGGAAGTATTGGAAGGACATTTACGTTCTATCCTTGGTTCCATGACAGTTGAAGAAATTTATAAGAATCGTGATAAATTCTCACAAGAGGTACAACGTGTTGCATCCCAAGACCTTGCAAAAATGGGATTAATTATTGTTTCCTTTACAATTAAGGAAGTTCGCGATAAAAACGGATATCTTGATTCACTAGGTAAACCTCGAATTGCACAAGTAAAACGTGACGCAGATATTGCAACGGCTGAAGCGGATAAGGAAACGCGAATTAAACGTGCTGAAGCTGCTAAAGAAGCGAAAAAAGCTGAGTTAGAACGTGCAACAGAAATCGCTGAAGCTGAAAAAGTAAATCAATTGAAAATGGCTGAATACCGTCGTGAACAAGATATTGCACGTGCAAATGCTGACCAAGCGTACGATCTCGAAACAGCACGTGCAAAGCAGGAAGTTACTGAACACGAAATGCAAATCAAAATTATCGAGCGTCAAAAGCAAATTGAGCTTGAAGAAAGAGAAATAAAGCGTCGTGAGTTACAATACGATGCGGAAGTGAAGAAAAAAGCAGACGCCGACCGCTATTCAGTTGAGCAGGCTGCGACAGCTGAAAAAGTGAAGCAAATGGCAGAGGCGGATGCGCATCAATATCGTGTTGAAGCAACAGCAAAAGCCGAAGCAGAACGAGTTCGTCTTGATGGTGTGGCGAAAGCTGAAGCACAAAGAGCACAAGGGGTTTCTGAAGCCGAAGTTATTCGTTTGAAGGGTCTTGCAGAAGCAGAAGCAAAACAAAAAGTAGCAGAAGCCTTCGAGCAGTTTGGTCAAGCAGCCGTTCTCGACATGGTCTTAAAAATGCTTCCTGAATACGCGAAGCAAGTTGCAGCTCCACTTGGCAACATCGATAAAATTACTGTCGTCGATACAGGCAGTAATGGGGAAGGTGGCGCCAATAAAGTAACTGGATATGCAACAAATTTAATGGCGACAATGCAAGAATCATTAAAAGCATCTTCTGGAATCGACGTACGTGAGTTACTAGAAAACTTATCGGGCAAACATAATGTACGCGGAAGTATTGATTCTTTAACATACGAATTGCGTGAAGGCAATAAAAAGGAAGAAGCCAAGGAAGGCGAACCAGTTTAAGAAAGTAAAAATTTTAAAAGGTTTCGTTCTCGTATCGATTGATAGAGAACGAAACCTTTTTTTAAAACTGTATCTTAATTGAGATTGAATCGAGACATCAAGTTTTCGTCTCAATCGCCAACGAATGAGCATAGAGTAGAGAACTTGGAGAAGGCACGTTATAAAAATCATTGTGTTCTTTTTTAACTCAAGTTCGAATTCTTTCCAATACCTTCAAATCCCAAATAAGCCCCTGAGTAAAATTAATCACTCAAGGGTTGTTTCTTATCTAGTTGCTTTCTGTAATTTATTAATAAATCTTAGGGCACGGCCTGTACCGATCGCTACCGATTCTAGTGGATTTGGCGCAATATGAACGGGTACGATAATTTCATTACTTAGCCATTCTTGCAATCCATTTAAGAGGGAACCACCACCTGTTAGAACGACTCCACGATCTACAATATCACCACTAAGCTCAGCAGGTGAGTTTTCCAATGTTGCTCGAATAGCTTCTAAAATATGAAGCAATGATTCTTTTAAAGCATTTTGAATTTCATAGGAACTAAGAGTAACAGTTTTTGGCAATCCTGTTACAAGATCTCTTCCTCTAACGTCCATTAGTTGTTCGGGATGATCAATTAACGCATAACCAATTCCCATTTTGATTTGCTCTGCTGTAGATTCACCAATCAATAAATTATAATTTTTTCTAATATGTTGGATAATATTTTCATCAAATAAATCTCCGCCAATACGGACAGTGTTGCATGTTACAACACCACCATATGAGATGATGGCAACTTCAGTCGTTCCGCCACCAATATCAACAATGACATTCGCTACTGGTTCTTCTACTGGAAGGTCCGCACCAATTGCGGCTGCCACAGGTTCTTCTATTAGATGTACATGTTTCGCGCCACATGATTTTACTGCGTCGTGAATAGCCCTTCGTTCAACAGAAGTAGCACCTGAAGGGGTACAAACGACTACATCTGGTTTTCTTAACGCAAAGCCAATATTTTTTCCTGCTTTTTTCATTACTTCTTTTAAAAGCTGACTCGTAATATCAAAATCAGCAATAACGCCGTCGCGCAATGGTCTAACCGCAACAATATTCCCTGGCGTTTTTCCAATCATACTTTTTGCTTCTGCTCCAACTGCCAACACTCTTTTTGTATCCGTATTAACAGCTACAACAGATGGTTCGTTTAAAATAATACCTTTATTTTTCGTATAGACAAGTACATTCGCAGTACCTAAATCAATTCCAATTTCTGAGTTCGAAAACATAATTATCACCATACCTTAGTTTTTATTCAAAACATACAATTATGTACAGTTTTCCATTAGTATAGACAATTTTTTTATAGATTGCTTGTAGCAAAAATTGGGAAATGAAGAATTATTACAAAGAGAAACACGACAAAGATTGATATAGAAGGGAAACGAAAAATATCGTCATGCCAGCTGTTATGAAAACTTAATTTTCCTGTAAAAAATAAAACAGCAATGTTATAAGATGTTTTTAGACTTTTATCTTTGGTGTTCTTCTTCTTTCAATGCTCAATAGTCCGTACGTAAACATGCTCCTTAGAAGGCTCAATGCTTGAAATGCAGTTTCCTGTAACATTTATTCTACAAAAAAACAGCCAATACGGCCGTTTAATCGTTATTAATGCTATTTGAAAAATATGCAGCTAAATCATTACTTTCTTTTTTCCGTATTTTTCGATGTGCTGCTCTTGAATTTGCTGTTTCATTAAGCCATTTTTCTTCATCAGTTTCCGGGATAACCTGTGGAACTGGAGTAGGATTACCATTTTCATCTAAGGCAACAAATGTTAAAAAGGAGAGTGCTGCAATTGACTTTTCACCCGTTAATAAGTGTTCTGATGTTACTTTTACAAAAACTTCCATAGAACTGCGTCCTGTCCATGTAACCATGGCTTTTAAAGTAACTGCATCACCAATCCTAATTGGTTTAATAAAATCAACGGAGTCAGTAGAGGCAGTCACTACTAAATTTCGAGCAAATTTTATGGCAGCAATCGATGCTACATCATCAATATATGCCATTAATTTACCTCCGAATAGTGTTCCAAGATGGTTGGCATCAGGTGGAAAAACATGACTAGTTTTTATCGTTACTGTATCCTTCATCTTTTTCGTTGTTGGTTGTTCCATCAAATTCACCTCTAATATTAACTTGCCCCATTAGTATACCACTGATTAAATATAGAAAAGCAAATGTAGAAAAAGAGGTTTATTAGGAAAAAAATAGGGTATATTACAAACGTTAAAGTATGTTTTCTGTTCCTCGATGCTAAAGCCGCCAACTTCGTACAATTATTATTAACCATTCATGGGGAGGATGATGCTTTATGGCTAAAGGCTTAAGAAGAATTAGATGTAATCCCGATGGATCCATTCTCTTCAAACGTTGGAATAATACTCTTGTCGTAAAAGGAAAGTTTGATACAATTTACGAAACAGCAAGTGGCTATGAACAAACGGACGGGGAACGGAAGGAGTACTATGCGGAATTAATTGAAGAGATTTTAGGAGAACACGATACGATCGATTATTTAACAGCTGCCGGTCTAGAATCAAATCAGTACTATAAAGAATATATAAATAACGGATGGGAAACAGATCTTCAATATTAAATAATAAGGGCCTGAGGTGTGTTCAGGCCCTTTTTTCATTACATAGGAAATTATAAATTTTGAAAAGTTGAGGATAACTTTTTTAAGGTAGTTTCCGTCTAGCTCCAAGCGTCATCGACTCGAGGTCATAAACCCGCGAAGCTTAAAAGTCAAAAAGCGGACTTTTTGCTTCTCAGAACATTTGCTTGTCGCCTAAGGCTGCGCGCCTTGCGCTTTAGTTCTTAAAACGCCCAATCTCCATTACGGAAAATAGGTTCTGCTACGCCTTCCTCAGTAATTCCATCGATGTCCATTTCTACTGAACCAATCATGAAGTCGACATGTGTAATGCTTGAGTTTAAGCCTTTTTCGGCAAGCTCTTCTTGTGACATTTTTTTGCCGCCTTCTAAACAAAATGCATACGCACTTCCAATTGCAAGGTGGTTAGAAGCATTTTCATCAAATAATGTATTATAAAATAATATATTTGATTGAGAAATCGGAGAATTATGTGGGACGAGAGCCACTTCGCCTAGATAGTGTGATCCTTCGTCTGTCTCAACGAGTTTCTTTAAAATTTCTTCGCCTTCCTTAGCTTTTACATCTACAATTCGCCCATTTTCAAACGTAATTGTAAATTCATCGATAATATTTCCTGCATAACTTAAAGGCTTGGTACTAGATACATAACCATTTACTCCATCTTTATGAGGAACAGTGAAAACTTCCTCTGTAGGCATATTTGCCATAAATTCGTGACCTTGTTCATTGATACTTCCTGCTCCAGCCCATAGGTGGCCTTCAGGCAGTTCGATTGTTAAATCTGTACCTGGTGCCGTATAGTGAAGCTTTTTATAACGCTTGTTATTTAAATAATCAACTTTTTCATGTAATGTTTCATCATGCTTTTTCCAAACTTCAACAGGATTGTCCAAATCAGCTCTTGTTGCTTTGAAGATCGCATCCCACAGTTTGGAAACTTGTTCTTCTGGAGCTACCTCAGGGAATACCTTGGCAGCCCAATCTTTTGAAGGGGCAGCAATGACTGTCCAGCTTACTTTATCGGATTGTATGTATTGGCGATATTTTTCCATAGCTTTTCCGGCAGCTTTTTGGAAATTAGCGATTCTTTCTGGATTGACACCTTTCATTAAATCAGGACTTGAAGAAACAACAGACATAAAGGCAGCTCCGTTTTCAGCAAGTTCTTCAACCTCGCGGGCACGCCAATATGGGTATTCGTTAAATGCTTCATCTGGTGCGAGATCATATTTAAGTCTAGAAACGACATCATCATTCCAATTGACAACTACGTTTTTAGCTCCAGCTTCATACGCTTTTTTTACAACTAGACGAATAAATTCTGAATTATCAATCGTTGTATTAATAGCAAGAGTTTGTCCTTTTTGAACGTTGACTCCAACCTTAACTGCGAGGTCTGCATACTTTTCAAGACTTTCTTGAAATTTGGTCATGGCAATTCTCCTTTAACAATTTACTTACTTGTTTATTTTACCAAGCTATGGAAGGAAAGCCAATTCAGATATAAAAAAATCCAAAGCACTGGGCTTTGGATTATTTAGCTAAAACCTTTTTTAATGTTTCTATATTTTTATTCATAATAGTAAAATAATCCTCATTATTTTTTATATCATTTTCTGTTAAATATTCCAAATTATGCAATGTAACTGGAGTTGTTTCCGTTTCTTTTTTGACGACATCAGCTACTTTGGTTACTGGGTTTTGATCGTAAATAATGTATGAAATATTATGTTTTTTAGCTGTTTCGATAATAGTTTGGAGTTGTTTTTGAGATGGTTCATTTTCAGGACTCAATCCGGAAATGCTTATTTGCTTAAGTCCATATCGATGTTCCCAGTATCCATAAGATGAGTGTGAAACTAATATCTCTTTATGATCAGCAGAATCAACAGTTTTTTTGAATTCTTTATCTAGCTTTTCTAGTTCTTGTTTTACATCTATGAAATTTTTTTCAAAATCATCTTCTGCAGAAGGCATTACTTCAGTAAGTGCATCTTTAATATTTTCCGCCATTTTTATAGCATGGACTGGATCTAACCAAATATGTGGATCCTTGCCATGATGATGGTGATCTTGCTCCTCTTCTTTATTATCATTGTGATCCGCTTCGTCATGATCATCATTTCCACTTAATAATTCGATTCCGTTTGAAGCCTCAACCATCGTGACTTTTTCGTTCGCTAAGGAACTTTTTGTTTTGTCTATAAAAGGTTCAAGACCAGCGCCATTAAAAATGAAAAGGTCTGCATCTGCAATATCCATCATCGTTCTCATAGTTGGTTCAAATGTATGGGCATCTGCTCCAGCAGGGTACACACTTTTTACTTCAACGTGTTTTCCGCCAATTCTCTTGGTGAAATCTTCAATTGGATAAATAGTTGTAAATACTGTTAAGATTGTATCATCATTTTTGTTCGTGGCTTGATCTTTTTTATTGGGTGAGTTTGTATTACATCCACTTAAAAATGCAGCAGTAAGTAAAAATATTGTTAACAAGATAGATTGTATTTTCATAAAATTAATCCTTTCTATATTAAAGGGGTATTATTGATTGTACCAACCTTTTTCGTCGAATTCGCAAGATTTGCGCTTGAATTATTTTTGAAGAAAAAAAGAATAAAAGCATAAATATTTTACTATGAATATGTTTTTTGACATTCGAAAATATGAGTTTTATTTACTTTGAATATATTAAACGGAATCATTACGATTTGCAAGACATACTAAAGTATGTATGTAAATATATGAGCCCAGTAATCAAGATGCATTTAGGATTTATTACAGACAGTGGCGTTTTGTAAGGTTAAATTTTTTTAATCTTTTTTTTGTTAAATCGTAACCATTACGATTTGTATCGTATAATAAAAATGCTTAATTGGCAAGTGTTTTCTTTATTTTATGTATTTACAAGAATGCTAATATGTAAATTAGTATCGAAAGGAAATATTTATAGGTAAGGGAAACTGAAAAATTGTCGACAAAACTATGAAGGAATGGGAGCTGTAATTTTTACAAATATACGTGATATATGTGTTTGCATACAACATACCTTTAATCCAATGAAAAGATGTGCCATCAAGCTGCACATCTTTTTTCTTCATACACATTACTAAAGGTGCACAGCATTCACATCATCTACTATTTAGTTAAATAATGTCTTATTAATAAAAGATAAGATCTAGTGTTAAGTCTAGAAAGAAAATGGTATGGACTGCTAAAAAAATGAGTGCATGTTTTGTGTTTTTATTCATTTTTTCACCTCCCGAAAAATTTTAGGGTTGATGCGGTATGACTGATTTTAAAAGTATATAACTTATCGATTTGATGTATCGATATACATATCACTTTTTTGACTTTTTATTATACTGTTACTCCGAAAACGGTGTGTGTTTATTACCCTAAAAATTATAAAAATAAACATACCTTTCCGAAGAATACAGCGAAAAATTCATCTTATTTTTAAAAGCAGTAATGCTATTTTTCTCCAGTTATTTATTTGGAACTGATACTTGATAACAATGGATAATAAAGATTATATTATAAAGGGAAAAAAATTATGATTCCTCGTTAGGTGAGGCTCCTGTATAAACATAAGCCACTGCCCAAAAATATCGAGAGATGCCAATGGGTAGAACAGGTCTTGTCGACTTAAGGCATGATTTAATGTGGCTGAGCAATTGCTCTACGTTGTACAGTGCTAAAACTCAACAGGGGGGGGTTTTTACGTGAATCCTTCCTATTGATTTGTAGGAGGATTTTTATTTTGCATTAATGGAGGCGATAATGATGGATGAGGACCCGGATAATTGTATGTTCATAATTGTATATCGGCAACTGAGGGTAATTGAATTTCATGTTAATCTTCGCCATTCATTGTCACCAAATATAGAATGGAAGTTACCCTCATAAGATTTCATGCATTTGGGGGTTGTAACAATGACGCAAGAATTAAAAATGGCATTAATTAATGTCGCAGTGTTTGAAGAGTTTATCGAAAGGTATCAACCATATGATTTGGCTGAAATGGTCATTGAACTGGAGTATAATGAACAAATAGACTTTTTCACAATAACTCCATCTTCACTAGGTGCTGAAATAATTGAATATCTGGAGCCCGAACTGCAGTATAGAATAATAGATCATTTAGCTGAAGATCATGCAGTAGAACTAATCAATCATATGTCGAGTGATAAAGTGGTTGATTTGCTGTTGGCCATTCATCCACATCAGACAAAGAGATTAATTGATTATATACCGACAGATTATCGCGAAAAAATTAAAACATTAATGACATACGAAGCAGAAACTGCCGGAAGTCTTGCGACGGTTGACTACATTGGTGCGAGGAAAACTTGGTCGATCGATTATACGTTACGGCATATTCGAAAAGTAGGTCACGATGCTGAGCTTGTTTCATATATTTATGTTATCGATACTCATGGAAAATTAGCCGGAGTTGTGTCACTAAAAGAAATTATTTTAGAAAAACCAGAGACAAAATTAGAGGAAATCGTAACTGAAGAAGTTATTTCCGTTACTATTGACATGCATCAGGAAGAAGTTGCTGAGATTTTAGCAAAGTATGATTTTGTTGCTATTCCAGTAGTTACAAATGATTCCCGAATGATAGGTATTATCACGGTTGATGATTTGATTGACGTTATTCACGAAGAAGCGACAGAAGATATTCAGAAATTGGGAGGAAGCCAACCATTAGAAGAACCTTATTTTAAGAACTCTGTTTGGAGCGTTTTTAAAAAGCGGATTGGATGGTTACTCATTTTATTCGTAGCTGAAGCTTATACCGGAAATGTGTTAAGGCATTATGAAGAAACACTTAATGAAGTGATTGCTTTATCCTTTTTTATTCCATTATTAATTGGGACTGGCGGAAACTCTGGTACACAAACGGTTACTACCTTAGTTCGTGCGATGGGTGTAGGTGAGGTAGAATTTAAAGACATTTTCAAAGTATTGCGTAAAGAGCTCTCGACTGGTATTCTTCTTGGAGCAGTAATGGGGTTAGTCGCATTTATCCGTGCACAAATTTTGGGTGTAGGCTTTGATATTGGATCTGTAGTAGCTATTACTGCGATTTGTATAATTATTTGGGCCTCGATTGTCGCTGCTGTTATGCCTTTAATTTTACATAAATTAAGGGTAGATCCTGCAGTAGTTTCAGGACCGCTTATTTCGACTCTAGTAGATGGAACAGGATTAATTATTTATTTTACAATGGCAAAACTTTTACTTCATTTAGTTTAAAGGTTTTTGGACATAAATTTGCAAAAATTCCTCCTCCCATGTATATTTTATTACGTTGAATAATATTGGTAGGAATACTAGGAATTACATAGGGGGATGGAAATGCTTAATAATAAAAGACTTTTATTTTCACTTGTAGTAATTATAGCAATATTTTTTGTTTCAGCTTGTGGTGCTGGAGACAAAAACTCAGCTGGCACAAAAAAATCCGACGTAGATAAAAATTCTTGGAATGCAATTAAAGAAAAAGGAAAAATCATTGCTGGTACTTCCGGGACACTTTATCCTACATCTTTTCATGAGCAGGGAACTGATGAACTTACTGGTTATGAGGTTGAGATATTAAAAGAACTTGCTAAAAGATTGGATGTAGAAATAGAGTTTAAGGAAATGGGCTTTGATGGGCTTTTAACTTCCTTAAACAGCGGAGTAATTGATATTGCAGCAAATGATATAGAAATTACGGATGAAAGGAAAGAGAAGGTATCTTTCTCAGATCCATATAAATTTTCATATGGTACAGCAATTGTCCGTAAAGACGACCTATCTGGAATTAAAACATTAGATGATTTAAAAGGAAAAAAATCTGCAGGTGCAGCTACTTCCATCTATATGCAAATCGCTCGTGAGCACGGTGCTGAAGAAGTCGTTTATGAGAATGCTACAAATGAAGTATATCTTCGTGATGTTGCAGTTGGTCGAACAGATGTTATTTTAAATGACTATTATTTACAAACATTAGCTCTTGCAGCATTTCCAGATTTAAATATTACGATTCACCCTGATATTAAATATCATCCGAATGATCAGGCGATTGTAGTTAAAAAGGATAATAATGATCTCTTAAATAAAGTAAACGATGTATTGAAGGAAATGAAAGAAGACGGAACAATTAGCGAATTATCAAAGAAATTCTTCAATGGAGCGGATGTTTCCGTAAAACAAGATTTTGATTTTCAGTAAGTTGGAGGTTGAAAAATGAGCAATATCCAATGGCAATATATTTTCGACCTTCCACTTGCCATTAAATCCTTTCCATATGTACTACAAGGAATATGGTACACTATCCTAATTTCATTCGTAGGAATGGCTGTTGGATTACTGATAGGATTCTTTTTAGCACTTGGGCGAATGTCTAAGCATTTGATATTAAACGTGCCATCTCGAATTTATATTTCTTTCATGAGAGGAACACCGATGCTCGTATTTTTGTTTTTATTGTATTTCGGGCTCCCTATGGTAGGAATTGAGTTCAGCGCAATTACATGTGCCTTGATCGGATTTAGTTTACATTCTGCAGCCTATATGGCTGAAATTAATCGTTCGGCATTAACATCAGTTAATAAAGGGCAATGGGAAGCTTCTAAAGCTCTCGGCTTTACTTATTGGCAAACAATGAAATTGATCATTTTGCCACAAGCTACTAGAATTGCTCTGCCACCTTTATCAAACGTATTATTAGACTTGATAAAAGCATCATCACTAGCTGCCATGATCACGGTTCCCGACCTTTTTAATCGTGCCAAAATTGTCGGGGGCAGGGAATTCGATTATATGACAATGTACATTCTTGTAGCATTGATTTATTGGGGCATCTGTTCGATTGTTGAGCTTGGACAGTCATATCTTGAAAAACGATATCAATATAGTGAATGAAGAGAAGCCGGGTTGCTTCTCTTTTTTTAGTGCCTAGAAATAATAATAATCGAGCAAGAATCGTAGCAGAAGTAGGAAGCTTTTGCACAGTTGAGCAACGAATGAGACGAATTCGTTGCAGAAGTGCGAAGCATTGCACAGTTGAGCAACGAATGAGGCGTATTCATAGCAGAAGTGCAAATCATTAGCACAGTTGAGCAACGAATGAGACGAATTTGTAGCAGAAGTGCGAAGCATTGCACATTTGAGCAACGAATGAGACGGATTCGTAGCAGAAGTGCGAAGCCACTGCACAGTTGAGCAACGAATGAGATGAAATCGTTAGGAAGTTCCAAAATTTCCACAAATGTGTTCCGGATAACGTTAAGGTGCTTTTTAAACTAATAATGTAGGCGGGAGATTGAAGCTAGTAGGATGATTTGGCTCAGCTAAGGCGTGAGATCTAGTAAAAAAATAGCCAGTTAGCAAATATACTTTTGAGTTAGAAAAAATTATAAATGTTAAACATGTAAACTTCTCACCGTCCAAATTTCTCTCTCATCGTAACGTCTTTGTCATTTTTATCTTAGAATTGCTTTTTCCAAAAAAGGTATAATGAAGATAACGATTAAAAGGAGGCGGAGAGTTGGATAAATTTGGAGGCATTTCAGAAGAACGAATTCGTAAGGCTTATGAAGAAGGAGAGTTTGATAATCTCCCTGGATTAGGTAAACCGCTGCCAAAGGATCCATTGGCTGGTATTCCGGATGAGTTAAAAATGGCTTATAGATTGATGAAAAACGCCGGGTATTCTCCTGATGAAATGGACGTAAAAAGAGAACTAATGACGATTGAAGACTTAATTCGTAAGACAGAAGATGAAATGGAAGCTGAAAAATTGAAACGGCAGTTAAATGAAAAAATTCTACAATATAACAGTTTGCTTGCAAAAAAAAGGATTAAAACAAACTCTTCCGTTTTTAAACAGTATGAGAGCAAAATTGAAAAAAAGTTTTTCTACCCGAAAAGTGATTGAAATTTGCTTCTTTCTGTCGATATATAGAATAAGACATTTATAAAGTTTAGGGTGAAGCATATGGATAGAACATCACTTATTGGATTAATTCTGGGAGTAGTAGCGGTTGGTGTAGGGATGGTATTAAAAGGTGTAAGCCTTATATCACTTATTAACCCTGCAGCGATATTAATTATCATAGTTGGTACAACGGCAAGTGTAGTTACCGCATTTCCAACTACAGAAATAAAAAAAGTTCCAAAACTTTTCGGAATTATATTTAAAGATAAAAAGACTTATGAAGCGAAAGATGTCATTCTCGAATTTTCCGATCTTGCACAATTAGCTAGAAAAGAAGGTTTGCTCGCTTTAGAATCTTCAATAGATGAAATTGAAGATACATTTATGAAGAACGGATTAAGCTTGGCGGTAGATGGCCACAGTGCGGATTATATTCGTGATGTATTAAACGAGGAAATTGACGCAATGGAAGAGCGGCATTCAGTCGGTGCTTCTATTTTCTCACAAGCTGGTACATACGCACCAACGCTTGGTGTTCTTGGAGCGGTTATTGGGTTAATCGCTGCTCTTGGAAACATGGATAATACTGATGAGCTTGGTAAGGCTATTTCAGCGGCGTTTGTAGCGACAATGCTAGGGATTTTTACAGGATATGTTTGGTGGCATCCATTTGCCAATAAATTAAAACGTAAATCTAAAGAAGAAGTAAGAATTAAAGAAATGATGGTTGAAGGTATTTTATCCATATTGGAAGGAGAAGCGCCACGTGTAATAGAGCAAAAATTGGCTTCTTACCTGCCTGCCTCAGAGCGAAGAGAAATATTTGAGGAAAGTGGTGAAGGTAATAATGTCCAGGCGTAGAAGAGAAAAAAAAGAAGAGCCGCATACAGACGAAACATGGCTTCTTCCATATGCCGATTTACTGACCTTGCTCTTGGCGTTATTCATCGTTCTCTTTGCAGCTAGTTCTGTAGATGCTCAGAAATTCCAAAAGTTATCTCAGGTTTTTAACGGTATTTTCCTTGGTGGGACAGGTCCAATCGACTTTCAACAGCCTATAGAAAATGATGATCACAGCAAAGATAATCCAGAACCTATAGAAGAAGAAAAACAAGAGGAAAAAGAAGATAAGACTCCTAAAGAAGATGAAGTTATTCTCGATTTAGAAGAACAGAAAGAGCTTGAAGCAATTCAGTCTAAAATCAATGCGTATATTCAAAAAAATGACTTTCATAATAAATTCGATACGTCTTTGACTACAGAAGGACTTTTACTAACGATACGTGATAATGTTCTTTTCCAATCTGGAAAAGCAGAAGTTCGGGAAGAAGATAAAAAAACGGCAAAAGAATTAGCAGTTTTACTAGAAATGGAGCCGCCTAGAAATATCATTATTAGTGGACATACAGATAATGTTCCTATAAAAAATGCCCAATTTCAATCAAACTGGGAACTTAGTGTGATGAGGGCCGTTAATTTTATGAAAATTTTACTTGAAGATAGAAATCTGGATCCTAAGTGGTTTAGCGCAAAGGGATATGGTGAATTTCAACCGATAGGAAACAATGCGACCGAGGCTGGGAGAGCAAAAAATCGACGAGTTGAAGTTTTAATACTGCCCCGAATTAAAAATGGGGAGGAATAAGAAAATCGGGGACTTAATCGAAATGATTATTCCCCGATTTTCTTCTATATAATATTTCTTGGGAAATACCTAAGAAATGTTGAAACATGTCGAATTTATATGTTTTAGCTATTATCAAACATTAATTCTGCGAATGTTCTACCAAATTCAAGACATTGTTCAAGCTCGGCATCTTCAGGATATAGGTCAATGACTAGGTTAGGAAGAAGAACCTCGGCACCTAATAATGTTATTTTTTCTGTGAAAAAGCGTAAAGCTGCGCCGTAAGTAGATCCATAATATGAATCTCCTGAACCAAAAACTGCAGCCTTTTTCCCCGACAAATCAACATGATCTAGTTCCTCAAAAAAATCCATAAATTCATTGGGAACCTCTCCCTCCCACGTATAGGTGCCAATAATAAAACCATCATAATCAAGTAAGTCAGTCGGAAGAGAGTCGAAAGCTTCTTTAACCGTCAGCTCTACATTCATTTGCTCCAAACCTTTTATTACTTCTCCTGCAAGCATCTCAGTGTTCCCAGTCATGCTTGTGTATATTAATATTATTTTTTTCATGATTCCCACTCTTTCAATATGCTCCTACATTATTTTATCAAAAAAGAGCGAAAGAAATTATCACAATCATGTGAAGGTCGTAGGAGGGACACAGTTATATCATGAGCTTTACATATTTTGACACAAAAACTTTTAAATTATGTTAATATTATTTAAAAATAACCAATTTAGAAAAGGAAGTATAATGAAAGAGATTGCATGGCTTTTAGGAGCTTACTTACTAGGAAACATTTTAACTGGTTATGTTTTAGCAAAGTTTTTTTATCACAAAAATATTCACAATGAAGGGAGTGGTAATGTAGGGGCTAGAAATGCGGGCAGGATTTTTGGCAAAAAAGCTTTTGTTATTACATTTTTTGGTGATGCCGCCAAAGGGGCAATAATAGTCTTGATTACGAAGTGGCTCGGATTTAGTGTCGACTTACAAATACTTGCTTTATTAGCGGTAGTTCTCGGTCATATTTATCCAATATTATTTCATTTTAAAGGTGGAAAGGGTATGTCTACTTTTATTGGTGGGCTATTGGCTTTTCATCCGTTATTGTTTTCTGCATTTGCAGCTGTCTTTATATTATTTTATATCATTTTAAAAAGTTTAACATTAGCAGGTATGGTTGCCGTAGCATTATTGCCAGCTATTATGTATTTTTTCCAGTTTAATATATATCCAATTTTTTATATTATTTTACTTTCTGCCACTGTAATATTGGCACATCGGCAAAATATAAGAGATAAAATTTTCAGTGAAAGGAAAATCAGCTGATGAGCTTGATTTATAAAATTGCTACTAAAGCATCGGAATTTGAACAAATTTTAACACTGAATTATCGTACGTTTGTAGAAGAAATTCCACAACATGAAGGAAATAATTCACGCACTTTAATAGATAAATTTCACGATGAAAATACATATATCGTTTGCATGAAAGAAGAACAAGTGATTGGAATGATATGTGTACGCAGTAACAGGCCATTTTCATTGGACGGAAAAATCGGTGAAGTTGAGCAGCATTTACCTGTGGCCGTTGAAAATCCTTGTGAAATTAGGCTTTTAGCAGTAGATCCGGAATATAGAAATGGAAGAGCTTTTTTAGGTTTGGCGCAAGCATTAATTCGTTATTGCTTAAAATTAGGATACGATGCAGCACTTATATCAGGAACTACACGTGAGCAAAAGCTCTATGGTCAATTGGGATTCCAGCCATTTGCATATTTAACTGGGGACGATAAGGCAGCCTTCCAACCAATGTATCTTACTAAAGCAACTTTTGATGAAGGAATTGCTGGGAGAATATTAAAGGAGCAGATAAATTTTTTACCTGGACCTGCAACCATTTCTGAATCTGTAAAAACAGCACTTTCTGCATCTCCTTATTCACATAGATCCAAAGGCTTTGAAATTCTTCTTCAAACTGTACAAAAGAAATTAACAACATTAGTGAATGCAAAGTATGTTCAAATTTTACACGGTACAGGTACTTTGGCAAATGATGTGGTAGCTGGACAATTATCGTTGTTGCCTAGAAAAGGGTTGATTTTAGTCAATGGAGAGTTTGGAGAGCGCCTTGTCAATCATGCAGAACGATTCGGTCTCGATTTTGATGTGATAGAAAACTCTTGGGGCTTTCCATTTGAAGAAGAACGTATTGTTGAAGTTATTAGAAAAGAAGAGTACAGTTGGCTATGGGCGGTACACAGTGAAACGTCAACTGGAGTGCTAAATGATATTGATATGCTCAAAAAAATATGTCAGTTATACAATTTGCAGCTGTCTCTAGATTGCATTAGCTCGTTAGGAGCGGTCCCACTTAATTTAGAAGGTGTATTATTTACTTCCGGAGTAAGCGGGAAAGCGTTGGCAAGTTATTCAGGTTTATCATTTGTTTTTCATAATGTTGAAGTGCATCCGAATAAAAGTCTGCCACGTTATTTAGATCTTGGAGCATATTCAGTAGCAGGAGGCATACCTTATTCTCAATCTTCGAATCTAGTAACTGCACTTGCCGAGGCGCTAAAAAGATACGATTACCCTGAAGAAGAGTATGAAATAATTAATCAACGCTATCAATTAATAAGAAATGGCGTGGAAGAAGCAGGCCTTACAATTTTATCGGAGAAAAATCATTCAGCTAATACCATCATGACGGTATTGCTACCTGAGGATATCAGTGCAAAAGAGCTTGGAGATAATTTGTATTTGAATGGATACAATTTACATTATGAAAGTTCATACTTAGTCGCTAAAAATTGGATGCAAATTTCTTGTATTAATAATGTCGAAGAAAATGACATTAAAAAAATGCTTTCAATTTTAAAAGGTCTTTGTAATGCGGATAGAGAGCCTTCCGTAACTTGATTTATAAAAAAGTGCTGGGTACGTAAACATAGGAGTCGAGCCGGTAAAAAGGTGTTCTATTACTTTTATTGGTACCTGTTTTGGACCAACCTTGACAGCATTTATTAACCTTAAGAAATACAAATCTATGAAAATTATCCCTTTATATGCAAACAAAAGAACTGCACCTTTTCCTAGGGCAGTTCTTTTATAAAGGAAATATATAGAATTACGCCTTACGAAGTCGACCAAGTTCTTCTGCTAACGCTTGCATCTCGCTTGGGCTAAAATTATTCTTTCTCATAACCATTTCATAAATTTCATGAAGTTCTTCATACATTTCAGAATCCATACTTTCTGATTTGATTGCTCCAATATTAACCATTTTCATCTTTGTAACAATTTCATTTACCATATATTCAATATTTTCAGGTGTGTTTTTAGATAAATCCATACTATTTCCATCCTCTCTGTCATCCATAATCCTTATACTTTCATGATGACAGGATGTTGTCAATAATAAAATACCTTTCCCTGGGAAAAGGAAAGGTATTAATACATATTATCCGGCTTTTTTCATTTCCTCTTTTTCCTCTTTGATCGTTTTTAATACTTTTCTTGTTTCATGAATGACTACTCCAGAAAGACCTAATAGTCCGATTAAGTTTGGAATGGCCATTAAGCCATTCATAATATCTGAGAAGGTCCAAACAATTTCTAATTTGATTATTGCCCCAATGAACACAACTAGTACAAAAACGACACGGTAATAGATAACTATTTTTGAATTAAATAAATAGGAGAAACATTTTTCACCATAATAGGACCAACCAATAATCGTTGAAGAGGCAAAAAACAAAAGACCAAGTGCCACAATAATTGAGCCTGTATTACCGAGAAAATGAGCAAAAGAAACAGATGTTAAGTCTCCTGCCTGGATAGAAGTGTCACTGTATAATCCTGCCATGACAATAGTAATTCCAGTAATGGAACAAATAATAATCGTATCAATAAATACTTGAGTCATGGAAACGAGAGCTTGCCGACCAGGTAAATCCGTTTTTGCGGCGGCTGCAGCAATTGGGGCTGAACCGAGCCCTGCTTCGTTGGAAAAGACCCCACGTGCAACTCCATAACGAATAACAGCTCCTATTGCACCACCTGCAACAGCTTTTCCAGTAAAAGCATCAGAAAAAATGATACCGACTGCATCTGGGATTAATTTAAAATTCATTACTAAAATAATAAGTCCGCCAATTACATAAAATATTGCCATGAATGGAACGAAAAATGAAGTGACTCGTCCAATACTTTTAATTCCTCCAATAATGGCTAGTCCAGCAAAGACCATTAGCACTAGTCCAGTCACTGCTGGAGGCACATGGAAGGTTGTGTTTACCACTTTAGAGACAGAATTGGATTGAACGAGATTCCCGATTCCAAAAGCTGCAATTGCACCAAAAGTAGCAAATAAGATTCCTAACCATTTTTGTTTTAATCCTCGTTCTAAGTAGTACATTGGCCCGCCAGACATTTCACCGTTTTCGTCTACAACTCGGTATTTTACTGCCAATATTGCCTCTGCATATTTTGTTGCCATTCCAAAAAATGCAGATAGCCACATCCAAAGTACAGCACCAGGGCCACCTAAAAGTACCGCCGTCGCAACACCAACTATATTTCCAGTACCAACAGTAGCTGCAAGCGCTGTCATTAATGCTTGAAAATGAGAAATATCACCTTCGGAGTTTTTATCCTGTTTAAAACTAAAAGCAAGTTTTAACGAATAGGGTAGAAGTCTTAACTGCAAAAATCCGAGTCTAATAGTTAAGTAGATTCCAGTACCGACAATAAGGATAAGCAATGGTATTCCCCAAACATGGTCACTAATTGTTTCTAATACTTTTAAGACCTTTTCTGACATCGTAGCTTCTTTTGCCATTACATTCTTTCCCTCCTTTTTATCTTGCTTCAACTTAAATTATTCTGAAAAATATAAGCATATGTCAAGTTTTATCTAATTTATGTTTTATTGTAGTTAAGAAAGATAGATAGTTTTCAAAAAGTTTAATGTTTTGCAAATGCTGACACGACTGCTTTCACAACTAATAAATAATGATTAATGATGCCTAAAAGTTGGCAGTTCTTTTCTCAAGTAACTGTCTAATTTTTGAGGCCAGATTTCATTTCTCATTATTAATATTTATTTAAAACAATTACTATGTTTGAGAAAAGGACCTAAAGGTAAAACATATAGCAAGCTTGACTTCATGAAATTATTGAGGTGGTATGATGGGAAAAGCTAGGTTAAAACTAAGAAAAGAAAAAAATCATTTAATGAAATTTTTAAAACCTTTAATTCAGAAAATATTAGATAATGATGTTGCAGGAATGGCTGCACAGCTTGCGTATTTCTTTTTACTTTCCTTATTTCCACTACTATTTTTTGTAGTAACATTGCTTCCTTTTACCCCTTTAACACAACATGATATTTTTAACTTAATTAAAGATGTAGCCCCGGCTGAGACCATCTCGATGATTGAACGGACACTCAATGAAGTAATGCAGAATCGAAGCGGGGGATTATTGACAATAGGTATTATAGGTACGCTTTGGTCTGCTTCAAATGGTATGAATGCACTCATGAAATCCTTAAACAGGGCCTATGATGTACAAGAAAAAAGATCATTTATTGTTGCAAGGTCCCTTGCCATCGTCTTTACATTTGCGATGATTTTCGTGTTTATACTAGCGTTGTTGCTACCGGTTTTTGGAAAGCAATTAGGGATTTTTATTTTCTCAACCTTCGGATATTCGGATATGTTTTTAAAAGTCTGGAGTGTGATCCGTTGGGCTTTAACACCTGTAATATTGTTTATCGTTTTTTTAGCAATTTATTATATAGCGCCAAGTATTAAAATAAAATGTCTCACTGCTGTACCGGGGGCAATTTTCTCTAGCATTGGATGGCTCATTGTCTCACTAGGATTTTCTTTTTACATTTCCAAGTTTGCAAACTATTCGGCCACATACGGAAGCATCGGGGGGATTATCATATTAATGTTATGGTTTTACATTACTGGAATAATCATTATGGTGGGTGGGGAGATTAACTCTCTTGTATCACAAGAAAAAGATAAATGTTAAATGAATGGAATAATACTTAAATGGTACAAACTAATATAACATTTAGATTTTTGTTTTCATGAAATTGAGAGGAATTGAATGCATTGGTTAATAGAATTTTTCTTATAGTCGTATTCATTGGATTTCCTTTAATCGTAATCGGTTCGCTTTTGCATTTCCCAAGTGTATTAATGTTTGGGCTTTCCTGTATTACTATTATCGGACTTTCCAGTTTTATGGGGAGGGCTACTGAAAGCTTGACAATTGTAGCTGGTCCGCGGATTGGCGGACTATTGAATGCCACTTTTGGTAATGCAGTAGAGCTTATCATTTCTATTTTTTCATTAAAAGCGGGGTTGATCGGCGTAGTTCTTGCTTCATTAACAGGTTCCGTTATTGGAAATCTATTGCTCGTAGCAGGGTTATCTTTCTTCATCGGGGGACTGAAATTTAAAAGACAAAATTTTAACGTGTTCGATGCTAGGCATAATTCAGGCTTACTAATGTTTGCTGTGATTGTAGCATTTATTGTGCCAGAAATGTTTTCAAAAAATATGAATGAAACAAGGACGATTACGTTAAGTATTGGTGTTTCTATTATAATGATTATCCTTTATGTACTTGCATTGTATTTTAAATTAGTTACTCATAGAGGTGTTTATAATTCAAAGGAATCAGAAAAAAATATTGAACATGAAGATCCTGAATGGGGAAAAGGAAAAGCGATTATTGTCTTAGGGCTGGCGACATTAGCTGTAGCTTTTACTTCAGAAAGGCTAGTTCATACATTTCATGAAGTGGGAACAAAATTCGGGTGGAGTGAACTATTTATTGGGGTGATCATTGTAGCCATTGTCGGGAATGCAGCTGAACATGCTTCTGCAATCTTAATGGCTTTTAAAGATAAAATGGATGTCGCTGTTGAAATTGCAGTTGGCTCAACCTTACAAATTGCAATGTTTGTTGCACCGATTCTTGTAATTACTTCATTATTTTTCCCTGTTTCCATGCCACTTGTTTTCTCTGTTCCCGAAATTGTAGCGATGGCTACCTCTGTATTGTTAACAATTGTGATTGTAAACGATGGGGAATCAAACTGGTTTGAAGGAGCCACATTACTTGCAGCATATTTTATAATGGGAATTGGATTTTATTTGCTCTAATAATGGGGACGGGTCCAATGGGGACAGGTTCAAATGAACCAGGTCCTTTTTAATTATGTGGGAAAACCAAGAAAAAAGATAAAAGATGGAACATGGTTGAAAAAGGGGAACTTATTTATTTAGGGAAATCAAATTAGTTTTGAAGGTGTCACATTTAGTTACAAGATATTTTATCAGGATATTGGTTTTTATTTGCTCTATTGTTGGATAATCAGACTACTTTCTGAAAAACATAAAGGTAAATAATGAAAGGGGTTTGCCTTTATGAAACATATTCGTTATGGATTACAGTTAATCCTTATTTTACTTTTAATACTCTCAGGACCAGCTGATTTTATCTTTGCTAAAGGGCAATCAAAAGGGTCCATTCAACTGCCTTCATCTGTAGTAAATATAGCTAAAGAAAATACTATCCCGAACGAAATGGAAGACTTAATTTATTTAAAACCAAGTAATTTTACGAAGGAATTGTTTAAATCATCAAATGAAACAATCGAAAATCCAAATTTAATTCGAATTTTAAATGAGTCATCCATTAACAAGTCGCCGCTTTCGATTGGAACACGTGCAACTATTTATATGGGAGAGTGGCCATTAAATTATAAGTCAGCTGAAACAATTCCAAATTGGCAATATCAAAAAATAAATACAAATGTTTATGACAATACTGCGGGGAAAATGAACCATCAAATTAATTATGTACAACAAGTGCAAAAGAGAATTAAGGGCGGATTAACTGGGAGAGTCCCTCATCCAGAAGATGTTCAAAAGATGATTCTTATAAAAGCAATAGACAAAACAAATCTCCCGTTAGCAACGGAAACAGTAATCGGCGCTGGTACGAAACATTCACAAATTTACAATGTTCATCCTAAACGAGTCGGATATTTACATGCCTATATTCCTGCGATAATTGAAAAAGGGGAAGTAACGTACGGGGAAGTATATTTAGTTATTAGAGGAACAAAGCGAAAAATCGTCGTAAAAAACGTTACTTCCCAAAAAATTGGAGCATGGCTTCCAATTCAAGATCATCTAACATTTTCTTTCACTGCAAATTAATTGAGGACGGGGCCAAAGGGGACAGGTTCAAATGAACCTGTCCCTTTTATTGTCAGGCATGATTTTTTTGCTATGGAAAAATCTAAAGAAAAGGATGAAAGGCGGAAATTGAAATGAAAAAATGGATTCTTATATTTCCGGTTCTGTTTCTTATGTTTTTTCATGCAGCAACTACGCATGCCATATCCAATCAACCGATTCATTGGGGGTTCAAAAAAGGAGCTAACGAAAAGCAAGCGGATGCCGGAGAAAAATATGATAATCTTCTTGAGAAATATGGAGCTTTTTATAAAGGGAGTGCTGACCAAAAAATATTATATTTAACATTCGATAATGGCTACGAAAATGGTTATACTGCAAAAATATTAGATGTTTTGAAAAAGGAAAAAGTACCTGCAGCTTTTTTTGTTACGGGTCACTATTTAGACAGTGCTCCTGATTTAGCAAAACGGATGGTCGATGAAGGACATATAGTGGGAAATCATTCATGGAGCCATCCAGATATGACGCAAATCAGTGATGAAAAGATTAGAATAGAGCTCGATAAGGTAAAAGAGGAAACGAAAAGGATTACAGGTCAATCGGACATGCAATATCTAAGGCCACCTCGCGGAATATTAAGTGAACGGACCCTAAAAGTAGCTCGGGACTCGGGCTATATTCATGTATTATGGTCATTAGCGTTTAAAGACTGGCAAGTCAATCAACAAAAAGGCTGGAAGTACGCATATGACAATATTATGGCACAGGTCCATCCGGGTGCAGTCATGTTATTACACACAGTATCCAAAGATAATGCGGATGCCCTCGAAAAAGTTATTCAAGATTTGAAAAAGCGTGGTTACGTATTTAAAAGTCTGGATGACTACATGCTGAAAGAAAAAGTGAAAAATCCGATCATTGCCCATTGAAGATTTTGCGCATTCTTTCTTAGATATGATTGGGGCTTATATAGATAATCTATCCACACTAAGTGAAAAAACTCCTCCTCCGGTGGTATAATGATAAAACATTTAACCATACGGAGGAGATATTTGTGTGGCAAGAAAAGATGGAGTTTTCTGGACCATATGATTTTGATTTGGCTTTGAGCAGATTAGCAATGGATCCGCTAAATATTGTGAACCAAAAAGAACGGTCCGTTAAAGTTCCTATTTATGATATAACGCCTGAAGTAGCGACAGTTCAGGCAATAGGATCCACGGATCAACCCGCATTTCTTATTAATGGTAAAAACTCTAATACTAAATCAGCAGTTATTGAAAAAATATCGAAAGTATTCCAATGGACAACACCCTTAGCGGAAATACAAAATCATTTTATATCAACATCTTTAAATAAGATTTTCGAAACTCATAGAGGAACTCCAATTGTTTTAGATTTTTCACCATTTACGACACTCGTAAAATCGATTATTCATCAACAAGTGAATATGAAATTCGCTATTTCATTAACTGAAGAATTCGTTAAAACATTCGGTTTCCAAATCGACGATGTATATTTTTATCCATCACCTGAGACAATTGCTACTATACAACCAGAAACGTTAAGAGCTTTAAAATTCAGTCAGAGGAAAGCGGAATACATCATCGGCTTAGCCGCACAAATTGTAAATGGTGAAATTAATTTAGAAAAGTTGTCAAAGCTGTCTGATGAAGAAATAATAAAATCATTAGTAAAAATACGGGGAATTGGACCTTGGACAGCTCAAAGCTTCCTACTTTTCGGGCTTGGAAGACCTAATTTATTTCCTTTTGCCGACATAGGTTTGCAAAATGCAATAAAAGATCTCTATAGACTGGATCGAAAACCAACTAAAGAAGAAATGCTAGAATTTAGTAATGAATGGCAACCTTACTTAAGCTATGCCTCCCTATATTTATGGAGAAGTATTGAACCGCCAATTAAAGAATTAATAGTAGAATGAGATGATTTTATGATAAATTCGAATGAAATAACAATCAAAGTAAATCAACAATTCCCACTTACAATTAAACGACTTGGAATCAATGGGGAGGGAGTTGGCTATTTTAAAAAGAAGGTCGTATTTGTACCAGGTGCACTTCCAGGTGAAGAAGTAGTTGTAGAAGTGGTAAAAGTCCATCCTAAATTTTCGGAAGCTATTGTAAAGAAGGTCCGAAAACGATCTCCTTTTAGAGTGAAAGCCCCTTGCCCTGTTTATGAACAATGTGGAGGGTGCCAGCTTCAGCATTTGCAATATGACCAACAGCTAAATGAAAAACGCGATATATTAATCCAAGCACTTGAAAGACATACGAGATTTGCATTAGAAGATTTAGATATCCGTGAAACAATTGGTATGGAAGATCCTTGGAAATATCGTAATAAAAGCCAATTTCAGTTACGTGAAATGAACGGACGAATTATCGCAGGATTGTACAGTATGAATTCACATCGACTAATCAGTGTACCTGAGTGCATTGTCCAGCATCCTGCAACTAATAAAGTGAACAATGTGATGAAGAAAATTTTTGAAGACTTTAAGGTGCCCATTTATAATGAAAAAACTAAAAAAGGAATTGTGAAAACAATTGTAACCCGTGTAGGCGTGCAAACAGGTCAAGTTCAAGTAGTCATTGTAACTGCTGGGGAGAAGCTTCCACGTAAAGAAGTAATAGCTGAAGAAATAAAGAAGCGACTTCCAGAAGTAGTATCCGTCATGCAAAATATTAATCCAAAACAAACATCGCTTGTGTTTGGCGAAAAAACACTTAATATAACGGGAAAAGAATTCATTGATGAGAAAATGAATGAATTTACATATGAACTCTCTGCCCGTGCATTTTTCCAATTAAATCCCGAGCAAACTGTGAAGCTATACGATGAAGTAAAAAAAGCAGCAGGGCTTACCGGAAAGGAAAAAATTGTAGATGCCTATTGCGGTTCAGGTACAATTGGCTTATGGCTAGCTGAAGATGCCGCAGAAATTCGTGGAATGGATATAATACCTGAATCAATTGAAGACGCGAAGAAAAATGCCCTGAAACATGGTGTTACTAAGGCAAAATATGAAACCGGAAAAGCTGAAGATATTTTACCAAAATGGCTAAAGCAAGGGTGGCATCCAGATGTAGTCATTGTCGACCCTCCACGAACAGGTTGTGATCCAAAATTTTTACAAACACTATTAAAAATAAAACCGAAGAAATTTATTTATGTTTCCTGCAACCCTTCTACCTTAGCGAAGGATTTGCAATCCATAAGCCACATGTATGAAGTTAAGTATATTCAGCCTGTCGATATGTTTCCTCAGACAGCACATGTGGAATCAATATCGAAACTTGTTTTAAAAAAGTAAAACAATAATAAACATCTTCAATCTGACCCGGTATTCGTGAAAATAAACATTTCCGATATCCGGGTCTTTTTCTGTCTGATCCTTACATGAATCTATTATCGACATGGATTGTTTGAGTATTGTACAAAATGAATAGGACTATTGAATCCAGCGAGGATGGATATTTATTTTGGAATGTGAAATCGATTGGATTGAAAACATCAGAAATTTATGTCGAAAAGTAGTTCAATACTAACGCAGTAAAGTCGATGTTTGTGGTCAAATTATCTTTCCTTTAAGTAAAAATATATTACTAGTATGGATTCCCTTTATTTATGAGGTAATTTATAAATAACTGGAGTCATCAAAGATACGGCAACCAGACAAATTGTGCTATACTCTATAAGTTAAAAAAAGAAAAGGTGGTATTCATTATAAACATCGTTTGTACCGGTTATGGTGTTGTTGCACCTAATACAACTAACATAGATCAATTTTTGTCTAACTTAATAAATGGCGTATGCTGTCTGGACGTTTATGAAGGAGAAGGTCCCAATAATGAGACGAACATTTTGGGGTTGATTAAGGAAGAATTGGATGAGGATAAGAAGCTAAAAAGACTTCCAAGGATAACAAAACTAGGTATTAAAGCAGCAAAGGAAGCCATTGAATCTGCTAGATTAGAAGTTAAAGACAAAAAAGTTGGTCTTTTCTTTGGTATTTCACTCGGGGCCATCCGGGAAGATGTTTTCCAGGATTCCCTTCTCTATACACACCAAGATCAATTTCGGAAAATCCCCATCACCTTAGCTCATTATTGCAACTATCACAGTATTACTGCTGCAATCGGACATGAAATTGGTACAAATGGAATCACAAGGACCATTTCGACTGGATGTACCTCCAGTTTAGAAGCGATTGAGGAAGCGATGGTTTATCTTAAGAGTGGAAAGATCGATGTAGCCATTGTTGGTGGAAGCGACAGCCCGATTTGCAAAGGAACAACCTATGGATTTGCGAAAACAAGAGTCATTCCTTTGGATCAGTCCTTAGAAGAAGGAGCGGTTCCCTTTCAAGAGAGTAGTAAAGGGTTTGCGATGTCCGAAGCATCTGGTGTCATTGTATTGGAAAGGGAAGAAGATGCAGTCAATCGAGGAGCTAATATTAGAGGGGAAATTGTCGATATTATTTCTAATAATGATGGAATCTATATTTTCTCTTTGGATGAAATAGGAGACCAAATGAAACAGGCATTACAAGAAGTAACAGAGAATCGAGTTCCGGATTACATCAGTAGTCAAGCACTTGGCATTCAAATCAACGATCAGATTGAAAAAAGATGCTCGAAGGAATTATTTGACCACAAAATACCGTACACTTCGATTAAAAGCATGTATGGAAATCCATTTGGAGTTACCGGAATCCTACAGGTTATCGCTTCTCTACTGAGCATTGAGCATAGCTTTATTCCTCCTACCATTCGGACATCAAAGGCTGGTTACGAAGAGATGAACATTATTACACAGACAAAATTTCAAGAAGTAAACGAAGTGGCTATTACTAACCATGGATATGGTGGTAATAATGCATGTGCTTATATCAAAAAATGTTCTGAGTAATGACCAGGGAGTGATTATTACGGTTATCGGATTGTTAATTTGCACAATTGGACTCATACCGATTGTGTTAGCGATTAATATCAAGAAGATATATAGAGAGTCCAAACTGTCCAGAGGGTTATTTTTCTATATGATCTTTATTACGGTATGGCAGATTGATATAGGGGTTCTTTATTTTAATGAAGTATGGAGTGAAAAAACGGTTCTTTTTCTCTTTAAGCTCTTTCGAATAGGTCCTACTTTTGCGGTTGTGATGATTTTTTATATTGCCTACCTGATTTTAGAAGGTGAGCCAACTACACAGGGCAATCACAAATGGTTAAATAGAAACATTAAGAAACTATTCAACAAGAAAATTCTCAATCTACTGATTACCCTTAGTTCCATTATCTATCTTATAAATTGGACCGATTTAGGAATCTCTGGCTTGGAACTGAGGACTGGAAGTTATTCATCTATCAGTTTTTATTTTCCGGCGTATGGACCATTTCATCTGATATATATTTTGTATGAGGCTAGTTTTATATTTATTTTGATATCCGTTTATTTGCTTTCAAAGACAATCGTAAATACTTTTATGATGAATTTCGTTAACATATTTTCAATCTATTCCCTTTTGCTTTTTTTTACGGGGTTTCTTAATTTCTCTCCAGAAACAGGAGCTGTATCCAGCAGCATTGCTGTAATCATTTTTTGTACGTTAATCATGTTCGAATTTGTAAAGCTGAATAACAATATGAAGCTGGACTACTATCAATTAATGCAAAGACAAATGAAGCTGGATTACACAGGCAGTTTGGCTGCGAGCTTAATACATGAGGTCAAAAATACGAATCAAATCATAAAAGGTTTTTCTAAGATGCTGGACAAGAGTGACTACATGACAGAAAGAGATCGAGGCTCTGTCGATATGATTTTGAGATCATCGGAACATTTAGGCAAACTCGCTGATAACTATAAAGAATATATGAAGACTTCGAAGATAGAATTGAAAATAGATGATGTAGAGTCAGTAATTAATAATGCCATTGATTTTTCACAGGAAATTTTGAATGAAAACCAGGTGAAAATTGAATTCACAAACCATTACAAGCCACTTAAGGCTTTTATAAATAAAACATATCTTGAGCAGGTTTTCATCAATCTCATCAAAAATAGTGTCGAGGCGATTCCGGCCAACAGGGAAAGTAGGAAAATAAGCATTAAAACCGAAATTGTTGATAATAATATCGTTATACATTTTTCAGACACAGGAAAAGGAATCCATATTGAAAACTGGAAAAGCGTTTTTGATCCTTTTATGTCTTTTAAAGATAAAGGGATGGGATTAGGACTCCCTTTTGTCAAAAAGATGATTATTGAGCATTTAGGGAATGTCTATATCGTTGAAAGTTCTCCCGAAGGAACCCGTTTCCTAATTGAGATACCACAGAATGGAATATTAAATATGCAGTAATGATAAGAATGGAATCCGCTTGAATAAAGCGGGTTCTTCTTGGTAACAAATAGCAATACATGCAATAAGTCGGATAGTCAGCTCTGTTAGTAATGGTATATTATCCCTATTTACGGGTGAATTGAAAATCGTGATAATTAGAACATTGGAAAAAAATATATGGGAGGATTCATCATATCTTACGCAACCAAGATAGTAAAACAGGTGATGGACGACGTATTTTTTAGGAAAGGCTTTTCCAATACGTTAACTGGAGGCGTTTTTGAAGCAAGAGAGGCTATACTTGATAAATTTCTATTTTTAATCAATGAGGGTATTAAAAAAGAAGATGAACAGGAAATGAAACAGTATCTCATTGATGAATGTCATTATACGGAGCATGAAATACGAGCGGCAATGAAAGGGAAAGTTGCTCTACACGGCTATGCAGAATGTATTAAGCTATTTAAATAGAATATCATTACCAGCAGTTCTATACATTGTTGGTATATATTATAGACGAGAGTTAACCTATAGGGGTTTTTTGCCTTTGAATTCAATAAAATTGAATAAAAAACGAACCAATAATAATGAACCTAAGGAATTATCTAAGGGTTCTCTTTTTATTACTCTGTGATTACTGGTTGAAGTAGAACTCTTGTTTCCGGATTATAGAAGTAATAATGGACAATGCAAGAGAGTTTACTACATGAAATCTTTTGTGATAACCATTATTGATGATGTAGATATATTTGATAGTCGTTGGGTGATAGTGGATCAAGATAAGAAAGAAGTAGAAGCTAATTTAATTGAAGCGAAGGAATAGCAAAAACAAACTTGATTTTATTTTTCCTATCTCTTAAACCCTTTTGGTTTGATTTTTTTTTTTGCACTTTTTATTAGATAATATTAATATATAAAATGATCAAAATTTACTTTAGATTGATAAAAAGTTATTAAGCACGGTATAAGTGTAAAAGAGGCAGGGTTATTTTTGCTTTTTATTTTTGGGGGACAGGGGCTTGTACGGTGTCTCATAATGAGAGGATTTGAATTTGAATATGATAAATAATTTTTGGCGTGATTTACCACGACCTTTTTTTATACTGGCACCAATGGAAGAAGTGACGGATGTTGTTTTCCGCCATGTAGTGAGTGAAGCAGCCAGGCCAGATGTGTTTTTTACAGAGTTTACAAACTCGGAGAGTTATTGTCACCCTCAGGGGATTCAGAGTGTGCGTGGGCGTTTGACTTTTACAGAGGATGAACAACCGATTGTAGCGCATATATGGGGGGATAAGCCTGAATACTTTCGACAAATGAGTATTGGTATGGCTGAACTAGGCTTCCGGGGTATAGATATCAATATGGGTTGTCCTGTACCTAATGTGGCACAGCATGGGAAGGGAAGTGGCCTTATTTGTCGTCCAGAAGTTGCAGCAGATTTAATACAAGCATCAAAAGCAGGCGGATTGCCTGTGAGTGTAAAGACAAGGCTTGGTTACACGGATGTAGACGAATGGCACGACTGGCTATCACACATATTGAAACAAGAAATTGCTAATCTTTCGATACATTTGCGTACAAGGAAGGAAATGAGCAAAGTAGATGCTCATTGGGAGCTAATTCCAGAGATTAAGAAACTTCGTGATCAGGTAGCACCAGAAACACTTTTGACGATCAATGGGGATATTCCTGATCGTCAAACTGGCTTGAAGCTCGTAGAACAATATGGTGTTGATGGGGTTATGATTGGGCGTGGTATTTTTAAAAATCCATTTGCCTTTGAAAAAGAACCGAAAGATCATAACAGTGAGGAATTGCTTGATCTCTTAAGATTGCATATGGATCTCCATGATAAATATTCAAAATTAGAATTACGTCCGTTTAAGGCTCTTCATCGTTTTTTTAAGATATATGTCAAAGGATTTCGAGGGGCGAGTGAATTAAGAAATCAATTAATGAGCACTAAGTCGACAGATGAAGTGCGTGCGATGCTCGATAACTTTGGGAATGAATGTTGATGGGACTAGGGAACAGTGGAATGATGTGCCCCCCTGTCTAAATGAACTGCCCCCTTCCAAATGTTAGACACAAATCTAACATTTGGAAGGGGGCTTTACTTCTTTTTTAATGACACAAACTAATTTATTCAGCTGATTTCATTGTTGCTTTATTAAAGGAAAAACATTGACTTAAAAAGGATAAATTCTAAATATATATTGAATCCAATCCTTTTATTTTTTATGTTTATTGAAAAAGCCGTATCCGCTTTTGTCATATAATCTTTTAGAGTCAGGGCGAATGCCCAAGAACTTTTATCCGCTAATGCATAGTCTTTATTGACAAAGTAAATGAGGAGGATAAAAGTGCTTCCATATAATAATATAAATGTTAATGCCCACAACTTATCAGATGAAGGGTTTCGTCAAGGCTTTGGTTTAGGTGGTCCAGGTTCGGGGTTCGGCTTTGCTCCTGGTCTAGGTTTAGGAGGTCCAGGTTCGGGCTTCGGGCTTTACCCTGGTTTAGGCTTTGGTGGCCCAGGTTATGGATATGGCTACCCTTATCCATATCCATACCCGCACTACCCATATCCATACCACCACCATCATCATTACCCATATCATTATCATTACTAGAACGTTTTAGTATCTGAACTATTGTTATACTTCAAAGATAATAGAAAGCAGTAAAAGAAATAAACGATCACGGATCTGCTAAAAGAGGTGTCTCACGCTAAGGGAGACGCCTCTTAATTATAACCTAGTGAGTTACAAGAAGGTCGTATATCCAGTAGAAAAGAAATTGAGACAGTTTTAAATGTCTCTAAAATTCTTTCCTAGGAGAGAGGCCATATTTTGAAGTAAATGAGTAGTGATGGTAAAAGGGATGTAGAGTTATTTTTTTTTAAAAGATATTCATATCACTTTTCTTTCAAAATTACAAAAACGGAACATATACCCACATGCAAGAATATTTTGAAAGGATAATATAGAGGAGGTATGCTACAATGGAACGTACTGTGCAAGATCAAAGGGATATGAAGCATCATCATGAAAAATGTAAACATCATTTGTATCAATTTGTACAAGTAGAATTAAATGACGGATCTGTTTACCAAGGTATTCTACACAGTTATGATCATGATAAAATGTATATTATTATGCCTAAAATGCATCATCCTATGTCAATGGAATCAGATGAAAGCAGTAGTCGCTTATTTCCGTTCTTTGGACCTTTTGGATTATTTGGTTTCCCATTCTTTGGAATAAGAGTATTTGGACCATTTTTTCCATTTTTTATTTAAAATACGAATTAAAAAAGGCTTGCAGCTATTTGACCTGCAAGCCTTTTGTATTATTCCTTCGTGCATGTAAAAATACGATAATCCATAATACCTTCATATTTATACATAATATTAAAATGCTCCATCATGACCATAAAAAGCTGTGGATCAATGTTTTCTGAGTAATGAAATTCGGGAACTGCATTATTTTGAAGGAGAGAATATTGCGGTTTGTAAATTTGAATATTTTTAAATCCATTTTTTTCTAATAATAATACCCAATCCTCTTCAGTATAAAAGGAATCAAAACCATAAAATTGTTTTATTTCTTCCATTTCTTTATCAGGGAACGGTTGATTAAGTGTAAGTTCATTAGCGATAAACCTACCGCCATTCTTTAATAAACGATATATTTCATTAAGGGCATTAGTTGCATTGACAAACGCAAGGACGGATTCCGAAAAAATAAAATCAAATTCTTCATTTTCGAATGGCGCCTGTTCAATAGAGCCCTGAATAATTTCTGCAGATAACTTTTCCAACATTATTCTGTTTCGAGCTTTTTCAACCATAATGGGGTTAATGTCCATTCCCGTTACATTTGCTCCGTAATAATCAGCTAAATAGGCAGTTGTTTGGCCAGTTCCACATCCTACATCTAAAATACTTGATGTTCTGTTAATGTTTTCTGCAAGCAATATTTCTTTTGTAAGATCCATACCTCCAGGGTGAGCACTTGCAACACCAAATTTGGACAAGAATTCTAAATAAATAGACTGCTTGATTTGAACCACCTTCTTTATTTATCTTTTTTTGCATGATATGAAACTAATATAAAATGGGTTCCTGACACGTTTATTGGGAGTCGATCATTACTCTCCAATCCATATTCTCTAAACGTTATAGAATAAAAAGCACAGTATGTTACTTTAATTTCTTCAAAAAATAAGGAAGACAAAAGAGAATGTAAATCTTTAACATTAATTTGATATACTTAATCTAAGGTGAACTTAAACTATTGGGATATAGGTTTTTTGTAGAAGAAAATATGTTTATTTAGCGGAGGGATTAAATGAACTTCGAAAATCTCAAATATTACATACCGTCAAAGCCAAGTGGTCATTCAAGTGAAATATCAGCGGATTTAGTTGTCTATGGAGCAACGCCTGCGGGGATTACAGCTGCTATACAGGCAAAACACCTAGGATTAAATGTTATTATAGCCGAATTTAGTAATCATATAGGAGGGATGACTGCAAGCGGATTAGGTGCCACCGATTTTGGTGCCAAGGAAGCGGTTGGTGGTTTATCACGAGAATTTTATAAGCGGATTGGCCAATATTACGATAGAGAAGAACAATGGACATTTGAACCAAAAGTAGCAAAGTTAATTTTTACAAAATGGTTAGAGGAAAATGAAATTCCTGTTTTTATACAACAACATTTAAAAGAAGTTGAGATGGAAGATAAAAAGATTAAAAGAATCACGATGGAAAATGGGAATGTTTTTATTGGGCATATGTTTGTAGATGCGAGCTATGAAGGGGATTTAATGGCTAAAGCTGGGGTCAGCTATTTTGTTGGGCGTGAATCGAATGCTACATACAACGAGACATACAACGGTGTCCAATTTGGTCATCCTCATCATAAATTCGAAGCTCCTATTGATCCTTATGTTATAGAAGGGAAAAAAGAAAGCGGTTTATTACTTGGAATTTCTGAACCGGAATTGCAAGAAATTGAGCCTCAAGGTCAAGGAGATAAACGAATCCAGGCTTATAATTTTAGAATATGTTTAACACAAAATATAGAAAACCGTATTCCTTTTCCAAAGCCGCCAAATTATGATCCTAATCAGTACACGCTTTTACTAAGGTATATTCATGCAGGTGTGTGGGATGCGATGAACTTACATACAATGCTGCCCAATGGAAAAACAGATTTGAATAACTATGGTGGCATTTCAACCGATTATATTGGGATGAATTATGAATGGCCTGAAGGAAGTTACGAAACACGAGAAAGGATTTTCCAAGACCATTTTAATTATAATTTAGGCATGCTCTATTTTTTAGCGTATGATCCACAAGTACCAATACATATACGCAATGAAGTAGAGAAATGGGGATTGCCGAAAGACGAATTTATGGATACCGGACATTGGCCACCCCAGCTATATATACGTGAAAGTAGGCGGATGATTTCCGATTATGTCATGACCGATCATAATTGCTTAGGTCAATCAGTGGTCGATGATTCTATTGGTCTCGCTTCCTATCAAATGGATTCCCATCATTGTAGACGAGTTGTAATTGATGGCAAGTGTGTGAATGAAGGGGATGTTGAGATTCCAATCAATCCCTATCCTGTCTCCTATCGCTCGATAAGACCACGAGAGGAAGAGTGTGCAAATTTACTCGTTCCTGTTTGCTTATCATCGTCCCATATCGCATTCGGATCGATTAGAATGGAGCCTGCATTTATGATTTTAGGTCAATCTGCGGGAATAGCGGCAAGTATTGCATTTAAAAATAACACGACAATACAAGATGTCCAGTATATCAATTTAAGAAATGAATTAATTAAAGTAAATCAAGTTCTAGAATGGGATTCAACGATAGAAGATAATCCATTCGAAAGAATGAAGGAGACGTTTGGAAAAGATAGTAAGAAAGAACAATAATCTGGTCTTAACTGCAATTAATTTTAAAAATTTTTATAAATTTTATTTAGTTTTTCGTTAAACAAGTCCATATGAACAATACGGGCTTCACGAATATATTCCTTGCCTTCTACAAATAAAAGCAGAACAGGAACAGTGAAAATCGAAAATCTTCCAGCGACCTCTTTCACTTCATCTGCATTGATGTGGCCAAGCTTAATATCTGGATATTGTTCCATCAATTTTAGAACTTGTGGTTTTAATCCATGACACACACTGCAATTAGGACGGGAAATATATAAGAAGGTTAATTGATTTTCTAGAATAAATGCTTCTATTTCTTCCATAGAATGAAGCTTTATAAATTCTCGCATTTTCTGATCCTCACTTTCTAAAACAAATGATAGCATATCGAACGTATGTATACACATCACACTCTTTTTAATATTTGATTCGATATATTTTCATTACAAGGATAAAAGCTATCTAGAACGTATATGTTTACCTAAATAACAGCTAATTATAATCTGCAATACTTTACAGTGATTGTTTTATTCAACAGTTAATAAAAATAAGGTTTGATGATAGTTTTATATAAAAATAAAATCGAAAGAGGGATTCGATGAACGGAGCAAGAAATCAAGTAAATGTTGGAAATCTAGATCGTAATATGCAACCCCTGCTAGTTAAAGATGATGGAATGAACTGGCTTGATCCTAAACAGTCTCCTTTTTGTATTAATGGATTTGCTTGGATTAACGAAGAGAAGATCTATCGTAGATTGCCTTTAAAACCACAGTACGATATTACTGAACCAGTTGACATTTTAGCTGATTCTACTGCAGGTGGACAGATTCGCTTTCGAACAAATACGAGGAAATTAGCAATCAAAGTGACACTAAAAGGAAAAGCAAATATGTTCCACATGCCTGCCACAGGCCAATGTGGGTTTGATTGTTATATTGGTGAACCAGGAGAGCAGGTTTTTTGTAGTGTATCGAGGTATGAACATACCGAAGATCATTATGAGGTCGTATTATTTGAGAGAGCGAATCAAAGTATGCTTTCAATCACTTTACATTTTCCGCTTTATCAAGGGGTAGATGAAGTCATTATAGGTATCGATGCAGAGGCGAGTGTTTTAGCACCACCCAATTATAAGGATGAGAAAAAGCTTATCTTTTATGGAACTTCAATCCTTCAAGGGGGCTGCGCTTCACGTCCTGGCATGGCATATACAAACATTATGAGTAGAAGAATCAATAGGGAGTTTATTAATCTAGGATTTTCGGGAAATGGTAAGGGCGAGGCAAATATGGCTCGTATCATACGTGAAATTGATAATCCTGGTTGTCTCGTTTTAGATTATGAGCCTAACTGTGTCAGTACTGAGTTATATAAAGAAACGCTTCCTCGCTTTATTCAGATTTACCGTGAAAAACATCCAGAAATCCCAATATTGGTCGTTTCTAAATTTCCGTATGCACAAGAAATAATTGATCCACAACTTTATCGTGAACGACTCGAGCGATTAGAATTTCAAAATCTTCTAATACTACGTTTACAGCAAGAAGGAGATACAAATATTTATTTTTACGATGGGACAGATTTACTCGGGGAGCAGTGGCAAGAAAAAACAGTCGACGGTACCCATCCTACTGACTTAGGCTTCTTAAGCATGGCTAATAACTTATCACCCGTTGTAGAAAAAATAATGATTTAATTCTGAGAAAGCAGCAGAGCTTAATTTAGTAAGCCTTGCAGCTTTCTTTTTTGAAGATTTTTTATTCCTTATACATCAGAAAAATTGAAAATGCCTATGCTATAATCAACAAATAAGGTACTAGACAGAAACAACTAAGTAATACTGTAGGGAGGATTTTGCTATGGAAATGAATGGCTTTCTAGGAGGCTTATATAAATTAGGGGAATGGATTATTCGTCTCGTCTATGTAAATATCCTTTGGATTTTATTTATTTTGGTTGGTGGAATAGCCCTAGGAATTATGCCCTCTACAGCAGCCTTGTTTGCGATCATGCGCAAATGGATGATAGGTGACGAAAATCTCCCCGTCTTCAAGACATACTGGCATTCATATAAAAAAGAATTTACTCAATCGAATATTATTGGTCTTATATTGGGTATTCTGTTACTCATCTTTTACATTGATTATCGAGTTATATTAATTTCTCAAGGAGCATCCTTTCAAATACTAGCACTTTTCCTTATTATCATTTTATTTTTATTTACTTTAATGTGCCTATATATATTTCCTGTTTTTGTAAGTTATGAGTTGAAGCTAGTTCAATATTTTAAATATAGCTTTTTATTTGCTTTTGCAAGTCCACTTTCAACAGTATTTATGATTATCGGCCTTTTCTTTTCATGTATTTTAGCGATTATTGTGCCAGGGTTAATTGTATTCCTAGGAGTCAGTGCACCTGCGTTTATTATAATGGCATCCGCAAACCGCGCTTTTGAAAAAGTAAAACACAAAGTACAACAGCATCCTGCTCATCAGGATACAACTAATTTGTAAAAAAATTTCTATTGTGAGGTCGTCATTTTATAAAAAAGATGACCTTATTTTTGTTTGCGCTTACACTTTTTATTGAGTTTTCGCAAATTATTTTACAAAAAAATAATGAATCAAGAAACTGCTGATGTTATTGATTTCCACCTATTTATCATTTTCCACCCTTGTCCTAAACGTTGATACGAAAAGGTTTTTAATGTTTTATAGATATCTTTCCATATCTAATACAGAGTGAGTGAAAACCATTTGTTTACAAATTGCAACTGATAATTTTATAGTTGAGTTGCCTGCCAAAGGTGGTGACTACTATAAATATGATCAATGTTATGTGATCTTATTTTAAAAAATTTCGCCTAAAACAGGCAAAAAGAAAAGTTGTAAAAATACAAAAGGGAGGAAATTAAATGCTAGGTCGATTATCGAAATTGTTATTTGTTTTACTTCTTGTCTTTGGCATTTTTGCAGGTTGTAGTAATTCCGGAGAAAAAACAGGCGGTGGAACTGATAATCAAAATGAAAGCGGAAACAATTCCGGAAATAGTAATGGTTCTGAAGAACAAGTAAATGAAAGCACAGAAGACTATGGTGATACTGGAGGTATCAAATTACCTATAGTTGATAAACCTGTAGAAATTACTTGGATGCTTGTAAGTGATGTAAGCAACTTAAAGGATAAAGCCGTCATTAAAGAAATTGAAAAGAGAACGGGAATTAAGCTGAATATACAAGCGTATTCATCTGGAACTTATAGCGAAAAATTAAATACAGTTGTTGCATCAGGGCAACTTCCAGACATTTGGCATGGTTTACCTGTTGCAAAGGTAAATGAGCTTGGCCAAAAAGGTGCAGTCGTTGCCATTAATGAGTATTTAGATGAACTTCCTAACTATAAGAAATTGTACGCTGAAGAAAATGACTGGGTAATGAAATCCTTCTCTGATGATAAAGGCAATATGTATACATGGCCAATATATGGTGTAAACCGCGATGTTAATCACGGATTCTTATATCGTAAAGATATTTTTGAAAAAATTGGTATAGAGATATGGAACAATACAGACGAATTCTATGAGGCGTTGAAAAAACTAAAGGCAGAATATCCGGATTCCGCCCCTTATGCGTCTAAAACAGCCGAATTTATTTATAGAGACTGGGGATTCGGTTGGGGGATTACGGGAGCCCAATATCCAGCTTACTATGATGAATCTGATAAGACGTGGAAATTCCAATTTACAGATCCAAAACATAAAGAGATGTTGGACTTTATGAAAAAATTATATAATGAGGGATTACTAGATAAGGAGTTTATTACAGATACGGAAGCTTCTTGGACAACAAAAATGACTACTGGAAAATCATTCGTAACCTTTGACTGGATTGGAAGACTTGACATGTTCTACGAACAAGTAAAAGCTGAGAATCCAGAGTATGATCTACGTTACGGTAACCCGGTAGGACCAGAAAATTCAATCCGCAGCTTAGACAAAATTGCTAATTGGGGACACACTGTTACGAAGAATGATAAGAGTGAAATCGCTTTAAAACTACTTGATTACTTATCTAGCCCGTCTGGTGCAGAGTTAATCATGGTTGGTGTTAAGGACGAAATCTACAAAGAGGACGGAGATGGAAAAGTTACGTATCCAGACTTAAATCTTGACGTCGTTGGTATAAAAGATTTGGAAAACCAATATGGTATGTGGGTAGAAGGAATGTACCTACGTGCAGATGATCGCAGTGTGTATTTTAATTACACTGAAAAAGAACAAGAGGCTCAGGACTTGATGCAGGGTAAAATGCAGCCACTTGATCCTATCTTGAAGTTTAATGACAAAGAAAATGATACTATAGCAAAATTACAACCGAACTTATTAACGGCGGGAATTGAATTCAGCACAAAATACGTGATGACCAAATCTTATGGTGATAAGGAATGGGATGCTTGGCTTGAAGAAGCAAAACGTTTAAAGGTGGACGATTTTATCCAAGTCTACAACGATGCACAGAAGCGTTTTGACAGTGAATAATGCAGTAAAACGTCAGTAGAGATTGCCCCCTGGATAAGGGTTGGAAAAGCGTAACAGTCCTTTATTCCTCACGATTAGGCGGAACACTTTTAAATAAAGAGTTCCGTCTGCACAAAGGGGCAAACTTTATGCTTAATTGGGAGGGACCAGTTTGCCAAAAACATATTCAGAGACTCATAACACTCAACTTAAACAACCAGAGCCATCACGTTGGGTCTCTATATTTAGACATATCAAACGAGATCGACAATTGTTGCTGTTATTTATCCCATGTATTGTCTTTTTTGCACTTTTTCGATATGGCCCAATGTATGGATTAATTATCGCCTTCAAGAATTATGATGTTTGGTCAGGGATTACGGGAAGTGAATGGGTAGGATTAGAGCACTTTCGCACTTTTTTCTCAAGTCCTGATTTCTTTAAACTTTTTAAAAATACAATTCTATTAGGCTTTTATACGTTACTAATTGGATTCCCGTTTCCGATTATTTTTGCCATTCTCTTGAATGAAGTTCGCATACTTTGGTTCAAAAAGTCGATCCAAACAGTCAGCTTTTTACCTTCATTTTTGTCTATCGTTATTGTCAGCAGTATGCTGATTGACTTTCTATCTCCTAGTAGCGGGATTATTAATGATATTATCGCTGCACTCGGATTTGAGAAAATTTACTTTCTAGTTGAACCAAGCTGGTTCCGTACGGTTTATATCGGATCTGATATTTGGCAGTTAATGGGATATGAATCCATTCTTTATTTAGCAGCAATCGCTGGAATAAGCCCAGACCTTTATGAAGCAGCTAAGGTAGATGGTGCGACAAGATGGGACCGAATCCGCTATATTACCTTGCCAGGATTAATGCCGACCATATTAATTTTATTCATTATAAAGGCAGGAAATATGTTCAGAATTGGATTTGAAAAAATCTTATTAATCTACAACCCAATGACATATGAGGTTGCTGATGTATTTTCTACTTATGTATATCGGCAAGGATTACTTCAAGCGAATTATAGCTATGCAGCTGCAGTTGGTTTGTTTGAAGGGATTATCGCATTGGTCATGCTATTAATTGCCAATTTGTTAAGTAGAAGGCTTGGAGGTAAAAGTTTATGGTAGGAGAAAAGCGTTTTACAATTTTTACCGTTATAAATACGATCATCCTAAGCGCTATTGGAATAGCAATTTTATATCCTATCTTTTATATTGTCGCCGTATCTTTTAGTGAGACGAGTCAGGTCGTGCAAGGGAATGTATGGTTGTTGCCAAAAGGATTTAACTTAGACGCTTATAAAGAAATATTAAGTCAAAATAAAATCCCTAAAGCCTATTTAAATACGATTATTTATACAGGACTCGGAACGACGATAAATTTATTAATGACAGCTATTGCCGCCTATCCTTTATCAAGGGTTAATTTTTTTGGAAGAAAATTTTTTATGCTCGCTATCGTTTTAACGATGTTCTTTAATGGAGGAATGATTCCGACTTATGTTCTTGTTCAAAGTCTAGGCATGATTGATACGATTTGGGCAATCGTCATTCCAAATACTATTTGGACCATTGAATTGCTTATTTTGAAGAGCTTCTTTGAGAGTATGCCTGAATCACTTCGTGAGTCTGCCATCATTGATGGGGCATCGGAGTTTAGAATTCTGTTCAGCATCATGATTCCACTCTCCAAACCAGCTCTAGCATCAATCGGACTATTCTATTTTATGGGACATTGGAATAGTTATTTCCTACCTATGATTTACTTGAATGATTCAGCAAAATATCCACTACAAGTCATTTTGCGGGATATGCTGATTTTCGCAAATAACGAAAATGAAAGTCTAATTGACAAAGCTGCTTTGGCACCTGAAGCATTAAAAAATGCGACCATTTTCATAAGTATGATTCCTGTTTTAATTATCTATCCATTTGCCCAAAAGTACTTTGCAAAAGGGGTAATGTTAGGTTCTGAGAAGGGATAATAAAGGGGCATATCGAATGTAGTAAGTATTATTACATTCGATATGACGGGGTGTTACAAATGGAAAAGTTCATCACTGTGAGAGGTTTCATGCGTATATTTTCCGTCTTACTCATAATTGTATTAATCATGTTTTCGATCAATTACTATCTTATGAAAACCTCTACACAAAGACTTTACGAGCAAATGAAGGAAAATAATCGCCTGATTGTCAGTGGGATCATTGAATCGATCGATGATACGTTTAGAGAAATAAATAACTTAATTTACTCGATTGATACTCTACCATATGACCCGAAAGATAAAGATGAAGGAAGTTATATTCATTATCTGCTATATAAAGACATGCATAAACTTATAACAATCTCATCCTCTCACGATTATATTGAGGACGTTGTTGTGTTCTTTGATGATTCCGATCTTGCGATAACATCACAAGGAACGATTGATTTAAATGAATTCTTCAATGAGCAATATAAAAACAAGCAACATAATGCTATGTTCTGGAAATCTTTTTTTAATGATGAAAAAACGTTGGAAATATTCCCTGCAAAGACGTACTTGAAAAAAACAAGCGGAAAAAACTATAGACCAAAAAATTTGATAACGATTGCAGGGAACACTCAATTCTCTTCCAAAAATATTCTTGTTTATTTAAACGTGGATACTTTATTGGAAAGTATAAATCAGAGAACAATGATGGATGAGACATCTTTTTTAATATTAGACCAAAACAATAATATTGTTTTATCCACAAAGGATAAGATTAGCTTAGGTGAGGTGGTTCGAGGTTTATATTTGGGCGCGGGAGAAGAGACGGTAGTAAAGAATCAAAAGTATGAATATGTCGTTTATAAATCGGATTATAACGGATTTACATACATTAATCGAATCCCAATTAAGTATACAGCCGTTGCATCTATTACAAACGACCAACAAACAATTATGCTCATTAGCGGCTTCGTAACTCTATTATTATTGCTCGGCGCTAGTCTATATTTGTTTCGCCCAATTAAAAAAGCCAGTCTCATCATTGGTGGAGAACCAAACTGGAGAAGCATATTCCATTCGATTATCCAATTAAAACAAGATTTTCAAGAATCGAAGAACATAGAAAAAAGAATGCAAACAGAATTAAGTAAGTATAAGTTTATCCAAGCCATTACGCAGAGTCGAGACAATGTAGAAATGTATTCGCAATTAAATGACTATGTTTCAGATTTATTCACTTATCGCCACTTCCTGCTTATACAATTGACATTTGAGAGTAAACAAAGCAGTGAAATGATAGCAGAGCTGCAGATTGAGGAATGTAAAAAAATTATTGAAAGTGGTTTAAAAGAAGATCTACATTTAGTAACTTATTTCCATCATATAGACAAGGAATTTTTGGTGTTAGTTGGCATCAATCGTTCATCTGAAAGAAAAAATGTGATTCAAACAATTGAACAATTTATTAAACATGCTCAAAAATCAATGAATTCCACCATTAATGCCGTTATTAGTAAGGTATATGATTCAAAGCTTGAAAATTTGGCATTAGCGTACCAGGATATTATTCATTCAACCATATACCGAAATATTGGTGTTGAGGGCTCTGTTCATGACACCCAAACAATACAACCTAAGGCACATGTTTATTTTCCAATTGAAAATGTGGAAAAACTACCCAATTTAATAGTTGGCAAAAATGAAAAGGATTCCATTCAAATTATTGAGGACATTATAGAGCAAAATATCGATTTGAATATTCAACGTCATCAATTTGTTGCGATCTTGCAAAGTTTACTTCTATACATGAAAAGACATCTTCAATTAAATGAGGAAGAACAACAAAATTTGCACATGCTCGAACTAGAATTTGACAGTAGTATAAGGAACTACAAAAATCTTGAAGATTTGAAAAGTACCTTTATGCAAGTAGTGAAATATATTTTACAAAAAGGAAGCCATGCGAAAGCCCAAGACAATAAATTAAATCCAGCCTTCATTGCTCAATATATAGAACTGCATTACATGGATAATTTATATCTTGAACATATGGCTTCGGTTACAGATACATCACCAAAGTATTTCTCCAAGTATTTTAAAAATGCTTTTGGTATTAATTTTATCGAGTATTTACATCGTGTTAGGATCAATCATGCGAAAGAATATTTAAAAAATGAATATATGACAATTGCGGAAATTGGTGAAAAAGTTGGTTATTTGAATGCGACTACCTTTGCAAGTACTTTTAAAAAATATACAGGTCTTTCCCCGTCAAATTATCGGGAGAAAATAATAAACACAGGGTGATATGAGTTTTATAGTTTAAATGAACAGGAGGGACAACATGAAAACAATCGCGGAATTAGAAGATTTCATGTCAAAACCGTCAACAGAACTCATTGAGGAGTTTGCCAAATTGGACGGAGATATAATGATTTTAGGTGTTGGCGGCAAAATGGGACCTACTCTTGCAAAGCTTGCAAAAAGAGCAATCAACGCAGCTGGTGTGGAAAAAAAGGTCATTGGGGTATCTAGATTTTCTTCTGGAACTTTGAAACAAGTACTCGAAGATTATGGAATTGAGACGATTGCATTGGATTTATTAGAGGAAGGGGCAATGGAGTCACTTCCAACAGTAAAAAATATTATTTATATGGCCGGTAATAAATTTGGAACTTATGGAAACGAGCATTTTACATGGGCAATGAATGTGTATTTACCTGGAAAAGTTGCGGAACGCTTTAAAGACTCACGTATTGTTGTTTTTTCATCAGGTAACGTGTATCCGCTCACGAAAGTGGGAAGTACGAATTGTTCAGAAGAAACACCTGCTGGACCAATTGGAGAGTATGCCCAATCTTGTCTAGGACGGGAGCGAGTGTTCACCTATTTCTCTCATAAAAATCAAACACCTATCCTAATATATAGATTAAATTATGCCATCGATCTTAGGTACGGTGTATTACTTGAAATAGCCAAACAAGTATATGAAGGAAGTCGGATTGACCTTACGACGGGTAGTGTCAATGTTATATGGCAAGGTGATGCAAATGAGTATGCATTGCGTTCATTATTTCATTGCGAAGCGCCGCCCAAAATACTAAATATTACAGGGCCAGAAACGATTTCTGTACGCTGGTTAGCAGAAGAATTTGGAAAACACTTTAATAAAACTGCCCATTTTATAAATGAAGAACAACCAACTGCTCTATTAAATAATGCTTCGAAAGCTCACAAATTATTTGGGTATCCAAAGGTGACTCTAAATGAAATGATTGAATTAGTAGCAAACTGGGTTAAGGCAGACGGCGTAACATTAAATAAGCCAACTCATTTCCAAGAGCGGGAAGGAGTGTTTTAAATGCTTAGCCATGAGGTGAAAAAAGCATTGCATGATGGTACCGTCATCCCCGCACATCCACTCGCTTTAACAGAAAATAGAAAACTAGATGAAGAGAGCCAAAGAGCACTCACTCGCTATTATATTGACGCGGGTGTCGGTGGGGTGGCAGTCGGCGTACATACAACGCAATTTGAAATTCGTGATCCTGAATTTAATTTATATGAACGAGTATTATCGTTAGCGATTGAAGAGATTGAAAAAGCTAATGTAGCAGACTCATTTATTAAAATAGCTGGAATCTGCGGACGAACCGAACAAGCATTAAGAGAAGCAACTTTCGCGAAAAAAGCCGGTTTTAAACTAGGTTTAGTAAGCCTTGGTGGCTTGAATGATCTAACAGAAGAACAATTACTTACTCATGTTAAAAAGGTTGCAGAAATTATTCCTGTATTTGGCTTTTACTTACAACCATCTGTGGGCGGAAGGATTTTAAGTTATGAGTTTTGGAAATCGTTTGCTGACATTCCAAATGTTCACGCTGTAAAAATAGCCCCGTTTAATCGTTATCAAACATTTGATGTCGTACGAGCCGTTTGCCATTCCAATAGAAATGAAGAAATCGCATTATACACTGGAAATGATGACAATATCGTAGCCGATCTTTTAACAACTTATCGAATAAACGTTGGGGATAAAAAGATAGAAAAGAAAATAGTCGGTGGATTATTAGGGCATTGGTCTGTTTGGACGAAAAGAGTTGTTGAGATATTTAATGAAATTAAAGCGTCTCGAGACAAAGAATTGATTCCATCAGAATTATTAACACTTGGGCAGGAAATGACTGATGCAAATGCAGCATTTTTTGACCCAAGTAACGATTTTAAAGGCAGTATCGCTGGAATAAATGAGGTTTTGGCTAGACAAGGATTATTGAAAGGAAATTGGTGCTTACTCGAAAAAGAGAAATTGAGCCCTGGCCAAAATGAAGAAATTCATCGTGTGTACGCTCAATACCCGCATCTTCACGACGATGAATTTGTTAAATGTCATATAGAAAAATGGTTTGAATAAATATTGAACTCAGGAGGAAAACCATTGAAATCAATCGTTGCAAGCAATAAAAAGGTGAAAATCATAGAGACGAAGATTCCTGAGATCAAAACTTCATATGTATTAATTAAGACATTGTATTCTGCTATTTCACCTGGTACGGAATTAGGAATGATTGAAAATAGTGCTGATAAGGAATATGCGATTGGATATAGCGCAGTCGGAACAGTAGTGGATTTTGCAGAGACGTGTGAGGGATTTCAAAAAGGAGACATCGTAGCGTGCTATGGTGCTCCTTATGTTCATCATGCTGAATATTTACTTGTTCCTAAGACGTTATGCGCCAAAGTGCCAGAAAACGTTAGTACTGAGGAAGCCTCCCTTTGTGGATTAGGTGCCATTGCAATTCACGCCCTTAGAATTGCTAATTTACAATTTGGAGAAACAGTTGTTGTTGTAGGCTTAGGAGTACTTGGCCAGCTGATTGCCAAAATAGCTGATGCAGCTGCTTATAATGTCATTGCGTATGACCTATCCGATGAACGATCTGAGATGCTAGAAAATATTGCATCATTTTCAACCATTGAAAATATGGAAAATGCTTTATATCAATCTACAAATAATCACGGGGCGGATGCAGTATTATTATGCGCAGGAGGGAAACGTTCAGTTTTAACTAAGCAATGCCTCGGATGGATTCGTAATAAAGGAAAAGTAGTCATTGTAGGAGATATCGAACCTGATTTTCCGAGGGATCTAATGTTTGGCAAAGAAGCTCAAATATTAATTTCACGTGCTGGTGGACCTGGTCGCTATGACAAAATTTACGAGCAACAAGCCATCGATTATCCTTATGGCTTTATACGTTGGACAGAAGGCAGAAATATCGGTGAGTATTTAAGATTAGTCAATGAAAAAAGAATTGATGTCCAACCGTTTATTAAAGAAAAAGTATTTTTTAGTGAAGCTACGGAAGTTTTTGAGAGTCTGTTAAATAAGAGATCGACCATTTTAACAAAGTTGATTGATTACTCAAATTAACATTTTGTACAAAAGATTTTTGCTACAGGCGCTCACTTTCCGGGGGCAATGCTGGAGCATCCTCGGCGCTCCATGCCTCAGTGGCCTCCCGTTCACTTTTTTTCCCGCAGGAGTGCTCGCGCCTTAGGCTACAATCTACTCTGTATAAATAAATGGGCAGATTTCAAAATCACCGAAAAAATGTCTATAGGAGGTTTCCATGCTAGTAGACTTAGTGATTGTTGGTGGAGGAATGGGGGGCTGTGCGGCGGCTCTTTCGGCTTGTGCGAATGGTCTTCGAGTTTTTATGACGGAAGAAACGGATTGGATTGGAGGGCAAGTCACTTCTCAAGGTGTCCCTCCAGATGAACATCCATGGATTGAAGATTTTGGATGTACAAAAAGATATCGGACTTACCGTAATAAAGTAAGAGATACATATATTAAGGTGTTTAATGTGAAAGAGGCTAATCCTTCTTTTAATCCTGGCAATGGACTTGTAAGTAACATTTGCCATGATCCACGAGTTTCATTGCATGTTTTATATGAAATGCTTATGCCTTATCTTTTGACAAATCAATTACAACTTTGTTTAAATACAAAAATTATCTCAGTTCAAAAAATAGATAAAACCATTCGGGAAATGACATTTGAAAATATGGTTACTAGGGAAAGAGTGGAAGTAAAAGCTCCATATTTTGTTGATGCAACAGAAACAGGGGATGTTCTGCCGTTAGCAGATATTAAATATGTAGTGGGAGCCGAGTCTAAAGCCGAAACCGGAGAACTTCATGCTTTAGAAGAGAGTAATCCAGAAGATATTCAAGCTTTCACATACGTGTTGGCAATGGAATATCGAGAAGGTGAAAATCATGTTATTCCAGAACCCGAAATGTACGAGTTTTGGCGAGAATATCATCCTGATATTTGGCCAGATAAATATTTAAGTTTTTTTGCCCCGCATCCAATAACGAAAGAAAAAAGAGAATATACATTATTTCGTGAAGAAACAGGGTTCCCACTTTGGGAATATCGTCGAATTTTTGATAAAAACAAGTTTGATTTGCAATACAAAGCTGGTGACATTACATTGATGAACTGGCCACAAAATGATTACTTTTTAGGAAATATTTATGATGTTTCAGAAGAAGACAGGGAGAAACATTTGTATCAGGCAAAACAGCTTAGCCTTTCGCTTTTTTATTGGCTGCAAACAGAAGCACCTCGACCAGATGGGGGAAAAGGCTACCCAGGATTGAAACTCAGAAATGATATTTTTGTCACAAAGGATGGGCTCGCTAAATCGGCATATATTCGTGAAGCTAGACGAATTAAAGCCGAGTATACAATTGTGGAACAAGACGTATCTCCAGATTTTAATAAAGGCAGAACCGGAAAAAAATATCATGATCGAGTGGGAATCGGTTCCTACAGTATTGATTTACATCCAAGTATGGCTGGAAGAAATTATCTTGATATTAAAGCATTGCCGTATCATATTCCGTTAGGTGCATTACTACCAAAAGACGTGGACAACGTATTAGCCGGGTGTAAAAATATCGGAACTACACATATTACAAACGGCTGCTATCGCCTGCATCCTGCGGAGTGGAATATAGGAGAAGCCTGCGGTGCATTAGTTGCTTTTTGTATAAAACACAATATCAATCCAAAAACAGTACGAGAAGATGAGAAGCTTTTGACTGCATTTCAAGAAGAATTAAGAAAAGATGGATTTGAATTGGAATGGCCGGAGGAATTCTATTAGAGACTTTTGCCTAAATTACATCACCGGATTCCAATGAACTTGATGAATGCAGCAGTTGCTTATTTACATGTAATCATAGTTTCGCACCATTTATTTCAACTTTATCCAAAATTTTATATAGAAAAAAGGCTTGCAAATAACAATTTGCAGGCCTTTTCGGTGTACATTAAGTAAATATAAAATCTACTACATCCTTCTAATAATAGATAATCTCGTTACTATTTAAACTATTATCTTACCTCATCTTCACAAACACCGATTGCTATATTGAAATAATATCTATTTTACGACGGTTTTATTAACATTCTGTGAATGAACTTCATGAACAGTTTGTGACTTTTATCACATTTAAGTGTTTTTATTATTTGATGATAATAAAATAGGAAATATAGTATGGTATTTTTACATTTTAGATTTCATCTTCAAAGAAAGAGGGGACATGAATGAAAATGAAATGGGCTTTTTTAAGTTTGATTGCCATATGTCTGTTAGCTTTAACTGGCTGTGAACCATTAATGGTATTAGATCCGAAAGGACCTCAAGCAGAAACACAAGCCAATGTGATTTGGATTTCGATAGCGACAATGGCTTTTATTGTAATAGTAGTCTTTGCCCTTTTGATTTTTGTGGTTACCAAATATCGAGCATCTAAACAAAGTGATGATTACGAGCCACCACACATTGAAGGACATCCGGTCGTTGAATCGATTATTGTTGGTATTCCCGTCGTAATCATTATATTTCTATCGATTGTCACTGTTAAATCAACCTATGAAGTGGAAGCAACACCAAAAGGATATGAAGACCAAAAGCCATTGACGATTTATGCCTCTTCTTCTGATTGGAAATGGCACTTTAGTTATCCAGAAGAAAATATCGAAACAGTAAATTATTTATATATCCCAACTGATCGTCCGTTAGAATTCAAACTTTATTCATATGGACCGATTACGAGCTTTTGGATTCCACAGCTTGGCGGTCAAAAATACGCTATGTCAGATATGGTGACGACATTGCACTTAGCAGCAAGCGTACCTGGTGAATTTATGGGAAGAAATGCGAACTTTAGTGGGAAGGGATTCGCAGAAAATACGTTTCAAGTGAAAGCTATGCCTCAAAAAGAATTTGATGAATGGGTTGAAGAGGTAAAAGCGACTGCCGAACCACTAACAGAAGAAAAATTTAAAGAGTTATTAGAACCAGGTCATCTTGGACAGTTAACGTTTAGTGGCACACATTTGACCTTTTTACCTGCTCCAGAAGGTGAATATGGCGGTCATCATCATGGATCAAATGATTCACATGAAGGTTCAAAACACGATCATGATGAACAAGCACTGAATAAACAAGATTCCCATGAAAAAACAAAAGAACATCATCATTAATAGATGTCGAGTTAGTTAACAAATCGTTTTGCATGAAAGGAGTCAAAAAGTATGAATTTCTTTGATCGATTTGCTATTCCGCATCCAAGTCCGGCGATTTATGCTTCGATGGTTGCCATCGGTCTTACAGTTATTGCTATCATCGTCGGCCTAACATATTTTAAAAAATGGGGTTACTTATGGCGCGAATGGTTAACAACTGTTGACCATAAACGAATTGGTATTATGTATTTAATATCAGCTCTATTAATGTTATTTCGTGGTGGCGTAGATGCACTTATGATGCGGGCACAAACAGCGGTTCCTGAAAATGCGCTTTTAGATGCCCAACATTATAATGAAGTATTTACTACCCACGGTGTCGTTATGATCATTTTTATGGCTATGCCATTTATCTATGCTTTAATGAATTTCGTTGTTCCATTGCAAATTGGTGCGCGTGATGTGGCATTCCCACGTTTAAATGCATTAAGTTTTTGGCTATTTTTCATGGGAGCCATGTTGTTCAATATTTCTTTCGTCATTGGTGGTTCACCTGATGCTGGCTGGACTTCCTATTTCCCGCTTGCGGGTAATGACTTCAGTCAATCGGTTGGGACAAATTATTATATGCTTTCGATCCAGATTGCTGGTATTGGGACATTAATATCGGGAATTAATTTTATAACAACGATATTAAAAATGAGAGCCCCAGGTATGACATTGATGAAAATGCCAATGTTTACGTGGACTGCTTTCATTACGAATGCCATTGTTGTTTTTGCTTTTCCAGTTTTAACGATCGCACTTTTACTTGGAACAATGGATCGACTTTTTGGTACAAACTTTTTTACAACAACCAATGGTGGTATGGACATGCTTTGGGCGAACCTGTTCTGGGTTTGGGGACATCCTGAGGTTTACATCTTGATTCTTCCAGCATTTGGTATATACAGTGAGGTTATTTCTACTTTCTCACGACGTAATCTCTATGGATATAAATCAATGGTCGCTTCCATTGTTATTATCTCGTTTTTCTCATTCCTAGTTTGGACACACCATTTCTTTACAATGGGGCAAGGACCATTAACAAATAGTATTTTCTCGATTACTACAATGGCCATAGCCATTCCGACGGGAATAAAGATTTTTAACTGGCTGTTGACAATGTGGAAAGGAAAAATTAAATTTACAGTTCCGATGCTGTATGCGGTTGGATTTATTCCGATTTTTACAATTGGTGGGGTAACTGGGGTTATGCTTGGTATGGCAAGCGCCGATTATCAATATCATAATACGATGTTTTTAGTCGCGCACTTCCACTATACAATTATTCCTGGGGTCGTATTTGCGATGCTTGCCGGTCTTACGTATTGGTGGCCAAAAATGTTCGGCTTCATGCTAAACGAAAGAATTGGAAAATGGGCATTTTGGTTTATTGCTATAAGCTTTAATGTCACCTTCTTCCCAATGTTCTTCACTGGTTTAGACGGTCAGGCGCGCAGGATGTACACATACTCTGAAGCAACTGGATTTGGTCCATTGAACTTGCTTTCATTTGTCGGTGCGGTAGGACTTGCCATTGGATTTGCATTAATTGTATATAACGTTTATTACAGTACTCGTTATGCTTCAAGAAATATAAGTTCAGATCCATGGGATGCTCGCTCACTGGAATGGGCAACACATAGTCCAGTTCCATCCTATAACTTCGCCGTCACACCAAAAGTTAACTCAATTGAAGCATTCTGGGATGCTAAGAAAAAGAATATTCCTTTATTCCAAGGAAAAATAGATAAGATTCACATGCCGAATAATACTGGTGTTCCTTTTATTATGAGTTGTATTTTCTTTGCCTGGGGATTTTCATTCGTATTTAGCTTGTGGATTCCAGCGATTATTACAACCATCGGTATATTTGTTTGTATGGCGCATCGTTCGTTTGAAAAGGATGACGGATATTATATTTCTGTTAAAGATGTTGAAGATACAGAAAAAAAGCTGCGAGGTGTTAGCTAATGAAAATCGATCACTCGCTTCCACTTGAATATAGTACAGATCAAAATAAATTAAATATTTTAGGGTTCTGGATTTTCCTTGGAGCCGAAATTATGCTATTTGCCACGCTATTCGCGACTTATTTTACGTTAGTGGATCGCACAGGAAGCGGACCTGCAGGTGCAGACATTTTCGAAATTACTCCAGTGCTGATTGAAACGCTTGTCCTCTTAACAAGTAGCTTTACAATTGGACTTGGTGTTCATGCGATGAGATTAGGTAGAAAGAATGCGATGATCACATTCTTTGCGATTACACTCCTTCTTGGACTTACCTTTTTAGGGGTAGAGATTTATGAGTTTACGCATTATGTGCATATTGGAGCAGGCCTTCAAACGAGTGCTTTTACCGCGATTTTATTAACAACATTAGGAACACATGGAGCACACGTGACTCTCGGTTTGTTTTGGGGATTATTTATCATTTTACAAGTGAAAAAACGTGGACTTACTCCGGAAACAGCTAATAAATCATTCATCTTTTCACTTTACTGGCATTTCTTAGATGTTGTTTGGATCTTTATTTTCAGCTTCGTCTATTTGAAAGGAATGATGTAATATGAGCGAATTATTTCCGAGGAAGCAAGTAATGGGGTTTGCCTTTTCTTTAGTCCTTACTGCTGTTGCCTTAGCGGTGTATTTCTTTGATCTTTCATTTACAGTAGCGATGACCATTCTTTTAATCACTGCATTTGTGCAGGCAGCCGTTCAATTAGTTGTATTTATGCATGCAGGTGAAACAGGAGATAAGGGATCGATTTATACGAATCTTTTTTATGCATTTGCGATCGCCCTTGTTACTGTATTCGGTACATTACTCATTTTGATATGGGATATGTAAATTCTGCAGGGAGCGCCTTTTATGGCGCTCCCTTTCATTTACCTAGTCCCTGCCTTGGTAGGAATAATCCTAACTCCTTTATCCGTTTTTTCCTGTAATTCTTCTGTTGCTACGAAAAAAACGCCCATTAAAAAGATAAAAATTGCTCCCATCACTGTACCAATTCCAATACTTGTTATGGCACTGCTATCGCTTACAAAAAATCCGTATAAGAAAATAATAATTCCAGTTGTAAGTACTGTAAATCCAACATATTTTACAGCATTTAGTAATTTTTTACGATCATTCATTTTATTGCCCCCTTGTTATTTATTATTCAATTTGTTCACAAAGTTGTCAATTGTTTTCTGTGACTAGTTTTTAATTTGCAATATTCTTGATAGTAAATAGCACCTTCCACACAATATTTGCTAATATTTATATATTATTGTTCTTCTACTTACTTTCTTAGTAGAATAGTTCCCTTTTTATTTGATAGATAACGCAAATTATTTCTATAATAGCTTTTATAAGAAGAAAGGTTTAGTATGTACAAGAATTTCTGAAAGAGTAAAGACGTATCCATTGAACCTTATAATGAAAAGACAAAGGAGTACAAAATATTAGGGGAAAAAATCTTAATTTAAAACAAAATTATATTCACCAAGATCAAAGTATAAGCAATTTTAAAACAACTTCCAAAATACGGAATTATGATCAAAACAGAAAATGGATTGAAAGGTGAAATTGACTTATGAAAAAAGAAATTGGGCTAACAACCGAATCAAATAATAAAAACAAGATTAATGAAAAAAAACAGAGAAGCATTAGAAATAATCTCACTATACATAGATTGGATCCAACTAAACAAGTGATCGTTGATCGTGAGCCAGGGCAGTATTTAGGACAACCTGACTCCATTTTGCTCGATGATGATCAAACCATTCTGACAGTATATCCAAAGGGACACGGGATAGGAGAAGCTTTAATTAATAAAAGTACGGACGGAGGACTTACTTGGTCAGGCAGAAAATCTGCAAACCATACATGGAAAGACTCACAGGAAACACCGACAATCTATAAATTAAATTTCAATAATGGTAGTCAAAAACTTATTTCTATATCTGGTGGCCCAGGGTGGGGACCTGATAAATTTACGGGGTGGAAAACTTCAATTTCCATCGATAAAGGTGAGACTTGGAGTGATTATAAAGACTGGCATAAGGGAAATCAGACGATTGTAGCGATGTCCAGCCTTGTTAGACTAAAAGATAAAGAGGGAAGATGGCTAGATAAGTGGATGGGTGTTTATCATGATCCAAATTTTATTAACTATAAAACATATCTAACATTTACAGAAGATGGACAAGAGCAATGGAGCAATCCAAAACCTTTATTAGAAGAGTATCGTGATATTGAAGAAACCGTCCAATTATGCGAGGTATGTATTTTCCGTTCTCCTGATGAAAGACAGCTTATTTTATTGGCGCGAAGTCAATCTCATATGCATACATCGACTATTTCGTTTTCGGATGATGAAGGAGAAAGTTGGACAAAGCCTAAGGAAGTACCAGGGTCTTTAAATGGCGAACGTCATAAGGCTGCTTATGACCCGATAAGTGGTAGACTTGTCATTTCCTTCAGGGAAATTATACTTGATTATAATAATAATGGATTGATTGAGCATGATGACTGGATGGCAGGAGACTGGGTTGCTTGGGTCGGAACATATGAAAATTTAATTAATGGAGAAGAAGGAGAGTATCGTATTCTTTTGGGGGAAGACTTTACTCCTTCGAGAAAATCCGGAGACTGCGGGTATGCCGGCAATGTAGTCATGAAAGATGGAACTTTCTTTTTGAATTCCTATGGATATTTTGATGAGAATGAGGTTGAAAAATTAGGAACAGAGGCTAAACCTTACATAATGGGGGTTCGATTTAAATTATCGGATTTTGATTAACCCTGTTTTTCTAGCGAATAAGAGTGATTTCATGATTGAATAATAAATGAAATTATCTCAACTTAGTTTACTTATGAAGAAGGAAATTCCTGCTAATGTTAGTGTACCTGAAACTAAAACCCGATTCTCTAATAAATGAAAATCGGGTTTTAGTTTAGTTAGAATTAGTAATATTAAAGAAGATCTCAGTCTCAAGTTTAGATTCATCCTCGTTCCAATGGCCGTAAATTTCCATTGAAGGTGGCTTATGGAGCTCCCCCGAAGTTTGTATGATTGACTCAATTTTTCTGTAGGCTTTATCCAATTCGCTATATGGTCCAATGTGTTTACAGTAGGCATATTTATCAAGATGAACAATTCTTTCTTCTAATGGCGAATCTTCTAGGGGGGGAGTGTTCAATTCAATCCCTGCAAATACGATGTCATTAGCGTCATATACAACATGGTTAATGCCCTTATGAGAAAGGTTATTATTTCTAACTTCTGCCCAAACCTTATCTAGTAATTCGAACATCGTTTCACTATACGCTCTGTTTTGATCATGTTGTTTGGAAAATCCAAACAATGTAAATGTTTTACTTTCATTCACAATTACAGCTTCCATTATAAGAACACCCCTTAAGAATTGTTAACTAGTAATATTCGGTATTCCTTTTTATTTTCCTTTATTTTTTGATAACGAAAAAAACAATTTCCCACACTTTGAGCGGAAAATTGTTTTTGTCATAAGACTTATTTGAAGTCAAAAGTTTCAATAATATTAGGCACATCATCATTAACCATTTTTACCAACATATCCTGCAAATTCTCTAATTTTCCGCCTTCCATAAATTCCTCAGGCATCTCAGGAATAGTTGAATACGTATAAATGTTACTGTTTTTTCTATCAATGTATGTCATCATGCCCAATTCAGGATCTTCGCCGACGACATCTTCGTTTAAAATGTTGATACTGAAAAGATTGCAGATGACTTCCCCATTATGGACAAAATTGAAATCATAGCTAACTTCGGCATCCATATTCCAGTCACCCTTGCTGACAACGTATTTGCCTTCCCACGAAGAAGGAAGGGTTAGTACGAAATTGTAATCATCATTTTGATAAGTAAAGGAATCATTTGTATTGCTGGCTTCTTCTTTTTCTGACGTCATATAGTTATCAACATCAAGCCACTTTAGGTCAATTCCTACAATGCCCATCGCATTTGGAAAAAGGCTGAAATATTGCTTATAAAAAGTGATTCCATCTTCAGATAAAGTAAACGTAGAAAAGTTTTCTTCAACAGGTATTGTTTCGCTTTTCACAGATTGTCGATAGTCTGCTGTTACAGGTTCCTCGCGATATTCAGCAAATCCTTCATCATTAATCAGTTTTTGTGCAACCATCTCAGACATTACTTGCAAAGTCGTTGAATGTTCTTTCATGACATCGTGGATTGTCATTATGCGATCATTTTTTAAGTCAAAATTAAATGAATGAGGAGAAGACATACCATGTGCTCCACCCCAATATTGATAGTCTTCAAAGTAAATAGAAACGTAATCCTGAGTAATAACAGGTTTTTTAAAAGATGTCGTAAATATGTATTGGATACCTTCCATGTCATATTCGAATAATGCTTCATTGTCGTCACTTGTTTGCAGCTGAAAAGACGCATCCATTTGACTTGATAAAATATCGTCTAAAGGTTCATATGAAAACTTAGGATATTCAATCGTTACTTCATGTTCTTCGTTTTTTTCTTCTAATGTAATGGATTCATAATTTGTAAGCTTTTTACGTAATTCTTCTTGATTATTCTCCATTTCGCTAACACTTGATTCTTTTTCCGCTTTAGTTGGTGGTGCAGAAGTATCTTTCTTATTACAACCAACTAATAAAAATAACAAAAGAAATAATGAAAATATAATTCTCAATTGCTTCATGATGTTGACTCCCTTGATGTTTTTTTATCTATTTAAAATTAAGAAAATTATACCATAAAAGTAATATTTTATTATGCATATTATTTTTCAATATTTTTGAATCAAAATTTTCATTTTTTGCGTCCAATATTTTGAGGAATTTATTCCAAATGAGAATCCAGATACTACAATCAAATAAAAAGTTTACTAAAAAGAATGCCGAAAAAAACCGTCGAACGAATTATTTGACTATTGCATATATTAATCAAGGAATTCGAAAGTTATATATCGAATTATCATTATATAAGAAAAACAAATCCTGTTTTATTAAAGCATTACCCAAGTAGATAAAGCCCAATTATAACGATAGGGGAATAAAGATAAGCCTAGTTGAATAGAGTGGAGAATGTGATTAATCAAAAAAATATTAGATGAGTTGGGAGGAAAAAAAGGGATGTACAAAGGGGTGCTTACCATTATTTTGGTAAGTAGTTTATTAGGCTTGACTGGTTGCTCAGTCCAAGCGGCAAAACAGAAAGAGCTAGATGAAAAAATTGCTGAATTAGATAAACAAAAGCAAATGTATGAAGAAGAACAGAAAAAGTTAGAAGAGGAAAGGAAGAAAGCAGAGGAATTACGGTTAGAAGAAGAGAGGATTAAAGCAGAAGAGTTAAAGCCAATCGATATTGAGGTCGTAGATCCACTGAAGAATGAAGTCATCAAGACATTTAATTATATTCGGAAAGATCTAAAAGAAAATGAGGAAACATATAAGCAGGAAATACAAAACTGGGCAAGGGAATTGGCAAGAGGAACGGATACAACAGAAGGCTACGACCAAAGAATGATACCTGATCGACTTGGAGAAGACGGAAAAATTATAAAAGGTAGCCCAAGAGTTATTTTAGAGGAAGCGGAATTAGTTGAAAAAATAGTGGCTGCTTTTGACGAAGGCGGGACAGTAGAACTCCCTTTGCAAGTGACCGAAAGTGCATATAAAGAGATAGAAGCATCTCAATTGGATGAAGTCGTAGTAGCTACGTTTACTACATATTTTGGTGGAAGTCCCGATGGCCGAAATAAAAATATCGAGCTTTCAGCAGACGCTATTAATAACGTAATTCTTGGCATAGACGATTATTTTTCTTTTAACACAACCGTTGGTCCAAGTGACGCTGAACACGGATATCAAAAAGCAATGGAAGCTTTAAATGGGAAGCTTGTAGAAGGAATTGGCGGGGGAATATGTCAAACTTCCTCTACGTTATTTAATGCTGTCGATCAAATTGCCGTTTCCTATGTTGAGCTGCATCACCATTCCGTTAATGTTGGATACGTCCCGAAAGGGCGGGATGCAACAGTATCTTATGGTGGTAAAGATTTCAGATTTCAAAATAAAGCCGGTGCCCCTTTATTGATAAAAGCATTTATTAAAGGTGGAGCATTGACGGTTGAATTACGAACTTCAAAAGAAAATCAAGATTTTATTAAAAAGGGTAATGCATAAAATATTTGAGGTTTTATCGAGATAATCGGTAAAACCTTTTTTTATTTTCTTTCTATAAAACTATTAAAATAGGAATATTATCCTCTTGTTGATAGTAAAAAATTGGAGCATAATGAATTTGTTGCTAATTATGGAAATGGAGGAAATACATCATGAAGAAAAAACAACTAGTATCCTTTGCTTTAGCAGCAACTGTTGTCCTATCTACTTTTTCAGGATCAGTAGATGCAGCAAATGCACAGTATAAAGTAAAAAAAGGCGATTCACTTTGGAAGATTTCCGCAGTACATCACATCAGTGTTTCACAATTAAAAGAATGGAATAAATTACGTACTGACACAATTAGAGTAGGACAAGTTCTATATGTAGTAAAACCAAATTCTAGCAAAAATAATAGCAATACTGAAAAAAAGTCTACTAAATATATAGTTAAAAAAGGTGACTCCTTATCGATAATTGCTAAGAAATATAATACTACCGTAAACGAATTAAAAGTACTTAATCATCTAAAAGGAAATATGATAAAGGTTGGGCAACAGCTTAATATTCCCCAAAAAGTTGTTAGCAATAAAACTCCTTCAAAACCGATAAATACTAACTCAAAAGGGACAAGCATACCAAAACCAGTTAATAATACTGGCAGTAAAGGAACAATTAATAATAGTGCAAAACCTGCTCCTGCCACAAATAATAACTCTAGTAAAACTACTGAAAGCAAATCTAGTCCTAAAACCGATTCTAATAAAATAGTATCGGATAAAAAGGTAAATCAACCACCTACAAATAATGTTGCGGAGAAGGGAACAAATCAAACAGAAACAAAGCCTCAATACGCAACAATCCATAAGGTACAAGCAGGGGAATACCTCTACTTAATCGCTGCAAAATATGGAACATCGGTTTCAGAGATTAAGAGATTAAACGGACTAACATCGGACATGATTTATATTGGACAAGAACTAAAAGTGTCAGAAGGACCAATAAAACCACCTTTAGCTCCAGCTTTCTTGTCGGATGGGAACTTTCCTTTAAAGAAAGGAACATATACTCCATTCTATGATTCGTGGAATGAATCAAGGACATATGGGGGGAATCGCGGACATGAAGGAGTCGATATCATGGCTCCGATGGGAACGCCAATTTATTCTGTTACCGATGGCGTGATTACCGGGTTTGGTTGGAATGAATTAGGCGGTTGGAGAATAAATGTAGCCACGTCTGAAGGCCATTTCCTTTATTATGCTCACATGAGTAAATACGCTGCAGGCATGAGTAATGGCGTAAAGGTTAAAAAAGGACAAGTAATCGGATATGTTGGAAACACAGGGTACGGACCAGAAGGAACGAGCGGAAAATTTGCCACGCACCTACATTTTGGATTGTATGATAGCAATTGGAAAGCACAGAACCCTTATAATCATTTGAAATATTGGGAAGCGACTGCGAAGTAGAATGAAAAAACTTGTTGAAAATGCTGATTTTCAACAAGTTTTTTATTTTGTGAAAAGGTAATTCTGTTTTATATTTTTTTCAATATCAGAAGCAATGTGGTTATCGCAACTAAATAAGGATATTTCCGAATTTCATTGTAGAAGGTGATTCACGATGAAATAGAGAAACCTCAGGAGTTCGTCGCGAATTAGAGGGTTATTAGCGATGAACATTAATAATCTAAAGATTTCATCGAGAATTGGAAGGTGATTCACGATGAAATTGAGAATTCACAGGGTTCCGTCGGAAATTAGATGATAATTAGCAATGAATATGAATGATCTTAAAGTTAGAGGGTGATTCACTATGAATTAGAGCTATCTAAGTGTTTTGTCGAAAATTAGGGGGCCGTCAATCATTATAATTCTTTTTATAGGAAAATTTTTAACCAAAAAAGAATAGTATTTTTCTAAAGAGATAAGTTGATGGAGGAAACTATGAAAACACTATTCATTACTGGTGGAAATAATGGAATTGGGTATTATATGATTTTAGAATGGCTTAGAATGGGTAATTGTGTTTCTGTTATTGACTTGAATTGCGATAACATTGAAAAGTTAAGAGAAGCTTATCCGTCAACTCTGTTATGTTTTAAAGGCGATGTTACGGATTTGGAATCAGTAAAAACCGCTGTGAATGGAACAAGACGTCAATTTGGCAATATAGATTATGCCATACACAATGCCTGCTTGTGTTTATTTAAAAACTTCGAGGAACATAGCAGGGAAGATTTTGATAGAGTAATGGACACCAATTTTCATGGCGCAATAAATATGACTAATATGGTATTGCCGATAATGAAAAAACAAAAACGCGGTAAGATCATTTTTACGAGTTCAGGTGTTAGTGTTACTGGATTTATCGATCTGAGTTCGTATGCATCAAGCAAAGGAGCGATAGAATCTTTAGCAAAATGCTTAAACTTAGAGTATGCCGATAGTGGAGTTACTTTTCATCTCATGCATCCACCCCTTACAGACACAGATTCATCTTCGCCATTGCCAATTCCAAAAGAATTTAAAGCATTACCTGAAAAAGTAGGAAAAGGATTTATTCGAAATATCGATAGTAAAAAAATGATCATCACACCTTCATTTAAAGATACAGTTTCAATAAAAATTAATTACCTCTTTCCAATAACACTAGGCCGTTTGCTAGTTAAATTGACTAAAAGACAAATTCAATAGCACATAATAAAAATGGCTCGGAAATTTTTCCAAGCCATTTCATAATTATCAAACATTATCTGGAGTTACAGAAACTTGTAATTTTTTATTTTTACCTTTTACTTTTACACGTTCTACTTTAGCTCGTGAGAAAGAAAATAGGCGATACGTAGCTGGTACGAGCAACAAAGTGATAAACGTTGCGAACATCAAGCCACTAATAATAGCAGTTGCCATCGGTGCTTGATAATTACCCGATGTACCTGAGGCAAGTGCCAATGGAAGCATTCCGCCTGCAGTAGTTAAGGTTGTCATGAATATTGGTCGAATCCGATTTTTTCCAGCTTCAACAAGCGCATCTTCAATCGAGTATCCTTCTTTCCGGAGTTGATTTGTTCTATCAATGAGAAGGATTGCGTTGTTTAATACAATTCCAATCAGCATGACAATTCCAATTCCAGACATTAAGTTTAGTTCCATTTGTGTGAAAAATAATCCTAGAATGACACCGACAATCGTCATTGGAATGACAGACATAACGATAAGCGGATGTCCTAAATGATTAAATTGCACTGCCATTACAAGGTACACTAGGAACAAAGCGATTGCGAAAACAAATAGTAAATCCTTCATTAAATCTTGTTGCGCCTCAAGGTTCCCTGCAACCGAGATTGTGTAACCATCTGGTGCATTAAAGTCATTGATCAAACTTTGAACATCTCGATTAATGCCCCCCAAGTCTTTTCCTTCAATGTCTGCTGTAATGGACATGAAACGTTCTCCATCTGTATGTCTAATTTCATTTGGAGTTTCAATTGTTTTTAAATTAATAAAAGAAGATAACTTTTTTTCACCATCTGGAAGTGGAAGGTTCAAGTCCAATAGTGCAGACTTTGTACTTGTTTTTTCATCCCATTTTACATTTAACGGTATATTTTCTTCATTAAATGTGATTTCACCAACTGGCATTTGTAAAAATGCTTGTTCTATTAAATGTCTAATTTGAATAGGGGAAAGTCCTGCTGCTTCGATTTCTTTCTCCTTTAATTGTATAACTTGTTCCTGTGAGGTGCGCTTCATTGAACTTGTAGCACCCACAATTCCATCAATGGATTGGAAATCATTCATAAAATCATTTGATATCTTTTGTAATTCTTCAAAGTTTTCTCCTTTAATATTGACTTGAACAGGAGAACCGCCACCTTCGTCCATAGCACTTTGAACATTCTTAATAGGAGTTGTTTCACGCAGATCACGAAGATTTTTTAAGATTTGTTCATTTACTTCCTTCTGTGGTAAAACAATATCTTCGCCCTTTGTCATATTTATAATGGCGTAGAGCGCTCCTCCGTTATCCATAACATAGTTTGTTTCAACATCTTTAATCGATTGAAGTTTTTCATTAATCTTATGAACAACCTCTTCTTTATCTTTATTAGAAAGACCAGGTTCTAAATTGATCATTAGTTCGGCATAACGGTTATACATATCAGGCATAATGTTCATCGGTATTTTATTCACAAGGAAAAATGATCCGACTAACATAAAGATAAACGTAAAGATGATGCCTAAGCTGCGACGTTTTTTCTTAATAGTCCATGCGACAAGTGCGTTGTAACTACGTAAAAAAGGACTTTCTTTAACTTTTTTCTTGTTTCGAAGCTTTAACAATTTTTCAGAAAGAACTGGTATGATCGTAAAAGCAATGATAACAGAGCTTATTAACGTAATTGCTACTACAGTTGAAAGAATGACCATAAACTGAGCCATTTCTCCTTGGATGAAGCCTATAGGCAGAAAGACAACAATCGTTGTTAACATTGAAGCAATGACAGCAGAGGAAACTTCTTTCGTACCTTCAATAACTGCATCAAATTTGCTTAAACCTTGTTCTCTCTTTTTATAAATCGACTCAAGAATAACAATGGACGAGTCAACCATCATTCCTATTCCTAATCCGAGTCCGATCAAAGTAATTATGTTAAAGCTGTAATCAAATAACCATATTGTTGCGAAAGTAAGTAAAACAGATGTTGGAATGGATATTCCGATAATAAAAGTAGCTCTTAAATTGCGAAGAAATAATAATAGGACAGCAACCGCTATAATTCCACCAATTAGAATATTATCTGTTACACCATCAATTGATTCTTTTACATAATCCGCTTGTGCGACTACCTCATTTATCTCAAAGCCCTTGATTAAATGTTCTTTGCGAATGTTTTCAACTTCTGCTCTTATAGCATCGGCCATTTGAATTTGAGAAACATCAGATGTACGACCTACCTGAACTAAAATAAAATCCTTTGTTCCATTTTTCCAAACATAAGATGAGCTTTCTAATGGCTGAACAGAAACATTTGCGATATCCTTCAGCAAAATGTTGCCATTTGAAGTAGGGATTTTTATACTCTTCACATCATCAATATTTTCTAATTTTGTATTCCAGCGAATGGATGGTGTATCTTTATCATTGCTTAATTCACCTAAAGTGGCTTCATTATTTACGTTTTGTAATGCACCAATAACTTGAGTTGCATCCAACGAATATTTATCCATTTTCTCACGGCTAAACTCAATAGAAACTTCACGCTCAACAGTACCAACAAGTGCAACATCTCTAACTTCTTTTAATGCTTCAAGTCTAGGTTCTAAGACATTTTTTGCAAAAGCGGTCATTTCCTCCATATTCCCATTGGAAATATCCATGAAAAATTCGTAGTTTTGACTTGTTCCATACTGTCCTGAATGGACTTCAGTAACACCAGAAACTGAACCTTTCAAGGAATTAGCGATTGATTCAACTTCCTTAAACACTTCATCCCCTTTACCACGTTTAATGTTAACCGAAATAGTACTACGTCCAATGGATGAAGTGGACTGAATATCTTCAATTCCGTTTAAGCCCTTTAGCTTTTGCTCCAGAGGATTCGTAATCGTTCGTTCAACTTCAACGGCAGCCATTTCTCCGGCACTAATTTCTACATATGCGCCGTCCATTTTAATATTTGGGAGGAGCTCCTTATCTAATTTGAAAACTGAATAGCAACCCAACAAAATAATTAAGACTGTCATTAATCCAACTAAAATCTTTCTTTTTACAATAAACATAATGGCTTTCATTTTCATACCCCTTTAAATTTTTTATATTTCAATGTGGTGAAAGAATTATGTAAGGTTGGAAATACACTGAAACACTAATTACAATCATAGCCAGCTTTTTTGTACTGGATAACCAGCTGGAGGTTTATTTTTGACTAAGTCTCGAGGCGGAGATGTAAGAAAATTAGAAGCGTTTAAAATCTTATACATACAAATTACAAACCATTTTACTGTGAAAAGTGAAATACTATGGGGTTGGGAAAGAGGATTGATCTTAGGGGATATAGGAGTGGTTCTCAATTCAATAAGTTATCTCTTTTTTTATCTCGACTCCCCAATACTAGATGTTATGGGAGCTTAATATTAGAGAACTTAAACAAAAAATAACCTCCAACACTTAATTGGAGGCTACATTTCATAAATTGTTATTTTGTTGTTTTATTTCATCTTCAGCTTGGGTTATATTTCCTCTTTCGAACATACGATGTTCGTTGACCGAGTCACCAGCTTTAAGATTGTTTAAGTTTGAAGTAATGGTGATTTGTTCTTCATTGATGATGGGGGTTTTCTTTTTCAATAAATGTCACTCCGTCCAAGATTATTTTTTCGAATCTTGTTATATTCTGTACTAAATTGACAGCTTAATTCAAAGTCTAAAATATAAAATGTTTACATCGAAAAATAAGTTGACTTTATTTTTTAAAGCTGTTAATTTATCTTTAGGGTGTTCTTTATAGTGAAATTTAAATACTTAATAAAGAATAACAGAATATATATATAATTATTTTTTTAATAGGACTATTTTTTTAATTATATTGTTCTTTAATAAGAACGATGAGTGTAAAATATAAAGTGTATTTTTCTGGAGGAAAAGAATGAGTGCAATAGCTGGGATTTACAATCTAAGCGGAGAACCTATCTCTATCGAACATAGTTCTGGAATGATGAAATCACTTGAAAAATATCCAGCAGACGATATTCAAACTCTGCAAAGAGAAAATGTTTTTCTTGGTTGTCATGCCCAATGGATCACTCCTGAATCGATAGGTGAACAATTACCTTTTTATGATTATGCGAGACAATTGGCTATTACGGCTGATGCCATTATTGATAACCGAAAAGAATTATTTGAAATGTTGCAAGTAAATCGAAACGATCAAAAAACCATTCCAGATAGCCTTTTAATTTTATTAGCATATGAAAAATGGGGAGAGGATTGTCCCAAGTTTTTAATTGGAGATTTTGCGTTTATGATATGGGATGAGAAGAATAAGCGGCTATTTGGTGCAAGAGACTTTTCGGGATCAAGAACGTTGTATTACTTTAAAAGCCCACAAAGATTTGTTTTTTGTACCGTAATTAACCCGTTTTTTACTTTACCTTATATAAAAAAAGAACTGAATGAGCAATGGCTAGCGCAGTTTATTGCAAATCCTTTAATGTTTGATTCTATTGATCCAGAAACAACGGTATACGGTGATATTTGCCAAGTACCTCCCTCACACCATATCACAGTAGAAACAAACAAAATCACGATTAAAAGATACAGCACTCTACCTGATGGGAAAAAAATAAAATTAAAATCTAACGAAGAATATGAAGAAGCTTTCAGAGAAGTTTTTCAAAGAGCTGTGAATGACAGATTAAGAACTCACCTTCAAGTTGGATCCCATTTAAGTGGTGGTTTAGATTCTTCAACCGTTGCAAGCTTTGCAGCAAAACCATTATTAAATCAAAACAAAACTTTACATACATTTAGCTATGTTCCCGTGGATGATTTTGTTGATTGGACCCATAAAAGTAGGATTGCAAATGAACGACCTCAAATTGAATCAATCGTTAAACATGTAGGAAATATCTCGCCAAATTATTTAAGTTTTGATGAAAGAAACCCTTATACAGAAATTGATGAATGGCTTGAAATAATGGAGACGCCGTATAAGTTTTTTGAAAATACATTTTGGCTAAGAGGGATATTCGAAGAAGCAAGTAAAAAAGGAGTGGGTGTTCTTTTAAATGGTCAGAGGGGAAATTGGTCCATTTCATGGGGGCCAACCATTGATTTCTATGCTTTATTACTAAAAAGATTAAGGTTAATTCGTTTTTATCAAGAAATGTACTATTTTAGTAGAAATATGGGGTCTGGTAGAAAAAGGGTTTTATCGGTTGTGGCAAAAAATGCATTTCCGTATTTATATAGGAATCAATATAGCACGGAAGATGACTTTCCTATTTTTATAAATAAAGATCTTGCTATCAAAACAAAAGTTTTAGAAAAGCTTCATGAAGAACATGGCATTGACCCAAGAGGAAGGATAAATACTAATTCTTATAAAATTAGAAAACAGCAATTTAAACAGTTATATTATTGGAACACTATTGGAACATACGGAACAAAGTTGTCATTGAATTATGGTGTAGTAGACAGGGATCCATCTAATGATCTAAGAGTAGTTAAATTTTGTTTATCCGTTCCTGAAAATCAGTATGTAAATAATGGTATGGGAAGATCGTTGATTCGAAGGTCAACGGAAGGATATTTGCCTGATAATATCCGTATGAATCAACTTACAAAAGGCGTTCAAGGTGCTGATGGTGTTCATCGCATGAAAGGTATTTGGGAAAAAATCACAAATGAAGCGATGGAATTAACCAAGGATCCTTTTTTGCAAGAATATGTCAATATTGAAGTGTTAAAAGATTGTATTAATAAGATAAAAGACCAACCGAAAGTAGAATTTGTTTTTGATTTTGAACTAAAAATTTTAATGCGAAGCATAATTTTACATCGTTTCATAAAAAATATTTTTACTTGAAGGGGGGTGAAAGAGTGAAAAAAGATTGGCTTAAACCAAACCTAGAAGTTTTAGAAGTTGGAATGACAATGGCAGGACCAGGAATTAAGACACCTGATGCCGTGCAACCGGATCCGGATGCATCAGATGGAAAAGATGTAGTGCATTATAGTTAATGATTTTACGTACTTAAGTAAATTGTGGCCCTTATACAAAATAAAAAGTATAAGGGCACATATTAAAAGAAATATGCGCTTTAGGAAAGGGTGGGAGCAATGAGTGCAATAGCAGGAATCTTTCAGTTTAATAATGACCAATCTCATCCTTACTCAGGCGAAAGTTTAATGAAGTCCTTCGACCAATTTCCCTCCAATCAAAAAGGAACATGGAAAAATGATAAAATTTTCCTCAGTTGCCATGTCCAATGGATTACTCCAGAATCTGTTAACGAAACACTGCCGTTTTATGAAAGTGAATCACAACTCGTCATTACATCAGATGCGATTATTGATAATCGCGATGAATTATTTGATAGATTGCAAATACATCATTCTCAAAGAAAAACCATGACAGATAGTGAATTAATCTTGGAATCCTACCTAAAATGGGGCGAGGATTGTCCTAAATATTTAATTGGTGATTTTGCATTTATGATTTGGGATGTCAGAAGGCAAGCACTCTTTGGGGCAAGAGACTTTTCAGGTGCAAGGACTCTTTATTATTACAAGGATGATTCTTGCTTTGCTTTCTGCACACTGATTGAGCCATTATTCAACTTGCCATTTATTAAAAAGCAATTAAATGAAAATTGGTTAGCTGAATTTATCGTTATACCAACAATTATTGAAAATGTAGATATGCATCATACAGTCTATAAAGATATTTATCAATTACCTCCAGCACATACAATCTTAATAAAGAATAGTAAAGTATCACTTAATAGATATTGGAGTTTACCAGAAATAAAGACTTTAAACTTAAAATCTGACGACGAATATTATGAAGCATTTCATGAGGTTTTCGGTAAAGCAGTTAACGAAAAAATACGTACATACGGAAAAGTTGGCTCACATTTAAGTGGAGGACTAGACTCAGGTTCAGTAGTTAGTTTTGCTGCAAAGTCCCTTAAGGAAGAAAATAAAGAATTATATACATATAGTTATATACCACATGATAATTTTATAGATTGGACTCCTAAACATTATATTGCTAATGAAAAGCCATATATCAAGGAGACGGTTAATTACGTTGGAAATATTAAAGCTCATTATTTAAATTTTGAAGATAAAAACCCGTTTATGGATATAGACGATTTTCTAGAAATAATGGAAATGCCTTATAAATTTTTTGAAAACGCCTATTGGTTAAAGGGAATTAGTGAACAGGCAAGTAAAGATGGCGTAAAAATCGTTTTAAATGGATCTAGAGGCAATCACTCGATTTCATGGGGCTCTGAACGATTAAATTATGAATACTACGCCTCCTTATTAAAAAGGTTAAAGTTATTAAAACTAAACTTAGAAATGAGTAGGTACTGTGAGAACTTTCCAACTGGTAGGCGCAAAATCTTACCTACTATTGCCAAATATGCATTTCCAAATTTAATGGCATTGTTTGAGAAAAGCCATGAATCCAATTATCATTTTCCTAATTTCATCAATCCAACCTTTGCAGAAAAAAACAATATATATGAAAGGACACGTGAAGGTGATATTGGTATCACTGGTAGTTTTAAGGGGGATTTAAATGACTATAGAAGAAAATACTATGACAAACTCTACGTTTGGAATAAGAGTGGAACTGCTACTACGAAGCTATCTTTACGTAATGCCGTTTGGGATCGTGATCCTACCAATGATTTACGTGTAATTCAATTTTGCTTATCTCTCCCAGAGGAACAATATGCAAAAGATGGAATGGAGAGATCTTTTTTAAGAAGGGCAACTAAAAATATCCTCCCTGATAAAGTAAGGTTAAACCATCATATTCGCGGAATTCAAGCAGCAGATACGATTCATCGTATGAAATCTAGCTGGGGTGAATTCCACAAGGAGATACAAGAGCTTATAAAGGACTCATTACTTAGCGAGATTTTGGATGTAAATGTAATAAGGAATTCTCTATCCAATCTCGGGAAAGAACCTATCCCAGAACTAGTATGGAGTGATGATTTTAAAATCTTATCACGGAGTCTAATTATTTATCGATTTTTAAAAAGGTTTAACTGAGGGGAGGTGAATTTATGAGCAGAAAATGGAAAATGCCAGTTCTGGAAGTTCTTGATATTAGTATGACGATGAATGGACCAGGAAATGCGAATGCGGATTGTTTCGATGTATCTGAAGGAAAGCATGAAACCCATCCTGGTAGATCAAATGCTAGTTGCACAGATAAAGGTGGCGGCGGAGGCGGAGGCGGTGGAACCGGTCCGTTAGATAGCTAATACAGATTTAGAAAACGAACATGCCCTTATACCCTATACAAATAGTATAGGGGCTTTATTTAAAAGCCTGGAGGTAAATATGGCTACTACATTAAAAATGATTATAAATAAGGCTTTCGGATTAAATATTATAAGTGAAGTTCCATTACCAGAGCTATCAATCGTTTCTGATTCTATTGATAATGTTGATATTGTCATAGAATACCGAGATCTATTTGATCTTTGGGAACAATCTTCAAAACCTAATCGGTATTTTAGCGTGAAAAAAAATAGTGTATTATTTCATGTCCCAAATGTCGCAATTTATTTAATAGAGAACGGTAAAAATATCTATGTTTCACCTTCAATTGGTGCACATGAGGACCAAATAAGACTTTATTTATTGGGAACATGCATGGGGGCTATTTTGCTGCAAAGAAAAATCCTTCCATTACACGGAAGTGCCATCGCAATTAATGGGAAAGCCTATGCAATAGTAGGAGATTCAGGTGCAGGTAAATCGACTCTTGCTTCTTCATTATTAAATAAGGGTTACCAATTATTAAGTGACGACGTGATTCCGGTAACTATTTCACAAAAGGGATTTCCTATTGTTACTCCAGCTTATCCGCAACAAAAACTTTGGCAGGAAAGCTTAGATGCTTTTGGGATGACCTCAACTGATTATCGGCCAATTATTGAGAGGGAATCAAAGTTTGCTATTCCAGTATCCTCGAAATTTTCAACAGAAGCACTTCCATTGGCCGGAGTATTTGAATTAATCAAAACAAATCACGACGAAATAATTATAGACCCAATTTTAAAACTAGAAAGATTGCATACGTTGTTCTATCATACATATCGCAACTTTTTCATTTCAGATTTAGGATTGAGAGAATGGCATTTTCAAATAACAGCAGGTATAGCAAATAACGTACCAATTTATAGATTGCAAAGACCAATAGATAGTTTTTCAGCCAATGATTTAGCATCACTTATACTTAATACAATTAAAAAGGGTGAATGAAAAATGACTGTTCTTGTTAATAACATCGTTGTTCAAGGAGAAGGAAATATCGTCAGTGATATGGGCGGGGAAAAGGTGATGTTAAGCATCGAAAATGGAAAGTATTACAATCTAGGTGAAATAGGTGGAGAAATTTGGGATTTAATAAGGGAGCCAATTGAAGTGAATCAACTAATTCAAAAATTATTATTTGTTTTCCAAGTCGAAAAGGAAGAATGTGAGGATCAGGTTATCTCGTTTTTGAAGGATTTATATAAAGAAGATTTAATTAAAATTAGGTGACTTAATAATGAAGGCTTTTACAAAACTTGTGACTTTTTTAAAATTAAAACCAGCAACTTTGTTGCTATTAATCGAAGCTTTTTTCTTTTTAGGCTGGGCAAGAATATTAAAAAAACTCCCATTTAATAAGATTGCACCTTCATTAGGTGAGCATATGAAAGAGACATCTCAGTTTTTGATAGAAGGAAATAATAAATCAATAAAAAACATTTCAAACGCTATCCATATTGCGAGTAAATATACATTTTGGGAAAGCCAATGTCTTGTTAAGGCGATAGCAGGGATGAAAATGCTTGAAAGACGTGGAATTGACAGTACCCTATATTTAGGTACAGGTCGTGATAATGATGGAAAAATGATTGCGCACGCTTGGCTTCGGAGTGGACCATTGTATATTTCAGGGGCAGAAGGTATGGAGCAATTTACAATCGTAAGTATGTTTGCCAAACGAATAAGAAGGTGAAGTTGATGAATGTAACACATGAACTAAACATGTCTAAAATTCCAAATGAACTCAAACTTTTATTAGAAATTATTAAGAGTGAGAGCGAAGTTGATAACGAACATTTTAGTAAACCAGATTGGGATCTATTTCTTGAATTAGCATTACATCACCGACTTTATCCTTTGTTATATACAAAAATAGCAAAATTGGATTATAGTTGGATTCCAAAAAAAGTTATTAAATCTTTACATATTTATTATCAACAAAACACATTCAGGATGCTCCATTTAAGTGGAGAAATGGAAAAGCTATGTAAATTGTTTACCGAAAATAAAATTCGTCCCCTATTTTTAAAAGGTCCTATTCTTGCTGAAACTCTATATGGAGATATTTCAAAGAGAACATCCGGCGATCTAGATATTCTTGTACCTATTAATGATTTAGATAAGGCAAATGAGCTGCTTATTGCACAAGGATACAATAAAGATGAATATATCCAAACAGTACTAAACGATTGGAAATGGAGGCATCATCATTTTACTTATTTCCATCCTATGAAGGGAACAAAAATAGAAATTCATTGGAGATTACATCCATCTCCAAGTAAAGAGCCCTCATTTGATGAATTATGGGAAAGAAAGAGAGTAAGTTCACTTACAAGCTATCCAACCTATTATATGGGATATGAAGACTTATTTTATTTTCTTATCACTCATGGGGCACGGCATGGATGGTCACGTTTACGTTGGCTTCAGGATATTAACCAGATTATGCAAAAAGAAATAAGTTGGACATTTGTCAAGCAACTTTTAAATCAAACCCAAAGTAGTCATATAGGGGGGCAATCTCTTATTCTAGCATCCGCTCTTTTTAATACACAAATTAATGAAGAACTTATACCACTACTCAGAAAACGCCCCAAAAAATTAGCAAAAGCGGCGATTTATTATTTGGAACAAATGGTGAATTTGCATAATGAGCCCGTGCCTGAAGATATTGCAAAATACCATTCGAATCACTTGTTTTCATTAATGTCTATACAACAAAAAGGAGTTTACTTCTTAAGCATTCTCCATCCATTTCATACTGATGTCGAGACATTGTCTTTACCTAAAAAACTTCACTTTCTTTATTTTCCTCTTCGTCCTTTTTTATGGATTTGGAGAAAAACGAAGAATTATGTACTCCTTAGGAGGATTTTGCGATGAAGCCGGTTTTATATTTTTTTAAACAATTATATGCCTATTCGGGGAAAAAACTGCATATAAATCTGATTGGTATGGTTCTTATTAGTTTTTTAGACGGAATAGGGTTATTACTATTAATTCCGGTCATAAGCTATAGCGGGATTGCAAACTTTGAAACAGGAAATTCCAATATTTCTAAGGTGTTCGGTTTTCTTCAACAAATCCCTACGTTTGGTGGATTAACAATTATTTTATTAATGTTTCTAATGATTAATATTATTCAAAACTTGATTACTCGTTATATAACTATTGAAAATGTTAAAATTCAGCATGGCTTCGCTCGACACTTGCGATTGGAAATTTATCGTGATTTGCTATGTGCAAATTGGGACTTTTATATAAAAAGAAGAAAGTCGGATCTTATTAATACGATAACGGCCGAATTGGCACGTGTAAGCGCTGGAACAAATACGTTTCTTCAATTTATAACAGGAATTATTTTTACCTTTATACAAATTGGTATTGCTTTGTTATTGTCACCACAAATAACTATGTTCGTATTATTAAGTGGGCTGGTATTATCTCTGTTTTCACGGGGATTCATTAAAAGATCCCAGAAATTAGGAAGTAGAACTTCCGAAATAGCTCAAAGCTTTTTAGCGGGAATAACAGATAATTTTAATGGGATTAAAGATATAAAAAGCAATACATTAGAACAATCACGTATGAATTGGTTTCGCTCCATCTCTCAACGTATGTATAACGAGCAGATGGAATATATAACAATAAAAACAGCTTCTCAGTTTTATTATAAAATGGCATCCGCTGTATTGATCTCAATCTTTATCTTTTTATCTGTAAACCTTTTTAATTCACAGGCAGCACAATTAATGTTAATTATAATTATATTTACTCGTTTATGGCCAAGGGTTACAGGGATTCAAGCTAGTTTAGAACAAATTGCCACAACTGTACCTGCATTAAAATCTGTTATCAAATTGATAAATGAATCAAAAAATGCAAAAGAAATTTATGAATTAGATTACCAAACAATTCAGCCAATTAATATTAGAGATGGAATTGAATGTAAGAACGTTTTTTTTCGATATAACACAAATGAAAATAACTATGCTTTAAACGGAATAAATGTATTTTTTCCGTCTAATCGTATGTCTGCTGTAGTCGGAAAATCTGGTGCTGGTAAAAGTACGTTAATTGATTTATTGATGGGTCTAAACCAACCAGAAAAAGGAGAAATACTACTAGATGGTGTTCGGTTGTCAAAGGATAATTTATTGTCATTAAGGCGTTCAGTTAGTTATGTACCACAAGATCCTTTTTTATTTAATACTACTATAAAGGAAAATTTGCAATTGATTTATCCTGATGCAACCGAGGATCAGATGTGGGAAGCTTTGCAATTTGCAGCAGCTGATGAATTTGTAAGAAAGCTCCCTCAACAACTAGACACTCTTATTGGCGATAGAGGAATTCGACTTTCAGGTGGAGAGCGGCAAAGGTTAGTACTGGCACGTGCTGTCTTAAGAAAGCCATCTATACTTGTATTAGATGAAGCAACTAGTTCACTAGATACAGAGAATGAAGCGAAGATTCAAGAAGCACTCGAAAGATTAAAAGGCAGGATGACAATTGTTGTTATTGCACATCGTCTTTCGACCATTAGGAATGCTGATCAAGTCATAGTGCTGGATAAAGGTGAAATAATACAAATCGGGGAGTTTGGACATTTAGCAAGAGAAAAAAGTGGCATGTTTCGCAACCTTCTTGGAAAACAGATGGAAGCCGTTTTATAAAGATGTAAAAAAGGTGTTGACTTGTTCTTTATAAAGAACTAAAATAGGAAACGAGAGTTGCAATATTTAAAAATTTGTTCTTTATTAAGGAAAGGTCATATCTAAGGGTGATAAAATGAATCGTTTAAATCAAATGTATAATGGTGAGCAAGTCATTGTAAAGGAAATAAATTTAAAAGAAGTTTATAAAGTTATTCTTAAGCGCTGGTGGGTAGTATTGCTGCTCGCAGTCATAACTACTATTGCTGGCTGGATCTATAGCCAACAAAATAAAACCATACCATTATACGAAACTTCTGCAAATATTATTATTAATGCCAATGCAGAGTATCGAAAAACTTTACAAGTAATCATTAAGGATACAATTGTCTTGGAAAAAGTTATAAAGGAACTTGGTTTGGAGAGGTCTCCTAGTTCATTGGCGTCACAAATCACTGTTTCAAGTATTGATAGCTCCCAGGTTGTTAGTATAAGTGTAGTTGATTCAAACCCGCAAAGGGCCGTAAATATTGCCAACACTACAGCCACGGTGTTTATTGACACGGTTCCTAAAATTATTGACCTTGAGGAAGTAAAATTCTTATCGGAAGCAAAACTTAATGAGACTCCTATTACAGTAGATAACGGGAATAAGATAATAATTGCTGCCTTTATTTTGGGAATCCTTGTTGGTTTAGGTTTAATATTTTTAATTGATTCACTTGATGATTCAATAAAATCAGAAAGGGAAATTGAAACAATACTGGGTGTTCATGTTTTAGGTAGCATCTCAACAATGAATAAAAAAAATTTGCAAAAAAGAAAAAGTAAAAGATCGGAGTTTACTATAAGAGGTGAGACAATTGGTTCTAAATAAAAGAAAACGATCGAAGTCGAATAAAAGGAGAAATCTTATTGCTTTTTCTAGTCCAGATTCAATTATTTCCGAACAATATCGTATGATTAGAACCAATATACACTTCCTAATTGGGGATAAGACAAATAATACTCTTCTTATTACTTCTCCAGGTAAAAATGAAGGTAAATCTACAACAACTGCCAATCTTGCTATATCAATGGCCCAGCAAAAAGAGAAGGTTCTACTAATAGATGGAAACTTTAGGGATCCGAGTATTCATAATATTTTTAAAGTACCTAATACATTAGGATTAACAGATATTCTAACGGATAAGGCAACTTTTCAAGAAGCTGTAAATATTTCCGTTATCGATGGATTGGATGTATTAACAAGCGGGTCAATTCCAACTAATCCTGTTGAATTATTAGCATCTCAAACAATGAAAAGCTTTTTGAAAAATATAAATTCCTTTTATGACTTTATATTGATAGATTCAACCTCACTATTGGAAGTGACGGATACAAAAATTATAGCAAACATTAGTGATGGAGTCATTCTAGTAGTAAGGCAGGAAAAAACCAATATAGAAAGTGCATTTGAGTCAAAAAAAGTTTTGGAATATGCAAAAGCTAAAATAGTTGGTGTAATTTTAAACGAAAAGAGGTAAAAAATTTTTGAAATTATGTTCGTTATTAAGAATGCTAAATGCGTTTTAAAAGAATATCGGTGATGTCTCCTTGCCAATATCAAAGGAGGCACTCGATCATGCTGTGGGTCCGTGACCTTAGACGCAAGTCGTCAGTAGTATGGTGTGAGGAGGGGTTAGATGCCCCAGTTTTAATTTTGGTAGGAAAATAGCATCTATTTGCGAACTTATCGTAGACAACCAATCATGCCCTTGAGTTCCTTAGGTCTCCTAAAATAGTACTAAATTACTATTTTCTAACCTTAAATCAGTTTTGGTTATAAAAATTTATTATTAATAAAGCAGTTTCTTTAAAAATGATTTAAAGATTTTAATGATAAGGTTTTGCACTAAAGACCTTATCATTAAAATCTTTAATATTTTGAGGTAGTTAAAATTTTATTAAAGGCGGGTTTATAATGACATATCGACAAAGACTTTCTTTATTTATTGTTGTTGATTCATTTATTGTTTTGACTGCAATATTTTTTGGACGTTTTTTAGTTAATGCGAGTCTTGATGTAATTCAATTACCAGTTATTATCATTTGTTTCGCGATCATCCTAAGTCATCATATTTTTTCACTTATTTTTAAAGTGTATAAAAAAGCATGGGAATATGCGAGTATAGGAGAGTTAATCATTATTTTTAAAGTCGTCACCTTGACGATATTCGTTGCTGCAGTTGTGCAGAAGACCATGATGAATGAAATTTATTTTAGATTATTGTTTGTTACTTGGCTGCTTCACATGCTTTTTATTGGAGGATCAAGATTTTGTTGGAGAATTTACCTAGATAACTATGTAAATAGGAAAGGTTACAAAAAACGGACTTTAATAATTGGAGCTGGGTCCGCGGGAACAATGGTAGCAAGACAATTATTAAAAAGTAATGACACTGACCTTTTACCCGTTGCCTTTATCGATGATGATAACAAAAAACATAGTTTAGACATTCTTGGTATTCCGGTATTTGGTGGAATAAATAGAATTGCTAATGCTGTAAGTGAGTTAAATATAGATCATATCGTTATTGCAATACCCTCTTTATCAAAGAGAAAATTAAATGCAATTTTTTTGGAGTGTGCAAAAACGAAAGCTAAAACGCAAATCCTTCCACTATTGGAGGATTTAGTTACGGGAAAAATAGCTGTAAATGAGTTTCGTGATGTTCGAGTTGAGGATCTTCTTGGAAGGGAACCAATTGAATTAGATATTGAAATTATTTCAGAATACATAACTAACAAAGTTGTGATGGTTACAGGAGCAGGAGGTTCAATAGGTTCAGAAATTTGTAGGCAAATATCACAATTTAATCCACAAAAATTAATCCTATTAGGTCATGGAGAAAATAGTATTTATTCCATCCAATTGGAATTAAATGAAAACTTTGGTCATTTACCGATTGAAATAATTACTGAAATTGCAGATACACAGGATGCTAATAAAATGATGTTTGTCATGAATAAGTATAAGCCCGATGTAGTATATCATGCTGCTGCACACAAACATGTTCCCTTAATGGAACGGAATCCCGATGAAGCGGTTAAAAACAATATTATTGGTACGAGAAATGTGGCTGAGGCTGCTAGTTGGCATGGAGTAAAGACGTTTGTCATGATTTCAACGGACAAAGCAGTCAATCCAACAAGTGTTATGGGAGCTTCAAAACGATTAGCGGAAATGATTATTCAAAATATGAATGGAAAAAGTCAAACAAAATTTGTTGCTGTTAGGTTTGGCAATGTGTTGGGAAGTCGAGGGAGTGTTATTCCTTTATTTAAAAAACAAATTGAAAAAGGTGGGCCAGTTACTGTAACTCATAAAGATATGGTTCGTTATTTTATGACGATTCCAGAAGCTTCTAGATTAGTGATTCAGGCTGGGGCGTTGGCTGAAGGTGGAGAGATATTTGTTTTAGATATGGGAGAGCCTGTAAAAATCATAGACTTGGCAACGAACTTAATAAAATTATCGGGACACTCGGTGGATGATATTGGAATTGAATTCACAGGAATTAGACCTGGCGAAAAACTTTACGAAGAATTATTAAAAGATGAAGAAGTAATAGAAAAACAAGTTTATCCTAATATTTATATCGGGAGGGTCGGAAGGCTATATCCGGAAGAAATTGAAGATATTATTGAAACATATCAAATACTAGATAATGAAATGCTAAGAGAAACATTAATAAGCCTTGCAAACGGAAAAGTCAGAGTACTAACAAAACCAATTATGCAGGCTTCAGGATAAGGGGGAAAATATAGATGAAGGTAAGGAAAGCGATTATTCCTGCAGCTGGTCTAGGTACTAGGTTTCTTCCTGCAACAAAGGCAATGCCGAAAGAAATGTTGCCAATTGTAGATAAACCTACAATTCAATATATAGTGGAAGAAGCAATCGAATCGGGAATAGAGGATATTATAATTGTTACGGGAAAAGGAAAGAGAGCCATTGAAGACCACTTCGATCATTCTTTTGAGCTGGAACAAAATTTATTTGAAAAAGGGAAATTTGATCTGTTAAATGAGGTGCAAAGGTCTTCGCAATTAGTCGATATCCATTATATTCGTCAAAAGGAACCAAAGGGCTTAGGTCACGCTATCTGGTGTGCACGGAAGTTTGTAGGAAATGAACCATTTGCCGTATTACTTGGGGATGATATTGTTCAAGCAGAAAAGCCTTGTTTAAAGCAAATGATTGAACAATATGAAAGATATAACGCCTCTATACTTGGAGTCCAAACCGTTCCAAAAAATGAGGTTTCGAGATACGGTATTGTGAATGGAAAAATGATAGGTGAGCGTTTTTACAATGTTAATAACTTAATTGAAAAACCAAGTAGAGAGGAAGCTCCTTCTAATCTTGCTATTATGGGTAGGTATATTTTAAATCCAAGAATTTTTGAAGTATTGGCAACTCAAAAGCCGGGTGCTGGTGGAGAAATCCAATTAACAGATGCCATTGCAGAACTTAATCATTATGAAGCAGTCTATGCCTATGATTTTAAAGGGACTAGGTATGATGTCGGAGATAAAATGGGTTTTATTAAAACGACTATTGAATTTGCTTTACAAAGAGAAGATTTAAGAAAAGATGTTTTGGAATACTTAACAACTAGGCTCGATGGTCAATTAATTGGGTGAAAATAATGAATAAAAAGGTGTTATTTTGCGCTACAATTGATGGACATTTTACCTCCTTCCATATTCCTTACTTAAAGTGGTTTAAGGAACAAGGGTGGGAAGTACATGTTGCCGCGGCGGGATATACTAACATCCCTTATGTAGATAAGAAATACAATATATCTATACAAAGATCACCAATGAAATATCAGAACATTAAAGCATATAAGGAATTAAAAAATATCATTAATCAAAATCATTATGATATCATACATTGTCATACACCAATGGGTGGAGTATTAACTAGGTTAGCTGCAATAAAGGCAAGAAGGCAAGGAACAAAAGTTATTTATACTGCACATGGGTTTCACTTTTGCAAAGGTGCTCCACTGATTAATTGGTTTCTTTATTATCCAATAGAAAAAACACTTGCGTATTTTACGGATTGCTTATTGACTATAAACGAAGAGGATTTCGACTTAGCAAAAAAACATATAAAAGCTAAAAGAATTGAACATATTCACGGGGTTGGAGTGAATACAGAACGATTCGCCCCGGTATTGGAATTTCATAAATCAGTATTAAGAGCACAGTATCATTATCAAAATGATGCTTTTTTATTGTTTTACGCAGCTGAATTTAATAAAAATAAAAACCAACAATTGTTAATTGAATCGCTGCCCTTAATAAAAAATCATGTTCCTAAAATAAAGTTATTATTTGCAGGTGATGGACCGCTGCTTGAGCATTGTAAACAGCTTACCAAACAACTTGAAGTTGAGGCATTAGTCGACTTCTTAGGAAAGCGCGACGACATCGATTTCCTGTTGAAAATGAGTGATATTACAGCTGCTTCTAGCATCAGAGAGGGATTGCCAGTCAATGTTATGGAAGCAATGGCTTGTGGACTTCCTATTGTAGCGGTTGATAATCGGGGACATCGGGAGCTCATTTCCCATAATATAAACGGCTGGCTAGTTGGAAAAAATAAAGTAGAAATGGCTAATAGAATTATTCAGCTTGCAAGTAATAAAGAGATTCGAAAACGCTTTGGAGCGCAAAGTAGAAAAATAATTGTTTCAAAATATAGCTTGAATAATGTATTGGAAGAAAAAAGAGTCATTTATAAAAATGTAATGAATGAGGTGGAGGAAGTTCAGTGGGCGGTCCATTAAGGGTATTACATGTAGCGGTCAATATGAATCGAGGTGGAGCTGAAACTTTAATCATGAATTTATACCGAAATATAGATAGATCCAAGATTCAATTTGATTTTTTGACATGTAAGCAAGGTGACTATGATAAGGAAATAATAAGCTTGGGAGGCAGAATTCATCGTATTCCATACATTTCCGAGGTTGGCCACTTTAAATACAAAAAGGAGTTAAATCATTTTTTCTTAAAAAATAGTCAATATACAATTGTTCATTCCCATCTAGATAAGATGAGTGGTTTTGTTTTAAATGCAGCCAAAAAGGCATGTATTCCAGTTAGAATATCTCATAGTCATAGTACAAGAAGTGAAGGAGGATATATCGCACGATTATATAAATGGTTTTCAGGGAAGTTATTACAGAAAAGTGCTACTCATTTAATAGCATGTTCCGAGCATGCTGCTAAATGGTTATTCCCAAGAGATTATAAAAATGCCAAGGTTTTAAAAAATGGCATTGATACTAGTAAGTTTGCTTTTTCAAAAGAGATGAGAAAGATAGTTAGAAAAGAATTAGAGATAGAAGATAATTTCTTCGTAATTGGCCATGTCGGAAGATTTTCACATGTAAAAAATCATCGTTTATTAATTGAGGTATTTGCAAAACTTCATAAAAACAACCAAAATTCTATTTTAATACTTGCTGGAGACGGACCATTAAAATCCTCTATTCAAAAAAGGGTTAAAGAATTGAATTTACATAAAAATGTTAAATTTATCGGAATCCGTAACGATATCGAAAGAATTCTTCAAGCCCTTGATGTATTTGTTTTTCCATCTTTTTATGAAGGTGTTCCTGTTTCATTAATTGAAGCTCAAGCTGCTGGATTACCTTGTATTATCTCAGATCAAATTACTCGAGATATCGATTTAGACTTAAATTTAATAAATTTTGTCCCCTTAAATGATCCTATCATATGGGTTGATAGGATAATGGAGAAGGTTTCAGTTATACAAAGAGCATCGTTTGACTCAAATGTTTTTTTGAATAAAGGATTTGATATTAAAAGTACAGCGAAACATATGACAGACTACTATTTTAAATGTAATGAGGTGAGTACACTTGAAAATACTAACTATATTTACGCCGACATATAATCGAGCATATTGCTTAGAAGTCTGTTATAAAAGTCTAGTCAACCAAACTTGCAAGGATTTTAGCTGGTTAATCATTGATGATGGATCAACGGATAAGACTAAAGAATTAGTAGAATCATGGCAATACGAGGACCTCATTGAAATAGTTTACCATTGGCAGGAAAATAAAGGAATGCACGGGGCGCATAATACGGCTTATGAGATGATTCAAACAGAACTGAATGTTTGTATAGATTCTGATGACTACATGCCGGAAAAAGCTGTTGAAAATATTGTTAATTTTTGGAGACTAAATGGTAACAAAAATGTGAGTGGGATAATTGGTCTCGATTCATATTCTAATGGAAAAGTTATTGGAACCAAATTACCAACAAATATTAAAAGCTCCACATTGTTCGACCTTTACAATAAATATAGAGTAACTGGAGATAAAAAACTTGTATATCGTACAGAATTGACAAAGATGTATCAGTACCCAGTATTTATAAATGAAAAATATGTAGGTCTCAATTACAAATATTATATGCTTGATAAGAATTTTGAATTACTCTTGATGAATGAAGTTCTATGTTGTGTAGAGTATCTTCCAGATGGTTCATCCCTAAATATGCTCCAGCAATATCGAAGAAATCCCAAAGGATTCGCATTTTATCGAAAGGAATTAATGAATTTACCTTTTGCAACTACTTCATTTAAATTTAGGCAAGCCATCCATTTTGTATCTAGCAATATGTTAATGAAAAATAATTTTTTAAAAGATTCCCCAAATAAGTGGATTACTATTTTGGCAAGTCCATTAGGGGTACTATTGTATTGTTTCATTTTACTTAAAACAAGAGGGAAAATTATGTTTAACTAATTTAGTTTTATTAGGATGGTATAGCAAATGACTATTTTATGGTTTAATCTTGCTATTGTATATATATGTGCTTTTTTTGCAAGATACTCATCTACTCCTTCATTATCTACTGGGGCAATAGTTCAATCAAAGCCTAATAAAATATTAGTGTTTTGCACAATGATAGTATTAGTTTTGGTTTCAGGTCTGAGATCAAATATTGGAGATACTTATTTTTATAAGCATGCATTTAAAATTAATGATTTCAGTTGGAGTGATTGGAAAAACCAAGAAAATATTGGCTTTTGGTTATTTCAAAAATTCTTGAAAAACTTTTCTGATGATCCGCAAATACTAATTTTTACAGCTGCTTTAATTACAAATATCTTAATAATTCTTGTTTTATATAAATATTCAAAAATGATTGAATTAAGCATTTATGTTTATATTTGTGGAGGTTTATATTTAGTCTCAATGAATGGTATAAGGCAGGTAATGACTGCTACCATACTGTTCACGGCAACAAAATTTCTAATTGAAGGCAACTGGATTAAATATATTTTAATTGTTCTATTTGCATCATTGTTTCATGAAAGCGCACTAATATTAATACCTATTTACTTTATAGTTAGATATAGAGCTTGGTCGAAAACTACCATGATTCTATTAAGTAGTTCCATTATCATTGTTATAGGATATGAGTATTTTTCTTCATTTTTATTTGCGGCAATTGAGAAAACTCAATATGGCCATTATTCAGATTTCGATGAGGGAGGGGCAAATATAGTCAGAGTTGCCGTTCATGGAGTGCCTTTATTCATTGCATATCTTGGAAGGGAAAAACTAAGAACAATTTTTCCGAGCAGTGATTATATCGTTAATATGGCTCTAATCGGTTTTATGTTTATGATTATCTCAACCCAAAATTGGATATTTGCCAGGTTTAGCATTTACTTTACTTTATATCAGTTAATTTTAATTTCTTGGATAGTATTACTATTTCGTAAACAGGATCAAAGGCTAATCTACTTTGCATTAGTGATTTGTTATTTACTTTATTTTTTTTATGAGAATGTCATGACGCTTAATATAGTGTATAGAAGTAATTACTTCGGCAGTTAGGAGAATATAAATGGATGTACCAAAGAGGGTGTTGCATGTTGTCAGTTCGATGGATCGTGGCGGTGCAGAAACACTTATTATGAATGTTTATAGACATTTAGATCGTCAAAAAGTCCAATTTGATTTCATTACTCACAGTGATAAAACGGATGATTTTGATCAAGAAATTATCGAATTAGGTGGAAATGTTTATAAGATTCCTAGTCTTGGAACATCGGGACCAATTCGCTATTTAAGAGATTTAATAAAAGTTATGTCTTTAAATAAATATGTTGCGGTACATGCACATACTGATTTTCAAAGCGGTTTTCCAGCTCTGGCGGCGAAAATATGCAAAATCAATCATAGAATCTGTCACTCACACAGTAATAATTGGATGAAAAAAGGGTTTAAAGGATATGTAATATTAAAAGCACTTCAATTATTAATAAAAATTTCTGCAACAAAATTGTGTAGCTGTAGTGAAGAAGCAGCAACTTTTTTGTTCGGCAAACATTTTAATAAAGTAGAAATTCTAAAAAATGGAGTTAATATTAATGAATTTTTACAAGCTGAGACGGACAGCAGGGAGAGAGTTCTAGAAGAATTATCTATACCGTCTAGTTCTAAGATCATCGGTCATATTGGACGCTTTTCTGAATCAAAGAATCATCTATTCCTGTTAAAAGTGCTAAAAAAGATGATTAAGAGAGATCCTAATTTTATTGTACTCTTAGTTGGTGAAGGGCCTTTAAGACATACAATTGAATTGGAAGCGGAACGATTAAACTTACAAAAGCATGTGAAATTTTTAGGAGTTAGATCTGATATCCCCAAATTAATGAAAACCTTCGATATCTTTCTATTTCCATCTAAATTTGAAGGATTCGGCATTGTTCTTTTGGAGGCTCAATGTGCTGGAACACCTTGCCTAGTAGCAAATAATGTTCCTAAAGCTACAGATATGGGACTAGGGCTCGTAACCTATTTACCAATCGAGGATAGTGAAGATAAATGGTGTGATAGCTTGCTGCATTCTTTAAGCATTAAAAAGCCAAATAGAAACATCATTTTTAAAAATGTTTCAAATCTCGGATTTGATATTAAAGACAATGTGAATGAATGGATAAAATTATACGGATTAGGTAGTACATGACGAGAGGTTAATAACAATGAAGAAAAATATTCTTATATCTTCCTTTGATCTGGGAGTAGGTGGTGTTGAGCGAAGTTTAATCGGATTATTACAAGCAATTGATTATAGTAAGTATGATGTCGATTTAATGCTTTTTAAACATGAAGGTGAGTTTCTTTCATTCTTACCACCAGGACCAAACTTATTAGGCGAAGTTCCCCAATATAGTACATTTAGAAAATCGATTAAAGAAACGATTGAAGAAGGTCACTACAATATAGGGATTTCAAGAATACTAGCTAGAACTTTAAGCACTATGCAAGGAAAATTATTAAAAATAGACGAACCTGGATATTTAAATATCCAATATGGTTGGGAAATGGCTCAAGCGTTTCTTCCAAAATTACATAAAGAATACGATGTGGCCATAGGATTCCTATGGCCACATCATTTTATAGGGCGAAAAGTAAAAGCTAAGAAAAAAATTGGTTGGATTCATACAGATTATTCTAATATTCATGTAAATAAAAAGTTGGAAAATCGAATGTGGAATCAGTTAAATCAAATTGTGGCAGTTTCCGAAGATTGTTCGGAAACTTTTTTGAATTTCTTTCCTAATAATAGAGAAAAAACCGTTGTTATTGAAAACATTCTTTCACCAATAATTGTGCACGAACAAGCAAAAAGTGGGGAAGCACTAGAAATTGAAAAATCAACCGGCAAAACGGTAATAGTGACAGTTGGTCGACTCTCACATGCAAAAGGAATTGATCGGGCAATTAAAGCATGTAGTGAATTGTTAACAAAGGGATACGACATCACTTGGTATGTTATTGGATTTGGCCCGCTTGAAAATGAACTTCATAAATCAATAAATGATTTAGGACTAAATCAGAGATTTTTTTTATTGGGCAAGAAGGTTAATCCATATCCATATATTAAAGCATGTGATATTTACGTTCAGCCTTCTAGATATGAAGGAAAAGCAGTAACCGTCCGTGAGGCACAAATTTTAGAAAAACCTGTAGTCATTACGAATTTTCCTACCGCACGAAGCCAAGCACAGGATGAATATGATGCATTGATTACACCCGATAATGTTGAAGGTATTGTAAATGGGGTTCAAAGATTAATTGACGATTTGGACTTAAAAGGGCAACTAATTTCAAATGTAAGCAAAAGTAATTATGGAAATGAAAAAGAAATTGAAAAGTTGTATCGATTAATCGGGGGGTAAAAAAAGGGGGGAGATTAAAATGGCAGTACTAATCACAGGAGGGGCAGGCTATATAGGAAGTCACACATGTGTGGAGTTATTAAAAGCAGGTTATGACATTATCGTACTTGATAACTACAAGAATAGTCATCCTGAGTCTCTCAACCGTGTAAGGCAAATTACGGGTAAAGACTTTAAAGTGTATCAATGTGATTTACTAGATGAAAAGACAATTGAAAAAGTGTTCGAGAAAAATAATATTAATGCAGTTATCCATTTTGCTGGTTTAAAAGCGGTAGGAGAATCGGTTCAAATTCCCCTTAAATACTATGAATGTAATATACTTGGCACCGTGTATTTATGTAACGTTATGAAAAAGTATAATATTAAAAATCTAGTTTTTAGTTCATCGGCAACCGTATATGGAGTACCGGAAAGTATTCCAATTTCTGAAGACTCACGGATAAAAGCAATGAGTCCCTATGGTCGAACGAAGCAAATGCTTGAAGACATATTACGTGATCTTTATACATCAGATCAGGACTGGAGTATTGCATTATTACGATATTTTAACCCAATCGGAGCCCATGAAAGTGGTCTAATTGGAGAAGCTCCTAGTGGAATCCCGAATAATTTAATGCCTTATATCACTCAGGTTGCGATTGGAAACTTAGAGGAACTTACTATCTTTGGCAACAATTATCCAACAAAAGATGGTACGGGTGTAAGAGATTATATTCACGTAGTCGATCTAGCAAAAGGCCATTTAAAAGCATTAGAAAAAGTGTCCAAATCGACAGGAGTGGAAGCATATAATCTTGGAACTGGGAAAGGATATAGCGTCCTAGAAATAGTGGAGGCATTTGAAAAAGCTTCAAAAATCAAAATACCATATAAAATTACAGAACCTCGAAAAGGAGATATTGCCATTAGTTATGCAGACCCGTCTAAAGCGTTGAAGGAGCTAGGGTGGATTGCTGAAAAAGGTATCGAAGAAATGTGCATGGACTCTTGGCGATGGCAATGTAAAAATCCAAATGGATACACAGTAAACCAAGAAGTTTTATCAAAATAAAAGATATAGCTAAGGAATAAAGTGAGGAAGATATAGAGATGAGTTTGTGTGAAGGGGAGTTTCAAAAGCAATTCAGAGAATTGTTGGAAGATATATACACAAAGGGACAAGAAACCGAATCCTTATTATTTGAAGATGTTATGGATGAAATAGAAACAAAACTAATAATGTTGCTAGAAATAGCAAATTAATGGCTAGGAGTTGTGAATAGATGAAAAGACTCTTAGATTTTTTATGTTCCGTATGTATGCTAATAACATTTTTTCCACTTATAATTTGCATTGGACTGCTAGTTAAAATGAAACTTGGCAGTCCTATTTTTTTTAAACAACAACGCCCAGGTTTAAATGGTAAACCATTTTATTTATATAAGTTTCGTACAATGACCGATGAAATGGATGAAGATGGAAAACTTAAGCCGGATGTAATCAGATTGACTTCGTTTGGAAAGTTTTTAAGGAAATATAGTCTTGATGAGCTGCCACAACTTATTAATGTTTTAAAAGGTGAGTTAAGTTTAGTAGGTCCACGGCCTCTTTTAATGGAATATTTGTCATTGTATACAGAAGAACAAGCAAAAAGGCATCTTGTTAAGCCTGGTATTACTGGATGGGCTCAAATAAACGGTCGAAATACAATAAGTTGGGAAAAGAAATTTGAATTAGATTTATGGTATGTCAACAATCAAACATTCCTTCTTGATATAAAGATATTATTTTTGACGATAAAAAAGGTTTTGTCTTCGGAAGGAATTAATCAAAGTGAACAAGTTACAATGGAAGGTTTCAAAGGAACAACATCGTTGGTAAAAGAGGGACAGTAAGAAACTTTAATTATTGAATAACTAAAAAAGATAAACAAAATAGCCAATTGGAAATTTGAAAAATGTATTGAAAATTGATTCTCATAATTATAAGAATAAAACATAATTGGAGGAGGAATTGATGAAAAACCCTGTGAAAAATGAAAAAGTTTTACTTTCTCCACCACATTTGTCCGGGAATGAATGGAAATTTATACAAGAGGCAATTGATACAAATTGGATTGCCCCTCTAGGACCACATGTGGATGGATTTGAGAAGGAAATGGCAAACTATTTAGGAGTGAAAGATGCAATTGCTGTCAGCTCAGGAACTGCAGCTATTCATTTAGCTCTTTCTTTGCTAGAAGTCAGTTCGGGTGACATTGTATTTTGCTCGACTCTTACTTTTGTTGCTAGTGCAAATCCAATTCTTTATCAAGGTGCTATTCCTGTTTTTATTGACTCGGAGCCTGAAACATGGAATATGTCACCATCAGCATTGGAAAAGGCTTTTTGCGATGCTGCTTTATCAGGAAAGTTACCAAAGGCTGTTATTGTTGTCAATTTATACGGGCAAAGTGCTAAAATGCAAGAAATTTTAGCTATTTGCAATCGGTATAATGTACCAATTATAGAAGATGCTGCGGAATCCCTCGGATCCGAATATCAAGGTAGAAAGAGTGGCACTTTAGGGGAATTTGGTATTTTTTCATTTAATGGAAACAAGATTGTAACTACATCAGGTGGTGGAATGCTTGTATCCGATAATGTTGAAGCGATTCAAAAAGCACGGTTTTTAGCAACTCAAGCTAAGGACCCTGCACCATACTATCAACATAGCATATTGGGATATAACTATCGCATGAGTAATGTTTTAGCTGGCATTGGAAGAGCACAACTTCAGGTTTTAGATGAAAGAGTTCTATCCAAAAGGAAGATATTTTCAAAGTACTATGAAGAATTATCGGAATTGCCTGGTATTCAATTTATGCCTGAATTAGAAGGTACATTATCAAATAGATGGTTGACTACTTTTACCGTAGACTCGATAAAGAGTGGGATATCAGCAGCAGAAATAATTCAAGCTTTTACGGATAAACATATTGAAGCTCGTCATGTTTGGAAACCACTCCATTTACAACCTCTATTTAATGGAGCGAAATATTACCCGCATCAAGAATACAAAAATATTTCTGAAAAGTTATTTAAAACCGGCATATGTCTACCTTCCGGATCTAATATTAATGATCAAGAACAAATGAGGGTGATCGAGAGTCTTAAAATAGCAATTAGACAAAGAACTGAGATGACCCATCCTATAACGGGATGAGAGAGGTAAAAATATATGATAGGAAAATATATTTATGAAATTAGAAAAAGTAAGGGTCTAACTTTAACCGAACTAGCCGATCGAGCGGGAATAGCAAAATCATATTTAAGTAATATTGAAAGAAGTGTAAATAAAAATCCTTCAATTAATGTGGTAGAAAAAATTGCTAATGTATTAGATATTGATGTAAGGATGTTATTAAATTCCAGTGTAGATCAAAAGTCTATCCAACTAGATGAGGAGTGGGTTAATTTTGCTCGTGAACTTAAGGAATCTGGAGTCGACAAGGAACAATTTGCTGAGTACAAAACACTGTTGGAATTTATTAAGTGGAAAAATAGAAATGATGAAAATAATTAAGGTAAAGAGTAAAAGTAGGGGATTGTATGTTGCCAAAGGTAAGTGTAGTAGTCCCAATATATAAGGTTCAAAAGTATATTCGTAGATGTATAGATAGCATTGTAGAACAAACGTTTCCAAATGTTGAAATCATATTAGTTAACGATGGTTCTCCAGACAATTGTGGACAAATAATAGATGAATATGCAAAAAAAGATCATAGAATTAAAGTTGTTCATAAGGAAAATGGCGGATTATCAGATGCCAGAAATAAAGGGATGGAATACGTAACTGGAGAATATACACTTTTTGTAGATAGTGATGATTGGATAGAAAGGAATATGATTGAGGAATTAGTAAAAATAAGTTTAGATAATCAAGCCGATGTTGTTCAATCGTCTTTTTATTATGCCTATCATGATTATTTGCTCTATGATAATCGTTACTTTTCAAAGAATCATCCTAACAAATTATTGAATAATCATGAACTTATGTATGAATTGATATGTAATGAAAAAGTTAAAAACTTTGCTTGGGGAAAACTTTATAAAACGAATCTTATAAAAGATCTCCAGTTTAAAAAAGGTGTTCTGTTTGAAGATGTATTTTGGTCACATCTTGTAATGCAAAGGGTTCATACATACGTGATAACGCATATACCAATGTATTATTATTTTCAACGAAGTGAGAGTATTGTATTCAATTATTCACTGAGGAACTTGGATATTATTGAGGGATTAAAGGAAAGACATAAATTTGTTGAACAATATTATCCGAATTTGATTAATGAGTCCTTTAAGGTTATCTTATCAAATTGCTTAATCCATTATAATTTGCTTCTTTTGAATCGGGGAATTGATAAAGACGGAAATAGTAAGAAATTGATTAGGTCATTTATCAAGCTGAAATATAAGGAATTTCAGCTTGCCGTAGAGGGAAATAAAGAACTAAAAATACAGCTTCAATTTTTCAGTGTCCATCCCATAATAAATATTTGCTTTTTGGCGATTAGGAAATTATTTAGAAAAATAAAGCTTCTACCTCAACCTATTGGATTAGAGAAAAAAAATCTTAGTTTTAAAGTGTAAAAAGGGGATTATATATATGAATCGGCTAATAGGTAAACTAAAAATTATATTTAGCCTCATAATTATTCAAGTATTCAATTGTTTTCCTATAAAAAACAATAAAATTATTATGACAAGTTATTATGGGAGTCAGTATGGATGTAACCCAAAATATATAACGGAGTATATTATTCAGAATGTTAAAGAACAGTATGATATCGTATGGGCTTTTAATGATATTAAACAGTTTGAACACATACCGTATATTAGGAAAGTTAAGAACATGTCATTAAAGTACTTTTATGAATTATGCACTTCAAAAGTAGTGATTACAAATTATAGAACGACTGATTTGTTTATAAAAAGAAAAGATCAATACTATATTCAAACATGGCATAGTTCATTAAGGTTAAAACAAATTGAAAAAGATGCAGAAGATAAAATTCCACAATCTTATATTGAAATGGCTAAACGTGATTCTAAAAAATGTGACCTCTTACTATCTGGAAGTAAATACACTACAGATATTTTTAAGAGGTCTTTTTGGTATGAGGGTGAAATTTTTGAACATGGTACACCTAGAAATGACGTGTTTTTTAGCCATTCAGGAGAATTAAAATCAAAGGTATTTAATTCATTGAACATACCTAGTGGTTCTAAAGTGATTTTATATGCCCCTACTTTTAGGAATCATCAAGATTACACGGTTTATGAATTAGAATATGAAAAAATTATTGATACTCTAGCAAATACATTTGGTGGGAAGTGGATATTTTTAGTTAAATTACATCCACATTTAATCCCAGTATCTAATAAGGTCATTCAAGGCAACCAAGTTAAAGATGTAACAAGATATAACGATATTCAAGAATTACTAAAAATATCTGATGTATTGATTACGGACTATTCTTCTTTAATGTTTGACTATGCAATGACACGAAAAGCATGTTTTTTATATGTTCCTGATTATGAAGATTACGTCGAGAAAGATAGAAACCTATATTTTAATATTTTGGATTTACCATTTAGAGTTGCAACGAATAAGGAAGAACTCTTATTTAGAATTAATACTTTTGATTCCAATGCCTATTCTCGGGATTTAAATCACTTTTTCTTTAAAATCGGGTCCTATGAAGATGGAAAGGCAAGTGAAAATTTAGTTCGCAGAATTAATAATATCTGTTTTGGTGAAAGTAGGGAGATTATGAATGAAGCCGTATAAAATAGGATATACAACTGGAGTTTTTGATTTATTTCATGTAGGACATTTAAATATTTTAAAAAGAGCAAAGGAACAATGTGAATATCTGATTGTAGGAGTTAGTACGGATGAATTAGTGATGGAATATAAAAATAAATTGCCAGTTATCCCTCATCAGGAAAGATTTGAAATTGTAAAAGGAATTAAATACGTCGATATGGTTGTACCACAAACAAATAGAGATAAGTTTTTGGCTTGGGAAAATCTTCAATTTAATGTCATGTTTGTTGGAGATGATTGGAAAGGCAATGCACTTTTTAACAAACTTGAAATAAAGTTTAAAAATGTAGGGGTAGATATTGTTTATTTCCCGTATACTATAGGAGTTTCTTCTACGATTGTGAAGGAGAAAATCAATATCTAAAATCATGAATAGATATATTTCATTCACTAATTCATTGGGATTTAATGAAAACATATCAAAAATAAAGAGCTTTATTTTATTGTTTCATTGTAAACCATTGATGCCAAAAAACCCTTTGAAAAGGTTTTTAGTTATTTTTAACTATCTTAAATTTAATAATAAGAAGAAAGATCATGAGGAATATTTCCTCCCGGTAAATGGTGATATTTATTTTAAAGTGGGAGATTCCAATTATAAAATTATTTCTTTTAAAAAGGATGTTATTTATACAGTTTTAATCACTTATGATAAGCAGCTGTATAAAAAACTCAATTATCGAAAATTTACTAAAACGTATGAAGAAAAATTAAATATTGTTAAAAAAACGGAGTAATTAAAGGGAAGTTTTATAATGGACATCACCCCAATTTATTAAAGATAAAACCTTATTTGCTGTTACAAATGAAACCAAAAACAGTATCAATTATATATTTATCTCCAAAACTTTCACTTTGAAAATTTATTATTATTTTATTTAGAAGATATATATTTAAGATTAACTCAATTTGAATCAAGAAAGTTTGCAAATGACTTTTCTAAACATATTATATTAAACATATGTAAATTTGAAGATGAAATAAAGATAAATAGTACTTATAAGGAGAAAAAAATTGGATAATAGAATGGAACAAAAAAAGAAAGAGAATATATTGTTTGTTATAGATTCATTAGATTGTGCTGGAGCAGAAAAAAGTCTAGTAACATTACTATCTCTTTTGGATTATTCGAAGTATTCGGTTGATCTTCTTTTATTTGCACATGGGAATATTTTGGAAAAATTGGTACCAAATAAAGTAAATATTTTAAGTCCACTCTCTTATACAAAATATTCCTCACTAAGTATTAACGAAGCTTTTTTACTTTCAATAAAAAAAGCTAATTTTAATATGTTTTACTCTAGGATAAAATATTCAATTGCAATTCGTTTGCAACGCTTAAGAAACTCACAGAAAGCAAGGGTTTATTGGGAAAATGTTTCAAAAGTAATAGAAAATAATCCTAAACAGTACGATATTGCAATTAGTTATGCACAAGGTGTTCCGACATTTTATGTTGCCGAAAAAGTAAAAGCTAAGAAAAAATTTGCCTGGGTAAACGTTAGTTATCGATTAGGTGGAAAAGAAAAAGAGTTTCAAAAAAAATATTATGACCAGTATGATAAAATTGTTGCCGTTTCTGATTCAACAAAAGATATATTTTTAGAAACGTTTCCTGAGTACGTAAATAAAATGGATGTAATTTACGATATTAATAATCCGAAATTTATCTTCGAAATGTCAAAAATAGGTGATAGTTATGAAGATGGGTTTAATGGCCTAAGAATTCTTACGATAGGAAGACTTGCACTACAAAAAGGATATGATCTTGCCTTAGAGACATGCGCCATCCTTAAAGAAAAGGGAATAAATTTTAGATGGTATGCATTGGGAAAAGGACCATTAGAAGAAGAGATTAAAGATAAAATAGTTAAATATGATCTAACTGAGAACTTTAAATTGTTAGGTGTTAGAGCAAATCCTTATCCTTATATTAGAGACTCCGATATTTACGTACAAACTTCAAGGTTTGAGGGATTTGGTCTAGCTATTGCGGAAGCCAGAATGCTTAATATTCCTGTAGTAACTACGAATTTTGATGCTGTATTTAATCAAATGAAGGATGGAAAGAATGGTCTTGTAGTTGATATGGAACCAAATGCTATTTCTGAAGGAATAATAAAACTGATAAATGATGTAAAGCTAAAAAATAATATAATTGAGTACTTAAAAACTGAACAAAAAGGAAATATTGAAGAAATTGATAAATTTTATAGATTAATTGGATAGGATCATAATTTAGTTATTCACTGTAATTGAAAATCTGATTTAATGAATGATAATTTGTGAGAGTATAAAAGATATATAAGTACTTATTACTAAAATGTAGCTTATGCAAGTCTATAGGACTTCATAAGCTATTTTCTTGTACATAATAGAGTAAATGAAGACGGAAAATTATTAGTTCTTTATCTTTCAAAAAATTGTTGATTAGTATTAAATAAATTTAATTATGACTAATCTTTGTTGTTTTACTGAAATAGACATATTCCAAGATAAGTCTAATATATTGATTTGAAAAATTTAGAAGTACAGAAAATAAACAATTATATATTTGCTAAGGAAAAATGCGGCAATATAAGTTTTCCGTAGAGAAATGTAGTAGTATAAAATTTTTTTGGAGACGTGATACGAAATGAACATTTTAATATGTAGTGTAGGAAGACGAGTTCAATTAATAGAATACTTTAAAAAAGAATTTAATAAGATTGAAGGAAAAGTAATTGCTGTAGATTGTGATCCCACTGCACCAGCTCTTTACCATGCTGATTATTTTGAAATAGTTCCACGAATAGACCATCCAGAATATATTTCCGTACTCAAAAGTATCTGTCTGAAGTATGAAATAAACGGTGTTTTATCATTAATTGATCCTGAATTAACGCTATTGGCTAGTATTAAGGAAGAATTTGAAAAAGATAATATTCGTATCATTATTTCTGATAAAGAGGTAATTGACTTATGCTATGACAAGTACAAAACGTCAAAATATTTACAAAAAAATAACCTTCCATTTGTTCCTTCATACAGAGATTTTGAACTGGTAAAACAAGATTTAAATAACGGAGTTTTAACATTTCCATTAATTATTAAACCTAGAAAAGGGAGTGGAAGTAAAGGAGTATTTATTGTAGAGAATCTTCATGACCTTCAGCTTTTTTGGAGTGAAGATAATGATTTAATTATACAACCTTTCATTGAAGGAGATGAATATTGCGTAGAGTGTTATATAGACTTATTAACTAACGATACAGTAAATTTATTTAGTAAAAGGAAAATTAATATGAGAGCAGGTGAAACGGATAAATCAATTGCTATTAAGGACCCTGTTTTGAACGATCTTACTTATAGGCTAATCTATACGTTAAAACCCAGCGGACCTATTGATATTGATTATTTTAAAACAGTGGATGGAAAATATATCATTTCTGAAATTAACCCTAGATTTGGTGGCGGGTATCCATATGCTTATGCAATGGGGGAAAACTTTATTAAAAGTATTATAAGTAATTTAAAAGGTATTTCGAATCTTCCATATGAGTCATATTTAGGTGAGTACGTAGAAGGCAAAACAATGGTTAGATATGATCATTTTATAGTTTTATAATCTATGCTATTTAAGGCATGGATTAATATTATTGATTAATAGGATAAGAAAGTTTGTGATTCTAATGAAAAAGAAAATCTTCTTCATGGTTATTAATATGAATGTTGGCGGAACTGAAAAGGCACTTCTCAACATGATTTCAGAAATGCCGAAAGATAAGTTTGATATTACAATATTAATGCTAGAAAGGTATGGGGGTTTTATAGACTCAATTCCAATCCATGTTAATGTAAAGGTTTATAATGACTATAAAAAAATTAAAGAATTGATTACACATCCTTTGCATATTACGGGTATAGGCTTTCTAAAAAAGAGAAATGTAATAAAAGGATTTACATTCCTTTTATTTTATTTTCTTACAAAAATAATTGGCGAAAAGAGTCTTTTTTATAAATATTTATTAAAGGATTATCCAGTTGAAAAAATTGAATATGATATTGCTGTAGCTTATGCTGGCCCAATGGACTTCATAAGCTATTTTATTGCACATAAAGTTAGAGCGAAAAAGAAAATCCAGTGGATTCATTTTGATGTTACAAAAATAGGTTTTAATAAACGATTTTCAATAAAGACATTTAAGAAATATGATCAGCTCTTTGCTGTTTCAAAGGAAGCAAAAGATAAATTGATTGATTTCTTACCTTCATTAAAAAATCGAATAGATGTGTTTTTGAATATTATATCTTCAACAAATATTAAAGAATTATCAATTATTGGAGAGGGATTTAACGATAGCTTTGAAGGCTACAGAATATTGACTGTCGGAAGACTTTCATTGGAAAAGGGTCAAGATTTAGCAATTAAAGCTGTCTCAAAATTAATACGTGATGGGTATAAGATTAGGTGGTATTGTATCGGAGATGGAAGTTCAAAAGATGAATATGAAAAATTAATAACACAATACAACTTGGAAAAACATTTCATTTTATTAGGAACCCATACTAATCCCTATCCGTTTATAAAACAATGTGATATATATGTCCAGCCGTCTAGGTATGAGGGATATTGTATGACTATATTAGAAGCAAAATGTCTAAATAAGCCGATCCTAACAACTAATTTTAATGGAGCAAATGAACAAATTAAAAATTATCAAACTGGCATTATTGTCAACTTCGATGAAACGCAGTTGTATCAGGGAATTAAAACATTAATTGATAATCAAAGCTTAAGGAAAAAGATTAGAGAGAATCTAGAAGAAGATATTGAAACAAATATATATGAAATTGACAAGTTAATTAAAATAGCAGGTCTTTAAAATTTATAAGAATTATCTTAAGAAAGTTGAAATGAGTTATAAAGAAAATCAATAATGGAAAGTATAATGGTTTTTCAGGACATTAAACTGCTTTCTCGACCCATTCCTAAAAACATGAAAAGATAATTATGAAAGAAAATTAAAGAGGCAGAATTTCTTAGATGATGATGTGGTTCGAAAAGTTTAGGTTGGAAGGGAAATCATAGCTAACAGACATAATTAAAAAGGTGTGAGAAGATTGAAAGAGTCAATGAAAAGACTAATAATTCTGTTTAATGAAAGAGAAAAGAAAAATTTAATATTTTTGTTTTTTTTGATGATAATAGCAGCGCTGTTTGAAACGGTTGGTATAGGGCTTATTGTTCCCTTTGTAGGTATACTTACTAATCCCAAAATAATTAAAGAACAGGAAATACTATCATTTTTTTATAATTTACTTGGATTTGAAACGGCTACTACTTTTATGATTTTTTCTGTAATAACATTACTTTTAATTTTTGTCTTTAAAAATATTTATCTACTATTCTTTCAATATGCTCAATATAAAGTAATCTTAAATCAACAAGTTAGACTTTCTCAGGATTTATTTAGAGAATATTTAACTAAACCATTTAGTTTTCATATACAACGAAACTCTGCAGATTTATTAAGAAATGTAAATAGTGAGGTTTCAAAAGTATTTCAAGGAATTATTTTGTCTGGCTTCCAATTATTCACAGAAATTCTTGTAATTATATGTATTAGTATCCTACTATTAATGACAGCTCCTTTAGCAACATTAACAGCTTCTATCCTTTTAGGTGGAAGTGTTTTTTTATTTTTTAAGATATTTCGTAAGAAAATTAGTCAATTAGGTATTGAGCAACAAAAAGTAAATGGTACGATGATCAAATGGGTGAATCAAGGACTGGGAGCAAGTAAAGAGGTAAAGGTAGCAGGAAAAGAAAACTTTTTTGTTAAAGCTTATACGAAACATAGTCAAGTTAGAGCCAACAATAGTCGATATATAAAAATGCTTGAAAATGTTCCACGGCTTTTTATTGAAACGTTGCTAGTGTCTGTAGTACTTATTACTATGTTAATGATCATTCTTCAAGATACTAATACATCGCAACTAATATCAACAATGGCTTTATTCTCTATGGCAGCATTCAGATTGATGCCTTCTATAAATCGTGTAGTGGGAATGATTACAACAATTCGTTATAGTCAACCCGCTTTAACTGTGATCTATGAAGACTTATTTAATAATCGAGATAAGACTGGCAAAATAACGAATGTAAAAGAAGATGAAATTTTCTTAGTTAACAAAGGAGAAAGAATATTTAATAATTCAATACAATTGACTAATGTATCTTTTCGATATCCAAATCAAAAGAAATACTCAGTTAAAAATATCTCTCTTACTATTCCAATAGGGAAATCAGTAGCATTTATAGGTGAATCAGGTGCGGGAAAAACAACAATAGTAGATATAATTTTAGGTTTATTTGAACCTGAACAAGGAAGAGTTCTAGTTGACGGAAAAGACCTCTCCAATCAAAAGAAACTCTGGCAGAAGAAAATTGGATATATTCCACAATCTATATTTCTCTCTGATGATTCTATCAAAGGGAATATTGCTTTTGGTGTAGAAAACGATTTAATCGATGAAAAAGAAGTATGGAGAGCATTAGAGCAAGCTCAACTTAAAGAATTTGTTGAAAGTCTCCCTGATAAATTAGACACTACTGTAGGTGAAAGGGGAGTGCGGCTTTCGGGTGGTCAGCGTCAACGTATAGGAATTGCAAGAGCTTTATATCATAATCCGGAAATACTATTTATGGATGAGGCTACGTCAGCCTTGGATAATGATACAGAAAAAGAAATTATGTTGGCAATTGATGGTTTAAAAGGAGAAAAAACATTAATCATTATTGCTCATCGACTAAGTACTATAGAAAACTGTGATATAGTTTATGAAATTAGTAATGGTAGGTTAAAATCAATTTGTAACGAAGTAAATAAATCTGTAATTTAATTTTCAATGAATTAAAATAAAGTGAGTGAATATCTTGAGGGTAGAAAAAAAAATAATTTATGTGAAATTATATGGGCTTTTTATAAGCTTAGATAAAAATTTAATAATTTTATTATGGTTACTTTTAAATAAAACAAATCCGTTTAATTTACATGTAGCCGCATCAAAAAGATATTTTCAACTTTTTCCTTCATGTTTATTAAAGTTCCTAAGAGTATTAAATATTATTAGAAAACTAATGTTAATAAAAAAATTTATTGGTGTAAAAAATTATCCAACAATAAGTGTTGATTTAGATGGGCATATACTTTTAAAAACTTCAGGTGGCTTAAAAGTATTTGATTTAAAAAATGAAATAGTAGCCTCTCAATACACATCAGTATATAAAAAAGAAGCTTTTATTAGTTTAGTAAGAAGGCTTGAGGCTATTCAAAAATATAATATTTCTCCAAAAATAATCGAGGTTGATTTTCCAAATAAATGTATCTATGAAGAGTTTGTAAATTTTTATAAAGCGGAACGTTTTGAACTAGGATCGAATTATTTAATGGATAAGATTTTACCTGTATGGGAGGAAATTACGAGAAATACTCCCTTCACTACAATCTATTTAATTGAATACATTACGAATCAAAGGGATTATATTTTAAATAAAATTAATGATCTTGAGAGGCAAGGATTTGATATATGTCAACTTAGGACTATTTCCACTTTTGTAGATAATATCTATCATAATTTGATTGAAAAAAACAAGAAAACATATATTTATTTGACATTAACACATGGAGACCTTCACGCATGGAATATTCTTATATATAGTAACAATTCGAAAGTAATAGATTGGGATACTGTCAAAGAAAGGTCCTTATTACATGATTTTTATTATTTGTTAATTCATAAGATGCTTGGAAGAGGTATCGATAAAAAATTTTTAATTGAACTAAATAAATTAGAATCAATAATATTATTAAAAATTAAAAATTTATTTAATGAATCTAATTTAGATCTTAACTTATATAGAAAGTTATTTTACTTGGAATCTATTTATTTAGATATTGAAAATAGAATAGATGTAATAACCAACAAGTATAGAATTGAGGAAGGTATATTAAGGATGAATGAGTCTATTAAAACTTTTACTAAAATTGAGAAAAACTAATATCTAAGAAAGAGCTTGATTTTAAATAACTTGAATAAAGTGGATATAATAAAGCAAAACAAATAATTAGCAGAATATAAGTGAAGAAATTTGTTATTTAAGTAAAAATGTGAAGGGGAAGATCGTGCTAGTATAACATGAGAGTTTCCTAAGGAGAGGATACAGGAAAAAATTCTAGGTATAAGAGCGATAGGAATATGTATATTACAATAAATAAGGAGTTGCTCATTTGGAATTTACGAAATCAGATATGAACATGACGAAAGGAGTAGCCATTTTATTTATGCTACTCCTTCATTTATTTTGTAGAAAAGAAATCAATGGATTGTACGAAACCTTCATTTACATTAACGATGTACCTTTGCTTTATTATTTTTCATTATTTGGTGATGCTTGTGTTCCGATGTATTGTTTTGCAAGTGGTTACGGATTGTATACCAGTTATAAAAAGACAGAAAATTACAATGTAAAGAAAAACTTGTTTAGAATTACAAAACTTCTTACAAATTTTTGGATCATTTTATTTCTTTTTGTAGCTATAGGATTCTTTGCCGGAAACGCCGAAAAATATCCTGGTAGCATTACAGAATTTTCACTTAATTTTTTTGTTTTATCCAATTCTTATAATGGCGCTTGGTGGTTTTTACAAACCTATATTATTCTTGTTCTCGTATCACCTTTAATTTTTAAAATGATTATAAAATACAATTCATTTCTGTTACTTATAATAGTTGGTTTTATTTATTTCGTGTCTTATGTTCAAAGAATTAAACACATTTTAGATTTTAGTGACTACCCAGTAGTATTATCAATTGTAAATGCAACAGTATTGGTTGGGACTTCGCTTTTACCTTTTATAATCGGTTCAATTTTTGCCAAAGAAAAAATTTATTCTAAATTTCATCAAAAGATGAACGGACTTCCACACAAAAATACCATCTCAGTTATTGGAATATTACTACTAATAGTTATTCATTCTATTTACGAATCCATGATAATTGCTCCTATAACGGGAATTATATTTATTTGCTTTTTTAATGTTATGAATAAAAAAGATAGAATCAAAAAGGTACTAAACTATTTTGGAAACCATTCAACAAACATATGGTTAACACATATGTTTTTTTACATGACGATGTTCAGTGAATTAACTTTTGCTCCTAAATATCCAATATTTATATATGCATGGTTAATAGTACTTTGTCTCATGTCTTCATACCTGATTAAAGTGATTTTCAACCCAATTAGTATACAAATTGATAAAATGTCTGTTGCGAATATTAATCGCCTAAAGCGAATCGAGGGATAAAACGTATAGTGGTAATCATTATTATTTCAAGAAGTACAAAGGATTAAATAGAAGTTTGCTTGATAGTTTGTCTTAAACGACTTCATTCTTTACCGGGAAGGGATCCTTTATATAAATCTATTAGCAATGACGGTTTTTGGTCTTTTGACGTGGTTGTACTTTTAATTCCCATAATTGTATGACTGGCATATTAAATTTGGAAATAGGGAACTCTTCTATCGCAAGTTTTTTAGTTTTTTTCAAAAGTATACCATTTCATTCAACTTTTCCTACGGCACTTGTACCTTTCGTTTTGATGTTAAGAAAAGAGTGATAAATGGAAAGGCAGTAGCTATGTTATTAGAAACTAAAATTCCTCCCTCTATATTTGTAAAAATTGGTTATGATATTTAGAAAAAATATAATATCAATGATACTAATTGAAAATTCCCTCAATTTCCTATAAGCTTTTAAAGTAAATACATAAATTAGCGGGGTGTTTTATTTTGAAACTAGCCTTCCTCTCCGATATCCACGGCATCGCTATTGCATTGGATGCCGTTCTTCAGGATATTAAAGAAAAAAACGTAGACAAAATTTATGTTCTCGGAGATATTTGCTACCGCGGTCCTGAACCGCAGCGTTCGTTGGAATTAGTTCAATCATTAAATTGCGATGTCATCAAAGGAAATGCGGACGAATGGGTTGTCCGTGGTGTACATAAAGGTGAGGTCCCAGACCAAGCTTTGGATATGATGAATCGAGAGAGGGATTGGATTTATTCCCATTTGAACCAAGAAAGCGTAACTTACTTGGAGCAACTGCCAACTGAATTAACAATTGAAGCAGAAGGTATGAAAATCCATGCGTTTCACGCAACGCCCAATAGTTTATTTGAGATTGTTCCACCAGCTGAAAGTGATGAAAGAATAAGTGATAAATTGATGGCAAAAGAAGCGAACCTGTATATTTACGCCCATATTCACAAGCCATATATTAGGTACATTAACGGTAAATGTGTAATTAACATTGGAAGCGTAGGGCTTCCGTTTGATGGCATGAAAAAGTCATCCTACGCACTCGTAAATATTCAAGATAATAGTTTTCAAGCTTCTATCGTTAGAGTTCCATTTGATACGAATAAAGTTATTCAGCAGTATCACGATGTTAACTATCCTAATGCAGAGACAATGAGCAGAATTTTGAAAAACGCAAGTATTTAAGAAAAGAGAAGGTTTCATAGCCTTCTCTTTTCTGTTTTATGTGGGAATGTTTCGAATACAAACCCTAGCAAGCTAAAACTAGTTATTTTTGAACTAATAATATTCCTAGAAGGTGCCTTCATGAAGTTAATCTTGAGAATTCTCCCCATTATTTACATGACATTTATTTGGATTCAATCAAGTTCCTTTGATCCTGAGTCTGTACAAAATCTTTCAAACTATATTAGTAGCAGCTTAATTTTATTTTTAGGTATTTGTTTTGAACTCGCTCATTTAGTTGAATTTGGTTTCTTGTATTTGTTTCTTATTTTAGCTGTTCTTACATTTCGAAGACTTGATTCTAGAATAGAAGCTATCTGTTTTGCCATTGCTGTTTTGTATGGAATTGTAGATGAAGTTCACCAACATTTTGTGCCATTTCGCTCTTTTTCAATAGTAGATTTAATGAAGGATGTTTTAGGAGTTTATGTGATTTGGTACATTATTCATGTTTCCTATTTTAAAAAGAAAGACTCTAAAATTGGTACTGTATTAAGGAAAATAACGAATTAATCCTACTTCCACTTATACACCACCCACAACAAAACCAACATCACAATATCCAATCTTGCATTAAACGCAAATTGCATGAAACCAATATTTAATGAAGGAACTTTTGTTAATAAAATGGCTGCGATCATTATTCCAATCAACGGAATGACAGCTTGGTGAACCATTTTATCGGCAAGAATAAGGACTCCACAAATGATTTCAATAAGTGCAACTGCATACATTAAATAGAGTGGGAACGGAAGTCCTAAATTAACAAATGTACTTCCAAGATCTTCATTTATTAATTTCAATAAACCAGATATGATAAACACATAAGCTATTACATATCGAATTAATTTGTAAGATATAATCAATTTTTTCCCTCCTGGAGTCTTTGTATCCTTACATTAAAACTGTATGCAAGAGTTGGGACAAACCTGCTTAAAATAATGATTTTGGAGGATGAAATATTGAATTTTCGTATAGACCGTTTACCGTTCATTGGAAACGAAACGATATTAACGGAGTATTGGAAAAATCACATTCCTGAATGGAAAATGGAAGCAACCAGCATATTATATTTTGCAAAAGAAGCAGCTGAACAAATATGGATTTATATTGCTTTTAAAGAAAACGATGTTTGTGGAATACTCGTAAGTGAAGAAACGGAAAAAAGTGCTTTGTGGTTATTCCATGTGAAAGAGGAATATCGAAACAACGGCATCGGCACTATTCTTTTTGAGTGTGCTTTAAAAAATGCAGGAGATCAATGGACAGCCGGAATAGGTTCGGGATACTGGTGGCAAGGAGTTCCGTTAGGATGTGGTGATCATTTTCTTGAGAAAAAAGGTTTTCATTGGACGTGGACGAGTATTGATATGTTGATGAGCTTGAAGAAATGGCAGGTGCCAGATCTAGAAACAAACATCAATATTGGAAGCCTGATACCACATGAAAATATCGAATTAATTGGATTACTCCAAAGTGAAGCTGAGCTATCTGGATGGGTTCGTTATTACCAAAATATGATCGATAATTCGTCCTTTGATAAAATTATTGTTGCACGTTCTTATGATACGATTGTCGGTTGTGCAATGGTTCTTCATGAGGAAGAAATCCGATGGAAGAGCATGATTGAAGGAAAAGTAGGGGGAGTCGGATGCCTCGGAGTAGGAAAAAAATATAGGGAACAGGGGATAGGTGCATCATTAGTAAATGCAGTTAATAAAGAGTTAAAAAAACTGGGTTATACTCATTCATATATCGGTTACACCTATCTTGAAAACTGGTATGGAAAAATGGGGTATGAAGTATATAATTGCCAACGAATGGGATTTATGGCAAGAAATCATAACTAATTCCTTATTGTGGCAACCTCGTGACAATGCAAAAAAGGTATTGCTAAAATATAGAAAGCATTGTATATTAAGAGTGTAAAGGAAATGTGAAATAATTCACAAATAAAAGAAGCAATATCAGCTGATTAAAGAACTAATATTTTTTTAAAATGGTATGTGAATGATTTCACAATAACTTCAAAAAAATTTAGGAGTGAGAACAATGAAAAGATGGTATGAAAATCGTTTTGTCGCAATAATATGGGCAGCATTAAGAATTTGGTTAGGAGTACAATGGATAGAAGCTGGTTGGCATAAGTTAGGAGCTTTTGATGCAGCAGGATTCTTACAAGGGGCTATCGCAAAAGCAGGTGGAGAATTTCCAGCAGTTCAAGGTTGGTACGCAGACTTTTTACAAAATGTAGCATTGCCAAACGTAAAAATCATTAACGTCCTCATCCCTTGGGGAGAAATTCTAGTAGGCTTAGGACTTATCGTTGGTGCATTAACACTACCTGCATTAATCGCTGGCGCATTCATGAACTTGAACTTCTTGCTTGCCGGAACTGTAAGCACTAATCCGATTTTACTAGCATTAGCAGTCATTCTTCTCTTCGTAATAAAAGGAACAACATATTATGGAATTGATCACTTACTAACAAAAGAAACAATCAACAAGTTTAAAAACACAAACTTCTTTAAAAAAATTCAAGGTGCAGCAGCACACTGATCAGGTTAAAAAGGAAGGACATAAATAAATCTTTCCCGATCAAGAACTAATATTTTTTCAATAAAATTTGTGAGGAACTTCACAATTGTTCATAAAAAATTAGGAGTGAGAACAATGAAAAGATGGTATGAAAATCGTTTTGTCGCAATCATTTGGGCAGCATTAAGAATCTGGTTAGGAGTACAATGGATAGAAGCTGGTTGGCACAAGTTAGGAGCTTTTGATGCAGCAGGATTCTTACAAGGAGCAATTGAAAAAGCAGGGGGAGAATTTCCAGCAGTTCAAGGTTGGTACGCAGACTTTTTACAAAATGTAGCATTGCCAAACGTAAAAATCATTAACGTCCTCATCCCTTGGGGAGAAATTCTAGTAGGCTTAGGACTTATCGTTGGTGCATTAACACTACCCGCATTAATCGCTGGTGCATTCATGAACTTGAACTTCTTGCTTGCCGGAACTGTAAGCACTAATCCGATTTTACTAGCATTAGCAGTCATTCTTCTCTTCGTACTAAAAGGAACAACATATTATGGAATTGATCACTTACTAACAAAAGAAACAATCAACAAGTTTAAAAATACAAACTTCTTTAAAAAAATTCGAGGTGCAGCAGCACATTAAATAATCTTTAAATCAGGGGAGCGTAAAAATTGCTCTCCTGTTTTTTTATTGATGTTATGATGGAAGTGAAGAAAGAATAAACTTCCAGTAAAGGATGTTGGCGATGAACTATCAATGGCTCGACTGGGCTAAGAGAATACAAGCCTTGGCCCAAGCAGGACTAGAATTTTCTAAAGATATATACGATATTGAACGCTTCGAAGAATTACGAACTATTAGTGCCGAGATTATGGCTGTACATACAAACTTAGAAATAGATATTATAGAAGATTTATTTACGAATGAAACTGGTTATCAGACTCCCAAAGTTGATATACGTGGTGTTGTATTTAGAAATGAAAAAATATTAATGGTTAAAGAAAATTATGATGATAAATGGTCTCTGCCGGGAGGATTTTGTGATATTGGCTTCTCACCTAAAGAAAATATCATCAAAGAAATTAAAGAAGAATCTGGTTTTGATGTCCGTGCGGAAAGGTTGCTTGCATTATTAGATTCCAATCTGCACCCACATCCGCCGCAACCGTATCATTATTATAAAATTTTTATTTTATGTGAAATAATTGGGGGAGAAGCAAACATAGGAATAGAAACGAATGATGTGCAATTTTTTTCAGAGAATCATTTACCGCCACTTTCATTAAATAGAAATACAGAGTCACAGATTAAAATGCTGTTTGAATTTTTAAGAGACCCTCATAAACAAGTTATTCTAGATTAATAATTTTTAAAGGAGAGGTATGGATGAAAATTCAATTACTTGGTACTGCGGCAGCAGAAGGATATCCTGCGATTTTTTGTAAATGTGAAGCATGTATAAGAGCGAGACAACTGGGAGGAAAGGATATTCGTACGAGAACATCTGCTATCATAGATGATGAGCTGAAGATTGATTTTCCCCCAGATTCTTTCCACCATGTACTTACATACAATTTAGATCTTGGAAGAATTCAGCATCTTCTTTGTACCCATTCACACCATGATCATTTTTATCCGGAAGATCTTACGATGAGAGCACCCGTTTTTGCCCATGATATTGACTACCCTCTATATATTTATGGAAATGATGTAGTCATTTACAAATGTAATCAGGTAATCCAATTTTCTAAAGAAGCGTTTAAATTGCGTCGAATCGCTCCGTTTATTACATATACGATTGGATCTTTTCAAGTGACGCCACTACTTGCTGACCATGATAAAAATGAAACTTGCTTTATTTTTTATATTGAGAAGGGAAATAAAAGTATGCTATATGGTCATGACACAGGTTGGTTTCCACCCCAAACATGGTCATGGTTAGAGTATAAGAAATTGGATTTTGTTTTACTAGATTGTACACACGGATTGATTCCTGAAAAAAGAAATCATCTTAATATTGAGGGCGTTAAAGAAATTAAAGCTATTTTTAATGCGAAAGGGATTATCGATGAAACATCAAAAGTGGTCGCTACCCATTTCTCACATAATACCAAGCTTTCTCATGCTGAGTTAAAAAGTCTTTTGAACCCATTCGGAATTGAAGTGGCTTACGATGGAATGGTTGTAAATGTGTAAAAAAATATTGCAACTAACGTTACGTCATGTTGTACATTTGATACAAGACCTTATCAATGAGTAAAGGGGAAATATTTTGGAAAAAAAGCATTTTAAAATTGGTGAACTTGCAAATCTTGTTTATATTTCCGTAAGAACGTTGCACCATTATGATCATATTGGATTGCTCGTTCCGTCTCAGTATTCTGATTCAGGGCATCGTTTGTATACAAAAAATGATATTAGTCGTTTGCAGCAAATCCTGTCACTTCGGAATATTGGTTTTACTTTAGAAGAAATAAAAGAAGTTTTGGATGGAAGTGCTTTATCTCCGCTTGAAATTACGAATATGCATTTGCGGCGAGTCCAAGATAGTTTTCATAAACAAAAGGCATTATTACAAAGGTTAGAGTTTCTTTCAGAAAAGTTTTCTTCTTATAAACATGTTTCTTTACAAGATTTTTTTGATACGATAGAGGTGATTATAATGAATGAACAAAAATCAATGAATGTATTTAGTCGTGCTGTACCTATTTTAGATGTAGTAAATTATGAAGAGAGCATGAAATTTTATACAGAAACATTAGGTTTTAGAAAAAATTGGGAGTGGGGTAATCCCGCAGGCTTTGGGTCAGTAAGTCGAGATCAGGTTGAAATTTTCCTAAATCAAGAAGACGATGGGAACTTTGGAACTTCCATCAATGTATTTGTTAGAGATGTTGAAGCTTTATATAAAGAAGCGAAGAAAAATGATGCCGTAATAATGGTGGAACCTAAAATGATGCAATGGGGAAAAGAATTACGTGTAAAAGATCCAGATGGGCATATTCTCCGTTTTACTGAAACGGCTTCGGCTGAAGAAAAAATGATACATAGAACTGAAATTAAGGCAAAATTAGAAAATAGACTAGCAGCGCTAATGGAGGATTTAGCGAGAGAGACAGAGCGTAGTGTTGGAGAGTTGCTTGAAGAAATCATCATGCATTCATTTGAACCTTTGGAAGGGCTTGAGGGACAAGCAAGCGCAAGTCCACATACTATTGAAACATTAGAATTAATAGATAAGTTAAAGAAGAAACATCAAATTGATTATGGTACGCATGATATCTATGGTTTTGTTGAGGGAAATGATTGAATAAAACATCGGGAGGCAGTGTTCCTCCCGATTTAAATTAATGGTTAGTTATTTTCTTTCGCTCTTTTATCAGCAGCTTTCGATCTTTCCATTGCTACCTTGTCATCCTGGTCTGCTAGTTCCTCGGAAAATTCCACATCTCGTCCATCGGATTTCATATTTTTCGGTACTTGTGGTAGTTTCTGTTTATTCTTATCTCGAGCACTTCTTCGATCGTCACGACCCATGTAAAAAACCTCCTTAAATAGTTATGTATTTATAAAACTGTATTAGATTTTTTTGCGTTCACCTGTGTAACCGCCTGCTTTATCCGCTCTCTTAAATTCTCTTTGGTATAATACTTCCTGTGTTGTTGATAATGTGCTTTTCGTTTGCATTTCTTTTCGCTTGCTCATTCGTTTCACCTCCTCTTTTAATGTTTTGCCCATTCACTGCTCAAACATACAAAGAAGATAATATGATAAAATGTTTTTATTAAGCGTTAAAAGGATGATGTAGAATGCCTATCATCACGAAAATTACTACTCAGAAAAATAGTACTGATCGATATAATATTTATTTAGACGAAGCTTTTGCTTTCGGTGTGGATGAAGAGATTTTAATCCGCTATAACTTGACGAAGGGCAAAGAGCTAACTGAATTTGACATTACACAAATTCAATATGAAGATGAAATAAGGAAAGCATTAAATGCAGCTATCGTTTTTTTATCTTACAGGATGAGATCAGAGGACGAAATTCGTCAGCATTTAAAGAAAAAGGAATGGGAAGAGCCCGTTATTCAAGCTGTTTTGCTGGAATTAGTAAATCGAAAATATATTAATGATTTAGAATTTGCCTTAGCCTATGTTCGCACCCAAGTAAATGGAGGAAAAAAAGGTCCAATAACCATTAAGAAAGAATTAAAACAAAAAGGAATTAAGGACCAATTAATTGAACAGGCAATAGACGAATATAGCGAATCTCAACAAATTGAACATGCCGTTCAGCTCGGAAATAAAGTTGCAAAACAAAACAGCAAACTTTCCGAAATATTTCTCAAGCAAAAAATTGAACAATTTTTATTAACTAAAGGTTTTCCTTTTGGTATAATTTGGGTCGCTCTTGAAGAAATCGAATATGAAAAAGATGAAGATGATGAGTATGGTGCCCTCCAAATTCAAGCCGAAAAAGCCCATAGAAAATACAATAATTTAACTGGCTTCGAATACGAACAAAAAATGAAACAAACTTTATTTCGCAAAGGATTTCCTATCGAATTGATTGACCGTTATTTGCATGAGAATAAAGAGTAATTTGATTTTCTGCACTTTGACGAAGGCAAAAAATATATAAAATTTTAACTAGTTGTGTTCATTATCAAGATACGAAGGCTCTAATACTGCAATCATACAAATTGCTAATATCAATTGAAAAAGGCGGTACCTATATGGAGAGAGAAAAAAAATACAGTGAAATGACAGAAGCAGAGCTTAAACAAGAGATTGCTCAATTGAAGGAAAAAGCTCGAAAAGCGGAACAATTGGGCATTGTAAATGAATTTGCTGTGTTGGAAAGAAAAGCGGTTATGGCGCAAGCATATTTATTAGATCCAGCAGATTTTACACCTGGAGAAATATATGCGGTTGAAGGAGCACCAGGTACATATTTCAAAGTTGATTATTTGAAAGGTGTTTTTGCGTGGGGTTATCGACTAAATGGTTCAGGTAAGGAAGAAGCATTGCCGATTTCTTTACTAAAATAGGTTAGCGGAAATACATGTATTCCCGCTAACCTTCAATTGTCTCTATCTTTTTTGAAATTGGACAACCATATTCTCAAGAATAATTTGTGATTGAGATTGCTCTGTTTGACCATTTACCTGGTTAAACATTCTTTTCGGGTTGTAATGAGCCTTATTAAATGCACTGAGCTGCCGATTTAAGTGAGAATTCTCATTTTTGTTAGCCATGATGTTCCCCCTCTATTAATTTAGTTTGGGTCTTCATCTTCTCTAGCACCGGAAGCGCGCATTCGTTCTTGAGGACGAGTGTTCGTTGTACCATTAGCTCGTTTCGAGGCAAATTCAGGTTTAGCTCTCGGCTCTCCCTCAAATTTGTTGTCATTTTTGTAAGGGAAATCTTTTGCTTTATTTCGCATATAGGCTGCCTCCTTTACAAGCGAGAAAATCCATCTCGCATGTTTATTATGGTTTTTTCATGATGAAATTATGAGGTTAAACGTAAAAAACTCCATGAAGCTTTTGGCTTCACAGAGTTATTCTGTCAAAATATTTAATTTTTTTCTTAATTTTTCTTCGCTATAAATCCAGCCCGTATATGAAGCTATAATGTCTAAATTCAGATCCAGTTGAACGATGGCGACAAAAGGATAATGTCCATTGCTTCGATAACGCAAATCAATATACCGTACTTCATAATACTGATCATATTCACCTATCTCCCATCGATAAACGGGGGAGAAAGATAAAAATGCTGATATATTTTTATCTTTACTCGCTGCTTTAATGATAGGAGATTCCGGAACGGGCAATCGTTTAAATTTATCAAAGATTGTAATGGATCGTTTGTATGCGCGTCCTACATAAAAGTTATCTTTTGATGTAATTGCAAGCCTCCATTGATTAAAGCGCATTGTAGGGGCAATGATAATTTCTTCAGCATCAGGTATTGTTTTTAATAGTGCTGACCTGACTGTTCTTTGCATGATAAATCGAAGAATATAATATAAAACAATCACGATATACATGATTAAAAATGTATATCCAGGTGGTGAACCGAAAATCCAAATGATAATTCCAATCACATGTATGCTAAAGATGATTGGGTCAAAGGTATTAATTATGCCAAATGCAACCCATTTATTTGAAAATGGGCGTAACGCCTGTGTCCCATAAGCATTAAAAATATCAACAAAAACATGAAGAAACACAGCGATAAAAGACCATATCCATAAATGGAGTATATTTGCTTCAGGGAAAAATAAACTGACAAAAGCTGTTACAAGAATCGGCCAAAATAATACCGCAGGAATCGAATGTGTTACTCCTCTATGGTTTCTTAAATAAACTGCATTATTGCGTAATTTTAAAAATGTATCAATATCAGGAATTTGGGAGCCAATCATAGCCGCTACCAGTACACTGTGACTGTTAACTGTACTTTCAGCCACTACTGGGTCTAACGTAGCAAGTCCGCCTATCGCGATTCCCATAACGACGTGTGTAGCTGTATCCAATCTAAATCCTCCTCAAGAAGGGATGGCTATAGTTATTTTTACCATCATATTTTATAAAAAAATAAATTGCAATCATTTGGGATAACTTTAAGGCTTATAAATATAGTGCCTTTATATTTGAATCATTCCCTAAAATTCATATTGATTAACATCAGGGGGATTAATAAAAATGAACGAACAGTTACAACAAAATTTAAAACAAATGGAAATATCGAAATTTCAAAATGATTTAGTCCAATGGTTTATTCGTGAGCAACGTGATCTTCCATGGAGGAAAGATTCAGATCCTTATAAGATCTGGGTTTCGGAAATTATGCTTCAACAAACGAGAGTTGACACTGTTATACCTTATTATGAACGTTTTCTCGAAAAGTTTCCTACTATTGAGGCATTCGCTGATGCAGATGATGAATCTGTCCTGAAAATTTGGGAGGGATTAGGTTATTATTCACGAGTTCGAAATCTTCATTCTGCTGTTAAGGAAGTTGTTTCACAATACAATGGAAAGGTTCCCAATACGCTAAAGGACATTTCAAAGTTAAAAGGAGTAGGTCCATATACGGCGGGAGCGGTATTAAGCATCGCTTATGGTGTTCCAGAACCTGCTGTGGATGGCAATGTCATGCGTGTTCTTTCACGAATTTTACTTATATATGAAGATATTGCAAAACAATCAACACGTAAAATTTTTGAAGATGCAGTAAGGGAAATTATTGATCGTGATCATCCATCCTATTTTAATCAAGCATTAATGGAGCTAGGTGCGCTTATATGCACTCCAACGTCTCCATCTTGTTTATTATGTCCAGTAAGGGAACATTGCATTGCTTTTTCAGTTGGGGCTGAAAAAGATTTACCCATTAAAACACGCAAAAAATCGACGAAACATGTAGATTTAATTGCAGCAGTTTTAAAGACGGATAATGGAAAATATTTAATTCGTAAACGACCTAGTAAAGGACTGCTAGCCAATCTATGGGAATTTCCAATGGTTGAAGATGGGAATTTTATGCAAATGCGTACGGCATTAACGAACTACTTAGAAAAGGAAATCAAAGTTAATACACAACTGGAAACAGGAACTTTTACTAAGGTTGATCATGTTTTTTCACATTTAACTTGGGCAATTAATGTTTTCGCTGGGACTGTTTCGGGTGATATTAAACTTGAAGACAATTACCTCCTTGTTACAAAAGAGGAGCTTGAAGAATATGCATTTCCAGTATCCCATCAAACGATTTGGAAAACGTATAAGGAAAAATATCATTTGTAAAATCTTCATAAAATCACGAAAAAGGGAAATAAATGAGTTTATTTTATAAAGATTTTACCCAGCTGGCCTTAAGTGGCATCGGTTAGGAGTCAGAAACCTTCTTCGCTAAAAGGCAAAGAACGGAAGCTTTTCGCTTTTGTTCGTAGATGAGAAAGTATAAAATTTTATTCGGTCTTTAATTTGAGCTAAGTATTTTATTGTCTAGCTCCAAGCGCCAACAGCTCTAGGTTAAATAACCTGATATGCTAAAAGTCAAAGAACAGATTTTTGCGTCTCAGAACATTTTGTTTGTCTCCTAAGGCTATGCACTTTGCGCTTTTGTTCTGAAAATGTAAAATAGACATATTGAATTTTGAAAGGTGGATTTTTTATGAGTAATAAAGTAGCACTAGTAACAGGGAGCAGCAGGGGAGTAGGAAAAGCTGCTGCGATTGCGCTAGCGAAGGAAGGCTACGATATTGTAGTCAACTATGCGCGCAGCAAGAAAGGTGCACTTGAAACTGTGGAGGAAATTGAAAAACTAGGTAGGAAGGCATTCCTCGTTCGTGCAAATGTAGGTGATGTCGAAAAAATAAAAAATATGTTCGCTGAAATTGATAATGAATTTGGTCGTCTTGATGTCCTAATAAATAATGCTGCATCAGGAGTATTAAGACCAGCTATGGAACTTGAGGAATCTCATTGGGACTGGACGATGAATATTAATAGTAAGGCTTTGTTATTTTGCGCTCAAGAAGCAGCTAAATTAATGGAGCGAAATGGCGGAGGGAAAATAGTAAGTCTTAGTTCCCTTGGTTCAATACGCTACTTGGAAAACTATACTACAGTTGGAGTATCAAAGGCTGCTGTTGAAGCATTAACACGCTATTTAGCTGTAGAACTTTCTCCAAAAAATATCGTTGTGAATGCAGTGTCTGGCGGAGCGATTGATACGGATGCTTTGAAACATTTTCCAAATCGTGAGGAATTGCTTGAAGATGCAAGAAAAAATACTCCAGCTGGACGTATGGTGGAAATTGAAGATATTGTAAAAACAATTATGTTCCTTGTATCGGAAGATTCTTCTATGATTAGAGGGCAGACAATCATAGTCGATGGTGGACGCTCAATCTTAGTTTAATAAAACGATCAAAAAATAATTAAATTTTTTGGATAACATTCTCACCCTCTGGTTACATTAACAAACGTGGAGGTGAGAAAAATGAACAAGAAATCACAACAATCTCAAACTAACGTTCAAAAAGTAAGACAACAAAACGCAGCATCTGCTACTGGCCAAAACTTTGGAACTGAGTTTGCAAGCGAAACTGATGCACAACAAGTAAGACAGCAAAATCAACAAGCTGAAGCAAAAAAAGGTCAAAACTCAGGTAATTTCGGTCAACAGTAATGAAATAATAAGGATCTAACTTTCACATGGCGAAGGTTGGGTCCTTATTTTTTTATTATTCGTTAAGTACGAAACTCAAATGTTTAAAAAACGGTAAAAGAACGTTATAATGGTAAAAGAACTTTAAAAGGTTTGTCTGATTCATTATAGGAAAGCGTATAATTTTTCACAGACTTTATTTTTAAAATGCTGTTTGTCTTAGGCTTCTGACGCTATCGATTCGAGATATAAACCCGCGACTTCAAAAGTCAAAGAGCTATTTTTTCTCCTCCACATTTACATGATGAAGGTAGGAGGCGTCTTGCGTTTTTCTAAAGAAAGTAGGGAAAGAGATGGGTATTCCCGTTGAAGGCGATAACATTCAAATTCATAGTTATAAACATAATGGACATATACACCGAATTTGGGATGAAACCAAAATTTTAAAAGCAACTAAACATCTCGTTATTGGTGCAAATGATCGAACATTGGTAACAGAATCGGATGGTAGAACGTGGATTACACGTGAACCCGCTATTTGTTATTTCCATACAGATATTTGGTTCAACATTATCGCGATGATTCGCGAAGACGGTATATATTACTATTGCAATCTTGGCTCACCATATGTGTATGACCAAGAAGCTTTAAAATATATCGATTATGATTTAGATGTAAAAGTGTACCCAGATATGACGTTTACGCTTCTTGATGAAGATGAATATGAATATCACCGCACTCAAATGGGGTATCCAGACGTAATTGACCATATATTAAAACGGAATGTAGATAAGTTGGTACGCTGGATCAGAACAAGAAAAGGTCCATTTTCACCGGATTTTATAGATACTTGGTATGATCGATATTTAATGTATAGGCGATAAATTAATACAGGAATGACCTGTTGATCTTATTTCAACAGGTTTATTTCATTCATGGAGCTCAAGGCCATAAGTACGCCTTTTTGCGTCACCTACGACTGCATTGCATTGTGTTTTCTCATAAGAAAGGATGCTGGTTTAAGTTGGGAATTATACGAAGATATATGGAATTTGTAAAACCTTATAAATGGCGAATTGTTGGGACATTGTTTATTGGAGTCATTAAATTTGCGATTCCTCTCCTAATTCCTATTTTGATGAAATATGTTATTGATGATGTAATAGGAGCGAAGGGATTGTCAGCAGATGAAAAAACTTCACAATTGCTGATGACAATGGGGATAATGCTTCTTTTGTTTGTAGTAGTAAGGCCGCCTGTAGAATATTATCGCCAATATTTTGCTCAGTGGACCGCTAGTAAAATTTTGTACGATATCCGTGATAGGATGTTTACTCATATTCAGAAATTGAGTTTTAAATTTTATTCAAATACGCGTGCAGGGGAAGTCATTTCAAGAATCATAAATGACGTTGAGCAAACGAAAGAATTCGTCATTACTGGATTAATGAATCTTTGGCTTGATGTAACGACTGTGATTATCGCCATTATAATTATGATTACATTAGATATCCCTCTTACGATTGTATCGCTTGCTGTATTTCCACTGTACATGTTTTCAGTACGCTATTTTTTTGGGAATTTGCGAAAGTTAACTCGTGCTCGTTCTCAAGCTCTTGCAGAAGTTCAAAGCTATTTACATGAACGTGTAGCGGGAATGTCTATTATTAAAAGTTTTGCAATTGAAGACCATGAGCAGAAACAATTTGATAAAAACAATGCCAATTTTTTAGATAAGGCGTTAACTCATACAAGCTGGACTGCGAAGGCTTTTTCCGTTGTCAATACGATTACCGACCTTGCACCGCTAATTGTAATTACTTATGCAGGGTATCAAGTTATTCATGAAAATCTTTCCATTGGTACATTGGTCGCATTTATGGGTTATGTGGAAAGATTATATAATCCGTTACGACGTCTTGTAAATTCATCTACTACTCTCACACAATCAATTGCATCTATGGATCGCGTTTTTGGTTTAATAGATGAGAAGTATGATATCGATGATGCTCCTGACGCAATAGAATTAAAGTCTGTAGTAGGGAATATTAAACTAGAAAACGTAACGTTCGCATATGATGAGAAAGAGGAACCGATTCTTCGTAATATCAATCTCGATGTAAAAGCAGGGGAAACAATCGCATTTGTAGGTATGAGCGGTGGTGGAAAATCCTCACTTGTCAGCCTTATTCCGAGATTTTATGATGTTAATGAAGGTAGGGTATTGTTAGATGGCGTTGATATTCGGAAGTTTAAAGTAAGGAGCCTTCGAGATAAAATCGGTATGGTTCTTCAAGATAATATTTTATTTAGTGATTCTGTTAAATCCAATATTTTACTAGGAAAGCCTAATAGTTCTGATGAAGAGGTTCGCTTAGCAGCTGACGCGGCAAATGCTCATGATTTTATTATGGATTTGCCATTTGGCTACGATACGAAAGTCGGGGAGCGTGGAGTAAAACTTTCTGGGGGACAAAAGCAACGTGTTGCGATTGCTCGAGTATTTTTGAAAAACCCGCCAATTCTTATATTGGATGAAGCAACTTCAGCACTCGATCTCGAAAGTGAACACCTTATTCAAGAGGCACTCGAAAAGCTCGCTAAAGATCGAACTACGTTTATTATTGCACATAGATTATCGACCATTACACATGCCGATAGAATTGTATTAGTTGAACATGGTGAAATTAAAGAAGTAGGAACACATGAAGAATTAATGAAGAAGCAGGGAAAATACCATCAGTTATTCCAAGTACAACAACTAGATAATTAAAGAATAATAGAAAAGCTCTGAGTTCACAAAAGTACTCAGAGCTTTTTAAGATGGAATTTTTGATAAGTACGAATGACTTTATCTAAATGTTCAAGTTGTTCTTCATATTCAATGATATCGGAAAGAATGTGCATTAAATGAAAAGGTTGAAATTCATCTTCCGTTTCGCTATTTTTGATTTCTTGTAGAAAAGCGTTCATTAACTGTTCTCTGTTAAAAATGTTCTCATTAAATAATTCAAAATCTTGAGGTACTCGCCCAATAAATTTTTGAAGCAGTTGTTCATGGTAACTTAACAAGTAATCAAGTCTTTCACGTGTATCATTTTGTAATGCAATAGGAAGTTCGTACAAGATGTTTTTATGTCGGTGTTGTAGTTTTAAGATTTCAAAACTTTTTTGATTAACTTGAATCATCTGTCTATAAATGACTAACTTTCTGGCATTAGAATACTCGGATTTTTTTAAATATCTCCGTTCCTCTTTATACATACTGTATAACTGATTCGTGCTGCCAATTCGCTCTTTAATTGTACCAAGTTCTTTTTTCAACAATCTATCTTCCGATGCAAATCTAGATGTCAGCCTTATCCATTTAATAATATCTTCTGATACATCGGAAATACCTTGGAAAAGCTTTGTTTCGTATTTTGGTGGCAGAAAGATAAAGTTGACTGCAAACGAAGCTAATATTCCAAGTAAAATGGTTGCCGATCGAACGACAGAAAATTGAAGAAAGTCTTCGGCAGGAGCCGACATGACTGCTATAATTGTTACAAGTGCAAGCCTAATTGCATTCTCCAATTTCACCTTTACCATGATACCTATAGTAATGATTGCGGCAAAGCCTATAATTAAAAAGTGATTTCCAAAGGATAATACGAAAATAATGGCAATGATTGCCCCTATAATATTACCTTGAACTTGTTCAAGTAACGTTAAGTAGGAGCGATAAATCGTTGGCTGAATAGCAAATACCGCCGCAATCCCAGCGAAAACAGGTGAAGGTATTTGGAGAAGCTCTGCAACATAAAGTGCTAAAATAATGGCTATTCCCGTTTTTAGCATGCGGGCACCAAGCTTCATGGGTTTTAAGTCCTTTCCTAAAATCTTTTATATAGCTATAGCGCCTTTCCACTAGTAAACTTTTTGTTATCTTAAGTCAACATTTGCAAATATCTATTAATAGGCGCTTTCAGCTTTTCTATTTAAATGCATTTTCAACTGCTCGTATTGTTTGTAAAATATCTTCTTCGGAATGTGCTGTTGTAATAAACCAAGCTTCGTATTTAGATGGGGCAAGGTTGATCCCTTGATGCAGCATCTTTTTGAAAAATGTTGCAAATAATTCCCCGTCTGTCGCCTCAGCTTGTTCATAGTTTATAACTTTTTCCTCTGTAAAATAAACAGTTAATGCTCCTTTTAAACGATTGGTTGTTATAGGTGCGTTATATTTTTCAGCAGCTTTTAATATTCCTTCTTCAAGCATTGCCCCTAGTTTGTCAAGGCGTTCATATATACCAGGCTCCTGCAGTACTTCAAGGCAAGCAATACCAGATAGCATAGAAGCGGGATTTCCAGCCATCGTTCCTGCTTGATATGCAGGACCAAGTGGAGCAACTTTTTCCATGATGTCATTACGCCCTCCATATGCCCCTATTGGAAGTCCGCCGCCAATAATTTTACCTAGTGCTGTTAAATCAGGTGTAACACCAAGTAAATTTTGAGCCCCTCCATACATAAACCGAAACGCAGTTATAACTTCATCGAAAATAAGAAGTGCCCCTTTTTCATGAGTAATTTCTTTAACTTTTTCCAGATATCCCGGAAGCGGTTCGACAATTCCAAAATTCCCAACAATCGGTTCAGTTAGTACAGCTGCAATTTCATTACCCCATTTATCCATCGCCTCAATAAAGGATTCGATATCATTATATGGAACTGTAATGACTTCTTGTGCAATGCTCACGGGTACTCCTGCAGAATCGGGCATACCTAATTGGGAAGGACCTGATCCAGCTGCAACTAAAACTAAGTCCGAGTGCCCATGGTAACACCCAGCGAATTTAAGGATTTTATCTCTGCCGGTATATGCTCTTGCCACACGTATCGTTGTCATAACTGCTTCCGTTCCGGAATTAACGAATCTGACTTTATCTAGTGAAGGAATAGCTTCCTTAATCATTTTTGCGAATTTTACTTCATGTGGGGTAGGAGTTCCGTATAACACTCCTGTTTCCGCTGCTTTCTTAATAGCTTCAGTAATATGTGGATGAGCATGTCCTGTAATAATAGGGCCATATGCTGCCAAATAGTCAATATATCGGTTTCCATCCACGTCGTACAAATAGGCACCCTTCGCTCTTTCCATCGTTACTGGAGAGCCACCGCCAACCGCTTTATATGATCTAGAAGGACTATTTACACCCCCAACAATATGTTTCAATGCTTCCTTATGTATTTCTTCTGAATGTGTAAAATTCATATAAAACGACTCTCCTTATTAATATCAGCTTCTATTCATTGTAGTCCTTCAATGAATTCTTCGCAATTATTGACTGTGCGCTTAAAAGCATGGTCTATGTAGAATTTACATAACGTAAACTAAATGGACAAGAAACTTAAGAGGTGATGTCACATTTGGTATATCCTCTTTTTTGCAGTTATTCTTTGCCTTCTCATGGCATTAAGAATATTGTTTATTCCCGATAGATTCAAATTTAAACAAGTGTCCTTTGAAAACTTTGTATTCCTTGCTTGTACGTATGCCATTATTATGATTGGATTTGGTCTCTTGTTTTTATTACTTGAACTTAGAGGAATGACCATTATTATTGATACAACAGCTGTACAAGATAAAGGCTGGAGCGAAAGACTTGCAACTTCCGTATATTTAAGTGCGATTACACTTTTTTCAGTTGGATATGGCGACGTTGTTCCTATAGGAGTGGGTCGTTTACTTGTCATGTTGGAAGCTCTTCTTGGATATACGATTCCCGCTGCTTTTGTGGTACGCTCCTTTCTTGAATATGAACCTCGGAAGCGGAAATAAATGCTCCTATTTGATAAGCTAGATATAATAAGTATGTAAGGGAGGCGTAAATCATGACGGATAAAACAAAAGTTAAAGCACCAGAATTTAGTCTGCCTGCTAGAAATGGCGAACAAGTAAAACTTAGTGACTTTCAAGGTAAAAAACATGTGATCCTTTATTTTTATCCAAAAGATATGACACCTGGATGCACGACCCAAGCATGTGATTTTCGTGATTTTCATAAGGATTTTTCAGATTTGGATGCCGTCATTTTGGGAGTAAGCCCCGACCCTTTGACAAAACATGAAAAATTCGTTGAAAAGTACAAGCTACCTTTTCTATTGCTAGTAGACGAAAATCATGAAGTGGCAGAAAAGTATGGAGTGTGGAAATTAAAATCAATGTTTGGAAAAGAATATATGGGGATTGAGCGATCAACCTTTATCATTAATAAAGAAGGGATAATTGTAAAAGAATGGAGGAAAGTAAGGGTAAAGGGGCATGTTGAAGAAGCACTTCAGTTTTTAAGGGAAGAATATTCATAAAAAAATTGGCCTATTTATTACATATCTTGGCTGTTGTCCATTCTAAAAATGACAGTCTGCATAATGTATATTAGGGCATACCTCCTCAATAGGAAAATACATTGTGGGCTGTGATATACAGCCCTATTTTTTTTTCTTAATAGCGATTTCATAAATGAGAATATATAAGCAGTTAATGATAATATATATGTAATAATTATTTATTGGAGGGCCAAATTTGAAAATTTATACTAAAACTGGAGATAAAGGAACGACATCATTAGTTTATGGAGACAGAGTTTCCAAAAATGATGTTAGAGTCGAAGCTTATGGTACATGTGACGAAGCAAATTCAATGATTGGACTTGCATTAAGTCATGTAGAAAATACCAATAATACTGATATTAAAGAAGTGCGTTCATTTTTTCATAAAGTACAAACGGCTTTATTCCATGTAGGAGCAGAATTGTCTACACCTACCGGGAAAGAAGTCAAATGGAAGCTAAGTGAGGAAGACTTAAAAGAACTGGAAATGGTAATTGATCAATTGGATGGAGCGTTACCACCATTAAGTAACTTTATCTTGCCAGGAGGACATCCTGCCGGGGCAACTCTCCATTTGGCGAGAACTGTTGTCCGAAGAGCTGAAAGAATAACCGTCTCTATTGAAGAGGTTAATCCATTAGTACTTTCTTATTTAAATCGACTCTCAGACTTCCTATTTGTGGCCGCACGATATGTAAACCATAAACTAGGTGCTGAAGAATTAAAGCTGCATGAATGATGTGAAATCATTGACAAATAAACCAATTTGTTAGTACACTAATTATAAGAATTATAAATAGATAATCAATTTTACTTTAGAAAAGAGGTGCATGGCGGTGTCAGAAATTCAATTAAAAGAAGCTATCCATACATTGAAAGAGACGGGAGTCCGGATTACACCTCAACGTCATGCAATTTTGGAATATTTGATTCAATCCATGTCTCATCCAACTGCAGATGAAATATATAAATCACTTGAAGGTAAATTTCCAAATATGAGCGTTGCCACTGTTTATAATAACTTACGCGTATTTCGAGAAGCCGGACTAGTAAAAGAACTCACATATGGAGATGCTTCTAGTCGTTTCGATTTTGTTACTTCAGATCATTATCATATTATTTGTGAAAATTGCGGTAAGATTGTCGATTTCCATTATCCTGGATTGGATGAAGTTGAACACCTTGCTTCTAGTGTCACTGGTTTTAAGGTAGGACATCATCGCATGGAAATATATGGTATATGCCCTGAATGTGATAAAGGAACACACTAAAAAATGTAAAAGCAAGCAACTAATTTCGGTTGCTTGCTTTTTTTGTTGTGTCAATTATTCGATATTTTCTTCATTTTGCCCTGTTACTAATACTTCTTCTTTACGAAATCTACTGTAGCAAATAGTAAAAATTAGATAAGCGGTAATACTGAAAATAACCAAAAATGTAACTGGAATTAGAAACAATAATGAAACCATTGCCACTAATAAAATTACACAGAGAATTGTTGAAAGAGCATATCGTATAGAAAAGAAAAACGAGTTTTTTATGACTTGCCATAAGGTTAATCGATAGTGAACCATCATCGGAAAAACATACACTAATGTAAAAGTAACAATTAATCCTAATAAAAACAAAGAAGCAAATAATAAAGTATGCAATTTTGGATTAAATGTATTCACCAGCATGAAATCAATATAAAAGATGCTAGCGAAGATAAAGAAAATGATACCTACAATAAAACTTTGTTTGAAATTTTCTTTAAAGAACCGGAAAAAAGGTATGAATATAGCTGTATCTTTTTTCATCACCCATTGTCTAATTACCCCAAACATTGCTGCAGTAGCGGGAAAAATAGTAATGATAGGTAAGCACATCAAAACCCATATAATATTTAATAAGAAGAAAAAAGATAAAACTTCAAGTATACTGTACAATCTGCTATTTAATATATTCATTGCGTCCCACCAAAAAGTTTAATTGTATGTTTAGATTAGTTAAATTAAATTAATCATTAGTATTTCTTTTCCTATTATATTTTTCATCAAATTCTTTTCCTTCTAAGTTAGGATCGACAGTAAGTGGTTCACGACAATACATGCACATATCGACACGTCCTAAAATCTTTGTAGGTTTACCACAATTTGGACATATGACCTGCAACGCTTTGGTTGATAGCATCCCTATCCAAAAATAAACTAGGGTGCTTGCTACAATAGCCAATAATCCTAGAAGCATAAATATAGTCATAACCACGACGTTTGTTTTAAAGAAAATCCCTAAGTACATAATCACAAAACCGATAAAAACGAGTGACAACGCAAAAGTACGTATTTTATTAATTTTATTTGAATATTTTCTAGCCATGTTAAGCCCTCCTGAAAAAACTATACCACAATCATCAGAAAACATCTTACAATATTAAGGCGATAAATTGAACTTGCAGGAATTCAAGAAAGAACTGTCGAAATGAAATAAGGAAAATATATTGGAGGAGTTTAACATGGAAGACATCTTACGGCCAATCTATCAAGAAAGAGCAAGTCATGATAATACATTAGGTATTTTAAAAATCGAAAAAAAACGTAAAGCGACTACTTTAACTGATACATTTGATGTAATTTTATTAATGATAGTAAAAGAGCAAACACAACCAATTTATATTAAGCATTATCAATATGAGGATAAAAAAGCCGCACTACATATTGTGAAAAAGCATCAACTTGAAGAATGGCTGCTGCTTGGTTCCAACCGCAAAATTGTTGAGTGGATATATGAAGGAAGAATTTTATTTGATAGAAATGATTATTTGGAAAACTTAAGAAATGAACTACGAGACTTTCCTTTCTATGGAAGGAAAATTAAAATTGGATTGGAATTTGCTAAGTTAATTAGAAGGTATATGGACGGAAAAGCCTTTTTTGAAACGGGTCAATATTTAGATGCTTTCAACCATATTGTACATTCGCTGCATCATCTTGGCAGACTATCAATTATTGAGAACGGCTTTCATCCGGAACTTACAGTTTGGAATCAAGTAAAGCAGATAGAGCCGGAAATTTTCAAATTGTACGAGGAATTGATTAAAAGTGAAGAGTCTATAGAGAAAAGATTGGAACTTTTATTCCTTGCTAGTGAATTTTTAATATTTTCAAGAACTGCAGTAGGAGCTGCTCATTTAATTGAAGTTATGGAAACAAAGGATCAATGGAGCATGGATGAAATATCGAATCACCCTGAAATAGTTAATTATGGAGTAGATTTTAGTCTTTTATTAGAATACTTAATTGAAAAAGACTTTATTCAGGTTGTAGAGATTGAAACTAAAGGACCGGGGTTATTTCAACGTTGCTATCGAATCGAAAAATAGTTTTTAAATTTTTATTAAAAATTCTATTGACGAGTTTGAAAAATCTTGTTATAGTAGTAAACGTCGCTGCTAGCGAGAAGGAAAAAACGCTAGAAAAAAGCGATAAAAAAATGATTGACTTTCGCTTCGCGAAATGATAGTATTAAAAAGTCGCTGTCAGAAAGCAAGCGAGTTTGATCTTTGAAAACTGAACGAAACGAACGTTAAATTATTTTTAAACACAATGGTTTTAAACCATTGCCAGCAAATGAGCTACAAACTTCAATGAGAGTTTGATCCTGGCTCAGGACGAACGCTGGCGGCGTGCCTAATACATGCAAGTCGAGCGAATGGATGGGA
>NZ_JALIRM010000013.1 GCF_022900255.1 Lederbergia wuyishanensis
CAAGCGTCCCTTTGAGGTATTCATTCACTACCATCGCCTTAAAGTTATCCGCATATTTAACCATAAAAAACACCCCAAAAGTTAGATTTTGACTCTAACTTTTGGGGTGCACATCAAATTAATCTGGACACCTTTTTATTATTAGTATCATTTATTATATATCTTCCTAACTCCTCGCTATCAAGCTAGTCACCAAATTCCTTAGCGTTCCTTGATCAATAAACGGAGCAAGACTGGCCAGAATATCTGGGTTCAGATTTTCCATTTCAACCTCATTAATCAATTTATCGATATGCTCCTTACCTAAAAAAGGAGCAAGACTTACAATCCGACTAGCCTCTAACTTACCATCCACTACCTGATTAACGAGGCGGCCTAATGTTTCTTTACTAATAAAAGGAGCGAGTGACTGGACGATATTCCAACTAAAACTCCCTTCTTCTGCATGGTGAACTAACTTATCCAATTGATCCCTTCCGAGAAATGGTGCAAGTCTCACTATCTCTTGTACATCAATCGTTCCATCAATTGATTTGTCAACTAATTGATTCAATGCGCCTTGGCCAAGAAATGGTGCTATTTTTATAACGATATCCCATTGAACTTCGCCTTTAATTGCATGTTCAACAAGTTCGTCCAACGTTTCCGAGTCTAGGAAAGGAGCAAGTCTTACTATGATATCTGTATTGAAACGGTCTGCATCTAAATTCTCGGTAACTTTTTTCAGTTTGCTTGTTTTTACAATTGGAGCAACGTCAACGAGTTCTTCTACATCTACTTCACCTGTATTGATTAGCTCCGCAACCTCTTCAGTCTTATCCTCAGACATCTTTTCAACGATTTTACCGATATGTTGATATTTTCGATTTTCAATTGCAGCTCCACCGTTCATTATATCATCAACTGTTTGGCCAAATAATTGCGCCAGAACAGGAAGTGTTCCGATATCAGGTAGAGACTCACCCCGCTCCCATTTAGAAACAGCTTGATGGCTGACATTGAGTTGTTCCGCCAATTCCATTTGCGTCATATCTTGATCTTTTCGAAGCTTGGAAATATATGCACCAATTTTTCTCGTATCGAGCATATTAACTCCTCCATTTGTGTATAAGTACAGCGCGCACTGTCAATATTATCGTAGCATGCTCTCCCCCATCATCCTATCAACTGTTGGTTGAATTGATGGATTCAACTATCTGTTGAATATTTTATTCCCAAGCAAAAAACCGTCAAAGAATCTTCCCCCATACGGCTCTAATACTTTATCAACGATCGTAATGATTTTATCTTTCTTACCAGATTTATAAAATTCATCAAAAGCATTTACAAACTCCTCGGCAAACTTTTCATCATACATCTTTAACGCACGAACAACCCACTTTGATGTTCCCATCCAATGCCCATTAGTTCGCAAAACAAATTCTTGGATTTTATTTGAAAGTGTATTTGCAATAAAAATTTGTTCTGCCCGAATAGTGCTCCCAATAAAATCATCCAAGACATCCGTAATAAAGTAACGTTTTTCGATTATCGTTTCTGCGGACCACCTCTCTGGACCTTTACTTAATAATGCATTTGCTTCCTCTTTTATTGATTGAATAATCCCACTATCCTTTAGAACAATCCCTTCGGAAACCATTCTCGGCATCGAAGGAATAGCATCCTTACAATCCATTTCGAAAAAATATCTATAAGAGAAAAGATTGTGGACAAAGATTTCGATTGGCCATCCAAACGCTGTTAATGATTCCCTGAAAGAGGACTGTAAACTTTCATCAAAAATAACAATATCTAGATCCGAGGTTTCCGTTGCTTCCCCCCTTACAACACTCCCTGCCAAAACCGCACCTTGACAATCCGGGAAATGCTCTGCAACAAATTGTGCAGCTGCTGTTTTTGGATCTGGTTTAACCATTATTATCAGCTCCCCAAATTCGATTGACACCTATAAGCTCCCGTCCAGAAAAAGTTAATTTATAAATGTCAGGCATATCAAGTTTTTGCCAAAAGGTAAAATCAAATATTGTATCAAAGTAATTCATAATGAGAACCATAATATTTCCATGAGTTCCGATAACGATATTCCTTCCTTCGTAATTTTTGAGTACCTCAAGGGTAATTTCTACTCCCCTTTTTTGTGCATAATTATTTGATTCTCCACCTTTCCAAGAAAAATCCGGATCTGCCCATACTTTCTTAATCGCTTCTCTGAAATCTGCCACAGACCCTTCTGCCAGTTTTCTTTCCTTGAAATCCTCTTCTATGATAATCTCCTTATCAATCAATTTCGCAATCCCTTCCACTGTTTGAATTGCACGTTTATAAGGGCTAGATATAACATAATCAATACTTTCACTTTTAAGTACATCTGTGACTGATTGGGCATCCCTTAAACCACGTTCCGACAACGGCCTTCTTAACTCATCAGGTGTGTAAGTGGAATGAGCGTGTCTAACAAAATATATGTTTGTTTGCAACTTTATTTACCCCAATCTAATTATTTCTGTATAGATTAATTCTCCTTAATCTTTTTAAATCCTTTATATAAAAATGAAACAAGCATCCTCTTATTCAATCAAATAGAGAATGCTTATTCTTCTTACCACTAAAATATTGTATAAAATTATTACTCCGAAAAAATAAGGTTTCTTTTACTGCTGCTGTATCTAGCAAAAAACAGGCAATGATGTTTTATCTCATTTTTTTACACTTTTTGTTATTATTCAGCACCGTACTTCTGTAATATTTCAAATACTTCTTTGTTACCCACAGCCTTAGCTGGCACCTCGGCTCCTGCTAGAATTAAAGCCTCTACAACAGCGGCGTGAGATCCTTCTCTAGAGGGATTGCAATGGATAGACCCATGGATTGCACTGCCCAATGGTGTTCCTCCATAAACATTTTGCAAAGTCAATGATGCTCCATGATTAATCAGAACCTGTACTGTTTCGATATGTCCAAACCATGCTGCAATATGTAGTGCTGTACCCACCCCTTTTTGTACCGTATGATCAAAACCGGTATTGAGCATCAGACTTACCGTTTCAGCTTTATTCAACTCGGCAAATTCTAGTAGCATTAGTTGATCGTTATAAGATAAAGATGAAATTAGTGTCGGTTCATTCTTTATCATGCCATGAACAGTAGGTTCGTCAACTACAGCATACGCTCCGAAAAGGCGATCGACATTTTCAACATCGGTCACTGCCCCATGCCTACAAAGTATATCAATTATATCCGTACGTCCAAATCGCGTGGCCAACGTATACGCCGTCTTGCCATCAGGTGTTTTCAAATTTACCTGTGCTCCGTGTTTTAGCAAAAGTTCTATAGTCGCAACTGAACGATCGCGATATACCGCCCAGTGAAGTGTAGTACCTTGATCTCCTAATGTCAGATTCGGATCAGCTCCATGTTCTAAAAACCATTTCACTCCGAAATAATCATCAAAGTCCAATTTTCGGAATAATGCCGGTGTTGCATTCAAGTCCGCCCCATACCGATACAGTACTTCCAAACATTCATATTCAGGCAGTTCCGCAGCATGGTACAAAGACTCCCCATCATTCGGATTAGCCCCTTCTGCAAGTAAAATTTCGGCTACAGCAGCATTCCCTGCAATTCCCGCAACCCCATATAAACAACTAAGCTGACGTTCGTGTGGATCATCTTTTTGTGTATAAGAAGAGTTGACATCCGCTCCGTACTCAATTAACAACTTAGCAGTCTGCACAAATCGTTCCTCGTACTCCCGTTTCTTAAGAAAACAAGAAAAACATAAATAAAGCAACGGTTCCCAATTCTCCGGTCCTCCTGGTTTCACCGCTAGAGAGGCATCCTTCTCTAGCATCTCCTGAACAATTTTAGCTTCACCCAAAGCAGCTGCTACGTAAATACTCAACGTTGGAATTTCATGATTTGCAGCCAATATGGTCTTCGCCTTTTCCTCATTATAGTTAATAGCAGCCAAAAGGAATTCACTTGACCAATCTCTGTTCGTTGCCATCTCAACCACCTCAATAATTCGTTTTAATTGCTCGGCAGTTTCTTCCTGCCCGTATTCGATTATCCTTTCGGCTTCCTTAATGGCTTGAAGGGCTAACTGCATGCGTTTAATATTATCCTCCATCCATTCCCGCTGCATAGAGAGAACCACCGCTAAATTCATATCGCTCATATCTACAATACTCCTAATCTGAGCAAGGGAAAAACCGATAAATTTTAAAGTCATGATTTGTTCCAGCCTTACAAGATCACCATCTGCATACAAACGATGACCTGATTCGGAAACTTTCCTAGGCTCTAGTAAACCTATGCGATCATAATAACGCAACGTTCGTTTGGTAACACCTGCCATTTTAGCAAATTGACCGATACGATAATATAATTTTTCATCCTTCACTATCCCGCTCCCCCTCCTATCTATCTAATATAGCCTTATCATAACCCTAACCCGTGACGTAACGTCAAAGGCAAGTATATTTTTTAAAAAATAGCATATTAGTATTTGTTTCAGGCAATAGTCATCTAACTTGCTTAAGTGTATATAGATAGTCTTTCAACATATATGTTTGTTAACAACACCCTTAATGTTTTCTTGAAATTTTGTAAATTGTTTATCTTAAACAATGAAAAAAGCATCCTTTTTAAAAGGATGCTCAGTTTTTTAAGAACTTAAATTTTTCAACACATTATAACCGAAACAAAAGATACCAATTACCGTTACAACTCCACCTATCGTGGCAATGAGGAAAAAGATAGGACTCACATCCAATATCGCCAGTGCAATGCTAATCATCATAACTGGTAGACCGATATTGTGTAACCAGAAATGGACTTTGGCAGCAGATGTCTCTGCAAGCTTCGGAAATAAAATATAAAAAATACCAGCAATCGAAAGGGACATCCAGCCAAGTAAATTAATATGCACATGTACCGTAGCTAGTTTAAAAACATGGGTGAGAGACATATAGAGTCCAAAAGAAATTCCGATCAAAAAATAAACAACTGCTATTTTAATCAACTTGATCCCCATATAAAACCTCCTCATATAATTAGTCAATACATTATATGAGTTAGACATGAGGAGAATTCTTTATCCTAGTTCTTTTTTCTCAAACTGAATAGGGAATGCTATTTAAATCATTTAGTAATAACTGCTTATTTTCGTTATCCACAATTTTTTCAACATAATCATGAGCTTGTTTCATCATTTCCTTACACTGTTCAAATTGCTTCAAGGTGGAAAAAGCCCTTGCCGCTGCTTCATATCCATACCCAATATAAAATGGATTGAGATTAGCGCTTGTTCCTACCGTTATACAGCGTTTCGCATAGAACAAAGCACTCTCACCTTGACCAACTACAGCATATACACGTGAAAGCTGCCAATAGCCGATGGAAATGTTTTGCCTCGTATGATCTTCAACTTGAGTCCAATGCCAAAATGAACTGTGGCAAAGGTGAATCATTTCTTCTTTTTCTTCAGGGGACAGAACTTCTTTATCTAGATAGTCCCATACTTTGTTGAAACATGATGCAGCTAATTGCTTGTGCGAAAACAGTTGGTGTTCCATTCCTTACTCCCCTTCTATTATTAAGAATAGCTTAATTTAAAAACTGCTTAATGAAATATACAGGATTTAAGTAGTCCCCGGTCGCCTTTTTTATTTTTTCATTCCACTGTAATGAAGCTCCATATTTGAAGAAATCATCTTTTAAAAACGTTCCGACTTCTGGCCTAAATAAGTCTGAAGAAATATTCGTTTCAATATAATGTTGCAGCTGAGACGCCATTAATTCACCTAGTAAATAGTCTTGGTAAGTGGCAGGTGCTAATGAAAAATGCATTTTCGAAGCCCAATCAGGATAGCTTGTATCTTCAGGGGGATTAACATATTGGATATCCTTTACTAAATCCCACCATAATCGATTTAAGTCTTGATTTGGATTTTCATATAATTGCCTTTCAAAAAAAGAAAATGTCATCATCCATCTAGCAGAAACTAACATTTGTCGTTGTAGCATTTTCTCAATTGCAGGCAATTTTTCCATTAGCTCTTCTTCATTTACTTCTAGGAAACGTTTTTGCCATTCAACATTTTTCGTTAGTCTTCCATAAAACAAGGCTACCGCTTCTGTAGTTAATGAGTGTGAGTGAAACCTTAATAAAAATGGCAATGTATCATCAATATATTTGAAATATGCGGCATGTCCAAACTCATGTAATAAGGCGGTTGCCCAATACACACTTTCGTCAAGATTTACGAGAACCCTTATATCATCTATGCGATCAATATTCGTACAAAAACCAAATGGATTTTTATTTTCACGAGGATACAAATCACTTCTCAGAAGAATATCATCAATATCTAACCCCATTGATTTGAAGGTATTTGATATAATTTTCTCTAGGTCTTTACCTCTATAAAATTGATCAACATCTACACCACTGACAGGTTGAGCTTCCTGAAAAAACGGATCTACATAATGCCAAGGGCGCAGTTCCTCTTTTTTAACACCAAAAACTTCAGCACGTTCTGCGTCTATTTCCTCTTTCATTAAGCGGAAAGGTTCATCTGATATGTCCTTCAATTGTTTAAAAACACTAAAAACCGTATTCATATCCAATTCTTGAGTAGCTAAACTCATTTCATAAAAGTTATTATATCCCAATGCTTGTGCATCGTTATTTCGTTTATGTATTAATTTCAAAAGATCTTGTTCTATCTTCTTTCCCACTTGTTTACTAGCTAGCCACGCTTCTTTTCTTTCCTCATTATCATTACTATTTTTAAGAATATGTAAGAGATCATTATTCGTTACTTGTTTTCCAGTAAGTGTAGGTCGATATGTATTAAAAACATATGATATATTTTTTTCAAGTTCTAACGTTTTACCTAGTTCGCTTTGATCTAGTTGATTTTTCACCATTTTATTGTATAAATCGCCCAGTTGGCGTGCCTGAAGCGGAGTAAGGGACTTCTCTTTTTTTAATGCTACAACTTTTTGATATGCCTCTTGATCGGCGAAGTGGGCAAAGTATTTCTTCAAGGACTGTTCATGTTTGTCGCTCCACTCTTTATCACCTGTTGTCGCCGACATCCAATGGTTAAAGAGAATTGGTTTATAGAGTGATTGTATAGACTTATTTTGGTCATTAAGAAATTCTTCAACTTTTTGGAATGACATTGATGCTAAAAACCCCCTTAATCCGTATGAACTCAACTGTTTATCATTATATCATAGGGTTTTTTTACAAATAAAAAAACGAGCCACGCAGCTTCTCCAAAATTATAGATTTATAGGAGAAATACGTGGCAAATTTTACACAAAACAACTTACATTAAAACGATTGCCATCTAAATCATAGAAGTGGAACATTGACATCCCGCGTCCTGTAAAACCTCCAATTTCACCAACTTCTACTCCGTTAGCTTTAAGAAAACGATGGTATTCAAAAAATTCATCCCGGTTATGAATAAAGCACATTGGACGAACGGCACCATCCACTTTACCTACATAAGCATTTTCCGGCAGCGTCACGAGAATCCATTTTGATTTTCCGTCCGGATGATGATTGACACCTAATGACATTATCACATAGCCATCTTCAATATATTCAGACTCTACTTCCATTCCAACAAAGTGCTTATACCACTCAACCGATTTTTCTAAATTACTTACACCAATAAAAACGCAAGTATCCCTAAAATTATCACAATGAGGAAATGCTACTAGGGAATTCTCTAATTCATTCTGGAATGTAAATTTAATCCCCTCTAACGTAACCCATGCATCAAAGTAGCGATGGCCACCAGGACCATCATATATGTCTGAGACTCGGATACCATTTGTGGAAAAACCACTATGTGCTTTATCTAAATCGCGAGCTTTAAAGCACAAACGGACATTCGAATCAACGGTTCCACGCTCCGCAAAGTGAAAAGGCAGCCTTTCATTTGCAATATACGAAACTAACCATGCTCCATACCCCATATGAGTCATTTTTCCTTGCACCACTCTTGGATCAACTTTCCAATCCTCTTTTTGCTCAACCTTCCAGCCTAAATGATTTTCGTACCATTTTATAGCCTCTTCATGATAATCATATAGAACATCAATACTACTGCCATCGTATTGCAGATCAGGTATAGCTTTCATTTTTCCATCTAGTCTAGTTTCGACTATTTGTTCACTCATAACACACACCTCTGGCAATTAAAATTTATTATGAATACAATTCCATATATTGTTAGAAAATCCTTTTTGGAACCTGTGAAATAATGTTGTTGAGTGAAATTTTCTCAAGATGAAAAAGACGCCTCTAGTTCTCTAGAAACGTCCCCCTAATGCAATATTTATTTCGATATATCCTTTAAATATGAAAGATCAATTAAACCTTTTATATCATTGCTCGGTACATAGCCAGCGTCTTTGCTAATATCAGCCATTTCCTGAATAACTTGTTCATTAACATCCGTTGTTACTTGTAATCTATTAAAGGCTGCTGTCGTTTCATCTTTATTAATTTCTTTGCCAGTCAAATCTTTAATATGCTTAACAACAAGATCCTGCGCTTCTTCTGGATGTTCTTGGATGAAATCCACCGCTCTTTTATGAGCTTTTAAGTAGGCTGTAACGAATTCTTTATTTTTTAAAAAATCTTCACTCGCTGCAACAACAGTATTGGTTGATTCCTTTCCCCATGCAAATTTATCCCAATCTAGAAGAAGTTTTCCTTTTGCTTGCGTTTCAAGGACATATCCCCATGGCTCTTGTGTTGCCGCTGCATCAACTGATTTTTGTACGAATAAAGTTGCTGTGTCCGCAGGGGCAGCTGCATATAGTTCAACTGTACCGCCGTTTTCTTTCACTTTTAAATTTACATCTTGTAGTGCCTTTCTAAGCATCACGTCTTGTGTACTTCCAATAACAGGTATAGCAACTCTTTTGCCATCAAGATCTTTAAGCTCATTTATTCCACTATTTTCATTTGCTACAAGAACAGCTCCACCATTTACTGCACCTGAAATGAGGTGAAACTTTGGATTTTTAACATAAAAATTTAGTAATGGTCCAGGTCCCACTGTTCCTACGTCAATGGCTTTTGTCGCCATACCTTCCATAAATAAACCACCATTATTGAAGGTTTTCGTTTCAATTTTTACCTTATCGCCAAATTCTTCTTTAAAGTATCCTTTTTCAAGGGCCACAATTGTAGCTATATGAGTTAAGTTTGGAAAATATCCAATCTTTACTGTTCCTGACTCTGCTTTGGAGCAAGCATTCAACAATCCTACCAACAATATAGCAATAAATACAGTGAATAATCTCTTTTTCATCTTCTTTTCTTCCCCTTTTCCTAAGGCTGTTTTTATAAAACAAAAGCTGGCTTTTACACTAATTAAGAATTTTAGCATTACTATTACTAGCTCGTTTCTCAGATGAATAATTCATTTTTAGATACAAATCCATTTCCCAATATTATATTTTTTGAGAAAAGAGCCTTTCATTAAGTTCAATTTATACCCCATTTTGTTTGTACACTACGTTCTAAGCGCATAAAAACAACATTGTCCATAATTGTTCCAATGACTGCAATAATAATCATGACGGAAATAACTAGATCCATCTGACCTAATGATCTTCCTGTTTCTAACAGTTGGCCGAGTCCACCACCTGCTCCCAATAATTCCCCAGCCATAAGAGCCCGCCATGAAAATGCCCAAGCAATTCTTAATCCAGAAAGTAGCTGCGGTATCGATGCTGGTAAAATGACCGTCCTCACAAAATGAAACCCTTTTGATCCGAATGTTTTCGCTACACGCTGATATAAAGTAGGAACATTTTTAAATCCACTAGTGGCACTAACCGTCATCGTCCATGTAGCTCCAATTGTCACAATAAACAAAATGGCAAAATCATTTAATCCAAACCATATAATTGCTAACGGAAACCAAACAATACTAGGAATTGATTGAAGGGCTGTAACGACAAAACCAAGTGTATCTTCCACAAATTTATATCGCCAGATAAGATATCCCATGAAAAGTCCTAAAATAATGGCAATAGCAAAACCAATTAGGAGCCTGCTAAAACTTTTTCCAATAGCTGTAGCGATTTGACCATTGATTAAGCCATTGAATAAAGTTTCAAACACTTGTGTTAATCTTGGAAACATGAAATCTGGAAGACCAGAAAATCTAGATGTGACTTCCCATATCACCGCTATTATCGCGATGAAGATGATTCGTCTCAAAGCTGTATTCATCTCCCATTTCCTCCTTTAACACTTTTTCAATTTCATTTTCTAATAAAGATAAAATTCTTTGTTCTGTATGAAGGGTTATGCTATCAGGCATGATTCCTTCCTTTGACGATGGAACGGTAATAATTTCTTTAATTCGTCCTGGACGAGTTGCAAATACAACAATTTTTTCTGACAAAAGAACAGCTTCGCGGATGTTATGTGTTACAAAAAAAATGGTAACTTTTGTTTTTTTCCAAATATCTAAAAGCTCTTTGTGCAGTACCATTCTCGTTTGCTCATCAAGTGCCGAAAAAGGTTCATCCATTAGTAAAATGTCTGGTTCCATGACTAAGGCCCTTGCAATCGCTACCCTTTGTTTCATCCCACCCGAAAGTTGATGTGGGTAAGCGTCAATATATCGGCTTAGATGGACCATCTTTAAAATATCTTTCGCCTTTTTTTCCGCCTCATTTTTGTCCATCTTTTTTAACAATAGGCCGTACGTTACATTCTCTAAAACTGTTAGCCATGGAAATAGTCCAGCTTCTTGAAACACAACAACTCGATCTGGTCCAGGTTGCTGAACCTTCTTTCCTGATATATTAATTTCACCTTTATCTGCCTTTTCAAGACCCGCGATTAAATAAAGTAATGTTGATTTTCCACAGCCCGACGGCCCTACAATTGACACAAAGCTTCCTTTTTCAATATTTAAGCTAATATTATCTAATACTTGTAATCTATTACTTTTTTCATTCACAAAACTTTTGTCTATTCCATCAATAGTTAAATACATTTTCTCACCCCATTTACAATACTTCATTATTCCCATTGTTTTTATCAGCTTTAGTGATTAAAAAGAAACAGGATTTAATCCTGCTTAACTAAATAGATCACTCGTTAAATATCGCTCCCCTGTATCAGGAGCAATACAGACAACTACTTCATCAGGGGCTAATCTTTTTGCCACCTTTAAAGCTGCATATACGGAAGCTCCTCCTGATGGTCCTAACAAGATTCCTTCCATCCTCGCTAGTTTCCTAACCGTTTCATATGCTTCTTCATCTTTTATTTGAAAAATTTCATCATATACAGAAGTGTTTAAAATTGGCGGAATGAAGCCTGGACTAGTGCCAACAAGTTTATGTTTACCGGGTACTCCACCTGACAAAACGGGTGATCCTGCAGGTTCAACAACGTGTACAGTAATGGAAGAATCGTAGTCTTTCAATGTCTCTCCCGTTCCTGTAATTGTCCCACCTGTCCCGGATGTCCCTATAAAAGCACTCAACTTTTTATCGTAATCTTTAAATGCCTCAATGATTTCAAGTGCAGTTGTTTTTCTGTGAATATCAGGATTTGCATTATTTTCAAACTGCATTGGGATAAAACTATTAGTAATTGTCTCCGCAATCTCTCTCGCTTTTTTTATTGCTCCAGGCATTTTTTCATCACTAGGTGTAAGGACGACCTCTGCGCCATATGCTTTTAAAATATTTATTCGCTCAGCTGTTGAAGAATCAGGCATGACAATAATTGCTCTATATCCTCTTGCTGCAGCATTCATAGCAAGTCCAATTCCCGTATTTCCTGATGTAGGCTCTATAATGGTTGATCCTTCTTTTAATAAACCTTCTCTTTCTGCCTCTAAAATCATATTATAAGCCGCACGGTCTTTCACGCTCCGACTTGGATTAAAATATTCCAGCTTTACAAATACCTCAGCCCCTTCGGCTTCTGGCAGCTTATTTAATTTTACTAGTGGTGTGCCACCAATTAATTCTGCAATATTATTTACGACTTGTAACATAGTGGAACCTCACTTTCCATTTGCTGTTAACGTGTTTATCATTATAGCAAATTCATTTCCTATAATACATACCTTTTTACTTATATTTAAATATAAGATTATTTTATGTAGGAAAAAACTGCTATTCATCTTACGAAATCTCTTTTAATTAGTGTATTTGGGGAAGTATCGAATTAAAAGCAGCCTAACATAATAAATAGGAGGCCACCGTTTTGCTTTACTTTAAATTGATTGCACTTCTTAATTCACGAAATAATAAAGATACTCCAAAAATTGTCGATGGAGATTTTTCATTTTTATTCTTCATTCAATTCAAAAATTCAAAGAGCCCATTTTATTCACTTAAAACCTGAAAGCTCCCATTAGTCTAGTACAAATAAAAAAAGAGGCGATTTGCCTCCACTATAAATTTTATTGATTTTTTAGTCCTAAAAATTGACTAACGATATCCACACTATTCTGTTTCGGATAGCTTTTATACAATTGACTAGATAATCGAATGGGATCACCAAAAAAGTATCGTTCATATTGGATTTGTCTCGTTCCAAATGGACTCATTGTAAGGTCCCATGCCAATCGGAATAGCTTAACTCGTTCCTCAGCGGTCCTATTTGTTGCTTGTAGGTATTTATCCAAGTCTGTTCCTATTGGAGATTCAAAATCTTTTTCTGTAGGCAGAGATACCATTCCGCTTGCACCAATTAATTGAATGATTTCACAAAAACGAGGATAAATTTTAGGGAATATCGTACCAGCTACTCTCAAGGGGATTATATTTGGACGCATATACCCCCACTCATCAATTTCCGGATCATTTTCTGATTTATCTAATAGGGCTTTCATCGTTTCAAGTCCTATGATTATTTCAGAAAGCTTTTCCTGTATATGCTGGTATTCATTCACATTGATTGTTTTAATTAGTAGTTCTGCTACACCTAGAATAAATTCTGTTTTTACCACTTGCCTAATAATTGCTTGATGATATGCGTAAGAATTAAATGAACTTTTAATCAGGAAGTCGACAGCAACGTCAACATTCTCATAATAAAAAACTCGTTCCCACGGTACTAATACATTGTCAAACACAACAATCGAATCCATTTCTTCATACTTAGAGCTGAGCGGATGATTGAAAGTAGATTCACTACCAACAAAAGACTCTCTACAAATAAATTTTAAACCTTCTGTGTCCGAAGGTATGGAAAAGGCGAATGCCTCCTTGGGATCAAAAAATAACTTAGGAGCCGTAAACACCAAAATTTCATCAGTCAAACCACCTTGGGTCGCGAGAAGCCGAGCTCCTTTAATAATGAGCCCTTTTTCATTTTTCCCAACAACTTTTGCGGAAATTGGTTCATTTGAAAATCCCAAATTCATTTGCGAGCGGTTTACTTGGGGAGTAATAAATGAATGTGTAAACGAAAGGTCTTCATCCATTGCTCTTTCATATAGTGTTTGGATATTTTCAGGAAAACAGTTTTCTCTTTCATTTAACATAGCAGCAGAGGAGGCAAAACTCATAAGTACTGAGTTCATATAGTCAGGACTTCTCCCCATCATTCCATGCGTATGCCTTGCCCAATGTTCAATCATTCTTCTTCTTTTTTTTATGTCCTCTTTCGTTTTGGGTTGTAAATAAGAAAGCCCAATACGTTTTTTTTTTCCTAGCAGCGAGAACGTCATCTCTTCTTTAAACTTAGGATCATGCTGCAAGTCGTAAAGAGAAGCCTTTGTATGAATGACCCCTTTAAAGGCTGGATGTTCAGAAATGTTCCCATCAACTTTTTGACCGTTAAACCAAATTTCTGTTTTTCGTTGATTTAATCGGTCAATGAAGTCTTTTCCAGTAATAGCTCCCACTTTTAACACTCCTTCTCCTAAGTGAAAAGTACAATAAAACGACCTGTTTTTGTATGTTTTATTGTATTAAAAAGGATGTTAGTCTGTTCTTTTGTTTTCGATAAAGGAAAGCCTGTTTTTTTCTGATCTCTCCGACTTTATTGATTTTATTAGTAATTCATGTCTCATTCTTATCGTTTTCGGCAAATACACACCATGAGTGGGCTCTCCGCTTGGAATGGACTTAAATCAAAGTTTCCATACATCTTTTCTAATATAAATCCATTATAGTAAAGTAAGCTTTCAAGCTCTTGAGGGAAAAAGTAGCGAATGGCGAAATGTTCTTTTGTTTCGATCATATTAGTTGGATCCTTCCATATCCGATTGGTAAACAAATAGAGTTCTATTTGTTTTTTATGATCATACGAACGTCGGTATGTGCTGCTAACTTGATTCCCATCTTTGTCTACATATGAACCAGCATCCTTTTCTATATCTTCATCAGCTGATAAAAGTGACAGAACTGGATTCCTTGTTTCAAATGTAAATAATCCTTCTTGATCAAGATGTTTATGTACTGTCCGAAGCATTTCCTCTTGCGATTCTCTATCCAAAAAATGTTGAAAAGAGTTCCCCGTCGTATAAATCATCTTGTACTTCTTCTTTATTTCAAAATTTCTTATATCAGCATGAATCCAATTTACCGAAACATCTTGAGCTGAAGATTTCCTTTTTGCAACTTCTAGCATTTCGATAGTTATATCAACACCAGTCAAATCGTATCCTTGTTTAGCCAGTGGTATTGTTAGCCTTCCTGTACCACAAGCAATATCTAATATTGGACCACCGGATTGGTGAGCAAGGTCAGAGAAAAACTTTTCTTCTAGTCCATCGAGATTGTTTAATTGATCATAAGCAACAGCATCGCGATATCCTTCTAAATTATCGAAATCTATCATTATTAACCTCCTTATTTTTCCAATAATTATGGTTACCATTTATTCCGTAATTCTAGGAAAAAGCATATATTCCTCCTATTGGTAAAAATATTATTTTATAGATATACCAAACGAGATTAAATTGCTATAATTTGGAAAAGAGAAGGAGCTGGTACGAAATGTGTGGGATTAGAAACTAATCATAAAGAAAGAGACTTAGCTATTCCGAAACATCGTGAGGAATTATTAGATGCAATACAAAAAGACTTAAAAAATGATGCTAATGTATTAGCAGTATATTATGGAGGTTCGATAGGTAATAAAAATACCGACCTATATTCCGATATTGATCTACGCATTGTTGTCAAAGATGATGTATTTGAAGAGTATAGGCAGAATAAAAAGCATAGAGCAACCAATTGGGGTAAAGTATTATTTTTTGAAGATTTCCCTTGGGCTTCACACAGTATTGCTCACTATCATTCTTTTATTAAAGTTGACAGTTTTTATTACAAAATTCAAGATCTGCAGCCGTCAGTATGGCTCCAAAATATTAAAATTGTCCATGATTCCGATAATCTAATGAAAGATATTCTAGAAGAATCAATGAAACTATCTTATAAACCGAATGTTCAAGAGGTAGAAATTTGGAGAAATAAATTTTTCGCATACGCACACGAGGCCTATCGAAGGGTTATGAGAAAAGAAATATATTACGCCCTTTATTGCCTTGATAGCTTAAGACTATCCATCGTAGCTGCCTGGTATATGGATGCTGGAATTCAACCTAACGCCTTTGGAGATTGGGCAAAATTAGAAGGTGACAGAAGTAAATTACTAGATTGGCAAATCGCACTACTGGAAGAATGGCATAGTAATAGGGAACCGAACGAAATAATGTCTGTAATAAAAATGATCATTCCAGAATTTTTAGTAGTCCATAAAAGTTTATGCGAAAAGGTCAACATAGAAGAAAAACCTGAATGGGTTGTTGATATTTTTAGTATGGTTAGCTAATAAGGATTTGTTCTTACCCATACTTAGGGAGAATCGAAATGGATAGCAAAATTAATGTTTCACATTCGATTAGTATAAGACCTTTAATCGTAGATGATTATCATATTGTCTTGAATTGGAGCAAGGACAGAACTTTTTGCTCAGCTAATGGATGGGAAAACAATAGAAATCCTGAAGAGATTTATGAATGGTGGCTCAATTGTGTAAATAATAAGGCTGATGATTTCATTCGAATGGGTATAGAATTCAATAATAAAATTATTGGATACGCTGACTTAGCTCGTATTAAAGATAGTACCGCCGAATTAGGCATTGCGATTGGTGAAAGCACTTTATGGGGTAAGGGTATTGGATTTAATTCTGCTTTATGTATGATTGATTATGCATCAAAGGTTTTAGGAATCTCAACTTTTTACGCAGAAACACACGAGGCGAATGTTCGTTCAAGAAACATGCTTAAAAAGTTGGGATTTAAAGAAATTAGTAGAATTGGTAATGAAGAATACTTAGGATCGATTAGCCTGCTTATACAATATAGATTGAATATATACTAAGGGCAGACATACTGCCCTCTTCTATTCTTACCAATTCCAAAATCCAACCTCATCCACTTCAATTGTACTAATCGCCTTCTCATTTTTCAGCTTAAATATCTCTTTCGTAGGACCTGTGATGACAACTCCATAATGTTTAATCCCGTTCTTTTCAAGGTATTGAAGTTTATTTTCGAGATCTAAGTTTCTACCTTGATATAGCTTATTTGCCATTTTTTCATGTTTTTCTAGAAAACGAAGTGTTTTTAAAAACTGTTTGTGAAGCATGTCGCTGTCGCCTTCTTGGTAACTTGGGGAGGAATAACCCTCCGAAACGACTTTTCCAAATAAAAATCCTTTCGTTTCCTCTCGAGAATCAAGTTTCATATCATCCTCATGCCATATAGGGGTGCTTGGGAAACCAATTGGGTCAAGGATAGCACCACCATCTAGACTAGCTTCTTCCCCCCTATCTCCGGTGTCTACTGCAAACCACGAAATATCAAAGTCCTTTTCACCTAATAGTTGGTATACCTCATCTGTACTTTCCAAATTGTTAAAAGAAATGTAAGCCGACACAACAGTACCTTCAGGAAGTTTCTCAAGTCTCTCCCAATCCGACCAACCGCGATCAAACCCAGGATACGTAAATATTGGTTGGTTTTGTGAAACATTCCCCATGTAATTTCTTTCTGGAAAACCCATTAAAGAAAACAGGAAATTTACCTTTAACTCTCCCACTTTCATTACATTACTGCCTACTTTTTTCTTAAGGTCTCTTTCCATCTCCATACTAAAAAATGGCTTTGCATTCGAGCTTGTTCCACCAAACTCCCCATCCGGTTCTGTAACCGCTAGTGTATAGTCAATCACTTTAGCAAAAACATCACCACGATCCGGTGTGCCCCATGAATAATAAACTGCAGTTAAAATAGATGAAATTATCAAGATAAGAATAAAGATGCCTAACGCAGTTAAAGCCGTTTGAAAACGCGCCTTCCACTTGCTTCTTTTGAGAATCTTTAATTGTTTATTTTCATTAATCGTGGTCACTGCCTGTGACTTTTTTCCATCAAGATGCTCTTGATACAATTCTAGTTTCTCTAATTCCTTTTCAAAATCAGCTAACTCATCCCCGTGCAATTCACCTTTCTCATAAGCATCTAACTTATTTTTAAATTCCTCGCTCATCTTTTCACTCACCTTTTTTCCTTCTCATCGCTTGCCTGCCACGAAATAATACAACTTTAAAATTTGCTAATGACACGTTCATGATCTTCGCTGCCTCTGCATAACTTAGTTCATGAAAATCATGCAGTAGAATGGCGTGTTTTTGCTTTTCTGGCAAATATTCAAGCAGGTTAATAATTTCCTGTATATCTTCTTGGATAACGACCGCTTCCTCAGGAGTCTTTTTCCGGTCAAAAAGCCTTGAGAAAAAGCCATCTTGTTTAAGTTCAATTCGCTTTTGTTTCCTCTGGTAATCAATAAAAGCATGATAAGCTACTGTAAATAACCATGACTTAATGCTGGTATTTTCATAATCTTCTACATGCAAATACGCTCGTAAAAATGTTTCCTGAACCAGGTCCTCAGCTGTATGATGGTCTCGACATAATGAAAGGAGGAAACGATAAATATCCTGAAAGTAAAAATTATAAATCGATTCTAATGATTCCTTCATTTGCTCCTCCCTTCACCAATAACACGAATGAGAATTAAAAAGGTTACACAATAAATAAAAAAACACTACTTCATTAAAGAAGTAGTGCAAATAACTAACTTACTTTACAGGTATGTATATATCAATCTCACTTTCTTCCGTTTCAAGTGAGTGGATATCTTCCCAATATTCTACGTCGAATGGTCTTGGTCCATAATCATTGATACGATCGTACGTATGACTAATTTCCGATTCTAAACCAATATGGACAAACTTAGCATACTGTCCAGCAGGCACTACATGAGTTATCATATCACTAGGAATTTCTGCAAATGAAGAAACCTTTACGGCAACAATGTTTTCAAATGGTGTATCTGGTGTCCATCCACCAGCGGAGTAAAGCTGAATTAAATATATCCCGTCGCCTTCTCGATTTTCAACCTCATTCTTTCTTTTATCTAAATCCTCCCGTAATATCCCCACTGTCCTATTAGCTAGAATATCATTAAGACTTTCCATTACAGAAAAACCAACCAACTTGATTTCTTCCTTTTCCAAAATTTCTACTTGAGTCGTTGTCACCTTATCCACTCCTCAAAAAAGATATTGTTATGTATTTCTTCACTTATTATTAAAAATCCTTTTTTTCAGAAAATTTACGTATATATTACAATTTTTCAATTAAAAATTAATATCCATTGGGTAATGTTTAATTGCAGGAATAACATTACTCAGATAGGAGCGTTGGATGGAATGAAGATAAAAGTATGCATTACTTTTTTACTTCTAATGGTTCACTTCTATTTGCTGTAGGAAGTCTTAATTGGCTTTTTTAATTTGTTCTTTACATTAGATACAATCCCTGCTACTCCTTGCAAGAATCAAAACATAACTTTCCATTTTCCAGCTAAGTAATCATTTCAGCTTTTATAAGAGATACCTCTAAAAATATAGGGGATATCTCCTTTTTATATATTTCTCCCCATCCTTTTGCGCTCCCCTAATCCATTATTCCTGAATAATAACCAAAGAATGATGAATATTACCAAAGCCACTGCTTCAAGCGATAATATATACCAAGGATAAGGACCCAAAAAATCTAGCAAACTTCCATTTACGGGCTTCTCTTTTAAAAACATATAATTCCCATTGAAGAAGTAATTAACTGTGAATATGAGGGGAAGTAATATATTCAAAATAACAAGAGTCTTTATAATTCCTTTAAAGGTGGGTGCGTATCCTTTCACCCATGTAAAATAAAGTGCTGTTATAACAATACCGATGTGGGTGTAAAAAAAGTGAAAGTATCTAAAGTGAGGGAAACTCAAATCCAAATCTGGGGTTGCAATTGCCTGAATGGCTCCCCCTATCCCAGCGTAAAAAACAAAATCATAAATATGCTTATTTCCAGTACAAAGAAGAAGAATAGCCATGATTAAACTAACGCTACACAGCTCTAATGGAAGCGAGTCTATTAAACTCCATCTTCCTATTCTAATTAACCAAAGGTGGTATAGGATTTCCATCAACAATAATGTCAGTGCAAATATTCGCTCAATCCAGTGTAATTTCCTCGATTGTAGTAGCTTTCTAAATATTAAAAGTAGTAAAAGGGAAAGAAATAATACAATAATTGACGCAAAATGAGCGGTTGAGAACATTACGAATGCAGCTTCATTTGTATCTCCCATTTCCCTACCTCCTTACAATTGTTCATCCCTCTTTAAATCCTAATGGATTTTTGAGGAAGTTGTCTTCTCTCCAGATTTGATAAATTCAGAAACTATTCGGCAAAATCATATACCATTGTCACAGATGTTCCCGATAACCCGCATTCCTCAAATCCGAGTTTTTTGTATACGTGAACTGCCTGCTCGTTATGTGGGTCTACGCTTAGAGACAATCCCTTAAAGCCATCATCCTTCGCTCGTTCGATCAACGCCTTCATTAGTAACGAGCCTATCCCCATCCCTCTTGCTTCGGGAGAAACTGCAATTCCTAATTCCGGTGTAAAACTATCGACATAGCCATAGCCCTTATTTTGTTCATTGAATAATCGGTACCAGGCGGCTCCCAAAGGATTGCCATCACTGTCTTCAGCCAACAAAGCCCTATCTCCAGCCCTTCCCCAATTTTCATTGTATTTTTTTAGATGAGGAAGATTTAGCAATTCTTCTTTAGGTGGCTTATTTTCGGGAATGTGGATGGACTCGTACATCATGTCTTTTAAAAATTCAATCTCGGATTCTTTTATGTTTCTTATTTTCAACATGGATATCACCCCTCTAGGTTCTCTACTACTTATTCAATAGAAATGGAAATTCCCCTGCTTTATTTTAGACGTGTGATGCATAGGTTTAGTTTCTAATAAATGGATTGGTGACCTTCACATTAAATTTTCAAAGTACTCAGGGCACCAATAGCCCGATTGATAACCTTTTAAGCAGATTTTTATACTACTTAGGTCACCAATAAGTGGATTGGTGACCTAAGTAATTCTTTTCATAGCTGGGAAGGGAAGCAATATACAGCATTGATGACCTTACTTACAATATTTGCACTGACCAAGGGCTCCAATGTGTTTAAAAATAGTTAGCAATCCCAACCTATATAAAAATCCTAGGAGAAAACTCAATTTCCCCTAGGATTTTATCATCCACTTTATTCAAATCCTATAACTAACTGCGAATCCACTTTCGCATGCTTTTTAGAATGAATGAATGTCACTCCATCAGTAATCACTACGTCATAATCATCGCTCGCCAAGACGACTCTCTCCGTTCGAAGCGCTATTACATCTTCCGCTTGCGTTAAATAGAATTCAATCGCGTCTTCACCTACATGCATGATTTCTGCAGTTGAATAGACAATCTCACCTATACCATTAAGCTTCACATTTATAGCCAGCATAACTCCTTCTTTACTTTGGAGGAGTAACTTTCTTCCTCCAAACAAAGCTTCTTCATCCTGATAAACTCTTAACGATTTATCAAACCCATCGAGATTCAAAAGATGGATAAAGCGTTCTTCATCAGCATTCGCCGTTGAAGTGCTGAAAATGCCATGATCCTCATAATCATGAGTAAGCCTAGCTACTGCCCCCAATTGTGCAAACACTTTTTTATAAAAAGCTAGATCACAAGGATAAGCTGCAGCTATTACAACTGCTCGTCCATTTCCTACAACAGCATCATACGCACATACTTCATTTGTGTCGTACACGCTCAAAATTGGTGTCGCGGAATCTGACACTAATACTTGCGCAAAATGAGTTCTTGTTTCTGGACGAGGAGCCGCCCAGTTCATAGCATTCAATGACAAATAATATTCAGAGCTATCCCGTTTTTCACTGACCGCTTTAATACGAAGTGCATCTCCTAAAATTGTACAAGGATTGCCCTCCATATCAAATTGTGGTAGTTCTCCGTACAAAAGAAGCCTTCCGCCTGCCTCTAAAAAGGCGACTAATTTATTTTGAATATTTGCTGCCATATATTTCGCAGATGGTAAAGCTAGTACTTCCGTATCATCAATCGATAATGGCTTATTTTGAATATCGATTGCACCGAATCTGTAGCCAGATAATAATAGCGCTCGTCCCATGCTTTCCCAAGAGCTATATGCACGATTAGCTTCAATGTTCGATAATACGGCCCTCATCTTTTCACTAGCCGGATAGCGGTATTCCGTCATATAGTAATCCGGAATAAATCCAAAAGAAATATTATCACGTTCCTCGTCCATCGCTGCTAGCTTATCTGAAACAGCCATCATTGTCTTAATGGATCTCGCCATACGCGGAAATGTATAATTCAATTTTCCTTCTGGCCCTACAGGTGCAGCGAAGCCGTGATGCTCTCCTGTGAAGGCAATACGGTCATTTCCATCTCCTCTTGATGTGTCAAAACGATAGTTACGACCGCCAGCGAATAAGTAGTAATTGATCAATCGATTTCCTTGAGCAACGCACATTCTTGTTTTAAAATCAGCTGCTGAAGGATCGTAGCGTCCACTTAAGTTATTACCGAAATTCCCGTCACCACAGTTAAATTCAACAGACGTTAGCGGCTGATCTGGAAGATGAACAGAATCCATAAATCCATTAATCAAGTACAAATCTTGGAATGTTTCTACGGTCAAATCACCAAAATATATATCAGATCCAGATAGATAACCTGGCCCTTGAGTATACGTTTCGTATAGCTGACTAATTCCAATCGGGAATGTAAAGCCCCGTCCACCGCCTGTTCCGTGAATATTAACTACGAATGGAACATCCTTCGCTCCAAATTCTTCTGCATATTCACGAAGTACAGCAATATATCTTGCAAAACGATTTCTCATAAAATAGCCTAAGTCTTTCATTAACTCCAAAGAATACGATTCTTTAGGAGAACGAATCGCCTCGTTACGAATTCCCTTTTCTTCAACATTAAATGGATAGCGACTAGCCAAAGCTTCCCGACCATAGGTACTTGTTAACCATGCTGCAAAATCATCTAACACAAAATCTGTTAAATCTGGAGTATTGCTGACCCAAGATAGCATACCTATTTCATTATCAAGCTGAAATGCAATAATATTTCCATTTGGATAAAGTTTAGGTGCAACAATCTCCATAACAGCACGATACCAATTCTTCACGTCACTTAAATACCCTGGATGCAAATAATCGATCGTTTTTGTTGTAGCTGGCTGTTTGTCCCATCCGGTCGGAATGATCTCCGGATGCTTTTCGTATACCCAGTAAGGGAGTCCTTCATTTTTCATTTCCGCCATAATAAAAGGACCTGGGCGAACGAAGAAATAAAGTCCATTCTCCTCACAGAGCTCAATAAATGCTTTTAAGTCTAAATCCGGACGGGTTTCTCCAGTTAAATCAATCTTTCCTTCCTCAAATTCATGAGCGACCCATGGCACATAAGTAGCGACGGCGTTACATCCAGATAGCTTTAACTTATCAATTCGGTCCTGCCAATCCTCTCTGTCGAGTCGAAAATAATGAATTTCCCCACACATAATTAATTGAGGTTTTCCATCTATTAAAATCTGTTTATTTTTAATTTCAATCATAAAGCACCTCAGGCTTCTCTTTTTTTCCAACCAAGCATTTCAATTCCGCGCTGAACATATTTGTTTTTCATATATAAATCCCACACGAGTCCAGATCTGTAGTTTTCAATCATTAGAAGCGTAATTCCTTTATCAATCCCGATGACATGCTCTGCATACCACGCTGGCTCTACATCCAAATTGTAGGCATCCCAGAAACCATATGGTCCCCATAATTGTGGATGGTTTTCATAGTAATAATCTAAAGCTGCAATCGATTCTTCAGGAGTAAAAACAATCGAACCCGCCGCTCCACATGGAGGAACCGTTCCTTCATTGTTTGGATTCACGTTCGGATAAAATGGCGGAGTTCCCGGTACAATATATCCATTTGGAGACGCACATGCAGTTAAGCCCCACGCATTTTCGTGATACGTTTTCCGACCGTTCGGATTTTCAATGCTATAGTGACGACTTGCTAATGAAGCTTGCACTGAATTCTCGTACCAGTCCGTTCCATCCTTATCCAAAACCTTTTTAAAATCAATGAACGCATGTGAAAATTGGTGTACGAACAATGCTCCACCTGGCGCGTTTATATATTCGTATGGACCGTATTTTGCAGTTTTTCTTTCAAATCCGTCGTAGATTTTTACTGGAACAGGATGTGTAGGCGAAGCAACACCAAGCACATACTGAGTCATTTGCTCAGCATACGTTTCCCAGTGATGGAAGCCTCCTCTTTCAGGGTCATAACCCATATAATACTGGTTTACACTTTCATCATAATAAATTGTCCAGTCTATACGCTCGTAAATATTTTCAAATAGTTCTTTTATTTCACCTTCAAAATACTCAGCAGACGTGATAGCTCCGTTTAAAAATAATGTTGTATCAATGATGGAAGCACAATCGTGGAATGTCTCATTCTTTTTCGCCGTCTTCATATTCAAAAAGTGATAAAAGAAGCCTTCTTCGTGTTCCACATGGTTAAGAAAAGTTTCAAGCGTTCCTTTTGTACGCTCGTATCCTTCTTCACGAGTAATCCATCCTCTTTCAATTCCGATAACAATAGCAGTCAAACCGAATCCAACTGCTGCTATACTTGCTACTTGCTTATTTCCAGACTGGTCAAGAATTAATCCGTAACCATCAGAATTTTTATCCGAATTTGCTTCGTTCCAAAAGAAATCAAAGCATCCTTTTGCTTCTAAGTCCAAAATATTAGGCTTTTCCATGATGTTCTTCCCTTCAAACTATTATTCTCCGGTTATTCCTGTTCGGTCTACACCTTCGACAAACCATTTTTGTGTAATAAAATAAACAATTAATAACGGCAAGATAGACAGTAGAGTACCCGCCATCCTAATTCCTTCGTTAATTTGGTTGACACTTCCCTCCATGCCAGCCGGGAACATTTTTTGATAAGATGCTACGAATTTCTGAAGCTGTAATGGTAGTGTCGTCAATTCTTTTCCAAAATAAATCGATGCTAAATACGTTTCATTCCAATACCATACGAAAGAAAATAGGAATGAAATGATAATTGCAGGAACAGCCATAGGAATCGCAATTGTAAAAAAGATTCTCAGGTGACCCGCTCCATCAATTTGCGCCGCTTCTTCTAATGATTTTGGCAACATTCTAAAAAACTGATAAAAGATTAGAATGAAAATGGCGCTATTAATTCCTTGGCCAGATAAAGCAGGAAGCATGAATGCATTCAAGCTGCCTAATATATCTAGCTCTTTAAAAAATATATATCTTGGAATGAGCGTAACTTGAGGCGGTATAAGAAATGTCGCCAATACGAGTACGAATAAAATATTTTTCCCTCGAAAATTAAAGCGTGCTAGCCCATATCCGACAACCGCTGCCACAGCTGTTTGTGCGACGGAAGGCAGGACAGTTACATATAAAGTCTCGAGTAATACAGGGAAAAAGTTCAATACTTGATTCGCTTTCACATAATTCCCTAGGTAAAATTGAGTCGGAATCCAATTCACAAGCGGATTTAAAATATCATCCAAACTTTTAATACTATATATCCCCATGTGTAAAAGCGGGAATAAGTAAACAAATCCGATTCCAATCAACAAACCATATATGAGAACCTTTAATAGGAAGCCATCATTTCCGCGCATACCTAAGAGCCACTTTTTAGCTTTTAAATAATGATTTTCTATTTTTTGCACATTGAACCCTTCCTTTTTAGAGGTAGTTCACAGAGCCGAACTTCTCAATCTTTTACTAAGCATAACTTTTTTTCCTTTTCAACGTCATAGCGCCAACGGTGAGTGCAAGTGCAATAGTAATAATGACGAAATAGATCCATGATAATGCTGACGCATAACCGAAACCAGTGTCTACTCTAAACATGTTTTTCTGTATATGTTCGATGACAGGGTTCAGTGAAAATATTGAATACGTCACGATTGTATAAATGATATTTACGAGAATCATAGGTGCTAAACTAGGTAAAGTTAGCTTCCAAAAACATTCCCATGGTGATGCACCGTCGATAGATGCAGCTTCATAAGTCTGACTATCCATTTTTTGCAAAGCTGCAAGGAATATCAAAATCTGCACACCTGAAAACCAAAGAATAACAATTAAGTTTTTAATCAAATACAAAAGTATTCCATTAACAAAGCCTTCTGGATTCGCATTTAATGCTTCATAAATCGCGTATTTTTCAATGGTTGGAATTGTTGTGACGCCTTGATCGATAAGTTCCTTTATAACTGGACCACTTGAAATGATAACCGGAAGAAAGAAAATTGTCCGGAACATTCCACGGAACTTCACTTTCTGGTTTAACAGCAAAGCAATGATCAAAGAGAATACGATAATGATTGGAACTGAAATGATAAGTTCCTTTAAATAGCTTGTTAGTTTATCAACAAAAATGGCATCGACGCCAAACGCATATTTATAGTTTTCAAACTTCACATACGTAGTTTGAACTCCGCTAGTCGTAATTTTTACCTTTTGAAAACTTAAATACAAAGAATAAAACAAAGGAATAGCAGTGAAAATTGAAAAACCAATGATCCAGGGTGAAACAAATAACCATCCAGTCATACTATGTTTAGCTTTTAGTCCCCTTAGTTTCACTGCTCTCCCCCCTTGTCAATCACAGAAAAACCTTTTGCGCTAACTTCAACTCCGTCTTGCTTGTATGTTGAATTCGTATAATTGACGATTAGCGTCTTTCCATTTGAATACGTTACTTCAACAATGCCACTTTCCGGAACCTTTCTGCTTTCAATGGTTGCTGATTCTACTTGTCCAAGTGTTTCCTGTATTTGTTTATATTGTTTTATAATATCGTCCTTCCAAACCTTAAACTCTGACGTATACACATTTTTAGAAGGTGTTTTTGCCAGTAGGTGTGAAGGCTCTTCCGTCAATAAGAAGGATGGGTATGCTCCGTACTCAATCATACGTAGTAACTGATCTTCCTGATTTGAATTAAAATTTGTAAACGGCGCGTAATACGGGATATACCCTTTCAATACGATTTGCATAAATGGCACAGTATCTGTTTCGAACATATAATTCGATGAATTCATCGGGATATCCAAATATTTATCTGTGTCTGCCCACGCGTATACACTCGGCTCATAAAGCGCTGTTTTTCCAACACTTTCATTTAAATAAGAAAAGATATCTTTATATGTTTCCATCGTTTCCAACCTAGTTTGCTTTCCGGATTTACTAAAATCAGAAAATAACGTAAAACCACTGGAGTCGACAGCAAGGTTTTCCATTCCGTAGGCATCGTAGTTTTTACGATCTTTTTTCGCGATCTCGAGTGACTTTTTAGGCGATAAATAATAGGAAGTGAGATCATTTTCCTTATGGGAAATTGTTTCAGAACTAATCTTTTTAGCAACATCTTTACTTCCGGAAAATCCTGAAGCTCCTTCATAGGCCTTCGTGTAGTCAGTGTAAAAATACATTAAGATATTGTCTTTTTTCAAAGTATCAACAACCGCTTTTGTATCCTTTTTACTCCCTAGTTTACTTTCCATTGGGAATTTACCAGGAAGTGATCCTGTCAATCCTCCATCTGACCAACCTTTATACACAACAAACATATCTTCAACGCCATTTTTCCTTAATTCACTTGTGAAATAAGGAATACGGTCAATTGTTGTCATCGGTATAACTTTATTCCAAAGTAGACCTTTTTTCATTTCACCGCCGAAAAATTCTAAACGGACATTCGCTTGGTCTTCTTGCTTTGTTAAAAGCTTTTTATCGATTAAATAGTTTTGATACGATTTAGCCATTCCGACGTAATCAGCATCTTCATTACTTAAAAAGATGTACTTTAACTTTACGTCCATTTTATTCAGTTCTTTTTGGTACACATTCATACCATTCATGCTTTTACTTGTTGGCTGATAATACTCATATCGGTAATTGAACTTCGACGATACACGATTAAAATCAGTTGAAGCGCCAGCAGGATAGGCGGTGATATCTCCAAAAGAGTAGCCCTCTTCAACAATGGCGATAAATCCATTTTGTTTAACCCCATGTACTGCACCGAAAACAGGCATTTTAATTTGTTGGACTGGGACGACCTCTTCGCTTGACTTCGTTTTATGTTTAATACCTTCATCTATTCCAAATATAGATCCTACAAAAGGTGTTCCCGCTGACTTCGCACTTTTTTCAAAACGAATGAGCGCTCCGCTTCCATCAGGAATAAACATATAGCCCTGAACGTCGTTTTCATTTACTGCTCCTAAAAAAGGATAGATTTGGATCGACACAAGCTTATTGCGTTTATCTTCTTTCAGTTTTTCCTGAGGAATTGAAATCTCTAATTCATTTCCTTTTAGCTGCACATCAAACGTGAATTTAAGCTTAGATTGAAATAAAAATACGTCCGCACTGAAACCATTATCCGAAAGTTTTACATTAGGAGTAGAATCATTTGTTAATATACTTTCGGTTCTTAGTTTTCCTTGGCGATCAGTATAGTCAACGGTAACCGCGGATTGAACAATTTGTTCCCATGTTTTATTCAATCTGTAGTTTTCTGGGTGATCCAAACCAGATCCCCAGACATATCCGGTTTTCTTATTTTGCAACTTAATCGCTAGTGACTTTTCATTTACAAACAGAATTAAATCATTGCTTTCAGCTGCCTTTGTATATCCCTCGAAAGAAGAATCCTGCTTGATTTCTTGCTGGCTCTCCGACTCCGGTTGAGTAAACTGAGCAGAAGAATATCTAATCGTATGATCGCTTAAATCCAACGTTTCAACCGTCTCGTCTGATTTAGCGCCAAATGAGTGATTTGCAATGATTAATACGGGTAATATCATGACAGCAACTGCAAACATCCATTTTTTAAACACGCAGCAAGGCCTCCTTTACGATGGAATAAACAAAGTCATACACTTGATCCATTAAGACGAAAATAATGAATATGACTAGTAGTAAAATCGCCATTCCGAACAACGTAACCAATATATTTCTGATCGTTTCCGAAATGGAATAGTTATGAATCTCTTTAATCATGATAAATAATATTACTAAGCACCAAGCGTAAATAATCCTTATTGAGAACAAATATACGAAGTATTCATTTCCGCTTAGAACATTGGACAACAATGTAAGAGGAAGAATAAATACTAAATATGGTGCGAGTGAATATATCGTTCCGATATAAATATCTTTAAATCTTCCTTCTCCATCATTAATTGTACTCACTAAATAGTTAACGATGATAAAAGCGAGAAGCGGAACGAAGATGATCGCAAATTCGTATAATACATTTGTTTCATCGCTTCGATATGAAGAGAAAATGAAACCTGTTTGAAATCGTTGAATTAAATATGCGATAAATAAAAATACATATAAAACTGTTGCTGATGATACGGATGCTTTACCCATCCTCTGTAAATCATAAAAACTATCTATCGGATGCCTAAAGAAACGGAATAAAAAGAGTATCTGTGATATAAGTTTTCTCTTTTTAACATTGCCCCAAAGACGACGGAAACCACCAAAAATATTTTTCTTTTTATCTAAGAATTTGGCAATGTAATATAAAGCAATAAGCATAAACCCAATGACAAGTATTTTTTCAAGATGCTTTTGCATCCAAGCATGACGAACTTCCCAGAATGAGTCAGAATATCCAACTACATCTTCAGCAAGCTTATATTCGGCCAGTGCTTCATCATATTTCTGTTGCTTGTAATACGCTTTTCCCATCGCTGTATGAGCAAGTCCGAAAGAAGAATTTAACGAAAGAACAGATTCCCAGTATTTCTGACTTTGAACATAAAGACCGTCCTTGTATAAAGCAATCCCTTCGTGCACTAGATTTGAAAAGGCAGTAGACTCAAAAACTTGTATCATACCAGTCTCTTTATCTGATACATAAAGTCTTCCGAATCGGTCAACTGCTATCCCACTAGGTTGTTTAAATAAACCTAGCCTATTAGTTCCATCATCTTTTCCACCAAAGATGAATAAAAAATTACCATAGCTATCGAATTCAAAAATATTCCCATAAGCATCAATAACAAACATATTCCCGTTTGCATCGACCGTGATGTCCACTAAATTGGCATCATCTAAAATGTATGGATGCAACATATTCTGTCCAGCCACATTCAATTTTTTGATGACTTCCGTTCTTGTTCCTTGTGTGACGGAATAGATCAAACCTTCTTTATCAATCGCTAAATTGTCTGGAGCAGGTGGTGTTTTCATAAATAAAGAGGCTTTTTGTTTCTCAGAAGCGATCAAGTTTCGAATGACAGCAGATAAGGAAACCTCAGTACGATTAACTCCATAGTAGCCTAGGAATTCTCCCTCATGGCTTAGCTGCATCATTCCATTCGTCGAACCTTCCCCGATGACATAAATATTGCCTCTTCGGTCAACAGCTACTTTTTGTGGTTTATATGGCGATTTACTTCCAAATAAAGGAGAGTCGGGCTTTCCGTATTCTTGTTTTAGGTCTCCTTTACTTGAAAAGCGAAAGACCTTTTCCTTTTCATAATCCGCTACATATATATCGCCTTGCTCGTCTACAAATACACCTTTAGGTACTCCAAAGATTCCAGCACCAATTTCAGCTACAACATCACCTTTGGAGTTTGCAATAAGTACCTTTTTCGTTCCTGAATCCACTACATATATAGAGCCATTATCGTCTATAAAAATATCTTCTGGATTAACGATATCCGCACCAGTAAATAAGCGCCCGAGCGGTTCGTACGCTGTTTGTGTCTCGATCAATTCCCCACTTGGTGATACGGTTAATGTTTTATATGGGGCAGATGCCGAGGCAACCGTCAGAAAGGGAAAAAGGACGAAAATCGATGCACATATAATAACTTTGAAAAATTGCTGCATTTTCCTCCCCCTTTCTTACTTGATTCCTGAGTGCGCCATTGTATTCATGACTTGACTTTGTAAAATGATAAAGATAATTAAATTAGGTAGGAACATAATTAAAGAAGCTGCTGCTGCGATTCCTTGACCAGCAACTGTATTACCACCTGTTACCTGTGAAGCTAGGGTCGACATATAAAATGAAAACGTCTTTAACCCTTCATCATTCACATAAAGTGTAGAAGTTTCAATATTGTTCCAAACCGTTTGGAAGGACAAAATCGCTACCGTAGCGATTGCTGGTTTTATAAGCGGAATGATGATCGTTGCATAAATTCTGAAATCCGAAGCACCATCCATCCTAGCTGCTTCTACTAGTTCATTTGGAATCTGATCGATGAACTGCTTCACCAAAAATAATCCGATTGGCATTGCCAAAAGTGGTAGAATATGAACCCAAAATGAATTTATCAATCCAATTTTTTCTATTAATAAATATCTTGGAATGGCTACAGCTGCAGGTACGAACATTAATGCAAGTGTATTAATTTCAAAAATGGTTTTTTTCAATAAGAAGTTTTTCTTTGATAACGCGTATCCAGCCATTGTGCTGAATAAAATCGTTAAAAACACAACAATAATGGTTACAACAATACTATTAAATAAATAGCGAGATATTGGAATACCTGACGCGTTCGTTTGTGCAAACAAGTCAACAAAGTTTTGGAACGTTGGCTTTTGTACAAAAAAACGTGGTGGATAGGCGAATAACTCATCAATTGGTTTAAAAGCATGAAATATAATATAAATGATCGGCAAAGCCATAAATATTGCCAGTGGTACTAAAAATGCATAGAACTTCAACTGACTCTTATGAAACTTTGTCGGGTTTATCTTTGTACCTTGAAAGGCGGACATATTGTTCCCTCCTTGATCAATGACGCCTTGGCGGATTTGCTCTACTTAATCTTTTTCTCCAAATAACTTCCAAGCAAATTTTGAGAATGCATAAACCACAAGCAATAATACGACTGAAATGGCTGCTGCATATCCCATTTCGTAACGGATAAATCCATAATCCTCTAGATGGTTTACCATTAGCTGCCCTGCATACTGTGGTGTCGGGTTTGCACCAGATAGTGCTACACCGATAGCACCTGCTTGGAAAGTTCCCACGACGGCCATAACTGCCCCGAATAACATTTGTGGTCTCATGGATGGAATCGTAATATAGATGACTTCTTGAAAACGATTTTTAATTCCATCAATATATCCAGCTTCATATATTTCGCTGTCTATATTTAATACACCTGACAGCATCGCCAAGAACCCTACTCCCATACTTCCCCATAAAGTTACGAAAATCATAATCTTCATTAAGAAGTGAGGAGATTGCAGCCATTGAATAGGTTCAAAGAGTACTCCCATTGTAATTAAAATACTGTTTAAATAACCTGTTTCATCCCCACTAAAAATAATCGTCCACACAACAGCCATTGCTACCCCAGCTGTCATCGATGGAGAATAAATAATTAACGCTAGAATCGTTCTCATCGTTTTCGGAACTTGAGCGAGAGCCCAGGCAAGAATAAATGAAAGAAGATATCCGCCTGGACCAACGATCAACGCAAACGTCAATGTATTTGGTAAAACAACTTGCATAAATACTTGATCCTGGGTAAGGATACTGACGTAATTGCTCAATCCAATAAAGGAAGGAGCTTGAATCGCATTAAAGTACGTAAACGATAAATAGATTGCTGCGACTACCGGGATAATAATGAACGCGGTAAATAGTATGATATACGGTGCAAGGAAGGTCCAATGTGACCAATCCACTTTCTTCTTAATCTTCATTTTCTTCGCCTGCCCAACTCTTCACTTGATCAATGGAAGGAATGTGATAAGGTTTGACCATCTTTCCATTTTTCATATAGCCAAACTCCTCCATTTTCCGGCTAATTTCACGATTAATGGCAATGACGGAATCATCTACTGCCGATCGTGGATTTTCCCCATCAAAGACAATCCGGTTCCAAATATTACTCAATTCCCTTTCCACCATATAAGCTCCTGGTGTTTTAGGTACTTCTTGTAAATACTCCCATTGTTTTAAAATGGTCTCTTTATGTTCCTCTGGCCAAGGGAGCTGTTTGAATGCTTCAAGATTTGCAGAATTCCACATATACTCTGGACCATACAACGTCTGTAAGGTTGAAGCAAAATCTACCTGTGTATCCGTAGACATCCACCATTTTAGAAACTCCCATGATTTATCACGGTCTTTCGTTCCTTTAAAAATCATCGCCGATTGCCCGGACCCTGTTGCCCATCTCTCTACCGTTCCGTCTGATTGTTTGATACCTGGATATGGAGAAATATCCCACCATCCCGCAATTTCCGGAGCGGCTGCGGTTAATTGAACGTATGTCGAAAAATTGGCAATCCCTATTGGTAACGTTGAATAACGGAAATGGTTATAAAAATTAGGAACTTGCATTGGCATGCTATAAATCGTATTTAACTTAGCCATAAATTCTATTGCTTTTAGTGACTCTTCTTCACCAATAGCCGTTCGCATTCCGTCTTCCTCATACAAATCTCCATGAAATTGATATATAAACGGAGCTGTAGTTTGGAATGACTTGAACCCACCTGCTCCAGCAATAGGAGTATAGTAATTCATCCCAAATCTTTGGAGTTCAGGCAAGATTTTTACAACGTCGTCCCAAGTGTCAGGTACAGGGACATGTAGTGCATTAAGGATATCCTTCCGATAAAATTGCACATAAAAGTCCTGTGTTTCCGGCAACGCATATACGGAATCATCAATCATAAGCGGCAGAAATGCTCCAGGTGAAAATTGTTTACTATATGTTTCAAAATCACTAAACTCATGCAAATCAACCGCTGCTCCACGGATCGACAATTCATAAGGCAACCAGTTACTAATTCCAATTGCAACATCTGGCTGATTATTGGCAGCACTCGCTAAGATTAATTTTCCTTCATCTGGCATAATTGAAAATTTCACCTTTATCCCAGTTTTCGGTGTGAAATTCTGATCTGCTAGATTTTGGATAATGTCTACATATTGACGCTGACGGTTGACCCATATTTCGATCGTTTGATCATCTGCACTTGATGCAGAATAGTTGCCCGCCGAAAACGACTGAATAAAACGTTGCATTCCATTCCATGTATTCGCAAAAAAGCCTGGAGTTGGAGCAGGTAATTTATTTTCCCCGTGAACATAAAAACGGTCCACTAGTAATGGCTGCTTTGGCAATTCTAATAATAGGTTTCCGAGTAATTGAGCCACCGAAGATGATCCTTCCGTTAACTCTGTCAATCGATTCGGAATTTCATTCGGCTTCATATTTAACGACCGTAATTTTTTCACTGCCATATTCAAGGAAACAATATCTTTAGATTGGTTTCCCTTATTCAAATCAGTGAGATATTTACTCTCTTCTTCAAGGCGATTTGCCCAACCATCTAATTTATCTTCAGCATCAGGAAAATACTCCTTGATCTTCCATCCTCTTGAACGGTCATTTTGATTTCCCGTTAATTTTTTAATAGAAAGAGCGAATTCCTGCATTTCCTTAATGACTTCATTTATCGTAAAAATTGATCTTTCTACAGGCGAAGCATCTGCTTCTAGAGAAATCTCATGATTTCCTTTTGTTAAATAGAATAAATACGGATCATTTTTTTCATCCTTAAGTGTTGCATTTACCCATTTCTTATTGAATTCAAATGGGATTAATGCTGCTTCGCTAAATGGAATTTTTCCATCAATCAATAGCTTCCTGAAAACTGTACCGCCTGTCTCTTTCTTTTGTAAAACTTTAAATGTGAGCTTATAATATCCATCTTCCGCTATTGAAACGTTCCAATTCACACGTTGTCCACTCTCTCGCCAGGAGTCGCCGCCAAGAGTATTTAATACCATGTATTTTGGATTATTCGGAACAACCGATGAACCAGTAGTAGCTACAGGTCGAATATAGGAACTATTTTTTGTATATCCTTGTTCTGCCTCTTGGATGATCAATGAATTAACTTTTTTATCATTTTTATTGTTTTGTAGATAATCTTTATAGGAGATTAATTTAGTCGGAGAATGTACAGTTACATTTCCAATTAACATTTCACCTTTTAAGTGAGTCAGTGTGATCTCATTCTTACCTTTTTTCAGATGATATTTTAACGGATCAGGTTGGAGATTACTTGCATCTAGCGCACGGACAGTACTCCATTCTGGAATAACTTCTTGGTTCGGAATTATTTCATTGCCGAAACGATCTGTATCAAATGTATCAGTTACATTTTTCCATTTAAGAGGAAATACGATTCTTCTACTCTCGTAAAATGGATATTCACCATTAACGAGGATTGAACCCTCTATTGGAACAACCTCTTTACTAATTGGATAGTAGTCAAAAGAGATTTCATATAAACCATCTTCTGGCGCTATTACATTAAATGATAATGCTTGATTATGCCAATAGAAGACACGATCCCCATAGTCCTTGCTGTCTTCAGCAGTTAGTAGTTCATCCTCTTTAACATCTTTAAAGTTAGACGGAGAGATAGACGCCTCAAAATTTGAGGCGTCCTTTACTCCAGTTTCTCTCCATTGTTCTAGGACGGTATGATAGCGTTGTTCAACGACATTTTCGATTGTTTGGTCCTTAGAAATGTCCTCTTTAGCGAGTGTCATTCCATTTGGAACAACTAATAGCCATATTAATGCCAAACTAATCATTATTTTCGTCTTCATACTATATACCTCCTAGTGATGTGGCTTTATTTTAAAGCCTCTACTGCTTCCTTACTTTTTTCATTTGCTAATTGATTTAATTGTGCTGCATAGTCTTCTACTTTTAAGTTGCCTTTTACAAAGCTTTCTATCATTAGAGCCATATTCGCATTTTCATTATCTCCAACTTTGACGCCTGTTGGAGCTTCCCATCTAGATTGAACATATCCTGGAACTGTTTTAACTGGTTCTAAGATTGCTTCGTCAAGATGATCATATGCCTTACGTACACCAGGTACATTTAGTTGTGAGAAGTACTCATCAAGAATTTCTGGATCAGTGTTCACAGGTAATGTATTAACTGTTTTTCCTTCTTTATCTGCGATTTCCATACGTTTCATGAATCCGTCTTTACCAAATGACATATATTTAGCAAACAAGTATGCTTCTTCTGCGTGCTTAGTAGACTTAGAGATTCCAAGCAAGTCATTTGTAATAACCGTTTTTCCACCAGGGATGCCAATGAAATCAAATTCAAAGCTAGCATTTTCAGTTAAGCTTGAAATCGCCCAAGAACCGTCCCAATGGATACCAGTTCCACCGTTTAACCATACTTGCGTTGGATCTTCACCATTGAAATTAGCTTTTTGGTCATCAGTTAGTACTTCATATGCATATCCATTTGTCGTAATTTCTTTTGCTAAGTTTACACCAGCAATGAATTCTTTACTATCAAGTGAATATTGTCCATCTTTATATGTGTACCAACCCATATCAGGATTAGCCGCTGCTGGATACCAATCAGGGATAGAGAATGGATTTGTAAGTCCTACTGTGCCTTCGTTAACGTTCGTTACATCTTTTACAGCTTTTGTAAAATCTTCAATCGAAACTCCCATTTCAGGATAATCAAGGTTTGCTTTATTAAATAAATCCTTGTTTACAAAGTAGCCTAAAAAGTGTTGTGCGTTTGGTACAGCTACGACTTTATCATTAAATTTTGCAGATTGACGAACAACTTCAGGAACATTTTCGAAATCTGTATCAGCTGCTGTTAATTCAGTTAAATCTAATAGCCAATCATTAGAAAGTGCTAATGGTAATTGCGAAATGCTAAATACATCTGGCATTTCCCCTGCACTTGCTGCAGTCGATAATGCTTCATTCCAATCTCCCGCTACTTCAAAAACTTCAATCTTAATATTGGGATGCTCTTCTTGGAACGCTTTAAGCATAAGACGCTCTAAATTTTGCTCTTCTTCTGTTCCAAGAGCCCAGTTTGCATAATGAAGTGTTACATTTTCTTGTTTTTCTGCAGGTGCATCATTGCCTTTTGCATCTTTTTCTTTTCCTGTTTCTTTGGAATTAGAGCAAGCAACCAAAGTAAACATAAGTGCTAACACTGCTAAAATCGATAACAGTTTTTTCATAAATGATCTCTCCTAATTTTTAATCATTCTTTTATTGAAATAGATGGGTTGGCCCATACTAGATTTCACTTGATTATTAGCCTGAATTTCGGCTCATTAGTTCTACTTTTAATTGTTCTGGCTCAAATTCAAAATTCTGTTCCAACATTTTAAATAATGTATTAGCGGCTGTTATTCCCCATTGTTTCCTAGGTACACTAATAGTTGTTAATGAAGGGTTAAAGAAATGTGATATATAAATATCATCAAATCCGATAACAGCTATATCGTCTGGAACTCTATTTTTACTCTCTTGAATTGCTTTAATTGCACCAATCGCCATTTCATCATTTGCACAAATGATAGCTGTTGGATAATCTTCATTTGCATTTGCCAGGAAGTCTTTCATAGCGGTATATCCGCTCATTTCGGTAAAATCAGCTCGGATTAAGTCTCTCTCTATAAACTCCAAACCTTGATTAACCATTTCTCTTCTAAAACCTTTTAAACGCATTTCCCCGTCATATGATGCTTCTGATCCAGCGATAAAACCAATACGTTTGTGTCCTTTTTCCTTCAAATGTCGAACTGCTATAGCGGAGCCTTCTTCATTTGGAAGGAGAACATTTTTTATGTATGGGTTTTTTAACTCGCGGTCAAGCACCACGCAAGGTAGTTTTTCACTAGCCAAAGATTCTAATAGTTCATCCTCCATGTGGTAATTTAGTATGATGGCACCATCGACATACCTTTCCACAAGAAGTCTGTGTGTATCTGCTGTCGCACATACAACCAATTCATATTCTTTCTTCATGACAACATCTTGAATTCCTTCGACCATGTCATTAAAGAACGGACCTGTAAAACCACTTAAAAATAGTCCGATGATATTCGTTTTCTGTTCTTTTAAATTTTTTGCTAGTCCATTTGGACGATATCCAATTTCCTTTGCCGCATGAAGTACTTTTTCTTTCGTATCGTTTGTAATGAGTGGACTGTTATTTATGGAATAAGATGCCGTCGAAACACTGACTCCAGCGCGTTTCGCTACATCTTTTAAAGTAACCAAATACCCTCCCCCTTTTAATTGAAACGTTTCAAAAAACTGGCAAAACTTTTATTCGAAACGTTTCTATTAATAGCAAGAAAAAAAGAAGCGCCATTACTTTTGTAGTTGAAACGTTTCGATATCATTATAAAACGATGTGTTATCGTTTACAACTATTTATAAAAACTTTTTTTGAATTTTACGTGGCGCTTTCATATTTATTATAATTAGTATATACACAAAGAGATACTGGAATAATCCACCAGTATCAATTGGAGAGCATATTGAAGGGAGCTAGTCATACTAGCTCCCTATGAAATGTTTACATCTGTAATTTGTTTATTAAGGTTCTCAGTTGCTTTTCGAAGTACGAGGATGAAGGCATTGAATAATGACTTCGTTTTGATCTTCAACATGAATTTAGTCTAACCAAATTATTTAAAAGACTTAAATCCTTCTTCTATCAGATAGGTTTCAGCATCTTTTTTTGAGCCAAAACTATCCACAAGATTCAGACCTGCGTAAATATTCCAGAGCATGTCTTCATGTATTAATACGAGGATCTGTCCTTCTTCATTACGCCATTCATATTCCTGTGGACTTATTTCTCCAAGACTTTCCATGGTATCTTCGGATAAATATTGAATAGAATCCTTTATTATTTTTCGAAGTTCCTCTTCGGTTACCTCTCTAATATTTACGAGACCCTTATTATCTGCTTGATATGCAGGCAAATCTCCAACATATACAAAACCGTTTCCATTAGGATGCAGGTGATAAACAACAACTGTTTTATCATACAAACTTTCTTCAAAGTGATAATTCAAGCGCTTCATTGACACTTCCTTCTTTGAAAGTTGGGGGAATGATTCGATAATCGCTTGTTTTTCTTCAAATGTCAGCATTTTTTAATTCCTCTCAATTATTATGATTTAACGTTAACTGGTTTTTATTTACAATGCTTTGCAGATCTTGATATTAATTCAGAACTATCCTACATGGAAATCAACATTATATGTTATTAAAGTTATTTACAATTATTTTTTCTAAATACTCGAACGTATGTTCCGATTGTGTTAAGATAAAAATAGTAATTGCATATGCAGGGCGGGCGGTTGGCCACTCTCCCAAAGGAGGTGATGCCAATGACGATTTTCGAATCGATGAGTCTTATGATACAGCTTTGTGTTGGGATGATTACCTTCCTTACATTCATAGTTACGATGGTCGTCATGATTTCTAAAAAGAAATGACCGTCCCCCTAGACCAAAGGATTGGACGGCCATTCTTGTTCTTCTGAGGTCAACCGCTCTTCTTGCGGTGTGCGATTGCCTGACCAGGTGCTGCAACACCTGGTCTTTCTCATATTATGCATCACTACCTCCATTATACATATGCAAATTCTACAATTCAATGAAAGACATATGACTTTAGCCATATATCATTAATCAATTCTCACAAACTATTAATTCCATTGTTTTTAATAATCACCATTCAATTAAGGGAAATAATATTGTATGATATTGTTAACTAATTTGCCCTACACGTAAAGTTTTTCCTCATAGCAACATTTCAACTTTTTTTGCATAGATTAGAAAAATAAAAGGCGTTTGCCACATGAATCTTAGAGGGAGTACAAAGAATGACAGAAAATATATTGCTTGCATTTGGATTAACGCTATTTGCGGGATTAGCAACTGGAATTGGAAGCCTGTTTGCCCTTTTTACATCCACAACAAATACTAAATTTCTATCTTTCTCTTTAGGTTTTTCAGCCGGTGTGATGATTTATGTATCAATGATTGAAATTTTTGTAAAAGCAAAGGATTCTCTCGTCTTAGCTCTCGGTGTAGAAAAAGGTAATTGGGCTACTGTTGGTGGATTTTTCGCCGGAATGCTTCTGATTGCTTTAATCGATCAGTTTGTCCCAAAGCAAGGTAATCCGCATGAGCTTAAAAAAGTTGAAGAAATGGATAAACAAGGAAATGGTCTTAACGATCATGCATTATTAAAAATGGGTGCATTTACGGCACTAGCGATTGGGATTCATAATTTTCCAGAAGGTATTGCAACTTTTACAGCAGCTTTACAAGACCCTGCACTGGGGGTTGCCATCGCTATCGCTATTGCCATCCATAACATCCCAGAAGGAATTGCTGTAGCAGTACCGGTATATTTTGCAACGGGAAACCGTAAACGGGCATTCAAACTTTCTTTTCTATCTGGTTTGTCAGAACCAATCGGGGCCATAGTGGCATTTCTTATATTAATGCCTTTTTTAAACGAAGTGATGTTTGGGATTATTTTTTCAGCTGTTGCTGGAATTATGGTATTTATTTCACTTGATGGTTTATTACCAGCTGCCAAAAAATACGATGAAGCTCATACATCCATTTTTGGATTAGTTAGTGGTATGGCTGTCATGGCAGTAAGTTTATTGTTAATTATTTAGGTTCTTAATAATGTGAAACATGGCTTATTAAAGAGTGAGGTGCTTACAAAAGAGTTGTAACATACTAGGGACTGCTAAAACATCCTTATTCGGAGTAAAAGCCAACATTTGTGCTGGACAAAAACAACTAACTTTACAAAAATAACTGTTATTTTAGAAAGGGGCATATCCCTTTCTTTTTTATGTTATGCTTGTTAAAAAATGGGAGAGTGAGTAAGTGATGAGCATTGAAATACAGAAGGTTGGTCAAATTGGTATACCTGTCAAAGATGTTAATAGAGCATTAGAGTTTTATAAGGATATCCTTGGTCTTCCTATGCTTTTTAACACAGATACAATGGCTTTCTTCGAATGTAATGGAGTTCGACTTTTATTAAGTCTCCCTGAGAAAGAGGAATTCGCCCACCCAAGTTCGGTTCTTTATTTTCAAGTTGAAAACATCAACGATACATATGAAGAATTGCAGGACAAAGGCGTGAGCTTTATAGACAACCCTCACCTAATCGCTAAAATGGGAAATGTTGAAACGTGGATGGCATTTTTTAAGGATTCTGAGGACAATACACATGCAATTATGAGTGAAGTAGAGGTTTAAGAGAAAAATTAATTAGTGGCGGGACTTTTTGTTTTTATAATTTATGATTGTAATTTCCAGACGGATTCGCGAATAAATTTAGTGGTTTCTAAATTTATTCGCGAATTCTACTTTGATTAGAGACGAATTTCTTGGATGTGACTTTTCGTCGGGAATCACACCCTAATTCTCGATGAAATCTTACTTCTTTTCGTTTTCGTCGAGAATTCACCCCCTATTCTCGATGAAATCTTGCATCTTTTCGTTTTTGTCGAGAATTACACCCCTATTCTCGATGAAATCTAGTATCATTTCGTTTTCATCGAGAATTACACCTCAATTCTCGATGAATTCTAGCATCTTTTCGTTTTCGTCGAGAATTACATCTCTATTCTCGATGAAATCCAAGGACTTTTGGTTTTAGTCTAGATTCCCCAATGATGCTCAATATATTTTAAAAATATCCCTACCCCCAAAATCGAATAATCCACTTTGAACGTACCATCGAATGGGGCAAGCCCTTTTCCTTGGAGCAGCTCAACAATTAAAAAAATGCCATCACGGATTTCCCATGATGGCGTAATACCTTATTGATCAAGCTCAATAACTGAATCCCAACCAAGTTGTTGACACATTTTTTCTAATCTACGCATTTCTCTTGTGGCCGAAATTTTGGTACAGCCTAATTCAATTGCTTTCTTTGCAGTCCAACGAAGCAAATAAACCATAGCATCTGCTTGAGCTTCTCTTGTTGCAATGTCTAAAAGGATTAGTTCGTTTCCCTTTCTCGCAATTCGAGCGTAGCCCCAATATTCGCCTGCCATTACCCAGCCTACGAATAAGTTTCGATCCTCAGTGATTCCATTAACGGTAAGTGGTTCTGACAAATGATTAAACCACTTACTTTCGGAGTCCATCCCAGTAGGAGTTTGTACGATTCCCCATTCCATAGACTGTTGCGCCAAAATTTGTAGCTCTTCTTTACTTTGTACTACTTGCCAAGTCTGGATCGTATGTGTAATCTTTTCTGGAGTTGGGACATCGATCGAGATTTTCCAAGTTCTCACAGATGGTGGCATCTCTAACCCATTCAATATTTCGGAAACTTTAACAGGCTTTAATCCATGCTCACGCCCCATACGAATTAATGTTTTTAAGGAACCTGGCGTCCCATTCGCAGCATCATTTGCATGGAAAACAAAGATAGCCCCATTTTTGAAAAAAGGTGTTACATTTTCGATAATTTGCTGTGATGTCAACCCCGCCCAGTCTCCAGAGTCGTCACCTTCAATATCAACGTATCCAATTTCAGATAGCCAATCCAAGTTTTCATCTCTGAAACTTAAGTATGGAAATCTCATGAATGTTGGGCATGATTTTCCTGTAGCTTCTTGATATGCCAATTCAGTTTGCTTTATTTCGTCTAAAAATACACCTTTTGGTATTTCAGCCATTCTTCTATGATAATAAGAATGAGGAGCAAGCTCATGACCTCTTTCTATAATCATCCTCGCTTTGTCAGGATGTCTATCGATCCATTCCCCCGTAAAGAAAAAGGTACCTACTGCTCCGCATTGCTCCAAAGCTTCTAACCAATTTTCTAATGGAACATAATGAGGCCCATCATCGAAAGTAAGAGCAAAATGTGGATCAATCACATTTCCTCGAAAAATTTGACTAGCCATCTAAACTACCCCTTTTCTCCAGTTGTAAAATGCTAATTTATGCTTTTATTTCTTTGTGATAATCAATTTTATAAGACTCAAACTTTTCATAAACCTCTTCTGCCACTTCAATTCCTAAATGATCCATCGCAAGAAGTACTGAACCATAAACTGGTTCGATTTCAGGGATTACTAGTGTAATATCTTTATTTTCTTTTTCAACCGTTGTTTTTAATGAATCTAGTAAATGCGGATCCCTTCCTTTTTGGAAAACGGAACCAACTAAAACGATAGGAATGTTTTCCCCTTCAAAACCACCTAACCTCTTGATAACGGAATTAGCTGCTATTCCTAATTCTTTCCCGGTTTCTCTTAAAATTCGAATTGCCACTTCATCACCTTCGTTAGCGGCTTCGTGAAGAACAACTGTTAACTTTGCACTCACTCGATAAATTTCGCGGTCCAAAAAGTCATTTACAAGCTGTTCCATATTTTCAAAACCGAAAAACTCAGGTACTTTCTTCGTTAAAATAGTAGGACCTTCTCTGAATTCCCAAGATCTAACGGCTGCACGAAACGTTTGTTGAGCCATGTCAGATCCTCCAGCCCCATCGCCGTACAGATAGCCCATTCCACCAGTTTGAATCATCAGCCCATCTTTATTTCTTCCAGCGGCATTCGTTCCCGTTCCACAGACGAGCACAACACCGGTATTTGTTTTACTACCAATTCTAAGCCCTTCATATGTGTCACATACTAAATCCCAAGACTTAAATGGTAAAGTTTCAAGCGCAGGTAAAAGAATAGAGAAGTCATAAGGTCGGTCTGCCCCAGCCAGTCCAAATTGTGCGAAAGAAATATCGCAATAATCCAGTCCGGCCATTTCTAGTGCCTGATCAATTGAATCTTTAATATTTACCATTGTGCTTTCTATGCTGTGACCTTGATGATTTCCTCTTCCAGATAGTCCTTCTCCCAGCTTATTTCCTTTTTCATCGGTAATTACCGTATATGTCTTCGTTCCGCCCCCATCGACTCCCAATACATAACGCATTGCGCATTCATCCCCTTCTTCTTATTTATCTTTTATTAATCTCTAACTTCTACAATCAATTCAATCTCAACAGGTGTGTGAAAAGGAAGTTCACTTGTCCCAATAGCGGAACGTGCGTGCTTCCCATTTTCACCAAATACGTCCACCAATAAATTAGAAGCTCCATTCATTACATATGGTTGATCTGCAAATCCAGGAGCACTATTTACGAATCCTAGTAGTTTTACTACTTTTACGACTCGATCCAAATCTCCTAAATGTGCTTTTAAAACAGCTAAACAATTGATAATCGTTTGACGAGCTGCCTCTTGTCCTTGTTCAATCGTCAAATCTGCGCCAAGCTTACCCGTGTACATTAACTCTCCATCAATCCGGCAATCCTGCCCAGATGTGTATACTAAGTTTCCTGTTTGATTGCATGGAATATATGAAAATTTTGGTTCACCTGGAACTGGTAGTGTTATTCCTAATTCTTTTAATCTTTGTTCTACTTTTGACATAGTTTAATCTCCCTTCTTTAATGGTTACAACAACTACTAGAAGGTATGAATATACCTTCCCTTACATTCGTATGCACCCCGTTCCGCATGGTCATTTTTCCATTCACCCACACATGATGGATTCCATTCGGGTAGTTTTTAGGATTTTCATACGTAGCTTCGTCTTGAATTGTGTCCGGATTGAACACTACAATATCGGCTGCATAACCAGGAATAAGTAATCCGCGTTTACCTAAATTAAAGCGCTTTACTGGAAAAGAAGTGATTTTCCGGACGGCTTGCTCCAATGATAAAACACGTTCTTCCCTAACATATTTCGAAAAAACCCTTGGAAATGAACCGTACAGTCTTGGATGAGGTTTCCCTGTGTCGCAATGTAAACTATCTGATGCTATTAAAGAATTATCCCACTTCACGACTTCTCGAACGTCGTCATCTGACATAAGAAAATAAACAATGGAGATATTCCCATTTTCCTCTAGCAATAAATCAAGCGTACAGTCAACGGGATGGATTCCTCTCATCTCACTTATTTCTGCAATGTTTTTCCCTTCTAAACTACGATTCTTCTCTGTTTGAACTGAGGAAATCATGACATTGTTCCAGCCAGTTGAACAGACTAAATTATCCCAGTCCTCCTGCTCATTACTCAATTCACCCTTAATTTTTTCACGTATTGTTTTATCTCTAAAACGATTTAGAGTTTGTTGGACTCCGCCTTCTAAAACCCATGGTGGAAGCACCGTTAACAGCATTGTTGAGCTTGCCGAATATGGGTAGACATCACACGTTACATCAAGTCCTCTTTCCCTTGCATCTGCAATGAGCTCCATAGCATCTTGTACTAATCCCCAATTCCTTTTTCCAGCTGCTTTTAGATGACTTACGTGTAATGGTACCCCAGCCTTTTCCGCAATCCAAATCACTTCTTTGATAGAAGGAATTAAGTTATTTCCTTCACCCCTAATATGGGTAGAAAAAAGTCCGTTATATTTTGGAAGGACGGAGCACAATTCTGCAATCTCTTCCCTTGAAGAATAGCTTCCTGGTGCATACAAAAGCCCGATTGACAAACCAATTGCACCAGCTTTCATCCCTTCTTCAAGCAGCATCTTCATCCGCTCAATTTCCTCTTTTGTAGCTGCTCGTTTGGCAAAGCCCATCACCAATATCCTTAAGGTTCCATGAGCAACATATGTAGTAATATTTTCAGAGGGACGTGCTTTTCGAATTGCAGTTACATATTCTTCTACTGTATTCCAAGACCACTCGTTACGGGACGAACCGATAACAGGTTGAACATACTCCTTAAGCAATTGCTTGTACTCACCGAAAAATGGAGCAGGAGATAATCCGCAATTTCCAACTACCTCTGCTGTTACTCCTTGCTGCAGCTTAATTTCACTCTTAGGATAATTTAAAATCATCAAATCTGAATGGCAATGCCCATCTATAAAACCTGGGGAAATTACTTGTCTTTTAGCATCTATTACTTGATGGGATTCTTCGTCAACAGAACCTACTTTTACTATAATGCCATCCTTGATTCCAACATCTCCATAAAACCAAGGGTTGCCAGATCCATCTACAACTTTTCCGTTTTTAATGATGCAATCGAGCATTGTTTCATCCACCTTTATGAAAGTTTCCCGCGAGCATAAACGATTTTTTCTTCGTATTTATCGTTACCTTTTAGGAAAATCTTGTCATGCAAATTGACTGTACTGCATATATGGTTTGGAATGACATGGACGATATCCCCTACCTTGAATAAATCCTCTTTGCTAATTTGGACCATGCCATGTTCTTCCGACAATCGTTCAAGAATAGCATGAGGAGCTTCTACAATATGACCAAATCCTTTTAAAAATAGCGGATCGCTGTTAGGGCCCACATCTGTCGCAAACGTCTTACTTCCACCATCTATAATCATTAAATTTTCAGAAGGACGGCTTACAACGGTTGCCCGGATAGACCCCGCACAATCATCGAGTGAACAGCAGCCTAAAGCTGCCTGCATTCGATCATAAAAAACGTAAGTACCTGGTCTAACTTCAGTAATCCCCTCTACCATTGCAGCATATTGAGCCGTTGGGGTAGAGCCAACACTTATATCTCGAACCGGGATTCCTTCACTACGCATCCGCTCTGCCAAATCAACCATTAATTTCCCTTCTTCAATACCGGCTTTCTCCAGCTCTAAAGTTGGTTTTCCATTCATGAAAAATCCACGATACGTATAAATTCCTTGAAACTCAATATTGTCCATTTTTTGCAACTCGGATGCTAGCTTTATCGCGTCACCATATAGGACACCTGTTCTTCTAAAACCGATATCAATTTCTAGCCTTATTTGAATGGAAATGTTATGACGTTTCGCTACTTCTGATATATTGAAAGCCCCTTCAAGACTATCAACTCCAATAATGAGATTAATAGATTTACTTAACTCGGCAACCCTTTCAAGTTTTGAATCCGTGACAATCGGATAGGCAATAAAAATATCATTTATACCATGCTGAGCCATGACCTCTGCTTCCCCGACCTTTGCCACAGTAATCCCTGTAGCGCCAGCAGCAATTTGCATTTTAGCAATGTCAGGGATTTTATGTGTCTTCGTATGCGGGCGAAGCGATACACCATTTTTACTTACAAGTTGAGCCATCTTTTCAATATTTCTTTGTAGCTTTGCTTCATCAATAATTAAACTGGGAGTCTCAAGCATATGTGGATTCTCCTATCATCAATTTTTGAAAGCCCTTAAATTTGTTATAACATATTTATTCTAGCATATGGAATAATAATAAAAAATAACTTTATTTTTGTTTAGTCATTTTAATAGGTGATTCTTTTGTTCAATTAATTAATTGCCATAACAACATACTGTTTTGAATAAGCATTAATAAATGATAAGTATTTTATTTTGAAAATGAAAGGGTTTTTCTTTATGATTAGAGAAGGTTATATTCGTAAAGTTTATTGTTTTTGTAAAAGCTCAAAAGCCGGCTTTTACACCTAATAAGGAAGTATAGAGGTTCTTATGAAGTTCTAGCTCTTTTCTCAACTGTATAATTTAATTTTGAGGTCGAAATACATTTCTTCTCATAAATACTTTATATAATTTAGCAACAATATTTGAGAAAAGACCGATAGAGAAATATAAAAGGATTTATAAATTAAGTGAGGTGCACATAATGACAGTGAAATTCGAAGATTACCAATATAAAAGGCTTAACATTAAGGAAATTGAGGCAGCCTTTCAAACTGAGCTTGAAAAGTTCAAAAATGCTGTTGATGTAGAGGAACAAAGCCAAGCAATACATAAGATTAATGAAATTCGCAATGAAATTGGAACAATGTTCAATATTTGCCATATTAGACACACGATTGATACAAACGATGAATTTTACAAAAATGAAAATGACTATATGGATGAAATTTCTCCAGTAATTGAAGGATTTATTTCTAATTACTATGAAGCACTTATTTCTTCCAAGTTTCGTGATGAACTAGAAAGCAAATGGGGAAAACAATTATTTGATTTAGCTGAATGCCAGCTTAAAACTTTTTCGCCTGATATTATTCCTCTTTTGCAAAAAGAAAACAAGCTTACCTCTGAATACACAAAGCTTGTTGCTTCAGCAAAAATAATGTTTGAAGGGGAAGAAAGAACCCTTGCGATGATCGACCCATTCATGGAATCAAAGGATCGTGAAATGAGGAAACAAGCAAGTGATGCGAAATTCGGATTTTTTGCTGAGCATGAAGAAGAATTTGACCGCATTTACGATGAATTAGTGAAAATAAGGACAGAAATTGCGAAAAAATTAGGATATAGCAACTTTGTTGAGCTAGCCTATTATCGCATGTCCCGTACTGATTATAATGCAGAAATGGTTGCAACTTTCCGCGAACAAGTAAAAGAACATATAGTACCACTCGCATCTAAATTACGTGAACGTCAACAAGAACGTATCGGTGTTGATCAATTAAAATTCTATGATGAAGGATTTAAATTTGTTTCTGGTAATGCTACTCCAAAGGGTTCACCTGAATGGATTATCGAAAATGGAAAGCAAATGTATTCAGAGCTTTCAACAGAGACGGATGAATTCTTCACATTTATGAATGATAATCACCTGATGGATTTAGTAGCAAAAAAAGGAAAAGCAAGCGGCGGATACTGTACTTATATCGAAAACTATAAAGCGCCATATATTTTCTCAAATTTCAATGGTACATCTGGTGATATTGATGTTCTAACACATGAAGCAGGCCATGCATTTCAAGTCTATTCAAGCCGCGACTTTGAAATTCCTGAATATAGCTGGCCAACCTATGAAGCTTGTGAAATCCATTCAATGAGTATGGAATTTTTCACGTGGCCTTGGATGGAATTATTCTTCCAAGACGAGACAGATAAATATAAATTCTCACATCTTAGCGGGGCACTATTGTTCCTACCATACGGCGTTGCGGTTGATGAGTTTCAGCATTTTGTCTATGAAAATCCTGAGGCAACTCCTGCTGAGAGAAAGCAAGCATGGAAAGAAATTGAAAAGAAATATTTGCCACATCGCGACTATGATGGGAACGAATATTTAGAAAAAGGCGGATTCTGGCAACGTCAAGGCCATATCTATGAGTCACCATTCTATTACATTGATTATACTCTTGCCCAAATTTGCGCATTTCAATTTTGGAAAAAGTCCCAGGAAAATCACGAAGAAGCGTGGAAGGATTATATTCACCTATGTAAACAAGGTGGCAGCAAATCCTTTACCGGCCTTGTAAAAGAGGCTAATCTCATTTCTCCATTCGAAGAAGGTTGTGTTGCATCCGTTATTGGTACGATTCAGGGATGGCTCGATCAAGTGGATGATAAGGCACTTTAATCTTACAACATAAAAGAAGGGGATCCCAAGAGGGTCCCCTTCTCACATAATATTATTTTCTTGCCGTAAACCTTCGTACCTCTTCCTCCGTTAAATCCCGCCATTTTCCAATTGGAAGATTGCTCAAACTAATATGCGCTATTCTAACTCGCTTTAGTTTCACTACTTTATAACCAAAATGAGAACACATTCTCCTGATTTGGCGATTGAGACCTTGAGAAAGAGTTATTTTAAAACGTCGATCGTTCATCTTTATGACTTTACACTTTTTCGTCGTTGCGTATGATTTTTTTACGGGATTGAATATTCTAACTCCTCCGGCCATGCCTTTAATGAACTCTGGGGTAATATCTTTATTGACCGTCACAATATAATCTTTCTCGTGATGATTTTCTTCACGTAAAATTTCATTTACTATACTTCCGTCACTTGTAAGTAAAATAAGGCCTTCCGAGTCTTTATCGAGCCTACCAATGGGAAATATCCGCTCGGGATGATTGACAAAATCAATGATATTTCCTTCTATATGTTTTTCAGTCGTACATGTGATTCCTACCGGCTTATTCAAGGCGATATACACATCTTTATGTTTCTTTTCCAAAAGTTTTCCATCTACTTCTACTTTATCATCTGGCCCAACAACAAGCCCTAAAACGGCTATTTCTCCATTTACCTTAACTTTTTTCTGGGCGATCAATTCATCTGCTTTTCTTCTAGAGCACAATCCTGTTGAGCTAATATAATTATTGAGCCTCATATAAGCCCCCCGTTGACATTTAATAGAAATTATCATAAAGGAAAAGACATGCCAATGTCAAAGCATGTCATCTTCCTTCTACCAGTTTTGCAAATTCCTCAATTGTAGTTGAGTATTTAACGTAAAGCCTTGGTAATAGATATTTTTCTTCTTTTGTACCCTTTTCAATAAAAGTTTCTGGTATCGTCGTTAGTCCGAATGAATAATATTTTTTCGTTTCTTCTAATACCTTGTCATTATAAAGTCCATACGGATATGCCAGTGCAATAATTGGATGGCCCGTCATACGTTCAATTTTTTCTTTCGATTCCTTCAATTCGTGTTGGTAATTCTTTATTTTCGTCAATTCTGGGTGAGTCGCCGTATGGGATTGAATTGAAAAGTAACCAGAATCGGCCAGCCTTTTTAATTCCGATTTTGATAAACGATTCGAACGGCCAACAAAATCGGATATTACAAAAATAGTGCCCGTTGGTTTAAATTGATTTGTCTCGATCTTTTTAAAAATTTCAAATGCATTTAAATTGTTTTTATACCCATCATCAAAGGTCATAAAAATAGGATTTGCTATATTTTTGGCATCATTCCATTGCTCGAACGTTAATAAAGTAAAGCCATGGTCCCTCAAATATAACATTTGCATCTCGAAATTATTTGGACTTACATACAATTCTTTGGAACCGTGGCCTTTAAATTCATCAATATTATGGTAGATCAAGATTGGAAATTCTCTCGCGGCAAAAGTTACTGACGGAAGCAGCAACAATAGACAAACACATACAAGAAATAAAGCATACTTTTTCATATAAATATTTCCTATACTTGAGGGATTCTTTCTTCATGGATTTCTTTTCTTTCTTTGTTTTGAAAAACAAACTTTGAAAGTGCAATTCCAATTTCATATAAAATGAAGAGCGGGAATAGCACAATTAATTGTGAAACAAAGTCAGGCGGCGTAATAATTGCCGACACTATTGCCATAACCACATATGCATATTTTCGAAACCCCGACAAATGACTTGGGGTGACAAGTTCAATTGCCGTTAAGAACATTAATACAAAAGGCACTTCAAATAGGAAGCCCATTGGGATGGTTGTCATTAAAAGAAATGAAAAATAGCTCTGCGTCGTAATCATCATTTCGAAATTAGCGGTCCCTAGTCTCATGAGAAATTGATAGGCAAAAGGAAACACAACAAAATAGCCGAATGAAATTCCACTTATAAAACTAAACAACATAGCTGGAATGTATTTGATTGCATTTTTACTTTCCTTTACTGTCAATGCAGGTTGAATAAAACGCCAAATTAAATAGCCAATAAAAGGGGCAGACACTCCTATACTAAGGCTGCCTGCAATCCCTGTGTAAAATCGAATGACATCTAAAGGTCCGAGCATTGTTAACTTTTGACTTTTTGTAACAAGCGGAATCATTTGCTGGATAAAGATAATAAAAATTGCGAAGCAAATGATGAAAAAAATGCACGAATATATGATAACTTTCCGCAAATCTCCCAAATGTTCCGTTAATGCTTTTTCTTCATCCATCATGAGCCCTCACTTTTTAACTGGATCCGTTGCTGGCTGAATGACCTCTTCGGCTTTTTTCTCTGGTTCATCAGAACTCATTATTTCATTTGCAGATTTTTTAAATTCGGACAAGGTTTTTCCGAAAGCCGCGCCGATCTCAGGTAGTTTCTTTGGCCCGAAAACAATTAATGTAATGATTAAAATGATAATTAAACCAGGAATTCCTATAGATTGAAAAAACATAGATCTTCTCCTTTCTTAAACAAGTTGTCCACCTGTTTTGCTATATTTTTGTATACCTTCTGCTGCTCTATATGCAAGAGCCCCCAAGGTTCCAGTAGGATTATATCCACTATTATGTGGGAAAGAAGATGCACCTACGACAAATACATTGTCAGCGTCCCACATTTGTGAGTAGTTATTCACCGCAGATATGGCTGGGTCTGCTCCCATAGGAACTCCTCCAACGTTATGTGTCGTTTGATATGGAACGATGTTATAATCCTGCAGCGCACCATAATTCGTAAGCGTATCAGCACCCATTTCTTTCATCACTTTATCACTTTGGGTGTTTAAATAATCATTTAGTTTCTTATCTTGATCCGTGAAGTTGTAAGTCATCCGTAATAAAGGCACACCATACGCATCTTTAAAAGTCGGATCCAAATCAAGATAGTTGTTGCGGTGCGGCATTGAAGCTCCTTGAAACCATGCATCAATCGTTCTTGTGTAATACTTAATCGATTTTTGTTTGAATTCTTTCCCCCATAATGGTGTTCCAGGTGGGACTGGATTGCTTGCTATTGGTCGAAATCCGGATTGACTGACGACAAAGGAACCCCCATGAATAAAATCGAGATCACCATGGTCAAAATTATCACCATTAAAATCGTCTACAACTTGACCAAGGGCGCCTGCACCCATATAAGAATTAAATCTTTCTTTTTCAAAAAAGCCTGTTGTCCCTGGATTTAGCTGATAACAATAGTTTTTTCCAACTACACCTGTTCCAGTTTTCGGATTATATGGCTTTCCTAGATTTGAAACGAGTAAAAGCTTTGTATTATTCATCACGTAGCTTGTTATTACAACGACATCTGCAGGCTGAATTATTTCTTCACCTTTTACAGTGTCGATATATCTTACACCTGTAGCTTTTCCACCTTTATGGAGGATTTCAACGACGTTGGCGTGTGTTCGCAGTTCAAAATTCCCTGTTTTAGTCGCAGTTGGAATGACCGTCACATTTGGACTTGATTTCGCGCCATATTCACAACCAAAGCGCTCACAAAAAGCACAGTATTGACAGGCATTAAGCTGCTCACCATCAGGATTTGTGTAGGCTTGAGATAAATTTGCAGCTGGTAATGCAAAAGGATGGAGATTTAATTTTTTTGCTGCATCCCTAAACTTATTTGTCATTACTGTATTTTTTAAAGGAGGAGTTGGATAGTCACTACTCCTTTTCCCTCCTAAAGGATTGGGTTCACCAGATATGCCGCACGTTTTCTCAAATCTATCATAATAAGGCTCAAGCTCATCATACGTAATGCCCCAGTCTTGTATTAAATAACCGTCTTTTATTTTTTTAGGACCGTACTTCTCTATCGTTTTTGTTTTCAGTTCAAAGTCATATGGTAAAAAGCGAAATGTATGTCCATTCCAATGAACGCCAGCTCCACCTACTCCGGAACCAAGTAAAAAAGATCCGAGTTGCCTCATCGGCAATGCCCGTTGATCTGACTTATTACGAAAAGTAATCGTCTCCCTCGATACATCCTGCATTAAATCGTAACGGATCGCATATCGCAGCTCATCATGGATCATTGAAAAATCAGCTGTATCTCGATTACCCCCACCCCTTTCCAACCCAACAACTTTTAAACTGTTTTTAGCACATTCAGCTGCTATAATCCCTCCTGCCCAACCTACTCCGACTGTAACAACATCTGTTTTCGGTAAAGTTTTCGCCACTTTTGTCTTCCTTTCCGTGTCAATTTACTATTGTTATTTACCATGTGAAGGCATGTGAGCATGGAGACTGACTGGTTCAATGACCAAAAAGTCTGTTGCTTCGATTTTGTCTAAATAACTCATTTGATTCCCTGGGAAGCCCTTCATTTTCCAACCGCCCATATCACGATTACCTCCATAAAGAGGATCTGCATAGACACCTTCTAATACAGCCATTCGCAGCAATGTAAAGAAATCGTTTGATGTAACTCCTTCCATCGGCACATCGCCTTTTTCAAAGGAAATTAACACCTCATCCTGCTCTTTCTCCGACAACTCTGTAAAACGTTTATTATATTTTTGCTGGCTATACGATTTGATTTTTCCAATTCCTTGACTAAAAATCTCATTTCTTTTTAAGTGGGATTGGAACCCTTGTGTTTCAAGACCTGGAAAAAATGGCCCCATCATATAATCTCGAGCATTATGTCCCCAAGCTCCGGCTAACTGATGATCGATATAATAAGGTACATCTAAATCAATGGCACCCGGACCAAGATCATCTGCTGGAAATATTCGTTCTGAAGCTGCAGATAAAACATTAAAATCTTCTGGATTTGAAAAATACATCATCGCTTGTGTAAACCGTTGTGCTTCTCCTTTTTCCGGAGGAGCCGCTCCTTGGTTTACAATGTTCGGCTTCATCACTTGCTGAGTAATCAATCCGCCTAATACTCCTCCACCGATTGCTCCACCCGCAACATAACTTCCTTTTCGAATAAATTCTCTACGGGTCATTTGCTTATTTCCTTTTTGTTCACTCATGTCATAACTCCTTTCTCCAAAAGTATTGAAGTTATTATTTACAAAAGAAGGAATAATACACATTTTTAGGGGATAAAAAACAGAAGTACTTTACCTATTGACGTTACAGTAAAAAAAAGATGAAAGAACAAGAATTGGAAGTGGATTGGAATTTGGGCAGGAATGAACGGAATTAGAAACACCTAAACGAAAATAGAACCTTTCGAAAGGGAATTCGGGGTTTCTGAAATTAACGATGAGCGAACGTGAATTGGAGACTCCTGAACGGAAATGATTCCAACTAAACAGGAACGGGGACCTACATGATGCCAAACCACTCGTACAACAATTGAATGACCTGTATAAAAATCACACAAGACGAACCATCAAAAAATCCAGAAAAAAAGAGCCCTACTTTTTAAAGTAAGGCTCTTTCATCAATATCAAACTTCACTTATAACCCCGTCCGCAATATTTACGGCGTGGTCACCGATTCTTTCCAAGTTGCTTACGATATCAACATAAATAATTCCTGCAGTTCCCGTACATTGATTTTCGTTTAAACGCTTGATGTGCTTCTTACGAAGATCGCGCTCCATTTCATCAATAATTTTTTCCTTTTCTAGAACCGCTCTGGCCTGTTCGATATCATTCGTTTCTAATGCTTTGACAGCTTGTCTTAAAGTAGAAACAGTTAAATCAAACATTTCATCTAAATCTTCTAGTGCTGATTCAGAAAATACTACTTTATTTTTAATTTGGCTATCAATCATTTCCATGAGATTTTCTATATGATCACCTATTCGCTCAAGGTTGATGACAGTATTCATAAGAGTATGGTGTGTGTGTAGATCTTGATCTGTAAGCGAATGGTAAGAAATTTGGATTAAATATTCTGTTATTGTTTTATCTAAATTGTTTAGGGCATCTTCAATTTGGGGTAAAAGCTCTCGATGCTTTTTGCCTTGTGTTTTATAATATTGACCTACCTCATCCATCCCTTTGTCTGCCAATTCAGCCATACGGAGAACTTCTTTTTTCCCTTGACCTAGTGCGATGGAAGGAGATTGACGAATAAATTGCTCACCTAAATGAACTGCTTTATGTTCAATTGCAGTGTCTTCTCCTGGAATTAATTTAGTCACAATCCAAGCAAGTACAGCAATAAATGGGAATTGAATGATTGTATTTGTCACGTTAAACGTTCCATGAGCAAAGGCAATTGTCATCCTAGGATTTAAATCAAACGTCGCTTGGAAAAATTCAACTAAATGTGTAAATGGAACAAATAATATTAACACTAGTATCGTTCCGATTACATTAAAAAGGACATGTGTAAATGCAGCCCGTCTCGCAGCAATTGATGCTCCAATTGATGCTAAAACCGCTGTAATGGTTGTTCCAATATTATCCCCAAAAAGTATTGGCAACGCTGCATTTAAGTTAATGGCACCTTGATCAAACAACGTTTGGAGAAGTGCAATGGAAGCTGATGAACTCTGGATAATCACTGTGAAAAGAGTACCAACACCTACACCTAGTAATGGATTTTCACTTAGGTTAACCATCATATCCATAAAAACTTGCGCACTTCGGAGTGGCTTCATTGCGTCTCCCATCAAGCTCAACCCAAAAAATAAAGCCCCAAATCCAAAAAATACTTGTCCAAAATTATTAACTTTATGATTTTTAAAGAAGAAAATTAAGATTGTCCCAAAAGCAAGGATTGGTAATGAATATTCGGAAATGTTAATTCCTATAATAAATGCTGTGACAGTCGTTCCAATATTGGCACCCATAATGACGCCGATGGCTTGTCTTAATGTCATAAAACCTGCTGTAACAAGTCCAATCGTTAAAACTGTTGTAGCAGAACTAGATTGAATTAATCCCGTTACGACAATTCCCGTTAAAACACCCATAATCGGCCTAGTTGTAAAGCGGTCGAGTAATTCCCTTAAACCATCTCCGGCAACCTTTTGGAGTCCATCCCCCATTGACTTAATTCCGTATAGGAATATACCAAGCCCTCCAAAAAACATAAAAAGTAATGATTGCAAATCCATGTCTTCTCCCCTAATTGTTTTTATTCGACATCTTTCTGCCCCATACAATCTTAATTAAGAAACAATTAAATGTACATTAAGGAATTGTAAAGATTTTGTAAAGGCGAATTTACAATTAGAGACCGAATCGTTGGACTGAATGAACGAATCAGCCTATCATATATTTAGGCTATTTTCGGAAAGTTTGTTGTTTTTGTAAAAGCCCGAAAGCCTGCTTTTACCCTTGCTTGGCGGTTCTTATGAATGACTAGCTCTTTTCTCAGAATGTCTAAGTTTTGAGTTCCAAATTTATTCTATTATTTAAATTATATTAAATAGCAACAATGTGTAAGAAAAGAGTCTTTATTTAAAAGGAAAAAGGAGTGGGAAAATGTCTAGTGGTCAAAAATTGTTTAATAACATTCCCTTATCAGTTCTTGATTTAGCCCCTATTACAAAAGGAAGCAGCGCGGAACAGTCCTTTAAAAACAGTGTAGAATTGGCACGGCACGTAGAAGCTCTTGGTTTTAATCGTTACTGGTTAGCCGAGCATCATAATATGCCTGGAATCGCAAGCTCTGCAACCTCCATCCTAATTGGTCACATTGCTGGCGCAACAAAGCGGATTCGAGTCGGGGCAGGAGGCATTATGCTGCCTAATCATGCGACACTTGTCATTGCTGAACAGTTTGGAACATTGGAATCGTTATACCCAGGTAGGATTGATCTGGGGCTTGGACGTGCGCCTGGTAGTGATCAAGCTACTGCTTATGCACTTAGACGCTCCTTAGGTAGAGGAGCGGAGGAATTTCCAGAGCAAGTAGAAGAATTACAAGCTTATTTTGAATATAATCCTGAAGCTAGGGTTCGCGCTATTCCAGGTGAAGGTTTACATATTCCACTATGGCTTCTAGGATCAAGCGGGTTTAGTGCACAGCTAGCAGCACAAAAAGGATTGCCATTTTCTTTCGCTAGCCACTTTGCACCGGATTATCTTTTGCCAGCGCTAAAGCTGTACCGTGATAATTTCATACCATCTGCTTTTCTTCAAAAACCTTATGTAATGCTCGGTATCAACATCATCGCAGCTGATTCAGATGAAAAAGCAATGTGGCTTTCAACCTCACAGCAGCAACAATTTTTAAGTTTAATTAGAAATCGTCCAACACAGTTGCAACCACCTGTTGAGAATATGGATGACGTCATGTCTCCGATTGAACGTGTACATATTGAAAGAACACTCGATTCGCGTTCTACCTTTGTTGGCAATTATGATACTGTAAAACGACAGCTGGAGGCCTTTGTTAAAGAAACAGAAGCTGACGAAATTATTATTAACTCACAAATTTTTTACCAAGAAGATCGTTTGCGTTCTTATGATATTGTTGCTGAAATGATGGATTAAGTTCCTCGCCGTTTTGGATAGAGTTGACATGCTATAGAACAAAAATATAAAGTGGGAATGAACTATCCAGAACGGAGGCAACTTTGTGGCAAAAAAGATTTTTTTGATTATAAGTTTAATATTATTTTTTGGACTAGGTTTTTCTTATAACCTTGGATTTTTCACAAAAATTGATATTAGTACTCTCAGGTTTTTTGAAGGAATCAGAACTACCTTTTTTAATGGGTTCTTTTACTTTTTCACTGAATTGGGATCTAAAGACTTTATTATTCCAATTTCGGTTGTCGTATTGATTTTCCTCCTCATTAAGAAAAAACATCTAGAAGCATCGTTTTTAATTTTAGCGTTTCTAGGAATGACAGGGCTAAACCATTTATTAAAAGGGTGGATACACCGTGAGCGTCCCTCTCTTACCCCGTTATTTCATGAAAGTGGATTTAGCTTTCCTAGTGGACATGCGATGGGATCAATCGTAGTATTTGGATTCCTCTTTTATTTGTTTATGTATATGATAAGAATAGGACGGAAGTTTTATTACGTATGGCTGACTGTCACTATTTTGCTCATTGTCCTTATTTCAGTCAGCAGAATGTATATAGGAGTTCATTTCCCAACTGACATCATTGCTGGACTTAGTGCGGGATATGCATATTTATATTTCATCATTAGTCTTTACCATCTTTCAGTCCAAAAAAGGCCGCTTTCTCGAAAATAGATAGCGGCCTTCAGACTGTTGACAAGCTCTTGTATGCAGAATTGCTTTCCACGTCCATGAAGGCACCTTCTACATGCTTCTCTGTTATGGCGCCTTCCGTAATAATAATTTTTAAGACATAATTAAATCCCCTTCAATCATCGTCCATAATACATCGAAATTAGAATCAAGAAGGACAAGGTCTGCATCCATTCCAGAAGCAATCCTCCCTTTATTTAGCATGCCTAAAATATTGGCTGGCGTTGTAGCTCCCATATAGACGGCATCATCCAACGAAATACCACTTTCTACTGTTTTCTGCAAAGCTTCATTCATGGTCACGGTGCTTGAAGCAAGTGTTCCATCAGCCAATCGTGCTTCTCCATTGGCTACAGTAACTTTATGTCCGCCAAATTCATACTCTCCATCCCCCATTTGCATGGCTTGCAACGCATCGGTAATTAAGACAACCCCTTCAGGTCCTTTTATGCGATGCATAAGGCGAACGATGGCTGGATGCAGATGAATCTGATCGACAATTGCTTGAAGACTTACATGCTCCTCTTCAAAAGCGGCTACGACTAAACCAGGATCACGATGATGGATAGGACGCATTCCATTAAAACAGTGTGTGACATGACTCGCCCCTTTCGAAAAAGCTTCCTTTGCTTCTTCATACGTTGCATCAGAGTGGGCAATTGCCACAATGATACCCTGTTCTTTTAAAAACTCCACCATTTCAATTCCACCTGGAAGTTCAGGTGCAATGGTCACCATTTTTACAAGGTCTCCAGCTTCAATTAATATTTCCTTCATTTCATCTATATTAGGATGACGCAAATACAATTCGTTTTGCATCCCCTTGCGTTTTACATTTAGATATGGGCCTTCTAAATGGATGCCGGCAATTTTCGCTCCTTGCTCTGTGCCAATTACTTTTTTAACATTTCGGATCATGATCATGAGATCCTCGATAGATGAGGAAACAGAAGTTACTAGAAATGAAGTACAGCCCGTCATAGCACATGTTTTTGATACTTCAAGAATGCTTTCTTCTGTTCCATCCATCATGTCGAACCCATTTGCTCCATGAATGTGTACGTCAATCATTCCTGGGATTAATAATTGTCCTTTTGCGTCGATTATTTCGTATTCACTAGGTACTTCTGGGAGTATACCTTGATCCACCTTTTGTATTTGTGCATTTTCAATCCATACAACGGATGATTGTGTAATGTCACCGGGAGTTACAACTCTCGCATTAACAATGACTTTTTTATCCATCCTAAAACTCCCCCAATTATAAAGAAAATTTCTCCTTTACTTCTCCCACAATAATTCCTGCATCATTTTTAATAATAGCTGGTCTAATTTTCCGCAATGATGAGATTGTTTGTTGATTGTTATAACCGATTTGTTCAAGGATGGAAGCTAGAACATTAGGCCACACATCTTCAGATCCAGTTAAAACCTTTAGTGCGAAGCCAATTCTTTCTTTTTTCAAGCCGAAGCAATATACTCCTTGCGCTCCACCTTTAGCCACTATATTTTCGTCTCTAAGTAAAGCCGAGCAGACAAAATCCTCTGATGCTACAATATTCGGATGGAGATTCATAACATGAGTCATTTTTTTGACAGCTTTTTGCATATCTTCATCCTTGATTAAATCTGGACATGCTAATTTTAAATACGTAATAGCCATATTTTTCAGTGGTATCGCAAAAACTGGTACCCCGCATCCGTCTACGCCGGTTTTTATCTTTGACTGAGGAACTTCCGATAGTTCCGAAAGAATACCTAATATTTTTTGCTGTAGTGGATGGCTTTCTTCCCAATAGCCTTCTACAGGAAAGCCAAGCTCACGACACATCGTCACAAACCCTAAATGCTTGCCAGCACAATTATGGTATAGTCTTCTTTTACTTTTCTGCTCTCTAATCATTGCTTCTTTAGGAACAGCGTTTAAAGGATAAGAAGCTGGACAAAAAAGCTCTTCCTCATTAGCAGGAAGTTTCTGTAATAACGACTCCAATGCCGCAATATGATACGTTTCACCACGCTGTGAAGCTGTAAATAAAGCTGCTTCCTCGTCTGTAATATTGTATTTTTCTATAATATTTGATAAAAAGATTGGGATAGCTTGAATTGGCTTTGATGCAGAACGATAGTAAACATACTGCTCTTCATCCCCTATTTGATATATGGATTGAAGCTGATCATTTACACCGCAAATAATTCCTGTATGAATATTTTCAACTAAACCGTTTCGAGTTTCTTCAATAAGCACTTCATATTGCATTGTAATGACTTCCTTTCTGATATAAAAGCGATTCCATTTTTATTTTACTACATCATAATGTAGTTTTCGATTTTCAAAATCATAAATTCTTGTTTTTCAGGGTAACTTATGGAAGATAGATTATTTTTTGCTGAAATCTTGAATATAAGGAGGTTTTTAAATGGCAAAGAACAATTCAAACTCAAATGAAAAACAAAACAGCCAGCCAAAACCATTAAGTGGATCACACAAAGTTAAAAACAAAAATCATACTAGGCAAAATAAGGCTGGCGGGCATGATATGTAAACAGTGAAGAAAATCAAAGGCACTCACTATCTTCGACAAGTAAATGTTCTGTGACAAAGAAAGGCATTTTTTGATAGCGTCTAGAGTTATTAAATCCGTTCTCTAACGAATGTAAAATTGGAGTATATACTTATTATAAAAAAGCCATGATCTTTTTTTCGATCATGGCTTTTCATTTCATTTTATAGATAAAATGGGCTTCTGCTCTTTCACATTAACTGCAGATAAAGATTGTTCATTATGGCGTAGTCCCTTTTTTGTTTGTAGCAATCTATGCGCTTCGGAATCTTGACGCAACTCGCAAATTCGACGTATAGCTTCATTTTCTATAAAGAAAAACATTTTGATTCCTCCTATAAGGATAGCTCACCAATGTTATTTAGATAAGCAGGCTCCTTTTCATTTTCCTTAACTGCAGATTTGTCTTTCTCTGTAATGTTTCCGTTATTTAATCTAAGTAGTTGTTGGAGACTCCCTTTTAATTTTTTGTTTGAAACAATAATTTCACCCATCAAATCAATAGCTGCTACTTTTTCTTGCAGCACTTCAAGTTCAACATCCTCATCTAGCGTAAGCACTCCTCTTACTACAAAGTTCGCTGGCTCCTTTAAAGCGAGAAATTGATCATTTGACCATTCCTCTTCGTTCTCTATAAATATGAAGGATTTTTCGTAAACAAGTACTTCCGTTTCCAAGAGACTGCACAATTCGTATACGATATCTTCAACGTTTTCGTGACAAATAATCATCGAAGGCGAATGGATTTTTGAAAATGCATTTGAAAGTGCTTCTCTAGAAACGTCTGCATCAATCACAATTGGTCTTTTGGTCATGATTCTTTTATGTTTAAACCGGCGAATTGATCGACTATTTAATCGTAGCTGACTTTCAATCAAATCATGCCCCGCCGGAATAACATCCACATGTGATGAGGTAAGTGAAGCCATCTTTCTATATAAATAAGGTTCTTGTTCTTCGTAAATGACTATTTTCCCATTAACCTCGATATCACTAATTTTCTCATTAAACATTTCCATATTAAGGTCAGATGAAAACGTTAGTATTCCGTTCACAACTAGATATTGTGGCCCTGTTAAAGATTGAAGAAACGAATTAGATAGTGTGAATTTTCCATTCTCAATTCGAGGTGCTTCTCCTTGATATGCAGTAACATTAATATCCCCTTCCCCAAAAAGGTTACTGACAGAGCCTGAAAGATGTGCCGGGCTATATACTATCCCATTAATTGTGAATTGTAATAATTCCTTTTTTATTTGTTCGACCTGAACATCATTATCGATAATAGCTATCCCATTTATGAACAGTTTTACAGGCTCTTTGATTGACTCTATATAAGCCTTATCAATGTTCAATATCCCATTGAAAAATGAATACCCCTCCGGAACAATCGCAGTCTTTCCGATATTTCCAATATTTAAAGCTGATATAAGATGGGCATTTTCTTTTTTATAAAGAACGAGTCCTACATTATCGATCCCTTCAATTCCTTGAATGCTTTCCTCAGTGGCATTTGTTAAATTTAACAAGCCGATATTCCCAATTCTTTGTTTCGTCATTTTCCTTCCTCCATTTCCATTATGGATCGCAAGCGTTTGATTGCCATATGAAGTTTATACCGTATTGTCGAAGGTGGCAGCCCCAGTTGCTTTCCCATTTCCTTACTGTTTAATCCCAGCCAATACCGCTTAAAAACGATATCGCTTAATTCTGCCGGAAGATGAGATAAGAGCTCTGCCATTTCTATATGGTTTCCGGTAAATACTTGAGCAGGTATATCGAAGTCCTCATCCCATTCTGAAAGCCGATTTTCTTTCCTGCGTTCATCAATGAGTTTATTTTTCATTACACGGTAGAACCAAGCCTTTTGTTTGTATTCTGGTAAGCTGAAAAGTTCAGTTTCCTTCAAAGACTTCATTAAGGCATCTTGGACAAGATCATTTGCCTCATGCTCATGGCGAGAAATCGATAAGGCAAATCGATGAAGGTCTGTTTTTAACTTTTCATATAAATCACTCGCTTCCATATGGCTCACTCACTTCGTTATTTTTTGCTGATATATTTGCTTTCGTATAGATAACGTTTGGGATTTAAAAAGTGTTGGAGAAAAATAAATTTTATTTTAACTTTGTGCAGTCCTTGTAGTGGCAAACTCAACTATGGAATTTACATATTCTTATTTTAAGATTATATCGGACAAATTTCCGAATATATTCGTATTTTTTCATTATTGATTGGCAATGGGCTTCAACTACCCTTATGATGGATTTAGATACTTTTTTATTGCAGGAGGCTACGTATGACGCGTCTTACGGATCACTTAATCGTCATTTCATTTGATTGTCTATCAGCTTTGGATTTCCATATCTTAGAGGAACTTCCAAACTTTCAGGAATTATTAAATAAAGGATCATATTGTAAACATGTAGAAACCATCTATCCATCTGTCACATACCCATGTCATGCTACGATTGTCACAGGAAAATTTCCTAACCGGCATGGTGTTATTAATAATACATTTTTACAGCCAGGGAACCCTTCCCCAGACTGGTATTGGCATAGATTTCATATAAAAGGAACAACTTTATATGATGAGGCAAAAAAAGCAGGATTGAAAACAGCTGCTTTATTGTGGCCTGTAACTGCTAAAGCAAATATCGACTATAATATGCCTGAGATTTTCTCAAATCGGCCTTGGCTCAATCAAATTGCTGTTTCTTTGGCAAACGGAAGTGTTTTTTATCAAATCGATATGAATAATCGCTTTGGGCATATTCGAAAGGGTCTTAGCCAACCAGAATTGGATGACTTTGTAATAGAGTCCGCTGTCCATACAATTGAAACGAAAAAGCCAAATTTAATGCTCGTCCACTTTACAGATCTTGATACACAGCGACATTACCACGGATTTTCATCTGATGAGGCTCACGCTGCCTTAAAGCGGCACGATATGCGATTGGGTAGGATTTTACATGCGCTTAAAGATGCAGGGATATATGAAAACTCTACGATTGTCGTTCTTGGAGATCATAGTGCTTTAGATGAGTCAAAAGCAGTAAAAATAAATGTCCTTTTAAGGGAACAAGGGCTTATTAATGTGAATGAAAATGGAAAAGTTACAAACTGGAAAGCATATTGTAAAAGTTGTGACGGCTCTGCTTATATATATTTACATGATCAAAAAGATATAGAAACAAAAACACGTATAGGTAAACTGCTGCAAGATCTGCAGAAGGACGAGAATAACGGGATTGAATTCGTAATTACTGGTGAGGAGGCTGGTAAAAGAGGTGCCGACGAGAAAGCTGCCTTTATGATTGAGGCACGTAGAGGCTTTTATTTTCATGAGCGACTAGAAGGAGCTTTTATTGATTCGATAACAAAAGAAGATGTAGAGGCACGAAGATATACAGTTGCTTCTCATGGTTATTCACCGACAAAGGAAAATTATGAAACGGTTATTATTGCAGCTGGGAAAGGTATCCGAGAAAATGTCGCCATCCCTTCTATGCACTTAATAGATGAAGGACCTACTTTCGCGAAATTATTGGGCGTTAACCTTGGAGACACCGATGGTAAAGTAATAAACGAAATGCTTAATGTGTAAAAATTTTTAACATTCTAACCAATTATTCTAGTACAATAATAATAAGGGGGGAAATAGATGAAAAAGTTATATTCTAAAGAAGAGAATAGCTGGGTTCTTTATGACTGGGCAAACTCTGCCTACTCAATTATTATTACTTCCGCAGTGTTCCCCATTTTTTATAAAAATGTTGCTATGTCTGCTGGAGTAAGTGCTGTCGACTCTACTGCTTATTTAGGTTATACAATCGCAATCGCTACGTTTATTTTAGCAATGCTAAGCCCCATTTTAGGAACAATTGCAGATTATAAAGGGCTGAAGAAAAAATTCTTCACTTTCTTTTTCATAATGGGAGTGAGCGCCACTGCCCTACTTGCTTTTATTCCTGGTGAGCAATGGCAGCTATTATTAATTCTTTATATGTTATCAACTGTAGGTTTTACAGGTTCAATTGTATTTTACGATGCTTTTCTCGTTGATGTTACGACGGAAGATCGAATGAACCGTATCTCTGCTCGCGGGTATGGTCTAGGCTATATCGGCAGTACTATTCCGTTTATTATCAGTATAGCAATTATCCTACTTGCTCAAAGGGAAATCATCCCCATTTCAGCAGGATTAGCGAGTAAAATTTCATTTTTTATCACTGCTATATGGTGGGGGCTATTTGCAATTCCTATGTTTAAAAACGTTCATCAGCGTTATTATATTGAACGTGAACCGAATCCAATCGCAAAGAGTTTTAAACGCCTAAGTCAAACTTTTAAAGACATTCGCAAATACCGCGCATTATTTATATTTTTAATCGCCTATTTCTTTTATATTGATGGAGTTGGAACAATTATTTCTATGTCCACCGCATATGGTACCGATTTAGGAATTGATGCTACCAATCTACTAATTATTTTGTTCGCCACGCAAGTAGTAGCTGCACCTTTCGCGATTATATATGGAAGACTGGCTGAAAAATTCGGCGGAAAAAAGATGCTCTACGTTGGAATTATTGTTTATATTATCGTTTGTGTTTATGCTTTTTTCCTAAAAACAGTAGCCGATTTCTGGATTTTGGCCATGCTTGTTGCTACTTCCCAAGGAGGAATTCAAGCATTAAGTCGTTCATATTATGCAACGATGATTCCAAAAGAAAAATCCAATGAATTCTTTGGCTTCTATAATATTATTGGAAAATTTGCTTCCATCATGGGACCTCTTCTACTCGGGATCACTGCACAAATTACGGGGCATACTTCATACGGAGTATTCAGTCTCGTCATTCTCTTTATTATCGGGATTGTCATTCTTACTCGCGTTCCTGAACAAAATGGGAATACAGCCGACCTTGGAAATACGAAGATTGTATAATTGTATATAAATAGGGACTTGCTATAAGCTTAGTCCCTATTTTTTATGAATGGACTCACACCATTTTAGCAATGGCATCTGAACGATGATTCTATTGGTTTACTGGATTCGTTTCAATTATATTTGCCGTCATTCCTAATTGAATAAGGCTTATGTTCAATTTTTTTGTTTTAATCAAACGTTTGATTAATGATTTGCCCCCTTTTTTCAATTTAATCAATCGTTTGATTAACGCTCTGCTCCCCTTTTTCTAATTCAATCAAACGTTTGATTAACGCTTTTCCTTCCTTTTTTTCACATTTATAGGTAAAAGAGAAACCATATACGAGAGTCTAGCCCCTTTTCCAAAAGTAAAGGTGCGTTGAACAAGAGTAATGCAATAGGTTTGTTTGACTCAGGTTTTGTCTTCCATCTTATTTCAATCAAACGTTTGATTAAGACTATACAAACTCAAAATATGATGAGAGCGGGCACCATGGCGGTTCTTCTGTATGCTTTTTAGCATTCAAAATAAGGGAATAAGGAGAATTGAAAAAATGACAACTATAGGATTCATTAGACATGGAATAACCGAGTGGAATGTACTTGGAAAAGCCCAAGGTATTTCGGATATCCCATTAAATAATATAGGAAAAAGACAGGCGCTCGCTTTAGGAAATAGATTGAAGGTAAGCGAATATTGGGATTTCATTATTTCCAGTGATCTATCCCGAGCAGTTGAAACTGCCAAAATAATTGGAGATATATTACATTTGCCTATCCACTCAGATATGAGAATCCGAGAAATTCATTGAGGGAAAATTGAAGGAACGACAGAGGAAGAAAGAATAAATAAATGGGGAAATAATTGGCGTCAACAAGAACTCGGAATGGAGAAGTATGAGGACGTTGCTAAAAGAGGAATTAACTTCTTAGAAGACTTAACAATTACACATAAAAATAAAAAAATATTGATCGTAAGTCATGGAGCATTAATTGGATTAACCTTACAACATTTGCTGCCAGAGAAGTTTCCTACTACTTATATTGAAAACGCATCGATTACTATTCTCGAAAAAACGAATTATAATTGGAAATGTGCATTATATAATTGTACAGCCCATTTATGTAGACAGGAAAAATGAAAAATTGAATAAACAAGTAAAGTGAAAAGATATGGAGATAAGATATTGATTAGGAAAGCAGCTCCATCATAGGGATAATAGCTTAACAGAAGAGAAATAATGCCTAGATTGCAACTCTAATTAAAATACTGTATTTTCATCTCCTTTCTTTTTAACTAATAAATCACTCAGCTTTTGAGTGCTACATTACTCCCTTCCTAATTAAACTAATAAAGTGAGAGGATCAAGTACCAGACTTTTTTTCAATTCCTATTTTCTTTTTTCATTTGCTTTCTTTTCTCTATTTCCTCTATTTTCTCTTGATATTGTTCTTCTACTTTGGATGTAGACGGAATAAAAGGTTCATTATTATTGTCAACTCGTTTACCATAACGAATCATCTCATAAATAATCATCCCGTTATTAGGTTTTCCATTAATAGTCATCATAGGGACACAGTCAAAGAGTATATAATAAAAAGCATAAAAGATAAATCGATTCCAAAAGGTTTCAAATGTTTGTATCACTCCATTAGCTAAAAGAGCATTAATCAATAAAGCGAAGCAAAGATTAGTTATGATTGGCCCGGCATAAATACTAACATATGCAATCCTACTTTTTCTTTTAATAGAATCATATGAAAACCAACTATATATATGGTAGTATTTTCGAATATCGAACATACCAAATTTAATAATCCTCGGTCCTGAACCGATCGTTAATCTAGGGTTTCTCACCCCGAATATTCCACTTGTAATAAGATATCCCACTTCTCTTAAAAAAAGCACAACAGGAAGAATAATAAATCCCGACACTATCAGTCCGATTAAATCTTTAAACCCAAACATGAAGAATCCTTTCATTTAAATATTGTTCTACCATCCATGTACCCTTTCAAAAGTGGAACAATCATATTATTCCAGGTAGATTAGGTGGGAAAATATGACAGGTCCAACAAAGGAATTATGTATAGATGAAAGATATCAGGGAAAACAGATGCACCGTTTATTAAATACGTCTTTAACAACAAAAAGAACTCGCCTGTAATAATTAAGACGAGTTGTAAAAAAGTTAATTTTTGATGATGGAAGATTTATTAAGGATTATTGTAGCAGACTGTAAATGGTCTCCTCCCTTTTAACTATAAATCCGGTCGATTTCTTGAATTTCTTCTTCTGTTAAGTTAACTTCCAATGTTTTAAGATTGTTCAATACTTGATCAGGTCTTTTAGCACCAGGTATAACCGTGTCAACAGCTTCTCTTGTTAAGTACCATGCCAATACGATATGAGTTATGTCTACTTCCTTCGCTTCAGCTATTGTTCTAAGCTGTTCTACTTTCTCGAGATTTTTTATAAATGCTTCCCCTTGGAAATGTGGCTTTCTTGCACGGACATCTGTAATTTGTGAGTTTTTATTAAATTTACCAGTGAGTAAGCCTGAAGCTAGAGGGAAATATGGCACAAATGAAATGTTGTGTTCAAGCATATAAGGGAAAAATTCTTTTTCTGCAGATCGATTTAATAGATTGTATTCTCCTTGATATACATCGACATAGCCGTCGACATTAGCTTCTTTTAACTGTTCCATGGAAAAATTGGACACGCCGATCGCACGAATTTTCCCTTGATCTTTTAGTTCTTTTAAAGCGCCGACCGCCTCAGCCTTAGGAGTATCTTCATCCGGAAAATGGATGTAATACAAATCAATATAATCTGTTTGTAGTCTGTTCAAGCTATCTTCAACAGATTGCCTTAAAAAGTTAGGTGAGTTATCGACAACCACATCCTCTCCTTCAAAACGGTGGGCACCTTTAGTCGCGATGATCATTTCATTTCGTTTTCCCATTTCTTTTAAAACTTCCCCGATTATTACTTCAGAGCGTCTAGGTCCATAAATAAAAGCGGTATCGAGAAAATCCAACCCATTTTGTACAGCAGTTCTAATAATATCTCTTCCAAGCTCACCATCTAAATCCGGATTTATGCGTGCTGCCCCTACTGCATTCGTACCAAGTCCAATTGGGTTCACGTACAAATCCGTTTTTCCAAGACGTACTTTTTGAGTCATATGTATCTACTCCTTTTATTAATATTTTCCTATATATGCGTTTCGACAAAGATACGTAGATTCCTCCCAAGTTCAGAAATAAGGTACTCGGGTGGACCTCATTCTATACCGCATTTTGAGCAGCCCCTGCGTTCATTTGCAGTTCATAATAAAATCCTTTTTTATCCATTAGTTCATCGTGATTACCTCTTTCAAAAATTTCACCGTCTTTAATAACGAGAATCATATCGGCTTCACGAATGGTGCTTAGCCTGTGTGCAATGACAAAACTTGTACGTCCTGCCATCAATGTTTTCATAGCTTCTTGAATTTGTCTTTCAGTCCTTGTATCAATGCTGCTCGTTGCTTCGTCAAGAATTAAAATATCAGGATCCGCCAATATAGCACGTGCAATCGTAATGAGCTGGCGCTGTCCTTGACTTAAGTTGCCACCATCTGCCGATAATTTTGATTGATATCCTTCAGGCATCTTACGAATAAAACTGTCGGCATTCGCCATTTTAGCTGCGTTCACTACTTCTTCATCTGTTGCATCCAAGCGCCCATAACGAATATTTTCCAAGATAGACCCACTGAACAAAAAGGCGTCCTGCAAGACAATTCCTATACGTCTTCGCAAACTATTTCGATCCCACATTTTTATATCAGTGCCATCCACTTTAATGCTACCCTTTTCAATATCATAAAAACGGGTTAACAAGTTTACAATTGTTGTTTTTCCAGCACCGGTAGGACCAACGAGAGCAATATTTTGTCCTTTTTCTGCCATAAAAGACACGTTCTTCAATACTGCCCCATCCTCTTTTGTATAGGAAAATGAAACATTTTCAAACTCTATTGAATGTTTGATACGTGACAGGTCAGGTAACTTTTTACGATGTTCGTCTTCTTCCACTTCATCCATTACTTCAAAAATACGCTCCGCACCCGCAATTGCAGACTGCAATAAATTGAACTGGTTTGCGAGTTCGTTGATGGGTCTGCTGAATTGCCGAGAATAATTTAAAAACGCGACTACAATTCCAATCGTGACAATCCCTTTAAGTGCCATCCACCCGCCAATTCCAGCAATGAGCCCAAAGCTTAAGTTGTTCACAAAGTTCATGGAAGGTCCCATCACACCAGCGAAAATTTGTGCTTTCTTGGCAACGTTCCGTAAAGCTATGTTTTTTTCACGAAACTCCTCCAGAGCTTTCTCTTCCCGGCGATACACTTTGATTACCTTTTGTCCAGAGACGGTTTCTTCTATAAAGCCATTCAATGAACCTAGTTCTTTTTGTTGGCTACTAAAAAATTTGCGGGTGAACTTCGCTACATTTTTTGTTATCAAAATAACGAGCGGGATGATAAGCATGCTCACGATCGTCAACCATACATCCATCACAAGCATAAAAATGACGACCCCAACCAATGTCAGCACACTATTAATAAACTGTGCCATACTTTGATTAAGAGTGTTCGATACGGTATCCATATCATTCGTCGTTCGACTCATCAATTCTCCATGAGCTGTTTTATCAAAATAAGGGATTGGTAGCTTCTGTACTTTATCGAATAAATCCCTGCGCATTTCCCTGACTGTATTTTGGGATACTGAGGCCATTACATGCATTTGCAACCACGAAAAAGCAGAACTGCCTACGTATACAAAAAGCAAGGCGATGCATAGCCAAAGAAGCCCATTGTAATTATGCGGAATAATATATTTATCAATCGATATCCCAATTAAATATGGACCCGTCAGCATTAAGACCGCACTAATGGCTGTAAAAATGGTCACCGCTATTAAACCGGATTTTTGCCTGCTTAAATAATGCCATAATCGTTTCAACGTTTCCTTCGTATTTTTGGCTTTTACGACCGGACCTGTTTGCAAATGTCGACCAGGACCACGATGAAAACCAGGAGGAGGTCCTGCAGGCTGGCTTCTTTCTTTAGAATTAGGCATGAAGTATTTCCTCCTTTCTCTGTTGAGATGCATAAATTTCTTGGTAAATTGGACTATTTAAAAGCAACTCCTCGTGTTTTCCCTCAGCAGCAATTTCTCCATTCTCTAACACAATAATTCGGTCTGCATCGATAACGGATGAAATACGTTGTGCGATGAAAATACAAGTACAATCGCTCCAATCTGTCTGCAATGCTTTCTGGATGGCAATTTCTGTTTTTACGTCAACCGCACTCGTACTATCATCCAATATGAGAACTGCAGGTTTTAATAAAAGTGCACGAGCAATTGAAATCCGCTGCTTTTGCCCTCCTGATAAGTTGACACCTCGTTGGCCTAAAACAGTATCGTAACCATTTGGCATTTTGCTAATAAATTCGTGGGCCTGTGCCGCCTTTGCCGAAGCAATAACTTCATCCATTGAAGCATCTGGCTTTCCAAAACTAATATTTTCAAAGATAGTTCCACTAAATAAAATCGTTTGCTGAAGTACAAGACCTATATGTTTTCTAAGCTCTTCAAAAGGCAGATCCAATACATTTTTACCATCAAGTAAGACAGATCCTTCTCTAGGCTCATAAAGCCCTGGTATTAAATGTATAAGGGACGACTTTCCTGTTGCAGCCGCTCCTAAAATGGCCACTCTTTCACCGCGTTTCGCTTCAAAACTAATATCTTTTAAAATGAGTTCCTGCTCTTTTTCATATGCGAAGGAAACATTTCTAAATTCTATGTTGCCATTAACATATTTTAGCGGTTGAGCTTTCGGTGTTTGTTTTTCCGCCTCGACATTCAATACCTCATTGACACGGTCAGCAGATGCCTTTGCACGTGAAATTGACATCATAAGCATCCCAACCATTAAAAGAGAAAATAAAACCTGAGTAACATAATTAATAAAAGCTACAAGGTCACCCACTGGCAAATGCCCTGCCCATGTTTGCCCAGCACCAAACCAAAGGATGGCAACGATCGATACATTCATGATTAACATCATAACCGGCATATTTAATGCCATAATTCTAAATGCTTTTATGGCAAAATCAGTATACTCCGTATTTTGCTGTTGGAATTTCTTTCGTTCAAAGTCACCGCGAACAAAGGCTTTTACTAAGCGCATTCCACGTAGGTTTTCCTGCAAAACGTTATTTACTCCATCCAGTCTTGTCTGCACTTTCGAAAACATAGGAAACGCATAGCGAACGAGTAAATACAGTGCTGTAAAAAGTAATGGCATGGATACGACTAACACTAAGGCCAATTTCGGACTAATAATGATCACCATTATGGTACTTCCGATGATTAACAAAGGAGAGCGTACAAATATCTTTAAAAGCATTTCGACAAACAACTGAAGCTGAGTAACGTCGTTTGTAAGCCTTGTAACGAGCTGTCCCCCTGAAAAGCGATCCAACTGCTTAAAAGTAAAGCTCTGGACACGCTTATATAAATCTTCACGCAGGTCTGCAGCAAAATGGACTGAAGCAAAGCTTGCAAAAACCGTACATCCTACACCACCTAATAAACCGATAAAGGCTACAAGCAGCATCCAAGCCCCAGTTGACTGCACTAAGGAAAGATCTCCCGTCATGATTCCTTCGTCTATAATTGTTGCCATCAGCCTCGGCTGAAGTAAATCCATACACACTTCAAGCACCATTAAAAGAGGTGCAAGTAATACGAAAAGCCAATGTGGCTTTAAATAAGGGCTTAACTTTCTCACATTTATTTCCCTCCAATTACTCTTTATATAGCGAACCTAAGTATTTATGAGGATTACTTCTTATCTTCAAATGTCGCAGAAAGATTTACCTTAAATCTTTCCAAAAGTTCAACGACCAATTGCTGTTCTTCTTTACTAAACTTTGAAAAAGGATCAAAAAGCAATTCAACTCCAGCATTTGTTATCATCTCTAAATGATTCTTTCCCGCATCGTTCAACATCACGATTTTTGTACGTCCATCCTGTGGGTCAGTCGTTCTTTGCACAAGACCTGCTAGCTCCATGCGGTCAATCATTTGTGACATGGAACTTGAGCGGACTTCTAATTTTCCAGCTAATTCTCCGATTGTACAAGGCTTTTTCCATAGATGGCGTAATATAAACCATTGAGTCTTTGTAATTCCTTGCGGGGATGCTTGATCACGTACATTTCGTTTTAACATTCTTCCCACATATTGAACTGCATCTATAAAACGTTCTAAATTTTCAGTTTCTTTCAATTGGTTTCACCTCATTTGAAATAGATTATATAGCTATCCTACATATTATGCAAGCGCATTCTTTTTAAAAAAATCCCTAGCTCTTACCTACTCGGCGACACACAATGTTCTGAAAAGCATGACCCAGTATATGATCTCGAGCCGATAGCACTTAATACCTGGCTAAAAAAGCATAAAGTGCCTAGCTATGACAATACTAGGCACTTTAACTTTAAAACACATGTTGCAATAAATAAATAATCAACGGACCCATTAACACGATAAAAATCGCCGGAAAAATAAAGAGCATCATGGGAAAAACCATTTTTACAGGTGCCTTCATTGCTTGTTCCCTCGCTAACTGTGTTCGTTGCTCCCTTATTCTTTCCGTTAATGAGCGTAGAACCTTGGCCATTCCTACACCAAGCATATCAGCCTGGATCAGTGAAGTAATCACACTTTGAAATTGATGAACAGGAACTCGGGCTCTTAAATCCGAGAAAGCTTCCCTTCTAGACTTTCCAAGTTTCATATCCTCTAACGTTTGTAAAAATTCTTCAGAAAGCGGTCCCTTCATTTGATTGCACACTTTTAGAAGGGAAGCATCAAGTCCCATTCCAGCCTCAATCGATAAATTGACCATATCGAAAAAATCAGGCATTTTCTTTTGAATTTCTAGTCTTCGCTTTTTGATGATGACGCTTAAATAAAATGCTGGATAATACATGCCAAGAGCAGCAATAATTCCGGCCAGTAGAGAACTCGATAGAGGATTTGCATCAGCTTTATTCATCAATAAGTAAAAAATAAAGAATAAAACTCCTCCAATGATGAGCTGCAAAAACCGGAAATCAATGGGTGTTAGTTTAAGAGGATAACCAGCTTCTCTTAACTTTTTTTCCAAATCTTTTTTTCTTGAAGAGGTCGTTTTCTGATCAAGAAATTTTTTTATTCGATCACTGACCGTTTTCAAAAATAAAAATTTTGGTTCACTTTGCTTCTTTTGCTTTATTTCTTCCTTTACTTTTTTCGTATTGAAATAGTGATTGATTCTCTTAGAGATAATGATTTCTTTTTTATATAAAAGACTCAGAAGGCCCCCAATGACTAATGTGAAAAATAGAGAACTAAATAGGATAAAATATATCGTAACCACATTTACACCTCAATGTGTACTATCTTTTTTATAAATAACCACCCTAGCAATATATTAAGACAGCCCATAATCACCATTGCCCAACCTAAAGGATGTGAGAACAACATTTGAAAATATTCTGGATTTACAAGTTTAATATAAAGAGCTAAGGCTACAGGCAGAATAGTAATGACCACTGCAGACATTCTTCCTTGTGCTGTTAATGTTTTTACCTCTTCCTTAACTCTTGTACGGTCGATAATTGTTTCCTGCATCGTCTCCATTAAATAAGCCAAATTCCCACCGCTCTGCCTCTGGATAAGCAACGTATTTAAGACGAGATCCAACTCTTTATCCGGAAGCCTTTCTAATAAACTTTGAAAAGCTTCTTCAACAGGGATCCCATAATTAATATCTTGCAATGCTTTCGTAAATTCTGGCCCAAGCGGATCCTCGATTTCACTTGCCACCATCTTCATCGCCTGCATAAAGCTAAAGCCAGCCCTTAACGCATTAGCCATTGTACCTAAGGCTGAACCAAGCTGTTCCGAACATTTTTGTAGTCGTTTTTTTCGTTTATTTTTGATATAGATAGTCGGCAAGTAAAAGCCTATTACCCCGCAAACTATAATGACTAGCATATGAAAATCGCGGACATAACCAAAAAACATACATAATAGCCCAACAAGAAACCTCCCAATGATCAATTCTCCTGGAGACAACTTCACCCCAGATTGTATAAGGAGATGCTCTTGTTTGGAAAGGTTAAAAATGGATTCAATTCCTTTTGCCGCCGTGGTAATAAAGGAACTCTTTTTCCGCCTCGGTGCCTCTTTTTTCTTCTCTGTCTCGGTTTGGTTTAATGTAAAGACATATTTCCTTAATCTTTTTTCGTATTTTCCTTTTTCAAAAATAAGAGAAAGCAATAGTTTAAAGACAACTGTGCAAATAATGAATGTGGTGGCAATGATCACTGGGATTGAATCGTTCATCTACCATTCCTCCTTAAACAGAGGCCGAACATTGTGTCCTGCTAATTCCAGCTGTTCCACACAATGCGGAATAATTCCTGTCGATACGAATGCTCCAATAACTTTTCCGGTGTTTGGATTATGCTGTTCATTGTAGACGAAAATATCTTGGAGCGTAATGATATCACCTTCCAGCCCTTGAACTTCGGTAATTTTAGTAATTTTCCTTGATCCATCTTTCAATCGTGATTGTTGAACGATTAAGTTAAGTGCGCCGGATATTTGTTCACGAATCGCTCTTACTGGTAAATCAAATCCAGACATTAACACCATCGTTTCAAGTCTAGCCAGCATATCCCTCGGTGAGTTCGCGTGGCCCGTCCCAAGACTCCCATCATGTCCAGTATTCATCGCTTGAAGCATATCGAGCGCTTCTGCACTTCGAACTTCCCCGACGATTATACGATCTGGTCGCATCCGGAGTGAATTTCGTACAAGATCCCGGATGGTAATTTCGCCTTGACCTTCTATATTTCGAGGACGGGATTCTAAAGAAACAACATGATCCTGTGAAAGCTTTAATTCCGCTGCGTCCTCAATTGTTACGATTCGTTCATTTCTCGGAATGAATGAGGAAAGGACATTTAGTGTACTCGTCTTCCCAGATCCAGTTCCTCCACTTATAAATATATTTAACTTTGATTCTACTGCTGCTTTTAAAAAATTGGCCATATTTTCACTTAAAGTGCCCATACGTAATAAGTCGTATATCGTAAATGGTGTATCCGAGAATTTCCGGATTGTAACTGTTGGTCCATTCAATGCAAGTGGCGGAATAATCGCATTTACACGAGAACCGTCTGGTAATCTTGCATCAACCATCGGAACACTTTCATCAATACGTCTTCCAAGCGGCGAAACAATCTTTTCGATTACTCGCAATACATGCATATTATCTCGAAATTGAATCGCCGTTTTTTCAATTTTACCGTTTACCTCTATATAAACATCGTTCGGTCCATTAACCATCACTTCTGTAACCCTTGGATCAGCCAAAAGAGGTGATATGGGGCCAAAACCAGTCAACTCATGAGAAATGTCGCTCATTAACTGCTTTTTTTCCTCAAATGTAAGCTGTTCCCCTTCTATTTCTAGAAAATCATTTGCGAGTGTTTCGATTAAAAGATCCATGTCCTTATCTTGGTTTTCTGGCTTTTTTATTTCATCAACGAGATGGTTATGAAGCTTCACTTCTAAGTCCGTTAACTTTGATAAGGATCTTGTTTTTATGAAGTTTTCTTTTCGTTCTTTAACCTCATGAGTGGGACCGCCCAATCTAGTCAGTAAAGACATTATGCATGCCCCCCAGCTTGGACTAGTTTTCTTGCCTTATGCTTTTTCGCTCCAATCCGCACTTCTGGTTTAACTAAAGATTCCGCTATTTTACGAAAGTTCTTTGATAGTTTTGATCTTGGGTATAAGTAAAAGAGAGGTTGCCCTTCGTTAACGGAAGCAATCATTTTTTTCTCCATTGTAGGGAGAGCAGCGAATATTTTTTTGCCTACTACTTTTTCAACTGTCTGTGATGTGATTCCCTTCACTTTCATTTGTCTGTTTAATATTATCTTCGTCCGTTCCGCTAAATGAAGTGATTCTAGTGTTTCGATGAGCATTCTACTATTTTTAAGCGTTGGTAAATCGAAATACGTCATCACCAGAATTTCATCTGAATTTTCCAATGCAACAATCACATTTTCATCCATATGGCACGATACATCAATAATGACGATATCATATTGTTTTTTTAATGTATGAATTGCCTTTCTAACATGGTTGCCTGTAATGACTTCCGCAAACTCCGGACGCTGTGGTGCTGCTAAAATTGAAATTCCATTTTTATACGGAGTCATGAAGTTATCAATTTGCAGTCCTTCCGTATCTTCTTTAATCCAGTCATAGATTGTCAGTTTCGGCTTCACATCCATAAACATAGCGATATCTCCAAATTGGAGGTCTAAATCAATCACTGCTACTTTTTCGGATTTCTTAGCAAAAGAAGCAGCTAAATTTACCGCGACAGTCGTTTTACCAACTCCCCCTTTGGTACTTGCTACAGTAATAACCTTTGCATTCTTTTCTTCTCTTGTTAGAGGAACTTGATGTGTATACTTTCTATTTGAAATAGCAAGCTGGATATCTTCTTTAATTCTGGCTAAAGTGGAGGTAAGAAAAATAACATCTGCTGCTCCTGCTCGTAAAACTTGCTTCATATCAGGATCACGTTCTGAATGAAACACTAATAACACGGTTGATTTCGGGAATCGTTGAGTAACATTTCGGCATAATATATAAACATCGTAATGGTCTGAAGGAGGTAACACTACAATCCCACTGTCTGTAGATTTCAGTAAATCAAATAATTTGTATTCATTCGTAGCCCATCCGATTTCATAACCAAGACTGACAGAAACTTCTTCTAGCTTAGAAATTACATCATCATTTTCAGCCATTGAAAAAATTCTCACCATTATCTAAACACCCCTTCGTGTAAATCATCTTCATGGATATGCATATGTTTTGGCTCAACCTTGTCATCGCCTTCACTTCTAAGCATTAAATACAAGTCATAATTTGTGGCAAATCCCAAAGCAAGTCCTTCTTTCGGAGTGACTTCTATCGTAACCATTTGGTATCTCTTCTTTGTTTCTTCATCATCTGCAGCATGTCCAATCGCAAGGATCTTAACATTTTGTAAAAGAAGTGTCGCGGCGTCATGTTGCTTTTCCTTGTATTCCTCTGGTACTTTCATGACCGCAACGACATCCACAAAAGAGCCAGGGGTAATAAAGCCGGCTACACCTTGTGGATCTTGAACGGCAACACTCATTGCACGTTTTCCATTAGATATTGAAATGATTTCATTCTTTTTGGGTTCCTCTACTTCTATTTTCTCTGGCACTTTTTTTTCTTTATCTTTTGCATCCGCTACTTCTGTCGCTGCCGGTGGTGCGGACTTTTTAGGTTCTCCGCTGACCATCATAAACATCATTAACGTGGCTAAAACTCCAAAAACCATTGCAAATAGCCAAATTTTCTTGGTATTCATGTGTTCACCTGCTTTCTAATATATTATTAGTTAACGAGCTTTACAGTTGAAATTCCAAAGTTTTCTCCTGAACCGTATTCCCCTGGGCTATACATATCGATAAATCGTCCTTTTACTGACTTATCGTTTCCGTTTGGTTGAATACTCTCAATCCAAAAAGCAGCAAATCCGATAATCTTAACCTTCGACTTTCCATCTAATCCTGTAAATGTTTTAACAATCGGCACAGTCACAACCCGACTGCATGTATCGTCAGCGGTTGTATATGACGAGCAATGTGGTTTAGTGTTATCTTGTCCAATTCGATATTCAAAAGCGGATTTCACATTCCCCCATGATAAACCCGTTTTCGTATACTCAAATTCTTCATTTACTTCTCTGTTTGCTCCATGCATAATCCCATCTTTTAGATCCGATCCACCTGGACCATTGATTGCCAGAAAACCAAAGTTTCCGTTAACAGAAGAATTGTCAGGATTCCCAGCTTGGAAATGCATTGTATACGAGTCTCCCGGATTATACACTACATCCTCCATAGCAACGGGAATAATCCCCTCTCCTTTTATTAACGAAAGAATTTCAGCCTTTGCAAATGCACCTACATCACTATCACTAAATCCTAGTACTCTAGCAAATGTCAGCTGTTTGTTAACTGTCTTTTTTATTTCAATAATATTGCCTGTCGCTTCCACTTCATCGGATGTCACAGTGTACCCATTTTGGTTAGCTATATGAATAGCTACATTTTCAGCCTCATTCTCAGAAACTTTCAAACTTTGTGCACCGGCTAAAACAGCGGCATCCAAAGCTTTCTGAAGACGACTTTTTTCGAAGTATAGACTCCCAACATCCACGACAAATGCAGTAAAGCCAATAAGCATAAACATTCCTAGCGAAACAAGAATCATAGAGACACCGCTTTGCTCTTTTAAAATTCTTGTAATTATCTGAAGTAGCTTTTTCATTACTCCACCCTCATGACCGTTTTATTCTCTAAATCGATATCCTTAACTGCTTGACCAAGAATTGGCGTAATTAAGTCAATTTTATATTTCAACGTAATGGTTACATCAGTTCCGCTGGGGCGATTTGCTTTACCTGAGGGGGAAATAGTAGGAATCACTCCACTTCCAAGACTAGTAGTAGAACTTGTAATCTTGCTATTTATTTCAAAGTCTTCTTTCCCAATTGCTGCATCCCTTGCGGCTTCTCTTCCCGCATGATCAAGTGTTAAGTAAGCATGAAATACTCTTCCAAAATCGACGATTCCAAAAAGTAGCATAATTAGTATAGGAAGAACTAAAGCTGTTTCTACCAAAGATTGACCTTTTTGTGACTTCATATGTAAATCTCCCTTAATAATGTTAAGAAAGCACCGACGGCGATTGGGATTGCGTATGGAATTGAAACTGATTGTGTATCGCTAGTAAATTGAAGTGATCCTTTTGCTCCCTTTAAGTAAACAAAAGAGAATACCATATTCTTAAGAGTAAAACCAAGCTGCTTTCTTTTTAGCAAAATTAATAATGCAATAAATCCTCCAACAACTCCGGCTAATAGACCTGTATAAAGAACAAACATCATTCCTTTCCACGCTCCTATTGCTGCAAGTAGCTTTACATCCCCAGCTCCGATTCCTCCCAATAGAAATGGGATGAGCAATAACCCTAATCCCACTAAGAACCCTAGACCGCTGAAAGACAAACCCTGAAAACCAGATGTAAACGAGTGAAAGATGAGAGCAACTAGAATGGCAGGCAGAGTGACAACATTAAAAATTTTTCTACTACGAAGATCTGTAATGATGGAAATAGTGAGGATGAGAATAAGTGCTGTACTTGACATGTCAATTCTCCTTTATTATGAAAATGAGCCCCGCCGGAGCGGGGCTATAGGTATTTCATAGAAATACATATTTGCTTATTATTCCGGAGCTGCTACTCCCAATGCAGTTAATATGGCATCAAAGTATTCTTTTAACTTTGGCCCAATGAGTGCTATTGATCCGATACAAAAGACTGCAATAAGTCCAACCAACAACCCATACTCCGTCAATGCTTGTCCTTCTTCTTCCTTGAAAAGTCTCATTACTTGATTCATCATTGTTTACTTCCCCCTATAAAATTGTTTTTTGATGTTTTGTTCTGTATAAAGAACTTAACTGTAGTATATAGTGAACATAGTTAAATGGAAATAGTCAAATTCACCCATTTGTTCTATATAGTGAACTTTTATCTTTCATTATCTCTTTTTTCCTCTCTTTTTCTCACTATTTCAATTTTTATAAAGAACATTTTGTTCTGTATAATGAAAGTTGATAATGGGTCTAAAGGAGTGATATTTATGCAAGCAAAAGAGATTCAACTGCCGTTAATCATTCATAGAGCGGATACATCGTGGAAACGTTTGAAGGGGTTATTGTTTTATAAAGAACCAATAATGGAGGAAGGGCTTCTTATTACTCCGTGCAATTCAATTCATATGTTTTTTATGAGATTTGCCATTGATGTCGTTTTTCTAGATCAAGCGAACAAAGTAGTGAAAGTTGTATCTGGTTTGAAACCTTGGAAAATGATCCCACCTGTAAGCAACGCTTATGCAACATTGGAGCTACCAACAGGAACGATTGCAAACCAACAAATTTCTATAGGAGATACGATTTCCTTATAATTGAACAAAAAAAGCGGATGTTGGCTATCACTCAACATCCGCTTCTTGTTTATATTAATTTTCCTTTTTTCCCTTATGCTTGTAATGCGAAACCACTCTTCCATCGCCTATTCGAACCCAACTATCAAACTCGCGTTTTCCTTCATATAATTGGATAACACGGCCTCCACGCTCAAGCCCTCCGTATACATTGTACCCAACAGAACGACCGTAGCATAAAGAGATTCCATAAAGCTCCCCGCAAAAATCGTTATCATGGTCATGACCAACAAACGTACCCATAACGTCTCCTGTTTCAAGCATCGCTGCAAATAATCCACTATTGATTTTTGGTGAGCAGATCATTTCATTTTTAATCCCAGACATTTTCCCATATTTAAAAACATCATTGTATTCAGGTAAAGGGATATGAAAAAATGCCAGTGCCGGAAGAGATTCTCCGTTTTCCCTTACATACTTCTTAGATTCTTCCATATACCATTGAACTTGATCATGATGGATCCACTCATAACCTCCTATATTTCCAGGAGCATAAGCACCGGAGTCCATAAAATATAAAACAGATTCCATTTCATTATTACTCGCTGAATGAACAGGTAGAGAATAATTACCTACCCCATGAATATGATTCGGACCTGACTGTGCCAACGAATTTGCGTAGCCCTCTTGAATGTTAAATAGTTCTTCTCTCGTTATATTTGCTTCAGAGTCATGATTCCCGTACACAATCGCAAAAGGAATATTCCACTTATCAATATGGTCAAGTACTCTTCGATATGATTTTTCAGGCTGATCGACACCTTCACTCCAAATTAAATCACCAGTAATTGCAATTAAATCTGGCATTTCAGCTTCTATTACTTTATCAATTACTTTAAATGTCTTAATGTCCTCCGCTTTTTCTATATCGCCACCAATATGTAAATCTGTAAACTGAAGAATTTTAAATGTACCATCATAGCGAAACTTTAATTGTTCTCCCATTGTTTAGCCCCCTCAAATATATGTTCAAAATCCTAACCCTTCTACCGATTGACTTTTCACCTTTTGCCTTCGATGCTCTTTTAACCAAAAGAGAAATGCCATGAATAATAGCAAACTAGTAAACCAATATAGCCAAGGAAGACCGACAAAATCTAATACAATGAAACTTAATAACGGCCCTACAGCGGCTCCAAGATCTGCAAATAAAGTGTAATACGTCATTGTTTTTATGGCTAGCGGACCTTTTGATAAGTCAGCAGCCAAAGAATCGCTCGTTGTAATTAAAAAAGTACAGACCATTTGAAAAGCTAATATCATAATAAATAAAAAGAAGAAATTTCCTAAAATTGGTATGATGGCTAGAAACATGGATCCACCTAATAGAGCAATAGTTAAAAGCGGAATTCTTCCAAATTTAAGATCGGACCACTTACCAATAGTAGGAGCTAAAAATGGATCAAACCCCATTTTGATCGATTGTACTACTCCCGTAACCGCTGCTGCTCCGATAGTCATTCCCCATATCAAAACAGTTCCTTCCATATGAAACTCAATCAATTTACTAATCGTAGTGAAAAAGACGCCATACACAACGAAAGCCACAAATAACCCGTTGAATAACACTTTTCTATGTTGTGCACTTCTTATAATAGAACCAGTTTTCTTCTCATCAGAATGCTCAACGTTTGATACATTAGGAATAAATTTAATTGCGAGTGGTATAGTTAAAGCAGCCAGAACTGCAAACCCTGTCGTAATCGGAGGAATGCCAATCAAATCACATAATAAACCACCAATTAACATTCCAAACAGGGTTCCTAATCCCCAAAGTCCATTATATAAGCCGATTAACTGTCCTCTCGTTTTTCCATCACTGCTTGAAATAACGGTTAAATATCCTCCAAGACGTAAAAAGGACCATGCGACGCCCCATAAAATCCGGACTAACAAAAGTAGCCAAAAACCTTTCAATATTCCATACGAATAGGTTGAAACCGATGCCAGAATAATGGCAAATAAAACCCCTGTACGCTTGCTGATTTTATGATAACACCAGCCTACAACAGAATTAATCGGAATCCTGACAAAACGATTAATAGAAAGAAGGACTCCCACTTGCCACAACGAATCTAACCCAAAGAATTTCCAGTAGATAGGTAGGACAATAAATAACATTTCATTCCCCAGCAAACAGATAGCTGTTATTAAAGCAATCGTAATAACTGGTCTTTTTTTCAAAACGAACTCCTGCATTTTAGCAATCCCTTCCCTCTATTATAAAAATCCGATCGTAAAATTATGAGCACCAATTTATTGGGACTGGAATTGCTTTTATATAATACTTAAAACAATATACAATAATTCGTCTGTTATTTCCTACATTTTTTTGCGTAAAAATATTTATAGGAAAATGGTTTCAAGTCGAATGACATTGTCATCCCCTTTTTAAGTTCAAAAACTGTAATATTATTTTAAAAAAATAAATAAGCGTGTAAATAATTGTCGAATAATGGTAATATTAGAGAATAACGTTTAAGGGGAAGATCCTCGTTGCTTAAGTCGAATATCTTAAGGCTTGCAAAAAAATGGTTGATTTATCTAATGGTTACGTTGGTGCCTTCTATCATTATTAGTTGCATGCTAACTAACCAAAATATGGAAAATCAAAAATCAAAATATAAATTTAAAGCCCACCAAAGCGCAAAAATCCATGCAAATAATTTAAGTAACTTTATTGGAGAAACGATTGGTAGAGTAGAAATGCTGGCCACTTTGATCAATACTCAGCATGATGACTTAAATAATATATATGAAATCTTAAAAGAAACGCATGAGCAGGACGATCGTTTTTCGGGTCTTTATCTAGTTGACCCTAAAGGGGATTTAGTCGTTAGCTCAAATCCTTTAAATCATTATGTCAATGTAAGCGACAGGCCTTATTTTCAAGAGTCTATTAAAACAGGGAAAACAACATTTTCAGAAACACATTTTGGACGTGTAACAAAACGATTTGTTATAACAGTAGCTATTCCTATTAGTCCAGATGCCATAACAAAAGGGGTATTGCTCGTCAGCATAAGACTAGATGAAGTAGAAAAATCCATTAAAAGTATATTAAAAGATGAAATTATCGTTGTTACTAATGTGGATGGAAAAACTGAAATTGAAACTAGTAAACCTATTCCAAATAAACATTATATTAATGCCAGTGCTGATATTACACAACTTCCATGGACGATTACTGCAAAAGTATTAAACGATGAAGCCAAGTCATTTTGGGATTCCTTTATGTTTTTCCTTGTTTTAGTATTATTTATAATGAATTTATTATATCTATTAGTTCATTACTATCTGTTGAACAAAAAAGGGAAAAAAGAGCGAGCACAAATGGAGCATCAAAAGATAGAGTTGCTCGGAAAGCTTGCAGCTAGTACAGCGCATGAAATTCGAAATCCGCTGACTGGGATAAAGGGGCTAATCTCCCTATTGAGTGAAGAAAGTAAAGATCAAAAAGCACAATTTTACTATGGGGTCATTCAAAATGAGATTACTCGCATCAATGCAATTGTCAGTGAATTACTATTGCTCGGGCGTCCAACAGCATATACATTTGAAATATCAGATGCGAATAACATCGTAAGAGAAATTGAACCAATTATACAATCTGAGACTAATTATATGAATGTGGGATTGACGATAAAATACTCCAAGGATGAATTGCCAATATCTTGTGTAAAGGACCAAATAAAGCAAGTTTTGCTCAATCTTACGAAGAATTCACTACATGCTATCGAAGGAGCAGACGGAACATTATCAATTACTCTAGAAAAAGTAGATGACGACTGTGTTATTCAAGTGATTGACAATGGGAAAGGGATTCCTGGGGAGAAAATTAATGAGGTATTTAATCCTTTCTTTACAATGAAAGAGGAAGGCTCGGGGTTAGGCTTAACAGTATGTAAAAAAATAATAGATTCCCATAACGGAACTATTGATATTCATAGCGTGGTAAATAAAGGGACTCAAGTTGAAATTCGCATCCCGATCCACAAATCGGAAAAATAAGGAGATAGAATCCTCTCCTTATTTTTTTATTTGTTTATGAAAAATAAAAATAACCTCGTCTGGATTATGTTTTAAACGTAATTGTTCTTTAATCTTTTTGCCTGTTTCATAATCCTCGATGTTCACTCTTTCAAGTTCTTCGTGATTATAGTTTTTTGCTACAAGTTCATATGGTTGAAAACCATTTTTCAAATAAAATCGTTCTACCTTTACATCATCTGCAGAACCTAGACCGAGTTTTGTATAACCTAAATGTTCTACTGCTTTTTCAAATTCCTCGATAAGCTTAGAGCCAATTCCTTTTCGCGCATATCCTTTTTCCTCGTCTAAATTTACCGCTATTCCATCAAGCTGTATCGCCTGAATATCCCTTTTGGACGGACTACCATAACAAACTCCTACTAGTTCCCGGTCATTCATTGCAACCAGGTATAGATCGTGATTACTCTCTACCCTTAACGTAAATTCCTGGATACTCTCATCATCTAAGTATTCACATTGAAAGGCATAAGCTTTTTCGTAGTCTTCCTTTTTAATGGGGTTGATTTCTATATTCATAATCTACCTCGGAATTATTATTTTTAAAAACCTTTTTCGTTCCACATACCTTTGTTTAAGTGCAATCAATAGATTAGGAGCATAAATATCACATTTGCCTACCCAGTACCTATATACGCCAATTTCAATTAATTAAAATCTAGCATCTGGTCTATGACGAACAACATCAGAAGTAGCCAAATGAAACGTTAGTAAGCGATCCTTCATTTTCCTTAAAACATCAGCAAGTTCTGGATCATTTATTCGATTGTGAACTTCATGAGGATCAGCAGTTAGATCATATAATTCATCTTGTTCATATAATCTTTGTACATATTTGTAGTCCTTCGTCCGACACATGATCGCTTTCGTATGCTCTGGTCCTTCACTTCTTTGCATTTTTAATCGCGGATAATATAACGCTCCTGGCTGTTGTTGGTCGAGTGCCTCTAATTCCATACAATGCGTTTCGCCGTGGAGTCTTCCTCCTTCGGAAAATACTGCATCCCTATGTTCATCAATCTCCCCAGCAATAATCGGAAGAAGTGATTTACCAAAATGAGTATGCTCTGGCACAAATCCAAGCATGTCTTCTACAGTTGCCGGGAAATCAATTAATTCAACAAGAGCATCGCGCACCCCTGGTTTGATTGGAACGTTTTTAGGCGGTTTGATGATAAACGGTACCCTCGTTAAACAATCTTCAAAGGTATTTTGATTTTTTTCAGCTAAATTAAAATCTCCAGTATAGTCGCCATGATCAGAGAAGAAGAAAATAGCAGTATCATCATACAATCCTGCTTCTTTTAAAGCATCCATAACCAAGCCAAACTGATGATCAACTCGAGCACACATACCGTAGTATGTTGCTCTTAATTCAGTCCAGTTCTCTTCAGACCATGATTCTAAATTTTGGATTTCGGCAATTCCCTTCAACATACTTGCCTTTCCTTCAAACTCTTTAGGCGGTTTCACTCTTTCAGGAAGCTTACTGCGATCAATCAAACTAAACCAAGGTTCTTCTACTGCATAAGGTGGATGCGGATACAAAATTGGTAGATAAATACACAATGGTTTATCCTTCGGCGCATTTTTTATCTGCTCGATTGCACCATGAATATAACCCCAATCATTTTCAGCAAATCCTTTCAAACCATGGTTGTCATCTACTTGTCCACCAAAAAAAGAGTAGTATCCAGGGCTATCTTGATTCCCACGCCAATCAGAATTGCTTGTATACTTCGGAAAATCTGGTACATATTTTTCATCACAGTACTCAGAGAAATCCACATCGTTAGGAATTAAATCATTTTTTCCACCCCACCATACGTAGTAACCCATCTTTTTTAAAGTCCGCAATAATACAGGGTCTTCAGGCTGCATCATATGAAAAATAGTCCGATTCCCTTTTATATGTGGGTACCAGCCGCTCATAAAAGAACAACGACTTGGTGTACAAACTGGATTTTGACAAAAGGTACGCTCAAACGATACCGCTTCAGTTTCAACCAATCGATCAAGATTAGGTGTGACAGCTGCTGGATTGCCTAAATGTCCCATCACATCTCCTCGCCATTGATCCGGATTAAAAATAACGATATGCGGCAATTTTTTTGACATCTTCTTTCCCTCCAAGAAAATCATTTCAGACTCTCTATTAATAAATAACAACCAGTAAAAAGAAGGATTATATAAGTAAAGATCCTAAACAAACGTTGATTTATTTTTACGAATAAAAGCTGTCCAAAATACAATCCTATAATGACAAATGGCAATGCATACCCGCTTGATATCCAAATAGTTTTATTCGTACCAGCAAAAATAATCTGCATTAATAAACTAAAAAAATAGATAAATAAATAGAAAGCTAGTGTCGTAGCACGCAATTTTTCCTTTTTGGAATCTATTCCTGAAAAATATAGTAATAAAGGCGGTCCCGGCATTCCTATACTTGTAGTTAGCATTCCAGATAAACTACCTGCCGAAAGGTCTCTTCCTTTTGTTTGTCGTATCCTTACTTTAAAAATAAGCAAAAACGTGAGCATTAAAATAATGATGCTAATTCCGAATTTCAGTTTATTCATGTCTGATAATAAAAAGACGATAATTCCAACTGGTAGTCCGGCAACGCTTCCAATAACGAATCTCTTTAACACACTATAATCAATATCGTTACGTATCTTGTAAATTAACGAACATGAAATGATTAAAGACAAAACTAGATTGATTTGAATAGCTTCTTTAGCTTCAAAAATCATAAGTAGAAATGGTGTAGCTAAAATTGAAAAACCAAAGCCTGTGCTCGTTTGTAAAATAGAAGCAACTAAGATGATGGCAATAAAAATGATGACTGTATCCAAGCAAGCACCTTCTTTTTATCTTGTGTTCTTTATTATATCACTTAAATTGTTGATGATTATGAATTTTTAGTATTTCCGAAACATATTAATTGACCTAATGGGCTGCTTATGGCTTATTGTAATAGTAGTAACATAAATAAGGGGGATTTTACGTGAAGTACTTTCCAATTAAGAACACTAATTTAAACGTTTCCAATATTGTCATGGGGAATATGCGTATTACACAGCTTTCTCTTACTGAAATTGAAAACTTAATTCGCACTGCAATGGATGAAGGAATCAATTTCTTCGATCATGCCGATATTTACGGCGGTGGAAAATGTGAGGAATTATTTGCTGAAGCAATCCAAATGAACTCCAGCATTCGTGAAAAAATGATTTTACAAAGCAAATGTGGTATTAACACGAAAGATAACTATTTTAACTTTTCAAAGGAACATATCATTTCCTCCGTTGAAGGTATTTTAGATCGTTTAAAAACGGATTACCTTGATATTTTGCTTCTACACCGTCCCGATCCATTAATGGAGCCTGAAGAAGTAGCTGAGGCTTTTGATGAGTTACATAATAGCGGAAAAGTAAAGTATTTTGGGGTATCGAACCACAATCCTTTACAGATTGAATTACTTCAAAAATATGTTTCTCAAAAATTAGTCGTGAATCAGCTTCAACTAAGCATTGCGCATACTCCAATGATTGATTCCGGGATAGCGTTAAATATGAATATCGACCAATCAGTCAATCGCGACAGCAGCATATTGGAATATTGCCGCCTTCATGACATCACGATTCAAGCATGGTCGCCTTACCAAACTGGTTTCTTTAATGGACCATTCTTAGGCGACACGGAAAACTTCCCTGAGTTAAATGAAGTCATTGATAAAATTGCTGAAAAATACGAAGTAACCAATACAGCAATTGCGACTGCATGGATTACACGTCATCCTGCAAATATTCAAGTGGTGCTTGGAACAACGAATGCTGGGCGTTTAAGTGACGCTTGTAAAGGTTCTGAAATTCCACTTACAAGAGACGAGTGGTATCAAATTTACAAAGCAGCTGGGAATATGGTTCCTTAAATTTATTTGATATATGGAAAAGGGGTCCGTTTCGGGTTTTTACACTCTGAAACGGACTCTTTTTTAAGTGCTCGCGTTTTATGTTAGTGGCATCACTTTTTGCTTTACATATTCTAATATAGGATTTAGGTTCTCTATTAGTAGTTTCGGCAATTCTATTAGACGATTCGGACACTCTATTAGATGTTTCGCGATTCTATTAGACGATTGGGCACTCTATTAGATCTTTCGTGATTCTATTAGACGATTGGGATACTCTATTAGATGTTTTGCGATTCTATTAGACGGGCCATGCTTTCTATTAGATGATTTGTCCTGCCTATTAGACGATTTCAATTCAATTAGTTTCGCTTGGCTTCTTCACAATTCACTTTGAGGTATTAAATCTTCCCCAGCTCAACATTCAGTCATACTAGTCGCAATCCCAAACACTATCGTAACTGTACTTCTCCCATCACAGTGTTCAAAGCTTGCTCCAAGTCTGCAATAATATCCTCAGCGTCCTCTAATCCAGTCGATAAGCGAATTAATCCATCGGAAATATTAAATTTTATACGCTCTTCAGCTGGTATAGAAAAGTGAGTCATCGATGCGGGGTGTTGTACGAGAGTTTCCGGATCGCCCAAGCTGAATGAGATCATTGCTAGTTGCAGGGCATTAATGAAATTTTTAGCAGACTCAAAGCCACCCTTTACTTCGAATGATACGATTCCTCCCATGCCCGACATTTGTCGTTTTGCCGTTTGGTACTGTGGATGAGTCTTCAATCCCGGGTAATATACATTTTCTATGGCAGGATGCTGTGCTAAATAGTTGGCCACTGCTTCTCCGTTAAAACAGTGTTGCCTTACCCTAAGGCCAAGTGTTTTTAATCCACGCAAAATCATAAAGGCATCCCAAGCGTTCATATTTTGACCAAGGTCTCCCATGATGTTTTTGCGCATGAATTCGATGTGCTCGCGTTTACCTACGATAAAACCAGCAATGACATCTCCATGTCCATTCAAGTATTTCGTAGCACTATGAACAACTACATCCGCTCCTAATTCGAGCGGTCTCTGTAAATAAGGAGTCATAAATGTATTATCGACGATTACGATTAGTCCGTATGCATGTGCGAGATCAGAAAGTGCCTTAATATCTAATACGGTCAAACAAGGGTTGGAAGGAGTTTCTATATACAATACTTTTGTATTTGGGCGGATAGCATCCTCTACCACTTGCAAATTAGTACAGTCGACAAAGTCGGTAGCAATGCCGTAACGCGGTGCCAATGAAGATAGAAATTTGTAACTGCCTCCATAGACGTCACGTGTACATACGACATGGTCACCTTGCTGTAAAAAGGCAAGCAAGGAACTAGATATAGCAGCCATTCCGCTACTGACTCCTAAAGCAGCCTCAGCACTTTCCAACGAAGCAATTTTTGCCTCCAGTACCTCTTGCGTCGGATTTCCGTACCGACCGTAATACGTACCTTCCCTCTCCCCTGCGACACATGATGCAGCTGCTTCAACATTCGGGAAAGCATAAGCCACAGCTGGAACTATAGAGGAAGCGACTGCTCCGGTTTTTGAACAAGGTCTCTGGGCGTTATGGATGATGGCTGTATCGATTTTCCATTTATTTTTAGTTGTTTGATCCACGATGGTTCTTCCCCCTTCATAATGACTACAAATCGAAAGGAGCCTCATATTTTGATAAAATCATCGAGACTCCTTCCTTCCATTAAAAAATGTTATTTTAATTTCTCTTCAAGTAGTTTATAAACGTCTTCATAATTTGGATGCCCTTCAGCAAGGAAGAAATAGTAATGATCGATGACCAATACAGGAATTTCTCCTTTTTCTCCTGCATACTCAGCAGTACCCATGCCAGTTTTTCTTGCATGCTCTAAATTTTCATCTGCTGGGTCTAACTCATACATTTGGAGCGTGAACATATCTTCACCATTAATTTCAATCTGAGCAGCCATTTTTGCATTAAAAAAGGAATAGTCAGAAGGTGTTAATTCTCCAACTTCATAGCCATTTTCTTTTAGCAAATCATGAACTTTTATAAAGTATTCATTGTTTGCTGCTTCAGGATTAATTAGTTCATCTGGCCACTCTTCTTCCGATGCTTGTCCTTCATCCGCTCCTTGATCTTCCCCTGCAACTTGTTCTTCATTTGCTTTGCCATCTGCTTTTTCATTATTCGCTTTATCACCGCCACACGCTGCTAAGGCAGTTGACAACATAAGAGTCAACACTAGTAGTAATAATTTTTTCATCTTCTTTTCCCCCTTGAAATATATAAAAATATTAATAATTATCGCTTTTTCTTTTTACAATATAGCTAACTTAGAATCTTTTTCTTGTTGGATTTCAGCTAGTCTCCTGTATAAAGGATTATTCGCAAATAGTTCTTCATGATTGCCAATACCATTCACTTTTCCTGAATCAATGACGATAATTTGATCTGCATGTTTAACTGCATTTAAGTCATGCGCCACCATGATTGTTGTACGTCCAACCATAATATCTTTCAATGAATTCTCAACTTCGTTTTCTGAACGAGCATCCAAGCTAGCTGTTGCTTCGTCTAGAATTAGATATCTTGTATCTTTGATAAAAGCACGGGCAATTGCAATTCGTTGACGTTGTCCTCCTGAAAGTTGAGAACCAAATTCGCCGACTTCTGTATCAAGCCCTTCAGGGAATTCATCAATAAATTCAAGCGCATCTGCCATCTCAGCTGCAATCCTGACTTCTTCATCACTCACATCACGCTCAATGCCATATGTGATGTTGTCTCGTATCGTTCCTGATAAAAGTGGGCTTGATTGCGATACATACGATATTGATTTACGCCATTCGTCGAGATGTATTTCATCTACAGGCTGGTTACCCATTAATATTCGACCCACATTCGGATCATAGAATCGTTCAAGCAAGTTAAGGATGGTTGATTTTCCTCCTCCACTTGGACCAACAATCGCTGTAAATTTCCCTTCAGGAATGGTTAAGTTGATATTTGATAAAATGTTTTTATCTTCATAGCTAAAAGAAACATTTTCAAACCTTACATCACCGCCGGCTTTTTTCTGTACTTCTTCCATCGATACTTGTTTCTTCATTTCTTCGCTATTTGTATCCAAAATAGAAGAAATTTTTTCCGATGCACCTTTTGCCTGTTTTAACATTTGCCAAAAGAGGCCATATTTCAAGACACTATTATGGATAAATGCTACATACATAAAGAAAGAAATAACCTGACTCACTTTCATTTCGCCCTTGCTTACCAAGTAGGCTCCGTAAAGCAGCACCGTCCCTTGGATGATCGCCTGTACACTTTGCATGAGCGGTTCCGCAAATAAATCTACGTATGCCCGCTTTTTCTCCGCTTTATATTGTTCTCTTAAGATGTAGTTTGCATCATCTATTTCCTTTTGTTCTTTACCAAATGATTTAATTAAACGTACTCTCGGAAGTCTTTCGGCAAAGAATGCAGTGATCCCAGCAAACTGTTCTTGCACACCATGCTGCGTTTTTTGCGTAAAATGTCCGACAACAGCTGTGACAATCAATATATACGGTATAACTGGAAGTAGAGCTAGTGTTAGTTTCACGTTCATGTTGTACATGATGACGAAAGAACCAATCATTCCATACGATGAGACTACAAGCATTTTAAAATAATCAATCACTTGGTCAATAAAAGATGTATCTTGTGTGACCCTACTGATCAATTGTTGTGATGGCTGTTTCTTATACTGGCGCATCGGCATACGAATCAACTTATCCCAGAGTGTTCTTTGAATATTTCGTTTCGTCACCGGACCGGTAATTGATACAAAAAAGGCAGAAACAGCAGCTAATGAAATAGCAACACTACTCAAAAGAATATACTTCTTTACTATCTCACTATTAAAAATTTTCCCTTCCATGATTTGTTGCATAACAAGCGGTAATCCCAGGGATAAAGTGGTCGACAAGATGGCCGCTACAAAACCGGCAATATATAAATGCCATGGCAATTTTGATTTAAAGATGAGTTTAAAAAATTCTCTCCAAGAATGTTGATTTTTTGCTTCTTGCATCTCTTTTACCTCCTTTCAAAGTTGTATGGCATTGTCTTATCCGGCTTGTGAATCCATGTGAAGTTGAACAAACAGTTTATAAAGTTCATTCGTTTCCATAAGCTGTTCGTGAGTCCCAATACCATCCACTTTTCCAGAGTCGAGTAAAATAATTTGATCTGCATCGCGAATTGTTGATAGGTCATGAGCAATCATAATTGTTGTATGGCTTTCCATTAATTTTTTCATTGCCTCTTGTACTGACTTTTCTGATTGGCTATCGAGGCTTGCTGTCGCCTCATCGAATAGAAGAATCGGTGCATCTCTTAAGATTGCTCGAGCAATAGCTATCCGTTGACGTTGTCCGCCTGATAGATTAGCCCCACCTTCACCTACATCTGTTTCATAACCATTTGGAAATTCTCTTATAAACTGAAGGGCATTCGCTGCTTCTGCGGCACGATTGATTTCAAGCTCACTTACTTCACGGTTAACACCATAGACTATATTTTCACGGATAGTACCAGAAATAAGTGGACTGTCTTGCGCTACATAACTGAAAAGATTACGCCAATCCCTTAGGTTAATTTCACTAATCAATTTGTCATCGCCAATCGTGATGGTGCCCGAATTAGGCTTATAAAATTGTTGGAGTAGAGAAAAAATGGTTGATTTTCCGCTTCCACTCGGTCCGACAATCGCTGTAACTTTTCCTTTTCGTATCGTAAAATCAAGGTCTGAAAGGATTTCATTATTATCAACATAACTAAAAGAAACTTTGTTAAATGTAATATCTTCGTCTAGGCTAGATATGTTAAATTTTCTTTCAATATCTTCTAATGGACTATCAATCAAATCTGCTATACGAGATGTAGCCCCTTGGCTTCGTTTCATTTCCATATATGCATAAATAAATATCATTAATGTTGGCCATAGCATTCCAACATACATAAAGAAGCCAATCCATTGTGATAGGGTAATTGCACCAGACTTTACCAGATAAACACCAAAAGCAATGACTAAGATTTCTTGGGTGATGCTCAAAATCCCACTGATTGGGTTTTCTACCCAGTTTACAATTGCTCTTTTAAAACTCGCTTTATAATAACTTTGAAGATATTCTTTCCCACGCTGTTCTTCTTTTGTCTCGGTGACGAATGTTTTGATAAGAGGTACACTCATTAATAATTCCGAAAGAAATTGTGTTAATTGGGATAGACGGTTAAAGGCCAGCTTATTAGCACGATAATTCCATTTTCCATAATAAATATTAAATAAGAGATAAATAGGAACATAAATGAATACAGATAATCCTAATCGCCAATCATAATTAAACAAAATGGCTATTGTTGCAATCGTATAATAAACACTGGCGATCAAGGTTGGCACCCATGATCCGAGTACTTGACTGATAGTAGCAGCGTCATTTGTAACTCTACTAATCATTTCTGTCGGCTTCACTCGATCATATAAAGAAAGTGGTGACAGCATGAGTCTTTCCCAAATCAAACTACGATAACTAACATCAATTTTATACATTAATAACTTATTAAAATAACGAACAATCCCATCAACGAGGATTCCTACCACAAGTACCGTTATTGCTCCATATATGACTTCTTTTCTTAGAACTCCTTCATATATTTTTTGGACATATTGAGGGAATATTAAAGTCACTGTTGAAGAAGCAAGAAACGCGAGAATGACAAAAATCAGCCAACCCCATGGTAATTTCGCTTTGAACATTAATTTGAAGTAAGCTTTCCAAATCCCTTTTTCATTGTGCTTTTTTAGAATGGGCATATCCTTTTCCAACATCGTTCACCCCTCTCCCTCTACTAATTAAATTTTCCGAAAAATCATTTCGTATAATAGAGTGACGTGCATGTACAGTAACAAAAATGCACGCCCTCCAATTTTTATACATTTTTATTGCCAGAAACCAACAATGGTTTTACTTTAATAGAAGGAGATGTAACAGAACCTAAAATGCGTAAATCATTTCCAACTTCTTCTATGTTGTGAATGAGATCAAAGAAGTTCCCTGAGACTGTAATTTGATCAACAGGGCGAACCACTTTTCCATATTCGATTAAAAATCCAATTGCAGCTAAGGAAAAGTCACCAGCGACTGTATTGATGCCTGCGTTTGCTCCTTGTAACTCTACAATCAAGATTCCTTTATCTATCGTTGAAATCATCTCATCCAATGAACGATTCCCCGGTTGAAGGTATAAATTGTATGGTCCAACGGAGATGGTTCCACGATAACCTGATTTCATAGCGTTCCCTGTAGATTCTATTCCATCTTTTTTCGCTGTTTTTCGGTTATGCATGAAGGTCATTAATTGGCCATTTTTTATGATTGCTTTGCACTTCGTTGCAAATCCTTCCGAATCGAAAGTAATATATCCAGGAACATCTTGCATCAACGGATCATCGATTAAAGTGAAATTTTCTCCTGCCACTTGTTCACCAAGTTTTCCAGCAAATTTCGAATAGCCTTTTTGTACATTTTCTGCAGTTAGTAACCCAAGGAAGGAACCAATCAGTTCAGTTGCAGTACTATCACGGAAAATGATTGGATATTTTCCCGTTTCAATTGAATCGGCTCCTAATTTCGACACTGCTTCATCTACTGCTTTCCTGGCGATTTTTTTAAAATTAAGTTTAGAGAACTCTGTTAAGGTGTAGTCAGATTCTCCACCAGTAGCTGTCGATTGACCATCATTGGCAACAAGATAAAGTCCACCACTAACGTAAGCTGTTTTTTCATGACAATGAAGTCCTTTTGAGTTAGCAATGAATATTTCGCTTATATTTTTAGTCAGATAGCAATATTGAACTAGTTGAACTCGATCATCTAAATCATACGCTGTTTGTTCCATTTCAAAGGCAGCTTCGATTAACTTATCTGCCTCCACCTGTTCGAGTTCTTCTGAAAAAGGTCTGTTAGGAGGGTATTCTTCAGAGCCTTCATATAAATCTTCTCCTTCTTCGATTTCAAGAACCTTCGCATTACTTAATGCTTCTTCAAGTATTAGTGAAATCGAGTCAAGATCAATTTTTTCAGCATAGGAATATCCCATTTGACCATTGAACAAGCCTCGGAATGAAACACCGCCTGTTTCGGCGATATTGTATTCATCAATTTCTTGTTTATGGACGTTGACAGAAAGAGATTTATTGGAAGAATAATAGATTTCCATTTCAGTAAAACCTGATTCCTTACCTGCTCGAAACAATTCATTTTGAAATTCAAGGATATCCATGGCTTAATTTCCCCCTCTTCCACCGACGGTCAATTCAGATACACGAATCATTGGTTGACCTACTGTCACAGGGATATTTCCGCTACTGGCTCCACATATGCCAAGGCCAAGTTCTAGATTATTCCCAACCATGTCGATTTTCTTTAATGTGTCAATTCCTTTTCCAATGAGAGCTGCTCCTTTGATTGGTTCGGCAATCTTGCCGTCGCGAATCATATACCCTTCACTGATTGAAAAATTATAATCACTCGTTGCTGGATTGACCGAGCCACCATCCAAATGTTTCGCATAAATGCCTAGTTCCGTATTTGCAATAATATCTTCTGGCTTAGAGTCACCAGGTGCAATATACGTATTATTCATTCGAGAAGTAGGCGCATAAAGATAAGATTGTCGTCTTCCTGAACCAGTAGTAGCCATATTCATTTTTCGGCTGCCTAGCTTATCAATGAGATAACCCTTTAAAACCCCATTTTCAATCAATAGATTTTTCTGGGTTGGCATCCCCTCATCATCGAAATTGACCGAACCCCAAGTATTTGGGATTGTCCCATCGTCATAAGCTGTTACCAATGGAGAAGCAACAGACTCTCCTAATTTATCTGCAAAAATCGACGCTCCTCTTGATACAGCATGAGACTCTAGCCCATGGCCACAAGCTTCATGGAAGATAACTCCTCCAAATGCATTATCAATAACGACTGGGAAATTTCCTGAAGGAGCATGATCTGCAAAAAGAATAGTTTTGGCACTACGAGCAACATCTTTGGCGTATGCTTCAATGTCAAGATTTTGCATATACTCTAACCCACCGAAATATCCTGGTCCCATAAAAGCAGATTCTTTTTCATTACCGGACTCGGCCATTGCCGAAATTCCAAGACGGCTATACACTCTGCGATCTTCCATGAATAAACCTTCTGAATTGGCTATTAAAATATCTTGAATATTATCTAAGTAAAAAATGCTCGTTTGCGCAATAACAGGATCATATCCTTTAGCCGCCTCATGCGCTCGTCTCATCCATTCTACTTTTCTATTTTTTTCAATTGTGTTTGGCAATACAATTATTTCGTGTTTATTGTCAATGACGCTTTTTCGTAAATCAATTGAAAGCCCTAATGGATTGCTGCGGATTGACTGTGCAGCAGAACGTGCTACCTTGATTAAGTTATCTTCACTAGCATCATTCGTATAGGCATATACCGAGTATTCACCCTTTAAAATGCGAATTCCCACTCCAAAGTCGCGGCCCGAAATAGCCTTTTCGACTACTCCTCCTAGCATAGTAAGAGAAGAATTTTTCTTATCTTCTACGAATATTTCAGCAAAATCTCCGCCTGTTTCCAATGCAGCATATATAACCTTCTCTGCGATTGATTGTTGCAGCATGTTGTCACTCCTTCCAAACCTTTATAAGACATCACTTAAAAACTTCATTAGTTCCTCTTCATATAAAGCACCAATGAACGTTTTCAAGACTTCACCATTTTGAAATAACATTAAGGTTGGAAAACCCATGACATCATATTTTTTTACAATCCAGCTTTGATCTTCAAGTACATCCTCCATCGTAACGTGATGCTTTACAAATTTCACTTTGCCTTCAAGATTTACTGAAACCTCATCAAGAACAGGCACCATCGCTTCACATGGTCCGCAACCATCTGTATAAAAATCTACTAAAACAGGAAGCTTACATTCAAGAACTTCTTGTTGGAAATTTTCTTTCGTTACTTCTGTTACTTTAGACATGCAGAAATCCTCCTTTTAATTTATATCCATCGTTTGAGGATTTTCGAATTTTATATTTTCTGAATGTTCAAACGAAGTGGTCTGTATTTATTTTATTTTCTCTCTTCCTATTAACTAGTTCAATAGACCTCGTGCATTGTGGTTGTTTTTGTACCTATTCTGTACACATTCCCGCTTATTTGATACAATTGGGCAAAAATAGCGGAAAAACTATTAACAATCAAAAGAAAAAACCTAGACTTGGCCAGATTTTGGTTTTTGCTTGCGTTTTTTTTATTGTGGTAAAATAGTAACAAATCGTAATGTGGGATTCTTGTTACAGAATGAAAAGGTGATCCGATTTTATGAATGTTATACACGCCTTTTTCTCAATTTTAAAATGGGCAATTGAAATAAATACCGGACTCCTTCTTGGATTCTCATTAGTAGAAGCAGATCTTAAGAGTATTGTAAAAAAGCTGATGCCAGTCAGTCTCATAGCTGGACTTCTCTATTATGTATTTCATTCATATCCAAGCCTGCTTCCCGTACTATATTTCACATTAATTCCGATATTATTTTTAATCCTTAAATTACCGCTTAAACAAATTATCATTGGCGTACTATTAGCACTCACATTCGATCTAAGTATCATAAAAATATTAGAATACAATCTACTAGATATACTATTAATGAGCAGTAATATAGAAAAGGATACAGGGATCAAACTATCACTAGATCTATTTATCACTCTTAACAATGTTTTAATTGGTTATATTATTTTTCATAAAACCCCTTCCTTATTTCCTAAGGTTTGGTTTGAAAAAAATGTTCTCGGTATAGGAAACCAAAACTTAAATATTTTCTTTGTTATTGTTTTACTGTTCCTCGTTGATTTAGGACTCTATTATTCACATACAGAGCTTCCTTTTTTTAGATTAAGTTTTCGTATTTTTTTAACTTTTTGGATCACAATCATTTGTATTTTTATCGTATTTTTTTTAAGAACATCTATTGTATACAAACTAGAGCGGTCACAATTCTTTCTCGACCGTCAGCATCAAGAGGACTTGCTTTCTTATTACAGCATTATTCGCTCCCAACGCCATGATTTCAATATTCATATTAATACGATCTATTCTTTGCTCAATCGTCAAGATTATGAATCTAGCAAAGAATATATTAAATACATGGTAGCTGATACAAAATATATCAATGATTTACTTCCTCTTCATCATCCGGCCATTGGGGCAATGCTTAATACATTTAAAGAGCTTGCTGCTCAAAAGGGGATTCAAATTAAATATTTTATTTATGATAATTTAAGAACAATGCCTTGTTCGGTTTACGAAATGAATAAAATACTAGGAAACCTCATTCAAAATGCAATCGAAGAAGTAGAATACGAGCCTAAAGAGGCACAAATGATTGAAGTACAGATTGCAAAAGAAAGAGACAATATTGTAATTACAGTTACCAATGCAACTGACATGGATGATCAAGATTTGGAGAAAATCTTTAATAGTGGACATACAACCAAAAAAGCCCACGAAGGAATTGGACTGCCAACTGTACAAAATATCGCATCCAAATATAAAGGTATAGCTTATCCAATTCTTAATGATGGAAAGATCAGCTTTATTGTTCGTATACCAACTTCCTTATAGACTGGCACGGAGGTGAAGGCTTTGGAAATCAATGTGTTACTCGTAGATGACGATCAAACGTGCATTGAATCATTGAAAACATGTTTGAGATCTTTTTCCTTTATTAATATAATCGGTGAAGTAAACAATGCTTTTGACGCAATTCGTTTTCTGCAGAAAAATGAAGTGGACCTCGTATTTTTGGATATCGAAATGGACGGAACGAATGGGTTGGAGTTAGCAACTCATTTAAAATCAACACACCCAGACATTTTAGTCATCTTTGTCACGGGGCATCCAGGCTTTGCCCTTAAAAGTTTTGAGGTGCACCCTGTTGATTACTTAACAAAACCAATTAATATGCTCCGCCTTGAGAAAGCATTAGAAAAGGTTAAAGAAATTAAAAATCCTCATACTCCTAAATTCGATCAAAAAATTGGAATTAAGGTCGCCGGAGGCATTCGAATTGTAAATGTGGATGATATTTTATATTTAGAAAAAAGAGGAAGAAAGGTTTTTATTGAATGTGAAGAAGGAGATTCATTTGATTGCAGCGAGTCTATGCAAACATTAGAAATGATTTTTTCCCAATATGGTTTTTTCCGTTCACACCAGTCATTCCTTATCGCCATTGACAAAATTAAAGCAATTTATCCAGATTCATTTACACGATCCTATTCCATCGAGATGAATCACAATGCAATGAAACTACCATTAAGCAGGAATAACTACCAGGAACTAAAAGATTTGCTATATGCAAAAGGAGTTCATATTTACTAAAAGCAACCCCGCATTTTATCGCAGGGTTGCTTTCTTAATAGCTTTCATATTTTTTAAATAAAAATACAGTCAAAACAAAGATACATAGCATGAGTGCTATACTAAAAAACATCATTGCTCCAAACGCATCACCCCATACTCCTGAAGCTAAAAAGGAGCTAGCATGATTTAATGCATTCGATGGACTCCAACCCATGAATTTAGGGAAAAGCGATCCGCATAATGCGATGGTAGCTACAGTTAGAAGGCTAGCTCCTGCAACAGCGCCAACTTTTTTAAATAAGGTCCCGCCAAGTAGTGTGATTGTCAGTGTAAATAAAATCCATATACTATATACTCCTAAGCTTGCAGCGAAACGTTTTAACTCAACACCATCAAACAATAGATTCGTATAATAATATGACAGTCCATAGCCAATGATAAATGAAACTAGCAGAATAATGGCATTTGCGACCCATTTGCTGGCAATATATTGATAAGCTTCAACAGGGCGGGCCATTACTAAGGATAATGCACCGCTATTTCTTTCATGAACAATACTCCCCATCACACTTAGAACAAAAATTGCGGTACCAATTGTTCCTAATTGTGATAAGGTTCCCGCCAACACTTCAGCTCCAGTTGGAACTGGAATTTGAATGACAGCTCCATCAGGCAGATTGCCCGCCATATCCAAGATTTGCGGCATATAATATGAACTAATGGGCTGAGAAATGGCTAATACACTGAGTACTATCGGCAACCAAATTAACTTTTTGTCTCTCCAAGCCTCTAATAATTCCTTATTTAATAATGTCAGGAATGTACTCATTGGTTCACCACCTCCATATATGCATCTTCTAATGTATGATTCTTCATTTCAAAGCGGTTGATAGTCATGTTATTCGTTATGCAATCTTCTAGCAGTCGGTTTCTGCTTGCCTCATGTAATTTTAGTTCGGCTGACGTTTGAGAGGTTAAAATAAATTCTTTAATATACTGTTTTGATTTTAACCAATCTTCCAGCTTCTCTTCGGTAGATAAGATGAATGTCTCCTCTGTGTTCCTTTTTCGTAAATCATCCAGGGACCCAGCCCACTTCACTGTTCCTTCTTTAAGCATCACAATATGATCACATACTTGTTCCGCGTCATGTAAAACATGAGTAGAAAACAATATAGCCATTTTCTTTTTCAGCTCCATCATCATTTGAAGGACATCTCGTCGTCCCGATGGATCTAGAGCTGAAACTGGTTCATCCAAAATGAGAAGCTTCGGATCATGCAGCATCGCTTGAGCAAGCCCAAGCCTTTGTTTCATCCCGCCTGAAAATCCTCCGATCCGTTTATTTTTGGCATCTTCCAATCCTACAAAATATAGCATTTCATTACTTTTCTTCTGCAACTCTTTTTTTGAAAGATTTGAAAGTTTTCCGGCAAAATGTAAATACTCTGTTGCTGTCATCCAAGAGAAAAAAGCCGGATACTGTGGTAAAAAACCTATCTCATGACGATTAATCGTTGTGCCACCTTGGAAAACAATTTTTCCTGATGTAGGAGTTAACAATCCTGATAACATGCTTAAGGTTGTCGTTTTCCCTGATCCATTCGGACCCAGAAGAGCGACACATTGATTATGCTCAATGCTAAGTGTCAACTCCTTAACTGCTACATGATCTTTATACTTTTTTGATAATTTATCTATTGTTAATAGCATTTTGATTCTCCGATCAATATTTTTTCTTTCCGATAATGAAATAAAGAACCGATCCCAAAAGGTTTCCAGCGACAATGATAATAATCCATAACCATTTTGGACCATTTATCTTCTCTTCCTTAATACAACTCGTAAGTGCAAAGGCCATCAAAATCAACTGCAAAATAATTAACGGTGCGATGACTTCCCATGAAATTGGCATACTATTCTTCCTCCATTTTTAATTTTTTTCGATAGGGTCGAATGACGATGAAATAATAAAAAATTGTTGGACCAGGAAATTGAATTAATCCCCATATCCCCCAAAGCCATGCAAATGCCCCTTTTTTCTTAGCATCAATAAACAGCAAAGTACTTTGCGCTAACAGGATTGGGACTGCGAGCAATATGGCAATCCATTGTTCAGAATCCATCGCTCTCCACCTCATCCCCTTTATTTTTACGTTTGCTTTCGGCGATTAAAATAATCGGGATAAAAACAAACGCTAATCCTTGAACCCACAGAAAAACTGGCGGGATTTTAAAGATAAACACGATATAGGAGGTTAATATTGCAAAAGCCGCGATGAAAAATAAAAACAACTCTCGTTTAAATGCCTTTTTACGTCTTTCTTTAAAATCATTTAAAGTATTCAAAAGCCGAAATTGCTCAGGAATTGCTGGTTCATATACGTCTTCCAGCTTCTCCATATCTTTCTTAAAACGGTTTAGCCATTCTTCTTCTCTATGTTTCATCACGACCACTCCTTTCGGATTCGTTTTATTCCATTATGCACCCGTGTCTTAACCGTTCCTTCTTTAATGTTAAGCATTGAAGCAATTTCAGGATATGTAAATCCATAATAGTGACGTAACAAAATAGGAGCTCTCATATCCGGATCCAGTTCAGCAAACTGACTCATATATTCAGTCCATTCATGCCCGCCCGATGTTATATTCCACTTCAATTTGCGAGTAGCATCGTCTCTTGCCTTTTCAAAACGTTTTCGTTCACGCTTTTCTTTTCGTTGATGATCGATATAAATTCTTGAAGCGATAGAAATAAGCCACGTTGAGAATTTAGAATCACCTTTAAAACTCGGAAGATGGACATACGCCTTTAGCATCGTTTCTTGGGTTAAATCTTCCGTTAGAACAGGATCAAGACTAAGCTTTATTAAATATTTATACAAAAACATATAGTGGTTTTGGAAAAGTGACGTAAAGGCCTCATCATTTCCCTTTTTCGCAGATGCTATTAACCTTCTCTCCTCTACCTGCTCCAACGAAAGTCCAACCCCCTCTCTGTTTGTTCTAATGATATGACGCTCGATATATGGCAATCGTTCATATAAAAAAATTTTTTTAAAAAAAATTTATTAATAACCATATTTTAAACTAAAAAAAGCTCCTTGCCATCGCAAGGAGCTAATGTTGATGCATTTATATTATTGAATTTCTCTACATAACTATTGTTTACAATGCTTCACTTAAGCATGTTATTCGTTCTTTAGTTTTTTCACTCTAGATAGACTAGCTTTTAAAGTTTCTTAATAATTTTTCTTGGATGGCAAGGTATTGTTGAAGTTCCTCTTCACTTAAAGCCTGAAACAATTTAACTCTAAGTTCTTCACCTTTTTGTTGAGCGTCGTTTAAAACGGTAATCCCTTTTTCCGTAATGGATAACATAACATTTCTCCTGTCACCCTCATTATATTCTCGTACCGCAAACCCTAGTTTCACTAGCTTGCCAGAAATATTGGTCATAGCTCCGGGAGTGTAGCCCAGTTTTTCGGCTAGAACTGTTTGTTTTTGCGGACCATTTTGCTTTAATTCAGCTAAAACCAGAATGGGAGAAATCCCTATATTATGTTTAAATGATTTTGTCCATTGAATAATAGTTTCGTTCGTAACCATTTCTACTGCACGAATCAACTTAAAAATATCTGTTTTTTCCAAAGTAATATCCCTCATTTGAGTTATCTTAGTTTAATAGCACCACCATCAACCATTATAGTCTGTCCTGTAATATAATTGGAATCTTCACTTGCTAAAAATACAGCCACTCTTCCGATATCACTCTCTAATTCCCCTAGTCTTCCAAGTGGAATTCTTGATAGCATCGCTTCATAGTGATCAGGGTGTTCTTGTGCCCAATTTTGAATTCCGGGTGAATTGGCAATTGGTGAAATCAAATTAACGTTAATTCCAAAACGGCCAAATTCATTAGCTGCAACCCTAGATATTGCACGTATTGCTTCTTTTGCCGCTGCATACGAAGCTTGGTTCGCATCTCCATTAATTCCCGCCCCAGATGCAAAGTTAATGATTTTTCCTTTTGTTTCTTTTAAATGAGGTAAAGCCGCCTGCATTAAATAAAATGTTGGATAAAAACCTGTATTAAAAGATAAATCCATATCTGCCTGTGTTGTTTCTTCAAATGGTTTATTTTTTGACGCATGTGCGTTATTCACTAAAATATCCAATTTGCCAAATTTCTCAATAACCTTTTCAATGATTGAGCTAAGCCTGTCTCTGTCACTAAGATCCGCTTGAATGAAGATGGATTCGGGTTGGTACTCCTGTAATTCTCGAATTGTCTCCTTCCCCACTTCTTCATTTAAATCAACAATGGCAACAATTGCCCCCTCTTTAACGAATGCTTTTGCCATTCCTTTTCCAATACCGGAAGCTCCACCTGTAATGATTGCTATTTTATTTTGTAGTTTATTCATTATATCATCTCCTTGAATTTATTTTAGCACTAAAATATTTAACATTAAAATAAAATCTATTACCAATTTTGAACATAACGATTAAAATACTATCTTTTCATAGGCAGTGCTAGTGTAAAATAAAGAAAGAAAGCCTTCGTATCACTTTTCAAACTATTTATTAGAGAGGGATTTTTTATGACAAAGTTGCTCATTCAACAAGCTAGATTAGAAACAGGCTTTGAGTACATAAATGATCGAGTCCACGCAACGAAGACTGATCTATACGATGTTCTCATTGAAGAAGGAAAAATTATTGAAGTTGAAAAAAATTTGCAGACTGAGGCTGACAAAGTAATCAACGCTGAAAGTAAATTACTTATGCCCTCTTTTAGAGAAATGCATATACACGTAGATAAAACTTATTTTAGTGGTCCTTGGAAAGCCTGCATTCCGATTACAAAAGGAATATTAACTCGGATTGAAGAAGAGGAAACTTTACTTCCTCAGCAACTTCCCGTAGCTAAACAACGTGCAGAAAAAATGATTGAATGGCTTATATCTAAGGGACATACACATATTCGCTCCCATTGTAATGTTGACCCCAAGATTGGCACGAAACATATTGAAATTACACAGGAAGCATTTAGTAAATTTGATAAACAAGTTACATACGATATCGTTGCCTTTCCACAACATGGGCTGCTTCGTTCAAAAGTCGAGCCATTAATGAGGGAAGCAATGAGAATGGGAGCAACTCTTGTTGGCGGAGTAGATCCTGCAACGATAGATCGTAATATTGACAAATCATTAAATACAATGATGGATATTGCGGTAGAATCGAATTCAGGCTTAGATATCCACATTCATGACCCGAACTCCTTAGGAGCATTTCAATTTTATAAATTAGCTGACCTTACTAAAAAGGCAAACAAAGTCGGGAAAGTCACGATTAGCCACGCCATGGCCCTTAGTGATCTACATGGTAAGGAATTGGATGATATGATCACAAGTTTAGTTGAAGCTAGAATTGATGTAACCACAACTGTACCAATAAATCGACCAACGATTCCGATTCCATACCTTTACGAAAATGGAGTGCCCGTTTCTCTAGGACATGATAGCTTGACTGATCACTGGTCTCCATTTGGAACTGGTAACACTATCGAAAAGCTTTGTGTATTATCTGAACGCTTTCGATTCATAGACGAATATTCTCTTAACCGTTCATGGAAATATGCCACTGGCGGTATTACACCTTTGAACGACATGGGTGAACAAGTATGGCCAAAAAAAGGCGATTCTGCGAATATGATACTCATTGACGCTGATTGTTCTGCTCAAGCTGTAGCACGACGCCTACCTATCACCCACGTATTATTCGAAGGAAATGTCGTCTACTCAAAACAAGAGAGGAGGGTAAAATGACAATGAAACAAACAAAATGGCTTACAAATGTAAAATTAGAAGTTGGAGAACGTTTTTTAAGCAACGGTGCTGTAGAAACGGAGACTGCTATCTTTCATTTAAAAATAATTAATGGGAAAATTGTGGAACAATTATCTGAAAACGAAACAATCCCAGCGGATGAAGAACAACTAGATATGAAAAAGATGCTTGCAATTCCTACATTTAAAGAAATGCATAACCATTTAGATAAAACGTATATGACACTTGATTGGAAAGCATGTATTCCCGTATCAAGCCTCAAGGAACGTCTATATTTAGAAGCTAAGGAATTAATGGAATTAGCAGGAACCGCCAAACAGCGAGCAACGAAAATGATTGAAACGTTACTAGGTTATGGTTCGACACATATTCGTACGCATGTGAACATCGATCCTTATATTGGAATGAAAAATTTAGAAGGTGTCATGGCGGCGCTAGAATCATTTAATGGAAATGTTACATATGACATTGTTGCCTTCCCACAGCATGGTCTACTACGTGAAAACGTCCCTGCTCTGATGCGAGAAGCTTTAAGAAATGGAGCGACAATGGTTGGAGGGTTGGATCCTGCTGGAATTGACAATGCAATAGAAAAATCACTTTATGAAATAATGGATATTGCTACAGAGTTCGACGCCGATGTAGATATTCATTTACACGACGGAGGTTTTGTTGGCTATTATACCGCGGATAAGTGGATTGATATTGTGGAAGAAGCAAAATACAAGGGTCGCACCGCACTGAGCCATTCTTTTTGTCTTGGCGATGTACCGATTTTACAGCAGGAACATATTTGCACTCGTCTAGCAGAACAAGATGTAGCAATCATGTCAACCGTCCCCATTGGCCTTGGACGTACCTTGCCTCCAATTGAACTGTTAGATCGTCACGGAGTCCGAGTTTATTTCGGTTGTGACGGATTTTATGATTCATGGAGTCCCTACGGTACAGGTGATGTGTTAGAGAAAGTGACACGCTTTAGTGAATTATATAGACGAATTGATGAACGCTCTCTACGTTTAGGATTGAAATGGGCAACTGGAGGAGTAACACCTTTAGACTCTTTTGGAAATAAAGTGTGGCCAAAAGTTCAAGATTATGCAGATTTTGTATTTGTTGACGCGGTTTCAACAGCAGAAGTCGTAGCACGAAAGCCAGCTAATCGAAAAGTTATGGTTAAAGGTGAGTTTGTTTCAATACCGGAAATTTAAATAAAAACTTCTACATTCTCTCAAGTTAATCTGAGGTAAAAAATGAAAACTCCGGTAATGATTAATTTAGGTCTTTCTAACACTATCATAAAAGCACCAATACGACGTTCTTTATATTAAAAATTCAGCAGAGGAATACTCCCCTGCTGAATTTATTTATATCTATCCATTAACGTTCCGATTCTATCAATTTAAATTCCGATACATCCACAATTCCTCTGTTGGAGATACGGATTTCTGGAATAACCGGCAAAGCGATGAGTGAAAATGTCATAAATGGTGCATGAATTGGGCAACCAATTTCCTTCCATGCTTTTTCGAGTTGCTGAACTTCTTTTACAACTGTTTCCAATGGTTGATCAGACATGAGTCCTGCAATTCTCATGCTCACTTTGGCTAGGATCTTTTGATTTTCCACTACGATCATGCCACCACCCATTTTAGCGAGTTCGTTTGCAGCAAAAGCCATATCTTCTGGATTTGTCCCCATCACAAGCAGATTATGACTATCGTGGGCTACTGTAGAAGCAACTGCTCCTTTTTTCAACTGGAAGCCATGCGCAAATCCAAGTGACATTTGTCCAGTCGCATGATGACGTTCAATACAAGCGAGCTGCAGAATATCTTTTTCTACATCTGGTAGTATGACACCATCAACGACTTGCAAGCTTGATGTCATTTTTTCCGTACGAGCACTGTTTTCGATAATTTTTATGACATTTACTTCTGTTGTTTGTGCCTTTTGACTTTTTAACAAAAAGTCAGCTGCTGTAAGTTCTGATTTCAAGTTAATCGAGTTTCTTACATGTTCAGGATATGTGAAAGTAGGGAATTGTTTTACAAGAGCACCGTTATCAAAAACAACCTCCCCATCCGTAATGACAGTGACAGGTACGACTTTTTGAAGATCTTCGATAATTAAAATATCCGCACATTTCCCAGGGGCAATCGCTCCAAGATCTTGGTCTAATTTAAAATAGCGTGCCACATTAATCGTTCCCATTTGAATCGCTGTTACAGGGTCAACCCCTTCTTCTATTGCTCGACGAACAACATGGTTTAAATGTCCTTTTTCAATAAGTGTTTGCGGATAAACATCGTCTGTTACTAAGCTAATATTATCTGTTTTTACTTTATCTTCTGTGACAACTTTGATCACTTCTTTCACATCATGCCAAGCAGAACCTTCACGAATCATAAGATGCATACCCAATCTGACCTTCTCAAGTCCTTGCTCCCTCGTTACTGTTTCATGATCTGAAGTGACACCTGATGCAATATATGCTTGAAGCATTTGTGGGTCATCTGGAGGAAAATGACCTGTTACCGTCTTATTCGCCTTGATTGTTTCTTCAATTTCCCCAATCATAAGAGGATCCCCGAAAACTACTCCTGGGAAGTTCATTACTTCACCAAGCCCAGCTACATTTTCCCATTGTAAGCCAGCTTTAATATCTTCAACACCTAATTCTGCCCCTGCATCTTCAAATTCTGTTGTAGCAGGAACACAAGATGGGAATGTTGTGAACACTTTTAATGGAAGCTGTTGCCCTTCCTCATGCATTAAACGAACACCCTCAACACCGAAAACATTGGCGATTTCATGTGGGTCCATAAAAATACCTGTTGTCCCTTTTGGTAATGCCGCTTTCGCAAATTCTGTCACAGAAAGCATCGTACTTTCGACATGCATATGACCATCCAATAAGCCTGGAGCAATATATTTATGATTAACGTCAATCACTTTCGTTTGTTCTCCAATTGTATGATCTGCATTCCCTACATAGGCAATTCTTCCTTTAGAAACAGCGACATCCATGTTTTCAAGTAATTCACCTGAAAACACATTAACTAACGTACCATTTTTTATCACTAAGTCAGCCTTTTCTATTCCTCTCGCAACCTTGGAAAGTTGTTGACTAACTTCATATAGTTTCTTTCTATTATTTCGCATAGATGTCACTCTCCTAATCAATATGAGAAAATAGGGAATGCCCATATTATTATGTGCATTCCCCATTCATTGGATTCTTTAAAAAACCTTTATATTATTCTACAGCCCATCCAAGATATGCAATAAACACTACGAATAAAACATACATGATCGGATGAACTTCTTTGTATTTTCCTCTGAATACCATTGTTAATGGATAAAGGATAAATCCTAGGGCAATACCAGTTGAAATGCTATAAGTTAAAGGCATCGTTACTACAGTCAAGAAAGCTGGAATCGCAAATTCAAATTCATTCCATTTAATTTCTGCCAATGCAGATGACATCAAAATTCCAACCACAATTAAAGCAGGAGCCGTAACTTGCGGCGTTACAACACTTAATAATGGTGAAAAGAATAGCGCTAAGATGAAAAAACCTGCAGTTACGATAGATGTAAAACCTGTACGTCCACCTGCAGCAACCCCAGAAGTAGATTCTACATAGGAAGTTGTTGTAGAAGTTCCTAAAATCGCTCCAATCATAGTTGCGATAGAATCAGCAGATAAAGCACGTCCGATTCTAGGCAATTTCCCATCGACTAACAATCCTGCTTGACGAGTAACAGCTAACAATGTACCTGCTGTATCAAAGAAATCTACAAACAATAATGTAAAAATAACAACAAGCATATGCGGTGTGAATATTTCACCAATATGACTAAACATTGCCCCAAAAGTTGGCTCAAGGCTTGGAATTGGAGCAACAACTCCAGATGGTAAATCAATTAGACCAAAAATAATTCCTGCAACGGAAGTAACAATCATTCCGTAAAAAATTGCTCCTCTAAAGCGTCTAATCATGAAAAACGCAGTAACAATCAATCCAAAGATAGCAAGTAAAGTTGTTGGAGCAGTGATGTCACCAAGTGCAACAATTGTTGTACCAGGCTGAGCTTCCTTTACGATACCTGCATTTTGAAAACCGATAAAAGCAATAAACAAACCGATACCAGATGCAACTGCAAGCTTTAATTGTTCAGGAATTGCATTGATAATTGTTTCGCGAATTTTTGTTAATGTTAAAATGAAGAAGATAAGACCAGAAATAAATGTTCCAGCTAAAGCAGTTTGCCAAGGAATACCCATTCCTAATACTACAGTGAAAGCAAAGAAAGCATTAATCCCCATTCCAGGAGCAAGCGCAACTGGATATTTTGCCCATAGACCCATGATTAAACATGCAAGCGCAGAAGCAAGACCCGTTGCTACGAAAATAGCACCTTGATCCATACCAGTTGCACTTAAAATAGATGGATTAACGAAAAGAATGTATGCCATAGCAAGGAACGTTGTAAGACCAGCAACCGATTCTTGACGATAACTCGTATTCAATTCCTTAAAATTAAAATAACGATTCATTATTATTATTTTCCTCCTAAGTTCCAATTACATGCAAAAAAACCTGGGCAAAGGTCTACCCAGGTTCCGATCTACGTTGATGAACGAAGAAAATGATGTTTAAGAAGTAATAATAATGCCAAACATATCATTTTCATGTTCTTCATGTAGTCCGGTATTTTACGGTTACCTGGTAGAAACACTTGAGCCATATTCTCAAGCATATACATTGAATGAACTTTTTTAATTGTTTTCTATATTTCTATTAATAGCATAAAAGTCCTAGAAAGGTCAATAGAAAATACGAATGTTTTTTAATAAAAAATTGGTAATGTTCGTGAATTCCACAAGTTCTCTATAAAATCCTCAACGAAATATGTCGATTACCAAACATAAGTAATTTCTCCCACAAGGATAAGATTAGCAGAACTTAAAGTCTATATGCAATAGATTACTTAATCTATTTAGCTTTTCTTGAGATATTAGTAGGGTTATATTAATGAAATTACTTTATTTTACATCATTTTTTTCCCTACAATTCATGTGGTATAATAACCTAGAAAATGATGCAATGTGTATCATGCATCACATTGAACTTATTCAAAATGTGGTATACATTTTATGTTGAAAGCGAGTGTTCATAATGGGTCGTAAATGGAACAATATTAAAGAAAAGAAAGCGTCAAAGGATGCAAATACGAGTCGTATTTATGCAAAGTTTGGACGTGAAATATATGTAGCGGCAAAGCAAGGTGAACCTGATCCTGAATCAAATCAGGCGTTAAAAGTCGTGCTTGAACGCGCAAAGACATATAATGTTCCGAGAGCGATTATCGATCGAGCGATTGAAAAAGCAAAAGGCGGATCAGAAGAAAATTATGACGAGCTTCGCTATGAAGGATTTGGACCGAATGGATCAATGGTAATTGTTGACGCTCTTACAAACAATGTGAACCGAACAGCTTCCGAAGTCCGTGCAGCTTTTGGTAAAAACGGCGGTAATATGGGTGTCAGTGGATCAGTTGCTTATATGTTTGATGCAACTGCAGTAATTGGGATTGAAGGCAAAACAGCAGATGAAGTGCTTGAACTATTGATGGAAGCTGATATTGATGTAAGAGATATTTCCGAAGAAGATGAAACAGTAATCGTATATGCCGAACCGGATCAGTTCCATGCAGTTCAGGAAGCTTTAAAAGCAGCAGGAATTACAGAATTTGCCGTAGCAGAATTAACCATGCTTGCTCAAAACCATATAACTTTACCGGAAGAATCACAAGCTCAATTTGAAAAAATGATCGATGCACTTGATAACCTAGAAGATGTCAGCCAAGTGTACCACAATGTGGATTTTCCTGAAGAATAAGATACGAAAGCAGACCCAAAATTTAGTGGGTCTGCTTTTTTGTTATTCTCCGGTTAATATGATTCTTTAAACGAAGGCACGCGTATTCTCGCTACACTCAGGTTACAATATCCACTTTGTCCTATTAATCTAGGATAATTTTTCCAATCAACATACTATAAATTTTCTTAATGAACTTAATGACACACGCTCGAATATTAATTCCGAATTTCTTTTCTCATAAAAAGTGCGTACGAAATTCCAAAGCAAATAAGTGTTGCTGCAATAAGCGCAATGAGCTGAGGTGTAATCAATAATAGACTTTGACTTAATGGGAGTGCACCTGGAATAGCTCCTACTACTTGCTCCATTGTTAGCGGGCCAAGGGTTCTAACAGAAGGAGTAAGTAATATAGTTGTTGCTTCACTAAATAACTGACTTGGTGATATCCTCATTAAATTTTCAATAAGAGTTGTTGATTGATCACGTGCGTCCTGACTTTCAGATGCTTTCGAAATTAGATTAACAATCATTGAATAGAAAATGGAAAAGAATAACCACACAGCAATACTGCTTAATGCGGAGGTGGCTGCCTGCTTAAAACGAATTGAGAAAAGTATCGATAAATTCACCCAAAACGCTATATAACAGACACTTAAAACTAGAAAACTAATTACTCGCAAAAACTCATCTGGTGTTGGCGGAATACCAATCATTAGAATACCTAGAGCAAGAACTAAAAATCCTAAAGAAAACAATAAAGCACTAATAACTAAGATTGCCGCCACGAATTTTGCATTAATAATATAATCACGCGGAATTGGTTGGGATACGACCCTGCTTAATGTTCCTTTGCTATATTCGGAATTAATTGCGTCAAATCCCAATGCGATTCCAAGTAATGGTCCTATAAAGCTGACAAATACGAAGAACGGCGGTAATGTACCATCTGAAATTGTAAATAATTTTAAAAATAGAAAAGTATCGTTTGCATCTATGGATTCAGCAGCATCTCGGATTCCAGAAAGCGCAGTATAAAGTGATCCAAAGCATGTTAACGCCAGCAAGATCACCAAAATATTTACCCGCCAGCTCAAAATATGGTCAGAAACCTCCTTTTGAACAAGCACCCAAAAAGAATGAGGGTAGGATTTGTCTGCCTTTCTAATTGGCAGTTCTATACCTTTTTTAAATGACCGAATTAATCCAAGTACTTTCACTTTTCACCAGCCCCCTCGAAATAGCGCTGATAAATTTCATCTAGCCCAACATGCTCTTGCGAAATGGAGGATATCCTGCAGCCTTTCGTCATAATAATTTCTAAGATAGGTTGTAAGGAACTTTCTTTGTCACTCCAAATGCTCAATTCATTGCAATCAAGCTCTACCCTCCGAACACCATCTATTAATTTTATTTCATCAATAATTGGTGGAGTAAGTAGAGTTGCCTTTAATTTTATTTGATGTCCTTCTTCTCCAAACAATTGGCTAGCTAATGAATCTACCGTTCCTTCAGCAAGAAGATTTCCATTTACAAATAGGCCAACTCGATCACAAATTTGCTGTACTTGGTGAAGCTGGTGGGATGATAACATGACAGTGATTCCCTGCTCTTTACTTAATGTTCTAATGAGGTCAAGTAATTCCTGCACCCCTTTCGGATCAATTCCAAGTGTCGGCTCATCTAAAATAATAACCTCTGGATCTTTTATAAGAACATCAGCAAGTCCTAACCTCTGCTTCATTCCCCTAGAGTAAGTTCCCGCTTTTTGATTTGCTGCATATGATAGCCCAACCTGTTCAAGAAGTGATATAGCTTTTTCACGAGCCTCTTTTCGTGACTTTCCATTTAGAGCAGCAGTAAACATTAAATTCTCCAACCCTGTTCGATTTTCGTAAAAGCCAACTTGGTCAGGAAGATATCCTACCTTTCCTTTTACCAATAGCGGTTCATTCGTTGAGTTATGACCGCAGACAAAAACACTTCCTTCAGTAGGTTCGGTAAGTCCTAAAATCATTAATATCGTAGTAGATTTCCCCGCTCCATTCGGCCCCAAAAGACCGAAAACTTCTCCTTTATTAATTATTAAATCTAGATTATCAACCGCAATTTTTTCACCATATTTCTTCGTTAACCCTTTAATGGATATAATCTCATTCATTTTTATCTCCTCCCATACTTACGGATTAGATAAAAAATGCCTCCGATTACTCCAATAATGATTAGTATACCAACCCATCCCCAAACGAGGGATGTTTTTACTGAAATTCGGAACTGTGCTTTAGAACTTTTTTCTGGTGCAGAAGCAGTCATTTCGACGACATAGTCTCCAGCAATTGCTTTGTCGCTTGCCTGAACGGTGGCTTTAATCGTCTCTGTTTTTCCTGGTTCTATTTTCGAAATCTTCATTGGTGAAAAGCTTACATCCCACCCTTGTGGTGTATTTGCCGAAAGCGATACGTCACTTAATGGCGCAGTTCCAGTATTTTTCACAACAATGCCAATTGTTTTTTCGTGCCCCGCCGTAATATTTTCACTTAATTTTCCGGAAGGAGTAGATAGTTCGATTCCATATGTTCCGGTTATGACTGCTTCCAGCTCCATATCTGCAGAAGTGGAATCATTAATAACTCCTACAGGAATTTTATATGTTTCTGCTTCAACTTCAGTCGGAGGTGTCAGGCTAATGGTTATATTTTTCGTTGCATTCGATTCAACTGTCACAGATGAAACACTATCTCCATCGGCTTTAAAATCAACAGTCCATCCTCGAGGTGCTTTAGCGACAAGTGCATAATTTTGCTCATTTGCGGTGCGATTTTTAAGCTGAGCTGTATATTCGAATTTAGAATCAGAATGTCCTTGTAAATTCGGCTGTTCAGTTGTAAATTCTGTCATGAATGTCCCTTGTTCACTGACAGTTACTAACATCGGAAGATTAGCTTTAATACCACTAGATGAAGTGGCCACTGCTTTAAATTTATAATCACCCTTTTCAACCTTTAAAGGAACAGATAATTCAATCGTCAGCGCTTTAGACTCACCTGGCTTTACGGACAATTCCTTGAGATCCCATCCTTCAGATGTGATTGTATATTTCCAGTCTTTTGAAATCCCCTCCAAATCTACTTTTACTTGCTGGATGGAAGACGTATGATTTGTCACATCAAAAGAATAAGAGATTGCTTCTCCAGGAGTTACAGAGATTCCAGTGAAAGGTGTATACAATTCAATCCCTTCCGCTGCATATATCGTTTTAGTCGGAAGAGAAAATGGTACAAGCAATAGCAATAATGCCATAATTGAAAATAATTTTTTAACCATCGTTATGCCCCCTTAATTTGCTTTTATTTTCGGTACGCATAACTCTCGATTTTGGATTTACTTTTTTATAAATTTTTTTAACTTCTCAGATTTAAAAAGATTTGTTAAATATATGGTAAGGATATTTAAAAAGGCGGTGACATTGTGAGTAATGTATCAGTAGACAGCTGTAATTTGCTCGAAGGTATCGCGAATGGCTCAGTTGACGCATTCGAATTATTCTACGATCGGTACTATGCATTTGTATATTCAGTTGCTTATAACTTATTGAAGGACAAACTGGAAGCAGAGGACATATGCCATGATATTTTTATAGAAATAAGCAACAAAGCACATACTTACGAACCATCAAAAGGAAGCGTCGAGGCATGGCTCGCGATCAGAACTCGTAGCCGATGTGTTGATCTTATTAGAAAAAAACGTGAAGTATTATCAGACGAAGTTGAAAAGAAAAAAGAAAATACATCCATTGAAAGCTATATTCCCGTTGAAGAAAAAGTTATACGAAACTTAGATAAAGAACTCATCGTAAATGCATTAAATAAATTACCATTTCCGCAGAAAAACGCTATTTACGGAAGTTATTTCCAGCAATTCACCCAAAAAGAATTGGCAGGTTATTTAAAAATGCCGCTTGGTACAGTAAAGTCTCTTGTTCGATACGGTATTAAAAATCTGCGTAAAGAATTACTATCTCAAAAAGATTTTAACTCCTTGAAAGGAGATGAAAAATCATGAATTGTCCTCATTGGACCGACGAACAAATGATTGACTATATACTAGGTAAAACCCGAGAAGAAGATACGGCTGCCATTCATAATTCAATCGCTACTTGTGAAATTTGCTATGAAAATTATACGTTATGGAAGAATACCCTTCCCCATCAGGATTTGGAAGAACCTTCAAAATTCCTAAAAAGACGTGTGATGAACAGTTATAAGTCAAAAACTCAGGAAAATAAAATTCGACTGCCCGGATCTGTTGGCTGGAAAGCATCATCAAGTATTGCCATTATAGGAGTAGCACTATTATTATTCGTTGTATTAGATGTTTTTCCAAAACAAAGTGCCGAACCACTTACCGATCATTCAATGTTTGTTATGAATAATGATACAGATGTTTATGAATTACAGCCTGAAGTAAGCCGACCGACAAAAGGGTATGCATGGATTAACAATCGTACGAAAGAAATTTATTTATTTGTTGACGGCCTGCCCCCACTTGAAAATCAAGATTACCAAGCATGGGTGAAAACGTATAGTGGTTTATATGACGCAGGAATATTACAGTTATTAGGAGAAAGAGGACAACTGTATCGTAAAAGTGAACCATTAGAAAAAGTCGAATATATAATCGTGAGTGTTGAGCCTAAAGGAGGAAGCCGTGTTCCCACTGAGGAACATTTACAAGTCATTAAGGTTAAAGCTAAAAAATCTAATTTGTGAAAAAGCGAGGCTAGGACATAACTAAAACAATCAAACATAAAGGCGAACAATGATCTAACTTAGCGGAGGAAATATACGAAGACTCCTGTGGGAGGAAGACATAGGTGAGACCCCGCAGCTCGGACGAGCGAAGAGGCTAACAAGCCGCCCACGGAAAGCGAAGTATATTTCCGGAGCGGGTATATGGACTAATCAACTTATTGTTCGGATTTATCTTTTTCGAAAATAGTTATGTCCCGATCTCATTTTTTTAGTATATATTTGCGAGCTTTATTTTGAGAAAAAAAATGAAAGACCACAAGCGCAAGAGCCTGTTAAGCTACGTAAGACCTAGATTGTGGGTCTGTCGACGTCGAAATAGGACTAGCATTATTTTAGTCAACTTTCCTATCTCGGATTCTGAAGTTATAAGGAAACACGGAGAGCCGATGTACGAAGAAACCGGGGCACTTGAGCTCGACGGGAACTACATCTTTATAAATTATCCACAAAGTTATGATCTATGATTTCCTAAGAAAGAACAAAGGAGACGATGTTCATCACTTTCGTCTCCTTTTGCACTTCTGCTTATTTTGGGTTAGGAATGAAATTCCCACCACGACATTGTTTTAAATAATTCAATCCATGCACTTGCCCAGTCATTTCAAGTTCATCTTTATAAACGGGGTCATGCCACCCTTCAATCTCGATAGAACCTGTATAATTATTTTGCCTTAAAATTGTGATAATATCTGTCCAATTTGTATCTCCAAATCCTGGTGTCCGATGCCATACATATTCATGTGGACCATGTACTCCATGTTCTTTCACAACATCCCAAGCGATGGTTGCATCCTTACCATGTACGTTAAACACTTTAGGTGCCCATTTACGAAGTTGCGGAATAGGATCGATAAGACTAACCATTTGATGACAAGGTTCCCATTGAAGCCCAATATTATCAACAGGCAATGCATTAAACATCATTTCCCAGGCTGTTGGGTTATGGGCGATATTCCAGTCGCCTCGTGTCCAAGTCCCACCCATATCACAATTCTCAAATGCAATTTTCAGACCACGGTCTTCTGCTCTTTTTGACAGTTCTCCAAAAACTTCTTTATATTTCCCCATCGATTCGTCAATTGGACGGTCCACTATTCTTCCAGTAAAGCCACAAACAATCTCTGCACCGAATAAATGGGCATTATCAATTAAACGTTCCCAGCTTGCCAACGTATCTGCATTATCTCCAAGACCTGTTAATGGATTTCCAAAAACACCTACTGTTGAAATGACAAAATCGTGTTTATCCATTAACTCTCTTATTTTTTTAGCATTTTCTACGAAATCATAATTTCCTGTCGTTTGCCAAAAAGTTAATCCAAATGATTCAAAACCATGTTGTACTATTTGTGGAATGACATCCACAGCTGTATCTCCATTAACTAATGTTCCGATTCGAATTTGCTTCATCACAATAGCCCCCTATTTTTACATCCTACATTTATTGTATTATACTTTCCTAGTAGTCTACTATATCGTTTATTGTGGTATTTTTGTCTTATTTTGCGATTAAGAGGAGTGTATACGATGCGTGATGAATTATGGGAAAATACTAACCTAATAGACGACTCATTTCCGATTAATATTTTTCATACAGATACTTTGGAATCAGAAACCCTACATCTTCATTGGCATGAGCATTATGAAGTAATTTTATTAAGATCAGGTGAAACAGTATTTTATATAAACGGAAACCGTATCCCTGCCACTGCAGGAGATATCCTGTTCGTAAATAGTGGTGAGCTCCATTCTGCTTTGTCCGAATATCCAAATCGTGTCCAATACGATGCGATTGTTTTCCATTCATCGATACTTGGCAATGAGTTAGATGGATTGCGATCTGAGGATGTTGTCTCGTCCTATTTAACACGGAAGACCAAAGTGGCTAACATAATAAAGCAAAGTCACCCACAATATCGCATTATGGCTGATGGGATTGAATCCCTTATAGAAGAATTTAAAAACAAGCATACTGGATATCAGCTTGCGGTAAGAGCATATTGCCAATTAATCTTTACATGGCTTCACCGCTGGTTTGCCTGCAAGCAAAGTGACGAACTACAACTTGATGCATTGAAGAAAAAAGCTGAACGGTTTAAATCCCTTCTACTATTTATAGACGAACATTATCCTCAAAAAATAACGGTTGAAAAAGCAGCATCTATCGTGAACCTTAGTCCATTTCACTTCTGCAAAGTATTTAAGGAATTAACTGGATCAACATTCATCCAATTTATAAATCTTCATCGCATTTATGAGGCAGATAAGTTACTGGCAAACTCGATATTAACCATATCAGAGATTGCAGAGCGTGTAGGATTTAATAATATATATCGTTTTTCTAAAGTATATAAAAATATAAAGGGTTACCCACCATCAAATCATAGAAAAATGATATGAATTTACCATAAAAAATTTTCGAATATTATAGAACCGTTTTTATTTCTTCTCCGTTTCCTTTTTTGAAGAGAAAAATTAAGGAGGAGATAGAAATGAAAAAATGGGTTGGTTTATACATGTTTCTATTAGCTGGGATATTGCTTGTAGGATGTGGATCAAAAGAGAGTGATGATACGAACTTCAGCAAACAGTCAGAAGAAAGTGCTCCTGAAACCGCAGCAACTGAAAAAAATACGGAGGTAGAAGAAGCAGCTGAGGAATCGCAACCGAACGCCATTCAATTGTTAGAGAACGAAAAAGTTGGTAAATATCTTGCAGATGCAAATGGCATGACACTATACTACTTTGCAAATGATGAGCCTAATGTTTCTAATTGTAGTGGGGAATGTCTAGAGAAATGGCCAGTCTTATACGAGGAGAACTTTGAAGTACCTGAAGGTTTCAATAAAGATGACTTTAGTTCCATTACTCGCGAAGATAACGGTGAAAAGCAAACAACCTTTAAAGGTTATCCGCTCTATTACTTTGTAAATGATAAAGCATCAGGTGATGTTAACGGACAAGGGGTTAAAGACGTTTGGTTTGTAGTTAATAATGAAACAACATTTTCTAAATAACATCTCTCCTAAGGAACTTGTCGCTTTCGGCAGTTCCTTTTTCTCTCCAATTTCATTTACCCACATACAGAACATGCATTATACTAATAAAAACGTTGAAAAAGGGAGAGAATTTGGCATTGAAAAGTAAAACTGACGAAGAACTTATCGAATTAATTGCCCAAAATTATCGCCCAGCACTTGAGGAATTATATGAACGCTATATAAAACTTGTATACAGCTTCTCATTGAAATTAACGAAGGGTGACACAGAAAAAACAAAAGAAATTGTCCAACTCGTTTTTCTTCGCCTTTGGACTACGAAAGGAACCTATCGTTCGGAACAAGGTAAATTTCCAAATTGGCTTCTTACCATTACCCGCAATATTGCTATTGACCTTTCCCGCAAAGAGAAAAAGCATTCAGATAATATTCAGTTAGAGTTAGATGAATGGCGGCAAATGGAAGATCATCAAGCAGAAGATATACAGAAACAAGTTTCAAGAAATCTATTAAAACAACAAATTCAAAAAGCACAGCAAAATTTGTCAGAACCACAAAGAAGACTCATTAATTTATTTTATTGGGAAGGCTATTCCCTTAGTGAAATTGCAGAACTAGAAAAGAAACCTCTTGGCACAATAAAAAGTCGATTGCATCAAACTTTAATAAAACTCCGAAAATATTTTATCGAAGAAACGGGAGGGATTCGGAATGATAAATAATTGCGAAAACCTTTCTTTATATATCGCAGACGAGTTATCCGAACAAGAAAAAGAACGATTTGAGCGCCATCTTGTTACTTGTTCATCTTGTCGAAATGAAGTAGATTCCTTACAAGAGATGTGGCATTTACTTTCATATGATATCGAAGAAGTGGACGTTCCTGAAACATTGAAATCGGAAGTCATGAATTTTATTTTTGATGAAAATACAGCTCATTTACAAGCAGAAAAAAAAGAAAATCCAGAGAGAAACTTTTTCAAAAAATATATTTCTACTTTAACGAAACAATTCTCTCCAATATCGTTAGGTATAACAGCTATATTATTAATGCTTACCTTTGGACTGACATGGAATAACTATCAATTGAAGGAATCCTTACATTCAGTAGAATATAAAACTGATTATACAACTAAACTTATTTCAACATTTTCTTTAAAAGGCCAGAACATAGCATCCTCCGCAAATGGAACAGCATATCTTCTCCAGGAGGGAAATGACACCAGCCTTGTAATTTCATTTAGCAACATGCCTAGTACGAAAAATGAGGAAGTATATCAGGTCTGGCTTTTAAAAGATGGAAATCGAGAAAATGCCGGTACATTAAAACCTGATCTAGAAGGCAAAGGTTTCCTCACTTACCGTTTACAAAAAGATCAATCTTTTGATAACATTGGAGTCACACTTGAGCCTCATCCAAATAACACCCAGCCACAAGGCCAAAAAGTGATGGGTTCTTTATAGGTTTTTTTCTTTTGAATTTCTTAATCTGTAGCCAATCTTATTAGGATATAGTATAAAACTGGTTTCCAATCGTAACCAGTTTTTTTGTTTTATATCACCTTATGAATTTTATCACCTGGCTTTGCCCATATGACGTGAACTATATTGAAATAATGACTCTCAACACGTTCAACAAACAGCCCAGATTGTTGTGTCATTTCCAATATATTTCTCGTATGGTGACATCCTATCGTGCGGAATAAAAGAGGATTAAGTATTTTTTGTAGAATAGCTACGAATCGATTATTGCTAATCCCGTGCTCCAAGAGCAAAATTTTGCCACCAGGCTTGCACCATTGTTGGATTTTTTCCATCATAAATAACGGATTCTCATAACTGCAAAAAGATAGAGTTGAAACAATTGTATCGAAGGAATGCCGTTCAAAGCTTATTTCTTCTAAATCTGAACAGATAAACTTTGCGTCAACGTTATTATTTCGTGCCGAAATCTTAGCCTTTTCAAGCATAGCTTCACTAAAATCAGTTGCAGTCACCGTTACACCTTGTTGGTAGTATGGAAAATTAGCACCTGCTCCAACCGCTAACTCTAACACCTCTCCTTCTGCTTTACTAATTAAACTGTTTCTCATCCTTTGTTGTTTTAGTGTCTCTTTGCTTTTTTCATACCTTTTTGCCTGTTTATCAAATATTTTAATGAGCTTCTTCTTTTCCACATATCCCTCTCCCTTTTGCAATTATTTTTTATTTCAACAAAACACGAATAAACTCCTTTTTAAGCCACTTCCCTTAATATTCATATTATTAAGAACAGTTAATAAGTCTCATTTTTTCCTAATATGTATCCTTTATAATATAAGTAATTTTAGGAGGTGTGTGATAGAGTGAAAAAATGTAAAAGAAGTTTTTATACTATTTTTGTCATTTTACTAGTAATAACTTGTTCACTTCCAGGAAATACGCATCTAACTGAAGCAAAAGAGAACGAAGGAACTACTAAGGTTGAACCAGGAATTGAAGTGTTATTGGAAAGCCACCTTGATTGGATTAAGGGAAAGCGTGTTGGTCTCGTGACTAATCCAACTGGGGTTGATAGCAACCTTGTAAGTACAGTCGATTTATTATATGAACACCCAGATGTAAATTTAACGGCATTGTTTGGACCTGAACACGGAATTCGTGGAGATCAGCCAGCTGGTGCTTATGTAGAGTCATATATTGATGAACGGACAGGACTACCTGTATACAGCTTGTATGGTTCTACTTGGAAGCCATCGAAAAAAATGTTAGATAACGTAGATATACTTTTATTTGATATACAAGACGTTGGTTCTAATGTGTATACATATATTTATACACTTGGATTTGTGATGGAAGCTGCTGCTGAATTTGATAAAGAAGTCATTGTACTTGATCGGCCTAATCCGACAGGTGGCGTTCGAGTTGAAGGACCTGTTCGTGCACCGGATACAGTTAGCTTTATGGGAAGATTTCTTCTTCCAGTCCGTCATGGCATGACAGTCGGGGAACTCGCGACGATGTGGAACCATGAGTATAATCTCGGTGTCAATTTAAAGGTCGCTAAAATGAAAGGCTGGAAAAGGACGATGCATTTCGAGGACACAGGTCTTCCTTTTATTTTGACATCGCCTAATATTCCAACGACCGATACAGCTTTTCTATATACAGGTACAGAATTGCTAGATGATACCTCCCTTTCAACTGGACTTGGGACTACAAAGCCATTTGAATTGATGGGAGCACCCTGGATCGACGGTGAGAATTTGGCTGATGAACTGAATGGGCGAAAAATAAAAGGCGTTTCTTTCCGTGCCGCCTATTTTACTCCAATGTTTGGTAAATACCAAGGACAACGTGTTGGTGGAGTCCAAATCCACATTAAAAATAAAAGTAGTGTTAATTTAGTTGAACTCGGGCTCCATTTAGTCGATGCAATGAAGGATCAAAATCCTCAGAAATTCCAAATGACTTCATCCTATGATTCTTTAATCGGGGACAAGCGAGTTCGCCCAATGATACTAGAGGATCAATCAATTGAGGAAATTACGAATCTATGGAAAGATGAATTAGAAAAATGGAATCATAACACTCGAAATCAATATTTGATGTATGGTCCTTATCCTGAAAAAGCCCATCCATATAAATATGAAGGGGTTTTAGGAATCTTACCGCATGATTTGGAATTAGCCCCTGGACAGTCCAAGGAGTTGACGGTATTAGGTTTCGATAAGAATGGGAAAAAACTAGATATCAATCCTTCCCTGTTGTCATGGACAGTTGAAGGCAGTGTTGGTTCGATAAATGGAAGTACTTTTATCGCAGAGAAACCAGGTACAGGTATAGTTTCTGTCAATTATAAAGACCTGCAAGCTAAACGATCGGTCATAGTAGCACAAAACTTCATCAATAATATTAGACATAGTGTTAATCCGGACTATGCAAGAGTCGTTTTCGATCTCAATAAAAATACAGATTACCAAATTTCTGAAGAAAAAGGATTACTTATTTTAACCATTCCTTACTCGGAAATAGGCTCTCCCCTATCATCCAATGAAAGCAAAACAGTTACGATAGTTAACAGCCCTATTCTTTCAAAGGTGACATTTGATATTATTAACGGGCATACGTTTGAAGCACGTTTCCACTTAAAAGCAGACAAAGTAAGGTATGAGGATCCTTACTTTTCAAACCGAATTGTCATTGATTTAATGAATAATTAGACCCCAAAAAGCAGGTGAGAAGCACTTTCGTTTCTTCACCTGCTTTGCTTTGGTGAAAATTAATTCGGATCCAATTCCAATCGACTCATAAATTCTTCCATAGGGCTGTATCCTTGCTGTCGTAAATACCAGTTATTAGCCGCAGCTTCAATTAACCCAGCAACATCGCGTCCCGGTTGTAGCTGAATTTCAATATGAGGAATGCGGACTCCCATATATTCAGTAAATTTCGGCTCGACTTCCAATTCATTATACAAGGAATTCTCACGCCAGTTTGTTAGTTCAATATCCAATGCAATCCTTGTTTCTTCCTGGAATGCTCTTCTTCCATATAAACGAACGACATTTAATAGACCGATGCTACGAAGAGCAAGGAATTCCTTATTACTTTCATTATGTGTTCCAAGCAGCGTTTGTGGGCTAAGTTTTTTTAACATAACAATGTCATCAGCTATAAGTCTATGCCCGCGGCGGATCAATGTATGGGCTGTTTCACTTTTTCCAACGCCTGAATTCCCGCGCAATAAAATCCCCATCCCGGATACATTAACACAAACACCATGGATACACATTTCTTGCGCTAATTCTTTTATCATAAAAGCATCCAGCTTGGCAATGAATTCTGATGTTCGTTCTTGGGTATGCAGTAATGGAATCCCTTCCTCCGCACAATATCGCGTTAAATATTCCAATCCTTCTTGTCCTGCAGTCACAATAAAGCAAGGAGGATGATATTTTACAATATTACCAATCCGATATTTTCTTTCACTTTTACTAAGAGTATGCAAGTATGTGATTTCAGTTCTACCAAGAATTTGCACTCGTTCCATAGGAAAAAAATCAAAATAACCGACAAATTCCAAGCCTGGGCGGTGTGCTTTCGGCTTCGTGACAGTTCGCTGAAGTTCGTTCTCCCCAGCTAACACTTTCAATTTAAACTTTTTTACTAATCTTTCTATCGTTACAACACTCATCTTTTCCACACCCATTTCATATATCCTCAAAACAATACTTTGTTCGACATATCACAAACTATTATATAATTAAAAATATAATATACGAGATACAATAATGTCCGTATCTTAGTGAAATATTATAACACACTTTAAAGAAAGATTGTAAGCATTTACAAATTCGCCATAAATTATTTTTATAACATCATTTTTCAAAACTATATTTGATAATTGAAAGGAGCTAATTGAATATATATGATAAAAGTGAATAACACTCACATTGAGGGGGTTAAAAATGTCATCGACTATTGTTGTTAATGCCGTATACAAAGATTTTGGAAAAAAAGTAGTTTTAAATAATGTAGATTTAACTGTGGAATCTGGTCAAATATACGGATTAATCGGTCCCTCTGGCTCAGGAAAAACAACTTTAGTAAAAATAATTGTTGGTATGGACCTACCTTCTGAAGGGAGTGTCCACGTACTTGGTATGGATGTTCCAAATATACATTTACTTCAACAAATAGGCTATATGGCCCAGGCCGATGCATTATATAGTGATTTAACCGGAGAAGAAAATCTTGCTTTCTTTGCCTCATTATTTAAGTTAAAAAAGGACATTAGGAAAAAGCGAATTGAGTATGCCGCGAATCTAGTCAACCTTACATCTAATCTTAAAAAGAAAGTCAATGACTATTCTGGCGGTATGAAACGCAGACTATCTCTCGCAGTTGCCCTTATACAAGATCCACAAGTTTTGATTTTGGATGAACCAACTGTTGGTATTGACCCTGAATTAAGACAATCGATTTGGGCTGAACTCCACTCTTTGAAAGAAAAAGGAAAAACGATACTAATTACAACTCATGTGATGGACGAAGCCGACAAATGTGATCGTCTAGCGATGGTTAGAGATGGAAAAATCATTACGAGCGGTTCACCAATGGAGTTAAGAGAAAAATATGGAATTACGAGTTTAGAAGAAATATTTTTGAAGGCTGGAGGGAAAAGTGAATGAGAATATTAGCTTTAGTGAAGCGGATCATCCTGCAGATGCTTAGAGATAAGCGGGCCCTAGCGTTAATGATGGTTGCCCCATTACTTATTCTTACCCTCCTTCATTACTTGCTTTCTGGAGGATCAGACACTCCTCGACTCGGAGTAAATCTCTCAAAGGACGATGCACTAATTGAAATGTTGAAAGATAAAGATCTTGAAGTCTTGCACTATGATGGGCTTAAAACTTCTATAACATTCATCGAACAACACGATTTAGATGGAGTTTTAGAAGCTCAGGAAGATACGATTACTTTAACCCTTTTAAATGAAGAAACATCCAAAGCAAAAGTGTTACAAATGAATGTTCAACAAGCCCTGGCCGCAATCAATGCAAAAAAACAAGCCGAAAATATGAAGAAATTTGTTGAGGATATACAAACCAAGCTACAAGTGAAACCTCCGCAAATGGAACAAGTGGCAGCACCGAGTCTTCACACTACATTCATTTATGGGAATAAAGATACAACCTTTTTCGATTTACTAAGTCCGATTTTAGTTGGTTTTTTCGTCTTCTTTTTCGTCTTCCTCATTTCAGGAATTGCGTTATTAAAGGAACGGACAACTGGGACATTGGATCGATTAATGGCAACGCCTATCAAAAGATGGAATATCGTCTTTGGATATGTATTCGGATACGGTTTATTTGCAATCATACAAACCTTAATTGTTGTCTTTTATTCAGTAAAAGTATTGGATATTACGATTGTTGGCTCTCTATGGAATGTCATTCTTATTAATTTAACATTAGCACTAGTGGCATTGTCGCTTGGAATTCTATTATCTTCTTTCGCTAATTCAGAATTCCAGATGATGCAATTTATTCCGGTCGCTATCGTCCCGCAAATCTTTTTCGCTGGTATTCTTCCGGTCGAAGGAATGGCCAACTGGCTTCAAGTTATCGCCAAATTCATTCCAATGTACTATGGCGGCAATGCCTTAGTCAATATCATGTATAAAGGGCTGGGATTAAGCGATATTAAAAACGATATTTTTGTTTTATTGGGGTTTGCTTGTGTCTTCCTTGTCCTAAATATACTAGCTTTGAAAAAATATCGAAAAATATAACAGTAGAAAACTATACTTTATTAACATATTGATTGTTATAAATCTCATTCTTTAAGGAATATTTTTTCAATTAAATTTAAGTGGAAAAAGTTTATTGAACAAATTTACCAAAATCCATATAAACTTTTTTGTTAATAAAATCAAACTCTATTAAAGAAAGTGCTATTAATAGAATGAAGAACTTCAAGTTGAGCCAACTATTCATTTTATTATGCAAGGGCTGGGAAAACGAGAAAAAACATACTTTCAATGGTATGTTTTTTCTCGTTTTTCCACTTTAGAAATAAAAATGTAACACAATTCCTATCCTAGTGAAATATTCCTGTTACATTAGGCTGTTATACTATTGCTAGATTCAAAAGGTTAGGAGAGACTATTACATTGAAAAAAATAGTTATATCGACGATTACCGCTTGTTTTCTGTTACTTAGTTTTTCTGGTGTTTCATCTGCAGCAGCTAGTACATATAAAGTATCTAAAGGCGATACTTTATGGAAAATTGCTACTAAATATAAAATCTCTGTCAACCAACTAAAAAGTTGGAATGGACTTAAATCAGATTTAATCAAGCCTAATCAGGTTTTAAAACTAACAAAACCACAAGCTACAGCAGTAAAAAAAGCTGCTACAACAAAGTCTACTACTAGTAAAAAAGTTGCTTATAAAACTATGACGGTTAAAGCAACTGCATATACAGCAAGTTGTAAAGGCTGCAGTGGAATTACTGCTACTGGCATTAATTTAAAGAAAAACCCTAATGCTAAAGTTATTTCTGTTGATCCAAAAATTATTCCACTAGGAACAAAAGTATGGGTGGAAGGTTATGGTGAGGCTATTGCCGGGGATACTGGCGGTGCTATGAAAGGAAATAAGATTGACATACACTTACCTACTAAGGCTAAAGCACTTCAATGGGGCGTACGTACTGTAAAAATAAAAGTCTATCAATAAATGACCAACCCGGATGTTTAAGCATTCGGGTTTTTTATTTGCTTATAGACCATCTTATAGTGAAGTATGATATTATTTTCCTAATAAATATTGGAAAGTAGTTTTTTAAAAACACTCATTTGGGAAACAAATAGCTATGAAGAATACTTTCTTTTATTACATCCAACCTATCCCCGTAGGGAGCGATTAGCAGGATATTCTTTATTTTAGAAAGGAATTTGTGAATGTTACAAGATCGATTATATTATCAAGATGCATATATAAAAACCTTCACCTCCCGCGTTGTGAAGGAGTCACAGGATTCAGATGGCAATTGGTATGTCGTATTAGAAAATACTGCTTTTTACCCTACCGGAGGCGGCCAACCACATGATACTGGAACAATAAACGGGTTTGAAGTACTCAATGTGGAGGAAGTAGATGGTGAAATCCGTCATACCGTAGCCGAAAAAGTAAATTCAACTGATGACATTGAAGGATTAATTGATTGGAGCAGACGTTTCGACCATATGCAACAGCATACGGGTCAGCATGTTTTAACAGCGGCATTTGTGGATTTGTTTGGCTTTCAAACAGAAAGCTTTCATTTAGGAAAAGAGCTCTGTACCATTGACCTTGCCGTGGAAAATCTGACCGATCAACAATTAGAAGCTGCAGAAAAGCTTGCAAATGAAATTATATTAAAAAACCTTCCCATTGAAACAAAATGGGTCACAGAGGATGAGATCGGGCAATATTCATTACGAAAAGAATTGGCAGTATCAGATGAAATCCGTTTAGTCATTATTCCTGATTTTGATTATAACGGCTGTGGTGGAACACATCCAAGCACTACTGGCCAAGTTAGCGGAATAAAAATCCTGTCTACTGAAAAGCAAAAACGGAAAGTTCGTGTACATTTTGTTTGTGGCGGCCGTATTTTACAGCAATTACATAGAAAGAACGCTATTTTAACCGAAGCCTCTCGGCAATTAAGTTCGCCAGAAGACGGCATAAATAGTGCGGTGGAGAAGCTACTGACTACAAATTACTCATTAGAAAAATCGTTGAAGGAAACTAGTGACGTCCTATTAAAATACGAAGCAAAAGAGTTATTAGCAAAAAAAGAAGACGGAATGGTGAAGCATGTATTTATTGGAAGAACGCTGCAAGAAATGCAGTCACTAGCGCGAATAATTGTTGCATTGGACGATTACGCAACTGCCTTGCTAGTATTAGAAAGCGAAGATCGTTTACAATATGTTGCAGCTAAAGGAGCAGCCGTAAATACAAGCATGAAGTCTGTCTCGGATACTGCCCGTTCAGTAATTAATGGTAAAGGCGGAGGAAAAGATAATTTTGTTCAAGGCGGCGGCGAGCGAACCATCTCAGGGGAAGAATTGTTGAAACAAATGGCTGAATCGATAACAGTTTAATCAAAAAGAGTATGTTCCAATCAAGCTATCGGAGCATACTCGCTATTTTCTATAAAATCCACAATTGAGCAGAATTTGGAATTTCATATAATTATATAACAGACTTGCTTGCCTTCCCATTCTAGTATTTGGATTAATGAGCGGGTGAAGCCTTCGAAGAAATTCATAATCGCATTCACAATATTTACTACTAACACGATAGCAATCATCATGCGCCTTACATGCTGCATCCACCTCATTGACTGGAGCACCAGGTCCACTGCAGCCTGGCCCACACCAGTTATAGCCTGGAAATACACAGAAGCGAAACCTTTTCTCATACCTTCTGCGTGACAATAGAGTATCCCTCCTAAATAAGTGGTCGTACTATAGGATATTCCATTAATTCAAATTATGATTAGACCCTTACTGCTCATTTTTCAAAAAATATAGCCATTCCTACCTTTAAAATAAGAATGGCTGTAACCTCTAAAAACTATTGAAATCTCTTTTTTGTCTTTGTGATAAATACGATAGCCAACACTCCAAATACCGCTACGTAACATTCAATGATCCACAAACTTTTAATATGGCCTGTTTGATAGAATGCTAAAGGATAATCGATCGCTGCATGGATAAGTATTGCATATATAACATATAAAAATTTCTTGTTTGCTACTCCAAGTAAAACAAGTAAACTCAAAGCAATCTGTATAAATACTGCAAAGAAACGTTCCACACATGCTAGCATATAAAACGAAATACCTTGATTTAATACCGTTTCTTTTAAAGTCACTAATTGATCAGCCGGAATCTGTGCAGCTAATGAACTCTCCAATGTCCCTGCATTAATTAGGAAGGCGAAGATGATGTTAGGCACGATAATCATAAGCATAAGTACAACAGCTTCAATTCCTCCCCAGCCAATACCAAAAGATAACCCACCTTTGTAATTTAGGTATTTTTTCAACAGCCACGTAAATAATATGAATCTTCCAAGCTCTTCAAATATCCCCGCCGCGAATGCTCCGTACAAACCAAAAATCCAAGGATGATCTGCATAATTTGGGAAATTTGTAACAACGATAACGTGTAAGATTTTTTCTAGCACTTGCGTAAAAACAATAAACCCAATACTCCCTATGATTAATGGCTTAACATAAATACCTGTCTTTTTTTTTTAAAATATTATTAACCCTGCAAATAACAAAAATGAAAATATAATAGGAACAAACATTGAAATAATTGTAGCATTGCTAATCATTTTAAATCATCTCGGATTGTATGTTATCCATACTTTCTTTCCACTTATTTAACCATGTAGTAAGATGGCTTATTGCTTCTTCATGGATCGGCTTGCCGACCGTTTTTACATAATCTTTTTTAGCATTTAATGCTGAAATAGGGGTTAGTTGAACTTTTAGCCCGTGGTCCATATTCTCAATAAGGAAAATGGATACCGGTCCCATCGCATTTTCTGGAATTCTTTCTAAAAATTCATTACTTGTTTGAAAATCCTTCAAACCGTTCATAGCTAAAACAGGACATGAAATCTTTTTCAACCCTTCTACGATGTCATAATTAAAATGCTCGCGGAAATACTTTGCTGGCATCTTCACAAAACCAGCATATTTAATAATATCTTTACTAGTTGAAGTCATTTTTCGATAAAGTCCTTGCGCTTGCTTTTCACTCTTTTCAATTGTATTAAGTTTTTTAATCAGAAAGCCTTTAAACCCTTTTGTGTTACCCATTTCTTTATATACTTGCTGTCTTTGAGCATCAAGACTTTCCTGCAATCCTCCGCCCCCACCCGAAAGGAGAATTAAACCATTTACAGGTCTTCTTTCATTCAAGGCAGTCCCAACAATACAGCCTTCACTATGTCCTAACACGATAATTCGATTTGAATCTACTCTAGGATGGTTCGCTAAAAACTCAAGAGCATTTTCTGCATCCGTCACAGCATCCCAAAGCCCCGTCTTTAAAAGGCTTCCCTCACTCTCACCGACACCACGTTTATCATAACGGAGAGTAACAAAACCAAGTGGTGTCATGATGTCAGCTAAATCTTTATATAAATTGAACTTAAATTTTCCTTTAACCGTGCTCCCATCCCGATTTATATTGCCTGAGCCAGCAAGAAATAAAATAGCAGGTAACTGGTTTTCCCCTGAATCTGGAAACATCATCGTTCCTTTTAACATGACATCGCTTTTTATACTAACTTGTTGTTCCATTTTTCATTTCTCCTATCTATTTTTATTTTCAGTCGTTACAATAGTCGTAAATGTTCTCTTCCTTCTATCTCCTCCTTCTTCATTCTGAAGGAGCTTTATAGCAGCACTACTTAATGTTTGCAAGAATTCCATATATTCATCATCCGTCGCATAGAAGCTAATTTGCCTGTATCCCGCCCCGTCCTTTTGCATATCAAATTCCTCTTGGCTGACATATCTTTCGTAATCAGCCAAGACAACCGAAACGAATTTCATAAATGAATCCATATGCTCTTCCTTCGTCCATTTTGATATTTCTTCAGACGATATGGATCCAGCTTGTTCCGGTAATGCATAAACTTTTTCAATAGCTCCTCGAATAGGATTTTCCTCCACCACCTCAATCACCTTTGCCTTTAAAAGCTTATTTAAATGGCGATACAAAGTTGCTTGAGGAATATCTTGAAGTTTTTCCCCTATTTGCTGAACCGTTAATTTTCTTCCGTTGATCAGTGTTTGTATAATTCTCATTCGTACTGGATGCAAAATGACATCCGCTTTTGATTCCTTCATCATTATTTCTATCTCCTTATTGTTATTATTATCAATAATGATAACAATCTTTGATAAAAAAACTGACCTTGGTTTCAAAACCTTGCAGTCAATCAATTTTAGCCAGTTAATTCTTTTTATATAACCTTTATCACTTTTGATAATAATCTATCGTAAAAGTATTGTCAATACGTTTTTTCACTTTTTCCTTACTAATTTTTATTATCGATTATTTCTTTCAATACTATAGCTTGATTATGTTCTTCATCCTTAGCAGCGTATACTAAAGTAACATTTCCCTTTTGTTTTGACACTAATTCTTTTAGCTCTTTAAATTGATTGTTATAACGCAATTCAACGTTATACTTTTGTTTAAACTCATCAAACTTTTCCGGATCGTGATTAAACCATTTTCTTAATTCTTTTGATGGAGCAATGTCTTTCATCCAATAATCAATCTTTAATAGTTCCTTTGATACACCGCGCGGCCATAGTCTATCGACTAGGACGCGCATTCCATCCTCCTTGGTGGCAACTTCATAAGCACGTTTTAACTTAATTCCCATCTGTCTCATACCTCTCAATAAAATATCATGATCTACAAAAATAGCTCATGTTATTTGATCCCATATTTGAGAAAAAGCAGTGTTATCCATTTTAAAATAATAATCGGTTATCCCATAACTAATGTACCCGCCTTTGATAAGAACTAAGCTTACTTTGGTTCCGTCTTCTAGGTGAAGGATTAATTGTCTATATTGTTTGTCATTACGAAAATCCCCAAGGAGTTCTTCAACTTTTTCGCGTGATTCAGGAGTTGTGTTATTTAATTCATTAACAAAAGCTGATAAGGTCTCCATATCTTCGATGGGCTTATAACGTTCTCTACTATAATTCCAATCACTGTAAGTTCTATAATCTGCTTTAACAACACGATCTGCTATCTTTAATTGCCCAAAAATATCATTTCCATTGTGGATTGTAATACCGTTTAAGCATTCGTAAAGTTCTGTAAAAACTTCTCCATTTACTTCATCATATGCCATGATTCTAAAATCTTTGTTATATCCTTTAACTGAATATATCGTGCTATTTCCAATAGTAGAGGCAAATTCAACTGAATATTCATCTTGTTTGCTCCATTCATCTATTGTAGGTTTGGATGTGCCAAGCTTTTCATCAACTAACGCTTTTGCATGTTCCGAATCTATTTCAGTTGCAGTTTGTGTATATACTTTTCCGTTATATACGACAAGCCCAATCATGCTCATGGATTCTGTGTTCTTTTTCGGCAGCTGGATCGCTGGAATTTCCAAAGAACCATCATTTGTTACCACTATTTCATTACGGTTAGAGCTGTTTTGGTTAAACAACGTATATCCCGCTATTCCAACCGCAATACTTGCGGCAATAGCTATACTTTTTAGGTACATTCTCCTTTTATTTCTTGGCATTTCTGACTTTGCCAAAAATACACCTCTTTTACTTCTCTCATGGAGATCAGTAGGGATTTCAATTTTATTCATCTCCAGCTTCATTTTATTGCTCACCAACATCATCTCCTTTCCATTGTTTACGTAACTTTTTTATAGCTCTGTATAAAATGGTTTTTGCTGTTCCTAATGGAATTTTAAGTGTTTCTGCCACTTCCTTAATCGTATAATCATGGTAATACCGCAAAACGACTACGTTTTTTTCCTCTTCGTTCAAAAGTTCCAACAAATCATTTAATGACATGGACAAAGGGATATCAAACTCACCTTCTTGTGAGGGTAACATTTCCTCAAATTCCCGTTTCAACGGAACTACCTTTTTTTGTCTTCTCAAAATATCGAGCGAACACCTAATGGCTATCTTCAGCAACCATGTTTTAAAATATTTTGGTTCCCGTAAGCTTTGAATTGCCTTGAAAGAGCGATATGCCGTCTCTTGTACAACATCTAAGGCATCAGCTTGATTTTTCACATACACATATGCTGTCCTATAAATATCTTCTTCGTACTGTTGAAATAGCTTTAAAAATGCCTTGTCATTTCCTTTTTGCGCTTTTTTCACTAACTGTTCGATTTAAACCACCCCCATCCTCTCATCTATTAGACATGTATGTGCATTGTTTGGCTTTAATTTTTATCATAAAAAATAACCTCTTCAAAATAAGAGGTTATTTTTGTTTATACATTTACTGTAGTGACTCCTATACTCCTGCAAAAACAGGCTCGCTTTTTTCAGAATTATCAAATGTAGTTTTAGGAAGCTGAGCTCCTAATAAATCACAAGGTCTTCCGATATTTTGGATTTTACCAGCTTTAATTTGAACAATTCTGTCTGCGATTGCTAGCGCATCGTTTTCATCATGTGTCACAAAAATAGACGTAATTCCGGCGTTCTTTAATATGTTCCGCAAATCTTTTCGAATTTTTAATTGAAGCTCGGAATCTAAGTTACTAAATGGCTCGTCGAGTAAAATAAGACTTGGGTTAGGAGCAATGGCACGTGCAATTGCTATACGCTGCTGCTGACCCCCACTAAGTTGATGTGGATACCTTTTTTCATAATCAGCCATCTCTACTAACTCTAAGACCTCTTTCAACCTTGCCTTCTTTTCACTCTTTTTCATATTGAAAAGGCCAAAAAGAATGTTCTCAGCAACCGTCATATGCGGGAACAAAGCATAATCCTGAAAAACCATGCCAATTCCCCTCTTTTCCGGCTGCACAAACGTATGTTGATCAAATATCACCTTATCTTGGATTGTAAATGAACCTTGGCTAGGCAATTCAAGACCTGATAACAAACGAAGAACCGTACTTTTTCCACTTCCGCTTGGTCCTAGAATAGAAATAACCTCGCCCTTTTCAATTGTCATTTCAAAACAATCCAGTGCTTTTTCCTTTATATGTGGATATGAAAAACAAACATTTTTGATTTTAATAAACATCTTATTGTGGCTCCTTTTCAAGTAGCTTATGGAATACAAAAATAGCCGTGGCACTGATTGCAACAATAAGTAAGGATGCTTGTGATGCTTCCATTATTTTTTCATCACTCGCGTATTGAAAAGCTTTCGTCGATAGTGTATCAAAATTAAATGGTCTTAATATCAAAGTTAAGGGGATTTCTTTTAAAATATCAACAAAAACAAGAATAAATCCACTTACAATGGCTCCTTTCATCATAGGCACATCTACTTTTAAAAAGGTCTTTGTTAACCCCATGCCTAGGAGCCTTGACGCATCGCGAAAATCAGTTCCAATCTTATCGTATCCTGATTCAATTGAATTAAAACCGATGGCAAAAAAGCGTATAATATATGCTGCAATGAGCATAACAAGGCTGACACTTAGAACTAGCCCGGTATTGATGCCAAGCATTTTATAAACTGGAGCAAGTGCCTTATCAACTGCTATAAAAGCAGTAACTACCGCGACAGCAATGACTGCTCCGGGAATCGAATAACCAAGCACCGTCAATTTAGGGAGTGCTTTGGCAATTTTCCCGTGAACAAGTCGACCGAAATTACCAACAATAAGCGCGAAAAAGATGATAAGTGTTGAACTGATTCCTGCTACCATGACAGAGTTTTTCACATATAAAAGAAAATTATTAAATGGTATTTTCCCCCAAGTCAAAATGAACCAATCGATTAATTGTATACTCGGTATCAAAAAGGCTAGGCTAAAAACAAACATACCGTATAAACTAGCTAGTATTGCTTTTTTTCCCTTTAATCGTACAAGAGGGAGCGGCCGAACTTTAGTTGACGAAAAACTATACTGTTTTTTCCCGCGCAGCAATTTTTCAACAATAAGAATAAATATTACTAGCCCCATTAATGATGCGGCAAGTTTAATAGAAGATTCAATGTCTCCCAAACCAAACCATGTTTGAAATATAGCTGTACTGAATGTTTGGATACCATAATATTTAACAACCCCATAGTCATTCAATACTTCAAGCACGACCAAGCTTGCCCCGCCAATTATTGAAACACGAGAAATTGGAAGCACCACTTTAAAGAATATTTGCCATGGTCCCCTGCCAAGAACTCTTGCACTTTCAATAAGAGAAGCTGATTGCTGGGACAAGAAAATTCTTGTGATTGTATATACATATGGATATAAAAATAAAGTATAAATGAAAATGGCTCCAGGTATATTCATAATATCGAAATAAGTTGGATTCACAGTAACATCGAACTGGTTTCGTAAAGTTTTTTGAATAACACCTGTATAGTTTACAATTCCGTGATACGTGTAAGCACCAATGAATGGTGGAATCGATAGCGGTAATATAAGCGCCCATTTCAAGAAGTTCCTTAAAGGAAATTGATATTGAGCTATTAACCAAGCTAAACTGAGACCAATAATAATGGTGAGCAGCGCTGTTGAAATTACTAGAATTATAGAAGTTTGCAAATATTGAAAAAGTACATGTTTTTTAATATGTTCCCAATTTTCATTTACAGGAGAAAATATCCCTGAAACTATAGATAAATTAGGAAGAAATAACAAAAGAATAATGACTGTTGCTGCTATCGTCCAACTATTCACATTCACGAGAAACTTTCGCATGATGCCTACACCTCTGAATCAATGACCATTACGGAATTTAATACACAATTAATGATAAATTTATTACACGGATTTTAAAATTAATCACTTACCAGATAATATTTCAAACCTTTGATAACCGCAAGAAACCCCTTGCTAGAATACAGCAAGGGTTCTCTCTATTATTTCCAGCCGACTTCGTTGAAAATCATGAGCGCTTTCGCGTTATTATCACCTAGTACTGATAGTGGGATGTCTTGTTCCTTGAACTCTCCCCATGATTGTAGCAATTCAGATGGCTTAACATGTTCATTTACAGGATATTCATAATTTGCTTCTGCAAAAACAGCTTGTGCTTCATCGCCAGATAAAAACTCAAGTAGTTTAACCGCATTGTCTTTATTTTTAGATGCCTTTACAACTCCAGCACCACTCACATTAACATGAGCGCCAGTTGTTTCTTGGTTTGGAAAATATACTCCGAGCTGTTCAGCCACTTTAACTTCTTCAGGATCTTGAGAATTTAACATTTGACCAAAATAATAAGTGTTCATAATGGCAACGTCACCTACACCTGCAACAATTGCTTTTGCTTGGTCACGATCTCCACCCTCAGGTTTTTGAGCCATATTGTTTACAATTCCTTGTGCCCATTCTTTTGCTTTATCCTCTCCATCAATCTCAATGAATGATGCAAGAAGGGATTGATTATACACACTTTCAGATGAACGAACTAAAATGCGTCCCTTCCACTTATCTTCCGTTAGGGCTTCATAAGTAGAAAGTTCCTCAGGTTTAACTTTTTCTTTATTATACACTAAAATACGAGCTCTTTTCGTTAAACCATACCACATTTTATCTTTATCTTGAAATTTACTAGGGATTTGCTGATCTAGTACTTCACTGGAGACAGACTGTAGCACCCCTGCATCCTTCGCACGGAACAATCTTCCTACATCGGCAGTTAAAAAGAGGTCCGCTTTTGTAGCATCACCTTCCCGCTTGATTCTTTCAAGCAGTTCATCTGCCTCTCCCTTAATAATGTTTACTTTAATACCTGTTTGTTCTTCGAATTTAGCATATAGTTCATTATCAACATCATAATGTCGGCTTGTATATAGATTAACTTCTTTGTTTTCGGCAACTTTCTCATTCCCTTTGGAATTAGAAGAGCCTTCTTTATTTTCTTCTTGCTGACTTCCGCAGGCTGCAAGCACCAAAACAAAGAAGCAGATTAATATCGAAAAAACTTTTTTCAAGATGTTTCACTCCCTATTAATATATGTACTCACTCGCATAATTGAAAATGATTCTCAATTTCAATTATATGGATGTGAGCCTATTTGTCAATTGCTTTTAACAAAAATATTCTCTATTTTATTTTCAGGAGTGCAACATACTCATTTATTATCAACTGATATTTTGGTAAGAATACCTAAAATATGATTATAATTACTACTAAATATTTTTACAACGCATGCATTTTACTCTCCGCCTCATCCCACCTCACAGTATATCCTTGGCCTTTAGCGCAAAAGATGGAGGAAGAAGTGTATTTGGGATCAGCATTTTTATCGTACCCAATTTTTTCAATGACTTCCTTCTCATTATGGCATCGTTCATATCCAGAAAAAACGAGGGAAATGGCTCCTTTTCCATGCGTTAAAGCGTATAATTGAGCTGGATAATCCATAAAAGTCGCAACAGGTGCTATTCCTGTTAAAAATGCTTTATCTCCTTCAGTCTTTGGTGGATCAAATGTACCATGTTTAGCCTGAATATCAGAAATGACACGACCCATCTGATCAATATGAATTTTTATTTTATATAGATAAACTGGCTCCAACACGATATTTTTTGCCTTTTCCAAACCTTGTCGGAGTGCTCTGAAGGTTGCCTCTCTGAAATCTCCACCTGACGTATGCTTATTATGGGCACGTCCCGTGAGTAATGTGACTTTTACATCGGTCAATGGCGAACCAGTTAAAATCCCATTATGTTCTCGTTCAAAAAGATGGTGTTGAATAAGATTTTGATTTCCAACGGACAAGTCATCTGCATGGCAATGATTTTCGAAAATAATCCCGCTATTCCTCTCTGCTGGTTCTATCTTCAAATGAACTTCGGCATAATGTCCTAATGGTTCAAAATGGCCGTAGCCTCTAACGGTTGTTTCAATCGTTTCCTTGTAAAGAATTTCTGGTTTATCAAAAGCAACCTTTAATTGAAAGCGCTCAAAAACAATTTGTTCCAATACTTCAAGCTGAATAATGCCCATGACATGAATATGAATTTCCTGCAAACTTTCTTCCCATATGACATTTAGTGACGGATCCTCTGCATCCAACATATTAAAATAACGAATCGCCTCTTTTATATTAATCCCTTGCTCAAAAATCACTCTTGATTTAAGTGTTGGAATCATCTCATAGTTTATTTTTTCTTTCAATGTTCCTATCCCGTCTCCAACTTCAGTTTTAGACAATCCTGTAACTGCAAACAATTGCCCGGCCTCAACTCTATCAATTGATTGGAACTTATTCCCACTGTACATTCTGATTTGGGTTACTTTTTCGGAAATGGGCTTATCAAAGTGCCTGTAATTCATTTCCTCCCTTACATGTAACGTCCCTTTTAATGCCTTAATAAAAGTTATGCGAGTTCCATTCTCATCATGGCGTATTTTATAAACTTGACCAGCAAAAGGAGATTGATTTTCGTATGATGTAGAAGTTAATAAATCGAGCTTTTCAAGAAAGGAATCAACTCCAATATCCTGAAGGGCGGAACCACACATACAAGGAAAAAGTTGATTTTCATTGATCATTTCTTTCATAGTAGATAGCCACATTTCTTTGTCGTAACCTTTTTCCATATAATGCTCAAAAAGGGCATCATTTCTTTCTGCAATGAATTCAATTAAATCCTCAATCATCCTCTCATTAGAAAAAGAATCTGTTAGATTATAGACATCTTCCGTTAAGTTCAATCGGATATCCTTTATGATTGCATTTACGTCCGCTCCAACTCGGTCGATCTTATTAATAAAGAAAAACGTCGGCACTTGATGTTTTCTTAAAAGTTCCCAGACCGTTTCTGTATGACCCTCAATCCCCTCTACTGCGCTTATAATGATGACAGCATAATCCATCACCTGAATGGCACGTTCCATTTCAGGAGAAAAGTCTACGTGTCCAGGAGTATCGATTAAATAATATTGAGAATCCCGAAAAGAGAACATCCCTTGTTCAGCAAATACTGTTATTCCCCTTTGTCTCTCAATCTCATGATTGTCTAAAAAAGCATCCTGATGATCAACCCGCCCCCTTTGCTTTATGCTTTTTGTATGATAAAGAATTTGCTCAGATAAAGTTGTTTTCCCAGCGTCTACATGTGCTAATATCCCTATCGTTTTGTTCATGCTCATACCCCGATCCTAAATCATCCTTTATTATTACCATTATAACAAACTGAACAAAAGAACTTGACCATCGTTTTTTTGGAGAGCGTTGTCATTTTTTTGTGAAATTAGTACTAGTTCATTGTCATTATTTCCATATTATTGTATATTATTGTTAGGTTTTTAATTTTCTAAATAACATCAATTTTAAATAAATTTTTATTGTATTAAGTGAATTATAGGGGGAGAAGCATGGAGTTTTTTGTAGCGAGACAACCTATTTTTACAAAATCGAAAGAGATCTTTGCATATGAATTGCTCTATCGCAGTAGTCAGGAGAACATTTTTACTGATATTGATGGAGATGTTGCGACGACTGATGTCATTGTCAATAGTTTTATTAACATTGGAATAGGTCAGCTCTCAAACGGAAAACCATGCTTTATTAATTTTACTGAAAGATTATTAAATATAAGACTCCCTTCCTACTTTCAACCAAATGAAATAGTAGTAGAAATCTTAGAAACCGTGGAATTTAATCAAGAATTAGTAGATATATGCATGGAACTAAAAAATCAAGGGTACAAAATAGCTCTTGATGATTTTGTCTTAAATAAAGATAATCCATATTCTTACCCCCTATTGCAGCTAGCAGATATAGTAAAAGTTGATTTTCGAGAGACTTCTTTACAAATGAGGCAAATCATTGAACATATTTCAAAGCGCTTCCACTTTAAATTACTTGCTGAGAAAATTGAAACGAAAGAGGAGTTCGATTTAGCAGTAACGTCTGGCTACGAGTATTTTCAAGGTTATTTTTTCTCTAAGCCTATCATTCTTTCAACAAGGGATATACCTGAGTACTTTCAAAATTACTTTGTCATCATTAATCTATTATCCGATGATGAACCTGATTTAGCACAAATAACCGAGATAATAGAAAGAGATTTATCATTATCATATAAACTATTAAAACTAATTAACTCCCCTACTTATCGTCCTGCTAATAAAATTAATTCTATTAGGCAGGCGATTGTCCGAATTGGATTAACAGAACTAAAAAAATGGCTCTATATTCTATCTATTAGAGGTAGTACGACGGTAAGAAGTGAATGGTCTAAAGAAATTTTCTTCAATAGTCTAGTAAGAGCGAAAATGTGCGAGTTGATCGCAGATCATAGGGGTAAAGACAAGGAATCATCATCTTATTTCTTAACCGGAATGTTTTCTCTTATGGATGTATTATTAGGCCAAAACATGGATGAAATATTGCATTCTATGCCGCTTCAAGAAGATATTTGCGAGGCTTTAAAAGGGAAATCCAACACAATGAAAGATACACTGGATTTGATTATTTCCATTGAAAAAGGAGATTGGGAAGATTTTAATACTTGTTGTGAGAAGTTAATGATTGAAGACGGTATTGCACATAGCAGCTATTATGAAGCTTTTAAATGGGCAACTCAACTAATGGAAGAATCATAACGTTAAAAGGAAAATCCAAAAATGTATTTGGAATTTCCTTTTATTTATTTTACTTGTTTCATTGTGCTGTTTGTCTTACCTCTTGCCGCTGTTCCTTAATCAACATTCCTCCGATTAACCCTATGAATGAGAATACAACGGGAATAATAAAGCCGTAATGATACCCTACAGCACTCGGTGAGGTGTGAAAGTAATCGAGTATCTTCCCAAAAATACCCGGTAATAGAACAGCGCTTAAAAAACCACCCGTATTAGCAAAGCCTGATACGACCCCAACGACCTTTATATCAAAAGATTGCCGGACTACAGCAAATGTTAAAGAGCTTGCACCGTTTCCGAAACCGATAATTAGGAAAAGAATAACGAGTACTGCATATGGTGGCTTTCCGCCGACCACAAACAACGCAAGCCAACATAAAAAAATAATAAAGTGAACTAACATATAAGGACGTTTGATTGTTCCTAAACGGCTTGCAATCCAAGTTGTCAAAGGTGAACCCACGAGCGCTCCGATCAAACCAATCATGACAAGCTGACTTGCACTTGAACGTGACATTCCATACACATGGATTCCGTACGGTACCGCCCACGAACCAATGAATCCAATATATGTCCCTACAAGACCGAAATGACAAAAGAAGGTTGCCCACGCTTGACGAGCGGAAAATATTCTACGCAACAGCACACCCGTTTTTTCCCGCTTAGACCCAGTCTGGATAGAAAATTTATAATCCTTAATCATATGTTTCGGCTTTTTCTCAAGAACATAAAAAAGAAGACATGCACAAAGACATAAAATAATTCCTACCGTAAAAAAGACTGGCCTCCAGCCCGATATGCTAATCCAAGCAGAAAAAGGAACAGTCGCCATTAATACTCCTAGACTTCCCGACATTCCGGCAATTCCAAGCAATCCAATGAACTCTTTCACTTTGAACCATTGGCTAAGGATTAATACTAAATTTACCCATATAGCTGCATCGCCAATTCCAACCATCAGCCGAGCAATTAAAAGGATAAGCTCATTAGGGGCAATGCTATATACTAGTGTTCCTACACCGTTAAGCAAAGCACCAATAATCAAGAAAAAGTTTGGTCCAAATCGATCCGATAAAATCCCCACTGGAATTTGTAAGCTAGCATAAGCAAAAAATTGAATACTCGTTAGTAACCCAATAGTCGCTGCAGTTACTTTAAAATCATGCATCAATTGATCTGAGATTAACCCTGGTGCAGTTCTTTGACTTACAATCACAAAGTACGTAAATAATACCGTTACAAATACAATCCATCTATATTTACTATTTTGCTTTTCCACTGATGTCGTCTCCCGTAACTATAAATATCTATTAATTATACTCCTAAGAGAACCTATCTCACCAATCAAAATATGGAAATGGGAAGAAAAATAAAAAAAGGAATGAGCTACTAATTTAGCAACCCATTCCAATAACATTAACCTGCGTTTTCCCATTTTATTATTTTATTTTCCTCATCATATCATAAGGCTTAACAGGAGCATTCACTTTCATTTTTACTATCATCATCGCATTTGGGGCACGATTAATTGGGCTCCCCTCTTCATCCCACAAATATTCAATCGTTTGATCTAAATGAGAAAAACCCGGTCCATAAAATTCAATTTCATCTCCAACAGCAAAGGCATTACGCTGTTGAATCGTTGCGATTCGCGTCTCTTCATCATATTCCAATACTTGTCCTATAAAGGAATATGCAGGTATTTTACGACGCTCACCAAATAACTGTTCATCTTCAGTAGGTGTTCCATAGTAAAATCCAACCGCTAATTCTCGCTGTGCCACTTTCCACAACTCGTCTTCCCACTCTTGCTTGAACTCATAGCGATCTGGGTCATTGCAATAAGCATCTATTGCTTGCCGGTATACATTAGCGACCGTTGACACATAGTGAATTGATTTCATCCTACCTTCTATTTTTAAGCTATCCACTCCATTTTCAACTAAATCCGGTATATGACGAATCATCGACATATCGACAGCACTCATTGAAAAATCCTCTTCAGGCTCACCTGCAAGAAATGACAGACGTTCACCAGGCTGCGGGACTTCAAATAAACCATATTTCCAACGACATGACTGTGAGCAGCCACCACGATTCGCATCTCTATTGGACATATGATTGGATAACGTACAACGACCGGAATAAGAAATACACATTGCTCCATGTATAAAGGCTTCAATTTCAACATCGGTTTTTTGACGGATTTCCTTAATTTCCTCCATGCTTACTTCCCTTGCTAATACAACCCGTTCAAGTCCCTCACTATGCCAAAAATTGAGTGTTTCGTAGTTAGTAGCGGAAGCTTGTGTTGATAAATGGATAGGTAGCCCTGGCGCCTCTGTAGCACATATTTCAATTAAAGCAGGATCCGATACGATAACTGCATGGATGCCAATCTCTTTGAGCGTGCGGAAAAATTCTCCTGCTCCATCAACATCCCCTTCGTGGGCTACCATATTGGCTGCCACATATACTTTTGCGTTATGTTGTTTGGAGAAATCCACTCCTTCACGCATCTCATCGTATGTAAAATTCCCCGCTCGGCTCCTTAAACCAAACTGATTTCCACCTATATAAACAGCATCGGCTCCGTATATAATCGCTGTTTTTAATTTTTCAAGTGTTCCGGCCGGTGCTAAAATTTCTGGTTTTTTTGTTATTGTTCTCATCACTAGACTCCTTATTATTTTACTTCTTCAGGATCTTTCAAGAAAAATCCTTCGTTTAACGATCTTTCTTCTGGATGTAGAGCGATTAACTTCTCGTTTAAACTTTCCATTTTTTCTTGAGTCCACTTACCACCTTCTAAAACTTGTTTTGCTTCAACAAAAAGCTGTGCTATGTCCACAAAATGTTGACCTCTCGTAAAAAGGCCATCCAATTTCCATTGTGTCAACCCAGCCTTATGTATTGAATCAAGATAAGGAAATAGATTTATATCATCTGTTGCAAATACGTGGGTCCCATTCACATCTTCAAAAATGGAGTAATGTGAATCAGGCTTTTTCAGTTCAGAAATAAATAATCCTTTTGTTTCTTCCTTCTTTTGGTTCGTAAAATTAAAATAGTTTTCTACTAAATTCCTTTTTGAATGGTGAATACAAGTAGCACCATATACTAAAAGTTCCATAGGGATTGTTACTTGCTCCCGGATTGCTTTTATTTCTTCAAACGTTAATTCCCTTGCAAGCACAGCACCTATTGCACCGCGCTTTACCCAAAAATTAATTTGTCTAGCGCTTGTCACCAAAGTTTGAGCATCGTACACGTATGGAATATTGATATTGTGTAATTTTAATAAATGAACGACTCCAGGATCTCCTACAGTAATGGAATCAATGCCTATGTTATGTAAAAAATCCAAATAAGGAACTATCTTTTCAATTCTGTCATTATGCATAATCGCGTTTACCGCAACACAAATCTTTTTATCATGTGTATGAGTAAACTTGACTATCTCCTTTATTTCATTCTGTGTAAACGATGTTGGCAACCGTAAACCAAATTCGTCTTCACCAATATATAAGGTATCCACTCCTGCATTTAGCAACAATTTAGCTTGATTAACAGATTCAGCAGTTGCGATGATTTCAACCATAATGAAGCCTCTTTTCTAATGTCTAATCATTAATAGAAAGAGGGTATCATAATTTCTTTTTTCGTTCTGTGACTAAAATCACTTCACAATTATTCGGATAAATAACCATTCTGTTTCCCGATATATATTTATTGTAAATCGATAAATGAGATGTTATGATAAAGATACTAATTTAGGTGGGGTGGATTATGAAACGAGGGAGTACAACCTTTTTGAAGCTGGCTGTCTTGTTTATTGGAGTTATTATACTTGTTTTATGCATCTTTTGGTTGCCGTGGGAAGCGAGACATGCAGCAGAGATGAATCCTGAGTATGCTTATTTGAGATATCCCGTTCTGTTTGGTTTGTATATTACAGCCATACCATTCTTTTTGGCTCTGTACCAATCTTTAAAGCTTTTAATTTATGTGGAAAAGAATAATGCTTTTTCAAAATTAGCAGTAACTTCCTTAAAGTATATAATGCGCTGTGCTAATACAATCACTATTCTTTATGTAGTTGGTTTTTTCTTTCTTGTATCACAAAACGCTATGCATCCAGGGATTGCTCTCGTTGGATTTACCATCATTTTTACATCTTTAATTATTTCTCTCTTTTCAGCTGTCCTTCAAGCACTCTTAAAAAATGCATTGGACATTAAATCAGAAAATGATTTAACAATATGAGGTGGACATATGGCGATTATAATTAACATCGATGTTATGCTAGCAAAAAGAAAAATGAGTGTAACAGAGCTCTCGGAAAAGGTCGGAATCACTATGGCCAATCTTTCAATCCTGAAAAATGGAAAAGCTAAAGCCATAAGACTTTCCACATTGGATGCCATATGTAAAGCACTTGATTGCCAGCCCGGAGATATTCTTGAATATAGAAATGACATGGAGCAGTAGAAAAAAAGGAGGATCAGACCTAGTCCAATCCTCCTTTACTTTATCCATTTATCTAATAAAGGGCCAGTATCTCCAAACACTGGATCTGTATTAGGTATCGGTACATTTTTTATTTCTGCTAAGTCTTGCGTCCGTGACTTTATATCCCGTCTTCGCAAATTAGGATTCGTGCCATTCGGGTAAGCCCCTACAGCTTGAAAGTCATCGCTGCTCTCGATTTTTTTATGCCCTGTTCCCACAGGAAGAACGATAACATCTCCCATTTTAACTTGTAGACGTTCTCCTTTCTCTCCTCCTACTAGGATTGTTGCCTCTCCATTCTTAACACCGAGTACTTCGTGTGTATTGCTATGATAGTGGTGATAATCATATACACCGCCTGACCAGCTCCCCGTCCACTCATGTCGGTTAAATGTAGACTCAATATCTTCAGGATTGTCCTTAAAAATTTGTTCATACACAATCACAGGTAATTCTGGATTGTTTGGAATCTCTCCGTCGTCGCGAAACATGAAAGTTTTTACATTATATTGCAAGTCACTCCAGCTCCTTTATAAATTAGAAGTATTAAAAGTATCCCCATCTTCCAAATTACCTGACTGATATCCTTTTTTGAACCAACGCATTCTCTGTTCTGAAGTACCATGAGTAAAGCTTTCAGGCACAACATATCCTTTTGCCTTTTTTTGAAGTGTATCATCCCCTACAGCGCTTGCTGCATTAATCGCTTCTTTAATATCACCATCCTCTAATAGATTCAAGCTTTCAGCGTGATTAGCCCATACTCCTGCATAATAATCTGCCTGCAATTCAAGCCTAACCGAATATTTATTGTATTCTTTTTCGCTCAACTTTTGTCTAAGTGCTGCTACCTGATCACTCGTTCCCAGTAGCTTCTGCACGTGATGCCCTACTTCATGAGCAATGACATAAGCCATCGCAAAGTCTCCTGGAGCATTAAATCTTTGTTGGAGTTCATCATAAAAACTTAAATCGATATAGAGTTTCTGATCCCCAGGACAATAGAATGGTCCTACCGCTGAACTTGCTGCTCCGCAGGCAGATTGAACACTATCGGTATATAATACTAATGTTGGATTTTTATAAACCAGACCATTCTCTTTAAAAATATCGCTCCATACATCCTCTGTATCTGCTAAAACGACAGAAACAAATTCTGATAGCTCCTTCTCTTTTGCCGATTCCTCATACGGCGGAGGACTGTCATAGCCTTGATTTTGAACACCTTGTAATAAGGAACCGGGATCTCCTCCTAAAAATGTAAATACTAGTAGAAGTATTAGACCTCCAATTCCGCCTCCAGCAATCATCGAGCCTCCGCCCATCCCTCTTCTATCTTCAACATTTGTACTGCCTCTTCTACCTTCCCATCTCATATATTTTCATCTCCCAATACTACTGATATAACAACGTACTATTGATATACCCGAGTTTAGTAGTTTTAATTATTTGAGATAAAAAACGATTAAAGAAGCTTTCCCTACTATCCGAAATATCAAGTAACGTGAGCCATCTGCCTTCAGACTTTCATATATATAATAGTTCTACCGAAACGGACAATAGACCTCCAGAACCTTTATATATTTTTCCTTAATTACTTCCGCCTTAGAACTGTTTATATAGAACCTGATTTTCCTTTTCTTTCATAAATGCAAGTGGATAATGATTTCAATTCTCATCTCTTCATAAATGTTGACTATTTTAAGGAATTTTAATTTACAGTAGGACTACGGAGGAAATTTTATACCATATATCGAATCATTCTGTAATACAAACCTAGTCAATGGAGGCTTTTTCATGTCTGTAAATCTTAAAAGCAACATTAAGCACTTCTCTGCCATCTTCTTTGTATCTAACCGTAAGAAAGTAATGGATTATTATAGCAAATTAGGGTTTTGGTGTGATTATGAAATGGGATTCGTTGAGCGTGATGGACTTATGCTCATTTTCCACGAAAGTGAAAACCCAAAATCTATCATTCCCAATTCACCTTTACACGGAAAAGAGGCTTTACATATATTTGCTATGGTGGAGGGGATTGACGGATTATACGAGGAGTTCATGTCCAAGGGGGCGGTCTTCCATTATACTTTGAAAACGAACCAATACAAAATGAGAGAGTTCGCTATTATAGACCCTCAAGGTTACACAATTGGTTTCGGGGAATTTCTAGATTAATAATCATGATAGAAGGAGGATGGAAAAATAATGAGACATGCAAATGTTGAAGTTATTCAATTAGACGAGAAAAAATTTATCGGAGTACCTGCAACGTCATCGTTTCAAAATATTACAGGCATTGCCGAGGCACGTAACATGTTCATGGATAGAAAAAGCGAAATTGAAGATATTACAGATACGAATACATATACATGTGTACATTTTTCTAACGATGTGTTATTCACTTACGTTTATTGTCTGGAAGTTGAAGAACTAAAATCGATACCTAACGGGATGATTGGATTTACAGTGCCAAGTCATCAATATGCGAAATATCGTTCAAATGGTGATAATCCATACGATGTAATTAGCAGTTATTTAAAAGAAAACGACAAGGTTCTTAATTCAAAAAGTGTTTCTTTAGAAATTTTTCAATTCGGTGAAGAAGAGAATAAGTATAATGCTGATATATACGTTCCAATTACAAGTTAGAAAAGAGCATGGAAATTGCTCCATGCTCCTTGGTGTTAGACCATTACTTTACAAATATCATTTGTGAACTCAACAGGATCTTTAATTGGCAAGCCTTCAATTAGTAGTGCTTGGTTATACAACAGATTTGTATATAGTGATAATTTTTCTTTATCTTTTTCAAACGCATCCTTAAGGGATTGGTAAACTTCATGATGTGTATTGATTTCCAATACTTTTTCAGCCTGAATATTTTGGTTGTCAGGCATGGAATTTAAGATTTTTTCCATTTCAATTGTGACTTCTCCATCTGTCGAGAAACATACAGGATGGGATCTCAATCTTTTTGATGCTCTGACGTCCTTCACTTTATCTGCCAAAATGTTTTTCATTTCATTGAAAAGATCTTTATCGACTTTTTCTTCCGTTTCAGATTTTTCCTCATTATCTGCAGCGTCAATTCCTAAATCACTGCTTGATACGGACTTGAATTCTTTTTCTTTGTAGTTCATCAACATTTTGATAGCGAACTCATCTATATCCTCTGTAAAATACAGAATTTCATAGCCTTTATCTGCTACTAACTCTGTTTGCGGCAGCTTTTCAATTCTCTCATTTGATTCACCAGAAGCATAATATATATACTTTTGATCTTCAGGCATTCTAGCTATATATTCATCCAGCGAGACCAGCTTTTTCTCTTTGGAAGAATAGAATAACAGCAAATCCTGCAATGTTTCCTTATTCATTCCAAAGTCACTGTACACGCCATATTTGAGCTGTCTGCCGAAGGATTCATAGAATGTTACATACTTGTCCCTGTCATTTTTCAAGAGGTTTTGCAATTCGCTTTTAATCTTCTTATTGATATTATTAGCGATTCGCTTCAACTGACGATCATGCTGTAAAATTTCTCTTGAAATATTTAAAGATAGATCCGGTGAATCGACCATACCCTTTACAAAGCTAAAGTAGTCAGGAAGAAGGTCTGCACATTTATTCATGATTAGAACGCCATTTGAATACAACTCTAAGCCTTTTTCATACTCCTTTGAATAGTAATCAAATGGAGTCTTTTCAGGAATATATAGGATGGCATTGTAACGGATGGCTCCGTCAACACTCGTATGGATGTGGGCTAGAGGTTTGTCATAGCCATAATGCTTCTCTGAATAGAAATTCTCATAGTCCTCATCTGTAAGTTCATTTTTATTTTTTCTCCAAATCGGAACCATGCTGTTAACAATCTGTTCTTCTTTAACCTCTTCATATTCATTTTCAGTGCCTTCTTTAAGCTTACTTTCCGTAACATCCATTTTAATCGGATAACGAATAAAGTCAGAGTATTTCTTGATGATAGACTTTAGACCATACTCTTCCAAGTATTCATCATACTGTTCTTCTTCAGTATTTTCTTTGATTTTTAGGGTGATTTCCGTACCGACTGTATCTTTCTCAAATGGCTCGATTGTATATCCGTCGGCACCTGCTGAATGCCATTTGTATGCTTGATCGTTTCCTAATGCTTTACTAATGACTGTAACCTCATCTGCAACCATAAAAGCAGAATAAAAGCCAACACCAAATTGACCAATAATGTCATGGCCATCTTTTATTTCATTTTCTGTTTTAAAAGCAAGAGAACCGCTTTTCGCAATAATTCCGAGATTCGTTTCAAGCTCTTCCTTCGTCATACCGATTCCCGTATCTGATACTTTTAATGTTCTGTTTTCTTTATCAGCCGTTACCTTTATGTAATAACTGTCTTTGTCAAAAGTTAATGAATCGTCCGTAAGTGCTTTGTAATAAATTTTATCAATGGCATCACTGGAATTCGAAATCAACTCTCTAAGAAAAATTTCCTTTTGGGAGTAGATGGAATTGATCATCATCTCCAATAGCCTTTTAGATTCTGCTTGGAATAACTTTTTTTCCATGAAGACTTCTCCTTTCAATCATTTGAAAAATAAGTATTTAGTTCACAACTCTATTTTAGCACTCCTGTACCTAGAGTGCTAATCATACATTTAATAACATAAATAAAAGTCGATTGTCAATATTCATGCTGTATTCAAAATTCCTTTTGACATTAAATTTGATTCTCATCGTAAAATGTATTTACTTACAGCTTAATACTTTCTAATTTTTCTTTTTACCTCATTTTCTATGTATCTATCAATATTAATACCATTTATTTCTCTTATATTCATTCTTGCTTCAATTTCACTTTTCACCTTTTCCTTAATACTATTTAAAAAGTCATGATCCAAATTCCCCGTTTTCTTAAAGGTGTTTTTCATAAAGTTCAGTGAATTCGGATTAGATTTTAATACATTTACTATTTCATCTTTTACCTCATTTATGGTCTGTCGTTTGCGACTTATCGGAACAAAAGCTTTTCTTACTTTCCTGTTGCCATTCCTATCATTACTTATGACTATAGGCTTCCAGCTTTTTCTTCTGAAAAGACTAAGAAATATGGTGAGTATTTTAATGATTGCAAAGCTTACCAATGTAAATATTATAACTGTGAGGAGTGTACTCATTATTGGTGCATAGTTAATAACTTTTTCCATAAATATTTCAGGCTTAGAGAAAAATATTGTAATGAAACTATCACTAATTGAAAAATCAATTATTTTTGAACGGTTGTTCCCTATTAGAAAACCAGCAAAGAAAATAGCACTAGCAAAAAACAACATTTGCAACCTACTTTTGACTTTTTTCTTTGTTAGCAACAAAAAACTCCCCCCTCTATTCCATTTCTTGTAATTATACCAAAATAATACATTTTAAACTAAAAGAATTAAAATCCAAAGCAATTTATTTTTTGGATAACTGAGTAATGAAAGCAGAAGGTCACTAGTAGATACAAAGGATTAAACATAAAATAGAATCTTGTGAATAGGAAATACGTTCATTTCTTGAAGAAAATTGAAGAAATAATACGAATGTATCAAGACAAGTAAATAAGCTCTTTATATCCCTCCTCATAAATTGGTAGCAGGAGGTGATAATTTAATGCAGAACAACAGTAGGCAAGTAGCGAGAGCTGATGCAGTAAAACAGTTTAATCAAGGTGTAAATGAGTTGAATCAAGCTGCAAGTGACTTTTTTAGGATTCCTGTCTTTTTCAGCCATCAAAATCTTTTTACACTCGGTCCTTCTACTCCCCCTTTTTCCAAGGAACAAGAATTTGTTATTCGTATGTTTAGGGAAATAAAAAGAGTTCTTTTATTTCCAAGAACGATACCGAATACAGATCAGTATCCAGATACGACTCTGGAAAATATCCGCAGAGCGGTAAATTCAAGCTACGGAGCTGCAGCTGTCCTTTTAAAACAAACACGACCTACAGATCAAGGAGAACCTTATTCGCCTTTCTTGCAGATTGAACCATCTATGGCGTACCAAAGGGGCCTTCCTTTACTTTTAGTCAAGCAAAGCACCGTTAAGGCGGGTGGGATTTGGGGTGATGCTGGTCCTCTGGCACCTTTTACCCCACTAATCTGGTTTTCTGATACTACTTCAGTTAATGAATTTTTTAATAGCGTTCAATGGCAGGAAGCATTACAAAATTGGGCAGGACAAGTAAGAAGCGGATATTTCATACAAACCGGACCTGTATTTCGTTACAAATGTGAAGAATAGATTCCTAGTCCATACTAATTTATTTAGTAAATAAAGATACTTAAATATTAAAAGTGCCTAGCAATTTCGGCACTTTTATTTTGACTTTTTAAAGAGCATGATCAAGTACAATTTGCACAATAAGAATAAATGTTACTATTCGTAATACCGGCTTAACATATTGTGGTTTTAGTTTTTCTGCAATACGAACTCCTATTTGAGCACCCGTAAGTGAGCCTAAAAGAAGGCACACTGTTAATGGCCATATTATTTTACCTGTAGCAATATAGGAAACGGCCGCTCCGAAGCAACTAGAAAATGTTGCAAGGCGAACAAGACCAACAGCTTGAATATAAGAGATTTTTAAGGAACTAAATAAATAGAACATTAACGTCCCTTGTCCCGGACCAAAAAGACCATCGTATATTCCAATACCATAAAGCCCAGGAATACTAAATTTGTTCATCTTCAAAGGATTTTCACCTGTAAAACCGCCTTTCCCTTTGAATGAAGTAATAAAGGCAAATATTAATAAGATAATAGCAACAATGTACATATTCTCCCCAGATATTTTTGACGCAATATAGCCCCCGCTTAATCCGCCTCCAAGACTGACAGGAATGATCCAGAAGGATTCTTTTAAAGATAATTCTTTCTTTTTATATAAATGCAAGAAGCTCGAAAAGGAACTAATGGTGTTAGATACTTTATTTGCCCCAATCGCTGAGTGGACAGGCATTCCTAAAATCAACATTGCAGGAAAACTGATAAAGCCTCCCCCGCCAGCCAATGTTCCGACAGTTGTTGCAAATATTCCTATCAAAAATAGCGCTATATACTCCATGCTATGCACCTCCTTAGATTCACCTTAAGGATAGTACGGATTAATCGATAAGTAAAATCGATATATTTTATAAAATAACTTAATAAATACTTATGATTAAGTAAAAAATAAATAAGTCAACTTAAAATAGTTGACTTATTTTGCAGATAAATAATTTGAACTATATCTGGACTAGTTAGCAATCTTAGGTAGATTTATACTTCTTTCACTGTTGCAATATAAGGTAAATTCCTATACTTTTCTGCATAATCGATTCCATATCCAACAATGAATTCATCGGGGATAACGAAACCAACGTAATCGACAGGCAAGTCAATCTTTCTTCTCTCAGGTTTGTCTAATAAGGTGCAAATTTTAATCTGCTTTGGTTTATGCATTTTCAAGTGATCACGTAAGAAATGCAGTGTCAGACCGCTATCGATAATATCCTCTACTACAACAACGTTTTGATTCGTAATATTCGCATCTAAATCTTTTAAAAGCCTAACCTTACCTGTAGTTTCAGTCTGATTACTGTAGCTGGAGACGGAGATAAAATCGACTTTAATGTCTCCTTTCATCTCACGGATCAAATCAGCTGCAAATACGAAAGATCCCTTTAATACAACAATTAAAAAAACGGATTCGTGATTAAAGTCTTTTTCAATTTCTTCAGCTAACTCCTGTACTCTTTTTCTGATATCGACATTGGATATCATGACGTCATTGATTTCATAAGCCATCGTATGAACCTACTTTCCCTTACATGTTGTAAGATGTGCTATCAACCTTTGCTCGTTTTCCCGTGCATCATCCAAATGAAAAGCATGGGAGGATTTATCAGACCATAGCAATTGTTTTCCCATAGGAGCATCCAACTGCTCATAATATTTTTGAATCAGTTCTGGCATCACATGCTTTTCTTTACTACCATGAATAAACATTATTGGCATCTGTAGTGAAGGAGCCTCTTTAAAAAAGTCGAAAGTATTTATATCCTCTAACATTTTCTCCGAATAAGAAAGTTTGAAGCCTCTTACAAGTGAATTGTAAATATCTATTAATGAATAGTCTTTCGATCTTAGCATGATTTTCAGACCTGAAAAAAAGGTGGCTGATTTTTTATCTCCAGTTTTATAAAACATTGAATTATATTTAAATTGCCATTTTCGAATAACAGCCCACTGTTTGAATCCTTCTAAATACGGTGGAGCTCCAACAGCTGTTAATTCCTGTATTGCTTTTCGATCATTCTTTTCCTTTGCTGCTTCCATTAACCATTTATAGCTAAGTTTATCATTTTCTACCCAGCTTGTAATTTGCGAAAAGCCTGTATAAGTGTAGTATCTATCCGGATATTGAGAAGCAAGGGACAAGCCTATGACTGTTCCCCAAGAATGAGAGACAAGATGAATTTTTTCTTTCTTAAAACGGCTACGTAAATATTCCGTTACTTCCAGCCCATCACTGATGAATTGTTTAAGATGCATTGTCTCTTTTGGAATATCTTTTGAATATGATTTTCCCGTTCCGCGCTGGTCCCAAAAAACAACAGTGAAATGTTTAATAAGTTCTTTCGTCGTAGTAACTAATGTATAATCGGAACCTCTGCTCGAAACACCAGGCACTGGCATGCTTGGTCCTCCATGGATAAAAAGCAGAACCGGATTGTTGGGATTCTCTGATTGTATTAAAATACTTTGTTTAATCCCACCAATCATAACACTTTCAACTTCGCTAATCCCCGACTCCGAAACCTTAAAATCTTCCCTTAAAAACTTCATATTGCCCCCCCTAATTCCAGCAATGCTTAAATTATTTATTTTTTGATTTTATAGAAGAAAAACTTAACATGATCCTCAAGTAATTTTTCTAATTCTGATGTATCTTGTTGTTCAAATTGTAAAATTTGATATTGAGTAATCATAGAAAAAACAGGATACTGATATTCAATCGCGAGTAACCGGGCAGGAAATTCTTGAATGTACTCTGATTCCATGAATTTGGTAAATACCACTTCGAGGAATTTAATATTTTCTTCATATAAATCATTCGAAATGATGTACCTTGCTTTCGGATGGCTAAATTGTTCGGTACTTAAAATCCGTGATATTTTCGACATCTTCGGATTATCACAAATGAGAGATTTGAACTTTTGCAACCCATGAAGTAAAAACTGTTCAGGAGTCGTTTGTGTCAAGATGTAGTCAATGTCTTTAAGTGGAGGACATACTTTTTTAATCTCTTCTCTATATATTTCAAAAATGCATTCTAACAGCTCATCTTTATTTTTAAAGTGATAATACAATGAACTTTCTTTAATTCCTACTTCTCTTGTTATGTCTCTAATCGACACTGCGCTAAAACTTGATTTCGAAAATAAATCAATAGCGGCATTTAATATTTTTTCTTTTGTTGAAATAGTAATCACCTCTATAACTCGAATTCTAACGAACGTTAGATAGATAGTCAAGAAATTTTTTCCAGTATTTTTTTATTTACAAATGAATATCCTTTTTTTAAAATTATAAATGTGAATTGAGATTGATTATCAATCGCATTGAGGTGAATGTAATGCTTTTATCTGAAATACAGGTAGGAAATAAAGTGCGAATTAATAATACTGATTCAGTAAACGAACTTGTCCGAAGACGCTTATTAGATCTTGGAATAATGGAAGGTTCAATCCTGAAGATAAAGCGTGTACTACCTTTAGGCGGACCGATTACAATCGAAGCAAGAGGACAATTAATAGGTATTCGCCGGAGCGAAGCTAAAAAGATTCGGGTGGAAAGCATATCAATAACATAGCGTTATTTGGCAACCCCAACACTGGGAAAACCTCTTTATTCAATAAATTGACAGGTTCTTATGAATACGTGGGAAACTGGACAGGTGTCACAGTTGAAAAGAAGGTTGGGGTTTTAAAAAGCAAAAACGGAAAATTAATTGATTTACCTGGTGTATATTCTCTCAATCCTCTATCTAAGGATGAAGGAGTTGCCACTCATTTTCTATTATACGATGATGTTTCCACTATTTTAAATATCGTTGACGCTTCCCAGTTGGAACGGAATCTATATTTAACTATACAATTATTAGAATATGGGAAGCCGCTTACCATCGGATTAAATATGGTGGATGTAGCTAAGGCACGAGGTATTGAAATTGATATTAAATTATTATCGGAACGCCTTGGTTGTTTGGTCGTCCCTATCGTCGCCCGGTCTGGAGCAGGGTGTGATGAGTTAGCATCAACTATAGTTGCCACTAGGGAATCACAGACGCCGCTCATGATTCATTACGGAAGAACGATGGAGGAATCTGTTCAGCATATCATTTCATTACTTCCTAAGGAACAAGACTTACCACCAAAAAGATGGTTAGCTCTTCAACTTTTCGAAGGAAACAAGCTTGTTCGTGATCTTTTATTACAATACATTCCCGAATCAATCTTGAATGAATTATACGAAACTACTGAAAACCAAATTCTTGCTGAAACAAAGTCTAAATCGATGGCTCAACATATCCATATGGTTCGGGGAAACTATATTCAATCTCTTCTATTGTGCTGTGTCAACAATACTAAAAAAATAGAAGTTACGATGACGGATCGAATCGATCAAATCGTTACAAATAAAGTACTTGGATTGCCTATTTTTATACTATTTACTTATCTAATATTTAAATTGACCTTTGATTGGGTTGGAACCCCACTTTCAGATGGATTGGATGCATTTATTACCGGTCCGTTAGCGGAAACTCTCAACAATTTACTAGTTTCTGCAGGTGCTACTGAATTTATACGAGCATTAATCTTAGAAGGAATTGTTGCTGGTGTTGGTGGAGTGCTTGTATTTGTGCCACAAATCTTTATGCTCTTCTTTATGATTTCATTCGTTGAGGATTCGGGTTATATGGCTCGTGTTGCAATGGTAATGGATAAGATAATGGAAAGCATCGGGTTAAATGGTAAAGCATTCATTCCTATGATTATTGGTTTTGGCTGCAATGTCCCAGGGATTATGGCTGCTAGAACAATTGAGCAACCGAAAGAACGGCTTCTAACAATCATATTAAATCCATTGATGTCTTGTTCAGCTAGATTGACAGTATATAGTTTGTTTGTAGGTGCATTTTTTAAACAAAATCAAGCTTTAATTGTTCTATCCTTATACTTATTAGGGGTAATACTTGCACTCACATTAGCGAAGATTTTTTCTGCGACAATCTTAAAACAAGAAAGTTCATTTTTTGTAATTGAATTACCACCGTATCGTATTCCACAATTCAAAACTTTATTGCAAAGCACATGGGAAAAAGGAAAAGGATTTGTTCGTAAAGCAGGTACCTTCATTTTTGGTGGTTCTGTTATCATCTGGCTCTTAACGTATGCGGGACCTAGTGGTTTCAATGTTTCGATGGATGAAAGCTTCCTTGCTGTAATTGGCGGAGTGATTGCTCCGATTCTTCACCCGCTCGGATTCGGAAATTGGCAAGCCGGAGCGGCGTTATTAACTGGATTTTTGGCGAAAGAAGTTGTCGTATCGACAATGAACATCATATATGTTGCACCTGACATGCACACTTTACAAGGGGTAATGACGGACTACTTCACACCACTATCTGCCTATAGTTTTCTCGCTTTTATCTTGCTATATGTGCCATGCCTAGCGACAGTCGCCGCTATAAAAAAAGAAACAGGTTCAGCTAAATGGACATGGTTTTCGGTAGGTTATGCTCTAGTCATTGCTTATTTGGTGTCAGTCATTATTTATCAAGGCGGCCATCTATTAGGTTTTCAATAAATAGAAGGAAGGGAAACGAAATGTTCATCAGTATCCTTCTTGGTGTTCTTATTTTCAGTTACGCTATATTTACGATATATAGATTTATAAAGAGAAGTAAAATGGGAAAATGTGCTGGCTGTGAATTAAGTAAAAATTGTGCTGGTTCCTGTTCAACAAGCCCAATAAAAGAAAAAAATCCAATTAACTAGGAATAGTTAGTTGGATTTTTTCATAATCTATTAAGCTCCTACTACATTATCTGAATTGCTTGCAGGCAAACGATAGCTCCCTTTTTTAGGGAAGAAGATGAAGAATAGAGTTCCGATACAGATAATACATCCCATCATCCAGAACAAGAACTGTGGTCCTTGGTAATCTACGACTATTCCTCCTATTACGTTTCCGGCAATCCCCGCAAGTCCTCCGGCAGCAGCAAACATTGTTTGAGCGGTTGCCTTTGCATCTCTTGGAGCCATTAAATTAACAATTTCAATAACAGAGCTAAAGTAAAAGGCAAAAGCTATTCCATCTAGAGCTTGCAAGGATAATACAACACCAACAGGAGGAGCGAAACCCATTATAATATACTTAATTGCGTAAGCTATCGTTCCAAGAATAAGCATCGGAAATAATCCAATTCGACGAATGAGCTTTGCGGATAGCCAGAACAATGGAATCTCGACGACTGCAGCAATCGTAAAATTCCAACCGACTAGATTCACCGGATAATTTAGTTTTTGAAAATAAAGGGATAAATAACTAAAATTCATTGTAACTGTTCCTGAAATTAGCATCGTAATAACAAGGAATAAAATAAAGTATCCATTTCTAAATAGTGCACCTATCCCCTCTTTACCCAGAACTTCGGCTTTTTTAGGTCGTTCCAATTTAGGGAAAGAAAACATGAGTAAGAACATAATGACAGCAAATAATGCGTATGCAATAAAACTATAGTGATAGCCGATAGAATTATATACATATCCAGCAATAACCGTTACGAATGCAAAACCAAGTGCCCCCCATAATCGAACCTGCCCATACGTGAATCCAAAGGATGGACCTTTTTCAACAGCAATTGCATCTACAATAGTTCCAGCTGGTGTATTAATAAAAGAAAAAACAACTGCAGTTATAATCATCGGGATAAACGATTCACTAAAAATATAACCGAACGCCACTATAGCCGATAAAAAGGTGGAAACCTTTAACAACGTCCGATAATCCTTCGCAGCATCGTTAATCAGGCCAAAAACTGGCTGAGCAATTATTCCTGTTAACGATCCTGCCCCAAGAATAACCCCTATCGAAGCTCCATCGAAACCTCTTTCGGATAAAAACAAACTCATAAATGGCATAAAACTTCCCATGGCAAGATATAAAAACAAATAAAACATAGATATTTTTAGCTTCATTGAACACCATCCATTCCGATAACATCCGTATCCGTTTACATATACGAATTTCATTTAGAACTCTCTTTTATAAACAAGTAGAAGAAATTTTTAAAAAATAAAGGACTTTCTTGTCACAGTAAAGAAATCAAATATGGGTGAAACTCACACTTAGCCATTATATCCTCATCTATGACTATTTTACCACTTTTATAATCTGTGATATTACAAGAATTTTTTTAAGGAGAAAGTATATGACGCAACTTAAACCTAAAACTCTTAAGACGCACGATCATCGAAAAATCTACCGAGATATTTATCAACTAAAGCCTGACAAAACAGTTATTCAATTACTCCCAGAACTAAAATACGTATCACAAAGTATGATTACATCCTATCATATGAATTGGGACGGACGACCTGAGCCGATAGATGAAAAATGGATTGCTTGGAAAGTAGTCAACCAAATCAAACAGATAACGAAAAAGGAACTTGAATACAAATTTAAGCTAATGCCTCCAGAAATTATTTGGCATCGAGCAGCCGACAATAAAAAATGGATCGTTGACCAAATGATGTTAGTGGCTGACTGTGTAACAGACGAAATGTTCGAAAGGGCGATGGAACGAGTCAAGAAGAATTTACGTGTTAAGGAACTCCCTACCATTACTTTTAAGAAAACTAATCCTACTTTATGTGCACAAAGACTTCATGTCGGCCATTACAAACATGCAAAAGAAACACTTCAAAAAATAAAAGAGGACTTAGAGGCGGAAGGATACCAAGTAAACGGAGCCCACCGAGAAATTTATTTATATCCAGCCATGGACTGTTATCCTCCCGAAAAGTGCAAAACGATCGTAAGTGTGGAGATTGAAAAGAGGAGTAATTAAAGAAATGATTGAAAAAATTTTATATAATACTGTACCTGTTAAAGATATATCAAAATCTATTAAATGGTACACCGAAGTTTTAGGTTTTCAATTTGTCTGGCATAGTGAAGAAGAAAAGCTCGCTCAAGTAAACTTGCCATCTGGACAAATGCTTTTTCTATCTGAAATAAACGATGATACAAATGCTAATTTTACTAAAAATGGTGTAATAAGAAGTGTTGTAGGCTTTCAAGCTAAAAATATTGAACAGTTTTATGATCATCTAAAAGCTCACGGTGTACGAGTCGAGAAAATTGTTCATGATGAAATAGGAGGCTTTAAATTTTTGGACTTCTTTGACCCTAACGGAAACATGTTTAATGTTGAATGCGATGCCTAAAAATAAACTAGAATAAAAGGAATGATTTCAATGAATCTCCAAAATCAAAAACAAGAATTGAATATGGCTGACATTTCTGCTTCTACTTTTACTTGCGTACTTGGTCATAAACTCTATTTCGAAAATGTTGATTTATCTGATACAAAAATAGTTAATGCCAATTTAAGTCGATTAATGATAAATGATGCTAACTTAAGTGATGTTGAAATCGATGGAGCCCAGCTAGGGGGAGCTTATATTCATAATATAGGTCTACCACTCGAGGGGCATCCGAATTATGAACCTAACGCCAAACAAAGACCGCTTAAGTTTGAAAATTGTAACCTAAATGACAGCACGATCACTGATTGTAACTTAGAAAACGTTGAGATTAGCATGTGTAATATAAAAGGAATGAAAATTAATGGGATTAGTGTTGAGGAAATGCTTAAAGTATATTCGGAATCAAAAGTGTGATGGTCGGAATCGATTCGCTCTTACATTAGTTTAGAGTAATTGTTATACGAGAAAAAAACACCTTATACAAGAGTAATATTCTGATAGATACAATTCTCAAGGATCGAAATCCATTGGACCACCTTTTTACTGTCCAATGGATTCTTTTATTAATTGATATTTAGTTATTGTTCCCTTCGATATAAATCCCTACTCTTGTACCCTGCGGCTAGAATTGTTTTCATTTCTTCGCGTCGCTTATTTTTAGTTGCTTCTTGTTTCGCACTATACACATGCCGAGCCCAATCTTTTTGGTATCCTGGAGTGAGAGACTGATAAAAAGCTAGTAAATTCGGGGTATCTTGTAAATCCTTTTCTACTGCTGGAATCATTTCAATATAATCATCAACTAACTGACTCTCTTTTGTAGATGTTTTATTTTTGCTTTTGCCATCCTCTTTCAGACCGACAACTGTAAAAACATCATCCAAACCTAACATTCGAGAAAATTTTACATTGCTTGTTCCAACAAAACCATTTTCGTCCACTCCAATATTAGGAAATATTTCGTCTCTATGGATGAAAGTTGGATATACTTTATTTCCTTTTTTAGGGTAAGCCAAAAAGATATAGCCATTTTTGTTTAAATAATTGTTTTCAATTACTTCGTAAATAAGCTTTTTGAAAGATTCCATATCGAGCACAAATGCAAAGATTAAATCATACTTACTTCCTTTAAGTTCGGTATCATAATTAGCTAGTTCTTTTAAGTAATCCGTGGCTTCAGGTACATTTAGTACTGCTACTTTTTCATACTTTTTTAAATTTAGTTTTTCTACGATTGTTTTAGTCAACTTCTGCCACCTATGTTTCCCATATTATATTCCATATATGATTACTTCTAAAACGTTGCATCTATCCACTTATTTACTGCCTCTACAAGTTTGTCTTTCTTTTCCTTCACATCATTCATATCCGTAAATTTTACAATAGCTCTGTCACTGGAAACCCATTCCAATAATTCTGTTGTATCATCAACCAAAGATCTTTCCAAGTGGTTTTCTTTCGCTTTTGCACCGCAATGAAAAACCAACCTAAAAAAACCTTTGCCATGAAGATTAAAGGTCACCCTATCTTCATTCTTATAGCAGAAACTAGGGGCATTCCATTTTATATGTTCGGTAATTTGTTCATTAGCACTTAAAATAATAATTCGAACTTCGTCTATTTCTTTTTTTAATGGATGCTTTAGATTTATCATAAATTCAGCTACTTGTTCAGAACCAGAAATTCGATTAGTTTTCTTATTAGTCATACCAGTTCATCATCCTTTTGAAGAGACTTGAAACCATGTTTTCACATCGCTTTCTTACAGGTATCATATTTTATTGAAATTCATGAAACTCCTCCCTTACTCTCACTTACATCATCTCTACAAAACAAGAATGTGTTTAATAACGGTATAAATCCATTTAAGTACGATGATATTAATCATAGGGAATTTCAACCATTATGAGGTGGAAGACATGAATTTTATAGCAAGTGTATTAATTATTATTGGGTTTTTGTTTATCGGAATTGTTTTGATCGGACTGATTGTCTCTATTTTATTATTATTCATGTTCGACAGAAACCAGAAAATGCATTCCATTTTAAGAAATTATCCTTTTCTTGGTAGGGTTCGATATTTTTTCGAAAAAATTGGTCCTGAATTTCGCCAGTATTGGTTCAATAGTGATACTGAAGGAAGACCGTTTTCAAGGGATGATTATGAACATATTGTAAAAAGCGCGAAATATAAGCGCGATGTAGTCGGCTTTGGTTCAAAACGTGATTTTGAAGAAGAAGGTTATTATGTTCGAAATGATATGTTCCCGAAGCTTAATGAAGAAATGAAGATGGATGAAAATACATTTGCTTTAACAAAAAGATATTTATTAATCAAAGACCCCCTCTTTTCCCAAAGAGAGGAAAAATGGGAAGAAGATGAATCATCCTCGTATTTATTACATGATGATGATGCAGTTGTCATTGGTCACAGTACAAAACACCCCTTCGTGCTAAAAGGGCTTATTGGTATGTCCGCTATGAGTTATGGTGCATTGGGGAAAAACGCCATTACTGCATTATCAAAAGGGTTGGCCATTGCTAAAGGTACATGGATGAATACAGGTGAAGGTGGCATATCACCTTACCATTTGGAAGGCGGAGTAGACATTATCATGCAAATTGGTCCCGCCCTATTTGGAATCCGGGATGAAAATGGCGATGTAGATTGGGATGAATTAAAAAAAGTAAGTGAAATTCCGCAATTAAAAGCATTCGAAATCAAATTAGCTCAGGGTGCCAAAACACGAGGTGGCCATATCGATGCCGAAAAAGTTAATCCCGAAATTGCTGAAATTCGAAAAGTGGTCCCCTATAAATCTATAGATAGCCCGAACCGTTTTCATCAATTTAGTGATGTACCAGCAATGTGTGATTTTATTGAAAAAATTCGAACTCATACTGGAAAACCAGTCGGGATAAAGATTGTTGTAGGTAGTAACGATAGTGTTGAAGAACTCGCAAAGTATATGAAGGAAACCGGGAAAGGCCCTGATTTTATCACAGTTGATGGCGGTGAAGGTGGAACTGGAGCTTCGTATCAAGAATTAATTGATAGCGTAGGATTGCCTCTTAAATCTGCCCTTTCCATCCTTGTATGCACTCTAATCAAATATGGCGTTCGAGATCGTGTGAAAATTATCGCTTCGGGGAAACTCTTTACACCAGATCGAATTGCAGTCGCATTAGCTATGGGAGCAGATTTAATTAACATAGCACGTGGTTTTATGATTTCTGTCGGATGCATTCAAACTTTAAAATGTCAATCCAATACCTGTCCTGTCGGAGTTGCTACAACAGACCCTGATTTACAAAAAGCTTTAGTGATTGACGAAAAAAAATATCGTGTTGCAAACTATTTGATTACATTAAGAAAAGGATTATTCCGCATTTCTGCAGCAGCTGGATTAGATTCACCCGTTCACTTTTCCCCTAGAAATATTATGTATAAAGATGACAAGGGGGTTGTATATTCTTTAGAGAGTATCCTTAAGGACATTCAAAAGCAAATCGAGGTAAATTAGATGTAAAACCAAATGGGTGACTAAAAGAGAATGTTCTTATTGTCACCCATTGAATCTTTCCTATCATTTCATTATTACTTTCATTAATAAATCTACCTCGTGAACCCAATAATTTTCATCTGCTTGCACTTCTTGTAACATTAATCCTGTGATAACGGAAAAATAGCAAAACAATAACTTATAAGGATCACCCTCGCAAAATTGACCCATTCGTTGACCTTCTATAAATAATGGAATTAGTAGTTGGATTGGATTTTCTTTAGAGAATTGTTCCAGTAGTTGTTTCGCCTTCTCTGGAACTTCTTCCGAACTTGAAGCCTGCTGGATGAGCATGAAAAAATACTTATTACTATCGTCAAGCATACTTTTTGTTAAACTTCTCAATTTTTCTAATGGCGTACCTGGCAGGTGATTAACTTGTTCCATCGCGGCTTTTGCTTCCTCAAGAGCATCTTGAATTAAAGTAATAAGTAGCTCTTCTTTTGATTTAAAATAACGATATGATAAGCCTTGACTAATACCCGCTTCAGCGGCTATCATGCTTATTTTCGTTCCTATAATTCCTCGATTTGCAAATACTTTTAGGGCAGCTTTTTTTATTTGCACTATTCGTTGTATGTGTAGTTGATCTAATTGTTGCTCATTTAATGGTGCCATTAGTGAGTCCCCCCATGTTCGTATTACAGCCAAGAAAAAACACTTGGATTTTCTTAGTAAAGATTACTAATTATTCTAACCGTTAATCAACGTTTGCGCTTCACTAATCTCCCACAATTGTTTTGCAATATCTCTATCCTTGGCTATTTCCGTCGGGCTTTCTACTTTTTTATCTGCATAGTAAAGACCTGTTTGCTGGCTTACTTCTTCTGTCTCTGCTAACCACACCATTGTTTCGGCCCCCTTTTCTGGAGTGCGTGAAAATAATCTCATCACTGCCATCGTCAAGCGTGCCATTCTCCCATTATTTTGATTAAAGTTCGTGTCGACTAATCCAGGATCAAAGCAATAGGTGTTAACCCCAGTACCTTTAAGCTGTTGAGCAAGCTCAGACGTGAAAAATATATTTGCAAGCTTTGTCTGCCCATAGCGAAGAGTAGGTCCTCCCATTAATTTCTTCATCGGCTTGTAAAGTTGTTCTGCATGTAAATCATTAAAATCAATCCCTTTTCTAGCCATCTTATGTCCGTGCGATGAAGTAGTAATAATTCGAGCAGGCGCACTTTCTTTTAATCGCTCCAGAAGAAGAATTGTAAGAAGGAACGGTCCTAAATGATTTACAGCCCAAGTCATTTCTTGGTCATCGACTGTTATCTGATGGTTTTCAAACAAGGCTCCAGCATTGTTAATCAAGACGTCTACTCTTGGACAATTTGATAAGATCTCCGAAGCTACTTTGCGAATTGATTGTTGCGAAGACATATCTGCGATGAACACATTGACCACTATATTTTCATTCGTTTGCGCTTCAATTTGATTTACAACTTCCTTCGCCTTGGTTTCATTTCGAGCAATGATTCCAAGGTTTGCACCTCGAGATGCCAAAATTTTTGCAGCCGCAAGACCAATACCGCTTGTTGCACCTGTTATGACCACATACTTGCCCCGTAAATTCCAATTAGAATCCGTTAGTTCTTTTCCCATGTATTATCAACTCCCCTTCAGTGATGAATGAATAGTTCATTCATTACTTAATAAAATAATATATCCTTTATTTTTAAATGTCTACAATTTTTAAAGGGAATTTCTAAAAATGGACATTAAAAAGAACAGCCCTATAAAATGACTGTCCCTTCGTATTATTATATTTCAATTTATTCATTTACTGACCTTAAAGCACTTCCTATACCAACTAATGGAGCAGTTGCGGGAAAGATGGATTGATGAACTTCGTTTTCACCGTTTGAGAATATTTTTCTTGATAATAAGTGGAGACATTTCACCGTCCTCACACTTATTCAATATGATCGTTCAAAGTAACACTTTCAATATAGTTAATAAACCTTCTTAATTCTCTCGCTTGCTCCCTGGTGATTTCTCCTGCCTGATACATTTCATGAATCTTTGAGCGTTCTACATCCATCACTTTTATACGAAGTTCATCTTTTTGTTCTTCTATTTTTTCATTATAACGGACAGATGGCTTTTTTAATCGCTCAATCAATCTTTTATAATCATGAATGACTTCATAAACGATATCATTTTTTTCAAAGCGATTTGAGGTTTCTTCTAGTGTTTCAATAGCTGCTTGAAATGCTTTTATTTGAATTTGCTTACCTAAATACAATGTAGCTTTGTCATTCTTTCTTTTATGGATGCGATAACGTCTCAATCCTCTTAGAGCCAATCCGATAAGATACATAAATCTAGACCTTATATTATTTGAAAGTACTTCCTCCCTATGGTTTAGAGATTTTTCAAATGATTTTAAGACGTTTTCATCCATTCCTTTTTTATCTATCAGTTCTTGAATATATTTTCTCTCAGCTTTCAAACCAATTAATCTTATTTCAGCCATTTTTTTGTGTTCTTCAGTCGTATCTTCATCTTTCCTTCGTTTCGGATGAATTTGTTGTAATTTCACTTTGTATTCGTCCATCAATTCATAAGCAGCAGTTTTATTTTCCTCATTCATTTCCAAACTAATTGTTTGAGTGGCTGCAAGTAAAATCTCCCTTTTAGCTTTTATTAAATCCATTTCGGATGATACTGTCGGAACGTTTTTACTTAAAAGTGGCAGGAAAACTGTTGCAGCAACTAACGTAAAAAGAATAACTCCAGCAGCCAAAAAGAGAATTAATGAACGTTCCGGAAAGGCATTTCCGTTTATTATGAGGTACGGGATTGAAAGAACTCCTGCCATTGTAACGGCACCCCGAACTCCTGTTAAACTGATAAATAAACTTGTCTTTAAATTGGGTTTGATGGACTCGTTTAGTTTATTGTATCGGTAGACCGAATATGAAAAAATGTACGACCAAATAAAACGGATACTTAATATAACAAATCCAATCATAATGACGTATAAAACGGCTAAACCATTTCCTATATCAGGATTTTCCACTGTGGACGCCATAGAAGAAGGAATATTTAAGCCTAATAAAAGAAAGACAATACCATTTAAAATAAATAGTACAATGGTCCAAATATTTTCCGTGAGTACTTGCTCCTCGGCGTTCAACGTTTCCGTGCGTTCTCTAATAAGCGTATGTACTATTCCTGCTATCACAACAGCAATCACCCCAGAGGCATGAAAAAACTCCTCTGCAATCATATAAATAAGAAACGGCGTTATAATTTGTAACAACGAATGGAAAGTTACATCTTGGATTCCTTGTTTCCGAAGTGTGAAACGGATCCACATGATGAGAAGACTAAGAATAACACCAGATATAGCCCCTACTAAAAACATATAAATAAAGTCAACAGTTGCTCTTGTTAATGAAAAATTACCTGTCACTACAGCGGCTATAGCATAATTGAACGCAACTAAACCAGAGGCATCATTAATTAATGATTCACCTCTAACAAGGTTCAATACCCTCTCTGGAATATGTATTCTTTTCGAAATTCCATTGACCGCTACGGGATCTGTAGGTGATAAAATAGCGGCTAGCGCAAAGGCAGCTGCTAGCGGGATACTCGGTATCATCCAATGAATAAAAAGCCCGCCAATCATTGTTGTGAGAAGAACTAAAACAATAGCGTTTCCGAAAATTGGAGCTCTCAACTTCCATAATTCCTTACGTGGGTAATGTCTCCCATCGTTATATAATAGCGGCGCTACAAATAATAATAAAAACCATTCTGTCTCAATAGTGAACGAAATGTTCTTAAAGAAAAATGCAAGGACGATTCCAAATGCGATTTGAGTTAATGCTGTAGGAATAAAAGGTATATAATGACTTATAATATTTGAAATTAATAAACAAACCAACAATAATAAGACAACCATCAATAACTCCATATAGCCAATTCCCTTCTAATGGACTACTCTATATTGGTATACCCTGCTTCATTATTGGTATTTACATTAATCACTTAAATCTTACAAAAAAGTCTATATGGAAATAAAATAAATCCATACAGACTTCCCCATTAAGTGTTAAATCCCTTTTTTTAAATATTTTTAATAACCTTTTATTATGTTAAACAGTTTTTCATTGTTCATTTAATAGTTTGAAAAAGCGGCAGATATTCTAGGTAAAAAATATCCTCTCGATTCTTTGCGTCGCCTTCAGCAAGGATAGCTGCTTTAGCAGCCACAATGGCACCTGCTTCTTTGACCAATTCTTCAAGTACTCGAAGCGATTCACCCGTACTAATCACATCATCGACTAGCGCTACTCGTTTTCCTTTTATAAACTCAGCATCCGCTCCATCAAGGCATAGCAGCTGCTCCTTTTGAGTCGTAATGGATGTGACTTTATTAACAAGAGGCATATCCATATAAGGCTTCACATTTTTTCTCGCAACAACATATCTGGACATTCCAAGCTGCTTTGAAAGTTCATATACGAATGGAATTCCTTTTGCTTCCGCGGTAACAAGCACATCGACCTCTGGTAATTTTTCTGCCAATAATGGTGCTGATTTACTTACAATTTCAGTGTCGCCGAGGATTACAAAGCTTGCTATGCTCAACGTATCAGAAATAGGGATAATGGGTAATTCCCTTGTTATGTCTCCAATTTGCAAAGTATATGTTTTCATTTAGAACCCTCCATTAAAATCCAAATACGTTCATTAAAAATTGAACAACTACACCTGAAAGCATTCCGAGGAATGGATCTGTAATGGCTGTCACAATCATTGTAATAGCACCTACGATACCTGAGCCCGCTCCTTCACCTGTTAATGCAGTAATCGCATTACCCGGAAGTGTCACAATAGCACCTAACACAAAAAGGAAACCAGCTATGGAAGCACTCGGTACAAACTTACCGATTTTAGGCAGTAATCCTGTCAATAAAATGACAGCCATCAACACCATCATCAATACGCCTGACCAAACAGCATGAGGGGCGCTAGCTGTTGCGGAAATGATGATTTCTACTGGTGCACCGCCGAAGAATGAAGAAACCATATCAGCGAAACTACTAATCACTGTCAGAACGTCGACATTGACTGCTTTATTAGCAATTTCTCCGTTGATTTTTCCAAAAGCGATGTTCGCTCCAATATTCAAGCAGACCATTGCAAGAGCACCACGTAAAACGCTAGGGTTCATAATCAATTTTTGACGAATAAAGCCATCTTTTATTGATTCCTGCTTCACCATAGATTCAATTTTATTTTTTGATAAAAAGTAACGAACGATACTGGATAAAATGACAGAAGCTGTAATGGTATACACCAAATCCTTTGTTGCAAAATAAACGACAAGTGCACTCGCCATCGAAGTTATTCCACTAATTTTATCGCTCTTTGCCATGTCCCAAGACACTTTTGAAAGCATAATTCCAACACCGGCCATCATTCCTGTTGTAATAATAGGCCCAATCCATGTTATCAAAGACTCCAGAAACCCAAAAAGGCCGATTATGAGTAGTATAGCGCCACCAAAAAAGATCATCGATAATCTTTCACGCATACTTCTACCCATTGTACCAGCCAATGTAATCGTCTCTGCTTGATATGAAATTACTGCAACATTACTAGTTGCTGCATTCCCAACCGCACCTACTAAAAATGCTGCAGCTGTTGGAATAGTTGCAAAACCAAAAGTCATTGCTAATAAACCTTGTGGCAGTCCATTTAATACTCCACTTAAAGCAGCCAAAATATCTTTCCAAATTTCCATGTTGATCCCCTCTCATCACACCATCGCTACGGAATACAACTCATATGAGAAGTATAGTGAATGGGACTTTTAGAAAAGAGCAAACTTAGTGCTACTAGGCGTATACTACAAGAAAATGGCCAGAGAGAACTGAGAATTAATCAAATCTCTACACAAAATGTAAGTGCAGAGTTCCATATTTAAGTAGCCTCTTTCTCAGCCCTATACCATTTTTTAAGTAGTTTACTAGTCATTAAGCAAATTTGCTGCTAATCAATAAAAAGTCGTTATAAAAGAAATGAGAGAACATCTTAATAGATGAAATCATGTCCTTTTATCCATAGTAGAGCAATTATGGTTGCTCCGTAGAAACTCCTGAACCAGATTATCAGGATTATATGGATGGGTGTTTGTTGTATTTTTTTTTGGCAAAATAAAAATATCACAAAAAAAAGACATGTACAATCATTTTTTTAGGCACCGAATTCATAGATTCGGTGCCTAAGTCTTTATTGATATAATATTTTATAAACAACTTTGCTAATATTTTCTTCTACTTCTTTATGAGCACCAACTAAATGTGTATCTTCCGGGAAGCAAATGAGAGCATAGCCTTTTTGCAAATAACCGCAAAATTTATTGTCGGATACAACATCTCCAAAGAAAATATCGTTATCAGCGTCATACTCCGTTGTATTCATTAATTCTTGAACATTCGCGACTTCCACATATTCTTTTCCATCTAAAACAATATGGATATCAATATAATTCTTGTGTGCCTCATATCTTTTTTCATTCAAAGAAGTCGTTGTAAATGCAATTTTGTTTTTTTGAAAATCATCTGATTTATTTTCTTCCTCGACACGACCTGCAATAATATCTTGAAGGGCACTATTTAATTTTTGATTGTTAAAAGTATACTGAGCTAAGTTCTCTAATTTATCGAAAATCATGCAAGCTTTTCTCCTCTGTAATAAAGTCATTTTCTTTTATAATCATATCCACTTTGACATAAGATCTAGATATAAAAGAACCTTTTTATTTTATCATCCTGAGGCGGAAAAGGAATAGAGCTAAATCCGTTATACATTTAACAAAATCATAACCTCTAATTTTAAATACTATGTACATGTATAGACATTGACACTTCTTGCTATTTTTAATAATCTGTTACTCTAACTCTTATCATCAAAAAATATATGGTCTAAAGCTATATTTTTTGTAATAGAAAGCACTCCAAAGGAATAATGCTTTTGTCTTCGTTTATCAGTAGGAGAACCAGGATTAAAGATGGTCACATTGCCTACCTTTTTCATTATTGGAATGTGAGAATGACCAAAAATTAGAAGATCGATTTGTTCATCCTTAAACATTTCTAATGCCCTTTTTTCGGTTGTTTTTCCTTTTCCATCGCCATGTGTTAATCCGATTGTGTACGATCCAATCTTTATAATCTTCTTTTTTCCGAAGAAATTTTGCAAATCCTCGCTATCGATATTCCCTGCCACTCCTTCAACTGGAGCATATTGCATCAACTCTTCATGCAAATTCAGCGTTTGCCAATCACCTGCATGAAGAATTAAATCGGTGTTTTTAAGCTCATCGACTAGTCTTGTAGGAAGTTTTTTTGCCATCTTTGGCATATGAGTGTCTGCGATAATTACTATTTTCATTCTTTTCACTTCTCTGTTCTTTTTAGTTTAAAGTACGATTTGTTTGCCTTTGTGGAATACTAACATCACGAAAAATCCTTTCCAAGAGGTGGAAAGGATTCTCTTATTATTAAACGATTTTTCGGTCCCAGTGGCGATGCATTGTTATTGCTTCAATAAACTTATGAGCAAATTGATGAATATCATTACCAATCACCACTCCTGAACTATTTACCATTTTTTCTTTAAGGAAATTTTTTCCCTCATGTGTAGTACCTATAGTCTTAAAATGTTTAAAGGCTTCTTCGAGATAATAGGTTACATCCTGATTAAATTTTGCGTTTCCTCCATCTCCTCCACCAATATAGATGGCATCCAATAAAACTGGATCAGATGTTAAAAAAGTTTGATCTATCATCAATTCTGTCCCATCAGAAGCCTTTATATTTCCAAATTTTTCACTTATAATCTGGACTTCAATGCCCTCAGCTTTTAAAGCATTTAAAACAACATGTATGTCAGGTCCATTAAAATCATGCCCAATGATTACACCAACTTTACGTGTATAAGGCGTTTTCTTTGTGTTTAATTGGCTTAATGCGGGAGATGACTTTGTTATATTCGATTCCTTAGCCCCTGGTGGTGTTACACCAATCGCATCCGCTACCGCGGCGGCCATCTCAGCGTTAACATTAGAAAACATATCGACTACTTGCTGTCGTACAGATTTACTCATTACTTTTCCTAGTTCAAATGAGAAGGCATCAATGATATGCATTTGTTCTGGCTGACTCATGCTATTCCAAAACATTGTCGCTTGAGAAAAGTGATCCTTAAAACTATCGCTCCTTCTCCGCACTTTATGTCCTTCTATTTTTTCCTGATAATGGACAAATCCACCCTCTGCAGCACTTACTGGAGTAGGTGTATTGTTTGCCAATGAATTATTATGATAACTCACTTGTCCTTTATTAATCGTTTGGCGTCCGTACCCATCACGCTGATTATTATGGAATGGGCAGACAGGACGATTAATGGGCAATTCATGAAAATTCGGCCCGCCAAGGCGAATTAATTGTGTATCAGTATAAGAAAATAACCTCCCCTGCAACAAAGGATCGTTAGTAAAGTCAATACCTGGTACGATATGACCTGGGTGGAATGCCACTTGTTCTGTTTCCGCAAATACATTATCTACATTGCGGTTCAGTGTCATTTTACCAATGATTTTCACAGGTACATCTTCTTCCGGCCACAATTTTGTAGGGTCTAGTATATCAAAATCAAATGAAAATTCCTCTTCCTCTTCGATGAGTTGCACGCCTAATTCATATTCAACATATTTACCCATTTCAATTGATTCCCACAAGTCACGACGATGAAAATCAGGATCCTTTCCCGATATTTTTTGTGCTTCATCCCACACGAGAGAATGGACACCCAATAGTGGTTTCCAGTGAAATTTTACAAAGTGAGCTTTTCCTTGATCATTTACAAATCTGAATGTGTGGACACCAAAGCCTTCCATCATTCGAAAGCTTCTTGGTATGGCTCGGTCTGACATATGCCACATTACCATGTGGGCAGATTCTTGATTATTCGCTACAAAATCCCAGAACGTATCGTGTGCGGATGCAGCCTGAGGCATTTCATTATGTGGCTCGGGTTTCACCGCATGGATTAGGTCAGGGAACTTAATTGCATCCTGAATAAAAAAGACCGGAATATTATTACCAACCAGGTCAAAATTCCCTTCTTCAGTATAAAATTTTGTTGCGAATCCCCTAACATCTCGTACTGTTTCAGCCGAACCGCGTGAACCGGCCACTGTTGAAAAGCGAACAAATACCGGTGTTTTTACCGATGGGTCTTGTAAAAATTTCGCACTTGTATAATCCTTCATAGATTCGTATAATTCAAACTCACCATGAGCAGCAAAACCGCGTGCATGAACTACCCGCTCTGGTATTCTTTCGTGGTCAAAGTGTGTTATTTTTTCTCGAAAGTGAAAATCCTCCATTAAAGTTGGACCACGTTCACCTGCTTTTAAAGAAAATTCATCCTCCGATAATTTTAGCCCTTGATTGGTTGTCATTTCTTTTCCTTGATCATTGGCGCGAAACTGTTCCAATTGCTCCTGTTTCTTGTTCCCATTTTCTTTCATGATAGACCTCCCAATAGGAATGTATAAAAGCATTACAATTTTCTGATACCCTATTGGAATATGAACAAACAGATATTTTTAATTCTCCGTGCTAAGTGAAAAATCTATACTTTTTACTTATTACCGCTAACCATCTTTTTTACTAATTCCTTATTGCGGTTTGTACATCTATCATTATGTATGTGAAGAGAGAATTGCCAATTTATAACCCTAGAGATTGGCCGTTTATATGAGCCATTTTACCTTGGTTAATCGTTTTAATTATTTATACCTTTCATGAGGCAAATCGATTGAACTTTATTGCAATTGGAGTATCGATTGAAAAAGAACGGATTACGATACTTCTAACAGCCGTAGCACTAGCTGCATCCCCTGTTTCCTTAACGGGTGGAATGGCAATTTATCAGTTTTGTATTTAAGTTGTAGTATTGTGAAGGCCATGTTTATTTTCTGTTACTGTTGTTAAGCTAGGTTGAAACAATTAAAAGATGTAGATAAGCGCTCGATGATAGAAATCTAGCTAAAATAACAGTTCATCTACGCAGTTTTAAAGCATAATAAAATGCACTCTTTTATAGGGTGCATTTTTTTACATTTATTCCTTAGCGAAAAGTCCAGCCCTTTTCAGCAAGTGCCTCAAGAATTACTGCAATTGCTTTTGGCCCCATTCCGTGTAATTTTAAAAGATCAGCCTCATAAACATTTGTTAATTGCTCTAGCTTTTCGTAACCAGCTCCTGCTAGCGCCCGCTTTGCAGGTTTCGATAGTCCCTTCAGCTGGTCAAAATCATTTACATTTTTATTTTGCTCCATATTGTGTTCACCAACTTTCAATCTACTGCACACATTGTGAGATGATTTACATGAATAAGGGTGTTTCTGTTTAAATTATATAATCTTTATTTTAATATTTGATATCCGTTTAATTATTCCTCCTTATATAAGCATAGAACCCGCCGAAAATCGACGAGTTCTATGCTTATAGTTGTGCTCGATATATTTCTTCCCAATTATGCAAGAGCGTACTTTCAATCTTTTTATCGCGTTCCGTCTTTGCCTTTACAAAAGAATAGAATGATTTTATAAGCATCAACAACTCTGCGTAATTAAAAGCAAGTGGGTTCCAACCGTTCAACCACATTTTCATAATATTTGTAGACATCGTTAAGGAATGGGCCACCGTAAGCATACTATTAAGCTTGTAGTCTCGCTTGAAATCAACATTTGTTTCAGGCTTTGTCATCCATCTATAGCTTCGAACAATCATCTCTACAGAAAGAGGCACTAGAGACATTACGAGAAAATGATTGAAGTTATATCCTCCAACGGAATACATGCGTTCAGCAAGCTCATTCAGTTTCATGTTTCTCATCGTACCACGGTCATTTATTTCAAAAGGTGTGTCTAACGTAATGGCTTGAGTTAGTGAGAAAAATGGAGGTACCACCCCTTTTGGAGTACCGATATCCGTAATAAAATGTGCTAATGTTTTTGTAATCGATAAAAATAGATTCGTTCCTACAAAGTTAGGATTATCTAACACAGCCAATTTTCCACTTTGGTCAAACACCGAAATGGTCCCATTCATGCAATCTAAAACACCAAAAATAAGTTGTAAAACAGGGTCGTGTCCAGGTGTTTTCAGCCTATGAAGATTGGCATTCATCTTAATAGGTCCTTCTTCACTTATAATTCGATCAAAGGACTTTACATTAACGGCATCGTATGGCGTTTTTGCCCAGCTTTCCAAATTTCTAATCGTTGCATTATTTTCTGGATTCAAGTAAGAATCCATCATTTTGTTAACCCATTTCCCTGCAGGACTCTTCTGAGATTGTGGTACATATTTATCTGCAGCTCTTGCTGGCATTTTGACAACAAGCAAGTCTACTAAAAAGCCGACGAGGGCAGCTAGTCCAACTATCGTATAATCCCATTTTGTCCAACGGGTATCACCGAACTCTTGGTGAAACTTATTTTCTATTTCTCTATATTGTTGGGCTGACAACAACTGTTTAATGGGATCAATTGTCAAGTCCAATTCATATTTTGCCATATATGAATCGATGTTTTCCTCGTATTCATCCCAATTAGTACCAACAACAATCGGAAGCCGCTCAAAGCTTGGCGGTTTTATATTGGCCATTTCATTGCTTGATAATTGGATAGAATTAGATGTTTCCACACCTTCTAAATCCAAATCCAACCTATTGATTCCGAGTGAAGCAAAGAGCTGGTTCATTTGCTCATCCGCCTCATCCAGCTTTGTTTTTTGAGCTGCATTTCCCTCTTTCAATTCACTTCCAACTGCTTGTACATCGCTTAACGTTTTCGATATTCTTTTTATTTGGTCATCTTGGACAAGTAATGCTTTCTCAATTTTTTTCATAGATTAATCCTTTTGCTCCAATACTGCTTGTAAATCGATGCCCTTTTCTTGAAGGGTTTTTAATGCCTTCGTAAAAATAGCTAGCTCCTTCCCAAGCTTTTCAAGTCTTTGCTTATTAACTTCTTGTTCAAGGGCAATTTCTATTACTTTTTCCGCGAAGAAATTCACATCTTCTGCTAAATTATTAATCGTTTTTTGATTGTTTTTAATGATTTCTTGAATAAAAAATTCGCGTTTCTGAGTTTTCGAACGCTCGCTACCACCAGTCAACCACTGAATACCTTTATATACACCCACACCGGCAATCACGACAACGCCAATTCCCGTCACCATCGAAGATAATCCTAGCACTCCTCCAAGCCCAAGAGCCGCTAGTCCGGATGTAAGTCCGGCTGCACTCAAGCCGACAACACTTCCACTCATATAGATTGCAGCAATTGGAACACCTACCGCAGCAGCTCTTGCAGACAATTCCTTCGCATTTTTCACAATTTGATCGTCTTTTACTTCGCCACGCATTATTTTTTCATCATTTTTAATCCCTTGTTCAATCACAGCAATTTGATTTTCATCAATATCATATCGTTCCGCCAGATTAACAATAGACTCTACCTCCAACGCTGGAGTATCAGTTCCTCTCACTCGATGGACTCGAATCATATCTTTTACTAATGATATTTTCAATGCATTTTCGCTTCCGCGTGGAATGTTAACAATCATTCTTTCTAATAGTGCATCAATTGTTAATGACGGCTCTGCCACATAAGATCGAATCTTGTGACGCAACTCTGCATCAAAATTCAATTGCGCCATAAGCGTCTGTATTTCAGAAAGTGACTTCGCATCCACTTCATCATTCTCATTCATGACAAATTGAACGATAGCTTTTACGTAGTTCAGCTTCACATCTTCATGCATATCTTCCAAAATCATGATTTTATCTGTTTCATCAATTAAGTTTTGATCTTTCGATTCAATTACCTTTTGTAAAAATAAATATAGTTGTTCGCCATCTACGTATAGATTATTAACAGCAAAGATGATCCTTTCATCCGCTTCAATATGTAATGTATAGTTAATTTTGTCAGGCTTGTTCTTTCTCGGAACCGCAACCTCTTCTTTTTCTACTTTCGTAATCGAATTAAAATTAATATATGTTGGCTTTACAAGAATTTCTTTATAATAAAATCCCGCCTTTGTAATAAGAAAACCGTCCTTCGCACTACCAAAAGTTGTTCCATCATAAAGAGCAATAACATTTGTTGCATTAATTCCTTCTCCGTAAGATTGAAGAGCATTTTGCAGCTTCTTCTCCGGTATATCCGGCTGTACATAAGCTTTGCCCATTTCGCCTACTAGTTGCGGTGCAAATTGTGAGATAATCCCTTCAAAATTCTGTGTATCTGCAGCTGTTAATGTCACTCATATTCCCCCAAAGTCCCTTATAATTTGAACTTAATTTTACAATAAAACATCTCATAACATTAGTAAATAATATAAAATTTGGGTTAGTGGCTAAATTCAGAGACGACTACATACTACTTAAATTCTATAACAAAACCCACGGCATCCCTTGTATACGTGGGTTTTACAATCAAAGTTTTTTAAATCCCATTCATTATCCTGCCTGAGTTAATCCATCACCATTTAACAAATTCTGCTTCGAGTATAATTCTTTGTAATAACCATTACGTCTAAGCAAGCTTTGATGGTTTCCGTTTTCGACAATTTCACCTTTTTTCACAACAAATATCGTATCCGCGTTTACAATCGTGGAGAGTCTATGGGCAATCATAATAATCGTTTTATCTTTTTCAAACTGGTTGATCGATTCCTGAACAAGCTTTTCACTTTCATTATCTAGTGCGCTTGTTGCTTCATCTAAAATAATGAGAGAAGGATTTTTTAAGAATACACGGGCCAGGGCAATTCGCTGTTTCTGACCGCCTGATAGCCTGATTCCTCTTTCTCCAATCTCTGTATCGTATTCTTGTGGTAATTCTGAAATAAAATCATGAGCAAAAGCCTTTTTGGCAGCAGCGATGATTTCATCATCCGTCGCATCTAACCTTGCCATTTTAATATTATCTTTGATTGAAGTACTGTATAAGAAATTATCCTGTGTCACAATCCCCATATGTTCCCTAAGACTGGCAATCGAGTAGTCTTTAATATTTACTCCATCAATTAATACATCACCTTTAGTCGCATCATACATTCTTAGCAACAGTTGAAGAATTGTGCTCTTTCCACCGCCGCTTTCGCCGACAAATGCATATGTTTTTCCTTTCTCTAATGTCAATGACATGTTTTTAATGATTTCATTTTTTCCATCATAGGCGAACGATACATTATTTAATTGAATCGATTGGTGAAATTGCTTTAATTCAACAGGCTTTTCACTTTCTATAATAGTTGAAGGAGTAAGAAAGAAATCAAAGATCCTATTAAGGGCAACATTTCCTTCTACAATTGATGGATAAGCATTTACCAGCGCCGCTACTGGACTTCTCATTTTGTCTACATACGCGAAAAAAGCAATTAAACTACCGATTGTTAAGCTTCCATCTATTACATATAGACTTGCCACTATCGCTACGATAAATGGCGTCATGTCACTTAGAACATTTACGGACGCTAACATGACGGCATTCACTCGGGCATGCTTATCTGTCAAGCCATCAAAATGGATTAAATGTTCATCCAGTTCTTCTTTGTCACGCTTTTCAGCTGCAAATAATTTTGATAGAAAAGCACCCTGTATCTTTTCAAATATAAAACCACTCATTACAGATCGATACTTCATCATGTTCCGGGTGGTTCTTTTTAATTTCTTAGATAAAAGATGGGCTAAAACAAATTGAAAACCAACTAATAAAACCGATAGCACAGCTAGTTTCACATTAAGAGTCACCATAACAGTTATTACAAAGAGCAAAACAATCATTTCAATCCAAATGTTCCCGAACATTGCGGTTAAAAAGCCTCTTACCTTTTCAATATCATCGAAAAAGCGAGTTCCGATTTCACCACTTTTGTTGTCTACAAAGTATTTTGCGTCCAATGAATGGACCTTTTGAAAGGCATCTTTCCGAAGCTGTTTTATAATATTGTTGTTAGCCTTATGAATACAAAACTGCCGTACATATTCCATTGGAGTTCTAAGAAAAAGAAACACAATGATCATTCCTGCAGAAATGTATAAAAGTTGTTCAAGCATTTCCGCTCGGCTTAAAGCTTCATTTTGCAGTAATTGATCAAATATATATTTCAAAATTAATGGAACAAAAAGCGGAATTAAAAATCGAAAAACACTTCCTATAAACCCTATGAGATACCATTTACTAACCTGTTTCACATACGGCATAAATAATTGATAGTTATTCATCGTCCGTACTCCTTTCAATCATTTGATCCTATTGATTGATGTCATTGTACGGTGATTTCACCTCTTGCAAACCGCAGTATTTGTGAATCAACCCCGCATGGTTTTGGAGCCATACCGCAAGTTTTTGTGGGAACAATAAGAAATGCACAAGGCACGCAGCCTAGACGACAAGCAAATGTTCTGTGGCTCAATAGTCCGTACTTTGACTTTTGAGGCGCAGGTTTCTGACTTCGAGCAGTTAGTGCCTAGAGCTAGACAATGAAAGACTTTTTTCAAAATAATGATCGTATAAAATTTTATACTTTCCTATCAAACAAAAAAATCTACCAAAATGGTAGACTTATAAATTTAAATGTTTAACTAAATATTCAGCGTCTTCTCCTACCCCTAAAAGAAGAGCTGATCCTCTTCGATTCTGCCAAGGTAGACCCAGAAAGTATAAGCCATCACTTTCAGTTACACCTTTAGTATGTTTTATATTGCCATTCCCATCAAAAAGAATAGGAATATCAATCCAGGAGTAATCTTTTTTAAAACCAGTTGCCCAAATGACATTTTGTACACGTAAAGTGGACAAGTCCTCAAATTCAATGACATTTTTACGGCCAGATTTTGTTCTAGCTTTAAGATGAACTTTCTTATTCTTTATTTTTTCTTTCAATTCATAACCGAATATAGGATCAGGTTGGCCTTTTACTTTTTTTCCGATAAAGGAATCTCCACTTGCCTTCAATAAACCGATTTTCTCACACCACCAAAAGAAACTTTTTCCCCCGATAGATAAAGGGAGGAAGCGAATTTTATGACTAATGGATAGGTAGGTTTCATAAGAATCCGATAATTCTACGGCTATTTGTGCACCCGAATTTCCCCCACCGACGACTAGCACAGAACCTTTATTCAATTGAGCTTGATTTTTATATTCAGAAGAATGAAGTTGAACAATGTCTTTTGGAAGGTCTTTTGCAAAAGATGGGATTCTAGGAGTATGAAAAGGACCTGTTGCGATGATTACTTTTTTGGACCTAATTATAGAGTCATTTGTGACGATATGGTATTCATCATTTTCTTTCCGAACCTTTATCACTTCACATTTTAACTGCATAGGCAAATCGAATGTCTGAGCATATTGCTGTAAGTAATCAGCAATTTCATTTTTTGTTGGAAATCCAGATGGATCACCCTTTAAGTCCAAACCAGGTAAAGAACTATATGAGCGCGGAGTAAACAAGACTAGAGAATCATATCTTTTCCTCCACGCATCACCGACTGATTTATTGTTATCAAGAATCACAAATGATAAGGACGTCTTCCTTAAATAATAGCCCATGGCCAATCCTGCCTGGCCGCCACCTATAACCACTACATCATATATCATAATCTCACACCTATCATAACTGGTTTATCTAACTCACTATCACAATATGAAAGATCAATTGCTATTTTAGTAGTTGTTCAAAACTCGTTCCTATTTTTAACTCACAGGAATATATTAAACATTATCTATTTACATATTCAAACTATTTTGGTAAATATATTTTTCTAGAAAATAATCTATTTTTGAATGGGAATTTCCTTATATAAGGTCGATTTGCTCTTTTAGCTGGATACATCCACGCCCTAGCAGCTATTCTTTGCCGTTCACGCTCTTTAAACTTCATAATTTTTTCTTCAACATATATATTATTCACAGTTATTCACCCTTTGATTTGTAAATTCCCCAAATCCATCTATCATTCGTAACTGGGGCAGAGATCATGTTCCGCCCCATATGATCGCGTTCATTTTACTCGTATCTTAATGCTTCACTTAGTTTTGTTTTTGCAGCACTTGAGGCTGGTGCTAAACTGGAAATCAAGCTAACGGAAAGTCCAAACAGAGTAGTTGTAACGATGATGATCCATGAGATTCCAAAATCAAAAGTAAGTGAACTTACTTCCATAAAGGTAGAAGTAATATAGATTAACAGAATTCCAAACAACGAGCCGATTATTGTTGCCGCAAGCCCAATACCAAAGCCTTCTAACAGAATCATTCCGATTATTTGGCGACGTGTTATTCCGACTGCACGCATCACCCCAATTTCACGAATCCGTTCCATCACACTAATGACCAATGTGTTAGTGATTCCTATTCCTGATACTATGATAGCTAAGACGACGAGTCCGTTTATAATCGTGAATGACCCCGTAAAGGTTGCACTAATGACAGACACCCAATCTTCCGGCCCAAACATTTCTTCAATTCTTTCGCCAAACTGGTCAAAGATTCTTTCCCTTAATTGGAGCGGACTTGTATTCTCATTTTTTATAACAAGAGCATTTCTTTCAAATTTAAGTCCGAAACTCTCTTTGAAGGTCTCTTCTTTCATAAAAGCACCATAGCCGCTGTTTTTCATCGAGTCGACAATACCAGCAACCTTATATGCTTTTAAACCTTTTAAAGTATCTAGCCAAATACTCTCCCCGACCTTACCGCCCCACACATCATAAGCAATTTTGTCTAAAAGAATTTCATCCGAATTTAATTGTTTTATTCGATCACTATTTCGCATGTCCGGTATTGTAAACAGGGAAAATCGGTCAATCCATTCCTCACCAACACCATAAACGGGCAATTTACGCTGTTGATCATGTAGATTCCAGACGACAGATTGCAAGGAATAAGTAACAGCTTCATCCACACCCTCAATGTTCTTCAAAGCTTCTAAATCCTCTTTTTCAACGTGGTGGAACATGATATCTAGATTTCCCCCATACGATGAATAGATGACTCTTTCATATGTTTGCAAAAGAGCAGAATTCAAAGAACTCATTAATACAATCATCGTAATTCCTAAACAAAGAATGGCGGATGTCATGGAAGTACGGCCTAAATTACGATATATATTACGTGTAGCCATTTCTCCTGAAAATTGAAATACGAGCCTATAAACACTCTTTAAGAGGAAATCAAATAGTTTAAAAAGATAGGGATAAACTAAAATGATTCCTATCATCAACGGAATGATTAAGAGTAAATGCTTAATAAAAAACCCGGATATAATCAACAATATTCCAATAATAGCAAGCCAATTATTTGGTCTAAAGGATGTGGCTTGGTTTTCTTTCAGCACCTCAATAACACTTACATTTCCTTCCTGACGAATCGGGTACCACGCTGCGAGAACTGGTACTATCATTCCAGCAAGAACAGACAATATCATGCCCTTCATCATGACCATGCTGCCTTCATATACGCTATATATTAAAAAGATAAGGGATTTTAAACCAAGTCCAAATGCATATCCCAACAATAATCCGCAAGTTGTTCCAATTACCGAAATCAGTATGACTTCAGTAAAAACCATCGATTGTATGTCCGTGGGTGTATAACCCACTGTCTTTAATACCGCAAATTCATTTCTTCGTTCTTTCATATTTACATAGAAAGAATTGAAAATGATAAAAGCACTAAGTGCGATACCTAGGCATCCGGCAATGTAGAGAGCGAGAAAGAAGGAATCTAACGTTTTAAACGTTGATTCAAAATCGATCACTACAGGTTGCATATAGATTGCATCGTAATTTTTCACGAATTGATCTAGTTGACTTTCCATCCTTTCTAGCTTCGATGCGTCATTTATTTTCACTTGGATATTGTCAATTTTTCCTGAAAGACGATACCAATCCTGTACTATGCTTAACGGTACGGCCACAGACCATGGGTGATAGTTTGCCATTGACCAGCTAGATGGTCCCATAAGTTCAACCGTATATTTGACGATTGCAGAAACTTTAATACTTTGTACTCCATGATCTGTTTTAAAAGAAATGGAATCCCCCACATCGACTTTCCATACTTTTGCTGTTCGATCCGTAATGACAGCCCCGCCTGAATCCAAACTGCCTTTAACTACATGGAAACCCGTAACTGGAGTATCTAAATCACTATATCCTGTTAAGACAACTCTTTTTTGAATCGGAGAAAGATTTCCTGCTTCTATCTCTATCTTTGTATTTTCTTTCAACACAGCAATGGATGTCATATTTTTTATTTTCTTTACATCTTGATAAACCTTTTCTGAAAAATAAGCCTCTGTCCCATTAATATTAAAATCAGCTTTTCCGAAAGCGTTTTTTAAGTAAATTGGAAAAGCTTTTTCGGCTGAGTCAACAGCAGCAACTACCGCAAATGTAGAAGCTACCCCAATGACAATCGATAAAATCATTAGAAAGCTTCGTAGCTTTCTTCGCATTAGATTACGCCATGCTACTTGCCAGTGATTCATTTATAGCCACTCCCTTTCTACGATCCTGTACAATTTCGCCATCCCTAATTAAGATGATACGATTTGCTACCGTTGCTGCCTGCTCATCATGAGTCACCATGACAATCGTAATTTTCTCTTCTTTGTTCAATTTGGTAAGTAATTGTAAAATATCACTTCCGTTTTTTTGATCTAAGTTACCAGTTGGCTCATCTGCCATAATCAATTGGGGTTTCATGGCAAGCGCTCTTGCAATGGCGACTCGTTGTTGCTGGCCGCCGCTTAGCTGGGACGGAAACATCGATTCTTTCCCTTCTAGGTTTACATCCTTAATCAGCTGCTTTACTCTTTGTAAAATCTCCTCTTTAGGAGTTTTATTAGCCGACAAGGCAAGCGCGATATTTTCAGCAACTGTCAACACGGGAAGAAGTTGGTAATTCTGAAAAACAAACCCTACTTTTGTTCGGCGGAATAGCGTTCTTTCTTTTTCGCTCAATTTGTTTAAATGAATACCATCTACGATTATTTCTCCTGATGTCGGCAGGTCAAGTCCCCCCATTAATTGCAGCAGTGTACTTTTCCCCGATCCACTAGGACCCATAATAGCTACGAATTCACCTTTTTTGATGTGTACATTGTTATTTTTTAATGCGAAAAAATGACCGGACTCTAAAGAATAAACTTTGGAAACATCTTGAATTGAAATCATAAAAATAACCTCCATTTTATTTTTTCGAATTGTAATTACATCTAATTCCTTCTAAGTTGATTACATTTTACGGCGAATTCTCTACTTACAAACCGCAGACATCATGAACAGCCCCGCAGAAATTTGTGGTGCCTCCGAATATGCTTTGCAATGTTGCCTAATAAAAATAAAAAGACTATTTCAAATGGATTGTTTCCAACCACTTGTAATAGTCTTCAATCACTTATTTCAATTCTTCTTCAGGAATTAATCCAAAATCCTTTGCTTTTTGGACGGTGTCTACTCTAGTTCTAACACCAAATTTTTGATAAAGGGCTGTTAAATTATACTCCAATGATCTTTGACTCATCGCCAATTTTGTAGAAATCTCCCTAGTACTCTTTCCCTTGGCAAGCTCAGAGAGAATTTCTTCCTCCAACGAACTAAGTATAACTTTTTCTTGTGAATTACTATCACTCGCTATGATTCCTGGTCTTCTCAATTCTCTTACTAATGATATTGGTAATACAGCCTGTCGCCTTAAAGCGCATCGTATGCCGGTCACAAGTTCTTCTCGTGAAGAAGTTTTTGATAAGAATCCCGAAACCCCTGCTTCTACCAATAAATTAAAATGAGGTTTAATATCAAATCCCGTATAGATGAGTATGATTAAATTTGGATCATAAGATAGTGCTTTTTTAGTAAGTTCCAATCCGTTAACATGGGGCATATATAAGTCAAAAAGCAAAACATCATATTGATTCAGTTTTATTTGATCCATCGCTCTTAATGAACTATTTTCAATTGTGATTTTAAAATCAGGCTCTTGCTCCAAAAGCATTTTCGTTCCCTCAATAATGGATAAATGGTCATCCACTATCAATATATTAATCATTTGTATCACTTCTCCTTATATATCATGCTCCAAGTCCAAGGATTGGAAATTCGATTAACACTTTTAGCCCCTGATTCAATTTTGATTGAAATTCAATACATCCACTAAGGCTTTGAACTCTTTGCCGCATACTCGTTAGTCCCATATTGGTAAAGGAAGGGTCTAGCTTGTTCGTATTAAATCCTATACCATTATCAGAGTATATTATTTTTAATGAGCCGTCTTTAATCAAACAAAAATTCAAAGTAGTTGCATTGGAGTGCTTTGCCGCGTTATTTAATAGCTCTTGTACAATTCGATAAATTCCTATTGTTAATTCTTCACTTAATACAAGGCCCGTTGTATTCTCCGTTTGAAAATTAATTTTAAAGGTAGATGACACTTGTGTGTAATCGAATAAATTTTCCAAGGCTCTTTCTAGCCCCAATTCCCTTAGTAATGGAGGACGAAGCTCATTACACGTAGTTCGGATTTGATGGATCGCATCAAGTAATCCTTGTTCAATTGCTTTTAGATTGGTTTTGACCTCCGCATCTATTTCATATTGGTTAACAAGCGCTTCCAATCGTCTATATAAATCAATTTGATCTTGTAGTACAGTATCATGCAAGTCACTGGATAAATTTAATCGTTGCTGCTCTTGGAGATTGAACAACAATCTTAATACCCACTGGGGAGTCTCATTTCTTTGCAAAGCCGTTTCCAATTGATTCATTAAATTTTCTATGACATTTAAATTCTCAAAAACCATTACCGTATAATAAACCAACGTTTCTAGCCAAGTCGATTCCATAGAATCTTGGATAGAAGACGCTTGTAACGAAAGGATATAAGAACAGTTCTTTTTTTCTCCTATTTTAATAAAATACTGGTCCTTTATTCTCTCCAATTTCCCTATTACGATTTGCTGTATAAAGAAGTCCATCTCATCTAAATTGTCTTCATTATCAAGTATGAGAATTTCAGGATCAGACATAGGTAAGATAAAGCGAACTTCCTTTAATAATCGGTCCTCTAAATCAGATGCTTTCATAACAGCAGATAAATTTTGTGAATAATCTCTTAAACTTTTTTGCAAAACTTCATAGCGATTTTTTCTTCGTTGAAGTTCATTTTCCATATTTTTTCTTTCTGTTATATCTCTAATCGCGACGACTGACAGATTATCTTCTGTATCTGGAATAGGAGTGGTCTTGCATTCGAAATGTCTAATCTCTCCATATTTATCAATAACTCTATACTCGGTAGCTGATTTCTGCTGTGTTTTTATCACATTATTATGCCTTCCCATCAACCATTCACGATCTTCCGGATGTACAACATCAAAAATGTCTAAATCAGGATTACCTTCAAGATTAGATCCAAAAATCTCAAAAAACATGGGGGTCGTGAATCGCACTTTTCGATTTTGATCAACAATTGCAATGATATCAAGCGTATGAGTCGTTATCGTTTCAAATAGCCAATCAAATCGACTTGATTCTTCCATTTAATCACCGCGCATTTTTAATATATTTTTTCGTATCTCTTAGTATAGAGTGTACACGATAAAAGCTTTCTTGAACCGAAAATTTCTTGCGTGAGTAGTACATTTTTGTTGTGGTATATAGGGGATTGGGAAGAAGGATTGGAAGTAACTATTTATTCAATTTAAAAATATAAAAAGCCAAGCTAAAATGCTTGGCACAGTTTTGCAAAAAACTTTTTGAATTACATCGGGACTACTTTACGCCTTTTTCACGAACTCCGATTTTAACTTCATTGCTCCAAATCCATCTATTTTACAGTCAATGTCATGGTCGCCTTCAACTAAGCGGATATTTTTCACTTTCGTACCAATCTTGACGACTGAAGAGCTGCCTTTTACTTTTAGATCCTTAATGACAGTAACAGTGTCCCCATCGCTTAAGATATTTCCGTTAGCGTCTTTTACAATACGTTCATCACTGGACGTTTCGCTCTCTTGTAAACTCCATTCGTGAGCACACTCTGGGCAAACGAGAAGGCTACCATCTTCGTACGTATATTCTGAATTGCACCTAGGGCAATTTGGTAAATTAGACATTATTGCATTTCCTCCAATATTCCATTCTTTCCATCTATGCCCATCGTACCATATTAAGCTAACAAATAGGCGGAAACAAAGGAAATCGTCATAATTACTACAAACGCAATATCCATTTTTGAATACGTTGTCGGGTAAAAATATGTTCTCTTAGCACCCATTTGATACCGCTTTGCTTCCATCGCAACAGCCACCCTTTGAGCTCTGCGTATACTTTGTGCAAATAACGGCACGGTGTACATTCGTAAACGTTCAAAATAACCTTTTGCTCCTTTAGAAAATTGGACGCCTCGTACCTTTAGAGCGTTAGACCTCGTATGTAACTCATCAACAATAACAGGCAACATACGGATCGACGCAATAAAGCTATATGCGTACTTAGAAGGAAGGCGAAACTGTTGCATGAGCGCATAGAAAAAAAGTATAGGTCTTGAAGTTAATATGAAAGCTAGACCTAAGAAGCCGAAACAAGCGGTTTTATATCCTATTAATAATCCATAGTTGACACTTTCCTCTGATATTTTAATGAGACCCCATGACCACCAAACTGTTTCCCCTTTTCCAAATAGAATCATCGTAATCGCCGATGAAAAAAATGAAAGGATTATCGGTAGAGAAAAAAGGAGTAATCTTTTCAAGGAATACCCGCTAAATCCGTATAAAATGATTCCATATAAGATCATTTGATTAAAGGTAAAGCTAACGTTTTGATTAAATAGGACGACTAGGAGCATGATAAAAAATAAGGCGAATTTCAATGCAGGGTTAACACGATAAAGCCATGTTTCTTTAACTGGAGTGAACCATTCCTGCATAAGCATTCTCCTTTCTTTTTTGCTCTTGAATCCTAATCAATTTGCCCTTATCAATCGACCATACTTCAGTCGCAAAATGTTCAGCAATCATCATATCATGAGTAACCATGATTACTGTCGTACCATTTTTACGTAGCTCTTCCAATTGCTCAAGGATGATAAAAGTGTTTCTAGCATCTTGGCCAAATGTCGGCTCATCCAGTAAAAGCACATCCGCTCCCTGAGCAAATGATGTGGCCACGCTAAGTCTGCGTTTTTGCCCAATAGATAATTGAAATGGATGGCGGTCCTGATTGACGTGGATTTGGAACATATCTAATAAATCCAATACCTTCGTACGAATCTCAAAATCAGGCAATCCAGCTGTTGCATACGAAAAAGCAATTTCATCGAACACAGAATTCGTCACGAATTGAAGCTCGGGATTTTGAAAAACAAGCGAGAGTTCCGTTGGTGGTGTTCTTTTCTTCTTATCTACATCGATTTGCTTTCCATTCACTTCGTATACGCCTGATGTGCGGAGCAATTGCATTAACGAAAGTAGGAACGTACTTTTTCCTGCTCCGTTCTCACCTATAATAGCAACCCAACTTCCTTTACTTACCCCTGCCTCTTGAATCTTTAATTTTTCCGTTTTTCCCCGATATCCTTTAAAATCTTGCACCTTAATAATCGGAGTATCTCCATATGTCTCTTGCAATCTAAACTCTTCGATTCTTTTAAAATTTCTCGAATCAAGATAATCCTGCCATACTGCAGGATACCAAATACCATATTGAATAAGTTCTTCATGATGCTTTTTAAAAATAGTGGAAGGATAACCGTCTGCAATGATTTTACCTTCTGGATTAAATAGAACGACTCTATCAACCCAATCGGCAATTCGATCAATTTTATGCTCAACAATAATGACCGTTTTATCCTCTGCCACTACCTTCACAGAATCCCATATCTGCATTGTTCCTTCTGGATCCAACAAAGCAGAGGGCTCATCAAGAAAAAGAACATCCGGCTGAAGTAATAAAACTGAAGCGAGTGCCAAACGCTGCTTCATTCCTTGCGAAAGATCCTGAATCAACGTATGCACATCTAGTGAGCCTAAGCCGACAAGCACAAGCGCGTCTTTAATTAATTCATCCATTTGCTCCCGTGGTATATTCAAGTTTTCCAACACGAAGGCTAGTTCTTCATCCACGTAAGGCATGCAAAATTGCGTATCGGGATCTTGAAAAACAAATCCCCATGAATCAGGAACCTGTATTGAATCATATTTTAGAGGAACTTCAATTGAATTAGGAACAACCCTACTTAATACCTGGAGCAAGGTCGACTTTCCGCAGCCGCTAGGCCCCAGCAATAGAACCTTTTCCCCTTTTAAAACGGTAAAGGAGAGATCTTTGAAAATTAAAGATGGCTCTCCCGGAAATTTTAATCGTAAATTCGAAACTCCCATTATCGTATCCTGTAGTCTCTTACTCAAAGGAATCACCTAGCTCTCGAAAAATTAAGAGTTTCAAAGGCCCTTCTCAAACCTATCAAACTATTTATCTAGTAGAGAATATTCTTCTTTAGAAACAGGTCTGATTAAATTAGTTACACCTGTTCCTTCTAATGCGCGAACGATATAGTAGGCAAATACACCCGTAAATAAGAAGGCACTAATGACTCGTAAACCGTATTTCGTGAATAATGCCCATGCCTCCAGATTCGCATACCCATAAAACCAATCTAAGAAGAAGCCAGCAAAACAAGATGCGATTCCAGCTAATCCCGCAACGACAATACCAAATTTCTTATATCGGAAACCTGCAAATAATAACTCAGCGCCTAACCCTTGAACAAATCCGTATATAAGAACTTCAATTCCATGACCGATAAATGCTGAAAGCCCTGCTGCGGCAACACTCGATAATAATGCAACCCCTGGCTTACGAATAAGTAAAAAGGCAAATGGAGCAACCATGAACCACATTCCGTAAATTAATTGACGTGCAACTGGAAACAACGGTTTAACGACCGTATATAAATCATCCCAAAACTTCATAATGATACCAAAGACAATTCCTATCATTACTGTAATTAGTATATCTGAAAACTTCAATTTCACCTTACCCAACCCCTTATCTCTTTTTATACAAAAAAGCCGTCTGAATGCGCAGACGGTCGAGAAGGGCCCTAATAATCATACTTAATCAGTATTCTCTACGCTGGCATTACCCAGATCAGATTAACGGTCAGCAGCGGCAATAGCTGCTATCTCAGCCTGATTCACTCAAGCACCCGGACGGACATTTTATGTAATTATCGCCAGTATACCCCAGTTTGCAAAAACTTTCAAATTAAATCAGGCTATAAGGAATTACTTCTAACGTATAGCAGCACAAATTAATCCAAAATACGTTGGTGCTTCATATGATAAATATCCTACTTGTCTTTCTTCAGGCGAAATGGCACCCGCAAGAATAAGAGTTTGCCATATTCCATCTGGCTTAGCCGCTTCAATGAAATCAGCATCAAAGTTGGCCATTTTTTCAAGCTGGTTGTCCTTAATCAGTTCTACAACTTCTTCATCTAATTTCTTGGCTGCCGGATCAAATCCATAAGGTCCTTTTTCATCATGTGCATGTGACCAGTCGCAACTTGCAATAAGTCCTATTCGTTTTGATGATTTTTGAACTGTATCCCTTATGGCTTTACCAAATTCCACATGTTTTCCAAATGAAAGATCCCTGGATGGAGTAATGACAACAATTGGAACATTGGGCATGAACCGAAGTGGAACAATCGCTCCCCAGTCAAGAGGTAGGCAGGAAAACGGACCCGCCGAAGTTCCGAAATTAATAGTTCCTACTGGAATCCCAGCCTCTATTGCAATCTCAGCAATACTCTGCGCCAAATCACGGTCCACCAATTTTCCCATTGTAAAAGATGCCTCATTTTCTTCAACTGTTCCAACCATTCTTTCCGAACCCGAAATTGAAAATTGGCCGTTAATTCGAGTCCCGTGTGGTGTTAAAACAATTAAGACATCAGGTTTTGCTCCCTCCATTTCTTTTCCTAGCCTCGATAAACTTTCCCGGGTGATTGCCATTCTTTTTGGATTGGTACCCTGTAATTCCGGGATGATTTCCCCGCCATGTGGGCAAATACAGGAAAATACGAATGGATTCATATACTACTCTCCTATTCAAAAGAATACTTTTTTTCATTATTACATTTTTTTGCTCGAAAAAGAAAAAGTTTAATTGGCATATTGACTCAAAACTAACCACCGGTTACAATATAACCAGCGGTTAGTTAATTTTAAAAGGAATGATTTTTCGATATGAAAAGCAGACAGGAACAACGCTCAGAAGAAACTAAAGAACAAATTTTAAAAGCAGCCGGAACATTATTTGCCAAAAAAGGATTTGACTCTGTATCCATCCGAGAAATTGCCAAAGATGCAGGGTGTTCACATACAACCATTTATCTCTATTTCAAAGATAAAGAAGCGCTACTTCAAGAGCTATCTATGCCGGCATTAGAAAAACTGCATGAACAATTAAAAGTCGTAGCACATATGGCCACTGTATCCGCCGAAGACAAATTAAAAAGAATAAGCCATGAGTACATCCAATTTTGCTTAGAAAACAGAAGCATGTACGATGTTTTTTTCAACGCCAAATCTACGAGAGTAGATGAAGTAGAAGCGTTATTAGAGATTAATAAACTCCGGCTAGAAACATTCGCTTTGATGAAACAAGTTTTACAAGACTGTCTCTCCATATCAAACAATGAATTATTGTTAAACTTTTCTCGTATTTATTATTATCATTTGAATGGAATTTTGAGTACGTATTCCTATCTTCATGAACCCATAACCGAACTAATGAAAAGATTAACTCCAACATTTGACCTCACTGTAGAAGTCCTTATTTTGGGCTTCAAGGAAAAAATTCGAAAAAAGGGGAATGAGTAATGAAAGCGAAAAGAGTTTCAGAGCATATTTGGAGTTTAAACATATGGATGTTGATACCTGTCCATGTTTGGGTCGTTGTAGACAAAGGTGAAGTTACCTTAGTAGATGCCGGGATTCCTAGTATGGCAAAAGGAATCATAAACTTTATTGAAAAACTTAACATGGGGTCACTAACAAGAATTTTACTCACCCACGGACATCAGGATCATATTGGTGCAATAAAGCCTATCTTAAATCAGAATAAGGTTCCTGTATTTGCACATCAAATAGAAATTCCCTACATGACTGGCGAACTTGCTTACCCTAAAAGAAAGAAACCAGAGCAAAACGTAGCAAAAGAGATTATTCAACCACTCCCAGAAGATATAGCAGGTAACTTAATGACAATTGGTGGATTGACTCCTTATCATACACCTGGTCACTCTCCGGGGCATGTCGCCTATTTCCATGAAAAAGACCAAGTGTTATTAGCTGGCGACCTCTTTACATCTAAGAAAGGCAAACTACATCGCCCAATGTCTATTTTTACACCAGATATGAATGAAGCTGTCAAGAGCAGCGCCATCATAAAGTACTTAAAACCCAAAAAAGTTGAAGTATGTCATGGATATACAGTGCTTAATCCTGCAGATCATCTGGAAGAATATATGGAAAAAACATTAGCTGCAATCAAGTCGTGATCATGTTACTAAATAGATCATATAGAAACTTATTTATTTTCTATGATCTTTACAAATTTATTGGATGCCGGAGAAAGTGGAACACTTTTTAAATAACAAACACCGATGCTCCTACTTGGGATTTCTTCTATGACGGGAATTTTCCATACGTTTCGTTCTTCTAAATCTTTTAAGGAAAATTCTTTCGTAACACATGCAATTCCTAGGTTAATCTTTGCAAACTCCAGTAATAAATCATGCGAGCCGAGCTCAAATTCGGGAGACATTTTGATTCCTTTTGAAATCAAATAATCCTCGACATACATTCTGGAATTTGATTTCGGTTCAAGCATGATTAATGGCAATTTTACTAATTCCTCTAAGCTTAATGGTTTAGATAGTAAATATTTAAACTTCTCTCCGCAAACAAATATGTCATGGATATCAATGCAAGGTTTAAGCTCCAATGCAGGATCTTCTAGAGGAAAATTACAAACCCCAATGTCGACCTCACCTGATTTAAGTAAAGTGCATATTTCAGTAGTTGTGCCGTTCACCATTTTAAATTTTATATTTGGGTAGTGATTATGGAAAGCTTCTAGGTAAGGAAGTAAAAAATGACGTGAAATCGTATCACCTACACCTATTTTTAACTCGCCTGCCGTTAAATTTTTAAATTCTAAAAGCTTTTCTTCTCCTGCCTCAATCAAATTAATGGCTGAATTGGCATATTCGAATAAAATGGTGCCCTCGTCCGTTAAAGAGACGCCTTTTGGTGTTCGATTAAAAAGACGAGTATCCAGTTCTCTTTCTAACTGCATGATTGCCTGACTAACAGCAGGCTGCGTCATATAAAGCTCTTTTGCCGCTTGCGAAAAGCTTTTTCTCTTACCAACAACACAAAAAATTTTATACAAATCTAATTTACTCGCCATATAACCACACCTTATACCCACTATTTGATATATTCATTTTACTTATACCACTAAACTGCTGTATATTACAAGAGTAGTTAACTTACATTAACGTTATTAGTTAGAAGGAGCGATCAATTTGGAGAGAGTAGTCGGAACTGTTGCGAGAGGCCTTCGTTGCCCGATTATCAATAAAGGGGATAACATCGAAGAAATCGTTGTAGATAGCGTGTTAAAAGCTGTAGAAGTTGAAGGCTTGACCATTAATGATAAAGATATCGTGTCTGTAACAGAATCTATCGTTGCACGCGCACAAGGCAACTACGCGACGATCGATCAAATTGCTAAAGACGTTCATTCAAAATTTGGGGACGATACCTTAGGAGTCATCTTCCCAATTTTAAGCCGCAACCGCTTTGCAACTTGCCTTCGTGGTATTGCTAAAGGTGCTAAAAAAATCGTATTAATGCTTAGCTACCCGTCTGATGAAGTTGGAAATCACTTAGTTGACATCGATACGTTAGACGAAAAAGGAGTAAATCCTTGGACTGATGTATTAACAGAAAAAAAATTCCGTGACCTATTCGGATCCAATAAGCATCCTTTCACTGGCGTAGATTATATCGAGTATTACAAATCATTAGTTGAAGAATACGGTGTTGAATGCGAAGTAATCTTCTCAAACAATCCAAAAACTATTCTAGAATATACTAAAAATGTACTTACTTGTGATATTCATACAAGATTTAGAACGAAAAGAATCTTAAAGGCAAACGGCGGAGAGAAAATTTACAGCTTGGATAATATTTTATCCGAATCTGTAGATGGCAGTGGATTTAATGAAGCTTATGGCTTATTAGGTTCCAATAAATCAACAGAAGAAAGCATAAAACTATTCCCACGCAACTGCCAGCCTGTCGTTGACAAAATTCAACAGGTGCTTAAAGAAAAAACAGGTAAAAACGTCGAAGTCATGATTTATGGCGATGGAGCTTTTAAAGACCCTGTCGGTAAAATTTGGGAGCTTGCTGATCCAGTAGTGTCCCCTGCTTATACATCAGGTCTCGAAGGAACTCCTAATGAAATAAAGCTAAAATACCTTGCTGACAACAACTTTTCCGACTTAAAGGGCGAGGAGCTTAAAAAGGCAATCGCCGATTATATCAACAACAAAGGTGATGACCTTGTTGGTGCAATGGAAGCCCAAGGGACAACACCTAGAAAACTGACTGATTTAATTGGTTCACTATCAGATCTTACTTCTGGAAGTGGAGATAAAGGTACACCAATCGTGTTTATACAAGGGTATTTTGATAACTATACGAAGTAATGTAAAAAGCTCAACGCTGCAAAGTTTTACGCAGAGTTGAGCTTTTATTTTGCAGGTTGTAATTACTTTCCGTCAACAGAAGGTAAATTAAAATAACCAATATTGCCTGGGTTTTGCGAACCAACCATGAGATAAGAATGGCCATTTAACTCATCGATAGCTTGAAGTCCTGTAACTTCCCCTCCATCTGGCGCAGAAACAATACGGGAAAGCTTCTTTGTATCCACGTGATAAGCCCAGCCAAAGTTATTCGTATGCATATTACTATCTTCGGCAATAAATAGGGTCCTTAGTTTTTCAGAGAAAACAATATTGTCTGGATTTGCTATTTTATCAGGATTAGCGGTATTTCCATCTGCATCTTTTCCCCCTAAATCCTCACCAAGTAATAATGCAGACATATCCGTTACAACATAATCACTATCAATTGCGTTTCCATTACGATCCTCTTGCCCAGACGATAAGTTCATTTCATAGATGGCGCCCGCGCTAAGTTTTGGTAGTTGAATATCATCAACAGGATCATTCGGATTTTTAGTCATACCTTTTTCAATATAAGACATGGCCATGTAGATTTTTTTATCCGCTTTATTGAATGTGAGAGTTTCCATTTTGTTAAACTCAGCCGTAGCTCCCATGATTGCTCCGTATCTTCGTGATTCTAAAAATGCTGCAGCCTTTTCCATACCAGGTTTCACTTTTAGCCATTCATCATTTCCAGCCGCTTTTATTCTTGTAAAGCCGTTTGCTTTAGCATATGCAGCATCATTAGTCACTTCAAAAATATCACTAAATGAAACGGTTGTTGCGAGCTCTTTTATTTCACGATCATTGGCATGTCCTAATTTTATCCACTCGATATCCGCTGCACCACCGTTTTGATCACTTGTTTGGTTCCATTTTGCAGCATATAGTGTACCTGCAGATAAGTCTTTTTCCTTGTCAGCAATGTACATAAAGGACATTGTATAACTGCCGTCGTCTCCATAATAAACTGTACGTTGATCAGGCGCGACCGTTACGTTTTCAAACGATAAACGACCCATGCTATAGTGTTTGACCGCTTTGGCTTTTCCATTTGGATGAACGGTTATTTCTGTCGTATAGCCATAAAGATAAGGATTTCCAACCACAGAGGAGTCTTGATAATAGTTTCGAGCAAATTCTGTCACCGAAGATTTTTCGGGATTTGCTTCATGAATTCTGGCGTTTGGTTCGTATTCTTCACTGCCTAAGTGAGTATTCCAAGGCGATAACGTTCCAGCACAAGGTGTCCAAATTCCGCCATCAGCTGAAAAATCCACAGGTTCGATGTCCGTAATTTTTAGCTCTCCTGTTTTCTTATCTTGAATAACTGTATTTAAATAAACTACTTTCGGCATATTTCCAATCTCATTATTTGGCATACTTTCAAAATGATTGATCATATATAATTTTCCGCTTTTTCCATTTACACTAAGCAAAGTATTCATATCAGGGGCCGTTGAAAAGATAGGATTGCCCTTTTTATCTTTAATGATATTGCCGTTCACATCATATGCAGCGCCTACTACCTTGCCATTTATTTTTTCTCCAGGACGTGCCAAAGCTTTATATTCTAAAGGTAATGTTTTTTGAGAACCATCATTCAACGTAACCGTTATTGACGCTTCACTATACATTTTAGAACGCTCCTCATTTGTATCCGGTGCTTCCATGCCAACAAATTCCACTGACTTCACTGATGAAATAGGATCATACGGTTTGGCAAACACATTTGCAGCAGTTGGAAATAAAATGGCTGCACTTAACAATGGAACAATAACCTTTTTCTTATTCATTTAAAAGACCTCCTAAAAAGTTTAGTAGAATCTACTTCACTTAAAATAGTAAAGGAGGATTATTAAAAAGGTATTTTTGTAACGTTTAGATACTGTAAATTTCGATAGTCTTTTGGTAGTGATTTTTTATAGGGCTAATATCACTGATAGTTGGATATAATGGCACACAAAAACTCAACACTCCTAAAGCCTTACGAAGTGTTGAGTCTTTCCTGTATGTTTTTATTTTTATATTAAAATGTTGCATTACAGATTCATCACTGATGACTGAATTCCAAAAAGTCTACTGGTAACGCTTCCAGTTTCTCACATGTACTGGAAAGCTCATAGTGGGCACCTCTATTAGATGTATCATGGATTGCATGCATCACGTCTAACACATGAAAAGCTAGATCACCATTAGCGCGATGTGCTCTTCCGCTCCTAAGTGCTTCCGCCATATCCGCCACACCAATTCCACGGCTGTTATCGGTATATCCATGTGTTAACGGAATCTCCTCCCATTGAATTCCATTTTTATAAATAGATAGAGGATCATCCTCATTCCGTTTAAATAGATACACCGGACCTCCGAAAGTATTTGGATCGGGTACAACGATTGTTCCCTTTGACCCGTATATTTCAATGTTAGGAAGTTTGGAACCATAAACATCAAAGCTTGTAATAATGGTTGCGATAGGACCACCTTCAAATTCAAGCACACCAGCAACGTGGGTAGGGACTTCCACTTGGATTTTTTGCCCGTATTTTGGTTGACTCGTTATCGTTCTTTCAGGAAAACTAATTCTTGTAAAGCCAGTAACTTTTCGAATCGGACCGATTAGATTGATTAATGCCGTTATGTAGTAAGGTCCCATATCAAACATTGGTCCACCACCAACTTGATAATAAAATTCAGGATCAGGATGCCAAATTTCATGACCAGGGCTCATCATAAATGCTGTTGCACCTACAATTTCTCCAATTTCCCCTTCGTCAATTAATCTCCGTACTGTTTGAATCCCACCTCCAAGAAAAGTGTCAGGAGCTCCGCCAACCAATAAACCTTTTTCTATTGCAAGAGTTAATATTTTTTGTCCATCTTCTCGTGTTACGGCCAAAGGTTTTTCAACATATACATGCTTACCTGCTTCAAGTGCTGCAATACACACCTCCGCATGCGCCTTTGGAATGGTCAAATTAATAACAATTTCAATTTCTGGATCTGCAAGTAACTCTTCCACTGTACATGCTTTTGGAATATTAAACTCTTTTGCACGTGCTTTGGCACGCTCAAGGTCAATATCCGCACAAGCAACGACCTCTACATTGTTGAATTTGGTACCTGCCTGACAGTATATGCTACTAATATTACCGCAACCAATAATCCCCAATTTCACTCGTTTCATTAAAACCACTCCATATTTTTATTAAAATCTATTATCCTTTTACAGAACCGATTGCAACACTTCCCATGATACGTTTTGAGAAAATCGAAAAGACGATAATAATAGGCAATACAGAGATCGCTACTCCCAAATAAAGCAAACCAAAATCCGTGCTGTAATACCCTTGAATCATAGCAACAACGACTGGGAGAGGATATTTTTCTTCAGAAAACAACAATACTAGTGGACTGATAAAGTTATTCCAAGATCCAATGAATGTAAAAATACCAATAGCAGAAAGGGCCGGGGCTAGCATCGGTAAAATAATTCTATTAAAAATCCTCCATTCTCCGGCACCGTCAATTCGTGCAGATTCAATAATTTCATCAGGAATACTGCCATCAATAAATTGTTTAATAAAAAATACTGCAAATGTATTTGCGGCAGCAGGTAAGATAATAGCGGCATGCGTATCCAGTAAGTTCAACATTCCTAACCATTTGTAACTACCAATTAATGCTAACTGTCCAGGAATCATCATGGTTGCTAACATAAAATAAAAGAGTTGCTTGTTGTAACGGAATTTATATTTAGAAAATCCATATGCCGTTAATCCACCAAAATATAGAGTTAATACGGTAGAACCACCCGCAATGATTATGCTGTTTAAAAAACCTCTCCCTATATTCACCTTTTCAATCATCCTTGTAAAATTCGAAACAAGATCGTCACCTGGTAAATAGACAAAGGAAGCAGCAATTTCAGCATTGGAATGAGTAGAATACATAAGCATTAAATAAAATGGAAAAAAACAAAAAATAGCCAATATTGTTAGAATTATATAGAGAAAAAAAAGATTTCTTTTCGTTCTTTTTCTTTCTGGACTAATAATTTGTCCAGTTTTAGTCTGTGAATTAGCAAGTTCCATGTTCTGCCCTCCCTATGCTCTGTTACGACGATTGGAAACCAAAAAGGAAATAATAGATAAGGTTCCTATAACAAAAAACAAACAAAAAGCTAATGTCGCACCATAGCCAAAATTATTTTGTTCAAAAGCTGTTCGATACAGATACATAATACTTGTAAGAGTTGAATTATCTGGTGCACCCGAACCTTGTGTTAACATGTATGGTTGGTCAAAAATTTGTACTCCTCCTATTAATGAGGTAATAACTTGGAAGAGAATAATAGGTCGTAATAGCGGAATTGTTATTTTGAAAAAAACTTGAACTTTACTTGCACCATCGATTTGGGCAGCTTCAGAATATTCATGAGAAATGCCTTGGAGACCAGCAATATAGATTAACATGGAGTAACCAAAATATTGAAAAAAGAGAATAGTGGATACAATCAACCTCATTATAAAAGGATTATTTTTCCAATCGTATGGATCATCGAATATCCCTAAACTTAATAACATCTGATTGACGCTTCCAGTTTTCCAATCAAACATTAAACTAACAAGTAGTCCTAACGATGCTGCAGTTACTATATTAGGGAAAAAGTATACGGCACGGAAAAACTCTTTTCCCTTTAAATATTTTTCAGTTAGAATAACCGCTAACACTAAACTGACCGTTAACTGAGGAATAACGGATATAATCCAAATAAAAAAAGTATTGAACAATGATTTAAAAAATACTGGATCTGTAAATGCTCTTAAATAATTGGCAAACCCTACAAATGCGGGATCATTTAATCCATCCCAATTCGTAAAACTCAAATACAAGGAATAGAGGATTGGATACAGACCAAAAATGCAAAAAATAATAAAGAATGGAGCAATAAATAAATATCCATAATTATCTTTTTTAATGCTATTCGAAAACATTATCGTTTCCTCCAAAAACTTTCAATTTTTAATACTAGGCCCGGCGAGAAACCGGGCCATTCTGTTAATCTACTACTATATCTGGAAAATCGTGCTTAACTTCAGCTTTAAACTTTTCAAGAAATTCTTCTTTCGTTTTGATGTTACCTTTTACAAAGGACTCCATATTATTACTAAATATCGTATCAATATCTCCATCAAACTCACTTCTTAAAACAGGGTGGACCTTTTCACCTTCAATATTGAAAAACTCAAAATACTTTTGACCTGCCAAGAATTCATCCGTCAACTCAGGTGCAAGTTTAGCATTAACTTCTCTATTACTTGTAAAATAGGATTGCTCTTTCGCCAGTTGCTCCAAAAACTCATGATCAAATGAATAGAATTTGATAAAATCCCAAGCTAGTTCTTTATTTTCGCTTTTCGAATATATAGAGTAGAATGTTCCCCCTCCACTAAAGGATCCTGGTCCGTGTGCTATTCCCCAATTCCCACTTGTTTCTGGTGCATTTTCTTTAATGACAAAATTTAAATACCATGTTGGGCCTGGGAAAAACATAACATCCCCGGATTGCATTGCTGCCCACATTCCTGCACTCCAGTTTTCTAACATAGCCAATACATTCATTTCTTTTGCTTGAATAGCCAAATCTAACACTTTCATTCTATCTGGATCTATCACTAATTTGCCGTCTTCAACCCAAGCTGAAGTTACATTTCCTGATTGAACTGAACCAATAGCATTCCAATTCGATAAGGCATGAACCTTGCCTCCACTTTCATCGTAAACACGCTTCCCTATCTCAAATATCTTATCCCAAGAAGAAATTAATTCACTGACTTCTGCAGGGTCGTCTGTTCCTAAATATTGTTTTGCTAAATCTCTGCGATAATAGAATCCCCCCGGTGTTCCTTGATAACCAAGAGCTTTTATCTGCCCTTCGGAATCTGTTTCAATTGCCTGTACATATTCATATTGCTGTCCAATTAAATCATCAGCATTATAAGACACGTCAGATAGATTCTCTAGAGACGGAAAATCAATAAACTTTCTCACAAAGCCATACTCAGTTGCAAACACATCAGGAGCATTGACACCCGTTTGTAAAGCGGAACGTAATTTAGTTTGATATTGATCACCTGGAATATGCTGAAAATTTACTTTTACATCAGGATTTTTTTCCATGTACTTTTTTACAGCATACTCACCTTCATTTGTAAAGCTCCAAACCGTAATCTCTTTTTTTCCAGACTTTTTGCCACCTGCATCTTTACTACCTGTTTCTGATGAACAAGCTGAGCTTAGAATCATCATCAAACTTAAAAGCATGGTTAAAAAAAATCTTCTTCTCATCTTCAACGCATTTTCCCCCTCTTAAAATTGATATTTGATAATCAAGGATGTATCCTTGGAAAATCTAACTTGAGTTTTGATTTTTAATAATTGCCGAGCTTAGAAAATAGAGAAATATGGTATACTAGTCGACAATTTTAGACAGTAGGAACTCTCCAATTATTGATATTAGCGTTTTCTTAAAACATCAGAGTGAGAAGCGTTTCCGTTAAGTGGTCTTATCCATTTAGAATTACATATAAAACTATAAAATTAGCATCTACTTATTTTGCTAATCATTTAAAGGCAAAGAACGAAGTAAAATTTCTCAGGAACTCTTTTCACGGTAGGGTCGGGGTTTTTAGTAGAGCATTTTCGCCAATTTGTTCACCTAATTATATTTCTTCTTTTTCAATCTTGTGATACTCATGGATCAAACACTTGAATATACGCTTAAATCTGGGTAGATAATTCATTATGTAGATATTGGTAAAGTTGCTTGGAAGGCGTTTTATGAATAGGATTTTTTTTACACGAATTTTTGTAAGCGTTGTCTTTTGCTTTTTTTCATATTATAATAACAAAAACACAGTTTGTCTAGTCGTTATACAAAGTTTTTATTTCTATTATTTCATGAATGGGAGGAATAGATGAAAAGTTACTATTATTAAAGTTCATTTTCTTGTAGGTCATTTATAAATGACTATCTTTCAAAAATATAGATTAAGAATTTATTTTACAATAATTGGTATTAAATAAGCGTACTTAATATTTCTTAGTAGAATTTAAGATTAATAGAGGTGAATAGAAAATGAAAAAAGTTAAACAGAACGAACCGTTAGTCGAGCATATTTACACTGCTGACCCTTCTGCCCATATTTTTGAAGGGAAAATTTATATTTATCCTTCCCATGACTTAGACCATGATGGACCATCTAATGATAATGGCGATCAATATGCGATGGAGGATTATCATGTACTATCTTTAGATGATTTCGCTTCTCCATGTGTGGACCACGGTGAGGTACTTAATGTAAAAGATGTACCTTGGGCAAAAAAACAAATGTGGGCGCCGGATGCTGCTTATAAAAACAATACATACTACCTATATTTCCCAGCGAAAGATCATGATGAAATTTTCCGAATTGGAGTAGCTACTAGCCCAAACCCGGCAGGACCTTTTACTCCGCAAGAAAATTACATACAAGGTAGTTTCAGCATGGACCCTGCCGTATTGGTTGACGCTGATAATCGAGCATATATGTATTTTGGCGGTCTTTGGGGTGGGCAATTGGAAAAATGGCGTACAGGAAGCTATGATCCTAATGGAAAAGGTCCTGATGCTACGGAACCTGCATTAGGTCCCATGTTTGCTGAATTGAACGATGACATGCTTTCTTTCAAAGGGAAGCCTCAAGAAATCTCCATTATCGATGAAGAAGGAAATCCTATCTTGGCTGGTGATGAGGAAAGAAGATTTTTTGAAGGTCCCTGGGTTCATAAATACAATGGGTATTATTATCTTTCCTATTCGACAGGAACTACCCATCTTCTCGCCTATGCGATGAGTAAAAATCCACAAGGACCATTTGTTTATAAAGGTACGATTCTAACTCCAGTTCTAGGATGGACAACGCATCATTCTATAGTAGAATTTAAAGGCAAATGGTATTTATTTTATCATGACGCTTCTTTATCTGGCGGTGTAAATCATAAGCGTAGTGTAAAGTTCACGGAGCTAAAATATAATGAGGATGGAACAATACAAACAATCAAATACGAGTCTTAAATTAAATATCACCACACGAACTATTCAATGTGTGGTGATTTTTTCACATCTATATAAACTGTTTCTTTTTCATTTAGCCTTTCAAAAATAGGGTTGAACCAACAAACGATGGTAGTGCAGGCTATAAGGCATCCTAAAACGGTAAATAAAATAGGAATAGAAAATACCTCTGCAAAGAGACCCCCTAATGCTGCTCCGAACGGAATTCCAGCTTGAGCCAACAAAATCCTTACAGAAAACACCCTGCCACGCAAGTGTTCCGGAACCCTTTGCTGATATAACGTCGTATTATTTATATTAAAAATTATTGCAAATAAACCTTGCCCAAAAGAAATAACAAGAGCTAGCCAATAAAACGGAGTCCAAGCTAACCCTAAAAATAATACCCCAGAAATAAACAATGAACCTAGCATGACCCTTTTTCTATTTCTTGGTTCCTTTAGAGTACCAGTAAGGATAGTGCCCCCAACCATACCGAACGAAAAGGCGGAAGTAAATAGACCATATTTAAAAGCAGTGCCATGCAATTCATCCGTAATAAATGGCAGAAACATAGGTTGCGCAGCGCCGGAACTAAAGTTAATCATCATCATCATCATTCCTACCCAAAACAATACAGGGTATACACGATAAAATTGGAGCCCTTCTTTAAACTGGGTAAACCAACTTTCTCTTTTTCTTAATTGTTTTTTCTTCGAGCTTGGGTTCATCATTAATAGCACACCAGAAACTCCTAGAGAAATAATAAGGATATATAAAACAGGTTCTGTTCCAAAAGCTGCTATTAGTACTCCACCGAATGTTGGTCCTAAAAGCATCATCACCTGCCCTGTTCCTTCAAGAATGGAGTTGCCTTTCAATAACTTTTCTTTAGGTAAGATATCCGCAACATAAGCCATGATTGCAGGATAAAAGATTGGCTGAGCAAGTCCTACCGCTACAGATACAGCAAATAAATGCCATGCTTCTAATTGATTGAAAGAAATTAACATAACTAATACAAGGAAAGCAGCTGCTCGGGACCACTCTGAAAACATCATTACTTTTTTACGATCCCATCGATCTAAGTAAGGACCTGAAAAAAGCTGAATCAAAATATTCGGAAGCATAAATGATACCCATATACTTCCCATCGCCATCTTCGAGCCCGTCATTTCATATACGAGCCACGATAATGCAAAGGTAGCAAATGTACTGCCTAGTCCAGACGCTGCTTGAGCTAACCACAAAAACACAAATTTTCTATTTAATAATAATTCTTTCATTATCCCATACCCTTCTGTTGCTGTCCGAGTGATTGATTTTTATATAATTCTACCATCTCCTCTTTTTTCCTTCATTTCTAGTTTTTTTAATTCCATATTTTTAATTACAATATTTGTTTCTTTTCATTACTAATCTTATAGAGCTATAATATACAAATGTACTTTTTGATTGTTAGTAGGAGGAAAAAATAATTGAACGCAAAAGCTCTATTAATGGCACTTTTTACAGTTATAATTTGGGGATCCACTTTTGCAGGTATTCGTGTTAGCTTGAATGGTGGTTATTCTCCCGGGCATTTAGTTCTTGTACGTTATTTTGTGGCATCTGCGTTATTTATTGTTTATGCCTTATGGCCAGGTGTTAAATTCCGGTTGCCTCAAAAAAAGGATTTGTTAAAAATTCTTATATTAGGATGGATTGGCATCAGTGTTTATCATATTGGCGTTACATTTGGCGAACAAACGATTTCTGCGGGTACAGCAGGGATGCTCGTTGGTTCTGCCCCAATTTTTACCGCTATTATTGCAGCGATTGTTTTAAAAGAACGCTTAGGTTTATTCGGTTGGTTAGGTTTAAGTATTGGTTTTATTGGAATCATTTTAATAACGTTAGGAACGGCGGGATCTTCCTTCACCATTTCCGAAGGAGCTTTTTTTGTGCTAATTTCTGCTTTTGCCACTTCCGTATTTTTTGTTTTCCAAAAGCCGTTTTTAACCCGCTATAAACCAATAGAATTGACAGCTTATTTTACATGGGCGGGCACGATTCCGTTTTTGATCTTCGCTCCAGGCTTTTTCCAAACGATTCAGCATGCCACATTGGAAGCCAGTCTCACTGCTATATATGTCGGGGTTTTTCCAGGCGCCATCGCTTATGTAATGTGGGCAATAGCACTATCGCTAAGTAAAGCTAGTTCTATTACTAGCGTCTTATATCTTGAACCAGCTATTGCTATACTTGTTGCCTGGATGTGGTTGCAGGAATTCCCATCTATTCTCTCACTTATCGGGGGAATCGTAGCGATTTCTGGTGTATTGATTGTGAATATAAAAACACGAAAAGCTAAAGCAAATAAAGTTATGGCCAAAGCGTCGTGATGCGTATAAATAAATGTACCCAAGGATGAAGTGCACCCCAGAAGTTAGATTCAAAATCTAACTTTTGGGGTGTTTTATTATGGTTAAATATGCGGATAACTTTAAGGCGATGGTAGTGAATGAATACCTCAGAGGGACGCTTGGCTATAAAAGATTGGCTGAAAAACAT
>NZ_JALIRM010000014.1 GCF_022900255.1 Lederbergia wuyishanensis
AGCAAATGGTACAGAGTTCTCTAACCTTTCTCCGCTTCCTGAATCAGAAGAAGGTTTAGCAGAGCAACGTGTCAACGATATCTATGACGAAGCAAGAGCGAAAGCCCTTCATGCGAAGAGTGAAGAAGAAGTGCTAAAAATTCTGGACCAAGCAGAAAAAGATGCTCAAGCAGTCGGATATAGTAAAATGCTAGAATTCAAAACGAAAAAATGGCAAGCAAACAAAGATAGAATGGCTGGTAACTAATAAATAATAAAATGCCACATCAGACATAGAGTGTTATTAAATTGACACTCTATGTTTCTGAAGTGGCTTTTTTAGTTTGTTTCAACAATATTCTACAATTCTCTTAAGTATTTATTGACTATTTGTTACACCAAGTTTAAAATGATTATAACAATATGATGAAAAGGGTTTCATGAAGGTTTTTTTATTTTTGTAATAATAACACCATATATATTTTTTTGTGAAAGGTAAGCGTTTTAATTTTATGGATAGTTGCAACCGCATTTATCCATGCTTAGATTGGTTTAAGGCGCAAGCTTTAAATATATATAAAGTATAATTAGGGGGAAAAATGAATGAGAAACAAGATGAAGTTTTTAACTTTATCTCTAGTCGCTCTACTTATGGCTTTTAGTGTATTATCCGGTTGCTCAAAAGATAGTGCCGGTGATAACAAAGGCAATACCGGTGACGGATCAAAAAATTCAGGTGGTAAGAGTGAAGGATTCGTATTAGGTGAGGACGAGCTAGAATACACAATGTACGGTCATTACGACTGGTACACAATGCCAAATTGGGGTGAGGATGCTGCTTCAAAATGGATTAAAGAAAACAAAAAAGTTAACGTAAAGTCCGTTTCCTCTGGTGGTAACGCAGCCCAAAAGTTCAATACGATGATTGTTAGTAATGAACTGCCAGATGTTATCTGGATGGATCGTGGTCCAGATGTAGAAAAACTTCGTGAGGCTGGAATGCTTGTTCCACTTGATGAATACATCGAAAAATATCCAAATCTTAAAGAATGGGCTGGCGAATCAACACTTAATATGCTTCGTTCTGAGGATGGACATATTTATCAGTTTCCAAACTGGTATACAACTCAACCAAACGGTAACTCAGGTTATGTTGTAAACGATAAAATATATAAAGAATTAGGTTCTCCAAAATTAGAAACAACAGAAGATCTTTATGCTTTCTTAAAACAAGTAAAAGAAAAATATCCTGATATTATTCCTTATGAGCCTGGCCAAGGAGACGGACTTGATATCCTTTACTCCGCTTTTGGTGAAGATCATACGACAGCATTTGTAGGAATGCGTGCGGTTCCACAAGGTGATAAGCTAACTTCTATCTTTGCAGATCCTGTTTATAGAGAATCTATGCTATATGTCAGCAAGCTTTTCCGTGAAAAACTTATCTCACAAGATGCTTTAACACAAACAGCTGACCAGGTTAAGGAAAAAGTAATGACTGGTAAATTTGCAGTTTATGCAGGAAGCAGTCCAACAGTTAATTCTAACTTAGCCCACTCATTATTAAAAGATCAAGATCCAGATGCGGGGCTATTCATGGTTTGGCCGTTCCATAAAGAAGGCTTAGATAAAAATAAAATTTGGACAGGAAGCTGGTCACAGCTAGGATGGAACGTAAGTGTTATCACGAAAGCAGCAAAAAATCCTGAAGCTATCTTTGCATTCTTAGACTGGTATACTGGACCTGAAGGTCAACGTCATATATTCTGGGGACCAGAAGGTTTATATTGGGAAGGAACTCATGCTGTTGATGGAATAGCAGAAGCTCCTGTATTCACCGAGAAGTTTGTTACAGATGCTACAGAACGCGATAAATTAATGCAAGCAACAGATCCACTTCAATGGGCTGGAAACACTGTATATATTGACAAATCCAAAACTGCATTCGAGATGACATTACCAGAAGAACAACAAAACTGGGCTACAAGATATCAATCTCAAATTACTTGGAAAACACAATATAATACAACTGAATACGTTAACCTTTCTCCAATGCCAGATTCTGAAGAAGGTATAATTGAACAGCGAGTTAACGATATTTATGACGAAGCTCGTGCGAAATCAGTACACGCGAAGAGCGACGAAGAAGTCATTAAAATCCTTGATCAAGCAGAAAAAGATGCTAAATCTGTAGGATATGAGAAATTATTAGAATTTAAAACAAAAAAATGGCAAGAAAACAAAGCGAAAATGGCTGGTAACTAATTAGCCATATACAAAAGGGCCACTTCGTGCTGTATAGAGTGTCATATATTTGACACTCTATATACGTGCCGAGGTCAGGCCCTTATGTTATTCTAAACAAGAAAGATTGTTTCGAGGGGGACATCATGGGATACACAGGCTTTTCAAGGATACTTCTTGCAGTTTCTGAATGGATTATGAAATTTTCGCTAACTAATATTCTATGGTTGCTTTTTAATTTACCAATCGTCTATTTTGTACTGACTTTGCTTTATGCAGATTCTTTTGAAAAACTTCAATTAATTGTTATCACATTAGCCATTTTAACACCATTTTTCTTTTTTCCTGCAACAACAGCAATGTTTGGAGTTGTTAGAGATTGGATACTAGAAAAAAAATCCATGACACTTATCGCTTCTTATTGGAAATATTATAAAGAAAACTATGTAAGGAGCTTGCTTGGAGGCCTTATTATTGTACCAATATGGTCTGCATGGCTTTACAACTTTTTAACTTCTGGTGTAAAAATGGGTTCAGTATCATTTTATTTTTACGTAGCTATTACAATATTCCTGTTTACTATTACTGTTCATTTCTTTTCAGATACTGTTCATTTTCAAGTTAAATTAAAGGATTCACTTGTAAAATCGATTTTGCTGGCTATTGGAAATCCTCATTATACTATTGGTATAGCATTATTAAGTGGAATGCTAGTTTTTATGTTAATCAAATATATACCAGTCCTCATTCCATTTTGCATAGGTTCAATCATAGCTTATTTATCTTTTTATGGATATTATCGGATATTTTTAAAAATGAAATCATTAGTTGAAAAACTTGAAGGTTCGGTTGAAAATACAGTTCAAAACTCGGAAGAAAGTACAGAAAAATAAACTTTTTCTAGTTGGTACTTATTGTAAAACCAAGCAGTAAACCTTGAATTTTTACGAACAAATGTTATAATAATTTATGTAACACCTCAGATGTTTTGATCATGGTTACTAATAGTACCTAAAAACATCTTCTTATCATGGGGACGTTACGGATTCGACAGGGATAGTTCGAGCTTGGGTTGCGAGTCGAGGGGATCGTCCTCGTAAAAACGTCAAAGCCAATAATAACTGGCAAAGAAAACAACAACTTCGCATTCGCTGCTTAATAACAGTCGAAGCGGTTCCTCCCTCCATCGCCCATGTGGTAGGGTAAGGGACTCACTCTAAGTGGGCTACGCCGGAAGTCCTCCGCCTGAGGACCATGGAAGAGACCAATCAGGCTAGCGCTTCGGATGCCCGTCGATAGGCGAAAGAAGACGCGAAACAATAATATATTGACTACACTCGTAGACGCTTAAGTGGCGATGTTTCTGGACGCGAGTTCGACTCTCGCCGTCTCCACCAAATACATATTTGGTGGTTTTTATTTTGATCTTTTTTCAAAAATAATACTGTGAAACTCATCCAGTACTAATATGTCGTATGTTATTTTGTCTTATTAATATTTTAGCTAGATTACACTGCAGTAAAATTGCAATCTTTGAAATCTCATATATTCTTATCGTAAAAAAGCCAGTTAATTCCTTGAAAATAAGGAATAACTGGCTTTTATCATTCAAAAATAGCTTATCCTATACCAATTAAGGCAAAGATGTTTAGATTGCAAGGAAAAATAATACCCGGTCTACAGTATTGAAGACCCAGGTAAAAAATTTTACATAAGTCAATCATCCTATTTGGAAGAAAACTCCAGACATGTTATCAGAATAGTGATATAATTAAAAAATCAATAGAATTGGTTTCTCAAGGGTGGTCAGCATACCTCTATAGAAAGGGGGAGTGCTTGTGTCGGTCTTTGAAGCGTTGATTTTTGCGTGTACCTTTGCAGGCTTACTCGTGGCAATGCTACAAACTGGACCAAAAAAGTAACCCACCCTTGAGCCTCCAAGCATAAGGGGTGGGTTGATATCCTGCTAATAGCCGATTGCCCATGGAGGGAACCTTCTATTGTATGGACCGCGTAGTGCTTCAACGTAACCGTGGTTTCCAGCACCAGCGGTCTGTTTTTAAAATATGCTTCTGTATACTTTTATAATACCCGAAATAATAAATGGTTACTATTGAAAAAGGTAAATACTTTATCTATTTGTCACAGAAGCAAATAGGAAATGTGTATAATTTTGAGAGCAGACGCTGTTTTTGAAGGTGAGTATTAGTATGGTTATTGTGAAATATAGTCTCTAGGTGATAGTAATGGATAAGGAACTGTTATATGCTATTGAAAAATAAATTGAATATATGAAAAACCATTTGGATCAATAAAGCACTTCAGAAGAGCTAGCTGGTAAATTTGGCTACAGTACGTCTATTTTTTAAGATCCTTTAAGAAGCTATGGAAAAACACCATTTTATATCTGAGTTAAGGATTGAAGCGAGCAAGGAAATTTTATTGTACCCTCGAACACGATCCCCTAAAATGTATATTAGTTGTTGGACATAAAAGTATAGGTTCTTTTACCTCATGTTTTAAACAATTTGTAGGGTGGACTCATCAACAATTTAAAATCAAATAAATCACACTATTGTGCCCTCGAGAACAAAAAAGATAGGTGTTAAGGTTATCAATCACGCTAATGGTTCCCTTGAAAGAATAAAAGCTGAGGGTCAAGGTCACCAATTACAGTATTGGTGCCTTTTTAATCTAATAAAGTTTGGGGAGATTTAGGTCATCAATCTCTGTATCTTTTCTAAATCTTTAAGAAATAAAAATGATCAAACCGCTCATTAATCGTTTAGAAATAAATATTATATCATTCCGTTTTTTCCTCATTAACCTCCATATTACCACGATAATTCAAATATTAATTTATTAGTGTTCCGAAAAATTCATCATTACCTTTCAACTATTTATTCCCTCAATACTTTTTGCCCATTGCTTTTCTGCTTTAGAAAATGGCATAATTCCATCAATGAATTCATATTTCTCCTTAAGGACTAATTATTATTAAGGTTACAGTCTCTCTGTTTATTGACTTTTAATCTTAAAAACTATTTGTTCATAAAGTTTTTTAGTCAACAAACGAGAAAAAATGACAATGTTTGTGAGATTTTTCTACAAAAATTCCCAATGAAAAAAATAATCTTCCAATTATGGAAAACATATGATAGTATTTATAAAAAATAGACTGAATGTTTGATTGATTAAGAAATGTAATCGCTTAACTATGATTTTTGTCTTATAAAATTATGGTTGTTTAGGAATAAAGTAGTGACGAAATAATTAAGGAGGTGGTTTTCCACAATAATCATTTGGCGCATTTATACAAATGTTGTAACCATTGAAACATTAAAAAGGGGGTAACTGGGTTGAAGAAAGTGTCAAGTATCTACAAGGTATTTATGATGATTTTTATTTTAGTTATATCGGCTGCTTTGACTGGATGTGGTGGAGATTCAGCTGGAGGCAAGGGTGGTAAAAAAGTAGAAATTACTTGGCTAGTAAGAACAGATGCCAATATGATTAAGTGGGAAGAACAAACGATCGCGGATTTTGAAGCAAAGAATCCTAATATTAAAGTAAAATTGGAAACGATTCCACAAGATGAGATAGACCAACGTTTAACGACAATGATTTCTAGTGGAAACGTGCCGGATGTATGGTCTTCCAACTGGGCTAACTCTGGATTTGCAACATATCGTGGTATGGATGCATTACTAGATTTAACCTCTTATGTGCAAAACGATGCTCAACAGCTTAAGGGAATTCCGGATCACTTAATGGATATTTATAAGATTGATGGAAAGATTTATGGAATTCCAATGTTAGGGATTGGAAGTTATCTATTTTATAACAAAGATTTGTTCGATGAAGCAGGATTAGAATATCCACCGACTGATTGGAATGATACATCATGGAACTGGGATAAGGCTCTTGAATACGCACAAAAGTTAACAAAAGATAACGGTAAAGCTGCTGACAAGATTTACGGATTACTTGATAACAACTCACCTGCACGTAAAGCTTGGTCATTCGGAGGAGAATTCTTTAAACCAGAAGCATATACAACTGGGGTTATGGGAGAACCAGCAATCCTAGATAATCCTAAAAATGCTGAGGCACTTCAATTTTTTACTGATTTAATCAATAAATATAAGGTTTCACCTACACCTTCTGCTTTAGATGCTGTTTCTCAGCTTGGCGATCCTTTTATGACTGGAAAAGTAGCTATGGTCGTTAATGGTGGTTGGGGTTTCTGGGCATATAAGCCTGCAGAGTTCAACTGGGGAGTTGCACCAATTCCTTATATAGAAGGACGTATACCGACTTTATACGTAGACCCGTGGAATATTAGTGCAAAAAGTAAACATCCTGATGAAGCTTGGGAATTCGTAAAATTCCTTGCTGATCCAAATGGTGCAGCAAAATCATTTATGGAAGCAACATCAGCTACTCCGGCAGATGCAACTTTAATGGAAGATTGGTATCAACAAATGGCTGAAATTACTGGTATGTCAGTTGAAGACATCAAACAAGTTAATGATGGTGCATTTGTTGATGGTAAAGAAGCAGACAATCACTTGATTACTAAGTTCTCAATTATTGGAACGACCATTGATCAAACAATGACAGCCGTTTACGAAGGCAAAAAGACAGTAGACGAGGGCTTGAAGGAAATAGATAAGAACCTCCGTTCATTGGATTTGGATTAAATAATAATTAACCAAGTATACAATTAGAGGGTGCCACGTATGTATGGCACCCCTACTAACACAATATTAATTATGTGTTAGCAGGGACCCAGACTACGAATCACCCTTTAAAGAAAAAACGGAGGGACTATAAAATGGAACCAAAAGCAAGTATTTCTACAAATCAAAATGTGATAATTCCAAAAAAACGTAAGCTTTCTGCAGAGGCAAGAAAAGAAGAAAGAGCATTTTGGATATTTATTTCCCCTTGGATTATCGGATTTATTTTTTTCACAGGTGGTCCAATTATCGCTTCTTTAGCTTTGAGTTTTAGTAACTATAATGTTATCGATTCACCAACATTTACAGGCCTTGATAACTTTTCGAAATTATTTAATGACAAATTATTTTATAAATCACTTACGGTTACCGCGTATTATGTTGTTCTTGCAGTGCCTTTTAGTATTATTATTGGGCTTGCATTAGCAGTATTGCTTAATCAAAAGGTAAGGGGACAGGCTTTTTTTAGGACGATGTTCTATGCGCCTTCTATTATATCGGGCGTTTCCGTAGCATTTCTATGGTCATGGTTATTGAACCCTGATTTTGGAATTGTAAACGGCTTGCTGAGTGATTTATTTGGAATTGATGGTCCGGGTTGGTTTACGGATACTAAAACGGTAATTCCTTCGATGGTGCTAATGCAGCTAACAGCTGTTGGGGGCACAATGGTTATTTTCTTAGCAAGTTTGCAATCGTTACCAGCAGAATTATATGAGGCGGCTGCAATAGATGGTGCGAGTAAATTTAAACAATTTTTTAAAATTACAGTACCACTTATTTCACCAGTAATATTATTTAATACAATTATGGGCATTATAGGTTCCTTCCAAGTATTCACACAAGCCTATATCATTACTAGAGGTGGCCCAGATTGGATGTCTTACTTTTACGTACTCTATTTATTTGATACTGCCTTTGGCCAATTTAGGATGGGATATGCGTCTGCCCAAGCATGGATATTATTCATTATCATCTTCACATTCACTATGCTTTCCTTATGGGCTTCTAAAAGGTTGGTACACTATGAATATGAGTCGAAATAGTAGGGGGGCGATCGTATGCAATTAGCTGTCAAAAATAAGACTTTCAAGCATGGTCAATTAAGCTTAAGCGGTAAAGTTTTTGTTTATATCCTATTATTAGTAGGTTTATGTTTATTCGGATTCCCGGTTTACTGGATGATCTCTACCTCACTTCAAACATTGGGACAGGTTCACCAGCAATTAATGTTTCCAAAAACGTTCCAATGGATTAATTATAAGGAAGTATTCGGTACCCATCCGATGGGAATGTATTTGTGGAATACTTCCTGGTACACATTAGTAACTATGTTTGGAGCAGCGATTTCCTCTTCATTAGTAGCATTTGCCTTTGCAAGATTACGTGCAAGAGGAAGTACAGTTCTGTTTGCTCTCATTCTAAGTACGATGATGATACCGTCCCAAGTAACAATGATTCCTCAATACTTGATATTTAATAAGCTCGGTTGGATTGATTCCTATTTGCCATTAATCATTCCGTCTTTTGGAGCAAGTGCATTCCTAATTTTTCTACTCAGACAATTTTATTTAGGTATTCCAAAGGAATTAGATGAAGCTGTTAAAATTGATGGTGGTGGATTTTTTACAATTTATTTCCGTGTTATTTTACCGTTATCCATTCCAGCGCTTGCAACGGCAGGAATTATGGAATTTATGTATCGTTGGAATGATCTAATGGGTCCACTAATCTATTTAAGTACAAAAATGAAATATCCTATTTCATTAGGACTTGCTAGTTTTAGAGGAGCATATGGAACTACTCCATGGAACTTATTAATGGCAGCTTCATTTGTCGGAGTAATACCACCATTAACATTGTTCTTCTTTGCACAGAAATATTTTATTCAAGGAATCGTTATTTCAGGAACAAAAGGATAATGATACAAAAATAGAGACTGCCTTAAATAAAATGCACTTTTTGTAAAGGGCATTTTAAATAAGGTAGTCTCTTTAATTTCCAAATTTTAAGCTTTTAACAACTTATTTTTCCGCGAAAATGGTTTAGCCAAATATAATAATATCCCGATGTTAATTAATAATGAACTTACCATAATGATGAATGGAAATCTAGGATCCATTTTATAAGCCAAACCAGCTATAATTCCTGCAGGAGAAATGAACAATAATAGGAAAACTTGCAATATTGAATACATATTTGCACGATTTGCATCTTCAATCGAATTGGCTACAGCTGATTCTAAATATGGATTAGCAATAAGAACACCTGCAGCTGATAAAATTAGGCTAATAATGATTGGGAGTAAGCTGCTTCCCTTGGTTATAACCAATATAGCATTGGCGACAATCGATAATGAAAATCCGATCATCATATAATAATAGTTTAGCTCCTCTTTGAATCTAGGGATAACAAAAAAGAGGAGGAATAGCATACAAACTGATGATATAGCTGGGAATATAGAAATAGTTGATTCGGATACTGATAATGCCTCAACTAAGTAGACGTATAAATAAGTGTTTTGCATAACCATCTGGAAGTTGAAGAAGATATAAACGGCAAAAATTAAAAGAAGTCCTTTGTTTTTAACAATATTTTTCATGATTTTACCGTATTCAATAAATGTATCCTTAAATGAAATACTATTTGATTCTTTTTGTTTTAACAACCCAATTTCCGTTTCATGTGTCATAAAATGCCGGGAGATAATCATGATTAGCATAGATGTCCCAGCAATCGCATACATTATTCGAACAGCTGGAATTAAGGTTAGTTTACTTACTAATAAGCCGCCGATTGGTGCAAACAAACCACCTACGACTCCAATGACTTGCAAAATCGTAAAAACAATTGATCGATCTTTTGGTTTTGTGTCTTCCACTAAAAGACATGTCCAAGCTGTTTGTGGAATTTTATGAAATCCATTTAAAATAGCGGCAAAAATAAAGAACCATATATTTTGTGAGACGGTCCATATTAATACGGCAAGTGGCCAACTAATAAGATCATAAATTAATAAGGCTTTTTTTCTTCCTAAACGATCTGTTAAAAACCCACTAATAAAAGAAGTGAAAATTTGTACTACCAAGCCTAAACTTGCAATTAATCCAACCTGCGTTTTCCCAACTCCTAGAGCTATCATATACACAGAAACATAAGGGATATAAAGACTATAAGGAATAATAAATAATGGTTCTACAACTAAGCAGGCACGAGCATTCCCAGTAATTCTTTTGAACATAAAAAATCCTCATTTCGTATTTCATCAGAAGGTCATAAAACTAGTATAGTGCATTTTTAAGAATAGTATAGAGAGTAAATGATATTTTTTACTTGTAAATATAATGAAAATTGAATATGTTTTGTTTATACTATTATCAAATAGAAGAGTTAAGGAGGAAGTTATGAAAAGCGTAAAAGTAGGTATCATTGGATGTGGAAATATCAGTAGTATATATTGTCAGGCAGGTCAAAAATTTGATGTATTAGATATTGTTGCTTGTGCTGATTTAGATTATGAGCGTGCAAAAGCAAGAGCGGAAGAATATGGAATTTCTAAGGTGTATACTGTTGAAGACTTGCTTGCTGACCCTGAAATTGAATTAGTTATTAATTTGACGATTCCGAAAGCGCATGCAGAGGTGTGTATCGCTGCACTAGAGGCAGGAAAACATGTATACGTAGAAAAACCATTAGCGGTAACTCGTGAAGATGGTCAAAGAATCCTTGATATAGCTAAGGAAAAAGGGTTATTAGTCGGAGGAGCTCCTGATACATTTTTAGGTGGCGGGATTCAAACTTGCAGAAAGTTAATTGATGATGGTGTGATTGGGCAGGTCGTAGGAGCTACTGGATTTATGATGAGCCCAGGGCACGAAAGCTGGCATCCAGCCCCTGAATTTTATTATCAAGTTGGCGGAGGGCCAATGTTCGATATGGGGCCATATTACATAACTGCTTTTATCAATTTATTAGGTCCAATTCGTAGGGTAACAGGATCTACAAGAATTAGTTTTCCTGAAAGGACGATAACAAGTCAACCGAAGCATGGACAAAAAATACAAGTAGAGGTTCCTACTCATATTACTGGAATACTAGATTTTGAGAATGGTGCAATCGCTACACTTATTACAAGTTTTGATGTGGCTGGTTCGAATCTTCCTAATATTGAAGTGTATGGGTCAAAGGGTACTATTCATGTACCAGATCCGAATACTTTTGGTGGGCCTGTATACCTTCGCAAGCATGGTAGTAGGGAGTGGGAAGAAATACCTTTAACCCATGGTTATATTGATAATAGCAGAGGTGTGGGCGTGGCAGATATGGCGTACGCTCTTCGTAGTGGGAGACCTCATCGTGCAAATGGAGATTTAGCTTACCATGTATTGGATGTTATGCATGGAATCCATGATGCTTCAATAAGTGGTTCCCATTATGAATTAAAAAGCACATGTGAACAACCTAAGCCACTTCCGGTTGGGTTAGAAGAATACACTTTAGACATGTAATAGAATAGAAATGTAAGGAAGCGATCCTGATAAAGGATCTGCTTTCTTATTTTTTTCATGACTTTGTATATAGGAGCAGTAAATGATGGAATCAAAAAGAAGAATATTATTCTATTTAGTAACGATGATGTATTGGTTTTCCATGTATACGTATGTGCCTATTCTATCTCCTTATGTAGAACATTTAGGAGGCTCTATATTTATGATTGGCCTAGTTGTTGCGAGTTATGGTTTTACCCAGCTACTCGTCCGCATTCCATTAGGAATTTGGTCAGACGCAATTGGAAAACGTAAATTATTTATTATTGCCGGAATAGCTTGTGCGGTTTTAAGTAGCTTGGGGCTTGCCATGACGACTAATGTTTGGGCGATTTTTGGTTTTCGTTCACTTGCCGGTGTAGCTGCTGCAAGCTGGGTTGCGTTTACTGTTTTATTTGCAAGTTATTTTGAGCCAGAAGAAGCTCCAAAAGCAATGGGTTTGATTAGTTTTTATACGAGTATAGGGCAAATGGCAGCTACCACTCTAGGTGGATTTTTAGCAGAGTATATTAGTTGGACAGCACCTTTTTATGCAGGTGCACTTGTCGGATTAATTGGATTGATTTTAGCGTTAAAAATTGTTGAGATGCCAGCTATTGAAAGGAAACCCGTTGAAATAAAAGAACTTGTTAAAATGGGCGGAGAGAAATTATTATTATTTGTTTCTTTAATGGCTATTATCGTTCAGTGTATTACCTTTACTACGATGTTTGGTTTTACGCCGCTCCATGCAGTTAGCTTAGGTGCATCAAACGGGGATCTAAGTATTTTGACTCTTTTATCAACATTGCCAAATGCAATTGCAGGCTATATGAGCGGAACATATTTTGTTAGAAAATATGGAGAAAAAAGAACGATTATAATTGGATTTTTAGCTGCAGGTATATGTACAGTCTTATTGCCATTTACCGATAGTTTGCTATTATTGATTATTACACAAGCTTTTAATGGCTTTGCACAAGGCTTAATGTTTCCAGTTTTAATGGGATTAGCCATTCAATCTGTATCTGAAGAACGGAGAGCATCTGCAATGGGATTTTTCCAAGCCATATATTCATTAGGAATGTTTGGCGGACCGTTTATTGCGGGATGGATTGGTGAGTTGGCTAGTCTTTCAACAGGTTTTATCATGATCGGATGCTTAAGTTTTGTAGGTGCACTTATTACGGTAAAATGGATGCCAAGTAAAAAATTAAAAGTAAAGTCAGTAGAATAAATATTTGAATAGTTATTAAAGTTCTTGTATAAATATATATGTAATTAAAATACGATTGAAGGAATCTTATATGGACACTCAACAATCCGTAAAAGGAGAAAAAATCGCTTTTCGGACATTGTTAAACTTTTTTATTCCGCTAGGTATTTCGGCAAGTCTCGTTACGATTTCACACGTTATCATTAATAGTACTCTCGCTCGTGCAGCGGATCCGGCGGTTGTAATTGCAAGTTATTCCGTAGCGATGAGTCTTTTTGCTATCTTTGAACGGTGCGCAGTTATTTTACGACAAACTTGTGCAACTCTTGTTCGTGATAGGAATTCTTTTAAATTAGTTTCACAGCTTACTATTTTCATATTGTCCGCTATATTAATACTAAGCTTTATTATCGCATACTCTCCGATTGGGGAATTGTTTTTCTCGCGCGTCATGGGTGTTAAAGATCATATGCTTGAACCGACTTTGTCTGTATATAAAGTTTTAATGTTCGTGACTATTTTTTCTGGTATTCGCTGTCTCTTCCAAGGAATTATTATTACAAATTTGCGTACGAAATGGTTAACAATAGGAATGGTCATCCGTTTAGTAGTGATGGCGGGGATATCGTGGGTTATCATACAGAACAATTGGGTGAATCATGGTTATATTGGAGCTTATATTTTCTTAGCCGGTATGGTAGTAGAGGCAATTGTAAGTTTCAGTGAAGGGCGCCTGCTAGTAAAAAAAATGCCTGCAAAAAAAGATGATCATCAAGTGGTAAATCATAAGCAAGTGAGAAAGTTTTACCTGCCGTTATTAATGGCGTCGTTAATAGCTGTAATTATTGGACCTGCTACAAACGCAGTCCTAGGAGCAAGTGGGAGAGCGGAAATAGCAGTTGCATCGTATGCAGTAGCAGCATCGGTTTTGAATTTATTGCTTAGTTTTTCTACTTATTTCCACCAAATCGTTATTAACTTTTACGATCAAGATACGAAAACGGTCATTCGTTTTTCATTTATTTTTAGTTTTGTCCCTAGTATCTTATTATTAGTTATTGCTTATTCACCTATAGGAGTTTGGGGATTGCAGCACATTATGGGTGTATCAGGTGAACTTCTCGACCAAAGTCTACTAGCGTTAAAGTTTTTTATAATTTTTGCTTTATGTTTTCCTTGGCTGGATTTTGTAAATGGCGTGCTGATGTTGAAAGGGCAAACAAAAGTATTGCAATTTTCTCAAGCTGGAAATGTTCTCATCACAATTATAGTATTATTCACTCTTCTATTTGTAATACCAAATGGAGGAGGAGTCATTGGGGCATTGGCTCAATCGATAGGAGTAATGACTGAAGTAACGATTGCGTATATTTTTATGAGGAAGTTTTTACATCAACCAATAATAGGGATTAGAAGGAAAAAAATAAGTCAGTAATGACAATATTGCAGTTGATAGAAAACTATAATAATATAAATAAAACGATATGACTTCTCCGATACAACAATATTCGGAGATTTCTTTTTATGGGGGGATAGTAGTAATGGCAGAATTTAAAATAGTAGTTGCCGGTTGTGGGGGAATGTCGCATCAATGGATTGAATACGCTCTCACGAGAAAAGATGCGGAAATTGTAGCTCTCGTTGATTTATTTGAGGATGCGGCAAAAAATACTGCAAAAAAATATAGTCTGGACTGTAATACATACACTGATATTAGTACAGCCATTAAAGAAACAGGCGCTAATTTGGTTTTTGATGTTACGATTCCAGCCAGTCATAAAAATATAACCGTAACTGCCTTATCACTAGGTTGCAATGTTTTTGGCGAAAAGCCTATGGGAGAATCCATGCAGGACGCGATCGAAATGCAAAATGCAGCAAAAGCATCGGGTAAAAGCTATGTGGTTATGCAGAATAGGCGTTTCAATAAACAAATTAGAGCCTTTCGTGATTTAGTGCAATCAGGTGAAATTGGTGATCAAGGTTTTATCAATGCAGACTTTTTCCTAGGTCCACATTTCGGAGGATTTCGTGATGAAATGGATAGTCCATTGATTCTTGATATGGCAATCCATACATTTGATCAGGCGAGATTTATTTCAGGTGCGAATCCTGTTTCCGTTTATTGTCACGAATTTAATCCGAAAGGTTCTTGGTATAAAGGTAACGCTTCTGCCATCTGTATATTTGAAATGGATAATGGAGCAGTATTTAATTATCGTGGGTCTTGGAGTGCTGAAGGTGCTCCGACTTCATGGGAATCTGCTTGGCGAGTAGTTGGAAGTAAAGGAACCGCCATATGGGATGGAACCCATTCTCCTTATGCAGAAGTTCCCATCATAGGGGAAGAACAAAAATTTTTATATGACAATCAAAGAGTTGAAGTGAATCAGACTTACACTGGGCAAGATGGTCACTTCGGATGTTTAGACGAAATGTTTGCTTCTTTGATAGAAGATCGAAAAGCAGAAACAGATTGCACAGACAACATTCATAGTGTCTCCATGGTGTATAAAGCGATTGAAAGTGCTCATACTGGGAAAAAGGTGTTTTTCTGAAAACCTATCATTTTTTATAGCGTAAACGGTGAAATATTAGACAATTATTCAAGAAGTGTTGTGAGGCTTTTCTCATAAAATAGAATTCTTGCACACCAGTTTTTGAAAACAGAACTGCCTTTGTCCAATATTGCGTTTTTTTTGAAGGATTCCCGATAACTTGGGAATCCTTTTTAACGAGTACGTTAAAAAATTGTACGCTTTTTACAACATGAATCTATCCTAATCTATAACTATATGATTAACCGGCACTGTATGTTTACTTTGTCGAAATTGTCCAGGGCTCATGCCGATTTTTTTATGAAAAACTTTGCTGAAATAATTGCCGTTTGAGTAGCCAACTTGATCGGCAATCTCTTCTATTGGTAAGTTGGATTGTCGGAGAAGCTCAATAGCCTTATCCATTCGTATTTTCGTTAAATATTTTAAGGGTGTCATGCTGATTGTTCCATGAAAAAGCCTTGTAAAATGGTATTTGGACAGACCAGATGCCTCCACCATATCGTCTAAGCCTATTGGATTATTGTAATTTTTTTGAGCGAATAATACTGCTTTGGATATTGATTCGGGCCATTGTTCAGCCGGTGAACCGATATTTTGTACAAATCGATTTAACTCCATTAAAAATGAGTATCCAAATGCAGAAGCCTGATAAGAGTCTGTTATTTTTTTGCCAACAGCCTTTTCGAAAATATTAAGTAACAGTTTTATAGGTTCCGATTCGGGTGAAAATGTGATGATGTGTCCAATATTCACGTTGATAAAGTCGAAAATTTTTTGTGCTTCATTCCCATATAACGTAATGTGGATAAACTCCCAATGGTCGCCATTTGAAGGGAAAAAATACCGATGTTGACTTGGGATTTTTACTAAGAAAGCTTGACCAGCTGTTAAGGAATATTCTTTTTCGCCAACTTGAATTATCCCTTGTCCCGCAAGAGTATATTGAAAAACACATCTTCCAACTTCACTTCTTTTCATACCATCCCAGTCATAAGAAGGGGAAGTTACTTCATCCCATCCAATGGAGTCAATACCCACTATCTTTTTTTGATGTTCACCTTTAAATCTAAAACCGAATGATTCGTAGTTTTTATTTTGATTATTTAAGAGCAATATTTTACCCTTCTTTCATATGTTTTTACCATTGTAAGTGTTTAATATAAAATTTATGATGAATATATCAAGCATTTTAACATATTGTGATAAAAAATAAATATAGCAATATGTTACATATCACAAAAATGGAGGCTTTAATATGTCAAAAATTACTTTTCTAGGTGCTGGAAGCTCAGTTTTTGCAAAAAATGTTCTTGGTGACTGTATGCTTGTTCCAAGTATTCAAGGTTTTGAATTTGCGTTATTCGACATTGACCATGAGAGATTAAAAGACTCAGAAAATATGCTGAATAACTTAAAAGAAACGTCAAAATCGACTGTAACTGTAAAGGCTTACACGGATCGAAAAGAAGCTTTGCGTGGAGCGAAGTATGTAATTAATGCTATTCAAGTAGGAGGATACGATCCTTGTACAATTACAGACTTTGAAATTCCTAAAAAATACGGTTTACGCCAAACAATTGCAGATACAATTGGGATTGGTGGGATCTTCAGAAATTTAAGAACAATTCCTGTTATGTTAGATTTTGCAAAAGACATGCAAGAAGTGTGTCCAGATGCTTGGTTCTTAAATTACACGAACCCTATGGCTGTTTTAACTGGAACAATGATTCGCTACGGTGGCATTAAAACTGTCGGACTTTGCCACAGTGTTCAAGTATGTGCTGATCACCTACTTAAATCACTTGATATGCCTACAGATAATTTGCATTGGAAAATTGCAGGTATCAACCATATGGCTTGGTTATTGGAAATTGAACGTAATGGTGAGGACCTATATCCAGAAATTAAAAGACGTGCTGAAGAAAAACAAAAAACAAAGCACGATGATATGGTTCGCTTTGAATTAATGAGGAAGTTTGGATACTATGTAACGGAATCTTCTGAGCATAATGCAGAGTACCATCCGTATTTCATTAAGAGCAGATACCCTGAATTAATCGACCAACTTAATATTCCTTTAGATGAATATCCACGTCGTTGCGTTAACCAGATCGAAGGCTGGAAAAAGATGCGTGGTGACTTAGTTAATAATAAAAACTTAGAGCATACTCGTTCACATGAATATGGCTCATACATCATCGAAGCGATGGAAACGAATGTGCCATATAAAATTGGCGGTAACGTATTAAATACAGGTTTAATTACTAACCTTCCTCAAAAAGCAGTTGTTGAGGTGCCATGTCTTGTAGACAGCAATGGAGTGACTCCAACTTATGTTGGTGAACTGCCAGAACAACTTGCAGCATTGAACCGTACAAACATTAATACACAACTCTTGACGATTGAAGCTGCAATTACAAAGAAAAAAGAGCATATCTACCATGCGGCAATGTTGGATCCACATACTGCGGCAGAATTGTCTCTTGACGATATTGTTTCACTTTGTGATGATCTCATTGAAGCACATGGAAATTGGTTACCAAAATTCAACTAATATTAAAATAGGCTACCCTGAATGGGTAGCCTACTTATTAACTAGCTTCTTGTGTTTCCTGACTTAATTGCATCAATGCCTCTATTCTATTAAATGATCTATGACATAGGGCATAGATTAAATAAAACCCAATGCTCCAAACAATAATAGTCGTTATAGGGATAAAGTAGCTGATGAAGGCAGTTAATAGAAAAATAATTCCACACAGCACTGTAACCCAAAGCTGACTAATTGAAATGAAAAATGAGTTTTTTATTAGAATGAAAAAACGAGTATTATAATGGACCATGACCGGGAAAAGGAAAACGGATGTCATTAAGAAAAACAAACAGATAAATGACAACGCGGAAACCATAACCACTCTAACTGCACCTGACATTTGCAAGGTAATCATAAAGTTAAAATAAAACATAAGGGCAAACAAAAACCAGACAATTCCTAATACAAAGCTTTGCAAAAAGTTTTCTTTAAAAAAGGAAAAGAAAGGTTTAAAGACCCCTGTATCTTTTTTCTGAACCCATTGTCTTACGACTCCATACAATGCGGCTGTGGCAGGGAATATCGTAATGATCGGTAAACACATAATGAACCATAGTAAATTTAGTAAGAAAAAGTTAGTAAACTTCTCCAAAAATCGATATAAACCGCCATCAATACTGAAAATATTCATTTTCCACACCCTTGTCTACTAATCTATGTTATTCAAAAATAACATGTTTATTTTATAAAGGCAATGCGAAAAAAGAAGAAAAATACAGAATCTTTTTATAAACAAAATTGTATTTAACTGTTGATTATTTCAAAAGTCTAGATTATTATGAAACTTGTAACCGCTATCTGAAATCGATTTCAGAGTTGAGGTTTCAGATTTTATATCGCAGGGAGGAGGAATATGCCGACAATTTCCGACGTTGCTAGACTAGCTGGGCTATCAAGAGCAACTGTATCTAGAGTAATTAACGATCACCCATATGTGTCAGATGCTAAAAAAGAATCAGTTTTGAAAGCTATGCGGGAATTAGGATACATACCTAATTCTGCAGCACAGAATTTGAGAAAGCAGAAAACCAATATCATAGCCGTCTTAGTTCCAAAACTGACAAATCCATTCTTTGCATACTTAGTTGAAAGTATTGAAGCAAAAGCTGCTGAAAATGGTTTACAAATATTAATTTGTAATACTAAGTATGACAAGAAAAGGGAGTTAGAATTCTTAAAGTATTTGAAAACAAAGCAGGTAGATGGCGTAATCATGACTTCAATTGAAAACAGCTGGGAAGTAATTGAAGCAGTTACTTGGAGTGGACCCATTGTTCTTTGCAATGAATATAGCATAAAAGCAAATGTTCCTTCAGTCCGTTTAAACCAGATGCAGGGCGGGTATATGGGAACCAAATTTTTGCTTAAACAAGGGTACACAAAAATCGGTTATTGTTGGGGTGGTATTCTTAGTGGACTTGCGCACGATCGCTTTTTCGGTTTTGAAAAAGCGATGAAAGAGTCAGGACTTTCAATCAATAAGAACTGGCTGTTTGAAAATGCTTTTGATATTGAAGATGGAAGAAGAATCATGCATCAAATTGCTAGAATGACAGAAAAGCCCAATGCTCTATTTACTGGTAGTGATGAAGTAGCTGCTGGAATTATATCAGAAGCGAAGAAAATGGGATTAAAGATCCCTGATGATATTGCCGTTATTGGTTTTGATGATCAGCCAATAGCAGAAGTGATTGAACCAGCACTTACTACGATTCGACAACCGATTAATGACATTGGTACAAAAACAATGGAAATCATGGTTAACTTACTATCAAATGAACATTACACCACGGAAAAAGTTTATGAACTTCCATTAGAACTTATTGTTAGGGAATCAAGCTAAACACTAAAATCTTAGGGGGATTTCTCAATGAAAAAGAAATGGACGTTATTTAAAGTCATTCCGATGTTTCTTATTTTATTATTAGTCGTTTCCGGCTGTGGCGGAAGCAAATCGGGCGGTTCCGGAAAAAAAGTAGAATTAACAATGGCGGCATGGGGGAACCCTGCAGAAATTAAAGTGTATCAAAAAGGCGTGGATGCATACATGAAAGATCATCCAAACGTAAAGATCAAATTAGTACCTGTACCAGGTGATAACTATGAGGAAAAGCTATTAACAGAGTTATCAGGTGGTAAATCACATGATGTTTTCTATGTCGGTGCTGAAACAATGCCAAAACTTGTGGAAACTGGAAAAATCGCAGATCTTACAGAATTCCTTGATTCTTCAGCTAGCTATGTAAAAGCAGATGAATTCGCTGATGGTCTCTGGGGAGCTGCTCGTAAAGACGGAAAAATATATGGAGTATCAGTTGATAATAACCCTTTAGTTATGTATTACAACAAAAAGGTACTTGCTGAAGCGGGTATTGATAAATCACCTCAAGAGCTTTATGAAGCTGGTGAATGGAACTGGGAAACATTCGAAGATATGACTGGGAAACTCAATGCAGCAGGGAAAAAGGGCTTTGTAGCGGATGGATGGTCTGCACATTTATTCTCATGGGCTTGGTCCAATGGTGGACAATTATACGATGATGAAGGCAACTTTATTTTAGAGGAAAATGATAAAGCAAAAGAGGCATTTAAATATCTTGAAAAGAATATTAAAAGTGGTAATTTCACTTATGCTGGATCTTTACCAAAAGGACAAGGCGCAGACGCGATGTTTATGTCTAATCAAGTTGGTTTTGTAGCAGCAGGTCGCTGGTTGACTCCAATGTTTAGTGAAAATAAGTCATTGGAATTTGATTATATTCCATGGCCAACAAATACTGGAAATAAAATGGAGCCAGCTGCAATTGCAATCGCTTATATGTCAGTTGCTAAAGATTCCAAAAATGTGGAAGAAGCTATGAAGTTCATGTCATATTATACTTCAGCTGAAGGACAAAAAGCTCGTCTTGAAGGAAATGGGAATGCGGTACCTTCCGTAAGCGGTGTCGATGAATTAATCACTGAAGATGCGATTCCGGAACATGCGGAATATTTAATTGACGCCCGTGAAATTGGTATCGTTGAAGATAAACAAGTTCAAATTCCTGGCTTAGAGAAGGAATTGCGCGATATCACAGAAATGATGTATCTTGGAAAGCAAGATGCGGATAAAACAATTGCAGAGCTCTCTAAAAAGGCAAAAGAAATGATTGCTGAGCATAATTCAAAGTAATTAACACCAAGATGAAAAATTGAAAGAAAGGGAGAAAAAACCCTTTCTTTCAATAGTTGAGAGGATGATTACATGAGAAAGAATAATACTTTTTGGGGTTATTTCTTTTTAACGCCACAATTAATAGGTCTTCTTGCCTTTTCTCTTATTCCCCTTGGCTTTGCACTTGTACTAAGTTTTATGCAATGGGATGGATTTGGGGAAAAAACTTTCGTAGGATTAGGTAATTTTATAGGACAGTTTAAAAATCCAGTATTTTGGAAAGCTCTATGGAATACAACCCTATATACAATTCTAACTATTCCAATTGGTGTCACAATATCATTAATGCTAGCTATGGCATTAAATAAAATTAAAGGTAAGGAATTGTATCGTATTTTCTTCTTTATGCCTGTTGTCACAAGTTCTGTTTCAATCGGTGTAATTTGGATGTGGATTTTAAATGGTGATTTTGGAATTTTAAATCAGTTCTTAGCTAGTATAGGAATCCAAGGTCCTCATTGGCTGACAGATACGAAGTGGGTCATGGTTTCAATCGCCATGCTAAGTATTTGGTGGCAGGTTGGATATAATATGGTTATTTTCCTAGCTGGTCTTCAAGGGGTTTCCAATAGCTATTATGAAGCTGCAGAAATTGACGGGGCTTCCAAGTTTCAAAAGTTTAGACATATTACGTTGCCGCTTATTTCACCAACTACGTTTTTCGTTTCAATCATGTCCATCATTGGATCATTTCAAGTCTTCGACCAAGCCTTTGTTATGACAAGTGGAGGGCCTGCAAAAGCAAGCTATACACTTGTATATCATGTTTACCAAACCGGGTTTCAGAATTTTAAATGGGGGGAAAGCTCTGCGGTGGCAATGATTTTATTTGTCATCATCTTAATCTTTACACTCATTCAATTCAAGGTTTCTAAAAGGTGGGTTCATTATGAAGGCTAGTAATATTGAAATGAATAATAGTCCAGTGGTGGTTCCAAAAAAGAAATTTACATTTAAGTTTTCTACTCTACTTGCTCATGTAGGATTAATAATTGCTTCAGCTATTATGGTTTTTCCTTTTTTGTGGACAATCAGCAGCTCGTTAAAAGATATATCACAAATATTCATTGTTCCCCCTGAATTCATTCCGAAACCATTCGTTTGGTCGAATTACCCAGCTTCATTACAGGCAATGCCGTTTGGATTGGCCTATTGGAATAGTTTTTATATTACTATTTTAGTAGTGGGTTTCCAATTATTTACCGGCTCTATGGCCGCATACGCATTTGCAAAAATTCGCTTTCCGGGATCGAATTTACTATTCGTTTTATTTTTAGCAACAATGATGATCCCGAAGCAAGTCACGATGATACCAACATTCATGATTATGGATTATATTGGCTGGTTAGATACCCATTTACCATTAATTGTTCCCGGAGCCCTTTTTAATGCATTTGCCGTATTTTTATTAAGGCAATTTATTATGGGTATTCCGAATGAATTAGAAGAAGCCGCGGTAATGGATGGAGCAAGTCCAATTAGAATCTATTGGAGTGTTATTCTTCCTTTAATAAAGCCGGCTCTTGCCGCAGTAGGAATCTTTATCTTTATGGGATCTTGGAATAATTTCTTAGAACCATTAATTTACCTAACAACTCCGGAACTTTATACTGTTCCTTTATTGTTAAACTATTTTAAAGGACTATATGTTACTGACTGGGCATTAATGATGGCTGGCTCAACGATCTCCATTATCCCTGTCTTGATCATTTATATCGTCGCACAGAAACAAATCATCGAAGGGGTAGCATTGACTGGAATTAAAGGTTAACTGTATATCTGGAACCTTGGGTATTTTCCCGGGGTTCTTTTTTGTATATAATGAGAGCATAAATTTGTTTGAAAAAATGTGTTTTTTCTTTGTAAAAGTATTGACTGACACAATGTATAGGTGTTATATTTATATATTTGCTTAAATTTCCATGTAGTGGTATGCTTAATACATAGAGAATTTAGGAGTGATGAATTGTTTCAAATTGGCGATAAAGTCTTTTATCCAATGCATGGAGCAGGTGTTATCAAGGCCATTAAGGAACAAGAAATATTAGGTGAACGACGTGAATATTATGTAATATCTATTCCTATAAGTAATATGAACGTTATGATACCAATCAAATCTGTCTTAACAATAGGAATAAGATTTCTCGTTGATAGAAATAAGCTAAAAAACATTCTTTTTGATTTCCATAATGAGGAACCTACTTGTAGTCTTCCTTGGAAGGAAAGATACAAACAAAATATGGAGAAATTAAAGACTGGAGATATGGTTGTTGGTGCTGAGGTTGTCCGAGATCTACTACATCTCCAAAAAGGCAAGGTACTTAATACGAGTGAAAAACAAATGCTAAATGATGCAACCAAAATACTAATAAGTGAACTGAGTCTCATTAAGGACATAAGTGAGACACAGGCAGCAGATATGTTAATTATTTAGGTAAAAACATGGATTCTCATAAAAAGAGGGTCCATTTTTTATTATTTATTTGATGGTTGACTCTAGGAATTAATACCAATACGATATTATTATCTCAGTTTTATAAGGAAGTGAATTGTTTTATGCTCAAGCATTTGAAGCCTTATTCATGGCAAATAGGTTTGGTTATCATATTAACTCTAGGAGGAATTTTGCTGGAGTTGTTATTGCCTACGTTAATGGCGAATGTGGTTGATATTGGAATTGTAAACGGTGACATCCCTTACATAATTAAAACCGGTGTCTATATGATCCTTAGTGCTTTAGCTGCTGTTTTATTGACAGTAGGAGTGTCTTTTTTTGCTTCAAGAGTGGCACTTGGGTTCGGAAGAGACGTAAGGCGCAGTTTATTTGTCCATGTTGAAAACTTCTCATTACAATCATTTGAAAAAATAGGTACGGCTTCATTGATCACAAGGACAACAAATGATATTAAGCAAGTGCAAGATGTACTGAATATGATCTTAAGAATGATGACACGTGCACCTTTAATGCTAGTTGGCGGTATCATACTTGCAGTTTCGAGGGATCCTGGATTATCAACTGTTTTCTTGGCCGCTTTACCAATTCTGGCATTACTTATTTTTGTTATTTCAAGAAAGGCTATTCCATTGTTTGTTTCTCTACAAAAAAAGACTGATCGGCTAAATCTCATTGTGCGTGAAAATTTAACTGGAATTCGAGTAGTTCGAGCATTTAACAAAGTAAACTTTGAAAAAAATCGTTTTAACGTAGCAAATGAGGATTTCCGCGATACAGGGATTAAAGTCAATAAGCTGATGGCACTTATATTTCCGGTCATGATGATTGTTATGAACTTTACAAGCATTGCAATTGTTTGGTTTGGTGCGATTCGGATTGACAATGGTCTATTGCAGGTCGGAAATTTAATGGCTTTTCTACAATACGCCATGATGATCCTTTTTTCTTTAATCATGCTGTCGATGGGCTTCATAATGATTCCGCGGGCACAAGCGTCGGTAAATAGAATTAATGAAGTATTGAAGATGGAAGCAGAAATAGTGGACCCGGAAAATCCAAGAGACATTACGGATATGAAAGGGTATGTTGAATTCCAAAATGTAACGTTTCGATATGAAGGTGCTGAAAAGCCAGTACTTGAGAATATCTCTTTTAAGGTACAACCAGGGGAGACAACCGCAATTATTGGTAGTACTGGGTCGGGAAAAACAACTCTCATTAAATTAATTGCCCGTTTTTACGATGTCGAAGAAGGGGCAGTATTGATAGATGGGATAAATGTGAAAGAGATGACCCAGCAATTATTACGAAACAAGATTGGTTATGTCCCACAAAAAGCTTCCTTATTTAGTGGAAGTATTACGGATAATCTTCGGTATGGGAAAGAAGATGCGACTGAAGAGCAAATAATAGATGCCCTTAAAACAGCACAGGCAATCGATTTTGTTAATGAAAAAGATGACGGTATTCATGCAAAAATAGAGCAGGCAGGAGCCAATTTATCGGGCGGGCAAAAACAACGTCTTTCAATTGCGCGAGCACTAATCAGAAAGCCGGAAATTTATTTATTTGATGATAGTTTTTCAGCTTTGGATTATAAGACTGATGCGAAATTAAGAGCAGCATTAAAAAATGTAACAGATAATGCGACTATTATTCTAGTAGCACAGCGTGTTAGTACAGTTATAAATGCAGATCAAATTATTGTCTTGAATGAAGGAAGAGTAGCCGGAATCGGTACACATCGTGAATTGCTCTCTGATAATAAGATTTACCAAGAAATCGTATCATCACAAAGGACAGAGGAGGAGGGAGCATGAGTAATAATAGAAAAATGGCTCCTCCTAGAAGACATGGTATGGGAGGCGGACCTCCGCATATGATGCATGGAGAAAAGCCAAAGGAATTCAAAAAGACGTTAAAGCGCCTAGTTGGTTATTTAAAGCCTCGGAAATACCAATTAATATTAGTAGCGATTGCAGCTATTTTTTCAACATTATTTAATGTCGTTAGCCCAAAGTTACTCGGTAATGCCACAACGTCGATATTCGGAAGCATTACAAAAGGAATTGGAATCGACTTTTCTTTTTTAAGCAGGCTTCTTTTGATGTTAATTGGATTATATGTATTGTCGGCTCTGTTTGCTTATTTACAGCAATATATTATGGCTGGAGTTTCACAAAAGACAACTGCTGAACTACGTCAAGCTGTGAATGAAAAGCTGACGAAGCTTCCATTAAGGTACTATGATCAGCATCCACATGGAGATGTTTTAAGTCGAGTTATTAATGATATTGATAATATTAATAACTCAATTCAACAAGCATTATCACAATTAATTACATCTGCAATCATGATAATCGGGACAATTATTATGATGCTCGTTATTAGTCCTATACTAACATTAGTGTTACTTGTAACTTTGCCATTGGGTGCGTTCGCGATTCGTTTTATTGCATCTTTTTCACAAAAGCATTTTGTAAATCAGCAAACGGAACTCGGAAATGTAAATGGACATATTGAAGAGATGTTTTCAGGTCATCAAGTTGTAAAAGCGTTTGGACAAGAGAAAGCATCAATTGAAAAATTTGATGCAATGAATGAAAGATTATATGAATCTGGGTGGAAAGCTCAATTTATAAGTGGTATTATGATGCCTCTTATGACGTTTGTCGGAAATATTGGGTATGTGTTTGTAAGTATCGCTGGTGGTATTCTCGTATTAAATAGAAGTATCTTTCTAGGAGATGTTCAAGCCTTTATTCAATATACTCAACAATTATCACAGCCGATGGCTCAAGCGGCAGGAATTGCGAATATGATTCAAACGGCACTTGCCTCTGCTGAAAGGGTATTTGCATTATTGGATGAAGAGGAAGAGAGGCTGGAAGAGCCTGCAGCAATTAACTTGGATAATCTTGAGGGGAACATTTCATTCAATCATGTCCAATTCGGATATGAGGCAGAAAAGCCAGTTATTAAGAATTTGTCTTTAAACGTAAAATCAGGCCAAACAATCGCCATTGTCGGACCAACTGGTGCTGGAAAAACAACGATTATTAATTTGTTAATGAAGTTTTATGAAATTAATAAAGGCGATATTACAGTAGATCATATAAGTCTTCGTGAATTGTCTCGAGAACAGGTAAGATCGATGTTTGCAATGGTGCTACAGGACACTTGGCTATTCAATGGAACGATTCGCGACAATATCTCGTATGGTCGTGAAGGAGCTACGGAAAAAGAGATTATCCAAGCAGCAAAAAGTGCTTATGCTGATGATTTCATACGTACATTGCCAGATGGGTACGATACGGTTCTAACAGAGGATGCCTCCAATATATCTCAAGGGCAAAGACAGTTATTAACGATAGCAAGGGCCATTTTAGCGAATCCTAAAATTCTTATTTTGGATGAGGCGACAAGTAGTGTCGATACAAGAACGGAAATGAATATTCAGCTTGCGATGAATGAACTTATGGTTGGACGTACCAGCTTCGTAATAGCTCATCGACTTTCAACCATACGTGACGCAGACACCATTTTAGTGATGAATGATGGAGATATTATAGAAAAAGGTTCACACGATGAATTGATTCAGCAAAATGGATTTTATGCTGATTTGTATAGAAGTCAATTTGAAGCAGCCAGTACCAGCTAGAAGTAGATTTAATGCAACTCATTGGATTTTTCCTGATGGGTTGTTTTTTATTTTCTTTCCTCTCTTTTTGAAAAATTCAAATAATTACCAGTAGTATTTAGTATAATAGAAAAAAAGATAGTAAGGGGGATACATATGGATTATAAAAATATGACTTTAGAGGAATTGAAAAAAGATTTAATAATTGATGCGCAAAAAGGGCATCCGTTTTTTCTGGCAGGCGCTATTTATTGGTTGGCTATGGGGGTGCTTGGTTTTTTTCTTGAAGGTCAACAACTGGCATTGTTTTATTTAGTGGGAACAGGAAGTATTTTTCCTCTGGCGATTTTATTAGGAAACATGCAAAAGGTTAACATTTTATCAAAAAATCCACTAGGCGTATTAGGTGGAATCATAGGAGGAATTCAAGCATTTTATATACCAATATGGATTGTCATTTATATGAAAGAGTATCAATTGCTTCCTATGGCAATTGGTGTATTAGCTGGCTCGCATTTTTTTCCATATTTATGGATTTATAAAAGCAGGGCATACTTGTTTTTTACAGTAGCACTGGCTCTAGTTTCTTTTATTTTCGGTTACATAATTATTGATCAAGCATTTTTATTACTACCGTTTTTATTGACTGCATTATATTTATTAATGGTAGCAGCACTAAAAATGGAAACAAAAGCCTTTTACGACAACACATCAATAAATATGCAATAAATAAAAAAGCCAGGAAAGAATCCTGGCTTTTACTATTAATCCCCTTTAGGATCTAAAGCATCACGTAGTCCATCACCAACAAAGTTAAAGCAAAGAACAGTAATTAAGATGAGGAGACCTGGAAAGAATGGATACCATGGCGCTTTTATTAATATAGTAATACTTTGTGCGTCCTGCAACATATTTCCCCAGCTTGGAGTAGGAGGTTGAATACCTAAACCGAGATAGCTCAAAGCTGCTTCAGAAAGTATAACCCCACCTACCAATAAAGTAGCCGCTACAATAATAGGTCCCATTGCATTCGGTAATATGTGGCTAAAGATGATTCTAGATGCTCTCGTTCCTATCGTTCTAGAGGCGAGTACGAATTCTCTCGATCTTAACGATAAGAATTCTCCACGAACTAACCTAGCAGTACTTGTCCATGAAGTTAGTGCAAAAATAATGATCAATTTATCCCAACCTGGATTAAAAATAGTTACGATTGTTATTAGTAAGAATAAGCTTGGAATTGAGATAACGATATCTACAAATCTCATTAGAATAGCATCAAGAATGCCACCATAGTAACCGGCAAGAGCTCCAATTGTCGTTCCTATGATTAGTGCACCTGCAACTGAACCAAAGGCAACCAGTAAGGAGATTCTTCCCCCGAAAAGGAGACGAGAGAAAATATCTCTTCCAAATCGGTCCGTACCGAGCAAATACTCTGAACTTGGGGGCTTTAATTTTTCCTTCATGTTTACAACTTCATGGTTGTAAGGAGCAAGCAAAGGTGCAAATATTGCCATTAAAATAATCACTAGTAAAATTATTGCGCCGACAACGGCTAATTTATTTTTGAAAAACTTACGAAAAAATATTCTTGTTAATGTATCTGGCTTTTGTTGATTGGGATTTAAGTCGAGTTGATCAATAGTAGAATTTGTTGACATAATAAATCCCTCCTTAATACTCAATTCGCGGATCAAATATTGCATATAAAATATCCGCTAATAGATTTCCGATTACTACAAAAACTGCAGAAATAACTGTCAGAGCCATAATTACTGGGTAGTCACGGGTAAACGCCGCTTCAATAAATAGACGACCAAGACCAGGCCAGCTAAATACGTTCTCTGTTATGGCTGCACCACTAATAAAAGAAGGTATCATGAGACCGAAAATAGTAATAATTGGAATTAAGCCATTTCGAAGTCCATGTTTTAAAACTACCTTATTTTCTTTAAAACCTTTAGATTTCGCTGTTCGAATGTAATCTTGTTGAAGAACATCTAGCATACTTGAACGTGTATAACGTGTTAATGCTGCCATATCAGCTGCAGCCAAAACAAATGCAGGCATGATTAAATGGTGTATTCTATCCCATAAACTAAATGGGGCGTTAAGGGTTGCAACCCCACCTGTTGGAAACCATTTTAAAATAACACCAAAAAAGTAAATCATCATAATTCCTAGCCAAAAGTTTGGAGTAGCTACGCCTAGAAACGAACCGACCGTTACGGTGTAATCTCGAATTGTATAGGGTCGCATGGCAGAAAATATGCCCAAAGGTACGGCAACGAGGATTGCTAGTATAGTGGATACTCCCATGAGTAATAAAGTATTTGGTAAACGAGCCATAATCATTTCACTGACAGGAACACCTCGTTCAATGATGGAAGTGCCAAAATCGCCTTGAACCATTTTGCCAAGCCAAACTGCATATTGTTTAGGAATAGGATCGTCTAAGCCGTATTTTTCTCTAAACTTTGCTTGGTCCGAAGGTTTTAAAGTTGGATCCATCATTAATGTTGTGGGATCTCCTGGTGCTAATTGAATTATGGCAAATGATAAGATCGAGATACCGAGCAATAACGGAATGGCCATCAGCGTTCGACGAATTATATAGGAAATCATTGCCTATTCTCCTTCCAAATTGAATCATCTATCTTATATATACGGCGGGGAGCAGTATATTAGTTTTCGAGTTAATAATCAAAGAAAAAAGGGGAAGCGAACAATCCATTTCCCCTTTTTTCAGAACCTCTAATTTCTTACTCAGCTTTCTTTAACCACCATTTATTTGGATGATAGATATAGTTTTTAGCATGGAACTCATAACCTTGAAGTTCAGCTGGCATAGCACGGTATTCTTCAGGATAGTAAAGGAATGAATATGGTTGATCTTCAGCAATACCTGCTTGGATTTTTCCAATTTCTTCTTTACGTTTTTCTTTATCTTGTTGTTGCAATTGTGCATCCATTAATTTATCTAACTCTGGGTTAGAATAACCTGCGAAGTTTAATCCTTCAGCAATTTCTTTCGTATGGAAGATTCCACTTGGATCTGGGTCTGTTGCAAGGCTCCAGCCTAGAACGATAGCATCAAAGTTCCATACACCTGGGTCGATGTCAGCAATTAAAGAGCTGAATTCAACAACCATAGGTTTAACTTCGATACCAACATCTTTCAATTGAGATTGAAGAAGAACAGTGATATCTTCACGTACTTTGTTACCTTGGTTTGTTTTTACTTCAAATGAGAAACGTTTTCCATCTTTTTCAAGGATGCCGTCAGCACCTGGCTTCCAACCTGCATCAGCAAGCATTTTCTTAGCTTTTTCAGGATCATACTCAAACTTAGGTACATCTGGATTGTAAGCCCAGCTTAATGGACTTTCTGGAACGTCGGCAACTTCACCTTTTCCGTCCATGATTTCATCAACGATTTGTTGACGATCAATAGCATGTGTAATAGCTTGACGTACTTCTTTTTCCTTAAATAGGTCATTACGTAAGTTATAACCTAAGAAAGTATAAGAAAGAGCAAGACCATGTTCAAGTTTAATTCCAGCTGAATCTGCGAAAGTTTCAACAGTTTCAACATCTGATTGAGGAACTCCAGCCCAGAAATCGATATCTCTGTTTTGAAGCTGTGTCAACATTGCGTTAGCATCTGGAACAATTTTCATTGTAATTGTATCCAAATATGGACGTCCTTGGTAGTATTCATCAAATGCTTCAACTTTTACATACTCGCCTGGTTTGTTTTCAACGAATTTAAATGGACCAGAACCAATAGGTTTCTTTGTATTAAATTCATTTGTTCCTAGGTCAGCAATTGGAACATCGCCAAGGATGTGCTTAGGAAGAATTCCGAAGCTCAATCCAACAGATGGGAACTGAACATCTACTTGTTTAAGGTGGAATTTAACTGTTAAATCATCCACTTTTTCAACGCTTTCTAAAGATTCAAAATAAGACTTACGAGGACCATCATAGTCATCGCTTAATGGAATATTGTAAGTAAATACTACGTCATCAGCAGTTAAAGGCTCGCCGTCATGGAATTTAATGCCATCGCGAAGTTTAACCACATAAGTAAGTCCATTGTCTTCCTCATTTACACTTTCAGCCATAGCATCATCTGTAGTAGGGTTGAACTCTAAGTCAGAGCCAATTAGGCTGTCATAAATCATACCTTCAACGTCAGAGCTTACACTGTCGTTTGAATATAATGGGTTAAATAAAGTAGGTTTACCACTTGACCCAATGATTAAGTCTCCGCCTTGAACAGGCTCATCATTTGCTGCTGGTTCTTCGGTTTTTCCACCAGTATTACCATTGTCATTTCCTTTGTTATCGTCGTTTGGAGTAGCGTTTTTGCCACCACAAGCAGCCAAAAACATGGAAAGAACAAGCATCATGCTTATTAAAAGCCATGCAGGTTTTTTCATTGTTTTCCCCCCATAATAATTTTATTTCCTCATTGTAATGCATAACTACTAAATGTTTTAAAATGCATCTCCCCCTTTCAAGTGTCCATTTTAGTTACTTATCTTGGTATAGATGACAAGCAACAAAATGTTCGGGTTTTACTTCTTGAAAATTAGGGGCTACTTTTCTACAAATGTCCATAGCCATTGGGCATCGCGTATGGAACACACACCCAGTAGGCGGATTTGCTGGACTAGGTAGCTCTCCTTTTAAAACGATTCTTTCGCGGACTGCTTCACCTTTTTTTCTAGGTACAGGCACGGCAGAAAGAAGTGCTTGCGTATAAGGATGCAAAGGTTCTCCATACAAATCATTTTTAGGAGCCAATTCCATCATTTTTCCAAGGTACATAACGCCGACACGGTCACTTATATGACGAACGACACTAAGATCATGGGAAATGAATATATACGTAAGTCCAAAATCATCTTGTAAATCTTCCATCAAGTTAATAATTTGGGCTTGAATGGATACGTCTAAAGCGGAAACTGCCTCATCCGCAATGATTAAATCTGGATTTAAAGCCAATGCACGGGCGATACCGATTCTTTGACGTTGACCACCAGAAAATTCATGCGGATATCGGTTGATAAATGAAGGATTAAAACCAACACGATCAAGGAGTTCTGCTATCTTTTCATCTCGTTCTTTACGATTATACATATTATGAGTGATCATCGGTTCGCTTAAGATAGATTTCAACGTTTTCCTAGGGTTCATAGAAGCATAAGGATCTTGAAAAATCATTTGAATGTTTTTGCGAACAGAACGGCGTAATTCTTTCTCAGACATTTTGGAAATATCTTGGTCATTAAAAATGATATTCCCATCTGTTGGTTCGTACAACCGGATTAGTGTTCGTCCTGCAGTTGATTTTCCGCAGCCCGACTCACCAACTAGTCCGATTGTTTCACCTTTTTTTACATGAAATGAAATCCCATCTACTGCTTTTACATGTCCAACAGTTCGTTGGAGCACTCCTGCCTTGATAGGAAAATGTTTTTTTAAATTATTTACCTCTAATAAATATTCTGACTTTTTGTCATTCGAGAGGCTTTGTTTATTCTCTGTCATAGCTGTCATACTGTAGCCTCCTCTTTATCGTATAAAAAGCAGCGAACTGACCGTTTTCCGTCTAAAGACATCAAACTAGGAACTTCTTGGAGGCAACGATCAAATGCGTGTGGACAACGCGGTGCAAAGCGACAACCTTGTGGGAAATTATCTGGTGAAGGCACATTTCCTTTAATAGGTATTAATCGGTCTGTATCGCCATCAAGTGATGGTATAGACTCCATTAATCCTACAGTATATGGATGTAATGGCTCATCAAAAAGATCTTCAACAGATGCTTCTTCTACTACTTGACCACAGTACATAACAAGCACTTTATCAGCAATGTCAGAAACTACTCCAAGATCATGAGTAATGATTAAGATAGAAGTGCTTGTCTTCTGGCTTAATTCTTTCATTAAATCTAAAATTTGTGCTTGTATTGTAACGTCTAGTGCAGTAGTAGGCTCGTCTGCAATTAGTAATTTAGGATCACAGCTCATTGCAATTGCTATCATGACACGTTGTCTCATCCCGCCGGATAGACGATGTGGATAATCATGGATAATTTCATCTGCACGAGAAAATCCTACCATCTTTAGTAGGTCAATTGCTTTTCGAGTAGCCTCTTTTTTAGACATTTTTTTATGATAAATGAGGACTTCTGTAATTTGTTCACCGATTGTTAAAACAGGATTTAACGAAGTCATAGGCTCTTGGAAGATCATGGAGATATCATTTCCGCGAACTTTGCACATTTCGCTTTCTGTTAATTTTACCAAGTCAGTTCCGTTAAATAAAATTTCACCGTCAACAATTTTCCCTGGTGGGCTTGGTATTAGTCTCATTAGCGATAGGGAGGTAATACTTTTTCCAGATCCTGATTCACCAACGAGAGCAACCGTCTCACCTTTATTGATTTTTATATCAACTCCATCAACAGCGGGGATAACCTTTTTTCTATTGAAAAAATGTGTCTTTAAATTCTTGACTTCCAATAATGTAGTCAATTAAAAGTCACCTTCCTTGTACTAAGACTATTTAACTATAAATCACGATATTAATAGATTGTATAATAGATATATAATTTGCTCAATAAAATAAATCGTTTTCACGAAAAAAACTATTATTCCAATATATTAAAGTTTTCAGTAAAATGTTGTTGCTCATATGTATATTATTACAGATTAATTACGAATACAATAACTTTTTTTAATTTAATATAGTTATCGGTTTAACCATATAATATTTTTTTATATAACAATAATACCTAATTAGGATAAATTGAGGAATTCGTATGTACTATTTACCAACGCGTGTTATCGTCTAATCTCCCTATAAAAGTTGTAACTAGATGCAATTTTTTTGATGAAAGAAAGATAATTATAGAGCGAAATTCATATTTATGCAAAGAGCCTACAATATTAAAAAAGCCGCTCCAATCAGGAACGGCTTCTTCACCTTGCTTTTTTACCTGCTATTAAGTTAAAGACGAAGAGTACGAGAGCGACGATAAGTAAAATATGGATAAGAGCGCCCCCTATTTTAGCGATAAATCCTAGTAACCATAAAACGACTAGTATCCCGATAATGGTCCAAAGCATAGATCAAAGTCCTTTCATTTACTGTATTTTGGAGCTTAACTTTAAATTACCCAAAGTGTAGTGTATTAAAACTTTAATGGACGTGGACTTGATAATAAATGAAGGAGGAAAATGTTAAAAGAATATATTTTTCCATTTAGGAAAGTAATTATTATTTGGGGAATGAAGCAAGTAAATTATTTTAATATAATACGTTATCGTTACTAAAGAATATTCATAACCTTTTTGATGATAAACGATTAAGGAGTATTTCCTTATTCTATTTGAGATAGGCGTTTTTTAAAAATAGTGAATAAAAAAAAGCTATCGTTGAAGAATAATGTCTGGAGGTGAAATTACATGCAACTAGCATCGCATGAATTACATGAATTAAGTGAGTTGATTGCAAGTTGTTTTAATACTGTTACTTGCATGGGTACATTTATTAATCAGGCGCAAGATCCTAACTTAAAATCATTGCTTCAAAAACATTATCCGAAACATATTGAGGATTACAATTTAAAAGTGGAGTTTGTGCAAAATGCAACAACACCTGATATTTCAAAATTTCAGCCGGATACTTTAACACCTAAGCTAAATAACTACACACAAACACCAACCAATTTGGCGCAAGCAACGGCTCCTCGCACGAATGCTGAGACTCATAATGATCGAGAAATTGCAACTGCTTATTTATTAAATCAAAAGGCTGCAGCTAAAAATTATGCTGCTTCCGTTTTAGAGTGTGCAAATCCTACGCTAAGAACATTTTTAGAAAATGCTTTTCTTAACAGTAGTCGCCATAGCTACGAAATATGGGAATATATGATGGAAAAAGGATATTACCCTTTATCGCCAGCTACAAATGAGGCAATTCAAGCTGTTGGTGGAATGTATCAGACGGTACAGCAATTCCCCTATATGGGAGATTCAAGTACAATGCCACAACAACAACATCTGCAATAAGCATTTTAGAAAGAATATAGATTTAAAAAGCCAGGTATCTTTTTATAGATAACCTGGCTTAAAAAATATCTTATTTAACACTTTCAAGAAATTCATTTACTTGTTCTGGTGATTTAGCGTTTGCACTATGCAAGTGTGCATTTTTTTCTCCGTTTTGGAAGATAAGCAAACTTGGTATACCCATGACAGAATATTTTTCGGCGATTTCAGGAAAATTATCTCGGTTAATCTGATACCATGTGTACTGTTGATTTGCTTCTACGATGTCCCCGATAAACATATCCATTCGTTTACAATCCGGGCACCAACCAGCCTCAAACTTTACAATGACAGGTTCATTGCTAGAAATAACCTCTTCAAATTGTTCTTTACTTTTAATTTCTTCCATATATATCCCTCCTTTTGTTATCTTTATCTTATAAGGTAAAAACAATCAATTCAATTTTCAAGCATTCCGTCAATATTGTGAAAACCACAAATTGCTTCTTTTTATATTTAGTTTCATTCAGTATAATGATAAGATGACTAAGGGTTATTCTTAAGTTGCTTTCCTTTTGCTTCAATTAGGTAAATTCGGAACTCTCTTTAAGTTTCATTCAACATACTTCCACTGAAGTTTTACAAAAATAAAAGCAAATTTAACAAAGCCTATTAATATAGAGGAGACGAAGTGATGACTTCTCAAAAAAAACCATTACCAAAAATAGATTACGGTCTTATTTTAACATTAATGTTACTGACTATAGTTAGTTTAATTACTATATATAGTGCCCAAAAAACTGGACAATATGGTAATCGTAACTTTGTAATTGACCAAATAATGTGGTATGTCATTAGTACGGTAGCTGTAATTGTAATTGTGCAACTGGATTCGGATCAGATGAAGAAGATTGCATGGTATACGTACGGAATATGTTTATTATCGTTAATTGGATTGTATTTTTCTCCTGAAAGTGATTTTACTCCGATTAGAAATGGTGCTAAAAGTTGGTACGTTATTCCAAAGGCAGGTGCCATTCAACCATCAGAATTTATGAAAGTTTTTACAATCATTGTGCTTGCGAAAATAACGGCTAGCCATAATCTAAAATTTATTAACAAAACAATAAAAACAGATTTTTGGCTGTTGATTAAATTAGGTATCTTAACAGCAATTCCTGCCGCTGTTATCCTTAAACAACCAGATTTGGGAACTGCACTTGTGTTTGGATGTATATTATTAGCGATTATTCTAGTATCCGGGATTTCTTGGAAAATATTATTCCCTCTTTTTTCATCCATGGCAGTTATAGTTGGTGGAGTGTTGTATATAGCAATATTTCAACACGAACTGTTAAAAGGAATTTTAGCAGATCATCAATATAAAAGAATTTATTCCTGGCTAGATCCCTATTCTTATCGCTCCGATGAAAGTTTTCAGTTAGTTAAATCACTACTAGCAGTCGGATCAGGTCAAACGACTGGAAAAGGGTACAAGCATGGAGAAGTATATATGCCAGAAGCCCATTCTGACTTTATTTTCAGTACAATAGGAGAAGAATTTGGGTTTATTGGTGGAAGTATTGTCATCAGTTTATTTTTTATGCTTATCTATCAAATTACGAAAACAGGAATAGAGACAAAAAATCCTTTTTATTCATATATTTGTGCAGGCGTTGTTGCTATGCTTGCGTTCCACGTATTTGAAAATATTGGCATGACTATAGGTTTAGTACCGATTACTGGAATTCCATTACCTTTTATAAGCTATGGGGGAAGTGCTTTACTTGGTAACATGATGGCGGTTGGAATAATTCTTTCAATTCGATATCATTATAAAAAATATATGTTTTCAGATGACTAAGAAGGCGGTCCGAGTGGGCTGCCTTTTTATTTACTATTAATCAAGGATTTCTATCTAATTGAACTCATTCGGACAGGGAAAAAATAAGGATTTTGTGTTTTTTGTTTTCACCTCGAATAATGAATTCGTAGCAAGATAAAAATTGCCGTAATTAAGTCAATTCGTAACCCAGGCAAAAGCTCCGAATACATAGTTGTTTTAAAAAATATTCTCCTATATACCTTACTCAAGTGTGCCAGATTCAGATATCGTGACTTTCGAATGGATATTAAATGTTATATTTTTATATTCCTCTTCCCATCTTTTATGGTTAAAATTTCTGTTTTGCTGGATGAATTTTCGTTGGATTCCAACAGGATCAACGCCATGATTCTGAAAGTCGGTTAACAATTGGTTGAGCTTCCTTTCAATTTTTCTTTCGGTATTTTTAGTTAATTCTCCAATAAATTCACGCTTCAATTTTTTACCGGTATATTTTGTAATAATGCCTGTCATATTATAGTGAATATCTACTGTCATTGTTTTCATATTAGTTTTTATAGAGGATCGTGATCTTATGTTTTGTATTGTTGCTCCTTTATCTTTTATTTTTACATCTAGGCTCCCTTTGTTGTGCTTATCAACTAATAATTTAAAGTAAAACATATCATCCGATGGAATTTTATAGACTAATTTATCCTTAGAAAAAACTCCGAGTCCGTCTATTTTTATTTTATCTTGTTCCACTTTTTTTAATATGGGAAGGTAAGCATCTTTAGCTTTTTGGAAAAAGTCTGATGCAAACATATGTAAGTTTGTTCTAGGAATGTCACGATTCTTAATATTAGATTCAATCATATTAGATATAAATTTTGCATTTCCTTCCGAACCATAATTACCTAATAGTAATTCGTTTGCTGAGGTATCTGAAATTGATAAATAAAGACGTGAACCTACACTCGGTTCCCTTTGTAAAGTATCAATGATTGGAAATATCCCCGTTTTTGCTGTCTTCATATCAATCACGAGGATATCAAGACCTCCAATTAACACTGGGGCTGTAGCTTCCCTAGATAAATGGTCAATAATACCTGCATCATGGTGCATAGTCATGGTAATATTTTTATCTTCAGCTTGTTTTTGTTCATTGTATAGCGTAAACAACGCGGTGATTCTAATGTCTTCTCCATCAACGTAATCAATTCCTCCGGCGTTAACTAATGTTATATTATCAATGACTCTAGTCTGTACACACCCAGACAATACAGGAATAAAGATGAAAAGGATAAATAGCTTTTTCATTTCTTCACCTTCTTTACAATAATAACAATCACTAATAAAAGTGGAATATAAATAAAATTAAGAAAAATGCCTGCTTTATTAATAAGAGAAAGAAAATTATAAATTTGCTGTCTTGTTTGTAATAAAGGAACTAAAAATAAGAGTAACGCAGAAATCCAAATTAATGCGCTGCGTTGGGTCATTTTGAATGTTTTTTTCATGATTCTGCTGGCACACCAGAGAGGTATGCAAATATTTGGAAGAATGGCGAAGAACCATGTAGCAATTCCGATATATTCAAACCTCCACATGAAAGAAAGCTTTACTATTTTCCAAATAGACAATGTAGCCCAAATAATATGTTGAAGCTGAGGTTCACTGTAATAGCCGAAGGAGATAAATGTAATATATAGATAAATAAAACATGTAAATAATAATGCAAGATGAGCCCATTTCTTAGATTTTTTAGGATTTTGGATAAAAGGGTAATAATAAAGTAGAGTCTCATACCCTAAATAGCTTATGGCCAATTGCCCGGTTGCTTTGAAAATATCTTTAAAGGAATGATGAAGAACGGGCAGAAAGTCACTATAGTCTGAATAAGGTACTGCAAACAGAAAGGCAAAATATAAGTAAAAGGGGATGATTATACTATAAAAAGCAATCCCAGTAACAGTTCTAATCCCACCATTAACAACATATATCGCCAAAAGTACAATGATAAAAGTAAACCAAAAAACTCTTAAATCTGGAAAGAGCCAAATTTGCAAAATTTCAATGTAAGAACGAATTACACCAATAACGATTGCGATGAAATAAAAGGAGAAAACAATATTGAAAAATCCTCCCAAGATTCTTCCAAACGTGAAGGTATGTGTATCATTTAAATCACCTTTTCCAATCTCTGCAATCTTATAGATAATAAAAAGGACAATATGTGAAATTACACAAGCAAGTAGGACAGAAATCCATGTATCGTAGCCAGCAGTTTTTGAGATTTGCCTTTGGTATCCGAGGACGCCAATTCCAATTTGCATCGAATGGACTAGGAAAAAAACGAGATATGGAGCAAGTTGCATTCCCTTTGAGGTACTGCTCATTAATACGTCCTCCCATTAATTCATTCATCGATGTCTTTGTTTTGATTCTCCTTATTTGTTTGAAAACGAACTGGCTTTTTGCTTTGTAAATACCCTGGGCGCATTTGTCCCTTATAAAAAGGAAATCTCACGAAAGAATCTTTTAAATCAGTAAGTCTTGGTGGATAAATGGGCTCCAAATAAGGTCTTCCTAGTGATTTTAATTGAATTAGATGCGCTAAGATAATACAAACATTGATGACAATTCCTAAAAACCCCAATAATTGGGCAAATAATAAAAAAGGAAAACGAATTAATCGTATTGTCGTGCCTATTTTATAAACAGGAGTAGTAAATGAGGCCAATGCTGCGATTGACACTAGAATTAACAATACATTACTTGTCAGGCTAGCTTCTACGGAAGCAGTTCCAAGAACGATACCGCCTACAATACCGATTGTTTGCCCGACTTTAGTTGGGAGGCGAGCTCCTGCTTCACGTAGTAATTCAATCGTGATCTCTAGAAACAAAGCTTCTACAAAAGGTGGAAAAGGGACGTGCTTCCTGGAACTAACAATCGATGCCATTAAATCCTTCGGTATGATTTCAGGATGATACGTTAAAATCGCGACGTACATAGGAGTTGCAAATACAGAAGCCATTACACCTATTATTCTTAGAATACGAATAAAGGAAGCGACCCCCCAATTCATTAAATAATCTTCCGCGGAACTGAAAAAAGACATCACAGATGATGGCCCCATGATAGCAAAAGGAGATCCGTCCATAACTACCGCAACCTTTCCTTCAGCTAATGACGATATGACTTTTAAAGGTCTTTCACTATTTAAAAGCTGAGGAAATGGAGAATTTTTATTATCTGCTATCATTTCTTCTAGATATGAACTATCTTGGATTTGATCAAAGTTGATATTCTCGATTCTTTCCTTAACAGTATTTATATCTTCCATATTTGTAAGACCATCAATATAAATGATTGCTACCCTAGTTTTTGTTAAGGTGCCTACAATCACTTCTTCGATAACAAGCTCTTTTATTGGAAGCCTTTTTCTGATTAAATTGAGGTTCTTTTCAATTGACTCTACGAAGCTTTCTTTTGGTCCTCCTACTGTAAACTCTACCTCGGAAGGTGAAACTTCTCGACCGACTTCAGCTGTTGCGGGTAATAATGCAACAGTGTCGTCGTTAGATTTTAGCCTAATCATTATGCATCCAGTAAGTAATTTTTGCTCAATTTCATCCGTCTCTGATGTTATTATGCAATCACGTGATGGAATCAAATACTTTAAATCTTTTAGCGTTTGAAATTGTCCATATAGTAAGTAAGGCATCAAATCCTTTTGGATAATTTCGTCATCAATCAAAGTAGATATAAATAAGACTTGAAATGATGTGTTTGTCTGTTCATTAATTGCTTCTGATTGCTTAAAATCTTTTGATTTCCTTAATTGTTCAATAATCTCAGGAAGGGATTTTTTGGGGTTAACAATACTAGTAGAAAACTTTTTTTGTTTTTTAGGGAACAAAGCCATTTAATCATCCCTTCTTATATGTGTGTTTAATTTATTTGTGCCCGTGTTTACATAAAATATGCGAAAAAAGAAAAGCGAAAGACGCCTTATGTGTTATTTGACTTCATAAAATTGGTGCTGCAGAAAGGCCAAAATAGAAAAAGATGCAAACTTGGGGTTGTTTGCATCATTTAAATATTATTGCACTTGACCACTATAAGGGAATTGATCTGTGTAACCAGTGTGTTGCTGGTATGACTGTTGAATTTTTTGAGTATCTTGTGCCTCCAATTTATACCAGCCTTTTTGGAACATGAGATTATATAGATCTCTCTGCATTTGTTGGGTCTCATTAAAGATTAATAATAAATCACCATATAAATGTTGATGGCTCGCCTCGTGGAGGGCAGTAGTATAAGCTTGGGTCATGTATTTTTCTGTAGAAAGCATATCATTTAGAAAATCTCGATCGTTCATTTGTGGTGTTTTTGGAATTTGTGTAGATGGATTTTGAATTTTATTTTGATTTTGCATTGTATGCCTCCTGTTTATTGCATTATTGAATTGTTATGTTGTTTTTCCTCTAAGTGTCCAAGAATTTTCATATAGTGTTTTTGATGCATTTGACCACAGGCATCTAGTTGGGATTTGATTTGTTGATCCTGACATTGGGTTGCAGCAAAATGTGCTTTCTTCATCACAAGAAGATTCCATGCCAACATATCATTAATGTAGGCAAAATCCTTCGTCGTAATGACATGGGGTGGTTGTTGCATATGTTGCTGTTGATTTTGCTGCATCATGTTTTGTTGATTTTGCATTTGTTGGTTCATTTGCTGATTTTGCATGTATTTACCTCCTCATAATTATTACTTTTTTTATCATGCCTGTTCAATTTCTTTTTATGTACGGAATAAAAAATGATAAAATAAAAGCGGTTACAACAACGACATTAGGGGAGAAATGAATCATGGAGAAATTGATGCGGACATTCTTTTTATTTTTGTCAAAAAATAGATTCCTAACGAGAATGGCAAAAAAATACGGGCTTCACTTTGGAGCATCTAAGTTTGTAGCGGGAGAAACGATAGAAGAAGCTGTTAACGTGATAAAGGATTTAAATAGTAAAGGATTAACTGTCACGATCGATTATTTAGGGGAATTCGTGGATACTGAAAAAGAAGCAAATGAAATGGCAGATAATTCGATAAAGGCTATCCAAGCTATTCGAAAAGAAGGACTACATTCACAATTATCATTAAAGCTCACGTCGATGGGACTGGATATATCTGACAAGCTTGTTCTTCATAATATGCGAAGAATTATGAATGCAGCTCTTGAAAACAACGTGTTTGTAACAATTGACATGGAAGACTATTCTCGATGTGAAAAAACATTGCAGATATTTAAATTACTAAAGTCGGAATATAAAAATATTGGGACTGTTTTACAAGCTTATTTATATCGTACCGAACAAGATTTAAACGATTTGGATGATTATTCTCCTAATTTACGTCTTGTAAAAGGGGCATATAAAGAATCTGCCGAGGTTGCTTATCCTGTAAAAGAAGATGTAGATGGAAACTATAAAAAACTCATTGCTACACATCTATTTAATGGGAATTTTACCGCTGTAGCCACACATGATGACACGATCATTGAATACACTAAACAGTTTGTATCCGAACAACAAATTGAACGCGACTTATTTGAATTTCAAATGCTCTATGGGATTAGATCCGAACGTCAGCTTGAACTTGCTAAAGAAGGATATAATATGAGGGTTTATGTCCCGTACGGAACTGACTGGTATGGATACTTCATGCGCAGATTAGCAGAAAGACCGGCAAACGTCGCCTTTGTATTGAAAGGAATATTCAAAAAATAAATAGATTAAAAGATTGCACATAAAGAATATTTTCGATATATTAATAATAATTATATACTCATTCGTGAGTAATTTTTTTACCGAAAAAATGAATGAGTATTCATTCAAAAAATAGAGGGGGAGTTACTTTTGGCGTTCAGCATTAAAAAAGCTGCAGTAATTGGATCAGGAGTTATGGGCTCTGGAATTGCAGCACATCTTGCAAATGTTGGCATTCCAGTATTGTTGCTTGATATTGTTCCTAAAGAATTAACTAAGGAAGAAATAGCAAAAGGGCTGTCATTGAAAGATAAGGCAGTCCGAAACCGTATGACAAGTTCAGCGCTTGCTGGTTTGTTGAAACAAAAGCCTGCACCTCTTACACATAAAGATCGCTTATCTTACATTAGTGTTGGCAATCTGGAAGACGACTTGGAAAAATTATCAGAAGTTGATTGGATTATTGAAGTTGTTGTTGAAAACCTCCATGTCAAAAAGAAAGTGTTTGAAATGGTCGATAAGTATAGGAAAGATGGATCGATCGTAAGTTCCAATACATCTGGAATTTCCGTCAACGCAATGGTGGAAGGACGATCAGAGGATTTCCAAGAAAACTTTTTAGGCACACACTTTTTTAACCCTCCCCGATATTTAAAGTTGTTGGAAATCATCCCGACCGAAAAAACAAATCCCCAAGTGCTAGAATTTATGAAACAATTTAGCGAAGATATTTTAGGAAAAGGCGTTGTTATCGCAAAAGACACCCCGAATTTTATTGCTAACCGAATCGGAACGTATGGATTACTTGTGACGGTTCGTGAAATGTTAAAAGGTGGATTCAGTATTGGAGAAGTCGATTCAATTACTGGTACTTTAATTGGACGTCCAAAAAGTGCCACCTTCCGTACATTAGATGTTGTCGGGCTCGATACATTCATCCATGTCGCGAATAATGTCTATGAGCAAATTGATGGTGAAGAAAAACAAGTTTTTGAAGTACCTGAATTTATGAAAAAAATGAATGAAAAAGAGTGGCTTGGCAGTAAGTCTGGTCAAGGGTTTTATTTGAAAAAAGGAAAAGATATTTTGGAATTGAACCCAGATACTTTTGAATACGAACTTAGAAAAAGCTTGAAGACACCAGGAATAGAAATGGCGAAGCAGGCAAAAGGGACAGCACAAAAAATGAAAGCGCTTGTATATTCGGATGATAAAGCTGGAAAACTGCTTTGGAATATTATGGCTCCAGTCCTTGCGATTTCTGCAAAGCTTTTGGGAGAAATTGCAGAAACTATTTATTCGATTGATAATGCGATGAAATGGGGTTTTGGCTGGAGATTAGGACCTTTTGAGACATGGGACGCTATTGGTGTTGAGAAATCGGTTGAAAAAATGGAAGAACAAGGTATTCAAGTTCCTTCATGGGTTAAAGAGATGCTTAAAGCAGGTAATACATCATTTTATAGAGAGGAAGAAGGTCGTAAGTTTTATTTTTCTAATGGAGAATATAAAGAAGTTATTAGAAATCCAAAAGAAGTTGACCTTCAACGGTTAAAAAAGGAAGGAAAAGTACTTAAAAAAAATAGTGGTGCCAATTTAATAGATATTGGAGATGAAGTTCTTTTACTTGAATTCCAGTCACCAAACAATGCAATTGGATTTGATATTATCCAGATGATCAATTACGCGATAGATGAAACGGAAAAAAATTATAAAGGTCTTGTTATTGGGAATCAGGGAAAGAACTTTTGTGTTGGTGCTAACTTAGCGATGATCTTAATGGCTGCCCAAGATGATGATATTTTTGAAATTGATACGGTGGTGCGTCAATTTCAGAAGGCGATGATGAGAATTAAGTATAGTAAGAAGCCAGTTGTCGCAGCACCATTTGGAATGACACTCGGTGGAGGAGCAGAAGTGTGTCTTCCATGTGCTCATATTCAGGCGTCAATGGAGACTTATATCGGGCTTGTTGAAACAGGAGTTGGACTCATTCCCGGCGGTGGTGGAAACAAGGAGTTGTATTTGAAGCTGTTGAACGAAATGCCAGACGGATTGGAAATTGATTTACAGAAAGTTGCAAACCGCGTTTTTGAAACAATCGCTATGGCAAATGTCTCTACTTCAGCAGAGGAAGGAAGAGTAAATCATTTCTTAAATGCTCGTGACGGAATTAGTGTAAATGGAGATCACCTATTATTTGATGCGAAACAGGCAGTTCTTGCTTTAGATGAGCAAGGGTACAAACCGCCAGCTAGGAGAAAAATTCCTGTTACTGGTGAAACAGGCTATGCAACTCTTTTGCTAGGTGCGGAAGCTATGCATCTATCAGGCTATATTTCCGATCATGATATGAAAATAGCAAAAAAACTTGCTTATGTCATCGCGGGAGGAAAACTGCCTTTTGGAACAGAAGTTGACGAGCAATATTTGCTAGATTTAGAACGTGAAGCTTTTTTAAGTTTAATAGCAGAGCCGAAATCTCAACAACGCATGCAGCATATGCTTGTAAAAGGAAAACCATTAAGAAACTAAAGTGAAAATGAAAAACTACTAAGAGCAAAAAGTCATGTTGAAATTTTTAGTTAAAAGGAAATTGAAGTAATCTTCTTGAAGAATGAAAACCACTCAAATACTAGATTGAAAGTGGGGGATACCATGCGAGAAGCAGTAATAGTTGCAGGAGCAAGGACACCTGTAGGAAGGGCGAAAAAAGGGACACTAGCCCATATGCGTCCAGATGATTTAGGAGCAATTGCAGTTAAAGAAACATTAAAAAGAGCGGGGGATTATGAAGGAAATATTGATGATTTAATTATCGGGTGTGCAATGCCTGAAGCAGAACAAGGGATGAACATGGCAAGGTATATTGGAGTGCTTGCGGGACTTCCGAATACTGTACCTGCCATTACAATTAATCGCTATTGTTCATCTGGTTTACAATCGATTGCGTATGCAGCAGAAAGAATTATGTTAGGGAACGCGGACACTATTATTGCCGGTGGAGCTGAATCAATGAGTCTCGTACCAATGATGGGGCATGTCGTTCGACCAAACGTTAAAATTGCTGAGAGTATGCCGGAATATTATATGGGAATGGGACATACGGCAGAAGAAGTGGCTAAAAGATTTAATATAACACGTGAAGATCAAGACGCGTTCGCTGTAAGAAGTCATCAAAAAGCAGCTCGAGCAATTGCTGAGGGGAAATTTGATGAAGAAATCGTACCCGTCGATGTTGTATCCCGTTCTGTAAATGCCGATAACAAATTAGAGGAAAAAAGAATTGAATTTAAGATAGATGAGGGTGTCCGTCCTGACACAAATATGCAGATTCTCTCAACCCTCCGTCCAGCTTTCTCAGTTAATGGTACGGTTACCGCAGGAAATGCATCGCAAACGAGCGATGGTGCAGCAGCTGTTATGGTTATGGACAGAGAAAAAGCTAATTCTTTAGGACTCTCGCCACTGGTTAAATTTAGATCTTTTGCCGTAGCTGGAGTTGCACCAGAAATAATGGGAATTGGCCCAGTAGAGGCAGTTCCCAAGGCTTTAAAAATGGCTGGCCTGGAGCTGTCTGATATTGGTCTTTTTGAATTAAATGAAGCCTTTGCTTCTCAATCCATACAAGTCATCCGTCATTTAGGATTAGATGAGGAAATTGTGAACGTGAACGGTGGTGCGATAGCCCTAGGACACCCACTTGGATGCACTGGAACGAAGTTAACATTGACACTTGCTCACGAAATGAAGCGCAGGAATGTTCAATTTGGTGTAGTTACAATGTGTATAGGTGGAGGAATGGGGGCAGCTGGAGTGTTTGAGCTAATATAAGACGATTTACTACTTGCAGTGAAAAGATTAATCGGGAGGGAAAACGATGGAAAGTAAAACTGGAAAGCTGATTAAAGGCGGAGTTTTTTTAATCGAAGATATTTCTTCGGACCAAATGTTTACACCTGAAGATTACACTGATGAACATAAAATGATATACAAAACGAGTGAAGATTTTGTCGCTAATGAAGTTTTACCTATTGTAGATAAATTAGAAAACCAAGAGTTTGATTATTCTGTTGAACTATTAAAACAAGCGGGTGAATTAGGCTTGCTTGGAGCAGATGTTCCAGAGGAATATGGCGGGCTAGGACTTGATAAAGTAAGTTCGTCGCTAATTTCCGAGGCAATGTCAAGAGCCGGCGGGTTTTCCATTTCTCATGGTGCTCATGTTGGAATTGGTTCTCTTCCAATCGTTCTTTTTGGTAATGAGGAGCAAAAGAATAAATATTTGCCTGCACTTGCAACAGGTGAAAAACTAGCTGCTTATGCATTAACTGAACCGGGCTCAGGTTCCGATGCCCTTGGAGCAAAGACAAATGCGAAATTAAACGAAGCCGGAACGCATTACTTATTAAATGGAGAGAAACAGTGGATTACGAATTCAGCCTTTGCCGATGTCTTTATCGTGTATGCAAAAATTGATGGTGAACATTTCTCTGCTTTTATTGTAGAGCGTGATTTCCCAGGGGTTTCGACTGGTGCTGAAGAAAAGAAAATGGGAATTAAAAGTTCATCAACGCGAACTCTAATTTTGGAAGATGCACAGGTTCCCGTTGAGAATTTGCTTGGAGAGGTTGGAAAAGGACACCGAATTGCATTCAATATTTTAAATATTGGTCGCTACAAGCTAGGAGTAGGTGCTGTAGGTGGTTCAAAGCGGGCACTTGAAATAACTATCCAATATGCAAACCAACGGAAGCAATTTAAAACGCCAATCTCACAATTTAATTTAACGAAGGAAAAGTTCGGGACACTTGGTGCAGAACTGTATGCTGCAGAAAGCTCTGTTTATCGGACTGTAGGTCTGTTTGAAGATCGAATGAGCCAATTGACGGAGGAACAAATTAAAAATGGTACGGATGTAGCAAGTTCCATTGCTGAATATGCGATTGAATGCTCATTGAATAAGGTGTTTGCCTCGGAAGTTCTTGACCATGTTGTCGACGAAGGCGTTCAAATTCATGGCGGTTACGGTTATATGCAAGAATACGAGATTGAAAGAGCCTATCGTGATTCACGTATAAACCGTATTTTTGAAGGGACAAATGAAATAAACCGCTTGCTTGTTCCAGGAACTTTTTTACGGAAAGCATTTAAAGGAGAACTTCCACTTTTAGAAAAGGCACAAACCCTACAAGAAGAATTAATGATGCTCATGCCTGAAGAACCTGGAGACGCTTCGCTTGAACAAGAAAAGTATTTAATTAGAGGAACAAAAAAGGTTGCACTTATGATTGCAGGACTTGCTGCTCAAAAATACGGCCAGGCACTAGAAAAGGAACAAGAAATTTTAGCAAAGCTCGCTGACATTGTTTCTTATGCATATTCGATGGAATCATCAATGCTGCGGACTGAAAAATCAATATCTAAGGTTGGACTTGAAAAAAGTTCTCAAAAACTGCTTTATACTCAAATATTTTGCCAGGACTCTATTGTTAAGGTGGAACAACTTGCAAGAGAATGCCTAGCCGCAATAGAAGAAGGCGATATGTTCAGAATGATGAATTCCGCTCTACGTAAGTTGATACGCCACACACCAATTAATGTAATAGCTAAAAAGCGAGAAGCCGCTGAAAGATTAATTGATGCAGAAAGATTTGTAGTATAAATAGGTATTTAAAGGGGAGGATCGAAAGAGGATCGATGCTCTCTTTTTTTTTGAATCATAACATTATTAAATATAACTATAATGTGAACTAAATAGGGAGACTCTTTATATTATAATTATTTTTATGTTATAATGAATACAATGATGTATAGGAGGGAAATAAAGATTGGGTTTACGTTTTTATTGCTATCCAAAATGCGGCACTTGCCGTCAAGCTAAAAAATGGTTGGATAGTCATCAAATTGATTATACTGAAATACATATTGTTGAAAATCCTCCATCTAGTGAGGAAATGAAGAATATTTATAAAAGCAGTCATTTAGAACTGAAGAAATTTTTCAATACGAGTGGAAACAAATATAGAGAACTTGGGTTGAAAGATATAATGGGGACTGCTTCAGAAAAGGAATTATTAGATATACTTGTCAGTGATGGAATGCTTATAAAGCGTCCTTTAGTTACGGATGGGCATAAAGTTACTGTTGGATTTAAAGAAGACGAATATGAAAAAACTTGGCTTAAATAAAAGAATGATTTCTTGATTTAGCCATTTCGTTTTTGTACATTAATAATAGATGATATCATGGAGGGATCTAGATGAACACACCGAAAGAATTGCGTTATTCAGAAGAACATGAGTGGGTAAAAGTAGAAGATGGACAAGTTAGAATTGGAATTACTGATTTTGCACAATCAGAGCTTGGAGATATTGTTTTCGTTGAACTTCCTGAAGTAGGAGATGAAGTCACAGCGGACGAGCCGTTTGGAAGTGTAGAGTCTGTAAAAACAGTTTCCGAACTTTATGCACCACTAAGCGGAAAAGTAGTTGCGGTAAACGAAGATCTTGATGACAGCCCAGAATTCGTAAATGAATCACCATACGAAAAAGCTTGGATGATTGTCATTGAACCATCTGATCTAAGCGAAATGGATAACCTAATGACCGCAGAAGATTATGAAAAAATGACAAACGAAGAATAATCACCTATAAGGATACACCGAGGCTGGAGGCTGAGGTGTATTTTTGTACTTTTTCTCCATATTCCAAAGATAACAAAGTGGAAATTTTGTAGATATGTTGTTTGTGGGAGGTTCTCGTATTGACATAAGAGTCTACTCTCTAACATACTTCATGTGGTTTTCCCCACGACAAGACAAGTGAACAAACACAATTCCCACGGTCTGTGGTAATGTCAACTGGCTTTCCTTGAATAAAAAGGATATATTGCCTACTATTAAGATAATTACTCTAATAAGGATGTGGAAAATGGCAATTAAAAAGCGTGTTGAAAGTAAAGAGTTGAAAGTATATAGGTCCTTGAATAGTAGACAGTTGTTAACATCTGAGAAAATGAATCAACTTTTTAATCTTGAAAAGGGTTTTGAAGGTGAGCTATTATTTGATGAGCTTATAGATGCACTATCGAAAGAATGGCTAGTTCTCAATGAATTACTTTTGGAAAGTAATAATACGGACTTCCAAATTGATTCGTTGATACTAGCTGAAAAAACGATATTGGTAATTGAGATTAAAAATTATGAAGGAGATTATTTTATCGAAGATGGTAAATGGTATTACATTAATGGAACCCAAATACAAAATCCAGTCCCCCGACTCGAAAGAAGTGAATTTCTCCTTCGGCGACTGCTTCAAGACCACGGTTATAATATCCCCGCCGAATCCTATCTCGTGTATGTTAATCCTGACTTCCACTTATATAACTCTCCACGAAATCTACCTATTATATACCCAGTCCAACTAAATCGATTTATTGATAAGTTGAGAAGATTACCATCGAAAACAAACGAGCGCCATAAGACGTTAGCTCACAAACTCATTTCCCTACATAAGGAAGATTCACCTTTTACAAGATTGCCGGAATATAGCTATGAAAAGCTGCGGAAAGGGATTACGTGTGCTTCCTGTTATTCTTTTAATATTGAAAGTAAAAAAACTTTGGTAGTATGTAAAAATTGTAGAGGTATGGAAAATATCGATACAGCAGTTTTAAGAAGTGTTGAGGAATTTAGACTTCTTTTTCCGGACAGAAAAATTACAACTAGTGATATATACGATTGGTGTAAAGGATTAAAGACCAAGGAAACGATTCAAAAGATTTTATTGAAAAAATATATTCAAATTGGGAAGACAAAATCTTCATATTACATTAAAAAGGAGTAAGTTACTAAGGTTAATATTGTCTATCTTAAACTAGCAACAATTCAGAACAATATATAGCTGGAATCTTCTCATGTGGCCACAATATTGTAATTGATTCACAACATAAAGAATTAATCTACTGGCTTGGTCGAGAATCACGCTCTAATTCTCGACGAAAATACTAGACATGATGATTTCATCGAGAAAACAACTTTAATTCCCGATGAAAATAGTGAATCTGTTGATTTGGTCGAGAATCCCGCTGTAATTCTCGACGAAAATAGTAGAGATGATGATTTCATCGAGAAAACAACTCTAATTCCCGATGAAAATAGTGTATCTGTTGATTTGGTCGAGAATCCCGCTGTAATTCTCGATGTAAATAGTAGAGATGATGATTTCATCGAGAAAACAACTTTAATTCCCGATGAAAATAGTGAATCTGTTGATTTGGTCGAGAATCCCGCTGTAATTCTCGACGAAAATAGTAGAGATGATGATTTCATCGAGAAAACAACTCTAATTCCCGATGAAAATAGTGTATCTGTTGATTTGGTCGAGAATCCCGCTGTAATTCTCGACGAAAATAGTAGAGATGATGATTTCATCGAGAAAACAACTCTAATTCCCGATGAAAATAGTGAATCTGTTGATTTGGTCGAGAACCCCGCTGTAATTCTCGACGAAAATACTAGAGATGACAATTTCATCGAGAAAACAACTCTAATTCCCGATGAAAATAGTGAATCTGTTGATTTGGTCGAGAATCCCGCTGTAATTCTCGACGAAAATAGTAGAGATCATGATTTTATCGAGAAAACAATCCTAATTCCAAATGAAAATAGTGAATCTGTAGATTTGGTCGAGAATTTACTTTCTTTTCCATTTTAGTGGCATCAATCATTAACTCAATCCTTCTTTCTCTCATAAACCCTTACATAATCCACTTCTAACTGAGCGGGGAGGTTGGCGTTTTTGATATTCCCGGCCCAATCACCGACTTCGGCAGTGATTTTTAAATAAGAGGGTGATTGGGAAACACCACCTGCTGATGTACGCCATGTTTCTTGGTCATCGATGTAAAAAATGTATTCATCTTTATTCCATTCCAATGCAAAAGTGTGGTAGCCCTCATAAATTCCGGGGATATGGGCTACTTCTCCAGCACTTTTGTGATTTTGCTCATAACCATCCCAATGTAATGCATGTTGGATATAGTCACCTTTTTTTGCAAAAGGGGTTTCAAATATATCTATTTCTGTTCCGTCTTTTCCATCATTGCCTACTGTATGTACTGAATTTGACATTAGCCAAAAAGCAGTCCAAAATCCTTCTTCCTTTGGTAGTTTGGCATGAATTTCATAATAGCCATATGCTTGCTCAAAAATGTCTTTTGTTCTTATAGCTCCTGAATAATATTTCCCATCTTTTTCACTTACTTGAATAATTAAATGCCCGTTTCCATCTAAAAAAGCTTCTTGATCTGACCACTGTCCACTATGTCTGGTCCATTCTGGTGCGTGCGCCCATTTTTTAGGGTCAAGCTTCTCCCCTTCGAAATTATCGGAAAAAGTCAGCTTCCACCCTTCTTTTTTCTTAGCTTTTATGGCTATCGTTTCCTCCTTGCTCACAGAATTCGCACAACCTGTTACGAGAGATATAAAAATAGAAAGAATTAAAACATACATACCCTTCTTCATAAAAAATATAGACATCATGCTTCTCCTTTGGTATAAAAATAAAAAATATTAATAGCAAAAAAATGACAATACTTCTTATTAATTTAAACGCTACGTGCATTATGTATAGAGGGGGATTCTTTTTCAATATGTGTAATTTATGATTTATCCATTTTTTACCATATATTATTATGGTTTTGCAATTAAAATTTGGAATTTTCTTAAACAAAAAATAATCCTTGCATACCTTAGAGCCGTAACGTTTTTTTAAAATGGTTTGAATATCTAACATATATAGAAAAAACTTACATACTTAAATGATGTTGACGCTTTCAAAAAAAAGTCCGTATAATCCGAATTATTAAGAATTGAGCAAGGGGCGTGATTATATGAAAATTTTGATTGTAGAATCCGAGGCATCGTGCAGAGATGTTCTTAAGTCTCATTTTCTAAAAGAAGGTTGGGGAGTTATGACTTCAAATGAAGGAACGGATGCCTTACAAAAGCTTCGAAAATTTAAAGTAGATTTGGTTATATTAAATCCTATGGTTCAAAAATTTAGTTACAGTGAAATTTGCAGTGAAATTAGAAAGATTTCAAATGTGCCACTATTTATTATTTCTTCCAGATCTAAGGAAGAAGATATCATTAATGGATTTAAACAAGGAGCAGATGATTATATCGTCAAGCCTTTCCGAATTAACGAAGTCATCGCACGTATATATGCTTCATTTAGAAGGATTGAATTATATAAAAATGAGAGCCAAAAAGTCTTTTGTTTTAATCAAAATAGTCTCGTTATTAATTTTGAGACACAAGAAGTATTAGTTGATAATAAAACAGTCAAATTAACATCTACCGAATTCAAAATACTTGATGCATTTGTAAAAAAGCCTGGAAAAGTATTCAGCAGACACGATTTATCATATATTGTCCAAGGATATCGTTATATCGGTGATGCGCGTACTATGGATGCCCACATAAAAAACTTGCGGAAAAAGATAGAAGAAGATCCAAAGAATCCAAAATATATCGTTACGAAAATCGGTGCAGGGTATAAATTTGATTGCCTAATGGACCAGGCTCAATAAAAACTATCATCAGAGGAACACGGGGGGTATTAATGAGATTAACAGACGCATTCAGAAAAGTTCACAATCATTACACTCTCATATTAATTCCAATAATTTATGATTTCATATCATTGGGACTTGGCTTGCTGCTAGTTGGTTTTAATGGAAAAGAGATGTTATCAAGTCGCCTTATATTAGAAATGGGCATACCTTCCGCCAGTCATTTATCCAACATCCCCCTATTTGCGAATCATGTAGATCTTCTACATATCTCAGACAAAGGACATTCATTTTCGTGGATTGTTATTGTAGTAATGATCATAATTGGAGCATTTCTTCAAGGTGGTTACATTAGTTTTTTACATTCAATTGTAATAGGAAATGATTTTCGATTTTCAAGTTTTTTAAAAGATGGTAGAAAAAATTGGATTCAATTTATATTTCTGCACATGATTGTCTTTTTGGGAAAAATTAGTGTAACCGCATTTTTAGTCATATTTTTTAATATAATTGGAGTTTTTGCTTCTCTAGTTATTTTTCTAATTCTGCGGATCATTTATATTTACTTAGAATTCACAATAGTAGTAGATAGAGTAAGCGTTGCTAAAGCATTAAAATTGAGCAATGTTTATTTAAAAAGATCTTTGCCATTCTCTTTATGTCTTATTATCGTTATGTACATTTTTTCAAGTTCGATAAGTTTAATGTTACATAGATTATGGTCTCCAATTACTATTATTGGAACTATAGTTGTTTACTCATATTTAATGAGTATCATGCAAATTGCCTTTATGTCATTATTTTGTCGTTTGAAAAAAGCAGCATAGGAATGAATAAAATTCTTCACACGAAATTCACACACTGTAAAGTAGAATAATGTTAGGGCTTTCATGGCTCATTTTTATTTGTAATATATGGAGGTGCATAGGGGGAAGTAATTGATCTGATTACGCAACAAATAGATAAAAAGATTTAAAGATTGCACTTATGTTTAAAAGATTGCACTTATGTTTAATGGGAGGTTTTTAGATCATGAAAAAGAATTTTAAGTCTTGGTTATTGTTCCTTATAGCAGCATTAGCAATTTCTATTATTGCGGCTTGTAGTAGCAATAATGCAGCTCCAGCTGACACTCCTGAAAAAGAAGCTCCAAAGGAAGAGCCTAAACAACAGGAGGAAGCAAAAAATGATGAACCTGTAACTATTAGATGGGCACACCAATGGGGAGAAGAGAACTTCGAAGAGACTATCGGTCAATATGTAAAAGAAAAATTCCCTAATGTAACGATTGAAGTCCAAGAAGCTGGAACGGATAATGCTGAATCATTGGAGCAATTGGTAGCTGCTGGTAAAAGCCCTGATATTGTTACAATGGGACTTATGACACACGTTAACTTTTTAGAAGACCTTGGTCTTGCTTACGATATGGATGAACTAATTAAAATGCAAGGTTTTGATTTAGAACGTTTTGAGCCATCTATTATTACTTTTGCTAGAAACCAAGATCCGCATCAAAATAATGGATTATATACACTTCCAACTGGACGTGCGACATTCTCTTTGCACTATAACAAAGACGTGTTTGATATTCTTGGAGTGGACTATCCATCAGATGAAATGACATGGGAAGAAGTAGTTGAACTTGCAAAAGAATTGACTCGTGAAGTAAATGGAGTTCAATACCGCGGATTGGATCTTGACGTACCATACGATGCTTATACACAATTTAGCCAAAATTCAATCGACCCAGATACAGATGAAGTATTAATTACTGAATCAGAAGCGTATAGAAGATATCTTGAGATGGTAAAAGCAGTTACTTCCATTCCTGGAAACTATCCTGCTGAAGAACCAGGTAGCCTTCTACATAACTGGGGAGCAGCATTCGGTGAAGGAAATGTTGCAATGGCACCTGCTAAAACTCACTTTGGTTGGTTAGGACAAGATAATATTGATATCGTTTCTTTCCCAGTATGGGAAGGATATGAAGGAATCGATCCAGGTCCAAATGGAAATGGTTACACGATTACTGCACCAAGTGAGCACAAAGAAATAGCATTGGAAATTCTAGATTTTATTTATTCCGATGAAATGCAAAAGAATAGATCCAAAGATGGTTGGGCGTCACCTTTAGTAAATCCTGACATTCATGCAGTTTTTGCTGAGAACAAGCCAGAATTCTTAGAAAAGAACCTTGCTTCCATGTTCCTCCATGAATATGCAACTGGTCCAGCAAAAAAAGCAAAATATGGTGATGGCGTTCTTTGGACAGCTCCAATTGAGTTTGTAAACTCAGGAAAAGATATTAATGAGTTTTTACGTATCCTTCAAGAACAAGCTGAGGAAAATGTACGTTCTCAAAAAGAAAGCGAGTAAGCTGATAGAAATTTAATCGACAAATAAAGACACCTCTGCGAATGAATTTGCAGGGGTTCTTTAATTATATTTAGGAGGGAATAATAATGAGTAGTACAATTAGAGCATTTCATTTGCGGTTTGGTTCACATGAACTAATGGAACCATTTAAGGAATTTATAAAAAAAGTACTAGTTCCAAGAGGCATTAATTATTTAGTCGTTGAATGCAATACATCTTTCCAATTCGAGTCTCATCCAGAACTTGCTGATGGTTCGCTTACAAAAGAAGATGCTAAAGAGCTAGCAGAATTATGTAAATCAAATGGAATTCGCCTTATTCCGTTATTTCAGTGCTTGGGACATCAAGGGTGGGGAGGAGCTCCTAATAGTTTATTGAAGCATTATCCTGAATTTGATGAAACTCCACATATTCCATTAGATGCAAAATGGCCAGACTTTTTTTGCAGGAGTTGGTGTCCTCAGCATCCTGAAGTGTATTCTATTGTTTTTGATCTGTTGGACGAATTGATTGAGGCATTTGATGCCGACGCTTTTCACGTAGGGATGGACGAAGTCTTTGCATTGGCAGATGATCAATGTCCTCGTTGTAAAGGGAAAGATCGAGCTGATTTATTTGCAAAAGCTGTTAACGATTTACATGATCATCTCGTTAAAAAACGAGGGATCGATATGTTTATGTGGGGAGACCGTTTAATCGACAGTGTTGCGAGTGGGTATAATAACAAGTGGGAAGCCGATACTTTTGGCACCTATAAGGCTATTGATAAAATTCCAAAAGATATAAAAATCATGGATTGGCATTACGAAAAACATGATTCATTTCCATCGGTAGGTACTTTTCTTCAACATGGTTTTACAGTAATCCCCGCCTGTTGGTTTAATACAGAAGCAGCAACCAATTTTTTAAATAATAGTAAACAACAAGCCGTTGAACTTAATGCTGAGGAAAGAATGCCGGGCATGATCGTAACGTCATGGCATCATTGGAGTGATGAGGCTTTTGCAAACTTTATTAATAACACTGTGAATGGCGAAATAAAAGAATTATATGAAACTCTAGATAAAATTACGTCTATGTTGAAATAGATTTGAAACCTTGGTAGCAGCTTTAAATAGTTGTTATCAGGGTTTTTTTGAAGAGGCTTTGCGAATCTTGGACGTTAATTTTCTCCAAGAGCTCGTTTCCCAGTGCGGTTAGAAAGAACCTAGATGCTTGGCGTCTTTGTAGGTCCTCATACCTGGCTTGACATCTTAACCTAGCGGCAAAATAAAAATTTATTTAAAAATATCCATTGAAACAGAAATCCACAAAATAATTTTTCAGTCCATATCTAGCCCTTTAGGCACATTCCACCGTTAACGTAAATATTCAACAGAAACGTTTAACATGATTAGAAAATAACTATTCTTTTTGTCAATTGTTCATATAAGAATCTAAGAACACCTTACAATTTTTTACAAAAATATAGAACTTTATAATTATTTGAAAATTGGGACTTGGAGGAATTTTTTGGATATGTTATTTTTATTTTACCGGTAACAATCTTTGCGTGCCTTCTGAATTAATTAAATCTAAAATAGTGAAGAGGTGAAAGTGGCGAGTTTTAGTTAATTTTTTTTCATTATGTAAGCGTTTTAGTGAGCTGTGTAATTTAAGGTGAATTTTAATCTACAGGCATATTAGTAACATTTTACATACTAGGTTTTCAGCATATGGAAAAGTAAATTATCTGTATTTAGGTCAAACATAACCTGGGGAGGAAAATAATGAACATTAAAATCAAAGGCATTTTGGGGACGATGCTACTTTTGATATTCGTAATATTATCTGCATGTTCAAATGAAACTTCTACACCGAAAAAAGAAAAGAAAAAAGATGATGTAGATTCAGCAGTATTTTCCGAGGAAGAAGTTACATTAAAGATTGCTACACCATGGGGAGAAGAATATTTTATGGATCGAATAGGGAATTATGTGAAAGAGAACAAACCCTATTTAACATTGGAACATATTGATTGGGATGGGTCGGCTGAACAATTACAAGAATTTTATGCAGATAAAAAAGTTCCGGACGTCTTGTTAGCATTCACTGGACAACAGCCTTTGGAAGAATTAGATTCAGTTTTTCCATTAGATGAAATGATAGATTTGTATCATGTTGATTTAAACCACATACAGCCGGTTGTACTAGACGAAGTTCGTTCACGGGACAAGGAGCGTCGATTAATTGGTATTCCTGGAGAAGTTGGACTTCTTGGACTTTATTATAACAAAGAAGTGTTCGATATTTTCGGTGTTCCTTATCCGGAGCCGGATGAAAGTATGAGTTGGGATAGAGTACTGGATCTAGCAAAACAAATGACTGCTGTACGTAATGACGTCCATTATTGTGGTCTAGATATGGGAGATCAGGATTGGGCACCGTTAATGGAATTGTCGGTAAGTAAGACGGATCCGGAGACGGGCGAAGTATTACTAACTAAAGATCCTAAATTTGCTAAATACATGGGTTTAATGGAACAGTATTACGGTATCCCGGGAATAAAAGAAGAATCTTGTGGTTTTGGTGAGAGAAATGTAGCTATGTACATCGGTTGGCATGGATTTATGGCTAACAACTGGTTAGGCGGTGAGATTGAAGATGCCGTAGAGTTTATGAAAGATATGGACATACTTCCTCTGCCTACATGGTCAGATATGCCAGATGTAGGTCCAACCCCTACAGGTATCCACCCATTTGTTATCAATAATTACAGTGAGAATAAAGATGCAGCCCTTCAATTTCTATTAACAGTGGCAAGTGAAGATTATCAGCTAAAACTTTCACGTGACGGGACACCTTCAGTTTTATATTCTCAGGAAAGTATAGAACAATATGCTGCAAATAATATATTTCTAAATGGGAAAAATATTAAGGCACTTTTCCATAACACGCCTGCTGCACCACCTGAAATTAAAAGTGTGTGGGATCAATATGTAGAATTGGATATGAAAAAATTTGTTGAGTCAGGTGCTGACATTCAAGAGTTTTTAAGGGTTTCCCAAGAGGAAGCCGAGATAAAGATTCAAGATGCCAAGCAAGCGCAATAGAAAATTTAGAATAAAAGCTAATAATAAATGAGTATATTGATAGCTTTAAAGCTTTCATAGCAGTTAGAGGGTTTATCACACAAATAGCTGCTATGAAAGTTTTATTTAATTGTTTTTTCATCTTTTGATTTTTATTGGTTTTAATTTTGTCACTGTGTTTTAACAAATCGACCTGTTATTCTCTGCCGATCTTCGAATAAAAATCTTCACACTAAATTCACAGAAAAAACCTTACCATTGAACTAATAAGTGTCAGAAATTGATTTTCTTTGTTTTAGGAGGGAACCTCATTGGCAAGAATTTTGTTGAAAAATGTTTGTAAGCGCTATGGTAAATACAAAGAGCTTGCGGTTAATAATTTTAATTTAGATATTGATGATCAAGAATTTTTAGTGTTTTTAGGGCCGTCGGGATGCGGGAAATCTACCACTCTACGAATGGTGGCAGGTCTCGAGGATATTTCCGAAGGTGAAATTTATATTGGGGATACACTTGTGAATGAACATCCTCCCAAAGATCGGGATATTTCGATGGTCTTTCAAAACTATGCACTATATCCAAACTTAACGGTATATGAAAATATTGCCTTTGGACTACGAATTAGAAAGCTGCCAAAACATGAAATTGAAAGTGCTGTCAAGAGAGCCGCGCGTGTATTGGAGATCGGAAATTTGCTTGATCGGAAACCAAGGGAACTTAGTGGTGGTCAGAGACAGCGTGTTGCTTTAGGGCGGGCAATTGTGAGAAGTCCGCAAGCTTTCTTGATGGACGAGCCGCTTTCGAACTTAGATGCTAAATTGCGGGTTCAAATGAGAGCAGAAATTATCAGGCTGCATCGAGCTATGGAAGTCACAACCATTTATGTAACCCATGACCAAATTGAGGCAATGACGATGGGAGACAGAATTGTTGTAATGAATAGAGGAGTTATTCAGCAAGTGGATACGCCTGAAATGATTTATAACAGGCCAAAAAATATGTTTGTAGCAAAATTTATTGGGAATCATCCTATGAATTTTTTTGAGGGAACTTTGCGAGAAGTAGATGGAAAGATGCGCTTTTTCTCAGATACATTCTCATTGCAATTGACAGATCAACAAGCCCATATGATGAGGAATAAGCGCTTGACTGATTATACGGTCACAATGGGGATTAGACCAGAACATACTGGATTTGAACAAGAAATATTTGATGCATTTCCGAACGCATTCATTAGAGCTGAACTAAACTTCAATGAATTTGTGGGTTCAGACAATTATTATCACCTTACAGCACATGGTAAAGAATCATTTGCGGTACGTGCGCATCCTCGCTACCGTTATTCCGAAGGTGAAAAGGTAAAAGTGGCGATTGATATGGATAAAGCGCTATTTTTTGACAGGAATTCAGAGGAATTGCTGACTGATTGATTGGAGTGAGATGGATGTCACATCATAATAAGAAATTATATTTTAATAGATTGATGTATGTTAGTTTAATAATCTTTCTTATTACAAGCACGATTATGCCCTTTACTAGCAAGTCAGTAAATGCAGAAGATACGAAAAAAAATAGTTCTAACAACAATGTAGAAGCTCGAATTGAACCATATTACTACGAAGTTGAACAATCATGGAAGAGTGAAGGGATAAAGCTAGGGAAAGATGTTGTAAATATGAAAGCTAGCCAGTATTCCAAAATCTCTGAAGAAGGTGTATCTATTGAATCCTATGGTGGCAAAGAAGATGTGATGCTATTATCCAATTCCAAAGGATGGGTGGAGTATACCATTAACGTAGCCGAGGATGGACTATATGAAATAGCTATTGAACATTTACCTCTAGCACAAGCTGATGGAGGGAGTCGTCAATCGGTAATTTTAAATGTTAAAGTAAATGGCGAATATCCGTATAGGGAGCTACGCTCAATTGAACTAAAAAAGGAATTTGAGGATAAAGAAGATCAATACGATGATAGTGGTAATCAAATACGCTCTCTTATAAACGAATTAATAGAATGGAAGAAAGAGTCACTAACCTCAGGAGGCAGTCATACAGGTTCTCTTTTATTTTATTTAAAGAGTGGGAAAAATAAGATTCAATTACAATCACTTAGGGAAGCAGTTGCCTTAAATTCTATAACAATTCAATCACCAGAGGTCATTAAAACGTATGACGATGTAAAAAACGTATCAGATTTAGATAAAAATAAGGATGGAAATGTGATTACAATTGAAGCCGAAAATTTTACTAAAAAAAATTCTACTTCCATCCAAGTTCAATATGATCGTGATCCATTAACAACTCCGAAATCACTCGAAAAAATTAAGTTTAATACATTGGGAGGGTGGAGTTGGTACGATGGTGGTCAAAAAGTAACTTGGGAATTTGAGGTTCCTAAAACCGGGAATTATCAAATTGCTTTTAGAGGCTTACAGAACTATAGAAAAAATTTATCGGTCTTTAGAACCGTCTATATTGATGGGAAAATACCATTTTCCGATATGAAAAATTTTAGAATACCGTATGCCACTGGATGGCAAGAAATTGTCTTAAAGGATCAGAACGACCGCCCTTATTCTTTTTATTTGGAAAAAGGCAAACATACATTTGAATTTGAGGTTACATACGAACCGTTCGTACCAATTATTGTACAAATAGAAAAACTGGCAAATGAAATTAAAGAGATTTCACAAGAAATCCGACTCGCATCGGGTAATCAGGTAGATGGCTACAAGAACAATGTAGATCAGTTCCGAGTTTGGAACGTTGAACAAGAACTTCCTGGTGTTCTTGATCAACTTAAAGAGATGCATGATCAGTTGAATAATATGTCGAACCATATGCTAGAGATAAATGGTGAAAGAAGCAATGTGTCGCAAGCGTTTGAATCAATCGTTCAAGATATTGCTTCCATGCTGGAAAAGCCGGATACAATACCAAATAACCAAGTAAGAATAGGAGCACTTCAAGATCAACTTGAATCACAGAAACAAGAATTAATGAATGCTCCATTACAAATTGACAAATTTTATGTTGCTCCAGACAACAAAGATTTTCCAAGAATGACAGCAAATATGTTTGAGAAGGTTCAAGGGATGTATAATTCCTTACTTTATTCGTTTAAGGATAAAAACCAATTACGTGAACAAAAAGATGAAGAGTTGAATGTTTGGATGATGTGGGGGCGCGACTACGCTGAGGAACTACAGCAACTTGCAAACCAACAATTTACTCCAGAGCATGGTATTAAGGTAAACGTCAACCTGATCCAAGATCCAAATTTGCTTATTTTGGCGAAGGCTGCAGGCATTATGCCAGATGTAGCCCTTGGTGTCCCAAGCGGAATGCCTTTTGAAATGGCGCTTAGGGGAGCAGCTAAGGATTTATCACAATTGCCAGGTGCGGAGGAATTATTGGATCAATATGCTCCAGGTACATTGCTCCCGTATTATTACGATCATGCCTATTACGGTATCCCTGAAACAATTAATTTCAAAGTTTTATTTTATAGAAAAGATATTTTGGATCAGCTTAATTTGGGTGTACCGGAAACATGGGAAGACGTATACGACATGATTCCAACTCTACTACAAAACCAATATAATTTTTACGCCGATCCGAAGGACTTCTCCTATATGCTTTATCAAAACGGAGTAGAGCTCTATACGCCAGACGGTTTATCTACAGGACTTAATACACCTGAATCCTTCACTGCCTTCGAGGAATGGACAAATCTATTCAACCTTCACGGCATGGATAGAATGGTTCAAAGTTTTTATCAACAATTCCGAAAAGGTACAATGCCGATTGGAATTGCCGACTTCAATCAATATATGCAATTACTCGTAGCAGCACCAGAAATTTTGGATGTTTGGGGAATTGCTCCTATTCCTGGCCATGTAAATAAAAATGGAGAAATTGTCCGCTGGGCTGGAGGAACTGGAGTCGATACAACAAGCATGATGATGTTTAATGATACGCCTAAAGAAAAGCAAGATATTGCATGGGAATTTATAAAATGGTATTCCTCCACTGAAGTCCAAACTGAATATGGATTAAATCTTGAGCAATTCCGTGGTGAGACATTTAGGTGGAACTCGGCAAATGTAGGCGCATTTAGCAAAATGCCATGGAGACAGGAAGATTTACAAACTATTTTGGAACAATGGAGATGGGTGAAGGATATTCCCAATGTTCCTGGGGGCTATATGACAACAAGACAGTTAGACTTTGCATGGAATCAGACGGTGCTTGAAGGTGGAACTCCTAGGATTGAATTGGAAAAAGCTTTGAAAGCTATTAGCCGTGAGTTAGTAAGAAAGCAGACTGAATTTGAATTAATTGATGAAAATGGCAAGGCTAAGAAATCTTTAGATTTGCTTACAATTACTGAACCGTGGGAAGGAGTGAGCCGGTTTGCACAATAATGTACAGCTTGAGAAAACTGACATAGGAAAAATGAAAACCGGGAAGATGGAATCGTTTAAGGCAGAGTTTTCAGCCCGCTCAAAAAAACTTCTAGCGGATATATGGAAATACCGATTATCGTATCTATTCATTGCTCCATTTATGATAATGTTTGTTATTTTTATTGTCATTCCGGTAATAGCAGCTATTGGGCTAAGCTTCACATATTTTAACTCTATTCAATTTCCTGAATGGACAGGCTGGCTAAACTATCAAACTTTATTTTCGCAGGATATTGTATTTTTACAAAATGTCTTACCGAATACATTTAAGTTTTCGTTGTTTGTTGGACCAGTAGGATTTATACTTGCCTTTCTACTTGCATGGTTTATTGCGCAACTTCCTAAAACATTGCGTATGGGATATGCACTTGCGATGTATGTCCCATCGCTTGCTGCAGGTGTCGCAATGACAGTTGTTTGGCAAGTAATGTTTTCAGGTGATCGTACAGGATATATTAATAGTTTTCTACTTAAATGGGGTTTCATTACTGAACCAATCATTTTTCTTCAAGATCAGAATTGGCTACTAAACATTATGATCGTCATTTCTATATGGGCAAGTATGGGTATTGGATTTTTGGCGATGTTAGCTGGTTTATTAAATGTAGATCGTGAGCTTTATGACGCTGGTAAAATTGATGGCATTTCAAGCAGGTTGCAAGAAATTTGGTATATTACTGTGCCAATGCTTAAACCACAATTACTTTTTGCTGGTGTTATGTCAATCGTTCATACTTTGCAGGCAGGAAGTTTAGGGGTACAGCTTTCTGGATCTAACCCAACTCCTAACTACGCGGGACAAGTAATGATCAGTCATATTGATGATTACGGCTTTATCCGTTTTGAGCTAGGGTATGCCAGTGCTATTTCGGTTGTATTATTAGTACTCATGTTTTTGTTAAGTCGTCTCTTCTTTTATCTTTTAGAGGATAAGGAGGATTAATTATGAAAAAACTCGGAGTTGGAATTAAAAATTTCGGAAGAGAAACCATTTGGAAGTTAAAAAACTTTGGTGGAGAAATTAGAAGATTGGATCGCACACAATATTCGATATTGTTCTTCTTAAGCATATTGGCTATTTTCATGTTGCTCCCGATTGTTTATATTTTTAATCACGCTTTTAAACCTTTGCACGAACTATTTCTATTCCCGCCTACGTTTATTGTACAAAATCCTACAACTCAAAACTTTGTAGAGTTATTGTCTCTAACGCAAAGCACATTTGTACCAGTGTCACGCTATATTTTTAATAGTGTGATAGTGACAGTACTTGCAACTGCTGCAATGGTGATAACGAGTGCCCTTTGTGCGTACGCACTATCTAAACATCCGTTTCCAGGAGCAAAACTTGTATTTTCTACCATTATGATCTCGTTATTATTTGTACCTCAAGTTTTGCAAATTCCTCGTTATGTAGTTGTACAAAATTTAGGGATTATGAATTCGTACTGGGGTCACGTATTACCAATGATTGCGATGCCTGTAGGAGTATTTTTGATGAAGCAGTTCATGGATCAAGTACCAAATGAAATCTTAGAGGCGGCAAAAATTGACGGGGCTTCTGAATTCGGGATGTTTCTTCGGATTGTTATGCCAGTTGTGACACCTGCCATCGCTACGATTGCTATTATTTCCTTCCAATCAGCTTGGGGAAATGTGGAAACCTCCCAGTTGTTTATGCAGGATGAATCGATGAAAACATTACCGTATTATATGACATCTTTAACAGCGAATCTTGCTAATACTGTTGCCAGACAGGGAGCTGCTGCTGCAGGTGCGCTAATCTTATTTTTACCTCAGCTTATTATATTTTTATTTTTTCAGAGTAAAGTCATTGCCACGATGGCCCATTCTGGAATTAAGTGATGGAAAGGAAATGGAGGTACAACGATGATAAAAAGACCAAGAAAATGGCATGGAATCATTGCCGTTCTTAGCCTTATAACCATATTCCTGTCATCTTCATTAACGGCCAAGGCTGATGCACCATTTGATACGTTTAGTGTGAATGGATTTGGCCGGACAATTTTCACTCAACCTGCATATGAACCGAGTGAAGCAATGGCGCAAGATATAAATTTGGTTAATGAAAAAGGAGAGAAAGTTTTTTCTCCACTAAGTTCTCCACAGGATTTGTTTATTGACCAAAACGACGAAATCTATATTGCTGATTCGGGAAATAATCGCATTGTACATTTGAATGAAAACGGAGAGCTTGTAAGAGTTTTATTAGTTCCGGAAAGTCCGCTTAAACAGCCATCCGGTATTTTCGTTGCCACTAATGGTGATATATATGTTGCAGATACAGGCAATAAAAGGGTTATTAGATTAAATAAAGACGGTAAGCTTATTAAAGAATATTTAAGACCTGAATCCAAATATATTAATAAATCATTTGTGTATGAACCAATTAATATGGTTGTCGATAGACGTGGATTTGTCTATGTCGTTTCAAAAGGTACGTTTCAGGGGATTGTTCAATTTAATCCTGAAGGTGAATTTTACGGTTTCTATGGGACTAACGTAACCGAGGTTTCGTTAATGGACAAGGTTCGTAAACTGCTTTATACAGAGGAACAGTTAAAAAGGCAGGTAAGATTACTTCCAAATCCGATAAGAAATATCGACATAGACAGTAATGGTTACATTTATACCGTATCGCGAGAAAGTTCTAAACAAATCAAAAAATTAAACATCCGCGGGGAAAATCAATGGAAAGATTTTTCCTTTGGAAAAAATATAAATCTAAATTTTTTGCGTAAAAGAGCAACGAACCCAACTGAAGGTGAAGGAAGTCCTGCAGTTGAACTTACGGATATCACCGTTGATCAAAATGGAATTGTTACGGTTGTCGATAGGGCTAGTGCGGTAGTAGCACAATTTAACCAAAACGGAGAATTGCTTTTTTACTGGGGAGCCCCAGTTAATTCAGGAACACCACAAATGGGTGTAACGATAAGTCCGGCTGCAATAGATACGAATTCGAAAAACAAAATATTTATTTTGGATCAATCTCAAAATCTTATTCAAGTTTTAAAGCCAACAGAATTTGGAGCTGCTATTCAAAGTGCATATATACTAACTCAGCAAGGGAAATATTCCGATAGTGAGCAGTATTGGAGTGAGATTTCAAGACAAAACGCTTTGTTTTCCCCCGCTTATGAGGGACTTGCTCGTGCAGCTTTTTATCGTGAAGACTTTGAAGGTGCACAAGAATTGTACAAGCTAGCTGGTGAGGAAAAGGGGTATTCCGATTCGTTTTGGCAACTTAGATTAAATTGGTTTCAAAAGAATTTCCCAATCTTCGCTAATTCATTCTTAGTATTAAGTGTTACAACACTCGTTGGTGTCCAAGTTCAACGCAGGAGAAAGTCAAAACGAAAAAAGATAGCAAAGAAAAATAGTAAGCTTAGTCAGATAAAGCTTATTCAACAGCTTAAGCACGCATTTTATATTCTTAAACATCCTATAGATGGGTTCGCTGATATCCGATTTAGAGAGATGGGCGGATATGTAAGTGCATTGATTATTCTAGTACTCGTCATTTCTATGGTTTTAGTAAGGATATATTTTACAAGTTTTACATTCCAACCAGTGCCGATTGAAAGTATTAGTGTTAATTCAATATTGACTGTTTCTTCAGTTGTCTGGGTTTCATGGGTTATCTGTCAATATTTAATTGGTTCTATACGATACGGACAAGCACGTTTTAAAGATATTTTTGTAGGTAGTGCATACGCATTGTTTCCAGTGTTTCTATTTGGTCTTCCACTTGCACTTTTATCCAATGTCATGACATTGAATGAGTCTTCTATATATGGCTTTTTCAATGCACTAATGGTCATATGGAGTGCTGCATTGTTCTTTTGGATGGTTCAAACACTGCAAAATTATTCAGTAGGAGAAACGATTGTAAATATACTACTTACACTTTTCTCCATGATTATGTTATGGGTACTCGTATTTATCGTACTAGGTTTGTCATCAGAAACGATTGAGTTTATCTTCACACTTTACCAGGAGGTGACTATGTAATGAAAAAACGAAAGAAAGTAATTTTACTTTTGGTCTTATGTTTCGTTTTATCATTAGGAAGCATTTCCGCTTTTGCTAATAATGATCAATCTGGTAAGGACTCAAAAAATGAAAAGAAAGTATCAGAAAGTAAAACTGGTTCAAAATCCGGTTCAGCATTTTTAAACGGTCTAAAAAATAGAGGAAAAACGGATGACAAGTCTCCTTCGTTTCTTCCACAAGAAAGTGATTTACAAGTTGTTGCAGAGAATAACGATCTTATTTTAAAGGCAGATCAAAAAACGGGACATTTCATCGTTTTAAATAAAAAATCAGGCAATGAATTCAGATCCTTTCCAAATCCAGATAAATGGGATATTAATGGGACTGCTTCAGTTTGGATATCCCATCTACAATCTCCATTCATGTTTTCTTATACGGAGATGAACGTACGGAAAGATATTGTAAAGGAATCAAATTTCTTGCAACAGGAAGGAACAGTAGATTTCAAAAGAATAGAAGATGGATTTCAAATAACATATGAAATGCCAAACATAGGCTTTGTCATTCCTATTGAAGTCCGCCTTGGAAAAGACTTTATAGAAACTAAAGTTTTAGCTGAAGGAATTATTGATGAAAAAGCAAAGGATAAAAAACAACTAAAAGATCCATTGGCTCGCCTTGTTTCTATTCGCTTATTTCCATTCCTAGGTGCAGACACCTCAGAGGGAGAGAATGGTTTTATCTTTTTACCGGATGGTTCAGGAGCGCTAGTTGATTTTAAAAAGCATCGAGCTAGCACAACGAACTTGTATAGTGAACGAGTATATGGTGATGATGTGTCTTTTTCTACAAACTTTTCCACCAGATTACCTGTTAGAATGCCTATCTTCGGAATTAAGTCTGGGGACCAGGCGATATTGGGAGTTATTCGTGAAGGGGACTCCTATACGAATATCGTATCAGCACCATCCCAATCGTTAAGTCAATACAATTGGTCAACAGCCGAACATTTATTTCGCTTTAAATTCTATCAGACTACAGATAGAAAAAAATCGACTGGATTTTACACATATACAAAGGATATCCAACGTACTGACCGTGTTACTCGTTACTATATGATTGAAAAAGAAAATCTAGGATATGTAGACTTGGCAGAAAGATATCGCCAATATTTAATGGAAGAACAAGGGATTGAAAAGAAAGAAATAGACAATGAAAATATTAATCTGCATTTGAATATTCTTGGTGGAGGCACGAAAACTGGATTTATTTTTGATTCGTTTCTACCATTGACAACAACTGAACAGGCAACTCAAATTGTGGAAGAGTTAAAAAATCAAGGTGTTAAAGGGATGTCCATTACATACCATGGTTGGCAAAACAAAGGATATGAAAAATTCGGAGGGCATTTCCCAATTTCTAAAGGGTTGGGTGGCAATGACGGAATGAAAAAATTCATTGACTTTGCCCATTCCAATGGATATTCCGTTTACTTTGATGCAAGTTCATACACATTTAATAATACGGGTAAAGATGGATTTAGACCGAATAGGGACGGTTTGAGAGATTTAAGTTCAACTGTAATCGCTTCTGGTAAATCAAAATCTGACATCGTCTTTGTTAGTCCGCTCTTTATGGAAAAAGTGATTTTAAAAGATTTAAGTAAAGCAAAGGATCTGGGCGTAGATGGATATTTGTACGGAGCTGGTGTTGGTTCAATGCTAGCTACGGATTATAACGACTATCATTTTGCTCCAAGAGATGTAGTAAAAGATTCTCAACAAAAAATATTAGATGCAACGGAAAAAGAGCTTGGAAATGTGCAAGTGATGGCGGGGAATTTTTATTCATTAAACAATAGTAATCATATGGATATGTTAGATAGTGATTATTCATATGACTTATTTGTAGATAGAAAGATACCGTTTGCTCAAATAGCTCTTCATGGATTACTTAGTTACACTTTCAATTATGGAAATATGGGTGGAAGCATTACCCAGAACTTCTTGAAAGGGATTGAATACGGTGCATCTCCATCCTTCATTGTTACGTATGAAGAATCTAAGAAGTTGTTAGAATCAAAAACATTAACCGGATTTTATAGTACGTATTATAAGGATTGGGAATCACAGATTGTAAACCAATATCAACGCTATAATGAAGCACTTGGAAGTGTTCAAGATCAATTTATTACTGATCATCGTCAATTAGCTTCAGGTGTTTTTGAAACAACGTATGAAAATGGTAAGCGAATTATCGTTAACTATAATAAAAATCCCTTTACACACGAAGGAATATCCATAGAGGCTGAGGATTTTGTAGTCCTCGAAGGAGGGAAATAATATGGCGAAAAAAAGGAGGATAAGTGCTAAGGTTGCCCGTAACCTGGAAGGTAGTTTATTTATCGCACCATGGTTATTTGGATTTATGATTTTTCTAGCTTTTCCATTAGGGTTTTCACTTTATATGAGCTTTCATAAAGTGAAAATCCTCCCATCGGGGTTGCAGTACGAATTTAATGGGGTTAAATACTATCGAGAGATTTTATTTAATAGTTCCGCCTTTTATGACGAGTTAATTCCATATTTTCAGGAAGTCATCATCATGGTTCCAATTATATTAATCTTTTCACTTCTAATAGCAATCTTATTAAATCAGAATTTGCGTGGGAGATTTTTATTTCGAGCCATATTTTTCCTCCCTGTAATATTTACAACTGGTTATCTATTAACTGAATTTGTGAATCAAGGTGAAGGAAGTTTAGGTTTTTTGGATCGATTCGCGATAGGTGAGTACTTAGATGCTTTTTTAGGGGACAGTTCATGGGGAAAACCTGTTAAAACATTATTAAATCGCTTTGTACTCGTATTGTGGTATTCAGGGGTTCAGATTTTAATATTCTTGGCAGGACGGCAAACGATTCCTAATTCCGCATATGAATCAGCCAGAATAGATGGAGCATCACCATGGGAAGTTTTTTGGAAGATCACATTGCCTGCTATGGCTCCATTTATCTTTTTAAATTTAATTTATACAGTTGTTGATATGTTTACATTCCCTTTCAATCCAGTCATCAAATTAATAGGTACAGGGAATTACGGGTACAGCAGCGCACTAGCATGGATATATTTCCTCATCATTATCGTATTTTTGTTGATCGTTATGTTGCTTTATATGAGGGTGAACAAAAGTCAAAAACTAGCAAAAGGTTAAGGAGGGGATATCTTTGAGCGTAAATGTCGAAACAGTTAAAAATAATAGGACAAAAGCAAAGTTCCAATTTAATAAAAAATTGAGAGCTGTTAGATACACTGTTCTCGGACGGGAGATAAATGAGGGGTTATTATTTAAGCTTTTTTTATACACTATTTTTATAGCAACCTCTTATATATATTTAAATCCAATTTTTAAAATGTTGGTTTATATGGTGATGAGTCCCAAAGATTTATTCGACCCAACTGTAACCTGGATTCCATCCGAAATTTATCTTGGTCATATCAAAACAGCGTGGCAAAAGATGCATTATGTTCAGTCGTTCTCAATCAGTTTATTCGTCGCATTATGTGTATCTGTTTTTCACTGTATTTCAACAGGGTTGGCTGGATATGCTTTAGCTAGATTAGACTTTCCATTTAAAAAACTCACTTTCATATTATTACTAGTGGCATTTATTATCCCGCCGCAGGTAATTATCTTGCCTACGATTATTGCTTTTAGAAATTTAGGGTTGGAAAACTCAATATTTACACTCATTATTCCATCTATTTTAGGCTTTGGTGTAAAAGGTGCATTGTTTGTTATTATTTTTCGCCAGTTCTTTTTGACTCAGCCTAAAGAATTGGAAGAAGCAGCGAAAATCGATGGTGCTAGTGCAATAAAATTTTACCTAAAAGTGATGCTTCCGCTAGCAAAACCGGCTATTTTAGTAGTATTTCTGTTTTCCTTCGTCTGGACATGGAACGATACATATTTTCCGCAGATGTTTTTAACAGATTCTAAGGTTGTCCCACTTGCTAGCGAAATGCTTCAATTGGATAGGGTCTTAACGAGTATGCGTGAGGCTCATCAAATAACTTCCTATGAATCTCATGCCATAGGAATGGCAGCAGGATTCCTAGCAATATTACCGCCATTACTAATATTTGTGTTCTTCCAACGCCACTTCGTAGAAGGAGTAGAGCGTACAGGATTGGTGGAATAATAAGAAAAGCGAAAGCGCCTGTCCATCGACGTACAGGCCAACAGGATGTTGGCCCGTCGATGAAGACATAAGGACGTGGCGTCTTTTAGTCGACGTTCCTTTTCGGCCTCTGACTGAGATAAAGGAAACACGGCGAGGAACGAGCTGATGTTGACTTATCGTAGGGAGGAGGACAAGAAGTTTGCTAGTCGATAGGCGCTGGAGCTGGACAAAGAAAAGCGGCTACCATTAAGCAAAATAAAACTTATTGGATAGCCTTTTCATCTTTATAATTAATTGGAATACAATTTCCGATATTGACCAGGAGTGATACCAACTGCACCTTTAAATTTCCTAGTGAAATTAGGAACATCAATGTATCCTACTTGGTTAATAATATTTTTAACTGGCATGTTCGTTTGTATTAGTTGTTTTTTTACTTCTTCTAACCTTAGCTCCCACACATATTGAGAGAAGGTTATGTTTGTTTCTTCTTTGATAAAACGACTCAAATAGGATGCAGAAAGATTAAATTCATGAGCTAGATTTTCCAAACTTAAGTCATATTGATCAAAGTGCTCCTTAATATAATTGAGTATGTTTAGCTGAAGTTGATTCGCTTGTTTTTCTTTAATTTTATTTATCTCAATGCAAATTTCATTCGTAAATTGAGAGAGTTTTGCTTCAAATTCATCTAAAGAGTTAATGTCGGATAAATAAAATAACTTTTCTGGGTTAAAATCTATATCCATATCAGTAATTGTTTTAATAATATTATTAATAATATCGTATTTCATATGTTTAATGAAAAGTGAAGATGAATTGTTACATTTAACCCAAGCAACAAGAGAATTAATAGATTCAATCGCAATCTCTGCATTTCCTTGTTTATAACTTTGAATCAATTTAAGCAGATGATCCTTAGGTAGCCATAATGATTCCGGAGACTTTTTAATATCTGAAAAAAATATAATGCCTGATTGTTCGTTTAATTTACCACTTTCAAGTGCAGCAGAAGCTTCGATAAAAGAACGATTAATATGTTCTTTCCCTTTATATGTTGACCCCACACCAATAACAATTGTTTGTTGATCTGTTAAGCTTTTTTCAAATTCCAATAAAAATTGCTGTTTTTCAAAGGTGTTATTGTATTTTCCATTAACAATAAAAACCATTGTATTGTCATTAATTATTTCTACTGAATAAATTTTGGCATCATTTAATATTTCGTTTGAAATTTGCTCAACTTCCTTTGTATTAATCTCACTTAATTGAGATTTTGAAAAGGAAGTAACTATTACAAATGAGTATGGATCATTAAAATCCAAATTGAAAGATCTAAATAATTCTTTTGAATGCTCGACAGCGTTCATCTGTCCTTGGAGAAGCATGATTAAACATTGATCCCTTACGAGGGGCTCTTGCTTAGCAAATTTCTCGTTTAAATATTCATGATTTGCATAAACCATTTCCATTGATTTCTGTAGATTATCTAATTCATTTCTGCTTACTGCTTGATATGAGTTGTCATTTCCTTTTGCAAATTCAATGAGTTTTTTTATTGGATGATATTGCTTTAGTGCAATATATATGGAAATAAGAGAAGTGATTGTGATGATAAAAAATAAAACTAACAAAATAAACGATTTAAACTCGGAAACTTTACTAAAGAATTCATTGGTAGGAATTACAGTTACGAAAGACCATTTGCTTGTTTCAGATTTTACCTTTGAAATAGAATAATTGACTCTATCGATTGTAATTTCAGTAATATTACTATCGCTGTTTAATATTTTTTTTATCTTAGATTCATTGAATGAAGAGTCCTTATTGGAATATGAAGCAACAATTTCGTTTTTTTCATTAAAAATGAATACTTTCCCTTCGAAGCTCCCTAGTGTATTTTTGATCATATCCCGAAAAAATGAATCATTTAATCGAAATAAAACAATACCGTAGGAAGAAATAAGATTTGGGGAAAGCGGAAACATATACGTTGGATTTTTTGGGAAAATATTCTGATTGACCGCAATACCTGGATATTCGAATTCCATCATTTGCTGAGTAAATTTTTTTTGATCCATATCTTTTAAGTGAGATCGATGTTGTAGAAAAGCTTCTAAAGACATAAGCCCATTAGAAGAATAAATAGAATTCTGGTTATAGTAATATAAATAAATTTCTGTAATAATGGAACTATTTTCCTTATATTTCGTTAATTCTGAAATAGCTTCGGCTTGGAATTCACTTTTCCCTATCATATACGGAGTTAATTGAGGATTATAAGAGATAAGAGCCCCAATTTTTGTTAGTTCTTTCATCCTATTATCCGTCAATGTTTTTATGTTATTTAAATTATTTATATTAGTAAGTTCAATTTCTTTTCGTAAACTATTTACTGAATTCTGATAAAAAATGAAAGCCATGATTGAAAAGGGAATTAAAAAAATAAACATATAAGAGAGTATGTATTTTAACTGTAATCTGGACGGAACTTTTAACCTCAAGTTGTTTACATCCTTCCAAAACATTGATTTAAAAAATAGTATGATGGTCTAACCATTTTGAAAATTTTAAGTTATAATAAATATCTAAGATAAAGATAATGGACTATTTAAATTTTTGTCAAGTTTGCTAGAATCAGAGAGAATCATTTAAATTATACACATAAATGAAAGGGATTTCATCTACTATAATACACTATCTAAGTTGGATGGGGGAAGACAATGAGTCCAATACATAAAGTAGAAAATGTAAAAAGAAAAGCTCCAAAGTCTGTATTTCTTCTTTTATTAATGATGACAATGTCACTCTCTTCTTGTTCAGCAAAAGGAGAGAGTATGCCGAGCAACACTGAGGATTCCAAAGTTAAATTGGAGATTAATCAAGAAGGTTTTCCAATAGTAAATGGCGAATTGTCGCTTACAATGTTTGGCCCTAATGTCGGCGTTTCCAAGTGGGAAGATATGAAATATTTCATTGAAATGGAAAAGAAAACGAATATTCATTTTAATTTTATTACTCCACCGAATGAAAGTTTTGAAACTCAAAAAAAATTACTATTTGCTAGCAGGGATTTACCCGATATTTTTTACGCATCCTCTCTTTCAAATAGTGAAATTACAAAATATAGTAAACAGGGATTATTAATTCCGCTAGAAAACTTAATTGAACAATATGCTCCCAATATTCAAAGAATGTTTGAAGAATTGCCTGATGTAAAGAAATCAATTACTGCACTCGACGGTCATATTTATGCTTTGCCATCTGTCGATCGTTCATTGCCATGGAATTATAGTCCGCTTTGGTATAATGGATCATTCTTAAAAGCATTGGAAGTAAAAAAACTTCCTGAAACGACAGAAGAGCTTTTTGAATTGTTGACACGAATGAAAAATGAAGATCCAAATGGTGATGGTGAGCAAGACGAGATACCACTTACTGCAGTGAAATTATCGGATATTAATCAATGGTTCATGGGTTTCTTTGGGATCGTTTCGCCGGCACAAGGCGTGTATGAAGATAAAGTCCAATATGGCGCATTAAAACCGGAATATAGAGAATATTTGATATATATGAATAGATTATGGGAGAATGAATTACTTGATCACGAAACGTTTTCGCAGTCTCATGAACAAAAATTACTAAAAGGGAATAATAATCGTGTAGGTCTCTATTCATCCTGGGGCCCTGGAGCATTATTAGGTATGGAGGATAATACGGCAAATCCTATGATGCAGCCAGTCAGTTCACCAAATGTAAAAAAGCCAGTTATCCCTATTAGTCCTGGCCAAAGTGTTGGTCAATTTGCTATTACTAACGTTAACCCATACCCTGAAGCGACGATTCGTTGGATTGATTACTCTTATTCCCCTGAAGGTTCTATTTTCTTGCATTCTTTATATGAAGGTGATATATGGGAATGGGCAGATAGAGAAAATGGAATTAGAAGGTATATTAGTGGTTTTCCGCAAGATTACCGTGGAACATTGACGCCAAATTACGGAATTAACGTTCCACATTGGACGCAGATTGAGTATGCTAAGTCATTTAAAAGTGAATTTTCTGAGTTTAATTATGCTGAAACAGATAAGAAAATTATTGCATATGGACAAGTTCCATTTCCGAATGTCTTTCTTACAGCTGAGGAACTTGATCAAATTGCTGGCATTACAGCAGATTTAAATACATATGTAGAAGATATGGAAATGAAATTTATTACTGGAAGAGAACCGATTTCTATGTGGGATTCCTATGTCCAAACCTTAAAAGAAATAGGTGTAGACAAGTTGGTTGACGTTTATCAAACAGCTTATGATCGATATGAGAGTATAAAATAAATCAATATATAAATTATGTAAATATAAGTAGTTGATTATTTAGAAGTAAATAAATAAGTGAATATTAATTGCAATGTTACTGCCCTATATCTAGAAGAGGTTATTTATAAATCGATTAGAAAAGTTCAAGTTATTGAAATTAGATGCGAAAAAAATTAATATATTTAGTAGACCATTTTGTAGCTGGAAAAGAAATTGATATTTATAATTATAAATATCATGAAAAGGATGAATTTGCTCCATGAAGGAACTAGCGAAAGAAGATATCATACGAGTGCATGAACAACACGAAACAGCAATTCTTTATTTTTACACTCCTCTTTGTGGGACTTGTCAAGTAGCAGGGAAAATGCTTGGAGTTGTGGAGCAAATGTTTCCAAATTTATTTTTTGGGAAAGCTGACTTAAACTATGTACCAGAAATGGCTGAATTATTTTCGATTGAAAGTGTTCCTTGTATGTTGATTTTAAAAGAAAGCATGGTCCAGGAAAAAATCTATGCATTTAAATCAGTTCCTTATTTACATGAACGGATATCAAGCTACTAAGATCACTAATGCTAAAATAGATTAATTTTCGACTTATTTCCTAGGAAATTTTTCGTTATACTAGTTGACTCAAAAAAAAGTCTATGATAATATGACTTTCATACCTTACAACTTTATATCTTTAACTCTTATCAAGAGAGGTGGAGGGATGTGCCCGATGAAGCCCGGCAACCATCACGTATGTGAAAAGGTGCCAATTCACACAAAGCGTAATAGCTTTGAAAGATGAGGGGAAGGATTTTTAATTACTTATGCCTTTCTGCTCATTTTTTGCAGGAAGGCATTTTTATTTTGAAAATATACCTTCTCCAAATGACATTTACAACAGCGAGGTGAAAAAAACGTGAGTGAGAAGTTAGAATTTGATGTTGCTATAGTAGGTTTAGGATCCATGGGAAGCTTTGCTTTTTGGCAATTGGCACGAATGGGGGTCAATGTTGTCGGATTTGACCGGTATAGACCCGGACATGACAAAGGGGCGGGACATGGAGAAACAAGGATATTTCGTACCGCCTATGGTGAAGGTGTGGAATATGTTCCTTTACTTAAAGAAGCAAGAACACTATGGAGAGAGTTAGAAGCAGAAACAGGGGTAGAGTTATATATCGAAAATGGCGGTACAATGTTCGGTCCTAAAGATGATATTTTTATCAAAACGGTTGAGGAAAGTGTTCATACGTTTAACCTTCCTTACAAAAAATATTCCGGACTAGAAGCAAAAGAAGTTTACCCGCAAATTAATTTTAAAGAAAATCAAGTTGCGATATACGAAGAGTATGCTGGCTTCATAAAACCCGAGCTATCTATTGAAACCGCGGTTAACCGAGGAGAAGAATTAGGTGGAACAGTCTTTACTGACAGTCCTGTGAATAATATTCATGCGAATGAAGGTGGGGTAACCATCATTTGTGAAGATAAGCAGTTTAGAGTGAAAAAGGTAATCGTTTCTTCAGGAGGATGGACTTCCCAACTTCTACCAGAACTTAAATTACCACTAACACTAGAACGTCAGGTTTTAGTCTGGTATAATGCGAAAAATCCGGAGAAGTTCACACCTGAGAAATTCCCTATTTTTTCTCGAATGAAAGATGGAATTGGATTTTATGGATTCCCTACTGTAGATGGGAAGACGGTTAAAGTTGCACTTCATCATGGCGGACAAGTCGTAAATCATCCTGATGAAGTCGACAGGGATATTTATGAAACAGACTTAGAGCCTGTTACTGAAAAAGTGAAGGAGTACTTTCCTGATCTTATTCCTGTACCTGTAAAAGCTAAAACGTGTTTCTACACAAATACACCGGATGAACATTTTATTCTTGGAGCAGCACCTGGATTGCCAAATGTCACTCTTCTTGGACCAATGGCAGGACACGGGTTTAAGTTCGCTCCAATTATGGGAAAAATTGCTGCAGAATTAGCGACAAATAAAACTCCTACATTAGAGATCAGTATATTTGATCCAAGTCGTTTTAATAAATAGAAGGTTCTAGTTGTTTTACTAAATTGAATGGTGTGGAAGGCGCGAGTTCCTGCGGAAGTTATGTGCTTTTAAATAAAATCAACATTAAATTCACGTAAGTCTAAAAAAATCAAATGAGGGATATAAACATGAAAAAATTATTTACTGTTATATTACTAGGATTAATTTTGGTATTATCTGCATGTGGATCAAATGGTAAATCAGATGTTATTAAAGTAGGTACAACTACGTCAGAAGTTCCAACTTGGAACCTTGTAAAAGACCTAGCTGAAAAAGAAGGCATTAAAATTGAAATTGTTAAATTTGACGATTATGTTCAACCAAACCTTGCTTTAGATAGTGGGGAAATTGATATTAATGCATTCCAAACAATTGTTTATTTTGATAAATTTAAAGAAGAGCGTAAACTTGATCTAGCTGCTATTGGAACAACAAATATTTGGCCAATGGGGATTTACTCTAAAAAAGTTAAAGATATTAATGAACTAAAAGATGGAGATCAAATCGTTATTCCGAAAGACCCAACAAACTTAGGAAGAGCTCTTTTATTACTACAAAAAGCTGGACTAGTTACATTAAAAGAAGGATTTGATGGTACTGGCGGAGTAGAAAATATTGCTGAAAATCCTAAGAATCTTGAGATTACTCCAGTTGACGCAGGACAAACAGCACGTGGTCTTGATGATGCAGCAGCTTCTATCATTAACTCAGACATGGCAATTAATGCTGGTTTAAATCCTACGAATGATCCAGTATTCAGAGAAGATGCAAGCAATAAAGCGTATGTTAATATTATTGCAGCTCATGCAAAACGTAAAGATGACGAAACATTAAAGAAAATCGTAGATATCTATCATACAGATGAAGTGAAAAGCTTCATTGAAAAAGAATTTAACGGTGCTGCTGTTCCAGTTAGAGAACCGATTTCATTTTTAGATGATTATAAACAAAACTAACCTCTTTACCATTAGCCTGTTTCTTATGAAAACAGGCTAATGGTTTATATATTTATTGATATATTGTAAAATCGTAGTGCTTGCTGTAAATATTCAATAGAGTAAGGAGAAAGAATATGCTTGTATTACAAGATGTTCATAAAGTATATGGAAAAAGTAAAGAGAAACAAGTGGTAGCCTTACAAGGGATCAATCTCTCTGTTAATAAAGGTGAAATATTTGGGGTAGTCGGTTTTAGTGGTGCAGGGAAAAGTACATTAATTAGATGTGTTAATTTATTGGAGCGCCCAACATCCGGAAAAGTATTGATTAATGGTGTTGATTTACTAAAATTATCACCGAAGGAGTTGCGGGAGCAAAGAAAGAAAATTGGCATGATTTTTCAAAACTATAACTTATTGCATTCGAAAACAATTTTTCAAAATGTTGCAATGCCGCTTACTCTGGAAGGGAAACCAAAAGATTATATTAAGAAGAAAGTAACTGAATTATTGTCTTTTGTTGGATTAGAGGAAAGAATGAACCATTATCCTGAACAGTTATCCGGCGGTCAGAAGCAAAGGGTTGGTATTGCTAGAGCACTTGCTACAGATCCGGATATTCTTTTATGTGATGAAGCGACGTCCGCGCTTGACCCAAGCACAACAGAATCCGTCCTGGAATTATTAAGGAGAGTAAGGGAAGAATTTGGCCTTACAATTTTAATGATCACCCATGAAATGAATGTCATTCGAGATATTTGCGATAAAGTTGCCGTTATAGAAGGTGGGAAAATTGTTGAACAAGGTCCAGTTATAGATGTGTTTACGGAGCCACAAACAGAGATTGCCAGAAGTTTTGTTAGAACGGTATTAAATGATGCGACTCCTGAATCAATTAAAGAGTTGATTAGAGCAAATTCGGGGAGGACGTATCGAATTATTTTTAAAGGTCTATCCACAAGTGCACCTCTATTATCCGATACAGCCAAAAAATTCCAAGTAGATTTAAATGTGTTTCACGGAATGCTTACAGAATTACAAGGAATTCCATTTGGTAATTTATTGGTGAACATACAAGGGGATGCCGAAGAAATCGAACGTGCCATTCAATATATGCAAGAACAAGCTGCAATTGTAAGGGAGGTAACTCGTGATGCACTTTGAGCCTTGGTTTTGGCCAGAGTTTTTTAAAGCTTTATATCAAACATTTTATATGGTAGGAATTGGTCTTATTATTTCTATTATTATTGGTATTCCAATTGGAGTTACATTGGTAGTTACAAGAGAAGGTGCCATTTTAGAAAATAAAACACTCTATAACGTACTTAATGTAGTCATAAATATATTTAGATCTATTCCTTTCATAATTCTTATTGTAGCAATTATTCCATTTACCCGTTTTATTGTAGGCACATCCATTGGAACTACTGCAGCTATAGTTCCGCTTGTACTATATACTGCTTTTTATATCGGCAGACTAATTGAAAACTCTTTATTGGAAGTTGATAAAGGAACAATTGAATTAGCACAAGCAATGGGTGCAACCCCTTGGCAAACCATTTGGCGCTTTTTACTTCCAGAAGCTTTAGCTTCAATTATTCTGGCTTTAACTGTCGCAACAATTGGTTTGATTGGCGCATCCGCAATGGCAGGTGCTGTTGGAGCCGGAGGTATTGGCGATTTAGCAATTACGTATGGATATAACCAGTTTAAAACCGAAATCATGATTATCACCGTTATTACATTAATCATCATGGTGCAATTAGTTCAATCTCTAGGTAACTGGATTGCTAAAAAAATTAGAAGAAACTAATTAATTCCGGGCATTCGCTCGGGATTTTTATTTATGAAGAGAAATTTGGAAGCAAATTCTGACATATCTGCTTGGAGAAGTATTAATTTTATTCAAAAATTGCTTAAAAGGCTAGTTCTTTATAATCAGATTTAAAAATCGTTATTTATCATTATAACCATCTCCAAACCCACTCCACGTCTACATTTGTTCACTTTTTTCTTCAAATTTTTTGTTTTCTAGCACGTTTTTTTCATATATAATTGGGAATGTGATAAAGGGTGAAGTCAAATTTGGACACCAAGTCTGAACAAATGAAAGGATTGGTTTTTTATTAATACTCTAGATATTCAGTACACAAATGGTATGGAAAAAGCGATGTATGGAGCGCACGGAGTGGGGTATGAAACATATAAGCGACAACATCAAGTTAGAGTGATAATTGAGAAAAAACGTGAAAAAGAGTATGTTCTTTCTCAAAGATTAAGATCAGATTTGGAACGTAAAATTCATTCTTGATTTCTATATAATAATGAAGGAATGCGATAAATCCAAGGGCCGGCGTAATTAACGTCAGTCCTTTTTAAATGGAGATAAATCTAAGGATCGAAACGAAATTCCCTCCTAGTTGATAATAATTTTAATATGATATAAGATAAGAATTGAGAATAAATTGAGAATGAACTCATCAAAATAAGAAAATCACTTGTTTATACGGAGGTATGATCATGGCTTCAACATTAACAATTAAGGATCTTCATGTCGCAATTGAAGATAAGGAGATATTAAAAGGTGTAAACCTTGAAATAAAAGGTGGAGAAATCCACGCTATCATGGGTCCAAATGGTACAGGTAAATCAACATTATCATCTGCCATTATGGGGCATCCAAAATATGAAGTGACCAGCGGTTCTATTAATCTAGATGGAGAAGATGTCCTAGAAATGGAAGTAGATGAGCGAGCGCGTGCAGGCTTGTTCCTTGCTATGCAATACCCAAGCGAAATAAGCGGTGTGACAAATTCTGACTTCCTCCGTACATCCATCAATGCACGCCGCGGAGAAGGTCAAGAAATTTCATTAATGAAATTTATCCGTGAAATGGATAAAACGATGGATTTACTCGAAATGGATCCTAATATGGCACAACGCTATTTAAATGAAGGATTCTCTGGTGGAGAAAAGAAACGTAATGAAATTTTACAATTAATGATGCTCCAACCAAAAATTGCAATTTTGGATGAAATTGACTCAGGTCTTGATATAGATGCTTTAAAAGTTGTTTCCAAAGGTATTAATGAAATGCGTTCAAGTGACTTCGGTTGCTTAATCATTACTCACTATCAACGCCTTCTTAACTATATAACTCCTGACTATGTTCACGTGATGATGCAAGGCCGTATTGTTAAATCCGGCGGTCCAGAACTTGCTCAACGTTTGGAAGCAGAAGGTTATGACTGGATCAAAGCTGAACTTGGAATTGAAGATGAAACAGTTGGTCAGGAAGCATAAGTGTAAGGAGGATCATAATGACAATTGATACAAAAATCACAATAGATCAGGATTATATCCGTTCTTTTTCATCTGAAAAAGGCGAACCTGAATGGCTTACTGAGTTGCGACTCAAAGCTATCGCTTTAGCAGATGAAAAAGCTTTGCCGAAACCAGATAAAACAAGAATAAATAATTGGAATTTTACAGAGTTCACTAAACATCAAGCTGAAGGAAGTAAAATCCAATCACTAGATGAACTACCTGAAGCGGCAAAATCAGTTGTTCATGTAGAAAACACTAATCAAAATCTTTTTATTCAACATAACCAAACTGCTGCCTATGTTTCTCTTTCTGAAGAACTGAAGGAACAAGGTGTCATTTTTACGGATATATTTACTGCGGCAAAAGAACACCCAGAGCTCGTACAAAAGTACTTTATGAAAGATGCTGTGAAAGTAGATGAACATAAACTTACTGCTTTACATGCAGCTTTGTTAAATGGCGGTGTATTCCTTTACATTCCAAAAAACGTGGAAGTAAAAGAACCGGTTCAATCTGTTTTTATCTTTGATGACAAAGACGTTGCAATGTTTAACCACGTTCTAGTTGTGGCTGATGATAATAGTTCTGTCACATATGTTGAGAACTATATTTCGACTAATGAAGAAGTGAATGGGATTGCTAATATAGTAGCGGAAGTTATTGCTAATAATAACGCGAAAATCGTTTTCGGTGCTGTTGACACATTAGCAAAAGGATCTACAGTTTATGTGAATCGTCGTGGTATAACAGGAAGAGATGCTACGGTTGATTGGGCCCTAGGTATGATGAATGATAGCAATACTATCTTTGAAAATATTACAAACCTAATCGGTGATGGCTCCAGTAGTGACGCTAAAACAGTTGTTGTTGGTAGAGGACAACAAACACAGAACTTTACAACAAGCATTGTTCACTATGGTAAAAACACAGTAGGTCATATTTTGAAACACGGCGTTATGAAGGATTCAGCCTCTTCTATATTTAATGGAATCGGTAAAATTGAAAAAGGTGCTTCAGGAGCAAATGCTGAACAAGAATCCCGTGTATTGATGCTTAGCGAGAGAGCACGTGGAGATGCTAATCCAATTTTACTAATCGATGAAGATGATGTTGTTGCAGGGCACGCAGCTTCTGTAGGACGTGTTGATGAGATTCAGCTTTACTATTTAATGAGTCGCGGAATTACACGTTCTGAAGCAGAAGTATTAATCATTCACGGCTTCTTGGCTCCTGTTGTAGAAAATCTTCCGATTGAAGCTGTTAAACAACAGCTTACAGACATTATCGAAAGGAAATTAAGATAATGAACAATTATGAGGTTCGCAAACTTTTCCCAATTCTTGACCAGGAAGTAAACGGGCATCCACTCGTATATCTGGACAGCGCTGCGACCTCACAAAAGCCTGTACAGGTAATTGAAGTTTTAGATGAATATTATCGTGAATATAATTCTAACGTTCACCGTGGAGTTCATACACTTGGTACGAGAGCAACTGACAGGTATGAAGAAGCTCGAGAAAAGGTTAGAAAATTCATAAATGCTTTATCAACAGAAGAAATTATTTTTACTAGAGGAACGACAACTGCCTTAAATACAGTCGCAATAAGTTTCGGAATGGAAAATCTTAATGAAGATGATGAGATTGTCATTTCGTATATGGAGCACCATAGTAATATTATCCCTTGGCAGCAATTAGCTAAGCGTACTGGCGCAAAGTTAAAATATATTCCACTTCAAGAAGATGGTTCGATTAGTCTTGAAGTGGCACGTGAAACGATTACGTCAAAAACGAAAATTGTTTCGATTATGTATGTCTCTAATGTCCTTGGAGTAATAAACCCTATTAAAGAGCTTGCTGCAATCGCTCACGAAAATGGTGCGATTATGGTTGTAGATGGTGCTCAAGCTGCTCCTCATATGAAAATAGATGTACGGGATTTAAATTGTGATTTCTTTGCTTTTTCCGGTCATAAAATGTGTGGTCCAACAGGGATAGGCGTTTTATTTGGAAAAAGAGAACATCTTGAAAAGATGGAGCCAATTGAGTTTGGTGGGGAAATGATCGATTTTGTAGGCCTGCAAGAATCGACATGGAAAGAGCTTCCGTGGAAATTTGAAGCGGGAACTCCTATTATTGCAGGTGCAATCGGACTAGGTGCAGCAATCGACTTTTTGGAGGAAATTGGTCCAGACAATATTTTAGAGCATGAACATCATTTAGCAGCTTACGCACTTGAAAAAATGTCATCTATTGAAGGTCTTACGATATATGGACCGAAAGAGGCAGAAAAAAGAGCAGGAGTTATTACGTTTAACCTTGATGATGTACATCCACATGATGTAGCAACTGTTTTAGACTCTGAAGGAATTGCTATTCGAGCGGGGCATCATTGTGCCCAGCCACTGATGAAATGGTTGAATGTTTCTTCAACGGCACGAGCAAGCTTTTATTTATACAACACGGAACAAGACATTGATAGGCTTGTTGATGGGCTTGTCAAAACAAAGGAGTATTTCACGAATGTCTTTTAATAACCTAGATGCACTCTACCGTCAAGTAATTATGGATCATTATAAAAACCCGCGCAATAAAGGCTCCTTAAGTGATGGGAACCTGACTGTCGATATGAATAATCCGACATGTGGAGACCGGATCCATCTAACGATGAAGGTGGAGGACGGAAAGGTAACAGATGCGAAGTTTGAAGGCGAAGGATGTTCAATCTCTATGGCATCTGCCTCCATGATGACTCAAACAATCATTGGGCAGGACGTCGAGACAGCAACTAAACTTTCGCATATTTTCTCCGAAATGATTCAAGGAAAAGACTACGACGATGAAAACCTAGACCTAGGTGATATCGAAGCGTTGCAGGGTGTTTCTAAGTTTCCTGCACGTATCAAATGTGCAACTCTAGCATGGAAAGCAATGGAGAAAGGGTTGCATGAGTAACAATAATAGAATGGAGGAATGAAGAATGGCTAAAAAAGCACCAGAAATCGGTGATTACAAATATGGCTTCCGAGATCGTGACGTCTCCATTTTCCGTTCTGAGCGCGGATTGACGAGAGAAATCGTAGAGGAAATCTCAAAAATGAAGCAAGAACCACAATGGATGCTTGATTTCCGCTTAAAATCACTTGAGCATTTTTATAAAATGCCAATGCCTCAATGGGGTGGAGATTTAAATTCATTAAACTTTGACGAGATTACGTATTACGTTAAACCATCAGAACAAACAGAACGTACATGGGATGAAGTTCCTGAAGAAATCAAACAAACTTTTGATAAACTGGGTATTCCAGAAGCAGAACAAAAATATCTTGCAGGTGTTTCTGCTCAATACGAATCTGAAGTTGTGTACCATAACATGAAGCAAGACCTTGAAGATATGGGGATTGTTTTTAAAGATACAGATTCTGCTTTAAAGGAAAATGAAGATATTTTCCGTGAGCACTGGGCAACGGTTATCCCGCCAACTGATAATAAGTTTGCTGCCTTGAATTCAGCTGTATGGTCAGGTGGGTCATTTATCTACGTGCCTCCTGGTGTAAAGGTAGACACACCTTTGCAAGCTTATTTCCGAATCAATTCGGAAAATATGGGGCAATTTGAGCGTACGCTTATTATTGTTGATGAGGGAGCATCTGTTCACTATGTTGAAGGATGTACAGCTCCGGTATATACAACAAACTCACTTCACAGTGCAGTTGTAGAAATCATCATTAAAAAAGATGCATATTGCCGTTACACTACAATCCAAAACTGGGCGAATAACGTGTACAACCTCGTTACAAAACGTGCGGTTTGTGAAGCGAATGCAACAATGGAATGGGTTGATGGAAACATTGGTTCCAAACTAACGATGAAATACCCAGCCGTCTTGTTAAAAGGTGAAGGTGCAAGAGGAATGACATTATCCATTGCACTTGCAGGAAAAGGTCAACACCAAGATGCAGGAGCAAAAATGATGCACCTTGCACCAAATACATCTTCAAGCATAGTGTCAAAATCAATTTCACAACATGGTGGAAAAGTAACATATCGAGGAATCGTTCATTTTGGACGTAAAGCTGATGGTGCTAAATCTACAATTGAGTGCGATACAATTATCCTTGATAATAAATCTACTTCAGATACAATTCCGTACAATGAGATTATGAATGATAATATCTCATTGGAGCACGAAGCAAGAGTATCAAAAGTATCTGAAGAACAACTATTCTATTTAATGAGCCGTGGAATCGGTGAACAAGAAGCGACAGAAATGATCGTTATGGGCTTCATCGAACCATTCACTAAAGAACTTCCAATGGAATATGCGGTTGAAATGAACAGACTCATTAAGTTCGAGATGGAAGGTTCTATCGGTTAATGCATAATAAATCCCGTCACATAAACTTTTGTGACGGGTGTTTTATTTTCTGAACTCATATATTTCATAGGTCGTGCGGGTATAAAAATCACTGTGCTACAATTACAATAAATTAAGGACGCCGCGCGAGACCGTCCTCAGTACAACACTTGGTGGGAAACCTCCGAGAAAGTTACAAAAGTAACCCGCCCATCGGCGCTAACATAGGCAGGTTATTTTTTTCTCGATATATGTTAGCAACTAAAGGACAAACGTTCGTTAAGTTGTAAAAGGAATATTATACCATGATATTCTTTCTTATTGGGATGGTTCTTATTCAATTCATCAGTTTCCCGCACTTTCATATTTATGCAGCCCTCGATTGAAAATAAATGTTGCCATTCCAGCACAATAAATCGCAACGAAAGGAGTTAAATAACCGAAGTAACTCCAATCCATTTTTCCAAATAACAAGGCAGCTGGAAAAAAGCTAATGAATGCATAAGGCAGAATGACTGCAACGAGAGCTTGTACTCCTAATGAATAAATCGTAATAGGATATTTTGCAAAATCACTTACAGTGTGTACCATGTTCCCAAAGGCATTTCCTGGGCTATGAGTCCAAAAAACCGATGAACAAGCAGCCAAATAAATAGACACACGGATAATGATGGCTGAGATTAATAGAATGAATGCCATCACAACCATTCCCACAGACCAATTAATTGTGATATGTCGAAGGGCTTGCGAAATAATGACGGCACCGATAAAAATGTTGCCAATTCCATTCATTCCTACTGCAGACCCTAGAACTTGGAGGATAGGTGAAACTGGCCTTACAAGCAAGCGATCCATTTCCCCGCGATTTACAAATCTACTTATTGACCAAATCCCATCAAAAAATAAGGAAGCAAATCCTTCAGTAAAAAAGATCATCGCGTAAATAAAAGCAACCTCCCAAAAACTCCAGCCATTGATTTCGGGAATTTGTTGATACACAACCCATAGAAAAATAAATCCAAGAATTTGAGTTAGCATAGCAGCTACTAATGTGATTAAAAAGTCTGCTTGATATTCCAAAATTGCTTTTAAATGCTGATTAATTAATCGGAAATAGATAAATAGTGATTTTTTTAATCTCATGTGCACTCCTCCTTACCCGCCGTGAATCGTCACTTGACGGACTGCCCAATTCCACATGATTTTTCCAAAGATCCATAAGACAAATACCCAAAAAAGTTGTAAGCAAAGCATCTGTACAGCTTCAACACCTTGTATTTTTCCTAAATAAATCGATGCTGGAATATAGACAATTCCTTGAAATGGTAAGATACTCGCCAAAGCCTTTAACCAATCAGGAAAAAACGTTAATGGTATAAGGGCGCCAGAAAATAGATTTGTAATCGCTGCACGGGACCAAGCAATCCCAACCGCGCTTGTCGTCCAAAAACATAGTAATGAAAAAATATAAACGATGCTGAATTTTAAAACGAGAGAAACGATTAAACTAATCGCGAAAAGCACATATGTAAGAGCATTTTCCGGTACTAATACTCCTGCGAAAAGAATAACAAAAATAGTTACTAAAATGGCGCCTATAAATCCTTCTACAATACTGGAGCCCAATGTCTCCGCTAAACGTGCTTTTTGAAAGTTAAGAGGCTTTAAGAGATCCATTGCTACGCTGCCATCTAGTATTTTTCTAGAAATTCCTGTTTCTGAATACCATGAAACTAAGGAATTCGTGAGAAAAGTAATAAATAAATATGCTTTCATTTGATTCCATGTAAAACCTGCTAATTCTGTTCTACCTGCATATATTGATTTCCATAAATAAAACATAGCTAAAATAAAGATCAAGCTGGCAATTAAACTAATGAAATAATTGAAACGATAAGCCATCGTGTTCTGCATAGTAATTATAGCTATTGATCTATACTTTTTCTGGAACAAGACGAGACTCCTCCTCCTGGCCACTGTTTAAATCTAGCTTACCATCATATACTTTTCTAATGACTTGTTCGATTTTAGGCTCATCAATACGAAAGTCGATTACTTCGCCATGCTGCATAACATACGAGGCAATCTCTCCAGCGGAAATATCAAAACGATTAAACCGAACAGAAAATTGTTGTTGTGAAACATTTTCTAAGATAACTCCATGTATTCCATCTAAAAATGAAGGCAGTGATGAGATAGTATCCTTCATTTGGAAGTGGATTGTTCTTTCTTTTACAAAAGCATCTTTCACAGCTTGAAGCTCACCGTCATAAATAACGCGTCCTTGATCTATAATAACAAGTCTTTCACAAATATCTTCAATATCATCCAAATCATGGGTTGTTAAAATGATTGTCGTTCCTTTTTCTCGATTAATTTCTTTTATAAAAGAACGAATTCGTTCTTTAACAGCGATATCTAAACCTATAGTTGGCTCATCTAAGTAAACTATCTTTGGATTATGTAACAATGCAGCAGCGAGATCGGCTCTCATTCTTTGACCTAGAGATATTTTTCTAGCTGATAAATGAAGAAATTCATCCAACCCTAATAAATCTTTAAATCGATTAAGATTCTCTTGATATATTACTTCGGGAATCTCATAAATATCTTTTAATAGAGAAAAAGATTCAATGACGGGTAAGTCCCACCATAACTGAGTCCGCTGACCAAAAACAACACCAATCTTTTGAGCGTTTTCCATACGGTTTTTGTAAGGAGTAAGCCCATCTACAGTAATCGTCCCTGAAGTCGGGACAAGAATTCCTGTCAACATTTTGATTGTCGTTGATTTCCCAGCACCGTTTGGACCTACATAAGCAATGGCCTCCCCTTCCTTAACTGATAGATTAATATCATTGACCGCAAGTTTTTCAGCATATTTTTGTGTAAATAAATGCTTAATTGCTCCTTTTAGACCAGGATCTTTAATAGGGTGACGAAATTGTTTCGTTAACCCCTTTACCTCGATTAAATTCATGTTAGAAACTACCTCCTGATTACAAATTTCACCAAAATATACTATATTTAGTAATCTTCGATAAAGATAGGAAAAACCCTTTTATTTTGTGATAGTTATTAATGACTATGCTATTAGACTCATTTTCAGAAAGTTGGGAGGATTCTATCAATTTCTGCGGAATAAATGAATGAGAGATATCTACTATTTTTGTTTCAACAGAAATAAAAAGAAGGAGGAGTTAAGTCATATGTAATTTCCATGCCCATGGTTGCAATTTTACTAATTTTTAATGGGGGTAGACGAATGTCGAAAAAGTGGTGGAGTCTGACGATGGTATTTCTATTGTTTTTTTCGAATTTTTTTAGTTTTAATGTAAAGGTAAATGAAACAAATGAAGATCCTCCAAGTGAAGATTCAGATTGGACATTAGTATGGGAAGATAATTTTGATGGTGTCGAGTTAGACACTTCAAAATGGTCGATTGATACAGGTAATGGATTCGAAAATCCCGACGGTTCTTGGAATCCAGGGTGGGGAAATAACGAGCTGCAATATTACCATCAAGATAATGTAAAAGTTGAAAATGGAAAATTAATATTAGAAGGTCGTAAGGAAACTGTTTCAGATAATAGAGGAACATATCAATATACATCTGGAAAAATCCTTTCCCGGGGCAAGTTTAGTAAAAAGTACGGAAAAATTGAGGCGAAAATGAAATTGCCGAAAGGAAAAGGATTCTGGCCCGCGTTTTGGATGATGCCAGAAAAAGATGTGTATGGTGGTTGGGCTGCTTCAGGTGAGATTGACATTATGGAAGGAAAAGGGAGTAAGCCAAATCAAGTTGGCGGTGCAATTCACTATGGTGGAGGCTGGCCAAACAATACGTATACCGCAAAAGATTATTTTTTTAAAGATGGGAAGGACGTTACCGACTTTAACGTATACAGTCTAGAATGGGAGCCAGGAGAACTCCGTTGGTATGTAAATGGAGAGCTTTATCAAAAGCTTAATAATTGGAACTCAATTGGTACTGGAAATGCTGCAAAATATTCCTATCCCGCTCCATTTGATCAAGACTTTTTTATCATCCTAAATCTAGCTATTGGTGGTCATTTTGATGGAAATCCGGATGGAAGTACTGTATTTCCAGGTCAAGTCGAGGTTGATTATGTAAAGGTTTACGATTTGACAGGGAGAGATTATTTAGAGCCTGTTGAGCCGGGATTTGATGTCGAGGAATTACCTGATAATGCGAAAAAAGCTGTTGATGGGAACTATATATACGACAACGCTTATGAAAAAGGTTTTACTACCATTACAAACAGTTCTGATTTGGATAATAAATGGGACTACACGAATTGGAATTTAGTTTATATGAATGATTTTAATGGAAATGCTGCTGCTTCTGTCGAAAATATCGATGGATCTCCTTTTGCGAAAGTCGATATTAATCAGGCAGGCAACCAATCATATTCCGTACAGCTTATTCAAAATGTTACCTTAGGAAAAGGACGATGGTATAAGTTAAGCTTCGATGCTAAATCTAACGCGAATCGAAATTTGAATATAAAGTTCGGTGCTGGGCCGGAAAGAGGCTACACTGCGTATTCTCCTTCTCCAGACTTTGCATTAACGAACAGTGTTCAGTCATATGAATTAAAATTCCAAATGCAGCATGATACGGATGCAGCGGCAAGGCTTGAGTTTAATATGGGGCTCAATGCGAATCCAGTTTGGATTGGAAATGTTGTCCTTGAAGAAATTGAACCTGTAGATCCATATAACGAAGAGGCACCGAAAAAACCGTTAACGAACGGAAATCATGTATACAATGGAACATTTGATCAAGGTAGAATGGATCGAATGACGTATTGGAATCTTTATACGGATGGGGCTGTCGCAGAAGCAGCGGTTGATTCTGATAGAAGAGAATTAGAGGTTGCAATTTCTGACAGTGGCAGCAGCGTTCAAGCAATTAAAGTAGTCCAAAAAGGTCTCAATCTACTAAGCAATGATGAATATCAATTGACGTTCAAAGCTAGAGCCAACTCTGCAAGAGATATTCAAGTGGCATTCCTTAGTGAAGATGGAACCGTAAATTTTTCCGAAAATCAAAAAATATCATTAACAACTGCTATGGAAGAAAAATCAGTTCGTTTTACAATGCCGGATACAACAGATATTAAAGGGAAATTAGCCTTCTTACTCGGAGGAAATAACGGTAATATTTACTTGGATGATGTAAAACTTATTCGATTAACGAACAACAACGATCAATTAACTCTAGACGATATTTTTCCATTAAAGAATGGAGATTTTTCAAATGGCTTAGAGAATTGGACGAAGCATATTCAAGGGGTTTATGATGGACCAAGCTCAGGGACACTTCAAGTTGAAGATGGCCAAGCGAAATTCTCCATTCAAAATGTTGGATCTAATCCTTGGGATCTTATGTTAATCCAGGAAGGAATGAATCTTAAAAAAGGAAACACATATGTCGTTCAGTTTGATGCTAAATCAACCGTTGATAGAATGGTAGATGTAGTTGTTGAAAACCAAACGTATACTAGATTCCTTAATGAAAAGATTCAATTGAATAACTCGATGAAAACCTTCGAATTTGAATTTAAAATGAATACGGATGAAACAGGTGGCCTAAAATATTTACTTGGTAATGTTGCAGGAGGTACGTCCATAAACGATGCTCATGATGTATTCATTGACAATGTCCGATTTGAAATTAAAGGTGAAAGAGAAAAGCATTTCCCACTTCAAAATGGAGATTACTCAAATGGTATATCGAGTTGGAATCGGCATGTTCAAGGTGATTATGATGGAAATTCTAGGGCAACGATGGAAGCTGTAAACGGTGAAGCGAAGGTTTCGGTTCAAAACGTAGGAGTGAATCCTTGGGACGTGCAACTGAATCAGACAGGACTTGCCTTAATGGAAGGTAAGACATATGTCGTTTCCTTTGATGCAAGATCCACAATTGATAGATTATTAGAAGTAGTGATTGATAATGGAGCCCCTGCCTACCATCGTTATTTTAATGAAACCGTTCAGCTGACTGATTCGGCAAAAACATATTCCTTCGAGTTTAAAATGACGAAAGATGATACGACTACATTCCAATTTTTACTTGGTAATGTGGCTGGACAGCAATTAACGAACTCACATGATGTATTTATAGATAATGTGAAGCTGGAAGTTAAAGGAGCGAGGGAAGCACTTGGAGGCAGGGATGATGGTCCGACAGATCCGACAGACCCAAGTGAGCAAAAGAAGGATCAAGTTGAAGCGATTTTCCAAATGAACGGCAATAATGCAGTAATTTCTGATGCCGATTTCGAAAGTCTTTTAGAAGAAATGAAAAATGAAGGTACTGTTGTCATCAACTTGTCTAACAATAAGGACAATACATTCGTTCGTCTCAGTGAAAGGCAAGTAGAGCTATTAAAAGAAAAATCAGCAATAGTTAAAGTTAATATGAACGATGATGTTATTTTGTCTATTCCTTCACAAGTATATAAAAGCGGTAAAGGAAAAGTGGAAATAAGTTTAAAGGAAGAAAAGTCCGTAAATGGGTCGGTCAGCTCTGTCTATAATTTGGAAATGAAGCAAGGCGGACATACGATTTCCAAGTTTGGTGATCTAAATGTAACGTTGTCCTTGAAAGTAGACAAAGGAAATGACGACCTAAGTATTTATTATAAGGGAAAAAAGGATTGGATAAAACTTGGAGGAACATATCGCGAAGGACTAGTGACAGTCGATACGAATCATTTTAGTTCTTTTGCAGTTTTTGCTAATGATTCTTCTAATAAAGAGAAATAAGAATGTAAAGAAGGCGGCTCAATTTGTAGCAGTCTTCTTTTACTTTGGTGTGCTAGATAGCCCATATTCCTTCAAATATATTAAAAAGTTTGGTACATTTTTATATATCACTTTTTTAAAAAGATGGTGAGCGCATGATTTATATTGGCGTAACAGGGTGGGGAGATCACGATACATTGTATCGTAATGGAATTGCAGCACGTGATAAGCTGAAGGAATATGCGGCTCATTTCCCAACTGTGGAAGTAGATGCTTCCTTTTATGCGATTCAGCCGGAGAAAAATACAACGAAATGGGTACAGGATACCCCGGAAGGCTTTCGTTTTGTTGTGAAAGCTTACCAAGGGATGACTGGGCATCAAAGAGGAGAAATTCCTTTTGCTTCAAAAGAAGAAATGTTTGATGCTTTCCTATTATCAAGCCAACCATTTGTTAAGTCTGGAAAATTAGCTATGGTCTTATTCCAATTTCCACCATGGTTTGATTGTACAAAAGAAAATGTAGCTTATTTACGATATTGTCGAGAGAAAATGCATGATATTCCAGTTGCTCTAGAATTCCGAAATCAAACATGGTTTTATCCACAATATAAAGAAAGCACACTTCGTTTTATGGAAGAAGAAGGGTGGATTCATAGTATTTGTGACGAACCTCAAGCGGGTTTAGGTTCGGTCCCTACGATTTTACATTCTACAAACAAGGAAAAAACATTAATTCGCTTGCACGGTAGAAATGTTGCTGCTTGGATGAAACCTAACGGTAATAATTGGAGAGAAGTTCGTTATTTATATCGCTACAATAAAGAAGAACTGCTAGAATGGAAAAAATGGATTGTTCAATTACAAAAAGAAACGAAAGATATATACGTTCTTTTTAACAATAACTCTGGTGGGGACGCTGCAGATAATGCCAAACAATTTATTGAACTCCTTGGGATTGAGTATGCAGGTTTGGCATCAAAGCAGCTGGGTTTATTTTAGTATAAAGATACAACTAGTTTTCGTTAAGTTACCGTTTGAGAATGAAAACTAGTACATTCTTACAGACATTCGAGAACTAATTTTGTTGTAATTACAATTATACTGCGAAAGAATCTCAATCGCGGTGTGTTTATCGCAATAATGCGGCGCATTGGTCTGAATCGCGGCAAAACTCAAGTGTTTGTCGCAATAATGCGGCGCATCGGTCTGAATCGCAGCAAAACTCAAGTGTTTGTCGCAATAATGCGGCGCATCGGTCTGAATCGCGGCAAAACTCAAGTGTTTGTCGCAATAATGCGGCGCATTGGTCTGAATCATGGCATAACACAAGGATTTGTCACAATAGTGCGGTGCATCGGTCTGAATCGCTGCAAAACTCAAACGTTTGTGCCAATAGTGCAGTATATTACTCTCATCCCTAGTGAAACTTAATATTTTTTGAACAATGGAGCCCCGCGTATCTTCCTCGACGGGCATAAGAACTTATACATTTATCATTAGTTTTAAGATGAAGTGATTCAGAATCCGAGCATGTCACATAATGATACGAAAATGACGGAATTTAGTTTCGAAAAGCTTTATATTTTTATAGTATTTTTATAGGAGTTAGGAAGTGAATCCGTGAAAGAAAAAGTACATATATATCATACGAATGATCTTCATAGCCATTTTGAAAACTGGCCTAAAATTCAATCTTTCCTAGCAGAAAGGAAATCGTTCCACGAAGCGGCAGGGGAAGATGTTTTTATTTTTGATTGTGGAGATTTCATGGATCGCTGGCACCCGTTTACGGAAGGCTCCATGGGTAAAGGTAATACAAAATTATTAAATGAAAGCCAATATAATGCCGTAACAATTGGGAATAATGAGGGAATTACTTTGCCTTTTGAAGATTTAGATTCGTTGTATAAAGAAGCAAATTTTGAAGTGATTGTAGCGAATTTGTATCTTCCTGAATATAAAAGACCCGAATGGGTTCGCCCTTATATCATTTATGAAACGATACATGGTCACAAAATTGGAGTTACTGCGGTGACTACGTATTATCAAAAACTATATAAGCTACTTGGCTGGGAGCTTTCTGAGCCTTTTACAGAACTCGAAATGCAACTAAATAGGATGAAAGATGAAGTCGATATGATTATTGTTCTTTCTCATTTAGGGATTCATGATGATGAAAAAATGGTGGAATTGTTCCCACAAATAGATTTAATATTGGGTGCCCATACTCATCATTTTTTTCATGAAGGAAAAAAGATTCACAATACAATGATGGCTGCGGCAGGGAAATATGGACGTTTTGTAGGTTATGTTGAAGTAGAACTAATGAGTGAACCTACCATTATCCAACCAACTCTTTTTGAAACGGCATTTCTTCCCTCTAAAACAGATGAAGAAAGTTTTGAACGTGAACTTGAAACGATCGGAAAGAGGCAACTCGCAAAAAAAGTGGCACACTTACATAATACTTTAGAATTTTCATGGAACGGTCCTTCAACTTTAGCAAATCTCCTTTGTGAGGCTCTACACGAGTGGTGCAATCCAGATTGCACTCTTATAAACACTGGTTTAGTTCTTACATCACTTCGAAAAGGAAATGTGACGAAATACGATATTCACCAAATGCTTCCACATCCAATTAACCCTTGTACAGTTGAACTTACAGGTGCTGAGCTAAAAGAAGTTCTTTTACATGCGGAAGATGGAGATTGGGTTGATCTTGAAGTAATTGGTTTAGGTTTTAGGGGATCTGTAATGGGTGCTTTTATTCATTATGGAGTTGAAGTAGAGAAGAATAATCGGCAGGTTTTGATAAAGGGAACTCCAATAGAGCCGGAAAAGACGTATACGCTTGCGACTACCGATATGTTTACGTTTGGGAGGTTTTTTCCAGAAATAAGACGGTCAGAGGTAAAGAACTATTTTATGCCTGAATTTCTTCGCGATATCATGGAGTGGAAATTAAAACGATTGAATGATTGACCTACTTCCTCAGTAAACTATTTTCCACTCCATTCATACATATGAGTATTGGGAGGAGTGGATGAAATGGTTTCGATGGAACCTTTGACAATAGAAGGACATACGTTTATTGCTACATCAGTTCTACTGCCGAAGACAACGTTACTAACGATATCAAATGATAAAGGCTATATAATGTGTGGAGCGCTTGATGTGGCTTTGCTAAATGACCGATTAGTAGACCGTGAGATTATTGCTGGTAGGGCTGTTGGAGTTAAGACAATTGAGCAATTAATGAATGCACCATTAGAATCAGTAACAGTGGCTGCGGAAAAAATGGGAATCCATGTTGGAATGATTGGTACAGATGCATTATTGAAAATGGTCTAGAAAAATGTATGGTTATAGTTATTTTGATGACGGGGATATCGTGGGACGATCACCTCGTCTTTTCCATTTATTTGGCTAAAGCTTTTCAAAAAAACTTGCCCTAACTTGGCCCTCTTAAGCATACATTTGCATTAAGGGGGGATTTTTTTGGCTGTATTTCGTGTTCGGAAGGTACGGCGTGGCCCTTTGCCGTTTCGTTACGTAATGCTTTTATCTTTTGTTTTTTTTATCTTTTCTACTGCGTTAGGACTTTGGATTGTTAATACTGGAATAAAACCTACATTAATAAGCTATGCGGAATCGCAAACAAATAAAATTGCTCCAGCGGTTATCAGTAAAGCAGTTCAAGATGTTTTACCAAATGTTAAAGATCTTAATGATGTTGCAGAAATATTACCGAATGGAGCGGTTAAGTATAAAACAGATATAATCAACAAAACACAAGCAGATTTATCAAGGGCAATCCAATTAAATTTAAAACAAGCAGAAAAAGGAAATCTTGAGACACTACAAGAGGAAACAGGTATTCAAATTGATTACCATAAATCAAGTGAAGGAGAAGGAATTGTATATTCTTTTCCAATTGGGCAGGCGACAAAGAACGCACTACTTGGAAACTTAGGACCTAGAATTCCAATTAGGTTTACCCCGATAGGTAGTGTGCGTTCTAGTGTGGAATCAAAGGTAGAACAATATCCAATTAATAATTTATTTGTAACTATCATTATTCCAATAGAAGTTAGCGTTCAAATTATCATTCCATTTGGATCTGAAAAAACAGTTGTGAAACAAGAGGTTCCACTAGCTATTGGAATATTTCCTCAGGCTGTACCTGATTTTTATAATGGAAATGGAACTACTAATCCATCTATCCAATTTCCGGCAAATCCTGATTAGCATTGTCAATAGAATAGTAAAATGTTATAGTAGAAAAGGTGTTTATAACTAAATAACCTTATCAAAATCGGATGAGGTAGAGGCGCAATAGAAATGAATAGACTGTGTAAGGATGACAACGATGATCACAGTTCGAAAGGTTCTTTTGCCGAAGCGATGATTTTCGTCAGAGGATTTTCGTTGGTGTTGCTTTGAAGAAGGGTAACACTCTCATACTTTATGAATAAATCAAAGTATGGGGAGCTACAGATCACGGTGGAGGAACTGTACATTACATGAGTAATGATAGGTCTCTATCATTGCTCTTTTTATTTGTCTTCTTCTCCTTTTCGTTAGTTACCCAGCATAGATTTGTCGTTCACGATTCTTCTGTTATCTTACAACTGTTAAGCCAAAAGAATAATGGGGGATAAAATCACAATGTGTCTTCGTTGAATGTCCACAACATGTGGAAATATACGAGTAAGGACTTAAACTTTTTAATCTAGGGAGGAACATATGGAGAATTCAATTTTATCTTTACTGCCGCCAATATTGGCGATAGTGATGGTGATTATTACTAAAAGGGTGTTGCTTTCTTTAGGAACGGGAATAATCGTTTCGGCCTTTCTATTGTCTAAAGGCAATATTTCTGAAGGTGTTACTATATTATGGGAAGCAGTTAAAGGGATTTTTATTGATGAGGGAGCTATGAATACTTGGAATATTTATATTCTATTATTCTTATTTTTACTAGGAATCATTACAGCTCTGATCAATATTTGCGGAGGAAGCAGAGCGTTTGGAGAATGGGCAATGACAAAAGTTAAAAATCGTGCGGGTGCTCAAATCCTTGCGGCAGTTTTTGGAATCATCATTTTTATTGATGATTATTTTAATGCACTTGCAGTAGGGCAGGTTGCTCGCCCCATTACAGACCGTCATCGTGTTTCAAGAGCAAAACTTGCGTATATTATTGACTCTACTTCAGCTCCAGTATGTGTAGTTTCCCCTATATCCAGTTGGGGAGCATTTATTATTGGAATCATCGGTACGGTTTTAGTAAGTCATCAAGTGACCAATATTTCAGCATTTACCGCCTTTATTAAAATGATCCCGATGAACTTATATGTATGGACTACTCTGGCAATGGTTTTTATTATAGCGTGGAAAAATGTAGACTTTGGAAGTATGAAAAAACATGAAGAGCGAGCAATCTCGACGGGAATGCCATACGATCCTAATAAAACGATACAAGGTGAGGTAAAGGACGAGTTGCCGATTAGCGATAAAGGTAAAGTCGGGGACTTGTTATGGCCAATCATTGCACTTTTTGTTGGAACATTAGGTGCAATTTTTTGGAGTGGAATAGGAGCTACAGAAGGAAAAATAACGATTATGGAAATATTCGGAAACGCCGATGTGTCAGAAGCGCTTGTTATTGGTGGTTTGGTAGGACTAGTTGTAACGATCTCTCTTTTCTTCCGTCAATATATAAAGTATCGTTCAGTTAAACGCGGACTTTTATTTACAGGAATTAGAGTTGGAATAAAGTCTATGATGCCTGCCGTATTAATATTATTATTTGCCTGGGCTATCATTACGTTAATTGATGAGCTAGGTACAGGTTTATATCTTGGAAGTTTAGTTGAAAAATCACAAATGAATCCTGCCTTTTTGCCAGTTATTTTATTTCTCGGAGCTGCTGGTATGGCTTTTGCAACAGGTACATCTTGGGGATCTTTCGGAATTTTGCTTCCAATCGCTGGTCAAATTGTTTCTGTAACAGATATGTCTTTGCTGTTACCTGCATTAGCAGCTGTGTTAGCTGGTGCTGTTATGGGTGACCATTGTTCTCCAATTTCCGATACGACGATCCTTTCTTCAACTGGTGCAGCATGCAATCATATAGACCATGTCATGACTCAATTGCCATATGCGTTGGTATCTGCAGCAATTAGTGCAATTGGGTATTTAGTGATAGGTTTGACAGACAGTACGATTTTAGGTTTGATTACGATTATGATTTTGTTGATTGTATTATTTACTGCATTAAGCAAGAGGAAAAATATGAACATAGAATAGTAGATGCAGGATGGGCTAGGAAAGGTGCTCATCCTGTTTTTTTATTATATTAATATAACTTTTTTCATAGGTAAATGTTGGAAGCGAAAAATGTCGAAAGCTGATAAGGCTTGAATAAATTTTGTTTTGACAAGATAGGCTTATCTAGCTATAATATTTTTAGATTAATTAATAATCTGAAAAGAAAAAATCTTCCAAATGGAAAGAGAAAGGGGAAATTAAATGGAAAACCGCGCGCAGTTTGGATCAAGGGCCGGGTTTATTTTTGCGGCTGTCGGCTCTGCGATCGGACTCGGAAATATTTGGCGTTTCCCAGCGGTTGCATATGATAATGGAGGAGGAGCATTCTTTCTTCCGTATTTATTTGCATTGCTTACTGCTGGTATCCCGCTATTAATTCTTGAGTTCACAATTGGACATAAGTATAGGGGATCTGCGCCTTTGTCTTTAGGTAGGGTTAAGAAAAGTGGAGAATGGATTGGTTGGTGGCAAATCTGTATTTCCTTCGTCATTGCTACCTATTATGCCGTCATCATCGCTTGGGCATTGGCATATACCGTCTTTTCGTTTAAATTGGATTGGGGAAATAGTACACAAGACTTTTTACTCGTTGATTATTTAAAAGTGGGCGGAACTGAAACAATGGGTAGTTTTGTACCTGGTGTACTTATCCCATTGATAATTGTTTGGGTTATTGTTCTTGGTATATTATTTGCAGGTGTAAAAAAGGGGATAGAGGCTGCTACAAAGATCATGATTCCTCTACTTGTAATTCTGTTTTTGATTATCGTTGTTCGAGCGGTTACATTAGACGGTGCAATTGAAGGATTAAATCAGTTTTTCAAACCAAATTGGTCAACGATTATGAATGGTAAGGTCTGGGTAGCTGCATATGGACAAATCTTCTTCAGTTTATCAATCGGTTTTGCAATTATGATTACTTATTCAAGTTACTTACCGAAGAAGTCCGATATTACAAACAGTGCCTTTATTACAGGATTTGCTAATTCAGGGTTTGAGTTGCTTGCCGGCTTTGGTGTTTTCGCTGCGTTAGGGTTTATGGCAGCCCAACAAGGAGTTCCCGTTAATGAAGTTGTAAAAAGTGGAGTATTGTTAGCATTTGCCGTATTCCCAACAATCATTAACGAACTTCCTAGATTTCAAGAAGTATTTGGAATATTATTTTTCGTTTCCCTTACTCTTGCGGGTCTAACATCTTTAATTTCAATCGTAGAAACATATATTGCAGGAATTCAGGAGAAATTTAATATTAGTCGGACAAAAGCCGTTCTATTTGGCGGTGGAGTAACTGCAATTGTTTCTCTAGCATTTTCTACACAAAATGGTCTGAATCTTCTGGATGTCGCGGATTACTTTATTAACCAATTCGGAGTAGCAATGGCAGGACTCTTTGAAGTTATCTTTATTGCCTGGTTTGCAAAGCAACTTAAACCGCTTCAAGCACATGCCGATTCAGTCTCCGATATTAGGCTTGGAGCATGGTGGAGAATTAGTCTTTCAATCATCACGCCGGTTGTTTTAGGATATATGATGTTTGATAATCTACGTCAAAACTTGACTGGTGAATACGGTGGCGGCGGTTATCCACGTGAGTTCCTATTTAAATATGGTTGGACAGTTGCTATTGGTGCGATGCTAGTTGGGGTATTGATTACATTAAAGCCATGGAAAGGGCAAGCCCTTGAACAACCTGCTTTTGAAAAAGAGAAGGAGGTTTCATAATGACAGGTAGTGCAATTACCATGATGATTATTGGTGTGGTCATTATTTGGGGAGGATTAGGTGCAAGTATAGCACTTGCAATATCTAAAGCAAGAGAAGCAAAAAGAAAAGCATAAATCGTAAAGCTTCGGGTGATGATAACCCGAAGCTTTACTTTTTATTCCGTCTGATTCGTTCCTGTTGTTCCCATAATCTTAAATGTGGATATGGATCAAAGGACCATTCATTTTTTCCATTGTCTTTATACATACCGAAATGCAAATGTGGAGGAAATTTACCAGATGTTCCCGGAGGCCCATATCCTGAACTGCCGACACTCCCAATTATCTGGCCAGGAGCTACAATATCCCCTATTTTTAATTCTTTTGAGAACCCATTTAAATGTGCATAGTAATGATACGTATTATTTAGGTCTCGAATTCCAACTCTCCATCCTCCATATTTATTCCACCCTTTTAGCTCTACTACACCGTAAGCTACTGCTCTAACAGGAGCCCCATAACCCGCAAAAATATCTGTTCCTTCATGAATTCGTCTCCCGCCCCAACCTCTTCGGTCTCCCCAAGTATTTTTGTAAGTATAATTATATCCTTTAGGGATTGGGAAGGCTTTTTCATCCAAGTCTATTCGTTTAAACTTGCGATAGACTTGTGCATTCGTCATGATCGATCTTACGGTTTGGTCGCGTTTATAATAATCCCATATAGCAATACGAAATGCTTGATCGTTTACACCATACTGGGATAAATAGGTCGCCATTGTATAGAGAAGGTCTTTTCCATTCGAACGGTCTGCTCTCCCATCGCCATTACCATCAATTCCAATTCCGTTGAAAAAAGTGATAGTTAATGGATTAGAATCATCTTCAAAAGGATTTAACGGACCTGCCCAATGCTTAGGTGGTACATAATATCCAGTTATATCGTCAGGCTTGGGTAAATCTTTTCTTACATATCTAATACTTCTTTCAAATTGATCAACTGCTGCGATATAATACCATGGGACCCCGGTAGTAGCTTCTGTACTTTTGTATAAATGCATTCTTTTATCGAAAATTTCTTTTTGTGATAATTCTTTTGCATCTACAGCATGTAAAGGTAGGAAAAAAAACAGAAATATGACCGGAAAGAGTTTTTTCATCAAATTTACCTCTTTTCAACACAATTAATGAAGCTTGGCCAAAAGGATAATCAGGCCAAGCGTTCATTTAATTATTTCTTATTTTCAAACTGCTGCCTGTAATTGGTTCGGTCTAAATGATGATTTTGTTCACCGATTGCTTCACCATTTGGATTTTCACCTTTATTTAATTTTCTTCCTTGCGGAGAACGTTCAAGCATTAATTTGACAGTATCACGTACTGTCTTGTCTTTATCACTTGAACGTGCATTCATGGAAGCAATATTTTCAACGTTTTGCCGTAATGTAGGATCGTCAGTTACGTAGACATGATACCAACGAGGAATTACATTCATTGCTGTTTTTTTCGCTTGGTCTGCAATGTCAAACCGTTCGTTGTCACGTGTTTCGTTAGTTAAATAAGCAATTAACACTTCTTGGTCAGTAACAAGAACACTGGCGTCTTCAATTCCGGGCTGCATAACTAAAATTCTTGCTATATCATTAGCAGTTTGCTCTCTGTTAATTCCTTGGATTGGCTTGGAACTGTGACTTTCACCTAAGGGTAGAGGGCTTTTAACTTGACGTACATATCCAAATAATTCGTTATTTTGCTGATTCTGATTATAGATTTCACCGTGCTCGGCAACATTAATGGAGTTACCACTTTTATGGTAAACGTGATTATCCTCGGCAGTTCTTTTGTTATTTACACCACATCCAACCAACATTAAGGATACGGAAATGATTGGAACTAGCTTGTTTTTCATTTCATACACCTCCTCTTTTTATAGAATGCGCAGGAAAATATATTTTTTTCTTAGTAATTGTTGGGGATTAAGCTATAATTTATATAACGATTGCATTTCGGAGGGAAAAATGATTATTATTAATAACTGTCAATATGAATTAGTCAATGAATATAAAGATGGATACAACGAGGAAGCTTTTCGAGCTCGTTTTAGTGATGTGTTGTCAAAATATGACTACATTGTTGGAGATTGGGGTTACGGGCAGCTAAGACTTAAAGGTTTTTTTTCAGATTCAAATCAAAAAGCCTCATTCGATACAAAAATCGGAACTTTAGCGGAATATTTATATGAGTATTGCAACTTCGGCTGTTCCTATTTCGTATTGAAAAAAGTGGATAAATAGCAAATCTTTTTATAAGATAAAAAAGTACGGTGTCCAGGGAATCCAGGGCACCGATTTTTCATTAAAGTTTTTTGAAATGTAAACATGAGTTCAGGTTTTTGTTATCGTCCCATGCACCATGTGACGATAACTGAGACGCAAAAAGTTAAATATACCACTTGCTGTGTCTCAGAATTTTTCTTGTTGATGGTAGAGTGCGCTTCCGTTTTTTTATCAACTATCTTCGTAGGGAGGTTGAGTTTCCCTCTCAGGATCATCTTTTGTATTATGAGCACTTGGGCCTTTCCTAGGGTTATCCTCGTGCATGGATTTAAACTCATAGTTGAAAGCACTGTAAGAGCGTTGTCCTTCTTCCCAAGGTGTCGATTTATTTTCGACCGGTGTATCTTTGCCGCGTGGTGCCCCATAAGCTCCTTCAGGTAAATCTTCAGGGATTATGTAATTGTTCCCGGTTACGACATTTGAGACATCTGTATAAGGAGGGTTATGCTTATCAAGATTATTTGTTTTAGGTCGTTTATTATCCACGTTTCATCCACCTTTTTTAATAGTAGCTTAACCAAGGCTCGTTCTAATATTCACCCTTATTGGACCACAAGCCCTGAAGTTTGATAAGATAAAAATTGATTATATCGAGTGGAGGCATCATCCTATGTATTTTGTAGATAGGGAAAAAATTGAAGAAACATTACTCTATATGGAAAATAAAATTGAGTTTATTCAAAATAATAAAAGCTGGGATTCTCAAATGGAAAAAATGGCTTTAGAGCGGGGGATACATACAATCATTGAGGCAATCCTTGATACAGGGAATGCTATGATTGATGGCTTTATTATGAGGGATCCGGGTAGTTATGAAGATATTGTTGATATTTTAACGGATGAAAAGGTAGTAAATGAGGAATTGTCACTTGTTATGAAGGAATTTATTTCTTTTCGAAAAATACTCGTTCAACATTATATTAATGTTAATCATGAAGATTTAATAAATGTTGTATCAACTTCAATTAATAAACTTAAAACTTACCCTGGTTGTGTTCGAAATTATTTAACGAATGAACTGGGTCCGATATCGGCTTTTAAAAAGTAGACCGTTTTAATCATATACAAATAAGAACTAAAAAGTAAAACGGCCTCGCAGTACTCAGAGGCCGTTTTTTACTAAAGTAAAAGCACTAACTCTTTTATTTTTCCCCTTTTGAACTATGTGCAAGTCTACTGGAAGCAGCTGCAGCAATAGCCCCAACAATATCATCTAAAAAGGTATGGCATTGTCCTGATGAATGATCATTTAATTTTTCCAGTATGCCGGGTTTTTGCTTGTCAATATAGCCATAGTTTGTAAAACCAATGGATCCATATACGTTAACGATAGAAAAAGCAAGTATCTCATCTACACCATAGAGGCTTTCATCACTCGCAATAATTGATTGCAAAGGTTCATCCAGCTTTCCATTTTCCGCAAGTATATCTAACTGAATGCCTGTTAAAATGGCGTTTTGTACTTCTCTTTTTTGAAGAACGCGTTCGATGTTGTAAATACATTCCTCAATTTCTAAAGCTGGATGATATTTTTTTTGAAGGAACATAACTAGCTCTGCAATATCTTCAATCGTCACACCACGTTCCTTTAAAAGACGACGTGCGGTTTCTTCGGAAATACTAATGTCTCGTTCATTGTTCATTCTTCTCATCCTTCCCTAATTGCCTCATCTAATTTGGTCCGCAAAACAAAACTACTCTGCAAGAAAACAGTTTAGAATCATATAATTAATCTAAAAGGATATACATGCAGTCTGCAAAGAGCAAATGAAAGAGGGGTGCTCCATGTCAGTAAAAATATTGGAAAATTATTTTGGAATTACACCACAACAAACGATTGAAGATGGAAGCTCCGTTCGATACATGGTAGATAACTCACTTTATACTATTATTCAGGCGACACATATGGAACAAGAGGCATTAATTGAATTATATGAGATGTCGGAACATATGGCAAAGTATGGAGATAATAAAGTGTCTACTTTTGTTCCTGGATTGAATGGAAAATTTCTTATTACTCATGAGAATCAAGATTATGTACTTATGCATAATTATCGTTTTCCTCCCTCGAGAAATAAAAACACAGGAAGTAAGCTTGCAAAATTTCATGAACGTGGGAAGTTAATACAAGCTCCGATTTCAGGAGCAAATAGGGTAGGACAGTGGAAATCATATTGGATAAAAAGATTAGAACAAATCGAAAAAGTATGGAGTGGTGTTATTCAAGAGCGAACAGGTGAAGAATTTGAAAAGCTATTTATCCGTTCATTTCCTTATTACCTTGGACTTTGTGAAAATGCCATTCAATATGTAACTGATACGGAACTTGATGAAGAATTGACTTTTTCGGATATGGGGACAATTGGTCATCAAAGATTCCACGAAAATGTATGGAATAAACAAATGGAAATAAGAAGTCCATTTGATTGGGTATTTGATCATCCTTCGCGTGATATAGCTGAATGGATAAGGGATTGTTATTTTCGTAATTACAGATCATTTCAACCGGAATTAACACAATTTATACGTGGGTATGAATCCGTTTCTCCATTATCTGGTTTTTCTTGGAGGTTGGTCTATGCCAGATTGCTTTTTCCTTTGCATTATTTTTCTTGTATTGAAGATTATTACCTTACTTCGTCTCAATGGACTCAAAAGCAATTAGAGGAGAGGCTGAATAGATATATGCGGGATGCAAGGGACTATGAACGCTTTTTAGGTAGTTTTTATCATGTGGCAGGAGTAGGTTATAGTCATTTCCCGGTTATTGATTGGTTGGTACCATCTTAGAAAATGAAAAAGAGCCTAATGTTAGGCTCTTACATAATGTAAAATTAGTTTTAGAATACCTGTTCTACTTCTAATACACCAGGGACTTCTTCAACCAATGCACGTTCAATTCCAGCTTTTAATGTTATTGTGGAGCTTGGGCAAGTTCCACATGCGCCGAGTAGACGGAGCTTTACAATTCCATCCTCAACATCAACGAGTTCGCAATCTCCGCCATCGCGAAGGAGGAATGGACGTAATTTATCTAATACTTCTTGTACTTGTTCCATCATCGTTTGTTCATACATTGATATCGACTCCTTTCCATATAACCATTATAATCAGTATGAAGAAAAAAATCTATATAGCAATCTCATTCGATTATTTTTGATGGAGAGGGAGTGTGAAATATGAAAGAGGAAGTTGCAATTTTTGTTTATGGTGCAGAACAGATTTGTGCAAGCTGTGTTGGAATGCCTTCATCAAAAGAAACATTTGAATGGTTAGATGCGGCTATTACCAGAAAATATCCTAACCAGCCATTTACCATTCAGTATATTGATATCTTTAATCCACCAGAGGAGAAGAAACACCAAATATTTGCTTCTCGGGTCATAGAAGAAGATTTGTTTTATCCAGTTGTAACAATAGGTGAGGAAATAGTGGGTGAAGGAAATCCCAAGTTAAAGGATATTTATAAAGAAATGGAGAAATATGGGTATGAAGAGGTAAGTATAAAATAAATTATCTAGTGTTCTTTTTCGAGTAGGTCAACTCTAAATAATTTCGCTTCGATAAAGGCGCTCTTTTTATCCGAAAGAATAAATTGCTTATAAAAGCATTTAGGTCAGTTCAAAGTTGAACTGACCTAATATTTTATCCTTTATGAAATTTATACATCCACAAGACACCAGATTTTAGGATTCTTGCAATTCTTCCTGTTATAGCTCGATCCGCCATTAGACCGAATCCTTGTTTTTTTCCAAGGGATCCGAGGACGCCTTTTAATTTAATAGTAGGCATTTCTTCAGGAAGTTCTTTTCCTTCCCAGCGTTTAGTAAGGATAGTAACGATTTGTTCAGCTTGCCCTTCCGCTAGTTGAGCACTTGGCGCATATGGAAGACTTGCACAATCGCCAACAACATATACATTTTCGTAATTAGGAATATTGTGGTATTTTGTTAAAATAACCCTTCCTTGTTTATCTTTTTCAACATTGAGATCACGTACAATTTTATTAGGCTGAATCCCCGCTGTCCACACGATAACGTCTGTATGAACTGGCTCATCGTTATTAAATAATAATTGATCTTCTACTTTTGTAATATTTGCTTCGTTGACAACGTCAACGCCATTCATATTAAACCAATTTTGTACGTAGCGACTTATTCTTTCCGGAAAAGATGAGAGAATTGTTTTTCCGCGGTCAAATAACTTGATGATTAAGTCTGGACGGCTTTCCCTGAGTTCACTAGCAAGCTCAATACCGCTTAACCCACCACCTACAATGCTTACTATCGAATTAGCAGGTAGATTGTTTAGTTTTTGGTACGTATCACGTGCTTCCCCGATTGTTTGAATACTATAGGTATATGTATCTGCGCCTGGAATATCATGGTATTTATCGTCGCATCCTAAACCAATAATAAGTTCATCAAAAGAAACAGGGTCAGAACCAGATAGAAGAACTTGTTTTTGATCTAGATCGATTCCCGTTACTTCACTATATATAATATTTAAATTTGGATGTTCAGGAAAAGCTACTCTTACCTCTTGGTCTGAAATCGTACCAGCTGCGAGGGCATAGTACTCGGTTTTTAAAGAATGATATGGCACTCTGTCTATTAGTGTAATTGTTACATCGTTCGGAAGATGATTTGGCAGCAATTCGCGTAGGACACGCATATTCCCATATCCTCCACCGAGCAATACTAATTTTTTCATGAAAAATATCCCCTTTTGCCGTCTACTTGAAGAAAAATAATAGGTAAATGTTAATAATGATAGCACATTGAAAATAATCCCACGTAAAAGTATAGCTGATTCCCATTTTATATACAACATTAGTGAAAAGTAAAAAAAATTGGAAATCTGTATACCTTTATATATAATCCTACCCTTTGACTATCAAACTCTAAACAGGTAGGATTATATTGTTATAACTAGCTTCAGGCGCGATGGACTGTAAGTTAAGTAAACTGAGGCAATAAAGAGGCAAAGAAAATATTTTGTCTCAGATCATTTTCTTGTTGCTTAATAAGTGGACGCCTTGTGCTTTTTTGAGAGGGTGATGCTTTTGAATCCAATTATCGAATTTTGTATAAGTAATTTGGGTAGTGGAGGATATGAAGCTTTACAAGTGCTAGAGGAAGATCCTAACTTGGATATAGTAGAATACGGTTGTCTTGATCATTGCGATTTATGTGCAGAAAGTTTATATGCACTCGTAAATGGAGAAGTCGTAACTGGAGAAACTCCGGAGATGCTTGTTAAAGCTATTTATCAATATATTGAAGAAAATCCAATGTTTTAATCTGTTGAGATTATAGAATTAGAGGTATATACTTAATATATATGCTTGTTGAAAGGAGTGCACATATGAGTACAACCATAACACTTACAGAAGCCGCAGCTTTACAGATAAAAGATATGATGAAACATAATGGGGAAGAAGATGCATATTTTCGCTTTTCAATCAACGGTGGTGGCTGTAGCGGCTTATCATACGGCATGAGCTTAGAGCACGAAAAGTCAGATACCGATGAATTTTTTGAACAGTACGGTATCCCAGTTCTAATAGATCATGAAAGTGCTCCATTATTAAAAGGAACAGTCATCGACTATAAACAATCTTTGATGGGCGGAGGTTTTACGATAGATAATCCGAATGCCCTTATATCTTGCGGGTGTGGTTCATCTTTCCGTACAGCTAATGTTCAAGGTACCCCCGAAAAATGTTAATAGAGTATATAAAAAAATAGAGCCGAAGGTGGAATATTGATACCTCACCCGGCTCTTTTTTTTATTGCTTAGGAAATTATAAATTTGAAAAGTTAAGGATAACTTTTTTAAGGTAGTTTCCGTCTAGCGCCAGGCGCTATCGGCTCGAGGTCATAAACCCGCGAAGCTTAAAAGTCAAAAAGAGGACTTTATGCTTCTCAGAACATTTGCTTGTCGCCTAAGGCTGCGCGCCTGGCGCTTTTGTTCAAAGTAAAGAAAGTATACAATTTTATACGACCCTTATTTTAAAGAAGTCTTTCATTGTCTAGCTTCAGGCGCCCAGCGACTAGCAAACTTTCAGCTTCTTCCTACGATAAGTCAACATCGGCTCGTCTTGTCTAGCTCCAGGCGCCAGCCCCTCGAGGTCAAATAACCTGAGTCAATAAAAGTCAAAGACCGGACTTTTTTGACTCAGAACATTTGCTTGTCGGAGGCCCGCAGGATGCGGGTCAGGGAGGCGTCGCAATAGGACGTTGCGCTTTTAGCCTTCCTTCCTCTTCAGGCGCCTTCCGCTTTTCCAAACCTTGCTGTGTTTCCTTTATCTCGTCAGAAGCTTATAGATGAACGTCGACTAAAAACTTCCACGTCCTGTGGCGACGTCGACGGACCCACATCCTGTGGGCCTGTACGTCGCTGAACAGGCGCCTTGGGCTTTTCTTATATGTTATTGATCGAACATAGAAGTACTGTGCATCGGCTGTAGACGTGCCTTTGGATCAATATACGATTTTGCATTGCTGACAGCTGTTGGTGCTTCTCCGAACCCAGTTGCAATTAACTTAACTTTTCCAGGGTATGTAGTAATATCTCCTGCTGCATAAATACCTGGAATATTTGTTTCCATTCTACTATTTACCACGATTGAATTTTTTTCGATATCCAATCCCCAGTCTTTAATAGGACCAAGAGAAGACACGAATCCATAATTCACGATCAACGAATCAAGTTCAACAGAAATTTTTCTTTCGCCTTTGACCTCTTCTAATAATAGTTCTCTAATTGCTTGATCATCACAATTTAGATTAGAAGCTACAAAAGGAGTAAGTATATCTACTTTAGAATTTTGCAATTGAACAACGCTGCTTTCATGCGCACGGAATTTATCTCGACGGTGAATTAATGTAACTTTTTCTGCAATCGGTTCAAGCATTAGAGCCCAGTCAACCGCTGAGTCACCACCACCAAGAATAGCTACTTTTTGACCAGCAAACTTTTGCATATCGTCGATAAAATAGTGTAAATTTTTTCCTTCATATTTGATAGCAGGCTCGATTTCAAGGCGACGAGGTTGAAAAGCTCCAATTCCAGCAGTGATGATAATCGTTTTGGAATAATGGATTTCTTCATCTGATGTAAGCCTAAACGTTCCATCTTCTAATTTTTCCACATTCGTAACAGCTTGACCAAGACAAACGGTTGGCGAAAACATAGACATCTGTTTTGTTAAATTATTAACAAGTTCTTGAGCCTTAATTTTTGGAAAGCCTGCAACATCATATATATATTTTTCAGGATAAAGGGTAGAAAGCTGACCGCCTAGTTGTGGAAGACTTTCGATTATTTTTACACTGGCATCTCTCAAGCCACCGTAAAAGGCGGTGAAAAGACCTGTTGGCCCTCCTCCTAAAATTGTTATATCGTATATTTTTTGATCTTCTTTCAAAGAAAATCCCTCCTATAATGCTTAAAAAAATCCATCTTTCACATCATATCATATACGAATTAATCTTACATAATCATACAAATGAATTAAAATAAAAACTGGATAATTTTTGAATATTAATAATTTTCGTTTTTAGTCAAAATTGCTTGAAAAAGAAGTAGAAAAGCATATAATGTAGAGGAGATGTTAATAATTTATGACATTTTTCTGGATTTTTTTTTATGTTGTACGTGAAGTGAATCACATTAGGCACTTATAACATTTTAATTATATTCTCGTACAAGCTATTAATAATACGTTGTAAAGGTGGAAGTGTATACTATGAAAAGGCCCAAAATTGTTGTATTAGGTGCTGGCTACGGGGGCTTAATGACAGTAACCCGTCTGCAAAAACAGCTTGGTAATAATGAAGCTGATATCGTTTTAGTAAATAAGAATGACTACCACTACGAAACTACATGGCTACATGAAGCTTCTGCAGGTACACTTCATCATGACCGTGTTCGTTATGATATTAAAGATGTTATCGACCGAAGCAAAGTTGATTTTGTTCAAGCAACCGCTTTAAAAGTTGATCACCAAGCGAAAAAAGTCATTCTTGATAACGGTCAATTAGATTATGATTATTTAGTTGTTGCTCTTGGTGGAGCTTCCGAAACATTTGGTATTCAAGGATTAGACAAATATGCATTTTCTATTGTAAATGTGAATGCAGCTCGTCAAATTCGTGAACATATTGAATATCAATTTGCGACATATAGAGCTGAAGAAGTAAAAAATCCAAATCGTTTAACAATCGTAGTTGGCGGTGCAGGATTTACTGGTATCGAATTTTTGGGGGAACTTGGAAACAGAATTCCTGAACTATGTAAAGAATATGATATCGATCAAAAGCTAGTACGAGTAATTTGTGTAGAAGCGGCTCCATCTGCTCTACCTGGATTCGATCCTGAACTTGTTAAATATGCGATGGCTAATTTAGAGAAAAAAGGCATTGAGTTTATGATTGGTACGGCTATTAAAGAAGCTACACCAGAAGGTATTGTTGTTGCAAAAGGTGAAAATGAAACAGAAGAAATCAAAGCTGAAACGGTTATTTGGGCCGCTGGTGTTCGTGGGAACCCAATTATCGAAGCTTCTGAATTTGAGAACATGCGTGGCCGTGTAAAAGTTGATCCTGATTTACGTGCACCTGGACTTTCTGATGTGTTTGTCATCGGAGACTGCTCTCTTGTGATCAATGAAGAAATTAATCGTCCGTTCCCACCAACTGCTCAAATTGCAATGCAACAAGGGGAATTGGTAGCGAGAAATATTGCAAGATTAGTTAAAGGTAACACACATTTAGAGTCATTCACTTTTGATAATAAAGGTACTGTATGTTCATTGGGTGACGATGATGCAATTGGAGTAGTGTTTGGAAAGAAAGTAACTGGTACCAAAGCATCATTCATGAAAAAAATGATTGATAACCGTGCTTTATTCATGATTGGCGGAGTGCCGCTTACAGTGAAAAAAGGGAAATTCAATATATTTTAACCACCCATAAGGAAAAGGCAGAGTCTAATGATTCTGCCTTTTTTGGGGATTTAGTCATTAATAAATTGGAAACTATCTTCGGGGAAGTTGTTTCTGTCTATTTCTAAGTGCAGCAGATCAAATAACCTGAGAAGCTAATTGTCAAAAATCAGATATTTGCATATCGGAATAATATGTTTATCATTTTAGAGATGTAGCTTACACATTTCTTTCAAAATCGTCATAAAGTTGTCTTATTATGATGATTGACGCACCTTATTACATCTAGTAGACTTGGACATAGTGTAAAATCAAGGGGGGATTTTGTCCATGTCGATCATTCCAATTTTATTGGTATCCATGCTTTTATTTTTTGTATTATTCTTTGGCATTGGATTTTTATTAAATATGTTACTGCGAATGACATGGATTATGGCTATCGTATATCCAATCATTGCGATATTAATAATTAACAAAGTAGATTTTAGTGAATACTTTACAAATACTAGTGCATCGTTTTCAAATTTAGGAAAAAGTGTTTCTGAACTTGCACCATTTGATCTTGCCATTTTAGCGAGTGGTTTGTTAGGAGCTATAACTTCTGGAGTAACTATGAGGTTACTTCGTGCAAAAGGATATAGAATGTTTTAAGACTTTCGTTATTAGGAAGTCTTTTTGTTTTAGGGAAAAATATAGTGATATAATTCTTATTTTTCAGTTTTTTGTATACAGAAGGAATATTTCCTCTCAAAATGGGAAAGTATTAATTTTGAGAGGAGTGTATGGATGCTATACATTAAACAAACAAGTAAAAGAATAATGATGTTATTTTTATTAATTGGGGCATTGTTAACAACATTCGAATCTATTACTGGAATGAATGCTAAAACATTTGCCGCAAAAACAACACCGAGTATCATTGCTGAATTTGAAAAAAGTTTATTTGTTTTTCCCCATATAAAAGAAAGGCGATTTTCGTTAAAAAATTTATATAATTCTATTGAGGAACAATTTACATACGTGGCAAGTTCCGCAAGTGAACCAAAGTTGCTAGAAGATGAAGATTGGTCTCAATATCCAACTGTGAAGGTAACCGCAACTGGTTACACTGCTGGGGTTGAATCTACTGGAAAAAATCCTGGTCATCCACAATACGGGATAACCTATTCAGGTGTAAAGGTAAAAAGAGACTTATATTCTACAATTGCGGCAGATATCAATGTTTTCCCTTTAGGCACGATTTTGTATATTCCTGACTATGGATATGGTGTAGTGGCGGACACGGGATCGGCTATAAAAGGAAATACAATCGATTTATATTACGAGACTGTAGAGCAGGTTTATAAAGAATGGGGAAAAAGAAAATTAGATGTTTATATTATTCAAAAAGGTAATGGAACTCTAACCGAAAAAGATTTAGTTGCACTTAATGAAAACGAGACAATGCAGGTGTTTCGTCAAAGATTTTTAAAGACTAATACGAATGATCAATAAAAAAAGAAGCGGAATTTTTTATCCCGCTTCTTTTTTCTTTATACAACAATCAATAATTTATGAAGTATCATTGCCCAAACAATTCCAGTTAATCCACCAAAAAATACTTCAACTGGTTTATGGCCTAATAGTTCTTTTAGCTTTTTAAATTCTATTTGTTTTTCTTTTTGTGTTTTTCCTTGCCAATCGTGTAAATCTGATATCATTTTTTGAAAATCAAGGGAAAGTCTGTTGAGAACAGCTGCTTGTTCCCCAGCTTGTCTTCTGACTCCAGTTGCATCAAACATAACGATGATGGCAAAAATAGCTGAAACTGCAAAAAGAGTCGATCCTAAACCTTCATCAAGTGCAACACTAGTCGTTAATGCTGTTACGCCTGCTGAATGAGAACTAGGCATTCCCCCTGTAGATGTGATTAGTGACCAATCTACTTTTTTTGTCAACATAAATTGCAAGGGCACTTTTATAAATTGAGCAAAGAATATAGCTGTGATGGCAGCCCAAAAGGGGAAATTATGTAGAAACTCCATTCGTAACATCCTTTCACATAGTTGCAACGGTTCCATTTATCATACCACAATATATCATAAGAAATCATGCGTTATTTACGAAAGTTAGTCAATGTTTTCGGCTACGTGGATTAAAGATATAATATTCCAGTTTAGCTGTGGGCTTCGCTAAAACTTTCGATACTCGAAATATATACTTATTTCATTTATAATGGCATTTGAGGTGAAATAAAATGTTTAAAATATCGAATGGAAATCCGTTTGAAAGTAGAAAAGAATGTTTAATTGTAGGTCTAATTGAAAAACCGGAAAAATTTACTGGAATGCTTGAACCGTTAGATCAGATTTTTGATGGGGAGCTAACAGACCTTGTTAAATCGGGGGATATTTCAGCAAAACATAAATCAATAGCTGTTATCCATGGTTTAGGTAAATCAAATGTTAAACGCTTTGTTTTTGTTGGCTTAGGGAAGGAAAAAGAAATAAGTTTTACAGGGTTGAAAGAGGCATTTGGAGCAGCAAGTAAAAAGCTTGCTAGTATGCGTATTCGAAACGTGGCAATAGCACTTGATTCATTTGTTTCGGAAAAAATTAGGGAAGAGGAAGCAGCACTAGCTTTTAGTGAAGCGTTCATAATGGCTACATATCAGTTTGAAGGATATAGACAGAAATCTAATGAACCGGAAATTAAGATAGACACGGTTGAGATTTTTACTAATGGAAACCATGATGAAATCAAGCTTGCTGCAGAGGTCGGAAGCACTTACGGGGAAGGAACGAATTTTGCAAGAACACTTGTAAACTTACCTGGAAATATGCTTAAAGCTAGCGATCTTGCCCAATATGCTAGAGAATTGGGAGAAAAGCATTCATTTGAGGTAGAAATTTTAAATAAAGAGGAAATTGAAAAGCTAGGAATGGGAGCTTTTTTAGCGGTTAATCAAGGATCGGTTGAGCCTCCTTATATGATTGTCTTAAAATACCAAGGAAAAGACGAATGGACAGATGTAATGGGACTTGTTGGAAAAGGGATTACATTTGATACAGGCGGGTATTCAATTAAGCCAAAAGACGGAATAGTCGGCATGAAGACTGATATGGGTGGAGCTGCTGCAGTATTAGGTGCGATGGAGATAATCGGAAATCTACGTCCAGAGCAAAATGTTGTAGCGGTTATTCCAACAACTGATAATATGATCAGTGGAAATGCCTTTAAACCAGATGATGTTATCACTTCTTTAAGCGGAAAAACAATTGAAGTGTTAAATACCGATGCGGAAGGTAGACTTGTGCTGGCAGATGCTATGACTTACGCAAAACATCACGGTGCAAACTATTTAGTGGATGTAGCTACTTTAACAGGAGGAGTCATAGTTGCACTTGGACTGGATAAAACAGGTGCTCTTACAAATGATGAAGCTCTCTTTGAAAAAGTATTGGAAGCTTCGTATGAAGCAGGAGAATTCATCTGGCGCCTTCCTTATACTGAAAAAGATAAAGAAAGAGTCCGCGGAAGTAAGGTTGCAGATTTAAATAATTCCCCTGGAAGAGAAGGTCATGCTATCATGGGTGGGGCTTTTATCGGAGAATTTGCAGAAGGCACACCATGGGTTCACTTGGATATAGCTGGCACAGCAACTACTAAATCCGATCACGAATTAGGTCCAGCAGGTGCCACAGGTGTGATGGCCCGAACGTTAGCGTTGCTTGTTGAAAATTTTTATTTAGAAAAAGAATAATAGCTAAAATAAGGGAATGTTATTTCTAATTTGCCCATGCCATATAGACCTTTGTCGCATAAACAGATATAGAAGGGCATTTGTTTAGAGACAAAGGAGGTTGCTAATAAATGATGTATTATCGCGGCCCTGTACCTTATGGCGATAGTCGCTTTTTTGGATTGTTTGGCGCTCCTCTTGTAGGGGGCTTTTTTGGAGGATTGATTGGCGGAGGGCTTGCCAGTGCTTTTTTCCGCCCACGTCCAATCATAGCTTATCCACCAATTGCGCCGTATAGTTATGGAGGAGTGCCGCCAGTACCTTATGGCTATGGTGGATATGGTGCACCTGGAGCTTATGGAGCACCATATGGATATAATTGAAATATGTTATTGCTAATAAAGCAATATGAAATACGAAGAGCTCTCCGTCTTAGTGGGGAGCTTTTTGTATTCAATAAAGGAATCATGCCTCATGTATAGAATTATATATATGAAATGGAGTGAGCATAATGGAAAAATCAAAAACTCTTCTTGATGCACTAGGTATTGAGATAGTCGAGATTAAAAAGGGGAAAGTCATTGCAACAATGCCTGTGAACGAACATACAAGACAGCCTTATGGTTACTTGCATGGAGGGGCTTCAGTAGCTTTAGCCGAAACTGTTGCTAGCATTGGAGCATCAGCCATGATTGATTTGGAAAAAGAAATATGCTTTGGTCTAGAAATTAATGCCAATCATATCCGTTCAAAAAAGGATGGATTCGTAACGGCAATTGCAGAAGTACTTCATCATGGGAAGAGCACGATGGTTTGGGATATTAAAATCAAGGATGAAGAAGAAAACCTTATAAGTATATCAAGATGTACCGTGGCGATAGTTTCTAAAAGGTAGTGAGTTTTTGAAACTTTAATAAAGGGAAAGGTGATGTATACACTTAAAAGGAGTGATTTCGTACATGCCTTGGTCAAAGAATGATTACCCTGATTCAATGAAGAACTTACCCGAACAAGTTCGTAATAAGGCTATTGAAATTGCCAATGCTCTCATTGATGATAATAAAGACGAGGGCAGGGCAATTGCGATTGGTATAGCTCAAGCACGTAAATATTTTGAAGATGACAATCATGAAAGACCTGAATACCATGTAATGGCAGATGGCGAAGACTGGGTATTGAAAAGGAAAGACGGGAAGCACGCGATTAAAAGAGAAGATACGAAAGAAGATTTAATTGATGAAGCTAAAGAGTATGTAAAGGAACATGATGGAGTCTTGTTTGTTCACAATAAAGATGGAGACGTTTCTCAAAGGCTTTATGATTAATGCTATTTTTAAAAGTTTGTGCTTTTGTAAAAGCTCGAAAGCGGGTTTTCACTTAATAAAGAAAGTTTAGCGTTTCTTATAAGCTGCTAGCTCTTTTCTCAGCTGAAATGTAATTTGAGGGATAAACTATTTTTCATTATTAAGTTTATACTACATTGCAATGATGCTTGAGAAAAGAGCTATGATTAATGAAAGGGGAGTTGGGGGATGGATATCGAAAATGGAAATAAATCAATTGATCAAAAGATTGATACGTTAAATAATTTTAATTTGTTAGGTTTTAAAATTATTGATTGGAAAGAACTTAGCGGTGGAACATCAAGTAAGGTTTGGAAGTTGATAGGAGACGATGATCGGCTATATGTGTATAAGGAAAATGAAAAGGCTGTCATCATTGATGAATTACTTTTTTTAAAAACATATGAACATCTAAAAATTTTACCAAAAGTCATATTTATAGATGAGAATCAACAGTATTATATTTATGAATTTATTGAAGGGAAAATTAATTCCCATTTAAATAATAAGGAATTCAACCTACAAATCTTGGTTGACGAACTTATTGCCCACTATCAACCATTTCCTGATAAGAAGTGGGGATATACTTACCAAAGATATAACAGTTATAGAGAATTTTTACTTACAGAAGTTAACAATGCAAGAGAAACAGTTGAAACGGTATTAACTTTTCAAGATTGTGAAAAAGTTAAGTCTTTTATAGATACAAAAGATGGGGGAGAAAACCCATACCTGCTTCACGGTGATTGTGGGGTACATAACTTTCTGCAAAAAAAAGATCTGCTTATCGGTATCATTGACCCTCTAACTCTTGCGGGTCCACCCCTTTTTGAGCTTGTATTTGCTTTCTGCTCTTCACCGGATGATTTGAAATTTGAAATTATTTATGACGTGGCACGAAAACTTCCAACTTTTAATCACGATAAGAAATATTTAATAGAGGAAGTAATCATAGGACTTTATCTTCGTATAGAAAGGTGTTTATATCATCATCCAGACGATTTACCAGCCTATTTAAATGCATGGAGTTACTGGATATCATTACTTGATATAATCAATAAAAATGCCAATGATGAGGCTTAAATACTCATCATTGGCATTTTGCAATTAATAACTTTCTTTAAAATGCTCCTGTGCATGCTTTACATTCCACCACAGGATTCCAAAGGCAACCAGAAATAAACTTCCGGTTACATAAAAGACAGAAGAAATGCCTGCGTGACCTGCAACAAATCCACCTAATGCAGGTCCAATAACGTTACCTAAAAAGCGGAAGCTCTGGTTATATCCAAGAATTTCACCTTGCATTTCAAGCGGCGCTTCGATTCGTATATAAGCCGTTACACAAGGAATCATTCCTCCAACAACCATTCCATAAAGAAATCTCAATCCGACTAATTGCCATAATTCAGTAACGAGAGCTTGTGGAATTATTAATATTGATGCAAGAATTAATAGTATAAGCAGCACTTTTTCGTAGCCAATTGTATCTCCAAGCTTACCCCATTGACGGGTTAGTAATAAATTTCCGAAACCAGTCGCTGAAAATGCAAGTCCCGAAAGTAAAGCGATACTTGTAGCATGCGTTAAGTCACTTACGTAAAGAGCGAGTAAGGGTTGAATACTAAAATTTCCTACTTGGATTAATAAAGCAATCACCATTACCATGACAAGCATTTTTCGACTGAGAATTTGTTTGATGACATCTTTTTGAGTACGGGGAATTTTCTTTTTAACTTCCGATTGTTGTTTGATTTCTTTTATTCCAAAAAATACAACAGTCGTAGCAATCATGACACATATCGAGGTAATAACGAAAGTATATTGAAACCCCACATTATCTGCCAATATTCCCCCAAGGATGGGCCCGAAAAGGCTACCTGCAACATTACCCATTTGCAAGGTGCCAAGCGTTTTGCCAGCTTCACTTTTTGGAGTTTGTTTTGAAATAAGTGCGATAGATGTTGGAATAAATCCTGTCACAAAACCCATTATCATTCGTAAAATAAATAGTCCGAAAACACTATGAATGATTCCCATGAAGAAAACAGAAGTGGCAATTCCGTAGCCTGTAATTAAAAGAATCGGCTTAAATCCATATTTATCGCCAATTCGACCCCAAATCGGTGAAACGATAAAAGCACTCAAAAAGGTGACACCAAAGACAAGTCCCGACCATCGCTGTATATAATCGTGGCTGAAATCGCCGAGAGTACCAATATACAACGATATAAATGGAAGTACCATCGTCATACTAGCAGCAATAAGAAAATTGCAAATCCACATAATGAGGAAATTGCGTTTTTCAATATTAATTGGAAACACCTTCTTATTTAGTTGGAAAAAATATTTCGATTCCCTAAATATTAGTATATAGTAATTTTTTATAAATTCAACAGCTCTGCACAATGCGAGAAAAACAAAAGAAGCGGCTCAGTAAATGAGACCGCCTTTTAGAACGTTATAGAGTACATTAACTCATATTCCTTTATTACCCCATCTAACGCTTGTAGGCTTTTTACGCTATAAGCATCATCTGTCTTTGTTTCTAGTTGATTTTTTAATTTTTCCACCGATGCAACTAGTGATTTTTTATAATCAGGAATTTCATCTTCATAAGGTTTTACCATTTTAATTGGAATGTTTGCCTGTTCTCGAAAAGCAAGCGCCTTTCTTTCGTGAAAAAATGGTACATCTGCCTCATTTGGGTTATGAAGATCTCCCTGTCTTGGATGAATTAGTACAGCTAAACAACGCACTGTATATGTATCCGGTTTAACTGCTGTAATTTCACCAATATATTTTCCGGTTTTATTAAAGGCCGTAACAACTTGTCCAATTTGCACTAGCAAATCCCCCTTTCCTTTCTTACTATTATGGAAGACGATGAAAGAAAATGAAAGAATGATGCTTTTTTTATTATTTTCTTGTAAAGTTATTTTTGGAGGGGCTTTCAGATGAAAAAATTTCTTTTTTTACTAATGTTTGTTACCATATTATCTGCATGCGGCAAGTCCTCAATAATAAATTTAAATGAGGAGACTGCAACAGGTAGTAACCAATCTGCAAAGGAAGAAGGAGATTCAGAAATGACTGAACAAGTAGTGTATCCACAATTGTCCACTGAAGTGGCGGAAAATGAAAAATTAGTACAAATGAATACAAATATGGGTTCGATAAAAATAAAATTGTTCCCTGAGCAAGCTCCAAAATCAGTTGAGAATTTTTTAACACATGCAAAAGAAGGATATTATAACGGTATAATCTTTCACAGGGTCATCAACGACTTCATGATTCAAGGTGGAGACCCAACTGGAACAGGTCGAGGTGGAGAGAGTATTTTCGGGCATTCCTTTGAAGATGAATTTTCAATGGAATTATTCAATCTTCGTGGCGCTCTTTCTATGGCAAACGCTGGCCCGAATACGAATGGAAGTCAATTTTTTATCGTGCAAAATAATCATATGGATCCACGTGTAAAAAGTCAGCTTGAGAAGGCTGGTTTTCCAAAAGAAATCATAGAGGCTTATATTGAAAATGGTGGAACCCCACATCTTGACCACCGCCATACTGTGTTTGGACAAGTTATCGAAGGAATGGATGTTGTAGACAGTATCGCAGGTGTACAAACAGGCCCTGGGGATAAGCCTCTTGATGATGTTGTTATTGAAAGTATTGATATCATTAAGGAATAAGAAAAATCTTTAAATGAATGATTATCTAGACTGTATGAAAAAGCTTGTCATACAAGGCACGCTAGAGTGAAGACGCGAAAAGAAGTTACCTTCATGAGTAGACGAGCGAGGCAAGCAACACCGTATGTGAGCGTTTTTCAAAATTTTGTAGCCGTCCAATAAGGACGGCTTTTCACATTATTGTCGACTTTTCGCAAACGGGTGCCTTGGTTTTAACAAAAAGACTTTGCTATAATAAATATGTATTTTTAATAGGAAAGGATGTTTTCCTTGTTCACAATCTTAAATTCGTTTGTTTTATATATGCCATTTCTTTATTTCCCAGAGGATAAAACCGAATATATCCCAGCCGCGATTTCAATGTCCGTATTTATTTTTGCAGCAATACTTACTTTTGTATTGATCAAAAAAGTTTCCAAAAAACAGGAGTCCAAAACTAAACATCTAGAGGATCAAATAAAACAAGAAAACAAAGAAAAGCATCTTTAATGGTGCTTTTTTTGTGCGAAAAAAGTCTGCTAATGTGTATTATTTACAGATGCAGACTGCAAGAGAATTCGTAGCTTACTAGTGTTTTTCTTTAATGCTAATTATTTTATTGAAAGTTATAAATAATAATTTGGATTGGATTTTCCTTGTAAAGCAAATACCTATTACTCGAAAAAGTGTGTTGAAAAAGGATATTTCATTTTTCGCATGGCAATAATGACGAATAGGGAATTCTTATGGAGGGTTGGCTATGAGGAAATTAATGTTGTTTTCAATATGTTTTATTCTTTCTGCATGCTCAAATCCGCTTCCAAATATATTGGACATAGATATGAAAAATTCTGACGGAGATTCACTTGGGAAAATAAAGCTTGAGGAAAAAGCAGACGGTATAAAGGTTAAGGTTAATTTGAAAGGAATGCCTCCAGGTGTGCACGCTATACATATCCATGACAAAGGAAGTTGTGCTCCGCCGGATTTTTTATCAGCTGGTGACCACTTCAATCCTGACAATAAAGAACATGGTCTCCTCAACCCGAAAGGTCCACATGCAGGGGATTTTCCAAATTTAATAGTAGAAGACGATGGTAATATAAAAACAGATTTTACCGCTAAAGGTGTCACGTTTAAAGAAGAGAAAAATTCTCTTTATACAACGGAAGGAACATCTATAGTAATACACGAGGGAGCTGATGATGGAATGGCTCAGCCTGCTGGTGACTCAGGAGAAAGAATCGCGTGCGGGGAAATTTCAATGGATAGAAAACCTGCAAAATCAACGAAGAAATAAAAAGGTACTTTTCCACAACAAATAATATTAGTGGAAAAGTACTTTTCATTTCTTGAAAAATAAGAATGTATGACAATTTTATTAGAACTATATTTCTTAACAAAGGCTCTCGTTGTCAAAATCTAGGCTCCCTCTGCTTAAGGGCAGAAAACATAAACAATTAATATAGAGATTCTCCAACTAACCCACTTCATTTTTGATGTGGTCTAAATTGGTCGCCTTACACTTTTCTTACTGAAAAGCTAATTTTAATCTCTCGATCCCTTCTTCTATAATTGAACGCGGACAAGCTGTGTTGATTCGAATAAAACCTTCTCCACCTTGACCGTAAGAATTTCCAAAATTGACTGCTAAACCGGCTTTTTCTAGAAGTCTTTGGCGTATTTCTTTGTCGTCCAACCCTGTTGCCCTGCAATCAACCCATACAAGGTATGTTCCTTCTGGCTCTATCACTTTTAATTCAGGTAGATAATTTTCAATTCCTTCTTTAAGAATTTTAATATTATCTTTTATGTAATCCAGTGCATCTTCAAGCCACTTTTCTCCATATTGGTAAGCTGCTTCCATTGCAATGATTCCGAATGTATTTAATGTATGAAAACCTTCTTTCTTCTGGATATCTTGCAATTTTTTACGCATTTCTACATTTTGAACAACAATAAAGGATGATTGCAACCCTGCTAAATTAAAAGTTTTACTAGGGGCCATAAATGTAATAATAAAATCCGAATATGAAGGATCCAATGTACAAATTGGAATATGCTTGTAAGGTGGTGAAACAATGTCGGCATGTATTTCATCTGAGGCGATAATAACCCCATATTCCCTACAAAGTTCCGCTATTTTAGTAAGTTCTTCTTTAGACCAAACTCGCCCTGCTGGATTATGTGGACTACATAGTAAAAATAGCTTTACTCCACTTTTTAACTTTTCTTCAAAGTCTGTAAAATCTATTTCATAGCGTCCGTTTTTTAATACTAGAGGGGAATTGATAACTTCTCTCATATTACTTTCAATCATATTAAAAAAAGGTGTATAAACAGGGGATTGAAGCATGACTTTGTCCCCAACCTCTGTAAATGCTCGAATCGCCATGCCGATGGATGGAACAACCCCGTGACTATACATAAGCCATGAAGGATTAATATCCCAACCATGACGTTTACTGACCCAGTTAATGATTGCTTTAGAAGTGGTATCACCAATAATTGTGTAACCAAAAACACCATGATCTACGCGCTGCTTCATTGTTTCGAGTACTTCACTAGGTGGAGGAAAATCCATATCTGCTACCCACATTGGTAACAATTCATTTTTTCCGAAAACTGCTTTCATACCATCCCATTTTACAGAAGAAGTGTTTTTTCTATCGACTTTTTCATCAAAATTATACATAGTAAGACTCCTTTCCTTTTCATTGCTCAACATTAATCATAAAGGTGAAGGGTTAGATTTTACAAGCAACTACATCCAAAAGGATTTTAATGTGCCTATTGTTAACTTCGAATATATATTCGTAAACGAAGAGAAAACCTAATACATATGTTTTTGTATCATTTTTTTATCCATATGATGTGGAACAGATGGTACTAAGAATGCTTATAAGAGATACCAAGGCGTGTTTAGGCCAGCTAGCTGCTAGTCACAATCGCTTGCTATATGAGAACAATTTAAATAAAACGTATTATTTCATCATAGACTTCTTTTGGTTTTTCTTCAGGTAATAAGTGGCCAGTATTTTTTATAACGACTAGTGATGAATTTGGTAAATCATAGGCGAGACGATTTCCAATATTTAAAGGAACTATCGTATCGTGATCCCCCCATAAAAGTAAACATGGTGTTTGAATTGATTGAAGAGACACTGGAGCAAGATCACCTTCACGATGACGAAGCATTTTTGCTAATGCCCGGAAAATTTCATTATGATGAAAAGGTTCCTCATACCCTTTAATCATTTTCTCGTCAATAATGGATTTATCGTAGACAACAATATTTAAATTCCCCTCAACGCCTGATTTTTCAAGGTATAGTTTAATAAATCTCCCGATAAATGGAACGTACGTCAACATTCTAAGGGGGAGTTTAGCGCGTGGCACGTACCCAGAGCAGCTTATAAGTATTGCTTTTTTGATAAATTCTGGTCTCTGAATACTCATATTTAAAACAATCTGACCACCCATTGAGTGTCCAGTTGCAATAATGTTCTTATAGCCAAGAGTGTCAAGTAGTTCTAGGATAGTACTGGCAATATTTGCATATGTATAGCTGAATTTCAAAGACTTTCCACTCTTTCCGAATGGTGGAAAATCTATAGAAACAATATTAACATCCTTCTCTAAATATGGAATTAAGCGACGAAAACTAAATGAGGATGACAAAAAACCATGAATTAAAACAATAGTATTAAGTGCATTTGGATGCTTATATTCCTCATAGTAAATACTAATATCATTTATTTTGATTGAAGATCCTATTGGCATATCTTCCACCTCCTATCATTATGATACCCTTTTAAAAAGGTTTGAAAAAACTACAAAGGGGAAAATTTTCAATATATGATAGGACTGCTTCTTTGATTCTAATGATTCTCTATGTTATAATTTACAATTGCGTAAATTAGGAGAAAATCTAATATAAACTAGGAGTGTTTCTATGACTACAAAATATGAAACAGGAGCGGTATTAACAGGTAAAGTGACCGGTATCCAACCATATGGTGCATTTATTGCATTGGACGATCAAACTCAAGGACTTGTTCACATTTCGGAAATAAAACATGGATTTGTAAAAGATATTCATGAAATTTTGTCTGTAGGTGATGAAGTTAAAGTTAAAGTGTTAAACGTTGATGAAGAGAAAGGGAAAATCAGCCTTTCCATACGTGCTACTGAAGAGGTACAAAAGCAACGTGAACCTCGAAATCCGCGTCGACAAGGTACAATCAAAACAGAAACGACACAAACAACTAATGAGGGTTTTAATACATTAAAAGATAAGCTTCAAGAGTGGATTGAACAATCACGAGAAGAATTAATTAAAAAATAGTTTTTTGAGGATGTCATATAGGCATCCTTTTTTTGTTTTCTCGAGAAGTTTATCTAATATTTCATCTGACCATGCTCTCGCGTTTTTGTATATTCTAACACTGAAAATATGTTACTATTTATGTGAAGAAAAAATCTGCGTGAGGGGGATACACTGTGATTACTTATAGACATGAACCTTTTACAGACTTTACTGAAGAAGAAAATAAACTTGCCTTTGAAAAAGGATTGCAAATTGTTGAGAGTTATCTTGGAAGCGATTACCCGTTGATCATTGATGGTGAACGTATCACGACTCAAGACAAAATTGTTTCTATTAATCCAGCAAATAAGGATGAAATAATTGGCTATGTTTCTAAATCAAACATGGAGCTTGCTGAACTTGCGATGCAAAGTTCTTTGAAAGCGTTTGAATCTTGGAAAAAGGCAAAACCTGAAACCAGAGCTGATGTTTTATTTAAAGCAGCCGCTATTGTTAGACGCAGAAAGCATGAATTTTCAGCTCTATTAGTTAAAGAAGCTGGTAAACCGTGGAATGAGGCTGATGCGGATACTGCTGAAGCCATTGATTTTATGGAATATTATGGTCGTCAAATGCTTGAAATAAAAAATGGAAAGAATGTCGAAAGTAGACCTGGAGAATTTAATCGTTATCATTATATACCTCTCGGTGTAAGCGTTGTTATTTCGCCATGGAACTTTGCTTTAGCAATTATGGCTGGAACTACAGTTGCGTCAATGGTAACAGGAAATACAGTTCTTTTGAAGCCGGCATCCACAACACCGGTTATTGCTGCAAAATTTGTGGAAGTTCTAGAAGAAGCAGGGATGCCAAAAGGGGTTGTCAACTATATTCCGGGGAGTGGTTCAGAAGTTGGTGATTACTTAGTTGACCATCCAAAAACTCGTTTTATTAGTTTTACAGGATCACGAGAAGTGGGGATTAGAATATATGAACGTGCTTCGAAAGTGAATGCCGGTCAAATTTGGCTGAAGCGTGTCATTGCGGAAATGGGTGGAAAAGATACAATTGTAGTAGATAAAGAGGCTGATCTTGAATTAGCAGCTCGATCTATCGTTAAATCCGCTTTTGGATTTTCTGGACAAAAGTGCTCTGCTTGTTCTCGAGCTGTCATTGTAGAAGATGTCTATGACCAAGTGCTCTCACGTGCAGTTGAAATTACAAAAAAATTAACTGTTGGAGACCCTACAAATCCAAATATTTTTATGGGACCCGTTAACGATCAAAATGCGTACAATAAAATAATGGAATATATTGAAATTGGTAAGCAAGAAGGTAAGCTTATGGCTGGAGGAGAAGGTGACGACTCGAAAGGATTTTTTATCAAGCCAACCATTTTTGCTGATCTCGATCCAGAAGCTAAAATTATGAAAGAAGAAATTTTTGGCCCTGTTGTGGCGTTTGCTAAAGCGAAGGATTTTACAGAAGCAATTGAAATAGCTAATAACACAGAATATGGATTAACAGGAGCCGTTATCTCTAAATCTCGAGAAAACATTGAATTTGCTCGAGAAGAATTCCATGTGGGAAATCTATATTTCAATCGTGGATGTACCGGTGCAATCGTAGGTTACCAGCCTTTTGGCGGCTTTAATATGAGTGGAACCGATTCGAAAGCCGGAGGACCAGATTATCTACTACTTCATATGCAGGCTAAAACAACGTCCGAAATGCTATAAATCTCACTTGGAAAATAGATCAACAGGAGGTCTTAATTTTTGGGTACAGAGGAAATCATTGCGCAAACCGAAAAATACGGGGCAAAAAATTATAATCCTCTGCCTGTTGTTATTTCCGAGGCAGGAGGGGTATGGGTAAAAGACCCTGAAGGAATAAAATATATGGATATGTTAAGTGCATATTCTGCTGTAAATCAAGGACATCGCCATCCAAAAATTATTCAAGCTTTAAAAGAGCAAGCGGATCGAGTTACATTGACTTCAAGAGCGTTCCATAATGATATGCTTGGACCATGGAATGAGAAGGTTTGCCAATTAACGAATAAGAATATGGTTCTACCAATGAACACAGGTGCTGAAGCGGTTGAAACTGCTATAAAAGCGGCGAGGCGATGGGCGTATTCGGTAAAGAAAGTAGAGGAAAATCAAGCTGAAATCATTGTTTGCGAAGGGAATTTTCATGGACGGACAATGAGTGCTATTTCTCTATCCTCAGATGATGAATATAAATATCAGTTCGGCCCAATGCTACCTGGTATAAAGCTTATCCCATACGGGGATATAGAGGCGTTAAAGCAGGCAATCACCTCTAATACCGCTGCATTTTTATTAGAGCCAATTCAGGGAGAAGCGGGAATAATAATTCCACCTGAGGGGTTTTTAAAAGAGGCTTTTAAAATTTGTAGAAAAAATAATGTACTATTTATTGCAGATGAAATACAATCTGGATTAGGACGATCTGGAAAAATGTTTGCCTGTGATTGGGAAACGGTTGAACCGGATATGTATATATTAGGCAAAGCGCTAGGAGGTGGAGTGTTTCCGATATCCTGTGTAGCGGCAAATAGTGAGATTCTTGGAGTTTTTAACCCTGGGTCCCACGGTTCAACATTCGGTGGAAATCCAATGGCATGTGCAGTTTCGATTGCGGCATTGGACGTTATTTATAATGAAAAACTTTGTGAACAATCACTTGAACTTGGACTATATTTTATGTCAAAATTAAATGATATTGTTAATCCGTCGATAAAAGAAATAAGAGGCAAAGGTCTATTTATCGGTGTCGAGTTAAATGAAAATGCCCGTCCATACTGTGAAGCCTTGATGACAGAAGGGCTTTTATGTAAAGAAACACATGAAAATGTTATCCGTTTTGCTCCGCCATTAACGATTACTAGGGAAGAGTTGGATTGGGCGATCGAACGGATTAAAAAAGTGCTTGCAAAATGATATAATTAACTGAGATCGTTAAGATGTCCCTCTTTTAATAAAAGGGACAAAATCTAGTAACCGACAATTAGCAAGAGATAAACTTTTGTTGAATTTAGTTAATGCAGTCGGCGGATACCTAAACTTTTTTCGAATTAGCTTATAAAAGTTTAGGTGAAATTCCGCCAAGGAGTCATTGAATCTGATTACACAATAAAGAGGCGAAAAATAACAATGGCAGAAAATCTTAACCTATTTACATCAACACAAGAGGTAATTAAAGATGGCCTCCATAAGCTTGGTTTTGGTGAGGAAATGTATGAGCTTTTAAAAGAACCAATGAGAATGTTAACTGTACGCATTCCTGTAAGAATGGATGATGGATCAGTCAACGTTTACACAGGTTTTCGTGCACAACATAATGATTCAGTTGGTCCTACAAAAGGTGGGGTCCGTTTTCATCCAGATGTCACGGAAGAAGAAGTAAAAGCTATGTCGATGTGGATGAGTATAAAATGTGGAATCGTTAACCTCCCTTATGGTGGAGGTAAAGGTGGAATAATATGCGATCCACGGACAATGTCAATGGGTGAAATTGAACGTCTTAGCCGTGGGTATGTTCGTGCCATAAGTCAAATTGTTGGACCTACAAAAGACATTCCGGCACCCGATGTGTACACAAACTCACAAATCATGGCTTGGATGATGGATGAATATAGCCGTCTCCGTGAAAATGATTCTCCAGGATTTATTACTGGAAAGCCAATTGTGCTTGGTGGTTCACAAGGTAGAGAAAAGGCCACTGCTCAAGGTGTAACCATTTGTATTGAAGAAGCTGCTAAAAAACGAGGTATTAATTTAAAAAATTCTAGAATTGTTATTCAAGGATTTGGAAATGCTGGAAGCTTCCTTTCTAAGTTTTTATATGATGCTGGAGCTAAAATTGTAGGAATTTCCGATGCTTATGGAGCATTACACGATCCTGATGGGCTCGATATCGACTATTTACTAGATCGTAGAGATAGCTTCGGTACTGTAACAACTTTATTTGATAATACTATTACAAATAAAGAATTATTTGAACTTGATTGCGACATCATAGTTCCTGCTGCAGTTGCAAATCAAATTACTGCAGATAATGCTCATAATATTAAGGCATCCATCGTTGTTGAGGCTGCAAACGGCCCGACTACCGAGGAAGCAACACGAATATTAAGTGAAAGAGGAGTTTTACTAGTTCCGGATGTACTTGCAAGTGCAGGTGGGGTTACCGTTTCTTATTTCGAATGGGTCCAAAACAACCAAGGATATTATTGGACGGAAGAAGAAGTCAACGAAAAACTTCGCACAAAACTTGTCGAGTCGTTCGAAAATGTATACAATACTGCCGAAAGCCGAAGAGTAAATATGCGCCTAGCAGCATATATGGTTGGCTTACGAAACGTAGCAGAAGCTTCCCGTTTTAGAGGATGGGTATAATATTAGTGATTGAAAATACCACAGTTCAGAGTGAACTGTGGTATTTTTTGAAGGGGAATTTTTAATAAGTGTAACGCTATAATTTTAAGGCGTTATTTATTAGGGCAGTGAATCTTGGATTGATGCCTAAGAAAGGTGAAAATCGTATAGGTCCGTAAGGAATGTAAAAATAGTTACTAAAGGAAACCAATCCTGCTATTGATGCCCTAAGAAAGGTAAAGTCAATAAGGAAGAGTATTGGTTCCGTGAGAAATGTGACAATCGTAATTAAAGGTAATCAATCGGAGTATTGGCACCCTTAAGACTGCAAAAATCATTGCCAAAGGAAATCAATCCTCCTTTAGGCACTCTAAGGAATGTGAGAAAATAATAAAGGGTTACCTGACTTATGTGAAATCCTTGCCCAGTTTATAATCATATTGTTTAGCAATAAAGAAATTATTTTAAACCTAATAATGAAAAGTATATTTGTTTTCCGTAAAGATATCTCCTTTAACATATATTTTCTTGAAAATCTCTCCCTGTTCAGCTAGAGTATTACCATATAGATTTTGTACATAAGGAGGAAAAGTGATGGGATATCTAAAGTTTGATTACTCAAAAGCATTAAGTTTTTTCGGTGAACATGAAATTACATACTTGCAAGCCGCTGTGGAAACAGCTCATAAACAATTACATGAAAAAACAGGAGCTGGAAAGGATTATACAGGTTGGGTAGAACTTCCACACGAGTATGATCGTGAAGAATTCTCTCGTATAAAAAAAGCAGCTGATAAAATTAAAGAAGATAGTGATGTATTACTTGTTATCGGAATTGGTGGATCTTACCTAGGTGCTAGAGCTGCTATTGAAATGCTTAATCATAGCTTTTACAATGCACAGTCTTCTGAACAGCGCAAAACTCCTCAAGTCTTTTTTGTAGGAAACAATATTAGCTCAACGTATATGAAGGACTTAATGGATTTGCTTGATGGAAAGGATTTCTCGATCAATGTTATTTCTAAATCCGGAACAACGACCGAGCCTGCACTTGCATTCCGCATATTCCGCAAACTTCTAGAAGAAAAGTATGGTGCAGAAGAAGCTAGAAAAAGAATTTATGCTACGACTGACCAAGCAAAAGGTGCTTTAAAGACTTTAGCAAACGAAGAAGGATACGAATCATTTGTAATCCCTGATGATGTTGGGGGAAGGTATTCTGTTTTGACAGCTGTTGGGTTGCTTCCAATTGCGGTGAGCGGAGTCGAAATTGAGGAAATGATGAAAGGTGCTGCAGATGCCAGCGACGAATTTAGCAGCCCTGAGCTTGATAAAAATATTTCCTACCAGTATGCTGCGATTCGAAATGCTTTATACAATAAAGGAAAAACGATTGAAATGCTCATTAATTATGAGCCAGGCTTGCAGTATTTTTCCGAGTGGTGGAAACAACTATTTGGAGAAAGTGAAGGGAAAGATCAAAAAGGAATATTCCCAGCTTCTGCTAATTTTTCTACAGACCTTCATTCATTAGGACAATACGTTCAAGAAGGCCGTCGTGATTTGTTCGAAACTGTTATTAAGGTAAAAAATCCACGCCATGAATTAGTTATCGAAAGTGAAGAAGGTGATTTGGACGGATTAAATTATTTAGAGGGCAAAACGGTTGATTTCGTAAATGATAAAGCATTTGAAGGAACGCTTTTAGCTCATACCGATGGTGGTGTTCCAAATTTAGTGGTAGAAATTCCTGCTATGGACGCCTACACTTTCGGATATCTAGTATATTTCTTCGAGAAAGCATGTGCAATTAGTGGTTATTTACTCGGTGTGAATCCATTTGACCAACCTGGAGTAGAAGCATATAAAGTTAATATGTTTGCACTCCTTGGAAAACCAGGATTCGAAGAGAAAAAAGCAGAATTGGAAAAAAGATTAAAATAATGTGTAGCACCTACGCGATGTAGGTGCTATTTTTATTTCCCTCTGTTCCTCACGATTACTTTTCTACTTAATTTTAAAAATGAGAACATACATATATAATTTTTATGATACGAGAAAAGAGTGGGAATTTTACTAATAACAATAAACTTAACGAAAACAAGTCTGTTCCTTGGAATAACCTCCCGTTGTCAAAGGAATACTAGATTGAAAACAAAGGAGTGTTGTAAAGTGTTTGAAATTAATTCAACTATAGAGGGTAAGGAATTTAATTTACATAAGCTGGAACAACTTTTAAAACCTAAGGGATATGTCATTGGTGGTAATTGGGATTATGATCGAGGCTTTTTTGATTACAAAATGGCAGATGAAGGTGGCTACCAATTTCTGCGTGTTCCATTTATAGCTGTACATGGAGAGCTTGATAGCCCTGGGGTAATTGTAAAATTAGGAACCCCTTTTGTTCTTGAGCATGTATATCAAAAGGGATTGGATGACTATGCTGATAGTAGTAATATGTCCGCTTCATTTAACCAGTTTTCTGAACCAGAGGATCCAGACGGAAACCTTGACAAAAAGTATATTCAAATGGGAAAAGATTTAGTTAACGAGCTGGAAACAATTTTATCTTAATTAAAACATCATTGATTTTTACGAACGTTTGTTCTATAATATTTCAAAGGAGGTTTATTAAATGAAGAGACTTCTTGCGGAATCTTTAAGATCCGGAATTAAGTTAGAAATGATTTATTTATCGGATAAAAAAGTTGTAACTCAAAGGACAATTAAAGTTTTGGCAATAGGAGAATCAACGTTTAAAGCCTTCTGTTATTTACGTAGAGAAGAAAGACTCTTCAAGTTGGAAAATATTCTTTCCATTACTGTTCCAAGGAAGAAGTATTTTAGAGGAGCATAATTTTAATAAAGTGCTATATCCTAAATTTCCAATTCTAGCTAGTTTATAGAAGCAGGATAGAAATTATGATATAATTAAAAAGTTAAATTCCTTAGAAGGAAGGAAACGGAAAATGGATATAGCGACAACGATACTAGGAATTACGTTTACCTCGGCAGCCATCATCGCATTATTGAAAATCATCGCAATCGATATAGTATTATCCGGTGATAATGCGATTGTAATTGCAATGGCAACAAGAAGCTTACCGAAGGAACTTCAAAATAAGGCTATAATATGGGGAACGGCTGGAGCAGTAATTTTGCGAGTTCTTTTTGCCATTATCATCGTTTGGTTATTGCAGATTCCCTTTGTAAATATTATTGGTGGTTTATTGCTTTTATGGATTGCATACACTGTTTTAGTTGGCGGGAAAGATGAAACGCACATTTCATCACATAACGGATTCATGAAGGCGGTAGGAACAATTATAATGGCTGATGCTGTTATGAGCTTGGATAATGTTGTAGCAGTAGCTGGTGCAGCTGATGGTCATGTAGTAATGATTGCTTTAGGAGTTGCTATCAGTATTCCGATTATGATTTTCGGCTCTAAATTTATTGTTAAAGTTATGGACAAGTATCATTGGATTGCATATGCGGGTTCAGGAATTCTGGCATGGACAGCTGGAGAAATGCTTTTAAAGGACAAGCATATTGACGAGTTGGTAGGTATTTCTGAAGGGCTTATGACCTATTTAACTATTGCATGCATTACCTTACTTGTTCTCCTAGCAGGATACTTTACTAATAAAAGAATCGCATATAAAAGAAAAGAACGCCAGCAGTATAGCTAATAAAATTTTCAACTTACAGGAACAACCGATTACCATTCAAGGTAGTCGGTTGTTTTTTTATTTTACTAGAGGTGACCTTAATCAGAGTATATTCATATCATTATAGGTAGAAGGGGCTGAAGGTCTAAGTGTACCAACTAAATTCTAAGGAGTTTGCTTTCAATCGTGATAATTAAACGCGAAGGAGAAGATTAGACGTGGTGAAAATCTTTATCGACCCAGGACATGGAGGCTCTGACTTTGGAGCAACTGGATATGGTTTGCGTGAGAAAGATTTGACGTTAAGCATTTCCAAAAGACTAGTAAACATTTTGTTAAATGAATATGACGACGTGCAAGTAAAGCTGAGTCGTACAGGTAATCAAACAGTTTCGTTAAACGAGCGAACTAATGCAGCAAATGCTTGGAATGCAGATTTTTTACTTTCTATTCATATAAACGCAAGTGGAGGTTCCGGTTTTGAAAGTTATATTTATATTGGGAGCTTTCCTAGCCGATCTGCTACAAACCAAAAACGCAATATCATACACGATGAAGTAATAAAAACAACCGGATTCATTGATCGAGGAAAAAAAGAAGCTGATTTTCATATGGTCCGGGAGTCTCATATGCAAAGTATATTGACTGAAAATGGATTTATTGACAATGCCCATGACGCAAATTTATTACGCCAATCGTCCTTTTTGGACAAGATTGCGAGAGGCCATGCTAATGGATTAGAAAAAGCGTTAAAGTTAAAAAGGAAAAGTGCTGAACAAGTGTCAGTTGCTTCCTCACCATCGGATGGTTCTTCATCTAACCGAGAAATGGGTGATCAAAGATACCAAGTTAACAAGGCGGTAGCGGGTTACTATACAGCAGCTGATGCTAAGACGGGAGAAAATAAAAAAAGCACGGTGAAAAAAGGAGATTATTACGTTTACAAGCGATATGATGGGATGATAAACGTTACAAAACAAAAAGGAGTCCCTGGAAGTTGGATTAATCCTAATAATAATGTCACTACAGCATTAAACACATTTCGAATCAGAGTGACAGCCGATGAATTATGGTACTACAATAAACCTGACTGGAATGCTCGAGAAGGAATAGCTAAAAAGGGAGAAGTGTTTACAGTTGTAGACACTCTTACAGTAAATGGATCAAAAATGTACAAATTAAAAAGTGGAAAATACATTACAGCTAACCCTCAGTATATAGAAAAGCTTTAGGCTCATTACCGTAAAACTACTTTAAGTTTAGTTTTACGGTTTTTTATATGAATAAAAAAATTATTATTTGTATTATGAATGTATAGAATATTCATTGACATTGATAGCGCAAACATATCTAATATAGTAAAACAATAAAGTACCAACATAATGTAACCACTATAATTTTTGAAAAAAGTATAATTTTAAATGTCAATTTGTAAAGAACAAACATTTCACATAAGGAGGGGATATTTTGTTCAATCAAAAAATAGTAGCAGGTATTGATATCGGTGGGACGAAGACTCTAATAGGTCTAGTGGATCATTCTGGAAACATTTTGGTGAGTCAGCAATTTCCGACTGAAATCGATGTTGAGCCTAAAATCCATATTGATAAGTGTATTGAATCACTACGTAATTGCATGAAAAAGATTGGCATTCATGATCAATCACTTCTTGGGATTGGTGTGAATGTACCTGGATTGGCTGATCCTAAAAAAGGAATTTTAATTCATGCTCCCTATGCTGGATGGAAAAGTGTTCCTGTCAAAAGCTATCTTCAAGAAATATGGCCAGAAATACCGATTCGAATTGCAAATGATGTAAATGCCTGCGCATTGGGAGAACTTGTATTTGGAAGAGGAAAAGAATTTCAACATTTCCTTTGGGTAACGATCAGCACTGGAATTGGTGGTGGAGTTATAATCGAACGAAAAATTTATGAAGGTGAGCATTTCATTGCTGGTGAGATTGGGCATTTAGTTGTTGAATGGGAAAATGGCAATCTTTGCGGTTGCGGTAATCGAGGATGTTTAGAGGCTCATGCATCTGGGACAGCAATTGCGAAAATGGCCGAAAAAATGAGTTTGTTACCAGCTACTTCTAAAAATGTAGCTGAATTAGCGTATAACGGAAATAAAACAGCCTTAGATATTTATAAACAAGCTGGTGAATACATAGGACGTGCACTTTCATATGCCGCAAATGTTTTGAATCCTGGAGCAATTATAATTGGTGGTGGAGTTAGTTTATCATATGATTTGCTTGAACCGCACATACGAACTACATTTCAATCTGCAGTTATTGATGAAACGAATAAAAGTATGCCCATATTAAAAACGGCACTTGGTTATGAAGCAGGCTTAATTGGGGCAGTAAGTTTGATATATTCAAATGAATAGGTTCTTTTCTAAAACGTGTTTCTCTTATAAAAAATTTTTAATGAATTTTGGAATTCAATATTAATTATTGTTTAAGAAAAGAGCTGCATACTTTATTAGAACAGTAAACTCACTTATATGCTTTTACATAAAATAAACACTAAGAAAACAATAAAAGGAGCTGAACAAATTGTTTCGATCCTACTATAGTCAATACCAAGCTGAGTGGTTAAAAGTCATTCAACAATTAGATATAAACATCATTGAAAAAATTTATGAGACTATTAAAAATTCAACTGAAAAAAATCAACAAATTTTTGTATTAGGTAACGGTGGGAGTGCTTCTTCAGCATCTCACTGGGCGTGTGATTTTGGAAAAGGCGTGAATGTAGATGGAGTAAAGAGGCTTAAGATTTTAAGTTTGACTGATCAAATTCCACTTATGACAGCTTATGGTAATGATATTAATTATTCGGATATATTTGTAGAACAGTTAAAAAATCTTTTAAATCCCGAAGATATTGTTATTGGACTTTCCGTATCTGGTAACTCTGAAAATGTAGTTCGTGCTTTTCAGTATGCAAAAGATCTGGGGGCACAAGTAATATCGTTAGTCGGAGAAAAAGAAGGAAGAATGAAAGGTCTATCAGACATTTCCCTTGTCATACCATCCAACGATTACGGAGTGGTGGAGGATGTTCATATGTATGTGAACCATGTAATCTCACAATTTTTGAAGAAAGAGAATGAGAGACAAGGGGCATTATTAGCTGAGTAAACTAAATAGGTTATTAGTTAAACAATTATTTGGAGGAATAATAATATGAAGATGCTACTAGGTATTGATATAGGAACTACAAATTGTAAGGCTGCTGTGTTTGATGTGAATGGAAAATGTATGAAAATCGCAAGCCGTCCGACGAAAACTCATTATCGAGAAAACGGACAAGCTTTTTATCATCCGGATGAAATATGGGAAATAGTATCTTCGAATATTGAAGAAGCGATTAAAGATTTTAAGAATTCTATTGCTGTGATTGGTATTACAAGTATGGCAGAAACAGGGTTGCTCATTGATAAAAGATCAGGATTATCAAAAACAGAAATGATACCATGGTTTGATAAACGTGCCATGGAAGAAGCGGAGTTCATTGTGAGGTCATCCGATCCTATTGAACGTTTTTCTAAATCAGGCCTGCGACCAAGCTTTAAATATGGACTACCTAAGTTGTTATGGTTAAAACAAAAAGATTCCGGTATTACAAATGATGCTATTTGGCTCTCGGCTTCTGATTTTATCGCTTATAAGCTTACGGGAGAATTTGGAACAGATTACTCGCTTGCGGCTAGAACGTATGGCTTTAGAATTGATGAAAAAACATGGGATGTTCCCTGGTTAAATAGTTTTGGATTAGAAGATTCTTTATTTCCTGATGCTCACCTAGCGGGAACGCCGATTGGAGAAGTAAGTAATCAAGAGTGTATTGAATTCGGGTTATCAAAAGGTACACCTGTAGCTGTTTCCGGTCATGATCATGTTTGTGCAGCCTTAGCTGTTGGAGCAGTGAATCCGGAAACAGTTCTAGACTCAATGGGGACAGCAGAAACATTAGTCGGAGCTTTTAAAGAGCGCAAACTTGGAGAAAAAGAATACAGAACAGGATTATCCTATGGTTGTCACGTCGTAAAAAATCGTAATTTTTGGATGGGGGGAAATCCCTCTTCTGGAGGATCGATAGAATGGATGCGATCTCAACTTTCAGATACTCAACTAACGTATGATGAAATGCTTCAATTACTTGCGGAAACTTCAGAAGGTCCTTCTGGAATACTATACTTTCCCTATTTATCTGGAAGCGGGGCACCAAATCCGAATCCATATGCAAAAGCCGCTTTTATCGGATTAGAGAAAAATCACGGAAAGAAAGACATTATTAAGTCAATACTTGAAGGTACAGCTTATCAATTGAAATTAGTTCAAAAATCTGCAGAAGAAATTGCGGGAAAAGAAATTACGAAGGTTGTGGCTGTAGGCGGTGGTACAAAAAATAAATATTGGATGCAAATAAAAGCAGACGTCTCGGGATGTTCTTATTCAATTCCTGATATAAGCGAGTCAACTTTACTTGGTGCTGCAATGGCTGCGGGAATTGGAAGTGGTATTTATCGTGATGAACAAGAAGCGATTGACAAGATTAGTAGCCAATTTCATAAGGAAATCACTCCAAACGAAAAGAATCAAACTACTTATCAAGAAGTTTATACAAACGAATTTCTTAAGATGGAAGAACTACTTCGAAACTATTATCAAAAACAATAAAATTGAGAATTATCCTCAGAAACGCCACCTTTCTTTATTAAGTCGAGTGGCGTTTTTGAATTGTTACATAAAAGGATCCCAATTCATCTTTGTCTTGTCTAAACTTGTTTTAATTTACTATCATTCTGCCAAATGAATGTGGATGCAAAATGGGGCCAAATCCTAAGGATTGGATCCCATTTCCGTATGGTGGAAGAAAAATTGATGGCAGTGCAAAAGTGTAAAATGAATAAAGGCTGTGATTTAGATAATAGATTTGTCCATTTTCCAAATACGCTACCCAACTCCTATTCATTCATCAATCTTCTAAGTTCATAGATGACAAAAAATTGTAATTGGTTCGTGAAAATATCTCTTTTTTTAGTCTCCTATTGATATTCACTTATCTTTCTACCAATTCTAGCTTCTCACCATTCGGACCTTCAAAAAAGGCAATTTTAACTTTATCATTTAAAATGGTTCGAGGTTCTTCATCTATTAATTTTACACCTGCTTCCTTAAAGCGTATGAGTTCGGCCTCAATGTCTTCAACAGTAAAGGCTAAGTGGTTCACGATTCCTTCGTTTTCAACCTGAACACCAAACACAAGTTCAACCTCTACACTTGGTTGCTGTGGAAAATATAAAAAGGCAAGTTCAACAGTGTCATTTAACCACTCTCTATTTCTTAATTTTAAACCAAGGATGTTTTGATAAAATGCTAATGATTCATCCATGTTATTGACCATAATTCCTACATGTTCCATTTTCATAATGTATTCCTCCCGACGGAAAATAGTATGTATTCTACTTTTATATCATAGTCTATAATTGACTATTCCGATAGTGGAAAAATTCAAATTATAGAGGCTCTGTATTTTTGAACTAGTGGGAGACACTGTGTTATTAACTTAATAAGCGATGACCGGAAAATTTATATGAATTTTTACCTGATATCGAGTACATGGTAAATAGATGAATTATTTTTGTTGAAGCTATTCTACTAACCAGCAGGTTTATGGAAAAAGGAGAGTATAGGTTAAAATGTGTCAGGCCTTGAATAAACTGATAAGGAAATAATACAAAAAAGCTTGCAGCACCTTATTATTAAAGGTTTTGCAAGCTTTTTGCTTGATGGAGAATAGCGGGTTCGAACCGCTGACCTCTTCGCTGCCAGCGAAGCGCTCTCCCAGCTGAGCTAATCCCCCGACATTTATTTGAACTACATATCTTATTATAATAACTTTTGTAAAATGTGCAAGGGTATTTTTTACGCAAAGGATTTTAACTTATAATTTCAATACTTTGTACATCATCAATTTTAGATATTGAATAGTATACATTCGTAATAGGTCGATTTATATTTACTCTCGTTTTTAGTTCGAGGAGATGGCTGGAACTATCCTTCTGATCTTTTATTCGAGTGTGGGAGATAGTAATTTTATCTTCTTGTAATTTTTCTATTACCCTTTCTAAGCTCTCTTGTTTACTTACTGTAATTTTAATGATTATATCTCTTTTTAATAATTTCTTTGGACCAATTTTAATTAGTGTATAAGGAATAAATTCCACGCTAATAATTAACAATATTACACCAGCAACGGCTTCGATATAAAAACCAGCCCCAACAGTAATCCCAATACCGGCTGCCCCCCAAATCATCGCTGCCGTTGTAAGACCAGATATGTGGTCGTTGCCTCTTCGTAAAATGACCCCTGCCCCTAGAAAACCAATACCTGATACAATTTGTGCAGCTAAACGGAGTGGGTCCATTTGTATCCGAACATTATCGCTCCCTGGAAAAATATAAGCTGATTCAATGGATACTATGGTTAATAAACAGCTAATAATAGAAATCACTAGACTTGTTTTAAGTCCAAGTGGTTTTCTTTTTAATTCTCGTTCAAGTCCAATAATTAATCCTAAGAGAGCAGATATACCAAGTTTCAATAATAGTTCTAAATCTAAATAATCCAATATAACTTTCTCCTCCCCTCTAAAGATGTATATATGTATGGTAAAATGTTAACATAAAAATTTTAAGTAAAACATGATGAAAACAACCTAGAACCTAATATTAAGGAGAAACAGATGGATAATCCAAAAATAAACCCTTATTTTGCATTAATTGTGGGTGTTTTGTCTGTGTCGACATCTGCTATATTTGTAAAATTATCTTCTGCAGACGCAGCGGTTATCGCTTTTTATCGTTTATTTTTCAGCGTAGTATTGATGATACCTATATTCTTCCCTAAATACATAAAAGAAGTTTTCTTAATGAATACAAAGGAATGGTCATTTTCCATTATCGCAGGAATTTTTTTAGCTTTCCATTTTATTTTGTGGTTCGAGTCACTCAATTACACCACTGTTGCAAGTTCAACGGTTTTGGTAACACTCCAGCCATTATTTGCTTTTGTCGGCACTTTTTTGTTATTTAATGAAAAATTTTCTTCAAAAGCAATCCTCTGTGCTATTATTGCTATTTTCGGGAGTGTCATTATTAGCTGGGGTGATTTCAAAATAAGCGGTTCTGCATTATATGGTGATTTCTTAGCTTTAGCTGCATGCGCGTTCATTACCGCATACCTACTATTTGGACAAGAAGTTAGAAAGCGTATTTCGCTAATTGCTTATACTTTTACCGTTTATTTTATTAGCTCGATTGTTTTATTTATATATGTTCTGTTTACAGGATCTAGATTGTATCCTTATCCATCAGCTGATTGGATATATTTTTTATTGCTAGCATTAATCCCTACATTATTAGGACATACCCTATTTAATTGGTCTTTAAAATGGTTAAGCACATCCACTATTTCAATGGCGATTTTATTTGAGCCAGTAGGTGCAGCAATCTTAGCAGTTTATATATTAAATGAATCCATTATTTGGACCCAAATCATAGGTGGTTTAATCATTATCATAAGTGTCACTTTGTTTCTTTTTCAAGAGAAAAAATCCAAAGTTGTACAGAGTATGGAATCTAGTTAATGGAAAAAAGAATAACCGTGCATATACATACACGGGTTTATCAATGAGTAAGTAATTTATTTTGATTTTTTAACTTGTTAATTGTAGCGGAAGGCGAAGACTCTTAATTAGCTTTATCTATTCAGTCGCCTTCGCTTTTTCCATCGATAAAAGCTTGCATCTTTAAAACTTAAATAAACAGATATGTAAGACCAGAAAATACAAAAGCCATAATTGATGAAAAAATGAAGGTCCCGCCGGTAACTCGTTCTTCGGAATTTGAAATCCTTAATGCTTCGATATACGAATACGAAAATAAATAAACAGTCATCAAAATAGCAATTATTAGTGCGATTTTTGTTAGCATTTTGAATTTCACCTACTTAATAAATAGAGTTGGTTATATATATGATTCTTATCTTGTAAACATGAATCAATTATTTTCAAAATGTCCTATTTTTAATGAGTGAAAAGTAATATTTTTGCGTCAAAAAAATACAAAGAATTCAACTTGCACGATAATAATTATAAGATTTATACTTGAGAAACTTACAGTATACTCACGGCCTAGTCCTAATTTGACAACTATTATCTGTTTTACTATATTTAAAGACCGTGTTAATTTGGGTAGTATTAACATTTTGTTATTTAGTGATTTGCTTTTTCCATGGGTTATTTTTTCTGAACGGTTATTTTAATGTTAAAAAAACGAACAAAACGTATGCTTCCAGGTCAAATTACCAATTTAGCAACTGTTTACTTTTTTATTAATATTTGTTGAGTTATTCCCAGAATGGAATGGCGTAAATGGTGCATTTGCTATATCTATTGGTGAATTAGCTGAACTTGGGATAGTTCTTATTAAGATTATTCAAGTAAGTGGGGAACATCCCTTTTCTCGAATTAAGCATTATTTGCAGCGTAGTTTAAAAGTGAAATGAGGAATGTTAGTTGTTAAATCGTACAAATGCTTTTTTGCAACATTGGATGCCGTATTTGACACCAATTAGTGTTGTGCTTGGAGTGACCATTTTTTCCTCTTTAAGCTCCATATCTTATGTTGTTAAATGGGTGTTTGCATTTATCAGTTTTGCAAGCTGCATTGGATTGAACGTAAAGGAATTACGAACGACTTTGACGAAACCGCTTCCGGTAATTATAGGAATGCTGATTATCCAAGGAGTTTTACCTTTCATCGCTTTTGTTGTTGGAAAGGCACTATTTAATGATGACCCCTATATCATCATTGGGTTTGTTTTGGCTTTTACGATTCCTACAGGTGTTATCACATTGATGTGGGTATCGATTTATGGTGGGAATCGAGCTGTTACTTTAGCAATTATTCTAGTAAATACACTTCTATCCCCAATCCTTGTACCTTTCACATTAAATATTTTAGTTGGGGCGCAAGTTGAAATGGATATAGCCGGATTGATGATTGGGCTTTTAATCATGGTAGTAATCCCATCCTTACTCGGCTTATTAGCAAATCAACTATTAAAAAACAAGCATACATCAATTCTTTCTTCAAAATTAGCACCGTTTTCAAAAATGGCAATTTTTTTAGTTATACTTATCAATAGTGCAGTAGTTGCTCCATTTTTTAAGCAGATGGATGGAAAGACTATTATTTTAGCGATTATTGTGTTTCTCATGGCTTGTTTTGCCTATGTGACAGGATTTGTAATAGCTAAGTTATTTAAGTGGGATGATTCGGTTGCCATTAGCCTTATGTATAATAGCGGAATGCGTAATACAGGGGTAGGGGCTGCTTTGGCAGTTTCATATTTTCCGGCATCTGTCGCATTTCCTACTGTAACAGCTGTGTTATTCCAACAATTTCTAGCGTCCATGGCAGGGAAAATAATTTCTAAGTATGTGGAGAAAAAACAGAAAAAAATCGTTCTTTTACAAAGGAATAATATAATAATGACTAAGCAAAAAACCTTCTAAAGAATTCTTTAAAAGGTTTTTTGCTATATTAATTCATTTTACCACAAGATTGACGGATGTTTAGTTCGGGAATCATTTTTCGAATACTAGGATCAATTTTTTTATTCTCGATAATCTCTATGATAGAACGAACAATTTCCGCTGCTAATTGATCAACTGGAACTCCAATACTTGATAAAGGGATTTCCATATTTGCCATTTGCGGGATGTTATCATAACTAATAATTGAAATATCGGTTGGAATTTGAAGCTTTTTTTCTTTTAAACCGCGGAGAATTCCACCGCTTATATCATAGCTCCCTCCAACAATTGCAGTCGGCCGATCAGTACTTTCCAACAGTTTGCTAACAGCCTGATAGCCATCATACCAATCAAGGCCATGAGTATCGACTAAAAATTGTTGGTCAATTGATAAACCAAAGTGATTCATAGCTTTTTTGAATCCCTTTAATTTTTCCATTTGCATACGATCAGTTTTGGAAAAATCACCAATATAAGCAATATTTGTATGTCCTAATTCTGAATGCAAATATTTAACTGCTTCTAACATTGCTTGTTCATGATTGGGATCAACGATTGGATAATGATTATTTTCATTCTCTGCAACTCCGTAAACAAGGAAAGGGATACTATTTGGCTCAATAGAAATATCAATATTCTCGTCGAATAAAATGACTCCGTCCACTTGAAACCTTCTAAATGTATCGAGTGATGAAGGAATCGGCTCGACAGAAAGAATCATAGAGTACGGTGTTTTTCTAATTTCATTGCTAATATTCGTAACTAAAGTAGAGAGAACCACTCTTTCAATAGTTGGCCATATTAAACCAATGATTTTAGTTTGCTTAGAAACAAGCCTTTGAGCAGCAAAATTTGGTTTATATCCCATTTCTTTTGCTACTTTTAGAATTCTTTTTTTTGTCATAGGCTTGACTAACGGACTATCATTTAACGCTTTGGAAACAGTGGAATAACTTACCCCAGCTATTTTTGCGATATCTTTAATAGTTACACTCATACTATTTCACCTAATGTTATTTTAAAATTATCTTTATTTAATGTATCACAGAATAACAACGTTTTCATAATTTTATTTAGGCATAAGCGTTTTTGTTTTATAATAAAGTCTATGTTTTTTTAATTTCTAAAACTTTTGCTGTCTAGTTAGACGCTCCCTTCTCGAAATCAAACAACTTGAAGATCTACAAGTCAAAGTTCTAAGTTTTACTACTCAGAAGGTTTGATTGAGTTGAAGTAAGTATTCGAGTTCCATGTCGCTGCTAAGGAAAGCACCTATAATGGAAAAAAAAGTAATAGATTTAAAATGACAAAAAGTAAATTCACACATTGCGAAAACTAATTAAATCAACTATCATTGTAATAACAACGTTGTTATTTAAATATATATATTAAAAATGATAACGCTTTAATCTTAATAATTCTCCAACCATTACAACAATATAAAGGGTGATAAAAATCGAAAAATTACAGTCCGTAATCGAAGAATTAGAAAAAGGTAATATTGCTTCTAGTAATACTAGTGTAAAAGTCTATGAAAAATCATTTAAAGAATATGATAATGTCCGATTATTAATGGTAAAAGCAAATGGTAATAGATACCTTCTTGCCGTCGGTGAAGGAACCCTTTTCGATGATTTACAAGGTAAGAATGTTGGAAGTGGAAAGGCATGCCCTTTGAGTCATGAAAATCGTCTCGTTCTAAATCGTTTTTTCGATTTTACCGTTCCACGTGCATTCGGTACAGAGATTGCTACGATGGGATTGGGAGACCGATTAGGGATTGCATCGCCTGGCCATATTGAAGCAATTAAAGGACATCGCGTAAAACCAATACTTGCACAGCAAAGTATACGAGAATTAACTTTAACGAATCGTACGATGAATGATATGCTAGATGCAGCGGCATTTGCTGTTTTCCAAGAAGGATATGAAGGTGGATATGGCGCAGATGGCGACCATATTAAGCAGGAAGATGACATCAAGATGGCATTAGAACTTGGAATCTCAATGTTAACATTAGATTGTTCGGATTATATCCCAATAGGAATTGATGCTAAGTCATTAGAGGAAGTCAAAATTGAATTTGAAAAACTTCCCCTAGAAGTACAAGATTACTATAACGAAAGATATTTGAATCAAACTTTTGATGTAAAAGGATTAGCCATTTCTTTTAATGAGGAAACATTGGTAAAATATGTTTTAGAGTACAACGAAGCTCTTAAATATATGGTTCACGTTTATGGTGAATACATTAGCAAGCTAGATCGTGACTTTGACTTTGAAATTTCAATTGACGAAACAGAAACGATTACTTCTCCAATGGCACATTTCTTCGTTGCTAATGAATTAACATCAAAAGGAGTTAAGGTGAATAGTCTTGCTCCAAGATTCTGTGGAGAATTTCAAAAAGGAATCGATTATATTGGCGATGTTAAACAATTCGAACGTGAATTAAGTGAGCATGCTTTGATTGCGGAGTATTTTGGATATAAGCTTAGTATCCATTCAGGCAGTGATAAATTTACAGTGTTCCCTATCATCGCAAAATATACAAAAGGTGTCGTCCATGTAAAGACTGCAGGTACAAACTGGCTTGAAGCCGTCAGAGTTATTGCAGAAACGAATCCTGACTTGTATAGAAGAATGCATGCGTTTGCATTGGATAATTTAGATGAAGCGTTAAAATATTATCATATAACTCCTGACATGAACACTATTGCTCTACTAGACTCTGTTTCGGATGAAAACCTAGCAGACTATATGAATAATGATGCTGCTCGTCAGGTCCTCCATGTCACTTATGGGTTAATTTTAACCGCAAAAGACGAAAACGGTGAGTCATTGTTTAAGGAAGATTTCTTTAAAACACTTGACGAGCATGAAGATGAATATACTAGATCTCTTGTTCTTCATATTGGGAAGCATTTAGATACGTTGGGACTATAAAAGGACGTACTGAAAAAACTGGATTTTCCATTTGGCAGGGAATTCGTTATTTTTCACAACTGAAAGGGGCAACTGCTAGATGGAGTTACTTTTCATATTAAAAGATATTATCTTACCCGTTTTCATCATAATGGGTATAGGTTTTTTCATTCAAAGAAAATTAAGTTTAAATATTCAAACCTTAGCAAGACTCAATATTTATTTTCTTGTTCCAGGGTTTATTTTTGCAAAGTTATATAATACAAAATTCTCTGCTAATCTTTTTTTTACAGTTTTGTTTTTCTTCATCACATATGTTGCCATTCTATACGTGATTTCCTATATTTTAGGAAAGGCAATCGGTCTTGAAAAAAGAAAAAATACGACCTTCACTAATAGTGTCATGTTTTTTAACTCTGGTAACTATGGAGTTCCAGTAAACGATTTGGTATTTAGAAGTGATCCTTTTGCAATGTCTATTCAAGTCATCATGTTGACGCTGCAAAATATTTTCGTATTTTCATATGGCATATTTTCGTTGCAAGCCGTGAATACAGGTAAATTAAAAGCGCTCTTAAATTATTTTAAAATGCCGGTGTTATATGCGATGATTTTCGGAATAAGTTTAAATGTGTTGGACATAGCGCTCCCATCATTTATTTATGTTCCTGCAAATTATATAGCAAATAGTATGGTTGCCCTTGCGTTATTTACATTGGGAGCACAAGTTGCTGAAATAAAGTTTACTTCTGGATTGTCTAATGTTTATTTCAGCTTGCTCCTTCGATTAATAATAGGACCAGCGATTGCTCTAGCTATTATTTTCATCTTTGGAATGAAAGGTGTTATGGCACAAGCATTGTTTATTGCATCAGCAATGCCAACGTCTGTTAATAGCGCGGTCATAGCTGAAGAGTATAATAACCATCCACATTTTGCAGCACAGATTGTTTTATTCTCTACATTTAGCAGTGCGATAACAGTTACCTTCATTATTTATTTATCAAGGATATTATTTTCTTAGTATTTAATAGAGTCTTATTGAAAAAAGAAAGGAGGAAGTTGATTATGAATGATCTTCTAGCAAAGAAGAATCGGATACTTGGAAATATGTTAAAAGATATGGGACGAGTATTAGTCGCTTTTTCGGGTGGTGTAGATAGTGCCCTACTTTTAGAGAGGGCTAAGCAAGAACTTGGCGATCAAGTCTTGGCTGTTGTCGTTTATTCTGAATTATTCCGGAAAGAGGAGTTTGAAGGTGCGGTAAAGTTGGCAGAGGAAATGGGGGTACAAGTCCATCAGACTGAAATGAAGGAATTGAAAAACCCATTCATCGTAGCAAATAATCCGGATAGCTGGTATCACAGTAAAAAAATGCTCTACTCTCATTTAAAGGAATTGGCAAAGGAACTTAACTATCATTATGTGTTAGATGGAATGATTATGGATGATATGGAAGATTTTCGACCTGGGTTGAAAGCCAGAAACGAAGAAGGAGTTCGAAGTGTTCTTCAAGAGGCAGGGTTATACAAGCATGAAGTTAGAGAGCTAGCGCAATTATTTTCAGTTCCAGTTTGGAATAAACCTGCATCCTGCAGTTTAGCATCTAGAATTCCATATGGAGTTAAGTTAGACCAGAAAAAAATTGACCAAGTTAATGAAGCAGAACTATTTATACTATCACTTGGCATTTCTACCGTACGTGTCCGCCATCACGGTGATGTAGCTCGCATAGAAGTGAAGCAGGATGAAATCTCAAAATTACTAGAACATAATGAGTTAATTCATAAGAAACTTGTTATATTAGGCTTTTCCTATGTATCGATTGATTTACTCGGATATCGTACTGGCAGCATGAACGAAGTTTTACCTGATGATTCAAAAGCATTGTATTCAACGGTTGTATCTATATAAAAATAATGCTGTCATCTTAAAAGTATGTGTGCAGTACATAAGCAATGAACGCGCTCCTCTAAATGAAAGGATGTTGAATGATTCATGAAAACTTTTATTACAGATGATTTTTTACTATATAATGAAACGGCAAAAGAGCTTTTTCATAATACAGCAAAAGATTTGCCAATCATTGACTATCATAATCATTTAAAACAAGATGAGATTTTAGAAGATAAAAATTTTGATAATATTGCAGATATTTGGCTCGGTGGAGATCATTATAAATGGCGTGCCATGCGTGCAAATGGAATCCAAGAAGATTACATTACAGGAAATAAAAGCGGTTACGAGAAATTTTTGAAATGGTCTGAAACGGTTCCTAACACACTCGGTAATCCCTTATATCACTGGACTCATTTGGAATTATTAAGATATTTTGATATCGATGAAATATTAAATGAAAAATCCGCTCCGGCTATTTGGGAAGAGGCGAATAAAAAACTATCCGCTCCTGAACTATCCGTACGTTCCATCTTGAAAAAAGATAAAGTTGAATTTGTTGGAACTACAGATGATCCAACAGACAACCTTGACAGCCATCGCGCTTTGAAAGAAGAAGGATTTGAAGTGACAGTTTCTCCTTCGTTCCGACCTGATAAGGGATTATTTATTGAAAGAGAAACCTTTTTGCCATGGGTCGAAAAATTAGGGGAAGTAACTAATTCATCTATTGAAAATTATGATGCATTTCTTACCTCTTTATCCGAGCGAGTAGATTTTTTTGCCGAGCATGGTTGTAAAAGTTCCGATCATGGTATTGATGTAATGTTTTACAAAGAAGTTTCCAAACAAGAAGTCGACCAAATCTTCAAAAAGCGTTTGAGTGGAGAAGATGTATCGGAAGAAGAAGCCGAAAAATTTAAGACATATACATTTCTTGCTCTTGGTGAATGGTACGCAGATAAAGGCTGGGCCATGCAGCTTCATTTAGGTGCACTTCGCAATAATAATAAACGCATGTTTAAGAAGGTAGGTCCTGACACAGGCTTTGACTCAATTGGAGATTTGTTAATCGCCAATAAATTAGCAGGTCTTCTCGATTCGTTAGAGCAAAATGATAAATTACCAAAAACCATCCTATATAGTTTGAATGCAAGAGATTATGATGTTCTTGCATCGATGGCTGGTAACTACCAAAGCTCTGAAGTACCAGGAAAAGTACAGTTTGGTACGGCATGGTGGTATAACGACACAATTGACGGTATGGAAGACCAAATGAAGACACTTGCGAATATCGGATTAATTAGTAACTTCATTGGGATGCTTACCGATTCACGAAGCTTTTTATCGTTTCCAAGGCACGAATATTTTAGAAGGATTTTATGTAACCTACTGGGCACTTGGGTCGAAGAAGGCAAAGTACCAAAGGATATGAGCTTATTAGAAAAATACGTTAGCAATATTTGCTATGAAAATGCTAAACGTTATTTCGGATTAGAAAAATAAAAAAACTTACCGTAAGGGCTGCTTAATTTTGGATAGCCGTAAGACTTTCCAGTAAAGAGTAGCCCTTATCAACATGTCCAATTAGTTACCCTGTATTAATCCTCAATAGGTTTATTTGGAGTAGGAGACCACTGCAGAAAACGAGATCTAGAACGAAACAACATACAAATATAGAAAGAAATAAGTTGGGAGTGATAAATTTGAGTATATTAGAAGAATTGCTAAAAGACATTCCGCTTCCGAAGATGGTGAAAGTCAGGCAAAACTTTGACTCGAGTTGTATTGAGAACCTGGAAGCTGCGTTAAGAGATGAATTGAATCAAGAAAAAATCAAATCAAATGTAAAACCTGGGATGGAAATTGCTATTGCGGTTGGCAGCAGGGGTGTTGATCGTATTGTAGATATAACTGCCATTACGGTCAAATTTTTAAAAGAATTAGGTGCTAAGCCATTCATAGTTCCAAGTATGGGAAGTCATGGAGGAGCAACTGCTGAAGGACAAAGAGGCGTTCTTGAGCATTTAGGAGTTACAGAAGAAACAGTTAAAGCCGAAATTCGCTCTTCTATGGAAGTAATAAAATTGGGAGAATTACCGAACGGACTTCCAGTTTATATCGATAAAATCGCCTCACAAGCAGACGGTATTGTTGTACTAAACCGCGTTAAACCACATACAGCTTTTCGTGGTCCTGTTGAAAGTGGAATTATGAAAATGATCAGTATTGGATTGGGTAAACAAAAAGGGGCGGAAGCTTGTCATCAGCTTGGCTTTAAGTATATGGCTGAGCATGTCCCCGCGATGGCTAAAATGATTATGGAAAAAATGCCAATTTTATTCGGAGTAGCTTCTGTTGAAAATGCCTTTGATAAAGTGGCAAAAGTATCTGTTTTAACACCTGATGAGATTGAAGAAAAGGAAATTGAGTTACAAAAGTTAGCTAAACAATTATTGCCAAAGCTCTTTTTTGATCAAATTGATGTGCTCGTCATCGATGAAATCGGAAAAAACATTAGTGGAGATGGAATGGACCCCAATATTACAGGACGCTATCCAACCCCGTATGCGCATGGTGGACCAGAAGTAAACAAAATGGCTGTCCTAGATTTAACAAAAGAGTCAGAAGGCAATGCAAACGGAGTGGGGACGGCAGACTTTACAACGCAGAGACTTGTAGACAAGATGGACAGAGAAGCGACCTATGCAAATGGGTTAACTTCAACAGTCGTTTCACCTACAAAAATTGCTACTACCTTGGCAAACGATCTCCTCTGCATCAAAGCGGCTATTAAAACTTGTAATATTTTGGATTTTAGTAAGGTGAAATTAGTTCGCATAAAAAATACTTTGGAAATAAGTGAGATTGAAGTATCTGATGCTTTACTCAATTATGTTAAAGAGCATCCCAATTTGGAGCTAATATCTGAATTAAGCGAAATGGATTTTGATGAGGTCGGAAATTTTAGAAAGTAATGACGCTAAAAATGGGGGAGAGATCGTGAGCAATTTATTTGATTTGTCAGGAAAAGTCGCTGTCGCAGTTGGTGGAAATAGCGTACTTGGCAGTTCCATTGCAAAAGGGTTGGCAGACCACGGTGCGAAACTTGCTATTGTAGGAAGGAATTTAGAAAAGGCAGAAGCTGTTACAAAAGAAATTAAGGTAAATGGTGGAGAAGCTAGATCTTTTTACGGTGATGTAAGTTCACGAGAATCAATAGAAAATCTTGCTAAAGAAATTGAAGCTTGGTCAGGTGGATGGGATATTTTATTAAACGCACCTGGAAAAAACAGTTCCACTCCTTTCTTTGAAATAGAAATGGAAGAATGGGACGATATAATGGATGTTAATTTAAAAGGGCTTGTATTTACAACGCAAATTTTTGCAAAACGCATGGTGGAGCAAAACAGAAAAGGAAGTATTATTAATATTTCATCTGTATCTTCCACAACTCCACTATCTAAAGTATTCACTTATTCGGCCTCAAAAGCAGGTGTGAATAGCGTGACACAGTTTTTGGCTAGAGAATTTGCTCCTTATGGGATTCGTGTAAATGCGATTATTCCTGGATTTTTTCCTGCTGAGCAGAATCGGAAAATCTTAAGTGAAGAACGAATCGCATCTATTATGGGTCACACACCGATGAATCGTTTTGGAAATCCGGAAGAACTTCAAGGAGCAGCTGTGTATTTAGCTTCCGATAAAGCATCTGGTTTTGTAACGGGCACGTTCATTCGTATTGATGGTGGATTCGGAAGTATGACAATTTAATTTTAGGTGTTTTTGTACAAGCTATTTGTTATTTTCTTATAATTGTTATTCGTAGCGAAATTCAACAATTAAAGTTAGGACAACCAACTTGAAAAATGTTAGGCTTTTATTATGAAAGGCTATGGAGCACTCCAAAGCCTTTTTTAATATGGTCATGGACGTTCTGGAGGTAAAAATGAAACATCAATTTCTTTCTCGCTATCTTTATATCTTTTATTCTACAGTTTTCCTCCTACATATAATGAATATATTTATAGATAATGAAGGCATAAATTATTTCATCGGATTATTGGCCTTTATAATGCTAGTAGTATCTTTTTCTAAGGCATCACGATTGTTTAAAATACTGGGATTGTCATTTTTAATCGTGGGAGGAGTTTTATTTTTCTATACAGAAAAAACTATTAGCGAAATTCCCAATTCTTTAACGTCAAATATGGCTCTATTAACTTTATTATGTATGCTGCCGTGGATGAGCAGTGTCGTATGGAGTGGGAGATTTGATAAAAGTTTAAATACGATGATGAAATACAATGTAACGGATCTAGGTAAATTATATTTACGAAGTTCAGCAACAACACTTTCTTTGGCTGCTTTCCTTAATCTATCAGCCATATCGATTTCACAAGATGTATTAAAAGAGAATTTGGACAAAATGGATACAGCTCTAAGGAATTCATTTATGAGTATGTCGACTTTGAGAAGCTTTTCTCTTGCAGTTTTATGGAGCCCCCTAGAAATCTTATTAGCAGTTACAATTTTTGTCACAGGTGTTAATTATGTTTCATTACTACCTTGGTTATTAGTGATTGCTACTTTAACATTTATTCTTGATAATCTGTGGGGAAGATTTTATTTTAAAAAGCACCCGTATGAAATCGATAATAGAATGAAGTTTAATAAACAAGTATTGATTAAAAGGTTTGCCCAGTTAACTGTTGCTCTAGGAATGTTTCTTTTACTTGTCATTTTATGCGGAAGTATATTAAAAATTAATTTTATATTATCTGTAACTTTGATAATTTTTCCTTTCTCTTTCATCTGGTCGCTTGTACTTAAAAGGATGAGGAGCTTCCTAATTCTTGGCTGGAATACGTGGAAACAGAAGACGAATACGATGCAGAACTTTATAGTGTTGTTTATTTCTCTTTCCTTTTTCTCAAATAGTTTAAGTAATACAACGTTTCTCGATGTAATTCAAAAGCCTTTTCACTATGTTGCTGATTACCCATTACTTATTTTTTTCGTCATTCAACTTCTCTTTATTACAATGAGTATGTTTGGAATTCATCCGATTGCTATCATTGGGATTTTAACGGGTTTAATTACAACGTTAATCGAAGTGTTTAATCCGCTTAGCCTGGCAATCGTCATCGTAACGAGTGCAATGGCAACCTTAACTGTCAGCACGTATGGACTAATCGTTACCTTAACTGCAATGAATACAAAGCAAAGTCCATACAAGATTACATGGATGAATATGCCATATGCTCTCATGTTTGGAGGAATTGGATCTATAGTCGCTTATTTCCTACTATAGTTAATCAATGAAGCTGTAGTTGGTAAAATCCCTCTACAGCTCCATTTTACAAATATAACCATGAAAGCGGTAACTCTTGTAATCTAGTATGTAGTCATATATAATGAAAGCGTATGCCCGAGCTAGAATAAAAATTTTATGACTAATTTTTGGTGGTGCAATATGAACAAGCTTAATGTAATGAATAAAATAATTGAATGTGGTGTAGTAGCTGTTGTAAGAGCAGACTCAAAGGAAGAAGCGATCAAGATTTCCGAAGCATGTGTAAAAGGTGGAATTTGCGGAATTGAAATCACATTTACAGTGCAAGGTGCTGTAGAGATCATTGAGGAACTCTCTATTTTTTACAGGGAAAATAACAACGTTGTTATTGGCGCTGGAACGGTACTTGATGCTGTAACCGCGAGAATTGCAATTTTGGCAGGCGCTAAATATATAGTAAGTCCAAGTTTTGATATCGAAACAGCGAAATTATGTAATTTATATCAAATTCCTTATATGCCTGGATGTATGACGATAACTGAAATGAAAAATGCTCTTGAGTATGGAGTAGACATTATAAAACTATTTCCTGGAAATGCATTTGGACCTGATTACGTCAAATCAGTGAAAGCACCGCTGCCTCAAGTAAACCTTATGCCTACTGGAGGAGTTAGTTTAGAAAATATAGATCAATGGATTAACAATGGTTGTGTTGCTGTGGGAGTTGGTGGGAACCTAGTGGCTCCAGCTAAAACAGGAGATTTTGACTTGATCACTAGGTATGCAGAGCAATATGTAAGTAAAGTTCAACAAGCTAGAGAGGCATTAACGTGAAAAAAATTGTGACTTTCTGAGAGATATTGCTCCGTTTTTCTACAAAGTACGGTGAACGGGTACAGCTTGCCAATCAGTTTAATGTTCATTATGGGGGAGCTGAAGCGAATGTAGGTGTCTCGCTCGCAAACTTTGGTTACGACGTCTTTATTGTTAGTAAAATTCCTGAAAACCAGCTTGGAAAAACAGCTGAAAAACATTTAAAATCTTTTGGCATTCATACAGATTATCTCTTAAAAGGGGGAGAAAGATTAGGGACTTATTATTTGGAAACAGGAGTGGGTGAAAGGGGATCACAAGTTATATATGGTTGTAAACATTCCAGCTTTTCTCAACTTACCAATGATGAAATTAAGTTTGATGAAATTTTTCAAGGTGCAGATTTATTTCATGTGACGGGAATCACTATTGCGTTATCTCCAACTTTGCAGGAGTTGACCCTATTATCTCTTCAAAAAGCAAAAGAACATGGGGTAACAATTTGGAAGAAATGGATCCGTTAAAAGCAGTTGCTTTTGCTACTGCTGGAGCTGCTTTAAAACATACGATTTATGGAGATGCCAATCATTTTTACAGTAGATGAAATTACTGCTTTTGCTTATCAAGAAAACAGGAAAGATCAATCGAAAAAAAATCAATACTAAATGGTAATGGAAACAAAAATACAAAGGAACCTCATATTGATAATAGTATTGAATTTTTACGTGAGAAATATAGAAAGGCTTAAAGATTTTTGGGGGAAATTAGGATAATAGAATAGAACTTTATACCGTGTCACGATGAAATCGTGACACGGTATTGTTAGTTAACACTATCCAATTCTCAGGATATTATATGAAGAAAAAAATTTGCAATAACAAAAAAGCCTATTTAAAATCTACTATACAATAATTTAAATCAAAATTATTTTTAAAATAGTATTGTGCAAATAAAATAACTGTGTTATATTAATAAGCGTCCGAAAAAGGACGTCACTTAATAATGAAAAAAGTTCATCACAATTATTTTTAAAAAAGTGATTGACTACTGAGAGATTAAGTGTTATTATTTGAAAGTCGCTAATTTAAGAAATTGTTAGCTTTGATCTTTGAAAACTGAACGAAACGAACGTTAAATTATTTTTAAAAACAATGGTTTTAAACCATTGCCAGCAAATGAGCTACAAACTTCAATGAGAGTTTGATCCTGGCTCAGGACGAACGCTGGCGGCGTGCCTAATACATGCAAGTCGAGCGAATGGATG
>NZ_JALIRM010000015.1 GCF_022900255.1 Lederbergia wuyishanensis
GAGGGTCGGCGGTTCGATCCCGTCATCCTCCACCATATATGCCGGCCTAGCTCAATTGGTAGAGCAACTGACTTGTAATCAGTAGGTTGGGGGTTCAAGTCCTCTGGCCGGCACCATTTAAGTAAAATATGTACGAGCCATTAGCTCAGTCGGTAGAGCATCTGACTTTTAATCAGAGGGTCGCAGGTTCGAATCCTGCATGGCTCACCAAAGTTTTTTGCCACAGGCAAAATAACTTATCTTATTTGCTCAAGCAAAAATAATAGTTATTCTTACGCGGGTGTGGTGGAACTGGCAGACACGCTAGACTTAGGATCTAGTGCCGCAAGGCGTGGGGGTTCGACTCCCTTCACCCGCATTAATAAATTATTTGGTAGAGTGATGCTAAACTCTGCGGAAGTAGTTCAGTGGTAGAACACCACCTTGCCAAGGTGGGGGTCGCGGGTTCGAATCCCGTCTTCCGCTCCAAATTAAGCCGGGGTGGCGGAACTGGCAGACGCACAGGACTTAAAATCCTGCGGTAGGTGACTACCGTACCGGTTCGATTCCGGTCCTCGGCATTTAGGTTTTTTGCAAAATAACCTACTGTCAAAGTAGTAGAAAACACTTTCGCAATCTTACATCCCATACATGCGCCCGTAGCTCAATTGGATAGAGCGTCTGACTACGGATCAGAAGGTTATGGGTTCGACTCCTTTCGGGCGCGCCAATAAAATAATGTTATTTATCGGGAAGTAGCTCAGCTTGGTAGAGCACTTGGTTTGGGACCAAGGGGTCGCAGGTTCGAATCCTGTCTTCCCGACCACTAAAAAATTTGTTTGGGGCCTTAGCTCAGCTGGGAGAGCGCCTGCCTTGCACGCAGGAGGTCAGCGGTTCGATCCCGCTAGGCTCCACCATTTTTATGCAAACAACCAATATGGCGGCGTAGCTCAGCTGGCTAGAGCGTACGGTTCATACCCGTGAGGTCGTGGGTTCGATCCCCTCCGCCGCTACCATATTTTTTGGACCTTTAGCTCAGCTGGTTAGAGCAGACGGCTCATAACCGTCCGGTCGTAGGTTCGAGTCCTACAAGGTCCACCATTTAATTTCATTTGTGGAGGAATACCCAAGTCTGGCTGAAGGGATCGGTCTTGAAAACCGACAGGCGGGTTAAACCGCGCGGGGGTTCGAATCCCTCTTCCTCCGCCACATATTATTTTATTATCGCGGGGTGGAGCAGTCCGGTAGCTCGTCGGGCTCATAACCCGAAGGTCGCAGGTTCAAATCCTGCCCCCGCAATTTTAAAAAAATGAATATTAAGTAGTTTTATGGTCCCGTGGTGTAGCGGTTAACATGCCTGCCTGTCACGCAGGAGATCGCGGGTTCGATTCCCGTCGGGACCGCCATTATTTTTTAAAGTTGGCTCAGTAGCTCAGTCGGTAGAGCAAAGGACTGAAAATCCTTGTGTCGGCGGTTCGATTCCGTCCTGAGCCACCATTTAAATCATACGATGCAAAAGAATGGCGGCTATGGCGAAATGGTCAACGCATCGGATTGTGGCTCCGACATCGTGGGTTCGATTCCCACTAGTCGCCCCAAAATATTTTGTGATATGATTGATTTACGCGGGTGTAGTTTAGTGGTAAAACCACAGCCTTCCAAGCTGTTGATGAGGGTTCGATTCCCTTCACCCGCTCCATATATTAATATGGGCCTGTAGCTCAGCTGGTTAGAGCACACGCCTGATAAGCGTGAGGTCGGTGGTTCGAGTCCACTCAGGCCCACCATTCCGCAGTAGCTCAGTGGTAGAGCTATCGGCTGTTAACCGATCGGTCGTAGGTTCGAATCCTACCTGCGGAGTTTGTGTGGGGAAGTACTCAAGAGGCTGAAGAGGTGCCCCTGCTAAGGGCATAGGTCGCGTAAGCGGCGCGAGGGTTCAAATCCCTCCTTCTCCGCCATACATATGTTAAGGCCCCTTGGTCAAGCGGTTAAGACACCGCCCTTTCACGGCGGTAACACGGGTTCGAATCCCGTAGGGGTCATCTATTAAACAAACCATCTGATATGAATCAGATGGTTTGTTTTTTATAGAAAATGTTATTGTATATTATTCTTCTTCATTATCTACATATCCATCCGTATATTTGTAGGGGATATCTCCAAACGGTGCTTCAATGCCTTCTTTATCCAATGTTTCTTCATATTCCATTTTCTCTTCTGACGTATACGTTTTTATGCCTTTTCCGTCTATATTTGTTCCAGTGAAGGTTTCGTATTCCTCGACAAATCCATCCTTCATATCTCCTTCGTATAAATCATTATAATCGTTATAGTCGCCTTCGAAATCGGAAGGTGTTTCGGAAGTACCATATTTTGCAACTTCTTGAAAACTGTCTTCATAATCTTTTACTGAACTTCTTTTATCACGATAAGCATAAGAATTATCTACAGCTGGCTTTAATAATTGTTCTTCTACAGGACGGTCTCCAGGTAACCTTTGTTCAGGAGTATGTTCTACACAAAAGGTTGTATTTGGAATTACTTCTAGTCTTTCGTATGGAATATCTTTGCCACAAACCTCACATTTTCCGTATGTTCCGGATTCTATTGCTTCAAGTGCTTGGTCCACTTTTACTAGTTCTGCTTCTGAATGAACTGCTAGAGCAAAATCTCTTTCTCGTTCGAAGAGCTCAGTTCCCATATCTGCGGGATGGTTATCATACATCGATAATTCTCGATCCCTTGCATTGGCGCTTCCAAAAACTTCTTCATCTTCATGTATATCTTGAGTCAGCTGTTTCTTTATCTCTAAAAGTTCGTTTTTTAAAGTTGCTAATTGTTGTTGATTTAGCATTTGCGATCCCATCCTTTATTTTCGATTCATTTGTAGTATGAACCTATTGTTTGTAAACAACCATTTCCTTATAGTTTCCTTTTATTACAAAATAATAAACATAAGTAATACGTTTAATACAGCAGGGCAATGTGCTAATTGCTAAATGATTGATTATAAACGATGCTTATTACAAATGAAGAACAGAATACACAAAAAAACACTTGCCATAAAGACAAGTGCTGATTAAGAAAAGTAGCTTATGAAAAGTCCGATTGCCATTAGAAAGCCAAATATAGTATTTGTTTGAGCTGTTGCTTTCATTGCGGGCATCATTTGAATAGGTTCTGTTTTTCCAATAAATCCTTTTACAGCTTTCAGAGCTTTTGGGATACTGATAAATGTAATTAATAACCAAAACGATGTTTCTGTAAAAAATATTAAAAAGATAATCCAGCTGTATGACACAATAAACATAGCTGCTAGAAGTACAATTGCATTTTTTCTTCCAATAATGATTGCTAGTGTTTTACGACCATTTTCCTGATCCCCATCTAAATCACGAATATTATTTGCTAGCATAATACTTCCAATTAATATAGACACTGGGATAGATACAAGTATACTGATTTTTGAAATATAGCCAGTCTGTATGAAATAAGAAATTTGAATGATGACTACACCCATGAAAAAGCCAGACATTAACTCTCCGAATGGAGTGTAGGCAATCGGTTTAGGTCCACCTGTATAAAAATATCCTACGGCCATGGAAATTAGTCCAATTACTGCAATCCACCAGCTGCTACTCATTGATATATAAATACCTAATATGAGCGATATTCCAAAAAGAAGAAAACCAAGGCGTAAAACAGTTTTGGGTTTTACACCGTTTCGTACAATCGCACCCCCAATACCGACCGAGGATTCGTTATCAAGCCCTCTAGCGTAATCAAAGTACTCATTAAACATATTTGTTGCTGTTTGTATGAGTAAGCTTGCGACAAGCATAGCAACGAATAAAGGAATATGAATGGGTACACTTTTTATTGCTAATGCTGTACCTAATAATACTGGAACAAATGCAGCAGTCAATGTATGTGGTCTACTTAACTGCCACCATATTCTCCAACCTGTATCTGCAGATATTAGAGATTCTTTCTGTATATTCATTATTTGTCTCTCCCTTTACATAATACAAATAAAACTAAAAACATAATAGGAATCTTATTCACCTATTAAAGTGTAGGAAATGAGTGGGCTTGTGTCAATCCATTTAATAAGGGAATTTGCGAGAAATCTTTTCCATAAGTATGATTGCTACATTTACCAATGATATTCATATATAATATAGTAGTGAAAAAGTTAAAATGCAGATTTTGTAATACTACATTTAGAACTATTATAAGCGTCAATTTATGCAAAATGATGGCTTTAGTATTAAATAGTGAAACCTAAAACAAGGTCTTCATTTACTTATAGTTATTTTATCACTTATTGTATTAAAAAACTTGGCCGTAGGATGCTTAAGTTTTTGGCTTTAGGAGAGAGATTACGTTGACAAAAATATTCTTACAGACGAGCTTCGAAAATGATTTATATAAGGAACAGAATCATAAGAAAAGCAAACTTTTTAGTTACACCCAGCCAATAGATTTTTATGATCCTGTTGAGTTTTTTACTTACCAATCCTCTACATTCCATGGAAAAAGGTTTTTTTGGAAAAGCTCGGATGAACAATTGTGGACTGTCGGATTAGGAATTGCAGCCACTATTTCAGTCGATGATGCGGAGGAAAGATTTCAAGATTCACATACGAAATGGAATCAACTCCTTAAGGATGCAAATATTGAAAATCCAGCAAGAGTTCCAGGGACAGGACCGTTACTATTTGGGGGCTTTTCTTTTGATCCTTATAGTGAAATTGAGGATGAATGGGAGGCTTTTGGGCATTCCATATTATACTTGCCATCGTATATGTTAACCGTTACGGAGAATCAAACTTACTTAACTATTAATGCATTTTCTAATAATACTGTGTCTGCTGAATCATTGCGTGAAGAAGCGAACAAGCTAGTACAGCAATTAAAGAACGATGAGAAATTGTTGAAAGAGAATCCAATAAAAATAAAAAATAGTATAGAGATTGCGCCAGACAAATGGATACGTTCAGTTGACGAAATCGTGAATATTTTAAAAACAACTGATACAAAAAAAGTTGTCTTTGCTCGAAAACTATTGCTCGAATTTGAAGAGAGTGCCCAACCATCTTATATAATAAAAAAGTTACTTGAACAGCAACCGGATAGTTTCGTCTTTGCTTTGGAAGTTGGGGATTATTGTTTCCTTGGTGCATCCCCAGAGAGGCTTATAAAAAAAATAGATCATGACGTATTATCTACTTGTTTAGCAGGGTCTATTGGGCGCGGGAAAGACATAATAGAAGATCAAAAGCTTGGTGAAATGCTTTTACATGATCATAAAAACTTATTTGAGCATGAGTTAGTCGTTTCTATGATCGAAGATGCTTTAAGGCCTTATTGCACTGACATCAACATTCCTGCTGAACCAGTATTGATGAAAATGCCAGACATTCAGCATTTGTATACTCCAGTAAGAGGAAAAGCAAATGAGGATTTTTCAATATTGAACGTTGTTGAAAACTTACATCCAACTCCCGCTCTAGGAGGAGTTCCAACAAAAGCAGCACTTAGTATTATTCGTGAAAAAGAACATATGGATAGAGGGTTTTATGCTGGTCCCATTGGATGGACTGATTATAAAGGGAATGGAGAATTTGCTGTAGGCATCCGTTCAGGCCTTATAAATAGGGATAAAGCATATTTATATGCAGGATGTGGCTTAGTATCTGATTCTGTTTCGGAGGAAGAATTGAAAGAGACAAGAATAAAGTTTCAACCAATGCTAAAGGCAACCGGAGGAGAAATTCTATGAATCATCAAGAAGCGCTCACAAAATATCTTGCTGCATTTATTACTGGTCTTGTCCAAGCGGGTATTAAGGATGTGGTTATTAGCCCAGGCTCACGCTCGACTCCATTGGCATTAATGTTTTCAGAACATCGTGACGTAAACGTGTATATGAATGTAGATGAACGCTCAGCTGCGTTTTTCGCTTTGGGTCTTGCAAAAGCATCGGGGGATCCAGTTGGTTTACTTTGTACTTCGGGAACGGCAACGGCGAATTATTATCCTGCTATTATAGAGGCAAGTCTATCCGGTGTTCCTCTGATTGTGATGACAGCTGATCGTCCTCACGAGCTACGTGATGTTGGTGCTCCACAAGCGATTGATCAGCTTCATTTATATGGAAGCCATGTTAAATGGTTTGCTGAGATGGCTTTGCCTGAATCAGGTGTTGAACAGCTTAGATATGCTAAAACGACTGCGATTAGAGCAGTGAAAGAAGCAATGGTTCAAAGCAAAGGACCTGTTCATTTGAATTTTCCTTTTAGGGAGCCGCTACTACCAACACTTGATCCTTATCCATTTGAAGATGAAGCATCAATTTCAATTGAAGAAGGAATCCTTTTTCTGCCGTATGAAAAATTAAAGAAATACGCTGAACAATTGCAAGGAATTGAAAGAGGTTTAATCATTTGCGGTCAGATAGAAGAACCTGGCTTTAATGAAGCTGTCACTACATTAGCTAAAAAGCTTAAGTTTCCGATTTTAGCTGATCCACTATCCCAACTTAGAAGTAGTTCTATATTAGAGACGACAGTTATTGATAGTTATGATGCTATCTTAAGAGTCAAAAATGCAGTTGCTACCCTCAAACCGGAATTGATTATTCGTTTTGGAGGAACAACTGTATCCAAGTCTCTTTCACTTTACATGAAAAGCTTAAATGATATTGAGCAAATTGTTGTGGATAGTGGGTCACACTGGAGAGACCCTAATTATGTTGGAACAACGATGATACATTGCGACGAAAAAGCATTTTGTAATGAACTTGCTACATTGATTCAGGAGAAAACTTCATCTTCATGGCTTTCAAAATGGTTGAAAATGGATGAAGTGGCAAAAAGTACGATCAGAAAGCATATGCAATTAGTGGAAGAGCTTGAAGAAGGAAAAGCAGTCTTTGAACTAGTTAATCTTCTTCCTGTCGATAGTACCGTTTTTGTTGGAAATAGTATGCCGATTAGGGATATAGATACTTTTTTCCATAAAAATAATAAAAATATTTCGGTTATGGCTAACCGAGGTGCTAATGGGATTGATGGTGTGGTATCTACCGCTTTAGGTGCAGCCGTCTATAAACGACCTCTTTTTTTAGTGATTGGTGATCTTTCTTTTTTCCATGATCTGAATGGCTTACTGATGGCAAAATTGCATAAATTGAACATTACCATCATCTTGCTTAATAATGATGGTGGGGGAATCTTCTCCTATCTGCCACAATTTGGCGAGCCGAAGCATTTTGAGGTTTTATTTGGGACCCCTACTGGTTTAAATTATGAACATGCAGTTCAAATGTACCACGGTCAATATACAAAAATATTTGACTGGGAAGGCTTAAAAATGGCTATTTTAGATTCAGTTAGTTATGAAGGTTTAAACGTTATAGAGATTCCGACAGACCGTGAAAGAAATTTGTCCTCTCATCGTGAAATGTGGGAAAAGGTTTCCCAGGAAATATATTTAATACTTCAGGATGTTGAAAAATGATTGTAACCGTGGATGGAATAGATTATTATTACGAGGTTTCTGGAAATGGAGAACCGCTTTTTCTTTTCCATGGGTTTACGGGTGATTGTTCAACTTGGAATTCAATAAAACAATATTTAAATGACTCCTTTCAAGTTATTTCAATAGATATTATTGGCCACGGAAAAACTTCTTCACCGGTAGATGTAAGCAAATATACAATGGAAAAGGTCTCTTTTCAAATAAAAACTATTATGAACCATCTTTCGATAAGTAAAGCACATTTCCTCGGTTATTCGATGGGAGGAAGGCTTGCTCTAAGTTTTGCATTTCTCTATCCTGAGTCCGTGAATAGTCTCATTCTTGAAAGTGCCTCGCCAGGATTAAGAACGGATGAAGAGCGTAGATTACGTGTACAAGCTGATGAACGGCTTAGTCAAATGATTTTACAAAATGGTATCGAAGACTTTGTTAATTACTGGGAAAATATTTCGTTGTTTGAAACACAGAAAAGATTGGATAAATCAGTCCTAGCGCAAATAAGAAAACAAAGACTTTCAAATAGTTCGATTGGATTGGTAAATAGTTTACGAGGAATGGGAACAGGAGCTCAATCTTCTTGGTGGGATGCACTTACTACATTGGAGATACCTGTGTTATTACTATGTGGTGAGCAGGATCAGAAATTTTGCGGTATATCGAAAGAAATGCAAAGTCTAATACCCAACACAGATCTTATCGAAGTAAATGGGGTAGGACATGCAATTCATGTGGAGGATCCTGAAAAGTTTGGTACAATAGTGAAGGAGTTTTTGTGCAAAATTTAATAAAGGAGGAAAAATAGATGGCATTTAATTGGACACAGGAAAGAGAATATGAAGACATTTTATATGAAACTTATAATGGGATAGCGAAAATATCCATAAATCGCCCAGAGGTACATAATGCATTTAGACCGAAAACGGTTATGGAATTAATCGATGCTTTTGCATATGCACGTGATGACGAAAAAGTCGGCGTTATTGTTTTAACAGGGACAGGTGGAAAAGCATTCTGTTCTGGTGGGGATCAAAAAGTGCGCGGTCATGGAGGGTATGTTGGCGAGGATAATATCCCTCGTTTAAACGTTCTTGACTTACAAAGGCTAATAAGAGTTATTCCAAAACCAGTTGTTGCTATGGTTGCAGGTTACGCAATTGGAGGGGGGCATGTTCTTCATGTCGTCTGTGATTTAACGATTGCTGCAGATAACGCTATTTTTGGACAAACAGGACCGAAAGTAGGAAGCTTCGATGCTGGATATGGTTCCGGCTATTTGGCTCGTATTGTTGGCCATAAAAAAGCGAAAGAAATTTGGTTCTTGTGCCGTCAATATAATGCACAGGAAGCACTTGATATGGGGCTAGTTAATACGGTAGTTCCGTTAGAACAATTGGAAGAAGAAACCGTTAAATGGTGTGAAGAAATGCTTGAAAAGAGCCCAACTGCATTGCGCTTCTTAAAGGCCGCATTTAATGCTGATACAGACGGTTTAGCAGGACTTCAACAATTGGCTGGAGATGCTACGCTTCTTTACTATACAACAGATGAAGCAAAAGAAGGTCGCGATGCATTTAAAGAAAAGCGCAAACCGGACTTCGGGCAATTCCCAAGATTCCCTTAATATTTTTCCCAAGCCTGATGGAATTTACCATTCAGGCTCTTATTTAGTTTTTAGGAGGAACTTCACGCCATGGGAGAATTGATTCCAAATTGGTTATTGCAAAGATCCTATTTGACACCGAACCGGACAGCTCTTGTTTTTAATGGTCAAACGTGGACTTTTCAGGAATTGAAGGATACTGTTCATAATCTTGCAATGAAGGTGGCTGGATATTCTGTGACCCAGCATTCAAGGGTCGCTATTCTGGTGAAAAATCGTCCTTCAACTGTGTTTCTTATCCATGCATTACAAATGATTGGAGCAGAAATTGTTTTTCTTAATAGTCGCCTTACAGCATCTGAGTTAAGCTATCAGATTAAAGATAGTGAAACAACAGTTTTATTTTATGATCATGATTTTGATTCAAGTGTGAAAGACCTTGAAAAATTATGCTCTCAACTTAAAACGTGTTCTATTGAAAATCTTACAATGTCTGAAAAATATTCAGTCAATATACGAAATGAGTTTAATTTAGATGAAATATGCTCAATTATGTATACATCTGGAACAACCGGAAAACCAAAAGGTGTTCTACAAACATATGGAAACCATTGGTGGAGTTCTACAGGTTCATCATTGAATCTGGGATTACAAGCAAATGATGCATGGCTTTGTACAGTTCCAATTTTTCATATAAGCGGTCTTTCTATATTGATGAGAAGTGTAATATACGGAATACCCGTTTTCTTAATGGAAGAATTTAATGAAAAACAGGCTAATTCCTTGTTGCAAAGCGGAAAAATAACGATTATGTCAGTCGTTACAGTTATCTTGAATAGAATGCTAACCGTTTTAAAAGATGAGACGTATCATGAAAACTTCCGTTGCATGTTGATTGGAGGAGGTCCGGCACCACTACCACTTTTAGAAAAATGTGCCTTGAAGAAGATTCCTGTTTTTCAAACGTATGGGATGACGGAAACTTCATCGCAAATCGTTACTTTATCACCGGAGGATAGTTTCGTTAAGCTTGGTTCTGCTGGAAAGCCACTATTTCCAGCTCAAATAAAAATCGTAAGAACGGATGGAACAGAAGCTAATGCCCGTGAAACGGGAGAAATATCCTTAAAAGGTCCAAATATTACACCGGGATATTTAAATCGTAAACAATCATTTCATGACGGTTGGTTTTTAACTGGGGATCTTGGTTATTTAGATGAAGATGGATTCTTATATGTTCAAGATCGTCGCTCTGATTTAATCATTTCTGGTGGGGAAAATGTGTATCCTGCTGAAATCGAAGCTGTGCTTATGGCACATGATGCCGTCGATGAAGCAGGGGTGACAGGAATAAGTGATTCAACATGGGGACAAGTAGCGTATGCATTTATCGTTGGGCAGAATGTTTCAGAGGAGGAACTACTCCAATTTTGCCAGGCACGGTTAGCATCTTATAAAATTCCAAAACGGATTATACAAGTAAAGGAATTACCTCGAAACGCCTCGAATAAATTAGTACGTGATAAATTACGGCTTTTGATTGAAGGAAGAGAATAAATGCTACATATTAATCGTGTTAACTTATCAGTTATTGAAATGCCATTAAAACTGCCATTTTTTACCCATCTGGGTACTGTGAAAAAAAGACAATCAATTATTATCGAAGTGATGGATCGCGACGGTGTTTCCGGATTAGGAGAAGCTGTTGCATTTTCCTCCCCTTGGTACACAGAGGAAACAACTCAAACTGTGTTGCATATGATGAAGGATTTTTTAATTCCAAAACTTTTTACCGAGAAAATAAATCATCCAGCAGGAATCTCCAGCATATTTGATTCAATACGAAGAAACGAAATGGCTAAGTCAGGAATAGAGACTGCTATTTGGGATTTATACGCTAAAAAGCAAGGTATCCCTCTTTCAATTTTACTTGGTGGTAGTCGTAGTGAAATTCGAACGGGTGCTGTTGTAGCAACACAAAATGAAGAAGAGGCTTTAAAACAAATTGAGTATTTTCAAGAACAAGGTTACCAAAGAATCAAAGTGAAAATTAGTCCTGCGAATGATATAGATTTCTTAAGAGCTATTAGAAAGGAATATCCCCATATTCCACTTATGGCTGATGCAAATTCTGCATATACACTTAATGATGTAGGGCGATTGAAAGTATTAGATGAATTCCAGTTATTAATGATTGAACAACCCCTTTCTGTAACTGATATGGTGGATCATGCTACTTTGCAAAGACAAATTGCTACTCCTATATGTTTAGATGAGAGTATAACAAGTTATCATGATGCGTATAGTGCTATTCAGCTTGAAAGCTGTAAAATCATTAATATTAAAATGGGGCGTGTTGGCGGCTTGGAAAATGCCAGGCGTATTCACGATTTATGTGTAAAACACCAGATTCAAATTTGGTGTGGAGGAATGATTGAATTTGGAGTTTCTCGCGCACATAATATTGCTCTTGCTACATTAGAAGGATTTACGATACCTGGTGATATAGTATCCTCGAATCATTATTGGGAAGAAGATATCATTGAGCCTTTTGTTGAGGTGAAAAATGGTGTAATTTCAGTACCTGCTGAAGTTGGAATCGGATTTTCGATTAATCGAAAAAGATTAAAGGAAGTCACGATATACAATGAAGAATTTGTTAAAGGGAAGGGAGTTTAATATACTCGCCTTCCCTTTTATTATTTTTGTTTAAACGTTTGACAATCTGTTTCTTGCTCTGTTTCTGCTTTTTTTCCAGTGTTGCTGACCACATAGATTTGATTTGCAGAACAAAGATTCCCCTTAGCCCAGAAATGACAATTTTCTACTTCACATAAAACATCCTTAGCCATCTGTATCACTCCTTTTCAGAATAAGATACAACAATAGTTTGGGTTAAGTGATGAATGTTATGAGAGGAAATGTATCATTAAATAGCAAAACTTTTCCACTTCTGACAATCGTTATTTCTTTTTTTCAGGAACCGGATCGATTCCCCCTGGATGGAAAGGATGGCATTTTAATATTCTTTTTATTGTCAAAAAGCCCCCACGTAACGCACCAAAACGTTGAATTGCTTCGATTCCATAATGCGAGCATGTTGGATAGAATCGGCAAGTCGGCGGCTTTAAAGGTGATATGACCTTTTGATAAAATCGTATAAAAATGATTAATAATTTTTTCAATATGATCGCTTCTTTCAGGAAGGATATAGTTCATTTTAGCATATTTACATAAAGGTAAGGGGAAAATACTTTTGTTTGCAATTGGGACAGGTAGGGTAAATTCTTTAAAGAAGGAGTGATGAATATGTCAGATACTGATCAATTAGTTCAAATAGTTAATAAGCAAGTAGCGAATTGGACAGTTCTTTATATGAAGCTACATAATTTCCATTGGTATGTAAAAGGTCAAAATTTCTTTGCCCTTCATGAAAAGTTCGAGGAATTGTATAATGAAGCGGACTCTCATATTGATGAACTTGCCGAAAGAATTCTTGCTCTAGAGGGTAATCCAATTGCAACTTTAAAAGATGCTCTAGAGATTGCAAGTATAGGTGAAGCGGAAGGTAATGAAGATGCAAATCAAATGATTCATTCCCTAATCGATGATTTTTCGATCCTATTAACTGAATTAAAAGAGGGGATTAAAGTTGCAAACAATATGGGTGATGATTCGACAGGAGACATGCTAATCACAATTCATCAAGGCTTAGAAAAACATAATTGGATGTTAAAAGCATATTTGGGAAAATAAGAAAACTTGGCAAATAGCCAAGTTTTTTATTACTTATGTATCAATGTAAGTGTCTAGAGTTATTGTAATGTGTTCCATCTAGCTGGGCAAATTTCCCTTTAAGTGTTTCCAATAAGTATAAACGAATAAAGTATTGGAGTTCATGCTGGTCCATATCTTTTACGATATCTAATAATTCATTGCGATTGTAATGTTCTAGAACCGCAAATGTAATCATGTCTAAATCTTCTTCATCGTCTGTAATTTTATTACGATACATGGCGAATAATTCGTCCACCAATTTCATGTAAGTCACCTCTTTTATCAAAGATTATCATGCCATAACTGTGTGTTTCTAGCAACCCATATTTTTATATACCCGCATTATTATTAATACAATCAAAAAAATGGAGAATTCCTATTAAGAATAAATTGGGTCTGTGTGCGGCAAAATATGCATAGCAAATTAAGTAAAGGCTGTTATCTAAATGTTTATTGTTTTTGTAAAATCTCAAAATCCGGCTTTATACTTAATTTTTATCCTTAATGTCGTATAAAGTTACTAAAACTTTTTGCAGTTGAATTATTTTCTTTAGAGAACCGAAAATTTTCTTATTGTTAAAACTTTAATTAGCAATAATGTTTGAAAAAAGAGCTTTAGTAAATGAGGAGGGACAATACTTGGAAAACAAAAAAACTTATTATATATCTGTTGGTGCAGGTGAGATTATGTCGGTCCCCAATGCCTCTCCATGGGAATTTAAAATTCAAGCAACAGATGATGAAATAACACGCTTAAGAATGTACTTTGATAATAACCAAGAGAATAGTATGTATGACTTCTTAAGAGCGCATGTTCCTTATGTTGAATATCATAATGATTCCACAAATGATATCCATGATGAGAATTTAATAAAAGTGTATGAAATGGTTCATCAACTTGGAGATGAAGAAGCAAGAAATCATATTAAAAGTATGGGAATCTTAAATGATTTTACAAGTGAATAATTAAAGCGGAAATGCCTTTTTAAAAAGTAGAGAACTTCATAATAATCATCTTAGGATTAACAGCTTATAAAGGTGCAACTATTAGAAAAAAAATATACTCCTCTTTTCTCTTAAGAAACGGTATCGTATAGTGAGAATGAGGAGTGATTTTTTTGTTGCAATTTTTTGATGCAAATGGAAATAAAGTCATATTTTCGTTTGAAAAAGATTCTTTTCCGATAAAGACGCGTCATGTATTAGTAGTATCACGCTATAAAGAGAATTGGCTTCTTACGGAACACCCTATTCGGGGTTTGGAATTTCCAGGTGGTAAATTAGAAGCAGGGGAAACGGTGGAAGAAGCAGCTATAAGAGAAGTTTATGAAGAAACTGGCGGAGTTGTGGATACATTGGAATTCATAGGTGAGTACTACGTTGAAGATTTACGAAATGGTCCTTTTGTAAAAGCGGTTTTTTACACAGATATTTTTACTTTGGATAATAAAGAACATTTTATGGAAACAAATGGACCCGTTTTAAAAGAAGGAGAACTTATCAATGAATTAATGAATCCAGAGTTTAGTTTTATTATGAAGGACAAGGTTGTTTCCATTGCTATTAGAAAAATAAAAGAGAAATATTGAGACTGCCTCGTTTGAGACAGCCACCATCATTCTCCTACATCTTTAATTAATTTTTTTTCAAGCCACTCGACAACTTTATACATGATCGTGGCAAAAATAGCTATGAGTAGAAGGGAAAGCATTACAAGTGTGAAATTAAATACTTGGAAACCATAAATAATCATATATCCAAGCCCTTTTTTTGAAACAAGGAACTCTCCGACGATAACTCCTACCCACGATAAGCCCACATTTACTTTTAGAGTAGAAATAATCGTTGGAAAAGAAGCGGGTAAAATAGCTTCTTGAAAGAGTTGTCTTCTTGAGGCACCAAATGTTCTTAATACCTTAAGATAATTATCATCTACTTCACGAAATGAAGTATAGACAACAATCGTTGTGATGATAACTGAAATAATGGCACCCATTGCGATGATGGAAGTGAATCCTGGACCGAGTCCTACGATTAAAATGGGTCCAAGTGCGACTTTCGGCATTGCATTTAAAATGACAAGGTAGGGGTCGAGTACTTTTGATAAAAATGGAGACCACCATAAAATGGCTGCAAGAATCGTACCAAGCACTGTTCCGATTAAAAATCCTAACAATGTTTCAAAAACGGTGGCACCAAGATGTGTAAATAAAGTTGAATCGGCCGTCTTTTCGAATAAGAGACTTGCCACCTTCGAAGGGTAACTGAAAATGAGAGGATCTACCCAGTGGAGTCTACTTGCCATTTCCCATAAGGAAAAAAAGCCAATGAAGATTAAGAACTGGTAAAATAACACCCATTTTTTATCCGTGGCGAGTTTTTGTTTATATTTCGAATGAAGGAGATTCGGATCAGTTATTTTGTTCAAGACTCTCCAGCTCCTTCCAAATCGTATGAAATATTTCGTTATAAGTTTCTTTACTGCGAACTTCAAATGGAGTGACGTCTCGAATTTCCTTAGGAACATCAAATATTTTATAAATTCGGCCAGGCTTTGCTGAAAAAAGTAGGATTCGATCACTCATAGAAATGGCTTCACCAATATCGTGAGTTACGAGGACTGCCGTTTTTTTATACACTTTTAACGTCTCAAATACTAAATCTTCAAGCTTTAATTTTGTCTGGTAGTCTAAGGCTGAGAAAGGTTCATCTAATAACAAAAGCTTGGGATTTACAGCCATTGTCCTAGCTAGAGCAGCACGTTGCCTCATTCCTCCTGAAAGCTGTCTGGGAAATTGCTTCTCAACACCTTCCAACCCAATTTGCTTTAAAAATAGAAGTGCTTTTTTTTTCGTTTCTTCCGTCAGTCGCCCTTTTAGTTTTAACCCTAAAAAAATATTTTCTTCAATTGTTTTCCATGGAAATAAATAATCTTGTTGGAGCATATAGCCGATTAAATTAGAATTAGCATCCGGAGATTCGTGATCAATCGTTACACTGCCGCTAGTTGGAGGAAATAGACCGGCCAAAATTGATAACATTGTCGTCTTCCCACAGCCGCTCGGTCCAAGAAGTGATATAAACTCACCTTCATCAATTGAGAAGGAAATGTCCTCCAAAGCTTTTGTAGCAGTGGAGGGAGTAAAATAAAAGTGGGCGACATTTTTAACTTCTAGAAAACTCATCGTTAAAGCCCTCCTTTATTTTTTCATTACTTTATCTACTATCTGTGTATTTACAAGCTTTTCGTAATCAACTTTTTCAGGAAGCTCACCAGCTTCTTCCATAATTGCTTGTAAATTGTCCCAACTTTCTTTTGATATTTTCATTTCTTTTGCAAAAGATCCCTGGTTCTTGTAGCGGTCTACTACAACTTCTAGTGTTTCAAGATCAGAATCCTCGAAAAATGGCTGTACTACTTTAGCAATATCTTTCGAGCTATTTTCATCGACCCATTGTTGAGCTTTATAGAGAGCACGAACAAACTTTTCTACGATCTCTTCATTTTTCTTGATATAGCTTTCTTTAGCCATAAAGGATGTGTAAGGAACCTCGCCTGACTCTTCACCAAAAGAAGCAACGATATGACCTTTTCCTTCTTTTTCGAAAATAGAAGCAGTTGGTTCAAAAAGCTGAACAAAGTCGCCCGTGCCGGAGCCGAAGGCACTTGCAATATTCGCAAATTCAATATTCTGGATTAGCTCCAAATCAGCATGCGGATCGATGTTATGTTTTTTTAAGACGAATTCTCCGACCATTTGTGGCATTCCGCCTTTACGCTGTCCTAAAAATGTAGATCCTTTCAGCATATCCCAATTAAAATTATCAATTTTTTCACGTGATACTAAGAAAGTTCCATCTGTTCGAGTTAATCCAGCGAAATTAATGACTGGATCAGACGCCCCTTGCGCATATACATAAATGGAAGTTTCTGACCCAACAAGTGCAATATCAGCCCCGTCTGCGAGCAAGGCTGTCATTGTTTTATCTCCGCCCCAAGCTGTAGTTAGTTCAACATCAAGACCTTCCTCTTTAAAAAATCCTTTTTCAATAGCAACATATTGTGGCGTGTAAAATATAGATCTAGTTACTTCTGCAACTCTTACTTTACTTTCTTTCTGTGAGCAGGCTGTCATAGCAATAAGCATAAATGTGGATATAATAACTGCAATTCCTGTTTTAAACCATGTCTTCATCTTGCAATCCTCCTTGAAATAATCTGGGCTAACATATAGTATGAATTGGGCGAAAATGTGTGATAGCCTATAATAAAAGAAGAAGAGCTTTTCCAAAACAAACAATTGAATTAGAAATGTCACAAAAAGGATTGCAGTTTGAGTGTTGATGAGTATTTATACGGCTAAAAAAATAGATATTATTAATGAAGGATGAATGTTATATGGATGGAACTATTATCGATAAACAGCATTTCCCATCTCCAAGCCCGCTTGTCCGACTTTTTTTAGTCACTTATATGTCTCAAGGCTTAAAAGTAAAAGGTTTAATTGCTGAACCAATAGAGAAAGGGATATATGAGGGATTTCTTTATTTGCGAGGTGGAATAAAGAATGTAGGGATGGTAAGACCAGCAAGAATTGCTCAATTTGCTTCAGAAGGATTTGTTGTATTTGCACCATTTTATCGAGGTAATCGTGGGGGAGAAGGGAATGAGGATTTTGCTGGTGATGATCGACATGATGCATTTTCCGCATTTACATTATTAAAAAACCTCCCAAATGTTCAAGAAAACAGGGTTCATATTTTTGGATTTTCTAGAGGCGGCGTAATGGCACTTTTTACAGCTATCCAATTTCCTGAGGCTGCATCTATAGTAACGTGGGGAGGAGTGTCGGATCTTTCACTTACATATGTGGAAAGAAAAGATATGAGAAGAATGATGAAACGGGTCATTGGAGGTTCACCTAAAACGGAGCCAGATGAATATGAATCCCGAACACCGCTATATGAATTGGAAAAATTGAAACCTCCTGTTCTAATCATTCACGGTGAACTTGATAATAACGTATCGGTTGAACATGCAAGGCGTCTTGAAAAAAGGCTTCAATCGCTTGGAATGCAAGTAGAAGCGTGGTATTTTAAAAACTTTACTCATTATTTTCCACCTGCTATTAATCGAGAAGTAGTTCGAGACCTATGTCTTTGGATGAAAAAGCAAAGATGTGATATATAATAAGTGGAAAGGATAAGGGGGAATCAAGAATGGGAATGCCGTTTGAAATGAACACTATGATCGTGACGAAAGGAAAGGAAAAAAGGCAAAAGGATAATTTTTTCACTCTCGAGAAAAATGGTTATAGACTATACCCAATTGATATTCCTATCGAAGTTCGACATTCAAAAGAGAGCGATTACCATGCTACTGCAATAATAAAAAAAGTAGAATGGGAAAATGAAACAACCACCATTTTGTATCAACTTGTGGCTTTACATTCAAGTAATTAGATAAATCCTCCTATAGTGAATGAAAATAGCATATGTAGGGTGGGTTTGCGATGTGTGACAAGGACCAACTATCATTCATCATTTCTTATTAGAGGCTGAAATGACTGGAGAAATGTATCCAGTCTGAATCGTGTTCGCATATCTGAAATAAATAGATAAGAACACAACACATAGCTTTATATCCCTATCTCTCTGGTCTAAATTCCTTAATGTTCCTAGAGACGAGAGTCTGCTATCAGGAAACGATAAAAACTAGGCCCTTCTATACTGTTACTTTAAATCAGTCTAATAATTGGAGTTTGATACTTTACTTGTAGGGTATTTAAACTTTAAAAGCTTAGCTAAGAAAAAATGCAAAAACTAATGCAATTTAGCGAAAGATTTACACAAAATAGCTTTAACAGGATAGATTGGGGTACATAATATTTGGACTATTTTACCTTTTTTTGATTTGACTACTGGCTATAGTCCTCTGTTAAACAAAGATGTTTATCTTATTTGACAATGTCTCACTCATTGCGCTATTATTTTAGATTGAACGGATACTCTTATCCTGAGATGGTGGAGGGTACAGGCCCTATGAAACCCAGCAACCTACTGACAATTAGGAAGCAAGGTGCTAACCTGTTGCAGGGCATTTGCCTTGGGCGATAAGAGTGAAAGGCTCGGATGATAACAAAACCTTTCCTCAATGTATAAAATAGGAAAGGTTTTTCTTATTTTAAGGTGATTTAATGCCTTTTCATCATTACGACCTCTTTAATCATTAAGGAATTGAGTACCGTTACTTATATAAGGAAACCATACTGATAAAAGGAGGAAACATTTTGTCTAAAACACGCCATTTATTTACATCTGAATCTGTAACAGAAGGGCATCCTGATAAAATTTGTGATCAAATTTCGGATTCTATTTTAGACGCCATTTTAACAAATGATCCAAATGCACGTGTTGCTTGTGAAACATCAGTCACTACTGGTCTTGTACTAGTTGCTGGAGAAATTACAACTTCTACCTATGTTGATATACCCAAAATTGTGCGAGATACAATAAAAGAGGTAGGATATATTCGTGCGAAATATGGTTTTGATGCAGAAACCTGTGCAGTTATTACTTCAATAGACGAACAATCACCTGATATTGCAGCTGGAGTTAACCAAGCTCTTGAAGCTCGTGAAGGTTCAATGTCTGAGGAAGAAATCGAAGCAATAGGAGCAGGAGATCAAGGGCTGATGTTCGGATACGCATGTAATGAAACGAAAGAACTCATGCCGCTTCCAATTTCATTGGCTCACAAATTGTCTAGAAGATTGTCTGAAGTGCGTAAGGAAGAAATATTATCATACTTACGCCCAGATGGAAAAACGCAAGTGACAGTTGAATATGATGAACATAACAATCCGGTTCGAATTGATACGATTGTTATTTCAACCCAACATAATCCTGATATTACGTTAGAACAAATACAAAATGATATTAAAGAATTTGTAATTTCACATGTTGTTCCTGCGGATTTGATTGATGACGAGACGAAATATTTTATTAATCCAACAGGCCGCTTTGTTATTGGTGGTCCTCAAGGTGACGCTGGATTAACTGGCAGAAAAATCATTGTTGATACGTACGGTGGATATGCACGTCATGGCGGAGGAGCTTTCTCAGGAAAAGACCCTACAAAAGTTGACCGATCTGCTGCATATGCTGCTCGGTATGTCGCGAAAAACATTGTAGCATCTGGCCTTGCAGATCGTTGTGAAGTTCAGCTTGCATATGCAATTGGTGTTGCTCAGCCTGTCTCTATTTCAGTTGATACATTTGGCACTGGAACCGTTTCTGAAGAAGTATTAGTCGGAGCGATTAGAAAGAATTTTGATCTAAGACCTGCTGGAATTATTCGGATGCTAGATCTTCGCCGTCCGATTTACAAGCAGACAGCTGCTTATGGTCATTTCGGTCGTACTGATTTAGACTTGCCTTGGGAGAGAACAGATAAAGCTGAAGCCATTAGAAAATCGGCACAGCAATAACATAATAATTGGGTAAAATAGGGCTGTATAAAAAATACGGCTCTTTTTTTTGTAAATATTACTGCAAAAACTGATAAAATAATGATAGTATTAACAAGTATGCAACGCATTGATGCTAGAAATTGCGCTTGAAATATAACAGAGTAGGTGACAAGGAAATGTGTGGTTTTATCGGTTGCGTTCATGATCAGGCAATGGAATACCGCGAATCTGATCAAGAATTATTTAAACAAATGAATCAAATAATCACTCATCGTGGACCGGACGATGAAGGATATTTTACAGATGAACATATACAATTCGGTTTTCGCAGGCTTAGTATCATCGATATTGAAAGTGGCAAACAACCATTATCATATGAAAATGAACGTTATTGGATTATTTTTAATGGTGAAGTATATAATTTTGTAGAACTACGTGATGAACTTGTAAAAGAAGGATTATCTTTCGAAACAGCTTCAGATACAGAAGTCATCATTGCTCTTTATAGCCAATTGAAGGAAAAAGCTGTTGAAAAGCTTCGTGGTATGTTTGCTTTCCTTATTTGGGATAAAGAGAATCAACAGCTATTTGGTGCTCGTGATTCATTTGGTATTAAACCATTTTTCTATTATGAGGAAAATAATCGAACGTACTTTGCGTCAGAGAAAAAGAGTATTTTACTTGCAATTGAGAACAACGACTTAAATCGTGACGCATTACAGCAATATATGACATATCAATTCGTTCCCGAGCCAGACTCAATGACAAAAGGCATTAAAAAACTAGAGCCAGGTCATTACTTCATAAAAAAAATGGGCGAACCATTAAAGATTTCTCGTTACTGGAAGGCTCAGTTCCATCCAGTCAATAAATCTGAAAAAGAATTTATTAAAGAAATTCAAGACGTATTATTTGATTCTGTAAATATTCATATGCGCAGTGATGTTCCAGTTGGTTCTTTTCTTTCAGGTGGAATCGATTCATCCATTATCGCATCCATCGCAAAACAGTTCCATCCGAGCATTAAAACGTTCTCCGTTGGATTCGAGCGAGACGGTTTTAGTGAAATTGATGTGGCAAAAGAAACAGCTGATAAGCTTGGAGTCGAAAACATCAGCTATGTCATTACTCCAGATGAGTATATGAAAGAGCTACCGAAAATTATGTGGTATATGGATGATCCACTTGCTGACCCAGCTTGTGTTCCTTTATATTTTGTAGCGAGAGAAGCACGAAAGCATGTAACCGTCGTTCTTTCTGGTGAGGGAGCGGATGAATTATTCGGTGGATACAATATTTATAGAGAACCACAATCATTGGAAATGTTTAATAAAATTCCTGCTGTTGGAAAGTCACTTCTGCGTGGTCTTGCTAAAGTGCTGCCTGAAGGAGTGAAAGGGAAAAGCTTTATTGAACGTGGACTTACTCCTATGGAAGAACGCTATATCGGAAATGCTAAAATGTATTCAGAAGAAGAAAAAAGAAATTTGCTTAAATTTTATAATGAGAGCATCGATTATCGTGATATAACGAGACCTTTATATGCTGATACAGTTGGATATGATCCAGTGGACCAAATGCAATATATTGATATACACACGTGGATGAGAGGGGATATTCTTCTCAAAGCAGATAAAATGACAATGGCTCATTCATTAGAGCTCAGAGTACCTTTTCTTGATAAAGAGGTCTTTAATGTGGCGTCCAATATCCCAACTAGTCTAAAAACAGCGGAAGGTACGACGAAATACATACTTCGGAAAGCGGCTGAAGGAATTGTTCCGGATCATGTATTAAATCGAAAAAAATTAGGATTCCCTGTTCCAATTCGTCATTGGCTGAAAAATGAAATGCACGATTGGGTTAAAAATATTATTAAAGAAAGCGATACAGACCATCTTATTAACAAACAGTATGTTCTGAATTTGCTTGAAGATCATTGCCAAGGAAAAATGGATTATAGCCGTAAAATTTGGACGGTCGTCGTGTTCATGGTATGGCATTCTGTCTATATGGAAAATCAATACGACTTTCAAAATCAATATAAAACAGCCAACGCTCACTAATATGAATACGTGAGCGCCTGGCCGCCCATTTGCACCCAAGATTTTTCAAAATCTTTTATGGGTGCTTTTTTATTTTTTATCCCTGTTAACGGATCATTAAAATAGACAAATTGATCGTCATAACCAGTTATAAGGACGGAATGTTCCTTCATGGTGATCCGAACCTTTCCTGATTTTGTGTGCCATGTTTGAAAATATGAATCTTCTAATTCTCGATATTGAGAATTAATAATAACCCAGACAGGACGGCCATCTGATAGTGGAATTTTAAGTTCATCAAAAGATTGTCCGGTTAGATTAACGATTTTTTTGGGTAAATAAGAATTTGCTAGCTCCATAATAGGTTCGTGGTATACTCCAAGCCCTGGTTCTTTGAAAGAATACATATTGCCTACGAATCCGTTATGCGGGTTTCCAAAGTGGATTTCCCCATTTTTAACAGTACGAGGTGTCGGGTCTTTTTTGATTTCATCCGCAAGTGTCATTTTATCTACTTCTACACCTGCACTGCCTAAAAGCATTGCCAATGCAGTAACCTCACATCCGCGTGGAAGTTCAGGAAATTGCTTAATAACTGGAGCATTAATCAGAACTTTATTCTCAATTTTAATAATCGCTAAGTTTTCTTGTTGTTCTTTTGACTTACTTGCTTGAACATTTTGTGGAGCATCGTCAGTTTTTTCACTATAGGTTCTATTTGTTCCGTAAAAATAAATGGTCGCTCCAAAAATTACGATAACTAGAAATGAAATAAATCCCGAAAAAAATATATGTCTTTTATATTTAATAAATAGTAAGATGAATACACCGACAGCACATGCTATCGATATGAACTGCAGTGTTTCCATATTAATCAATCACCTTTTTTTAATAATTGCTAGTCGTTAGAAAACAGTTTTCTGGTCCATTTCGCCAGAAAATAGCCTTCCGGGCTTTTTCGCTAGAAAATAGCCTTCCGGGCTTTTTCGCTAGAAAATAGCCTTCCTCTATAACATCGGAAAATAATTACATTTTTTCAGTCTTTTTGTAGTGATTTGTAATACTTTGCTTTTTCTACGTATTCCCTTGAAATACGTTCCATATCTTTTACATCTTCATCAGTTAATTCTCTAATTACTTTTGCAGGCCGACCAAAAGCAAGTGAATTAGGGGGAATGATTTTACCTTGCGGGACTAAACTACCTGCACCAATAAATGCACCTTCTCCAATTTCAGCTCCATCTAAAATGATAGAACCCATTCCAATTAATGCTTTTTTTCTTATTTTGCAGCTATGTAAAATTACTTGATGACCTATTGTTACTTCATCTTCAATAATGAGTGGATTATTTGGACTTTGATGAAGAACTGAGTTATCCTGAATATTTACTTTTTCACCAATAATAGTAGGAGCAACATCACCGCGAATGGAGCAATTAAACCAAACACTTGAATTCGCGCCAATTTTGACATCTCCCGTAATCGTTGAATAGTCTGCTAAGAAAACGGATGGGTGGATGTCAGGTTTTTTTCCATGATAAGGGTAAATAGCCAAATGTAATCGCCTCTTCCAATATATACTTATTCTAGTGTAGCAAATTATATAGATTTTTGCAGAAAGACCAATATGGTTGTCGAAAATTTTTTAAGTATGAAAAAGTGGGTAAAATATGTGTATCATTATTTGAGGTGGTTTTTGTGCGAAAATGGGAAGCTTATCAAGACCCAAAAGCCGTAATTGTGATTGTCCATGGAGCAATGGAGCATCATGGAAGATATGGTTGGCTAATTGAAAACTGGAGGCTAAACGGTTTTCATGTCATTATGGGTGATTTGCCAGGACAGGGCCTTACAACTAGATCTAGTCGTGGCCATGTAGACTCTTTTGATGAATATATAAAAGAAGTCCTTAATTGGATAAATGAGGCTAAAAACTTTGCTTTGCCAATTTTTCTCCTTGGACATAGTATGGGTGGTCTAACAGTTATTAGACTTCTTCAAAATATGGATGTTAAGATAGATGGAGTCTTATTATCTTCTCCATGTTTAGGACTTGTAGAGTATCCACCTATTCCAATCAATGCACTATCTGTTGGACTGAATTGGATACTTCCTGAGTTAAAAGTTAGTAGCCATTTAGATATCGATCTAGTAACTAGAAATGATGATGTTAAGGAAAGAGCTTTAAATGACAGCCTATATGTAACAAAAGTTTCTGTTCGATGGTACCGTGAACTTTTAAAGGCGATGAAGATGGCATTTACAAAACTTTCAAAGTTTCCTAATGTGCCTCTATTGGTTCTCCAAGGTGGAGATGATAAAATTGTTAATAAGATGGATGTCATGGATTGGTTCAATCAGTTAAAGATTTCGGAAAAACATTATAAAGAATGGGAATATTGTTACCATGAAATTTTTAACGAGCCTGAAAGAGAACATATTTTTGATTATGCAAAAAGCTTTGTAGAATTAAGGCTCCGTCAATTAGGATATAATGAATATAAAGAATAAGAGAGCATTGATGATGAGGTGATTGGAAGATGTCTTTACCATCGCATCCAATAGCATTAATGAATCAAGTTTATCGAAAAATAATGCCTGCTGTTCATTCTGAATTAGCGTATTGGAAGGAGCGTGCGGCTGCTATTCCTGATTTGGAATTAAGGCAGCAAGCAATTGCTAGTATTGAACATAAAACCTTCCACTGTGAGGGTGGAGCTATTATGGCACTTACTGCTCATAATGAGAAGCAATCCGCGATAAAATTTATTGTTGCTTATCAAACGATTAGTGACTATTTAGATAATCTTTGTGACCGTAGTACATCACTAGATCCAAAAGATTTTGCTGCATTACATGAATCTATGAAAGATGCACTGACGGTTGGTGAAGAACCTAAACAATATTATCGTTTTCGTGCAGAGAGAGAAGACGGCGGTTATTTAACGGAGCTTGTTCAAACATGTCAGAATGTTTTAGCTACCGTACCTCATTATGAGGCAGTTAAACCATTTCTTCTTGAACTATGTCAATATTATTGCGATTTGCAAATACATAAACATGTTTGTTGGGAAGAACGTGAAGATCGATTAAAAGAATGGTTTGCTGAATACAAAGATTTATTGCCGGAGATGGGATGGCATGAATTTTCAGCTTGCTCTGGGTCTACTCTTGGGATCTTTTGCTTAATTTCGTATGCATTAAGAAATGATTTTGAGGAAAAACATGCAGAAATGATTCGTGAAGGATATTTTCCTTATATACAAGGGTTGCATATCTTGCTCGATTATTTCATTGATCAAGATGAAGATCGCGCAGGAGGAGACTTAAACTTTTGTTTTTATTATGAGGATAAAGAGCAAATGCTGAATCGTTTTATTCACTTTTTAGACGAAGCGGACAAGCATACGAAAAATTTGCCCGATAAAAAATTTCATAAGCTCATTAACCGTGGTCTGCTTGGAGTTTACTTATCTGATAGAAAAGTTAACGAACAAAAGGATGTCAGAACGCTTGCGAAAAAAATCATGAAGCACGGCGGAGTCACAAGTTATTTCTTTTATTGGAATGGAAGGCTCTATAGACGGCTACAGCAATTGGTAAGCGATTCAGGGAGGTTCTTGACGGCAAAATAGAAATAAAGCGCTTGGAAGGAGTATAATCCACCAGGCGCTTAAGTTTTATAATATATTTCGTAATGTTTTATCTAACGTATTGTATGTAAAAATAAATCCTTCTTTCTCTAATTTTTCCGGGAGTACCCACCGACTTTTTAAGACTAACTCGGTTTCCGTTCTTATTACTGCTGCTCCTATTTCCAGCATCCATTTTGGTGCAGGTAAACCAATCTTTACATTCATTTCCTCCCTTAATAATTTCATTAACTCTGCATTACTAACAGGATTGGGGGAAGAACAATTAAATACACCTTCAAGATCATTTCTATTATTAAGAAAAAGAACGATTTGAAATAAATCCTCAATATGAATCCAACTAAATTTTTGCTTACCATTTCCTTGGATGCCACCAAGTCCAAATCTCGTTAAATTTCGATATGGTATAATCACACCACCGTTTTTACCTAACACAATTGCGGTTCGCAATGCTAATTTCCTAGTTTTTGGTAAATTAAAACTAAAAAATTCTTTTTCCCAATTCGTTGCAACATCTACAGAAAATCCTGTGCCAATTTCTCCATTTTCTTCAGTCATAGGTCGGTCTTCAGCATGTCGATAAATGGTTGCAGTACTTGAATTCATCCAAACTTTAGGAGGATTATTACAATCCAAAATACACTTGCCGAGAATATTTGTCGTTTTTATTCTAGAACTCATAATTTCTTTCATGTTTTTTTCGTTATATCTACAATTAACTGACTTCCCAGCAAGGTTTATTAATAGTTCAGATCCTTCTAATGCTTCTACAATTGCTTTTTTGTCATCCCATTGAATATTATGTGGGTGTCTTGAAATGATTTTGACGTCGTAACCTATATCATTAAATCTTTTTTCAAAGTATGTACCAATAAAACCCGTTCCACCGGCAATAATTACCTTTTTCATGTTTATCCCCCAATCACTTGAAGATTTTTTAGTGAAACAATTCACAAACTTATGTGTTCATTTTAACACATATTACTTTAATTTAAATGCAAATTTGTATAAGAATAAAAAAACATACCAAACCTTATGCAGATTGGCATGCCGATTGTTTATTTATTAATTTATCTTTTTTCAATCGCAATGATAAAAGGAGGATTGTTAATTTGGTTAATAAACGAGTATTGCAAGACGTGAAAACTTTTCTGGTTTAAGTTTGATGTGTACCTAAGCAATGCATCTCGTTCAATCTTTCCTCCAGAATGACCATAATAAATGACAAGAACAATGATTCCTTTAGGTGCCATAACATCTAAAATTTGCTGAACAGCCGAGATTGTTGTTTCTGGCCTTGTTGTAATAGATTTATCACTTTTTGGTAAATATCCTAAATTAAAAATCGCACTTTTTATCTGGTGATGTTTATCTTTAGGAATGACGTCTAATATATGTTCGTGACCAGTATGAAAAAGGGTCGCACGATGGAATAATTCGTTCGAATGAAGTAATTTTTGGGTTTCGGACAATGCTTCCTTTTGAATATCGAATCCATATACATGTCCATTTTCCCCCACTAGCTTTGCTAAAAAAAGTGTATCATGTCCATTCCCTATCGTCGCATCTACAACGATATCACCAGGCTTAACGACCCTTTCAAGAACTGATCGTGCAAAAGAAAGTATATTTTCCAAAGACAAAGTATCCAACTCCTTACTCAACATACAAAAAATTGTAACATAACCGTAATCGGAAAAGAACAAACTAAACATGACCTTTTGGGGACAGTCTCAAGGGGGAAAGGTTGAAAGGAGAGGATTGTCAGTGGCAACTCGCCAATCAATTGATGACTGTATTAATCGTTGTGAGGCAGCAATTCTTTACGCGAACGATCAATTCACTGAAGCGAAAAAACAGGAACATTACTATGACGTAGAATTCAGTGAGGCTCAGCAAGGGTTGGAAAATGCGGTATTGGAGCTTGAAAAACTAACCGATAGCTCAAATGCACAGCAACGAGAACAATTGCATCGTATTCGCTTAAAAGTCCAGCAGTTGCAAAACAAAATGATTCTCCAAAACCACGATCATCCGCTATATAGCACTTGGCATTAAAAAAGGAAATCTGGCACTTATACAGTGCCGGATTTTTCAATCAGTTATTTCCCTATCTAAATATAGATGAAATTTACATTAATAGTAAAAGAATTTCGCTAAATAATATAATCAGCAATAACACAATTAATATTGTTTTTATCATTAATTAACTGAATTTATTTTTATTTTTTCATGTACTTGCCAGCACCTACATAAAAGCATAGAATTGTTTGGTACACGAAATATAAGCGTGGAAAGGGTGCAGACAAACATGCCAAAAGCTTTATGGCTGTTAGTCATCGGGATGCTTGTGAATGTAACAGGATCCTCTTTTTTATGGCCGCTCAATGCGATTTATATGCATGAGCATTTAGGAAAATCATTATTTGTAGCTGGTTTAGTTCTAATGTTGAATTCTGCAACAAGTGTAGTGGGGAATTTAATCGGCGGAATACTTTATGATAAAATTGGCGGATATCGTTCAATTATGCTTGGAATCATTATTTCTGTTGTTTCATTAACCGGGTTAACCTTGTGGCATGGCTGGCCGCATTATGTTTATTTTTTGGCGTTAATCGGTTTTGGAGGTGGAATTGTATTTCCATCTATGTTCGCCATGGCTGGGGCTGTTTGGAAAGAAGGAGGGCGAAAAGCTTTTAATGCAGTGTATGTTGCTCAAAATGCCGGAGTAGCGATTGGGTCTGCACTGGGAGGTTTTGTCGCTTTTTATTCCTTTGATTATATATTTCTAGCAAATTTATCCATGTATGTCGTTTTTTTATTTTTAGCCCTTTTTGGCTATAAAAATTTGGCAGGAAATCAGTTAGCTCAAACAAATGTACTCCAAGAACGTAAAACATTAAAAAGTAAAAATAAGTTTTATGCACTTTTAATTTTATGTTCTGCCTATTTATTAGGATGGGTTTGTTATGTACAATGGCAATCTACAATTGCTGCCTACACACAGGAGATTAACATTACTTTAAAACAATATAGTTTGCTCTGGACTATTAACGGAGCATTAATCGTTCTAGCCCAACCTTTACTGCAAAGAGCATTAAGAAAGTATGGGGAACAGTTAAAAGGGCAAATGCTTGTTGGTTTTATCATATTTATTCTTTCCTTCGTTTTAGCTAGTACGGTAAATGAATTTAAGGGGTTCCTTGCTGCAATGGTTATTTTAACGATAGGTGAAATGCTTGTCTGGCCAGTTGTACCGACAGTTGCAGATAAATTAGCTCCAAAAGGAAGAGAAGGTTTTTATCAAGGGATTGTAAATAGTACTGCTACAGGAGGAAGAATGATTGGACCAGTTCTCGGGGGAATGATTGTTGATTTAACAGGAATGACCGCACTTTTCTATTGTATGATTGGTCTTTTATTCATTTCACTAATTCTAACCTTTTTGTATGATCGACCTCTTAAAAGCTTAAGCAATGAAAAAGCAAATGCAAATTTTTAATAAGGCAAAGATTTTAATCTTTGTCTTTTTTTGTTTGTTGGATTTTTCGAAAAGTAATGAATTGTCGAATGTTTGATATTATAATGAAAGCAATTGTGTTAATAGGTAGGGATTGTATATGAATAGAGGAAATATATTCACCAAAGTTGCGATACTAATTGTATTCTTGTTAATCCCAGTTTTAGTTTTATATTTTTATTCAAATCATGTTAGTAATAATGTTGCTAGCACAGAAATTAAGCGTTTAAATAGAGAACAGTTATCCTTTTTTGTCAATCAAGTAGAAATGAATATGGATAACTTAGCAATGAATACAATGACATTAGGTAGAATACAAAGTATTAAAGATTTTAAAACTGTTCATCTTGTTAAAGATCCCATGGATTATATTCAAATAAAAGATGCTGCTATTAAAACAATAGAGCAACAAAACATATCAAATAACTGGAAAAATGAAATTGTAGTTTATTCACCTAATTCTAAAGAGTTAATCTCAACGACAGCTTCTTCTTTTAACATCGAAAATTTATATGAGAGCGAAAAAAATAGGTGGAATCATCATACGGTTATTATTAATGGCAAAGAACAGCACTATTTTTCATGGTATTCAGTTGAGCCCTGGTCAAAGAGTTCAAAAATAAGGGAAGTAAATTTAGTAATTGGGATAAGTTTCTCAGAAAGTATTTTACAAGAGAGGTTAGATCAGTTTAAAAATACTGGTCGAAATGATCCGTTTTTCTATAATCTTAAAGATCCCCCTATTACTAGTCGTACTGCAAATAATGAAATGGTTAGGGCAGTCATAAGTGAATTACAGAAAGATATTCCTCTAAATGAAAATAATGAAAAAATCGTAAAGATTTACAATAAAAATTATATGATTAGTTATGTATATTCAAATAGATTGGGCTCGTATTTAGTAGATTATGCACCTTTTGATACCTTAATGGCGCCTATTAAATCAAGTAGGAATTTATTTTATTTTTCAGTAGGACTTTTATTAATTACTGGTATATTTGCAGCATTTATTTTATACCGACATGTTCACGTTCCTATTAATCAATTAATTCATGGTGTAAATAGTATAAGGTTAGGGGATTATTCAGTACGTATTCCTAATTTACCAAAGAATGAATTTGCGTATTTAATTAAATCGTATAATGAGATGGCTCAACAAATTCAAATATTAATTGAAAAAGTGTATGAAGAAGAAGTAAGATCCAAGGAAGCGATTTTAAAACAACTTCAATCCCAAATCAATCCTCATTTTCTTTATAATAGTTTATTTTTTATTAAAAATATGTCTAAATTGGGTAATCAAAAAGCTTTAAATGAAATGGTACATAATTTAGCAGAATATTACCGTTATACAACAAGGGTAGACAAGCATTTAGTTACTTTAAATGATGAAATCAATCTTATTGAAAATTATCTCAATATATACACATTACGAATGGACAGAATAAGTTTTAATATTTCAATTCCAGAGGATATGAAAGAAGAAAAGATTTTGCGCTTAATAATACAACCAATTGTTGAAAATGCTATCGTTCATGGTCTTGAACCAAAAGTTGGTAAAGGAAATATAAACATCACTGGAAAAATTGTTAGCGAGAAAAACATAATTGTGATTGAGGACGATGGTGTTGGAATGGACCCTTTTGAATTAAACGACCTGAAAGGTAAAGTAAGTTCTCCAATAAACACTAGAAACAATTACGGTATTTGGAATGTCCATCAAAGATTATTGCTTTATTTTGGAACAGGATCAGGAATAGAACTATTTGTTCCTGAGTCAGGAGGATTTAGAGTTGTTTTGTCTTGGAATAGAGTAAAACAATAAATAATTAAATAAATAAATCTCCTCTCTTTTTAACAAAGTGTGGAGATTTTTTTAAATAGTTTATAAAGTAATATGAATATTAATATTCTATTATTTTTAGCCACTATGAAAGCATGTAAGATAATGAATAGATTAACAATTTTTTAAAAGGAGGATTCTTATCGGCTTTTATTTCAATAATGAAAACGCTTTAAAAAACAAGGGGGATGAACATGAAAAAAAATATCTCATTAATTCTACTTCTTTTACTCACTTCAGTTTTGATGTTCGGTTGCAATAAGCAATCAAATACAAAAGAAAATGAAGAAAATACTGAATCAAAATTAGTAAATGGAAAATTTGATCCTCCGGTCACCATTACAACAGGCAGGGGACTTAATACAGGGGATGTAAAATTTAAGAACGATGAGGACATACATAACAATGTCCATAATAAATGGGCAAAGGAAGCATTGGGGATTGAAATAAAATATGACTGGATTGTTGCTGGCGAAGGTGACCAATTCAATAATAAAATTCGCTTATCATTATCCGCTAATGAACCATTACCCGACGTAATGTTAATCGGAGATAGACAATTGGCTAGTGATTTAATCGAATCTGGTTTAGTGCAACCTATAGATGAAGCAATAGAAAAGTATGCAACACCTAGAATAAAAAAACTTTTTGAAGATTTCCCCCAAGGATTTACTACTTCAACTGTTGATGGGAAAAGATATGGAGTTCCAAGATATTCTGGTGGAAACGGTTCAGATTCAGTTTTATGGATACGTCAAGACTGGCTTGATAAATTAAACTTGAAAGGTCCAGAAACACTTGAGGATGTTGAAAAAATAATGGACGCTTTCGTTCATCAAGATCCAGACGGAAATGGAAAAGATGACACAATCGGCGTTACGCTTGCAATGAAATATAATTTAGCTACTTGGATGGCTGACGGAAGTTGGATTTTTGGAGCTTATGGGGATTATCTCCCTAAACTTTGGTCCAAAGATGAGGACGGTAAATTAGTATATGGATCCATCCAACCATCTATAAAACAAGGGTTGGCAAAATTAAACGAATGGTTTGAAAAGGGCTACCTAGATCGAGAAGTAGGTATTTTAGATGAAGAGAAAGCGATTGAAAGTTTTGTTTCCGGAAAGTCAGGGATTGCTGCTGCTCCTCCATGGGCCGCCGATTGGCCTTTACCAGACTTATTAAAAAACAATCCGGGAGCGGTTGTAAAAGCTTATCCAATGCCTAGTGGTCCAGATGGCAACGTTGGGCGTTATGGTGAAGGGTATTTGACAGGTGCTTTTCTCTTTAATAAAGACTTTAAGCATTTAGATGCTTTTTTCAAATATTATGATGCTATTTATGGATACTTATTAGGGGAATCGGAGTATTTTGAAAATGGAATGCATGAGGGGTATGACTATGTAATGAAAGATGGGAAACCAGTGTATGACAAGGATGAAATACCTGGTGGTTGGGTTAACCCTGGAAAATATAATTTACTAGGAGATATCCCTGACGCTCCATTTTTAATGTATGATCTTCTCAAACAATTTCACAGAGGAGAGAAAAAACCGGGAACTGCCTATGAACATATTCTTGTGGCAAGAGGCGATTTATGGTTAGAATCTGCAGCTATTATTACTGACCAAAACGAGCACCGTATCGAAAACTTATTTACAGGTCCACCTACAAAAACCCAGACATCGAAAGGTGAGTTTTTAAGCAAAATGCAGGATAAGACCTTTAGTGAAATTGTTTATGGGAAAGCACCACTTAGTGATTTTGATAAGTTTGTTGAAGAGTGGAAAGCAGGTGGTGGTGACAAGATGACAGAAGAAGTTAACGAATGGTATAAATCCGTCAGTGGAAAATAAATGATATTAATAGAGTGCGGATAGTAATAATCCGCACTCTAAAAGATTTACTGATTTGTGTTGAAGGAGGGTTTTATTTGGAAATACAGACAGGATCGATGAAAAAACAAATTATAACTACTAAAACCCAAAAACAAAAATGGAATTTAAAGAAAAATTGGCCATTACACATTTTACTTCTTCCTGCTGTTATAATCGCATTGATTTTTCAATATGGACCGATGTTTGGCCTTGTTATGGCTTTTCAAAATTATAAGCCTTGGTTAGGATTCATTAATTCTCATTGGGTTGGATTAGAACATTTTCGAACAATGCTTGAATATCCTGATGCGAAGCAAGTGATATGGAATACACTTGTAATTTCAGTATTAAAAATTATTTTTCAATTGTTAGTTCCCATCACTTTTGCCCTTTTATTAAATGAAGTTTATAAAATGACTTTCAAACGGACGGTCCAAACAATTGTATACCTGCCTCACTTTCTATCATGGGTTATTTTGGGTGGTATTTTGATAGATATGTTGTCACCAGAAGGAGGATTAATCAACAATATATTAGTTTCAGTACTACATATTGATCCTATCTTTTTCTTAGGAGACAATACATGGTTTCGATTTGTAGTGATTATAAGTGATATTTGGAAAGAATTTGGCTTTAATACAATCGTATTTTTAGCAGCTATTGCTTCTATAAATCCAAATATGTATGAAGCGGCACTGATGGATGGAGCAAACAGATGGAAACAAACAATCTATATTACAATACCCTCTATGCTTCCGATTATTATCGTAGTAGGAACATTATCTTTGGGTGGTATTTTGAATGCTGGTTTCGATCAAATATTTAATCTATATAATCCTTTGGTCTATCAAACAGGTGATATTATCGATACATATGTATATCGAGTAGGTCTTCAAAACGGTGACTTTAGTTATGCCACTGCAGTAGGATTATTCAGATCAGTCATCAGTTTTATTTTGGTGGTTTGTGGATATTGGCTAGCTTATAAGATCGCTAAGTATAGGATTTTTTAAGGGGGATGTTGATGATATACAAGAGCAAATCATATCAGATTTTCAGCATGTTCAATTACCTGTTTCTTACCATCATTACGTTTTTATGTATCCTGCCTCTTATACATGTATTAGCTGTATCTTTAAGTGGAAGTGCGGCGGCAACTGCCAATATCGTGGGTTTAATTCCAGTTGACTTTACATTAGATGCATATAAAAAGACAATAGGTAATGAAAACTTTATAAGAGCTTTGGGGATAGGGATTTATAGGGTTTTCTTAGGGACGATTGTATCGATGACTTTAATGACATTTGCTGCTTACTCTTTATCAAAGGAAGATCATGATTTTAAAGGCCGAAAATATTATGTATGGTTTTTTGTTTTTACTATGTTATTTAGTGGAGGTTTGGTTCCATCTTATATAATAGTAACTAAAGTAGGACTGATGAATTCTATTTGGGCATTAATATTACCGGTGGCAGTTAATGCATTTAATTTAATATTATTATTAAATTTTTTCCGTACTGCAGTACCTAAATCATTAGAAGAGGCTGCATATATGGATGGTGCAGGACATTTTAGAATATTATTCAGTATTTATCTACCTGTTGCAATTCCTGCACTTGCTACCGTCTCACTATTTACTATGGTGTTTCATTGGAACTCCTGGTTTGATGGTATGATTTATATGACGGATTCTAAAAAATATCCTTTATCCACTTTTTTACAAACAATTATTGTCCAACAAGATTATTCAAAAATGAGTGTGGATGCAGAAACGTTAAGGAATTTATCTCAGCGGACAGTTAAATCCGCACAAATATTTATTGGAGCGCTACCAATGCTTATTATCTATCCGTTTTTGCAAAGGTATTTTGTAAAAGGGATAGTACTTGGTTCCGAAAAGGAATAATTCTTAATAACTCTTTCAAGTTAAAACTTATATATCAATGGAGGTGACCTTAAATGTATCAACTGCTTTTAGTTGATGATGAACAATCTATTGTTGAAACTCTATCATTGACTATTCCCTGGGATAAGATAGGAGTAATAAATATTTTTAAAGCATACTCCGCTTATGAGGCACTAGATATTTTGAGTGAAAACTCTATTGATATTGTCATTACAGATATTAAAATGCCAGGTATGTCTGGAATTCAATTGATTGAAGAGATAAAGCACCGTTTTAAACATATCAAATGTGTTCTACTCTCCGGATTTGATGATTTTGCATACGCTCAACAGGCTATTAAATTTGGTACATCTGACTACCTACTAAAACCAGTTAAAGACGAAGAATTGATCGATACAGTAAGACGATTAGTAATACATCTTGACGAGGAGTGGGATAGCGTTGCCTCAAATAAGAGGGTTATGTCCATAATAAAAAATAATTCAGCTTTATTAAAAAGAAATCTACTTGCGGAATTATTATCTGGTATGAATATTTCTAAAAGTCTCTTAATGGAAAAATTGGAATTACTAGAGATACCTACTAAGTGCGATGATCAAATTTACATTTTACATATACATATCGAAGAAATATTTCACAATTGTACTCTTGAAAGCAACACACTTATACAATTTTCAATTGAAAATATTGCAGAACAAATACTTAGTGATGTTTTTCAATTTTGGTCATGTTCAGATAACTATGATGATATTATTTATGTTGTTAAACATGATAAAGAAGAGAATATTAATAGACTAATAAGAAAGAGTATGATTGCAATTCAAGACAATGTACAAAAGGACTTAGGCTGCAGAGTATCGGTTTTTCTAAGCAAACAAGGAATATTTCCTTACAATATTACTGAATTGTATCAGGATGTAGTTGCCAAATTAAGAAGCAATTCAACCAAGAAAATTGAAGAAATTTTAGAACCAAATGAAATGAAAGCGCAGAAAAATAAAGTGTATTCCCTACAAACTCTCTATCAGGCTCCAAGTATAAATCAATTGTTGGATAGCGGCCTATTCGATCGAGTGAAAGAGAAGCTTAATTCTATTTTTGTTGAGGTGAAGCAAGAACGTTTTTTGTCTAAAGAATATTTATATGAAGTTTTTTATTCAATATCGAGTGCTTATATTTATATCGCTCATAAATATGGAAAACACTTATCCTATATCATAGAAGATGATATTCAAAAAATAACAAATTCAAAATATTTCACTTCAGATGAAATAAAGAAGTGGGCATTTATTACATTAGAAAAAATAATAGGTATAGTAGAAACTGAGCAAAAGGGAGTTCGGTTCCCAATTGTAAAACAAGTTCATATTTTTATTGAAGAAAACCTTGATAAAGATGTATCATTACAAAAAATTGCGGAACATGTTTATTTACACCCAGTTTATCTTTCAAAAATATATAAGATAGAGACGGGGGAAGGTCTGAGTGATTTTATTTATAAATATCGGATGAAGCAGGCTTCAAAATACCTGATAAATAGTAATAGAAAAATAAATGAAATTGGAAAGTCTGTGGGATATCAAAATACATCTTATTTTATTAAAGTTTTTAAAGATTTTTTTGGAATGACACCTCAAGAATATAGAAATGGAAGATATAAAAATGATTTTTAATAATTATAGGGGTGGGATAATTAATGAAATTAGGGTTAATAGGGTCTCCAGTTGAAGAAAGTTTTATAAAAGCTAAGGACAAGGGATTATCATTTTTGGAATTTTGTATCAACATAAATGATGATATTGATCAATTTCTTGAGAACATACCGCTTATTTCTAAATGGAGTAAAACTTACGATATAGGAATCCAATCCATTGGGCGATGGGGAACTGATAAGATCGATGCAAATGGAGAAATTATTGAAAAAGAGTTACAAAAATCCTTTCAATTAATAGATGCTGCAAGTTTTTTAGGCTGTGAAAACTTCGTTTGTGGTTGTAATTTTGTAAAGGAACTTTCTTATTATGAAAATTGTCGTATCGCCATAGAGTTTTTATCAAAACTTATTGAATATGGAAATGAAAAAGGAGTTAAAATTTCCACCTACAATTGTCGATGGAACAATTTTATCTGTGATGATATGGCTTGGACAGTCATTCATGGATATCTGTCTGATTTAGGGATCAAATATGATCCATCCCATTCACGATATGCAAGTTGTGATTACTTAAAAGAAATACGGGATTGGGGAAATAGGTTCAATCATGTTCATATTAAAGGTTCCTTAATAGTAAATGGTAAGAGATTTGACGATCCTCCCGCAGGGCTAGATCAAACCGATTGGCATTCGTTTATGGCTATCCTTTATGCAGTGCAATATAAGTCAGGGCTTAGCATTGAACCACACTCTCATAATTGGGAAGGGGAACTTGGAGAAAAAGGACTAGATTTTACAATCGATTATATAAAAAAACTATTAGTATAGAAAAATAACAAAATATAAATAAAAACATAAATAAGTGACAAAAGGCATCTCCCCTTTTAAAAAGACTACAAAAAAATGGAGATGTCTATTTTTTATGGGCAAAGAAAAATTTGTATGCGTTAGTAATGGGGAAGGGATCTGAAATTTATGCCTAGACTAGTGTGGTTATTAGTAATAGGGCAATTCATATTGATGACAGGGTCTTCTTTTTTATGGCCTTTGAACTCAATTTATATGAGCGAAAATCTAGGGAAATCTTTGTCAGTTGCCGGCTTAGTATTAATGCTTAATTCAGGTACTAATGTAATCGGTAGTTTTTTAGGTGGATTATTATATGATAAATTGGGGGGATATCGTTCAATTTTAATTGGAACTTTTATCTCTATTACTGCTATTTTAGGTTTAGTGATATCACCTACATGGCCAAATTATGCAATTTGTTTAGGAGTTTCAGGATTTGGTAGTGGAATAGTTTTTCCATCCATATATGCGTTAGTTGGATCCGCATGGAAAGAAGGTGGAAGGAAGCCTTTTAATGCAATTTATGTAGCGCATAATGCAGGAGTAGCTCTAGGCTCTGCTCTTGGAGGTCTCGTTGCTTCATATTCCTTCGACTATGTGTTTCTAGCTAATATGACTATGTATATTGTCTTTTTTTTAATTGCTCTATTAGGTTATAAAAATATTACTGTGTCAAAACAACTAAAAAACAATGATGAAATTCGAGAGAAAAAAAGAATTGGTATCAAAAAGCTCTATATGCTAACCATGTTATGTTCTATGTTTTTCCTTTGTTGGGCAGCTTATGTTCAATGGTATACGACCCTTTCAGCATATACCCAAGAGATTAACATCTCATTAAAGCAATATAGCGTTCTCTGGACTATAAATGGAATATTGGTTGTAGCAGGTCAGCCACTTTTACAATGGTTACTTCGTAAATACAATGACCGCTTAAAGGGACAGCTATTTGTAGGTATTAGTATATTTGTTGTTGCCTTTAGTCTGGCAGGGTCATCTAACGGATTTAAGGGATTTATTATAGCAATGATAATCTTAACCGCTGGAGAAATGCTAGTATGGCCGGTTGTACCTACAATCGTTAATCAACTCGCACCTTCAGGCCGTGAAGGATTTTATCAGGGAATTGTTAGTAGTACAGCTACTGCTGGGAGAATGATCGGTCCAGTACTTGGGGGAGTTCTAGCTGACTTATATGGAATGCATATGTTGTTTTATTGTATGATTTTGTTACTTATCGCTGCTCTTATTTTTACTTATTTTCATGACAGGCCATTAAAAATGATGAAAAAAAGTAGTAAAGCAGCTATCTAATTGTATGAACTGTTGATTTTTTGTTGAAAGTAAGTATAAAATTGATTACAATTGGTAATATCATGAATAACATAATTGAAACGTTAACGAAGGACCAGTAATGATTAAAGCCCCGTTCAGAGAGTTGGCGGAAGGTGCAAGCCAATCGGGAGCAATCACGAACTCACCTTTAGAGTTGCATGTGTAAACGGATATTCAGAATGAAATATCTAAGTAATCCATGCCGTTTTCCGCGTTAAGGATGAATGAAGTGAGTGTAAATATACACTAATGTGGGTGGTACCGCGGGAGAATCAACCTCTCGTCCCAAGAAAAGTTATTTTCTGGGATGAGGGGTTTTTTGTTTTTTTTTATGGAAATGTCTAGCACCAGCGCCTATCGTCACTTCGAATGGCAACGTTGACTGTGTAACGTGTCCAGAGGCAAGTATGTAATAAGAAAGGCGCTTGTGCTTTTCTAAAATAAGGAGGCAGTAACATGAGTTTTAACCACAAAGAAATAGAACAAAAATGGCAAAAATTTTGGGCTGAGCATAAAACGTTTAAAACCGATGCATATGGTGAAGGAGAAAAGTTTTATGCGCTTGATATGTTTCCGTACCCATCTGGAGCGGGCTTGCATGTTGGACACCCGGAAGGATATACGGCGACCGATATTCTTTCAAGAATGAAGAGAATGCAAGGGTATAATGTTCTTCATCCGATGGGTTGGGATGCTTTCGGGCTTCCAGCTGAGCAATACGCTCTAGATACTGGAAATAATCCTGCTGATTTTACACAGCACAATATTGATACATTTAAAAGACAAATTAAAGAACTTGGGTTTTCGTATGATTGGGATCGTGAAATCAACACGACTGATCCAAATTATTATAAATGGACACAATGGATTTTTACAAAGCTGTTTGAAAAAGGTCTTGCTTATGTTGATGAAGTAGCTGTGAACTGGTGTCCTGCTCTAGGAACAGTCCTTGCAAATGAAGAAGTTATTGATGGAAAAAGTGAGCGTGGGGGGCATCCTGTAGAGCGTCGCCCTATGAAACAATGGATATTAAGAATTACTAAATATGCTGATCGCCTACTTGAGGATTTAGAAGAGCTGGATTGGCCAGAAAGTATTAAAGATATGCAAAGAAACTGGATTGGTCGTTCGGAAGGTGCTGAAGTTATTTTTGGCATTGACGGATTTGATGAAACGTTCACTGTATTTACGACTCGGCCAGATACGCTTTTCGGTGCGACTTATGCTGTACTTGCACCTGAACATCCTTTTGTCGATAAAATTACAACTGCCGAGCAGAAATCTGCGGTTCAAGGGTACATCGATCAAATCAAATCAAAAAGTGATCTTGAAAGAACAGATCTTGCAAAAGATAAAACAGGTGTTTTTACAGGGGCTTATGCTGTAAATCCTGTGAATGGTAAAAAAATTCCGATTTGGATTGCCGATTATGTATTGATGTCTTATGGTACTGGTGCAATTATGGCTGTTCCAGGGCATGATGACCGTGATTATGAGTTTGCGAAGAAATTTGGTTTAGACATTATTGAAGTTGTTGCAGGAGGAAATATTGAAAAAGAAGCCTATACTGGCGATGGGGCACATGTGAATTCTGAGTTCCTTGATGGAATGAACAAGGAAGAAGCAATCTCTGTAATGATTGAATGGCTTGAAAAAGAGGGCAAAGGAACGAAAAAAGTCACTTACCGACTAAGAGATTGGCTATTCAGCCGTCAACGTTATTGGGGAGAACCTATTCCAATTATCCATTGGGAAGATGGTACCATGACGACAGTTCCTGAAAATCAGCTTCCTGTCATTCTACCTGAAACTGATCAAATTAAACCATCTGGTACAGGAGAGTCTCCGTTAGCAAATATTGAACTATGGCTTTACGTTGAAGACCCTGAAACAGGTAAAAAAGGACGCCGTGAAACAAATACAATGCCACAATGGGCAGGTAGCTGCTGGTATTATTTGCGTTATATCGATCCTCAAAATGATCAGGCACTTGCCGATGAGGAGCTTTTGAAAAAATGGCTTCCAATTGATATATATATAGGTGGTGCAGAGCATGCGGTCCTTCACTTGCTTTATGCGCGATTCTGGCATAAATTCTTGTATGATATCGGTGTAGTTCCTACCAAAGAGCCTTTTCAAAAGTTATTTAACCAAGGTATGATTCTTGGTGAAGGAAATGAAAAAATGAGCAAATCAAAAGGGAATGTTGTAAACCCAGATGATATCGTAGAAAGCCACGGTGCCGATACTTTGCGCTTATATGAAATGTTTATGGGACCTCTTGATGCTTCTATTGCTTGGTCTACAACCGGTCTTGATGGTTCTCGTCGTTTCCTTGATCGTGTATGGAGATTATTTGTAGATGAAAATGGAAATCTTAGTGAAAAAATACAGGATGGCTCTGGCTCAGTTCTTGAAAAAGTGTACCATCAGACTGTTAAAAAAGTAACGGTCGATTATGAGGCTTTGCATTTTAATACAGCTATTTCCCAGTTGATGGTGTTTATCAATGAAGGTTATAAGGCTGAAGTGCTTCCAAAAGAGTATATTGAAGGATTTGTAAAGTTGCTTTCTCCAATTGCTCCTCATATTTCAGAGGAATTATGGGAAAAGTTAGGACATACAAACACACTTGCTTATGAGCCATGGCCAAAATATGATGAGTCAAAATTAGTTGATGATGAAGTGGAGATTGTTGTTCAGTTGAATGGAAAGGTTCGTTCAAAACTATTGATTTCTCGTAAAGCTACGCGTGAAGAACTGGAAGAATTCGCGTTGAACGATGAGAAAATCAAGGAAATGATCGAAGGAAAAACAATTCGAAAAATCATCGCGGTTCCTGGTAAATTAGTAAATATCGTTGCTAATTAACATCATTTCATATTGGTAGGAGAGAGGTGAAACGAATGGAACATATTAAAACTATAACTCCAGAAGAAGTACAAAAGCAGTTAGAGGAAGGGAAAACCTTAAATCTCATTGATGTGAGAGAAGATGACGAAGTTGCAGAAGGTATGATTCCTGAGGCGGTCCATATTAGAATGGGTAATATCCCAGAAAACCTCGATAAACTAGATCTAAATTCAGAGTATATAATTATTTGCAGATCTGGTGGACGGAGCGGTAGAGTGTGTGAGTATCTCTTTGACCAAGGATATAATGTTAGTAACATGGTAGGCGGAATGCTGGAATGGGAAGGACCGCTTGAACCCAAGAAATAATTATTTAATGAAAAATAGATGATTTGCTAACTCTAAACCTCCGAATGAAAAACGGGGGTTTTTCTTTTTGTCTATATTCCAATATTGTAGGGCAGTGAAAATTAAAACTACTTACACCTTTATTGTAATTGACTTTGGATAAACAACTATCAAAGGCCCCGATACCCTCGACAAGAAAATCTAAAAGCTTAAAAGTTTACTTATTGTATTTTAGTCATGGGTTCTGATTTAGGGTCAAAAATATAGTCCCTTATACTAAACTAGTAATTTTCTTATAGTAAATTTTATGTGTTTTTAGACAGACTTTAATTATTTCTAAATTACCATTATAATGAAAAATATATTTATTAAAGGGGGGACTTTAGAATTACAATTTTATTAAACGCGCTAAAATCTTTATCTCTGTACATAGTAGTAACCGTATTATTAATCCTAATTGTGTTATTTCCACGAGAGCCTGTTTATGAATATGATGGTATTGCGTTGGAGCCAATTCTAAAATATGAATTTCATTGGGAACAGTACAAAAGCAGTTTGCTACATTTTTATCATTTAGTAAAAGACGAGCATTCATTGGGGATGACGAGGTATGAACTTACAGCAGAGGAAGAGATCAAGCGTTATTTACCTAAGAGTTTAAAAGTTATTGCGGTTGCTTTTGTTTTAAGTATTGTTTTTGGAATTTTAAAAGGTATTTTTGATTATAGGATCAAAGATACAAAGCTTAAAATATTTGGAAATGGAAGTACTTGGTTCTTTCAGTCAATTCCGGACTTTTTCATTATTCTCTGTGTTCATTGGCTGACTATTTTCATGGTTCCATCGTTGCGTATTTTTAATAATTCTGTTTGGTATAATTTTTTGGCAATTGGATTTCTTGTTTCCTTATATCCGATGATGTATATTGCACGCATCACATTTGCTGCAATTGCTGCAGAAGAAGGTGAATTATATATCCAAGTTGCGAAGTCTAAAGGATTTACTAATAAGAAAGTTTTATATAAACATATTATGCGTAATAGCATGCAAACAATTTTAACGCATATTACGCCTTTAATGCTTTTTATCCTTTCAAGTCTTCTTATTACCGAATATTTAGTAGGATATCAAGGCATTGCTTATCGTGTATTCACAGCAATCGGAGTCGCACAATCAATTGGAGGAGGCTGGCCAATTTATGAACCTGGGATTATAATTGGGACCGGTTTTTGCTTCATTGTGCTTGTCATGCTCTCTCAACTCGTTGGTTTTATTATAAGAAAAAGTATAAAACTAGAATTGGAGAGAGATTGATGCTAAAAAACAAATATTTATTAATTGGTTGTATATTACTGTCGTTTTTGTTATTTGTTATGTACATAGGCCCTAAACTACCAATAGTAGATACTAAATTAGAAGGTGAGCGGCTTTATTTTCCTGAAAACGGAAAATTTCAAAAAGCTCCTTTTAAACCTTCTGAACGCCAGTGGTTTGGCTCTGATCGAGATGGAAGGGATTTATTTAGCTTAATTGTAATGGGGGCTAAAGAAACCATCATTCTCATTTTTGGAATAACGATTTTGCGTTACCTGATCGCAATCCCTCTCGGATTATCGGGGTACAAAAACAGAGGAATCATGTCTAAAATTATTTATGGATGGCATAAACTTTTCTCCAGTCTTCCTACGATTTTTATAGCAATTATTGTGTTAAATATGCCTTTTTTGGTTTATGCACAGCATCGAATGTATTGGGCCATCTTTGCACTTGCTCTTATAGAAGTTGGAAGAGTCAGCTATATTATTCAGCAACAAGCACATTTAATATCGAAAAAGCCTTATATGGACGCGGGAATAACGATAGGTATGAAACCAATAAATCTCCTTAAAAATTATTATTTAACTAATTTAGCACCAGATGTCGCAACCAATTTCTGTTTAGACGTTGGTAGGGTTGCTTTATTAATGGGGCAGTTGGCGATATTTGGAATTTTTATGAAAGTAGATTTTGTACAGGTAGGTTATGGAGTAAGCGAAATTGTGAATACAAGTCTTGAATGGGGAACGATGATGAAAGAGGCAAGAAAGGATGTTGTTACTGCATTTTGGATTCCTTTCTTCCCGGCACTTGCATTAGCTTATATTATCTTTACTTTCAATATATTAGGAGAAGGTTTACGAAGATTTTTTAATCGTCATTTAGAATAAATTCTGAATTGTATAAAAATAAGTTTTTCGGACATAATATATTTAAAACTCCGAAAAGGTGAGAGAAATGGTTCAAGTGAAATTATTCGATTGTGAACATGAGCGAGATCTTGAAGACGAAATGAACGATTTTTTGAGCGAGTTAGAGGAAAGAGATATTATCGACATCAAATATAATGTTGCAGCTATTGGAGAAGCTGGCTCAGAGCAGGTGTATTGTTTTAGTGCAATGGTTTTATATGTTAAATAATGAAAGAAGCTGTTTCAAGTTGACAGCTTCTTTCATTTTTAAATACTTTGTGCAGCATTTATACCAGCCAATCTCCCCGTAACTAAAGCAGATGTAATATTATAACCACCTGTGTAGCCATATATATCGAGAACTTCTCCACAAAAATATAGGCCAGGCATCAACTTCGATGCCATTGTTTTAGGTTCAATTTCTTTGACTGATACGCCTCCACCAGTAACGAATGCTTTTTCAAGCGGTAACGTGCCGTTCACTTTAAACCGGAATTGTTTACACATTTCTACGAATGTACGCAATTTTTCACCTGAAATTGAAGCACATATTGCGCCAGAATCAATTCCGCATCGCTCCAATAAAAACAATAAATAACGTTCAGGTAAAATCCCTTTAAATGCATTCTTTACTGCTTTCTTTGACTCTTCTTTCATTATTTTTAAAAGATCATTATGTAAATCTTCTTGTTTACGATTGGGAAGAGCGTCCAAAGACATTATAACTTCATTGAGTTTCCACTTTTTTTGTGCCTTCACGACGAATTGGCTGCACCTAAGAACAGCTGGACCGGAAATGCCAAAGTGAGTGAAGATCATATCCATTTGATGTGTAATAATTGGCTTTCCTTTAGGGTTTAGAACACTTAACGCTACATCTCGCAATGATAAACCCTGCAATGTTTTTTCTCTTATAAAATCTTCTGATGAAGTGATAGGAACTTCTGTAGGGAATAGCTCTGATATCGTATGACCAGCTGCGATTGCCCAAGGGAAACCATCTCCTGTTGAACCCGTTTGAGGCACTGACTTTCCTCCTGTAGCAACTACAACAGATTTACAAGCAATTTTTTCACCGGATTCTAACAAAATTCCAGCAATGTGATGATCGCTAAATAAAATCTCTTGTACTGGACTATTCACCTTTATTGCAACCCCTAGAAGGTCAAGCTGGGTTAAAAGCGCGTCAACAACAGATTGTGCCTTATTAGAAACAGGGAACATCCTACCATGATCTTCTTCCTTTAATTCTATACCTAGATTTTCAAAAAAACGGATAATATCCTCGTTATTAAAAACGGAAAATGCCCCATAAAGAAATCGGCCGTTTCCTGGGATATGGTGAATAATTTCTTCAATAGGAAGTCGGTTTGTAACATTGCAACGCCCACCTCCTGAAATTGCCAGTTTGCGTCCTAATTTATTTCCCTTATCAATGAGAAGTACTTTAGCATTATTTTCAGCTGCACCGATGGCAGCCATCAGTCCTGAAGGTCCCCCTCCAATTACAATGACATCATACATAATTCAATCAACACCTTGTTATTTGCTGTTTCAATTTTAAAATTTGTAGTGAGGAAAAGCAAACAGTTCATATACCGTTCATTGTCAAATGACGTCAATAACTGTAAACTAACAATAGAGTTTTCTGCAAACAATCGATAGGAAAAGGTCCTTTACTAGTAGTTATCCTATTATAATTGATAATAAGATTTGTTTTCAGTAGTAAGTCGTGCAAATCGGTAATAAAATTCTAAGATCGAAAGTATATTAAAATCTTCTAGTAATATATACTTATGATTTTTCACATAAAATAAATGACGGAGAGTAAGAGAATGTATGTCTTCTAAATTAATTCGAGGAACTTTTATATTAACGTTAGGTACAATTTTATCGAAAGTATTGGGATTAATATACGTAATCCCTTTCTATGCCATAATTGGCGGAGAAGGGCCATATGCTTTATATAATTTAGGGTATGTGCCTTATACCATTTTTATCAGTATTGCTACAGCAGGGGTGCCTCTAGCTGTTTCGAAGTATATTGCAAAATATAATGCAATGGAAGAATATGCTGTCGGACGAAAATTATTTAAATCAGGTCTTTTAGTTATGAGTGCGACAGGAATAATATCATTCCTGATTATGTATGCCTCAGCTACACCGTTGGCAGAAATCGTTTTAAGGGGAGCGAAAACAACATATACAGTTTCCGACGTCTCCCAAGTGATTAAGGCTGTTAGCTTTGCCTTACTGGTAATCCCATTAATGAGTTTAATCCGTGGGTTTTTCCAAGGACATCAATCAATGGGCCCTTCAGCAGTGTCTACAGTAGTAGAACAAATTGCACGTATCATATTTTTATTAGCAGGAAGTTTCGTTGTTTTATTTATTTTAAAAGGAAGTATTGTCACTGCTATTAGTATTGCCACCTTTGCAGCACTAATTGGAGGAATTGCCAGCTTAGTCGTCCTCTTAGTATATTGGAAAAAAAGAAAACCTGGACTTGATGAACTATTAAAACATGACAAAGGAACATTACATATTTCTTTAAAGGATATGTATAAAGAAATTATCGTTTACGCCTTTCCTTTTGTTTTAGTAGGAATTGCTAATCCTCTCTACCAATTTATTGATCAGGCTACCTTTATGAGTGCCATGGAACAAGCAGGTAAAGCTAAAGAAAGTTTTGATGCTTTAGGTACCTTAAATGGAACAACTCATAAGCTAGTTATTATTCCGGTTTCTTTAGCAACAGCCTTTGCGTTGACACTCGTTCCTCTTATTACAGAGGCATTCGTAAACAATGAGCGAAAAATCATGTTCCGTCAGCTCGATCAGACAATACAAGTTTTGATGTTTATTACTTTACCGGCTGCTTTAGGGTTGTCTCTACTAGCAGATCCGATCTATTCGGCCTTTTTCAGGTATAATCCTTTTGGAGGAGAAATCCTTCGTGCATACGCCCCAGTTGCAATCCTTTTTGCCCTTTACTCTGTAACGGCAGCTATACTACAGGGGATCAACGAACAGCGTTTTACAATTTTAAGCTTATTAACAGGATTACTTTTAAAATTAACTTTTAATATTCCTTTCATTAAAGCCTTTGGAACAGAGGGAGCCATATATGCCACATCTTTGGGGTATACTGTTTCCATCATCATTAATCTTTTTGTTATTAGAAGTTTTGCACGTTATCCCTTTAAGTTAATTTTTAGGCGATCCCTTTTGATTATTATTTTCAATGTCATGATGATTGTGCCTGTTTATTTTGCATATAAAGGACTGTTATACTTTTTAACTCCTGAATCTAGATTTGAATCTATATTGATTATCATTATCTGCGCTTCAATTGGTGGCGTAATTTATGCTTATTTGGGACTAAAAACAGGATTAGCGGATCGACTTTTTGGCGAAAGATTAAAAAAGTTAAAGCGTAAATTAAGAATTAATAGTATTTAAAAAAAGAACTGACCGTTTGGAATTTTTCCATTTCAGTCAGTTCTTCATTTACATCAATAGTATTGGTCGAAGCCTGGACGACCCGGAAATCCCATTTGCCCTGGGAATCCCATTTCGGGGGACATCATTTGTCCAGGAAATCCCGTTTGTCCTGGAAATCCTGTTTGTCCCGGAAACCCAGTTTGCCCTGGGAAACCACCCGTTTGCCCTGGAAATCCAGACATTCCACTACCCATGCCTTCTAGTTTTTGTAATCTTGAACTTAAACGTTCATGTTCGCGCTCTAGTCGTTGCATTCTTCTTTCTATTTGGCTCATTCTTTGAGTTAATCCTGCACTCCCAGTTGAGCCAGGGAATTGTTGAGGAAGCATTTCTCCATGAAACTGGGGTTGCATTTGTTGTCGGAATTTCATGTTAGTTACCACTCCATTCATTGTTCTCCTGCATCATTAGCCTATGTTTCTGAATAGATTATGTTTGGGCCACAGCCTAGAAAAGAGTTTTATAATTATAGAAATAAAAGGGGGACCTATTTTGCGAATCGATAAATTACTTTCTAATATAGGATATGGGAGTAGAAAAGAAGTAAAAAAAATTTTAAAAAATGGAAATGTTACAGTGAATGGAGACATTGTTAAAGATGCGAAATTTCATGTAAATCCGAATGTCGATACTGTTTTTCTATTTGGGGAACAGGTTTACTATCGTGAGTTCATTTATCTCATGATGAATAAGCCTGCCGGAGTCATTTCTGCGACAGAAGACGAGAGAGATAAAACAGTGATTGATTTATTGAATGATGAAGAAGTAATATTTAATCCATTTCCGGTGGGGAGACTAGATAAAGATACTGAAGGATTATTGATTTTAACCAACGATGGAAAGCTTGCACACCAATTGCTATCCCCGAAAAAAAATGTTCCAAAAACATATTTTGCCGTTATTAATAGCCCAGTTACAGAAGAAGATGTTGAAGCTTTTGCAAATGGTGTCACCCTTGATGATGGATATGAGACAAAACCAGGTAAGTTAAAGATAATTAAGGCAGGTTCGTATTCAGACATTGAACTTACTATTACAGAAGGAAAATTTCATCAAGTTAAAAGAATGTTTGAGGCGATTGGAAAAAAAGTAGTATACTTAAAACGGATTTCGATGGGGCCAATAGAACTGGATAACACGTTGGAGAATGGTAAGTATAGGGAGCTTACAGAAGTAGAAGTACAGCAATTGAAAAACTTTGTTCCCGAAGAAGAGTAGATTGGTATTGATTTTATTATCATGTTGGAAAAAATTTCAAAAACATTGGACGTTTCATCGTAATGTGTTTTTCACTAAAGATATTAAAGCTACTTAGTATATAAAATAAATTAAAAGTCAGGAATCAGATATAAGGACTTTTTCGTTGAAAAACTTATGAAGGACAAGTTCTTGAAAGATTACGAGGGTTTGTCTATAAAGGAGATCAAAATAGACAATTCCCGAAAAATCTAAGACCTTGTCTTATATTCTGATAAACCATACCAATATCAATTAAAAAGCCATCTTATAATGTTTCTCCTGCTAAAGAGGACATACATTATTTTAGATGGCTTTTTTAGTTAATCGTATCAATAAACAACTCTACAACGGTTATTATTTTGTTCTATGAGGTGATTTTTACTTTTTTCTTTGTTGTCGTCCATTTTCCCCGATGTGGGCTGCTGATCAGGTCATTGTATTCTAACACATTCAAATCCCTTTGAATGGTGCGAGGAGTGCTCCCAAATTCTTCCGCAAGCTCACTTGTCGTTACGGTGCCATTTTCTTTAATGTATAAATAAATGGCTTTGATTCGGGTAAGCATTCTGTTCGTCGAAGGTTTCAAAAAACCACTCCCTCATCTTAAATTCCTTGGCAGATGGTACGGTCGGCTTAATGTCCCGGACAGAACGGGCTATTATCTTTTTCCGTATAGACAACTCCTTATTTTTTTTTTTGACTTTTTCACATGTCAAGGGGGACTACTTATAAAGTAACTAATCAGACAGTTCTATTTTAACTCATTAATGTGAAAATTTAAAGGTTTTTTCTTTTGTAGTGGAAATTTTCGCATTTCGAAACTTACATATAGTATCATTCGTATAAAAAAGTGATCAAAATGTAAGGTGTGAACTCAATGTCGTTGTTAGAAGTTAATATTCAGCAAGCAGGCTATAAAGCAAATATTGAAACGATCAGGAATATACATTTTTCAATAATGAAGTCAGAATTAGTCGGGATGATTGGATCAAACGGAGCGGGGAAAAGTTCGACAATAAAAGCTTTTCTTGGTGAACTCCCTTTTTTAAATGGGGAGGTTAAAAGAGAAAAAGGCAGCAACTACTCATACATACCTGAAAGACCGATTTTTTATCCGGAATTAACGCTATGGGAGCATTTTGAATTTATAACTGCTGTGGAAGAACTTGGTGAATCTTCTCTTTCCTATGCAAAAGAAATTTTAAAGAAATTTCGTTTAATCGATCGGATACATGAATTTCCGGCTACTTTTTCAAAAGGAATGCAGCAAAAAGGAATGATTGCTCTTGCATTATTTACAAAGCCTGATTTATTAATTATTGATGAGCCATTTATGGGTCTCGATCCAGGGTCTACGAAACTATTATTAAATATGCTTGAGGAAGAACGTGAGAAAGGGACCGGTATTCTTATGTGCACACATATATTAGATACTGCACAACGAATCTGTGATTCTTTTATTATTATAGAAAATGGAACAATGAAGGCGTCAGGGTCTTTAGGCGAAGTATTAGAAGCATGTGGAGCCGAGGATGGAAGTCTCTATTCATGCATTTCGATTGAGGATGAGGTCAATGAATAGCACGCAGCTTCTATTTAAAAGAATCAAACAAAATTGGAAACAGCAATTTGCTGTTATTAAAAGAGTTGTAGACTGGACTGTGCTCGTATATCTAGTGATTCCCGCAGTTGTCATTTCACTTTCTGTATATCGATCGTGGTGGGTTCAAATTCCCGATTGGATGACGTATCTGCCTTTCCAAGGTATATTTCTACTTTTTTTCTTGTTTTTATGGGGGGAACATTTTTTAACATATGTTCGCGAAGCTGACCGAATATTTTTAAGAAAAAAGGAAAAGCTTTTCCTCGGTATGAAGCGAGGAGGCATTATTTATTCCTATATTTTTCAATGGTTATCTGCTGTGACAATCTGTATACTTATTGCTCCATTGTGGTTTAAGTATTTTGATTTGCGATTGGGACAGCTTATTCTATTTGCTGGATTATGGGTTTCATTAAAATGGATGATTATGGCAGTAAAAGGAAAGTTAGATGTAGAATTACGAGGATGGAGAAGTCTCTTACGCGGTGTTCCACTATTTTTTGGAGCGGCAATTATTTGGATTTGGTGTTATAAAGCATTCATAAACGATAATATACTAATAATCTTTATAATAATCATTATTAATTCAGTCGTATCTTATATACTAGTGCAATCACGTTTCCGCTCAGTACATACTTTTGACAAAGATTTAGCGATAGATGAACTAGAAAGAAGTAAATATTTGGAAGTCATTTTCGGAATTTCAATGGATATGGAAAAGATGCCGAAACCTGTTCCTGTACGGAGAAATCCGCGCCTGTATTCAAAGTCCAATCGAATCTTTAGAAATCGTACACCGAAAAACGGATTTATTGAGCTGTTTATTAAAGCAACGACTAGAAATATAGAATATATTATCGGATATTTTCAAATAATGGGTGTGACATCTGCGGCAATGGTAATCCTTCCGCCTTTATGGTTAAAAATCACGATGGCCGTATTAGGAACTATATTCCTTCTCATTTGGCTCGGTTCTGTTTGGCACAAAGTAATCGGAAGCCATTCTTTTACAAAAAAATTTGCTACACAAGAAGCCTATTATGAAGGGAAAAAAGTGGTTTCAACTATACTACTTATTCCATTCATCATCCTTGTAGGCTGTTCATTTATGTTAAACATTTGGATTCGTAATCATTTTTTCTTTTTCTGATTGTCTAAAAGGAGTACAATATAAAACAGAGTGATGTTAGATAAGGCAATAAAAAAGGGCCTTTGAAAAGGAGTATGATCATGGGTTCAATCAATTGGATAAAAGAAGTTGAGAAAAGAAAAGAAGAATTAATTACTGATTTGCAGGGACTATTAAAAATTGAAAGTGTATTGGATGAAGCAAATGCTTCTGAAGAAGCCCCTCTTGGTGAAAATGTAAGAAAAGCATTGGATTACATGCTTGAGTTAGGGGAAAAAGACGGTTTTGTTTCAAAAAACAGCGGAAATGTAGCAGGCCACTTAGAAATGGGTACCGGAGACCGCTTAATCGGAGTATTAGGTCATGTTGATGTAGTGCCCGCTGGAGATGGATGGTCGGTCGATCCATTTGAAGGTGTCATACAAGATGGGAAAATTTATGCTAGAGGTGCTATTGATGATAAGGGACCTACAATGGCCGCTTATTATGCGATGAAAATTATTAAAGAATTGGAATTGCCTCTTGAAAAACGAGTCCGTTTAATTATCGGAACCGACGAAGAAAGTAAATGGCGCTGTGTAGATCATTATTTTAAGCATGAAGAAATGCCTCATATGGGGTTTGCTCCTGATGCTGATTTTCCAATCATTAATGCGGAAAAAGGAATCGCTGATTTTGAACTAGTTCAGAACACGCAAGAATCGAATAATCACACTTCTACTATTACACTTTTATCATTTGTATCAGGGTTACGTTATAATATGGTCCCTGATAAAGCAAAAGCAGTTCTAGATGTGAGAGAGAATCATACTGAACTCATGCAAATGTTCAATGATTTCTTAAACAGTCAAGAGTTGCAAGGCCAATATTACGTGGAAAGTGGTTATTCCATTATTGAACTTGAAGGAGTTTCTGCGCATGGCAGTGAACCGGATAAAGGAAGAAATGCTGGTCTGTTGTTAGCTAGTTTTTTATCTACAGTGGATCTAGATATAAGAGCAAAGTCATTCATTTCATCTGCAATTGCTTTCTTTTTTGGGGATTCACGCGGAAGGAATCTCGGTGTTCAATACAAAGATGAAATGTCCGGTGAACTTACAATTAATGTTGGCATCATGTCATATAATGAGCAAGATGGAGGTAAATTTGGCTTAACGATGCGTTACCCTGTTACATTTAATTGGAAAGAAGGCTTAGAAACTCTTACTCAATCTGTAAATGAAAAAGGGTTTTCTGTAGCTAATTTTTCAAATTCTGAACCGCATCATGTATCTGAAGACAGTGAGCTAATACAAGTACTAAAAAATGTGTATGAAATGCAAACACATAAACCGGCATCTTTGATGGCAATTGGCGGCGGGACATATGCAAGATCATTAAAATCTGGTGTTGCTTTTGGGGCTTTGTTCCCTGGACGACCAGATGTTGCCCATCAAAAAGATGAATACATGGAATTAGATGATTTAGTAAAAGCAACAGCAATTTATGCACAAGCCATCTATGAGCTTGCACGTGAAAAATAGGGAGATGACTAAAATGGTAAAAGTAATCGTTAATGATAAAATCATGGATAGATCAGAAGCCGCTATTGATATCGAAGACCGTGGGTACCAGTTTGGAGACGGTGTATACGAAGTAATCCGCGTGTATGATGGAGTACTCTTTACAGGTGACGAACATTTAGAGAGATTTTATAGTAGTGCAGAAAAAATAAAAATTAACGTACCTTTTCAAAAAGAAGAGTTATTTGACTTAATGAACCAACTCATTCAAGAGAACAAAGTTAAAGATGGTTCCGTATATATGCAGCTTACAAGAGGCGCATCTCCAAGAAACCATGTTTTTCCTGGTAAAGACACAACACCTGTGCTAACTGCTTATACAAAAGAAGTAGCAAGACCTGTGGAGTCTTTAGAGAATGGGGTTGCTGCAATGGTTGCTGATGATATTCGTTGGTTGCGTTGTGATATCAAAAGCTTAAATCTTCTTCCAAATTTATTAGCAAAGCAAGCTGCAACAGAACAAGGGTGCTATGAAGCGATTCTTCACCGTGATGGCCTTGTAACAGAAGGCTCATCATCAAATGCATATATTGTAGTTGATGGAAAAATTAAAACCCATCCTGCTACGAACTTGATTTTAAATGGAATCACACGTCAAGTACTAATACGTTTATGCGAACAAAATAATATTCCATTTTTCGAAGAGGCATTTACTTTAGAAGATTTACGTAATGCAGATGAAATTTTCGTTACAAGTACAACTTCAGAAGTCATGCCTGTTGTAAAACTAGATGGAAAAGAAATTGGAAATGGTAAGCCAGGTGAATTAACAAGAAAACTTCAAGTATTGTTTGTAGAAGAATTCGAATCTGTAAAAAAAGCTCATTCTATGTAATTTAAGAGATCGGCAATACCCTGAAATATGGATATTGCCGAATTTTTTTGTTAAAGATCTATAGAGGTAGATATAGAGTTAAATTCCGGGTCCAGGGATCTATTACCTTTCAGGGTTGTTCAATTCCCGTTCAGAGGGGATTCATTCCCTTTCAGAAGTGATCCATTCCCTTTCAGGCATGTTCAATTCCGTTCCAAGGGGAGCTGTTTCCTTTCAGGGGCGTTCCATTCCCCTTTAGTAGCGATCTTTTCTGTTTCAAGCTGTACAAATTCTATTCAAGCAGTGAACTAACTCTTAAATGGTTATAATAAAATAAAAAAGGAAGTAAGATTATGACAGGACATTATTTCTATGCCTTAGCTCTCCCTAATGAAGTTAAGCAATATTTAAAGAAATTGAGTGAACAAACCAATGATCCATTCCCATTTAAAAAATGGGTACATCAGGAAGATTACCATATTACACTCGCTTTTCTTGGCCATGCAGCAGAGGAAAAACTATCAGAATCCGTACAGTTAGTTAAAGAAAAATTAAATGATATTCCATCTTTTAAGCTAGAATTAAGCAATATAGGAATTTTTGGCAGTCCGAGGGCCCCAAGGATCTTATGGGCTGGGGTTAATCATTCGGAAACTTTACATAGTCTTCGTGCAAATGTTTACGACAGCTGTGTTCAAGCTGGTTTTCAACTAGAAACTAGACCGTTCAAACCGCATATTACATTAGCAAGAAAATGGAATGGTGAGGATTCTTTCTCATATGATGATTTCCAAAAGTATACTGAGAAGAATCTAGATGAATTTGACTTTATCGCCAATGAGGTAGTACTCTATCATACTCATCCTGAGAACACGCCAAAATACGAAAAAGTAGAGACCTTTCAACTTGAATAAACAAATATCCTAAAACTACTGAAAATACTATTAAGGAAGCACCTGACATCACTTATGCTAGGTGTTTTTTGATTGTTCAGATACTACTTGTTTCCGAAACATCGTAGGATTTAATCCGTAAAAAGAGGTGAATTGTTTAGTGAAATAAAATGGACTAGAAAAGCCTACATCTCTAGCAATTTCTGTAATCGATAAATTTGTATACTCAAGTAATCGAGCGGCATGTTTCAAACGCATTGCTAAAAGTGTAGACATAACTGAATTCCCCACTTGTTCACGAAATAAGTGTGACAATCTAGAAGGAGATAGATTTATTTGCTTAGATAGAGATTGAATCGTGTGTTGCTCTTTTAAGTTTTGACTAAAAATTTGTAACACTTCTTGTACTCGTGAATCGGCAATCGTTTGGATATCGTGACTTAGTATTTGGTTGACTAGTAATAATATTTCTTCCAGCGCATTCATGCTTAATTCCTTAGATAATGAATGAATGCCATGATTATCGCGAATCATTCGTCTAAAACAACCTAAAATGCGCTCATTTACATGATTTTGTTCAATTTTATAATATTGTAAGCCTTTAAATGGTTCTTGAAGTAGAAGCAAATCAATCCAAGTTTCCCTTGGAAGAAAGTGGACCCAAACAAACTCCCAATGGGAGGAAAGAGTCTCATATATATGAGATGTTTTGGGCTTTAGAATGGCAAGATCTCCTTTTTCAACTGTTTGTACGTCATCACCTACTGTAAATTGACCTTGACCAGAAATTGTATAGGTCATTAGCCAATCCTTCGTCCCCTCATATCTAGTAACTTTATAACCTTTCTTTTGATTAAAATGGTCACAAATAAGGACACCTGGAGAAGGGCTTGGTGTAACAATAGCAGGATTGTTAAGGTTATTCGTCATTTTGTTCATTCCTTTTTTACAAAACCAATTTATTATTTAATTATAGACAATTTTCAAATAAACGGGAGGGGAATATCTTTGATAACTGAAAATACCGCTATTAATCAAAAAGAAGTGTTTGATAAAGAAGGCTATTTAATTGTGAAGTCCCTTTTTACAAAAGAAGAAATAGAGCAATTAAAAGAACACTTTATGAATATCCATAAAAATGGACCGATACCAGGACATTTTTCACCTAAGACAGAGGAAGAAGCAAACGGAGATGTATTAAAAATGTATCCGAGAATCATGCACCCGCATAAAGTCGATCCAATTTCGATGGATTATATGTTAGATGCAAGAGTTTTTGAAGTACTGACGAATCTTCTTGGTGAAAAGCCACTTGCTGCACAAAGCATGTTTTATTATAAACCGCCTGGTGCGAAAGGTCAGGCACTTCATCAAGATAATTTTTATTTAAAAGTAGAGCCGGGCACATGCATCGCAGCATGGACCGCTGTTGATCCTTCAAATGAAGAAAATGGTGGGTTATATGTAGTTCCTAATTCGCAATATTCCGAGTTGCAATGTCCTCATGAAGCAGACCCGGAAAAATCTTTTACACGTGAAGAGGTAACTGTTCCGGAAGGGTTAGAGCCTATCCCTGCAATTCTTGAACCAGGGGATGTCTTATTCTTTAACGGAAACGTCATCCATGGATCGTATCCAAATGTTTCTAAAGATAAATTTAGAAGATCGTTTATTTGCCACTATACTGGGATTTCAGCGACTAAAATAGGTAATTTTTATAAACCGCTTTACCATCAGGATGGTACGGAAGAACTCGAAATGGAAATAAGTGAATCCACACCATGTGGTAATGAATTTGACGAAGTAAAAATGGGTTAATGTATATATATAAAGATGCACTTCATTGGAGGTGCATTTTTTTGATTAGAAAAAGTAATAATGGACATCTATAATGAATTTTTAATGGAATAGCATAAACACAATTATAAGTAAACGACTTTCTAATCAATATACAACATATTATAATGGAGATTACTATAGTTTTTAGTGTCATGTAAAGGATGATTATCGATGGCTCAGCTCATCAAACTACAAGATTATGTATCTCGCTATGAAACGGATATGTCCCGTTACCCTGCTCAGTTTGTCCGCTTGAAAAAACAGCAGTGGGAGAAAATCAAGGAAACATGGGAATCTGGGGCCCTTCATTTCGACAGTGAATTATTAAATCAAGAAATTTCTAACGAAAAACAGAGTATCTTCAAAAAAGTGAAGAGCTTGTTTTCTAGAGAAGAAGAAACATTAGAAGAGGAATATGCTTTGCAAGAAAAAGAAGAAGAGGAATTCAATTTTCCGAATCTTTTACATGCAGCTACTGAAAATGAATTAAAACAACAGTTTCTTAATCACCTTCTTCATTTTCAAATTAAATGGGCGAGTTCGACAATTCATGAAAAATCATTTGTGAATGAAGAATATTATGTGAGTGAGAGACTGCAGCATTTTTTGCAGCGACTGCCTGATAATGTATTTCTTTTATATGAACCTATTTTTCTACTGAAAAAAGCACCAGTTGAGTTTGAAGTATTGCTGCTTACCCCAACTGAAACATGGTGTCTTGCTTTTCTAGAAAATGAAGAAGACGCAGCATATTTAGGGTCGAATGATCATTTTTGGATAAAAAAACGACAAGATCATGAGGGGAAAGTTCTAAATCCGGTTATATCTGCAAATCGAATGAACACAATCGTCAAACAGCTATTTCAATTATACGAAGTAGACCTGCCGATTCGAAAAGCAATTGTTTCAAGAAATGGATTCATTGATTATCCTGAGGCGCCAATAGATTTATTTCTGTTAGACAAGCGATCTTATGAAGAATGGTTTCAAAGGATAAGAAATGTTGCATCTCCGTTAAAAATGATGCAAATTAAAGGCGCGAAAGCCCTTCTGGAATATTGCCAGACAACTTCCTTTCGCAGGCCAGATTGGGACAAAGAAAATGACAATGAGTGAAAAAAGGAAACTTATTTTTATTGTAAACCCGGCTGCTAAAAACGGGTTCAGTTTACGAATTTGGAAGAAACTGAGTATGCAATTAAAAGATATTCCTTATGAAGTATATTTTACTGAAAAAACTAGGGATGGAACGGAAATTGCTAAATCGTTGGCCATGAAACATTCTCATCCTCTTCTTATTGTCGCTGTGGGTGGGGATGGGACAATCCATGAAGTGATTAATGGGATTATGCATTTTCCTCATGTTACAATCGCTTATATTCCCGCAGGTTCCGGAAATGACTTTGCAAGAGGGTTTGGCATGCCACAAGATCCTAAGAAAAGCATAGAGTATATAAAAGAACTGATAGATTCTCATGAAACTTTATTTGATGCAGGTGTATATACAACTAATCAAGGCGTAAATGGAATTTTTGTAAACAGTGTCGGAGCAGGTTTTGATGCATTGATTTCTATGAAGGGAAATCAATCAAAAGTAAAAAAATGGCTGAATTCAATTTCACTTGGAAAGCTTGCATATACATATTATATCGTTAAGGAACTTTTTCGTTATCAGCCTACTACTTTAACTCTTGAGGTGGATGGTGAAACAAAAAAATTTGAGAAAACTTGGTTCGTTACTGTATCTAATCAACAGTATTTTGGTGGAGGAATGAAAATTGCCCCACATGCAGACCCGCAGGACGGAGAATTTAATATTACTGTAGTCCATCGTTTATCTAAGATTAAACTCCTCTTTATATTTGTGTCAGTTTTTTGGGGTGGCCATTTAAAATATAAAGAAGTAGTTTCATTTAATGGTAGAGAGATTTCTATTGATTTTGATCAACCAGTACGAGTCCATGCTGACGGGGAAGATATTGCAGAAACTCCTTTTTATGTAAAAATCTCACCTAAAAGCTGGGGACTAATCCAAAAAGCAGAATAATACTAAAAAAATAATTATGTTATTATATGATTTCCTTAAAAACGTCTTGACGAAAAATGACATTTAGCGATAAAATTTAATAACTGATAGCTATTGTAGTCGAATAATATCCAATAGCTGTCTTTTTTTGTTGAATTAGGGTTACGTTACAAACAATTAATACGCTTTTATTACGACAAATCGGGATATTCATCCCGTTGGTATAAACGAAGGTGAACATAAAGTGGATTTTTCATTAGGGCAGGATTGGGAAATCACTCCTGCTGGCGGGGCAACAGGAGAAGCTTATTTTGCAAAAAAAGATAATAAAAGGCTATTTCTTAAGCGTAATTCTTCACCATTTCTTGCTGTGCTATCAGCTGAGGGAATTGTCCCAAAGTTGATTTGGACAAAAAGAATGGAAAATGGGGATGTAATTACGGCCCAGCAATATTTAATTGGCAGGGAGTTTAAACCGAATGAAATGGCTGACAAACGGGCAGCGAAGTTACTAAAAAAGATTCACGAATCGCAGCCTCTTTTAACCATGCTTACACGTATGGGTAAAACACCATACGGGCCTGCCCAAATGCTAAACGAGGTTGAATCTACCATCGATCAAGCATTGAGAAATGTAAAGTTGGTAAGAGATGCACATTCTTTTTTAAAAAAAGAAATCTCGAACATTCTTTGTGAAGAATGGGCAGTTTGCCATGGTGATGTGAATCATAATAATTGGTTGATTTCAGATAAAAATAAAATTTATCTTATTGACTGGGATGGAGCGATGATTGCAGATCCAGCTCTGGATTTAGGACTGCTTCTCCATTGGTATATTCCAAAAAACAATTGGAGAAATTGGCTGGAGCAATATGGTAAACCATTAACTCCTGAGCTTGAACTACGAATGAAATGGTATACGATTGCCCACACATTAATTTCAATCCAATGGCATAAAAATAAAAACCGTTTTAGAGAAATGGATTATTGGATTAATTATCTAGATCATTTCCATTATGAATAAGAGTTAATTTGGTCTACCCACTGGGAGAGTTCTTCCTGGTGGGCATTTATATGATTTTCAAGATCAGGAGAATTTTTTCCTGACTGACAATATGTATATATCTCTTCTAAGAGTGGCTGCATTTCCTGAGATACGGAATTATTAGCAATTAAAGATTTGACTAGTCTTCCAAGTTGTTCACATTCCGAAACAGAACCGCAGCAATCTTCCAGATGATTAACTAATATATCCTGAAGTAATTGAACTTGGTCTTGATGACTAAGTGACATATAGAAACCCCCTTTTTACACTAATAATATTGCTAGTGTACGGAGATTAGGGTTTTTTTATTCAATAAACATATCATGAGGTGTAGCATACATGCGTTTAAGACATAAGCCGTGGGCAAAGGAAAAAATTGCGAATTATCCGCAATACGTAATTCAAAATCCAGAGCAATATAATGGCAACTGGAAAGAGTTATTTGAAAATAATAATCCTGTCCATATTGAAGTAGGTACAGGAAAAGGACGTTTTGTAACTGAAATGGCAAAAGCCAACCCAGATATAAATTACATCGGAATTGAGCTACAGGAAAGTGTAATTGTAGCAGCGCTTGATCGATTGATTGAAGCTGAGCTTCCTAATGTAAAATTATTAAACACGAATGGTGAGGACTTACAAAAGTTTTTTGGAAAAGCAGATGTAGATCGCATCTATTTAAATTTTTCCGATCCATGGCCAAAAAATCGTCATGAGAAAAGACGATTGACTCACGAATCATTTTTACGCATTTATGAAGAAATATTGAAGAATAATGGGGAAATTCACTTTAAAACTGATAATCGTGGACTTTTTGAGTATTCGTTAGTGAGTTTTTCCGAATACGGTCTTGGATTAAAATATGTTAGTCTTGATTTGCATAAAAGTGATTTTGAAGGAAACATTATGACGGAATACGAAGAGAAATTTTCAGCGAAAGGTCATCCAATCTATCGTTGTGAAGTAATATATTCATAGATTTATAGAAATTTTTGACTGAAAGATGTCGAGAGACTTATCAAAGCGCCTGCCGAGTGAAAACGCTCATGAAGTTGCCTTCATGAGCAAATGAGTAAGGCAAGCAACGCTGTATAGAAGTATTTGCCATCAGGTTGAATCCACTAATTACGTTTAGTGGATTTTTTTTATAGTATATCAATGTTAAAATAAATGAAAAGCGATGGAAGGATGTGGATTTTATGGAGGTTTTTAAACTCGGAGCCCTTACCTTAAATTGGCTTAATGGCGGGGTAACTCATATGGACGGTGGAGCGATGTTTGGGGTTGTTCCAAAACCATTATGGTCGAAAAAATATCCCGTAAATGAAAAAAACCAAATTGAATTACGTACTGATCCAATTTTTTTACAAATTAATAATAAAAATATTTTGATTGAATCGGGTATTGGAAACAATAAATTAACTGAAAAACAGAAAAGAAACTTTGGTGTTACAGAGGAATCAAAGATAACAGAATCTCTAAAAAAATTGGGATTAACACCGAAAGACATAGATATCATTTGTATGACGCATCTTCATTTTGACCATGCCTGTGGGTTAACTAAACCTGAACTGGATGGCTTTTCATCGTTTTTTCCGAATGCTGTCATTTATACTTCTGAAGTCGAATGGAACGAAATACGAAATCCAAATATTCGTTCAAGAAATACATATTGGAAAGAAAATTGGGAGCCTATTAAAGATCAAGTAGTGACATTTAATGGTAAATTAGAAATTGAAGGGGCTATTACTATGATTCACACAGGGGGGCATAGTGACGGGCATTCTATCATTGTCATAGAAAGCGAAGGGGAGCGTCTCGTCCATATGGGAGATTTGATGCCTACACATGCTCATCAAAATGTTCTCTGGGTACTTGCTTATGATGATTATCCAATGGATTCAATCCGAGCTAAGCAGGTGTGGATACCATCTACAATGAAAGCAGAAAATTGGTTTACCTTTTACCATGATGGACATTATCGAGCTTTAAAGTGGGACGAAGAAGGAAATGTTTTGGATTCAGTTAAAAGAAATAGAGATGAATAAAAAAAGTTCTTTTATTCGTTCCATATTTTGAACTACGGCGTTTGTTGCAAGTGCAACCTGCTCGAGTGCAAATAATCTGATCCACAAAAGCGATAGTTTACTATTTGTGAATCAGTTTATTTGCTTTTCAGTGATAGATTTGTACCTTTAACTTTTTATAAAGGATATATATCAATAACGCTCCCAGTGTAAGCGTCAGCGATGAATTCGTATTGCTGGCGTTCTTCGTTTTGTCTCGTCGAAATTCCGCCTCTATAAACTTTCGTTTGAATGGCGTATTTTTTGTAATCCTCTGGCTTCATTTGCAGCCATGAACCATCGATTTTACCTTCCTTTTTAAAAGCACGCTTTACATTTGCAAGAACTTCTTCCCCAGATAAAGGGATAGTCTCGTTCAATTTTTTACTTAAACAATAACCTCCGATTATACCTGCAGCCGCTCCAGCAAAAAATGATTTCCAATTCAAACGAGTGCACCTCCGAAATTGATAAGTAATTTTAGTATACAGGAACGATAGTTAATCTTCCATTTAGAGGAGATGAATTTAATGCTAATCAATAACAAAAATGAAATAGCTAACCATTTAAAAAATTGATAAAAGAGGTAGAAGTAGAAAATTAGAACATTGGCATGAACTCTATAGAGTATTATACCAATTATATTATTGATTTTGCTGAAGCATACCTAGCCGGCTAGGCGTAAATGTAACATTTAAGAATTGTATCATTCAATAATGAAGACTTTGATGAAGTTAAAGTTAATAATTATTAACCATAGTAACTATTCAATTGCTAATAATAGCATGTACGTTTCAAGTTCTGTAAAATAAAAACTGTACATAGATTGGAATGATTAGGAGGTCTTGAAATGAATCAAGAAACACTCGACTTATTTAAAACACTTACTGAGCTTCCAGGAATTGCTGGAAATGAGCATGCTGTACGCAACTTCATGCGGGAACAATTGGGAAAATACGCCGATGAAGTTGTCCAAGACCGTTTAGGCGGGATCTTTGGAGTAAAGCGTGGAGATGTAAATGGACCGACTGTCATGGTAGCGGGGCATATGGATGAAGTTGGTTTCATGGTAACTAATATTACTGAAAATGGGATGATTCGTTTTCAAACGATTGGTGGTTGGTGGAGCCAAGTACTACTTGCTCAACGTGTTCAGATTATTACTGAAAATGGACCAGTGGACGGAGTGATTGGTTCAATACCGCCACATTTACTTAATGATGATCAACGGAAAAAGCCAATGGATATTAAAAATATGATGATTGATATAGGGGCGGATGACAAAGAAGATGCTAAAAAAATCGGTATCAAGCCTGGTCAACAAATCGTTCCTATTTGCCCGTTTACTCCAATGGCGAATCCGAAAAAAATTATGGCGAAATCATGGGATAACCGCTACGGATGTGGATTGGCGATTGAACTGTTGAAGGAATTGAAAGATGAAAATATCCTTAATGTCCTATATTCGGGAGCGAATGTCCAAGAAGAAGTTGGCCTAAGAGGGGCAACAGTTGCAGCAAATATGATCAAACCTGATATTTTCTTTGCACTAGATGCTAGTCCAGCTAACGATATGTCAGGCGATAAAAATGAATTTGGACAGCTTGGAAAAGGTGCCTTGTTACGAATTTATGATCGATCCATGGTTACACATAAAGGAATAAGAGAATTTATTCTTGATACAGCCGAAACAAATAATATTGCATATCAATATTTCATTTCCCAAGGTGGAACAGATGCAGGAAAAGTTCATCTTTCCAATGAAGGAGTTCCAAGTGGAGTCATTGGTATTTGCTCTCGCTATATCCATACACACGCATCCATTATTCATGTTGATGATTATGCAGCTGCGAAAGAGCTACTTGTTAAGCTAGTGAAAGCGAGCGACCGCGCAACAGTTGAATCTATTAAACAAAAATAAGGAATAGTAAGAGACAAAGATAACTTCACTTTTAAATTATGTAATCAAATTAGTTGAAAACGTCCGTGTTCCAGGACTCAGAGCCTTCTTAGGAGTTGAGTTGCTATATTCGGCAATGAGCACAGCAAGAAAGCGAACGAAAAGGGAAGCGAAAGTTGGTCAACAGTCCGAGAGGTGGAGGTAACTTCACCTCTTTGGCATGATAATTATTAAAAGGAGATACATCATGAAAATAGCAGTTGGATCCAAAAACGCAGCAAAAAATAAGGCAGCCGAAACAGTTTTGCGGGATATAGGTTACCAAAATGAACTTTTTCCTATTAATGCTCCATCCAATGTAAGTGGGATGCCATTTTCTGATGAGGAGACAATGAGAGGGGCAATGAATAGAGCAGAATATTGCTTAACTCTAGGTGAAGTAGATATTGCTATAGGTCTTGAAGGTGGAGTAACGGAAACGCCAAACGGTCTTTTTTTAATCAACTATGGTGCGTTAGCAGAAAGAAGCAAAGAAACGATAGTTGCTGGCGGGGCAAGAATTAAACTACCTGAAGAGATTGCTGAACGTCTGCGAGCGGGAGAAGAATTAGGTCCAGTTATGGAGGATTATAGTAAAAATAAAAATGTACGTTCGAAAGAAGGAGCGATTGGTATTTTTACCCATGGAATGGTCAATCGTGATGAGATGTTCATGCATATAATGAAATTACTTGTTGGACAAAGAGGAGACTGGCATAAATAAACCCAGTCTCCAACATCGAAAATTATTCAAAAATATAAGTAAGAGCTTTTATCGCTTGGTTTACCGTTTCAACCGTCGCATTTGCCCTTCTAGATAATTCTTTAAGCGGATGATGTAATTCTTCAGGACGTATGATAATTAAAGGTTTTCCAAGTGTTATGGCGGCGCTTGCATCCATAGCTGTGTTCCATTGTTTATACTTCTCACCAAATAAAGCAATGACTAAATCGGCCTTTTGCATAAGCACTTGGGTGCGCAAATTATTAAAACTAGAAGCTGCCGCATCACGGAAAATGGCATTAGGCTGTGACCCGAGAATTTCTTCTCCGATCGCATCGGAACGATCATGATCTTGCATTGGTCCTACAAAATCAACCGGAAGTTGTAATGCTTTTGCCTTTTCCTTAATTTCTTCACGCCAATCACTATGAATTTCACCTGCTAAATAGACGGTTAGCCTCATCACTTATCCCTCCTATATGTATTACATGACATTGTATCATTTTTTTCCAATACTTTCTTTGTTGGGGGATGGGGTTGTCAAGATGTTTTTTTAAGTAGTATGATAGACATGTGATTTTAGTAATGTAGGGGGAAATTATAAATGAAAAAAATGATAGTAAGCGCTTTGATAATGTTTAGTGTATTAATCATAGCAGCTTGCGGAAAATCCATAGATGAGGAAAAAGTTAAAGCTGAAGCTAATGTAGAAAAGGTTTTCCAAGCAAAACCGGAAGAAGCAAATGAAGAGGTTCAGACCATTAAGTTTAATCTTCCAACAGGATTTACAATACAAGATGAATCACCCAACAATATTATTTTGAAAAAAGGAGACGACACTTATATCCTTTTTTATAATCCTAATGAAACGAGCGATAGTAAAGCGCTCTATGACGGTGTGGTCGAACATGCTGATAAAGAAGTCATCAATAAAACTTTTCAAAAAAATGAGCGATTCGGTTATTTAGTCATTAACGAGAGCGAGAAAGAACTATATGAAGTGACTGTCGGAATTGGCGGGATTAAAGCAACATCTGAATCAGATTTAAACCATCTTGCAGCCGATGCAGAACTATTAATGAAAATTGTAAATTCCACAATGATGCAAGAATAGAGAATTTTGTTTAGACGGAGAAAATCCGTCTATTATTTTTTCGATATTTTTAAAAAACGATAGACAAATACGACAACTGTCTTTACACTAGTTAGGGAGATGGATTGACAGGGGGAATTATCTTGAGAAATTTTCTAAAGAGAAAAGGCGTTACCTTATCTGCCAAAGCTTATTTAATTGATGCGCTAAGTTATATGGCGCTAGGACTTTTTTCATCATTAATTATTGGTTTGATTATTAAAACAGTCGGAGAACAGCTAAACTTTCCATTCTTCGTCGAGATGGGTACTCTTTCAATGGGGTTAATGGGACCAGCTATCGGTGCTGCAATTGCCTTTGGATTGGGAGCACCGCCATTAGTTATCTTTGCTGCAGTAGTAACAGGTGCAGCTGGATCCGCACTTGGAGGAGGACCAGCTGGAAGTTATGTAGCTGCCCTCATTTCCACAGAGATAGGTAAAATGGTTAGCAAGGAAACGAAAGTAGATATTATTGTGACTCCTTTTGTGACGGTATTCACAGGCTTTGCGATAGCCAAATTTATTGGTCCTGCTATTGGAGAATTTATGACAATGTTCGGAAGTTGGATTGTGTGGGGGACGGAACAAAAACCGATTTTGATGGGAATTCTTGTAGCTACGTTAATGGGTCTTGCTTTGACGGCACCAATATCAAGCGCTGCAATTGCCTTAATGCTCGATTTACATGGACTCGCTGCTGGGGCTGCGACAATCGGCTGTAGTGCACAGATGATTGGTTTTGCAGTAACAAGCTATCGTGAAAACAAAATCGGCGGATTGTTTGCCATTGGAATTGGAACTTCGATGCTCCAAGTACCAAATATTATTCGATATCCACTTATCCTTATTCCTCCTACGATTGCCGGAATTATTTTAGCTCCTATTGGTACAACGATTTGGCCAATGATGAGCAATGCGGCAGGTGCAGGAATGGGAACGAGTGGATTCGTTGGACAAATTATGACATTTACCACTATGGGTTTTTCGACTACCGTATTGCTTCAAGTCATTTTGCTCCATATTATTGGTCCTGCTGTGATAAGCTTAATCATATCGGAATTTATGAGAAAGCGGGGCTGGATTAAACCAGGCCAAATGTTAATCAACACAGGAGGAAAGTAATATGGAAAAATTGCAATCAGTAGAACAATTTGAGACATTAAAAAATGAAGAACGAACAATTTTTATGTTTTCTGCAGACTGGTGTGGAGACTGTAGATTCATTGAACCATTTTTACCAAGACTTGAAGCAGATTATCCAGAATACACTTTTATCGAAGTAGATCGAGATCAATTTATTGATTTATGTGGCGAGCTTAACATCTTTGGAATTCCAAGCTTTATCGCATACCATAGCGGGGAGGAAGCAGGTCGCTTCGTCAGCAAAGATCGTAAGACGTTGGAAGAGATTGAGGAATTTATTAACGGTTTGTAAAAAATGAATTTTATTGAAAACCTCTATGTAAAATTATAGAGGTTTTTTTATATGAAAAAATGAATCCTTTCTTTGAGACTAGAGTCAGTTTCATGTAAAATGAATGATAGTTGATTTCGCCCAAGGAGGGTTGAACGTATGAAAATGGATGAAAAGAAACTAAGAAAAGAGTTAGAGAAAAGGCTGGAAAAACAAGGCCGTATCTTTACATATGATCGTGAAAAGGAAACACTTCGTATTGAAAATGAAGAAACGGGAAAAGGGATTGAGGTAGCTCTATCGGGAATAGTTGCAAAATGGTATGAGCATAAGGATAAAGCGATTGATGAAGTAGTCTATTATGTAGAAGAAGCACTCCAGGTTATGGGAAAAGAACAAACTTTGGCAGGTAGTGAAAAGAAAGTATACCCTGTAATTCGGTCCACTTCTTTTCCACTTGAAACAAATGAAGGTATCCCGTTTATAACGGATGACCATACAGCTGAAACGAGAATTTATTATGCACTTGATCTCGGAAATACATATCGCATGTTAGATGAGAAAGTAATTGAAAAAGAAGGTTTAGATCCGCAAAAGATACGTGAAATAGCTCGTTTTAATGTTAGATCGCTATCGACTAAAATGAAAAAAGATTCCCTTGCAGGAAATGATTTTTACTTCTTAAATTCAAACGATGGGTATGATGCAAGTAGAATCTTGAATGATAAGTTTCTTCAAGAAAAAGCTGAAACTATAAAAGGAGATATGGTGATTGCAGTGCCTCACCAGGATGTACTAATAATTGGGGATATCCGCAATGGGACAGGCTATGATATTTTAGCCGAATTAACAATGAGCTTTTTTACTTCCGGAAGTGTTCCAATTACGGCACTATCATTTATTTATGAAGATGGAAAATTAGAGCCGATCTTTATTTTAGCTAAGGATCATAAAAAAGAAGACTGAAAGGGGAATGCAGTATGAATGTATTTTATAATGTAGAAGGTGTTGGCGATGTTCTTCTAATTAATTTAGGAGATATTGAAAATAGAGTGTTTGAGAGAAAAGGGGATGTTGCCCGTATCTATGATGAACAAACGAATAAAACTGGAGGCTACAACATATTTAATGCTTCCAAGTATGTCCAAGTTGATGTTAGAGGTCAAGTGGAGCTTAATGAAGAAATCATTGTGAAAATTAATGAAGCGCTTGAGAAGAATGGTTTTGAAGATAAGTTAGAAGCGGATTTTTCACCTAAGTTTGTCGTTGGTTATGTAAAAGAAAAAGAAAAACACCCAAATGCAGACAAGTTAAGTGTTTGTAAAGTGAATGTTGGAACGGAAGAGTTGCAAATCGTATGCGGTGCTCCTAATGTCGATGCAGGGCAAAAAGTAGTTGTCGCAAAAGTAGGAGCGGTTATGCCAAGCGGGATGATCATTAAAGATGCAGAACTTCGCGGTGTACCTTCTAGTGGAATGATTTGCTCAGCAAGGGAATTAGAACTTCCAGATGCCCCACAAGAAAAAGGGATTCTAGTTTTGGAAGACGATAAATATGAAATCGGACAGGAATTTACTTTTTAATTTATGTAAAAATGCGTGGAGAAAAACAATCATTTCTTCACGCATTTTTTCTTTTTATCCATTCTTAATTTTATAGAGCTCCTGTAATGGAGGGATATTATCAAACATACCATATTCTAGCATGTCCCAAATGATTCCACATGTTGGTTTTTCTAACACACGCTCAGTTTTTGTGATAGATGTAGGTGTGACGATATAGTCGACAAGGGTATCGAAAACAGAAGGTTCAATATCCGCATCTACGATTTGGCAATCATGTCCTAATCCATAAACGATTGAATCTGAATTAACGATTTTCATTTCCCATAACATAGCCCATTCAAGATCAAAGTATCCGTGGCCTTTTCCGAAACGCAAGCCTTCTGGTGTCATAGCCGAGCCACCCGTGAAAAGTAATTCAATATAATCAAATTCATCTTTAATTTCTTGGAGAGTAATAGGAGATAGATAATCTTCAATCCCATCAAGTGTTGAAGCAACTTCTTCTTTCCCTTCAGGAACAATTCCTGGACGTATTACTTGGAAACCACGGCGGATTCCATATGTTGTCATAATGACTACTTTATTGTCTTGAAAGGCATACTCTCTTAGTTTTCTCATATTGTTATCAGGGGTAATAAATAGTACAGTAGCATTTTGATATTCTGGTTGCTGACGAATAATTTCCGCACCTTTGTCACTACCTTCGTAATCAGCAATAAATTCTGCAAAATCCCAGTGGAATCTGGAATCCGGTTTTCCATACTTTCTAAGGCCTTCCCATACTTGCTTTCTAGCTTCCTCACTATTCATTCTCATTGTTATTGCTCCTTACCATAAGTTTTTATTTTTGAAATCCACAATGTTATACCAAAGTTGGAAAGCAAAATTAACGACCAAACCAATTAATGACACCCACATCAAAATATTAAAGAAAGTTAATGAATAAAACATTTTTTCACCTCATCCTTAATCGACATTTTTAATCTGTTCTTTTAATTGATCAAAATTATAAGTAGATTTAGAGATTTTCCCAAAGACGAAGACGACCAATGATGATACAACAATTGCAGCAATAAAGCTGTATAAGTACTCTTGCATCAAATAAAGTGGCAGCCCAACAACTAACCCTAATAATGTTCCGATAGCAGCCCCTTTACCACTTATATGGCGATTATACAGTCCAGCAATAACAGGGACTACAGCTGCTGCAGCGGCTAAATCTGCGAAAAGTAAAAGAAGCAAAATAGATGGTGCTTTAAAGGATACGAGCATCGCACCAACTCCAAAAATAATGGTTGCAATTCGAGCAATTTTTACTGATTGTTTCGCAGTCATATTTGGAGCAAAGCTTTTAATAATGTCTAGTGAAGCGGTTGATGAAAAAGCAGCTAATGAATCCGCTCCTGTAGAAGTTGCAGCAAGCACAATAACCATAACGAATAACATGGAAGCCCACTCAGGTAAAAGAGAATGAGCAACTAGTGCTGTAGCGATTGATGGGTGTGGCAGTTCCATTTTCATGGCAATGGCAATTAATCCGAAAGATGCTGCAGCGATTGTCATTGGAAATGTCATAATGGATGAGCTTATAAGTCCTTTTTTAATGACGCGAATATCTTTAGCAGAGTAAACCCGTTGCCATAAAGCTTGATTTAATAGTTCAGCAGCTGATACCGCGATAATAATCATAATGGCAAATTCCAGACCACTTGGATGAAAAATATTCATAAACTGTGGAGAGTTATTCATTACACCTTGAAAAATTTCTGCTGGTCCACCTGATTTGTTGAAAGCCATTAATACAGTAATAAATAATAGTGGTGTGATAAGAATTGCTTGAATTCCGTTAGTGAAGATTGCAGCATTCAAACCACCGTATGTTGTATATATGATAACTGGTATTCCGATAATCAAAACTCCTAAATATAAAGGGATTCCTCCTAAATATTTAAAAGCAATTCCTACTCCTATTAGATTCGCAGTTAATAAACAAAATAAGTAAACGACTGTTACAAACAAAACAACGACAAACATAAAATGACCGTAACGAGCTTTTACATACTCACCAATCGTATTTCCTTCTGGAATCAATTTTTTAATACGACCAGAAATTGGTATAAATACAATGTATGATAGCGAAATTGCCAATGCATATCCAATCATCGCTGTTAAGCCTTCGTAATATGCCATTTCAGCAGGTGAAAAAATCAATCCTGTCCCTACCGCATAAGCGATAAAGGTAGCTGTCATAAAAGCTGTAGAAATATTTCGTCCAGCAGTAAAATATGAGTCATTATTTTTTAATGTTTTTTTGCTGAACCAGTATCCTAGTAATGTTACGACAGTCATGAGTAACAAACTAAAGATAATCATAGAAATTCCGAATAAATTCACTGGTGTGCACCCTCTCTGTTCGTGTTTGTCTTTTAACAAAATAAATATAACAGGGTATTGTTTGTCAGTCAATACGAAAGACGAACAATTTGAGTACAGATACATCATATCGTTCCTTTTTAGCTTGAATTCTTACTCAAAACGATTGTTGCGATTTTTGCTATAGTTGTATTAATATAAAGTGATAAAAAAGTAGCTGTTACCATTTTGAAAATACTATCGGAGTGATAGCTAAATCTTTTAATAGAAGGCGGGGCACACAATGTACAAAAGAATATTACTGGCAGCAGATGGATCCGAGAACTCTATTCGTGCAGCTAAAGAAGCAGTGAAAATTGCTTCTTATACAGAAGGCTCAGTTGTAGAAATTGTATTTGTAATCGACTATTCAAGAGGATCAAGCGATATACTTCAAAGTAAGGATGCTGAAACTCTAGACTTTGAACGACGAAAAAAACTCCTGCCAATCGAGGAAATGCTTAATCAAGCTAAGGTTACTTATAAAGTAACATTGCTACATGGAGACCCTGGCCAACTTATTGTGGAATATGTAAATAAGCAAACATGTGACATGGTTGTCATGGGTACTCGTGGTTTGAATGCACTCCAAGAAATGGTACTTGGTAGCGTAAGCCATAAAGTGGCGAAAGATGCAAAATGTCCAGTTTTAATAGTGAAGTAAATGATGAATGACAATAACAGGGGATGATATCGAATATGATTCATCCCCTGTTTGTTTTAGTTATTATTAGATTTATACTATTTTGGTAAAATTTCCAAGAGGTTTATACGAAGACTTTATCGTGTTGTACTTTTATATTCTCTATAATTGCGATTTTGACTGCCTGTCAAATTAGGGACGAGGATATTATTAATTTGCAGGAAGTTCTTACCACTTTTGAAGAACAAAAGTTATTGCTTGAAGAAACGAGAGTTCCCACTAATAACATTTATGGAATAAAACTTAATAGAAAAAAGGGACCGGGACATAACTATTTTAGACAAAGATAATTCCGAACAATAGGTTGATTAGTGTATATACCCGCTCTGGAAATATACTTCGCTTTCCGTGGGCGGCTGGTTAGCCTCCTCGCTTGTCCCAAGCTGTGGGGTCTCACCTATGCCTTCCTCCCACAGGAGTCTTCGTATATTTCCTCCACTAAGTTAGATCATTGTTCGTCTTTAGGTTTGATTGTTTTAGTTATGACCGGGCCTCCATAAATTTAAGCTTATATTATATGTATAAGTTTATTTAACAACCTGAAAATCTTTAAATGGCCAGTATTTTATTTTTGCTGAGCCGTACACTTCTTCTATTGGAATAGCACCAAGATGTCGACTGTCGGTACTATGTCCCCTATTATCACCCATTACAAACAAATGGCCTTCTGGCACAGTATCATTATCAATAGGAGTATCCTTTAATGTAAACGAATATGTAAAAGGAACATCGAGTACATTCTGTTTTTTATATTCTTCTAGGTAAGATTCTTTATATACTTTTCCATTAATATATAAAACATCATCTTTATACTCGATTCGGTCACCGGGTAATCCAATTATACGTTTTATTAAATTTTTATTTTCATTAGTATGGAAAACAATAATATCAAATCTTTTGGGTTCTTTTAAAGAGTATTGCAATTTATTTACAATCATTCGGTCTCGGTCATGCAATGTCGGCATCATAGATGATCCGTCTACTACAATCGGTGTAAATACGAAGTGCCTCACAACAACTGCTAACACAATAGCAATGAGGAGCGCTTTTAGCCATTCGAAAAGTTCATTCTTTTCTTCTCTCATAAATAATCCCCCTTTTAATTTACACTTTTCATATGAATGCTTAACAATTGATCAATTTATTAAATGAAATAGTTAATAAAATGTTTTTTGAATAAGTCCAATGGATAAAACGTATCGTTGAAAAGTTCGCTAGTGAAGACCATTACAAATTCAAAAGCAGGGTTAATGATAATATAGTTACCACCATAACCCATTGCGAAATAAATAGGAAATCTAAGTCGATCATCTTCAAAAACCCACCAATGATAGGCATACGATCCAATCCCATTGTAACCTTCAATTTTTTTTGAAGAAGATTCTTTAATCCAACCATTAGAAACGATTTGTTTATTTTTCCAAACCCCATCCTGTAACATTAAGAGGCCAATTTTCAATAAGTCTTCCGATTTTAAGGAAAGTCCAAAACCGCCAATCCCAATTCCTTTCGAATCTTGGTAAAGCCGGAACTCTTTAATTTCCAGTGGTTTGAAAAGCTTTTCGTATAAATATCTTTCCAAAGTCATACTAGAAGCCTTTTGGATAATGGCACTTAATAAATGAGAGCATCCTGAATTATACGACATTTTTTCTCCAGGAGCTGTAACCATTTGTTTGTCTAATACAAAACCAACCCAATCCTTACTGTTGATCATTGGGAAAGGACGACCACCCCAAGCTCCAAATTCCTCCCATTCAAATCCAGGAGTCATTGTTAGTAAATGCTCTAATGTAATTTTTTTCTTATCACCTTCTAATTGGGTAAAATAATTGACAATCGGGGTATGAAGATCACGGATTAGTCCCTCTTCTATGGCTATTCCAACTAAGATAGAAACAATACTTTTTGTGACGGAATTGATTTTATGCAATTTATTTTTCATTTTATTATTTTTATAATATTGAAAAACGTTTTTACCATTATGGTGAATGATACATGAACTTATTTTTTCCTTTTTTATCTCTTTTTCTAGTAAGCTTAAAGTTTTTAACGAAAGTTCCATTATTCCTCCAAATTCTTTAAAAAACTATTACCAATTTTTAGAATTTATCATTTATAATCATATTAACAAATTCTATCTCATGTTGAAAAGTAATGGTTTTGGACGGTAATGAATATTTTGTTGATTGGGGAAATCTAATATTAACGCTGGATTATTACAATCAAAAAATATAAGTGGATTAAATTGGTTTTACATTTCTATTATACTTGGACAAGTTGTTACTTTTTAACTTCTGATAATAGAAAAAATAAATGGAATAAAGGAGATTTGATAAATGACTATCAAACAAAAAAATGATGCCGTTTTAATTACTAAAGAAGCTTTCCATGCGATTGGTATAAAATGGGAAGGGACATTTGCTGAAGCAGGTGAGGGAGGAATACGTGAAATTCAAATTGAATTGCAAAAAAGATTAAAAGAGATTTCTGGTATTGTGGATCCGGAGATTATGCTAGGTCTTTCCTATCATGCTATACCTGGTGGCAATGGGTTTACCCATTATGCTGCTGTAGAGGTGGAGAAGGTGGAGAAAATTCCTTCTGGAATGGTAAGCATCTTTGTTCCTACTTTAACGTATGCAACATGTAAACATTATAAAGGACAGAGTATTGAAAGCTCATATAATAATATTTACAATTGGATCAGTTCTGAAAGGTTAAAGGAAAACTATGTAGACCACTTGACTCATTTCGAAAAATACCCTATGAACCAACATCCTTACTCTACAGATCCAGAATTCACGATTATGATTCCAGTGACTAGGTATTACAATGCAATCGATATATGTTAACTGGAACGGAAAAGTTAAATTATCTTGGGTTCCTAATTCGGCGCTTCCAGAACGTCACTTGATTACGAGTGTTCATGGTTTTTGTTTTTATAAAAGCGAATTATTATTAATCAATTTGAAGGATAGAGGCTGGGATTTTCCAGGGGGACATATTGAAATAGATGAAACACCGGAAGATTGTTTTAAACGTGAAGCAATGGAAGAAGGGTATGTAGAAGGGGAGTGTCATCTTCTAGGGTACGTTGAAGTTAATCATCAAGAAAATATGAATTGGACTGAAAGTAGTCCTTATCCTCAAGTTGGTTATCAAGTTTATTATCGAATGGATATTAACATGCTCTATCCATTTGAAGGAAAATTTGAATCATCAAAGAGAACTTTCATAGCCCCTTCTAAAGTATCTGAATATTACAAGGGGTGGAATCCAGTTTTTAATGAAATTATGAAAGAAGCGAAGCGAGGTTTATTCATTAATGAATATCAGGACTGAAACATCTGACGATTATAGAGCTGTTTATGATTTAAATTATGATGCGTTTGGAAACCGTGATGACGAGTCTAAATTAGTAGAGCGGATCCGGAAATCTGAAGGATTTATTCCAGAACTATCTATTGTAGCCGAAGAAATTGGAAACATTGTTGGCCATATATTGCTAAGCAAAGCAAAGGTAATACTTGGTGATGAGTCAACAGAAGTTATTGTTCTAGCTCCTGTTGCCGTTAAACCAGGACATCAGAAAAAAGGCATCGGAAAAAAGTTGATTAACGAAGGGTTGGAAAGAGTAAAGGACTTAGGCTATGGACTCGTTTTATTAATCGGCCATCCATCTTATTATCCAAAATTCGGTTTTAAACCTGCTCGACAATTTGGATTGGAATTGTGCCAATTTGACGTTCCAGACGATGTTTTTATGGTATGTGAATTGAGAGAAGGGGAGCTCAATAACATTCAAGGAGAACTTCAATATCCATCAGTTTTTTTTGAAAGGAATTAATTATGTACATAGAAAAAATAAAAGAAATACTTGGAAGATATTTAAATAGGGAGATTAGAGATATCTGCCTTCAGTCAGAAGGATTTCAGAATATCGTATTTACTTTCAAGTTGGATCAAATGCAATATGTTGGAAGATTAAGCTGTAAGCAGAAAAAATGGATTAAAGCAGAAATTGAATGGATGGACTTTTTACAAAATAATGGAATTCGCCTTGCAGCCCCTATACAGTTCCATGGATTAGATAAAGTCAATGGAATCACGATAAATCAAGAAAGATATGTGCTTTCTTTTTTTCAACATACAGGTGGTAGGCCGGTAGATGTGTTGGATCAAGCTCAATGGAATGGTGAGTTCTTTTACGAATGGGGCAGTAAGCTGGCATTTTTACATAATATTTCTGGAGCTAATTTTGATCGACCAGAAGGTAGTGCAAGCATTTCGTCTGATGAAAAATGGGTGAATGATTGTTACAAGAGTTTAAATAAACAGCTTAATAATTTTCCAAAAACTCCAAATAACTTTGGACTTATTCATAATGACTTTCATCAAGGTAATTTCCATATGGTGGAGGGTGAGATTGTTCTTTTTGACTTCGATGATTGTGCATATCAATTTTTTGCTCAAGATTTAGCTGTTTCTATCTATCATGCTTTATGGACAGGAACTGCATTTCATCCAGAATGGGAAGACTTCCCTAACTATTTTCTTACTCACTTGTTAAAAGGATATCTATCTAAGCGACATCTATCAGAAGATACGTACGACCGAATTCTTATCCTCTTGCAAATGAGAGAAATAGTTTTATTTACATTATTCAAAGAAAAATGGAAACCAGAAAATATGGAAGAGTGGCAGTTTGAGAAGTTAAGGGAATTAGAAAGTAATATATTAGAAAAGCGGATTCCATATGAAAAGGAGCTAGAAAAAGTGAAGCATTATTTTGTAGTTGTCGATTAAACTAATTAAGGATTAAGAATGTGGATTCGTATGTTGGTAATCTTTATTGCGATATTTTTAATAGTTAAATCGTTTGTTGGTACCTGGTTGTAAACCACGCCAAAAAAACGGAACAATTACTCCTACTTGTAATATTTATTGGAATATATTGGTTGGGATTCTCTCACTAGTTGATAACGAATCCTTCCAAAAATAGAAAAATCCCCTTTCGCTAAAGATTGAGAGGGGATGTTCGCGTTATTTTACAACGTTACCGATTGCTTTAATAATCCCAGCATGTACACCTTCATGCCATGTGACAAATTGAAGAAGTGAATCTACTGTGTCCATCATATGAGGCCCTATTTCAAATGATTCCGATGCTTTATCCCTTAGTTTATCTGTGAAAAATTCATTAATGTAATGGCTTTGCTTTTTTAGCGCCTCGATCAAATCTTCCGCAGTAGGAGGGGAAGCCGTCCACTCTGATGGGCGTGTTCCAGGAGCAAATAAGGTTACCCATTCAGGATGCTTCACTTCATATTGGTGCACAGCTTTGTTTAATAATATTTCTGCTGTTACATATAAATGGCCCAGATTCCATCGAATTGAATTGGAAAATCCTTTTGGAAGGATGTCCCATTTATCCGGATTTATCTGGTTTATTGCACGTATTGTATATGTTCGTGCAAATTGAAACTGCTTTAACGTAACCATTTTTATTTCCTCCTTAAATATATGATAATACCATTATATACCATATTTAGTGCTCGTTGTTCTATTGGAAAAATGCTAAAATAATCGTATTGATAATCAAGTAAAAATAGAAAGGGTGTTTTCTTTTGCAACAAGCTGTATCTATTGCTCATAATGGTCTTACTCTTCGTGGGATGGAACATATTCCTTCAGGAGAAAAACTGCCAGCGGTCATTTTATTTCATGGCTTTACAGGAAATAAGCTTGAACCTCACCGCTTATTTTTAAAAATATCAAGAGAGTTAGAAAAGCAAGGCTTCGCTAGTTTTCGTTTTGATTTCCTTGGAAGTGGTGAAAGTGATGGAAATTTCGAGGATATGACCGTCACTAAAGAATTTGAAGAAGCAGGAACAATATTCGAATATGTAAAATCTCATCCAAAAATTGATGAAAATAAAATCATATTATTAGGTTTGAGCATGGGGGGACTCGTTGCTAGTTTACTGGCTGGAAAGTTGAATAGTGAAATCGAGAGATTAGTATTACTTGCTCCAGCTGGAACAATGGATCAAATAGTAGAACCTATGGAAGCAAACGTTCCTTTTATCGCTAGTCATAATGCATATGATTATGCTGGAAACCTCGTTGGGAAAGCATTTGGTGAAGATTTAAAAACTTTAAATGTTTGGGCACGTGCTGCTAAATATGAAGGTAAAGTTCTTTTAATTCACGGGACTAAAGATGACGCTGTACCATATGATGTTTCTAAATTATACATTGAACATTGTTATGGGGACCAAGCAAAATTACATACCATTGAAGCAGGAGATCATACTTTTAATTCTTATCAATGGGAAAATGAAGTAATTGAATCCATCTTAGATTTTGTAAAGAAATAAGAAAAGATAATAATTTGATAGTCACAGTAACGATAATAAAGAAAATGAGACTACTATAAGATCTAGGAGAAACCAACAACTTGGAGTTCCTAAACATTTTTATAATAATTGTTGTTTTTACTGTCTTATACTCAATAAATATTTATCTGCCTAAAAAGAAATATCTAAAGTATGTTATCTCACTCATTTTCTTTTTTGTTGGAGTAGTTGGTTGGGTATATGTTTGGTTCGGAAGCGGATGGTTAATAACAGGAATCATTAGCACATTATTTTTAGTATTATCATTGTTATCATTTGTATTTACAATCGGATTAGATTTGTATACTTATGCAAAATCTAAACGCATAAAGTAATCATTTTTTAGCAAAGGCAGTTATTTACGCCGAAAACATATGGAATTATAAAAGAGCCGATTCTAATGCAGTCGGCTTTCTCTGTTCATAGTGATTAACGATTTTTATTTTGATTGAAATCTTTCAAAGTCTAGCTCCAGGGAGCCATAAGCTCTAGGTAAGAAACTCAGTACGAAAAAAATCAAAGTACGGTTTTTTATATCAGAACATTGCTTGTCGGCTAAGGCAACGCACCTTGAGTTTTCTTTTTTAAAAAAGAATCACAATAAATAAGCTGATTGGTAGTATAATAGATGTCATAATATATTCTTTTGATCCCTCTAAATATTTCCATTCCATAAAAGCTTGAAAAACCAATGCAATTGTAATAATTGATAACCAGGTTACTTTGACAGTATCGTAGTCTTGAATTTTCATGATAAAAAAGAAAAAAACACAAAGACTAATCGTATGAAGAATTCCCCTTCCCCATTTGTCGATGTACTCGCCATTTGATTCGGATAATTTTTTTCCGAAAATAAGATCTTTCAATAAATCTTCAGCAAGAAAATAAAGTACATATACAATAAAAATTGTCACTGGCAAAGGTGTGATATTTCCTTCATATAATGCTATCTGGTTAACTTTATAAACGATTATTCCACCTATTACAATAAACAGTAGATCTAATATTTTTTTTACATGCCGTCTCCTCCATGCTTAATAACTATATGGAAAACTTGTTACATTGTTTATAAAATTTATATCCGAAGTAAATTGAATCTTTTAACAATTATCTCGTTTTATATTTAGAAAGCCAATAACTTATTACATTAAAAAAGCAGTCAGCTTTATAATTTTCCAAAGCTAACTGCTTCCCATTTTTTCACTCAAACGTTCCCTTTACAATTGCTACTCCATTTTCAACCATCATTTTCCCCATAGCAAAAACTGTATTAATTGTTAGGTCATCTTTATTCAATAAAACTAAATCAGCGTCCTTGCCTTCAGCAATCATTCCTTTTTGATCTAGTTTTAATATGGCCGCTGGATTTTGCGTAACAACTTTAAAAGCGATTTTAGGTGATATTCCTTCATTCAAGATGGCATCACGAACTTCTGTAAAAAGAGATGAAACTTTTCCAATTCCAAGTCCAGTAAAATTTCCTTGCTCATCAAATTTTGGCAGACTACCTTGAGCATCAGAAGTGAAAGTGATTTGTTCAATATTAATTCCTTCATCTAGTATTCTTTTTAAAGCTTTACTAGATTTAATATTCCAATCGTCCTTCGTATTTGGTATTGAGCTTGTTGTAAAATCTACATAACCTCCGTGCCTGGCATATTCAATTGCCGCCTCAAATAAATGTGGATTACGATTCATATGGGTAGGATAAAATTGAGTGATTGGGATTTCCGTTGTTTTCACTACTTCGTCTATTAACCGCAAATGATCGTAACTATCGCCAACATGAACATTCACAATTCCTGCCTTACCAGATAACATACCGCCAATTCTTGCAGAAGATGCAATTTTGGCTAGTTCTTCTACCGTCGGTTGTGATGAACGATGATCTGAAATAGCAATTTCACCAACGCCGATAATTTTATCTATTAAGATAATGTCATCTTCAATTTTATCTAATAATGTTTTGACAGGAACTTGGTAAGATCCCGTTTGAACAAAGCAAGTTATACCTTCTTCTTCTAATCCGCGTGCTTTAGCAATTAAATTACTCATCGTTCTTGTCGTTCCATCGGTCCCAATTACCCCGATAATCGTTGTCACTCCTGAAAGAGTAGCGTCTGTTAATTGTAATTCTGGAGTTCTTGTTTTGTAGCTTCCTTCGCCTCCACCGCCAGTAATATGTACATGAGCATCAATAAATCCTGGAACAACCATTTTACCTGTAGCATCGACCACATTTATATGAATAAAATCCTTTGGAACATCAATTTTATCCTGAATAAAGCCAATTTTTTTATCTACAAGTAAAATGTCCTTCTTTCCAATATAATCAGGTGTATATACTTCACCATGTTTAATAAGAGTTAACAATAAAGTCATTCCTTTCTGTAAAAAATGTTTTTTCTATTGTACATCTTTTTTTGAAACTGGAGTTTATAAATTAAATAATTAAGCATGCTGCTATTGACTATAATGGATATTTTGGTGAAACTAAATATATGCATAATCGTATATAAAGGAAAAAGAAAGGTGGAGGGGAGAATAGAATGAGCGAACAAAATCAAGATCAATTATTACAAGAATTAAGTGAACTGAAAGAAATGGTTAAAAAGTTAGAATCTGATGTAGAGGATATAAAATTTTTTACAAAAAGGCCGATTTTCGATTCGGGAACAATAGGAACTGTTGGAGGACTTATTTTAGGGGCTCTTGCTATAATTGGAATATTTTGGTAAAAACAAGAACATGCACCAGTAATTTAGGGCATGTTCCTGTTTTAACTTTTACCTCGAGTTCGGAAATACTCTTCTTACAGTATCACTAAATTCGTTAAAGAATCCACTTACTGGACGTCCATTGTTTATATCGTTTCTGTATCCAGTCATGCGATTATAAAAATCGGGATTTTCGGAAATGTAAACATTGTCAATATTATTATCAACGTCTCTAACTTGTTTAGCGATTTTTCTTTGTACGGTACTTGTCATTTCGTTATTTCCTGTATTATTTAATCTAACTGCAACATAAGCGTTTCGTCTAGTAACAAGAACATTTGCAGTATCAACCTCTTTAAGATCTGCGATTTTATCCGCAATATTGTCTGCTACATCGATTTGATTATCATTGAAATCACGATTATTGTTTACGCCAAATCCATTTCCATTATTATCATCATTTCGTGTACCAGTGTTATTAACGTTAAACCCATCCCTGGTTGTTACATTTCGATTATCATTTGTCCAATTTCTATTGGTATCAACGTTTGGGTTATATCTAACTCCAAGAGGTGTATTATCATTATTTGCAATTCGGTCATTCGTTTTATTGTTAGTTGCGCACCCACCCATAAGCATGACGGAAGCCAAACCTACATAAACAATGGATTTTGCAAAATTCATTCATTCTCCTCCTTTTAATCGTGATTCTTTTATAATGTTCCATTTGACTCAATTTTTATCCTCGTTTTTTGTTATAATGAATAAATGACAGCTATGACGGTACTTGGTAAAAAGACCGGATTTATACAGAATGAAGAATAGAGGGATAAGATGTCCTGGTTTAAAAAATTATTTTCTAAATTAACAATGGAAGAAATAGAAAAAGAACAAATACTTGAATCTAAACATATCGTCCAACATACAGAAATGGACACCAGAATGATGTATCAATATCCGAAAGGGCAGTTTCGCTTTCCATTAATAGAGGATCCTCCACGGAGAAGAGATAAAAAACAAGATCGCACTTATGCTGAAAAGAATTCACAAAATCAAAATAGTAAGAATGAGCCAACACGTATCGTGCGAAAGCAGCGTGAACTTCATTCTCAAAAGATTGTTAAGCAGGAAGAAAGAGTTACGGAACAAAGAGGAAGTAGAGAAGTAAATGAAAAAAAATTGGAGAAAGTGGAGAGTAGAAAAGTTGAACCGATTATGAAGCAGCCTTTTCGTGCAACTAAAATTCCATCTCCAATCTATGGATTTGATCGACCGGAGAAACAGGATTTAGAATACGAATTAAAGGATTCTTTTATAGTAACAAATGATGACAAACTTGAACTTCATTTTGAAGAAAATAAGGAAGAGCCTATCATTGAGGATTTTGCAGGGGTTTTTGACTTAGAAGAAGATAATTTTTCTTTGGAAAATAGTGAGTCTGTTAAGGAAGACTATGTTTTTTTAATTGACAGCAATGAATTTGAGTCAGAAGACGACGTAGATTTAGGCGAGATTAATGAGTTAGAAACAGAAGACGAGGTATATTTAAGCGAAAATAATGAGTTAGAAACAGAAGACGAGGTATATTTAAGCGAAAATAATGAGTTAGAAACAGAAGACGAGGTATATTTAAGCGAAAATAATGAGTTAGAAACAGAGGAAGATGAATATTTAAGTGAAAATGATGAGTTGGAAACAGAAGAAGATGAATATTTAAGTGAAAATGATGAGTTGGATACTGAGGACCATGAATATTTAAGCGAAAACGATGAGTTTGAAGCGGAAGACCATGGGTTTGTAAGCGAAAATGAAGAATTAGGTGAAAAAGTCCGCAAATTTTCAGATGAAATCGAAGATATAAATAAGCCTCAATTAGATGAAGAACCTATTTTAGAATCTGATCGTTATCAACAAGAAAACACCAAGCAAAGGTCACATTTACCTTTTAATGTATTAATGTTAAAAAAAGACAAAGAAAAATGGCAACAAAGACAATTAAATTTGAGTACAAAAACTAAAATGCCGGAACAAACACAAATTGCAAAAGCCGAAACGGCTACGGCAGTTCAAGAAGACATTACATCTAAAACAAAATACAATTTTCCATCATTAAGTCTACTTCAACCACCTATCTTGAAGTCAGAAAACAGACAGTGGCTGGAGGAACAAAAGGAACTGCTAAGTGAAACGCTAAAAAACTTTAATGTCAATGCACATGTTGTTAACGTAAGCCAAGGACCGGCTGTTACAAGGTTTGAAGTTCAGCCAGAACGGGGAGTAAAAGTAAGTAAGATTACGAATCTTAGCGATGATATAAAATTAAGCATGGCAGCTAAAGACATACGAATTGAGGCGCCAATACCAGGGAAACGTTCGATCGGAATAGAAATTCCAAATCACGAAAGTCGACCTGTACAAATTAGTGAAATAATAGGAAGTAATGCATTTGTACAAAATGAATCGCCACTTACTGCAGTACTCGGTCTCGATATTTCTGGGGTCCCTGTCGTTACGGACTTAAGAAGGATGCCGCACGGATTAATCGCTGGGGCAACAGGTTCAGGGAAAAGTGTATGTATTAACTCAATCTTAGTTAGCTTGCTATACAAAGCGAAACCCGAAGAACTTAAGTTATTATTGATTGATCCAAAAATGGTTGAACTTGCTCCTTACAACCATATCCCACATTTAGTGAGTCCTGTTATTACCGACGTTAAGGCTGCAACTGCTGCATTAAAATGGGCAGTTGATGAAATGGAACGGCGTTATGAATTGTTTGCTCATGCGACTGTAAGGGATATTGGTCGCTTTAATGAATTGGCAACAGAAAGCGGAAGATATAGTGACAAGCTTCCATATATAGTCGTTGTGATTGATGAGCTTGCTGACTTAATGATGATGGCACCAACAGATGTCGAAGAATCTATCTGTCGAATTGCTCAAAAAGCAAGGGCCTGCGGAATTCATTTAATTATAGCAACTCAGCGCCCTTCTGTAGATGTAATTACTGGATTAATTAAAGCAAATGTACCAACGAGAATTGCATTTTCTGTTTCGTCACAAGTTGATTCCCGTACGATAATCGATATTAGTGGTGCAGAAAAATTACTCGGTAGAGGAGATATGCTCTTTTTAGGAAGTGGTTCATCGAAACCTGTTAGACTTCAAGGTACTTTTGTATCCGATCAAGAAATTGATCATGTAGTGGAATTTGTACGTACTCAAGGAATACCGAATTATTTGTTTGAACAGGAAGAACTATTAAAAAAAGCACAAGTACAGGAAGATGAGGATGAGCTGTTTGTAGAATCATGTGATTTTGTCGTTAACCAAGGAAGTGCCTCTACGTCTCTTCTGCAAAGACAGTTTCGAATCGGTTATAATCGTGCTGCCAGGTTAATATTAATGATGGAACAACAAGGTATTATCTCGGAAGCGAAAGGAAGCAAGCCGAGAGATGTTTTAATCAATGAGCGCGAGCTAATAGCATTAAAAAATTCTCTAGAATAACGCTGTATTTAATGTTATTCTTAATTTTGGCCATGTATGTAATTCTTAGATGACAAATGGTCAATAAACATAATCAATGTTATAATGGCTAAATAGAAAAACATAATAATTCTGCTTCAGCTTTTACATACTAATCTTTTTGCCGTTAATAATAATGGCAAGGATTAAAAAGCGACTTGAGCAAAATTTAGTTAGTCATCATATGATGCAAATAGACAGACGATTGTTGGAGGTTCAAATATGACTGTATACCATTTCGTAGGTATTAAGGGCTCAGGAATGAGCGCACTTGCACAAATCCTGCACGATATGGGATATAATGTGCAAGGCTCGGATGTGGGAAAATACTTTTTTACTCAAGCGGCACTTGAAGACTCAAAAATAAAAATATTGCCATTTCAGCGCGAAAATATTAAAAGTGGCATGACGGTAATAGCCGGAAACGCTTTTCCTGATACACATGAAGAAATTGATGAAGCCTTAAGTCAAGGGATTCCCGTAATAAGATACCATGCATTTCTAGGTGAATTTATGAAGAAATTCACTAGTATTGCTGTTACCGGATCACATGGTAAGACTTCAACAACGGGGTTGCTTTCTCATGTCATAGGCGGTGCAAAACCAACCTCATTTCTAATTGGTGACGGAACTGGAAGTGGTGTTAAAAACTCGGAATACTTTGTTTTTGAAGCATGTGAATATCGTCGGCATTTTCTTTCCTATTATCCAGATTACGCTATTATGACTAATATTGATTTTGATCATCCTGATTATTTTTCTAATATTGACGATGTATATTCAGCTTTTCAGCAACTAGCAATGCAAGTAAATAAAGCTATAGTTGCTTATGGAGATGACGACCAATTACAAAAAATTCAAGCAGAGGTACCAGTAATATTTTATGGCTTCGGGGAAGGAAATGACTTCCAAGCAAGAAATCTTCAAAAGTCTACTAGCGGTACAAAATTTGATGTGTTTGTTCGTAATCATTTTTATGCTTCGTTTGAAATTCCTACTTTTGGTGATCATAATGTTTTAAATGCTTTATCAGTGATTGCATTATGTCATTATGAGGAAATTAATGTAGAAATACTACAAAGCTATTTGAAGACATTTGGTGGAGTAAAACGCCGCTTTACAGAAAAAGTTGTTGGTAATCAAATATTAGTTGATGACTATGCTCATCATCCCGTTGAAATAAAAGCGACCATTAATGCTGCTCGCCAAAAATATCCTACTAGCCAAATTGTTGCTGTATTTCAACCACATACATTTACAAGAACCCAAACGTTTTTACAGGAATTTGGTGAGAGTTTAGGGGAAGCGGATAAAGTATATTTATGTGAAATTTTCGGATCTGCCCGCGAAAATCATGGGAAATTAAGTATTAATGATTTAAAAGCGAAAATTGACGGAGCGGAAATTTTACATGAAGAAGATACTTCTCCTCTTTTAATGTTAAACAACTCAGTCTTACTCTTTATGGGTGCGGGAGATATTCAAAAATTTCAATCAGCCTATGAAGGCTTACTACAACAGCAGCTGAAAAAAGCTCAGTGATCTATCATGAATTTAAAAGGGGTTGCCCTTCTAGCCTTGTTTTAGCAAGACTTTGGGTCAACCCCTCGCTTTTTTTATGAATAGTACATATTGAATAAGTGAACCATAATATTACATATTTTATGAATTAGAAGGGAAACGCCACTTTTACAACGAATATACAATTATCTGTTTAAGGATAGTTGAACAAGGGTAAAGTGAATTGTACATTAGGAGGTGCTGCATATATGCAGATTATATTATATTTAAGTGTAGCATTAATTGCGATTGCCTTTTTTATTTTAGTGATAAGCTTAATAAAAACTTTAAAAGCGATGAAAGAAACTCTTGAAAGTGTTTCGCATACGCTGGATGGACTTGAATCGCAGCTTAAAGGGGTAACTGGGGAAACTACTATGCTGCTACATAAAACAAATGTGCTTGCCGATGATATTCAAGGTAAGGTGGAGAAATTGGACACGGTTGTTCACGCTGTCAAAGATGTAGGGAATACGATACAAGATATGAATGACTCGCTTAGAAGAGTTACAACATCAATTTCATCAGTAATGGTTAGGAACCAGGATAAGGTTGCACAAGTCGTGCAATGGGGTGCAGTCGCTAAGGAGTTAAAAGATAAATGGTTTGGCGAGAAGAATAGTAGACGTCACGATCACAAGCCATATGATTCTGAGGTAGAAGTCCAAACTAGTCGACTTGAGCGTAGTAAAAGCTAAAATTATTACGATGGAGGATGATAACATGAGTAACGATCAAAATACCACTGGTAATTTCATGGCAGGAATTATTGTAGGAAGTATCGTTGGGGCTGTTACGGCTTTGTTAATGGCACCAAAGTCCGGAAAAGAACTTCGCGGTGACATTAATAGCCAGATGGAAGCTATAAAAGAAAAATCCGGTGAATGGAAAGAAACCGTAATGGATAAAAGCTCGGAGCTCACTTCAACAGCAATGGAAAAAACTGATCAACTTCGCCAAGCAGCAATGGAAAAGGGTAGCAATGTAGTAGAAGTAGTGAAAGATAAAGCTGACCAATTCCGAAGCACAGCGAATGGAGTAACTGACCAACTTACAGAAAATGCGAAAGATATGACAGATGAATGGAGAGAGACTGTTCATGAAGCTACTGACACTATGGCAGATCAGGCTCATGGAAACATAGACGAAGTCCAAGCGCTATCAAAAGATTCAACAGATACTATGACTGAAAAAACGAAAGAAATGGCAGATAAAATTAATAATTCTATGAATGAATAAGAATAAACAGGCAGCTCGACTGCCTGTTTATTTTTTATCGATTAAAGTTGGCCATATTATTTCTAAATGATCACCATTATGGATTTGTGAATAGAAGGTAGCTTCTTCGTTATTTATTAATATTGAAAAATTTCCAGATGCATTTTCAGGTTTATTTACATCGACGAAATTGAAGATATCTTGAAAAATAAAGTTCGATTCACTCGTTTCGTTCCATTCAATATGGTCTCCGGAAAATAATTCATCATCTGGATTTATATTCTCTCCATTACGTTTATATTCCACTACTGCTTTTGTAACGGTTATTCGCTTATGATTAAAAAATACTGTAATTGAACGTTTTAGTAAATTCCCCATAGAAGAAGCAAGATTAGTTATAGTAGGGAGCAGTTTCCTTCTAATGTTTAAATCAATCATTACTGGTAAGGGTTCATTTTCATTTGCTTTTTTCCCATTTAGCAAAATTTCACCTGTAAAACTTGGAATAAATGATTCTTTTCCATTAATAAATAATATAAAAGGTTGAAGTACATTAAATAATTCTATCATTTTTAAAGTGGAGAGTAGTTCTGAGATTGTTCTCGGTATATGAACTATTATTTCATCACGATCGCTGATATTATCATTAAGTGACGCTCTTTTCCCATTTTTACTAATAATAATTGGGATATGATGGGGCTTTCCATTAATAATTGCGTGTTTAGTAGGAACATCATCGATTAAATCTCTAATTCTAATGTGGGATTGTTCGCCATCTGCACCTTTTTTAGCGACAATGACATCCCCATTTTTTATAGAGTCTTCTAAACTGCATTCTTTCTCATTTTTTAATAGAATGGGAGGTTCTCCATAAGAGCCTGGGATTGTAACTTGTTGACCATTCATTGTTACAATTATTGCCATCCCCGGTTTTCCATAAAGCTTATTGATCATGATTCCAGATGCAAGAATGCAATCTGCAACTGTTAAGTCTTTCACTTCGAACATACGAGTAGTTTGTTCATTCACTGTTACAGTTACATATTGAATAGGTGATTTTCTAGCGGAAATTGCAATTCCGATCGGAGTTATATTTTCAGGCCCACCAGGAATGTGATCTGCAAAAGTTAGTCCTTGAATCGCTTCTGCTCCTCTTATAGCCACTCTATTTTCAGGCAAATGTAACATCTCAGCTAATCTTTTTGGTAGCTCAGGGGTTTTGCTGCCGCCTCCGACAAGCATAACAGCTTTTGGAGATTGCCCATTATTTAATTCTCTAATTTCCATACCTATCTCTCTTGAAAGCTTATCAATAGCCGGTGATATTTGAGCAATGACATCAGCTTTTGATATTTCATTTTCAAATCCGAGAATATCATGGACGATAATAGAGTCTTGTTCCCAAAGTTCTCTTTTTGCCTGCTCTGCTTCGGGAAAATCAAGAAGAAGCTGATCGCTTATAGCTTCCGTTATTTCGTCTCCAGCTGTTGGGACCATACCGTATGCGACAACTGTTCCCGTATTAGTAATAGCGATATCAGAAGTTCCTGCTCCGATATCGACAAGAGCCACATTTAGCCTTCGCATGGATACTGGTACGAGTACATTAATAGCTGCAATTGGCTCTAATGTTAGTGCATCGAGCTCCAATTCAGCTCTTTGTAAAGCCTTAATTAAGGAATCAACTACAACCCGAGGTAAGAATGTAGCAATAATTTCTACTGATGCTTCATCACCTTGTTGATCAATTAAATTTCCTATGAGCTGATTATCTATAAAATAATGAAGAACGGAGTATCCTACACAATAATAGGTATTCATTTTTTCGATAGATTGCCGTTCTGCAGCCACTGCTTGTGCATTTTGGACGGCTGCTAGCTCGAGATAGAGGATATCCTCTTGATTAATTATCGGCTTGCCTTTTATATTTATGACAGATTTTGCGCGCTCAGTTTTTAAAGATCTTCCGGCAGCAGCAACACAAACTTTAGAAAGTTTTCCATATTTAATTTCTAACTGTTCCTTAACTTCTTTTATCACGTGAGCAACTGCTTGTATATCGTGAATCTGCCCGTCAACCATAGCTCTTGCTTGATGCTCTTTTACAACTAAATCTAAAACTTTATATTGTTCTCTGTTCTCTTCAATAATGAGGCCGACAACAGAACGGGTACCAATATCTAATGCAAAAATTTTTTCGCCTTGCACGGAATTTCACCTTCCAGAAAATATGCAAATATGTAGCTAATTTAAAATGTATCATAACTTTAGGCTAAAAAGAAGGATAGCTACTAAGGTTTTACAGTCTAATATAAAGAAAAACTAATATTTTTTATCGAAAAAGGGTATATTTTGGAAAAGGTATGATAAAATATGAAAATTTATTCACAAATAAGGGAAATGATTTGCAGGTAAGAGGTTTCATATCGTATGATTATTGAAGTATTAATAAACGGTTCTGGATCGTTTTGTCGAAAGAAGTAATTGAGGAGTGTGAGTTGTCGATGAATGTAACAATATATGATGTTGCAAGAGAAGCAAATGTTTCCATGGCTACTGTTTCTAGGGTAGTTAATGGTAATCCAAATGTAAAGCCAACTACTAGAAAAAAGGTATTAGAAGTAATCGAAAGATTAGAATATAGACCAAATGCTGTAGCAAGGGGTCTTGCTAGTAAGAAAACAACTACGGTCGGTGTAATCATACCGGATATCTCTAGTATATTCTACGGAGAATTAGCTCGTGGAATTGAAGATATCGCAACTATGTATAAGTATAATATTATCTTAAGTAATTCTGACCAAAATTTAAATAAAGAATTACATTTACTTAATACAATGCTCGGTAAGCAAGTGGACGGAATCGTATTTATGGGCGGAAATATTAGTGAAGAATTACAAAATGAATTCAAGCGTTCTCCTGTTCCGATTGTTCTTGCTGGCTCTATCGAAGAAACTGGAACCACACCATCTGTTAATATAGATTATCATCAAGCTTCATTTGATGCTGTTACAGCATTTATTAATGAAGGGCATAAAAAAATCGCTTATGCTATTGGTTCGTTAAATGACTCAATTAATAGAGATCAAAAACTAGTTGGCTATAAGGAAGCCCTAGAAAAAGCTGGATTAGAATACAATGAGGATTATGTAGTAGAAGGCGATGATTCCTATGATTCTGGGCTTGAAGCTTGGACGAAACTTAGCCAATTGTCAGACAGGCCAACAGCTGTTGTAACGGGTCATGATGAATTAGCACTAGGAATTATGCACGGTGCACAAGATGAAGGATTAACGATTCCAAATGATTTAGAAGTTATTTCTTCCGATGATACAAGGTTAACTCTTATGGTGCGTCCACAACTCTCATCCGTTGTTCAGCCGTTATACGATATTGGCGCAGTTGCAATGAGATTATTGACTAAACTTATGAATAAAGAAACAGTAGACGAACAAATCGTTGTACTTCCTCATCGAATCGAATATAGAGGAACTACAAAAAAAGTACAATAATAAAAGAATAGTCAATAAAAGTGCGGACCTTGTATGATACGGGTCCGTTTATGCTTTTATAATTGGCCAGCAGTGTATACACTAAAAAATATATTTAAATAAAGATGTTAAAAAAACGGGCTTTATTCTTGCCCGTTTTTTTGTTTGTTTCTTTGAAGTTGCTGCCTAACAATATAAAGTGCGCGGTCAACGGTTTGTTTATTTTTCTCTTCTATATCCTTTTTCCGAGGTATGGGTTCGTACATGTCAATTGGATCTTCCCATTGGTCAATCAATTGGAAAGGGGCTTTCGGTTGCCACCGATGAACCCAATTTTCCGGTAGTGGTCCGGATATTTCACTCCATCCTATCATCTCTAGCCATATAAGTGACCACGCTCGTGGAACGACTCGCCAAATATCATAGCCACCACCTCCAACTGCAATCCATCTTCCACCACAGTATTTATGTGCGATTTCATGGGCCAATTTCGGGATTGCCCTATAAGTCGCAATAGAAGTGGATAGGTGGGTTAAAGGATCAAAATAATGGGCATCTGCTCCATTTTGTGTCACCATCACATCGGGCTGAAAATATTCCGCAATATCCATGAGAGCAGTTTTATAAGATTCAATAAATGAATCGTCTTCAGTAAAAGCATCGAGAGGGATGTTAAAAGAATATCCATATCCACTTCCTTGTCCCCATTCATTTACACTTCCTGTTCCGGGAAATAAATATCTTCCAGTTTCATGTATTGAAAGTGTGCAGACAGTATTATCATCATAAAAAGAGCTTTGCACCCCATCTCCGTGATGAGCATCAGTATCTATATATAAAACTCGTGCCTTGTATTTTTCTAAAATATATTTAATCGCAACGGCACTGTCATTGTAGACGCAGAAACCAGAAGCTTTTCCTGGAAAACCATGGTGCAGGCCTCCGCCAAGATGAAGAGCGTGATCAGCCTTACCTTGTAAAACATAATCAACCGCTGTTAATGTTCCTCCAACAAGTTGTGCACTCGCCATATGCATCCCTTTAAAAATTGGAGTATCTTCCGTACCTAAACCAAAATTTTCCGCCTTTTCTTTTGAAAGATTCCCGTCACTTGCAAGCTTTACAGCCTCAATATAAGAAGGTTCATGATTTAATAGAAGTTCTTCGTCAGATGCGATTCGCGGTACTATAATATCATCCGTTTTAATGGCACCGAGTTCATTTAATAAATCTAAGGTTAATGTTAATCGATGCTGATTAAATGGATGATGTTCCGAAAATCGATAAGACAATAATGAGTCAGAGTAAATGAATACTGAATCTTTTTTCATGCTTTCATCCCTGGCGAATTTGGCCACATCACTTGAAGTCCTTCTTTTTTTAAGTTCTCAATCACTAAAAGCGGATTCATTGTAGCCACCCGAAAAACAAGGATTTTAGCGTTTTCATTATCTTGAGCGGGATAGACAAGGACACTATGGACATTCACTTTGAACTTCTGAAAAATACCCGTTACTTCATGCAGCACTCCTGGGCGATTTTCAACTTTCACTTCTATTTGTGAACCGGGCTTATTAGCACCAGTTAATTCAACCAATGTATGTAATAAATCTGTCCCAGTTATAATACCTACTAATTCTCCATTTTGTAAAATCGGTAGACAGCCAATTTTATGATCATAAAAAATAACGGCTACTTCCTCTACAAAATCAAGTGGATGACCAGTAATAATATTTGTAGTCATAATAGTTGAGAGTGGCATTTCGAGTTGTTCATGTAATTTATCACTTTCGGAAAATACGGGAGTAGCACTTTTAATATCTCTGTCAGTTACTAGACCGATCATTTTCTTTTCACTATTTAATAGGGGAAGATGCCTTATGTTTTTTTCACGCATGAGATGGATGGCGGTTCTAATTGAATCTTCGGGCGATAATGTAATGACATCTTTCGTCATAATTTGTTCTACTATCAATCTTTTCACTCCTTTTTGAATAGAATATTAATACATAAAGCGATTTACAAAACGAATACTATCAAACTGCTGAAGGGATTCTGTATCAACTCTTGCACCAACTCTAACCATCAAACAATTAGCGGGGTGCGATGTAATTTCTGGATCGTCAGTGGCATACCATTCCAATCCCCCCGAATTCATCATTTTCTCCATTATTTTTCTGTATTCCCACACATCCAAACCAGTACCTTTTAAATCCCAATGCCAATAATATTCCGTTGTGATGATAATATAATCTTCCATTGCATCATCCATCATGGATACGTGTAAAAGTCCTTTTCCAACCCCAGATCCTCTATACTTTGGAATGACTTCTATTGCTCCTAGCTCTATTAAATTCACCATATTCCCCTGAGACCATCTTTCCAAAGGGTCAGGGTAAAGATATGTCACGTAACCTACGACTTCATTTTCATATCTGGCAATAATAATTCTTCCTTCTGGGAGATCTGCAATACCTATTAACGCTTCGTGTTGCTGTTTTGCTGGACGGAAAGCAACTAGGTCTTCATGAAACTCTAGTTTACTGAGCTGATCTGCAGATATAGGTCCTTCAATGAGCAAATTGCCATTCTTCGTCTTTAATTCCATCGCATTATATGTTTTTTTATGCTCCACAAAACCCCTCCTAAAGTGCTTGTATTCATATTATAGCTGTAAATAGAAATTAAAAATATGTTCAAAAAATTGTAAAAAAATTTGAGAATAATAGTTCTTTATATTATAATATAAAACGTGATTCTAGACACTAAAGGGGAGTTGTGCACATGAAGTTGGAAGCGTTGCCAGTCATCGAAGGTAAATACAATTTACAGAATTACGATGAAATGTATGCAAATTTTAATTGGTCTGAAGCAGAGAAAAACTTTTCATGGTATGAAACTGGCCGTGTAAATATGGCCTATGAAGCAATAGATCGTCATACGGAGACGTTCCGCAAAAATAAGGTTGCGCTATATTACCGCGATGGTGTAAGAGACGAAAAATATACGTTTAATGATATGAAAAAATGGACGAATAAAGCAGGAAACGTTCTAAAGACGTATGGAAATGTTGAAAAAGGCGATAGAGTATTTATTTTTATGCCTAGATCTCCTGAACTATATTTTGCTATCCTTGGAGCGATTAAGCTCGGTGCAATTGTTGGACCACTTTTTGAAGCATTCATGGAGGGAGCGGTAAAAGATAGATTAGAAGATAGTGAGGCTAAAGTTCTTGTCACGACACCGGAATTATTAAAAAGGGTTCCAGTCGATGAATTGCCTTCATTGAAACATATATTCCTAGTAGGTGATGGAATTGAAGAGGAAGGACCTTTTATTGATTTTAATAAGCGTTTAAAAGCTGCTGATAAAAATCTTGAAATAGAGTGGGTTGACCGTAATGATGGAATGATCCTTCATTACACATCTGGCTCTACAGGTCGTCCAAAAGGTGTTCTTCATGTTCATAATGCAATGATTCAACAGTACCAAACGGCTCGCTGGATATTAGATTTACAAGAAGAAGATATTTACTGGTGTACAGCAGATCCAGGATGGGTAACAGGAACATCTTATGGTATCTTCGGACCTTGGTTAACAGGAACCACAAATGTAATTGTTGGAGGACGCTTTAAACCTGAAAATTGGTATCAAACATTGGAAGATTACGGAGTAACTGTATGGTATAGTGCTCCAACTGCCTTTAGGATGTTAATGAGTGCAGGGGATGAGCATGTAAAACAATTTGATTTATCAGAATTACGCCATATTCTAAGTGTAGGGGAACCACTAAATCCTGAAGTAATCCGTTGGGGAATGAAAGTGTTCAACAAACGTATTCACGACACTTGGTGGATGACAGAAACGGGTGCAATGTTAATCGGAAACTATCCATGCATCGAAATCAAACCAGGTTCCATGGGAAAACCAATTCCAGGAGTGGAAGCTGCGATTGTAGACGATCAAGGAAACGTCTTACCGGCCAATAGAATGGGTAATTTAGCTATTAAAAAAGGCTGGCCATCCATGATGCACGAAATTTGGAATAATAAAGAAAAGTATAATTCATATTTCCTAACTGGTGATTGGTATGTATCTGGAGACTCAGCCTATATGGATGAGGATGGCTATTTCTTCTTCCAAGGAAGAGTAGATGACGTCATCATGACTTCTGGAGAACGTGTAGGTCCGTTTGAAGTAGAAAGTAAGCTACTTGAGCATCCTGCAGTAGCGGAAGCAGGTGTTATCGGAAAACCTGATCCAGTTCGTGGTGAAATCATCAAAGCATTTATTGCGTTGCTTGATGGTCAGGAGCCTTCAGAAGAACTTGCTGAAGATATTAAACAATTCGTGAAAAAAGGTCTTGCTGCACATGCTGCACCTCGCGAAATTGAATTCCGAGATAAACTTCCAAAAACACGCAGTGGAAAAATAATGCGCCGAGTCCTAAAAGCTTGGGAGCTAAACTTGCCAACAGGTGACTTATCTACAATGGAAGACTAATTAAAAGTCCCGTACCATCTATAGTAATGGTACGGGACTTCTGATTTTTATTATTCTCGATAATTATACTGTCGCTTGAGCCTGAACTCATTCGATTTTAGTAAATCAATTTTAATAGAGTTAGGACAAATCGCTAATATAAAAATTTCAGTACTGATTGATAATAATCACACAAAAAAACCGGGCATTGGCCCGGCTTTCCTATTATGAATTTTCTTCTCCAGTGTTATTACCACCGTTATTTTTTTTGTTTTCTTCATCCTTCTTTTTCTGTTCTTCTTCTTTCTTTTTTTGCTCTTCAGCCTTTTTCTTTTCTTCCTCTTGTTTCTTTTTCTCTTCTTCTTTTTTCTTTTGTTCTTCCTCTTTCTTCTTCTGCTCTTCAGCTTTCTTTTGCTCTTCCTCTAATTTCTTTTTCTCTTCTTCTTCTTTTTTCTTCAGCTCATCACCATTACCAATTTTCTCGGATGGTTTTGATTCTCTGCCTGCAATATCGACTGCAACGACGTAAAACATTCCGTCTCCAACTTTATGTGATAGTTCTGCATCGGTCATGATGGAGGCAATCTTTTTACCTTCCTCTGAATAAATACGATACCCAATTACATCTTTACTAGAAGATGCACCCCATTTGATCGTTCCATCAGAGTAGGAAGCGTTAACGCCTGCAGGAGCCTTTCCATCATCATTCAGCTTATCGTCGGCAACTAAGAGATCTTTCCATTTTGAGTTATCCTTTGGAATAAGTTGAGAGAAGTCTTTCACATATCCCATTGTTATTCGTTTTAGGAACTCAGGATTAATAACTAAGCCTTGCTTTGTAAATTCTTCTGGAGTCGATGGCAGTGCAGCATATTTTTTATCTCCAGCTAAAACATAACGACCACCAGCACCTAAGCTATCATCTGTTTTTGAAGGAACATATTTTGCGTTGAAAATATCTGCTTGAATGAGCCCAGCTTTAGAACATGCCTCTGATGGCAGCATACCAGATACTGCACAATAAGAGCGATTGACGATTCCACCTGGCATTTCGAATCGTTTATTATCTTTTGGCTTAACAATGTCTGGAGCTGCATCATAGGCGGCATTCATTAAGTTAGCCCAGATTCGATAGTTTCTAAAGTCATATCCTTGACTCTGAGGTTTGTTTGATTTGTATCCCATCCACGTTCCCATTGTCACATTTGGATTTGAAACTACGAGCCAAGAATCTTTAGATTCGTTGGAAGTTCCTGTTTTACCTGCCCAATCTGCTTTAAATTTCAACATAGGGGGTAAGCCAGCAGCTGTACCGTATTTCAAAACGTCCCGCATTACATCTGTCATTAAATAAGCGGTTTGGGGACTAAATACATCGACCGGTTCTGATTTATGCTCGTATATGATATTACCTTTCTGGTCGGTAATTTTTTCAATCATGTAACCGTCAATAAACTTACCACCGTTTGCAAAAGTAGTATAAGCATTTGTATTTTCTTCTACGGTAACACCAACTGTTAGTCCCCCAAGTGCTAGGGCAGGAGCGGCGTAATCCCTCGGATCTAAACTTGTAAAGCCCATTTTCTCTAAGAATTTCAATGGTTTTTGATCGATAATTTTCATATACGTGGCAACTGCAGATGCGTTATATGACTTTGCTAAAGCATATCTAGTTGAAACTAATCCATAAAATTTATTTCTTGTGAAGTTATGAGGTGTCCACGTCTTACCACCAGCCGGAATATTATATGGCAGGTCTGCAACAATAGCTCCCGGGGCACTCGCACCCAGTTCATAAGCTGGTGCATAAACGAGTAATGGTTTCATGGTCGACCCATTTTGTCGTTTAGCTTGTGTGGCATGGTTATATGGGTTCAAATTATAATCGCGTCCACCGACAAAACTTAATATTTTTCCCGTTTTATTTTCAATCAATATAGAACCAATTTGAACAGGATCATCTACTGTTTCCATCTCACCAGTTTCTTCGTTTTTAACTTCCATCTTGTACGTCGGACCATAATTTTGATATTCATCTTTTACTTTTTGCTGAATATCATATATGTCTTTATTGATAGTAGAATGAATATTATACCCATTTTGACGTATATCTCGATTGGCGAGAGTCCAATATTTGCCGAATAATTTATTGTCCTTTTTCAATTCGTCCTTAGAATACCCGTCTTTATTCGCTAATACCTCAGTTAATACGTTGACTGCTCTTTCTTCCAGTTCAAATGTAAGTGCAGGATATTCCTCAAATGTTCTTGGTTGTCTTGGAATAAAATCCTTCGTAATATCGTATTTTAAGGCGTCTTTATATTCTTTATCCGTAATATAATTCTCTTTTTTCATCCTACTTAGAACGGTCTTCATACGATTCAAACCTGGTTCAAGTCCTTCAGGGCTTTTAAGTTCACCTTTATTTGTAAAAGGAGTATATCCGAATGGACTTTGTGGCAATCCTGCTATAAACGCAGCTTGAGGTAAATTTAGATCTTTTGCTTCAATTCCAAATATACCTTTAGCAGCAGCTTGCACTCCACCAATGTTTTGTCCTGAAGAATTCCGCCCAAAAGTAGATACATTTAAGTATGCCTCTAAAATTTGGTCCTTATCTAGGAATCTTTCAATTCGTAGAGCAAGGAGAACTTCTTTTGCTTTACGATCAAAGGATACTTCATTTGTTAAAATTTGGTTTTTTATAAGCTGCTGTGTAAGTGTACTTCCCCCAGATTGTACCGAAGAGTTTGTAAACTCCTGAAACACGGCACGGAATAATGCTTTCGGAACAACACCTTTATGCTCATAAAAATATTCGTCTTCTGTAGCAACAACAGCTTTCTTTAAATATTCCGACACGTTCTTAATGCTGACTTCTTCCCGATCAATATCCGAGCGGAGTTTTCCAAGTGGGACATTATTAGCAAAATATAAAGTTGACGTTTCTTCATATTGATGAATATCTTTGACCATTGAAGCTTCAGCGCGTACTTTTTCGTCCTTTACGAGAGCTGCAAAATAACCAGCTCCAACTCCTCCGGCAAAAGCACCGCCAATCATGATGACGATTAAAAGCAGAAGCAGTAAATTCCAAACGACACCGTATGTGATGCGGACTCCCTTACCGATATTTTTAAAATTAATAGCGGAAGCGAGCTTATTCATTCGTTCTTTGCCTCTATTTTCGCGATTTGTCATAAGTGTTAATCCCCCCAAAATCATTCCTATTATAGCATAATTGAATGGTTTGGTATGTAAAATTGGAACAAATTCCGCGTCTACATTGACATTATTATGGAAATATGTTTAAAATACGATATATTAAGTATACATTTCAATAGTGATAAGCGTTGATAGGAATAAGTAATCAGCTGTCCCTGTTTATTAGAGAGCCGGTGGGTGGTGAAAACTGGCACAAACAGTATGATGAATTACCTCCTTGAGCTTTTGCCGTGAAAAAGAGTAGTGGCAAACGGTTAATAATCGTTAATGTAATTAAGTGAGGATATGGAAATTAATATATCCTAAGTTGGGTGGTAACACGGTAAATAGTCGTCCCTTCGTTTTTTACGAAGGGGCGTTTTTAATTTTTAGAGGAAGTGGTGAATAAACAATGAGTCAATTATTAGATGACTTAAGATGGCGTGGAATCATATATCAAGAAACAGATGCTGTAGGCATGGAAGATACATTAAAAAAAGAGAAAATTTCATTGTATTGCGGTGTGGATCCTACTGCGGACAGTATGCATATCGGACATTTGTTACCATTTTTAACACTTAGACGTTTTCAAAAGCATGGTCATCGTCCAATCGTGTTAGTTGGTGGTGCAACAGGGTTGATCGGGGATCCAAGTGGAAAGAAAGAAGAGCGCCAATTACAAACAATTGAACAGGTTGAGAAAAACGTTCAAGGAATTAAGAAGCAGCTTGAACAAATATTCGATTTTGACGGTGAAAATGCTGCCGTTATGACGAATAATTTTGATTGGGCCGGTTCGATGGACCTCATTACGTTTTTGAGGGATTTTGGTAAAAATATCGGTGTTAACTATATGCTTGCGAAAGATACTGTCGCTTCACGACTGGATACAGGAATATCATTTACGGAGTTTTCTTATACGATACTTCAAGCGATTGACTTTTTCAAACTCTATCAAAACTTGGATTGTAAAATGCAAATTGGTGGAAGTGACCAATGGGGGAATATTACGACAGGTCTAGAGATGATTCGTAAAATGGCGGGTGAAGGAGCAAAAGCGTATGGTATGACCATTCCACTCGTGACAAAAGCAGATGGTACGAAGTTTGGAAAAACTGAAGGTGGAGCTATTTGGCTTGATCCTAAAAAGACGACTTCATATGAATTTTATCAATTCTGGATTAATACAGCAGATGCAGATGTCGTGAAATACTTGAAATTTTTTACATTCTTGGATAAAGAAGCAATTGAAGAACTTGAAATTGCAGTTAAAGAAGAACCGCATTTAAGGAAAGCACAGCGAGCACTTGCCGAAGAAATGACTCGACTAATTCACGGTGATACTGCGTTAGAGCAAGCCATTCGAATTACTGAAGCTCTTTTTAGTGGCAATGTAAAATCATTAAATGTTGATGAAATTGAGCAAGGATTTAAGGACGTCCCATCTCATGAACATCAAACTGGAGATGATTTGAATCTAGTCGAGGTTTTAGTCGCAGCAAAAATTTCTTCTTCTAAACGTCAGGCAAGAGAAGACATTCAATCTGGTGCAATTTCTATTAATGGTGATAGAGTGACTGATCTTCAATATAGTCTCGGTGATGAAGATCGAATTGGAAATCAATTTACTATTATCCGCCGTGGAAAGAAAAAATATTATCTAATTAGATTTAAATAAGGAAAAAGCCAGCTCAGTTATTGTAGGAGCTGGCTTTTTCACGTTGTTGTTCTTCAATAGGAAAAGAAAACTCAAAACTCGTTCCTTTCCCAATTTCACTTTTAATATTTATTTTACCTTTCATGGCTCGTACTATATTAAAAGCAACCATAACCCCTAGACCTGTACCCATTTCTCCTTTTGTGGAATAATAAGGTTCGCCTAAATGTTCAATTTGCTCTTGTGTCATGCCTTTCCCTGTATCTTGAACACGTATATCTATATTTGTAGAGGTGGATTCAACTTCAACAGTGACTGTCCCGCCATTTTCCATCGCTTCAATAGAATTTTTAATAATATTTATAAAGCATTGATGAAAGCTTTGTCGATCTCCATGAATCCAAACTGACTCTGTCCATTTTGTTTGAATGCTTACTAGACTCCTGGTTGCAGCTGGTTGTAGTTTATTAATGACAAATTGTAGTTCTGAATTTACATTTAATGTTTCAACCGTTGGTAATTCGGGTTTTGATAGTGTTAAAAAGTTCCGAATGACTTTTTCGGCAGAAAATAACTCACTCTTTAATATAGAGAGATATTGATCACTCTTATCTTTTGAAATTGTCTCGTCTTGCATAAGTTGAACAAAGCCTATCGCGGAAGTTAGGGGATTCCGTATTTCATGAGATATAGCAGCTGCCATTTTCTCTACCACTTCTAATCGCTCAGCTTTTACTAGATGTTGATGGAGTTTAACAGTTTTACAAGTGATTTCAATGGTTATTGAAATAATTAATGCTCCAATAGGCTGCAGTAAAAGATAGGCAAAATAAATATCAAAACCGAGATTGTCTTTTTGATAAATATCCATGAATAAGGGAGGAAAGAAGCTGACAATGAATGTCATTCCTGTAAAAAAAATAATTCGTTGTCGTGCGGAAAGCTTTAAAAACCATGGGAATATTCGCCAAAATATTAATGATATTACTATTATAAAAATACTTGTAGCGAAATACCCTATATTGAATCCATACAATCCTCTTAGAATAATTGTTAAAAGTCCAACAATTGGTCCAATTCCCGCATAGAGTCCGCCAACCATAATAGGAATAATGCGTAAGTCAATTACGAATTCTTCAAACAAGCGATAATTAAAAATAAAACATACAATTATTGAAACAATAGAAAATGCAATAGCTGTATTTTTAAATGACTGTAGTTTATTAGACATTCCTATCCATAGCATACAAAAAAAGAGCACTATGATTATTAGGGATAAGTTGAAAAAGAAATGTAAAGTTATTTCCACTAGGCAATCTCTCCTGGTTGGACAATTTAGGCATTTCTACTTTTTGTGAAAGAGATATACAATCTTGTTATATCTAGAATTTATGTAATGCGATTAAATGAAAACCTAAATGTCGTGCCAATTCCAATCTCACTTTTTACATCAATTGTTCCTCCCATAGCTCTAACAATACTATATGCAACCATAATCCCTAGGCCAGTCCCTTTTTTTCCATTAGTTAAATAGTACGGTTCTCCTAGTCGTTTTAAGCTACTCTTACTCATGCCAAGGCCGGAGTCTTTTATAATAATGAATATATTTTTTTGTGTACATTCAGTTTCTATTAATACATCCCCGCCATTTGGCAATGATTCTATCACATTTCGCAAAATATTGATGAAGCATTGTTGAAATTTTTGTCGGTCACCATCTAGGTAAACCTTTGCAGAGAATTTAGTTAATAATTTGACGGAATTTATGTTTGCTAAAGGTTCAAGAAATTTTAAAAGACGAAATAATTCTTCATTAACATTAAGTTTTTCAACTGATTCAATTTGCGGTTTAGAAAAAGTTAAATAGTCCTTTATGACTTGTTCAGCGGCTTCTAACTCTCCTTTAATAATCGAAAGATATTGTATTTTCTTTCTGGATTCCACGGACTCTTCATCTAATAACTGCGTAAATCCAATTGCTGAAGTCAATGGATTCAGTATTTCATGAGAAATCGCAGCCCCCATCTGTTCAACAGCTTCTAATTTTTCGGTTTTTAATACTTGTTGGTATAGTAGATGATATTTTTCTATCATTTCTATAATAAAAGAGAGCATAGCCACGCCTATAGGGAGAACGATGAGAAATGCAATAAAAAAATCAAACATTAGATAGGATTGATCTAAGACTTCTAAATAAATGATTAGACTGATACTTGATAAAATAGTAAAACAAGTTGAAATTAATATTCTGTGATTAGAACGTTGCCTAAGGAACCAAGGAGAAATAAACCAGGATATAATACCAAACAAACCATAGTAACATAATACAAAATAGAATCCATAATCAATCCCATGGATAGCTCTTAGAAAGATTATGAGCAGACCTAATATAGGGCTAAACCTCATATATAGTGCACCAATTACATAAGGAACCATTCGTAAATCCAGCACGATTGAGTCACTAATTCTGTATGAAAACAAAAAGCATAATACAATCGAAGCTATACAATAAAAGAGTGCTGTTTTTTTATAATATTGAAAACCTTTGAAACGTTTTACCCACATAAAACAAAGAAAAAGCAAGACTATTAATAAGGCTAAATTAAAAAGTAAATGAGTCGTTAAGTATTCCAAGCCTCTACCTCTCTTCATTTGTAGTTATGTAGATAAATCTTACTATGCCGAACGAAATATTTACAACACTTTTTAGCAATTTTAACCATTAAAAGATAGATTTTGCAAAATCTTTAGAGTATATTGACTTTAAGTAGTTTTATTTGAGGAGGGAGCCCATGAAAGGAACGAATATTGCACCTTGGCTTTCTGTAAGTGATGGAGCTAAGGGAGCAGATTTTTATAAAAGAGGATTTGGTGCTAAAGAAGTATATCGACTTGGCGAAGGAGAATCTGTGATTATTTGCCAACTTGCGATAGACGGAGCTTTGTTTTGGATTCAAGAAGACCCTAGCTCAAGTCCTGAAGTGTTGGGCAAGGGATCGGTTCGGATGATTTTAACTGTAGATAATCCTGATGAGATGTTAGCAAATGCCGTTGCTGCTGGAGCTAATGTGATTGCGCCTATCTATGAAGAACATGGATGGAGAATTGGCCGCATTGAAGATCCATTCGGCCATCAATGGGAGATTGGAAAACAGATTTAGGAATAGTTTTAAGACTGTCTGATATATCAAAAATATAAATAGGGAAGGAGTAACTATAGAATCCAAAATTAGAAAAGGGGAATTCTACAATAATATGTTTGGTTTTATTAGAAGTAAGTGCAAGTTATGTAAAAGAAAGCTAGAAAGCAAGTCACTCCGGAAATATGTGAACGATAAAGGAAAAAAGATAAAAAATTGTTTGCAATGTACGATTTATGCTGAGAGAAGGGCGTATAGAAAAATAAATTAATAGACTATGTTATACAATTTTTTTTAATAAAATTACTACCTGTTTGTTAGAGACCATTGAATGAACTATCTGCTAGACTGTTTTAATAACGCTTGTCATACAATGCAAGTAAACATGCGAAGATACGAAGTGAAGGTGCTTTTATGCAAGCGTTAGTCTATATTATATTTTTTTCACCACAAAAGAAACGTCGAATAAAAAGCCATGTCCCGGTCGACGTCGATGGATTTATATCTTGCCGGCCAGTACGTCGCAGAACAGGCGCTTCAACTTACTAACCGATAGTCTAGTTCACTTAAGGAGGAGAGGAAGAAGATAACAAATAAAATAATAGTATATATAATAAGTTTAATTATCTCTTTTTTTTCATGTTATGCTTTGTATAAATTATACTTTTCGATCGTTATGGAAATCGGAGAAAGAAATCCTGAAATTGACAATGTTGCAGCAGCAGCCCTCTCTATGTTTTTTGCCCCAATAATATTATTTATATTTAATATTATGTTCTATTTATCTCTATACTTCATATCAATCAGAAAGTTTCCTAAGCACTTGTCTTCCTGGAAACTTCTCCTACTAGATAATAAATCTTTATGGTTAAATTTTCTTAGACTAACGTTATATTTAATATGTTTATGGACAGTGATTGATACAGTACAAGAAGAGGTAGTTCCTATGTGGGTTATTATAACATTGCCCATTAATATGATTGTATATGGATATTGGGTCTTACAAATGATTGTGGAAGGATCTCTTTTTTTGAAAAATTAAGGATAATATTTAAATCGACAAAGCGCAGATTTAAATTGTTTGTAAAAAAAGGATAGGAAGACAATTTAATCTCTCTATTGTAGATATATCCAAAAGATGGATGCACCTTGGTAATTTAAAAGAAAGTTATTGGAACGAGGCAGTTAATTGAATAAATAAAATACAGCTTAATAAATTAGATTTAGAAGGTTCACATTTTTATGGATGAAAAACAAAGGGGCGATAGTGTGAGAAAAATGATATTTTTATTGTCATTCTTACTTATTGTCGTAATGGTTTTGTTTCTTCCTTCCAATCAACCAAAACAAGTAAGTACTCCTCCATCCAATCAAACTGATTTAATGGAGACAATGTATATTGTTGAAAAAAATAGTACAATTGATTATTTAGAAGCGGAAGAAATGCCACCTAATGAAAGATGGCATTATATTAAAGATTTGAAAAATGCTACTTCAATAATTGTTCTATGTCATCCATTATCTTTTGAGATTGATAATCAAGAGCTGGTAGAAGAAATTGCTGACTCATTTCAAAAATCGAAGTACGTAGAGAAAAGTGAGTATCCAAGTAATGAAGCAGATGTAAAGTTATATTTCAAGAAAAGGGATGACTTTATTATGGCCGGCAGATTTTATCTGCAGCAAGGTGTGATTATTTCTCCAGAAGGGCCAATCATAAAAATCGATTTGGAAACAGTAAAAAAAATAATGGAAAACGCTGATTGTAAATAACTATTTTAGTTAATATACTCCTAAGCTCTTAGCGGAAGCTCAGTAGTCTCTTCTTTAACACGATAATTTTTCTAATGATATAAACTTCTAGACTTTCACTTAAGGAGCATTTATATTATAACTTGAATGCAAAAAAGCCCTAAAACCTCTATGTATAAAGGTTTTAGGGCTTTTGTATGCTGTACACTACAAGCAATCTTATTAACGTGAGTAGAACTCAACGATGAATGCTTCGTTAATTTCAGAAGGAAGTTCAGAACGCTCTGGTATACGAGTGAATGTTCCTTCAAGTTTATCTGCATCAAAAGATAAAAATTCTGGTACGAAGTTTGTAGCTTCAACAGATTCTTTAATGATGTCAAGGTTACGTGATTTTTCACGAACACTGATTGTTTGGCCAGGAACCACTTTGTAAGATGGAATATCAACGCGACGTCCATCAACTAGGATATGACCGTGGTTTACCAATTGGCGAGCTTGACGACGTGTACGCGCAAGACCAAGGCGATAAACCATATTATCAAGGCGTTGTTCAAGTAAAATCATGAAGTTTTCGCCGTGCTTACCTTTCATTTTACCAGCTTTAACGAACGTATTGTGGAATTGACGTTCGTTAACTCCATACATATGGCGAAGCTTTTGTTTTTCTTGAAGCTGTAAACCATATTCAGAAAGTTTTTTACGTTGGTTTGGACCATGTTGTCCAGGTGCATAAGGGCGACGATCTAATTCTTTTCCAGTACCACTTAGAGAAATTCCAAGACGACGGGAAAGTTTCCAGCTTGGGCCGGTATAACGAGACATAGTAGTCTCCTCCTTCGTTTTTATTTTGTTGTAAAATAAAAACCGATTATGAGACAGCATTTATGTGTATTTTGTTTTCATGCACCTTCGCCCTAGCAGCGGCGGGTTACGTGATGCACCTCGAATATTATAATTCTGAGGAACAAAATACTAGCATAATGTGTTCATCTAGGCTGCATTATTTTACACAACGACCATTATATTATCTTTATTATGTAAAGTCAACAATCGAAAAATGAATTATTAAATATATATGTAGGTAAAAAGGTCTATTTGTGCTATAATTATTCTTAAGTAGTTTAGTAAATGTAGGTTTTATAACAATTTACATATAGGTAAAAAGTCTCTGTTGGGATTATTATAACTTGATGGGTGGTTGATATGGAATGCCAAATCGGACAAATCCCATAGAAGAAAGTCAGTCTTTAGAAGAAATAAGGTATAGAGAACTTTTTAGAGTAACTGAAAAATTCCATTCAAGCATGGATATTAATATTGTATTAGCTGAAATTATCCAAACACTAAAAAGAGTTTTTCCTACTTACGATTATTTTTTGCTTTTATCAAACGATCATGATGCGAGCGAAGACCTACCTATCAAAAGCTTAGAATATAATTCTGAAAACGTTTCAGCTATATCATCTTATGTAAATGCTGCTGTTGAACTCGAAGATAGTGAATATCCTGTTATGTATGCACCCTTAAAAGGGAAACAAGGTGTATATGGTGTGTTGCAGGTCAAATCACATTTAACTTCGCCGCTTGAGAACAGTCAAATTGATTTTATTCGTTTGTTAGCCAATACTGCGGGGAATGCATTAGAAAATGCAAAGTTGTACCAGCAATCCCAAAAGCTAGTTGAGGATTTACGGTTGATAGATGAAGTATCTCAAAAACTTAATTCTACTTCAAGCTTAAGTGAAACAATGAATTATTTACATAATCAAATTAAAAAGTCATTTCAAGCATCAGCCATTGGATTTATTATTTTAGGAGATGGAGAACCCAGAATTTTAGAGGGGAGTTCCAGTTACTTTGAAGAGGAGCACGGTAAAAAACTAATTAAAGCTGTATTAGAGCGCATTGAAAATAGCAATGATTCTCTTTTTATGGGCGAAATTAAACAAATGCCAGTTCCTGTTCAGTTAACATTTGGTTCGTTAATGGCAGTTCCGATGATTCATAGTAACTCTCTAAACGGTATAACCATTGTACTTGGTGACTTGCCATATAGTTTTTCATTTGAAAAATTTAAGCTTCTGCAATCCTTAATTCAACGCTCTTCTTTAGCAGTAGCTAATTTAATGCTTCGGGAAAAGTTGGAGAAAATGGTGATCACAGATCAACTTACCCAGCTATTTGCCAGAAACTATTTAAACGAGATGATAGAAAAATCGATGCAAACGGACCGCGAAGGAACGTTTATCCTCATTGATTTAGATGATTTTAAAGAAATTAACGATACATACGGACATCAAACAGGTGATCATGTTCTTATACAAGTAGCTAATCTTATTAAAAGTAGTCTACGACCATCCGATATCGGTGCACGATGGGGAGGAGAAGAGCTTGCCGTGTATTTACCTGGAGTTCCGATCGAGAAAGGATCACAAATTGCAGAACGACTCATTAATCATGTATCACAAAATACTAAGCCGACAGTAACTATGTCTTGCGGAGTTTCAAATTGGGATTTTAGCCAACCTGATGAACTTACCCAATTATTTAGCCGCGCGGATGCTGCTCTTTATGAAGCAAAAAATGCTGGGAAAAATCAAGTGGCAGTAAAAGCAAAATAATATAGACGCTACTCTGTATCGCATTTTCAGAATGTTGAAATTAACGATAGTAAAAGGGTAGCTTTTTTGTTCCTTTGAAGAATTACATAGGATTTCATACAATTGAGATAATTAATCAAAGGAGTCAAAATAAAGAGGATATTATTAGGCAAAGGTTAAACAGGAAAAGAAGCATTGTACAAATAAACATCACATTGGATAAATTCAAGGTTTATGTATCAATGAACATTATTTTAAAAAAATGGGTTATTTCAATAACAACGGTCGTCTATCCACTGGAAGACGACCGTCAAGTTTAAATAATGTGAATATTAAATAAATAACATCAGTTTCTCAACAAACTTCTCTAAATATTCTTTGTCGAGTTCATCAAAGCGATTTTTTTCGGGACTATCAATATCAAGGACGCCTATGATCGTTCCATCTTTGATTAAAGGGATGACGATTTCGGATTGGGATGCTGCATCGCAAGCAATGTGTCCAGGGAATAGGTTTACATCAGCTACGACAATGGTTTCTTTATTGGCTGCAGCTGTTCCGCAGACGCCTCTCCCCAAAGGAATTCTTACGCATGCTGGCAAACCTTGAAATGGACCAAGAACGAGTTCGTTATTTTCCATTAAATAAAATCCTACCCAATTGATCCGATCGAGGAATTGATTTAGTAAAGCAGATGCATTACTTAGGTTGGCAATCTGATTTGGCTCTCCATCTAATAGTGCTACTAATTGTTTTGTTACTAATTCATAATTTTTTATTCTATCTTCGCTATATTCTTTTACTTCAAACATAAATATCCCCTCTTTCTGCAACAAATTTTTACAAATATCTTCACAACCATTGTATCACTGCACAAACTGTCGATAAGTCTTCAAAGGAGTTCATGTATTTCTCTCGAATTGTACATATATATTAATAGAATGTACGGTTAGACTGTTGAATTATTTTTGCATATTTTTTCATATTATTCAAGACTTTGAAAGCGGGGATTCTATGAATACGCAGGAAGCTATAATAGAAGCGGCCATAGCATTGTTCAATTTAAAAGGTTATCAGGGCACATCAATTAGGGATATTGCTAGTAGGGCAAAGGTCAATCCAGCTAATATTTCATATTATTTTAAAAATAAACAAGGGTTACTTGAGGAATGTTTAATCTACTTTTTTGAACCGTACTTATCTTTCTTGGAAGAAGAGACACAAAAACTTGAAAATGATTCGGGACAGCTATGCCTGATAAGGGCAATTAAAAAAGTAATGTATTTTCAGAGTAAACATTATCAACTAGCACGGTTTGTCTGGAGAGAAATAACGATCGATACTCAAACATCACGTGAAATGATTTCTCTCTATTTAATGAAAGAGCAATATTTTTATTCGAAAATGATACAAGCGGCTTCAAAAGAAAATAAGACGCCATTATCAATAAGCATGATTGTTATCCAGCTAAAAGGAATGCTTATGATGCCCTATATAAATAATCTATATGTTCGTGAAGTTTGGGGGATGATTCCTCAAGAACCCTATTTTGCGGAAAAATACTTTAATGTAATCAAAAGTTGGTTGCTTGTATTGCTTGGATCTGAGGAACAAAATACATCTCCAACGATAAAAAAACTACCAGTATAACTACATTTTTCGCCTACTTTAGGCGTTTTTTTATTGCGAAATTTGGGGTAAAAACATTTTTAGTAAAAATTTCAAATTTTTATTTCATAAAAATGCTTTTATTAGTCAAAAATTGTCGTCTTCATGGTATTATATAAGAACATAAACTTAAATTCATTTTTAACGAACGTATTTTACATAGAAGATCGGTTGAAAGATGGAAGGAACAGGGGGGTTACTATGGAATACATTGTGGAAGTCGTGATTACTTCTATAATTTTAGTCCTTATTTTATTTATAGTAGGATATTTTATGAGAAAAAAGCTTTATAAAGAAATTGATAGACTTGAATCAAGAAAATTGGAATTGATGAATCGCCCTGTTATGGAAGAAATGACAAAAGTGAAAAAATTAAACATGACGGGCCAAACGGAAGAGATGTTCGAGCGTTGGCGCGGGATGTGGGATGAAATTATTGCAGTTCAACTTCCTAATATTGATGAAATGCTCTTTTATGCAGAGGAATATTCAGATAAATACCGTTTTAATAAGGCTAAGGAAACTCATTTAAACATTGAGAAAATGCTTGAGGACATTGAAGCTCAAATTACTCAAATCCTTGATGAGTTAGAAGAATTAACGGGGAGCGAAGAGAAAAATAGAGAAGAGATTGAAGGGCTGCTTGAGCAATACCGTAATTCCAAAAAAAATGTATTGGCTCATCGTCATATTTATGGAGTGGCAGCTGAGAAGTTTGAGCAATTGCTCGATGCAGTGGGAGAAAAAATTGCTAATTACGAAGAGTTGACAAATAATGGGGATTATTTAGATGCACGCAAAGTTGTTATTACTCTAGCTTCTGAATTGGAACAATTAATTATTAAAATGGAAAAAGTACCAGATTTACTTACGGAATGTCAAACAGTGATACCTTCTCAGAAGAGTGAGCTGAAAGATGGTTTCCAGGAAATGATGCAGCAAGGGTTTATTTTGGAGCATTTGGATATTGAGAATCAATTTGAACAGATTGATAAAGCTCTTGAGACATATATCGGATTTCTAAAGGCGACTGAAACGGAAGAAGTAGAAAATGGGCTGGAAGAAATAAAAGAAAAGATAGACACGCTTTATGATTTACTCGAAAAAGAAGTATATGCCAAACATCATATACTTCAAGAAAATGAGGTTGTTGACACTACTTTACAACAACTAAGAGACATTAATAATAACATAACTCATGAAACAAAAATTGTTCAACACAGCTATCAATTATTAAATGATGATCTTGAAGCCCCAAGTAAGCTTGAGAAAAACTTGAGTCAGCTTTCAAATCGTTATGAACTTTTAAAGGCTAGAATAATTGAAGAAAAAACTGCCTTTACGCTTTTGAGTGAAGAACTAAAAGAAATAGATGAGCAAGTTAAAGCTTTGCAACAAGAGCAAAATGATTTCATTGAAAAACTTCAAAACTTGAGAAAAGATGAATTAGAAGTTAGAAGCAATATTGAGATTCTTCAAAAGAAAATTAAAGAAATCATTTCGCTTGTAAAGAAAAGTCGGATGCCTGGTCTACCTGGAGATTTTCAATCCCTTTATGAACAAGCGGAAGAGCAAATTGGCGATGTGATCAAAAGTTTGGATGAAAAACCACTTAACATTAAAGCAGTACAAAAATTCTTGTTTGATGCAACCGACACTGTTGAGTATTTATATACAAGAACGGAAGAACATATTGAAAATGCTCGTCTTGCTGAACAGGTAATCCAATATGGGAACCGATATCGGGGACGAAATCCGCAATTACGAGCGAATCTTGAAAAAGCTGAGCAGGCTTTTAGAAATTACGAATATAAATCTGCCCTCGAACAGGCCGCTACTGCGGTTGAAGAAATTGAACCTGGGGCATTAAAGCGGATCGAAGAAATTTTTAAAGAAGAAGAATTAGTCAAACAATAATGGAGTCCAAAAATAGAGGGTTTTTACAGCTTCAGAGCGTAGACAAAGTCATTTTTGACTATGTCTACGCTCTATTTGTAAGTTCAGATTATCAGCCTAGAAAAGAAATTGAGTGGGACGACAGTAGATCGGGAAACAGTAGGAAGCTTGTAAAGTTTCAGTAAACTTTTTTGGATGGTCCTTTAATAAATAACAAATTATATGATAAGTGCTTTTTCTATTTTGTGAGATAAGCATAACTTTTTATATGGTCTATTCTTTTTTGTGGCTATAGATGCTATCGAATTGAGGCAAAACGAGTCACTCAAAAGGGAAAATAAAAGAACTTTTGGCTGCCTGTAATAAGTAGCCTGTTCTTGCGCTTTTCTTATATTCAGTGTTATGATTTAAAATTGCTATGATGATTTTTTTGAAGGTGAGTTGAAGATGATTTATTTCGATAACAGTGCAACTACAAGACCTTATGAGGAAGTATTGGATACATTTGTAAAAGTAAATCGTGATTTTTACGGAAATCCATCTTCGCTTCATAATTTTGGAGGACGATCTGAAGGATTAATAAGTAAAGCTCGAGAGCAAATCGCTAACCTTATTGGTGTAAAAGCTTCTGAAATTATTTTTACTTCAGGTGGAACGGAAGGAAATAATTTAGCCATTAAGGGAGTAGCTCTTAAGTATAGAAGTAGAGGAAACCATATTATTACGACTTCAATTGAACATCCTTCTGTGTTTGAACCATGCAGACAGTTGGAGAAAATGGGATTTGATGTTACTTATTTGCCTGTCAATGCGGATGGTTTGGTTTCTGTAGAAGATGTGGAAGCCGCAATAACGCAAAATACGATTTTAGTTTCCACAATCCATGTTAATAACGAAATCGGTTCTATACAGCCTATTAAAGAAATTGGCCAAATGTTGAATCGATACTCTAAAGTAATTTATCATGTTGACCATGTTCAAGGGGTAGGAAAGATACCGCTTGATCTTTATGGATCTTCAGTTGATCTTTGTACATTTTCAGCACACAAATTTCACGGCCTTAAAGGAAGCGGAATTTTATATAAAAAACATGGTGTTAGGTTAGACCCACAAGTCACCGGTGGGAATCAAGAACAAAAAATCCGTAGTGGTACTGAAAATACAGGTGGCATTGTTGCTATGGCAAAGGCGCTCAGAATGGAATTTTTAGATCAAAAAGTAAAAGGCGATACACTTGTTCAAATGCATGAATATATATTTTCAGAACTACAGAAGTTCCCGCAAATTGTTATAAATTCACCTCGTAACGGGGCACCCCATATTGTGAATTTTTCAATCACTGGGCATAAAGGGGAAGTCATTGTTCATGCGTTGGAAGAAGAGGGGATTATCGTTTCAACTACGAGTGCATGCTCTTCCAAGGAAAATACTCCTAGTAGTACGTTACTAGCACTTGGATTAAATGAGGATATTGCAAGAGCCGCAGTTCGAATTAGCCTTTCTTATGAAAATACTATGGATGAAGCAAAAAGATTTATAAAAGCATTACATGATGTTTTAGATAGATTAAATAAAGTAATGAGGCGAAATAGATGAATTATGACAGAATTTTAATACGCTACGGAGAAATGTCATTAAAAGGTCGGAATCGGAAGCATTTTGTTCAAAAGTTGAAGAAAAATATTAAATTTATTCTTAGAAAATTTAAAAATATTCGGATTGAATCTGAATGGGATCGTATGTATGTTCAATTAAATGGGGAACCTGTCGAACAGATTATTGGCGGATTAAAAAAAGTATTTGGCATACAATCTTTTAGCCCGGCCATTAAAACTGAAAAAAATATCGACGCCATAAGAGACGCGGCATTACACATTGTTAATCAGGCCCATCAACCCGGAAATACGTTTAAAGTTAGTGCACGTCGTTCAGATAAGACATTTGAATATGATACAAATGGATTAAATCATGCAGTTGGAGCGCATATTCTAATTAATGTTGAAGATATTAAAGTGAATGTAAAAAATCCGGATATTAATTTAATTGTGGAAGTTAGGCATGATGCTGCCTATGTTTCCGGGCAAGTTTTTCAAGGTGCTGGCGGCTTTCCTGTCGCTTCTTCTGGAAAAGCGATGCTTATGCTTTCAGGTGGAATTGATAGCCCAGTAGCAGGATTTTTGACAATGAAACGCGGTGTTGGAATAGAAGCAGTTCATTTCCATAGCCCACCTTTCACGAGTGAGAGAGCAAAACAAAAGGTCATTGATTTGGCACGTAAACTAGCTGAATATTCAGGTAGTGTTAAAATTCATATTGTTCCTTTTACACAAATTCAAGAAACGATCCATAAAGAAATTCCTGAAGGATACACGATGACATCAACACGAAGAATGATGCTTAGAATTACAGATGCACTACGTGAAAAAAATGAAGGCCTAGCAATCGTTACTGGGGAAAGCTTAGGGCAGGTTGCTAGTCAAACGATGGACAGTATGTATGCGATCAATAGTGTAACGAGCACGCCTATTTTGCGTCCGCTGATAACGATGGATAAAATTGATATTATTAAAATTGCAGAAGAAATTGATACATTGGAAATATCGAATCGTCCATATGAAGATTGCTGTACTATTTTTACTCCGCCATCTCCAAAAACTCGTCCGAGATTGGAAAAAGTTTTAGCTTTCGAGCAAAAATTGGATTGGGAACCTTTATTAAGTGAGGCAATTGAAAATACAGAAACCATTATTGTTAGCGAAAGAAGGAACCAAGAGGAAATCGATGTGGAAGATCTCTTCTAATGTTTAAAAGTAGATAGCAAGATTATACAGTGAATGGAACAATTACCAGAGATTGATTGAATGAAGGCAAGTGTTTTCGCACATTCTATGATTACAAGGAGGTGAAGACACATGCCAAACAACAATGAACTTCTAGTAAATGGTGCAGAACAGGCTATTGATCAAATGAAGTATGAAATCGCATCAGAATTTGGAGTAAATTTAGGTGCAGATACAACTTCACGTGCCAATGGTTCTGTAGGTGGTGAAATCACTAAACGTCTTGTACAAATGGCTCAACAACAACTTAGTGGCGGCGCCCATTAACAAATAAATATAAATGGCTAGAAGCGGGAATTAATTTCCCGCTTCTTTTTGAATTAATTGTAAATTCTCTAGCAATGAAAAGATTTGTAAAACTGATGAGGGTGAAGTTCACTGGAAATCCTCTCTCCTTTTGTATATTATTCTAATATTAGTATCGGAAGGTGAAAAAAACATGAAAACAATCTGGTATAACGGAATGATCTATACAATGGAAAAAGAGGGAGAGACCGTTGAAGCAGTTGTGACGGATGATGACCTTATTATCGAAACGGGTTCCTTAAAGAGTTTACGACAGAAGTATGATACCGAGCGCTCAATCGATTTACATGGAGCTATGATGATTCCAGGATTGGTCGACAGTCATATGCATCTAATTGGGTATGGAGAAACGTTTTTAAAGCTAAATGTTTCAGGGATGACATCTAAACTTGATGTTTTACATGCTATTAAGGAAAAAGTTGCAAAGTGTTCTCCTGGCGAATGGATTATTGGAGAAGGGTGGAATGAAAACCTTTGGCTAGATAAAACACCTCTTTGTAAACGAGATTTGGATCTGGTAGCACCACAAAATCCAGTTGTTATGAAAAGAGTTTGTCGACATGTCATTGTGGTTAACTCCCTAGTTATAAATACTGCAAATATTAATCCAATGCATCCAGACCCTGAAGGTGGAGTCATAGAAAGAGATAAAAACGGTGACTTTTCGGGAATTTTTAAGGATGAAGCTCAAAACTTAATTTTTTCAAAAATGCCAAGTATGACAGATGAATATGTAGAGAGAGCTTTGAGATTAGGGATTGAAAATTGTTGGAAATATGGATTGACAGGTGCCCATACGGAAGATTTAAGTTATTACGAAACATATAATAGAGCTATCACAGCTTTTATAAGAGTGTTAGGTGATGCATCAGTTCCATTTAAAGCACATCTACTTGTTCATCACAAAATTGTGGATGAGTGGAAAAAGGATGGCCACGAATTTATGTCAAGCATTGGAAATATTGAATTTGGAGCCATGAAAATATTTGTCGATGGTTCGTTAGGAGGCAGAACAGCTCTTTTAAGTAAGCCGTACGCCGACGATTCTACAACTCAAGGAATGGCCATTCATACATTATCAGAATTAAAGAATCTAGTCGCTAAAGCTAGAAAATATAAGATGCCAATCGCTACTCATGTTATTGGGGATCTCGCTTTTGAATATGTACTGGATGCAATTGAAGAATTTCCCCCGCCTAATGGAGAAAGGGACAGGCTTATCCATGCTCAAATATTACGACAGGATTTAATAGATCGCGCAAAAAAAATACCAGTTGTAATCGACATACAGCCTGGTTTTACAGCTTCGGATTTTCCGTGGGTTATCGACAGAGTTGGAAAAGAAAACATGGCTAATAATTATGCGTGGAAGACACTTATTGATAGCGGTCTCCATTGTTCGGGCGGATCGGACGCTCCAATAGAGTCGGTGAACCCTTTACTAGGTATTCATGCGGCTGTTACTCGTGAAAAGCCTTATGACCATTCTCATAAAATATATATGCTAGAACAAAGATTGTCTATGTTTGAAGCCATTTCACTTTACACAACAGGTAGCGCTTTTGCATGTGGGCATGCTCACAATCGAGGGATGATAAAGCCAGGATTCACAGCAGATTTTACTGCTTTTAATAAAGACTTATTTGCCTTAGAAAATGAAGATATTTTAAAAGCATCCGTAGAGATGACAGTTGTTGATGGGAAAATTGTTTATCAAAAAACAAAGGCTAGAGCTAGACAAAACCTAACATAAAAGGAATTCTACTTTCCAATAAACAGCAGTAAAAAAGTTAAGGCATTATTTATTTAAATCGTATATAATAAAAGTTATTTCGTAAATCTAAATAACAGGGGAAAATACGATGGAAAATCATAATCGTGAAGGAATATTATATGCGGTAGCCGCCTATTCAACCTGGGGGATTTTACCAATATATTGGAAGCAAATCGTTGATGTTTCAGCCCATGAAGTATTAGCGAATCGAATTTTTTGGTCATTTTGGTTTATGGTACTTATTTTAATTTTCAGCAAAAAATTACCATCATTCATAAAAAGTTTAAAGGAGTTTCAAAAACAACCTAAGCTGTTTGCAGCACTCGCAGCCGCATCCATTTTGGTAAGTGCCAATTGGTTTTTGTTTATATGGGCTGTTAATAGCGATAGAGTTGTAGAGTCCAGCCTTGGATATTACATCAATCCATTAATCAGCATCGTTCTTGGAATTATCTTTTTAAAAGAATCCCTATCAAAAATTCAAATATTGTCCTTCTTTTTGGCATTAGCTGGAGTACTAATATTAACGATTTCGTATGGGAAATTCCCATGGGTTTCTTTTGGTCTTGCGCTCTCTTTTGGAGTGTACGGCTTAGTTAAAAAAGTAATTAAAGTTGATTCATCGATCGGTTTAGCATTGGAAACTCTAGTTATTATGCCGATTGCATTTATCTACCTTTCTATCCATATGAAGAATGGCACGAGTGCATTATTTTCAGAATCAATATCAAATGATGTTTTACTTGTTGCCTCAGGAGCAATAACAGCAATACCGCTGCTTTTTTTTGCTAAAGGTGTACAAAAGATTCCACTCTATTTAATGGGCTTTATTCAATATATCGCTCCAACAATGATGCTCATTTTAGGAGTTTTCTTATACGGAGAACCATTTGGAGCAACTCGTCTTATCGCTTTTGCTTTTATTTGGGGCGCCCTTGCATTAGTTACACTATCATCGATAAATTGGAATCAAGTTAGAGGAAGAAATAGAAATAAAGTTGCATAAATCCACTTCGTAATGGTGCAATGAAGAAAAGCGAGAATCTATGCCGTTAAGGTTAGAGTCTCGCTTTTATTTATTCTTAGTTTATTTTAGAATGCTTCATACTAAACTTTTCACGTTTTTCCAAGCTTCTTAATTGGAAGGAATCAATTTTTGTGGTTTTCCTTCTCTTAGGATAGTGAATCAAGACTAAGAAGCCAATTCTGAGCTGGTCAATGTCTCGATTCATAAAACAAAATATTAAACAGTTTGTGCTTCGATTAGTGAATCGTGATAGATAAATCACTAAAAGGAACTACTGACACTTGATCCTCTGTAAGCAAGATTATAAAAATGTCCGTTTTACTTTTTCCCAAAATGAATTGTTTTTGAGTTTAACTGTTTTAATACGTTTATCAGATAAAACGATTTCGACCTGCTCAACGTGTTGGGTGCTTAACGCTTCGTTATCCATCCCCATTGTAGGATAATCGTTTCCATCCTGGACAATTTTTAATAACAATTTTCTGCCCTCACTTAATATGAATGGAGAACCGAGGGTACGGTAACGGTTATTATTTAATGATGCCATTTCACTTACTTGGAGACATGGAAGAAGTGGATCAACTACGGCACCTTTGACGGATTTATTATAAGCCGTGCTTCCAGTAGGTGTAGCAATGACCATTCCATCGCCACGGAAAGTTTCAAAGTGTAAACCATCGATAAAAACATCCATTACTAGTGTTTTAATGATTCCTGATCGAATTGTAAATTCATTTAAACAATAGAATGAGCCTTCTTTATCCACATCGACCTTAATAATTGGATAGCGCCTAACTTCTATTTGTTCACTTGTCATAGCATCAATCATCGCGTGTAAGTTGTCAATATGAAAATCACAATATAAACCTTGCATTCCATCGTCTTGAATTCCTGCATAAAGACAATCTTGTCGGAACCCTGTTTTACGAACTGCCTGCAAAAACGTACCATCTCCGCCTATACTGGCAATGAGATTTGCTTCTTGTGAGTTCTTTACAATATTAAATCCGTATCTTTCGGCAAGTTCAGTAAGAACAGATATCTTTTCAATACTGCCTGGACTATTTTTATGGAAAAAGAAAATATTGTTACGTTGTTCCATTTATATATCCCCCTAGGAGTTATTGCCATCAATTGGGCGTATGTAAAATTATTAGATAGGTCTATGTATTTATTTTATCATTAGTTTGAAACTATTTAAAAGAAAGAGACGTATATACATAAGGGAACGCACTAAAAGGAGGAAAACAGATGAATGGAAAACGTTGGGCGGCCCTAGGAATTGCTGCCGCAGTATTTTTTGTATCAAGTATGATTAACATGGCGAGCGCCTTTATTTTTTCGGATTTTACCAAGGTGTTTGGAGAAAATTTTTCGGCGAATAAAACATTTACTGAAGAAATTGTTGAAACGGGAAATCCCGCAAAAAAAATTGCCGTACTTGAAGTTGACGGAGTAATTCAAGATACAGGAGAGGCTTCGTCCATATTTTCAACAAATGGCTACTTACATAGGGAATTCATGAAGCAATTAAATATGGTTAAAGATGATAAAAATATAAAAGCGATCGTCTTACGCGTCAATTCACCAGGTGGAGGAACGAATGAGTCAGCTGAAATCCATCATAAATTAGTTCAAATTAAGGAAGAAACGAAGAAACCAATTTACGTTTCGATGGGATCAATGGCTGCATCTGGCGGATATTATATTTCTACACCTGCTGATAAAATTTTTGCAAGTCCTGAAACATTGACAGGTTCCCTTGGGGTTATTATGCAAGGTATTAACGTAAGTGAACTTGCTGAGAAATATGGTGTCGATTTTATGACGATTAAGAGCGGTCCGTATAAAGACATTATGAGCTCATATCGTCACATGACGAAAGAAGAAGAAGATATTTTACAATCAATGCTAAAAAATTCTTATGATCAATTTGTAAAAATTATTGCTGAAGGTCGAGGAATGACTGATGAGCAAGTTCGCAAACTTGCAGATGGAAGAATTTATGACGGAAGACAAGCAAAAGAAGTAGGTCTAATTGATGATTTTGGTTATCAGGAAGATGTGATCGAGCAATTGAAAAAAGATCATAAATTAGCAGGTGCACAAGTGGTTCGTTATTCATCAAGTGTAGGACTTGGCTCCCTGTTTGGAGTAGCTGCGCAAAAAATTGGTGGAAAACAGGCTGAAATGACAGGGATATTAAATCTCTTATCTAAACCCAATTCTCCTAAGTTAATGTATCTATACTCTGAATAAAAAGGGGATAATCAGAATGGAAAATCATATTGTAGAAGAACTTCAAATCCCATCAGGGTCATATCATTATGCAGGGTTTTGGATGAGGTTTTGGGCTTATTTGCTTGACGGTATTATTATCTTCAGCATTAATGGAATTCTCGTAAAACCCATTTTCAGAGGTGTAGGGATTTCCCTCTCGGATTCTGGAATTATTTCCCCTTATGGTATAACTGCAGGGCTAATATTCTATCTGTATTTTATTTTAATGACAAAATTCTATAGCCAAACGCTTGGAAAGATGGTATTTGGCTTGAAGGTCGTTCCTTTAAAGGGTGATCAATTAACATGGGGAACGGTTATTTTTAGGGAAGGAATTGGTCGTTATATTTCTGCCACCTTTAACTTCCTATATGCAGTAGTAGCATTTACACCGAAAAAACAAGGTTTACATGATATTTTTGCAGATACTACCGTTATTCATGAACGTACAAAAATAGTAGAAGGACCCGCTTATTCGTAAGCGGGTTTATTTTATTTTTAGATGGAAATAATGAAGGCCGGAGGGATGATATGACTCTTCCTATTTTAGGCGGCCTGCTGTTGATTTTATTATTTATTTTACTTATTTTTATGAAAATTAAGATAGAATTATTTTTTCTGCTTAGCCAATCAGACAATTATATAACAATCGTAATCGTTGCTTTATTTGGATTAGTGCGTATTAGAAAGAAATTCTCGTTAGAAGAAGTTTTTTCTGGTGAAGGCACTAAAGATATAGAAGAAGTGATTCCGGATTTTTCGTGGGATTCGACTAAACAACTTTTGAAAAATATGAAACCCGCTTTAACAATAATGAAGGCTTTTATACGAACAATAAGAATATCAAAATTAGAATGGCGAACAAAGATTGGAACAGGTGACGCAGCATTAACAGGTGCAGTAGCTGGAGCAATTTGGGCAATAAAGGGAGCTTTAATATCTTTTATTAGAAGCTTCCTTTTCTTTAAAAATCGGCCTTTAATCACCGTGCAGCCAAATTTTCAAGGATTTTCCGCAGAAACGAATATCCGATGTATGGTTGAAATGAAAACAGGAAAAGCTATGGTAGCCGGGATTAAAATGTATAAAGAATGGAAAAAGTACCAAAAATCCTCTCAATTCAATGGGGAAAATCAAAAGATAGTCAGGAGGACCATCAATGGATGAACATCCAATTCAAGGCGTTATGACAACAGCAATGGAAAATCTCAAGGAAATGATCGATGTCAATACTATTATTGGTGATCCAGTAGAAACACCTGATGGAGGAGTCATTTTAACGGTCTCAAAAGTAGGATTTGGCTTTGCAATGGGCGGCAGTGAGTTTAAAAGTGGAGGCTCATCAGGTAGTTCGGATGATGAAGGTGGGCAAGGCTCCTATTTACCGTTTGGAGGAGGAAGTGGGGGAGGTGTTTCCATTACACCAATTGCATTCTTAATAGTAAATAAACACGGTGTTAACATGCTCCATTTGGAACAAAATACACACTTGTTTGAAAAAATGATTGATTTAGCGCCAACCGCTTTTGAGAAAATACAGAAAATGACGAGTGGTTTTTCCAATAAAAAACAGCAGCAACAGCAAGAACAATCGGATAAGAAGGAAAACTTAGATTTTGAGTTGTGATACCGATAACTCGCTTGACAATAGCGAGTTATTTTATTTTTATTTTGCAGTCTTTTTCCTTGCAGTAGTGGAAATTTTAGGCAATGATATAAGAGTACATATTTTTTGAAGGAGGAATGAAGTATGGCAGCAGTTACGTTTAAAGGGAATCCAATGACTCTTATTGGAAATGAAGTAAAGGCCGGCGATAAAGCACCAGATTTCACTGTTTTAGCAAATGATTTATCAGAAGTGAAACTAAGTGATTATAAAGGCTCTATTCGTCTAATTAGTGTCGTCCCCTCAGTAGATACTGGAGTTTGTGCAGCACAAACAAAACGTTTTAATGAAGAAATTGCGAATTTAGGAAATGTTCAAGTACTCACGATTTCGGCTGATTTACCATTTGCACAAGCACGCTGGGCAAATGAAAATAGTCTAAATGACGCGAAAATCTTCTCCGATTATCGTGATCTTTCCTTTGGTGAAGCGTATGGTGTTGTAATGAAAGAACTCCGTCTATTAGCTCGAAGTGTATTTGTTATTGATAGCGAAGACACGATTGTGTATGCAGAATATGTAAGTGAAGTAACGAATCATCCGGATTATGATGCGGCTTTAGATGCAGCAAAACAAGCAAAATAAAGAATAAAACTAACTAAACAAAAGAGAGATTGGAATATTATCCGATCTCTCTATATTTATTTAAGGTTCTTTTCTAAACATTATTGTTTTTTCAAGTACATTAATAATAAGGAATGAAAATGAACCTTTTACAAAAACAACAAACTTTACGAAAACTGCTTTTTAACATACCAACATAGTTAAGGGTATACATAGATATTTTTACAAAAAGGTGTCCGTAATTTTTTGTAGTCTGTTTGCAACCCATTCAATATCATATCCTACTTCGTTAAGAATAACGGTATTGTATATTTCTTCTAAGCCGATGCGCAGCATATAACAATAAACTTTTTCCTTTGCTTCAGGTGAATCAATATATTTATTTCTTATTTGCTGGATAAGTGGCTGAAGTTTATCTTCATTCCAAAATAAAATATTTGCTTTGTCATATAAATGATCACCGTACAAGGAAAGACTCCAATCAATTATACCTGTAATTTTTCCGTTCTCTGCTAGTAGATTAAACGATCCTAAATCTCCGTGAATCATATTTTTTTTGCCTATAGAGATACTGTTTATATGAGATTTTAATTTTTGTAAAGCGTTGGTTACTACACTTGAATCTAAACCATTCCGTTCAAGGGGTGCCCAATTATAAATCTTCTCGTTGTAGACTGCTTTTATAAAATCCTCCCATGTTGGATAAGCCCCATGTCCGTTATTATCATATCTACCATAACCATTTTGTTCAGTTACTTCTATTGACTCCAATATTTCTAATGTTTTCATTATTGATGGAACGATATCTAGTAATTCCTGGCTGTTTAAATCGAATAATTTTTTACCTTCAATATAATTCGATATTGAATAAGCAACACCATCTTCTACCTCCACTTTCAATACATTCCTTAGAGGCAGTAGGTGATTATAATGGTTATAGACCCATTTCTCTTTTTCATATACTTCAGGACGATTTCCAACTTGAAATACATATTTACTAATTTCTGTATTAAATGAGTATGTTTGAGAAACTAGTCCACCACTAAGCTCCTTAAAATCATAACCATTGGGATAATGATTTGTAACTATGCGTTGAATCTCCATTTCAGATAACTTCTTTGCCATAGGAAGCGCTCCTTTAAAATATATTTTTCCTAACAGTAATTCATCTAAGGAGAGTTGATATATTTGGCTTAGTGCAATAATGGAGTCAATGTCTGGATAATATTTACCGACTTCCCAATTCGAAAGTGTTTGTCTTGTAATGTTCAATTTTTCAGCCACTTGCTCTTGGGTAAATCCTGCTTTTTTTCTTCTTAATTTAAGTTTTTCACCAATATTCATATCTTTCCCTCCCTAATCAAATTTTCTCACAATTGTTAGAAAAAGCTAGCAAGCCTTCCTTGCTTATTATCTTTATATCTGAAAAATGGAGCCTAATTATATAGTTTTAAACTTATTTCTTGTTTGCTGAGTTAACGAAAGCTAAACTATAAGTATAGAAGCTTGATGGGGGGAAGGAATTTGAAAGTGACTCCAGTAGAACGGCTGTTTATATTGTTTGATGAGACAGCGAATATTTTACAAGAAGAACTGGATTGTACATACTTAGAGGCACTAGCCGAATCAGGCGAAAACCTATTTCATAATGATATATTGCAGGATTCGTTAAGCGAGGTAACTAGAAAAAGGCTTAAGAGAAAATATTCGGATTTTATTATTGCTTCATATGCTCCTGAAGATATCCGAAAGGCATTTCAATTGTCGATTTTAAAAGGAATGAAAGGGCATATTCAGCCTAACCACCAAATGACTCCAGATACAATCGGTTTTATCATTAGCTATTTTGCAGATAAATTCTTAGGGGCAAAAACTGATTTATCTGTACTAGACCCTGCTGTAGGGACAGGTAATTTACTTTCTACCATAATCAACCGTCAAGGAAATGCAGGTCAAATACGAGCATTTGGGGTAGAGGTTGATGATCTATTAATTGAGCTTGCTTATATAGGTGCTAATCTTCAAAAGCAGCAGACTGAGTTTTTTCACCAAGATGCATTGGAGCCGTTATTTATTGATCCAGTTGATTTAGTTGTATGTGATTTACCAGTCGGTTATTATCCAAATGACATTCAAGCGAAACAGTATGAACTTAACGCTTCGGAAGGTCATGCGTACGCCCATCATTTATTTATAGAACAAAGTATTAATCATACAAAACCTGGCGGATACTTATTCTTTCTTATTCCAAATGGATTATTTGAATCAGATGAAGCCACAAAACTCCATACTTATTTAAAACAAACAGTATATATTCAAGGCGTTTTACAATTACCACTATCATTATTTAAAGATGAAAATACTGGTAAGAGCATTCTTATTCTTCAAAAGAAAAAACCAGGTATTGAGGCTCCTAAGGAAGTTTTGCTCGCAACATTGCCAAAGCTGTCAAATAAGGAAGCACTTGATAAGATGATGCTTGGTATGGAAAAATGGTTCAAAGAAAATAAATAAGGATTACTATAAATATTTTTACTTATGGCTTTGTAATGCTTATTGTCATTTTATGGGATATTTTACTTAGCAAAGCCTTCATAACAGACAGAGAAAGGTGATTCTTATGGCAAAAATTTTTGCTGTTAATGCAGGAAGTTCTTCATTAAAGTTTCAACTTTTTAATATGCCTGAAGAAAAGGTTATCTCAAAAGGGATGATTGAGCGAATTGGCTTGAAGGATTCCGTTTTTACTATGACCGTAGAGGGAAAGAGACATAAGGAAACAATTGACATACCCAACCATGAAAGTGCTGTAGCTTTATTATTAGATCGAATTGTCAAAATCGGTGTCATAACATCCCTTGGTGAAATTGAAGGAGTTGGTCACCGTGTGGTACATGGAGGAGAGGTATTCAATGATTCAGTTCTAATTACTCCTGAAGTTTTAGAGAAAATTGAAGAACTTTCGGAATTAGCTCCACTTCATAATCCAGCCAATGTAACCGGAATAAAAGAATTTCAAAAAGCATTACCGGGAGTTCCTGCTGTTGCAGTGTTTGATACCGCCTTTCATCAAACTATGCCTGAAAGTTCATACTTATACAGTCTTCCATATGACTATTATACAAAATATGGAATTAGAAAATATGGATTTCATGGAACTTCTCACAAGTATGTTTCGCAAAGAGCTGCTCAATTACTGGGGCGGCCATTATCTCAATTAAGGCTTATTTCCTGCCATTTAGGAAATGGTGCGAGCATAGCTGCAATAAAAGGAGGCAAGTCAATCGATACTTCTATGGGCTTTACCCCACTTGCAGGAGTGACAATGGGGACGAGATCCGGAAATATAGATCCTGCCCTCATTCCCTTCCTAATGGAAAAGACGGGAAAAACTGCAGAAGAAGTACTTGATGTATTGAATAAAAAATCAGGTATGTTGGGTGTATCAGGTTTTTCAAGTGATTTACGAGATATAGAAATTGAAGCGACTGCAGGAAATCATCGTGCTGAATTGGCTCTTGATATTTTTGCTGATAGAATTCATAAATACTTAGGTTCTTATGCAGCAAAAATGTCTGGGGTAGATGCAATTATCTTTACTGCAGGAATCGGTGAAAATAGCAGTGCAATTCGAGCTAAGGTATTGAATGGACTTCAATTTATGGGTGTATACTGGGATGGGGACCTGAATAAAATTCGAGGTGAAGAAATCTTTCTCAATTACCCGCATTCACCTGTCAAAGTAATTGTCATACCAACTAATGAAGAAATTATGATTGCAAGAGATGTTGTTAGACTATCAAAAAACGAGTAGGTAATAATTAAAATTAGCCTAATGAATAAAGGGAGTGGGAATTATGACCTTAGCACAAAGAGAAGAAGTACTTTTAGAGGAACTACATAACTGGCGACAATCCTTTTTTGAGTACGAAGCTACCGATATCGAAAACTCTTATGATAAATGGATAGACCAAGCTTTTTCACTTCTCCCTGATTCTTTGCAACTTCAATTTTTTGAGAAGTTGGATGATTGGCTTTTTCAACTTAATTCACTGTTGCGTGGTACGAAGCTGCAAAATGAGGCAAGTGAAAGAATATTAAATGCTGCAAGATCTATGAATGAAGATGTAGAGTCTTTTTCAGATATGAGGAAAAAGATGCCGGTTACACAATTAACTTTTTTGGCAGAACAACAGGCATCACGACATCGAATTTATTCACTAGTTCAAGGAAGTATGGCGGGATCCGGCCAACCTTTATTCATTACAAGTGATTTCATCGCAATGCTTGTTATCAATTTAAGAGCTGTTCAACTTACTGCAATGTCCTTTGGATACGATGTACAGTCTCCGGCAGGTTTGCTTGAAACATTGAAAGTATTTAATGTTGCAACAATGCCAGAACGGATGAAAATGTATGGCTGGGAAGATTTAATGGAAGATTTACAAAAAGAAGACGAACAATTTTATTTTGATATTCACGAACGGATCACAGACCATACATGGGTTGATGAACCATTAAAAGAGCTTTTAAAAATTAGCCTCATCATATTGTTTTCGAATAGAAAAGTTTCTGGCATCCCCCTTATTTCAGTGGCTATTGGTGCAGGAATAAATTATCGGACGACGAGAAAGGTTACTCATTTCGCAAAAAAATATTATCAATATAAATACCTGCTCGAAAAAAGTGGAGAATTATAATGAGCGTAATAGCACATAAAAACGAATCACCTCAGCAGGTGAATTGTGCCGTTATTACGGTTAGTGATACTAGAACTATAGATAATGATAAAAGTGGAGACCTCATTACAAAACTATTAAAGGAAAATGGACATCATGTTTCCTTTTATAATATTGTAAAAGACAATGAAACGTCTATAGAATCAATAATTAAAGAGGTAGCAGGTTTTAAAGATGTACAAGTGATATTAATGACAGGTGGAACTGGAATCGCTAAGCGTGATGTTACTATCGAAACGGTTTCGGCATTATTCGAAAAAGAGATTGTTGGGTTTGGAGAAATTTTTCGTATGATAAGTTATATGGAAGATATCGGATCGGCTGCAATTTTATCCAGAGCTTGTGCTGGAACTTTTCGAAATAAAGCCATCTTTGTAATGCCGGGTTCATCTGGTGCCGTTAAACTCGCTATGGAGAAATTGATATTAAATGAAATAGGACATGTTGTCAGTCAATTGAATAAATGAAACAAATGAAGGCAAACCTCAAAACTCCAATTACGGAAATTACAGGTCGTCTTCTTTTTTTTGTAGTGAAATATTTTAAGCCTTTAATCGTCTAATCTTTAAATAATGGTTTCTGAAAAGGGGATGGAAATGGGGAATCATGTAAAGGTGGAAGAGTGGTTCTTACAATATGGAGATGATGTGTATAACTTTCTTGTTTACTATACTCGTTCATATGATGTTGAGGATATTGTACAAGAGGTTTTTCTGAAAGCTTTAAAATCAGCAGAGTATTTCGAGGAACGTTCCAATCCTAAAACATGGCTGCTTTCTATTGCAAGAAGGCTTGTAATAGATCGGTACAGGAAAGAAAAACGATATAAATTACTTACCTTTGAGCTTATAAGAAAAAATGTTGGATCAAGAACAGCGGAAGATCTTGTAATAAATGATGAAACTCTTAGGGAAATCTTTAATTATATTAATGAGATGAATAATGCATATCGGAATGTTATAGTTTGCCGACTAATTCTAGAATATTCGGTTCAAGAAACATCCGAAATTCTAGGTTGGTCAAAATCCAAAGTCAGTTTGACATACCATCGAGCCTTAACTAGCTTAAAACAAATGATGGTGAAAGATAGAGATGGAGGAATGGTAAATGGATAAACAACTATTAAATGGTAAAAGGTTTCCACGTTACGAACTTAACAATGAACAACGAAGTAGAATATTGGAACAATTGAATTCTAATTCATCAATCCAAAAACATCGTATATCTAGCTACCGTTTCATGCCTATTTTAAGTGGTCTTGCTTTACTCATTATTTTTACTGTAATAAGCGCTTATTCCTATTCACTTATTAAAGGTGAAAATCTATTTCGATTGGGAGCGGGCAATAATCCATATGAAAATTTTACAATTGACCTTCCTTCTAATGTTAATATGGAAAAACAAGAGGATGGAACAATATGGTTTATACGGAATGGAGAATATGTTGGCGGTCTTAAAGTAGTTACTGAGAAAGAGATGAACATGAATATAGAGTCAGTTTTTGAAACAGAAGAAATGGATGGGATGCCCTACCCAACAATAAGAAAGTTAAATCATGTGAAAACAGACATTGCAATTCAAATTAATCATTTTTATGTAAACATCGACGGAAAAACAGAAAAGTATGATGTATATTTTCACTGGCCGGCATTTGAATTGAAAGAAGCGATAGAAATAATGAGATCCTTTCAAATTCATGAATAATTCCTAGTATATTTGTTCAACTTATTTATATACAATTTTATGAATAAGTATTGATAATATTAATCTATTATGTTAATATCCTATATATTAAATGATTAAAAATTACATTTTGTGTATAAGTATACATTGAACTATCAGGAGGAAATGACATGAGTAAGAAAGTTGTTCTTGCCTATTCAGGTGGTCTGGACACATCTGTTGCAATAAAATGGTTTATTGATCAAGGCTATGAGGTAGTGGCTTGTTGTTTGGATGTAGGTGAAGGAAAAGACCTTGCTTTTATACAATCAAAAGCATTAGACATGGGAGCATCAAAAAGTTATGTTATCGATGCGAAAGAAGAATTCGCTAATGAATATGCATTGATATCATTGCAAGCACACACTATGTATGAAGATAAATATCCACTGGTTTCTGCTCTTTCAAGACCTCTAATTTCAAAAAAATTGGTTGAAGTTGCTGTACAAGAAAATGCAGATGCAGTGGCACATGGATGCACAGGAAAAGGTAATGACCAGGTGCGTTTTGAAGTATCGATAAAAGCATTAAATCCTGACCTCGAAGTACTAGCACCTGTACGTGAGTGGAGTTGGTCCCGTGAAGAAGAAATTGCATATGCAAAAGAAAAAGGAATTCCGATTCCAATTGATTTAGACAGTCCTTTTTCAGTTGACCAAAACTTATGGGGCCGTGCTAATGAATGTGGAATTTTAGAAGATCCTTGGGCTGCTCCACCTGAAAATGCCTATGAATTAACCGTGGCACTGGAAGATACTCCAAATACTCCTGACGTTATTGAAATTGAATTTGTTAAAGGAGTACCTGTTTCTATCAATGGTAGACATTATCCTTTAAGTGACCTTATCTTAAAATTAAATTCACTTGCAGGTAAGCACGGAGTTGGAAGAATTGATCATGTTGAAAACAGATTGGTTGGAATCAAATCACGTGAAGTATATGAGTGCCCAGGAGCTATGACTCTTTTAACTGCACATAAAGAACTAGAAGATTTAACTTTAGTTAAAGAATTAGCTCATTTTAAGCCGGTTATTTCAAAAAAACTGACGGAATTAATTTATGATGGACTATGGTTTTCTCCTTTAAAACCTGCACTTACTGCGTTTCTTCAAGAAACACAACAGTATGTAAATGGTACAGTAAGAGTGAAATTGTTCAAAGGTCATGCCATTGTTGAAGGAAGAAAGTCTCCGAATTCTCTATACAATGAAAAACTTGCAACTTATACAGCAGATGATGAATTCGACCAATCAGCATCAGTTGGATTTATTAAACTATGGGGTCTTCCAACTGAAGTTCACAGCATGATTCACAAAAAGGATGGGGTTAAAGCATGAAAAAAGCATGGGGAGGGCGCTTTTCGAAGTCATCCGAACAATGGATTGAGGAATTTGGCGCCTCTATCTCCTTTGATCAGGAGCTAGTATTGGAAGATATTGAAGGCAGCATTGCCCATGTAAAAATGCTCGGAAAATCGAATATTATCCCTCTTGATGAAAGTGAACAAATCGTAGCGGGTTTACTAATATTAAAGGAAAAAGCTGAAGCTGGAGAGTTACAATACTCGATAGCAGAAGAAGATATTCATTTAAATCTCGAAAAAATGCTTATTGAGATAATCGGTCCTGTTGGAGGGAAGCTTCATACAGGGAGAAGTAGGAATGACCAAGTTGCGACAGATATGCATTTGTATTTAAAAAAGCAAGTCCAAATCATCATGGAACACATAAAGGAATTGCAATCAGCACTTGTAGAACAAGCAGAAAAAAACGTCGAAACAGTATTTCCAGGCTATACTCATTTACAGCGCGCGCAGCCAGTTTCATTCGCTCACCATATGCTCGCATATTTTTGGATGCTTAAACGCGATTATGAACGCTTTGAAGATAGTTTGAAGCGTATTGATATTTCTCCTCTTGGAGCAAGTGCCCTTGCAGGAACAACTTTCCCAATCGATCGTTTTTATACAGCGGAGCAATTAGGTTTTTCAAGTGTTTACGAAAATAGTATGGATGCCGTTAGTGATCGCGACTTTGTTGTAGAGTTTCTAAGTAATTCAGCCCTAACTATTACACATCTTTCCAGACTGGCTGAAGAAATTATTCTTTGGACAAGCAAGGAGTTCAGTTTTATTGAATTAGATGATTCCTATGCGACTGGAAGCAGTATAATGCCTCAAAAGAAAAATCCAGATATGGCAGAGTTGATTAGAGGGAAAAGTGGTAGAGTCATTGGAAACCTTGTGGGAATGTTAACAGTGTTAAAAGGTTTGCCACTTACTTACAACAAAGATATGCAAGAAGATAAAGAGGGCATGTTTGATACAGTTCATACAATGATTGGCTCTTTAAAAATATTCACTGGTATGATTAAAACAATGACCGTGAAAAATGATGAAATGGAAGATGCAGTAAACCAAGACTTTTCTAATGCGACAGAACTTGCAGACTATTTGGCAGCAAAGGGAATTCCATTCCGTGAAGCACATGAAATCGTTGGGAAACTTGTATTAGCTTGTATTAATCAAAACTGTTATTTATTGAATTTACCGTTGTCTCAACTTCAAGAAGCATGTCCAAAGATTGAAGAAGATGTATTCGTCATCTTGTCACCAAGAGAAGCGGTTAAACGGAGAAATTCCTATGGCGGTACAGGGTTTGAACAAGTTAAAGTACAATTGGACAAAGCTAAGCAATTTGTATAAGAGATAGACTATGAGTTCTAAATAACTTCTTAGTAAATTCGTTGATATGACTAAAAAGATGCCTTGTCCAGTATCCCCAGTGTTAGTTGTTCATTCAAAACGATCTATTAAAAAGAGCATCTCCTCAATAAATAGGACGATGCTCTTTATCTTTATTCATTTTCGGATTCTTCAGTTCTTACAATTAATACGTCACAATCAGCAGAACGCATAATATGTTCGGATACACTTCCAATTAATAACCGTTCAACAGCGCTGAGACCCGTGGCACCGCAAATAATTAAATCGGCATTTATTTTTTTTGCTACTTGTTTGGGGATGACAGTCTTTGGTGATCCATGTTCGACTAAAGTTTCAAAATTAGCAAACTGCTGTGCCTCGGCTTGTTTTTTGTATTCATCTAGAAGTTCTTTGGCATACGTTTCTGCCCTTTCCGACATTGTTCCATTATAGGCGTCAATGGTTGCAAAGGATCTTGTGTCAATGACGTGTATAAGAGTTAGCTTAGCGTTATTGCGTTTTGCAATTTGCACTGCTTTTTTGAAGGCACAATCGGCAGATTTAGAACCGTCTACTGCTACTAAAATGTTCTGGTACATGAGTGTCATTTTTAATAGCCTCCTATTTCCTCTTTCCTTTATTTTAACATAATTAGGCAGGTTTTTCTGTTTTTAAATATCGAATAATATGTAAAAACAGAAAAGGAGCTGGTTTTAGTGAAAAAGAAGGAAATTCAACAACAATATCAATATAATGAGGAAAATAATGATGTAACGATTGAACAAATAAGAGACGTCTATAGAAGTGGAGCTATCGAACAAAGCGAAATAAATGATGAAATAGAGAAGGATAAAATAGAAGGATAACTACCAAAGGGCTTTTGATTACATAAAGCCCTTAAATTCTAGGTTAAATCTTTTGAATTTTTTTACTAAAAGAGAAAAAAGTTGCTGTCATGATTCTGCCATAATGTTATGATGGAATGTGTAGAATCATCGAACAGGAGGACAGAGTAATGAGGATTGGAATTCCAAAAGAGATAATAAACAATGAAAATCGAGTTGCGATGACCCCTGCGGGAGTTGTAACACTAACAACGGCTGGGCACACTGTATACATTGAAACGGGTGCTGGTCTCGGTTCGGGATTCACGGACGAAGATTACATACAGTCAGGAGCTCAAATCGTAAATACTGCTGAAGAAGCTTGGGCTCAAGAAATGGTTATGAAGGTTAAGGAGCCACTTGAAGAAGAATATCGATTCTTGCGTGAAGAATTAATACTTTTCACATATTTGCATTTAGCGAATGAGCAAAATTTAGTTGATGCTTTAGTAGAAAATAAAGTAACAGGAATCGCATATGAAACAGTTCAGCTTCCGAATAAGACCTTGCCTTTATTAACACCGATGAGTGAGGTTGCTGGTCGTATGGCTGTCCAAATAGGTGCACAATTCCTTCAGAAAAAAAATGGTGGTCAAGGGATATTACTTTCAGGAGTACCTGGTGTATCGAGAGGAAAAGTGACAATTATTGGTGGCGGTGTAGCTGGGACGAATGCCGCAAAAATTGCAATTGGTATTGGGGCAGATGTGACGATTATTGATTTAGTTCCAGATCGATTACGTCAGCTTGATGACTTATTTGGTCATGATGTCACAACATTAATGTCAAATCCCTTCAATATCGCTCAAGCAGTAAAGGATTCAGATCTTGTTATAGGTGCTGTCTTAATTCCTGGTGCCAAAGCACCTAAACTGGTTACTTCTGATATGATTAAAACGATGAAACCGGGCTCGGTTGTCGTTGATATTGCCATTGATCAAGGAGGCATTTTTGAAACAAGCGATCGAATTACGACTCATGATGAACCAACATATGAAAAATATGGTGTAGTTCATTATGCTGTTGCCAATATGCCGGGAGCTGTTCCAAGAACCTCTACAATTGCTTTAACTAATGTAACGGTTCCTTATGCGCTTCAAATAGCTAATAAGGGGTATAAACGAGCTTGTCTTGAAAATGAGTCATTGCTTAAAGGTGTTAACACCTTTAAAGGACATGTTACGTATAAGGCAGTCGCTGAAGCATTCCAATATTCTTATCAGGATACGAGAGAATTATTTGAATAAAAAAATTAGATAGTGAAGAAATAGACGCTTGGATGTTGAGCTAAACTGCACTTATTGTCTAATCTAACAATAAAGGGTGCAGTTCAAATCCAAGCGTTTATCTAATTGCATATATCAACAACCGGCTCGCTGTATTCAATCTTTTTCTACTTTCAGTGAAATAATCTAGAAATATCAATAGAAACATACTGGTTAAATCAGAGTCCTTTATTTCCTAGATATAGAGAAATCATTTTCTACATTAGCTGTAACCGATGTTGGGATATAGTTAATCTGGATGGAATGGTTAAAAAATTTATTAGATGATTATTGAAGAGAAGACCAAATCTAAGACTTAGTCTTCTCATGTAAATTATAGGACAAGTGTTTTTGGAAACTTAGTCAATACTTCGACTCCGCTTTCCGTGACTAAAACATCGTCTTCAATTCTGACACCTGCAACTCCCGGTACATAAATTCCTGGTTCAATAGTAAATACCATTCCTGGCTTAAGCTCAAGCTTATTCGTAGCTGTCATGGAAGGATACTCGTGAACACTAATTCCAAGCCCGTGGCCCAATCGATGCGGAAAATATTCCCCATATCCAGCCTGGTGTATTATATCTCTTGCAATTGAATCAAGATCTTTCGCAAGCACTCCTGGCCGTGTGGCATTGACCGCTGCCTCTTCTGCTTTCAAAACTGTTTGATATATCTTTTCTTGTTCTTGATTAATATCCCCGTATGCAACGGTTCTCGTAATATCAGAACAGTATCCTTCATAAATAACACCAAGATCAAATAATACGAAATCGCCTTTTTTTATTTTTGTTGCTCCTGGAGTTCCGTGAGGGGAAGCGGCATTGGCACCAGCAAGAACCATTGTATCGAACGACATACCGGAAACACCTTTTTTCTTCACTTCATATTCGATCGCTGCTATGATATCTTGTTCGGATTTACCTTCTTTAATTTCATTAACTCCGACTTGAACGGCAAAATCTGCAAGCTCACACGCTTTTCGAAGTAAAAACAGTTCATTATCATCTTTTATCATTCTAAGTTGATGAAGGACCTCTTCAGCGCTATAAAAAGATGCTCCCTCAAATCGCGATAAAAGCTCTTCATATCTTTCTACATTTAGATGTTCTTTTTCAATTGCCCATTTATGTACTTTACTAATACGTGCATTTACTCGTTCCTCAACAAAGTCCCAAGGTCTCTCCGTATCACTATATCCAATGATTTCGAAATTCCATCCCGATTTTTTTGCATCATTCACTTCCATTTTTGGACAAATTAAAAACGGTTCTTTCTCTGGAAATACGGCAAGTCCTAATAAACGTTCATGAGGATCGCTTAAAAAACCGGATAAGTAAAAAACATTATCAGGTGATGTAATAAATGCAGCGTCGATTTGTTCCCTTTTAAGCCAATTTGTAAGTTTCGTTAACCTTTCGTTCAATGGAATTCAGCCCCTTTATATTTTATAATCAGTTAAAGCCCTCGATCAGTAATCTAAATGTTTTCTTTATGATAAATCAACAGTGTTAGCTAGGCATGTTCACACAATTGTACGCATGAACTTCGGATTCGCTTGGTGTTTGCATTTCTTCGTATGATAAAAGAGTATCAGTTTTTTTTGATTAAGAAAAGAAATAGAAGGGAAATGTGAAGAATGGCTAGAAGTTGTATAAGGAAGAATCTATGAAGGAGTGTTTTTACAAATGAAAGTTTCTTATCATGGTCATTCAGTTGTAAAAATTGAAACAGAGGGTAAAACTATTTTGTTTGATCCCTTTATTACGGGTAACTCATTAACGGATTTACAAGCAGAGAATGAAAAGGCAGATGCCATCATATTAACCCATGGACACGGCGACCATGTAGGTGATACAGAAGCAATTGCAAAACGCTGTAATTCTTTAGTTGTTGCACCAAACGAACTTGCGGTCTATTTGGGTTGGAAAGGACTGAATACACACGGAATGAACATTGGTGGTGCATACGATTTTCATTTTGGGAAGGTAAAATATACGCAAGCTTTTCATAGTTCAGCTGTTGTAACCGAAGACCAGCAAATTATCTATATGGGGATGCCGACTGGAGTTCTCTTCACTGCTGAAGGAAAAACAATTTACCATGCAGGAGATACAGCCTTATTTTCAGATATGAAATTGATTGGAGAACTTAACTCAATTGATCTGGCATTCTTGCCAATTGGAGATAATTTTACGATGGGGCCAGAAGATGCTGCTATTGCTGCCAAACTAATCGGAGCAAAGTTAGTCGTTCCGGTTCATTACAATACATTTCCTCCTATTAGACAGAATCCACAAAACTTTATCGATCTGCTAGAAGATCATATTACTGGGAAAATCTTAGAGGTAGGAGAAACAATAGAACTTTAATGATAAAGATGGTTTTTTACTACAGCCTTCTTGCATACAATAACAAAAAGTATACAAGGAGGCTTTTCCGTGAAAAATCGATATTTACTTTGTTTACTTCTATGCGCGGCATTATTGTATATTGCTTTGCCCTTCCTTACAGTGAGTTCAGCAGGATTAGAAGGAGTCTTTGCCATTTCATGGTTAGCATTTGCATTTATCGTTATCGCTGGAAATTTATCAGCACTTCTATTTGCACCGAAAAGAAATAACCTTATAAGGGAAAAGCAAAATTTACGTTCTGAAATCAAGCGATTGCGTGCTCGTTAAATTCCCACAAATTGCTAGGAGTGCCTTTTCTCGATATAATATGTGTATAGTTAATGGTTGGAGAAAAGGGTGAAAAGCTTGTCTACAAAGCATGAACAAATTATTCGCCATATAGATAGTCTTCCAATAGGCGAAAAAATATCGGTAAGACAAATTGCTAAATTGCTGGGAGTGAGTGAGGGAACAGCGTATAGAGCAATTAAAGATGCTGAAAATAAAGGATATGTCAGCACAATTGAACGTGTTGGTACGATTAGAATAGAGCGGAAGAAAAAGGAAAATTTTGAGAAGTTAACATTCGCAGAAATTGTAAATATCATTGATGGCCAAGTTTTAGGAGGAAAAGCGGGTCTCCACAAGACACTAACAAAGTTTGTTATTGGTGCAATGAAAATTGACGCAATGATGAGATATACAGGTGCTGGGAATCTGCTGATTGTTGGAAATCGAACGGAAGTTCATGAGCATGCACTAAAAGCGGGTGCAGCAGTTCTAATTACAGGTGGCTTTGATACGAGTGAAGCTGTAAAGAGGCTAGCCGATGAGTTAGAGCTTCCCATTTTATCTACTAGCTATGATACATTTACAGTGGCGACCATGATTAATAGGGCAATTTATGATCAATTAATAAAAAAAGAGATTATTTTAGTAGAAGATATACTGACGCCACCATCGAAAGCCGCATGCATGACGGTTAAAAATACCGTTAGTGACTGGTATACAAAAAAGAAAGAAACAAACCATAGTCGATTTCCTGTTATTGATTCTAATCAGAAAGTGCTTGGAATGGTGACAGGAAAAGATGTAATTGGACAAGATGAATTATTATTAATCGAAAAAGTGATGACAAAAAATCCACTAACCGTTGGATTAAAAACGAGTGTTGCATCTGTTGCTCACATGATGATTTGGGAAGGAATTGAAGTATTACCAGTAGTAAATGACCAACAGCGTTTCGAAGGGATTATAAGTAGACAAGATGTTCTAAAGGCCCTTCAGATGATTCAACGCCAACCTCATGTAGGAGAGACAATTGACGACACAGTTTCAAAACAACTTTCGTCATGGGAAAATACTGGGGATACATCATTTTTGTTTGAAGTTACACCGCAAATGACGAACCAACTTGGAACGATTTCCTACGGAGTATTTACATCGATTGTGGTAGAGGCAGCGAACCGTATTTTTCGACAGCAGAAAAAAGGGGAACTAGCCGTTGAAAATATGACCATATATTTTCTTAAACCAGCCCAAATGGAAAGTCTTCTATCCGTTCAGCCTAAAATTCTTGAGGCGGGAAGGAAGTTCGGAAAAGTAGATGTAGAAGTATTTAATGGAACAGAGTTGATTGGGAAAGCATTATTAATGTGTAAGTTAATAGATAAGTGATAAAAAAAATGAAGAGGCTATTTTCAGTTGAAATAGCCTCTTCTAACATTAGGATTTCGACATTTCCTCAGCTTCTTTAATTACATATGGTACATGGTGGCGATATGCCTTATACCCAATCCATGCGCTAAATCCACCCATTAATATAAACACCGCTGCGATAATATATGTGAGCGTTGTATCATACAAAAAAAGCTGGTTTATACCGAATAACAATACAAAAAGACCTAATGCCACACTAGATTTACCGTTGAGCATTTTTTTCTCCATCGGTCTTCTGCTGCGTACGTATTTTATTTTATAAAAAACATAAAAAGAAAATGATATTATGATAAAGAAAACCAAAAATGGCATTGTAAAAATGGCCTCCGTTTCATGTTTATATAATGATTCTTTTATTGTAACGATAAAAGAGCTAAAATTCTACTTAAGAGAAATGAATATTAAATGACAAAAAGTTGAATGAAGAAAAGAGGCACATGATGAAACAACAAATTTTAGAGACAATTAAACAGTACGATACTATCATTATTCATCGACATGTTAGGCCGGACCCCGATGCATACGGTTCTCAAGGGGGGTTAGCAGAAATATTAAAAGCTTCATTTCCAAATAAAAAGATATATGCGGTTGGCAAACGTGATACGACCCTCGATTATTTGTTTGTGCCTGATATAATCGAGGATCAACAATATGAAGGAGCTTTAGTCATTGTTTGTGACACAGCAAATCAAGAGAGAATTTGTGATGAGCGTTATTCAATGGGGGATATGTTAATGAAAATTGATCATCACCCAAATGAAGATCCATATGGTGATTTGCTTTGGGTCGAAACTTCTGCTTCCTCCACTAGTGAAATGATCTACGATTTTTATTTATACGGTAAGCAAGACGGATTAAAAATGACGGATGATGGAGCAAGATTGATTTTCTCTGGAATCGTTGGGGATACAGGTCGATTTATTTATCCAAGCACAACCAAAAAGACGTTCGATTATGCTGGTGAATTAATTGGCTATCAATTCGATCGAACTTTATTGTTCAATGAAATGTATGAGATGGAGCCAAAATTAATCAAACTACAAGGTTATGTATATGATCATTTTAAAATGAATGAGGATGGTGCCGCTACTATTGAGTTAACAAAGGATATACTTGATACTTATGATGTAACTGCATCAGAAGCGTCAATTCTTGTAAGCTCGTTAGGAAGCATCAAAGGAATTAAAGCTTGGTGCTTTTTTATAGAAGAAGATAAGGAAATACGAGTTCGGTTACGGTCAAAAGGGCCCATCGTCAATACAATTGCGATGAAATATAATGGTGGCGGCCATCCACTTGCTGCCGGCGCTTCCGTTTGGACATGGGAAGAAGTAGAAAAAGTAAAGCGTGAGATAGAACAAATATGCAAAAAGTAAAATGGCCGGAGCTTCATCCGGCCAATCTTAGTTCAACTGTAATATTAATGGTAGTATAAAAGTACATTTCCTTGACAATAAACTTATATTTTTTCCCATTTATATTCTCAACCTTATTTTCAATCGTTTTTTTTACAATATCTTTATTTTTATGAACAGTACTTAAATCTTTTGCCAACAGAGACTTTAAATCTTCTTGTATTGACTCTTCAACATTGAAAATACTTTGTCTATCCTTAATTTGATATCTTTCATATCCAACTAAATGCACTTCAACTTTTTGGATTGTCAGCATTTCTTCATTTTTCTTGTTTAGTTCCCTGTAATCTTCTTGCCATATTGTGATTTGGTCCTGCAATTGTTTTATTTTATTGGCTTGTTCCTCAATTAAGAATCCATTTCTTTCTTGCATAACACCAAACATATATAAAAATATGATCCAACTAATGCAACCTCCAACAGCAGCTCCAGCCAAAAAGCGTTGCCAAGAAGGTTTTCGATAAAGTGGTGGAATTCTCATGAAATATATTCCTGCGTTAACCAACTAATAATAAGAGCCGCAGATTTGGCACCGCCCATTGCTGATAAAATTAATAAAAATTGTTTAAATATATCTTTAGTGCCTCCATCTAGAAATCCTCTTTCAAAGCTATAAACTGTGTCAAATGTACCACCTATTGCAGCAATAATGGCCCAAATTCTAATTCTATCACCTATTTTTGTTATTTCTGTCAATAGTGGTTCACCTGTAATAAAGGCAGCCAATCCACCAATCAAGGAACCTCCAATCATGACACCAAAAGCGATAAAGAAACAATTAAAAAACGTTGGAAAGAAAGCCTCATCCATGACACCATCTCCAATTTTTTGTGATTGCATTTATTATTGAATATATGGGACAAAGTGTTATTGTATGAAAAATAGAAATCGAACATATTTTCTTTTTTCGCCAGCTAGTCCATAATAGAAGTGGGTTCAAGTATTTAATATTTTTTTGATTTCCATATCAGTACTTGCTTTCCTTAGGTCAAAAAACAATTGTAAACCGCTTTGATGATCAAGAATCGCTCATCGGTGTTGCAGTTGTTCCTTTAGGCATAAAACATTTGCCCTGCAAGTCATATTTAATGTTGACTTATGAAAGTGAAAAGATAGTATATTTACTTATCAATGAAACGAGAATTTGGCGCTTAACGTATGATTCATTCCACCTATGTATTAGAAAGTTTCTCCCGCCTTCCAGTGTTAGCTATTGGGAGATTAAAGATTTTATTTAAAAAAGGGAAAGGGTGAGGACATTGATTTTTTCCCATTTACAAATATCAACTTCATATAGTTTATTATCTAGTACCATCTCCATTGAATCTCTAGTTGAGAAAGCTAAGGAATATAATTATTCTGCGTTAGCTATTACGGACCATAATGTTTTATATGGGGCATTGCCATTTTATAAGGCATGTATAAAAGCTAAGATAAAGCCAATTATTGGATTAACTGCTGATGTGTTGTTAATTGAAGGCGAAGCATATTCATTCGTGTTATTGGCAAAAAATAATGAAGGCTATAAAAATTTAGTAAAAATATCAAGTTACATAAAAACATCCAGCGAAAGGCGTATACCTTGGGAAAAATTCAAACCTTTGACAAGCGGATTAATCGGGTTGGCCTCTCCGCGTTATGGGAAAATAGGACAGCATATATCTGAAGGTAATATGAGCGAGGCAGCTGCTTTAGTAAAAAATTTTGTAGAGTCATTTGAAGAGGATTCCTTTTATTTAACTATGCAAAATTTTGGCACGGATACAGACGTATCTATGAACAAATCAATTCTTTCAATATCCAAAAAGATGAATATCCCTATTGTGGCAACGAATAATGTTCATTTTTTAGAGGAAGATGATTCATTCGCATATACTTGTTTAAAAGCCATACGTGACGGTGAAAAACTATCCAACTTTGAGGGACAAACAGGGGAAGAAAGCGAATATTACTTTAAAAGTCAGCAAGAAATGGCGGAATTATTTTCTGACATTCCGGACGCTTTGGAAAATACGTTAAAAATTGTAGACTGCTGTAATGTCATGATTAAAACACATCAACAACTTTTGCCGAAGTACCCTATTCCAAAAGGTGAAAATGCTGATGAACTTCTAAAAAAATTATGTTTTACCGGTTTAAAGGATCGAGTAGCCCACGCGAATCAACAATATATAGAAAGATTACACTACGAATTAAATGTAATAGACAAAATGGGTTTCAATGACTACTTTTTAATAGTTTGGGATTTTATGAAGTTTTCAAGGGAACAAGCAATATTAACGGGACCGGGGCGAGGCTCCGCTGCTGGGTCATTAGTTGCGTATGTACTTGGTATTACTGATGTTGACCCAATAGAACATGGTCTGTTATTTGAAAGGTTTCTCAATCCCGAGCGGATTAGTATGCCAGATATTGATATAGACTTTCCTGACCATAGAAGAGATGAAGTAATTGAATATGTGATGAATAAATATGGAAAATTGCATGTAGCTCAGATCCTTACGTTTGGAACATTTGCTACAAGAGCGGCTATTCGTGATACAGCTAGAGTTTTTGGGATGAATTCAAGAGAATTAGATCAGCTTTCAAGACTCATTCCATCGAGATTATCAAACCTTGCACAAGCTTATAAAGAGTCAGATGGTTTACAGGCATTTGTAAACGAATCAGAATTAAATCGAAAACTTTACGAAACAGCTTTAAAGATAGAAGGTCTACCTCGTCATACTTCTACTCATGCTGCGGGAGTGGTTATTTCTGAAAAGCCACTAACAGATATTATCCCGATCCAAGGTGGAGAATCTAGTACGTATTTGACTCAATTCCCCATGGAAGACTTAGAAGAAATTGGACTTTTAAAGATGGATTTTCTTGGTCTTCGGAATTTGTCATTACTAGAAAGAGTTGTAAAAAGCGTTGAATTTAGGATTGGAAAAAAAATAAACCCGAAAGAGATTTCTTTTTACGATGAGAAAACATTCAACATGCTTAGAAAAGGAGATACGACCGGGATTTTTCAGTTGGAGTCAGAAGGAATGCGAAAAGTTCTTCGTGAACTAGGTCCAACAGAGTTTGAAGATATCGTTGCGGTCAATGCTTTATATCGGCCTGGTCCAATGGAAAATATTCCAGAATACATTGCACGCAAACACGGAAAAAAGAAAGTTCATTTTCTTCATCCAGACCTAAAAGCGATACTAGAGCTCACTTATGGAGTTATTGTTTATCAGGAGCAAATTATGCAAATTGCTTCTATAATGGCAGGATTTACTCTTGGTGAAGCTGATTTATTACGGAGAGCTGTAAGTAAGAAAAAGAAAGAAGTATTGGACCAGGAGCGCAAGCACTTTGTATCTGGAGCTTTAAAAAAAGGTCACGATGAAAAAATAGCCAATGAGACCTACGATTTAATAGTTCGTTTTGCGAATTATGGCTTTAATAGAAGTCACGCAGTAGCATATAGCATCATTTCATGGCAGCTTAGCTTTTTAAAAGCAAATTATCCAGAAGATTTTATGGCAGCTTTACTCACTTCAGTGGTAGGAAATGAAGAAAAACAAGCCGAATACATTACTGAAGTAAGACATATGGGGATCAAGGTATTGAGTCCCTCCGTAAACCATAGCCATTATCCATTTATTGCTGAAAAAGATGGAATTCGTTTTAGTCTTGCTGCTATTAAAGGAATCGGTGCCACTACATTAAAAGAAATCATTAGAGCTCGAAACGTAAAGCCGTTTAAAGACTTATTTGATTTTTGCTTAAGAGTACCAACAAGAGCGGTTAATCGGAAAATTATGGAAGGGCTTATTTTATCAGGGGCATTTGATGAATTTGGATATGATCGGGCGGTGTTATTAGCTACTTTAGATGTTGCCATGGAGCATGCCGAATTAATGCGACCGTCTGAGGAAACTCCTGATCTATTTGAACATGATGATATGTTTAGAATTCAACCAAAGTATGTTGAAGTAGAGCCTATTAGTTCAACCGATAAATTATTGTTGGAAAAACAAGCTCTCGGTTTATATATTTCAGATCATCCTGTTTCTATGTATGCTGAACGCTTCCAATCAGTTGGCACAGTTCCGCTTGTCGAATTGAAACAAAAACAAAGAAGCATATCTATTGGAGTTTATTTAACAAGTGTTAAAACAATTAGAACTAAAAAAGGTGAATTGATGGCGTTTATAAAGATGAGTGACTCTACAGGCGACATTGAAGGGGTCCTTTTTCCGGAAACTTATAAGCGTTATAGTTTGGTTTGCAAAGAAGGGGAAATAGTCTTAGTATCGGGGAATACTGAAAGGAGAGATGGAGGGTTACAATTCATTGTTCAAGAAATGCAGCTCGCAAAAGAATTGAATGATCCAGAGGTTTTATATTTAAAAATTCGATCTGAATTGCATACAAAGGAAATACTCCATTCTTTACACGAAATTATTAGGAAACATAAAGGAAACACTGCGATTGTGCTCCATTATGAATCAACACGACAAACCATTAAATTGTCAAAGAAAGATTGGATTGCCCCATCTAAGGAAACACTTAGTGAAATCAGTTCATTACTAGGCAGCGATTGTGTAATATTAAAATAGTTTTTTCAAATAGATAAAAATATGTTATATTGTTTTAGAAGCTTTTGTGGTCAGACCACTATTTACTTGAATATTGTTGTGGCTAAAGGATTCAGTTATTAAAGGAGTGAAACTCTTTGACTTTGCGTGAAGAAGCACTGCATATGCATAAGATTCACAAAGGGAAGCTGGAATCAAAATCGAAGGTTGAAGTGAAAAATGCTAGAGATTTAAGCCTTGCGTATTCACCTGGTGTTGCGGAGCCTTGTAAGGAAATTTATGAAAAACCAGAGACAGTATACGATTATACAATGAAAAGTAATATGGTAGCAGTAGTTTCTGACGGTACTGCAGTTTTAGGGCTCGGGAATATAGGACCCGAAGCGGCCTTGCCCGTTATGGAAGGAAAAGCAGTATTATTCAAAAGCTTTGCCGGAGTTGACGCTTTTCCAATTTGTTTAAATACGAATAAGATAGAAGAAATCATTCAGACTGTAAAATTTTTAGAGCCGAATTTCGGGGGAGTAAATCTAGAAGATATCGCAGCTCCAAATTGTTTCGTCATTGAGGAAAGATTGAAGAAGGAAACCAATATTCCAATATTTCATGATGATCAACATGGTACGGCTATTGTTACGGTAGCTGGATTGGTAAACGCGCTAAAATTGACCAAGCGTAATATGTCAACTATAAGAGTCGTGGCAAATGGAGCAGGTGCTGCAGGGATTGCGATAATTAAGCTTTTATACAGTTATGGAGTTCGTGATATCATCATGTGTGATTCAAAAGGTGCTATATATCAAGGGCGCCCAGAAGGAATGAATGATGTAAAAGCAGCTGTTGCTGAGTTTACGAACCGAGATAAACTGAGTGGCAGCCTGAAAGATGTGATTCAAGGCGCAGATGTTTTTATCGGCGTATCTGTTGCAGGAGCTCTAACAAAAGAGATGATTCAATCTATGAATCCAGATCCTATTATTTTTGCTATGGCAAACCCGGTACCGGAAATAATGCCTGAAGAAGCGATTGAAGCGGGAGCAAAAGTAATTGGTACAGGACGATCAGATTATCCGAATCAAGTAAATAACGTTCTTGCTTTCCCGGGTATTTTTAGAGGTGCACTTGACGTAAGAGCTACCCATATCAATGAAAAAATGAAGCAAGCAGCCGTTTCAGCAATTGCAGAACTAATTGCTGAAGAAGAATTGACTGCCCAATATGTTATACCAGGGCCATTTGATGCTAGAGTAGCTCCTCAAGTGGCAGCTGCAGTCGCGAAAGCTGCTATGGAAACAGGGGTAGCTCGAATTAAAGTTGATCCTGAAGAAATTAGGGAAAGGACGTTGCGGCTCGCTATCATAGGAAAAGGCGAGTGAAAGAAGAAGTGAGCCAATCAAAAGTTTATCTTAGTATCGTTAAAGATATTAGGCAAATGATATCAGATGATGGGTTAAAGCAGGGAGATAAGATTCCCTCTGAACGTGAATTAACGGAGCGGCTAAATGTTGGTCGCTCCTCCGTACGTGAAGCCCTTAGATCTTTAGAACTATTAGGATTAATAGAGACGCGTAGAGGAGAAGGAACCTTTTTAGCCGATTTTAAAAATAATCAACTTATCAAGCTGCTTGGTATGTTTATTTTAGAAGATCCAAATGTAAAAAATGATATCGTAAAAACAAAAGAGATTCTTGAAAAAGATATCATTCGAAATATTTGTTCACTAACCGATAAAGAGCCGCTTTATTATCTTCGAAAGAATGTAAATGAAGTAAAATCAGACCTATTTGATAAGATTATGGAAATAGAAAGTAATCGCCTCCTATATAGGATTTGGGAAGTATTGAAAAGCTACTCCATAGAAACATCGGACAACCGTCCTCAATTTGATTCAAATGGTATTATTTTATTTTTAGATGCTCTTATAGAAGGAAATTCAGATAAAGCAATTGCTATTTATGAGAGAAAGGACTCTAGTCAATCTCTCAATTAGAAGTTTAAAATCTAACTAGTTAATAAAAGTCGTTTTTAGGGGGACTCAGATTGCTTAAGGACCTTTTTTCTAAACCTAAAAAGAAAAAATATGCAGCCATTCCTTCAGAAACAGCGAAACAAGATGTTCCTGAAGGAATCATGACGAAATGTCCAGAATGCAGAAAAATCATGTATACAAAGGATTTACAAAAAAACTTAAAGGTATGTCTTCATTGTGACCATCATATGAGAATGACGGCATATGAGCGTGTGGAAAGCTTGCTTGATGGAGGGTCATTTGTTGCATTTGATGAAAAAATTGCATCAGCAAACCCGCTTGGATTCCCAGGATACCTTGAAAAACTTGAGAAAGACAAGGTAAACACAAACTTGGATGAGGCTGTATTAACAGGCACAGGCTCTATTAATGGCTTAAACGTCGTCATAGCGATTATGGATTCACATTTCAGAATGGGAAGTATGGGTTCTGTTGTAGGTGAAAAAATTGCCAGGGCAATTGAAGAAGCAGCTAAGCTTGAGGTGCCTTTTTTAATCTTCACAGCATCAGGTGGGGCAAGGATGCAAGAAGGTGTTTTATCTCTCATGCAAATGGCTAAAACTAGCGCAGCATTAAAAATGTTTAGTGATAAGGGTGGATTAATCATTTCATTCATGACACACCCTACTACAGGTGGAGTATCAGCTAGTTTTGCTTCATTAGGTGACTATAATTTTGCTGAACCGAAAGCTTTAATTGGGTTTGCTGGTCGTCGAGTTATTGAACAAACAATACGTGAAGAACTTCCTGACGATTTTCAAACAGCCGAATTTTTACTAGAGCATGGTCAGCTTGATGCAGTAATTCATCGTAAAGATATTAAAGAAAAATTAACGATTGTACTTGAAATCCATCAGCAAGAAGGTGAACTCGTATGGTAAATGGTTTGGAATTTGAAAAACCTGTACTTGAACTTAGAAATAAAATTGCGGAGCTCAGAGAGTTCACCAAAAATTCTGAGGTTGATTTGTCTGAGGAAATCGATAAACTAGAAGCACGTTTAGAAAAACTTGAAAAAGAAATTTATGAAAATATGGCACCATGGGATCGTGTACAAGTTGCTAGACATGCTAATAGACCTACAACTCTCGACTATATAGATTATCTATTTACAGATTTTCTTGAACTACATGGGGATAGGGCATATGGTGATGATACTGCTCTTGTTGGTGGTATTGCTAAATATAAAGGTATTCCCGTAACAGTGGTTGGACATCAACGTGGAAGAGATACGAAGGAAAATATCCGCCGGAATTTTGGGATGCCACACCCAGAAGGTTACCGGAAAGCATTACGTCTTATGAAGCAAGCTGAAAAATTCAATCGTCCAGTTATTTGCTTTATCGATACAAAAGGTGCATATCCTGGAAAAGCAGCTGAAGAACGTGGACAAAGTGAAGCCATAGCAAGAAATTTGTTTGAAATGGCTGGACTTAAGGTTCCAATTATTTGTATTGTAACTGGAGAAGGTGGTAGTGGCGGTGCACTTGCCTTAGGTGTTGGCGATCGTATTTTCATGCTTGAGAATTCTACTTATTCTGTTATCACTCCTGAAGGAGCAGCATCTATATTATGGAAGGATGCTTCTTTAGCAAAGAAAGCGGCAGAAGCGATGAGAATTACAGCGCCAGATTTAAAAGAGTTGGGAATTATTGATGAAATTATTCCTGAAATAAAAGGTGGAGCCCATAAAGATGTGGAAGAGCAAGCGAAGGAAATTGATATAGTTTTACTGAAAGCTCTTCAACAGTTACAATCGGTTTCGGTCGACAAATTAATTGAAGATCGATATCAAAAATATAAACATATGGGTAAATATACAGAACTTAATCAATATGAAAATATTCATTCATAAAGGTATTGCCTCTTTTGAGCAATGCCTTCTTTATGGTTTAAGAATAAAAAATTATTTTTATAATAAAAGTATATCTTACAGGACATAAAGCCGTCGGTTTTCCATCCCTTTTCTCTTTTGTTTTTAACTATATGCTTTTAGCAATTCTATGTAATATTTGAGAAACTGCTGATAAAATGGTATTTTAAAATTAATTAAATCTCTTAATGACATAGTAATTAAAGTCTAAGAACTTTTATATTATTTTATTTGAACATCGAGGTGGCCAAAGTGAAGAAAATAGGTATTTTAACAAGTGGTGGAGATGCTCCAGGAATGAATGCAGCCATAAGGGCAGTAGTTAGAAAGTCCATTTATAACGGGCTTGAAGCATATGGCATATATCAAGGATACAGTGGTTTGATTAACGGTAATATTCAGCAGCTTGAACTGGGTTCTGTAGGTGATATTATTCATCGTGGAGGAACAATGCTACGCTCTGCACGCTGTGATGAATTCAAGACGAAGGAAGGGCAACAAAAAGGAATTGAGCAACTGAAAAAATTCGGAATTGATGCTTTAGTCGTTATTGGCGGAGATGGTTCCTTTATGGGCGCAAAAGCATTGACCGAACAAGGCTTTCCTTGCATAGGTGTACCTGCTACAATAGACAATGATATTTCAGGAACGCAGTTTACAATTGGTTTTGATACCGCATTGAACACTGTTTTAAATGCGATCGACAGAATACGTGATACTGCATCTTCTCACGAGCGGACATTTATTATTGAAGTAATGGGCAGAGACGCTGGGGATATAGCACTATGGGCTGGTCTTGCTGGTGGTGCTGAAACAATACTTGTTCCAGAAGAAAAATATGAAATGGAAAGTATTGTAGAACGTCTTCGCAGTGGACAAAAACGTGGCAAAAAACATAGTATTATCGTTGTTGCTGAAGGTGTCATGAGTGCAACTGATTTTGCACAAGAGCTAAAAAAATCTATCGATATTGAGTCCAGAGTGTCTGTCTTAGGACATATTCAAAGAGGTGGAACACCAACTGGTTTCGATAGAGTATTGGCAAGTCGACTTGGAGCTAGAGCGGTTGAATTGTTATTAGAAGGAAAAGGCGGAAGGACAGTTGGAATTGAAAAAGACCATATTGTCGATAATGATATTTTAAGTGTACTTGGACAACCAAGAAAATTCTCAAAAGACATATACGATCTCTCTCAAATTTTATCTATTTAATATGTTGTGATAGGATTGCATGGGGCATAAACTTCAAGAAACCCCATAGGTGAGAGATAATTAGAAAAGATGATATCATTTATTTTATCGATTAACTTAAAACTATAGTCAAGAGTTAAAGTGATATTAATTCTTACATATGTAGCAAGCGTCTGAGATCTTAGGAGGAAAATAAACATGAAGAAGACAAAAATAGTTTGTACGATTGGGCCAGCAAGTGAAAATCCGGAAACATTATTAAAGCTTATCAATGCTGGTATGAATGTAGCACGTTTAAATTTTTCGCATGGCGATCATCAAGAACATTTAAATAGAATTATTAATATTCGTGAAACAGCTAAAAAAGCTGGAAAAAATGTTGGGATTTTATTAGATACTAAAGGTCCTGAGATTAGAACTCATAATATGAAAGACGGAGCTATTGAGCTTAAAGAAGGTTCAACAGTGGTTATTTCCATGGAAGAGGTTGAGGGAACTGAAGAAAAATTCTCTATTTCCTATCCAGGACTGGTCAACGATGTTCATAAAGGTTCAAAAATCCTATTGGATGATGGCTTAATTGGACTTGAAGTGACAGAAATTAAGAGAGAAACTAGTGAAATTGTAACGACTGTTTTAAACAGTGGTACTCTAAAAAATAAAAAAGGCGTAAATGTTCCAGGTGTATCTGTCAATCTTCCAGGAATGACGGAAAAAGATGCGAAAGATATTTTGTTTGGAATTGAGCAAGGTGTTGATTTCATTGCGGCTTCTTTTGTTAGAAGAGCTTCAGACGTTTTAGAAATTAGACAATTGCTTGAAGAAAATGGCGGTTCTTATATCAATATTATTCCTAAGATTGAAAATCAAGAAGGCGTAGACAATATCGATGAAATTTTAGCGGTATCAGACGGACTAATGGTTGCACGCGGTGATTTAGGTGTTGAAATTCCAACAGAGGCAGTTCCTCTTGTGCAAAAACAATTGATTCGTAAATGTAATGAAGTCGGCAAACCAGTCATTACAGCGACACAAATGCTTGACTCTATGCAACGCAACCCTAGACCAACTAGAGCTGAAGCAAACGACGTCGCAAATGCTATTTTTGATGGAACAGATGCGGTAATGCTTTCTGGAGAAACAGCAGCAGGTGCTTACCCGGTAGAGGCTGTTCAAACGATGCATAATATTGCTGTTTCAACTGAAAAAGCACTTAATTATCAAGAAATTTTAACTTATTTAAGAAAAAATAGCGAGCCTAATATGACAGACGCGATTTGCCAATCTGTAGCACATACTGCAATAAATTTAGAAGTTAGTGCGATAGTAGCACCTACTGAAAGTGGCCATACTGCTCGTATGATTTCAAAATATCGTCCAAAAGCTCCGATTATTGCAGTTACGTATAACGAGGCAATCGTTCGCAGACTTTCTTTAAAATGGGGTGTATACCCTCAAATGGGAGAAAAAGTATCTTCTACAGATGAGATGCTTGAGAGAGCAGTTGAGGAAAGTTTAAATACAGGGTTAGTACAGCATGGTGATTTAATCATTATTACAGGTGGAGTTCCAGTAGGAGAAAAAGGGACAACCAATCTAATGAAAGTCCATGTTGTCGGAGATGTATTGGCGAAAGGACAAGGTATAGGAAGAAAATCAGCATTCGGAAAAGCTGTAATTGTAAAGGATGCTATGGAAGCGAAAGAAAAAATCGTTCCTGGATCAGTGATGGTTGCAATCGGAACTGATAGAGAAATGGTATCTCTATTAGAAAATTGTTCAGCTTTAATTACTGAAGAAGGTGGATTAACGAGTCACGCTGCTGTTGTAGGCATCAATTTGGGAATCCCTGTTATTGTTGGCGTTGAAGATGCGACGAAGATCATTAAGGATGGTCAAGACATTACAGTTGATGCTACACGTGGAATTATATACAATGGTCACGCAAGTGTTCTTTAAGGAATAGCAAGAAACAAATTTAATAATTATAAAAATAAAAATGTCGGACGAGTCCGCCATTTTTATTTTTCATATAGGAACATGTTATAATGTAAAAAAATCGACGAGAGATGTGAGTCCAATTGAAATTCTTTATTCTGCTTTTTATTGTTATTCCAGCAATAGAAATTGGTATGTTTATTCTATCAGGTAAAACGATTGGAGTTCTCCCGACAGTAGCAATAATTATCGTTACGGGTATTCTAGGCGCGTATCTTGCTAAAAAGCAAGGATTAGAAGCTTTAAGAAGAGTACAGAATGACTTACGATTAGGACATCCACCCGGTATTGCGGTACTTGATGGAGTATGTATCCTTGCAGGTGGAATCCTTTTATTAAGCCCAGGATTCTTAACTGATTTTATTGGTTTACTCCTTCTACTTCCTTTTACAAGGAACTCTATAAGACCATTACTATTAAAAGTTATTAAGAAATGGATAGGTCGTAAACAGATTTTTATTTATAGATAATGCAAGTAGTTCTACTAAAGTAGGAATACTTCTATCATTTCATTCAAAAAAAGAGTCCGTTAAGGACTCTTTCAGATTGTAGACAAAAGGCATTTCGAATGGAAACATTCGAAGTGCCTTTTGTGTTTTTTCTTGGTTTTTAAGGATATAGATGCCTCGAAGAGGTATTTTCTTAGGCCATTTCTGGACCTTGCCATGTCCAGCTGGCCATCTTTTTCAGATTCATGGCAGCAAAAGTAAGCATCGCTTGCATGGACAATTTTTTAAGACCCCGTAGGGTTGTCCAACGCATAC
>NZ_JALIRM010000016.1 GCF_022900255.1 Lederbergia wuyishanensis
ATTCGCTCGACTTGCATGTATTAGGCACGCCGCCAGCGTTCGTCCTGAGCCAGGATCAAACTCTCATTGAAGTTTGTAGCTCATTTGCTGGCAATGGTTTAAAACCATTGTTTTTAAAATAATTTAACGTTCGTTTCGTTCAGTTTTCAAAGATCAAACATGGTTGCTATTTTTTAGCGACTTTAATATTATATCAAAATCACTTTAGCTCGTCAACACTTTTTTTGAAAAACTTTTTTCGGAGTGTTTTTTCAGCTCGGAGCTTTTTTCAGCAACGGATATTAATATAACAAGGTTCTTTCTCTATGTCAATCACTTTTTATAATTTATTTTCCTGTACCGCTCGATCTTTTTGAAGAAGGTAAAACATACCGCATACAATCATATTGGGAAGCGACTCGTTTAAATAATGAAAATAGTGTTTTATAACGTTCTTCCATAGATTGTTTGACGATTGATTCTATTCTTGCGTCCTTTAAATCAAAAAGAATTTCATCCATTTCTCTTTTTAATAAATATATGATTTCTTCTTTATCTCGATCATTTAAAAGAAGACCAAGCATGTTTACACCTCGAATATTTTGGATTTCTATAGTGTTATCTTTATGTATAGTTATGTATGTCCATTTTAGTTACAAAATATAAACACTAAATACCATTAATATATTCATATCGCGAGCATCACCATACATAGACTAGTATGGACAGGCAGACGAGGAGGATTGGTATGAATTTTTTTATCACGGTAAATGGCCGTAAAGTAAAACAAGGGTTATTTGTCGTATTAATCTCTTTTTTTACAGCCTTATTTTTTTTCTCACAAGCTACTCTTCAAACTCCGGTGTTTGGAACTAAAGATGATCCTAAAGCAATTTATAAAGGGGAAAAAGGTATAAGCTTGACGTTTAATATAGGATGGGGAGATGTCCAGGCCGAACCCATTCTAAATGTATTGGAGGAAAAAAAAGTCAGATCGGCTACTTTTTTTCTTTCGGGCTCGTGGGCAGAAAAACATCCTGATATGGTAAAAAGAATTAAGGATATGGGCTTTGAAATAGGAAGTCTCGGTTATGCATACGAAGATTATACAGAATTAGAAGACGAAAAGGTAAGAAGAGATATCTTACGGTCGATCGACGTTCTGAAAAAGTTGGATATTAAAGATATTACATTGCTCCGCTCCCCTACCGGGCATTTCGATAAACGAACACTAAAAATCGCAAACAATCTTGGACTCACTGTTGTTCATTGGAGTCTCAATTCACAAGATTGGAAAAACCCTGGAGTTGATGCAATTGTAAAAAATGTTCAAAAGGTACAAAAAGGAGATATTATTTTAATGCATGCCTCTGATTCCGCAACTCAAACAGCTCAAGCCCTTCCACCTGTCATTTCAATTATTAAGGAAAAAGACCAACTCGTCACACTTTCAATACTTATTGCCAACGGAAAAGTGAAAACCACTTTAGTGCCATAATCATAAAAAAGCGATCCATTTAACGGGTCGCTTTTTTGGTTTGAATATTTGATGTTCGTTTTGCTCTTTCTTCTGCTGATAAACGATTATATTTTGGTAACATTAATATTTGGTACGCGTTACATGCAATTAGCGGGAAAATCATTAAGTAAATCCAACTTTCGTCATTAGGACGCAATACAGGAAGCCACTCAAGGATTGTAACGACTGCCATAAAAAATAATGCGGAAACGAATATACTTCGATTCGTCATTTTTGCTTTTAAGTAAGCGACAATTAGTGCCGCGATTAAAATAAATACAGCTAGCCCAATATACGGGAGCAAACTCTCATTTTCACCCGCAAAGGCTTGGAAACGGAAATATATAAGATCAAACAAGACAAAAACGACAAGAACAAGCTGAACAGCGTTCCATAAAGATTTAAATAGCCCTAGTCCAAACTGATGAATAAATAAATAAGCAAAAAAGCCTACCTGGCTTACAACTGCAAAAATAAAACCAACTCCAACAAGCCAAATAAATGTAGAGACAATTGCTCCAATTTTAACATCTGTAAAATATGGTTGGAATTCACTCCAACGAATAATAAACCCTAGTATGCCAGTTATCAAACCACCCAAAATGAGTGAGTTAAATAAAAACTTCATTAAGTTTCTTATTGTCACTTTAAGATTTCCCCCATCGATATACTTAACAAACCGATTTTATCAATCTTCCTATAAAAAAGCCACGATTGTCTAGATTGTGCATAAATTTTTCACAAAATCTCATATTAACTATAAGGGATATTGTTAAGAAAGGAGCCTCTTTCATGCGAAAAAGTGTTTATTTGCTCCTGTTAATTGCTTTATTAACGCTCTCTTCCTGCAGTGGCAATGAACCAGGAAATGCAAAATTAGATTATGACCAAACGAAAAAGATGATGGTTGATATTTTAAAGTCAGATGAAGGTAAAAAAGCCCTTCAGGATATGATGAAGGATGAGGAAATGAAACAACAATTGATTATGGATCAAACTGTTGTTAAAGATACAATTGAAAAAACACTAACATCTAATAAAGGTGAAGATTTTTGGAAAAAGGCAATGGGAGATCCTAAGTTTGCGGCTACTGTTGCAAAAAGCATGAGAAAAGAACATGAAGCTCTACTTAAGGATTTAATGAAAGATCCTGAATACCAAGGGTTATTAATGGATATTCTTCAAAATCCGGAAATGCAAAAAGATTTTGCTAAGGCACTAAAAAGTAAAGATTTCCGTGAACAAATGCAACAGGTTGTAAAAGATACGTTAGATAGTCCCCTTTATAAAGCAAAAATTCAAGAGTTGCTTTTAAAAGCTGCTGAAGAAGCAGGGAAGCAAGGCGGGAAATCGGAAAATAAAGATCAAGGCGGTGGGGGAGCCGGTAGCGGCGGAGGCGGTCAGTAAAAGTTTCTTAATCACATTCAGAACGAAGATACCATATAAAAAAAGCCATATATCCTAATCCAAGGTATATGGCTCTTTATTTGAAAACATTTAACCTAGTAGCTGTACCATTTTTCCGGCAATTTCACCGTAAATATGTCCGATTTTATGATCCTCACCGTAGATCGAAGGTGCAAAATCTTCTTCATTCCAGTCAGGTTGTTGCAGAGGTAGTTTTCCTAATACTTCTGTTCTAAGTTCTTCTGCAAGTTTATCTCCGCCACCTTGACCAAATACAAATTCTTTTTCTCCAGTCAATTTACTTTCAAAGTAAGACATATTTTCAATAACACCAAGAATTTCATGATTTGTACGGAGTGCCATTGCGCCTGCTCTTGCAGCAACGAATGCCGCCGTTGGATGTGGTGTAGTTACAATGATTTCTTTACAGCTTGGCAGCATTGTGTGTACATCAAGTGCAACGTCTCCAGTACCTGGTGGCAAATCAAGCAATAAATAATCAATGTCTCCCCATTCTACTTCACTAAAGAAGTTATTAAGCATTTTTCCAAGCATCGGCCCACGCCAAATGACAGGGGAATTATCTTCAACGAAAAAACCCATTGAAATAACTTTAACACCAAAACGCTCTACTGGGATAATTTGGTTTTCTCTTACCTTTGGACGGTTCGTAATGCCCATCATATCTGGAACACTGAATCCATAAATGTCTGCATCAATAAGGCCTACTTTTTTTCCTAGACGAGCAAGGGCCACAGCTAAGTTAACTGAAACAGTCGACTTGCCTACCCCTCCTTTACCACTTGCTATTGCGATAAAAGTTGTTTTGCTGTTTGGTGAAAGTAGACCGCCTGTGTCGCTTTGCAAGTCTCCAGAAGCACGGAGTTTTTCCAATTCCTCCTCTGGTAAAGTAGCGAAACGAATTCCTACAGTTTCAGCTCCCGCTTTTTTTAATGCATCTACTATTTTCATTTGGAACTGTAGTTGCTCAGGAGTTCCTGTTTTAGCCAATGCAATTTTTACACTGACATGTGCCTTTTCTTCTTTCGCTTTCACCTCAAGAATACCGTTAGTTTCTTCAAGTGTTTTATGTAGTAATGGATCTTCCATTTTTTTTAACAAATCATAAGCTTTCTGTTCAGTGATCAAGGCTGTACACCTTCCTTATCATCGATTTCATTCCTACCCAGTATAACATAATGCACTTTTGAAAGAATCTTATACGCTCATAGAAAAGCGGAGGACGCTTGATTAGGGGCGACATGCAAATGTTCTGAGAAAGAAAAGTCCGTCTTTTGACTTTTATGTCTCAGGTTATTTGACCTCGAGCCCCTAGCGACTGCAGCTGGACATAGAAAAGTGGAAGCGCCTGTTTATCGACGTATAAACTTCAGGGACTTAGACTTAGATAAAGGAAATACGATGAGGAACGAGTCGATGTTGACCTAGAGCCTGCAGCTGGACATTCTCCGTAAAACAAAAATTCGGGTTCATATGTGAATCCCGAATCATTCCAACGATTTTTCATTCGAAAAGAATCGAATGACCCCTTTATAAATAGAGAATGCGACTTTATCTTGATACTCTTCTTGCTTTAATGCTTCACGTTCTGTGGGGTTTGATAAAAATCCAATTTCTACTAGTGCACCTGGCTTTTTTGCGTTTTTCAACAAATAAATATGTTCTATGGTTTTTGCTTCCCTTTTAGTATTTCCTAAACTTTTGACTAGTTCGTCTTGAATAAACTTTGCTGCCCTTTTATTATCGGGATCATGTGGGGCATAAAACGTTTGAGCCCCACTCCAACGGGGAGATGGAATGGAATTTAAATGAATGCTAAGAAATAAATCCGCCTCTGACTCGTTTACGATTTTAAGCCTTTTTTTCAAATCCTCTGTTTTCCGCCGACTCAGTCCCCTTGTGTCAGACTCTGCCAAGTCAGTATCGGATTCTCGTGTCATTAATACGAGGGCTCCCTGCTCCTGTAAATAATCTCTTAATTTATTGGCGACTACTAATGCAATGTCTTTCTCTTGTGTATCTCCACTCTCCGCTCCTCCATCCGGACCGCCATGCCCAGGATCTAAGTATATAATTTTCCCTGTTAATGGAAGATTCCACGTATCAAAAGAGTCCTTTGGCAAAAAATTGTATTGAAAAAGAAGAAATAGGATTGCCGCCCCTACAGAAAATATAATAATTTTTGCTTTTTTCCCCATTCGATCTTCCCCTTCATGCTTTCTTCGTAAAAGCATATGGGACAAGATTGTTTTTTAGAACGAGTTTCCTAATGAAGACGTAATTTGTATCTTCTTTCTCCTTTTCGATAACCATTTATCCACCAATAATCTACAAAATGTTCACAAGCTATAAAGATGTCTTCATCACTAATCATCCTTTTCTCAAAATCCCAGTAAAGCCAAAAATAATATAATGTATCGATAAAGTGAGTAATTTCCCGATGACTTCTCTTTTTCACCATTTCGATTGTTTCGCCATGAATGGTGAATCGACTGAATTCTCCTCCATTTAGATATGCTTCAATAGCAACATCAAAACACGCTTCTTCTACCCCTTCCTCTAAAGGTCCTACTCCTATACGCATTCGATTAAAATGGACGATCATGCTCTTTTTTACTTCTTCTATAGATAATTCACGTAAAAGCTTGCGCTCATATAATAACTGTTTTTCTCGCTTTCTCTCTTCAAAATTCAACATGACATTCATATTACTTCATCCTCCCTTCACCTTAGTTTCAACGAACAGGGAGAAGTCATGCGCAATACAATCAAAAAATGATTTATGGAAATCGAAACATTATTTAACATTAAAACGTCTATAACATGTAAGGAGGCTTACAAATGAAGAAATATTTCGTAATAGCATGTCTCTTTTTATTAACGGGATGTACACCATTTATTAATAATAATGTAATTATTGACTGGGTTGATTTTTTACATTTTAATGGAGAAAAGTATTTAGGAAGTCAATTGGAAATTGCTGATTCAAAATTTATCGGAGGAAAAATAGGTAAAATTAAAAAGAAGTTGGATGACAATGTTAAAAATCCAAATTATAAATCTAAAAATGGTGATGCTGCTTTTCTTCCTGTTGGAACCAATTTGTACGAAGTAATAAATGAACCTAACCTTATAGCGGTAAGAGACAAGAATTCTATAAATGGTTATAAAATTTATTCCAAAACTGACTATAAATCTGATTTCTATTCCATTAACAAAGATGAAGTGGTGAAAATTCAAATTTTCGACGAAGTATCTTATGACCAATTCATCTTGAGGAAAGCTATTAACAATAAGAAAGACATCGGTAAATTTATAGATATTTTACAATCAGGCAATCCAGATTCATCCGTTGTTTTCGATTATGCCGATCCAAAAATGAGTTCGTATGTTGTCCTCGTTTATACTTCAGAATCCGTTGCCAAAAAAATCCCTCTCTTTTTTGACGGAGAAAAATATTTCTGGCATCACAGAGACAGTGAAGTGTTGCCTAAAGAAGTTGAAGAAATCTTGAATGTTAGAGATGATTAATATAAAAGGAATGGACTGAATTGCATAAAAGACTTTCTTACCTCTTTTTTATTACCGGATGCTTGATCATTGTGTTTAGTATATGGCAATTGTTCGAAATGAACTTTTTAAAGGATAATGCTTTAAAGGAAGCAAAAACAAAAATTGGACATATAAATAAAAAAGAGATCCAACCTGAAAATTTGATTGATATTAGCGTAAAAAATGGCGATGTCATTGGTATTTTAGAAGTTCCTGCCTTGGAGAAGGAAATCCCTATTTTGCATGGAGTCGATGAAGAAGAACTTAAAATCGGAGTTGGCCATTTTCCAGGAACCGCTTTTCCTGGGCAAAAAAATCAAATTGTATTATCTGGCCATCGGGATACGGTATTTCGGAAATTTGGAGAACTTAAAATTGGCGATTCTTTCATTGTAAAGATGCCTTATGGGGAATACGAATACATTATTGACCATACTAAAATTGTTAGTGCTGATGATCAAACTATCATAGTTCCAAATGACGGCCAGGAGGTTCTTACTGTCACTACATGTTATCCATTTCAATATATTGGGAATGCACCTGACCGCTATATTATTTACGCACTCCCTAAAAAGTGAAGCAAACTAAATGTAGGGCTTCACTTTTTATTATTTTTTCAAAAATTTGCCATAAAACCATTATCCTTTTAAATAAGAAGGTGTTATAATGATGTTGAGGATATTGCTCACTATTTCACAAATATATTCTCACTTGCTCAACATTTCACAATATCTTCAATCTACTATTTGCTTAAAATATCAAGGAGGTCTTTAGGATGTCTCATTGGAAAGGTTTTATAGAAGGTCGCTGGCAGCAGGAAGTGGATGTTCGAAATTTTATCGTGAATAACTATTCTCTTTATGAGGGAAACGAGGAATTTTTAGAAGGACCTACAGAAGCTACAAACGCATTATGGAAGCAAGTGATGGAGTTAACAAAACAAGAGCGTGAAAACGGCGGCGTGTTAGACATGGATACTAACGTAGTATCTACTATTACCTCTCACGGTCCTGGATATTTACAAAAAGAACTAGAGCAAATTGTTGGATTCCAAACAGATAAGCCGTTTAAAAGATCCCTCCAACCATTTGGTGGAATTCGTATGGCTCAAGCAGCTGCTGATTCTTATGGATTCAAAGTAGATGATGAAGTAGAAGAAATATTTACAAAATATCGCAAAACACATAACCAAGGTGTCTTTGATGTTTATACGTCTGAAATGCGTTTAGCCCGCAAAGCTGGCATCATTACCGGTCTCCCAGATGCTTATGGGCGCGGACGAATCATTGGGGATTATCGTCGAGTTGCCTTATACGGGGTCGATTTCCTTATTCAGCAAAAACAAGCTGAAGTCAATTTAATTGGAAACGGCATGATGACAGAAGAAGTCATTCGTGAACGTGAAGAAATGGCTGAACAAATCAATGCACTTAGGGAATTAAAAGAGCTTGCGCAAATCTACGGCTATGATATTTCTAAACCAGCAACGAATGCAAAAGAAGCATTCCAATGGCTATATCTTGCGTACCTTGCAGCAATAAAGGAACAAAACGGTGCAGCTATGAGCTTAGGCCGAGTTTCTACTTTCCTTGATATTTATATTGATAGGGATTTGAAAAACGGCACTATAACAGAAAGCGAAGCACAAGAACTCGTTGATCATTTCGTAATGAAATTGCGTTTAGTGAAGTTTGCTAGAACACCAGATTACAATGAACTATTTAGTGGTGACCCTACGTGGGTAACGGAATCTATCGGAGGAATCAGTCTTGACGGGAAACCGCTCGTCACCAAAAACTCTTTCCGATTCTTGCATACCCTAGATAATTTAGGACCATCTCCGGAACCAAACTTAACGGTTCTTTGGTCCACTCAACTTCCACAGAATTTTAAAAAGTACTGTGCAAACATGTCTATTAAAACAAGCTCTATCCAATATGAAAATGATGATTTGATGCGAGGTATTTATGGTGACGACTACGGTATCGCCTGCTGCGTATCAGCGATGACAATTGGAAAACAAATGCAATTTTTCGGAGCTCGCGCCAACCTTGCGAAAGCATTGCTATACGCGATTAATGGCGGTAAGGATGAAATTTTAAAGGCGCAAATTGGCCCTGCGTTTGCACCAATTACAACAGAGTATTTACAGTTTGAAGAAGTCGTAGAGAAATTTGACGCTATGATGGAATGGCTTGCAGGACTTTATATGAACACACTTAATATTATTCATTACATGCATGATAAATATAGCTATGAAAGAATTGAAATGGCTCTTCATGACAGAGAAATTTTACGCACGATGGCTGGAGGTATCGCCGGATTATCTGTTGTAGCAGATTCTCTAAGTGCCATTAAATATGCAAAAGTAAAACCAATTCGCGATGAAAATGGCATTGCCGTTGACTTTGAAATTGAAGGAGATTTCCCTAAATACGGAAATAACGATGCTCTTGTCGATGACATCGCAGTAAATCTTGTGAAAACCTTTATGAATAAGTTCCAAAAACATAAAGCTTATCGTGGTGCAACACCAACACTATCTGTCTTAACGATTACATCTAATGTTGTGTATGGTAAAAAAACGGGTAATACACCAGATGGAAGACGCAAAGGCGAACCATTTGCACCAGGAGCCAACCCGCTTCATGGACGTGACCAAAAAGGAGCGATTGCATCTTTGAGTTCTGTTGCAAAACTCCCATATGAATATGCATTAGACGGAATTTCTAATACTTTCTCTATCGTGCCTAAAGCACTTGGAAGAGAAGAAGAGACTCGGATTTCTAACTTGGCTGCAATTTTGGACGGATACATGACGAAGCAAGGGCATCACTTAAACATTAACGTATTCAATCGAGAAACATTGCTAGATGCAATGGAACATCCAGAAGAGTATCCACAACTTACAATCCGTGTTTCTGGATACGCTGTTAACTTCATCAAATTAACGAGAGAACAACAAATCGACGTTATTAACCGTACGTTCCACGAAACGATGTAATTAGAAAAGCGGAAGGCGCCTGAAGAGGAAGGAAGGCTAAAAGCGCAACGTCCTGTTGCGACGCCTTCCTGACCCGCATCCTGCGGGCCTCCGACAAGCAAATGTGCTGAGTCAAAAAAGTCCGGTCTTTGACTTTTATTGACTCAAGTTATTAGACCTCGAGAGGCTGCCGTCTGGAGCTAGACAGCAAGAGTATTAAATGGATAGAGCCAGTGCTAAGTGTGCTGGCTCCCCAAACGAAAGGATTTGAAGTAATGAAAATCCAAACTCGTATTCATTCAATTGAATCATGTGGTACAGTGGATGGCCCAGGACTAAGGTATGTCATTTTTACACAAGGTTGCCTATTACGCTGTCTATATTGCCATAACCCCGATACTTGGACATTTGGAAATGGAGAAGGAAAGGAAATTTCTGTTGAAGAACTAATGAAGGATATTAAAGATTATCTTCCTTTTTTACAAGCTTCTAATGGCGGAGTGACGGTTACTGGTGGAGAGCCTCTCCTTCACGTTGATTTTCTTATCGAATTATTTACTGAATGTAAAAAACTGGGTATCCATACGGCAATTGATAGCTCTGGCGGATGCTTCACGAGGAAAGAAAGATTTATTAATTCACTTGATCGTCTTATGGAAGTAACCGATCTTGTCCTACTAGATTTAAAACAAATCGATGAAGCAAAACATAAACACTTAACATCTGTTTCAAACAAGCATATTCTAGACTTTGCCCATTATCTTGAGGAGAAGAAAAAACCCGTATGGGTTCGGCATGTACTTGTCCCTGGGCTTACGGATGATGAAAAAGATTTACAAAAACTCGGTGCATTTATTCGTACTTTATCCATCGTAGAAAAAGTGGAAATTCTCCCTTACCATCAGTTAGGGGTTTATAAATATGAAGCACTAGGAATCGAGTATCCGCTCAAAGGTGTGCAAACGCCGGCAGATGAAAAAGTAAAGTGGGCTTATGGGATACTCATGAATGGATAACCAATGAATTACATCTCCGATATTTTTAATAAGTAGTCCCCTAAAATTCGCTAATTTTTTTAATTGGATGGATTTTAGGGGATTGTTCTTATTATAAACAATGGACGTTCCATCACTGTTGCCCATTGTTCCTAATCTTCAATTTGCTCTGGAGAAGGAATTTGAAAAGTAAATTCTATTTTTTCATTATTTATAAAAAGTGGGATGTGGCACTCTAAACCCTCAAATAACTTGTCATCAAGTAAAAAGTCTGCTTCAAAAGAGGCTTGCTTTCCAGCTGAAAAAGAAAAAATAACCGTATCATCTCCTTCTTTTATTGTTACCATATCGTCCCAACCGTGTCCTACCAAAGGAAAGTGCTTTTTCGGGTTCCTCAATAGAAGCACATTATCCGTAGTATCTTGATTTTTTGTTGCTGTCAATACAGCAGGAGAATTCCTTTGATTTTCAAGTTTGAAAGTAACTGAAATACGTTGTTCATCCATGTTATTGTAGTATTTGACTTTATATAAAGTCATTCGAATAACGTTATTATTTTGCGTTTCATTTAGCTCAACCTCCCTATTATATAACTTGTCATTCAAAATAAAGTGATTGAAAAGAAGGGAGCATCCTGCTAATAGGACTACGTAAAAGAATATAATTAACCATATATCTTTCTTCATCATTTACTGCCTTTCTGTACCTCAGATACCATTTGTTGAAAAATCTTATAAACACCTTCTTGCTTGATAACATCTAAATCATAATATTTTCCGCTACCTTTTAATGAGATGGCCTGGGGCTCCGGTCCATACAAAAACGAAATCACATGAAGATAGGCCTCATTTTGGTCGATTAATAATGGTCCTATTTCTGGGTCAGTTATCTGCTGAAGGTCCACTCCGTCCCGGGCAGCAGAATCACGCATCCTCTTTAGCCAGGACTCTAGATTATCGGACTGTTTATAATGTTCTAGTTGGGTTATCGTAGTATGACTTCCTGTTTCGATCATTTCTGTCTCCATCATTTTATAATTCACTACGGTTAAGGAGAGTCCGTCTTCGCTCTGTTCTTTCGGGACATAAATCATCTCAGCTTCTGCTTGTTGGAAAACCTCCCATCCAGCAGGAATGCTCACTGTAACAGATTTGGAAAATATTTTTGCGTTTGATAACGATACAGCTGATACTATCGCCACAAGGAAAATACCAACTAGAAACCATCTACGCTTTTCTTTACGGAATGAACGGATCATCTTCATTCTCCTCACCATTTGAGATTTGGTGGAAATAAAATTTGTTGCTCTCGGAAATTGCGGTAAATCCATATTACTTTGAATTACTTTTAATATGGTGTTCCCGTAGTCTTTCAGGGCATCACCATCAATTTTTGATAGTGCAAAGGCATCGCTCGAAAGCTCCTGATCTTCACGCATGCGGGAATAACAATACCAAAGTAAAGGATTGAACCAGTGAAGTAGCAACATAAGTGTCATTAACCAATTGACCCCAATATCGCGATGCTTAAAATGTGCCAACTCATGATAGAAAATAAACGATAAATCCTTCTTACTAAACTCCTGCAACTGTTTGGATGGCAGAATTAACTTTGGCCGCCACAAGCCGTACAACGCAGGAGAAAATATGGCGGGGCTTGCCATAAGTCGAATGTTCGAATGAATGTTTGATTTCTGTTTACACTTTTGAAATAGTTCCAGTATAGAAAGCTCAGAAATTGATCTGGACGAATCCAGACATTTGCTGAATTGACGATTAGAGCGATAAAGCTGAATGATTCCAATTACCATGACAGCCAGCCATATAAAAGCGGCAATTATAATTATAGGATGAAAATTACTTGAAGTGGGATTCTCGGAAGTTGTATTTGTATCTAGTTCTGTTCTAGGTTGGAGGGTTACAAATGATGGTTCAGAATAAAGGGTATGATTAAATTGAAAGGGTATAAATGCATCCGATTTACTCGGCGTAAATAAGTTAAATAAACTGAAGGAGCTCTCAGGTACCCAAGGGAGCATTAATCGTATGACAAGGATGAGCCAAAGCCAGACGAACCATCTCGGTTGAAGCTTTTTCTTGAATAGAGCTCTGATAAATAAAATAAAGACAGCGATTATACTGGATAATAAGGAAGTTACAAGTATCCATTTAAAACAATGAACGAGTATTGTAAGAAACTGGTCTATCTTAATCCCTCCTTTCATCAAGTAGGCGCTTTAATTCTTCGACATCATCTTGGGACAATTTATTGGTCTTAACTAAATGAACAAGCATAGGTTGAAGCGCTCCCCCGAAAATTCTCTGCAAAAAAGATTCCGATTCGTTTTGAATGCTTTCTTCTTCTGAAACAAGCGCAAAATATCGACGCTTCCTTCCTTCTTGCTCATAGCCAACCACTTTTTTACTCACTAATCTAGTGACGAGCGTTTGAATAGTCTTCGGTTTCCAATCCGTGCTTTGAGTCAGTTCATGAATAATTTCACTCATAGGTAAAGAATCGGAATTCCAAAGTACCTGCATAACAACCCATTCAGCCTCAGTAATGTTTGCAGCTTCCTCCTTCACTTTTTCACCTCCATAGGATTACAATTGTAAGTTTAAATTCATTTTATGCTAAAGTCTTATAAATGGCAATAGATTTCCATAAATAGAATGAAGTAAAATAACCTTTCAAAATAGGAGGAAACTCGCGTTTATTTCCATTTCATTGAAACCTTTTACAAACTATGGGTAAAATAAATACACTTATACACGAAATATGAGGAGGACAAAATGAATGTTCCGTTACACAGCTTTCACCTTAATAATATTTGTACTCTCTCTATTCCTCCCTTCTCTTGTAAAAGCAAACGAACAAAACTATGTCATTATCGGATATTATGCAGGTTGGTCACCACCTAAAAACTTCAATCCACAGTCCGTTACCCACATTAATTATGCATTTGCAGATGTGTGTTGGGATGGAAAACATGGAAATCAGGAAGCTAGTAATGGCGGCTTACAGCCTTGTACGGATTTCAACGGAAACGAACAAAACGATACCCCAAACGGCACTGTCGTTTTAGGCGCCCCCACTACCGACCTTCCAAACTTAGATAATTTAAAGGGCTTTAAGCATGTAAATCCACAATTAAAAACTTTAATTTCAATTGGTGGCTGGTCATGGTCAATGAATTTATCGCTCGTAGCCAGAACGGAAGAAACTCGTATGCAGTTTGCAGAATCCGCTGTTGCATTTATCCGGTCATTCGACATGGATGGAGTCGATCTTGATTGGGAATATCCAGTTAGTGGCGGTATGCCGAATAATCATCATGACCCTTCTGATAAGAAAAATTTTACCCTATTACTTCAGGAAATACGGAATTCCCTTAATCAAGCTGAACAAAAGGATGGAAAGAAATACTTGCTTACAATTGCGTCAAGCGCAGGGTTCTCCTATTTAGAAAACACTGAATTAGATAAAGTGGCAAAAATAGTCGACTACATTAATATCATGACGTATGACTTTAACGGGAGCTGGTCACAGACTACTGGCCATAACGCGCCCCTATACAAAGATCCACAAGCAATAGAAAATGATGTTCACCCTCATCATGTAGCTGCCGCCGTCAAAGGACATCTAGATCACGGTGTTCCTACAAAAAAGCTTGTTTTAGGTCTTCCTTTTTATGGACGATCTTGGGGAAATTGCAACCCTGAAACGGAAGGAAAAGTACTGGGTAACGGTGGATATCAGCTTTGCTCTGGTAATGGTGGGGGCAATCTAGAGCCAGGCACCTATGATTACAATTTTTTAGAAAAACATATTATAAATCAAAATGGCTTCCAGCGTTATTGGAACGATACAGCTAAGGTGCCATTCCTTTACAGTGAGGAAAAAAGAGAGTTCATTTCATACGATGATTCTGAATCTATAAAGGAGAAAACTCATTATATTACCCAAAGTGCTTTAGCAGGAGCGATGATTTGGGAATTGAGTGAGGATGATGAAACACAAACTTTAATGAACAGCGTACGCGAAGGTTTAGGTTTGCCAAACCTAGAGCCGTCAAAGCAACCTGAGGAAAAGCCAGCAACCAAGTGGACGTTCTTCATCATTACAGGCATTCTAATCATAATTCTTGTATTTTTTATTAGAAAAAAAAGAAAATAACAGCACGCCCATTTTGGAGTGCTGTTTTTCTTATGTCAGCTTTGATAATAATAACGATGCAATTGAAAAATATGTTATTAAAGAGAAAATATCATTTACAGTTGTAATCAAGGGACCCGAAGCAACAGCAGGGTCCAATTTACATTTATAGAGTATAAGCGGAATAATCGTTCCCGCCATTGTACCAAGTATCAGTGTGAACAAGAGTGAACCGCCTACGACAATACCCAAATATATATTCCCTTGCCAAATAAATGCAATGATTGAAATGAGTAGACCGCATGTAACTCCTATAAGGAGACTTACCCGAAATTCCCGTAATATCAATTTAACAACCGTTTTGGCATCTATTTCATTTTCAGCTAATCCACGGACCACTACTGCAAGTGATTGAGTTCCCGTATTTCCCGTCATTCCGGCAATAAGCGGCATGAAAAAAGCTAATGCTACTACTTTTTCAAGCGTCCCTTCAAATTTTGAAATAATACTTCCCGAAATGAGCCCTATAAAAAGGAGAATGATTAACCATGGCAATCGCCTGAAAGCTGCAATGAATGGCTTTGTATTAAAATCAATCTCCTTACTAGCTGTTGAAAGTTTCCCATAATCATCACTTGTTTCTTGAATGAGTGCGTCTACCATATTATCAAAAGTAATAATCCCAACTAGCACACCCTCTTCATTCGTAACCGGTAATGCCGTAAAATCGTAACGTTGAAGCAATCGGACAATATTGGCACGCTTTGTAGAGACCGTTACGCATAGAACCTGTTTAAGCATAATATTTCTCAACATTTCATTTGGCTCACCAAGTAGTAAATCTTTATATGGTACCGTACCTGTCAACTTTCCTTTTTTATCCGTAAGATATAAATGATTACTGCCCTCTGTATAAAGAGCATCAGCTCTAATTTTATTTATAGCATCACGTACGGTTGAGTTGTCCTCAATGGAAATATAACGATTCGTCATTAAGCTTCCGGCGGTATTATCCGGATAATCTATCATCGATTTGACATAGCTGGCATTTTTAGCATCCATGTCTTCTAAGAATTTTGTTATTTTTACTTGTGGGTATTTTTTTAGTAATCGAGTAAGAATATTCGTATCAAGTAAAGCGAGCACTTTATTTGCTTTCTCGGGTCCAATTTTCCCAAGTACCTCAAGCTTTTGCATCGTATTTATTTTTTGCATCATACTCGCAATAGTCGTTTCGTCCAGATTATGAAGGAGAGCTGTCCCGTGTTTTTCAGGAAGACTTTGAAAAATAATACTCATATCATAAGGTCGCTTTTTCCTAAACATTTCGTTTAATTCCTGAAATTTTTCATTTTGTAAGTTCTCGATGACTTTTAATGTTTCCTCTTCTAATTTCTCTTTTGTGATAATAGCAATCACTCCTTCCTTCTCGCACCTTCATAAAATCCTATATCCTGTTTCTTCTTTCTTAAACTTTTCAGTAGGAATTTGAATTCTTTGTAAAATCTGGTAACAATTTTGGTGATTCTTGCGTCTACCTATTGACTAAAGTTAGAGTAAAAGGAGAGAAAATATTCAATGAATCTATTGAAACGTTCAGGACTTTTATTAATAGCCATCATGTTATTTATAGTTATTGGGGCAGTAAAAGAAGGTTCAGCAAATGAACTGCCTTTCTCTGTTGGATCTGGCAGCACATTAAATGATTACACGGTTCAAGCCTCAAAGTATTTTATGAGCGGAACTACATTTATTCAGATAGTGTCTGCTGATAGAGTAAAAGTATCGGGAAATACGAAGGCTTATAACCCAGTGGATAATATAAAGGTTGATCTAATATTACAGAGATGGGATTCTTCCAGTGGACAATGGGTTGATGTACTTAATATCGGGAGTGCGACAAATTATAGTTCTTCAATCGTATCACTTTCCAAAGAAGCGAAGGTTTTAAAAAATTCATATTACCGCGTTTGGGGAATTCACCGTGTCATGCATGCGGGGGTCATTGAACAGCAAGCAAGCATTTCAACATATGTATTCGTAGATTAAGAGGTTCTCTCAAAGGGAACCTTTTTTATATTTGCATATATCCCAATCCATCATATCGGATTATAATTATGGTATCTAATTCCATCCCGTACGAGGTGACGTCTTGAGGTTAACCCTTTTAAGCAACATTCGCTTATTTATGTTTATATTGTTAAGTTACATATACTATGTTTCTGCTGAGATCCATACACTTTTTACTCTAATATTTGTCATTGTGGCTGGATTGGGATTCTCCATCAATCACTTTTTATTAGTTACTCCGCTGGCGAAAAGGTTTTTTGTTTTAGCTCTTACACTCGATTCTATTCTCACACTAGGATTTGTCTTTTTCTTCCCTGGCTCTACTCTCTATTTGATTTTGTTCGGAGTAAATGCTGTAACTCTTTTTTTAATTGCTGAAAACAAGCGCATTATTTGGGGATTTTCCATTGCCTTTTTCTTCGTCTGGTCGCTTAGTATCTACTACACGTATCGAATGATGGGTAGCATTGATGTTATGAGTAACATCATCAACTTCACCTTCATCGTTTTTGAAGCCATTGTAGGTAGGTTGATTCATAAGCTTTTACATGCACAAGAAAAAATTGCAGCCCAATATGACGAACTGCAAGAAACTCATCATGCCTTAAAAGATGCCCATGAGCAATTGCACCATTATTCTAAACAAGTTGAAGAACTAACACTTACCCAAGAGAGAAACCGCATATCACGAGAGATTCATGATACAGTTGGACATAAAATGACCGCATTACTTGTGCAACTGCAAGTAGCTAAAGAACTTCAAAATATTCAACCGGAAAAGAGCAAACAAACGATTCTCCTTTGCGAGGAATTGGCGAGAAATGCTCTTCAGGAATTACGTTTGTCAGTCCGTACTTTAAAAGATGAAAACAGATCTTTTATTACAACGACTAAAAAAATTCTTGCAGACTATCAAGAAATGACCGGATTAAAGTCTAGCTTTCATATACAAGGAGATGTTTCAAAAATACCAACTTCTATTCAACTGGACTTAACCCGCATCATCCAAGAATCGATTACAAACGCTGTACGTCATGGTCAGGCAACTGATTGTAACGTCACGATAGAGATAACCGACTCGGACATTCACACTTTTATAAAAGATAATGGAAGAGGCGCAGCACAGGTTAACCCCGGGTTCGGATTAAAGAATATGAGAGAAAGAGTTTACGAGCATGGAGGACATATTACGTTTGAAAGCAATCCTCAAGAAGGATTTATCGTAAAAATGAGTATGCCATTGAAAGAGATTCAGTGGCAGTTGGGGTGAACAAGGTGATAAAAATATTAATTGTCGATGACCAAGAATTAATGAGGGATGGCCTTGCTACAATTCTTAATCTTAGGCCCGAAATCGATGTAGTTGGAGTTGCATCCAATGGGCAGGAAGCGTTTGATAAAGCAAGTGAACTCCGGCCTGATATTGTATTAATGGATATTCGCATGCCCATTGCAAATGGGGTTGAAGGAACAAAATTAATTACTTCTTCACTCCCCGACACGAAAGTATTAATGCTTACAACCTTTAGTGACAGCGAATTAATTTTTGAAGCACTTGAAGAAGGAGCTAGCGGCTACTTATTAAAAGACATGCCGACAGACGCGATTGTTCAAGCCATTATGACAGTGCAGTCAGGCGGAATGGTACTACCTAGAGAGTCGACTGCTGAGATTGTAAAGGAAATGAGAAAAAACAAAGAAACTAACCATGTTAACGAAGTTCCCAAAATAATTAATGACTTAACGGAACGAGAGCTGGAAGTATTGAGTAAAATTGGCTTTGGATTAAACAATAAAGAAATTGCACAGGAGCTTTATATCTCGGAGGGAACCGTTAAAAACCACGTTTCTAACTTAATTAGTAAGCTTGAGCTAAGGGATCGAACACAAGCAGCCATCTTTGCCGTAAGGTACCATATCTCTAACTTCTGACTAATGACTTTTGGCATAGTGCCCTATGACATACAGCTATATAAGCTGTATTTTTTTATGGGAAAAATCTATCTGGAGAGAGATTTGTTAATAAAGGATACACAATATACTGTAATTAGTTAATAAAACGGAATTAAAAAAGGACGTGGAACGATGTTAGAAGTTAAAGAGCTTAAGAAAAGCTACGGAAAAAAAGAAGTAGTGAAAAATGTTTCTTTTACAATTGAAAAAGGTGAAGCATTTGGACTCCTAGGTCCTAATGGTGCAGGAAAATCCACTACTATCTCTATGATTTGCGGTCTTATTCCATACGTACAAGGAGAAGTGTTGGTTGACCATCTATCTGTAAAAAAATCACCAATGCTCATTAAGAAAAAAATTGGTGTTGTACCACAAGAAATTGCCCTTTACCCAACAATGTCCGCAAGGGATAATCTACTATTTTGGGGAGCCATGTATGGATTGAAAGGATCGCAAGCAAAAAAACGAGTAGATGAAGTACTAGAGTTTGTTGGATTAAAGGATCGCGCTAAAGATCGAATCGAAACATTCTCTGGCGGGATGAAAAGGAGAATCAATATAGGTGCAGCCTTAATGCACAAGCCGGAATTATTGATTATGGATGAACCAACAGTAGGAATTGACCCACAATCAAGGAATCACATTTTAGAAACTGTCAAAAAGCTAAATGAAGAAGGAATGACGATCATTTACACGAGCCATTACATGGAAGAAGTTGAGTTTTTATGCAATCGTGTCGGTATCATTGATCATGGCGAAGTCATTGCATTAGGAACACAAGCTGAGCTATGCAGTCGCCTAGTTGGTGGTTCAGTCATTCAATTAACTGTTGAAAATGATTCTATTCAAGCGATCGATGCTATTAAGAAACTGGAAAATGTAAATGAAGTTGTGAAGAAAGAAGAATCTAATACTCTAGAAGTTTATGCCGGGCAGCCATATGAGACATTAGGTTCCATTATGTCTGCAGCTGTGAATAACGGAATGAAAATTGGATCGGTTGAAATAAAAGAACCTAACCTTGAGACCCTTTTCTTACAATTAACAGGGCGCTCATTACGGGACTAGGAGGTTAATAAATGAGCTCTTTTACAATTGCGTGGAAAGATATGAATATCCGCTTACGTGATCGAAAAGGTTTTATCAGTATGTTACTGATGCCACTTGTCCTCACAGCAATCCTAGGTTCCGCTCTTAGTGGACTTTTTGGAGAAAGCGGGTCCATTCCGGATACAAAAGTCGGCATTGTCGTATCTTCGGCGGATGACTTTACAGATCAGTTTATCAATAAAGTGTTGCAAGGCGATGAGTTGAAAGAAAGTATTACTGTTAAAGAATATAAGACTGAAACAGCTTTAAAAACAGCTATGAAAAATCAAAAGGTTGATGTTGGGATGGTTCTTCCTGCTCACTGGGGAGACGGATTAATGAAGGGTGATGTCAAGGAAGTCACAATATTTAGTAATCCCGAAAAAGAAATTCAGTTTACGATATTAAACTCTATTACGAATTCTTTTATTAACCGAGTAACATCTGTTTCACTTGCAACAGAAGTGGTTTCAAAAGAAATAACGGCAGTTCCCGTTACGAATCAGGATATTAATATCCCAAATGTAATAGGAGGTTTTGCAAACGAACTTTCCGAAATTGCCAGTTCTGATTTGAATGCTGTAACTTCCGAAGAAGATGGTAAGGAACCTATTTCAGGAATGCAATATTATGCGGCAGCCATGTGTGCGATGTTTATTTTATTCAACACTACTGTTGGTGCAAAGTCGATTATCCAGGAACGTAAAACAGAAACACTGGCACGCTTAATGAGTAGCCCTATCTTACGTTCTTCCATTGTATTTGGAAAGTTTTTAGGCACTTTTTATTTTTCCTTCCTCCAATTTATCGTGTTTGTCATAGCAACTCACTATTTGTTTGGAGTTAATTGGGGAAGCAATATTTTACAATTACTTACGATTGGTTTAGCATTTTCCATTTCTGTTGCAGGGTTTTCTATGATTATTGCAGGAATCATCACAGAGGAAAAAACAGCTGATTCAGTCGGTGGGATTGGTGTTCAAATACTGGCCTTATTAGGTGGGTCTATGATTCCACTTGCCGCATTCCCAAATAGTATTCAACTTATAGGAAATATAGCTCCAAACAAGTGGGCTCTTGAAAGTTTTATAGAAATTATGAATGGAACGACTTGGAATACACTTATATTACCAATTAGCGTCCTCATTTTAAGTGGATTACTAACATTAACGATCGGGTCGCTTAGATTAAAGCCAAGATAAGGAGTGAAAAAGTATGAGAAGAATAAAAGCCATTATGATATTTGAATTAAAAAGAATATTTCAAAAGCCACAATCTTTCCTCCTTATGTTTGGTATGCCGTTATTGTTCACTTTTATCTTTGGTGCACTTTTTTCTAGCGACTCGGAACCGAAACCTAACATAGTGGTAGTAGATGAAGATCATTCCACCTTATCTAAAGCATTGATCAATGAGTTGGAAAGTAAAAATATTATGGAACTGAGTCTTGAGAATGCTAAAGACGCACGTTCAAAGTTCGATGATCAAAAGATAACAGGCTATATACGAATCGATAAAGGCTTTGAGGAGCAAATACTTAATAAAGATATTCCAGTCATTATTTTTGTATACTCTCCTTCATTTAATGGAGCAAAGATGATAGAACAAGTCATTAATGACAGCATGGTAAAACATAGAATTGTAGCTTCAGCTTCAAGTGTTTATCAGGAAATAACAGGAGACAACTGGAAAGGCGTTCAGGAGAAAATCACGAACGAGCTTGCAACTTCAGATGGAATAAAAAACATCCCAATTACGAAGAACAAAGAGCTTGAGACGATGAATAATATGACCGCTCGCTCTGCAGGATTTACGATTATGTTTGTCATGATATCTCTACTTATTAGTACAGGAGTATTTTTAGAAGCTAGACAGACGGGAGTATGGTACCGAATCATGTCGACACCAACTTCAAAAAAAGAGATATTAATCGGATACCTACTTGCCTTCTTCCTTATTGGATGGATTCAATTCGGGGTATTGATGCTCGTTTCAACCTTTGTATTTAATGTTAACTGGGGAAATATGTTAGGCATTTTCGTACTTGTTTCTTGCTTACTACTATGTACGATTGGGCTAGGTCTTTTTATTGCGGGCTTCGTCAAAACATCCGAACAGCAATCTGTATTTGGAAATCTAATTATTGTTTCCACCTGTATGCTCGGTGGTGTCTATTGGCCACTTGAAATCATGCCAAATATGATGCAGCAAATCGCTAAATTTGTTCCACAATACTGGGGCTTAGAAGGTTTTGCAGAATTAGCAGTAAGAGGTGGAACGGTAGCAGATGTTCTTGCACCTAGCGGAGTTTTACTAGTATTTACTATAGTATTCTTGTTTGTAGGAATGACAAGAATTAGATTTGAATGATAGGAGGAAAAAAATGAAAAAAAAGAAGTTCAATTTAGCCTACATGTCTGCAACAACATATCCTATCCTTCTCATAGGATTTATTAATAAAAACTGGGTAGTTATTACTTTAAGTTTCTTATTGTTAGCATCTTTTATAATAGGTGGGTCTATTCAAAACAAACGTCAAATATATTAAAAGCTATAATAGATGAATGATTTTCCAGACCGTTTTGAAAACGCTCGTCATACAAGGCGCGAAGACGCGAAAATAAATTGCCTTCATGAGCGAACGAGTGAGGAAAGCAACGCAGTATGCGAGCGTTTGTCAACAGTCTAAAGGTTCTCCGATTATCTTAGGAGAACCTCTTTTATATAGACTTTGCGATTATTAATATTTCTTCTTTCGTCAACTTACCCTCTATAGATAGATAATGGCTTTGAGTCATCCATATTAATTGGGCAGTTCCGTTTTTAAAAATGACTAAACTCCCCTTTTGCCCTTTTATCTCAACTTGTTCTATCGTCACGTCATCTTTATCCATACTTGCCCCAAATCCAATTGGATTCTCAATTGGCATTTCTGTTACCATAAAACCTCTATCCTTGCCAACATAGCTTAAATAAACAGCTTCAACTTGTTCTTCATATCCGTCCATAACGGTTACTTCCTCTAATTGAAACTCGTTCATAAGGTTTTTAGGAGTTAAGATTGGAAAGTGCGCAGCTTTCTTTGCCTCTTCTAGACTCATTTGTTTAGATACGATTTCCGTCTCGTCAATGACTTCGAACGTTCCCCCATCTAAACCTGGTCCATCACTTTCCCCTTCAGACTTCCCAAACAAATACACAACATTTCCTTGAATAGTATGGAAGATATCCGTAAATTGATTAAAAGCAATCCCTGATTTAGGTGCCGTAGCAAATAGAAGAATGAATAATAAAGAAGCAGAAATCAATAAAGGTTTACGAAATGTACGAATTAGCGGGGATGTTTTTCTCTTTCCATCCCTTCGCCTTTGAAGTTGATTCCACGCCTCCGATGCCTCTAATAGCGGAGGAGGACATTCATTCATTTTTTCACTCAATGCTTCGCGGATGATGTTGTCCAAATGGAGTTCTTTATATTTTGGCATTATGTATCATCTCCCTCATATCGGGTTGTGTTTCCAATGCTTCCCTTAATTTCAATTTTGCACGGTGGATTCGGGTTTTGACCATCGTCACCTTAATATCCAATGCTTCCGCAATTTCTTCGTATTTCATATCATGAAGATACGCCAGAATTAGTACTTGTTTATGTTCTGGTTTTAATTCATCAATCTCTCGAAGGAGTATATTTTTAAGAAATTTCTTTTCAACAATTGTTTCAACAGTAGAATAATGATCATCACTTTTGGAAAGCTGTTCATCTATAATATGGTCCTCAGTAACAACGTCATTCCATTTTTTGATTTTCCTTACATAATCAATGGCTGTACGGGATGCAATTGCTGCTAACCAAGCTCCTAACTTTTCACCATCTTTAACTGTATGCATATTTTGAAATGCCTTCAGAAAGGTTTCCTGTACGATATCCTGAGCCAATTCACGATCTTGAACAATATAGTACGCTGTATAATAGACACGCTGATAAAACATTTCAAAAATGATTCTCTCAGAATCACGATCTTTTTTTAATAGTTTTTGTACTAATCTATTAATCATCCCCACACCCTCTCTGAGTGAAGATTTCCTCAATTTTCCTTTTATTATAACTTAAGACGGATGACTTTTGTAAAAAGAAAATAAGATTTAGTATCTTCATAATATTTATGTAATCCTTCTTTCATGAATATGTACATTTTCACAACAAAAAGGGCAGAATATGTGGGAATTGTTCAGAATTTGTATAGTTTCCTATGCTGTAATGTACATTGAAAGGTCTTTTGTACTACGAATCAAGAGACCTCACAATTTACACTAAGTAAGATGGAGGCATTGATAATGAAATCCCCTTATAATCGCCCGACTGGCTTTCCATACCGGAAAGGGAGTTTCTACCTAAAAGTTTACACAAAATTTTGGTTAAGCCATTCGGTAGCATTCCTTTGGATGTGCATCTCTATTTACCTAGCAAGACATTGGCTAATTGATTTATCTATTATTATTTCTCTGCCCTTGGCGCTTTTAGTGATTGCTGGAATTTCATATATACCGGGGTACATGAATGCTTTTTTAGTGGTCAGTCTAATCATGGACAAACAACCAGTACTTAAAGATGAAAATCCGAATGATGCCATCACTTTGCTTATTGCTGCTTATAACGAGGAAGATAAAATCTATAATACGTTGCATTATATTGGGAAACAGGACTATAGTGGGCCCATTCAAGTAATCCTTGTTAATAATGGTTCTACCGACCAAACAGTGAGAATAGCATTGAAAGCAAAAGAAAATTTCCAGTTAAAGATGGATATTTTACATGAAAAAATACCGGGAAAGTTTCATGCCCTTAACCAAGGGTTACTCCATGTTAAAACACCTTATTTAATTACATTAGATGCTGATACTCTTCTGCATCAATCAGCCATTCGATATTTAGTAGCACGAGTAAAGAGTAGTCCGGCTGATGTCTCTGCCGTAGCAGGATCTATTTTAGTCAAAAATAGTCGAGATAATCTTTGGACAAAGATACAAGAATGGGACTACTTCCTTGGAATTGCCTCTATTAAACGATTACAAGGGCTATATCAAGGAACATTGGTGGCTCAAGGTGCTTACAGTCTATACAAAACGGAAAGTATACGTGAAATAAACGGATGGCCGGATGCTATCGGTGAAGACATTGTGTTAACATGGAAGCTACTTGAAAAAAGATGGAAAATATATTTTGAACCATTGGCTGTTGCTTTTACAGAAGTCCCTAGCTCGATGACTCACTTTTTTCGCCAACGATCAAGATGGGCTAGAGGGATGATCGAAGGGCTAAAACAAGTAAAACCTTGGCAACAGCCCCAAATATATACGAAGTATTTGACCGGCATAAACTTGATTATGCCTTATTTGGATATCATTTACACATTTTGTTGGTTACCTGGTCTTGTATTGGCATTTTTTGGATATTATTGGATTGTCGGTCCCATGACTTTACTTGTTTTACCACTCACACTCTTGAGTTACAGCATTTTATACTTCTACCAAACCAAATATGTATTTAAACCTTTAAACTTAAGAGTCCGAAAAAACATATTAGGATTTATATTATTTATTCTGGCCTATCAAATGATTATGTCGCCTACGTCTGTGTTTGGTTATGTACAAGAATTATTTAAGTTTCGGAGGAAGTGGAAGTGACAGAACAAAAGCGCAAGGTCCCAGCGTATCGTCGACTAGCAAATGTTCTGTGAAGGAAAAAGTCGTTCTTTGATTTTGACTGCGGAGGTTTTTGACTTTCAGCAGATAGCCTTGGTTTCTAGACAACGAAACACCTTATTTCAATAAATATAGACCTCATACAATGTTTTTTATATTAGCACAAAAAATCCAAATGATTACAAACGTACTGACAGTCTATGCTTTATTAGACTTAATCGAACTTCCTACACTATAATTAAGTTCATCTATTTGTGTTATGAAGGGATGGAGTATGATTTTATGACAAAAGGAAATTGTGTAGCAATCATTGGAACTGGCTTTGTCGGATCAAGCTATGCTTTTGCTTTGATGAATCAAGGGATTGCAGATGAACTGATTATGATTGATATTAATCAGGAAAAAGCATTGGGCGATGTGATGGATCTCAATCACGGAAAAGTGTTTGCACCTGATTTAACTCATATTCGATATGGAACTTATGAGGATTGTATCCATGCAGACCTTGTTGTCATTTGTGCAGGTGCAAACCAAAAACAAGGAGAAACTAGACTAGATTTAGTAGAGAAGAACTTAAAGATTTTTAAATCTATTGTGGAAAGTGTCATGGCAAGCGGGTTTGACGGTATATTTTTAGTTGCTACTAACCCTGTTGATATTTTAACATACGCTACTTGGAAATATAGTGGGCTTCCAAAAGAACGCGTTATTGGATCAGGGACTATCCTTGACACCGCACGATTCAGATATATGTTAGGCGATTATTTTAACGTTGCTCCAAACAATGTTCACGCTTATATAATCGGAGAGCATGGAGATAGTGAGCTGCCAGTTTATAGTTTAGCAGATGTTGGTGGCGTCCCAGTCTTAAAAATGATTGATCGTGATCGGCGTTATAGTAGAGAGGATTTAGATGATATTTTCGTGCAAGTGCGAGATTCCGCATACGAAATCATTATGAGTAAAGGTGCCACCTACTACGGAATTGCTATGGGCCTTGTAAGACTAACGAAAGCCATTTTACGTAATGAAAATACAATTCTCACTGTATCTACCTATCTTGAAGGAGAATATGGGGAAAAGGATGTATACATCGGGGTTCCAGCTATTGTAAATAGAGATGGAATAAGAGAAATAGTAGAATTGGAACTTAACGAGGAAGAACAACACTTATTTCATCATAGCGCTGAGACTATAAACAATATATTAAAACCTTATTTTTAAAATCGAACGAATGGCTGTCTAATAAGATAGCCTTTTTTTCATTCTATAAGTGAATGACCCCCAGCCAATATAAGCTGAGGGTCATAGAAGCTTCTACTATTTTCTTTCTCTCATCCAATCCGGTTTTGTAAAACCAGGAAAATCGCTGTCAATTACGTCTTCAAATTCTTTTGATTCTACAACTTCTTTAATATCTTTTACAAACTGTGCATCTTTATTTTTTCCATCGATGACGACACGGTTACGGTGAACATCTCTCATATTTTCGATCATGATTCCTTCATTCATATCAAGACCTGCTGCAAACACAAAGTTCCCAGGTACTGCAGCCATATCTGTGCTCTCAATTGCACGTGCAAGCTGTCCTGCTTCTAATGGTTGGAACTTAAGATTTTTTGGGTTATCTTTAATATCTTTTTCGGAAATCGTCAAATGGCTTACATCATCTTTCAATGTAATCAAGCCTTCTTGTTCTAATATTAATAAGGCTCTACCCATATTTGTAGGATCGTTTGGTAAGGCATATGTTGCCCCATCTGCAATTTCATCAATTGATTTAAATTTATTTGAGAAGACAACCATTGGAGAAGTCGGCACTGTAATGACTTCAGCTAAGTTTAATTTGTTTTGCTCTGCAAATGTTTCCATATAGATTTTATTTTGGAAAACGTTAGCGTCAATATCGCCTGTTCCTAAAGCATTATTTGGTTGGATATAGTCACTGAATTCTACTACCTTTACCTTATAACCTTTCTTTTCAAGACCAGGTTTGATTGCTTTTGTCACCATATCTGTAAATGGACCCGCAGTTGCACCAATAGCAATTTCCTTCTTATCATTGTTCGATTCTGATGAATCTTTTCCACCACAAGCAGCAAGTGCTCCCATTACTAGAACAAGAGTTAATACAAATAACCATTTTTTCATTTCTGTTTCCTCCTGAAGTTTTATCTTTTATCTGCATGTTTTGCCCAACTATCTCCAACAAGTTGAATGAGTTGTACTAAAACAATTAATACTAATACGGTTGTAAACATGATAACTGTATCATAGCGGTAATAACCATAACGGATGGCTAAATCACCGATTCCTCCTCCACCGACAACCCCTGCCATTGCCGAGTATGCAACTAGACTGATAGTTGTCAATGTAACTCCTTGTATAATACTAGACTTTGCTTCGGGGATAAGCACATCTTTAATGATCATCCATGGAGTTGCGCCCACCGATATTGACGCTTCAATAACTCCTTTATCAATTTCACGAAATGCTGTTTCTACAATTCTTGCAAAAAAAGGAATAGCCGCAACAGATATAGAAACCGACGCCGCAGTAGGACCGATTACTTTTCCAACAATCAACATCGTAAAAGGAATGAGTAAAACAAGTAAAATGATAAAAGGAATCGATCTAATTAAATTAATTAAAAAGCCGACAATTGTTTTTACAAGCTTTTGTTCCATAAACATACCTTCGTCTGTTACGAATAAAATAACACCTAATGGAAGCCCGATGAGAATGGCTACGAGAAGCGAGATGCCAACCATATAGATTGTTTCAAAAAATGCTTTATTTAAATCTGGAAGCATTTCGATAATATGCTCAATAACCAACCGTCATCACCTCCGCATTTCCCGTTCTCTCTTGCAGGTATGTTATGGCTTTAGCCACTTCATCTTTTTCACCTATGATTTCTAAAATAAAAATACCTAATGGCTCCTCTTGAATATACTCAATCTTTCCGTGTAGGAAGTTCCCTTTTACCTGGTATAACTGGAGCATATCTGATACAACCGTTTCTCCCGCTTTAGAGCCTTTAAATTGAATTTTTACAATTGTTCCTTGACACTCTCTAATCAATTTTTCAGGAATATCCAATTGAAGAATGTCACCAATAAATTGTTTCGTTAGTTCCGCCTCTGGTGCTGCAAAAATATCGTAAACCGATCCTTCCTCCACAATCTTACCTTCTTGCATGACAGCCATTCGGTCACATATTTCTTTCACAACTTCCATTTCATGCGTGATAAGAACGATCGTCAATCCAAGCTTTTGATTTATATTCTTCAATAAGGCTAGGATGGATTTTGTTGTACTTGGATCAAGAGCGGAAGTTGCTTCATCACATAATAAAACATCTGGATTATTAGCAAGCGCCCTTGCAATTCCTACTCTTTGTTTTTGGCCGCCGCTCAATTGTGCAGGGTACACATCCCTTTTATCTGCTAGTCCAACCATTTGAAGTAACTCTTCTGCTCTTTTTACTCGGTCTGCCTTTGGGTAATCTGCTGCTTTTAAGGCGAAAATAATATTTTCAATAATTGTTTTGGAACTTATCAAGTAAAAATGCTGGAAGATCATCCCTATCTTCTGACGTGCTTTACGAAGTTCTTTTGCTGCAAGCTTCGTTAAATCAGTTCCGTTGATAATCACAGATCCTGAAGTTGGCTCTTCGAGAAGATTCATACAGCGTAGTAAGGAACTTTTTCCTGCACCAGAATATCCGACAATACCAAAAATTTCGCCTTTTTCAATCGTAAGTGAAACATTATCGACCCCGAGGACTTCCCTTTTTTTCGTTTTATATATTTTCGTTACATTTTTTATTTTAATCATTGTTTCCACCTCATAAATGTTGAAAAGCGCGAAAATGGTATTGAAAAACCTCTCTTTATTAAAGGAAAATGCCTCTTTCCATTGAAAGAGGCATCGAAAAATAATCACTCATTTATTTTCGACTTATCTCCCAGAATGGTTTCATTCCGCAGGAAGTGGCACCTTTCCCATATATGGAGGTTGCCGGACGTCATAGGGCCTGATCCCTCAGTCACTCTTGATAAGTTAATCGTATTAAGTTCAATGTACATATTATGCGGGATTCTATACTACCTGTCAATATTTTTTTGGCCTGCGATCATCGAAAATTGGTATTCTACTTCGAATTTCGTCGATCTCATGTAGATCAATTTCACCTATTAAAAGTTCTTCCCCTGAACCACCTTCGGAAATAATAGTTCCCCATGGATCAATGATCATCGAATGGCCCGCAAATTCATTATTAGCGTCAGAGCCTGTTCGATTGCATGCAATGATATAACATTGATTTTCAATAGCTCGCGCTTGTAATAGGATTCTCCAATGTTCAACTCGTGGGGTTGGCCATTCTGCGACAACAAATAGTGCTTTTGCTCCACTCATAACCGATTTTCTCAACCATTCAGGGAATCTTATATCATAGCAAATAAAGCTTCCTGCTTTTTCTCCATCAAGGGTAAAAATAGGCTCATCTTCACCGGCTTGTAAGTATAAATGTTCATCCATAAGTTGAAAAAGGTGAAGCTTGCTATATTCATGGACAAGCTTTCCTTCTTTATCGATGATATACATCGTATTCGTCACTCCGCTGTTAACTTTCTTAGCGATAGATCCACCAACGATATGAAATTGATGTTTTTTAGCTTGTTCTTTTAGTAATTGAAGTACGTCTTTTCCTTCATCATGAGCAATTTCATCTAAACGAGTTAAATCATACCCTGTCGTCCATAATTCAGGTAATACAACGATGGAACATTGCTCTTTCGCCGCTTTTTCAAACCATTGCTCCACTGCTGAAAAATTATTATTCGGATTCCCAAATGCAATATTCATTTGAATACAACCAATTTTCCACTTCACTCTAAGCTCCCCCTTACTTATTTCTGTGCTTTACAAACGTTATCTTTCGTTATAACATTTTAACGTACAAAAGCGCAAGCGCCTGTTCATCGACGTACAAACTTCAGGGCCTTTGACTGAGATAAAGGAAACACGACGAGGGACGAGTCGATGTTGACTTATCGTAGGGAAAATGACAGGAAGTTTGCTAGTCGATAGGCGCTGAAGCTAGACGGATATAGCCATTTTTAGTAAAGTTTTGTCTTTAAGCAAAACCCCATTTCATAAATAACTATAAATGAAAAGGAAAATTCAATATTTTTATAGAGGTGTCACCAATGAAGAATTTTGAAACTTCGGATGTTTTAAAACAATTACCAAAACAGTTTTTTGCCTCGCTTGTACAAAAAGTAAATCAATACATAGCAAACGGCCATGATGTTATAAATTTAGGACAAGGAAATCCAGATTTACCAACCCCAAATCACATCGTGGATAGATTAAAGAGTGCCGCTGATGAGCCTATCAATCACCGTTATCCGCCATTTCGCGGTAAGCCTGAATTGAAAAAAGCTGTGGCAGAGTATTATAAGCGTGAATATAACGTAGAATTAGATCCAGAAACGGAAGTAGCTGTTTTATTTGGAGGAAAAGCAGGTTTAGTAGAATTACCCCAATGCCTTATGAATCCTGGTGATACGATGCTTGTTCCTGATCCAGGTTATCCAGATTATTGGTCAGGTGCAGCACTAGCAAATGTCAAAATGGAAATGATGCCATTAAAAGCTGAGCACCGTTTTCTCCCTCAGTATAATGAAATTCCATTAGAGATTGCAGAAAAGGCCAAAGTGATAATCCTCAACTACCCGAACAATCCTACTGGGGCAGTTGCCGATCTAGATTTCTTTCATGAGACTGTGGATTTTGCAGGGAAGCATCATATTTGTGTTGTACATGACTTTGCATATGGAGCCATTGGATTTGATGGGAAAAAGCCAGTCAGTTTTATGCAGGCTGAAGGTGCAAAAGATGTAGGCATTGAACTTTATACGATGTCTAAAACATACAATATGGCTGGTTGGCGTGTAGCGTTCGCAGTCGGAAATCCTTCTGTTATCGAAGCTATTAATCTTTTACAAGATCATTTATACGTTAGTTTGTTTGGGGCAGTTCAAGATGCTGCAACTGAAGCATTATTAAGCTCCCAACAATGTGCAGTGGAATTAAATGAGACATATGAGAAAAGACGAAATGCATTTATTTCAAGCTTGCATGAAATTGGCTGGAATGTCCAAGCCCCCCCAGGGTCATTTTTTGCTTGGCTTAAAGTTCCTGATGGCTATACGTCTGAGTCATTCGCCAATCTACTATTGGAAAAAGCCCATGTAGCTGTTGCACCAGGGATTGGTTTTGGCGATTATGGCGAGGGTTATATAAGGGTTGGCTTGTTGACAACGGAAGAGAGACTTCGTGAAGCTGCTAGAAGAATTGGTGATTTAGGTATATTTTAACTTTATGTAAAATGAAAAAATTCAGAGGGAATCCATCCACTCTGAATTTTATTTTTGCTAAAATCAATTTCTATCTCTTTTTTCTCCTACCAATTCGGGAATGGATTTTCCTTCGACATAATCAGGTTGATCCATTCCCATTAATGTATATAAAGTTGGTGCGATATCAAGAGTAGAGACTTTCGAATCAATGCTTCCTTTGGAGATACCATTCCCTGCTGCTAATAGGATAGGAAATAGTTCTTTTCTTGATGGATTGCCTCCGTGGTTACCGAGTACTTCAGTAGCCATCACTTCATCTCCATCATCCTGTGCCATATAATATCCTTTTTTAGCAACTAAAAGAATATCACCTGTATTTTCGTGATACATTTCCTTTAATTCCCTCTTAGGTATAATGACTTTATCATATGGATTCACCTTCTGATCAAAAGAAGCAAAAAAACCTGTGTCTTTTAATATTTTTATTGGCGATTCGTCTTCATAACGAATTATATTTTTGCCTTCCAATCGTCCATAAATATATGAAAGGGAACTCTTTAGAGGGATTTTCTTTTTTTTCAACTGCACATTTTTAAAAATAGAGACAATTTCTCTTTGAAGTGATACGTATTCTTTTTGATCGACGACTCCATCTTTTTCTATCCCTTTTACATTAATAAATATATGCGCAATCGATCCACTCGAAAGGGCAAATGCCTTTGATTTTTTTTCATCGATTTTCCCTTGGCTGTCTTTTACTAGTAATCCTTTTTTCTCTAACTCTTCATTAGGAGATAAACTAGAATGAACGGGCTCCATTCCATGATCAGAAACAAGAAATATACGATCGTTTTTATTTATCGTTAAAAGAACTTGACCCAGCATTTCATCAGACAAACGGTATGCCCAGCGAATATGTTCCATATAGCGTTCTGATTTTTCTTTTGAATAACCGGGTTGTCTCGGATTGATGAGCAGATAATTATGAGACTCATGGTCCACTTGAGGATAATAAAAGAATAATAAGTCAGGCTTGTACCTCTCTTTTATATATAGCGAGACATCCGTTGCCCATTGCGCAAAGCGAGTGCTGATTTCTTCGTATTCTTTGCGGGTAATCCATTTTTTCTTAAGTGCTTTATCATCATCTTGGACTGGAAAAAATCCAAAGTTTTCATTAATCGTCTCTTTAAAATCGGAAGGTCCTTCTATTACTGCTGATGTGACGGCCGTCCTGTACAATTTAGCGTCTGATAGGTCTGACTTTGTGGCCTTCAGCTTAAAAGAAAATCCCGCCAATTCTCTATTTTTAGTTGGAAAGGAAAGAAATCCCCATTCATCCAAGTGAACTTTTTCTGCTAATTTCATACTAGGGTCAAAAGAAAAATAAAAAGTATCATATTTATGTAGTTTACCTGAACTTTTCGCCATGATGTATACTGTTCGATTATCGTGCTTATCAAGCTTCAGTGGAAAGCTTGTTTTTTTAGTATTACCTTCTGTTTGAAAATCTAACGACAAAAAATCACTATCAGCCCATGTATTACCATAATAGACTGCGTAATCCGCTTTATATCCGTATTCGGGATTTGAGCCTGGAAAAAGAACAGTAGCCGTTGTTTTTCCTTCTTTTCGAGCTACTGACCATACAGGCTCCGCATCAAGTGGAGAAAAGAAGGCACTGTCACGGTTAGTCAATTTTTTATTACGTTTATGAATTTCATTGCTGACCATTCCGGTAGAACTTGGTCTTGCTCCTGTTGCTATCGCAGCATGCGATGCTGAAGTCAAGGAAGGAAAAATGGTTCGAATATTTTTAGCATACATTCCTTTGTCTACTACATCACTGAAATTTGGCATATCCCCTTTTTCCATATAACTCTCCAGATAGTCGTGGCGCATCCCATCAAATGAAACTACCATAGTTGATCCATTTTCTTCTACTCCTAAAACAACAGAAGGAAGAATCGTCATACTTAAAAAAGAAAGTAATAATATTCGCATTATCATCCAAACACACACCTATCTCTTGCTGATTTCTATGATATTTACCCTTTGTGGATTGAATCTAAGCTCCTTATCTTTTATGAATGGCATGTACATATATTCTGCTAATAACAAATCAGATGAATATTTGTTGAGGCTGAGGGGAAAATCTACTGAAGAAATTTTTGCTGGAGTTTAGTCTGAGCTATTATTTGAATCTCCTATTATGTCATCCATAGAACTTGTAAAAACTTATTTTACTTTTTTTGTATATTTCATAATGGTTAAGTTTATAAATATGTCATTTATACTAATTAACCATCTAATCCATTTTTCCTATTGTTCCCTTGTCCAAGTAGCTTAAATTGACAAAAATGGAACATGTTTACTAAGCTTGGAAGCAAGGTAAAAAAACAGAAAAGAATAAAAGCAATACCAAAGATACTTTATTATCTTGCCGAGATATCGTTAACTTTCCTTGTCGGTGAAGAAGGATACTTTCCCTAAATCAAAAATATTAGAAGGAAAGGATGGGTCAGTATGGCTCAATCAAACTTAAAAGTCGTTGTACAGAAATTCGGCAACTTTTTAAGCTCCATGGTGATGCCTAATATATCGGCCTTCATTGCGTGGGGCTTAATTACTGCACTTTTTATACCTAAAGGGATTTTTCCGAATGAAGGCCTTGCCAAAATGGTTGACCCAATGGTTACATATTTGCTTCCACTGTTAATTGGATATACAGGGGGAAAGCTCATCTACGATCAGCGTGGCGGCGTTGTAGGGGCGATCGTGACAATGGGGGTAATTGTTGGAGCTGACATTCCAATGTTCCTCGGTGCGATGATTATGGGACCTCTCGGAGGTTACGTCATAAAAAAATTTGACAAATTGGTTGAAGGAAAAGTTAAAGCGGGATTTGAAATGCTTGTTAACAACTTTTCGGCAGGAATTCTCGGTGGATTTCTCGCAATTTTGGCATTCTGGGCGGTTGGTCCTGCTGTTACTGTCTTTACGGGCTGGCTTGTTGCAGGAGTAGATTGGTTGCTCGCAACTGGTATGCTTCCATTGACCAGTATCCTGATTGAACCAGCAAAAGTATTGTTTTTAAATAACGCCATCAATCACGGCGTCCTGTCTCCCATTGGACTTGAGCAAGCAAAAGATACAGGGAAATCCATTCTGTTTTTGCTTGAAGCGAACCCCGGACCAGGAATTGGTGTTCTGTTAGCTTATACGTTTTTCGGGAGAGGAACAGCAAGAAGGTCTGCACCTGGGGCTGCCGTCATTCAGTTTTTCGGTGGAATCCATGAAATTTATTTCCCTTATATTCTAATGCGTCCAATGTTGTTCTTTGCCGTTATTCTCGGCGGAATCAGCGGAATCTTCACTTTAACACTACTCGGTGGTGGACTTGCAGCGCCAGCATCACCGGGGAGCATCGTTGCCATTATGGCTGTAACGCCACCACAAGCCGGCAACTATTTGGCTAATATTATCGGTATTCTTGTAGCAGGCATCGTCTCCTTTACTGTTTCCACCTTAGTTTTAAAAACAGGAAAGAAGGAAACCGATGAGGATATTGAAGAGGCTGCAAGAAAAATGCAGGAAATGAAAGGGAAAAGAAGTTCAGTTGTCGATACTTTTGCTACCGAACAGCTTACAATGCCTGCTGAAGTAAACAAAATCATCTTTGCTTGCGATGCCGGGATGGGATCGAGTGCAATGGGGGCATCAATGCTTCGAAAAAAGGTGAGGGAAGCTGGACTTGATATTTCCGTCACGAATATGTCAATCAGTAACCTCCCGGCCGATGCTCAGATTGTCATTACACAGGAAGAATTAACTCCAAGGGCAAAAAAGCAAGTCCCTGGTGCCTATCATATTTCTGTTGATAACTTCCTTTCCAGCCCAGAGTATGGAAAATTGATTGATCAGCTGCAAAATGTAGAAACGGCACCAATCGAAGATATCCATATAGAGGCGGTAGACGAAAGTGATGCTCCCGCGGCAGAGGATGCCCTCTTAAGGGAAGAAAACATCTTCCTTAATAAGAAATTCACAACGAAGGAAGAAGCGATCCGCTTTGCCGGACGAGTTTTAGTCGATGCAGGATATGTAAAGGAAAGCTATATTGATGCCATGATTGAACGCGATAAAATGACTTCCACTTATATGGGAAATGATGTGGCAATCCCTCATGGCACCGAAGAAGCAAAAAAAGATGTACTTCAGTCCGGCTTTACTGTTTTACAAGTACCGAGAGGAGTAGATTTTGACGGGCAGAAAGTGCGGTTAATTTTCGGTATTGCCGGGAAAGATGGCACACATCTTGAAATCCTTTCGGGAATAGCTGTTACATGTTCAGATATGAATAATATCGAAAAGCTTGTTGCAGCGAGATCCGCTAAAGAAATTATTGATATTTTAAATGATAAAGATAACTAACTGAATGCTATGAATAGAAAAGCAGATGCTTTTCTATTCACTTTTTTCACATGCGGGACAAGTGGGAAGCTTATTTAGTGAAGTTTGATGACAGTACATGACTTCCTGAGAAAAAAGTTTCTTTGAATAGGAACATTGAAGCTACTCCGACAACCAAACGGATTCGCTTTAATAAATAAAAATTGGATAAAGGAATGAAGTCAATGAATTTAGCAGTCCACTTTGGAGCAGGAAATATTGGAAGGGGCTTTATTGGAGCACTTTTTTCACAATCCGACTATCAGGTCATTTTTGTTGATATCGCCGATGATATTATTCAACAGCTAAACTCAAAAAAGCGCTATAATGTGAAGCTAGCGACGGATGGACAGGAAAATATCACGATTGAAAATGTGTCTGGCTTAAACAACATGAAACAGGAAGAACAAGTCATCGAGGCAATCGGGAGGACAACCTATCTGACTACAGCAATTGGTCCTAATATTTTGCCCCATATTGCTCCTCTCATAGCGAAAGGGATTACTGAGAGAGTTAAAACAAATAGTGAAAGGTTATATGTCATTGCATGTGAAAACCAAATTTCGGCAACAGATTTTCTTAAAGATTATATAGTTGAAAATCTGGACGAAGAAACGAAGAAAGTAATAGATGGAAAAGTACTATTTTTGAATTCGGCGGTCGACCGAATCGTGCCGATGCAGCATAATCAAGGCTCGCTGGATGTACTTGTAGAACCTTATTATGAATGGGTTGTGGAAGCCCGTGAGGAAATTCCAAGTGTTGAGGGGATGAAAATTGTATCAGATCTTGCCCCTTATATTGAAAGAAAGCTATTCACTGTTAATACAGGTCATGCAGTAATCGCCTACCTTGGATATTTGAAAAATAAGGCCACGATTCATGAGGCCCTCAATGACAATACAATTTTAGAGCAAGTCCATGCAACTCTTGCGGAAACAGGCGCCTACTTAATTAAGAGATATAATCTTGACGCAACAGAACATCAGCAATATATTGAAAAAATTATTGAACGCTTTAAAAATGCTCATTTAAACGATGTCGTAACAAGAGTTGGACGTTCTCCAATCCGCAAGCTTGGGCCAAATGACCGACTTGTTCGCCCTGCTTTAGAAGCTGCAAAAGTAAACCTTTCTTATGTCAATCTTGCAAAAGCAATTGCATCTGCACTTCATTTCAATGATGAAAACGATCCGGAAGCTGTCAAGCTCCAGATAATGATCAAGGAAAAAGGTCTTCAGGCGGTACTTAATGAAGTATGTGGATTGGATAAAAACAGTGAAATCACTCAGAAAATCATAAGGAATTATAAGGCTATTTCAGTAAAAGAAGATTTTTGATACAAAAGCCCTTACAGACGAGTAAAGTGAACCTTTCTATCAATAATAGTTAGCACCTTACAAAAATGATTTTCTTTAAAAGCCAAGCGTAATTAAAAGAAACAGAGTTTGAATGAAAATTCTCATTCCAGCTCTGTTTCTAATTTTTTTCTTGTTAGGTTGTTTTCGTAAAGTTTGTTGTTTTTGTAAAAGCCCAAAAGCTGGCTTTTTTATTTATCCTTGTTAATTGCTACAGTCACTCTAAAAAGATGATTTAATCCTCTCTTCCCCGGGCTTTAGAGTTTACCAGGCTTACCTGGTTTTGCAGGTTTACCCGGATTTTCTGGTTTGCCCGGTTTACCTGGGTCTTCTGGATTTTCAGGTATTTGTTTTTACAAGCGTCAGAACACCCAACACAGATGTATCTTGGTATCCTTGACCAGTAGTGTAGTTCCATGTCGCCACGCTTGGCGAGCACCGTCTTTTCCACCATTGATCTAAACGTCAAAGCCTATCTTCATGTTACTTTCCGGAATAACCTTTTTGAAAGGTATTTTCACTTCAACTATAGCCGTTATCTGATACATGAGTTACAGTGCCTCCATCAAACTTTTCATTCACTAAAAGTCATATTGTGCATCTTTCGCCTCGCGAATCTTAACATATGCATCTACAAGAAGCACAGTGTCTTCTACTAAACGCTCAATACGGAATAAAATATCATCATTCACTATTTCGTTTCGATAAAAATCCTTTTCTTCTATAAATACATACGTAGGGACGATATGTGCCTTCATATAGGAAAGTATTGGCTTTAATTGTTGCTCAGCCATCAAATAATGTTTTGGTGTACCTGCTGTTATAAGAATACTTACCACTTTATCTCGAAATGCATTTACTGGTAATAAATCAAAAATATTTTTTAATGTGGCTGCAATAGATGCTTGAAACACAGGCGTTCCGATAATAATAGCGTCTGCTCCCATAATTGTTTCTGTTACATACTTTGTATCGCCATCATAATCCCAATAGTTGCGTCCATCACTAAAGACCATGTCATATTCCGCTAAATCTAGTAATGTAATCTCTGCATCTGGATATTCTTCACGAGCTTTATTAAGTGTATAGTCCATCGCTATCCTTGTTTTATTTCCTACATTTGAGCCTGAAATTCCAACAATCTTCATGTTAATTACCCCCTGTATATTTCTTAATTGCTGGCATAATTTCTGTAGCAATTAATTCTATATTTTTCGCAATCTTATCAAATGGCACGCCACCAAAATCAATCTGGGCCATAAAGCGTTGTTGACCGTATAGTTCATATTGATAAATCATCTTTTCGATGATTTGCTGTGGACTACCAATCATTAAAGCATCTCGATGATCAGTCGCTTGCGCAAATTGTTGTTTTGGATAGCCACCGCCTCGTAACGCGAGCATACCGGAATTAGCGTGTGGGTAGTATTCTCTAAGAGCATCTTGAGAAGTTTCTGCCGTATAGAATAAACTTGTCGTTGCAATTGGCAATGTTGCTGGATCAAAACCACTGCGCTCTGCTGCCTCACGATACGCATCAACCGAAACCTTAAAGTTAATGGCTGGGCCACCGAGCGTGGTCAGCATCATTGGTACACCCGCATATCCAGCTTTAATGGCACTAGCAGGAGGTCCTCCTACTGCGCGCCAGATTGGCAAATGACCATTCAAAGGCTGCGGTAGAATCATTGCATTTTTAAGCGGTGCTCGGAATTGTCCTTCCCACGTTACTTTTTCTTCATTATTCAATTTCAGAAGAAGCTCCAATTTTTCTTCAAATAATTCTTCATAATCACGGACATTATACCCGAGCAAATCATATGCTCCAACACGTGAGCCTCTTCCAGCGACAATTTCCGCTCGCCCATTTGAAATTAAATCAATTGTGGCAAAATCTTCATACACTCTGACTGGGTCAGATACACTTAACACAGTTGCAGAGCTGGCAATTTTAATATTTTTAGTTGCTTGAGCAATCGCCCCTAAAATAACCGTATGTGCCTGTGTTGTAAAATGGATTTGATGACTTTCGCCGACTGCAAAAACATCAAGTCCTGCCTCATCAGCAAGCTTACTAGCCTCAATTAATTCTCTTATTCTCTGTTCCGCGCTAATCATGTTACCTGTATGTGGATTAAATAAATGATCTCCGATTGAATATAAACCGAATTCAATCCCTTTACTCGTATCAATACGATATTGTTCCATGTCTATTCACTCCTTCTTAATCAATTGGTTCTAATTTTGCTTCAATTTCTGCACGTCTTTCTTCCAAAAACGGTGGTAAATCTAATGCTATTCCTAATTCTTCGACAGTTGAATCCACAGTAAATCCAGGACCATCCGTTGCAATCTCAAATAAAATGCCATTGGATTCAAGGAAGTATAGACTCTTAAAGTAAAAACGATTGACAATTCCTGTTGAGTGAAAACCACGTTCTTTAACGACACCTTCCCAATAACGTAATTCTTCCTCATTTTTCACACGAATTGCTAGATGATGGATGCTTCCTCTTCCAGGTTTTTCTCTTTTCCCATCTTGCTGTTTAATGACAATTTCTCCGAATGATTGGCCTTCGACTGATTGATAAATCACTTCGCTATCTGTACGACCAACTTCTACGTAACCAAACATATCGCGTAATGTTTTAGCTGTTTTTTCCAAATGGCGGACTGTTAATTCGACCGTTCCCATTCCTAAGATACGATGCTTTTCTTTAATAACAGATTCCTTCCAAGACATCCAATACTCTGGAACAGATTCACCGTTGTTATTTAATAAGACCATTCTTAAACCTTCCGAATCTTCAAAATGCAACGCATCCCGTCCAGCGTATTTTGTAATTTCACCATGCTTAACATCCATTGACTCAAAACGCTTTTTCCAATATTCGAGACTTTCAACTGTTGGAACAAGTAAGCCAATTTGCGTAATGGCATTAGTACCGCGATATGTCCTACCTACATAAGGCATTTCAAAAAACGATAACTCCGTCCCAGCACTGCCTGTTAAATCTCCGTAAAATAAGTGGTACATTGAAGGATCATCTTGATTCACGGTCTTTTTTACTCTTCGTAGTCCTAATACATTTTGATAAAAATGATTATTAATTTGAGCATCCTTTGTAATCATGGAAATATGGTGATGACCAGGTATTTTATACATGTTATTTCCTCCCTTTTAACTTGACTAGTCAAGTGATAAAGTAAAAAAAATTACTCAGATGGTAATTCTCTTTTTTGACTATATTTGTGTACTCGCGTCATGAGTGAATATAGTGTTTTCTGTTCTTCTTCATTTAATACATCATCAAAAAATGACGATTGAAACTCAAGCTGTGCTGGCATTGCCTCTTTTAATATGGATTCAGCCTTCTCTGTTAAACTAATCGTTTTCGTTTTCCAATCTTGCTTTCGATATATATATCCTTCTTTTTCAAGTCGGGCGAGCATACGGGAAATACCGCCTTGGGTTACCGTTACCTTTTCAGCTAAATCGCACTGTGTAAGCGGCTGATATGTCTTTACTTGAACAAGTACATCAAATTGAGCCGTAGTTAAACCAAAATGCTTAAGAAATTCATTAGACAATTGGTTACTTTGGTTTGTAAAACGCATTAGACGCAGCCAAATTAACGATCCAAGTGTATTATTTCGCACTTTTTCCCCCTCCCTCTTCACTAACCTTAATATCACTTTACTACTCAAGTGATAAAAAATCAATTAAAATCTCTTTACACTTTTTTCCTTTGTCGTTTTATTTTAAACCGATCACTGATGGACGGGCTTATCCTAAAGACATACCCGTATTCACCGGATAGAGATTTCCTTTAAATCCGAATGAAACCCTGCCTGTTTCTTCAGATACTACTAGGACGAGGGCATCACTCCGCTCTGATAGACCTAAGGCAGCCCGGTGTCGTGTACCTATTTTTTCGTCACCTATTAATCTGTCCGAAAGCGGAAGAACATTTGCCGCAGAAACAATCTGATTAGTATGTATCATTACAGCACCATCATGAAGTGGATTTCCGGGAAAGAAAATGGATTCTAACAAAGAATGTGTCAGTTCCGCTCTGATTGGAATTCCGGGTTTAACCAAATTATCAAGAGAATCTTCACGTTGAATGACAATTAAACCACCATGTTTACGATGGGACATATTTTGAACGCAAACTGATAATTCAGGGTATTTTTCCGTAAATGGAGCTAAATAGCAATTTAAGTAAAAATTGGCCGCTTTCATATCAATGGAAATAAAATGCTCTTTTATTTTTTCGAAACTCCCCAGAAGACAGTGGTCCTCATTATCCATCGCAACTAAGTTATTTTGGAGTGCTGATATCACTTTACGAATATCCTCCTTTATCCTCAGTTTCATCGGGGAAAAATCACAATTCATTTGGTTCACGAAGAACACCTCCTATTACCGAGTGTATTTATTATATGTGATGAAGATATGGACCATTCAGCAATCGAAAGTTGTATAAAAATAGATAAGTGTATACACCCTAAGAAAAGCCCTTATCTAGAAAACTTTTTAAAATTATGTGACAACATCACTATTAATAGAGAAGAGGTATGCAACTTGCCTAATGTATCAGTATTCGGTGGAGAAACCTTTGAAGTGGAGATGGGGAAAAGATTAGTATTAGCTCTCGAAGATAACGGTATCAATATTCTACATCGCTGTGGGGGAAATGCTAGATGTACGACTTGCAGAGTAGAAGTATTGGCGGGGAATTTTAAGGAAGTAACGAATAAAGAAAAAAATGCCTTTGCTGATAAAGGAATTGATGAGGATTCATTTGAGGATTGTTTGCGCTTATCTTGCCAAATTCGTGTGAATGGAGACATCACTGTTCGACCCATAATGACGGTTGAAAATACGGGAAAAAAGGCTGGCCCAAGACCAGCTGACTAAGAGTAACACTTTTCGATAGAGTCAAGCATTCACAAATTCATGAGAATATCGCATGAAAAGAAACTTTTTTTCTTATAAGAATTAACATTATTTTATTAATTACTTTGACACTCACTTTTAGAGTGTTTTTTTATGGACTACATTATCGAGTTATGAATAATAAAAATGAACATATATTTAATTAATAGCTTATCTTGGAACGAGGTAATAATATGTTTATTTATGTTGTGAAAACGGGCGAATCAGTATTTTCCATTGCTACAAAATATCAAGTAACAATGGACAGCATACGTATGATTAACGGATTAACAACAGATCGATTAGTCCCAGGACAAGATTTACTCATTCCTACGAATATGTATACAGTTCAACCTGGGGACTCGTTGTATACCATTTCTCAAATGAGTTTAATACCAGTTGAAACAATACGTCTTATTAATGGTTTACACTCTAATGTAATCATGGTTGGAATGCAACTATATTTACCCCCTAGACCTAAATATGAAGCGGAAGGTTTTAGTTATATAACACCTTCGACGCCTGAAACAAATAGAATGATCGTTCAGTCCTTTGCACCCATTAATACTTTTTTTGGTATTTTTGAGTACCATATTCTTGAAGATGGGAGTTTAAGCACTTTAAATGATCAGCAACTTATTCAGCTATCTAGGGAGAACCATGTTGCTCCCCTTGCCGTGATTACGAACTTGACTTCAAGTGGCTTTAGTCCTGAATTAACTAAACGCGTTTTAAGTTCCCCTGAAATACGAAATCGTCTAATTAACAATATTTATAATTTGGTTAAGAGTAAAAAATATGCTGGTGTAAATATTGATTTTGAACGAGTGCGTGAGGAACAAAGGGATTTATTTAGTGGATTTTTACGTTATTTAAGAGAGCGCCTAAAGCCAGAGGGATATTATACATCTGTTGCTGTTCCTGCAAAAACGAGCGACGAAGTTTCTTGGCTTAAAGGATATGATTACGGCGGTATTGGAGCAGCTGTTGATTTTGTTTTTCTCATGGATTATGACTGGCATGAAGCAAGCAGTCCTCCTGGTCCTGTTGCTCCTATAAGGGAAGTAAGACAATCAATTGAGTATGCTCTTAAGCATATGGGCGTAAATAAAATAATCCTTGGTGTTCCTCGTTACGGATACGATTGGACCATGTCTGATGGGAATGTAGTTAGTGCACATGCTGTTTCTGTGGCTGGAGCAATAAGTACAGCTATGAAGTTTCAAGTGCCTATTCAGTATTCTTCGGAATATCAGCAGCCTTATTTTACCTATTATGATGAAACAGGTAAGAGGCACATTGTTTGGTATGAAGACACGAGGGCTCGAGCATATAAGTTTCAACTCGTGGTTGATTATCGCCTAAGAGGCGTTGGAGCTTGGCAATTAGGATTACATTTTCCTCAATCTGCTGTCATAGTAAGGGATTTTTTTAATATAAAAAAAATCCTTTAATAAAAGTCGTTAAGCTTCTTTTCTGAAAGTAGGATTCTTCATTAAATAACTAACGGAGGAATATATGTCTTCTTTTAACCCACAAAAGTTATCCGTCAATCTCATTCCTCCAGCCTCTTCTAACCAACCACTTGATGGAAGGAAATACACTCTTACCCATTCCGACCTTACAGGTGAGCTTTTTTTAAATATAGGAAATGTCTATAATTATAATGCTATTGATCCAAAAATGCGGGATGAGGTTCTGGCCGAATGGCAAAGAGATAAGCATTCTTACTTCTTCTTAATAGGAAAAGTTCATGTTGATGAAGGGGAATTCAGTGAAGAAAAGGCTGGCTTACGTTTTAATATATTTATTAAAGAAATGCCTACTGCCTTAAAAGGAATTGTATATGGAGACAAATCCTTTTTCGCTAACTATCCCTCACTTCTGTATGCCCCCATCTATATACATTTTCATTCTGCTTATCCAAAGTATCGTCAAATTCTATACTTTGGTACCCCAATACAACTATTACACGAAATATCACCCTTTTTTACTTTATAATCATCACGAAAAAATTTCTTAATAGAAAACAAAAATTAATGGGTAGAAAGTCTCGAATTTCCCTTGATTACCACATATCATATAGAGCGAATTACAATTCACTTTTGGTAAATTAGGTATCTATAATATTAATCTAGTGTAAGTGCTCTTAATTAATAACTGTCTATGTGCCACTCGGTATAATTATTGTTTAAACAATACTTTTCCTCATCAAAACGAAGGTGTGATTATTATGGTTAGTAATGTCAAGCTTCCAAAAACTGCGAGGAGCATTCGCTTCGCTGGTATGGCGTGCATCATCGGCGGATTACTATGGTCAGTGCTTGTTGGGGTTGAACAACTAAAGGAGCCGGTACCTTCAATAGTCAGTGGTTTACTGATACCTGTCCCGATGTTGCTAGGCATGGCGTGCGGTCCCCTAGGCATGCTCATATTCAGACCTAGCGGGAGCAGGCGAATGAAGCGGGTCGGGCTCATCGGCACGATTATCACTCTGCTGGGGGTATGTTCTTATCTGGCAACTACTTTGTCAAAATACATCGTAGGGTATGAAATAGAGTTCTTTTATCCCGTAGGAGCATTACTGGTTGGAGTCGGTATGCTAACTCTTGGAATTGCGGTTTTCGTTGCTCGATGGTTGTCGGGATGGCGTCGTATCGCGCCGCTCTTGGTTGGGTTGTACTACGTAGGGATGATCCCGTTTCAAATTATCTTCTTTATTATTCCTAACGGGCAACCTTCTCCTATACTACTCGGGTTTTGGAGCGTCGCATGGATTCTATTCGGATATGCTATCTGGTCTAGCGCTTCTACCTTGGAACAGTTGCCAGGTAGAGAAGCAGAATAGTAAACGAGAAAGCCCTATAGACATCAGATAAGCGGAAAAGGACGATGAGATAGTTTTCAAAAAATAAAAACAGGCTATCTCATCATAAACGAGATGGCCTGTAAACGTTGATATATCAATATTTTTATTGAGTTTAACGTTTTGAGAACTGTGGAGCGCGACGTGCACCTTTAAGACGGTATTTTTTACAAATAACAAATCTGTTCTGCTCTGTCGCTTAGTTCATACTACTATATGATATAAGACAAATTTCATTATCTATTATCATATTAGAATGATGTCATTACTTTCTTTTTGTTCATGAATAAAGACGAAGAATAGACTATTAGGAAAGCCACCATGATAAGGGCTGAAACCAGATAGATTGAACTATAATTTAGTTTTGCAGCAACTAACCCCATAATAGCGGACCCTCCTCCAATTCCTATATCAAGTGAATTATAAAACATGGAGGTTGCCTTTAAATAACGATCTGGTGTCGTTTTATTCAATACCCAAGCCTGTAAAGCAGGGAATAAAGCTCCTTGCCCCATTCCATATAAACATGCAGCACTTAATAAGCCATACAATGTAGTGGATTGATACAATAAAATAAATCCAATTATCATCGATATGGAACTTGGAATTATTACCCAAACAGGACCTATTCGGTCAAAAGTTTTTCCTGAAATGAATCGAATCAAAAATGCACTTATTGTGTTAATAAAATAAAACCATGCTACGCCCTCAATATTTAGTTCTTTAGCATAAAGTGCCATAAAGCTCATAACTCCACCCATACATGCACCCATTAACAGAATTAGGAAAGAAGGAATAATGGCAGTTGGATCAATCATTGGCTGTAATAAGTTTTGTTCTTTTTGATTTTCTTTCTTTTTACTTTCCGGAAAAGAAATGAAACTAACACAAACTAAGAATAAAAGTACACTAGCACCTGCTGTTATAAATAATATTATAGGATGATAAGAATTAATTAACCACAAACCGACAAACGGCGATATCGCCAATGCAATGGTAGTACCATTTCCAATCATCCCTATTCCTTCTCCCCTTCTTTCATTTGGAATGATCTCTGCTGCTAATGTAGTAAGAATGGTAATAGACAAACCTAAACCAAAACCATGAAAAATACGAAGGGAAAGAGCAAGATAAAAGTTGTTCGCGATGTAATAACCAAGAGTTGAAATTAAACATATAAGAATAGAGCTCACTAATACTTTCTTTCTTCCAAATCGATTTGTAAAAATCTCAGTAAAAAAGCGAATAAATACTGCTGAAAATGTAAAACTACCGATAATCAAACCTATCTGTGAGGTATTAAACCCACTTTGGTTTGATAAAAAAAGTGGAAGTGTAGGCAATAATATATCGAATGCAAAAAAAGAAAAAGCATTCGCTAACATGAGTAAAAAAAATATTTTTGTCCAGAGTGATGTCTTTTTCGACATGGCACATAACCCTTTCTTGAAAATTGAAAAAATTCAAGGGACTAACCCATTTATGTTTGTCTACTTAGACATCACATAACTGATTTATGCTTGATCTTAATCAAAATTAGTGCTGTCTGACACTTCACGCCAAGCCTCATACTCGGAGCAGCGGTTCTGTAGATATTGACTGATAAAACCCGCTAGACCAGTACCGACTAACAAGCGTAAAGGAGGATTAGAATCATTAATTACTGTCATCAGTCCCCTGGCAAGCTTTGCTGGGTCACCAGATTGTTGTTGGTGTCCCGAAAAATAGAAATTCCGCATCATTTCACGTTGTTTTTTATAGTCGGCAATCTCGATATCAGAAAATTTAGCAGAAGTCTGTTCATTAACAAAGTCTGTACGGAAAGGACCCGGCTCAACTAGCATACAACGAATTCCGAATCCTTTCAATTCCATGTTCAGGCCCTCAATCCACCCTTCCAAAGCGAACTTAGAGGCACTATACACAGAGCCTCCCTCTAAAGATGTGATTCCCATAGCTGAACTGAACACAATAATTGTGCCTGAGCCTTGCTTGCGCATGGTCGGTAATATGGTACGCGTAAGTTTCATAGTCCCAAATACATTGGTTTCCATCTGTTGACGAACGAGCCCTTCAGATGTTTCTTCAAAATATCCCAGCTGAGCGTATCCAGCATTATTGACCAGCACATCAATAGTTCCGAACCGCTCCAAGGCAGCTTTAACAGAAGATTGTACCTTTCCCTCATTTGTTATATCCAGACTCGTGATCAACAGGTTTGGAGATTCACCTAGAGTTTTTTCCATCCCTTCTGTTTTACGCGCTGTAGCGACAACTTTGTATCCTTTATTCAAGGCTTCTTTGGCGATAGCTGCGCCTATCCCCTTGTTCGCTCCTGTAATAAACCATACTTGTTCACTGCTCTTTTTCATATGTCTTCTCTCCTTATTTAATTTTGTTGAGATTGTTCTTGTATATGGCACAAGTTTATTATCCAATAAGACAAAAAAATCCATTATCTGATTTGTCTTTAATGATTGCCTAATTCTCTACTATCACTAACAATCTAAGCTTATAAGCTCTATAATAAAGTCAAAACAACAAGGAGGAGTCTATATTCGAGGAAATACGCAAACGACAGGAGGAACTCGTTAATCTCATAGAGAGTTATTCGGGACAGGACGGATTTTACCAGACAGATATCCCTTCTTTATTTTTTGCTCGATTGTCTAATGTAACTGATCCTGCTTACAGAATTTACGCGTCATCCTTCTGCTTTATTGCCCAAGGTTTGAAAGAGATATTGCTAGTGGAAGAACAATTCAAATATGGTCCTTCCGACTACCTAATTACATCTATGAATTTACCTGTAATCGGACAGGTCACAAAAGCTTCTGCCGATGTTCCATATCTGAGTTTAAGACTTGATTTTTCTCATATGGAAATTTTAGAAGTTTTAAATAACTCAAAAATCCAAATAGCCTCTAAGGATAGTGCACAACGAGCATTATTTGTCGGAAAAATCGAGTTAAATGTACTGGATTCATTACTTCGATTAGTTCGTTTGCTATACAGCCCTGATGATATTCCATACCTTGCTCCTATTTATAAAAGAGAATTACTATATAGACTTCTGCAGGGACAATATGGAATTGCACTAGCACAAATCGCACTAGAAGGGAGCAGCACCTATCGAATTAGAGACGTTATCGAACATATCAATTAACTACGATAAGCCTTTAAGAATTGAAGGTCTGGCAGATATAGCTAGTATGAGCGTATCTGCATTTCACAAACACTTCAAAGAGGTAACCACTATGAGTCCAATTCAGTTCCAAAAACAGGTCAGATTACAGGAAGCCAAGCGACTTTTAATGTCTGAATCAACAGATGCTGCTGATGTGGCATTCAGAGTTTGTTACGAAAGTCCCTCGCAATTTAGCCGGGAGTATTCCCGCATGTTTGGGTTCCCACCAATAGAAGATATTAGGCGCCTGAGAGAGCAATACAACCAAAAGGTAGATGCATGAACCCCTTGCCTATAGGGTTCATACCTATTTTCAATAATAGTTTCCTGGTAATTTTATCCTCCCACTAAAAACAATGGCATCTATTAGTGGATTGTTTGACATCTAATTTTTATGAAATATCGATCCTTTGATTGTCAAAATAATCATTTTCAAGAGAATAATTAGATTCAAAAGTATTTTTTGGCATAAAAAAAGACCCCCAACCAGTGACTGAACCCCGAATAGCGGACACCTTAAAATAGTGCCCTATTCGGGGTTCAGTTCAAACACAAGAGTCATTTTTATTTTGAAACATAATGCTTTTTTATAACTAATTTTATCCTATCCGTTTTATATAATTACTTTTGGATAGCATCAACGAATCTTTTTGTAATCTGCTGTGGTCTAGTAATTGCTCCGCCTACTACCACTGCATGGACATTGCTTTCTATTAAGGAACGAGCGATTTCAGGGGTGGATACATTTCCTTCTGCAATAACTTTTGCCCTTTTCACCTGTTTTATGATTTCTTTAATTACTTCATAATTATTATGGTCAATTTTCAATCCTTGTGTTTCCATAGTGTATCCATATAAAGTTGGTGCAACAATATCAAATCCAAGTTTGTCTGCATATATAGCTTCCTCAACGGAGGAAACATCAGCCATCAAAATAATATTTGGATATTTTGCTTTTATTTCCTTATAAAATTGCTCTAATGTGCTGCCATCAGGTCTAATACGGGCAGTGGCATCAGTCGCTATAATTTCTGATCCTGTTTCCATCAAAGCATCGATTTCATTCATAGTTGGAGTGATAAACACGGGATGATCTCTGTATACCTGTTTGATAATTCCAATAACAGGAAGTTCAACCTGCTTTTTAATTTCCAAAATATCAGATACAGAGTTGGCACGAATCCCTATTGCCCCTCCTTCTTTAGCAGCTACTGCCATACGTCCCATAATAAATGAGCTGTGTAAGGGTTCACCTTCTAATGCCTGACAGGAGACGATTAATCCTTTAAATAGCTGATCTAATACTGATTGCATTTATTACACTTCCTTATATGATAGATTCTAATCTAATTGACCCAAGTATTCTTCAACTTCGTTTTTTACAACCGTAACTTGTGGGCCATAAATAATTTGTACGCCATTTCCTTTTTTAACGATTCCTTTTGAACCTGTTTGTTTAATAATACTCTCATCAAATAATGATTCATCTTTGACTGTTACACGTAAACGAGTTGCACAGCAATCCACTATATCGATATTTTGCGATCCGCCTAAACCTGCAACAATTGTTTTAGCACGCTCAGTTGCAGCTACTTGATTAGTGGGAGATGTCTGTTTTTCATCATCTTCACGTCCAAGGACTTTATAATTCTTTTTCCTAATTAAAAACTTAAATGTAAAGTAATATAAGAAGAACCAAGGAATCCCTACAAATAACACATAAATCCAGTTTGTTTTATCCACACCTTGGAGGATACCAAAAAGAATAAAATCGATGAACCCTCCCGAGAAGGTTTGTCCAACTGTGATATTAAAGATATCAGCCATCATAAAAGCTAAACCATCAAATAGTGCATGGACAACATAGAGAACTGGAGCCACAAATAAAAAGCTGAATTCCAGTGGTTCAGTTATTCCTGTTAAAAATGAAGTCAAGGCAGCAGATAAGAGAATCCCTGCGACTAGTTTCTTATTTTTCGGTTTCGCACAATGATAAATTGCTAGTGCTGCTCCTGGGAGGCCAAACATCATGGTAATAAACCTACCAGACATAAACCTGGAAACTCCCTCGTAATAATGTTCTGTGTTTGGATCTGCTAATTGCGCAAAGAAGATGTTTTGAGTACCACTAACAATTTTTCCGCCAATCTCCATTGTGCCACCTAAGGCTGTTTGCCAAAATGGTAAATAGAAAATATGGTGTAGCCCTAAAGGACCAAGCATCCGTAAAACAAAGCCATAGATTAATGTTCCAATTACACCAGAGCTGGTTACCAACGAACCTAATTGGTTAATAAATAGCTGAACAAAAGGCCAAACAACAAAAAGAATTGCCCCAGCAATGATCGATGTAAAGGATACGACTATCGGAATAAACCTTGAGCCCCCAAAAAAACCTAACACTTGGGGAAGCTGGATTTTATTATATTTATTGTGTAGCAAAGCGGCTATTATCCCAATAATAATCCCGCCAAACACCCCTGTTTCCAAGGTCTGGATACCAACTGCCATCCCCTGTCCAGCTCCAGCTAAATTATCTTTAGCAAGCTTCCCAGTAATAGAGAGCAATGCACTTATTGTACTATTCATTACAAAATATCCAATCATGGCAGCCAGTCCAGCTGTCCCTTTATCGGAACGCGCTAAACCTACCGCGACACCAACGGCAAAAATGATAGGTAAGTTTGCAAATACGATATTACCTGCAGAACTCATAATCGTAAAAATGGCTTGAAGCCATGTAATATCTAAAAATGGATACGCTGAAACGGTATTTGGATTTGATAGCGCACCACCGATTCCTAGCAGAAGACCTGCAGCTGGTAAGACAGCTATAGGCAACATAAAGGACTTTCCAAATTGCTGTGCCTTTTCAAAAAATTTCTTCATAGTTGCTCACTCCTTTTCATGTTGTATATTTACAAGATAGCCAAAAGAAAGCACATTCTATATTCACGAATGTGCTTTCAAGACTTTTCATCAATGTCTACAATTTCTTGAAATGGTTTTCATCCTTATAAAGGGCTTTATTCTTTTACTTGCTGTTGAGAAAGTGATGGTTATCCTATACTTCCTAGAATTGTAAGGATAAAATCCCGCTCTCACCTTGTTTTGTTTTCCCTTGTTTTATCAAGTTAATTTTCGTAGCATTTGTGAAAACTATCGCTGTAACAGTTGAAGGCGCTGATTTTTTAATGAAATCAAGATCAAACTTCAAAATTTCTTTTCCTTTTGTAACCTTCTCGCCTTCTTCTACGACAACCGTAAAACCTTCACCCTTTAGATTGACCGTATCCATGCCAATATGGATGAGAATTTCCAAACCCTGTTTTGATTTAATTCCTATCGCATGTTTAGTTGGAAAGACATTCAAAATTTCACCATCGACTGGTGATACTACCGAACCACTTGCAGGGATAATCGCAAATCCATCCCCCATCATTTTCTGAGAGAAAACTTCATCTTCAACTTCAGTGATTGGAATGATTTCTCCCTCAATTGGCATCACAAATTCTTGATCGTTTAGTATTTTTTCTGCGGATGTTACATCATCTTTAGACTCTGCTGCATGATTTGATTTATTCTTATTTTTTCCCTTTAAAAAACCAAACAGATTCAATCCACTCCTTTTATATTTATATTTCCCTCTAAAAAAGAAAATATTAGAACTGAATAGATACAGTTGTCTATACCAACTTAATTAAGCATACGATTAGCGATTTAACCATTTCTTTTAATTTGCATCTTCCTGTTCTTTTATTGCTTAGGATTTGGATTGGTCTTAAAATAAGGCCAAATTCCTTTTGGCTTTTTCATAAAGATATGTTTTCATAAAATAATTACATTCAATCTTCATTCACTAACTTTTCCACAAACAAAAACAGACTATCTCATCATCAGTGAGATAGTCTGTAAACGTTGATATATAAATGTTTTTACAAAAATTAACGTTTTGAGAACTGTGGCGCGCGACGTGCACCTTTAAGACCGTATTTTTTACGTTCTTTCATACGTGGGTCACGAGTTAATAATCCTGCACGCTTAAGTGTTCCACGGTATTCAGGATCTGCTTCAAGCAATGCGCGAGCGATTCCGTGACGGATAGCTCCTGCTTGACCTGTATAACCGCCGCCTTTTACAGAAACAAGAACGTTGTAGTTTCCTACTGTTTCAGTTGCTGCTAGTGGCTGTTTAATGACTTCGCGTAAAGCTGCGAATGGAATATAGTCTTCTACATCACGATCGTTAATAATGATACGGCCTTCGCCTGGTACTAAACGTACGCGGGCAACAGAGCTTTTACGGCGACCTGTACCATAGTATTGAACTTGTGCCAATGTAATGCCCTCCCTTTAATTTACCCGCGAAGCTCGTATACTTCCGGTTTTTGTGCTTCATGTGGATGCTCAGATCCAGCGTATACATGCAATTTTTTACCCATTTGACGACCTAAAGAACCTTTAGGAAGCATGCCTTTAATTGCAAGCTCAAGCATTTTTGTTGGATACTTTGCACGCATTTCTCCAGCAGTTCTAGTTTTTAATCCACCAGCGAATCCTGAATGGCGATAATAGATTTTGTCAGATAGTTTCTTACCAGTCAATTCGATTTTATCAGCATTAATAAGAATTACATGATCGCCAGTATCAACATGTGGCGTGAAAGTTGGTTTATGTTTACCGCGCAAAATGGACGCAACTTCTGATGCAAGACGACCAAGAGTTTTGCCTTCAGCGTCTACAACGTACCATTTACGTTCGATTTCACTGGCTTTAGCCATATACGTAGTACGCATTGATTACCCTCCTAAATTTTACAAAATTCCAAGTTCGTATTTATTTCAATCACAATAAGTTTCCGGGGCTTATCGTGGGGTTAAAAACAATACCATAGGATATGATATCGTTTTTGACAAGCAAAGTCAAGATTTTTTTGAACGCCAGGTGAAGTTGTTTCATAAAAAAATTTACTATTGAACTTGTGTAATAATTACGAAAGTCGAGAAAACGGCAATATTCTTTTTTGAATTCGTGCGAATATCCCGATATTTGTGCATTCATTAGTAAAACCATGCAATTACGGGAAAGTGCTCTTAAGCATTTATTGAAAATGCAGGATTAGTACGTTGATGGATCTATCGTGACGATTTAATAAGTTTTATCACGATTTCTTGACTTGCACAGCCACTATCGTGACTTTTCTTGAAGTTATGCCGTGATTCCTTTTCTTGCATGGCAAATTCGTGTCATTTCTTGAAGTTATGCCACGTTTCCTTCATTGCAATACACATTGGTATAAAATGGCGAAACTATCTCAATAATAAACCTCCCACAAATACAAACCTTCTGCAGGTGCAGTTTTACCAGCAAGAGTACGATCGCGTCCAGCTAAGATATCTGGAATTCTTACAAGCTCGATTTTCCCGGTTCCAACATCAAGCAACGTTCCAACCATGATTCGGACCATATTATAAAGAAAGCCATTTCCAGTAAAGGTGAACACCAACTCATCCAAGTTCTGTTCAATGCTAATCTTAGATACGGTTCTCACTTTATTCTCCTTATCCGTTTTCGTGGAACAGAAACTTGTATAATCATGAGTACCAATTAAAAAGTCAGCGGCATTCTTTATTTTTGAGATGTCGGTTTTATACGGATGATATGCAGCATAATGACGTTTAAACGGATTACGAACGGAACCCATATACACAACGTACTTATACGTTTTTCCCTTTGCATCAAAACGTGCGTGAAAATCAGAAGAAGCAGTGTGCACTTCCATAATCGAAATATCCTCTGGCAGTAAACCATTCAAGGCTTTGACCCAGCGCTCTGATGGAAGCTGCAAAAAAGAATCAAAATGGATGACTTGTCCTCTAGCATGTACTCCTGCATCGGTGCGGCCAGAAGCAATTACATTTACATCTGCCCCTTTATGCATTGTTCTAAGTGCTTTTTCAAGTTCCTCTTGAACTGTTCTCCCATTAAGCTGAATTTGGTATCCTGAAAAACCGGATCCGTCGTAAGTGACTATCCCTTTATATCGTTGCATGCTTTTCAATCCTTCATTAAGACCTTAAAAAGATAAGCAAAACGGCTAATAGTATTAAAGCGGTAGCCACTGCCGTATCAGGAAAACCCCATGTTAACAGGCGATACTTCGTTCTTCCTTCTCCACCGCGATATCCTCTAGCTTCCATGGCTGTTGCCAACTCTTCCGCTCGCTTAAATGCACTTACAAAGAGTGGAATAAGCAATGGGATGACTGATTTGATTCGTTCTTTAAAAGGACCACCTGTAAAATCAACACCTCTAGCCATTTGGGCCTTCATAATTTTATCAGTTTCATCCATTAATGTTGGAATAAAGCGAAGAGAAATTGACATCATCAAAGCTAATTCGTGAACAGGGAATCTTACTTTTTTCAATGGATTCAATAAACTTTCAATCCCGTCCGTCAAAGTAATTGGCGTTGTTGTAAGAGTTAATAAGGACGTGATGAACACAAGTAAAGTAAATCTTAATGAAATAAAAATACCCAGTTTCAAACCTTCTTCGTAAATATTAACAAAACCTAATGAAAATATAACAGATCCCTCTTTATTAAAGAAAATCTGCAAGAAAAATGTAAAAATCACAAGAATGAGGACTGGCTTCAGACCATTTATTAAAAATCTAAGATTGATATTAGATAATAAAATAATCAAGCCTACAAAGAGTACTAGTAAACTATACGTATAAACATTATTTGCAAGAAAAATAATACAAATAAAGCCAAATACAAACAATAATTTAGAACGTGGGTCGAGGCGGTGGAGAATTGAGTTCCCAGGTATGTAACGACCCAAAATCATTTTCTCCATCATAATGATTCACCTCGCACTTGCATTTCCCTTAAAGCCATTGACAGCTCATCAATCGTCAAGCAAGTCTTCCCTATTTTTCTATTCATCTTTCGTTCAAGTGAATATTGGAATTTTACTACCTCAGGCACATCTAAACCTAGTTCCAATAATTCTTCGGGATTGGAGAAAATTGTTCTCGGATCTGCTGTCTTCTTTACTTGACCCCTGTGCATAATAACAATCTCATCAGCGTATTTAGCTGCATCTTCCATACTATGGGTAACCAGTATCGTAGATAAGCCTTTTTGTTTATGCAATCGATAAAACATATCCATAATTTCAGTACGTCCCCTTGGATCTAAACCCGCTGTTGGCTCGTCTAGAACGAGAACTTCAGGCTCCATCGCAAGTACACCTGCAATTGCTACACGGCGCATCTGGCCGCCTGACAAATCAAAAGGTGATTTTTGTAGTACCTCTTCTGGAAGACCGACTTCGACAATTAATTCTCTTGCTCTGCGCTTAGCTTCTTCCTCAGAAACACCGAAATTCATTGGACCAAAGCATATATCCTTTTCAACTGTTTCATCAAATAGCTGATGTTCAGGAAATTGAAAAACAATACCGACCTTTTGTCTAATTGGTCTAAGATTTTTTTCTTTTTTTCCTGCATCAATTACACGATCCCCTATGTGGACCTTTCCTTTTGTAGGCTTCAACAGTGCATTTAAATGTTGGAGAACCGTTGATTTTCCAGAACCAGTATGACCAATTAACGCCATAAATGTACCTTCTGGAATCGATATATTAATATCATGGATGGCTAGGTGTTCAAACGGTGTGTTAATCTGGTATTTATATTCTACATCTTGAAGTGTAATGTCCATAACTCATTCACCAACTCTGCATCTGTCAAATAATTTCGAGGTACTTCAAAGCCTTTTTCTCTTAAAGCTTTTGCCATCTTAATAGGAAACGGAATATCGAGACCAAGTTTAATCAGTTCTTCTTCAAGGAGAAAGATTTCATCTGGTGTACCTTCCTTATAAACGGTACCTCTATTCATGACAACAATTCGATCAGCCTGTGCTGCTTCCTCAAGGTCATGAGTAATCGAAATAACCGTTAAACCTTGCTCATCCTTCAAACCCCTTACAGTCTTTATAACTTCCTCTCTCCCTAAAGGATCGAGCATAGATGTTGCCTCATCAAGGATAATTACTTTTGGTTGCAGTGCAATCACTCCTGCAATGGCAACACGCTGTTTTTGGCCACCTGAAAGATGGTGTGGCTCTTGGTCAAGAAAATCAATCATCTTGACATGTTGTAAAGCCTGCTTTACGCGTGGTAACATTTCTTCATGTGGTACCCCATTGTTCTCTAACCCAAAAGCCACATCATCTTGAACCGTCGCCCCTACAAATTGATTATCAGGGTTTTGAAAAACCATCCCTACTAATTTGCGAATATCCCAAACTGAATCCGAAGAAAGAGGTATATCACCAACTAATACACTTCCATTTTGAGGAAACTGCAAACCATTTAATATTTTCGCCAATGTTGATTTTCCAGAACCGTTATGACCTACGATCGCTAACCATTCACCTTCTTTTACAGTTATGGATACATCGCTCAAGGCAAACGATTCCTGACCTTCATATTTAAATGAAACATTATTAATAGAAATAACGGATGAAGACATGTCTGTTCTCCTCTCAGCTCAGCTGGCTCACAAAAGCAAAATATGTCTGTAAATAGAAAAAAAGCCTGCACCTCACTCCAAGAAACTGCTATAACAGTTTCCTAATCCATCCTAGGATCTATCAGAATAAGGGGAGGAGGCGCATTGAGCTAGACAGGATTTTCACTAATTTAAAAAGTGCAAGTTGCTTACACTAAACAATAAAAACATAAGTGCCTATCGTAACGCTCTTTTTAGCTTTATCATTCTACGTTTATCAAAATGTTGTAGCGCTTTCGCTATCTATCAAAAGGGCAAAGACTTAATTGCCTTGCCCTTTCAATGAAAGATGTATTATACCAATTCGATAACAACCATTGGTGCACCGTCTCCGCGGCGTGGTCCAAGTTTCATGATACGAGTGTATCCACCTTGGCGCTCTGCATAACGTGGAGCGATATCGGCAAATAGTTTTTGAACAGCGTCTTGGTTTGTTTCAGCATTAGCTACTTCATTACGGATGAATGCTGCTGCTTGACGACGTGCATGCAAGTCACCACGTTTTCCAAGAGTGATCATTTTTTCTACAACTGAGCGAAGTTCTTTCGCACGTGCTTCAGTTGTTTCAATGCGTTCGCTAATAATTAAATCTGTTGCTAAGTCACGAAGCATCGCTTTACGTTGAGAGCTCGTACGTCCTAGTTTTCTATAAGACATCAAGTTTCCCTCCTTCGTTGATAATATTTATATACGTTCAAGCAATTTAGAGGTTGGTAGACCCTTTATTTAGGAGATCAGTCATCTTTACGAAGTCCAAGACCAAGATCATCTAATTTGGCTTTTACTTCTTCTAATGATTTTCTTCCTAAGTTACGAACTTTCATCATATCTTCTTCTGTTTTGTTAGCCAGTTCCTGGACCGTATTGATTCCAGCACGCTTTAAGCAGTTATAAGAACGAACTGAAAGATCTAGCTCTTCAATAGTCATTTCAAGAACTTTTTCCTTCTGATCTTCTTCTTTTTCTACCATAATTTCTGCATGCTGAGCTTCATCCGTTAATCCAACAAAGATATTTAGATGTTCTGTTAAAATTTTTGCACCTAAAGAAATAGCTTCTTTTGGTCCGATGCTTCCATCTGTCCATACATCCAGAGAAAGCTTGTCATAGTTTGTCATTTGTCCTACACGTGTATTTTCAACTTGATAGTTTACACGTGATACCGGAGTATAGATTGAATCAATTGGAATGACACCGATTGGCAGGTCATCTCTTTTGTTTAGATCAGCTGGCGTGTATCCGCGGCCGCGTTTAGCAGACATGCGTAAACGGAAATTCGCATTCTCGCTTAATGTTGCAATGTGCAAATCAGGATTTAAAATTTCCACATCACTGTCATGCATAATATCTGATGCTTTAACTACACCTTCACCTTGTACATCGATTTCTAAAGTCTTTTCTTCGTCAGAATACACTTTCAAAGCTAGTTTCTTTATGTTTAAGATGATAGAGGTAACATCTTCGACGACACCCTCTATAGTAGAAAATTCATGTTGAACACCTTCCACTTGGATAGATGTAACTGCAGCACCAGGTAGAGAAGATAGTAGGATACGACGTAAGGAGTTACCCAAAGTTGTACCATATCCACGCTCAAGTGGTTCTACAACGAACTTTCCATATTTAGAATCATCGCTGATCTCAATCGTTTCAATTTTCGGCTTTTCCATTTCGATCATTCAAATATACCCTCCTTCAAAACGTCGAAATCTCGGAGTGTATTTTCCCGAAATTCCCCTTGTTACATTCCCATTTGTGCAACAACTGGATGAAGAATAGATTCCATACGAGCATAAATTAACATATTCTCCCATTATAACCAAAGAATATTTACTTTATACAAGAATCATTATACACGACGACGTTTTGGCGGACGGCATCCGTTATGTGGAACTGGAGTAACGTCTCTGATTGCAGTAACTTCTAGTCCAGCCGCTTGTAAAGCACGGATTGCAGCTTCACGTCCTGCACCAGGGCCTTTTACTGTTACTTCAAGAGTTCTCATTCCATGTTCCATAGACGTCTTAGCAGCTGTTTCTGCAGCCATTTGCGCAGCATATGGTGTAGATTTACGTGAACCTTTAAAGCCAAGCGCTCCTGCTGAAGACCAAGAGATTGCATTACCTTGTGAATCAGTGATTGTTACGATTGTATTATTAAAAGTAGAACGAATGTGTGCAATACCAGATTCGATATTCTTTCTCACACGACGTTTACGAGTAGTAGTTTTACGTGCCATGTTAGCATGTTACCTCCTTTACTTATTATTTTTTCTTACCTGCTACTGTTTTACGAGGACCTTTACGAGTACGAGCGTTGTTTTTCGTGTTTTGCCCGCGAACAGGAAGACCACGACGATGACGAAGGCCACGGTAAGAACCGATTTCCATTAGACGTTTAATGTTTAAGGAAATTTCACGGCGAAGGTCACCTTCAACTTTTAGTGTATCAATGATATCACGGATTTTTGCAAGCTCATCATCAGTAAGATCGCGAACGCGTGTATCTTCGGAAACACCAGCCTCAGCAAGAACTTTAGAAGCAGTATTTTTACCGATTCCATAAATATATGTTAAAGAAATGACTACACGTTTTTCACGTGGAATGTCTACACCAGCAATACGTGCCATAAATAATGCGCACCTCCTTCTTATCCTTGTTTTTGTTTATGTCTTGGGTTTTCACAAATAACCATAACTTTGCCTTTTCTGCGTATTACTTTGCACTTTTCGCAGATTGGCTTAACTGATGGTCTGACTTTCATGTTTTATAACCTCCTTAGTAGTCCGGAGTGCAATGTTATTTATTTAAAACGATAAGTGATTCTTCCACGTGTTAAGTCGTATGGAGAAAGTTCCACCGTTACTTTGTCACCAGGAAGAATACGAATAAAATGCATGCGTATCTTTCCAGATACATGAGCAAGCACCGTATGACCATTTTCCAATTCTACTTTAAACATTGCGTTAGGCAAAGTATCAACAACAGTTCCTTCAACTTCAATTACATCTTCTTTCGCCATCAAAGCTATCTCCCTTCTCTAAAACATCCAGTTCCTCTTCTACAAATTTACCAAGTGCCCATCTAAGTTTCCCGTTCGTAACTCTACCAGCTTCCATTAAACTGTTTTGAACTTCCATAGAAACATAGTCGTAACACGTTAGATGTTGGATGTTCTTCTTTTTAGGACTATCGAACTTTCTTTTATCCCCATCCGCAATTAGAACAAACCGTTCATCGATGTGTTGGATAATAACCGCGAATTGTCCTGCGTCTCGTCCCTTATTGATAAGCACAATTTGACCTATACGGGGGGTCGAATCAGACTCATTCAACCAGATCACCTACGCTTAAATTCTTGTTAAAATCTCGTAACCAGTATCTGTAATGGCAATAGTATGTTCAAAATGTGCACATATTTTGCCATCTACTGTTACAACAGTCCAATCATCCGCCAATGTTCTAACATAGCGGCTGCCTGCGTTTACCATCGGTTCAATGCAAAGCACCATTCCGGGTCTTAAGCGCGGACCTTTATTTGGTGGACCGTAGTGAGGAATTTGCGGATCCTCATGTAAATTCTGGCCAATCCCATGTCCTACATATTCTCGGACAATCGAAAAACCATTGGATTCTACATATGTTTGAATCGCATAAGATATATTAGAAAGACGTACACTCGGCTTTGCCTCTTCTAAGCCAAGATAGAGAGATTTTTCTGTGACGTCGAGAAGTTTTTTTGCTTCTGCATTGATGTTTCCGACAGGATAGGTCCAAGCAGAATCTCCATGATAACCGTTAAGTTCGGCTCCAATATCAAGGCTGATAATGTCGCCATCTTTCAAAACCCGTTTTCCTGGGATTCCATGAACAAGTTCTTCATTGACGGACGCACATACGCTGCCGGGAAAGCCATTGTAACCTTTGAAAGAAGGAATTGCACCTAGACGCGTAATGAACTTTTCCGCAATGGCATCGAGTTCTTTTGTTGTAATACCTGGCTGAATATGCTTTTGTAGCTCCTGATGGGTCAACGCAACAATTCTGCCAGCTTCTCTCATGATTTCAATCTCACGAGGGGTTTTACAAATAATCATTATATCAAACCTTTTAGCAGTAAATCAATGTCTGAGTATACTTGATCAATATGTTGCTCTCCATTGATATTTTTCAAATAACCTTTTCCTTGATAAAAATCAAGAAGAGGTTGTGTCTGCTTCATGTTGACTTCGAGACGATTTTGAACAGTTTCTGCGTTATCATCTTGGCGTTGGTAAAGCTCTCCGCCACAACGATCGCAAATACCCGGTTCAGTGGGTGGATTAAATACAAGATGATAAGTAGCTCCACAGCTTTTGCAAATGCGTCGGCCAGTGAGGCGTTCCATCAAAATACTTTGATCCACTTGTATGTTAATGACATAATCTATTTTTTTGCTAATTTCAGCTAAGATTTTTTCTAGAGCTTCCGCTTGAGCAACTGTTCTAGGAAAACCATCCAATAGAAAGCCATTTTCGCAATCATTCTTACTTAATCGTTCACGGACGATACCAATCGTAACCTCATCCGGAACGAGCTCGCCTTTATCCATAAAGGATTTGGCTTTTAGACCTAGTTCCGTACCCTCTTTCATGGCAGCACGAAACATATCGCCTGTAGAAATATGAGGAACCCCATATTTTTCTACGATCTTATCGGCCTGTGTGCCTTTCCCTGCACCAGGAAGGCCCATTAGTACTAAATTCATCTGTACCGCCCCCGACATCTAAATGGGTTCAGGAACAATCTGCTTGTTCCTAAATCCACTTCGATTATTTAATGAAGCCTTTATAGTGACGCTTCACCAGCTGGGCTTCCAATTGTTTCATTGTTTCTAGTGCAACCCCTACGACGATCAAGAGACTCGTTCCACCAATTTGTGCGGATTGAGGCAAGCCTGCAAATTTAATGAAGAAGACAGGTAATATTGAGATTAACGCTAGGAAAAGTGCACCAACAAAGGTTAAACGATATAAAACTCTCGTTAAGTACTCTTGGGTGTTTTTCCCTGGTCGTATACCTGGAATATATCCGCCTTGTTTCTTTAAATTTTCAGCAACTTGTTCAGGGTTCACTTGAACAAATGCATAAAAATATGTGAAAGCAAGGATGAGTGCAAAATATATCACCATTCCAATTGGTTTCGTATGATCGAAAATATATTGAATGGTGCTAGCTACATCACCCGATCCAAAAAAAGTAGCAATTGTTTGCGGAGTCACCATAAATGCACTCGCAAAAATAACTGGAATAACTCCAGCTGCGTTTACCCTCATTGGCAAGTGTGTATTCTGTCCTCCAACTGGACTGCGTCCATCCATACGTTTTGCATATTGGATTGGAATTTTGCGCAATGCCTGTTGAACAAAAACAACACCTACTATGATTGCAATAATAGCAAGAATAATAAGCAGCATAATTACAATGTTAAGAAATAGCCGCTCTCCTGCACCTTGAAGCTGCTGGGCATATATCTGATTAACTGCGTTTGGAATACCTGCAACAATCCCTGCAAAGATGATAATTGAGATTCCGTTGCCAACACCTTTAGATGTTATTTCTTCCCCAAGCCACATAAGAAACGCAGTTCCTGCTGTAAGCACAATGGCAATAATGACATATGTGCCAAAGCTAGGGTTTTGGATGAGTTGTAAACCTGTCATTCGATTAAAGCCAAATGACATACCTACTGCCTGAATCAAAGCAAGAACAATCGTAAAGTAGCGTGTAAACTGAGCAAGTTTACGTCTACCAACTTCACCTTGTTTGGACCATTCCGTGAATTTTGGTACAACATCCATCTGTAATAGCTGTACAATAATAGATGCTGTAATGTAAGGCATTATCCCCATTGCAAAAATAGAGAAGTTTTTAAGTGCCCCACCACCAAAAATATTCATGAAGCCAAACAGACTTGCTTGATCTTGCATCTGAAGCACTCTAGCATCTACATTTGGAACAGGTATAAAAGCACCTAAACGAAATACAACTAACATTAACAAGGTGAATAGAATTTTTCTTCTAATATCACCTACGCGCATAAAATTGGAGATTGTCCGAAACATTAATTAGATCACCTCAGTTTTACCGCCGGCAGCTTCAATCGCCTCTTTAGCAGCAGAGGAGAATTTGTTCGCTTTTACAGTAAGCTTTTTCTCGATGTTGCCTTTAGCAAGAATTTTTACTCCGGATTTTTCATTGCGTACAACACCTGTTTCGATCAGAAGTTCTGGAGTTACTTCCGTACCGTCTTCAAAGCGATTTAATTCATCAAGGTTCACGATAGCATATTCTTTACGGTTAATATTCGTAAAACCGCGCTTTGGTAAACGTTGGAATAATGGTGTTTGACCACCTTCAAATCCTAGACGTACACCGCCACCAGAACGTGCATTTTGTCCTTTATGACCTTTACCAGCAGTTTTTCCATTGCCTGAACCGATGCCTCGCCCAACACGGTTGCGCTCTTTGCGGGAACCTTCAGCAGGTTTTAGCTCATGAAGTTTCATAGTTGGCACCTCCTTATTTTTCGAAATAGATTACTGCTCTGTTACAGTGACTAAATGAGAAACTTTATTGATCATTCCGCGAATTGCTTCAGTATCGTTGTGCTCAACTGTTTGATGCAATTTACGAAGTCCTAGTGCTTTGACAGTTTCACGTTGGCCTTCAGTACGACCAATTAAGCTCTTTGTGAGGGTAATTGCTAATTTATTCGCCATTTGATTCCCCTCCTTAACCTAATAGTTCTTCTACTGTTTTATTACGTAATTTCGCAACGTCCTCAGCACGTTTTAAATTTTTGATTCCTTCGATTGTTGCGCGAACCATATTGATTGGTGTGCTAGAACCGAGTGATTTAGAAGTGATATCAGATACACCAGCAAGTTCAAGTACCGCACGGACTGGTCCACCTGCGATAACTCCTGTACCTTCACTAGCTGGCTTAAGTAGGATCTGTCCACCGCCAAAACGTCCGATAATTTCGTGAGGAATAGTCGTTCCTACGATTGGAGCTACGATGAGGTTTTTCTTAGCATCTTCAATTGCCTTGCGGATTGCATCTGGAACTTCTTGTGCTTTCCCAGTACCAAAACCAACATGACCATTTTTATCACCGACTACTACAAGTGCTGTAAAACGGAAACGACGTCCACCTTTTACAACCTTTGCTACACGGTTTACTGTAACTACGCGTTCTTCAAGTTCAAGTTTGTTAGCATCGATTTGACGCATCTATTTTGTCCCTCCTTTTTCGATTAAAATTCAAGGCCGTTTTCACGTGCAGCTTCTGCTAAAGCTTTTACACGTCCGTGGTATAAATAACCGCCACGGTCAAATACAACTGCTTTAAATCCTTTATCTACTGCTCTTTTCGCGATTAGAGCTCCTACTTTTTGAGCCGCTTCAACATTACCTGCAGACTCGATGTTCAATTCTTTATCAAGTGTAGAAGCGCTAGCCAATGTTACGCCGTTTTCATCATCGATTAATTGAGCGTAGATGTTTTTATTAGAACGATATACGTTTAAACGAGGACGCAATTCAGTTCCACTTAATTTAGAACGTACACGTGCATGTCTTTTTTGACGTACTTTGTTCTTATCTTGCTTAGTGATCATTACGAGTCACTCCTTTCAAGTAGCCTAAGCCGCATTATTTACCCGTCTTACCTTCTTTGCGTCGAACATTTTCGCCTTCATAGCGGATTCCTTTACCTTTATAAGGCTCTGGAGGACGAACAGCACGGATATTAGATGCTAGGGCACCAACTTTTTCTTTGTTATAGCCCTTAACAATAATTTTTGTGTTTGCAGGAACTTCGATTTCAAGACCTGCCTCTGGTTCGAATTCAACAGGATGAGAATAACCTACGTTTAAAACAAGCTTACTTCCTTGTTTTTGTGCACGGTATCCAACCCCAACTAGTTCCAACGTTTTTTCATAACCTTTAGAAACTCCTTCTACCATGTTTGAAAGAAGGGAACGAGTTGTTCCGTGAAGGGAACGATGTTCTTTAGCTTCTGAAGGACGAGTAACGTTGATGATGTTATCTTCAATATTGATTTGGATATCTGAATTGAATGTATTTGTTAATTCACCTTTAGGACCTTTAACAGTAACAGTTGAACCATCTTTAACTACTGTTACGCCTGCAGGGATTTCAATTGGTTTTTTACCAATACGAGACATTTTCTTGCACCTCCGTTCTTCAAAAAAATATTACCACACGTATGCGAGTACTTCTCCGCCAACTTGCTTCGCTCTTGCTTCCTTGTCAGATAATACACCTTGTGATGTAGATACAAGTGCGATACCAAGACCGTTTAGTACTTTAGGAACCTCGTTTGCTTTTGCGTAAACACGTAAACCTGGTTTACTAATACGCTTTAAGCCAGTAATTACTCGCTCATTATTGGCACCATATTTTAAGAAAATGCGGATGATGCCTTGCTTGTTGTCTTCGATATATTCAACATCACGTACGAAACCTTCACGTTTAAGGATTTCTGCGATATCTTTTTTAATGTTAGAAGCAGGAATTTCCAACTTCTCATGTCGGACCATATTCGCGTTGCGGATGCGTGTAAGCAAATCTGCAATTGGATCAGTCATAACCATTTATTTTACCTCCTTCCCAAATTCGGTCTTACCAGCTGGCTTTTTTAACGCCAGGAATTTGACCCTTATAAGCTAGTTCACGGAAACAAATACGGCAAAGTTTAAATTTACGAATGACGGAATGTGGACGGCCGCAACGTTCGCAACGAGTGTATTCCTGCACTTTAAACTTTTGAGTACGTTTCTGCTTTACGATCATAGATTTTTTAGCCACGTTTTCGCCTCCCTTATTTAGCGATTACTTTTGGAACGGCATTCCAAATGCAGTTAATAATTCACGAGCTTCTTCATCTGTGTTCGCAGTTGTAACAATTACGATGTCCATACCACGAACTTTGCTCACTTTATCATAATCAATTTCAGGGAAGATGAGTTGTTCTTTAACACCTAGTGTATAGTTTCCACGACCGTCGAATGCCTTCTTAGAAATTCCACGGAAGTCACGTACACGTGGAAGGGAAACAGAAACTAGTTTGTCAAAAAACTCATACATACGCTCTCCGCGAAGTGTAACTTTAGCGCCAATTGGCATACCTTCACGTAGGCGGAATCCTGCGATTGATTTTTTTGCTCTTGTAACAACTGGTTTTTGACCTGTGATAATGCTAAGTTCTTCAACTGCATTGTCTAAAACTTTTGCATTTTGTACAGCGTCGCCAACACCAGTATTGATAATGATTTTTTCGATTTTCGGTACTTCCATAATCGATTTATAATTGAACTTGCTCATAAGAGCAGGAGTTACTTCTTTTTGATACTTTTCCTTTAGGCGGTTCATGTAGTGTACCTCCCTTCATCAATGAACTATTTATCTAATGCTACACCTGATTTTTTAGCTACACGGACTTTTTTGCCATCAACTACGTCATAACCAACGCGAGTTGGTTCATTTGTTTTTGGGTCAAGCACCATCACGTTAGAAACATGGATTGCTGCTTCTTTACTGATGATTCCACCTTGTGGATTATCTTGAGAAGGCTTTGAATGTTTTTTTACAATGTTCACACCTTCAACAAGCACACGGTCCTTTTTAGGGAATGCAGCTAACACTGTGCCAGTTTTCCCTTTGTCTTTGCCTGTGATGACCATTACTTTGTCACCTTTTTTAACATGCATCGAATCGCACCTCCTTGACTTTAGTGAATCTAAATTTATTAAAGAACTTCTGGTGCTAAAGATACGATTTTCATAAAATTGTTATCACGAAGTTCGCGAGCGACTGGTCCAAAGATACGAGTTCCACGAGGAGCTTTGTCATCACGAATAATAACACATGCATTTTCATCGAACTTGATATAAGAGCCATCCGCACGGCGTGCACCGCTTTTTGTACGAACGATAACAGCTTTTACTACGTCACCTTTTTTGACAACGCCGCCTGGTGTTGCTTGTTTTACTGTACATACGATAATGTCGCCAATGTTTGCAGTCTTACGACCGGATCCACCTAGGACTTTGATTGTTAAAACTTCACGTGCACCAGAGTTGTCAGCCACTTTTAAACGAGATTCTTGTTGAATCATCTAGTTTACCTCCCTTCGGAACACTTATATCCGAAACAATAAATTAAATAATGACTGCTTTCTCAACAACCTCAATTAAACGGAAACGTTTAGTTGCTGAAAGTGGGCGTGTTTCCATGATACGTACTACATCGCCAACTTTAGCTTCATTTTGCTCATCATGAGCTTTGAATTTTTTAGAGTACTTTACGCGCTTGCCGTATAATGAATGCTTTTTGTATGTTTCAACCATAACAGTTACGGTTTTATCCATCTTGTCGGAAACAACGCGTCCTGTATACACTTTACGCTGGTTGCGTTCACTCATTCCGCAAACCTCCTCTCCGATTATCGATTATTAACTTCGAGCTCTCTTTCACGAATCACAGTTTTCATACGTGCAATATCTTTGCGAACTTCGCGAAGACGGGCAGTGTTTTCAAGTTGCCCAGTAGCTAATTGGAAGCGAAGGTTAAACAATTCTTCCTTCAATGACTTTACGTTTTGTTCTAATTCGGCAGTGGTTAAGTCACGGATTTCTTTAGCCTTCATTACGTTCACCACCAATTTCTTCTCGTTTTACAAACTTACACTTAATAGGAAGTTTGTGCGCAGCAAGACGAAGCGCTTCACGTGCCACCTCTTCTGATACACCAGCAATTTCAAACATGATTTTGCCAGGTTTTACTACTGCAACCCATCCTTCAGGAGCACCTTTACCGGAACCCATCCGAACTTCTAGAGGTTTTGCTGTATATGGTTTGTGAGGGAAAATTTTAATCCAAACTTTACCGCCACGTTTCATGAAACGAGTCATCGCAATCCTTGCGGCTTCAATTTGACGATTCGTAATCCAAGAAGCTTCTAGAGCTTGTAAGCCAAATTCGCCAAATGCAACTTCTGTACCGCCTTTTGCACGACCACGCATTTTACCGCGATGTTCGCGACGATACTTAACGCGTTTAGGCATTAACATGATTATTTTCCTCCTTCCACAGATTTTTTCTTTTCTGGAAGGACCTCTCCACGATAAATCCATACTTTAACGCCGAGCTTGCCGTAAGTTGTATCTGCTTCAGCATGTGCATAGTCGATGTCAGCGCGAAGTGTATGAAGTGGAACTGTTCCTTCGCTATAATGTTCAGCACGAGCAATATCCGCTCCACCAAGACGGCCGGATACTTGAGTTTTAATACCAAGAGCTCCTGCACGCATTGTGCGTTGGATCGCTTGTTTTTGAGCACGACGGAAAGATACACGATTTTCCAATTGACGTGCAATGTTTTCTGCTACGAGCTTCGCATCAAGATCTGCTTTTTTAATTTCAATAATATTAATGTGTACACGTTTGTTTGTTAGTTCGTTCAATGCTTTACGCAATGCTTCAACTTCGCTTCCACCTTTTCCGATAACCATACCTGGCTTAGCAGTGTGGATAGTAACGTTAACGCGATTTGCAGCACGCTCAATTTCAACACTTGAAACGGAAGCGTCAGACAAACGTTTAGTAATATACTCACGAATTTTAATATCTTCGTGTAATAAAGTTGCGTAATCTTTGTCAGCGTACCATTTGGATTCCCAGTCACGGATTACGCCAATACGCATACCGATTGGATTTACTTTTTGACCCACTAATTATCCCTCCTTCTTTTCTGATACCACGATAGTAATGTGGCTTGTGCGTTTGTTAATTTGGCTCGCACGACCTTGTGCACGCGGACGGAAACGTTTCATTGTTGGACCTTCGTCAACATAAGCCGCGGACACTAAAAGATTATTTATGTCCATATCATAATTGTGTTCTGCGTTAGCTACAGCAGACTTTAAAAGTTTTTCTACGATTGGGGAGGCAGCTTTCGGTGTTAACTTCAAAATTGCAACTGCTTCGCCCACTTGCTTTCCTCGAATAAGATCAACTACTAAACGTGCTTTACGAGGAGCAATTCGAACTGTTCTTGCAACAGCTTTAGCTTGCATCAGGATGCCCTCCTCTCATTAGCGTCTTGTTTTTTTATCATCAGCGGCATGACCTTTGTATGCGCGCGTTGGTGCAAACTCACCAAGCTTATGGCCTACCATATCTTCACTGACATATACAGGTACATGTTTGCGGCCATCATAGACAGCAATCGTATGTCCTACGAAGCTTGGAAAAATAGTTGAACGGCGAGACCAAGTTTTAACAACTTGTTTCTTATCACTTTCGTTCAAGTTTTCTACTTTTTTCATTAAGTGCTCATCTACAAAAGGCCCTTTTTTTAGGCTGCGACCCATGGTTGAACCTCCCTTCGTGATTGCACTACGGTCCTCTCAATGAACCGTAGATTAATCGCGTTATTTTTTACGGCGGCGTACAATAAATTTATCTGATTTGTTCGCTTTTTTACGAGTTTTGTAACCAAGAGTTGGTTTACCCCAAGGTGTAACAGGAGTTTTACGTCCGATTGGTGTACGACCTTCACCACCACCGTGTGGATGGTCATTAGGGTTCATAACAGATCCGCGTACGTGTGGACGTTTGCCCAACCAACGAGAACGACCTGCTTTACCGATGTTTACTAGTTCATGTTGTTCGTTTCCTACTTGACCAATTGATGCACGGCAAGTTGCAAGGATCATGCGAACCTCACCAGAGTTCAAACGAACTAACACATATTTTGTTCCTTCTTTACCAAGAACTTGTGCAGAAGTACCTGCAGAACGGACTAATTGTCCACCTTTACCTGGTTTTAATTCGATGTTATGCACAACTGTACCAACAGGGATGTTAGCAAGTGGAAGTGCATTTCCTACTTTAATGTCAGCGTCTGGTCCAGACATAACTTCCATGCCGACTTTTAAGTTTTTAGGTGCCAATATATAACGTTTTTCACCATCATGATAGTTAATTAGTGCAATATTAGCGGAACGGTTTGGATCATACTCGATTGTAGCAACGCGTCCTGGTATACCGTCTTTAGTTCTTTTAAAGTCGATGATACGGTATTGACGCTTATGACCACCGCCGCGAAAGCGAACTGTAGTTCTACCTTGGTTGTTACGACCGCCTTTTCTATGAAGAGGCTCTAGTAATGACTTTTCTGGTGAATCAGTAGTGATTTCAGAAAAATCTAAAGCTGTCATATTACGACGTCCGTTTGAGGTAGGTTTGTACTTTTTGATCGCCATTTTTTTCCCTCCTCTTAACTTTTTTTCACAACATAATTATACTTCGAATAATTCGATTTCCTTGCTGTCTTTCGTTAATGTAACTACAGCTTTACGGCGTTTGTTTGTATAGCCACCGAAACGGCCCATACGCTTAAACTTACCTTTGTAGTTCATTATGTTTACTTTTTCAACCTTCACTCCGAAGATGCTTTCAACTGCATCCTTCACTTGTGTTTTATTCGCCTTTACGTCCACTTCGAACGTATATTTTTTATCGACCATTATATCAGTAGATCGTTCTGTGATAACGGGGCGCTTCAATACATCACGTGCATCCATTATCCAAGCACCTCCTCTACTTTTTCGACTGCGGCTTTAGTAATGACCAATGTGTTGTGACCTACAACATCCAATACAGAAATATTGCTTGCGTCAACAACTGTTACTCCAGGAATGTTTCTTGCAGATAAAGCTACATTCTCATTAAGAGCTTCCGTTACAACTAGTGCTTTTTTTCCAACTGGAAGATTAGAAAGCACGCTAACGAACTCTTTAGTTTTTGGAGCTTCAAAGTTTAATGACTCTAATACTACTACGCTCTCTTCTAAAACTTTAGCAGAAAGTGCTGATTTAATAGCTAAGCGACGAACTTTCTTAGGAAGTTTGTAGCTGTAGCTGCGTGGAACTGGACCAAATACTGTTCCACCTCCGCGCCATTGTGGTGAACGGATGGAACCTTGGCGAGCACGGCCTGTTCCTTTTTGACGCCACGGCTTGCGTCCGCCACCGCGTACTTCAGAACGGGTTTTTACTTTTGATGTTCCTTGTCTTAATGAAGCTCTTTGCATAACAATCGCTTCAAATAACACATGGTTATTAGGTTCGATACCAAAAATGGATTCACTAAGTTCGATTTCACCAACCTTGGATCCAGCTTGGTTATATAATGCTACTTTAGGCATTCCTATTTCCTCCTTTCCTTAAACGATATTTATTTCACTTTAATTCCTGTTTTGACTTCAAGCATTGCTTTTTTAGGTCCTGGAACATTACCTTTTACTAAAATAAGGTTACGTTCTGTATCAACCTTTACAATAGGAAGGTTTTGAATTGTAATTCTTTCTCCACCTGTACGTCCTGGCAAAGCTTTTTGTTTAAATACGCGTGCTGGATCAACTGCTCCCATAGATCCTGGTCTACGATGGTAACGAGAACCGTGGGACATAGGTCCGCGAGATTGTCCGTGGCGTTTAATTACACCTTGGAATCCTTTACCTTTTGAAATTCCTGTTACATCTACTAAATCGCCCTCAGCGAAAATATCTACCTTGACTTCTTGACCAACTTCAAACTCATCTAAATTAATTCCGTTAAATTCACGGACGAAGCGCTTAGGTGCAGTGTTTGCTTTAGCAAAACGCCCTTTTTCTGGTTTGTTAGCAAGCTTTTCACGCTTGTCTTCAAATCCAAGCTGGACTGCTTCATATCCATCAGTTTCAACTGTTTTCTTTTGAAGAACAACGTTTGGAGCCGCTTCGATTACTGTTACAGGGATTAGTTCACCATTTTCAGCAAAAACCTGCGTCATTCCGATCTTTCTTCCTAAGATTCCTTTGGTCATGAGTCACACCTCCTGATTTCCAATATAATTTATTGATTATAATTTAATTTCAATGTCAACGCCAGATGGCAAGTCTAATCTCATCAATGAATCTACAGTTTGTGGTGTAGGATTGATAATATCAATTAGACGTTTATGTGTGCGCATTTCAAACTGCTCACGAGAATCCTTGTATTTGTGCACCGCACGAAGAATTGTGTAAACAGTTTTCTCAGTTGGCAATGGAATTGGCCCTGAGACATTTGCACCTGAACGTTTTGCAGTTTCTACGATCTTTTCAGCTGATTGATCAAGAATTCTATGATCATAAGCCTTTAATCTGATACGGATTTTTTGTTTTGCCATTACTTTCCCTCCTTTATCGCCTATTTTTGAAATAGACATACTCCGTGAAAATTTCCCACACACTCGCCATGGCAAAGCGGCCGGGTGTGTCAGCAACCTTCCACATCATTGCAGTCAAAAACCAACATTATTCATTATACATAGATTATTAAGCCAATGCAATATTAAATGAATAAAATCAATCTTTTTTGCACCTGTTTTATTATACAGATGTGAACCGCCATTTTCAATAGAAGATTTTTTGGTAAATCCAAAAACATTCCTTATTATAAAGTTTTTAGTCCCAAGATAACAGTCGAAATAACGGAGGTTTTTTGTTAAAAAAACTGTTTACAAATAATAAACGTTTGGATACTATGAATATAAAGTTGCCTAAAGGAAACTTTTTGTCCGTAGGTTATATTAATTTTACAAGGCTAATAATTTAGCGTGCAGACTAACTTTAAAAAAAGAAGAAAGTAGGAGAATTGAAAGATGAAAAAAAAGCTAAAAGCAGGTTCCAAAATGAGTTTCTTTTTTTTAGTGTTAACTTTATTATTTGCGACCTTTACAATGACTGCATGTTCATCTGCCAAAGAAACTTCTAAAAGTAACGAAGGTAAAGTAAATGTCACAACAACAATTGGAATGATTTCTGATGTAGTTAAGGAAGTTGGCGGAGAACATGTAAATGTTATAGGACTCATGGGCTCCGGCGTAGACCCACATTTATATAAAGCGTCTCAAGGAGATATCAAAAAACTGGATCAAGCGGACATCATCTTTTATAACGGGCTGCATCTTGAGGGGAAGATGGTTGAAATATTTGAAAGATTGGCGAAAAAGAAACCTATCGTTGCAGTATCGGATAATATAGATCGTTCAACTCTACGTTTAGGAGATGAAAATATGGGAACGGAGTTTGATCCACATATTTGGTTCAATGTGGCGCATTGGATGAAAGTAACAGAAAGCATTCGCGATGCCTTAATTGAATACGATCCAGTTAATAAGGAAGTTTATCAAGAAAATGCTGCAAATTATATAAATCAATTAGAAGAACTTGATAGTGAAGTTAGAGAAAAAATCGCCTCCATCCCTGAATCGGGGCGAGTACTTGTAACAGCACATGATGCTTTTGGATATTTAGGAGATGCTTACGGAATTAAAGTTATGGGGTTACAAGGAATTAGCACTGCATCAGAAGCAGGCACGAAAGATTTGATCGATCTACGCAATTATTTAGTAGAAAACGAAATTAAAGCTGTATTTATTGAATCTAGTGTTCCTCGTAAGGCTATTGATGCTGTAATCCAAGGCGCAAGAGAAAAAGGACATAACGTAGAGATTGGCGGAGAATTATTCTCAGATGCTTTGGGTGAAGATGGAACCCCAGAAGGTACTTACATTGGAATGGTTCGCCATAATGTAAATACAATTGTTGGCGCTCTTAAATAGTTGAATAGACTAAGGAATTAAAAAGGAGGAAGGAATATGAATTCCCCATTAAAAATTCACGATTTATCAGTAGCTTATCAAAAAAAACCGGTACTTCGGAATATTTCATTTGAAGTACCGGAAGGCAAGTTGATTGGGATTATAGGACCAAATGGCGCAGGTAAGTCTACATTAATCAAAGCTGCTCTTGGTTTAATTCCCCGTTTATCAGGATCAGTTAAAATTTACAACCGTCCCTATAAACAACAACGAAAAATCGTAGGATATGTACCACAACGAGAATCTGTAGACTGGGACTTTCCTACGAATGCTCTAGATGTAGTGATGATGGGGCGATATGGGCACTTAGGCTGGGTGAAAAGGCCAGGTCGAGCAGAAAAAGAGTTTGCAATGGAATGTTTGAATAAAGTTGGAATGACTGACTTTGCTTCAAGACAAATAAGTCAACTATCTGGTGGTCAGCAGCAACGTATCTTTTTAGCTAGAGCGCTTGCACAAGATGCGAAGTTGTATTTTATGGATGAACCCTTTGTCGGTGTTGATGCAGCAACAGAAAAAGCTATTATTACACTATTAAATGAATTAAAAGCAGAGGGAAAAACAGTGCTTGTTGTTCACCACGATCTTGCAACAGTTAAAGATTATTTTGACTGGGTGCTTTTATTAAACATAGAATTGAAAGCTTTTGGACCGACAAATAGTGTATTTACTTCTGAAAAATTACAGCAAACATATGGGGGGAAACTTGCCATGCTGGAAAACGATAATCAATCCTCACTGATCATTACTTAAAGGTAGGGTGAAGAAAATGCTCGAAAGCTTAAAAATATTTTTAGATCCAAATACACAGTGGATTTTATTTGGCAGTATGTTGCTCGGATTATGCAGTGGAGTAATTGGAAGTTTTGCTTATTTGCGTAAACAATCATTAATGGGAGATGCCTTATCTCACGCTGCTCTCCCTGGCGTTTGCATTGCCTTTATGCTAACAGGGTCAAAATCAGTGTTCTTCTTTTTAATTGGTGCATCTGTTGCAGGTATCATTGCAACATTTGGAATCGGGTTTATTACCCGCCATACTAGAATTAAACAGGATTCTGCATTAGCAATTGTCCTTACCGTTTTTTTTGGGCTTGGTATCGTTCTCCTTACCGAGATTCAACATAGTGGTGCTGGAAATCAAAGTGGCTTAGATAAATTCTTATTTGGGCAAGCGGCTGCTTTAGTACTATCGGATGTTATCATAATGGCAATCGCATCAGCAGTCCTAATCAGCATATGTATGCTTTTATTTAAAGAATTTAAAATTACAAGTTTTGACCCAGGTTTTGCTAGAGGGATGGGATTTCCTGTTGCTTTTTTAGAACAGTTAATCATGCTTCTTATTGTAATGGCAGTTGTAATTGGAATCCAAGCAGTCGGTGTGGTGCTGATGTCTGCCTTGCTTATTACACCTGCGGTATCTGCCAGATACTGGACTGAAAAACTAAGTGCCATGGTGTTTTTGTCCGGAATCTTTGGAGCACTTAGTGGTTTTGCTGGAACGTATATAAGTGCTACTGGCAACAACTTGCCAACTGGTCCAATCATCGTCCTCGCTGCAACTGTATTTTTTATTATTTCAGTCATATTCGCTCCTCGTAGAGGACTCTTATCTAAACTCCTAATTCACATCTTAGCGAAACGTGCCCTAAAAACAGCCAGACATAAATTAAAAGGAAAGGAGAGGACGGTGTGAGTGCTTTTTGGATCATTTTAACCGGAGCATTGGTGGCAAGTGCATGTGGTCTTGTTGGGTGTTTTCTTGTTTTACGAAAAATGGCAATGATTGGAGATGCAATCAGTCACGCTGTCCTTCCAGGCATCGTCATCGCCTTTCTTATTAGCGGTTCAAGAGACTCATTGGTCATGCTGTTTGGAGCAGCAATAATCGGCCTCATTACCGTATTTTTAATCCAACTATTCACCCAAAGCGGTGTCCAGTCAGATGCTTCGATTGGAGTTGTATTTACGGCATTGTTTGCAGTTGGTATTGTCCTCATCAGCTTATACACAAGGGATATTGATTTGGATCTAGATTGTGTACTTTATGGCGAAATAGCATATGTACCGTGGAATACGATTGATTTTATGGGTCTGGACATTGGCCCGAAGGCTGTATGGGGTGTCGGCCTCTCCTTGTTACTTAGTATCATTTTTATTTCTTTATTTTATAAACAGTTTAAAATATGTTCCTTCGACCCAGCAATGGCTGCGGCAGTAGGAATTCCTGTTGCTTTATTTCATTATTTACTAATGGGACTTGTTTCAATTACAACTGTGGCTTCATTTGAAAGTGTTGGAGCAATTCTAGTAGTTGGAATGCTTGTTGTGCCACCCGCAACAGCGTATCTATTGACAGAAAAACTAAGTCGAATGATAGTATACACAGTTATCATCGGTTGCTCTAGTTCCATTCTTGGTTATTATATAGCCAGTTTATTAGACGCCTCTATTGCAGGGAGTATGATTTGTGTCGCTGGCGGATTGTTTATTCTTGCTTTACTCTTTTCGCCATCTCACGGGGTGATCATGCGTAAACTAAAGCAAAAGAAATTAATTCAAACCGTTTAAAGTTCTTTGTTGATTTGGTGGCATGGAGTGGAAGGCGATTACTCCCACTGTAATACGGTCACAGGAAAACCCATAGGCACTACAAGCACCGTGGATGCTCACATCTGTTTCTTCCTGCAGCGTCCTATCGACTAGTGGATTCCTCCATCCCTTTCCACGATAAGTCAACATGGTCTAGTTTTGTTTAGCGGCGTCGAAAGCTCTTCGCGGTCAAATAATTCTAGTTGTCTAGAACAATCGAACAGCAATTGTGACAAACACCGTTGTTCATGAAGCTATTCAAACTCTATCTCAGCCGGTTGGTTTAAGGAATAGGTTTTTAAACTGTTCCATCTATATTTTCACCCAAAAGCAGTTTTGGTCAATATGATAAAATGCAAAAAAAAGCAGCGGGAAACGAGTTTCCTTGCTGCTTTTTAACGTTATTACTTTTCGATTACTGATACAACGCCAGAACCAACTGTACGTCCACCTTCACGAATAGAGAAACGAGTTCCGTCTTCGATTGCGATTGGAGAAATTAATTCAACAGTCATTTCAATGTTGTCACCAGGCATTACCATTTCTACTCCTTCTGGAAGATGAACGATTCCAGTTACGTCAGTAGTACGGAAGTAGAACTGAGGGCGATAGTTTGTGAAGAATGGAGTATGACGTCCACCTTCTTCTTTAGACAAAACATAAACTTCTGCTTTGAAGTTAGTGTGTGGTGTGATTGTACCAGGCTTAGCTAATACTTGACCACGTTGGATATCTTCACGAGCAACCCCACGAAGAAGTGCACCGATGTTGTCTCCAGCTTCTGCAAAGTCAAGAAGCTTACGGAACATTTCAACTCCAGTTACAACAACTTTTCTTGATTCTTCTTGAAGACCGATGATTTCAACTTCTTCACCGACTTTAACTTGTCCACGCTCTACACGTCCAGTAGCAACTGTACCACGACCTGTGATAGAGAATACGTCCTCTACAGGCATCATGAATGGTTTGTCAGTGTCACGTTCTGGAGTTGGAACGTAGTCATCAACAGCGTCCATTAATTCAATGATTTTTTCTTCCCATGCTGGGTCTCCCTCAAGAGCTCTAAGAGCAGAACCTTTAACAACAGGAATGTCGTCGCCAGGGAAGTCATATTCAGAAAGAAGATCACGAATCTCCATTTCTACTAACTCAAGAAGTTCTTCATCGTCAACCATGTCACATTTGTTCATGAATACAACGATGTAAGGAACACCTACGTTACGAGAAAGTAGGATATGCTCACGAGTTTGTGGCATTGGGCCGTCAGCAGCAGAAACAACAAGGATTGCTCCGTCCATTTGAGCAGCACCAGTGATCATGTTTTTAACATAGTCAGCATGTCCTGGGCAGTCAACGTGTGCATAGTGACGTTTTTCAGTTTCATATTCAACGTGAGAAGTAGAGATTGTAATACCACGCTCGCGCTCTTCTGGAGCGTTGTCGATCATGTCATAACCTTTAGCTTCACCGCCGCCGCGCTTTGCCATAACAGTTGTAATCGCAGCTGTAAGAGTTGTTTTACCATGGTCAACGTGACCGATAGTACCAATATTAGCATGTTCTTTGGAACGATCAAATTTAGCTTTAGCCATTTGAAAATCCTCCTTTTATTTAAGAAAAATTATAAGTATGAGAGACGCTTTAAAATTAGAACAAGTAATTTTAAAGCGGCCCTTAAAGCATATCTAATAGTAGTTATACTTGATTAATGATTTAAAATCAATTATTGACCGCTATTTTTTTTGATAATTTCTTCTGAAATAGATTTTGGTACTTCCTCATAGTGATCAAAGAACATTGTATAAGTTCCGCGACCTTGAGTATTAGAACGAAGTGATGTTGCATAACCAAACATTTCAGCAAGAGGAACGAATGCTTTTACAACTTGTGCGTTTCCGCGTGCTTCCATTCCTTCAACGCGTCCACGACGTGATGTAATATCACCCATGATATCGCCAAGGTATTCCTCAGGGATTACGACTTCAACTTTCATGAGTGGCTCAAGCAATACAGGGTTACATTTTTTCACAGCGTTTTTAAGTGCCATAGAAGCTGCAATTTTAAATGCCATCTCACTCGAGTCAACATCATGGTAAGAACCGTCAAATAGTCTTGCTTTAACGTCGATTAATGGGTAGCCAGCAAGTACACCGTTTGCCATTGAATCTTCAAGACCAGCTTGTACAGCAGGGACATATTCACGAGGAACAACCCCACCCACAATTCCATTTTCAAATTCGAAGCCTTTTCCTTCTTCGTTAGGGGAGAATTCAATCCATACATGACCGAATTGTCCACGACCACCGGATTGGCGAACGAACTTACCTTCTACTTGAGCAGAAGTACGGAATGTTTCACGGTATGATACTTGAGGAGCACCGACGTTTGCTTCTACCTTGAATTCACGTTTCATACGGTCAACAAGGATGTCTAAGTGAAGCTCACCCATACCAGAGATAACAACTTGACCTGTTTCAGGATTTGTTTCCGCACGGAATGTAGGATCCTCTTCCTGAAGCTTTGCAAGGGCAGAACCCATTTTGTCTTGGTCTGCTTTAGATTTCGGTTCAATTGCAACTGAGATAACTGGTTCAGGGAATTCCATAGACTCTAAGATAACTAAATCTTTTTCGTCACATAGTGTGTCACCTGTACCTGTATCTTTAAGACCAACCGCTGCCGCGATATCCCCACTATATGCAGTAGAAATTTCTTCACGGTGATTGGCATGCATCTGCAGGATACGTCCGATACGTTCGCGTTTACCTTTAGTGGAGTTTTGAACGTAAGATCCAGAGTTCAAAGTTCCAGAGTATACACGGAAGAACGTTAGACGACCAACATATGGGTCAGTCATTACTTTGAAAGCAAGTGCCGAGAATGGCTCGCTATCGTCAGCATGACGAGCAACCTCTTCTTCTGTATCAGGAACAATCCCTTTAATAGATTCAATATCAGTCGGTGCAGGCAAGTAATCAAGAACTGCATCAAGTACTTTCTGAACACCTTTGTTTTTAAATGCTGTTCCGCAAAGAACTGGGTAAAATTCTACTTTCAATGTTGCCTGACGGATAGCAGCTTTTAATTCTTCAACGGAGATTTCTTCTCCTTCGAGATATTTCATCATAAGTTCTTCATCAAAATCCGCAACAGCTTCAATTAAGCCTGCGCGCATTTCTTCCGCTTGGTCACGTAGATCTTCAGGAATTTCTCCTTCAACAGCATCAAGTGCTGCATCTCCTTCGTAGAACCATGCTTTCATTTCTACAAGATCAACCATACCTGTGAAGGTATCTTCCGCACCAATTGGAAGTTGAATTGGATGTGCGTTTGCTTGTAGACGATCATGAAGTGTTTTAACAGAGTATAGGAAGTCCGCACCAATTTTATCCATCTTATTAACGAATACAATTCGTGGAACACCATATGTTGTAGCTTGGCGCCAAACTGTTTCAGTTTGAGGCTCAACGCCTGATTGAGCGTCAAGTACAGTTACAGCTCCATCAAGTACACGCAGGGAACGTTCAACTTCTACTGTGAAGTCTACGTGTCCTGGTGTATCGATGATGTTAACGCGGTACCCTTTCCATTGTGCAGTTGTAGCAGCAGATGTAATGGTAATTCCACGTTCCTGTTCCTGTTCCATCCAGTCCATTTGTGAAGCACCTTCATGTGTTTCACCAATTTTATGAATGCGCCCTGTATAGAAAAGAATACGTTCGGTAGTTGTTGTTTTACCAGCATCGATATGAGCCATGATTCCGATATTACGTGTCTTTTCTAAGGAGAAGTCTCTTGGCATTTCGTATTTCTCCTTCCTGGGATGAGTAGTAAAATTTTATAAAATGATATCTTACCAGCGATAATGTGCAAATGCTTTGTTTGCTTCAGCCATTTTATGCATATCTTCACGCTTTTTAATAGAAGCTCCAGTATTATTGGCTGCGTCCATAATTTCATAAGCTAGACGCTCTTCCATTGTTTTTTCTCCGCGAAGACGAGCATAATTTACTAACCAGCGTAGTCCTAAAGTTGAGCGACGGTCTGGGCGCACTTCAACTGGTACTTGGTAGTTAGCACCACCAACACGGCGAGCTCTAACTTCCAATACTGGCATGATATTTTTTAAAGCTTGATCAAATACTTCCATTGCATCCTTACCTGTGCGGTCTTGGATGATATCAAAAGCTGAATAAAGAATAGTTTGTGCTTTACCTCTTTTACCGTCTACCATAAGCTTGTTGATTAAACGAGTTACAAGCTTTGAGTTATGAATCGGATCTGGTAGCACATCTCTTTTTGATACAGGTCCTTTACGTGGCATCGGTGTTCCTCCTTTCGATGAATCTATCTAGTCAAAATTTATTTTTTAACTTTAGGTTTTTTCGTACCGTATTTAGAACGGCTTTGTGCACGCTTGTCAACACCAGCTGTATCAAGTGCACCGCGAACGATGTGGTAACGAACACCCGGTAAGTCTTTAACACGGCCTCCACGAATAAGAACAACACTGTGTTCTTGTAGGTTATGGCCAATACCTGGGATATAAGCAGTTACCTCGATTCCGTTAGTCAAACGAACACGTGCATATTTACGCAATGCTGAGTTTGGCTTTTTTGGAGTCATTGTACCAACACGTGTACATACACCACGCTTTTGCGGTGAAGATACGTTAGTGTTTACTTTTTTAAAGCTGTTATAGCCTTTGTTAAGTGCAGGTGAGTCAGAAGTTGTTACTTTTGATTTTCTATTTTTGCGCACTAATTGGTTAATTGTAGGCATTTTTGTTCCTCCCTTCGTTCTTTTATAAGCCCACACATCCAGGTGGTTCTTTTTAAGGCAAAAAACAAGTTTTTGCAATTAATATATAGTTGCAAAAACACCTTTAATGAATGATGGCAACAGTTGTTGCTCCGACATCAATGCCGCATGCTTTCCCAAGCTTTTTCATAGAATCCACTATCGTAATAGGGACATCCATTTCTTTAGCTGTGTGAATAATACTTTCCGTAATTCGCGAATCCGCATCGGATGCAACGAAAACTTCTTGTACATGCCCTGATTTAAGAGCTCTTACTGTCTGCTTTGTTCCTACGATCACATTTGAAGCCTGTGACACTTTTTCATAAGACATTTTCCATATCCTCCAAAGTAACAGGTATAATGATAGGAGCACCTTGAATATAGTATCATCTGTCATTTTCCATGTCAATAACAAATGCGAAAAAAAATTCAAGGTATTGCTAGCCGACGGAATCGCCGACTAGCAATTTAATATTAACTAGATTTATTACTCTGCACTCATTACTTCGTCTTCTACTACCATTGCGGAAGCTGCCTTTCGGTACCTCTGCATTCCAGTTCCAGCTGGGACAAGCTTTCCGATAATAACATTCTCTTTCAATCCTAGCAATTGGTCTGTCTTTCCTTTGATAGCAGCATCTGTTAGTACGCGTGTTGTCTCTTGGAAAGAAGCAGCGGACAAGAAAGAATCAGTTTCTAACGAAGCTTTTGTGATACCAAGCAATACTGGACGGCCAGTTGCAGGGTTTCTTCCTTCTAGAAGTGCTTTTTGGTTGGCATCCGTAAATTGATGGACATCAAGTAGTGTACCTGGCAATACATCTGTCTCACCTGCATCAGCGACACGTACTTTTCTAAGCATTTGGCGAACCATTACTTCAACGTGTTTATCGCCAATCTCTACCCCTTGCATACGGTATACCTTTTGAACTTCAAGAAGCAAATACTCTTGAACTGCAGCAACATCGCGGATGCGAAGCAACTCTTTCGGATCGATGGATCCTTCTGTTAATTCTTGACCACGTTTTACTTGGTCATTAACAGCAACTTTTAATCGTGCAGTATATGGAGCATTATATGTGCGTGTCTCAATTTCCCCTTGAACTACAATCTCGTGCTGACGATCGCGACCTTCAGAAATGGAAGTGACGACACCGCTAATTTCAGTGATGACAGCTTGCCCTTTCGGATTTCGAGCTTCAAATAACTCTTGGATACGTGGAAGACCTTGAGTAATGTCGTCTCCCGCAACTCCTCCTGTATGGAAGGTCCTCATCGTTAATTGTGTTCCTGGTTCTCCGATGGATTGAGCTGCAATAATACCTACCGCTTCGCCTACATCAACGACAGAGCCAGTAGCTAGATTGCGGCCGTAGCATTTTTTACAAACGCCATGGCGGGTGTTACATGTAAATGCAGAACGAATCCATACTTCCTGAATGCCTGCATTTTCAATTTCTTTAGCAAGATCTTCGTCAATGAGTTCATTTTCGGAAACTAAGACATTGCCTGTTTCAGGATGAACAATTTTCTTCCTAGCATAGCGTCCAATTAAGCGCTCTTCAAGTGGCTCTATGATTTCAGTTCCATCTTTAAGCGCTGCAACAAGGAGTCCTCGATCCGTTCCACAGTCGTCCTCTCGAACAATTACATCCTGTGCAACATCTACAAGTCTTCTTGTTAAATAACCAGAGTCCGCTGTTTTCAGTGCTGTATCTGCAAGACCTTTACGAGCACCGTGTGTCGAGATGAAGTACTCTAGAACCGTTAGTCCTTCACGGAAACTAGATTTAATCGGCAACTCGATGATTCGACCGGCCGGGTTAGCCATGAGTCCCCTCATACCCGCAAGCTGAGTAAAGTTCGAAGCGTTACCCCTCGCACCAGAGTCACTCATCATGAAGATAGGATTCAATCTTTCTAATGTTTTCATTAGTTTACTTTGAATCGTATCTTTTGCTGCACTCCAGATGGAAATAACACGATCATAGCGTTCTTCCTCTGTAATGAGACCGCGCTTAAATTGCTTCAAGACATTATCAACTTTATTTTGTGCTTCATTCAAAATCGTTTCTTTTTCGGCTAAAACTACGATATCTGATACCCCAACTGTAATCCCAGCCTTAGTTGAATACTTGAATCCAAGATTTTTCATACGGTCGAGCATTCTTGAAGTTTCCGTAATATGGAAACGTTTAAAGATTTCAGAGATGATATTCCCTAAAATTTTCTTTTTGAATGGTTCCACAATTGGTTGTTGTTTAATAAACTCGGCAACATTTGTTGTCGGATTGACAAAGTATTTATCAGGAGTAACTCCTTCTAAATTTTCATTTGTCGGTTCATTTATATATGGGAAAGATGGTGGAAGAATTTCGTTAAAGATCAACTTACCTACTGTTGTTAATAATAGGCTATTGTTTTGTTCTTCCGTAAATTTTTCATTTTTCAAAGAGCTTGCTTGAATCGCGATTCGAGAATGAAGATGAACATACCCATTCTGATACGCAATTAATGCTTCATTCGTATCTTTGAATACCATCCCTTCTCCATCTGCACCTTCACGCTCAAGAGTTAAATAATAGTTACCAAGTACCATATCCTGAGACGGTGTTACAACTGGCTTTCCGTCACGTGGATTCAAGATGTTTTGAGCCGCAAGCATTAACAAACGTGCTTCTGCTTGTGCTTCTGCTGATAGCGGTACGTGAACAGCCATTTGGTCTCCGTCAAAGTCAGCGTTGTAAGCTGTACAAACGAGAGGATGGAGTCTAATCGCTCTTCCTTCTACTAGAGTTGGTTCAAATGCTTGAATACCTAGTCTGTGAAGAGTCGGTGCTCTGTTTAATAGAACTGGGTGCTCACGAATTACATCTTCGAGGACATCCCAAACTTCTGGCTGAACTCGTTCTATTTTTCTCTTCGCACTTTTAATATTGTGTGCAAGGCCTTTTTCAACCAATTCCTTCATAACAAATGGCTTAAATAGTTCTAGAGCCATTTCTTTCGGTAACCCACATTGATACATTTTTAGGTTAGGACCTACGACGATTACTGAACGGCCGGAGTAGTCAACACGTTTTCCGAGAAGGTTTTGACGGAAGCGCCCTTGTTTTCCTTTTAACATGTGTGAAAGGGATTTTAACGGACGATTTCCTGGACCTGTTACAGGCCTTCCTCTTCTACCATTGTCGATTAAAGCATCCACCGCTTCTTGAAGCATCCTTTTTTCGTTTTGAACGATAATGCTAGGTGCTCCTAGATCTAATAACCTCTTTAAACGATTGTTTCTGTTAATGACACGACGATATAAGTCATTTAAGTCCGAAGTGGCAAAACGTCCACCTTCAAGCTGAACCATCGGACGCAATTCAGGTGGAATAACTGGCAGAACGTCTAGAACCATCCAATCAGGCTGATTTCCGGAATGACGGAAAGCTTCTAGTACTTCCAAACGCTTAATAGCGCGAGTACGACGTTGTCCTTGTGCCGTTTTAAGTTCTTCTTTAAGTTGGTCTACTTCTTTTTCAAGATCGATATCTTGAAGTAATTTTTTAATAGCTTCTGCACCCATAGATGCTTGGAATTGCGAACCGTATTTTTCGCGGTATGCACGATATTCTTTTTCAGAAAGAAGCTGTTTTTTATCTAAGGTCGTACTACCTACTTCTGTCACAACATAGGAAGCGAAGTAGATAATTTCTTCCAAAGCGCGAGGGGACATGTCGAGGACAAGTCCCATACGGCTTGGAATACCCTTGAAATACCATATATGTGAAACTGGTGCAGCTAACTCAATATGCCCCATTCTTTCACGACGAACCTTCATACGTGTTACTTCTACGCCACAGCGATCACATACTACTCCCTTATAGCGAACACGCTTATACTTCCCACAATGACATTCCCAGTCCTTTGTTGGACCGAAAATACGTTCACAGAACAAACCGTCTTTTTCCGGTTTCAATGTACGATAGTTGATTGTTTCTGGTTTTTTTACTTCACCGTAAGACCAAGAACGGATTTTATCAGGTGAAGCAAGACCGATTTTCATATACTCAAAATTATTAACATCCAGCAAGGGGCCTACCTCCCTTTTCGTCTACAGGTTTTACCCTAATTGCTAATTTCAAGGAATTATTCATGTGATGCTGCCGTTTCTTCAACTTTAGCATCTGGAGCAATATTCAGTGTATCAGCCTGGTTGACATCGTCATCATCATCCAGGTCTCGCATTTCTATTTCTTCTTCATCACCTGATAAGATTTTGACATCCATACCAAGACTTTGAAGTTCTTTGATTAATACTTTAAATGACTCAGGCACTCCTGGTTCAGGAACATTTTCACCTTTAACAATGGCTTCATATGTTTTTACACGACCTACAACATCATCAGACTTAACTGTAAGGATTTCCTGAAGTGTGTAAGCTGCACCATATGCTTCAAGTGCCCAAACTTCCATTTCTCCAAAACGCTGTCCACCAAATTGTGCCTTACCACCAAGTGGTTGCTGGGTAACAAGTGAGTAAGGTCCCGTAGAGCGAGCATGCAATTTATCGTCAACCATGTGCGCAAGTTTAATCATATACATGATACCCACGGATACACGGTTATCAAAAGCTTCTCCCGTTCTACCATCATAAAGGACGGTTTTTGCGTCACTTGCCATTCCTGCTTCTTCAATCGTTTCCCAAACGTCTTCTTCAGTAGCACCGTCAAAGACTGGTGATGCCATGTGAAGGCCTAGACTTCTAGCAGCCATACCCAAGTGAAGTTCGAGTACTTGCCCGATATTCATACGGGATGGTACACCAAGTGGGTTAAGCATTACATCGACTGGAGTTCCATCTGGCATATACGGCATATCTTCTTCAGGAAGGATACGGGAGATAACCCCTTTGTTTCCATGGCGTCCTGCCATCTTATCCCCTTCAGAAATTTTACGCTTTTGAACAATATAAACACGAACGAGTTGATTTACTCCCGGAGGAAGTTCATCTCCATCTTCCCGGTTGAATACTTTTACATCAAGCACGATTCCGCCGCCACCATGTGGTACGCGAAGAGAAGTATCACGGACTTCACGAGCTTTTTCCCCAAAGATTGCGTGAAGTAGACGTTCCTCTGCAGTAAGTTCTGTTACTCCCTTAGGAGTTACTTTTCCAACAAGCAAGTCACCATCTTTTACTTCAGCACCGATACGGATAATTCCGCGCTCATCTAGATTGCGAAGCGCATCTTCTCCAACGTTCGGAATATCACGTGTCATTTCTTCTGGTCCGAGCTTCGTATCACGGGCTTCAGATTCATATTCTTCAATATGAATAGATGTATATACATCGTCTTTTACAAGACGCTCACTCATGATAATCGCATCTTCGTAGTTGTATCCTTCCCATGTCATAAATGCGACAAGGACGTTTCTTCCAAGTGCCAATTCACCTTTATCCATCGATGGACCGTCACCGAGGATTTCTCCCTTAGACACTCGATCGCCAACACTAACGATTGGACGCTGATTGTAGCATGTTCCTTGGTTAGAACGAATAAACTTTTGCATACGATATTTACGAAGGTCACCCTTAACCTCTTGACCGTCAACTTCTTGAATACTGCGAACCCATACTTCACGGGATTCAACATGCTCAACAATTCCGTCTTGCTTACAGATAACAGCAGCTCCTGAATCTTTGGCTGATACGTATTCCATACCAGTACCTACAAGAGGGGCTTCTGGTTGCATAAGTGGAACAGCTTGTCGTTGCATGTTCGCTCCCATTAGAGCACGGTTCGAGTCGTCGTTCTCTAAGAATGGAATACAAGCTGTTGCAGCAGAGACCACTTGTTTCGGCGATACATCCATGTAGTCAATTCGGTCTCTTCTAACGACAGTGTTTTCTCCACGGAAACGAGCAATGACTTCTTCGTTTAAGAATCCACCTTCATCAGAAAGAGGAGCATTTGCTTGGGCCACAACATAATTATCTTCTTCATCCGCTGTTAAATAATCGATTTGGGACGTAACTAACCCAGTTTCAGGGTCAACACGGCGATATGGTGTTTCAATAAATCCAAAACGATTCACTTTAGCGAAACTGGATAAAGAGTTAATCAAACCAATGTTTGGACCTTCTGGCGTTTCAATCGGACACATACGACCATAGTGTGAGTAGTGAACGTCACGGACTTCAAAGCCTGCACGTTCACGAGTTAATCCACCAGGTCCAAGTGCAGATAGACGACGTTTATGGGTTAACTCCGCAAGCGGATTTGTTTGGTCCATAAATTGCGATAGCTGGGAACTACCGAAAAATTCTTTAATTGATGCGATTACTGGACGAATGTTAATTAACTGCTGTGGAGTGATCGTGTTAATATCTTGAATGGACATACGTTCTCTTACGACACGTTCCATACGAGATAAACCGATTCTAAACTGATTCTGCAACAATTCACCCACAGAACGTAGACGACGATTACCAAGGTGATCGATGTCATCAGTGTCTCCTACATCATAAAGCAAATTAAAGAAGTAGCTTATAGATGCAATTATGTCGGCGGGTGTAATATTTTTAATAGCTTCCTCAACATAGGCATTTCCAATTACATTAATGACTTTTTCCTCGTCATCATGTGGAGCGTATATTTTAATGGACTGAACAACGATATCACCATCTAATACTCCGCCATGTTGATTATAGGTTTTAAAACCAGTGCCATTTTCTAAATTAGAGACGATTCTATCCAAATTACGGCGATCAAGCACTGTACCTTCTTCTGCAATGATTTCTCCCGTTTCCGGATCAGCTAATGTTTCAGCCAACCGTTGTCCGAAAAGACGATTTTTAATATGGAGCTTTTTGTTCAATTTATAGCGTCCAACACTCGCAAGATCATATCTCTTCGGGTCAAAGAACCTGGAAACTAACAAGCTTTTTGCATTGTCCACTGTAGGTGGTTCACCAGGGCGAAGGCGCTCGTAAATTTCGAGCAATGCTTTTTCAATGCTTTCTGTGTTGTCTTTTTCAAGTGTATTACGAAGATATTCATTGTCACCGATTAAATCGATGATTTCTTGATCAGAGCCAAATCCCAATGCTCGTAAAAGAACTGTTACTGGTAATTTCCTTGTACGATCGATACGTACATATACTACGTCTTTTGCATCTGTTTCATATTCAAGCCATGCACCACGATTGGGGATGACTGTTGCTGTAAAACCTTTTTTTCCGTTCTTATCGAGCTTTCCGTTATAGTACACACTCGGAGAACGAACAAGTTGTGAAACAATGACGCGCTCGGCACCGTTGATAATAAAAGTACCCATTTCTGTCATTAGCGGGAAATCACCCATAAAGACGTCTTGGTCTTTAACTTCACCTGTTTCTTTATTGACCAGGCGAAGTTTAACTCTTAGTGGAGCGGAATAAGTAGCATCTCGCTCTTTCGATTCTTCGACTGAGTATTTGGGTTCTCCAAGACTATAATCGATGAATTCTAATGATAGATTTCCAGCAAAATCCTCGATTGGCGAGATGTCCTGGAACATTTCCTTTAAGCCCTCATCAAGAAACCATTGGTAGGATGAAGATTGGATTTCGATTAGATTAGGTAGCTCCAATACTTCGCTGATTCGTGCAAAGCTTCTGCGCTTCCTGTGCCGTCCGTACTGAACTAGTTGACCTGTCAACTGATTCACCCCTCAAATCATGCGTTATAATGATTGCATTTAGTCTGGATAAACCAGAAAAAATGGTGTATCATAGAACAAAAAGAAAAATGGTTTTGCTTGAAAACCACATTTTTCACATGACGAACTATTATTTTATAATCTTTTCCAACTTTGCCAAATTCCATACAATTTATTATAAAAATGACAAAAGATTAGAAAACACTATATTCGCATTTTACAATGCTACCACAAGGTTATTTACAAGTCAATGTTTTTTTGCTTTTAAAATGTAATAACCTTTCTTTTTCGCCACTGTGTCTACACCGCCGAATAATTCCTCGAGCTTCGCCTTTGCTGACGGAGCTCCTTGCTTTTTTTGAATGACTACCCACAACTCTCCTCCAGATCTTAAATGTTGAAAGCTTTGTTCAAAGATAGTATGAACAACTTCCTTTCCAGCTCGAATAGGAGGATTGGTTAATATTGCAGCAAAATTTTCCACATTAACATTTACAAAGCGATCACTTTCATATATCTCTGCATTATCAATGTCATTTTTTTCGGCATTTTCCTTTGCCAATCCAATCGCCCTTTGATTCACATCGATCATATGAACTAACCGATTCGGAAAATCCTTTGCAATACTTAAGCCGATCGGGCCATACCCGCACCCAACATCTAATATTGGGCCAGCTATTTCCGGAGGATCAAATGTATCGATTAATAATCGGGATCCAAAGTCTACTTCACTTTTTGAAAAAACACCTTGATCCGTTTTAAAACGAAATGGATGATTCCGTAATTCTACATTCCAAAACTTCGGATCACTAACAACTTCAGGTTCACGCGAATAATAATGTTCAGCCAATTGACAACCTCCTCATGACCCACAAATGAGTTAATTAAAGTTCGAAAAAAAATTAGTGAAAAAAAGCCCGCTTAAACGCAGCGAGCTTTTTATTTTCTAGATGATTACTTAACTTCGACGCTAGCTCCAACTTCTTCAAGTTTAGCTTTGATTTCTTCTGCTTCTTCTTTAGATGCGCCTTCTTTAACTGGTTTTGGAGCATTGTCAACAAGTTCTTTCGCTTCTTTCAAGCCAAGGCCTGTAAGTTCGCGTACAACTTTGATAACTTTGATTTTTTGTGCACCAGCATTAGCTAGTACTACATCAAATTCAGTTTGTTCAGCAGCAGCTTCGCCACCAGCAGCACCGCCAACTACAGCTACAGGAGCAGCAGCAGTTACGCCGAATTCTTCTTCAATTGCTTTAACAAGATCGTTTAATTCAAGAACTGTCATATTCTTGACAGCTTCAATGATTTGTTCTTTAGTCATGATTTATTTCCTCCGTTAATTTTATTAGTTTTTAAATAGGAATTCCGATATTAAGCGCTTTGTTCTTCTTTTTGGTCTGCAACAGCTTTAGTTGCAAGTGCCAAGTTACGAATAGGAGCTTGTAGAACGCTAAGCAACATAGAAAGCAACCCTTCGCGAGATGGAAGTTCTGCAAGTGCCTTAACTTCTTCAACAGTTGCAATATTACCTTCAATTACACCAGCTTTGATTTCAAGTGCTTCATTCTTTTTCGCAAAGTCGTTCAAAATTTTCGCAGGAGCTACAACATCATCAGCACTGAATGCAATAGCATTTGGTCCTGTCAAAGATTCATTTAAGTCTGTAAGTCCAGCAATTTCTGCAGCGCGGCGTGCCATTGAGTTTTTGTAAACTTTAAATTCAATACCCGCTTCACGAAGTTGTTTACGAAGTTCAGTTACTTGTGCAACTGACAAACCACGGTAATCAACAACAACTGTAGAAACACTTGATTTTAACTTCTCAGAAATTTCTTCAACAACTTGTTTCTTTTGTTCAATTACTTTGCTCATCTTTACACCTCCTAGATTCCAGATGGACATTTATACCATATACAAAAAACCTCCACATATAGACATGGAGGTTTCACGCGTCAATCATCCGAACAGATTGATCTTATATCGCAATGACCTCGGTAGGAAATTAAGCTTTTTGGGCACCTACTGTCTACGGTACAAATGATTAAATTTTCAACAAAGAGTATTCTATCAGATTATTTTCCGATAGTCAACTATTTTTATACTGAAGAAGGATCCACTTTTACGCCAGGTCCCATTGTTGAAGTAACTGTAACATTCTTCATATAAGTTCCTTTTGCAGCAGATGGCTTCGCTTTTAATAATGTATCAAAAATAGTAGCAAAGTTTTCAACAAGTTTCTCTTGATCGAAAGAAACTTTTCCGATAGGAACGTGAATAATACCTGATTTGTCTACACGGTATTCAACTTTACCAGCTTTAATTTCGTTTACAGCTCTTGCTACATCAAATGTAACAGTTCCTGTTTTTGGGTTTGGCATTAAACCTTTAGGTCCTAGTGTACGACCAAGCTTACCAACTTCACCCATCATATCTGGAGTAGCTACGATAACATCAAATTCAAACCAACCTTGGTTGATTTTATTAATGTATTCTGAGTCTCCTACGTAATCAGCACCTGCAGCTTCTGCTTCTTTAAGTTTTTCACCTTTAGCAAAAACCAACACACGTTGAGTTTTACCTGTACCATTTGGAAGTACAACTGCACCACGAATTTGTTGGTCAGCTTTTCTAGGGTCTACACCTAAACGGAAAGCTGCTTCTACTGTTGCGTCAAATTTAGCGTAGTCAATTTTTTTCACAAGTTCAATTGCTTCAGAGATAGCATAAGCTTTTGAACGATCAACTTGCTTTAAAGCTTCTACATATTTCTTACCTTTTTTAGCCATTAATATTTCCTCCTATAATGTGGTTTTAGCGGAATGTGACCTCCCACGTCGTAAAGCGCGAGCGCTTCGTGCAGCCTATAAAGCAAATGTTCTGAGGTAAGAAAATTCCTTATTGGACTTTTATTGACTCAGGCTAATTTTAACTTCAAAAGCTAAGCGCTGGAGCTAGACAACCGAAAAACGAAGCGCCTATTTGACGCCAATGCAAAATGAACAAGCTTGCTTTTTCACAATAAAGGAAGGCTGTGAAGCAGCCTCCCTCTATCAACAACCTCTAAAATCAAAATCAGTCTTCGATTTTGATACCCATGCTGCGCGCAGTGCCTTCAACCATGAGCATAGCCGCTTCAACGCTAGCTGCATTTAGGTCTGGCATTTTTGTTTCAGCGATTTCACGTACTTTATCGCGTTTCACAGTCGCAACTGACTTTTTATTTGGTTCACCAGAACCAGACTCGATACCAGCTGCTTTTTTAAGTAAAACTGCAGCTGGTGGAGTTTTGGTAATGAATGTAAAAGAACGGTCTTCAAATACCGTGATTTCAACTGGAATAATTAAACCAGCTTGATCTGCTGTACGAGCATTAAATTCCTTACAGAATCCCATGATATTTACACCTGCTTGACCTAGTGCTGGTCCAACTGGTGGAGCTGGATTCGCTTTGCCCGCAGGAATTTGTAATTTTACAAGTTTAATTACTTTTTTAGCCACGAGACACACCTCCTTAAGTCCGTGATGTGGTAAATGGGTTTTCACCCTCCCACTCAACATATCAAAATATTAGATATTAATGTTTAATCAGTTCTCCTTTTCGGAAGCATACTGACCTAGAAGATATTATCACTTTTTACAATAGATTTCAAGTTGTTTCAAATTATATTTTCTCAATTTGAGTGAAATCCAATTCAACAGGCGTTTCACGGCCAAACATATTAACCATAACTCTTGCTTTTCCTTTTGTTTGGTCCATATCTTCAATTTTTCCAGTAAAGTTAGCAAAGGGCCCTTCTTTTACCGTCACTGTTTCACCAGGTTCAAACTTCACGTCAATTCGTTTTTCTTCTAATCCCATTCTCTTTAGAATGAATGAAATTTCTTCGGGTAACAATGGTGTTGGCTTTGAACCTGATCCCGAAGAACCGACAAATCCTGTTACACCTGGCGTATTACGCACAACATACCATGAATCATCTGTCATAATAATCTCGACAAGGACATAACCTGGGAATACTTTTCTTTTTACAACTTTCTTTTTCCCGTTTTTGAAATCTGTCTCTTCGTCTTCAGGAACGATTACTCGGAAAATCTTATCTTGCATGCCCATGGACTCAACACGTTTTTCGAGATTCGCTTTGACTTTATTTTCATAGCCGGAATAAGTATGGACAACATACCAGTTCTTTTCCATTTATTAGGACGCTTCGTCCTTCCCTCCCTGTATACTTAAAATTTTCTCCAAATGAAAAAACCCGTTGACCGGGCTCTAGACTCTGTATTTATATTTTTCATTATACCATGAGGAACTGTATATTATACAAGTCCTGAGGTAAAATAAGAATTTACATTCCGAGAATAAAACGTATTGCTTTAGAGATGACTAGGTCAACACCTGCAAAAAATAATGCCAGTATTGTAACAGTTGCTACAACCGTAATTGTATAACCGGTAAGTTCCTTTCTTCTTGGCCAACTTACTTTCCTCATCTCTGAGCTTACATTGCGAAAAAATTGGGTTAAGCTTGACATGATCGTACCTCCAAGTATATAGCTGCTTATGTGTGAATGTATGCTATTTTGTTTGTTTGTGAATTGTATGAACGTTACAACTTCTGCAAAATTTCTTTAATTCCAGGCGTGTAGCGTCTTCTTTATTCTTGTCTGTCATATAATTGCGCGAGCCACACACTGCACAGACTAATGCAACTTTCTTTTTCACTTGCAGCACCTGCTCTCCCAATTATCTAATAAAAAATATCACGGAAGTTTATTTCTGTCAATAAAAGGTTTGGAAATTAAACGCTTAATTCTCGCAGTTCCAAATAACGCTCAAGCTTTCTTTTTACCCTTTGTAAAGCGTTATCAATTGACTTTACGTGACGATCTAATTCATCGGAAATCTCTTGATATGATCGCCCATCTAAATAAAGCGCTAACACCTTTCTTTCCAAATCACTCAATAATTCCATTACTTTTTCTTCGATATTATTTAGTTTTTCTCTATTAATTAGAAGTTCCTCAGGATCGAGAATCTTTGCACCGGAGATTACATCCATTAATGTACGATCTGATTCTTCATCGTATATTGGCTTGTCCAAAGAAACATAGGAATTTAGCGGGATGTGTTTTTGTCGGGTGGCTGTTTTGATTGCAGTGATAATTTGTCTAGTAATGCAAAGCTCAGCAAAAGCCTTAAATGATGAAAGCTTGTCTTCTTTAAAATCTCGGATAGCTTTGTATAAACCTATCATGCCTTCTTGCACAATATCTTCTTTATCTGCTCCGATTAAAAAATACGAACGGGCTTTCACCCTTACAAAATTGCGGTATTTTTTAATGAGGTAATCTAGTGCTTCACTTTCTCCTTCTTGAATCAGTTCGATTAGTTCTTCATCTTCTAATAAATCATATCTGATGTCGTCATCTAGTCTGATATTTGAGATCACCGTATCCCCCACCCTCAAAACCATCGATAAATACTATTATACATGACAAATTTTTCTAGCGTCAACTAGTCATTTTTCACCACGTCGCCATTTTTCGAAAATTGCTGCAACTTCATCGCTTAATGGAATCTTTGATACAGGAAGTTTTTCTCTTGTCTTTTCGAGCCGCTTATCTATCTTTCGATCAATCGCCTGAACCTCAATCAATAGTTCTCGGGCGGAAATTCTGAGGGCCCCTTGTCCAAAAATGGCCCATTGTTCCGTGTAATCTGAAGTGGCAACATGGATTTGCGTTCGAATATTGCTCAATTCTCTGGCTAATTTTTCAATCCGTTCATCTGCGGTTTCTTCAGCTTTCGTATAAATAACATCAATTTTATGCTTTCGGTATTTTTTTTCTACTCCCTTCACATCATAAGCATCAAAAACGACAATTACCTTATATCCTGTATAGCCTTGATAATCAGCCATTATTTCAATTAACCGATCCCTCGCGGCTGCCAGATCCTTCTTCTTTAATTCAATCAGCTCGGTCCAGGCACCGATGATGTTGTAGCCATCGACAATAAGGATATCCATTATGTCAACCCTCGATTGGATTCCGTTTACGATGAACTTCATACATAAGTAAAGCAGCCGCTACTGAAGCATTAAGTGATGTAACATGTCCTGACATTGGCAAGTGGATTAAGAAATCACATTTTTCCCTGATTAATCGTCCAATCCCTTTACCCTCACTTCCGATTACGATAGCTAACGGCATAGTAGCGTCCATCTTTCTGTAATCTTGGCTACCCTTTGCGTCAGTTCCAAATACCCAAATACCACGTTCTTTTAATTCATCAATAGTTCTAGCAATATTCGTAACACGTGCCACCGGGATATATTCAATTGCTCCTGTTGATAGCTTTGCCACTGTAGCGGTTAGACCTACTGCCCTTCGCTTCGGAATAATGATGCCATGCACCCCTGCAGCATCTGCGGTTCGCAATATAGAACCTAAATTATGAGGATCTTCTAGCTCGTCTAAAATAAGAAAAAACGGATCTTCTCCCTTTTTGGAAGCATGTGCAAATAAATCGTCAATTTCAGCATATTGGTAAGCTGCTACCTGAGCAATGACGCCTTGATGATTCTCCTTTGTGTTCTGCTCAATTTTTTGCTTTGGAACGTATTGAACTAAAACATTGCGTTCTTTTGCAAGTTTCACTATTACCTGCATTTGTCCTTTTTGAGATCCTTCAGCAATCCAGATTTTATTAATATCCCGGTCTGATTTCAACGCTTCTATAACGGGGTTTTTCCCCGCAATCCACTCCTGACTCATGCTGTTCCCACTCCCCCGGTTTCAATCTTCATAATTGCCTCATCGATTATTTCATTAAGTCGATTACGGTCGTTCGCTAAATAAACCCAGCCAATCACCGCTTCGAAAGCGGTGCTATGGCGGTACGTAATGACGTCAGTGTTTTTGGGGGTTGTCCCAGATTTTGCGTTTCTTCCCCGCTTCATAACACCAATTTCCTCTTCAGTTAAAAAGTTTTCTTCAATCATTTGCTTTAATATTCGTGACTGTGCTTTTGCCGAGACAAAACGGGTCGCTTCTCGGTGAAGCCGATGTGGTTTTGTTTTACCGTTAAGTAAAAGGTAATGCCTAATAAACACATCATAAACGGCGTCACCGATATAAGCGAGAGCTAAACTATTTAATTGCTTGTAGTCTACTTCTTTTCCAGGCAAGTTCATATTGATTATCCCCGTTTCCATCTTGTCCCTTGTGGTGTATCTTCAAGAATTATATTCATTTCTTTTAATTGATCGCGAATTTGGTCAGCACGTTGGAAGTTACGATTTTTCCTTGCTTCCAATCGCTCTTGAATTAAGTTATCAATTTCTTCGTCAAGCAAATCCAACGTTTCCAATTGTAAGCCTAGAACAGAGAATAATTCTTCAAATGTGTTCATGAAAGATACAATGACATTCTCAGATGTGTTTTCTTCCATCAAATAGTAATTTGCCTGTTTCACAAGTTCAAATAAAATAGAGATTCCATCCGCTGTATTGAAATCATCGTCCATTTCTTTTATAAAATCATTCTTCAAATCTGAAATTTTGTCCAGCCATTCATCATCGTTCGTTGTTAAATTGGCACTGACCTCTAAACGATGTTTTAAATTTTGATAAGATGTTTTTAATCTTTCAAGACCCGATCCAGCATTTCTTAACAATTCATCTGTAAAGTTGATCGGATTACGGTAATGGACTGCTAACATAAAGAACCTTAATACTTGAGGATCTACAGATTTAAGAATATCGTGAACGAGTACAAAGTTTCCAAGAGACTTCGACATTTTTTCATTATCGATGTTAATATATCCATTATGCATCCAATATCGAGCGAATGTTTTCCCAGTCAATGCTTCTGATTGGGCAATTTCGTTTTCATGATGTGGAAAAGTTAAATCTTGCCCGCCTGCATGTATATCAATCGTATCACCCAAGTATTTCCGAGCCATAGCAGAGCACTCAATATGCCAGCCTGGTCTTCCTTCGCCCCACGGACTATCCCAATAAATTTCTCCTTCCTTTGCCGCTTTCCATAGTGTGAAATCAAGAGCATCTTCTTTCTTTTCACCAGCTTGAATTCGGGCTCCTATTTTTAAATCATCAACCGATTGGTGGGAAAGCTTACCATACTCGTCGAAACGTCTTGTTCTATAATAAACATCTCCATTTGATTCATAAGCAAAACCTTTTTCAATTAAAGTTTCAATAAATTCGATGATGATATCCATATTTTCCGTTACACGCGGATGAAGGTCTGCTCTCTTGCACCCAAGCGCCGATACGTCTTCATAAAATGCATCAATGAATCGTTCCGCTACTGTCGGTACGTCTGTTCCAAGTTCAGCTGCTGCTTTAATAAGCTTATCGTCTACATCTGTAAAATTAGATACGAAATTCACATCATATCCTCGATATTCCAAGTAACGGCGAACTGTATCGAATACTATAGGAGGCCTTGCATTTCCAATATGAATATAGTTATAAACGGTCGGACCACATACATACATCTTTACTTTTCCTTCTTCTAAAGGAATAAAATCTTCTTTCTTTCGTGTTAAAGTATTATAAATTTTAATGGCCATCAATCGATACTCCTTTCGAGATTTCCTTCCGCAATTGAGAGATTTCTTCTTGTAATTGTGAAATCTTTTTATCCATATCTGTACATTTATCTGAAATTGGATCAGGTAAATCACAATGATTTAAATCTTTAATTCTTACTCCGTCCCGGATGACGACTCTTCCTGGTATTCCTACAACAGTGGAATTAGGAGGCACGTCTTTCAAAACAACGGACCCTGCTCCTACTTTTGAATTTTTCCCAATTGTGATATTTCCAAGTACCTTAGCACCTGTTGCAATAAGGGCATTATCTTCAATCGTCGGATGCCTTTTACCTTTTTCTTTTCCCGTTCCACCCAAGGTTACCCCCTGATAGACAGTCACATTATTACCGATTTCACACGTTTCTCCAATCACAACCCCCATCCCATGGTCTATGAAGAAACGTCGCCCGATGACCGCACCAGGATGAATCTCAATCCCAGTAAAAAAACGATTAATTTGTGATATGATTCTCGCGGCAAAATACATTTTCCTTTTGTATAAAAGATGTGCTACCCGATGAGCCCAAATCGCATGCAATCCGGAGTATGTTAAGATGACCTCCAAACTCGTTCGTGCAGCAGGGTCCTGATCGAATACAGTCTCTATATCTTCTTTCATTCTTTTAAACATAAATTAGGCACCCCCTTTTTAAAACGTAAGCGTGTGTACCAAGGTACAGACTTAACTGATTTAAATTCCATATATATAAATAAAAACGCCTCTGATAAAATCAGAGACGCTTTAGCGCGGTTCCACTCTGGTTGGGCAATAGCTTAAATAAATAAGCGGGTGCCCCAGCTCCTTCTTGATAACGGCAAGACTACCGCCTGCACCTACTTAGTTTTCCTGTTCGGATGAGGACTCAGAGGTGCACTTCAAAAAATGAATGTCTGGTCCCGCTCTCAGCCAGTGGCGGTCCTCTCTGATCAGCTTCATTTTTTTACTTTTCCTCTTCAACGTTTTGATTATAACCATAATATATTACATTTTTATCTAAATGTTAACCCTACAAACGCTCTAGTCTTCTTTTTATTTTTTCTTTTCCTAATAATTCGATTGCGTTAGGAAGCTCTGGCCCATGAGTTTGTCCTGTCACTGCGACACGAATAGGCATAAATAATTTTTTCCCTTTTTGCCCTGTCGATTTTTGGACAGCTTTTATTGCTTGCTTAATACCGTCCGCTTCAAAAGGTGAAAGGGCATCGACTTCGTCATAAAATGCACTCAATACTTCAGGCACCTGCTCCTCTTCTAGAACGGCTTTTGCCTCTTCGTCGTATTCAAGGTCATCTTTAAAAAACATACTTGATAACTCTACGATTTCTGCTCCGTAGCTCATTTGATCTTGATATAGGGCAACTAAACTTCTAGCCCATGTTTCTTCTTCTTGACTTAACTCTTCACTAACAAGTCCTGCTTTTACAAGATGAGGAAGTGCAAGAGCAACAACTTGGTCTAAATCAAGCTTTTTCATATATTGATTATTCATCCAAGCAAGCTTTTGCTTATCGAATAATGCTGGAGATTTCGATAGTCGATTTGCATCGAAAATATTAATGAATTCTTCTTTTGAAAAAATTTCCTCTTCACCTTGTGGAGACCATCCAAGCAAGGCAATGAAATTAAATAAAGCTTCAGGTAAATACCCTAGTTCAGCGTATTGCTCAATAAATTGAATAATGGATTCATCACGTTTACTCAATTTTTTTCGACTTTCATTAACAATTAGTGTCATATGCCCATAAGTAGGAGGTTCCCAATCAAATGCTTCAAAAATCATCAATTGTTTTGGCGTATTAGAAATATGATCGTCTCCACGCAGAACATGACTAATTTTCATTAAATAATCATCAATGGCAACGGCAAAATTATATGTTGGGATTCCATCTTTCTTTACAATGACAAAGTCACCGATACCGTCAGATTCAAAGGAAACATCATCCTTAACCATATCTTTAAATGCATAAACCTTACCAGCGGGAACTTTAAAGCGGATGCTCGGAATTCTTCCTTCTGATTCAAGCGCCACTTGCTCTTCTTTGGAAAGATGAGCACATTTCCCAGAATAACGAGGCATTTCGCTGCGTGCGATTTGCGCTTCACGTTCCTTCTCTAATTCTTCTTCAGTACAGTAACATTTATAAGCTAGTCCACGATCTAAAAGTTGATCATAATATTCTTTGTAAATGGCAACACGTTCGGATTGTCGATATGGACCATAACCGCCGTCCTTGTCCACACTTTCATCCCAATCGATTCCGAGCCATTTTAAGTACTTGAGCTGACTCTCTTCGCCGCCTTCAATATTTCGTTTCAAATCTGTATCTTCAATTCTTATAAGGAATGTTCCACCTAAATTGCGTGCGAACAAATAATTAAATAGTGCTGTACGCGCATTTCCAATGTGCAGATGGCCCGTTGGACTCGGAGCATAGCGCACTCTAACGTCATTTGACATTTTCTTGCCTCCATTCAAAATCACGGTCTTTCTATTTTACAATAATTCAAAGTATGATTAAAGTTATTGAGTATAAACTTTATATAGTTGATTTTCACTTTAGAAAATCGCTTTTCGTAGGATGTATGTGACTACATCTTTTTCTCTATTAAAATTACCGCCTGCGTAGCTATTCCTTCCTCACGCCCCACAAAGCCAAGACGCTCGGTTGTTGTGGCTTTTACATTTACTTGAGATGTGTCAGCCTCTAAAAGCTCTGCAATCCGCTCTCTCATGTTATCAATATGAGGAGCCATTTTCGGTTTCTGCGCCATAATTGTACAATCGATATTGACAAGGGAATACCCACGTTCTTTTACAAGATTCCAAACATGACTTAAAAGCTTTGCTGAATCTGCATCTTTAAAAGCCGGGTCTGTATCAGGAAAGTGCCTTCCGATATCACCCTCCCCAATAGCTCCCAGACAAGCATCTGCCACTGTATGTAAAAGTACATCTGCATCCGAATGTCCAATTAATCCTTTTTCATAAGGAATTTCAATTCCACCTATTATTAATGGTCGACCTTCAGCAAACTCATGTACATCAAAGCCTTGTCCAATTCTAAACATTCATACATTCTCCTTTCAATTTTAAGGGACAAGTTTTATGTATATTTTAATCTAATCCGTACTTTTGATTTCGTTTATTTATGATAGCCTCTGCGAAGTAGAGATCCTCTGGCGTAGTTAATTTAATGTTATCATAATCACTCTCGACAATTTTTACCACGTGTCCGTTTTTCTCTACGAGCGATGCTTCATCTGTCCCTAAAAATTGTTCTTTTTGTGCCTGCTCATGTGCGCTCTGCAGCACGGAAAAACGAAAAGCTTGTGGGGTCTGTACCTGCCACAAGCTGGATCGGTCTACCGTTTCAATGACTTCGAAATCTATAACTTTTTTAATTGTATCCTTGACCGGAACAGCCGCTATGGCCGCCCCACACTCACTGGCTGACTGTACAAGATGCGATATCGTTTCAGGACGAATAAAAGGACGTGCTCCATCATGAACAAGAATAATTCCTTCTGTCTCCGCAGCTTTCAATCCATTATACACACTATATTGCCTCTCGCTACCACCATAAACAATGTGAATCTTCGTATAGTGACTTTGGATTTCAGCAAAAAATGAATCGTCATCCGAATGAATCACTAGAATAATCCGACTACAACTAGAATCTTTTTCAAAAACATCAAGTGTATGAAGTATAATGGGTCTTCCTGCCAAATTCATCAATAATTTATTATAACCTGCACCCATTCTCTTACCAGATCCCGCAGCTGGAATAATCACTTGATAATTCATTGCATTTTCCCCTATCTTGACCATGTTGAATGTATACTATAATGCCTTTTCCAATAACTTTGGTTTTGCAAAAATCATCCTACCAGCTGAAGTTTGCAGGACACTTGTCACAACAACATCGATTCGTTTACCAATATAATTTCTACCTTCTTCTACGACAATCATCGTTCCATCGTCTAGGTAAGCGACACCTTGATTATACTCTTTCCCGTCTTTTATGACTTGGACATTTAATTCTTCGCCCGGAAGAACAACCGGTTTTACAGCATTAGCAAGGTCATTAATATTTAATACTTGAACGTTTTGAAACTCGCATACTTTATTTAAATTATAATCATTCGTTACGACAACACCATCAGTAAGCTTGGCCAGTTTAATCAGTTTGCTATCTACCTCTTGAATATCATCAAAGTCAATCTCGTACATCTCAACTTGTATATCTATTTCTTTTTGAATACGATTAAGGATATCAAGTCCCCGTCTCCCCCTGTTTCGCTTCAATGCGTCAGACGAATCTGCTATATGCTGCAGCTCCTCGAGAACAAATTGAGGAATGACTATGACTCCATCCAAAAATCCAGTTTGGCAAATGTCAGCGACCCTACCATCAATAATAACGCTAGTATCTAGTATTTTTAACCGTTTGGAGGCAGTCTCTTTTTCCGTTTCTACACCATCTACTCCTCGTTTCTTTCCGCTACGATTAATAGAAAAAAGACTCGTAAGTTCATCTCGCTTTTTAAAACCTACTTGGAATCCTAAGTACCCTAGCAATAACGTCAACAATATTGGAACGTACGTATTGATAATAGGAATTTCCATTTGGTTAATGGCCAAGCCTGCTAAAAATGCGACAATCAAACCGGAAATAAGACCAAGACTACCAAATAAAATATCAGTGATCGGAGCTTTAACAATCCTATCTTCCAACCACTTTACTCCATTGACAATAAAATCAACAGCCCAAAAAGTTAATAAATAAAAAATAATTGCACCTATGATAGCGGTAATATACGGATTATTAATTAACGCTACGTTGTCTAACTTTACCAATTTTAATAATTCAGGAATTAGAAAAATCCCTAAAGTCCCACCCAGCAATAAAAAACATGCTTGCACAATTCTTTTTAACATACCTTCCTTCACCTCCTCCTTTTAATTATGAACAATTTATTTACTTTAAAACCGTGGGCTTGCAAATTATCAAGAACTGATACTAGTTGAAAGATATTATGGGTTCTCTTTAAAATATAAGTTCTCATTTTAATATAACATTATTTGTAAAAATTCTCCTTCACCAAAAGGTAGCAATTTTAAATAATAATGTCAATTTTAGCATAGGAAAAAAGACATCTTTTTAAAAAACACATTAATTTAAGAAAATGCATGCTGTAGTGCTTCTCCTACTGTGTTAACTCCAATAATCTCGATTCCGGCAGGGACTTTCCAGCCTCCAATATTATTGGCAGGGATAATTACCCTTTCGAATCCTAGCTTTGCAGCTTCCTGGACACGTTGTTCAATTCTAGATACACGACGCACTTCACCTGTTAATCCCACTTCACCAATAATGCAATCCGTAGCTCTTGTTTGTTTATCGCGGAAACTTGAAGCTATACTTAATGCAACAGCAAGGTCAATTGCCGGCTCATCAAGCTTAACTCCTCCTGCTACTTTTAAATAAGCATCTTGGTTTTGTAACAATAAACCAACTCGCTTTTCTAACACAGCCATAATTAATGAAACTCGGTTGTGGTCAATACCAGTAGCCATTCTCCTAGGATTTCCAAAGCTAGTTGGTGATATTAGAGCTTGAATTTCTACTAATACTGGGCGTGTCCCTTCCATAGAAGCTACGACTGTGGAACCCGAAGTACCTTTTGATCGCTCCTCCAGAAATATCTCAGATGGATTCTCTACTTCTTCAAGACCAGATTCTTTCATTTCAAAAATTCCCATCTCATTTGTAGAGCCGAAACGGTTTTTTACCGCTCTTAAGATTCGATAAGTATGATGTCGTTCCCCTTCAAAATAAAGTACAGTATCTACCATATGTTCTAATAAACGCGGCCCTGCTATCGAACCTTCTTTTGTTACATGGCCAACAATAAAAATAGCGATCCCTTTCGTTTTGGCGATGCGCATGAGTTCTGCGGTACATTCTCGAACCTGGGAAACACTCCCTGGAGCGGATGTGACTTCAGGATGATAGACGGTTTGAATGGAGTCTATCACTACAAATTGTGGAGATAAATTTTCAATTGTTTGGTGAATCAATTCTAAATTTGTTTCTGCGTATATATACAAATCTGGGGACGAAACATTAAGGCGATCAGCTCTTAGTTTAGTTTGCTTGACCGATTCTTCTCCAGAAATATAGAGGACTTTTGGATTTACTAGAGCAAGCTGTGCAGAAACTTGCAAGAGTAAAGTGGATTTACCAATTCCAGGATCCCCGCCGATTAATATAAGAGATCCCGGAACAACTCCTCCACCGAGTACCCTATTTAATTCTTTTAGCTGTGTTGTTACGCGTGGTTCATTTTTAGTTTCAATGGAAGTAATAGGAGATGCTTTGGAAAGTTCTTCAGAAGAGGTATGTTGAAATGATCGTCTCGGTTGTTTCCCGATTATATCTACTTCTTCCACCATTTGATTCCATTCCCCGCAGCCAGGACACCTTCCCATCCATTTGGCCGATTCATACCCACATGATTGACACATAAATTTTGTTTTTTTCTTTGCCATCTTTTTCTCCTTTGATATAGAAATGCGAAAGTGCCTGCTAATCGCCGTACAGGCCCACAGGATGTGGGTCCGTCGACGTCGCCACAGGACGTGGCGGAGTTTAAGTCGACGTTCCTTCTTCGGCCTTTGACTGAGATAAAGGAAACACGATGAGTCCGTCAGGACGAATCAATGTTGACTTACGCAAAAGAAAAGGACAAGAAGTTTGCTAGTCGATAGGCGTTGTAGCTAGACATAAAAATTGCAGAAGCACCTTTGGTTAAATATACCGTTTTAAGAAACAAACAGGGTACACCTATAAACAGTGTACCCAGGTTTTTTGATTCAGCAAAAAATGCTTAAAGATGTCAATTATGACATGGATTTTTCAGTTGATTTTACTGTAAATTCTCCATTTTCTACATCGATCAAAATGTGCTGCCCGGTACCAATATTACCTTTCAACAATTCTTCTGATAAACGATCTTCAATAAACTTTTGAATGGCTCTTCTAAGTGGACGGGCTCCGTATTCAGGATCAAAACCTTCTTCCGTGATTTTGTCTTTAGCAGCCTCTGTCATTTCTAAATCCATTTCCTGCTCTTTTAATCTATTCATTAATTGATCAGCCATAAGTGTAACAATTTGTTTCAAGTGTGGCTTTTCAAGAGCATGGAATACGATAATTTCATCAATACGGTTAAGGAATTCAGGACGGAAGGCTTTTTTCAATTCTTCCATTACTTTACTTTTCATATCTTTATAATCCTGTTCCCCATCTTGAATACTGAAACCAACATATTTATTACGTTTTAGAGATTCTGCCCCAACGTTTGAGGTTAAAATTAATACTGTATTTCTAAAATCTACCGTTCTTCCTTTTGAATCCGTTAAACGGCCATCTTCTAAGACTTGCAATAAAATGTTGAATACATCAGGGTGTGCTTTCTCAATTTCATCAAGCAAAATAACGGAATATGGTTTCCTTCGTACTTTTTCAGTTAATTGCCCGCCTTCTTCAAAGCCTACATAACCTGGAGGCGAACCAACAAGTCTAGATGTTGAATGCTTCTCCATGTACTCGGACATATCAATGCGGATCATCGCATCTTCATCACCAAACATCGCTTCTGCTAGAGCTCTTGCAAGCTCAGTTTTACCAACCCCAGTAGGACCTAGGAAGATAAATGAACCAATTGGCCTTTTTGGATCTTTTAGACCCGCCCTTGCTCTTCGAACTGCTTTTGCTACTGATTTTACTGCTTCTTCCTGACCAATGACCCTAGAATGTAAAATTTCTTCCAAGTTAAGCAGCCTCTCGGTTTCTGTAGATGCTAGCTTAGAAACTGGGATTCCAGTCCAGCTAGATACAACATGGGCGATATCGTCGACTGTAACTTCGCTATTTTCTTGACCTTGTTTTTCTTTCCATGTTTTTTTCGTTTCCTCTAGCTCCTCACGAAGACGTTGCTCTGAATCTCGAAGGGAGGCTGCTTTTTCAAACTCCTGGCTTTGAACAGCTGCATCTTTTTCTTTTCGAATCGTCTCTAGCTTTAATTCAAGCTCTTTTAAGTTTGGGGGAGTTGTATAAGAACGAAGACGGACTTTTGAGCCTGCTTCATCAATTAAATCAATCGCTTTATCCGGTAAAAAACGATCAGATATATAACGATCGGACAATTTTACAGCTGCCTCAATCGCCTCATCTGTAATTGAAACACGGTGATGTGCCTCGTAGCGATCGCGTAATCCTTCTAAAATTTGAATGGACTCTTCTACTGTCGGCTCATCAACCTGAATTGGCTGGAAACGACGTTCTAATGCCGCATCCTTTTCAATATATTTTCGATACTCATCAAGTGTAGTAGCACCAATACATTGAAGTTCTCCACGTGCCAAGGAAGGTTTTAAAATATTGGAAGCATCAATGGCACCTTCCGCACCTCCAGCACCAATCAGCGTATGAAGCTCATCAATAAATAGAATGATATTTCCCGCTTGGCGAATCTCATCCATTACTTTTTTCAAGCGATCTTCAAATTCACCACGATATTTAGTACCCGCAACAACGGTACCCATATCTAGCGTCATGACTCGTTTATCACGTAAAATCTCTGGTACTTCATTTTGAATTATTTGCTGTGCTAAACCTTCTGCAATCGCTGTTTTACCAACACCAGGCTCACCAATTAATACAGGATTATTTTTTGTCCGCCTGCTTAATACTTCGATAACCCTTTGAATTTCTTTATTTCTGCCAATAACAGGGTCTAAGCTTCCTTCTCTAGCAATAGCAGTTAAATCACGGGCGAGTCCGTCTAATGTTGGGGTACTAGCACTTGATGAACTACCACCATGGCTATTCGCTTCATTGCTTCCTAATAACTGGAGAACCTGTTGACGTGCTTTATTCAAGCTTACTCCCAGATTTGTTAAAACACGGGCCGCTACTCCTTCACCTTCGCGAATTAATCCTAATAGAATATGCTCAGTTCCGACGTAGGAATGACCAAGTTTTCTCGCTTCGTCCATGGAAAGCTCAATTACTTTTTTTGCCCTAGGTGTATAATGAATGTTCTGCGAAGTATCTTGACCGCGACCAATTAAATTCTCTACTTCTTTTTGAATCTTTTCCGGCCCCAATGCGAGACCATACAAGGCTTTTGCTGCTATTCCTTCGCCTTCTCTAACAAGTCCAAGCAAAATATGTTCCGTGCCGATACTGCTGTGCCCAAGACGAACCGCTTCCTCTTGAGATAATGCCAATACCTTTTGTGCTCTCTCAGTAAAACGCCCAAACATCATACGACTCTCCTCCTAACTTTCTCTCTCTTCAAGTTTTAAACGCTCACGAATAATGGTTGCTCTTTTAATATCACGTTCAGCCGGTCGGAGGGGACCGCCAGCAAATTGTTGTAAGAATCCAGGCTGTGTTAAAATCATTAATTCGTTGAGGATATTTCTTGATAAATGTTTTATATACCCTGTATCTATGCCCAATCTTACATCTGATAAACATTCCGCAGCCTCTTTTGTTTCAATTATGCGGCTGTTTGCTAAGATTCCATAAGATCTAAATACTCTATCCTCTAATTGTATGTTCGATGTCTTTACTAAAGCTTCTCTCGCTGATCTTTCTTGCGCAATAATCTGTTGTACTACACTCGTTAAATCTCCAACAATGTCTTCTTCAGATTTTCCAAGAGTGATTTGATTTGAGATTTGAAAAATATTGCCCAGCGCTTCGCTTCCTTCACCATAAATCCCTCTTACAACGAGACCCAGCTGATTAATGGCAGGAATTATGCGGTTCATTTGTCTCGTTAAAATTAGAGCGGGTAAATGAACCATGACAGATGCCCTTAATCCAGTACCAACATTTGTTGGACAACTTGTTAAATAGCCGAAGTCCTCATCGAAAGCATAGTCTACTTTTCCCTCTAACAAATCGTCAATTTCATTGGCTCTTTTTAGAGCTTCATTGATTTGCAGCCCAGGAAATAAGCACTGGATTCTAATATGGTCTTCTTCATTAACCATAATACTAATATCTTCATTTTCGGATAATATAACAGCACCATGGGAAGCATTTTCTGCGAGGCGGGGACTAATTAAATGTTTTTCTACAAAGACCCTTTTTTGTAATGATTTTAAGTCTTCTACTTCTAAAAGTTCCATTACTCCATAGGATTGAAACAATCCGTTACTTAGTAATCCTTTAAGCTGATTAATAATTTCCCTTGCCTCTTCATTACTAAACAATGTAGGGAATTTATAATTACGAAAATTTCTTGCAAGGCGTATTCGGGAACTTAGAATTATATCAGAATCAGGACCTTCTGCGCTCATCCATGAACTAGCCGCTTTATTAAGAAATCTTTCGAGATTCATACTCTCCCCTCCTCATTCAACATCGTATTTTCGAGGGAACGGATTTGGTCACGTATTTCAGCAGCTTTTTCAAACTCTTCTTGTGCAATCAATGAACGAAGCTCTTCTTTTAGTAATTGAACCTTCTGCTTTATATGAATGGATCCCCCAATCCTTTTTGGAACCTTTCCTCCATGCTTAATATTGCCGCTATGAAGCCTCCTTAGAATCGGCGCCATATGATCCTTAAATGCGTTATAACAATTAGCACAGCCAAATCGGCCGATATTTATAAATTGTTGAAACGTCATTTTACATACTTCACACTGAACAATTTCTTCTGATGGAGAAGGTTGGGATTTTGCCTTTTGAAAAGTGGGATCTAAATTTAAGAGTCCTGCAAGTATGTCGTTTATTGAAAAACCACCGGCTCCATCTATCATAAATAACTCGCCCTTTTCCTGGGCACATTTTTCACAAAGTTGGATTGTCGTCTTTTCACCATTCACGACTTTCGTGAAATGCATCGTTGCGGGTCTTTCTTTACATTCTTGGCATATCATCACCTTCACCTTGCCTTCATTCGTATTTAATCGCCTGAAGCATTGCTTTCAATAATCTTGCTCTCATTTCATCCCGTTCAGGTAAATCAAGATATATGACAGATCTGTCTATTACACTTAACATTAATTTTGCTTCTTTTTCGGTTATAACCCTTTCATCTAAAAGCCGAAAAATAATATCCTGTGCATTGGTCTGGGATATTTTTCTTCCTACCAGCACTTTCAGCTGATCAATTAGATGAGCTTTGGTATGAGTCCGTACCTTCGTAATCCGGATATAACCGCCTCCCCCTCTTTTACTTTCAACCATATATCCTCTTTCAATCGTAAAGCGAGTATTTATGACGTAGTTAATTTGAGAAGGAACACATTGAAATTTATCTGCAATTTCACTTCTTTTAATCTCAACAATTTCTGTATCACTTAACTCCAACACTTTTTTTAAATAACTTTCAATAACATCCGATATATTCCGCATCATCAAGCCACCTCCTTGAAATGACGCTTGACTTTGACTATATTTGACTTAATTATACTAGAGAATATGTATAAATTGCAATTGTCTATTCTCTACATTATTTTATCCATCATGAAAAAAAACGAAACCAATTGTATAGGTTCTTTCAAAATTCATTTAGAAAAGTTGATGAAAATGACCGTGATGTTCTCCACATAGTGGATTGGTGAATTTCATTATTAAGATTAGTCAAGCTTGGAAGTGACGCTCAATCGGCTTGATGAACTTTGAATGTAGAATTAGTGGGAGGGAGGGCAGACCATCGAGATTGGCGATTGGTGACCTTTATAGGTGAATTATATGTGATTTAGGGTACCAATCCGACGATTGGTTTCCTTAAGTAGCAAATTCTAAATGTCTTAGGACATCAATAACTGAATTGGTGACATTCAAAACCAAAATATTTACTACTTAGGGCATCAATAAGCTTTTTGATTACCTTCATCAGCAGAATCCATTAGAACTTATGGGGATCCATGCCTTCGGCATTTTTTGGGGAAAACAAAAAAGACACCTAATATTTTGGATGTCCTTGGTTGCCTGGCAACGTCCTGCTCTTGCAAGGGGAAGCCCCTTACTACCATCGGCGCGAGAGCTTAACTTCCGTGTTCGGGCTGCGGATCAGGATGACCGGCGAATCTCTTCGTCATCCGCGCTCGTTCGATTCTCATGGGCATAGCCCCATTCCGAGTCTCTCTCCCTTGATTCCTTGATCTTCTTGGTCCTCCTGATCCTTGCCTACATTGATTTCGTTCTTTACTTCCATGCCTTCGGCATTTTTTTTAGGAAAACAAAAAAGACATCCACTAATGGGATGTCTTTGGTTGCCTGGCAACGTCCTGCTCTTGCAAGGGGAAGCCCCTTACTACCATCGGCGCGAGAGCTTAACTTCCGTGTTCGGGCTGCGGATCAGGATGACTGGCGAATCTCTTCGTCATCCGCGTTCGTTCGATTCTCATGGGCATAGCCCATTCCGAGTCTCTCTCCCTTGATTCCTTGATCTTCTTGGTCCTCCTGATCCTTGCCTACATTGATTTCGTTCTTTACTTCCATGCCTTCGGCATTTTTTTAGGAAAACAAAAAAGACATCCACTAATGGGATGTCTTTGGTTGCCTGGCAACGTCCTGCTCTTGCAAGGGGAGGCCCCTTACTACCATCGGCGCTGAAGAGCTTAACTTCCGTGTTCGGGATGGGAACGGGTGTGACCTCTTCGCCATCGCCACCAGA
>NZ_JALIRM010000017.1 GCF_022900255.1 Lederbergia wuyishanensis
ATACATTTTTACAATCAAGAACGACTACAAAAAAGACTAACCGGCCTTAGCCCCATAGAATATAGGGCTAAAGCCGCCTAGTGTCATTTTTTTATTTCCACTGTCTACTTGACAGGGGGTAGTTCAAATCGCACAAACGATCTAAGGGCAGCTCTTTTTTTTACTTCTTAATTTCTGTAAAAATATTTTTAACCTTGTCAACCGCGGAACTAGTTCCGTCTGCTTCTAACATTAGAGCAATTAGGGTATCAGGATGATCAGGGTTATAAGCTACAAACCAGCTGTTTTCTTTTCCTTTTTTTCCTTGTTCGTCTTTTGCAAACTCTGCTGTTCCTGTTTTTCCAGCGAGCGGATAACCTTCAATTCTAGCACCCCGCGCTGTACCGTGAGGGTCTTCGACTACTTTTCTAAGTGCCGAACCCATATGGTCGACTTCGTCTTTGTTTAGTAAGTTTTCCTTCCAGACTTCTCCTTGCTTTTCGTCCGTAAGCAAAATCGGCTTGATCATATTTCCGTTATTCGTAAAAGTCGTAAAGGCTGAGGCAAGATGGAGTACATTCATTTCAACTTGACCTTGGCCATAACTAGAGTCTGCTAATGCGATATCCGAATCAATATTTCCGATACTTGATGTATGCATTGGGAATGCAAATGGCATATCTTCGTCAAACCCAAAGGCCTTCAAACCCGCTACAAACTTATCTTTACCGAGCTCTAATGTCGTTTGGGCAAAATAAATATTATCGGAATAGACTAATGCTTTTTCAAGATCAATGGGTACTCCAGGGTCGCTTACCCGAGTGACTTTGTATTTCCCCCAAGAAGCATCTTTCTGCCAAGATAAATCTTTAATAGGAAGTGCTGTTTTCCAATCAAGCGTTCCTTCCTTTAATCCAATGGCTGCTGTAATTGGTTTAAGCACAGAGCCTGGCGCAAAAGTAGAATTAAATCTATTTAACATTGGTTTACTAGGGTTTTCCTCAAGGGCTTTCCATTCCTCATTTGTAGCACCTAGAGTCAACATATTAGGATCGTAGCTTGGACTGCTGACTAACGCTAATGTTTCTCCTGTACTAGGATTGATTGCTGCAGCTGTACCAGGTTTTCCACCTAATTGGTCAAAAATCGTTACTTGAAGGGCACTATCAATAGTTAACTGAACATCTTCTCCGTCTTTCACTTCTTTTTCAGCAAGAACAACTTCACTTTCGTCTTGCTTTTGTATGACGATTTTTACTCCAGGCTCGCCTCTCAATCGATCTTCAAACACTTTTTCAAGTCCGCGTCTACCAATCATATCTGACGAAGAGTATCCTTTGCCTTTATTCTCTTCCAAATCATCAGCTGTGACAGGGGCGATATTACCTGTTAAGTGAACTGCTCGCGCTCCCAGTGGATACACTCTTGCTTCAACGTCCATTCCAATAACACCTGGAACTTGACCTACTTTTTCACGAAGCTCCATATTGTTTTTTGGAATCGTTTTAATCGGAACAAAGCTATCAGGCTGTACCCAAGATTGTCCTAACGCTTTTTCAATCTGTTCGGTGCTAACACCTAGAATCTCAGATACTTGTTTAATGCTTTTCTCTTCCTGTCCTTCCATATCTTTCGGAACTAAACCAATTTGCCTTGCCACTCCATTTTCAGCAAGAGCAATTCCGTTTCGATCCAAAATGGAACCTCGTTTAGGAGATGTAGTAGGCACCGAGATTTTATCTCCTTCTTCAAGCTCTGGAAAAATAAAACTCGTATCCCAATTTAATAGCCATTCCTTTTTCTCGTCTATATCTTCTTTCACGAATTGAGCTTTATGATTAAAATCTATTTCACCAGCAAGGCTATCCATTTTTACATCAAATGGAAATTCCACTTCGGTTGCCTCTTTATCCGTTTCTTCTTCTGGTTTCTCAAATTGAACCTTTAAATTTTTTATCTCTAAATCTTCGTATATTTTTTTATATCGATTAACGAAATCTTCTTTTGTAATATTCTCTTTTGATTCGGTTGATAAAAAATCATACATTTTATCAAATTTTTGCTCATTCCATAGTTTTATGTAATCCGCAAAAAGATCTTCAGGTTTAGGTTCTTTTTCTTTATTACAAGCAACCAATAAGGAACTAAGTATTAAACACAATGAAATCAAGACGAATTTTTTCATCCTCATACCTCCCCTTGTCGTTTATTGTAACATTTTAATGTCTTGAAAAAAAACAACTCGTTTTATCAAACTTCAATCAATGTGTTAAAATGAAACTAGATAATGATTACATAAAGCAAGGAGAAGACAAATGGAGAAAATTCTTATATTCGGTCATAAGAACCCTGATACTGATTCAATTTGTTCGGCTATTGTGTATGCAGACATTAAATCTAAGCTAGGACATAATGTTGAAGCTGTACGTTTAGGGGAGGTAAATGGTGAGACAGATTTTGCACTGGATACCTTTAATGTTGAGGCACCGCGCCTTGTAAATACAGTCGCAAATGAAGCCGATAAAGTGATTTTGGTTGACCATAATGAACGTCAACAAAGTGCTGAAGACATTGAAAAGGTACGTGTTGTTGAGGTAATCGACCATCACCGAATTGCTAATTTTGAAACAAGCGATCCACTATATTTCCGTGCAGAACCTGTTGGATGTACAGCAACAATTTTGAAAAAAATCTATAAAGAAAATGGTTTGGAAATTGATAAGCAAATGGCAGGCCTTATGCTATCTGCTATTATTTCCGACTCTTTATTGTTTAAATCTCCAACATGCACAGAAGAAGATATAGCGGCTGCTCGCGAACTTGCAGAAATTGCTGAGGTAGATGCGGATAGCTACGGTCTTAATATGTTAAAAGCAGGCGCAGATGTAAGTAGTAAAACAATTGAACAACTGCTTTCAGTGGATGCGAAAGAATTTACAATGGGAAATGCAAAAGTTGAGATTGCTCAAGTAAATGCTGTTGGTGTTGATGAAGTTCTTGAGCGTAAAGCTGAAATTGAAGAAGCGCTAAACCGTGTAATTGAACAAAAAGGTTTGGATTTATTCTTATTTGTAGTAACTGATATTTTAACGAATGATTCAACAGCGATTGCAGTTGGACAGGCAGCAGAAGCAGTTGAACAAGCCTTTAATGTAACTCTTGATAACAATAAAGCATTATTAAAAGGTGTTGTTTCCCGTAAGAAACAAATTGTGCCTCCATTGACAGATGCATTGAGTAAGTAAGCGCGTTGACACTGAAGATAGAAACATAGGACAGCGAGATGCTGTCCTTTACTTTTATAGACAAGCTGCATTATAATTTTGGGAATTCAACTAGCTAGATACAGAAGGGGTATGTTTATTGTGAAGGTTGGATATTTAGGACCAAAAGGGACTTTTTCAGAAGAAGCGGCATTGCGTTATTTTTCAGACCTCGAAAATGAAACGATTATGTATAGTACCATTTTTGATGTGCTTGAAGCAGTTGACGAAGGGCAAGTTGATAAAGGGATTGTCCCGATTGAAAATGCGATTGAAGGAACCATCACAATGACTACGGATGGTTTAGTTAATCATGATGTGTGGATTGAAGGGGAAGCTGTCTTACCTGTTAAGCTCCATTTATTAGCATTAAAAGGAGCGAAGCTAGAGGATATTAAAGAAATATGGTCTATTCCCCCTGCTTTAGCACAGTGCAGGGTTTTTACGAAAGAAGTGCGGGCAGAGACGAAGCATTTTAGCAGTACGTCCGGAGCGGCAGAAGCACTTAGTCAATCTGGCAGATTGGATGCAGGTGCAGTTGCATCGGAATTAGCTGCCCAAATATTTGATTTGGAAATCGCTAAAAGGGATATCCATGACAATAATTGCAATTCTACTAGATTCCTTATTTTATCGAAAACACCGAATGGAAATATTCACGAAACTGACAAATCAATGCTAATGATTACGCCAACAGAAGACCGCCCAGGATTGTTAGCGATAATTCTAAACGTATTTTCTTCATTAGATATTAACTTATCTTGGATTGAATCTCGTCCAACAAAGAAAAAGCTAGGTACGTATCGATTTTTCATTGAAGCGGCGCTTGGTGTGCACGAAGCAAATTTGAAGAAGGCTGTTACTATTCTTGAAGCGTATGGGCATGAAGTGAAAGTATTAGGAAGCTATAAGACGAAAAAATTATAGAAAGAGGTCTAGCTTATGAAAATTGAAGTGTGGTCTGATTTTGTTTGCCCATTTTGTTATATTGGTAAACGCCGACTTGAAGAAGCACTATCGAAGTTCTCTCATCGTGAAAAAGTGGAAGTGGCATTTCGGAGTTTTGAACTTGATCCCAATACACCGAAGGAGCAAAATAAAAATATCCATGAAATATTAGCTACAAAGTACGGTATGAGCGTGGAAGAGGCTAAAAGAATGAATGAAAGTGTTGGTCAGCAGGCAAAGTCAGTTGGTCTAACATTCAATTTTGAACATATGGTGCCAACTAATACGTTTGATGCCCACAGGTTAGCTCATTATGCAAAATCCGAAGGCAAGGATTCAACATTAACAGAATTGTTGCTTAAAGCATATTTTACAGACTCTAAGAAACTAAGTGATCAAGAAACTTTAGCAGATTTAGCAGATACAGTAGGTCTTGATCGTGAAAAAGTAATGTCTGTACTAAATGATGAGAATGCTTTCGCTGAAGATGTGCGCTATGATGAAAGAACAGCGCAGCAAATTGGTGTACAAGGTGTGCCGTTTTTCGTTATTAATCAGAAATATGCTATCTCTGGTGCTCAGCCTACGGAAACGTTTATAAGTGCACTTGAAAAAGTATGGCAAGAAGAAAATAGTGGTCCCATTCTCCAAGACTTATCCGGAGAAGCAAATGGAGCTAGCTGTGAAGATGGAAACTGTGCGATTCCAACTGATAAATAAAAAATCCGATCTTATATGGTCGGATTTTTTCGCGATTGTAACTCTTTTGTTATTTTCAGTATAAATTGTACAAGTACTTCTGCGAAAACGAGACCCATCGCTATGGAACTTGCAATGATGAAGGCTTTCATTGCAAGTGGGATGGCATTTGAATAATCATTGCTCGCCACATGACGCATCGCATCGTAAGCTGTGCCTCCAGGTACGAGTGGAATAATTCCAGCAACGATATAAACAATGATAGGAGTTTTGTTTCGTTTCGCCATAATATGCCCGATAATTGCTACAATAAAGGCACCGCTAAAAGCAGCATGTACGACATCGACCCCAGAATCGATCATCACGATATATACAAACCATCCCGCCATTCCAACGACTCCGCAATGAAACAACGCTTTCCGCGGCGCGTTAAAAATAATACCGAATCCGATGGCTGAGATCATGCTTAATATTAAGTGTGATAAGTAATAAATCATGTCCATACATCCTTTTATTTCAATATCCAGCTATAGACGAGCAACTATAATATGCAAAGAGTGAATTTTCGCCTAGGACATTGGCACTTTTCTTTATCAGATTAAAATTTTATACAGCTTTTATTGTCTAGCTCCATGCACCATCGGTTCGAGGTCAAATAACCTGAACGCTAAAAGTCAAAGATCGTCTTTTTGCATCTTAGAACATTTGCTTGTCGCCGATAGGTGGGCGCCTTGCGCTTTTCTCATAACCATAATGAATACACAACGGCTACACCCGCACCAATCGCCAGTGCCGTTAAAAAAGCTTCCGCCCCTTTTGATAACCCCGATACGAAGTGCCCCGCCATTAAATCCCGTATAGCATTTGTTATAAGTAAACCGGGAACTAGTGGCATAACGGACGCGATAACAATCAAATCAAGTTGCTTTCCCCATCCGTAATTCACCAAAAACATCCCTAGTAATCCAATGACAAAGGAAGCCGAAAACTCGGAAAAAAACTTTACTTTTGCGTGAAAGTGTATGATTACAAAAGTTGAAAATCCTACTCCGCCTACAAGTATAGCGGGTGCATAATCAGCCCAAGTTCCTTTAAACATAATTAAAAAGCTACCGCTTGCAATGGCAGCTGCTACAATTTGAAGCCAAATAGGGAAAGCGAGATTCGCCTTTTCTAATTCTTTAAGGGCTAAAAGTGCTTCATTTGCATTCAATTTTCCTTCTGCAATGCTTCTTGAGATATGATTAACTTTCGTAATTTTTTCTAAATCTGTCCCTCTTTCACTGATTCGTACAAACTGTGAAGGGTCTGAACCTTCCAAAGAAAATATAATCCCGGTCGGTGTTACAAAGCTTTGGCTTTCATTGAACCCGCATGCCGCAGCGATCCTCATCATTGTATCTTCCACACGATACGTTTCCGCGCCACTCTTCATTAATATTTTACCTGCAAGAAGACAAGCATCGATAAGTTTTTGTTCATTTATTTTATTGTTCAATTGATCAACTCCAAAGAATTTGCCAAATTGTATTTAATTGTATCATTTTTTTAGTTGTTTTTCTTAGGCAGTTTTGGAAAAGTTTGTTGTTTTTATTAAAGTCCAGAAACCGGTTTTTTACATCTGAAAAATAAGTGTAATAGTTCTTAAGGTTACTCTGCTTATCTTATGGGGTATTAATTTTAAATACAAATTTATTCTTATTCAACAATTTTTATGAAGAGAGCCTTTTCTTTCGAGGATACACCACCCTCAACTTTTACATAAATAAATATTCTACGACTATCATTTAAAAAAAGGAACATAATTTAAAGGAAAGGCTACTTGAAAAAATGTTAGGAGGATTAAAATGGCAGATGATTTTGAAGTAAAGCCTATGTTTGAAGGTCAATATCATGAACGCCCTCAGTTTAAGGTAAATATTCAAGGTAATGATTATATGGGGGTTATGCATGATGATGAAATAAAATGGTTTCATCCGCATCCTCATAAAGACTTTGAAGACGAGCATGTAGAAGCTATAGAATCACAAATACAAGATAAATTGAATAACTCAGAAGGCTTAGAAGTAAAGCCTATGTTTGAAGGTCAATATCATGAACGCCCTCAGTTTAAGGTAAATATTCAAGGTAATGATTATATGGGTGTTATGCATGATGATGAAATAAAATGGTTTCATCCGCATCCTCATAAAGACTTTGAAGACGAGCATGTAGAAGCTATAGAATCACAAATACAAGATAAATTGAATAACTCAGAAGGCTTAGAAGTAAAGCCTATGTTTGAAGGTCAATATCATGAACGCCCTCAGTTTAAGGTAAATATTCAAGGTAATGATTATATGGGAGTTATGCATGATGATGAGATTAAATGGTTTCATCCCCATCCTCATAAAGACTTTGAGGACGAACACGTTGAAGCTATTGAATCACAAATTCAAGATAAATTAAATGATTAATAATAAAGGCATCCTTCAGTTTCTATGATTGGATGCCTTTCTCAATGCTTAGGAAATTATAAATTTGAAAAGTTGTAGATAACCTTTTTAAGGTAGTTTCCGTCTAGCTCCAGGTGCCATTGGCTCAAGGTCATAAACCCGCGAAGCTTAAAAGTCAAAAAGCGGGCTTTTTGCTTGTCGCCGATAGGCTGGCGCCTTGCGCTTTAGTTCATTAATCTCATAATCGAGGTAAAATTTTTCTTGCCCCCAAAACGATCCAAGTGCTAATGACGAATGGCATTGTTAATGCTGGCAGTCCGTATGGTAATAGCCACGTAGTTACACTGGCTGTAAGAGGCACAGATAAAATAGCGGCCAAAATACTTGATAAAAGTAAATGGCCAAATGGTTTATTATTTGTAAAAAAAGCTCCTACGGCTAAGGATGCTAAAATCGCATTATAACCATAGAGACCTGTATATATTAGCAAATGTTCTCCTTCAAGCCAGTATGAGACAAGTAGAGCAACTACATTCCCTATCACTGCAATCAAGCCTATCCTCCAACCAGCCAAAAATACAGCAATAAACAGTAAAATACCCGATAATGTATTATCGAGAAAAAAGATTTGACCGATGCCGCTAAAAGTTCCTTCTACCCAGTTGATATCGCCTTCAATTATTAATTTCCAATTTGATAAATCTTGAGGAACTAATTCTTTGGATAAATTAATGGCTTTAAGTTTATAAGTAACAAGTAATATAAACCAAGTCAAAATGATGAAGGGAGCTGTTAGTACTGGGAGATCGATACTTTTCATCATGTGCATCATCGCCGCCGTTACAATCGCTGCTATAGCTGCTCCAATAAGAGAAATGATCCAATGAAAAGGTCCGCTCATAAATAAAGTTAATGCTATTCCTGTTAACACAGAGTTATACCCGAAAAGCCCCTGTTTTATTATTGCTTCACTAGCCCCTCCCAATTTTCCTATAAAAGTCCCTATTATAGATGATAAAAGTGTGATAATTCCTAACACGATAGACGAACATGATATGGCAATCAATATAATGATTCCAGTTAATGCATTTTCAATTAAGATAACTTGAGAAATACCTTTCATGGAAACGACAAGGAATTGAACGATATTTCCTTCTTTCCATGAATTTCTATGATTCTTTTGCATAATAACGTCCTTTCCACATATCGTCGTCATTCTTTATTTAAATTTCCCAATCAATTTTGTTTAATCCCTATAAAATGTGAATGCATTTTGCCATTTAATTTTTTTTACAAGAGTAAAATTAATTTTTATGTAAATAATATTCGAAGTGGTTTGGTAAATGTTACAAGAATAGGGAGGTTTTAGCATGCTTTTATCACCGCGGGAGATTGATAAGCTTATGATAGTTGTGGCTGCCGATTTGGCCAGAAGGAGGAAAGAACGTGGTTTAAAATTAAATTACCCCGAAGCAGTAGCTCTTATTACACATGAGGTACTGGAAGGAGCAAGAGACGGTAAAACCGTTGCTGAGTTGATGGAGTTTGGGGGAACTATCCTTTCAAGTGATGACGTCATGGATGGTATCCCAGACATGATTGATGATATTCAAGTGGAAGCCACGTTTCCGGATGGTACAAAATTGGTGACTGTACATAGTCCGATACGATAATGATTCAGGAGGCACGTAAATGCAACCAGGACAATTATTTTTAAAAGAAGAAGACATTTTTATCAATAAAGGCAAAGAAGTATCTAAAGTATCCGTAAAGAATATGGGGGATCGCCCTGTTCAAGTAGGTTCACATTTTCACTTTTATGAAGTGAATGAGGCTCTTCAATTCAATCGAGAAGAAACACTTGGAAAACGATTGAACGTACCAGCAGGTGCAGCTGTCCGGTTTGAGCCGGGAGATGAAAAAGAAGTGGAACTAATCAATTTTGGCGGTGAACAAAAAGTTTATGGATTTAATAACAAAGTAGATGGGTCTGTAGAAAGAGGTGGAAATAATGAGTGAAATGTCTAGAAAGCAATATGCTCAGATGTACGGCCCTACTACAGGTGATTCCATTCGTTTAGCAGATACGGATCTGTTCATCCAAGTCGAGAAGGATTACACAACTTATGGGGAAGAGGTTGTATTTGGAGGCGGTAAGGTCATTCGTGATGGTATGGGGCAAAATCCCTTAGTCACAAGAGGAGAAGGCATTCCGGATGTTGTCATTACAAATGCTGTTATTCTCGATTATACCGGGATTGTTAAAGCGGATATCGCGATAAGAGACGGGAAGATTTTTAAGATTGGAAAAGCAGGTAATCCTCTTGTAATGGACAATGTGGATATTGTCATTGGTGCTTCGACAGAAATTATCGCTGGTGAAGGGATGATCGTGACTGCAGGTGGAATTGATACCCATGTCCACTTTATTAATCCGACACAAATCGAAACGGCGCTTGCAGCAGGGCTTACAACGTTAATAGGTGGTGGAACAGGTCCGGCTGCGGGATCAAAGGCAACAACAGTAACACCGGGAGAATGGAATATTCACAGAATGCTCGAAGCATCTGAAGCTATGCCTATCAATGTTGGTTTTACTGGAAAAGGACAAGCTGCTACGGAAGAACCACTTGCAGAACAAGTTCGGGCAGGAGCGATTGGGTTAAAAGTTCATGAAGATTGGGGAGCTACTCCTTCGGCTATTGATTACGCATTAAGGGTAGCTGACAAATATGACGTTCAAGTGGCACTTCACGCAGACACTTTAAACGAAAGTGGATTTATGGAAAATACAATGGCTGCGCTTAAAGATCGGGTTATTCATATGTATCATACGGAAGGTGCAGGTGGAGGACATGCTCCTGACTTAATTAGATCAGCTAGCTTCATGAATGTCTTGCCTTCTTCGACAAATCCGACTATGCCGTACACCATTAATACAGTGGATGAGCACTTGGATATGTTGATGGTGTGCCATCATTTGAATCCTTCAATTCCGGAAGACTTAGCTTTTGCGGATTCACGAATTAGACGTGAGACCATTGCTGCAGAAGACATTCTTCAAGATATGGGAGTATTCAGTATGGTGAGCTCCGACGCACAAGCCATGGGGCGAATTGGAGAAGTTATCATGCGCACATGGCAAGTGGCGGATAAAATGAAAAAACAAAGAGGGACGTTAGAAGGAGATAGTAAGCTATCTGATAATAATCGTGCAAAGCGCTATGTGGCAAAATATACAATCAATCCGGCAATTACACATGGCATTGCTGAATATGTAGGATCTGTAGAGGTAGGGAAAATTGCCGATCTTGTAATTTGGAACCCGGCATTTTTCGGAGTTAAGCCTGAAATGGTATTAAAGAACGGATTTGTTGTTGAAAGCTTGATGGGAGATGCTAACGCTTCTATCCCTACTCCTCAACCAGTGATTTACCGTCCAATGTATGCTCAACTCGGGAAGGCATTGTCCAAAAGTTCCATCACGTTTATTTCTCAAGCGGCTTTTGATAATAATGTTCCTGATAAACTTGGTTTGCAAAAGATGGTTCTTCCAGTTCGCGGAATCCGAAAACTAACGAAAAAAGATATGAAACTCAATTCCGAAACGCCGGATATTACGGTAGATCCACAAACATATGAAGTTAGAGTAAATGGTGAATTAATTACTTGTGATCCTGTAGATATCGTTCCGATGGGTCAAAGATATTTCCTTTTCTGAGGTGAAAATAGTGATTGTCGAAAAAATCCTTACAAATATTGAAGAAATGGAAAGAGCAGAAATTGAAAGGCGCCATATTGAAAAGGTTTACCTAGAAAGTGCGAATTTAGTAAAGCGTATTCAAAGAGTAAAAACAGATCACGGGAAAGAAATTGGAATTAGATTAAAGGATCCACGTGACCTCGTTGCTGGTGATGTCCTTTATATGGACGATAAAAACTTAATAATGGTTGATGTGTTATCAGATGATCTGCTTGTCATCAGTCCTAGAAGTATAAAAGAGATGGGAAATATTGCGCATCAATTAGGGAATCGGCATCTTCCGGCTCAATTCCAAGATGACGATATGCTAGTGCAATACGATTACCTTGTAGAAGAATTACTTCAAGAGCTAGACATTCCTTTTAAACGAGAAGAGCGAAAAGTAAAGCAGGCGTTTCGACATATAGGGCATAGCCATGGATAGAAATCTTCTGTCTTTATTTCAATTATGCGATTCAAATTTTCCAACAGGCGCATTTAGTCACTCATTTGGTCTGGAAACGTATATTCAGAATAATCATGTGAAGGATGAAAAGTCATTTCTAACATGGCTTAATGTGTATTTAAACGAGCAGCTCATCTATTGTGATGGGCTTGCTTGTAAAGTAGTATATGAAGCCCTTCAAAAGGGTGACGCGGAATTAGTTTGGAAAATGGATCGCCTATTAACCGTACAAAATTTACCGAGGGAAACAAGGGAAGGTACACAAAGGATAGGAGAGCGAATGTTAAAGCTCGTCAAAGATCTATATCCTATTCCGATTTTATCTGAATACGGAGATCGTGTATCGAAAAGACAATCCTTTGGTCATCCGTCTATAGTATTTACTATGATAGGACATCATTTAGGAATTCCAAATAAAACAACTACTTTGTTTTATTTATATTCTACTATTATGAGTCTTGTTCAAAATGCTGTGAGAGCAATTCCATTGGGACAAACATCTGGCCAAAAGATTATTCAGCAATTTCAAAGTTCTTTAGTGGAAGCTACAGATAAAATATCAAACTTGACGGAGGATGATTTTGGTATCGTCTCACCAGGTCTTGAATTATCGCAAATGAATCATGAAAGAGTAAATGTTCGTATTTTTATGTCTTAAAGAGGATGTTCAGAAGTGCAGTGAAAAATGGCAGTGAGTATTTCAAGTTGGCTTGGTTCTTCACTTCTTGGATCTGTTGGCGATACGAAAAACGTCAGCGAAACTAGCCGACTTGGTCATTTTCATCTTGCTTTTTGTACACACACTTAAAATGTTTGGAGGAAGTATAGTATGGAACCGATTAAAATTGGTGTAGGGGGACCTGTTGGGGCAGGTAAAACAATGCTAGTTGAAAAGTTGACACGCCATATGAAAGATGAGGTTAACATGGCAGTTGTCACAAATGATATTTACACAAAAGAAGATGCTAAATTTCTAATGCAAAATGGAGTCCTTGATGATGATCGAATTATTGGGGTGGAAACAGGAGGGTGCCCGCATACAGCAATACGTGAAGATGCCTCAATGAATTTTGCTGCTATTGAAGAATTAAAAGAACGGCACCCTGACGTCGAGCTCATATTTGTCGAAAGTGGTGGTGATAACCTAGCAGCTACATTCAGTCCTGAGCTCGTTGACTTTTCAATTTATATAATCGATGTTGCCCAAGGTGAGAAAATTCCTCGTAAGGGTGGACAAGGGATGATAAAATCCGACCTTTTTATTATCAATAAAACAGATTTAGCTCCTTACGTTGGTGCAAGTTTGGAAGTTATGGAGTCCGATACAAAGGTTTTTCGCGGAGATAGACCGTTTGTTTTTACAAACTTAAAAGATAATCAGGGATTAGACGAAGTGATTGATTGGATTAGGAAAAATGCATTGCTAAAAGGACTAGGATAAGATGGAAGCCTGGACAGGAATTTTAAATATGGATGTGGAGAATCGAAAGGGAAAAACCGTTGCAAAAAACGTGTATTTCCAAGGAGCTTTTAAAGTGATGAGACCGGTGTATCACGACGATTCCGGTCAAGTATGCTATTATTTGCTGAATCCCGGTGGGGGCTACTTGGATGGGGATCGCTATCGAATGCAAATAACTTTAGAAAAGGATTCGAGACTTACCCTCACAACCCAATCTGCAACAAAAATATACAAGACTCCAAAAAAATTTGCTTATCAAGAAGCGGATGTTTTTTTGAAAGAAGGGAGCTATCTGGAATATATTCCAGATCCACTAATTGCGTATCGTCATGCGCGTTATAAGCAAAAAAATGTATTTCGATTAGAAAAAGGGGCTACACTTTTTTACTCTGATATTATTACTCCTGGATGGTCTCCAGAAGATGAATTGTTTAGCTATGATCTATTACAATTAATAAATGAAATATACGTTGATGACGATTTAGTTGTATATGATCACATTAAAATGGATCCTAAAAATCAAAATATGAATGCATTGGGGATAATGGAAGGTTTTTCCCACCTAGGATCCATGATTGTTATAGGGGAGCATACGAGTCACGATTTTCTAGACAGGCTTTATCGCGATATACATACTGATCGAAATGACTATATTATTGGGATATCATTGCTGCCAGTTCCTGGTTTCACAGTCCGTATACTTGCTAATTCTACTCAACTTATAGAAGGAATATTTGCTGATTACCATCATATTATTAGTGAAGAATGGTTTAAGAAAAAACCTAGCTTTTTAAGAAAATACTAATGTTTAAAACCCGGCAATGACTGTGTTGGCGGGTTTTAAACATGAAGGGGAGGAGAAATGAAATGGAAGTTACGTTGCTATCAGTATTAACATTAGGTTTTATTTTGGGGATCAAGCATGCAATTGAACCTGATCATGTGATTGCAGTCTCTACAATTGCGAGCCGGAGCAAAAAGTTATGGCACGCTTCATTAGCTGGTGTATATTGGGGAATAGGGCATACAGCCACACTGTTTATTATTGGGATTATCTTAATTTTAATGAAAAACGGGATATCAGATAAATTGTCACTGACTCTGGAGTTTTTTGTTGGAATTATGCTTGTGTATCTAGGAATTGTAAGCATGCTATCAGTTAGAAAACAAAAAGAAAGTACCCATAACCATCATACTAATCATATAAATGAAAAAAAGAAGCCCGGATACTATAAATCTCTTATTATTGGATTAATTCATGGGCTTGCAGGCAGCGCTGCTATGGTTTTGCTTACGATGAGCACTGTTCATACAGTTTGGGACGGGGTTATGTTTATATTAATCTTTGGATTAGGTACAATCATAGGTATGCTATTCTTTACGACTCTTATTGGAATTCCATTTATATTAAGCGTAAAACGATTTTCATTGAGTCGATCTCTTATATTATTAACAGGTGGAATTAGTGCGTTGTTCGGACTTTATTACATGTATAATTTAGGATTTAATGAAGGCCTATTTGCATTGTGGATTTAATGAAAGATTGATAAAAAAAGAGGCCATCATGTGATTAAGACTTTGAATCACAAGATGTAAAAATGCATTGTAAATAAGAAAAAGCATGAACATTCACATTAGGAATAGTTCACGCTTTTTCTTATTTTCTATCCATGAAACTTAATTACGCAAACTTCACTTTTAAAACAAATGCATTTTCATAGTTAATTTGGGGAAGGGACTTTTTTCGCTGTTTTTAAATGCAATTTTATTTTCCTATTACTTTCATATCACTAATAGGGAAAAAAATAATTTTTGTTGTTCCTACTACTTTTTCCAAAGGGATAGCTCCGATACTACGACTATCATTACTCTTTCTACGATTATCACCTAAAACGAACAAATGCCCTGCTGGAACTACATCACTTCGAACTGCGGTTTCTTTTAATGTAAATGAATCAGTTAATGTTCCTCCATCTTTTAACTCTATTTTAAATTCTTCTAAATACGGTTCAGCGTAAGCCTTTCCATTTATATATAATGCGTCGTCTTTATATTCAATGTGGTCTCCGGGCAATCCAATTACACGTTTAATATAATCCCTGCCATCTGGTGCATGGAAAACAATAATATCAAATCTTTGTGGTTTTCCTAATTTAGTTACAATCATACGTTCTTGGTTATGTAAAGTAGGTTCCATTGAATCACCATCAACTACAATTGGTGTAAAGAAAAATGTACGAATAACAAAAGCTACTATTATTGCTATAAAAATTGCCTTAATCCAATCCCAAATCTCTTTTTTATCTTTAACTGTTGCTTGAAATTCATTTGTTTTTCGATTATCCATTTTTATCATCTTCTTTACATTATTTTTTTCTCTAAAACCCGTTTGGTATATATATATCATATTGGTTCTAGGATAGAATATAAAGAAAATTACAAGCTATTTTTTATTTCGTGTAAATAATGTCCTTCATAACAAATACTTTAAAGGGTATGGAACCTGTGTGATTCTATACCCTATTTGCCTTGGTGATTCAAAAGGGAACATCTTAACATGTGATGAGGGCTTCTTTAAATATTACCTAATCTATCAAACTAAAATTTTTCTAACGTCAGGTATTTTAATTTTTAACGTAAACTCATCCCCAATAACAGAGAAATCAAGCGTTCCTTTATGAGCTTTTACGATACGCATTATTTCCTGAGTACCGATACCTTCATGATCCCCTGTTTTGGTTGAAATGGATTTACTTGTAAAAATTCGTTCAATAGTATGGTCATCAAGGGGCAAGGTGTCATTTTTACAAATAATAATCCATATTCCACTTTGTTTCCTGCAATAAAAATTGATTTTTCCTAGTTCGCTAGATGCAACGCTATAGTCATAAGCAGCATCTATACTATTCTCCAATATATTTCCGATAAATGATATAAGCTCATATTCTGATAGAGGCAGCCCAGAGATTGCGTGTTGGATATGGTATTCCAAACTAACTCCTTTTTCTCTAGCCTGCTCATTATACGCATAAAGAGCCCCAGCTACTACGTTTGATTCGCCGCGTAAAATTCCATCGATTTGAGTATAATGGGAATGTATTTCAGATAAATACTCATCAGAACCTGCATGTAAAAGGGCGGTAGTATGTTTCTGTAAGTCGTGACGTTGTTTTCTCAGCTCGAATAATAATTCCATTTGTTGTTCATAGTTTGCGGTAAGCACTAAAAGTTTTTCTCGTTCTTTATGTAAAGATGTGCGCATGAAATAAAGAGATGCCAGTGGAAGAACGACCCCAAGAGTTATGTAAGACGTACTTGATAAAAAGGCAGCCAACAACCAAAAAAACTGCATAACGATAGTTACCCTTTTCCATAAAGAAGGAAGGGGCTCATTTCTATAAAAATAAAATTGGGCGATTGAAGCAATCACTAACAGTACGGATAAAATATAACTTTTTACCCAAACCGTCCATATAATCGCCAATATTAAGGGAATCAACGACATCTTTTCACCTCAAAAATAATACTTTTGCAAATAGTCCATTTTTTCTTTCGTCAGCATGGCAATTTGTTTTGTGCCTTCAAACGTCACACTGTATGATTTTTTTGTATAAATAGAAAAGCTTTTTACAAAATGAAGATTGATAATGAAGGAGCGATGGGAACGAATAAAATTATTTTCCCTGAGACTACCTTCCAGCTCATTCATCGTCATATACGTTTCATACGATTGATTTGGTGTATAAATAGTTGTAGACCGTCCTGTTCGTTCGGCAAATATGATATCTTTTTTAGGGATCATTTCGATATGCCCTTTTTGTTTCAAAATAAGTCTTCCTGTGAGATTACCTGCATGCTGTTTATCTCGATATTTTGCAAGAGCTTGAAGGAGTCTTTCTTTTTTATACGGTTTCAAAATATAATCATGGACATTCAACTCAAAGGCATGTACGGCATACCCACTTTTAGCAGTAACGAAGATAACGCTGATCAATAGGCCGTGTGTTTGGATAAAATCAGCCAATTCATACCCTGAAATCCCCGGCATTTCAATATCGGCTATTAATAAATCAATCTTGTTTTTTTGAATCTCCGCGTATGCTTCCTCAGGATTTGTCGTGGCAAAAATGAGCTCGACATCCTCTTCTTCTTGTAAAATATATTTCAATTTATCTAAGTCGATGATTCTATCATCAACGATGCCTACTTTCATTTATTAAAAACCCCTTTGAAAATACTATCTTTCATTATAAAACATTTTTTAACAATCCGGTTCATAAAGATTTCAACCCCCTTCACGACATGTAACCCCCTCTTTGCGACATAATGGCAGACCAAAAATTTTTTCTGCCTTACAATACAGTTAGACATTGACACAAAGGAGAGGAACGGCATGATCGTCGTCGATCAAGTATCAAAACAATTTAAAGATAAAAAACAAGTAGTGAAAGCAATCGATTATTTATCGCTTCGTATTAAAAAAGGGCATGTTGTTGGGCTTATTGGTGAAAATGGCGCAGGAAAAACAACTTTGCTTCGTATGCTTTGTACGCTCATTCAACCTGATGAAGGGACAATTACTTTAGATGGAGAAAACATTTTTGAAAATAAAGAGAAGGTAAGAGCAAGGCTTGGAGTATTGTTTGGTTCGGAAACAGGTCTTTATAACAGATTGACTGCTCGTGAAAATCTAGAGTATTTCGGCAGCCTTTATGGAATGTCTTCTCATGATATTAAAAACCAAATTGAGATGCTGGCGAAACGATTTGGCATGCGCAAATATTTGGACCGAAAAGTTGAAGGATTTTCAAAAGGGATGAGGCAAAAGGTTGCGATTGCGCGTACGCTTATCCATGATCCGGATATTGTCCTATTTGATGAACCGACAACAGGTCTTGACATTACATCATCTAATATATTTCGTGAATTTATATACCAATACAAAAGCGAAGGGAAAACGATTGTATTTTCAACTCATATTATGGATGAAATTGCTCAGCTGTGCGAGGACGTTATTATGATGCATAAAGGTCAGATGGTTTATGAAGGAAGCCTTGAAGAACTATATGCTCAGGAAAACAGCAGAGATCTAAATTATTTATTTACATCGAAAGTAGTAAGAGGTGATCTATATGTTTAAAACAATTTTTCTTAAAGAAATGAAAGATGTATTAAGAGATAAACGAAGCATTACACTGCTTATCATTTTCCCTATACTGATGATGGCTGGACTTACATTTTTTTATGATAAAATTTTAACCTCTAGTGAGGAAGAAGATTTTACAATGGCAGTAGGTGAAGAAGTAGATTCTGAACTAATTTCACAATTAGAAAAGTATATGCCAACCTTGACGATAGAAAAGTTTCAAGATGTGCAAAAGGCAGTTGAAGAAAAAAAGGTTCAGATTGGAATCAAACTAGATGAGGATTGGAAGCAAAGATTAGAAAACCAGGAAGCAATACCAGTAAACGTTATTTTTGATCCGGGTAGCCAAGATTCTTCCACTGCCTCAAATATTGCAATGGCAGGTCTGAATCAATGGCAGCAGGAAGCGGTTCAACTAAGATTAGCAGGTCAAAATATTGATAGCAGTGTTCTAGAAGTCTTTCAAATTGAAACAAAAACGACAAAAGATGAAGATAACGCTATTGCTTCTTTTATGCTAGGAATCTTAATTCCACTTCTTATCCCAATGGCGATTGCTAATGGATCATACCCATCCGCAACTGAGCTTTTTGCAGGTGAGAAGGAAAAGAAAACAATAGAAGCATTGCTCATCACACCCATTAAACCAATCAAAATATTATTGGCGAAATGGATGACAATTTCATTGCTCGGAATATTCACTGGTGTATTATGTATTGCTTTACTAAGCATATTTGTCAATTTTACTACTGAGCTCAAAAAAGGACTTGCGGTTATCGCGAATCCTGTACCATTTGTCCTTATGAGTATTGTCTTGATTGTCTTATTTGCCATATTCTTTGCCGAAGTTGAAATGATTTTAAGCATGATGGCAAACTCGGTTAAGGAAGCAGGTCATTATATGACACCTGTTATTGGGATGATTACTCTTCCGATGCTGTTCATGTTTTTTGCAGGTGAAGCTTTAAGCCTTCCATTGTATGCTGTTCCACTCATGAATTTATTTTTATTCGTCCGCGATGCATTCAGCGGGCAGTTGACAATAGGTGCATTCGGGCTAGCAGCAGGAAGCTACGCTTTGTTAATAATCATCTTATTCCCTATAGCAGCCAAACTTTTTGGCAATCATCGCTTAATGTTAGGAAAATAATGATTGACATGACAGAAAATTTTTAATATCATCATAATCAATCAATTAAACAATTTTATTGCGAGTTCAAAAAAGAGGATAAAAAGGACCAAGTCGGCTAAATACGCTAACGTCCTGTCAGCAACGCCGACACTAGCACATCCTGTGCGTCGGAAGTTCCGTGCGGAATAGTTTTGAGCAGCGGAATGTATGCTTTTAGATACATGAGCAGCGGAGAAACAAGCCAACGAAGGAATTCGAAGTGTCATTTTTACCGGAGTTTTGAACATCCTATTTTAGGCAATGAAGAAGAATAGTAGCTTGTGTGACACTTAAGAGAGCCGGTGGTTGGTGCAAATCGGTGTGATTCGTGCAGGTGAATGGGCTTCTGAGCTTCCAAACCGAACCTTTGATAAATTTAGGTGTAGGCTTTGGCGAAAATCCCGTCGATACAAGGGAGCACGCATGAATGCATTTTGGCATCGTGCGGAAGAGAGCTTATTTTAGCTAAATAAAGGTGGCACCACGGTCCTTCGTCCTTTGGATGAGGGGCCTTTTTGCATTCAATTAAATAAATCAAAGCGTTGATCAAGAGTAGTATGTATCAGTGATTCGTTACAGAGAGCCGGTGTTGGTGTGAATCCGGTATGAAAGCTAATACTGAATGGACTTGAGAGTGATTTCCTGAATTATAGTAGGGAAATTCGGTTTTCCGCCGTTAAATGGATAGGGCATCGGATTAAATCCCGTGCCTGAAAGAGATGGGGATGTTTTTTATAAATCTCCAATACGAGGTGGCACCGCGGTTATATCGCCCTCAGATGAACACTAATTTGTGTTTATCTGGGGGCTTTTTTGTATTTCGAAAATAATAGGAAGGGGAAAAGAAGATGCAAACAAAACAAGTAAATTTTAAAATGAGAAAATTGAATGGGGATGTACTTACTCCGATTAACATTTTCTTGCGACTTGAGGGAACAAAAAAGTTTTTACTAGAGAGCTCCTTAAAACATAGTGAACAGGGACGCTATTCGTTTATTGGTGTGAATCCCGTTATGGAGATAGTTGGAAATGGAAACACGGCATCGGTCATTTCATTTACAGATGTTAAGGAGCAAATCGGATTGCCGCTTGATATTATACAAAACACACTGCCTAAATTAGATTTAGAACTCCCCTTCCCTTTTTATGGAGGGGCAGTAGGGTATGTTGGCTATGATGCCATTCGTCAGTATGTCGATATCGGCGAAGAGTTAAAAGATGAAATCAATATGCCGGACATTCATTTTATGGTCTATGAAGATGCAATCGTGTACGACCATTTAGCCCAATCCATCTATGTGCTCGCGATTGATTTAAACGGAGAGCGCACTGAGGAAGAATTAGAACAACGAATAAATAAATTGGAGGCACAAATATCTAGGAAAGAACAAGATGAGTCATTGACTGACTGTAAAATTGAATTTACGCCTCAACTAGAAAAAGAAGAATTCATCCGTAAGGTAGAGGTTGCACAAGAATTCATTAAAAAAGGGGAAATAGAACAAGTCGTCTTGTCGCAAAGAATGATTGGAAAGGTTGAAGCAGATCCGTTTCATTTTTACCGTGTATTAAGAAATTCAAATCCTTCACCATATATGTTTTACGTTGACTTTGATGAATATGTTGTTTTAGGTGCTTCTCCAGAAAGCTTTATAAAAACAAGTGGACGAATCGTCTCGACTAATCCGATTGCTGGAACCAGAAGACGAGGGGAAACACAAGATGAAGATCTTGCCTTAGAAGCTGAACTATTGGCAGATGAAAAAGAATTATCCGAACATAGAATGCTCGTAGATTTAAGTAGTGATGATCTTAGTAAAATATGTGTGGAAGATACGATAAAAATCAATAGCCATATGAAAATAGAACGTTATCGCCATGTTATGCACATTGTTTCAGAAATGGAAGGAACTTTGGCAGACGGAAAAACCGGTATCGACGCACTGATTTCCTGCATTCCTGCTGGCACCGTTTCTGGGGCTCCAAAGCCTCGCGCTATGCAGATCATCAATGATCTTGAAGAAGTGAAGCGTGGTGTATATGCAGGAGCGATTGGCTATATTAACGCAAATGGTGATGTCGACTTTGCAATCGCCATTCGTTCTCTCGTAATAAAAGATCAACACGCCTATTTGCAGGCAGGGGCCGGTATTGTTGCGGAGTCAATCCCTAAGAATGAATATAAGGAAACGATCAATAAGGCGAGAGCGCTCTTAAGTCCAAAGCCGTATTAAGTGAATGTTTTTATATAGGAAATTTCTTAATGATGTTTTGATGGATCGTTAAAAAATGGTCGCCCGTTAATTTTCATTCGAATAGGTGTGAATCGCATAAGAACTTAATCGTGATGTGACAAATTAGTCCAAAATTTTGAGTTCGAATCGTAGCAGAACCCACTGGATTATAGTAATTCAGCAACGAATAGCCAGGAATCGTATCAGAAAACGGTGGGGTTTTCAATAATTGGTTGGAGATTCTTTTTTCTATCAATTCCGATTTAATTTCACCTATTATTTACTCTAAAATATTATCAATACCATCTTGGAGTTTTATCATAAAAAGGAAAAACCATCATCTACTTCAAACGGATGATGGTTTTTTGCATGTATTTATCGTGTACCTCTCATATACGATTGAATTTTCGGTGACATCGCAAACAGGATAAAACCGAGTAAAATAGAAATTGCACCAATTACACCGAAGTAGATGATTTCTGTCTCTGGTTTGTACAATTTTACAAGCTGAGCATTAATTGCTTGTGCAGATGCATTAGATAGAAACCAAAGACTCATTGTCTGTGCCGAGAAGGCAGCAGGAGCCAATTTCGTTGTGGCAGAAAGACCAACAGGTGACAACAATAGTTCTCCTATTACTACAAGAAAGAAGCTAAGTACTAGCCACATTGGATTAACGAGGGTTTCCACTCCATTCATATAGGCAGGAGCAATCATCACGACAAAAGAAAGTCCTGCAAAAATAAGACCGATTGAGAACTTAGTTGGAGTTGATGGTTGACGGTTTCCTAGTTTTACCCACAACCAGGCAAATACTGGTGCGAAAATAACAATAAATAATGGGTTTAGCGATTGAAACCATGATGACTCCAATTTTATTCCGGCAAAATTCAATTGAGTCCTTTGGTCTGCATATTGAGCTAAAATAATGGAACCTTGTTCTTCTATTGCCCAGAACATAATAGCCGCTATAAACAAAGGAATATAAGCAATTAAATTAGATTTCTCATCATCCGTTGTTTTTTTACTTCGAAACATCAGAATGAAATACAGAGCAGGTATCAAGATACCAAGGATACTGACAAGCATTGTAAAACGATCAATTGTTAATATCCCGGTATTAATTGAGATAGCACCAAGAATAATGATGATGGCAGCAGCGATACCGAAGCTTAGAAATACCTTTCTTTTTTCATCTTCTGATAGGGGGTTAGGGACAAGAGAGCCTGCAAGACCCAAGTTCTTCTTTCTTGTAGCTAAAAAAATAATTAAGCCGAGTAACATGCCGATTGCAGCTACGCCAAACCCGAGATGAAAATTGTATCTTTGTCCAAGTGTTCCGACAATAAATGGTGCAATTAGCGCTCCTAAATTAATCCCCATAACAAAAATACTGAATCCTGCATCACGACGATTATCGTCTTTACGGTACAAATCACCAACCACACTGGAAACATTTGGCTTCAAAAGACCTGTTCCGATTACAATTAATCCCATTGATAAAAATAATGCCGTAATTCCGCCAGGAAAAGACAATGCGATATGGCCGCCCATAATTAGAATACCGCCATAAAATACAGTACTTTTTGTTCCTAGCAACCGATCCGCAATCCAGCCTCCGATAATTCCGGACATATAAACGAGGGATCCATATATGGCCATAACCGAAGCGGCGGTGGTCTTATCCATACCAAGCCCGCCTTCAGAAACGGCGTAGTACATATAATAAATTAATATGGCCCTCATTCCATAATAAGAAAAACGTTCCCAAAACTCAGTGAAAAATAGGGTGAATAGGCCCTTAGGATGACCGAAAAACCCTTTCTGAGGAACACTTTCAACGATTTCTTGTTTTGTCTTAAAATCCATGAGATTTCCCCTTCAATCATTTATTTAGTTATACTTTTCACATTTTTTTATGTTTAGCAGTGCCATCGACTAGCAAACTCCTTGTCCTTTTCCCTATGATAAGTCAACTTAAACTTGTTCCTCCTTAGGCTTCCTTTATCATAAGTTTTTATGTCGATGACCAATGCACTTACACCTTTCTTAGTGTTTACACTTTTTTCATAAAGATTCTTCACTGCTGTATATAGTTGAATAAATCTGACAATCATGATATTATGAAAATTTTTTCCAATAACTAATTGACATGACAAATTCTCTCATGCTACCATATGAGCATTCAAAACAATCAATATAAAGGAAGGGAGGCTGATCATGATGAAAAAGTTAATTGTAAACAAAAACAAATTGAATATGGACTCAGCCTGCCGTTTAATAGCATGATTTAACTTAACATTAGAGCAAAGACGCGGGCTGTAGAATACCCGTGTCTTTTTTATGTGAAGCATAGCTGCGCATATTTATAGGCGCCGCTATGCTTTTTTCATTTACTTTTGGGGAACAAGTGTTTCAGCACTTTTTATATAAAAAAATACGGGAGGAAATACAAATGACGATTTTTATTTTATTGAAGAAAACAGTGGAGCTGGAGAGTGGGTAGCGTAGCTTTCACTTGATTGGGTTGGCAAAAAGGGAGGTATAAAGAATGTTTAGCGTATTAACAAAATTAGGTTGGTTTTTTAAACAGCATTGGAAGCGTTATATGATAGCGCTTGTATTACTTGGTCTTGCAAATCTATTTGAAGTGATTCCACCAATGATTTTAGGATCAGCAATCGATAATATCTTTCTCGGATCTTTAACATTCAATACGTTATTAATGTATGTAGCGATATTGGGCGGTGGAGCACTATTAAACTATGGAATTACGTATGTTTGGCAGCATCAATTATTCGGTGGCGCTTTTATTGTGGAGAAAATGCTCCGCTCTCGCTTTATGAATCACTTATTAAAGATGACTCCAACATTTTTTGAGAAAAATAGAACAGGGGACTTAATGGCAAGAGGTACAAATGATTTACGGGCGATTTCCGTAACTGCAGGTTTTGGAATATTGACATTGTTTGACTCTACCATGTATATGATCACGATATTACTTACAATGGGTTTCCTTGTTTCTTGGAAACTAACATTTGCAGCTGTATTGCCGTTACCCATTCTTGCATGGGTTATTACGGTACTAGGTAATAAAATCCATACACGTTTCACGGCTGCACAAGATGCTTTTGGTGATATGAATGACCGTGTCCTTGAATCTGTGGCAGGTGTAAGAGTCACCCGCGCTTACGTCCAAGAAAAAGCGAGTGAAGAAGATTTTAAAAAAATGACGGAAGACGTGTACCAAAAAAATATTCATGTAGAAAGAATCGATGCCTTATTTAATCCAGCAACTAAAATCATAACAGGGATTAGCTATATTATTGGTCTTTCTTACGGAACATATTTAGTGTTTCATCAAGAAATATCATTGGGACTCTTAGTTTCATTCAATGTTTATTTAGGGATGCTCACTTGGCCAATGTTTGCGATTGGTGAATTGATAAATATTATGCAGCGAGGAAATGCATCACTCGACCGTGTTCAAGAAACATTGAACTACGAAGAAGATGTAAAAGACCCTGTCGCACCAAAATTAATTGAACAACCGGAAAATATTCGTCTTTCAAATGTGACATTCCGTTATCCTTCATCTAAAACAAATAACTTAGCTAACTTGAATGTTCTCATTAAACGTGGTGCTACCATTGGAGTTGTCGGGAAAACAGGAAGTGGGAAGACAACATTTATTAAACAGTTTTTACGTGAATATCCGCTAGGTGATGGAGATATATACATTTCCGATGTAAATATGAAAGATCAGTCGAAAGATCAAGTTCGCCGTTGGATTGGATATGTTCCTCAAGATCACGTTCTGTTTTCCAGAAGCGTAAGGGAGAATATTCTTTTCGGAGATGATGGAGCAACGGAGGAAGATCTAAAGAAAGCCATATACCTTGCTTATTTTGAAAAAGATTTACAGATGCTGCCGGAAGGGTTAGAAACACTCGTTGGAGAAAAAGGAGTGGCTTTATCCGGAGGCCAAAAGCAAAGAATTTCAATCGCAAGAGCGCTTATTAAAAATCCGGAGCTCTTAATATTGGATGATTCTTTATCCGCAGTAGATGCGAAAACAGAGTCTAGGATTATTAGAAACATCCGCGGGGAGCGAAGTGGAAAAACAACTATTATTACTACACACCGCCTATCCGCAATTGAACATGCAGACTGGATCATAGTCTTTGATGATGGAAAAATCGTTGAAGAGGGAACACATCAAGATCTGTTACAAGCAGAAGGATGGTATAAAGAACAATATGATAGACAACAAATTGAAGATTCGCTTCTTGAGGAGGTGAACGCATAATGACCGGAAAAAGATTATATAAATATGCATTGTTTTTTAAAGGTATCATTATTGCTGCACTGACGATGCTGACTATTTCGGTCGGTGCGGACGTCCTTGGCCCATTTGTAGCGAAGAAGCTAATTGATGAACATATATTAGGAATTGAAGATCATTGGCTGGAGTCAAGCCAAGGGAGATCATCGGTGGAATATGGAGGGAAATCCTATGTAAGGGAACTATATGCCACAGATGAGATCCTAGTGAAAAATGGGAGTAAGGCAACAATTTTACAGGTTGATCGAAAGTTTTATTTTGTAAATGACGCAGTTCCATTTGAAGGGGATCGCTCTATTAAGGGTGATAAACTGTCAATTACATTGAAAGGTGAAACGAAAGAATTTACAGCGAAAAAACTTTCTATAAACGATACACTTGCTTTTTACGAGCCAGAAATACCTGCCATTACAAAATTACTTGCTTTCTACTTTGGCTTATTCGTTATTGCGGCCATCTTTAATTATGGACAGTATTTTTATTTGCAAAAAGCAGCAAATCGGATCATTCAAAAAATGCGTATGGATGTATTTGCGCACGTACAACGTTTGCCGATTCGCTACTTTGACGATTTGCCAGCTGGGAAAGTTGTCGCGCGTATAACGAATGATACGGAAGCAATTCGTGAATTGTATGTGGCTGTATTATCGAATTTCTTTACAGGGTTCATCTATATTATTGGGATTTATATAGCGATGTTCATTCTAGATGCTAAGCTAGCACTGCTTTGTATGCTTCTAATTCCAATTTTATTTGCATGGATGATTTTTTATCGAAAATTTGCTTCTAAATACAACCATGTTATTCGTTCTAAAGTAAGTGAACTGAATGCGATGATTAATGAATCGATTCAAGGGATGACAATTATTCAAGCTTTCCGTCGTGAAAAGCAAATGAGCGCGGAATTTGAAGAGTTGAATGAAACACATTTTCGCTATCAAAATAAACTTCTGATTTTGAATTCATTATCGTCACATAATTTCGTTGGAGTACTAAAAAATATTGTGTTCGTCGGATTTATTTGGTATTTCGGAAGTAATTCATTAGGAGCTCATTCTGTCGTCACAATTGGTGTTTTATATGCCTATGTTGATTATATAAACCGATTATTTTGGCCAGTTATGAACATCGTCAATCAATTCTCTAATCTCGAGCAAGCTTTAGTTGCAGGGCAGCGAGTTTTTCGTTTGCTTGACGAACAAGGAGAAGAGGTCAGCTCTGAAAGAATGGAACGGTATAAAGGAAATGTTACATTTGACCATGTTTATTTTGGATATAAAGAAAATGAATATGTGTTAAAGGATATTCACTTTGAAGCAAAACAAGGGGAAACTGTGGCACTTGTCGGGCATACTGGTTCCGGAAAAAGCTCGATTATGAATGTATTATTCCGTTTTTATGATTGCAACAAAGGTGAAATTAGCGTTGACGGGAAAAACATACAAGATATTCCAAAGCAGGCACTGCGTGAGCATATGGGAATTGTTTTGCAAGATCCTTATTTGTTTACAGGTACGATTGCTTCAAATGTAAGCTTGAATGATCCGCGGATATCCCGTGAGAAAGTCGAAGAGGCATTGAAAGCAGTTGGAGCAGACCGCGTACTGAAAAACTTAGAAAAAGGTATCGATGAGCCCGTTATTGAAAAAGGAAGTACTCTTTCCTCTGGACAGCGCCAGCTCATATCTTTTGCTCGAGCATTGGCGTTCGATCCTGCTATTCTAATTTTAGATGAAGCGACTTCCAGCATAGATACGGAAACCGAAACAATTATTCAAGAGGCGATGGATGTGTTGAAAAAAGGGCGAACAACCTTTATTATCGCCCACCGTCTATCCACAATAAAAAATGCCGATCAGATTTTAGTCCTTGATCGTGGAACCATTGTGGAACGAGGAAATCACGATGAGCTAATGGAGAAAAAAGGTAAATACTATCAAATGTACCAGCTTCAGCAAGGACAAAAACTTGGTGCTTAATAGAAAAATGTAAGCATCTGTTCATCGAGGTTCTTGGACTATCGGAGAGAGAAGGGCGATAGCGCGTCGGTAGGAGCAGAAGCAGGACAAAGAAACAGAAAACGGCATTTCCTATTTTTAGGGAGTGTCGTTTTTCTGTATAAGAAAATGCAATTCATCGTGCCGTAAACCGTGACTTTACTATGCTGGAGGTCACGATGGATAGTTCAATGAGCCCTCTCATCTATTATTTGAGACTTTAAGGTCACAATGACTCGTTCATCGTGACCTTATTTGCGTTTTTTATAAATTCTTAATCACAAAAAGGTAGTTCAATATAATCGCGATTTTGGCTTTTTCACCTACTAATACGAATGAATGCAGGTTTGCAGTAATGCTAAGGGGGCTATTCTTACATCTTTTCCTGCATTCTGCAATCAACAAAATCTAGTTCTAAAGTGATGCTATTTGCCATGTTCATGATGAATTCTCTAGGTATAAATAATTGTTTTTTTTTATCCCTTCTCAATCTTAAAGGAATTAGTGAATGTCCACAGAAGTATTAGGGAAGCGTTTTCAAACAAGTAGATAAGAAATAATTTTAAAAGGGATGATGAAAAAGATGATTGGTAGGTTGTTAGTCGTTATTGTAGCAGTTGTATTTTTATTCTCCATTACCGTAAATTTTACTGGATCAACTTTTGCTTCGAGTTACTCACCAGATGCTTCCATCAAGAATACTCCTCAGTCTGTTAACAAAAAAGAACCCTTTGCTTTATTTGAAAATCCTATTTTAGGGGATGGGGCAGATCCTTGGGTTGTAAAACATTCGGATGGATACTATTATTACACTCACACGACGGGAAGAGACATTACAATCTGGAAGTCGAAAACATTAACTGGATTAGCCGACGCTCCGAAAAAGACAGTATATATCCCTAGTGACGATGGTCCACATAGTCAAAGTATATGGGCGCCGGAGATTCATTTTATTGACGGGAAATGGTATATCTATTTTGCTGCATCAGGAAACACAGGCAGTCATCGTATGTATGTCCTGCAATCGGAAGGCTCAGATCCATTTGGTCCATACTCATTTCCGGACGGAACGGAATATGGGAAAATTACCGATCCTACCGATAAATGGGCAATTGACGGAACGGTATTGGAATATAAAAATAAATTATATTTTATTTGGTCTGGTTGGGAAGGCGATGTTAATGTAAGCCAGCATCTATACATTGCACCTATGTCTAACCCGTGGACGATAAGCGGGGAACGTGTAGAAATCTCAAGACCGGAGCTTGCATGGGAAAAAAACGGTTTTCCACTGATTAATGAAGGACCGCAAGTCTTGAAAAATAAGCAAGGAAAAGTATTTATTATATATTCGGCTAGCGGAAGTTGGACAAATGATTACTGTTTAGGAATGCTATCTTTCGAAGGGGCAAATCCACTTGATGCTTCTTCCTGGAGGAAACATCTACATCCAACTTTTGAAACAAATACAGATGCGGATGTATATGGACCAGGACATAGTAGTTTTGTAAAATCACCAGACGGCAAGGAAGATTGGATTGTTTATCATGCAGCCAAATTTAAAGATGGAGGCTGGACTAGAAATGTAAGGATGCAGAAGTTTTCATGGAATAAGGATGGAACTCCTAACTTTGGCAAGCCAGTTGGAACCAAGACCCTATTACGTGTGCCATCTGGAGAAACGGAAGGAGCATTAATTCCAAGCTTGCCTGGAGAGGTTTATCACTATGAAGCAGAAGATGCAACAGTTAATAATGCAAGGATTCATATAAATACAAGTGCATCCGGTCATAAAAAAGTAGGACATATTGATTTTATTGATAGCTATATAGAATTTAAAGTAGATGTACCTTTGGGAGATTATACATTGGTCGTGAGATATGGAAATGGAATGGGACAGCCATCTTCTCACCTTGTTACAGTAAATGGTCAATCATATGGAGAAGTAGTTTATGAGAGTCATGGATGGGAAAATTGGCAGGACGCTAAACTAGATATTCATCTAAATTCAGCACAAAACACAATTAGGATTTCTAAAGGTCATTTATATGCTGAAATTGATTATATTCAAGTAATTCCAAAAGAAACAAAAGTTTATAAATACGAAGCGGAATTTGCAAAACTTCATAAAGCTAATATAATAAATGATTCTTTTTCATCAAATGGTCAAAAAGTAGGCGGTATGAATCAGAGCGGCAGCTTCGCCCGATTTGAAATCAGTGCAAACAGCTCAGGCACTTATAAAATGAAAATTAAATATGCAGATGCTACAGACGCAAAAAGTTCGCATATTTTAACCGTAAATGAGGGCTTTAACACAACAATATCGCATGAGACTAAGGGCGAGAACAATTTGCAGGAAACAACCGTAGTAATACCATTAAATGAAGGTAAAAATGTCATTATGTTTAACAAAGGTATTGGTTTTGCTGCTGATATCGACTTTTTTACAATAGAGAAGATAGAATAAAATAGAAAAAATATTTTTGCTTAAAGACTCTTTCTTTATTCTCTTGGGAAGAGTCTTGTTAATGATGAATTTATTTCGATTGACCCATTTTCCGCCTCTGCATACTTGAGAGAAGTCTATGATAAAACAAAGGGCCTTTTGTCCGAGGTTCAATATATTCGTATGAAAAAAGACCTTGCAAGGACCAGTATTAAAGAACTGTTTTCTCTTTTCTATCTAATATTAATAGGAGAAAATTTACATTTTATGTTAAGGTATTGAATGATTTATTACATAACTGTAGGGAGAGGCTTAGGAAAATGAAAAAGAAATTAATGATATTTACTATGGTATTTTTATTATTAGTATTATCTGCTTGCGGGCCATCAAATGAAACTAGTAATCAAAAAGATAATAATGCGACCCCAGATGCAGTTGAGAATGAAAGTAAAACTGGAGAAACAACAGCTAACAAAGAAGATGATAACCAAGACGAGGTTGAACAAAAATCAGAAACAGAAGAAGAAAACAGCTCCGAAGAAGCTGATGGAGAAGTTTTAGAGTCTACAACATCCTCGAATGAAACGGATAGTACAGATGACCAGCCTTCTGAGAACATGCTAGAAGGAAAAAAGATCATTAAATATGATGGGGATAGTGTCATTTATACGATTGAAAGTGCCACATTTAATAATAAAGTTACGACTAGCAATCCGAAAGATGATTCGGTTGCAAGGACTATTTTATCAGATAATGAAATTTACTTGCACGTTAAAGGAACAATAGAAAATGAAACAAAGGATAGCGTTCCTTATGCAGGTTCCCTAGGATTAATTCGCTTTTTGGTTATTTATGATGGAAAGCATGAGTTTGATGGTTATGGGGCAGTGGAGGAAGAGGATGGTAGCGATTTTAAAGGTTCTTCGTCTGTTGATGCGTTTACTACAAGAAAAGTTCATTACTACTCGAAATTGCCATTGGCTGTTTCAAAATCTGATAAGCCATTAGATTTGATTGTGTACGCAGGGAAAGAAGAATACAAAATTAAATTACGTTAAAAAAGGACCGAGCTAATGAACCAAGCAGTTCATTGGCTAAGGTCCTTTCATCATTTAAATGATAAAGAACGTTAAGATTGAAAGTAAAAAGGATGCTATAACCATAGCGATCAATGGTTTTAGGGCCTTTGTTCTCAAATCACCTAGGCTAACATTTAACCCGAGCCCGACCATGGCAGCAGTCAATAACCAACTAGTCACCGACGTAACAAAGCTTTTTACACCCTCAGGATATGGAATAGCTTGTCCTAAAATATAGCTTCCGATCACGCTCATAATGATAAAACCGATCAAAAACCATGGGAATTCAATTTTTGCTGCCGCACTATCCCCTGCTGTTTTTCTCTTCATCCAATACATAAAAATAAAACAAAGGGGAATAAGCAAGAATACACGTCCCAATTTTGCAAGCAAGCCAATTGCCAACGCATCTTCTCCACCCACATCTGCGGCAAGAATTACTTGCGCAATCTCATGAAGGCTTATTCCCGACCAAGTGCCAAATTCGATATCTGTCAGCGGTAAGAGCGGGCGTATAAGGGTATAGGCTATTGCGAAGACTGTTCCCACAAGTGCTATGATACCCACGCTTATGGCTGTATCTTCATCTTTTGACTTAATAATAGGTGCAACTGCTGCAATAGCTGCAGCACCACAAACGCCAGTACCGACACCAACCAATAAAGAAATTGTTGGATTTGCTTTCAAGCGCTTTGCAAGCCAGACCGTAACGAGAATTGCAAAAATAATCACACCTACATCCTTTGCAAGAAGGCCAAGTCCATCTTGAAGAACGACTGCAATATTTAATTTAAGACCATATAAAATAATAGCAGCCCGTAACAATCTTTTTGATGAAAATGCAATTCCAGGGCGAATGGCTTCAGGGTAACCAAAAATTTGCCGGAAAATAATAGCTATGATAATCGCACATGCGAGCTGTCCTACCATATTAAACCCCGGAACTTTGGCTAGCCAAAAGCCAAGGAATGCAATCAAAAATGTAAAGGCAATTCCACCCACCATTGGAGTGCCTATTGATTGCGGTTTTTTCCTTTCTTGTTGTTTTTCCATAAATAAACCTCCAAATAATAATGTCCTATTACAGAATAATATTTTTTTCCATATAAGAAAAATAAATCATTATAATAGTAATGATAAGTAAACACTTATAGTTGAGGTGAGAATAAATGGAACATCAGTTGGAGGTATTTGTAAAAGTTGCAGAAAAAGAAAGCTTTTCACGTGCAGCGGAAGAACTTCATATGACGCAGCCAGCGGTTAGTCAATACATACAACTTTTTGAGCGTGAAATGGGCACGAAATTACTAGAACGGAGTAATAAATATGTCCGATTAAATAAAGCAGGTGAAATTGTCTATCACCATGCAAAAGAAATTATAGGCCTCTATACCAAAATGCAACGTTTAGTTGATGATGTTACGAATAAAACAAGTGGCCCCTTATCAATTGGAGCCAGCTACACATTTGGCGAGTATGTGCTACCACATATCATTGCGCTTACTCTTGAAAAATATCCACTTATTAAGCCAACTATCACCATCGGAAATACAAAGGAAATCGCCGAGCTTGTTACGAGTCACCAATTGGATATCGGTATTATTGAAGGTGGATTAAAAAACACAAAATTAAACATTGAGCCTTTTTCTGAGGATAAAATGTATGTTTTTGTTTCTTCAAATCATCGATTGGCTAGTAGAGATGGAGAGATACCAGTTTCTGAACTAGAAGATGAAACATGGATAGTTAGGGAAAATGGATCGGGAACGCGCGAAGCCACCGATGATGTATTTAGTATATTTCATTTAGCCCCCCAAAAAATTATGGAGTTTGGAAGCAACCAACTTATTAAAGAGTCAGTTGAAGCTAGTCTTGGAGTAAGTTTACTATCCCATTGGGCTATACGGAAGGAAGTTGAGATTGGGTCACTAAAAATATTAAAGATAAAAGGCTTACCCTACACTCGACAGTTTTCTGCGATTGTCCAAACACCTTTCCATACAAAAGCAATGGATAGTTTTCTTCACTTATTAAGAGAGGAAAATCTCATTTACAACATTGGGAAAAAGGGTTATCAACCTTTTCAATCATAAATGGCTTTGCAAGATTTAATATAACCATGCAGTTGATCGGAATGGAGAGCGCCAAGACTACGGGGCAGGAAGGCGACAGGAAGATCCTATTTTTTAGCCTGCTAAGTCGCCTCTATTTTTCAATACAAGTAGAAAGAGAGGCGCCTGGAACGGAAATCCCCCACCATTGCTAGACAGCAATAAGCGAGCATTCGGAGCAGAAATTCGATGCACAAATTTAAGTATGACAAAAAACGAAAAAAGGTATTGAAGTATCTACGTATTTAGGTATAATAATGTGAGGTTTAAAGTAAACTTAAAGTTTTGTAATACTAAACTTTATTTACTAATAGTTTACTAATATTAAACAATTGAGGTCATATTGATGCTAATCGGAAATAAAATTAAGAATTTACGATTGAAGAAAGGGCTGACGCAAGAGGAGTTAGGGGAACGCACTGATTTAAGTAAAGGCTATATTTCACAATTAGAAAGAGATTTAAGCTCGCCTTCAATCGATACATTCTTTAACATACTTGAGGTACTTGGCTGTACTCCGAAACAGTTTTTTGATGAAGAAGAGCGTGAACAAAAAGTAGTGTATAGAGAAGAAGATCAAACTCAATATAAAGATGATGAAAAGGGATATGAAATCAAATGGTTTGTCCCGGAATCGAATGAAATGGAAATGGAACCAATCTGGCTTACGTTAGAGGAAAATGGAGAGTTCAAGGAGTTTGAACCGTCTTTGTCAGAAACCTTCGCATACGTGATGAAGGGTCAGATCATGATTCAATTAGGCAAACACACGTATTATGCAAAAGCCGGTGAATCTGTTTATTTTCAAGCATCTCATCAACATCAAATAAGTAATGTGCACAAAGGGATATCGGAACTGATATTAGTTGCCACCGATTCGTATTTGTAAGCATAAGTCACGGTAATTACGATAAATGGAGGGACAACAATGACGGAAAACACAATTATTCGTTTTGAAAATGTATCAAAACAATATGATGATGAATTAGTTTTGGATGATGTAAGCTTTGAAATTGAGCGTGGAAAATTTTATACCCTTCTTGGTCCCTCTGGCTGTGGGAAAACAACAATTCTCCGTTTGATTGCCGGATTCATTGAACCATCCAAAGGGGTAATCTATTTTAACGGGAAAAAAGTTAATAAAATTCCAGCCAACGAACGTCAAGTAAATACAGTATTTCAAGATTACGCTTTATTTCCGCATTTAAATGTTTTTGAAAACGTAGCATTTGGCTTAAGAATTAAAAAGAAGAAAAAGACAGAAATTGAACAAAAGGTAACAGAAGCACTCAAATTCGTAAACTTGGCGGGGTATGAAAATCGTGAAATCAATGAAATGTCAGGAGGTCAGCGTCAACGTGTAGCGATTGCACGTGCGATTGTAAATGAGCCTCAAGTAATTTTGCTTGATGAACCTCTTTCAGCACTTGACTTGAAATTAAGAACAGAGATGCAATATGAACTTCGTGAATTGCAACAAAGACTTGGCATCACGTTTATTTTTGTTACGCATGACCAAGAAGAAGCACTAGCAATGTCTGACGAAATTTTCGTCCTTAATAAAGGGATAATTCAACAAAGCGGCACTCCGATTGACATCTACGACGAGCCAATTAACCGTTTTGTCGCAGATTTCATTGGTGAATCAAATATTATCCCAGGAAAAATGATTAAGGATTTCCTTGTCGAATTTAACGGCAAAGAATATGAATGCGTTGACCAAGGCTTTAATCCAAATGAGTCAGTTGAAATTGTAATTCGACCTGAGGATTTGGAGATTACTTCTAGAGATTCGGACAATCTGCATGTTAAGGTCGATTCACAATTGTTCCGAGGTGTACATTACGAAATATGTTGCTATGACGAAGCTGGAAATGAGTGGCTTATCCATTCCACTAAAAAAGCAGAAGCTGGGGATGAAGTAGGGCTTCGTTTTGACCCAGAAGCCATTCATGTCATGCGTTTTGGAGAAACGGAAGAAGAATTTGATAAACGCTTGGAAGCTTATGATGAGGTTAGCCATGCAAAATAAGATGCGCAACTTTTATCTCGTTCCTTACGTTTTATGGATTGCCCTATTCGTTGTAACACCTATTTTGCTCGTTGTTTATTATTCTTTTTTCGATATTGAGGGTAATTTTACAGTAACGAATTATCAGAAGTTCTTTACACCTGTTTATCTAAGAATGACATTGAGTTCTTTTTGGTATGCTTTTTTAATCACAGCTTTTTCGTTATTGATTTCGTATCCTACCGCTTATTTCCTTACAAAGGCGAAGCACAGGCAGCTGTGGCTCTTACTTATCATTTTACCTTCCTGGATCAATTTGCTTTTAAAAGCATATGCATTTCTTGGAATTTTCGGCGCATATGGACCTGCTAATATGTTTTTAGAAGCAATAGGGATTGGATCGAAACAAATATTATTTACTGACTTTAGCTTTATATTTGTTGCTGTTTATATATTTATTCCATTTATGATTCTTCCAATTTATAATGCGCTTGAAAAGATGAACCCATCTTTAGTCGATGCAGCAAGCGATCTAGGAGCTTCCACATGGACAACCTTTAGAAGGGTTATTTTTCCGTTAACTTTGGATGGAGTTAAATCTGGTTGTCAGGCAGTATTTATTCCTGCTCTTTCCTTGTTCATGATTACAAGACTAATTTCAGGGAACCGTGTCATTACTCTCGGGACGGCAATTGAACAACATTTCCTTGTTACACAAGATTGGGGAATGGGTGCAACAATCGCAGTATTCTTAATTATCGCAATGGCAATTATTATGATTTTAACTGGCAACAGAAAACGGGGTGATCTCATATGAATGGGAAAAGCAAATTTGCACGTATCTATTTAATTATTGTTTTTTTCATTTTGTATGCCCCGATTCTTTATTTAATGTACTACTCTTTTAATAGTGGTGGGACAATGCGTGACTTTGAAGGCTTTACGTTAGAGTGGTACTCAGAAGTTTTCCAAGATACTAGACTTATCATCATTGCGTTAAATACATTAATCATTGCCTTGCTTTCAGCTGCTATTTCAACGATTCTTGGCGTTGTAGGTGCACTTGCGATTACGTATGTAAAAAGACTACGGTATAAAAATACCCTTCAAACATTAAATAACGTTTTAATCGTTAGTCCAGACGTTATTATTGGAGCTTCTTTCCTAATTATGTTTACGATGATTGGGATTAAGCTAGGTTTTACATCGGTTTTATTATCCCATATAGCATTTAGCGTACCGATTGTTGTTATTATGGTATTGCCTAAGCTTCAAGAAATGAGATCTTCTCTCATTGACGCTGCAAGAGATCTTGGTGCTACGAATTGGGATATATTATCAAAGGTTATTTTACCTTATATTACACCAGGTATTTTTGCAGGCTTTTTTATGGCTTTAACTTATTCGCTTGATGATTTTGCTGTAACATTTTTTGTAACAGGTAACGGGTTTTCAACGTTATCAGTAGAAATTTATTCACGTGCTCGCCAAGGTATTTCATTAGAAATTAATGCTTTATCGACACTAATCTTTTTAGTTACTCTTGCGCTTGTAATTGGATATTATTTCGTTAATCAGCGTAACTTGAGACCTCAAGCTGCGGGGGTGAGAAAATCATGAGTAAATTAGTACGTTTGTTTTCTCTCATCTTTATTATTTCTTTTGCCTTGATGTATCTGACTTCTCATATGAATTCATCTCAAGGATATACGAGTGGAAATGTTCTGAATGTCTATAATTGGGGAGATTATATTGACCCTGATTTAATTAAAAAGTTTGAGAAAGAAACAGGAATAAAAGTGATTTACGAAACTTTTGATTCGAATGAAGCGATGATGACAAAAATATCACAAGGCGGTACATCTTATGATATTTCAGTCCCTTCGGAATATGCTATCAGCAAAATGAAAGAGGAAAATTTACTACTGCCGCTTGATCAAAGTAAATTGCCTAACCTGAAATATATTGATAAGCGATTTATGGATTTGTCTTTTGATCCAAAAAATCAATATTCTATACCTTACTTTTGGGGTACAGTTGGAATCGTGTATAATCCGAAAATGCTTGGCGGAAAAGAAATCAAAAGTTGGAATGATTTATGGGATCCGGAATTTAAAAATCAAATATTTTTAGTGGATGGTGCCCGTGAAGTAATGGGAATGGGTCTAAACAGTTTGCATTATTCATTGAATGAGACGAATGAAGAACGTCTTTTGGAAGCGAAGAACAAACTTGATAAGCTTACTCCCAATGTCAAGGCAATCATTGGAGACGAAATAAAGTTACTAATTGCTAATGAAGAAGCGGCTATTGGAGTAACATGGTCAGGAGAAGCGGCGGACATTATGTGGGAAAATGAGGATATTGACTATGTTGTCCCAGAAGAAGGGTCAAATTTGTGGTTTGATAATATGGTCATTCCGAAATCCGCTCAAAATGTAGAGGGTGCCCATAAATTTATTAACTTTATGCTAGATCCTGAAAATGCAGCTCAAAACGCAGAATATATAGGCTATTCGACTCCAAATGCTAAAGCATTAGAATATATGCCGGAAGAAATGACGAGTGATGAACGCTTTTATCCTTCTCCAGAGTTAACAGAGAGACTTGAAGTATACGATAACTTAGGGAAGAAAATGTTAGCTCACTATAATGATCTATTTTTAGAATTTAAAATGCATCGTAAATAAAAAAATCAAGGCTGCCGAATCTACTTGGCAGCCTGCTGTTCTTTTTGGACTAATGGTATACTGGGCTTATGTAGAAAGGAGGCGAAAATAATGGAAATGGCTAAAGAAATTATAGGCATGCTTCATGAAATAAAGGATACATTGAATGAGCATAGCACGATACTAAATGAGCATAGCAATATACTAAATGAACATAGCGTGATACTGAATGAGCATAGCACAATATTGAGAGAGCATAGCCAAATTTTAAATGATCATAGCCAAAAATTAGACATGCATAGTGAAACTTTACAAGAGCATGGATTAGTTTTAAGAGGGCTAAGAAATGGGCAAGAGATGCTAAAAGCTGAATTGAGTGAGATGCGTCTTCAGAATGCCAGAGAATTCGGGGAAATTAAAGAACAAATGAAAGACATGGGAGATAGTATCGATATTCTTAAAGAATACACATGGGATAATAAAAAAGATATCCTACGAATTAAAAAAACGATGGGAATGGCATAAATTCACCTCAAGAATATCCGCACATAAAAAGCCCCTAAAACCCTCATATAAATATTTTCAAATTGAAGCAGCTACGTAATATTCTCCTTTAAAAAGGTTGATAATCGCGTAGCTGTTTTTTATTGCTTAGGAAATTATAAATTTGAAAAGTTGTGGATAACTTTTTTAAGATAGTTTAAGTCTAGGTCCAGGCGCCATCGGCTTGAGGTCCTAAACCCGCGAAGCTTAAAATTCAAAAAGCGGACTTTTTACTTCTCAGAACATTTGCTTGTCGCCGAAAGGCTGTGCGCCTTGCGCTTTTGTTCTTTAATTTCGATCAAAAAAAATTCATTTAAAATTCATAAATAGTACAAATTTTTTAAACGTTGGTACAAATACAATGAAAACGGATACAAAATAAATGGACTTTTTCCAACTAATAAAACATTCTGAAAATGTCTTGACCTTTCTTCGATACCGCGGTATTATTGGAACAATTTAATAAATCAATAATAACTTAAAGACGATGTTAAAATAGTCTGATAAAAATGACTCTTCGAATTTCACGGACCTTTTTATCCTACTTTTTGAACACACACTTAAATAAATTTACAGAGAGGGGCGAATAGCGATGAGTGAACAATTGATCTTCCTTGACGGCAATTTCGTAAAGAAAGAAGATGCTGTCGTGTCAGTGTATGATCATGGATTTCTTTACGGGGATGGAATCTTTGAAGGAATTCGTGCATACTCTGGGAATGTGTTTCGTTTAGACGAGCATTTAACAAGACTTTATGACTCAGCGAAATCAATCATGTTAACCATTCCATACACGAAAGAGGAGATGGCTCATATTGTTGCCGAAACACTCCGCAAAAATGATTTATCAAATGGATATGTTCGCCTCGTTGTTTCACGTGGGGTTGGTGACTTAGGATTAAGTCCATACTCCTGTCCAAAAGCAACAGTGCTTGTCATTGCTGAACCGTTACGTATCTATTCAAAAGAATTATATGAAACAGGACTTGATATCGTAACAGTTGCGACGAGACGGAATCGTTCAGATGTATTAAATCCAATGGTAAAATCTTTAAACTACTTAAATAATGTTCTTGTAAAAATAGAAGCAACACTTGCTGGAGTCCCTGAAGCGTTAATGCTCAATGATCAAGGGTATGTAGCGGAAGGATCGGCGGATAACATCTTTATTGTAAGAGATAAAAAATTACTGACTCCTCCAGGACATGTCGGTGCACTTGTAGGTATTACAAGAAATGCTATTATTGATATAGCACGTTCAAAAGGGTATGAAGTAGAAGAAGCTGTTTTTACACGCCATGATGTATATACAGCGGATGAAGTCTTTTTAACTGGAACTGCTGCTGAAGTTATTGCGGTTAAAACAGTTGATGGACGTGTAATTGGCGATGGAAAGCCAGGACCAATCACGGATGAGTTGCTCGTAAGCTTTCGTGAACTGACACTCACAGACGGATACAAGTTATATGATGAATTACATGTAGCGAACTAAAAGAAACAGGAGATGTCATAATTGAGAAGTGATATGATAAAAAAGGGGATTGATCGTGCCCCGCACCGAAGCTTATTGTATGCAACAGGTGTTAAAACAAGAGATTTAGAGAAACCTTTTATTGGTGTCTGTAATTCATATATTGATATTATACCTGGCCACAAACACCTTAGAGAATTTGCAGATGTGGTAAAAGAAGCTATTTGGGAAGCCGGTGGAGTACCGTTTGAATTTAACACAATCGGAGTAGATGACGGAATCGCAATGGGTCACATTGGTATGCGTTACTCTTTACCAAGTAGAGAACTAATCGCTGACGCAGCAGAAACCGTAATTAATGCGCACTGGTTTGATGGTGTATTTTACATTCCTAACTGTGACAAAATCACTCCTGGTATGTTGATGGCTGCTTATAGAACAAATGTCCCTTCGATTTTTGTCTCAGGCGGTCCCATGGAAGGCGGAGTTTCTTCTGAAGGTGAGCCTTTAACATTAACATCCGTTTTTGAAGGGGTTGGAGCATACCATGCGGGAAAAATGTCTGCTGAAAAACTCCTAGACATCGAACAAAACGCTTGCCCAACATGTGGTTCATGTTCAGGAATGTTTACAGCAAACTCTATGAACTCGTTGATGGAAATGCTTGGTGTAGCTTTACCTGGAAATGGTACAATTGTAGCAACCTCAAATGAGCGTCACAGATTGATTAAAGAAGCTGCTCATCATTTAGTCAGAATGGTAAAAGAAAACATTAAGCCTCGTGATTTAATTAGCGAACAAACTATTGACGATGCATTTGCATTAGATATGGCTATGGGTGGATCAACAAATACAGTTCTTCACACATTAGCAATTGCACATGAAGCAGACATCGAATACGATTTATCTCGTATCAACGAAGTAGCCAAAAGAGTTCCCTACTTATCAAAAATAGCTCCTGCATCAGATTATACGATGCAAGATGTACATGATGCTGGTGGAGTCAGTGCCATTATACGTGAATTATGTGAAATGGGTGCAATTGAACGGGATAGAATGACTGTAACTGGTAAAACTGTCTATGAAAATGTAAAAGACCATGTTATTACAAATCCAAAAGTTATAAGGCCAAGTGAAGATCCATATAGCCCAGTCGGCGGACTCTCAATACTATTTGGAAACATAGCTCCAGACGGAGGAGTCATTAAAGTAGGTGCGGTTGACCCGTCCATCAAAACATTCCTTGGTAAAGCAATTGTTTTCGAATCTCAAGAAGATGCTCAACAAGGAATCAACGATGGCACTGTAAAAGAAGGTCACGTAGTAGTTATCCGTTATGAAGGCCCTAAAGGCGGACCGGGAATGCCGGAAATGCTCGCACCAACAGCAGCGATTGCAGGTAGAGGTCTTGGAACAAAGGTTGCCCTTATCACAGACGGTCGTTTTTCAGGAGCATCGAGAGGTATTTCAATCGGACATATTTCTCCGGAAGCGGCAGAAGGCGGTCCTATCGCTCTTGTTGAGGATGGAGATGAAATCTTCATCGATTTAACAAATCGTACAATTGAATTGAAAGTTTCAGATGATGTTTTAGCTGAGCGTAAAGCGAATTTAAAACCATTTGAACCAAAAATTAAAAAGGGTTATCTAGCTAGATACTCTAAGCTCGTTACATCTGCCAGCACAGGCGGAGTAATGAAAATATGACAAAAAATTGAATTCATGATATAACTGAATGAACAATCGACAAAAGCCATGAAGAGGTAAAAATAAATGGAGTTCTGTATTACCAGAGAGCCGGAACTGCTGGAAACCGGCATTACAGCCATTTGTGACATCGCCTCGGAGCGGGAACCCGGAAAGTAAATTGCGAGTAGGGGTTCACGGGGATAAAATAAAGTTCCCGTTATCAATGAGTGACGTAACGTCGCTCCAGAGTCAGTGTTTTACACTGAAAAGTAGGGTGGTACCATGAAAAGTTTTTTCATCCCTGCATAAAAGGTTCTCCTTTTTTGTGGGCTGAAAAGGCTTTTTTTATTTTTATTAGAAAAGCGAAAGTGCCTGTTCATCGACGTACAAACTTCAGGACCTTTGACTGAGATAAAGGAAACACGACGAGGAATGAGTCGATGTTGACTTATCGTAGTGAAAAGGGCAAGAAGTTTGCTAGTCGATAGGCGCTGTAGCTGGACAAAAAAAGATGGCTTTTAGGAATTAATGCATTAAATCATTGCAATGTTATATGTTTAAAAAAAATAATAATTGAAAGGATGGCGCTAGAGGTGAGTATGGGTATCCCGATGGGAGCGAGCGATCAAAAATCCAACACTGCAACAAAAGTACAAGTGAAAACTGGGGCAGACCTTTTCATCGAGGCACTGCAAAAAGAGAACGTTGAAATTATGTTTGGTTATCCTGGAGGAGCAGCACTACCAATTTACGATGCATTGCACAAAAATCCAATTAAACATGTATTAACTAGACATGAACAAGGTGCTATACATGCTGCGGAGGGCTATGCAAGAGTAACGGGAAAACCTGGAGTTGTTATCGCAACCTCTGGACCTGGGGCAACTAACCTAGTAACTGGAATCGCGGATGCTATGATGGATTCATTGCCACTTGTTGTATTTACTGGTCAGGTGGCTAGTTCGGCACTTGGTACAGATGCATTCCAAGAATCCGATATCGTAGGTATCACGATGCCGATCACTAAACATAATTATCAAGTGAAAAAGGTTGAGGACCTTGGAAGAATTATAAAGGAAGCTTTTTATATCGCTTCTACAGGACGTCCAGGACCGGTTCTAATTGATATTCCAAAAGATATTGCCCAACAAGAAGTAACTGAGGTATTTCCTGAAGCTACGATTAATTTGCCAGGCTATCAACCAACAACGAAGCCGAATTATCTGCAGTTGCAAAAGCTTGTAAGTGTAATGGCTAATGCCAAAAAACCATTGATTCTTGCAGGTGCTGGAGTGCTTTTCGCAAAAGCGTCAGATTATTTAAAAGAATTCGTAGAAAAGACTGGTTTTCCAATTACAAACACACTTCTTGGATTAGGTACAATCCCAGGAGATCATCCTCAATTTTTAGGGATGGCAGGGATGCACGGAACGTACACATCCAATATGGCTATTACAGAATGTGATTTGCTCATTAATATTGGAGCTCGCTTTGATGATCGTCTAACTGGTAACTTGAAGCACTTTGCTCCGAATGCAACAGTAGCGCATATTGACATCGATCCAGCTGAAATCGGCAAAAATGTACCAACTGCTATTCCGATTGTCGGAGATGCAAAGATGGTATTAGAAGAGTTACTAAGTATGGAATTAACAATTCCTGATATCACTGGGTGGACGGATGCAATACAAGATAGCAAAGAACAATATCCGTATAAAACTCCAGTTTCACCAGAAGATTCGCTTTCTTCTCCACACGTTATCAAAATGATTCACGAAGTTACCGGTGGAAATGCCATTGTAACGACAGACGTTGGTCAGCATCAAATGTGGGCGGCACAATATTACGGATTTAATGGTCCGAATAATTGGGTTACTTCTGGTGGACTTGGAACAATGGGCTTTGGTTTCCCTTCATCAATTGGCGCACAATTAGGTGAGCCTGATAAAACTGTTGTGGCAGTTACAGGAGATGGCGGTTTCCAAATGACTTTGCAAGAACTTTCTGTTATTAAAGAATTGAACCTTCCTGTAAAAGTAGTCATCATCAATAACAAATGTCTTGGAATGGTTCGACAATGGCAACAAACGTTTTATGAAGAGCGTTATTCTCACTCATTAATTCCAAACCAACCTGATTTTATCAAGCTGGCTGAAGCATATGGGATTAAAGGATATATAGCAAAAACAGAAGAAGAAGCTAGAGCAGTATTTGAAGAAGCCTTTAGTATCCCAGAACCTGTATTAATTGATTGCCGAGTTCTTGAGGCTGAAAATGTATATCCGATGGTTGCCCCAGGAAAAGGACTTCATGAAATGATAGGGGTGGGAGAATGAAAAGAGTTGTTACAGTAACAGTTAACAATAACCCTGGTGTATTAAATCGTATCACTGGATTATTCGCCAAAAGGCAATTCAACATCGATAGTATTACTGTCGGTCCAACTAGCAATCCAGCGATCTCTAAGATGACTTTCATCGTTCCAATGGAAGATCCAGCAAAAATGGAGCAGCTATTAAAACAGCTGCAAAAACAAATCGATGTATTAAAAGTATCGGATATTACCGATAAATCGATTGTTACTCGCGAGTTGGCACTCATTAAAGTACAGTGCCCACCGCCTATGAGAAGTGAAGTTTATAGCATTATTGAACCTTTCAGGGCAACCGTCATTGATATGGGGAAAAACAATATCACCGTGCAAGTAACAGGTGAGCCGGATAAGGTAGATGCATTTATGGAGTTGTTAAAGCCATATGGCATTAAAGATATATCAAGAACAGGTGTAACTGCATTTGTTCGCGAACATCAAAAAACAGAAACACAACAACTATCAATTTTACAACTATAAGAGGAGATGGAGAAAAATGGCAAAAGTATATTATAACAACGAAATCGATGAGTCAGTATTACAAGGAAAGAAAATCGCAATTTTAGGATATGGTTCACAAGGACACGCACATGCAAGCAACTTAAAAGATAGCGGCTTTGACGTTATCGTTGGAATTAGACCAGGTAAATCTTACGATCAAGCAGTTGAAGACGGACATGAAGTTTATTCCGTTCAAGAAGCAAGTGCAAAAGCAGATATCATCATGATCTTGCTTCCAGACGAAAGACAAACAGCTGTATATGAAAATGAAGTAAAACCAGAACTTTCAGCTGGTAAATCGTTAGTATTTGCCCATGGTTTTAACGTTCATTTCAATCAAATCGTACCTCCTGCAGATGTTGACGTATTCCTAGTAGCACCAAAAGGTCCTGGACATTTAGTGCGTCGTACGTTTGAACAAGGTGCAGGTGTACCAGCATTATTTGCTGTATATCAAGATGCAACGGGTCAAGCAAGAGACTTAGCGTTGGCTTATGCAAAAGGTGTTGGCGGCGCTCGTGCTGGTGTTCTTGAAACAACATTCCAAGAAGAAACTGAAACAGATCTATTCGGAGAACAAGCAGTACTTTGTGGTGGAACAACTGCTCTTGTAAAAGCTGGTTTCGAAACACTTGTAGAAGCTGGTTACCAACCAGAAGTTGCATACTTTGAGTGTTTACATGAATTAAAGTTGATCGTAGACCTAATGTACGAAGATGGTCTTGCTGGAATGCGCTACTCTATCTCTGATACAGCACAATGGGGAGATTTCGTTTCTGGACCACGTGTAGTAAATGCAGATACTAAAGCTCGCATGAAAGATATTTTAGAAGATATCCAAACAGGAAAATTTGCAAAAGGCTGGTTGCTTGAAAACCAATTAAATCGTCCAGAGTTCAATGCAATCAATCGTCGTGAAAGCGAACATTTAATTGAGAAAGTAGGTCAAGAGCTTCGTGAAATGATGCCATTTGTAAAAGCGGGCAAGAAGAAAGCCGCTAAGGAAGTGGTAACAAGTGCGAAGAATTGATATTTTTGATACAACGTTGCGTGATGGAGAGCAATCGGCTGGAGTAAACCTAAATACAGCCGAAAAACTCGAAATCGCAAAACAGCTTGAAAAATTCGGAGTGGATGTTATGGAGGCGGGGTTTCCCGCCGCCTCTCCGGGTGATTTAGATGCTGTAAGAAAAATTGCCTCCACTATTAAAGACTCATCTGTCACTGGCCTGGCGCGTTCAGTCAAATCAGATATTGATCATGCATGGGAAGCGTTGAAAGTGGCGGAATGCCCTAGGCTCCACGTTTTCATTGCTACTTCTCCAATACACATGACGTATAAATTAAAACAAACTCCTGAACAGGTAGTACAAACCACCATTGATACAATTAAATATGCAAAACAGTTTTTTCCAATTGTTCAATGGTCAGCTGAAGATGCGTTCAGATCAGATCGAGCTTTCCTTGCTCAAATCGTAGAGCAAGCCATTAAAGCCGGAGCATCTGTAATCAATATTCCAGATACAGTAGGTTATGCCACTCCGCAAGAATACGGAGCATTATTCAAATATTTAAAAGAGAATGTTCCGAATATTAGGGAAGCTAAGCTTTCGGCACATTGCCATAATGATCTTGGAATGGCAGTTGCCAACACTCTGGCTGCAATCCAAAACGGTGCTGATCAAATCGAAGGTACTATAAATGGAATTGGCGAAAGAGCCGGAAATGTGGCTTTGGAAGAAATAGGAGTCGCCCTTTATACGAGAAAAGATTTTTATCAAATCGAAACAAATTTAACGTTAAATGAAATAAAACGTACGAGTCAGCTTGTTAGTAAATTAACTGGTATGGCTGTTCAAGCTAATAAAGCTGTGGTCGGTAAAAATGCTTTTGCCCACGAATCAGGCATTCATCAAGATGGTGTGTTAAAAGAACCGACAACGTATGAAATTATTACGCCAGAACTTATTGGAGAAACTTCTAACAATTTAGTACTGGGCAAACATTCAGGAAGACACGCTTTCCAAGATCGTGCTAAATCTATGGGCTTTGAACTAGATAGCGAATCTTTGAATCATGCATTTATACAATTTAAGAAACTAGCCGATCGAAAGAAAGAAATTACAAACGAGGATTTATGGACCATTTTAACGAATGAACAGTTAAAAGATTCGGAGACTGCTATTTACGAACTTGAAACTGTCGGCGTTCAATATAAATCAGCTCAAGATCCACTAGCTACGGTGATTGTAAAAACACCTTCAGGAAATATTGTGGAAGAAACAACGAGTGGAGCAGGTAGTGTTGAAGCGATTTTCAATGCGCTTGAAAAGATAGTTGAAGGAGAAGTCCATGTATTGGATTACCGGGTTTCATCCATCGGAAAAGGAAGGGACGCTCTTGCAGAAGCTGTCATTAACTTAACATTTAATGGCGAGGATCTTGTAGGTAGAGATTCTGCTCAGGATGTATTAGAAGCTTCAGCTAAAGGATATTTAAATGCGGTGAATCGTATACTTCTTCAATCGCAAATGAGGCAAGTATTGATAACAGTTTAGGAATTTTTGGGGAGGAAGATGGGTTTGAAGAAACGAGTAGCGGTATTGCGAGGAGACGGAATAGGTAAAGAAGTAACAGATGCTGCCATATCTGTATTAGAAGCGATTGGGCGTCGTTTTCATCATGAATTTGAATGGGTATACGGTCTACTTGGTGGAGAAGCCATAGACACAGTTGGCCAGCCATTACCTGATGAAACAATCCGAATTTGTGAAGAAAGTGATGCGATTATTCTCGGAGCAGTCGGTGGACCAAAATGGGATAATCACCCGTCTCATCTTCGACCAGAAAAAGGGCTTCTTCAAATTCGTAAGCACTTTGAATTAAGTGTAAATCTTCGGCCGGTTCAAGCATTCAAAAGCCTGCTCTCTGTCTCTCCTTTGAAGGAAGAAGTTGCTGAAGGTGTAGATATGATGATTGTCAGGGAATTAACAGGTGGTTTATATTTCGGTGAACCAAGTTTCCATGATAATGATAAAGCTGTTGACACATTAGTGTATGGCCGTGATGAAATAGAGAGAGTTGTCGTTCACGCATTTGAATTAGCAAAGCAGCGCAGGAACAAAGTGACTTCAGTTGATAAAGCAAATGTACTTGAATCAAGCAAACTATGGAGAAAAATAGTAGAAGAAGTTGCTGCTAGATATCCAGAAGTAGAGTACGATCATATGCTTGTTGATGCAGCAGCTATGAAACTAATTACGTATCCATCAGCATTTGATGTTATTGTAACAGAAAATATGTTTGGAGATATTTTAAGTGACGAAGCCTCTGTTATTACAGGATCATTGGGCATGTTGCCTTCTGCTAGTCTTCGTGTGGATGGCTTTGGATTATACGAACCAATCCATGGGTCTGCACCAGATATAGCAGGGAAAAATATCGCAAATCCAATTGGAGCAATTTTATCAACAGCCATGATGCTTCGTAGTTCATTTGGTATGTTGGAAGAAGCGAATGCACTTGAAGCTGCTGTTAAAAATGTTCTAGAATCAGGCTTCTGTACAAGTGAATTCAAAAATATCGGTAGACAAATTTTATCTACAACTGAAATGACTGAAAAAATTATTAGCGAAATAGAAAGGTGAGGTGAAGAAAGATGGGCAAAACAATTATTGAAAAGATTTGGGAGAAGCACGTCGTTCATCGAGAAGAAGGGAAGCCAGATTTGCTATATATCGATCTTCATCTCGTGCATGAAGTGACTTCTCCACAAGCGTTTGAAGGCTTACGCTTGAATGGCAGAAAAGTCCGTAGACCAGATTTAACATTTGCAACGATGGATCACAACGTTCCGACTCGTTTGAATGAAGCTGTAACGGATCCGATTTCGGAGAAGCAAATGACGACACTTGAAAAAAACTGTGCGGAGTTTGGAGTTCCTTTAGCTGGTATGGGTCATCCAGATCAGGGAATCGTTCACGTTATCGGTCCTGAGCTTGGTTTAACGCAACCTGGAAAAACGATTGTATGTGGAGATAGTCATACTTCCACTCACGGTGCATTTGGTGCGCTAGCGTTTGGAATTGGTACGAGTGAAGTGGAGCACGTACTTTCGACGCAAACATTGTGGCAAGCTAAGCCGAAAACAATGCAGGTACAAGTGAATGGCGAGTTAGGTCAAGGTGTTACATCAAAAGACTTAATTTTGGCGATCATTGCTAAATACGGAATCAACGTTGGAACAGGGCATATTTTTGAATATACAGGCGAAGCCATCAGAAAATTAACAATGGAACAACGAATGACGGTTTGTAATATGTCTATTGAAGCTGGTGCTAAAGCAGGATTAATCAGTCCTGACGAGACAACTTTTGCTTACTTAGAAGGTCGTCCTCACGTTCCTACTGGTGATGCATTTGAACAGTTAAAAGCAGAATGGCGCGAGCTTGCAACTGATCCAGATGCTTCGTATGATGCTGTAATTGAAATTGATGCTTCTGAGATTGAACCTGTCGTAACATGGGGTACGAACCCTGGTATGGGTGTTGGTGTAAATGGATTTGTACCACGTCCTGAAGATGCCAAAACAGGTGCAGAAAGAGCAGAGATTGAAAAAGCCCTTGAATATATGGGTCTTGAAGGCGGAACAAAAATGACAGATATTGAAGTTCAATATGTGTTCATAGGTTCTTGTACAAACTCTCGAATTGAAGATCTCCGTGCAGCTTCTGAGATCGTTGCTGGCAAGAAAGTGAACAGTGGCGTGAATGCAATTGTCGTGCCAGGTTCACATTCAGTGAAGAAACAAGCGGAATCAGAAGGACTAGATAAAATTTTCCTTGATGCTGGATTTGAATGGCGTGAATCTGGATGCAGTATGTGTCTAGCAATGAACGCTGACCAAGTTCCTGCAGGAATGAGATGTGCCTCTACATCAAATCGTAACTTTGAAGGTCGCCAAGGAAATGGATCACGTACACACTTAGTAAGCCCTGCTATGGCAGCAGCTGCGGCGATTGCTGGACGTTTCGTCGACGTTCGTACTTTTAAACAAGAGGAGGCGCTTGTATGAAGCCGATTAAAGAAGTAACGAGCGTACTTGCGCCGTTAGATCGTTCAAATGTAGATACAGACCAAATCATCCCTAAGCAATTTTTAAAAAGAATAGAGCGAACTGGTTTCGGGAAATATTTGTTTTATCATTGGCGTTATGATGATAATGGAGTTGAAAGAGCAGACTTTGAGTTGAATAAACCAGAGTACGCAGGAAGCGAAATTTTAATTGCACGAGAAAACTTTGGCTGTGGTTCTTCACGTGAACATGCACCCTGGGCTCTAGGTGATTATGGATTTCGTGTCATCATCGCGATAAACTTTGCTGATATCTTTTATAACAACAGCTTTAAAAACGGGCTTCTTCCGATCCAGCTTTCCGAAGCGGAAGTGGAAGATTTATTGAAGAAGTCGAAAGAAAAGCCGTTAAAAATTACCGTTTCACTTGAAACTGAAACGATTGTCACAGAAGACGGCGATACGTATTCGTTCAAAATCGACCCATATCGTCGTGAAGTGTTATTGAATGGTTGGGACGATATTGCCTTAACATTGTTACTTGAAGATAAAATTTCAGCATATGAGAATCGTTAAAAGTAAATGAAGCCACTCATTCCCTATCGAATCTTGATTTGGTAGGGTTGAGTGGCTTTTTTTATTGCTTAGGAAATTATAAATTTGAAAAGTTGTGGATAACTTTTTTAAGGTAGTTTCCGTCTAGCTCCAGGCGCCATCGGCTCGAGGTCATAAACCCGCGAGCTTAAAAGTCAAAAAGCGGACTTTTTGCTTCTCAGAACATTTGCTTGTTGCCTAAGGCTGCCCGCCTTGCACTTTTATTCTTACAATTTAGACATGAAAAACGCCTTGCGATACATCTGATTCAGTATCGCAAGGCGTTTTTTTTTATACCGTTGCTCTTTTTAAGAACAAGTACGAAAAGGCAATGTAAAACAGTGTAGGGATAATCAGCCAGTAAGCAATTTGCACAGCTGTATGAGTTGCAAACCAATGGAAAATATCCATCCAAGCGGCGTAATAATGGATGAGTAAAACCGCTATACTTGCAATAACCAAAATTATTAAAGCTGAATAAACCATACCTTTCTTTCCATAGCGACGATAAAAACTTGAGATCATGAATCCGAGGAAAAAAAGATTTATAAATACTATGAAATAGATGGCGAATTGTTCTAAGAGTGTTCCGTCATTTAAATATGGAAAGTGAAAGAAATGAAATTTTCCTCCCCATCCATTTGTCCAATTTTCGATGGTTGAACAAATTAATAACAGTACCCCATAAGAGAAGTTCATAATTGATCCCATTGCAACCGTACCGATAAAGTAATCAGTTCTTCTAACAGACATGCTGACGGCATATGAAAAAGTTTGTGCAACCACTAATATTCCCATTACTAGCATATATACAAAGATGTAAGAAACTCCGCCTGTATAAAATTGTTCCTTCGTTGTTATAAAGAGGCTCACGATCAAATTAATGATAAAAATAGAAAAAAGCATGATATTCGGTATTAAAAACCAACCCCACTTATCGCGAACATACATTTTTAAAACCTTTTGAATATTCATTTCGCCATCACTCCTCGGTTTTCGGATTTCCCTTTAGTTAAATGAACAATTAACTGTTGCAAGGAAACTGGGGATACTTCGAGTCCCGGAACATGAACAGAGCTATTCCCGTTATTAATTACAGTAGCTGAAAGTAACCCTCCAAATGGTTCACGATGAATTACTTCTTTTCCGATAATAAACGCTTCTACCTTTGATGTTTGACCTGTTACTGTATAAGCCTTGCCCCTTAAATTCTCGGCATCCTCATCGATAATTAATTGTCCTTTGTCGATAACTAAAATATGTTCTAACAAATTACTAACTTCATCAATGAGATGAGTAGATAAAATCACAGTCCGAGGATGTTCCGTATAATCTTCCATTAAACGGTTATAAAATAATTCACGTGAAACAGCATCTAGCCCCAAATACGGTTCATCGAAAATAGTTAACGGTGCTCTACTTGCAAGTCCAATGACAATTCCAAGTGCGGAGTGCATTCCTCGAGAAAGCCCCCTATTTTTCTTCTTTAATGGAAGATTGAAATCTTCTACCAACGAGTGGGCATACTCTTCATCCCAGTTCGGAAAAAATGATTTTGACACTTCCAAAATATCACGGACAGTAAAATTATCAGGATATTTCTGACTTTCTTTTACAAAACAAATTTGATTCAACACTTTCTCATTTTCATAAGGTTCCTCACCGAAAACCAATAATTCTCCGCTAGTTGGAAAAATTTGAGCCGTAATCATTTTCATTAACGTTGTTTTACCGGCTCCATTTCTACCGAGAAGGCCGTAGATTTTATTTTCATTAATTGAAAAAGTGATATCTTGGATTGCATTATGGTCCTCGTATTGTTTGTTTAGCCGAACTACTTTTACTACTTCCGTCATCGTCTTCCCTCTCCTTTCCGAATCATATCCATTAATTGTTCCGTTGTAATTTCTAATTTTTCAGCTTCCTGAATCATCGTTACTATAAACTGTTCGAAAAATAGTTCTTTTCGCTTCTCAATGACTTTCATACGTGCACCTTCTGCAACAAACATTCCTATCCCCCGCCTTTTATATAAAATACCTTCGTCAACCAATAAATTTACGCCCTTCGCAGCTGTAGCGGGGTTGATTTTATAAAAGTGAGCAAACTGATTCGTTGAAGGGACTTGTGATTCTTCCGGCAAGCTGCCTTCAATAATGTCATCCTCAATACGTTCTGCAATCTGAACGAAAATTGGTCGCCCATCGTCAATTAAGTGTTTCATTTGGTTCACCACCATGTTGGTTAGTTACTTATGTAATTAACCATATAACGATAAAAAGTTATTGTCAACATTTTTTTGGAAATCTTTTCATAATTGGGCGCAAATAATATAATGGGGGAAAATGACTTATGGGGGCGGGGACATGCTTACAAAAGAGCAGTTAATAGATGACTTTAAAAAAATCGGTATAAAAGAGGGGATGGTCCTTGTTGTACATACATCACTTCGAAATATTGGATGCATACAGGGCGGTCCCGAAGTGATGATTGAAAGTTTACTAGAGGTTTTAGGGGAGGAAGGAACGCTCGTCATGCCATCCATGACAAGTGGAGACGAATTATTTGATCCTAAAACAACCCCTACAGACGGCATGGGGATTGTTGCTGAAACATTTTGGAGAAAGCCTGGTGTACTAAGAAGTGTTCATCCAAACAGTGCATTTGCAGCTTACGGGAAGCATGCACATGAAATTGTCGCAGAACACCCAATTGACCAGCCCGAAGGAATTAAAAGTCCAATAGGAAAAGTGTTTCAACTTGATGGAAGGATTCTTCTACTCGGTGTTTCCCATGATTCCAATACGATGATCCACTTGGCGGAATCTTTAAATGAGGTGCCTTATAGAACTTATTCCACAGTGTTGAGTTCAAACAATGGAAAGGTTGAAAAATTAGAAGTACCAATCATTAACCATTGCTGTCAAAATTTTAATAAAATGGAGTCCCTTCTAAAAGAAGAGGATTATCTTACTATACAAAAAATTGGAAAATGCATTTGCCAGTTTATGAAAGCAAGTGATGTTATTGAACTAGCAAGTGTACAGTTGAAGAAGAATCCATTTTATTTTTTGTGTGAAGACGATTGTGAAGAGTGTACAGAAGCTAGGGAGTATGTGATTTTTCAAGAAGGTAAGAAAATGTAGAAATTTTAGGTCTTATTATTGATTGGCATTGGTTTAAAATAATTTAATCATTGGTCCACATATTTTAATAAAACTCCTATTTTCAAAAAGCTTAATAAAAACTATTTTGTTAAAAATAATATTGACTGGACACCAATTAGTGTCATATAATAAAGACACCAATTGGTGTCGCATTGATAAGAAGGTATTTTTTACAAGATAAATCAAGAGCATATGGTTTATGTAGAACAACGATGATCCAGGGAAGACGTAAATGCTACGTTGGGTGGTGCAGAAGAGTTACCCTTTACGAGTGAACCGCTCAAATTAAAATGGGTTGTACTGCAGCTTCTAAACATTTGGCTATACTAGATGTATCATTAGATTTTCACTTTACAAGTCTTTGTCAAAATGAAAGTATTTTGCCTATGTTAAAAGTCGACAGTTCAGAAAGGGCCGTAAAGCTTAGTTGTTGGTGAAAATGAAATAACATAAAAGGAGAATGAAAATGTCCTATATTGTTGATTTTAAAAATGTATCTACAGTTGGTTTAGAGTCTTCACCTGTGGCGGAGGCGCTTGCTGGTTTACGTGCGAATGAAGCTCGTTACTTTATGAACAAATACAAACATGAATTTACGGTTGTACCAGCTAGCGAAAGTCAAGGGACCCTTGATTATGTGAATCGAATTTTGAAAGATGAACGTGATATCGAGTTTGCGGCTAAACCTTTAGAAACGTCCAGCTTTCAAGTAGAAAATATCAAAATGTCTTATGTTTTTTATGAGGACGGTCTTTCGGTAAACGTCATGTATACAATTGATGATACTAAAAAGCGAGCAGTTGGTTTTAAGCTCTCAGATGGAATGGAAGTACCAAAGGAGTTAGAAGGGAAGTTTAAGTTTGCCAGACAGAAATCCAAACTAGCTGGAACCATTCGAGGCTCGTATTTTGTAATTAAAGGTGAATATTAAAGTAATCAAAAGCTTGAGTGAAGGAATTCTCTCTAGATAAAAAATAGCTTTAATTCGCAAGAAAAACGAAAGGGCGCGGACATTATCCTTGTTAAGGAGGATAAGGGAAGCGTCTTTATTATGTTATGTGATCTAAGTACTAACCCCTTTTTCTTTAAAAGGATGAGCTTATCCGTAGTGATGTGCGTCTTTTTTTGTAGGAAAAGATTGTATTTATTCTCAGTTTTTGGAATAATTACTTTAAGCAATTGACAGTTTAGTAGATAAATATTTGGTAGCTGACAATTGCTATTTATAAAGGAGAGGGAAAATGAGATTACAAGAAATCACGAGTATCATTAGGGAATATTTTTTTCTAGCTTTAATACTAGTAATTGTTTTAGGAATTATTTTCTTCTTAGGGTATTTTATAGTATACAGAAAACTTCTTAAAGGTAAGAAAAGACTTTCTAAAAAACATTTACTTTTTAGGGGATTGTTTACTGGATATGTAATCATGGTTATTGGAGTAACCTTTTTGAATAGAGATTCATACTATCCGGGAGGAATAAATTTATCTTTTCTTAGTTCGTATAAAGAAGCTTGGTATAGTTTTAGTGCAAGGAATTGGCAGTTCGTGTATTTAAATATAATCATGTTTGTGCCATTCGGTATTCTTTTCCCGTTATTGCATTCTCGGTTTCAAAAAGCAGTATGGACAATAGGGGTAGCTGCTCTATTTACACTTTTCATTGAAAGCATCCAACTAATAACAGGATACGGTGTTTTTGAAGTTGACGATTTATTTAATAATCTACTTGGCGCTATCATTGGTTACGAAATCATTATGGGCTTCATTACAATCAGAAAAAATAGAATCAAGAGATCCTTAGTCTACTTCTCACCTTTAATGCTAGTTGTTATTTTATTTGGAAGCATGTTTACATACTACTATTTGAAGGAATTTGGGAATCTCTCCATCACGCCAAATCATAGAATAAATATGGTAAATACAACAATCACGATTGATGATACACAGCTTGATGAAAATAAAAGAACAGTTCCCATTTATAAGGCGCCGAGTTATACAAAAGCTTCTGCTAATGAATTTGTCACAGACTTCTTTAAAAGAATGAATATCGATGCAACCGATATGGAGGTTATTTCCTATCCGGATGAAGGGGTTTATTGGATTAGAGATGAGATATCTTATAATATATGGTTCCAATTCTTAGATGGTAGCTACAGTTATAGTGATTTTTCCAGCTTTGACGAAGATAAAGAACCAAAAGATGGAGATGAAGCAACCTTAGAAGAAAGCTTAACGAACTTCGGCATACAAATTCCACAAGACGCTGTTTTTCAAAAAGTCGATACTGGTGCTTATGAGTGGAAGGTAGATAAAAAGGTAATAGGAAATCAGCTCATAGACGGTTCATTAACGGTAGATTATTTTAACGATGATACAGTGAAGAGAATTAATAATCAGTTAATAACCTATGACAAGGTTAAGGATGTTCAAATAAAAAGCGAACAAGAAGCCTATAAGGAAATGTTAGAAGGAAAGTTTAAATATAACGCTGAAAACAATAAGATAGAAACCTTACATATCGATAAAGTAGAGATAAGTTATTATTTAGATTCCAAAGGCTATTATCAACCCGTGTATGCTTTTTATAGTATGGTAGATGGAAGAGAGTTTACTATTTTCATTCCGGGAATTTAGAAATTTTTTAATTGCAAGGCTCCGCATCTCGTAAGCAATGATATCTAGAAGCAAGACGATTTCGCTTCCAAGCTAAAAGAAATCTCCTATTCATATCGCGTTCATATTCATTTCCTACAATGAGCATGACCTTAAATTGTAGGAGATGATTTTATGCTTCGACCATTTCGAAAACTAGTAAAATTCGCAAGCAGCCCAAAGGGAGCAAAAATTACCTTAGTTTCATGGCTTCTCGCGGTTTTGTTATTTAGTTTATTTGCGCCAGGTGCAAAAGAATTTGCTGTGAATAGCAAGGAAGCGAGTGTAGGAGGAGACAGACCTTCGGAAATTGCTGATCATGTATTAAAAGGGCAATTTTCCAATAATGACGGTATGCCTGCTCTTCTAGTTTTTCATCGGGATGGAAAAATCACAAGTGAAGATCGTGAGAAAATAACCAAACTAAGCGAGTGGTTAGCCTCCGATGAAAAACCAAAGCACATTATAAGCGCATTACCTTTTCATCAATTTCCGGAAAAAGTTCAAGATGAGATGTTTTCCGATGACGGATCGACTCTCCTTTTTAACCTTTCATTGGAATCTGATTTAGATTCAGACATTACCCTTAAAACATTGGATCTGGTAAGGGAAAAAGTCGATGCGATTGGTATAGAAGGAATGCAGTTTGAAATCACAGGTCCTGCAGGAATTTCAGCAGATACCATTTCTTTGTTTAAAAACGCAGACATCGTATTGATGCTTGCAACAGTAGGATTAATTTTTGTGATATTAATTTTAATCTATCGCTCTCCATTACTTGCCATTACGCCACTTTTAATCGCAGGTATTGTATATGGAGTGGTGGACCGTATTTTAGGATTAGCTGGAAAATATAACTGGTTCACGGTGGATAGTTCCGCAATTTCTATCATGCTAGTCTTACTGTTTGCTGTTTTAACAGATTACAGCCTTTTTGTTTTTTCAAGATATCGTGAAGAATTAAAAAAGCAGGAATCTAAATACTCGGCCATGGGAGAAGCCATCTACCATGTTTCCGAACCTATTGTATTTAGTGGCGGAACGGTATTTCTTGCCATGCTTACATTATTTGTGACAGTGTTCCAACCATATAATCATTTCGCGCCCGTTTTTTCAGTTGCAGTTATCGTGATTTTACTTGCAGGGCTCACGCTAATACCAAGCATTTTTGCCTTAATGGGTCGAAAAGCGTTTTGGCCATTTGTTCCAAAGGTAGAAAGTGCAAATAAAGTGAAAGCAGGAATTTGGAATAAAATAAGTCAACTTGTTATGAAGCGACCAGCTGTCCTTGCTGGAATTTTGCTAATCGTTTTACTAGTGGGTGCCTTTAACTTTTCATCAATAAAGTACTCTTTCAACCTATTAAAATCATTTCCAGAGGATATGCCTTCAAGACAAGGATTTGAGCTCTTAGAGAAAAACTATCCAGCAGGCCAATTGGCTCCCGTGAATATCGTGTTGCAATCAAACACAGAATTTGAAGTAAATGATGCATTTTTCAAAAATGTAAACAGTCTTGTTGAAAAACTAGAAGATCAAAAAGGTATTAGTTCTGTTACTCCTGTAATAACGGATCAGAGTAACCTGCCTCGAAACTTTTTATCTAAATCGGAAAAAGCGATTCGTATACAGTTGATTTTGGAAGATAATCCATACGATACGGCAGCACTCGACACTGTTCAAAAGCTGCGTGATTCGGCAGATACTTTTATAAAAGACAGTGGTTTTTCTACAAAAAATGTGAAGATGCATATCGCAGGTCAAACAGCACAACAAGTAGATGTGAGGCAAATGAACAATCGAGACATGATCGTCTTGTTCTCGCTAGTGGTGATTTTACTTACTTTCGTATTAGGCTTTCAAACACAATCAGTGTTAATGCCAATCTTAATGATGTCGACAATTTTACTATCTTATTTTTCGACACTAGGCTTTGGTTGGTGGATTTTTCATCATTTGATGGGCTTTGAAGCGATCAGCTATCGACTCCCCGTGTACACATTTGTGTTCATGGTAGCACTTGGAATTGACTATAATATCATGCTCGTCTCTCGAATTCGCGAAGAGGCACAAAGCCTATCTTGGAAAGATGCTGTTGGAAAAGGTGTTGCATTAACAGGTGGAGTTATTTCTTCAGCAGGACTGATTTTAGCTGCAACTTTTGCGGTCTTAATGACTCAACCATTACAAGAACTATTTTTATTTGGATTTACAATGGCGATGGGGATTTTGCTTGATACATTTTTAATTCGAGGGATTTTCTTGCCATCCATCTTGATTTTGACACATAAGGACAAGAAGCAAATGAATTTTAAAGAAATAAAGATGGATGTTGAATCATAAAATGAATAAATTCGTGCTCATCTAAGGAGGGGGAGCATGTTCAATAGTGTATTGCTTGAAGGACAACTAGAGTGGAATTTTACATTATTATTCATTCTTGCAATTATTGCTATTATATATGCTCTCTTGCTGAAGCATTTTTCAAATGCAAAAATCTATCAATTAAGACCGATTCTTTTTTTTACGAGCCTTACCCTATTTTTCCTTATGATTGGCAGTCCATTATCTGTCATCAGCCATCTCTCTTTTAGTTTTCATATGATTCAAATGAGCATTCTTTATTTTATTGTTCCACCGTTATTTCTATTTGGGATTCCAGATAAATTGAAAAAATATAATTTTAAATTTCTCACTAATTTTGCTCTCATTTCATTTACAGTTTTGTTTTTTCTCTATCATATGCCATTTGTTTTACAAACACTCTACCAAGTTTCCTTTTTGCACAAAGGGTATACTGCATTGCTTTTTGCTTTAGCTATCTTCATGTGGTGGCCGATTGTAATGAGGAGAAATAAACGTTTTGCTCTAATAAGTGGAATTCTTTTAACACCAGCTTGCTTATTGTTTATTGTAAATGGCATTATGGGAGGAATATCGAATCCTTTTTTACAAGGGTTAGCATTAAATCTTTGCTTGCCGGAACATATAGATGTGGGAAATTTACTCCCTATTTCGATTAATCCAAGAATTGATCAGATTGCAAGTGGAATCGTCATGATGGGTTTGCATAAATTTGGTCTCATGCTTATATCCCACATTAGTCATCACCTTTGAATTCCTAACTAGAAATCATGTAGAGTAAAAAGAAAAAGGAAGTCCTAATATGCAAACACATATTTTAATCGTAGACGATGATCCTCATATTCGGGAATTGTTGAGGCTTTATTTACAGAAGGAGCGTTTTATAGTCGTGGAAGCTGCAGATGGAAATGAAGCCTCGAAATTGCTTGAAATAGAACAAATTAACTTAGCCATTGTGGATGTTATGATGCCTGGTAAAAATGGCTGGGAACTCTGTGAGGAAATCCGTAAATATTACGATATTCCAGTGATATTGCTTACAGCTAGAGGCGAAATGGAGGATAAGGCAAAAGGGTTTTTATCTGGTACCGATGATTACGTTGTAAAACCATTTGAACCGGAAGAACTCCTTTTCAGAGTTCGCGCCTTGCTTCGTAGATATCAAATGGTATCCGATAATATTATAACGATGAATAATACGGTGATTGATCGAAATAACTATGAAGTGAAAGTTAACGGTCGAAGCTTCATATTACCGCTTAAGGAATTTCAATTACTTGCACAGCTTGCGAGCGGGCCAGATCGGATGTATACGAGAGAACAACTTATACAGCTTGTGTGGGGAACTGATTTCGAAGGGGATAGTAGGACTGTCGATGTTCATATCAAAAGGCTGCGTGAGCGTTTTCGGGATATAACGGATGACTTCCAAATTGTTACAATTCGCGGGCTAGGCTATAAATTAGAGGTAAAAAGTGAATGAAGACTTTATACGTTAGAATCGTTTTAACTTTTATGATTGTCGCACTTGTTAGTGGGATCATTGCTTTTTTATTTTCGAATCTTTATTATCACGCGAAACTGAAGGAATATAATGAGGAAAAAATAAAAGAAATTGCAAATGAAATTGTAAATCTATATGAAGACTCGGACGGAATGGACATTCATGAATTTTTAACGAGTATAGCGAATATGAATTTTCAACTATATTTGGTCGATCAAAATATGGTTGGGCAGCAGTTCGGGGATCCATTTCGCAATTATGAAATAGATGAGTCTATCATTCGATCTGTGTTAGATGGACAAACGTACCAGGGGATAAGCGAATTTAAGAGCAGTCTTTTTGTTACAGGCTTTTTTAAAGATGACTTGAAAAATAGTATCGGTGTTCCAATAAAGGTTAGTGGTGTCACGGAAGCGTTATTTGTTCGTCCAAATGTGGAAAAGCAGTTTGGAGAAATGCGGATTATTTTTAGCTTAATTTTGGGATTAACGTTTTTCATTAGTATATTGTTGATTGTTGTTTTCGCAACTTTTCTCGTTCGACCAATTAAAAGATTAACGAAAGCGACGAGGAAAGTTGCAAGTGGAAATTATGATATTACACTTGATAGTCAACGTTCAGATGAAATCGGTGCATTGGCAAAGGACTTCGAGCGGATGGCAAAATCACTGCAAAAATTAGATGAAATGCGGCAAGAGTTCGTTTCGAATGTGTCACATGAAATCCAATCACCACTTACGTCTATACAAGGATTTACGAAAGCCATTCGCTCAAAAGTGGTGAGTGAGGAAGAAGCGGATCGTTACTTAGCGATTATCGAAAAAGAAACGAGCCGATTATCATCACTTAGTAAACAATTACTAATGCTTTCCTCTCTTGATAAAGAAGTGAAAGGTGTCAATAAGTCTTCATTTCGTCTTGATGAGCAAATTAGGGAAGTTGTATTGCTTACAGAATGGGAATGGAGTAAGAAAAATTTAAGGATAGAGCTAGACTTGCCAGAGCTTGTCATTAAAGCGGACAAGCAATTACTTTTTCAAGTATGGATGAACTTACTTACTAATAGTATTAAATTTACTGAAGAAGATGGTTCGATTTATATTAGTGCCGCTGTCGATGATGATATTATTGTTATCGTTCGTGACACTGGAATTGGATTATCAGAAGAAGAACTGCCACAAATATTTGACCGCTTTTATATGGGTGACAAATCGAGAAATCGAACAAAATCTGGCAGTGGTTTAGGTTTATCGGTAGTGAAAAAGGTTATTGATCTTCATGAAGGCTACATCAGCGTGACAAGTGAGATCGGAAGCGGCACAGAATTCACAATTAGATTGCCAAGATAACAATAAAAAACGAAAGACTTCATGATCGAAGTCTTTCGTTTTATAATATCTAAAACCTAAAGCTCACAACGAAGATAACAGCTAAAACTAATAATACAGAAACCAGCATCATCGTAATATACGTATTGATACTACCTGGATGAGTGATAACACTTCCTTCTTTTTCAAGTGCGTTTAACTTTTTCACGACTCTGCGCCCAAAGATACTAACAGCAATAATTGTAAAGAGGACGGTCACCCCGCCAATTCGTTCCATGAATTCTAAATAGAATGGCTTGGACGAATCTCCAAAATTCATTGAGATGATCATAAATATCCCACTGAGTAAAACGAAAAAGGCGCTTGGATGAACGAGAGTGTTCACAACTCTTGTCATTTTTTTTACGATTGTTGATAATTCCTTTGAGCCAAGATGTTTTTTCATCACGATCAATATTATGGCCACTGCCAAAAGGGATCCAACCCAAATCGAAATCCCTGCAAAGTGTAAGAATAACCAGTATTTAAACATTCATATTTCCCTCCTTAGTACGATTATATGAACCTAATATGAACAATAGATGAACGGGTGTTTACAGTTTGAAGGTGATAGAAGTGTAGGGTGCTTTTCTTATATAGAGAAGCTTTTAAATAATCGAGGAAGTTCTAACCTAATGTACTTCGAAATTAATTTATAAAGTTTTATCTCATTACGGAAAAAATTCAAATAATTATAGTAAACTATTGATAAGCATTGAAAACTTGCAAGGAGGGAAAGAGCTACATGTTAAGTAAATCAGTAATAGAAGATGTTATTTCCGCTGCATTATCAACTGGTGGCGATTTTGCTGAAGTGTTTGCGGAAGATCGTTTTTCAAATTCTTTGGTTCTTCAAGACGGTAAAATCGAAAAGAGTAATTCTGGAAGAGATGCTGGAGTCGGGATTCGTGTTTTTAATGGACTACAAAGTGTTTATGCGTATACGACCGACTTCACGAGAGAAGGACTTATTAAAGCAGCAAACAATGCAGCACATGCGATAAAGAGTGAAGTTAGGCATATTCCAGCTGCGCTTCAACAGGACACAATCACTCCATTACATAAAATCATTCAAATGCCACAATCGGTTGAAAATGCTCGTAAAGTAGCAATCATGAAAAAAACTTACGATATAGCAAAAAACTATCATGCTAGCATTGCACAAGCGACCGTTAGCCTACTCGATCATGAACAAAATGTTTTAATCGCCAATTCTGAAGGGAAATTCGTAGAAGATAAAAGGGTAAGAAGCCGTCTTGCCATTCAAGCCATCGCTTCTGATGGAACGCAAATGCAGCCAGGATTCTATGGGCCTGGAGCCTACAAAGGGTTTGAATTCTTTGAAGGGTTAGATTTTGAACACTATGCCGGAGAAGCGGCGCGTATTGCTGTTACGATGCTACATGCTGAAGAATGTCCTAGTGGAAAATTCCCAGTTATTATCGATAATGAATTTGGTGGAGTTATTTTTCATGAAGCTTGTGGACATGGGTTGGAAGCGACTTCTGTTGCTAAAAATAATTCAGTTTTTGCGAATCGAATTGGTGAGAAAGTGGCACCTGATATTGTCACATATATCGATGACGGAACACTTGCTAATGAGTGGGGTTCTCTTAATGTTGACGATGAAGGGGAAGAAACTCGTAAAAATGTCCTCATTGAAAATGGTGTTTTGAAAGGATATTTGATTGATAAATTCAACGGACGACGCATGGGAATGGAAGCTACAGGTTCCAGTCGACGTGAATCATACCGATTTAATCCAACTTCAAGAATGACAAACACTTTTATTGCACCTGGAAAATCTACTCCGGAAGAAATTATCGCTTCCACGGAGCGCGGCTTATACGCAAAATATATGGGCGGTGGCTCGGTAAATACCGCAACGGGTGATTATAACTTTGCCATTATGGAAGCTTATCTCGTGGAAAATGGAAAGATTGGTGCGCCTGTAAAAGGGGCAACATTAATCGGTAATGGGCCGAAAACTCTACAACTTGTTGATATGGTCGGCAATAATTTGGCACATGGAGCAGGAATGTGTGGTTCTGTAAGTGGAAGCCTTCCAGTCAATGTTGGCCAACCGATGATTCGTGTTAGCGAAATAACCGTTGGCGGAACGAAGGGGGAGTAAATCATGAAGATTGAAAAATTCCAGGAAATGCTGTTGGGGAATGGGCTTGCACATGGTTTTGAGGACATGGAAATTTATTATGAAAAATCAAAGCGCTTTGCTTGTGATGTATATAAAGGTGAACTTGATCACTATGAAACAGCCGAAGATGGTGGGTTATCCTTTAGAGGGATATACAATGGAAAAATGGGCTATGCCTATACGGAAAAATTCGACGAACAATCTATTTCTTTCTTACTTGAAAGAGCAAAAGCGAATGCTGAAGTGATTGAAGAAGAAGAACAGGACGATATTTTTGCAGGCAGTGATGAATATGAAGAAAAAGAATTTTATTCAGAGAGCCTAGATGAAGTTTCAATTCCTGAAAAAATTGTATTTTTAAAGGAAGTTGAACGTAAAGTATCCAACTATGATCCGCGAATCGCTTCTCTTAATTATTGTAAACTGATTGAGCAATCAAAGGAGAGGCTCCTCGCTAACAGTAAAGGTTTAGTGCTCCATGACCGCATGAATTATCTTGGCGTCGTATTGTCTGTAGTTGTAAAAGAGGCAGACGAAACGAAAAGTGGATTTAAGGTTAAGATTACGAGAGATTTTTCTAAGCTAAATGTAGATGAGATTGCGAAAGAAGCTGCTGAAGAAGCACTTTCCTATTTGGGGGAACAATCCATTCCAAGTAAAAAATACCCAATCATCCTACGCAAGGATGCAGCGGCATCCCTACTTGAAACGTTCGATTCTATCTTTTCAGCTGAAGTTGCTCAAAAAGGCCGTTCTCTATTAAAAGATAAGGTCGGAGAGAAAATTGCAGCTGATAATGTGACAATCGTTGATGATCCTTTCTACGAAGAAGGCTTTGCCAGCCGTAATTTCGATGGTGAGGGTGTTGCTTCAAAATTATGTACTGTTGTTGAAAACGGGACTTTAAATACGCTCCTTCATAATCGTAAAACAGCGAAAAAGGCTGGAGTGGAAACGACAGGGCATGCTTACAAATCTTCATATAAAGGGACACTCGTGATTGCTCCATCCAATTTTTATATTTCGCCAGGTGAAAAGACGTATGATGAATTGATTGAATCCCAAACTGAAGCGATCATCGTGACAAAACTGGCTGGCTTACATTCAGGTGCTGATACGGTTTCAGGTGATTTCTCAGTTGCCGCCAATGGTTTTTACGTGAAGGACGGAAAAGTTGAGACACCTGTTAAACAAATGACGATTGCCGGAAACTTTTTCGAGCTTCTTAAGGAAATCCAAGAAATTGGTTCAGATTTATATGTATCGTCTAGCGGAATTGGATCACCGTCCTTGTTGTTGAAGGGATTATCGGTGACGGTGGAATAAAGTTCCAACTGCATCCGATTTCGTCGACCAAAAAAGGATACAAAAACGTATTTGTTTTTGTATCCTTTTTTGATGTTAATTTAATATAGCAAAACCAATAAGATAAAGATTCCGATAGACAATTAAAGGAAGTTTGTATTAAATATCATTGGATGCTTTTGCTTCAATACCTGCTTTTTGATATTCGCGTGGGGAAATAGACATTATTTTTTTGAAGGTTCTACTAAAATAAGAAGTATCATAGAAACCTAAGTAGTCACTAATATAAGCAATATCCATATTCGAATTTACTAATAGATTACATGCTTCTAGAATTCGTAAATGATGTAGATATTGTATAGGGGATTGGCCAGTTACTTCCTTGAAAATAGCAATAGTATAATTCGGTGACTTTTGAATTAATTTTGCTAAATTGTTAATTTCTATGTTGTTTCTATAATGTTTCATAATATATTCCTGAATATCTTGAGCATACTTTAATTTCATAGGTGGAATTTCATTTTCTTCTTTTTCACGTGCAAGCATTCCGATGATTTCTTTCAAAATTCCCTGACATATAAAATCATTATACTTTTTGTTCCCTCTTAGATCGGTGTAAAGAAACTCAGCACGTTGTTTAAAATATTCAAAGTTTCGAGGTTTAACAATAAAGCATTGTCTTTGAAGTAGATAGGGAATATCTATTCTTTCCTCCTCAAGATGAAATAATATTGTATATTTTTGATGTGGTTTACCACTAAAATTTTCTCCGCTTCTTAATGAATACTTGGGAATATACATAATTTCCCCTTTTTCAAGTAATATTTCCTCATTATTTATATTGTAAAGAACCTTACCCTCTACTACTAGAACGATTACATGAAATGTAATTGTATCTTTGATCATTCCCCAATTATGAATCATATTATCGAAGTTTGCGGATTCAAATTCTAAAATAATGATCCCTTCTTCCATTTTAGAATATTTGCTAGGCTCTTATCTCAACCCTATAGCTATTTAATATAAATATTAATAAAGAGATATGTATTTAGACTTTGATGATCATTCAGTTCAAAAAAACTTTAATTTAACCTACCTTTTAAGTGCAAAAGCTGGCTTTTTGGCTATCAAATTCAACAAACTTCACGAAAACAACCTTTTAATAAAAAGAATACAAAACAGATTAATTAATGTAAAGATACAGATATTTCATACAATAAATTGTAGAATCGTACATTTACCTGAAAAATACTTTCAACTAACATGTTAAATATACCAAAACGATAGCGCTATCATTTTGAATCTTTGAAAATTAGTAAATTTAATATTTATCTTTTAAGGAGAGTTAGTAATGAAAGTATTACTTCTAGACTTGGATTCTACTAATCCAGGACATTTAAGTTGTTATGGTTACCATCGACAAACTTCACCTAATATTGATCGCATCGCAGCTGAAGGTGTCAGATTTAACAATTATTACACTTCTGATGCCCCTTGTTTTCCTTCTCGAACAGCCTTAATGACAGGCAAATTCGGAATACACAATGGTGTTGTCGGTCATGGTGGAACTGCTGCAGATGTTCGGCATGAGGGGGCAACAAGAGGGTTTCGCGACAAACTGGCAGATGAAAGCTTCCCCGCACTTTTTAGATCGATGAATATGAAAACAGCATTAATAAGCCCATTTGCTGAGAGACATTCCGCTTATACGTTTTATGCAGGATTTAACGAAATGTACAACACAGGTAAACACGGTGGAGAATCTGCAGAAGATGTTACCCCAACAGTATTAAAGTGGTTAGATCAGAATGCTAACGATGATAATTGGTTTCTCTATGTGAACTATTGGGACCCGCATACGCCTTATAGAGTACCTGAATCATATGGGAATCCTTTTGAAGGTGAACCATTGCCTGGATGGATCACAGATGAAGTCCTTGAAAAACAAAAAGAAAAAGTAGGACCACATAGTGTAAATGAAATTAATATGTTTGATAACAATACGTATCCAGAGTATCCCAGGTATCCTGGAGAAATTAAGAATCGTAATGATTTACGGAAAATGATAGACGGATATGATTGTGGAATTAAATATATGGATGAACATATCGGTTTAATTTTTGACCAATTAGAAAAACAAGGAATCATGGAAGAGGTTGTTATCATCATTACTGCCGATCATGGTGAAAACATGGGTGAATTAGACATTTATGGTGAACACGGGACTTGTGACCAAGGTACTTGCCGGATCCCAATGATTATTCGTTGGCCTGGACTTATAAAAGGCCATGTTGACAATGGATTACATTATCATCTCGACTTACTTCCAACTGTTGCTGAATTAGTTGGAAAGGATCCAAAACCAAGATGGGATGGGGAGAGTTATGCCAAGGTCATAACGCATGGAGAAGAGGAAGGAAGAGACTTTCTTGTTGTTTCACAATGCGCACATGTCTGCCAAAGAAGCGTGAGATTTGGAGATTGGTTGTATATCCGAACATATCATGATGGGTTCCATTTATTCAACAAGGAAATGCTATTCAATTTGAAAGATGATCCTTTTGAACAAAATGATGTAGCTAAAGAACATCCAGAAGTTTGTAAAGAGGCCGTATATTATCTAAATGATTGGCATGACCATATGATGAGTACAATGCCTTTTGATGTGGATCCACTATGGACCGTAATGAAAGAGGGCGGGCCACTTCACGCAAGAGGTCATTTGAAAAATTATATACAGCGGTTGGAGGAAACCGGCAGGGGGCATGCCGTACCAGAATTGATTAGACGCCATCCACAGGAATTCAAAGAGAGATAGGGAATTTCTAGACATTCTCTCAAAATATATGAAGAAGTATTCTTACTTTTAAAAAGTTAACGGGGGCTCGTTATGAAAAAGAAGACTTTATTATCAATCGTAATGGTTTGTATGATGATTTTATTGGTTGCCTGTTCCGGAGCAAAAGAAAAAACTGGTAGTAATCAACCTGAACTAGATCAAGAAGCCCTAGATAAGGTGAAAAAAACAGGTTTCCCAATCGTTGACGATGAAATCACTATAAAAATGTTTACTGCTAAATCCGCAACAAGCGCAAATGTGGATTGGAATGATTTATTAGTTTGGAATACGTATAGAGATTTGACAAATGTAAAAATTGATTGGGTAGAACAAGTTACAGGAGATAGTCTAAATGAAAAAAGAAATCTAGCTATTTCAGGTGGTAACTTGCCAGATGCTTTTTTTGCTTCAAGTCTATCTAACTTAGATTTATATAAATATGGTTCTCGGGGTTTATTCTTAGAACTGAATGATTTAATTGATGAGTATGCACCAAATTTAAAGAAAATTATGGAAGAGGATCCCAATGTAAAAAAAGGGATGGTATTCCCTGATGGTAAAATTTATTCAATGCCTGGTTTAAGGGATCCTAACTTCTTATCAATAAGAATTGGAGCACGTCCGTGGATCAATACAAATTATCTTGAAAAGTTAAAAATGGACGTTCCCGAAACAACTGAAGAATTTTATGAATTTCTAAAAGCGGTTAAAGGGCAGGATTTTGGAAATGGAGAAATTGTACCTTATGGTGGAGTCAATATTAATGACCTTGTTGGCTGGTTACGTGGAGCTTATGGGCTAGGTAATACTGGTGCAAGTGGACTTGTAGATAAGGATCCTAATGGAGATGGGTTACGATTTATTCCTACATCAGATGAGTATAAACAATTGCTTGAATATATTCATAAACTTTACTCAGAAAAGCTAATTGAGCAAAATATTTTCTCCATTGAATGGGCTCAATTCATGGCTAACGCATCGGAGGGTAAGTACGCCAGTACAATGTTTTATGATCCTCAAAGAACATATAGAGGAGTGGAAGCAGATAACTATACAAGTATGTCTGCATTAAAGGGACCAAATGGAGATCAATTTTATACAAACATTAGCTCTCCAATATTTAATAACGGACAATTTGTCATTACAAAAAACAACCCTAATCCTGCAGCTACGGTAAGGTGGATGGACTATTTTTATAGTGACGAAGGCGCAAAATTGATGTATATGGGTGTTGAAAATGAAACTTTTATAGAGGAAGACGGAAAATATAAATATGTTGATAAGATCGAAAACGGCGAACATAGAGAAACAGAAATATCTAAATATATTCCTTGGGTTGGAATTAACCCTCCAGGAATTGTAAAGGCAGAATACTTCAGTGGTTCCGAATCATCAGAGAAATCTCTAGAAGCTGCAGAGAAAATAGAGCCATATATTCCTAGTGAAATCTGGTCAACGTTTATATATACGGATGAGGAAAGTAAGTTTCTTTCTGCTTCTGGTGAAGATATTCAAAAGTACGTAAATGAAATGCGTGATAAGTTTATTTCAGGAGATGAATCTTTGGATAATTGGGATCATTATGTCAGTGAAATTGAAAAAATGGGGCTTGAAAAGTATATGGAAATTCAAAAAGCTGCCTATGATCGTTATCAAAGTCAATAGTAAAATCATTCTTAAAATCCAACAAACTACCTTCTTATTACTCTAGATAAGAAGGTAGTGCCATTAATGCATAGAAAAGATATCACCAATGAATGGAGGTTAATAAAGATGCAATTAAGTGAAAGAAAAGGAAAGGTTCTTGTCAGTACAAAAGAAGTAAACAAATTCCAAGGAGTAAAAAAGAACGTTAGAAAAAACTGGCAATTGTACCTATTTCTAATTCCATGTTTGATATACTTTATTATTTTTCACTATATCCCCATGTATGGAGTGCAAATAGCGTTTAAAGATTTCTATGCCGACCTTGGATTTTTTAATAGTCCGTGGGTTGGGTTCGAACATTTTGAACGTTTTTTTAATTCTTATTACTTCTGGAGAATATTAAAAAATACAATCATCCTGAATGTGTATAGTCTCTTATTATTTCCATTGCCGATAATTTTTGCATTAATGCTTAACGAATTAAAAGATGGGGTTTTTAAGAGATGGTCACAGACCCTTACATATGCTCCACACTTTATATCAGTTGTTGTGGTAGTCGGAATGTTAGTTGCCTTTTTGGATCCTACAACTGGAATTATCAATCTTACAATTGTCAAATTAGGAGGGGAGCCTATTCAATTTTTGACGAATAAAGATTGGTTCAGGCATTTATACGTGTGGTCGGGTCAATGGCAGTCTCTTGGCTGGGGGACTATCATTTATTTAGCAGCTTTATCAGGAGTTAATCCAGAACTTCATGAGTCTGCAACAGTAGATGGCGCAACTCGATTTCAACGAATACTTTTTATTAATATTCCCTCCATTGCACCTACAATCATCGTGCTATTTATTTTAAATATAGGAAGCTTCATGGCCATTGGATTTGAAAAAGTTCTACTCATGCAAAATTCACTTAACTCCGAGACGTCGGATATTATCCAGACATATGTGTATCAATCCGGTTTATTAGAAGGTCAATACAGTTTTGCTGCTGCAATAGGACTATTCGAATCAGCTATTAATATCGTTCTGCTAATAACAGTTAACAACATTGCTAGAAAAGTCAGTGAGAATAGCTTGTGGTAAAGGAGGGAGAATAATGAGAAATTTCTCTTTGTCGGATAGAACTTTTGATATTATTAACAAAATAGGTGTATTAATCATTACTATAATTATTATTTATCCGCTCATTTTTGTAATTAGTGCATCAATTAGTGATCCTGCAGCTGTCAGTACAGGAAAGATGTGGCTTTGGCCAGTAGATATTACCTTTGCTGGATTTAAAAAAGTATTTGAAAACTCAGCGATATGGACCGGATATCGTAATACAATCATATATACTCTAGTTGGAACAATCATTCACATTACTATATTATTACCCTGTGCCTATGCTTTATCGCGAAAAGAAATATTGGGTAAAAAGTTTATTTTATGGATCATTTTATTTACTATGCTTTTTAGTGGAGGCTTAATCCCTTCCTATCTCGTTGTCAAAACATTAGGCATGCTTGACACCATGTGGGCTATTGTTATACCTAATGTGGTGGGAGCCTGGTCCATTTTAGTAGCAAAGGCATTTTTTGAACAAAATATACCTGATCAATTAGTAGAAGCCTCCAAAATAGACGGCGCAACTGACTTTAAGATTTTCCTTAAGATAGTATTGCCGCTATCTTTACCAATTATTGCAGTAATGGCACTGTTTCATGCTGTAGGTTTATGGAATCAATATTTCAATTCATTGATTTATCTATCAGATAGTAGCAAATTTCCTTTGCAGTTAATTTTAAGGCAAATCTTAGTTTTAAATGAGATTGATGCTTCTGGGGCTGGAGGTGGAGGAGGCGCAATGTCTGATGCCTTTGTGGAACAAGTTAAAACAGCCTCCCTTATTAAATATGCAGTTATTATTGTATCGGCACTTCCCTTATTAATTGTGTATCCATTCCTCCAACGATTCTTTGTTAAAGGTGTTTTGATTGGATCTGTGAAGGAATAATCTTTAGTTTCATTTAACAAGTAAAGATACTATTAGAATCACTTTTTTAAAAAATAAGAAAGGATACGATTTCTCAATTGATTTCGTATCCTTTCTTACATTCAGCATGATAAATCACAAAATCATATTGCTTAACCTAGTTTTTGGTAACTCTCGCTAATTAAATATATTTTTTATTATAAGATTATTTTGTGATAAAATTTGGTTGGCGGTGCTCCTCTTCAATGTAAATGCAATAATTTCTCAAGTTGAGCACCTTGAACATGAAACAAATCCTAGGAACAGGCGCATCTTTGTTAACTAATATGCATAATAGGAAACTTCTATAAATGAAGGAATTGAACATAAAATGTACAAAGTATTGATCGTTGATGATGAAAAGTATATTAGAGACCGAATAACGCAATTTTTTCCGTGGGAAGATGTTGGCTTCGAAGTGATTGGAGCTGCTGAAAATGGAAAAGAAGCTTTAGAAATGGTGAAAGTGCATAAGCCTCATGCAGTATTAACAGATGTATTGATGCCTGAGATGACCGGAATAGAGCTAGCAAAGGAAATAGAGTCATTATATCCAGAGACAAGAGTAATTGTCCTTAGTGCATATGATGATTTTAAATATGCTCAAGAAGCCATACAATATGGGGTTAAAGGTTATCTATTGAAACCTTTAAGCAAAAACGATTTTTTAGATACATTTAACAAATTAAAAGAAGAGTTAAATAGAGAAATAGAAATTAGTGAAATCAATATACAGAAAAGTGAACTGATAACTGAAGAGTTATTTGTCCTTGAATTGATTAATGGAAGCAAATTTGAAAAGGGCTTTAATAAAGAGGTTCTAACAGGAGATTGTAGAGTTGTTATTTTTCCTCTAGATAAGTTTTTTAGGGAACATTCAATATACTCATATAGACAGATTATTTCTGAGCAATCTGCTGTATTTTGGAAGGGTTTTAATTCTCCTTTTTTATTTTATGGTAATAGTATTATCGTCATTTTAAATGGTGAACTGGCTTCATCAAAAAAGAATGTGGAGCTCATTCTTAAAAAGTTTATAAGTTTATTAAGTCAGTGTTTGAAAGAAGTATGCGATGCAAAAGATACTTTTGTAGCAGGTGTTGGCAGTGTGGCAATGGATATAGATCAAATCAAAAGGTCATATAATGAGGCTATTTATGCTTATAGTTATAAGTATTTTTATGATCATGATTCTATTGTTTTTTATGAGGAGTTACCAGCAAACTATATCCATGAAGTCTATCAAAAAAATCAATCTCCAACGTTAACTCCTCCTAATAGTATAGAAACAAGATTAATGGAAGCAATCTTATTAAGAGAGGTTAAAGACATTACGTTAATAATGGATGAATATTTTGAAGACTTAAAGCAGAAGATGGGTCTGAAGATTGCAGATGTTCGGGGAGCATGTACCGAACTAGTCATAGTTTTGATGTTTCATCTTAAAGAAAAAGGCTACGAACCATACTCTATAGAATTGCAAAAAGTGTTGGAAAATATATATATGATTGAGTCCTTCAGTGAATTGAAAAATTGGTTAAAAACTATCCTTGAAACCATTTCACTTGAAATCATGGATCCAAACGCCTATAAAGGAAATCATTACGTCCTAAAGGCTAAAGAGTACGTAAACACTCATTATAAAGATAAAATTACTCTGTTGGAAATGTCTCACATACTATTTCTTCACCCCTCCTATTTTAGTGCCATTTTTAAAGAAGAAACTGGACAAAACTTTATTGATTATGTGAATGAAGTGAGAGTAGAAAAGGCCGCAGATCTCTTACGAAATGATGAATATAGGATAAAAGATATTACTCACATAGTTGGTTTCCAAAGCGATTCTTACTTTAATAGAGTGTTTAAAAAGATCAAAAAAGTATCCCCATTACAATATAAAAAGAAGTTCAGTCGTTAATTAAAGTGGAGGGCAACATGAGAAAGCACCTAAGTAAACGGGGAAAGCGATCATTTCAGAATTTTTTACTTACATTTTCTTTAGTAGTTGTTTTGATTTTAATTATTATATTAAGTTGTAATTCTTATTTTAAAACTAAACATTTTATTGAGAAACAAAGACAAGAATCCATTCAGGTAAAAATGGATCATATATCTAGAGAGCTACAAACAAATTTTGAAGATGGTTATCATAAGATAAATAATTTAAAAACGAATGAATCTGTCATTCAATATTTAAAAGATCTTAGGAACAAACAGATAGATTCGATAGAAAGGTATAATACATTACTAAATTTGCAGAATTATCTCTACTCAGTTAAACAAGATAATCCTTTAATTGATAATATATTAATTGTCACGCAAGATTCTCAGTATAGTTCAAATAAGAAGAAAATAGACTATATTTATAATGGAATGCGAATGAACGAGGATGTAGCAAATAACAACTACTTTGTTTCTATCGGTGAAGCTAATGATAGAATTCAATTTACAAAATATTATAAAGATCATCGAAACGAATCTTACATGATTAATGATCTTAATAAAAAAATGTTTTTTGGTACGAATCTTGAAACATCTGATGGAAGATATTATGGTACAGTTTTAATATTTATTAAGCCTGAATATTTGTCAGATCAAATTTTTTACGCTGATAATATTGCCTTATTTGACGCAAATTATAAGATGTTTTTCAGAGGGAAACAGGTTAATAAAATCATAGCAGACAAATTCGAAGAACATAAACAAAGTGATAACGGATTATTTCTTCAAAATAAAGACGTTGAAGTGTACTCAAGGAGTATTCCTTATTATAATTTTAAACTCATCTATTCAGAGCAAACCCACTTCTATAGAGACCAAATGCAACAAATGTGGAAAATCATTGTCTCCACCCTGATTTTTGCAGTAGTCGTTGCAATGATAAGTTCAAGTATAATATCTCGTCGAATACTTCAACCTCTTTACCAGTTGTTGAATACAGTTCAAAGGTATCAAATAAACAAAAATAGGGTCGATTCCTTTGATATGAATAGAGATAGACGCTTATCATTTAGTTTGCGAGAACGTTTTTTCTTTTACTTTTTAATCTCTATCTTACTGCCGCTTTTATTGTTTTTATGCATTTATTATTGGCAAACTTCGAAAATCGTTTCAAAGGATTTGCAGGAGAGCTTTCATACTGCACATGAAAGATTAGCCCATATCATCAACAATGATATTAATCAACATGAACAAACAATTTCACAGTTATCTCTTAACCCGACTATTCAAAACCAGATAATTAGTAAAAGTACTGAGGAAATTGAACGGGAATTAATGAGAATCACGCAAACAATGGAGCTAAATGACAAAAATATTGGGATTTATAGTCTATCAAACGAATTACTATATTCAACCAATAATAATCAACCTACCCATTTGAATAAGAACTTTTATCAAACACTGAAAGAGTCCAATAGAAGAACACTCTATTTTTTTGAAAAAGATGGTTTTGATAACGTCACGATTATTTTGGGGAGGCCGATTTTTTCTGTTACAGATTTTTCGAAAAAGATTGGTTTTATCACAACAGAAATTGATAATAGTCATTTAGTTCAATCCTATTCAATTATACAGGGGCTTAATTTTGATACGTTTATTTTAGATACTAAAGGGACCATTGTTTCTCATCAAGATGGGAGTAAAATAGGATCAATATATGAAAAGGTAAACAATGATAATTCCCTTTCTTTTTCTACTAAAATAGGAGGAATCGATTGGGTTCTAACCTCAAAATATAATTATTCTGATATTCAGAAGCAAGTTAATCAATTATTTCTTAATGACTTGTATCTGTTGCTTATCATTTTATTATTAATACTTCTATTTTCGTATTGGGTATCCAAACGATTACTGAAACCATTTGGACAATTAAATAGGTTGATTAATTTATTTGATTTAAATGGTTCCCACTATACTGTTTTGGAAAATTTATCGGGAATAGATGAGGTAGATTTGCTGAGTCGTAATTTTAAAAAAATGATGGATAGAATGGACGACTTGATACATGACACAATAGAGTCGAATAAGGAACGGATTCGATTAAAGTATGAGAAAAGAGAATTGCAGATAAATGCATTACAATCACAAATAAATCCACATTTCCTTTATAATACTCTTGATAATTTAATGTATCTTGTTGAGTCTGAGGAAACCGAGAAATCAGTAGATATGATCTACTCTTTAAGCAAATTGTTTCGTTTTATTACGAGCAGAGAGCAGTCTATTATTAGGATTCAGGATGAACTTGCATACACAAAAACCTACGTAACAATTATGTCCTATCGCTTTGATAACTTTCAATGTATATGGAATATTGATAAAAATGTCTTGAACTATAAAACATTGAAACTCATATTACAACCTGTTATTGAAAATTCAATCCAGCATGGAGCAAAGATGACGAAAAAAAATGTTACGATTGAGGTAGGTTGTGAAGTAAAGAATGATACACTAGTGTTTTCAATAAAAGATGATGCCCTCGGAATCGATCAGGATAGATTATTGGAGGTACAAGAACAACTGGAATCTGATTCTATTGATAAAGCGGGAATTTTCAATGTAAATAGTAGAATTAAATTACATTATGGAAGTCAATATGGGTTGAATATTGATAGCAAAAAGGGAGAATGGACAAGGGTTACAATTGTCATTCCTGCTGTGAAATAGTGGAATATCTGTTTAACAAATAGTCTTAATGTAATTCAATATTATTTGTCTACAAACTGACACCCGGAAATAAAATACGGGTGTTTTTTCTTTTTTTAATATGGTAATTAGGCATTCATTTCACGCAATAACTCGAGACATAAGAAAAAGGCATAAGTTTGTGCATTAGTGAGCAAGTCTCAGAGTTTCAATGAATGCCTTTAAATAGTGCAAGGGCTTCCAAAGATTGTGAAACTTTCAGGCTGAAAAATTTATTACTATTTACTTAAATCCTTTATGAAAGAGGATACATCTTGAGTATTAACACATTTATTGGAGGTGAATCTATTGCAAGGAAAACTTTCTACAAAAGCATCTATTCAACTTAAAAGAAAAAATAAATCAAACTGGTTTAATCTTAAATCACAATTAGAAATTCAGTCCATGGTCCTTCCTTCGATTATTTTCTTGATTATTTTTGCTTACATACCTATGTATGGAATTGTGATTGCTTTTAAGGATTATAATCTTTTTCAAGGAATAAGTGGTTCAGAATGGATTGGATTTACCCATTTCAAAGAGTTCTTTAATGATCCTTTATTGGGGGGAGTAATTAGAAACACCCTCGTTATCAATGGGTTGAATTTATTAATTGGTTTTCCTGCACCTATTATTTTTGCCTTGCTGTTAAATGAGGTTACAAATAAAAGGTTTAAAAGTATTGTACAATCTATTTCTTATTTGCCTCACTTCGTGTCATGGGTTATTTTTGGGGGCTTAGTTCTGACTATGCTTTCGCCATCAAACGGTATTATCAACTACCTTCTTCTTCAATTAGGTATTTTAGATGAAGCAATTAACTTTATTGGAAAAGAGAATTATTTTTGGTTCATTCTTGTAGGTAGTGAGATGCTAAAAGGTCTTGGTTGGGGTGCGATTATTTATATCGCAGCAATATCGGGTGTTGACCAAGAACTTTATGAAGCAGCTGTTATTGATGGGGCTGGTAGATTCCAAAAAATTTGGTATATCACAATCCCTAGTATTATGGGAACGGTTGTTATCATGTTCATATTTGCAGTTAGTGCAATGTTGAATACAGGTATAGAGCAAATTCTAGTTTTGCAAAATCCGTTGAATTTATCGGCAAGTGAGACTCTTGATACGTATGTTTATAAAACTGGTTTGCAGCAAATGAGGTATTCATACTCGACTGCAGTAGGTTTGGCTAAATCTGTTATTGCAGTTATTTTGTTGATCATTGCAAATTACTTCTCGAAAAAAATTACTGATAACAGTTTATTCTAGGCAAAGGGGGGAGGATGCTCAATGATCAAAATCAAATCAAGGACAGACCGGATTTTTGATACGTTTGTTGCGGTAGTTATGTTGGTAGTTATGATTGTTACACTTGCTCCATTCTGGTTCTCAATTGTAGGATCTTTTAATGACGGGTTGGATTATTCCCGCGGCGGAGTGTATTTTTGGCCAAGAGAATTTACTTGGTCGAACTATCAAGCTGTTTTTGTGGATACGTCTATTTATCAAGCTTATTTTATTACGATTGCACGTACCCTTTTAGGAACAATTGGATCCGTTTTATTTACAGGTATTACTGCATATGCCATGTCTAGAAAGAATCTGAAGTTTAAAGGGATATACATGGTGATCATGCTCATAACCATGTTCTTTTCTGGAGGTTTAATCCCTACATACCTCTTATACAGAGATCTTCATTTACTAGATACATTTTGGGTATATATCATTCCTACTTTGTTCAGTGTATGGAACATGATCATCATGATGAGTTTTTTCAGGGGAATTCCAGATACACTAATCGAGTCTGCCAAAATAGATGGTGCTGGAGAATACCGGATATTCTTTCAGTTAATTCTACCACTATCGAAGCCAGTGTTAGCTGCAATCGCTTTATTTAATGGTGTTGCACATTGGAATACGTATTTCGATTCTATGATGTTTACGAATTCCCCTAACCTGCAAACCATTCAATTATTCTTGATGAGAGTTGTTACTGATGCTGACTTTGCTCGATCAGTCGGTGGAGCGGCAGCTGCTAATATACCAGAACAAGCGAAAAAAATTAGTCCAGAAACATTAAAATTGGCCATGATGATAGCAACCTCATTACCAATTATTATTGTATATCCATTCTTACAAAAATATTTTGTCAAGGGTGTATTAATAGGCTCTATCAAGGGCTAAAAAAATAAAAGGGGGATTATTATGAAGAAAACAGTATGGTCAATTATTTTAGTATTATTACTTACTGCTGCATTATCAGGATGTAAGTCAGGTTCAAAACCATCGAATGAAGCTAATTCTCAAGATGGAGAAGGAAAGCCAACTGAAGTAGAATGGTTTATTGCTGCTGATTGGTATAATAGAAATTGGGATCCAGTCAATAATGCATTGGATAAGTTAATAACAGAAAATACAGGGTTAACATTTAAAATCACTACTGGTAATGAAGAGAAGCTAAGCGCGATGATTGCTAGTAATCAACTTCCAGATATGATTACAGTAGGAAATTCAGCACCACAAAGAAAAATGCTTGAGAATTCAGGCATGCTTGCACCACTTGATGAATTAATCAAAGAATATGCGCCTTCATATGATGTTCCGCAGTCAATGCAAGACTGGTTTAGAAACGAAGATGGACATTTCTATGGGTTTGTTAATTTCTTTTACCCAGAAGAGAAAATGCAAGAAGGAGATGCATTTTCAACACATACAGCTATGTATGCAAGAGCTGATATCATGGAACAATTAGGAATTAAACAAGAGGATTTCGAAACAAAAGAAGGAACCATTGCTGCTTTAAAAAAGGTGAAAGAAGCAAATCTTGAATATAACGGTTTTAAAGTAATCCCAGCTTATTTTTCTACGAGTGATATTGCACAGTTTTTCGGAGCTGGTAAAGTAGAAGATGAAGAAGGTAATTTAATTAAGCGATCAGAAGCTAATTTAGAAGCAATAAAATTCCTAAATGAGTTATACAGAGAGGGTTTATTGCCAGAGGATAGCGTAACGCTAACTGAAGACCAAATTGGTGAAAAGGTTGCTGCAGGGGCTGTATTTGCTTTTACCGGTGGACGAGTTGCTTCCAAAACACGGGCCCTTCCTGAAGCAGATCCAAATGCAAGTTTCACTCCTATTGGTCCAATTAAGGGAGATCACTTTAATGGTGACTTATACATTTTGCCTAATTCCCTTTCTGGTTGGACAATGACTTCAATTAATGCTAATTCTAAGTATAAAGAAAAAATCGTCAAGGCGTTTGAGTTTTTATCATCAGATGAAATGTCTATTAATGCCAAGTATGGTCCAAAAGGAATTACATGGGATTATGATGAACAAGGAAATGTACAATATCTTCCTGATGTGAAAAAAGAGGTTGACGAAGATTATGAAAAGGCAAAGTTAAAGTATGGAATGGATACCTTCGAGTGGTTCATGACTTGGCTTCCAATTGCAAGAACGATGCCGGAACCAAAGACACCATATGAAAAGTATATTAAAGAAGGATCAGAACACTTCGATTCGTTTAGTTATAACGCTTTGGCCTATGAAGCAACAAGGATTGAGGGTGGAACTCCTGAGTCCAGTATTAAAGTAAAAGTTGATGATTTTACAGGTAAAGCAGTTGCGGAAATGATTTTAGCCAAATCAGGTGCTGATGTGGATAAAAAGTATGAAAAGATGATTAAAGACCAAGAAAAACTTGGCTTTGAGAAGTTATATGAATACCAAAATAAAGAATTCAAAGAAGCCAAAGAACGTCTAGGTGTAAAATACATTTGGCCGGAGTATCAAGATAAAAACTAAAACTTAAACATAAGGCTAGCCATATATGTGGCTAGCCTTTGTTAAAAGTAATATATATTTGAGCTTAATTTTCGAGTGGTAAATGAAATTTGTTTATCCATATGTCCATTGGCAGTTGTTCAGGACAAAAAATCATGAAAGAATATTAAGACTAGGAGTGATGTTATGAATAAGCAGATTAGTATAGAATTGCTTGAAAATGAATATTGGTGGGGAGGGACGGTCTCAGATGGTGTTTCAATGCCATTTGGAGAATAGGAGTTTAATAGAAAGCTGAATCCAGTCAATACTCAAAACCAAGCAAACCCTATTCTTCTTTCTAGTAAGGGAAGATATGTATGGTCTGAACAACCATTTGATTTCGAATTTACAGAAGGAATCTTGAAAATTGATAACTGTTCAGGTGAAATAATCAAAGGTGAGGGCCATCAGGATTTGAGAGAAGTATACGCTGCTGTGCAACAATATTTTCCGCCTGATGGCAATATACCTGAGCCATTAATGTTTACAGCACCTCAATATAATACTTGGATAGAGTTGATGTACGATCAAGAGGAGGAAAAAATTCTTGAATATGCCGAAGCGATTATTAATAACGGTATGCCTCCTGGAATTTTAATGATTGATGATAATTGGCAAGAGGATTATGGCGTATGGCAATTTCATCCGAAGCGATTTAATAATCCGAAAAAAATGGTGGAAAGATTGCATGAGCTTGGCTTCAAGGTAATGTTGTGGACTTGTCCTTTTGTTAGTCCTGATAGTGCCACCTACCGCTATTTAGCTAAAAAAGGCCTCTTAATTAAAAACAAAGAAGGAAGCCCGGCGATTCGTGAATGGTGGAACGGTTACAGTGCTATTCTCGATCTTACAAATCCTGATACAATTGCTTGGTATAAAGAGCAGCTTGACACATTGATGAATGAATACGGAATTGATGGTTTTAAATTTGATGCTGGTGATTCAGTATATTATCGAAATGATGATCAATGTGCAGAATCTATACATGCCAATGAGCATGCAGAATACTTTGCAAGATTAGGTCTCCAATATTCTCTAAATGAATTTCGGGCTTGTTGGAAAATGGCTGGTAAAGCAATCGGGCAAAGATTATGTGATAAAGCACATAGTTGGGACGAAGGTGGTTTAGGATCATTGATTCCAAACGGACTAGCCCAAGGCTTAATGGGCTATGCATTTACATGCCCAGATATGATTGGTGGAGGAGAATATCAAAACTTTCTAGCCAACTCTAAAAACTTGGATCAAGAGTTATTTGTTCGATATGCACAATGTTCTGCATTATTCCCGATGATGCAATTTTCAGCAGCACCTTGGCGTGTATTAGATCAAGAACATTCCCAATACTGCCTTGAAGCTGCCAATCTTCATCATCAATTTGGCGAAGAAATTTTAGCCTTGGCAAATCATGCAGCGGAGACTGGTGAGCCGATTATTCGTCATATGGAATACAGTTTTCCAAATCAAGGATTAACGAATATAAAAGATCAATTTATGCTAGGAAACGATATTTTAGTTGCTCCTGTTGTCAAAAAAGGTATGATAAAACGACTTATTCATTTTCCAGTAGGTTTATGGAAAGGTGATGATGGAAGTGTTGTGGAAGGACCATGTGAAAAAGAGGTTGACGCCCCACTTTCCAGATTGCCTTGGTATCGGAAAATATCATAATTTGACTAGTAGATAATCAGCATAGCGTTAGAAAGTTAGAAGACCTTGAACAGAGAAGTGTTCATTATGGAAGCCAAGGTAGGTTCCAAGGTCTTTTGCTTGAATTGATATATTAACTATTTTTGGCGGTGAATAGCATTGAATTTTAATGAAAATTGGCGTTTTCAAAGAGAACTAGAAGGAAATCTTTCTGAAGCATATCGTCCTGAGTTTGATGATTCCTCATGGAGAGTTATAAACGTACCTCATGATTGGAGTATCGAGTTGGATTTCAATCCTGATTCGCCAGCGACACATGAAGGTGGATTTTTGGATGGGGGAATTGGCTGGTATAGAAAGACCTTTACCGTTCCTGAATCAATGAAAGGAAAACGTATATCCATCGATTTTGATGGTGTATATATGAACAGTACAACGTATTTAAATGGAGAGGTGCTTGGAACTTATCCATTTGGCTACAATGCTTTTTCTTATGATTTGACCGATAAACTTCGGATGGATGAAGAAAATGTCATTGTTGTAAAAGTGGATAATACTCAGCCAAGCAGCCGTTGGTATTCTGGAAGTGGGATTTATCGAAATGTCCATTTAACTGCAAAAAATCCAATTCATGTAGCAAGGTATGGAACTTTCGTTACGACACCTGAATTAGAAACGGCTTATGAAAAAGGTCGAGCAGATATCAACATCAAAACGAAGGTGAAGAATTCTTCAGAGGATGCAGTAGAAATTAAGGTTCAGTCGACGATTTTAAACCAAGATGGGATAGTCGTTTCAACAATCGTGTCCGATTCAAAAGTATGTACAACTGGAGAGACCTTACAGTTTGAAGATAATACTGAAATTGAAAACCCAATACTCTGGGATCTCGAGAACCCATATAGATATAAATTAATTTCTGAAGTATTGGTTGGAGAGAAAATTGTAGATACATATGAAACGCCTTTTGGTGTCCGTTACTTTGAATTTGATGCAAACGAAGGGTTTTCATTAAATGGGCGCTATATGAAATTGCATGGTGTTTGTATGCATCACGATCTCGGTGCGCTTGGTGCAGCTACGAATAAACGTGCGGTTGAAAGACAAATGCAAATCATGAGGGACATGGGTGCTAATGCCATTCGGGTAACACACAATCCTGCATCACCTGAACTTCTTGAAATATGCAATGGGTTAGGTCTATTAGTGATTGAAGAAGCCTTTGACTGTTGGGCTTTATCGAAAAAAACATATGATTATGGACGCTTTTTTAACGAATGGGCTGAACATGACATTAAAGAAATGGTTGATCGTGGGAAAAACGAACCTTGTATCATCATGTGGTCAATTGGAAACGAAATCTATGATACGACAAGCGAAAATGGAGTTGTCATCGCTAAAAATTTAGTGAGTTGGGTAAAAGAAATTGATACAACGCGTCCTACAACAATTGGGGAAGATAAGACACGTGGAGACAAGGTCAATGTTACAGACATTAATCCTCATATAGAAGAAATTTTTAATACTGTGGATATCATTGGTTTTAATTATAGTGAGAATAACTATGCCGGCTATCATGAGCACAACCCTAACTGGAAATTGTACGGGGCCGAAACGTCTTCTGCAACTCGCTCACGCGGAGTGTATTCACATCCATACGATTATAACTTGAACACACATTATGACGACTTACAGCAATCCTCCTATGATAATGATTATGTAGCCTGGGGGAGAACAGCTGAAGATGCTTGGAGATATGATCGTGATTTAAAACATATTGCTGGTCAATTTATTTGGACTGGCTTTGATTATATTGGAGAACCGACACCTTACTACAATACGTATCCGGCAAAAAGTTCCTACTTTGGAGCAGTGGATACAGCAGGTTTTCCGAAGGATGTTTTCTATTATTATCAAAGCCAATGGAAAAAAGAACCGATGGTACATTTGCTTCCGCATTGGAACTGGAACGAAGGCGAAACGGTGCGCGTACTAGCCTATACAAATGCGGATAAAGTTGAATTATTTTTAAATGGAGAGTCTTTAGGCGAGAGTTGCTATGAGTTGAAAAAGACTTCATGGGGATCTTCCTATAAAGAAACAGCCGAAGGAAAAACGTATTTAGAGTGGGCTGTACCTTTTAAAGCAGGCAAATTAGAGGCAGTAGCAAAAGACTGTAATGGTGAAGTGGTTGCTCGAGATCAAGTGGTAACAGCTGGTGAACCTGCGGCCGTAAGATTAACAGCCGATCGACGTGTGATTAAGGCTGATGGTACTGATTTAGCTTTTATTACGGTTGACGTTGTAGACTCTGAAGGAAACTTTGTGCCTTCAGCTGATAACCTTGTTCAGTTCGAAATATCGGGGGACGGTGTCCTTGCAGGTGTGGACAATGGTGATGCAGCTAGTGTTGAGAGATTCAAAGATAACAAGAGAAAAGCTTTTAGTGGTAAAGCATTGGCAATCCTTCAGTCTGCGAAAAATTCAGGAGAGATTACATTTAGTGTTTATTCTGAAGGGCTTGAGAGTGATTCAGTTCGAGTATTTACTGCATCACCTGCCGAAGAGGAAACACGCTCGATAGTTGGTGTTGACTTGATTGGTGAACCTTCAAATACTGAATTGCCAACGGAAGCTACTATTTTTTATGGCGATGGAACGGTGGCAACTAGAAGCGTTGATTGGAATTACACTTCTTCTGTTGTAAAGGGAATCATAGTAGATATCGCTGAAATTCACGTCACATTTGAAAATGGTAATAGCAAAATTGAGTATAATCTTGTTGGTAGAGACAAAAATCCAACACTCGTATCAGCAGAATTGATAATAGAAAATAAATCTATTGTTGAAGACGATATGATTGATCTGAAAATAAAAGGCAAGCTTGATAATGGAGATGGCTTCGATGTAAAAGATGCTCAGGTGCAGTACCATTTTGACAACGATAAAATCAAGTTTGTTGGAAATAAGTTATACGCCCTTTCTGAAGGGGAAGTCAAAATTTCTGCAACGTTATTATTTAAAGGTGTTACCGTTAGAACAGCGGAAATTAAGATTATGATTGAAGAGAATCCGACTGAAAAATTCATTCAGAAACTAGAGTCAGTGACTGTTATTGTAGATCAAGGTGAGAAACCGCATTTACCAAAAACAATTGTTGCTCATTATAACAGGGGACTTCCAAGGGATGTTGAAGTTGATTGGGAAGAGGTTGATCCAGCTTCTTGTCAGAAGTTAGGGATATTTACTGTACATGGAAAGGTAAATAATACGGATATTCAAGCTGTAGCAAATGTGAATGTGAGAGGGCTTGTTGCTATTGAACATGTGACCATGGCTGTCTTGAAGAATCAGCTGCCTGAGATGCCTGAAACAGTGACTGTCTATTTCAGTGATGGAACCGAGAAACAGACGAATGTGATTTGGGAGGAAGCCCCACAGGAGAACGTTCATGCTGTTGGAGAATTTAAGATTTTAGGTACGGTCAGTGGAACCGAGTTAAAAGCATCGGCAACCATTCGAGTGACTGAAAAAATTGGGGGACAACACAATATCGGCAGGGCTAAGAACGGTTATGATTATCCAAAAGCGGAAGCGTCTTTTACGAATCCAGAATCATCAGACCGTGTTGAAGCCATTCACGATGATGTTATTTCCTATGAATCAGAACCTCACAATCGTTGGACAAATTGGCAGCAAGAATCACGATCCAGTGACTGGGTCTCAATTACGTTTGGGGATTTCGAGCCGGAAGAATTTTTTGTGGACAACGTCGAAATCCATTGGTTTGAAGATGAAAAAAATTCCTATCCGGCTGCATTCACAGTCCAATATAAGTCATGTGGTGAGTGGAAAGATGTATCCAATTTTGTAAGTGAACTTCCGGAACCAGCTTTGCGTCAATCAAATGTGTATACTTTTGATTTAGTTAAAACTTCGGCAATTCGCGTTAACATGGTAGCTAAACCTGTAAAGGGCATAGCCATAACCGAGATGAAAGTTTTCTCCAAGTGGGCAGCTGCATTTAGTGAACCTAAGGTATCGGACATTATATTGAATGAGGAAAGCATTTTAGAGCGCTTCAATAAAGTCGGAGATACATTTGAATTAACAGTCGAAGTTGATAGAAATGAAGTACCTGCCGTTTCTGCTATAGGTCAAGATAACACAGGTGTTACAGTCGTACCAACTGTAACAGCGCCTGGAACGACTAAGGTAATTGCTCGATCAGAGGATGGAAAGAGAAGAGTAGTTTATAATATCCATTTTATTGTGAAAGAGTAAAATTATATTAGCATGACGCTAGGAGAATCAATCCCCTTTAGAGCGGGTTCAATTGCCGTTTAAGTAGGTTCAATTCCCGTTGGGTCGGGTCTAATTCCCTCAAGATGACTCTATTCCCGTTCAGTCGGGTTAAATTCTCGTTCAGCAGTTACTCTAGCATTTAGCAGGTTTTTGAAATAGTGAAAAAGGGCTATTCCGAAGTCAATGTGACAATGGAATGCCCTTTTTATATTTTATGTGAACAGGCTACATACTTATTTCTAACTCTTTATATAAATCTACCAATCCACATCTTTAATTACATCCCTTTACAACTGTTCTATTATTTCTTGTATGAATCCATCCCTTTAACGTAAAAAATTTCATTATATCAAAAAGCTGAATATATAACGTTTTTAAGAATATTTTCATATATACAGTGGAGACTTCCTTTTTCAAAAATGAGGAATAAAAAATAGGCTTCTAAAGTCCTTTGCTGTAGTATTTTCGATTTAGATAGCTGAAAATTAGTTGGTTCTATATAACTATTTTAACTAAAAGTCATTGACTTAGTAAAAAAGATTTCTATAATTGGGATTTAATACAAGTAATCTAATAGAAATACTCTTTTATCAAGAGCAGGCGGAGGGACAAGCCCGATGAAGCCCGGCAACCGGCTAACTATTTTGGTTAGTCAAGGTGCTAAATCTTGCAGCAGTAGCTGAGAGATAAGAGGGGAGTCGGTCACTTTGTTTGTGATGCTATGCCTCTTTCTCTTTGAAAGAGGTTTTTTATTTTTATTCTTGTAAATCTCATTGAAGGAGTGGAGTACATGAAAAAAGTTTTATTGTCGGTGTTGCTAATTGTCGCACTCATTGGGACATCCCTGCCAACGGGTGTATTGGCAGTCGGGACGAAGGAGACCATCTCATCTGAGAGAAAGCAAAGTCTTTTCAACTCAGAACATTATGATTATGTTGTATTTGATGATCTTCGAAAGCAGCTCCAAGATTTTGACAAGAGGAGTAAAAGAGTAAGTCTTGAGGTGACTGGAGCATCCTCAACTGGAAAGGATCTGTATACAGTTACGATTACGAATCAATCAAAGAATGACTCGTATCAGTCTTTGCGAAAATTGATGAGTGACGATCCTGATAAAGCACAGAAATGGTTATCTAAAAATCCGGATGTGAAGCCACCTATTCTAATACACGCATCTATACATGGAACTGAATTTGTGGGAACAGATGCTGCACTAAGATTAATTGAGCGTTTTGGTTTTGAAAATGATTCGGAGACACTGGAAATTCTTAATAACTTCACGTTAATTATCAATGTAAATGCTAATCCAGATGGTCGCATTGAAGCCACTCGTTTTAATGGCGAGGGAATTGATCTTAACCGTGATTTTATTACCCAGTCTCAACCTGAAACACAAGCTGTAGTTAAGCAAATTACAGAGCTGAATCCATTAGTGCTTTTAGATCTTCATGGTTATGTGAAACAAAGAGGCATCGAAAAACACCCAGGGCTGATCCTGCCTGGTACACCGCCGCACAATCCAAATTATGAATATGATCTTTTGTATAATTGGATGAATCAGCAGGCAGAAGCAATGGAAGCGGAACTGGTAAGTCAAAGAGATTCCTATAAAACTGAGTTATATAAAACGATGGAAGGGACACATATTCCATTAAGAGATTCAAGTCAAGGTTGGGATGTGTATCCGCCAATCTATACTCCTGCCTATGCGATGCTTCACGGGGCATACGGTTATACTCTTGAAGCTCCAACCAATGATTTAGATGGTGTTAAGTGGCATGTGGATGCAGTATTAGGTGCTCTTAAATTTGCAGTTGATTATAAACAAGACATGCTGGAAGATCAGATAGAAGTATATCAGAGAGGTGTTAATAATCATCATCCAAATTATGAAGAAGAAAAGTATCCCGAAGCATATATATTACCTCTAAAGAAAGAAGACCCAACCGTTACTGAAAAAGCTGTTCAGCATTTGCTTGCAAATGATGTTGAAGTAATGCAAGCAAAAGAAGCATTCAAGTCGGATGGTATTCGTTACGAAAAAGGTACGTACTTAATTTCAGGCAGACAGGCGAAAGCGTCTGTTGCGAACGTACTGCTTTGGGATGGCGAAGATATTACCGAGGATATCGGCGCCATGTATGACATATCTTCCTGGGGTCTTCCTGAACTATGGGGATTTGAAGTAATTGAAACAAATTTAAAACCAAACGTAAAAAGCGACAAGGTTAACGAGATTAGATCAAAAGGATCGCTTAATGGCAATGGACCTTATAAAATTCCAAACACTTCTATAAATGCTGTTTCTCTCGTGAATCAGTTACTTCAAATAGACATTCCGGTGCTGAGGGATGAGGAAGGGAACTATTACGTAGAAAAGAAAACATCTGACCTTGTTAAAGCTGCAAAAGCTTCTGGTCTTGATCTTGTTACAACTTCAATTCCAAAACAATCAAAAACCGTAACTAAAAAGAAAGTTGCTATTTTAAAAGATGGGGGACTCGGGAAGGTACAGTCACATTCAGGTACGAAACTTGCCCTTGAACGTCTCGGTTTTTCAATAACCGAATTACATCCAAGAGAAGTAGCGAACATTGGCTTATCGGGATATGATACCTTCATTTACAGTGGATCAGCTAATCTAGTATCCTTCAATAATAGTACAGCGAATAAAGAGTTTGGACTAGCAAACGAAGAAGAGTACAATAAATTTAAGCAGAATGTATATGAGTTTATTGAGCAAAATGGACAATATATCGCGATAGGATCTGGTGCATCAAGAGTTGCAAGGTCTCTAGGACTAACCGCTGTGGATGTGAATACTGGATCTTCAAGTTCTAATGGTATCGTGCGGATTGATTACAAAGGTAAAGGGATAACAGCTGGTTATGGACAAGATGATATCGGATTTGTATATGGACCGGTTTGGTACTCCAATACGGAAGAAACCGAAGTCTTTGCCACTTTTGATCAAGAAGAAAATTTCTTTCTCTCTGGACATTGGAAAAACAGAGAATCTGCAAGAGGTCAAGCAGTCATCGTTACTGAGAAAGAAGCTCCCGTAACATTAATCGGATTAGAAGCAGGCTTTAGAAATCACACAGACTACTTATTTAGATTACTTTCCAACGCTATTTTTAGTGAATAGTTCGTAAACGGAGGAATCGGCGTTTAATCTCATTAGTTGAATAAGAATGAAACAAGCGAGTTGCCATTGTTTAGCGGCAGCTCGCTTGTATTTTTATTTCCTAAGTTAAGTATAACACACAAATAAATAAATTTTCAGACTGTTTTTATAAAAAGTTGACCATTAAAATTAGAGCATATGTTAAAAAATGGATGGATAGATTACTGAGGGGGATTTTATGGAAACTAAAAAGGCTCAGACATTAGCTTTATTTGCACTTGCTTGGCCAATATTAATTGAAATCCTGATGTTGAGGTTAATGGGAATTGCTGATACTTTCATGTTAAGTCATTATTCGGATAATGCCGTTGCGGCGGTTGGCTTTTCCGATCAAATCCTCGCGATGACAATTATGCTGTGTAGTATGGTGACGATTGGTACGACGATACTAGTATCCCGTTATGTAGGGGCAAAAGACGAATTTAGTGTATCAGAAATTACTCGTGTGTCCATTTCGCTTAATTTTTTGTTTGGTTTATTACTAGGTCTGGTTTTAGTCCTATTTGCTTCAGATATATTACGAATAATGGGGCTGCCTGCTGAACTGATGAAAGATGCGACTATCTATATAGTTATTATCGGTGGCTTCACCTTCATCCAATCTTTAATGCTAACAGTGTCAGCGGTCATTAAAGGACACGGACTTACAAAGCAAGTCATGTATGTCATGACGGGAGCTAACATCCTCAATATAATTGGAAACTATTTATTTATTTTTGGTCCTTTCGGTATTCCGGTGCTCGGTGTAAAAGGGGTAGCAATTGCGACCGTTGCAAGTCGTTTCATCGGAACAATCGTCCTTTTTGTTATCTTAAAAAAATGGATTGGAGAGTCCATTCCTTTAAGTAAACTATTCCGTTTTCCTAAACTTCACGTGAAAAATCTCCTTAAAATCGGAATTCCTTCATCTGTTGACTCGATCGCATGGAACTTACAAATGGTCGTCATCACTGTTTTTATTGCCATAATTGGAACTACGGCATTAACGACGAATGTATATACAACTAATTTAAGGGCCTTCATCACGATGTTTGCAGGGGCTCTTGGGCAAGGAACGTTAATTCTCATTTCCCGTAAAATTGGTGCTAGAAAAATGGATGCTGCATACGCGCAAAGTATGCACATTTATAAAATAGCTGCTTTAGTAGTATTCTGTGTAGCTGGGATATTTTTCATGTTTTCCAAACCTCTTCTTAAAATCTTTACCAACAGCCCAGACATTGTTATGCTCGGATCTTCTATCCTTCTATTAACATTATTACTGGAGCCAGGTCGCGCGTTTAATCTCGTATTTAATAACTCACTTAAAGCGGCTGGAGATGTAAATTATCCCGTTTTAATAGCTATTTTGGGAATGTGGTTCATTAGTGTTCCTATTGCTTATATACTCGGCATTCATTTTGGAATGGGGTTAATTGGAGTTTGGATAGGTTTTGTTGTAGACGAATGGGTGAGGGGAATTATTTTAATGAGACGATGGAAATCAAGAATATGGGAACAAAAGACAGCAGAATTAGAAGCAGCGAAGTCTTGATTTATTTAATAGGAAGGCGGTGTTGCTGCAACACCGCCTATTTTAAAAAAGCTCTTTCTCTCAGACTGACTTGGAAATACCTGTCATACAAAGCTAGCAACGCAAGATGCAAGAGTTTGTCTACAGTCTTGGTGGTGTTACTATAACAACGCTTAATACGTTGTAAAATATAATAACTTCTGCACTAAATAAACTATTCTTTGCATAGTAGTAAGCGGATTTTGATATTTTTCAAGGTCCAACGTAAACTCACCGTCTTTGTTGTTCCATTGTCGGCTAAAATACTCGTCCATCTCTTTAGCAAGGCGAGAATCAGTTTTCGCTTCAATCTTAATATCCGTTTCCAAATTATAGTCATCCATATTTCGCTGTGTAAAATTTGTGGAGCCCCCAATGATCGTAACATTATCTGGTTTTTTAATATAAAGCAACTTAGGGTGATATTGCTCTTGTCCTGTGTTATACCAGCGAATCTGGATCTTTCCTTTCGACTTTTCATTCAACTCCTGAGCGACTGGTCGATTCGGTAGTCCAGATTTTTTAGAGCCAAACGCATTTTCATTTGGGTCAAAAATTAAATTGATTTTAACTCCGCGTTCACTTGCCGCCAGCAATTCTTCTATTACATCTCGTTCTGCTAGATAAAACATAGCCATCCAAATTTGATCATCTTTTTTTGTTTCTTTAAGTGATTGAATCACCTTGTTTGCTACTTTTCCTTCAGTTAACAGCTGTACAGCTATATCACCAGCCTCACTCTTTCCTTTATATTTAGGCAAGACATACCCTCCTGCTAAATTAGCTGCAGCTTGCTCTGACTTTAACATATCTTCTATGATTGGGCCTTCTAACTCAAATCCAATATTCGAGTGATAAGCACTTGCATCATGGGGATTGCCAGACAAAATAAGTGCCTTCTTATCTGTGGCAACCGTTTTTCGATGATTGGCTTTGACATTAAGTAATTTAAGATAAGAGCGAAGTGTCATATCCGGAGCTTTGTCGGCCATCACGTTAGGAAGAGTTCCTTTACCTTCTTGACCAAACCATTGGAAAAACATTCGCCATATCGCGGAATATAAAGGATTTGAATCTCTGAGTGGATCAACATCTGTTAGCAAAACCTTAATGCCATGTTCCTCTAGCTTTTCAAACTCTTCATTTTTATGAGAACCGTACGATGTATTAATTTCATCCGTGATTAACACTATTTCAATATTAGGATTGCTCTTCTTTTTTTCTATCAGAGTTTTCGTTAATGTGGAACTTAGTTGAGGAAAATGTAATCCACGATTGTAATAATCATTGAATAAGAAGAAGTCCAGGACAATAAACTTTTCAGCGTCTTTAATCGCTTGAAAAACAGCTTCAAAAATCTCTTGTTCATGTTTTGTTTCTGTACCTTTTTTATATGTTAAATCATATAAAAACTGCACTTGATTCTCTTGTAAATAGTGAACGTCTCCTTCGTAAGAGACTCCTTTTGGCAAAGGCTTATTCTCATGATAGTAGATGGTTCCTATATAAAAGCTTAAGAATAATAGAAGACATGCTATTAAAGTTCCTTTTTTATATCTTTTTGGCATCTTGCTTCCCCTCTCTAGTATTCGTCTTATTCCCGAATAATCATTTTGAAAAACAATGAAGGGGCTTATATTGTTTTAATTGTTATAGATTGTTAATATGTTAATTTGGATAGAAGTGATAAGAGAGGTTTAATTTATGTCTAGATTTTTATCTTCCTTTTTAATATTTGTTTTGATTTTTACTATCGCAGGATGCTCTCAAAGTACAAATAATAGGGTTCAAGTTTCGTTAACAAAGCCAATTGATGGCGATACCATTGCCGTTATGTATAATGGCAGTGAGCAAAAGGTGAGATTTCTGTTAGTAGATAGTCCAGAAACAGCCCATCCGCGTCTAGGTGAACAGCCTTTTGGACAAGAAGCTAAAGATTTCACTAGTAGGTTAGTAGAAAAGGGAAAAAAGATAGAGTTAGAGTTCGATATTGGTCCGAATCAAGATAAATATGGACGATTGTTAGCCTACGTGTATGTGGATGGAAAAATGATTCAAGAGGAATTGTTGAAGAAAGGCCTAGCAAGAGTAGCATACATATACCCACCAAACACACGTTATGTTGATCAATTTGATGCCATCCAAAAGAAGGCTCAAAAAGATGGGGTAGGGATTTGGGAAATTGAGAACTATGCACAAGAGGATGGATTTCATCCGGAAACAATGGATTCCATTTCCAAAGAAAGTGAATCGAAGGACTGCTTAATCAAAGGAAATATTGGCCGTGAAAAAATTTATCATACTCCAGAATCCCAGTGGTATGAAAAAACAAAGGCGGAAGTGATGTTTTGTACGGAAGATGAAGCGGTGAAGGCTGGGTTTCGCCCTCCTAAGCAGTAGGCTTAATAGCCTTGTGGTTTAGTTGTAGGTAAAGGTACTAAACCACAAGGACTGTTATTTAAATAGTGTAAAAGGTTTACTTGAGATTAGATTTGAAAGGTTATATCTGTATTGTTAAAATTTACCTTGGTCAATCAGAATGGGAAGAAGAACACGATTGCGAAAAATGGGATGAATACTACTGAAAATGCAGACCGTAAAAAGACTCCACCTGAGGAGAATCCGTCTACCACTCCTCTATGGACTCTACCGTGGCAATCCCTGATTTCAACGCGTCTTCCTCTATGTCTCATGATTGGATGCATTTTATCACTCCTTTCCATTCCGGAGTAAATGAAAGGACAGAATATAGTCTGCCTTGTGATTTCATATTAGTAACTCACAAAAGAAACTCCTACGATAATTAATAAAATGAACAAGACAACGATTAATACAAATGAGGTGCCTCCTCCTGAGTACCCTGAGCCATAACCACCATAACCACCGTATCCCCAAGACATACAGCATTCACCTCCGTTAAAATAGTATGGGTACGAATTAACAACCACCAAAATTATTTAGTAAGTGTTGTGAACGAAAGCAGTTCCTACAATGATGAGCAAAATAAACAAAACAACTATCAAAGCGAATGAATTACCCATGAAAAAAACACCTCCATTGAAAGAATTTGGGAGAATATAAATACAATCCCTTAAAATACAGTATGTAAATTTGAATAATTGTGATGGACAAACGAGCAAAATGAGAGGAAAATCGTCACTTGTCTAATAGAATTAACTAAAATTAGTATAATAGTGGAATAAAAGTGTTTGTATATAAGGTATTATCATCTATTCCTAAGTGTAATTCTGGTATTGCTACTACAAATGTATAAAATTACGATTCAGTAGCCGGAAAAAGCAAAATCACCTACTGGTTTTCTATTTAATACAGTCATAATTATCTATTAAATGTCCAAGTTTGATTAGGAAAAAGTGGATAGACTTATGGAGAGTTTAAGGGAGACCATAAAAGGTATTCTGGTGAAAGTAATTATTTTCTGTTGTGAATTTGGATAAATATCGACCTAAGTTGGCTTTGCGAAACAATATTTGCATTGTCACATTTTTATAGAGACTACTAAAAAGGTTGCTGTAGACCCACTCGACTTCTATTTGTTAGCATGGTACCAAATAAAAAATATAGAGGTACTTATGAATTCGGCAAAAGTAGCATTTCTTTCAGTTATCAGCAATTCAGTTATTGTTATTTTAAAAGTAATAGTAGGAGTACTTACGGGTTCAGTAGCAGTATTATCAGAGGCTATTCATTCGTCATTAGATTTGGTGGCCTCACTGATCGCTTTTTTCTCCGTAAGAATTTCAAACAAACCTGCTGACAAAAGCCACCGATATGGGCATGGCAAAGTAGAAAATCTTTCTGGAACAATCGAGACTTTGTTGATATTTATAGCAGGGATATGGATCATTTACGAATGTGTTCATAAACTCATCAATCCTGAACCATTAAAATTACCATTCTTAGGAATTCTAGTTATGCTTTTTGGTGCTTTAGTAAATTTCATCGTTTCAAAAACAATTAGTAAAACGGCAGAAAAAACAAAATCAATGGCAATGAAATCTAATGCTCTCCACTTAATGACAGATGTTTTCACTTCACTTGGTGTGGCAATCAGTTTATTACTTGTAAGTATTACTGGATGGCACTTTTTAGATCCTATCATAGGGATTGCATTAGCTATATATATTATTTTTGAGGCAAATAAATTAATGAAGGAATCCTTTCCGCCATTATTAGATGCAAGTTTATCGCTTGAAGAAGAAGAATTGATAGTAAAAATTATTCGCACTTATAAAAATGAGTTTATCGAATTCCATGATTTTCGTACAAGACGCTCTGGACCTAGTGAATGGATTGATTTTCACCTTGTAGTTCCATCAGGCTATAGCATTGAAAAAGCTCATGAGTTATGTGATAAGATTGAACAAGATATCGTTCTTGAATTTCCTGATGCGCAAGTATTAATACATACAGAGCCAGAAAACGAACGTCTAATAAATATTAAAAAAGAAGACTAACCGAAATATATAAACTTTTGAAAAGAAACCGGGAGTAACAGACTAAATGGGGGATACCCATATGTGGAAATGGATAATATCCGGATTATTGAGTTCTTCCCTATTGCTTCAAGGATGTGTTTTAAATGATATGCGAGGTTCAAAGGAAGAGGAAAAGGAGGAACAAGTCGTGAGAGAAGAGAAAAGTGAACAGCTGTTACATGCAACAGAAGGTAAAAAGACTGGTAGAGTTAGAAAACTGCTTAAGGAAGGCGTTAATATTAATATTCAGGACTCACAAGGACGAACTCCTATCATGATTGCAGTGTATAACAATGACTTAGAGACATCAAAAGTTCTCATTGAGGCTGGCGCGGATGTTAATATTCAAGACAACATGAAAAATAATCCTTTTTTATATGCTGGTGCAGAGGGATATATTGACATTCTTAAACTTACAATTGACGCTGGTGCAGACCCATCCATTACCAATCGGTATGGGGGAACAGCATTAATTCCAGCGTCTGAACACGGTTATATAGATGTAATCATGGAACTTCTTACTCGGTCAGATATAGACGTTAACCATGTTAATAATTTGGGGTGGACAGCGTTATTAGAAGCAATTATTTTAAATAACGGAAACGAAAAACAACAACAAACAGTTAAAATACTTATAGAGCACGGTGCTGACGTGAACATACCTGACAGTAATAATGTGACTCCTTTGCAGCATGCCCGAGATAAAGGTTTCAAGGCGATTGAGGAAATTCTGTTACAGGCAGGAGCAAAATAAAATAATCCTGTAATTAGAGATAATAGGTTCCTAATTAAACACTGTAAATATACCAAATATAGAGTAATTGGTGTAATGGAATGAATTGTCGATCTGTTAAATAATTCGTGAAAGGATAAACATTTGATGAATTCTACTTTTTGGATAAAGAATGCTCAGTTAGAAAGCGGGTTCCAGGTTGAAAATGATATTGTTACTGGAACAGAGACTAAAGTTTGCCATCTATTTATTAAGGATGGGGAAATAAATAAGATTGTTTCGGCTAAAGATGATATCGATGATAATTTACCATTTTTGGATGCCAAACAGTTGTTATTACTCCCATCCTTCGTTGAAAAACATTGTCATTTAGACAAAACATTACTTGGTGATAAGTGGAGAGGAGTAACCCCTGTTCGAAATATCTTTGAACGGTTTGATATTGAAAAAAAGGTACTTCCTGCTTTGAAAACAACGACAACGGAGCGTGCAGAAAAACTTTTGGGTATTTCACTTAAAGCAGGAGCTACTCATATTCGTACTCATGTAGATATTTATCCGGAGGTTGGTTTGCAAAATTTAGAAAGTGTACAGAATGCGTTAAACACTTTTGATCAGATGCTATCCTATGAAATAGTTGCTTTTCCACAACACGGATTATTGCGTACTAACGCCAAAGAAGCAGTAAAGGAAGCAATTCGCCAAGGTGCAACTTTGGTTGGTGGAGTTGATCCTGGTACAGTTGACGGGGATATAGAAGCTTCTTTACAGGAAATGGTTGAAATTGCTGTTGAAGGAAATGTAGGTATAGACTTACATTTACATGATTCGAATTCCCTTGGTATTTTTACAATGAAGAGACTTGTCCAACTTACAATAGAAGCTGGTCTACAAGGAAAGGTGTCTATTAGTCATGCTTTTGCACTTGGCGATATTCCGCCTAATCAAGCAATTGAAATGGCAGAATTGTTGCGTGATGCTGGTATAACTATCATAACGAGTGTCCCTTTAACAAGAAAATTTCCACCTGTCGGATTATTGCATGACAAAGGAGTATCCGTTGCGGTAGGGTGTGATAATATTTTTGATGTATGGTCTCCTTTTGGCAACGGTGATATTTTAGAGCGAGCAAGCCGTTTAGCAGAGATTTCAGGATGGGTAGATGAGAAATCATTAGCTAAAACCTTAAGATTCATAACAGGAGGGAAGTCTCCGCTCAATGATGAAGGAAAGCAAGTTTGGCCTCAGATAGGCGACGAAGCAAGTATGGTCTTTGTACAGGCATCAAGTTCTGCTGAAACAATTGCTAGGAGGGCAGAAAGAGTAGCCACAATGTTTAAAGGGAAAATAGTTTCCGGTTCACTTGAAAATACAAATTAATTTTTTATCTCTTCAAAAAAACACACGTTTCCACGTGTGTTTCAGACTGTAGACAAACTCGACGAAAGTCGGGTTTGCCTACAGTCTATTTTTTTATAAAATTATAGATATACCAATACCTGAGGTGATAAAAATGCTGACTAAGAATAATTCATTCCAACGGGATCAAATTGAAATGATCGCTCTTGACCAACTTGTACCAGCGAACCATCTGGTTCGCAAGATAGAGGCTGCGATTGATTTTTCATTTATTTATCCACTTGTGGAAGATATGTATTCAGAAGTCGGCCGCCCAAGTATTGACCCGGTCGTTTTGATTAAAATGACATTTATCCAATACCTATTTGGCATCCGTTCAATGCGCAAAACCATTGAGGAGATCGAAACAAATATGGCCTACCGTTGGTTCCTGGGCTTTGGTTTCTATGATAAGGTCCCTCACTTCTCGACATTCGGGAAGAATTATGAGCGACGCTTCAAAGACAGTGAACTCTTTGAACAGATTTTTTATAAAATCCTGAAAGAAGCTGCCACAAAAGAATTGATCAGTGCGGAGCACGTATTCGTTGATTCCACTCATGTAAAGGCAAGCGCGAACAAAAGGAAGTTTGCCAAGAAGGTTGTACGGAAAGAGACG
>NZ_JALIRM010000018.1 GCF_022900255.1 Lederbergia wuyishanensis
GCCTAAAAGGAGAATATCCTCAAAACCAGCGTTCAAAAGGTTTCCGATTGCCAAAATCATGAAGATTAAGATAACTGGCAAAATGGAAGGGATTGTAATCAAATAGATTTGTTTGAATCTGCTTGCACCGTCAAGGGCGGCAGCTTCATAAAGCTGTTGGTCCACACCCGCAATGGCGGCTAAATAGACAATCGATCCAAAGCCGATTTCTTTCCAGACATTCGTGGTCACAAGGATTGCCCAAAAATATTTCGGAATGCTCAGGAAGCTGATTGGCTCGTCAATGGCTCCCACCTTTTCCAATGCGATATTTAGGCTTCCGTTATCTGTTGACAATAACGAACCGACGAATCCCGCCACGATAACCCAAGATATGAAGTGAGGCAGATAGCTCACCGTTTGGACCACCCGTTTAAAGAACATATGCCTTACTTCATTCAACATTAAGGCCAAAATGATCGGCGCCGGAAATCCGATAAAGAATTTAAGGAAACTGATCACAAGCGTATTTCTCATGACTTGAGAAAATTCTGGTGCAGTGAAGAACATATTAAAATGTTTCCATCCCGCCCAAGGACTTTCCGCGATTCCCTTAAAAATGTTGTAATCCTTAAACGCCATGATGATTCCGTACATCGGAATATAACTAAAGATAAAGATGAAGATGATGGCGGGAATGACCATTAATTGGAGTTCCCACTGATTCATTAGTCTAAAGAAGATCGATTTCTTCTTTGGGATGATTACGACATCTTTATTTGCAATTGCCTTTTCCATACGTCCCCCCCATTTACCCATTAGAATTAATAATTTATCTATAAAAAATGCCAGTGTATTATTGAGATATTTAATTTTCAAAAACTTTTTTACATCCAAATCATACAAGCTAGACCAATTTCTACCTTATTAAGCGCTATCAAAATTATTGGTTATAAAAGGGAGAGATTCCCTCTCCCTTCGGAGTTTTACTTGGCTAGATAAGGTAACTTTTCTTTCAAATAGTTAATACTGATTTCGACACTTTCAAGAGGTGTTTTTCGGCTTACGTCTTGCTCAACTATCCACCACTGCACATTGGCTTCGTCGCCAATATTTAATACCGCCTCAATGTCAACTCCGCCAGTGCCTAACTCCGCAAAAAACTTTTCCTCATCTGTTGTCATATCTTTCAAATGAACTAACGGTGTTCTATTATGATATTTTTTTATCCATTCAACTGGATTTTCTCCTGCTTTAGTTAACCAATAAATATCAAACTCAGTTTGCAAATTTTCAGAACTTACATCATCAAAAATACTTTCAAGCGCTGTTCTACCATCTGATAAGCGATCAAGTTCAAAATCATGGTTATGATAGCAAAGTGTGATGCCTTCTTTAAGACATTCTTCACCTGCTTTTTCTAAAAACTGAATAAGCTCTTTATAGTTCTCTTCACTTCTTTGATCTGGCATTAAATAAGGACATACAATATAGTTACTTCCTAAGATTTTTTGTTCTTCAATCACTTTTGCTAGATTGTTTTTTAATTCATCTAATCCAACATGACTGGAAGCTGCTTTCAGTCCGTACTCATCAAGTAAGGATCTTACTTCTTTCACTTCAAGGCCACCATATCCGGCAAATTCAACACCGTCAAACCCTAAATCAGCAACTTTTTTTAGTGTACCAGCAAAATCCTGAGCACTTTCATCACGTAAAGTGTACATTTGAACTGCTACTGGAATCGTTCTCATTTTTATCTCTCCATTTCTACTTTTAGTGAAAAATGCAGACATTCTAATATCATAAAAGATGTGAATGGTAGGTCTTTATTGAAGATGTTTTTACTATTTTAAAATATTTAATAGATTTATAACATCTCCTTTTATATGTAGATCTGCACCAAAGTTAGTTGAAAAAATAATCTGTTAAACGTTTTCAAATTATAAATTTAATAGAGTTAATCGTTTCAACTGATGTAATTGTATATCAACTTTTTCTATCTTTCAACACATTTTTGCGAAATATGCTTACTTTTGTCAAAAATCGTATTTTTTATCAACTATTACTGTAGAAAGTAATATTTACAAACATTTTTTCCTTAAACGATTAACTTATTTCTGTTATTATAGTAAAATAGCTAAAGATATGTAAGCGATGTCATTTTGATATTACTTGGAGGTAGAGACCATGGTAAGCATGAAAGAGATTGCTAAGAGAGCAGGAGTCTCTGTTGCAACAGTTTCTTATGCATTGAATGAAAGCTCAAAAATACCAGAAACAACTCGTAATAAGATTAAAGAGATTGCGAATGAGTTACATTACGTTCCGAATGCAATGGCACGTTCATTAAAAAAACAAGAAACAAAAATAATTGGAATATTTTTCATTCTCGATTATAGCGGAAGTTTTTTTGGACCTATATTGCAAGGTATATATGAATCACTTGCCGATACAGGGTATGAGGTAATTGTTTGTTATGGAGAAAATTCACATCGTTTTTTGCCGGAACAGGTAATTGATGGTGCTATCATACTTGATGCGGGGTTTTCTACTGAAGAATTGACGAGGTATGCTGATCAAGGGCATAAAATGGTCGTCTTAGATAGAGAGGTTAAACACCCGAATGTTAATCAGATCTTGCTTGATAATCGTGGTGGAGCAAAAATCGCTATTGACTATTTACTTGAAAAAGGACATAAAAAACTTTACATAGTAAAAGGTCATGTCGATGCCTATGATGCAAATGAAAGACTACACGCTGTAAGAGAAACAGTAAAACAATATGAAAATATTGAATACCATGAAATTGAGGGTTTTTTTGATAAACAATCTGGGGAGCTGGCTGCGGAAAAAATCGTCCTTGAATACAGTGAACCGGCTGCTATTTTTTGTTTAAATGATAATATGGCAATCGGTATGTATGATTATATTTCTAATACAGATTTTCGAATCGGCGAACATTTTCATATAATAGGATTCGATCATACAGAACTGTCTCAATACGTTACACCTAAACTAGCTACAATTGATTTTTCTAAACGACAATGGGGTGCTCTTGCTGCTAAGAATTTATTAAAACTATTAGCAAATAAACCAGTTAAAAACGAATTGATTCAAGTTTCTCTAATTGAAGGGGAATCAGTGCAAAGTATTAAAAAAGAATTAATTAGCTAATATGATGGACAGGGTAAGCGTTTAGGCCTTGTCCATCATACCTCTTTACTCTTCTTTATTGGCTAATTCTACATATTGTTTTGCCAATTCGGTTAATCCTTTAAAATCTCTGTTTTCAATCATCGTCTTATTCACTATATTACTTCCAATCCCTACACCCATTACTCCATGTTTAAAATATTCTCTAATATTGTTTAAATTCACTCCCCCAGTTGCAATCATTTTTACGTTTGATAAAGGTGCTCTAATTTCCTTTAAATAATCTAAACCGAGAGAACCCAAAGGAAATAATTTAACAGCATTAGCTCCTGCTTTTATTGCCTTCATTATTTCTGTTGGCGTCACTACTCCAGGGAATATTTCAATTCTTTGTTTGCATGATAACTCAACTACATCCTCATCAAGATTTGGAGTAACGATATATTGAGCCCCAGCTTGAATGGCTGCTGATGCCATTTCCGTATTTAATACTGTTCCTGCTCCTATGAAAACATCATCCTGTTTGAAATGTTTCCGCCACTCATTAATAATTTCTAAAGCACCTTCTGTGTTCATGGTCACTTCTATAAAACGAATACCACCTTCAACTAATGCCTCAGCGACAGGGATGCTATCCTTCCGTTCAATACCTCTAACAATAGCAATGATTTTGTCTTGTTCTATTCTTTTAATAAGATAACTTTCATACATTACCATTCTGCTACACTTCCATCCCGATGACGCCAAACAGGATTTTTCCAGTCGTGACCAATCTCAGCCATTTTGCGGACATATTCCTCATTGACTTCAATTCCTAGACCAGGACCTTGCGGAATTGTAACATGTCCTTCATTATACGAAAATACAGTTGGATCTTTTATATAATCTAATAAATCATTACCTTGATTATAATGAATGCCTAAACTTTGTTCTTGAATAAATGCATTATGGGCCGTAGCATCAACCTGCAAACATGCAGCTAGTGCAATGGGACCAAGCGGGCAGTGAGGCGCAACTGCGACATCATAGGCTTCCGCCATTGAAAATATTTTCTTACATTCCGTAATTCCTCCCGCATGTGAAAGATCAGGCTGAATAATATCTACATATCCATCATGCAATAATTGTTTAAAATCCCAGCGTGAAAACATTCTTTCTCCTGTAGCAATTGGAATACTCGTGGAATTCGCAATTTCTCTAAGTGCCTCATTGTTTTCAGGAAGAACTGGTTCTTCAATAAACATCGGGCGAAATGGCTCCAATTCTTTTGCCAATATTTTTGCCATCGGTTTATGTACACGACCGTGAAAGTCAATTCCAATTCCTAAATTATTGCCAGCTGCATCACGAACAGCTGCAATTCTCTCAATAGCTTCATCAATTTTTTTATATGAATCTATGTATTGAAGTTCTTCTGTTCCATTCATCTTTACGGCTGTAAAACCGTTATCTACTGCCGCTTTCGCAGCCAAACCTACATCTACAGGTCTGTCTCCACCTATCCAGGAATAAACTCGAATAGATTCACGACAAGCACCGCCTAATAATTGGAATATCGACGTTTGTAAATATTTCCCTTTAATATCCCATAATGCTTGGTCAATTCCAGCAATAGCACTCATGATAATTGGACCCCCACGGTAAAAACCAGACCGATACATTACATTCCAATGGTCTTCAATGCGTAAAGGATCCTTTCCAATCAGGTAGCCCATTAATTCTTCTACACATGTTTTAACTGTGGCTGCCCTACCTTCCACAATTGGTTCTCCCCAACCAATAATTCCTTCATCTGTTTCAATTTTCAAAAAGAGCCATCTAGGAGGAACTTGAAAAAGTTCAAAACTAGTAATCTTCATTTGATATCCACCTTTTCTTTCTCAAAGTATAAAAGAAGAGACTATGGTAAACCCATTATCTCTTCTTTTTATTATGCTCTGTAACCTTGTATGTTGATTTCTGTTACAGGTGCTTAGCTTTCCTCAAGCACCGAAAAGCAGATGGCGCCTAATCAGTCATGATATGATAAGCAATAAGCAAATGTTTCAGTTTAAAAAGTTATTATATTGACCTTATTGTCTCAGGTTATTTAATCTCTAGGGGACTGCGCCTGCAGCTAGAAAAAGGCGAGACGATCATGACTTATCGTTTAATGTGATCGGTAATTCACTAGCTTATAGGAGCCGGGACTAGAAGAGGCTCCTCAGTCTCAACACCTGTGGATTACCCCTGCCATTACTTCCAAGCTAGAGGCTCCGAGCCTTCCACTATCTTCAACAAAGTAATGTAATTGAAGAATAAGCATTAAACGAGGCCTTTCGTTGGAATTTACTCAACTACAACTTTTTCTTCCTTTGCAAATTCTTGCATGTTTTCCCTATAATGCATCCATATATCTCTCATCGGTGCTTTCCAATCATTCTTCACATCTACATGATTAATTCGGAAAAACGTAGCATACCTGATATTTGGTGAAATATTTGGCCCAATGCCATGCGCTAGTTGGTAATGGCATAAGATGATATCTCCAGCTTTTCCTCTTATTTGGATAGGTTCAGGCATATCTATCGGAGGCATACCTTTCAATAATGCTTCAGGACCATGTTCCCTAAAATATTGTTCATATTGGCGGTGAGTGCCTGGCCATACTGTAAAATTACCTGAGTCTTCTTCTGGTAAATCACTTAACAATATTCCAACTAACGCAGTAAAATTTTGGATTGTCCCTTCAGGAACTCCATTATTAGGTGAATACATTCCATCGATGTGCGGGCTAGCTGGAGGAATGGGATCCTCCAGTCTTGGAAAGCGCAAAGCAATTTGTGCTCCGTTGATCGGATAAGTCTTCTCCAAATCAATAACTGAATTTACAAGATCATAAACCGGAGTCTTATTGAAAAGATCAGAGATGACCGGAGTATGTTGAATCTCAGGACAATATGATTGAGAACGTAAAATATGCAGCTTCTCCTTATTCATGCCTTCTTCACCAAGCGAGTGGTTAATAGCCTTTTTTACTTCATCCAACATAACTTGCGGGATAACGCTTGGAATCACTACAAAACCATTATCAAATAACTCTTTCCTTTGATTATAGGATAACCTCATTTCCCTCACCCCTCTTTATTGTTTGCGCTTTCATTATAGTACAAGCAATAAAGCACTGCAACAAAAATTCGCTCAATTCGAAAAAATGAAACAGTGCTTTCTTATTTTTAGATATTTTGGTTTTCTGCTACCGCTAAATGAGCTGAACCGATTAGTCCGGCAGAATCTCCAAGACTACCAATCACTAATTTTGGCAGCTCACTATTCGCATAGTGGCTTTCAAATACTTCTTGAATAGGATCTAAAATAAACTTACCAGCAGATGCAGCTCCACCTCCAATGATGATTGCTTCAGGATTCAATAGAAATGTAACGGTTAAAAGTTTTTTTGCCAAAGTTCTTCCAACATAATCAAATATTCCTAGTGCTACATCATCATTTTGTAAACAAGCTAAATAAACATCTTTTGAAGTGACCTTATCTTCGTTAGAGTTTAAGATGGTCTGCTTCCCCGACTGTATGGCATCTTGAGCTAGTCTACTAATTCCACTTGCTGATGCGATTGTTTCTAAACAGCCTTCTTTCCCACAATTGCATGGATAATTTACACCTGGCACCGGATCATGTCCTAATTCACCTGCATAAAAATCATATCCTGTGACCATTTGCCCGTTTATCATTACTCCTGCTGCCATACCTGTCCCCAAAGTAATACAAATTAAATTATTGGAACCTTTTCCGCTTCCAGCCAAAGCTTCTCCTCTTGTATAATTTCGGACATCGTTATCAATATAAACCGGAATTCCCAATCTTTTTTCCATTTCTAAAGCAAATGGCACTTCTTCATAACCTAAATTAACTGCTCTAATGACTGTACCTGTATTTGGGTTCACTTTACCAGGAACGCCCATTCCTACACAGCTTATATTATTTTTATAGCCATTCCTTTCGGCTAATGCATTTACCTCACTCGCAATTAAATCGAAGAATTCTTTTGGATTGTTTGTTTTTTCAGGAAAATAGGGTTTCAATGTAGGGATGCTTACTTTTTCTAGTAATTCTAGATCGTGATTAAAGATTCCTATAACAGTATTCGTCCCTCCGATATCTACTCCAATTACTCCATTTTCCATAAAATCGCCCCTCTTCTAAATAATGTTCTTATTAAAATGAATTTTATCATGGTATTTCTTCGTTAAGCAATTTTACAAAAAATATTAAAGAATAATTACTCATTACATTATTCAATCATAGAATACTGAATAGTAGTAAGAGAAACATAAAATCCCCTATTAGATACAAGCAAATGCCTGAGACGAAAAAAAAACAATTTGTATTTTAAGCATATGTATCTCATTTCGAACCGACTGAACCATTACTACATTTTATTATATTTTTCTTCAAAAAAGGAATGATTGAATCGGTGGAAACGATTATCTTTATTGGCTGTAATAAAACTGGAACAAGTGTAGAAGCATTAACAATTGCAAAAGAAATGGGCTATTTAATTGTTTTATTTACAGACCGAAAAACGTCCTGCCTCCCCTCCATTGACCGCCAAATTTATTTAAAAAATTTATTTGAGGAAGAGTTCATTTTCAATGAGATTAAGATTTTAAAAGATGAAGGGCATCAAATTCGAGCATGTATAAGTTTTATTGATCCCTTTGTTTCATATGCTGCAAGCATTTCCAATAGGTTAGGTTCGACAAACATTTCAGTAAATTCCCTTTCCTTAATGGAAAATAAGATTTTAGTCAGAAATAAACTAAAAGAACACCAAAGTTCACCTTTTTATACAACCATACATGAAAATAGTTCACTTGAAGAATTTCATAAGAATAATACTCCCTCTTTTCCATTTATTCTAAAAAGCCCAAATTCAAACGGATCAAAAGATGTTATTTTCGTAGATGGTTTTGAAAAATTTAACAATGCAATTCATCATTTACAAAAAAAAAATATAAATCCCATTTTACTCGAAGAATATATCTCTGGACCCCAATACTTAATTGAAATGATTGTACAAAATAATAAAGTATTCATCATAGCCGTCATAGAGCAAGAAGTTGTATATGATGGAACTTTTATAGTCGAAGGATACCTCTATCCTGCTCAATTAGAAACTGAGGAATATGATAACTTGGTTGAATCTGTAAATGGAATTGTAAAACAACTTGGTTTAACAAATGGTTCATGCCATATTGAAATGAAAAATACGCTTGGTGGATGGAAACTAGTCGAAATAAATCCGAGAATGTCCGGCGGAAATATGAACAAGATTATTGAAGAAGGAACAGGAATCAATCTTATTAAAGAAATTATTAAAATGCATCTTGGAAAAAAACTTTCCATCATTCCTACAAAACATGAATTTGTATATGCCCGCTATTTAACTATAAAGTCGTCTGGGAATCTCTTAAAAATACATGGTAAAGATGAAGCCTTGAAACATACCGGCGTAAAAATGGTCGACATAAAGGTAAGTGAAGGAGATTTGCTTACCATACCGTACTCTATGGGGAATCGATACGGATGTGTGATTGCACTTGGAAAATCAAAAGAAGAAGCAAAAGCAAATACCATGAAAGCTGTAAAAGAAATAAGATTTTATTTAGAACCTCTTTGAGAAAAAGGCTCCAAAAAAATGGGTATTCTAATTAGGTCCATATTTATTAATACTTACACCATCCCCTTTTGTCGGCAATATTATAGATAATAAAGGAAGAAAGGGGCTGAAATCTAAATTGCCTAATCAAAACAAAAGGCACACTATATACTACTCGCTAGTCGAACTAAAAGCTATGCAGGACTTACTAACTGAATCTTCCTCAAAATACTTTGGTAATAATCTTTCAGATTTAATTGGAGTAGATACAATCCCTTTCATTATGTATACAAATAATGGTTTATTTAACCGAATTGGAAGGGATACGACTAAGAATGAAACATTCGTAACAAACTATTTTCGTATTGAATCAATCGATGAAGAAAGCAGAACAGCCACGATTTCTTTGCTGCGCCCATTCGATATCCACGGAAAAAATACCCTTTCAATCGATGACCTAATCGTACTAAAAAAAACTTCCTCACAAACTAATATTGAATTATCACAGATAAAAGCCATCCAGCCATTAGATATAGATTATATAAAAAGAAAGATTATTATTGAACAAAAGTGGTAATACAAAAATTTTCACTCTAGGATGCATAGGGTGATTTTTTATTTATAACTACAATCACGTTAAAAACTACACGTCTGTCAGTTACAAAAGAATATGATTATGAATCTAATATACAAGGATTTAAGAAATGAAAAAGGAGATTATTCAATGACATTGATAGGAATGTTACATCATCGGAAAGACCCGACTACGGTCATTAAGTCATATGCATATGCTGCGGTGGCTAAAGCGGAAGGTGCAACATTTTTCTACTTTTCCCCTGGTCAAGTTAACTTTACCACCAGTAAAATTAATGGCTACGTGTATGAAAATGGAAAATGGGTAGAAAAGGTTATGCCTTTCCCAGATGTTATATATAATGCGGGGAGTCCAGAAAAGTTAAATAAGTCAAAAGACATCATTCAAAAATTAAAAGAGAAAATTCCATTTACTACGCACTCTATTGGGAATAAGTGGAACGTACAAAAGAGACTAAATGAAGCAAAGGAATTTTCTAACTATCTCATTCCATCCGAAATAATTAAATCCAGCGATAGTTTTTTTAAATATGTTGAGACGTTTGATAAAGTTGTTTTTAAACCAATAGATGGAAGAAAGGGTAAAGGTATTTATTTCATTACTAAAAAAGCCGATGGTTTTCAGGTACAAACAGATTTAAATAGTAGATTTTATACAACTCAACAATTAACAAATCTTATTAGGGAAAGAGTAAAAAACGGTACCTATATTTTACAACCGTATATAACATCAGTAACTAAGTCAGGGCAAGTATTTGATTTTAGACTCCACGTTCAAAAAAATGGAGAAGGAAAATGGGTAATCACGACCATATATCCACGTATTGCCCCAATGGGATCCATTATTGCAAATATTAATAATGGTGGATATACGAATTATTTAGACCCATTTCTAGAACAGGAATTTAAAGACAATGCATTCAATATTAAACGAACGCTAGAACATTTTTCATTATCACTTGCAAAACATTTAGATGAGTTACAAATGGTACTCTATGATGAAGTAATCGATGAAATTGGAATTGATGTTGGTTTAGACCAAAATAATAAAATATGGATCTATGAAGTGAATTGGCGACCTGGTTGTCCACCTGCTTTTTACTTAGAGTTAGATGTTGTGACGAATTCTATTCGATACGCCATGTACTTAGCTAAAAATCAACAAACTATAAAAGCACAAATAAGGCAGCTTAAAAGAGAACAAAATAAGGTGAAAAGGGAACTTCCAATCATAGCTATTACTGGAAGTGCAGGTAAAACAACTTCAAAAGCCTTCCTGGCATCCATTCTTTCAAAGAAATGGAATGTTTTTGAATCTAAGGATTATTGGAATACAACAGAACATACAAAGCAACATAAAGAGCTTATTGATCCTTCTCATCAAGCTGTTGTATTGGAATATGGAATGGCATACAAAGGTGTCATTACAGAGCACTGTAAAATCATCAAACCAAATATTAGCATTGTAACGAATATCGGACTTGCACATGTTGGAAATTTCAATAGTGATATTAGAGGAGTAGCCCATGCTAAGTCAGAGCTAATACATGGAATGGACCAGCAGGGCTTGCTTATTGTGAATAAAGATGATGCAAATTCTAGATATTTGGAGACACAGAGATTTAAAGGAAAGATTCTTACTGTTGGAATAAAATCCGCTGCAGACTATAGAGCCTTTGACGTAAAATATGCTAAAGAGGGAATGGAATTTAAAATAAGATTGCAAGGTAAAGTAAATCAACTATATATCCCTATTTTAGGTGAACATCATGTTTATAATGCTCTCAATGCAATTGCAGTTGCAGACCAACTAGGATTTTCTCCTATGGATATTAAAGCAGGCTTAATCTTTAAAAAGCCACCAAGAAGATTAACAATCTACAATTGCAAAAATAATATTACAGTCATTGATGACACCGTTCACTCTCACCCACAAGGCGTTCGCGCCGCGATTGACGTGCTCTCCAATATCGGTAAACACCGAACAATTGCCATTATCGGACAAATGAGGGAATTAGGTGATTTAAGAGAAGCTGAATATAGAAAACTTGGAGAATATGTAGTAAGCAAAAAGATTGATTACTTAATCACATATGGCTTTAGAACAGATGAAATTACTAACCATGCAAAAGCAAAAGGATTTCCTGCACAAAGATTGTATCATTTTACAGATAAAGATAAATTACATGATTTACTGTCAAAAATCATTAGAAGTAATGATACCATCTTAGTTAAAGGAGCTAGTAAAACAAACATGTTTGAAACCGTGAAGTTTTTAGATGAAAAATATGGCTAAATATTAATAGGACACCACATAAAAAGGGTGTCCTTTCAATTTGTTGATAAATTAACTCTCAATTATAAGCCTGGTAAAAATGTTTGTAAACAATATAAGGACACCAATTATTAGGTGTCCTCGTTTAAATGGAATGTAATTTCTTTTGCAGCTTTTTTGGCGTTTCTTTTTGCTTCAATCATACTGTCGCCAGTGGCAATTACATATGCGTATCGATGGCCTAAAGATAATGGGGGTGTAAGTCGTGTCCCTTTTTTCGGCTTAATGTATACCTCTACCACACCTGGGGACTTTTTTGCTCTCCCTCTCCCTGTTACCCTTTCTAATATACCTTTTTTGGTAACAATCACATATTGTGTATAAATATGATTTTTTTCTTTAGGTTCTAATGAAGGAGTTTCTCCTAGAAATAATTTTAGTGTTTCCTCGACTAGACTAAAACCATATGCCGCTTTTAACATATTGTTCATAGCCCCGCCGGAAATTCGAGGGTTTATTTCAATGATTTTTAACCCACTACCTGTACTTCTTAATTCGAGATGGAGAGTTCCATTCACAATATTAAATTTTGAGACAACTGAATTCAATATCTTTTCAATACTAGACATTAAATATACTGGAGGATCTACTAGTATCCCATACCCTGTAATAATAAATCTACGACCTCTAATAATTTCCTGCTCGATAATCCCCGCTATCATCACTTTATTATTATGAATCATAGCCTCCACTAAGTATTGTTTTCCTTCAATGTATTCCTCAGCAATCATTGCTTCGTTTGGGTTTTTTTCCTGCAAATTTTTAGTATGTCTTATAAATTCATCCTTATTCGCAGCAAATAACACATCTTTTGATCCAGTTGATTTAGGAAACTTAACGATTACCGGAAAAGTCATTTTTTCACTAACGGAATCTAAAGAGTCACCTGGATTAATGATAGAAAATTTTGGCGTGTAACTTTGATCCTTTAAGAATGATCGAGTTTCTTCTTTATTTTCCATAATTTCTATTGCTCTTGAAGATGTATAATTTATACAGTATTCATCACAAAGCTGCGAAGCAATATGAACATAGGAATCTAAAAAACTAACAATCGTTAAAATTTCATGCCCTCTTTGCTTCAATTTATTTATTTCGTTTTTCATACTACCATAATTATTTGTATCCACAAATATCATTGCATGAACATCTTTATATACTTTTCTTTGTTGAATCTGTTTTTCATTTTTCGTGAAAAGGACAGTAAAGTATCCTAACTGTTCTGCAGCTTTAATTGCCTCCCTGCTCGATCCAGATTTATTTGTGCCTATAAAGATTATCGTTTTCAAACGGCCCACTCCCTAATAAACTTCAATAAAAACAACTCGATATATATTTATGAAACGAACCGTTTTATGTATAGTTACCTATCATGAAGGAACGATTAATACGAAAATTAGTCTTTTTACGGAGAGTAATATGTTTGGGTAGTGGAAAATAAATTAGTATATTCGTACAAGCGATATGTAAAATTAATCATATTATGTCTAACGTGAGAGGAGTGTATTTTCATTATGAAGTCCTTTGATGTTAGAGAAATCAGAACCATCCTTTCCGGAAAATTACTTTACGGATCCGATGAGACCATTGTTCATCATGGCGCATACCGTTTTAAACATATAAATAAAAAGCATACTATTTTTTTTTCAAAAAAAAGAATTGTCAATTTTAATCACTTAAAGGAATTTTTTCCTTTAGTAATTGTAACTCACAGGAATATTAATATGAGTATGCAAACTGAAGGAGTGACGATTATACAAGTAGAAGACACTGATAAAGCTTATTGGAAATTTGTACATTATTATCGTAGTCTTTTTAACTTACCAGTTGTTGCAATTACCGGAACTTCTGGTAAAACGACAACGAAAGAAATGATTAAGCATATATTATCTGTTGATAAAAACATTACGGGAACAGGTATAACGAGTAACTCCCGCACTGCACATTTACAATATTTATTAAATATTGATGAAGATACCGAAGCTGGCGTTTTTGAAACAGCTGTCGGTTCTCCTGGAGATGTTTTGCTGGCTTGTGAATATTACAAACCTTCCATAGGAATCATTACAAATATTGGTGAACATCATTTAAATAGATGTAAATCACCTGAGGAATATATTAAAGCAAAAGGGGAAATGGTGGCTGCACTTAAAAATCAAGGAGTACTAATACTCAACGCGGAAGATGAAAATAGTAAAAAAATAGATTTACAACATTATCAAGGCCGAATAATAAAAGTTGGTAAAGCTGATAGTAGTGATTTTATTGCTAAAAATATTCAATATAGTAATGATGGAATGGAATTCACATTGAAGTTTAATCAAAAAGAGTATCCTAGTTATGTTCATGGGTATGGAGAACATCAAGTATATAATGCACTTTCCGCTATAGCAGCTGTAAACGAAATTGGAATTGATCCTACTGAAGCAGTTCAGCGCCTTAAAACATTCCGTAAATTCAACAAACAATTACAAGTTTTAGATGGTTTAAATGGCTCTACAATTTTAGATGATACTTGGAGCAGCACAACAACCTCATTGGAAGCAGCACTTAAAGTATTAGATGAAATTGGAAAAGGAAGAAAAAAGATAGCCATAATCGGAACAATTACTGATGTTGGTTCATGGGGATATTATATTCACCAAAAGGCTGGAGAAATAGTAAATAATCACGATGTGGATGTACTTATAACAATCGGTATGCATGCAAAAATAATTGCAGATCATGCAGTAAAATGTGGTTTTAAATCCAAAGTTTATACATTTAACAATAGCATTCTCGTCTACAATTTATTAAGTAAAATTATAGATAAAAATACGATTGTATTGATTAAAAGTGACATGTACAGCAAAGCTATCATTGAACTTGTAGCCAGAATAAAAGTAAAAGAGAAAGCCAAAAATGTACAATTAACCAATGACAAACACATTGCCGAATAACGATCTCCTTTAATATATTGTAATATCCTATTAGAAAGGAGGTATTATTTATGGGTGTAGCTTGTACTTGTGGTGTTGAAGTTAATGCATTCTCTGCTGATAATAATGTAAAATTCACTGGTCAAAACGGAACAACAAAAGGAGATTTAACCTACTTGGCAGATGTTTGCGTAAACTCCCTTGAAACTTCAACCCTATCATTGCAATTTGTTGATACAGAAACTGGCGCAAACTCTTTTACATTCACAGCTAATGCCATTACATCTGTCACATGTAAGAAAGAAGGTCAAAACTGTGTTGTAACTGTAGATGGGACTGGTTTAGTCAATGGTGTACAATTTCCCTTCGAAGCAGTATTTAGAGATGAAGTAGCAACAGCAGCTAAAGACAATGTTCAAAGCTTTGTCATTACAGGTTTCTTTGACCAAAACGGTGCAGCTCCTGTACCTCAGGGCTCCATTGTTGCAGTAGGCTGTAATTAAGTATAATTCGATTAAACTCTTAGCAAAAAATGCTAAGAGTTTTTTCAATCCCCCACCTATTTACCAAAAAATCCAAGAAATTATTTCTTAAGCAGAATAACTTAAATTACGGATCACTAAGGGGATGAACATATGAATATCAGTAGAGGGAGGTTAGGTCAATACAAAATACTTAACTCCGAAAAATCTTTACGTAAGCATCTTTTAGAGACTGAGATTTTATCAGAAAAAGCTTTGTACAAATTATTAAAAAAAAATAAATCTGTTGAAATTAGGCCTTCCTTTGGACCCGGTGAAATAACGATTTCAAAGGAAAATAATACATTTACACTCCATTCACAATTAAATTTTATTAAACAATTAACAAAAGAGGAAATATACCAAGACTTAAAATCCTATACATTAAATCAAAAACATTTCATTATTCAACCCAAAAAACTCTCTTCACGTTTCTTTCAAAACCCATTTCAATATTATGTAACAGTCAATAGAGAATCAGCGGACTCGGATTGGAATTATATATCAAAAACGGAAAAGTATAATTCAGTATTTGGTCGTTTTTTTTATATGTATTTTCTACGGAAGATTGAACAACTGTCGTTATTAACTGCTAAAAAGCTAGGTGAATCCTTTCCTGATTGCAATACGATGGTAATAGAGATTTTATACGATCTGAAAGGTGGTATATGGATTCGTGATGTGATTTTTCATTATTCAATAAGCAAATGGAACCAGAAAAATACATTATCAAGAGTTGACGCACTTTTACCTATAATCCCAAAAACAGATTTGTTAACAAAAGTCACGTTTTACGATTATATCAAAAGATACAAGCAAGTAATCTTGAAACCTACTGATGGTCAGGAAGGAAAAGGAATCGTCAAAATTACTGTTCTAGATGATGTAACGTTCGAAGTCCATACTGGCAGAAAAAAAATAATAAAAACATCTATAGAAGAAACGTATGACTATCTTCAGAGTCATTTTTTTAATAAAAAGTATTATCTTATCCAAGAAACATTACCTCTGGCAACAATTAACAATTGTCCATTTGATATTAGGGTTATAGTACAAAAAAATCATGCCTCATGGAAAGTAACCGGAATAGTAGTTAAAGTAGTAAGTAAAGAATTCTTTATTACTAATGTAGCTGAAAAAATTTTAACACTAGATGAGGCCATCTCTGTTTCAAGTATTTCTCACATAAATACTAATAGTCTCAAAAGAAAAATTAGTGAAATTTGTATTTCTGCCTCTAGACAACTAAATAAAGATAAAAAGAACATTAAGATTATAGGGTTTGATATAGGATTAACTAATCAAGGCGACATATGGATTATTGAAGCTAATTTCGCCCCGGATCTAGCAATGTTTTATCGATTAGAAGATAAAACAATATATCGAAATATTTATGAATCTAAAAAGAATGAGATTCGTTCTTGAAATTTGCAATGGTGGGCATGACTTCCCCCATGCAGACAAAGATACAAGCAAAGTGGAAATACATGCATAAAGTATACAAAAGAATAGCTAGACATTATTACTTCAAGAGGTGAACCTAATGAGTGAAATTGGGTTGTTATACCCGAAAGGAAGGCTTTCAAAAGAGGATCTTTATCAATTGTATGGCCAGGTGGCCAGTAATCTAGGAGTGGATCTTGTATTCTTTACAAAAGAGACGATTAATTGGAGTTCAAAGACCATAAAAGGTCATATTTATAATGATGGAAGTTGGCGTAAGAAAAATTCATCTTTACCTAATTCAATTATAGTAGCTAATGAAAATATTATGAATGAAGTAAATTCACAATTGAGAGAATTAATAGTGCCATTCCCTACATTAGGTTATTTAGGAAAAAATAAATGGACAATCTATGAGAAGCTTCAAAACCGTGAATTTCAATATGACTTGATACCTTTGGTAAAAATTAGATCGTCAGGACAATTTCTTAGAATTCTTAAGGAATATAGGAAAGTAGTGATAAAGCCTACTTTTGATACTTATCAGTACTTAATCGAACAAAAAGGAAATCACTATATTGTTACTGGCAAAGGTGAAGTTAGAGAGAAAAGCCAGGAAGAACTAAGAAGTTTTATTAAAACATTACAAAAACAAGAAGAAAACATCGTTCAGCCACATTTGCTATTTCGAACAAAAGATGGAGAAGCTTTTAACATTGAAGTAAATCTTAAAAAAGATGAAGGTAAAAAATGGGTAATTCATAATATTGTTCCGAGATTTTATTTGAGAAATGTCCAGAAGTTTACAGGTTATAAGGATATAAGCTCCTTTCTAAAGTCCCATTCTCCTTATAATTCTACCCAATTTATCCAAAACATCTGGGATTTCTCCATAGATTTTGTCGAAAAGCTAGAGAGAGTATACAAGGAAACAAATGAGCTTTCTCTGTATTTAAAAATGGATGATCTTCATAAGATTTGGGTGGATGAAATTAAATGGAATATAGAGGAAGTCGATATAGTAAAAAGGCACCTTAAAGATGCACTCTCTTTGCAAAAAAGAAAGGAGAGGCTTAAATGACAATTGATTTTAAGAAAGTAAAACCAACTATTGCTGTTACAGGCAGTGCTGGAAAAACCACTGTGAAGACGATGATAAGTTCCATCTTAAGAGAAAAATGGATTATTTATGAATCCAGTGATTATCATAATACAACCGAAAATACAATTAATCACAAAGAAAAGATAGGACCGATTCACCGATCTGTTGTATTGGAATATGGAATGGGTTTCGCCGGACAAATAACAGAACATTGCTCAATCCTTCAGCCTGATATTTCCGTTATAACGAATGTTGGGTTGGCACATATCGGAAATTTTGATAGTAAGCTAGAAAACTTGGTTGCTGCAAAATCTGAGATTATTAAAGGAATGAATCAGGATGGTGTGTTGTTCTTAAACAGAGATGATCATAATTCTAAGATGCTGCACACATCTAAATTTAAAGGTAAGATCGTTACGATCGGAATTGAAAAAACCGGACCATATCGAGCTCAAAATATTCGCTTCGGAAAAGAAGGTATGGAATTTACTATACAATTAAAAGGACAAAAATATGCATTTAAAATTCCCCTTTTTGGGCTACACAATATTTACAATGCTTTATTTGCCATTGCCGTAACAGATTTATTAGGATTCTCACCGGAAGACATGCAGAATGGCCTAAAATACATTACCAAACCGGAACATCGATTATATTTTTATCATTTAAAAGATAATATTACTGTAATTGATGATACCGTTCACGCCCATCCACCTGCAATGAAAGCAGCAATCGATGTATTGAAACATGCAGGTCGAAGGAAAAGAATAGCTGTACTGGGAAGTATGAGTGAACTTGGCGATAGAAATGAAGCGGATCACCTGGATGTTGGCAAATATGTGGCAAATAACGGAGTTCATCAATTATTTACGTTCGGAAACTATTCCAGAGATATTACAGAAGGTGCTTTAAATTCAGGAATGCCATTGGATAAAGCAAAACATTATACGGGGCTGTACAGAAAAAATCTTCATGAAGACCTATTAAAAGCAATTGAACCTGGTTCAACCATCCTTGTAAAAGGAGCCAGTAAGCAGAATCTGTTCGAAACAGTTGAATTATTACTTCAGCATTATGGCGAGGATGCCAACTAATTGCAATTGGGTAAAAGGGCATTTGTTGATTGTTATAACAAACAACAAATGCCCTTTTACTTTATTTGGTTCCGTTGATGGGGAGAAAATCACATTCATTTACTCAATTGCGAATTAAAGAACTCTTCTGGCTGTATTATAATTTTTCTTTGCCCAATCAGAATTTAAGTTATCCTTCAATACAGTTCTTTCTTTCGATGATAAGTAAATAAATTCATTGTTTCCTAAATAAATACCCACTTCCACAACTGTTTTTCCGCCGTTTGTGAAGTATAGTAAGTCCCCTTTTTGCAGGTTATTTTTATTAACTTCTGTTCCAGCACTTAATTGACCACTTGCAAGTGTCGATTTTAAGTCAATCCCCTCATTTTTGTACAAATAATGTACAAATCCAGCGCCTGTGAATGTCAAAGTATCTTTATCATAAGCATATCCAAACTTAGTTTTGTTAGCGATACTTAAAGCATAGTCTACTATTTTATCAGATTTTGTTAGTTGTACATTAGTATCCTTCTCTGTATCCGGGTTATCAGCTTTAGAAGTCAACCTTCTAGCAGTTACAAAATTACATGCTTCTTTTGCGTAATATTGGTCAAACAATGTTCTTTTCGATGTTTTACCTGTATCAGCAACAATAATTCTCTGTTCGCCTGTGTAAATTGCAGGAATAAGTCGTGTTCCGCTTGTCTTGAAGAGGACAAGATCCCCTTCTTGTAAGCTATCTCTAGTTACTGATTCACCTTTGGTAAGGTAGTCCGTGCTTGTAGTTGCGTTTAAATCAATACCATTTTGTTCGTATATCTTATCGATCAGTTCTAAATTCTTCAAGTTACCATCCATCAACTCATAACTTGTCTTTACGATGTCATTTTTATTTGCTTCTAACAAGCTAGGGATAATTCTCCTTGATTCAATATAACTCTCTGTATAATAAGATTTATTTGTCATATCTGTTACTGTGATACCCAGTTCTTTGTTCGCAGCATGAACAACTTTATTGTTCCCAATATACATTGCTACGTGGTTAGGAAGCCTATCTTTTCGGGTTGTAAAGAATAGTAGGTCACCTTTTTTTAGATCCTTTCGATCAACATGTACTCCCTGTTTAATCATCTGTTTTTCATCCGCATTGTGCAATTCTAATCCATTTTGTCCGAAAACAAAATCGATAAAAGAAGCACAACGGAATTTTAATTCATTATAATCAACCTCACCAAGGTCAACATAAGTTGCTTTTCCAATTAGATTTATCGCTGTCTCAATCACACTGTCTGCTTTTTGTTCTATTTCTGATTGATTAACCTGCTGTACTGTACTGGCGTCAACTTGGATTGAATATACTGGAAATAAACTTAGTGCTAATCCTCCTGTTAGTACAATATTAATGAGTCCTTTTTTCACCTATTATCGCCTCTCTTTTGTTAGAAATATGTGTCAACTGCCTAGCCGACTTATGTAATGTCTTATTACAATGGTAACGAGCTCAAATTGACGATTCTTCTTTGTCAACCGAACTCGTTATTATTAATTTTTATAGCACTCGACGAGCAGTTACATAATTTTTAACAGCCCAATCAGAACTCAAACTATCTTTTACAACTTGTCCATTCGTTGATAAAGCAATATATTGATTGCCACCTATATAGATGCCAGCTTGAGTTACCTTTGAACGTTTATTATTAGTTGAGAAATATAGTAAATCCCCTTTTTGAAGGTTAGATTTTAGGACTGCTTTTCCGACTTGCGCCTGTTGACTTGCTAATTTACTCTTTAAATCAATTCCGTTTTGTTTAAATACATAATACGTAAATCCGGCACCAGTAAAGGTTAAAGTAGATTCGTTGTATGAATATCCGAATTTCGCTTTACCAATCAAACTGGAAGCAAAACGAGTGATATTATCTACTTTCGAAATACTTTGTTGTGGTTGTGCTGTCTCAGTTGCTGCATTTAGTTCAAAAAAAAACGTTTTGCTGTAATATAGTGCTGAGTATAGTAATCTACAAATAGAACTCTGGTATTAATTCCGCTTGAACTTGGAATAATAATTCTATGATCACCTGCATAAATTGCTACCATATTTGGAGTTTTAGATCCCTTTACACTATTAAAGAAAACTAAATCGCCTTTCTTTAAGCTCGCTTTTGATACGGTAGTTCCTTTACTCATAAGTTTTTTAATATCTGTTGTTCCAAGAGTTACACCATTCTTTTTATAAACATAATTTACAAACCCTGTTCCAGTAAACTTTAAGGATGATTCATTGTTTGTAGTTCCCATTGTCACTTTATTCATTAAATTATAGGCTTGTGAAACAATTTTATCCCCTTTAGTTGCAGGATTGGCTGATAATATGCTTGGAAGTACTCTTCTAGCTGAAAAATATTTTTCAGTATAATATGGTTTGCTGCTCATGTCGGTAATGACAATGTTTTGTTTGGAATCTGCCATGTGAATAATTTTATTATCACCAATATACATTCCTACATGATCTGGATCCGTTCCAGTCGTTTTATTTTTAAAGAAAACAAGATCCCCTTTTTTCAATTCACTTCTTGGGACATAATATCCTTGCTTTACCATATAATCTTCGTTATAAGTTGCTAGATCAACCCCCCCTTGTTTAAATACAAAGTCTATAAAACTTGCACATGCAAATTTATAAGGGTAAGTAGTTTTATATTCTTGTTGACTATAAGTAGCTTTTCCTATTAAACCTTTAGCGATTCTAATTAATTGATCTGCTTTTGCGTCAACTGCCTGTTGATTGTTATAAGGGTTTACAGTAGCAGCTGAAACAGTTGTTGGCTGAATTGTAGGTACCGCCAATGAGCTAAGTCCTAATGTAAGTGTTAGAGTAGTTGAAATTAATACCTTTTTCATAAGTGACCTCCTGCTGTTTTTTATTAACTCTTGCAAAATGAATTCTATCATAATAAGCGATTACAACTAGTGGAAAAACTTTACAACAGCTTGGTCCATATGTCGTCAACCTTTGTGCCTATTGGTTTTCCGAGACAACTTTACAGTTTGGTAACAGCTGTTACTGAAAAATAACACTATAATAGAAAATGCTCTTCAAACCCTTGAGACCACTAATTTACAGATAAGTTGATTATTTTTTTGATTATATACTTAAGAAAAAGGAAATAATATTAGAAATGGCTTAATAAAGTCTGGAGGGTATGTATGAATATGGAATATGGTGAAGATTATAAATATATTCCCGTTACATCCATTAACAGCGGAATTGGGCAAGAAATTGAGAAAGATATTTATGGCTTTACAATTCAAGTGGTGAATATATATTTTGTCGGGGATCCCCAAAAAAATGAGGATTGGTTTCTCATTGATACTGGAATGCCCAAATCCTCAAATATAATCATTGAAGAAGCAGAAAAAAGATATGGTCCTAATACAAGGCCAAAAGCTATTATACTTACACATGGTCATTTCGATCATGTTGGAGCATGTATTGATCTTGTGGAACACTGGAAAGTTCCAGTATATGCACATGAATTAGAACTTCCTTTTTTATCAGGCGAACAATCCTATCCAGAACCTGATACTACAGTTGAAGGTGGACTGGTTGCTAAAATATCATCTATATTTCCGAATGAACCAATTAATCTAGGAAAACACGTATATTCTTTACCGAAAGATGGAACTGTTCCGGGATTATCTGATTGGCGTTGGATTCATACACCAGGACATTCTCCTGGACACATATCTTTATTTAGAGAAAAAGATCGGACCCTAATCGCTGGAGATGCATTTATTACAGTAAGACAGGATTCTTTATATAAGGTATTAATGCAAAAAGAAGAGATAAATGGTCCCCCGAGATATTTAACTACAGATTGGAATCAAGCGTGGGAATCTGTAAAGATTCTGGAAAATATAAAGCCAACTGTTGCATTAACTGGACATGGCAGTCCTGTTTCTGGAGATTTTTTAGCAAAAGGATTGTCTAGGCTTGTCCGTGAATTTGATAGTGTCGCCATTCCTGATTATGGAAAATATCTTAAATAATCTTACCTAAAAACAGTAAAAATAATAACCAACAAAACCGGCCACCTAATGGACAGCCGGTTTTGCTTTTATAGCTTTAATTCTCCCATGCGCAAGAGTTCCACGACAGCTTGGGATCGGCCCTTTACTCCGAGCTTTTGCATGGCGTTGGATATATGGTTTCGAACCGTTTTTTCACTGATAAATAATTCTTTTGCTATCTCTTTAGTTGTTTTATCTTGAACTAACAGTTCGAAGACTTCTCTTTCTCTTTTTGTAAGCAGCGGTTTGTGTGTGAATTCATTCTCCTTCAACTATTGTAACCCTCCTTGCCTTCGCCAGCTTTAAACCGCGGGGATGGGTATTTTTGATTGTCACCATATCATATGTGAAGGAAATAATGTGAGTGACATCATGAAGGCAAGAATTAACGAAATAGGCTAAAAAAGCACCCATTTTTTTATTTAATTGATGTTATTAATAAGGAATTATTCAGTAGTGCTCTTCATCAAATACCGCCCTATTCTATATAATGCAAATGCCTGATAGATGTGCCTTTTTTAAAACATTGATATTCATGTTGCAAGAAACTGTAATCCTATATGTGGTGTCCTCATATTGCAAAGTATTTGTCACAAGAGTATTGTAGTGGATTTCAATGTAAAGGTATCAGACCTTTAATAATAACTTTTGTAGTACTTGATCCATTTAATTTCACAAAAATTATTTGGCTTTACTAACAGTTATTCCAACTCCACCAATAAAACAGGGATTACCCTAAAAGGATAATCCCGTATTTTTAATCTACCATATGGTCGCTTCCGAAGAAGTTCTTAAACATTTGAATATTAGTCGCACGATTCATAGCGGCGATGGATGTAGTTAGAGGTATTCCTTTTGGACATACTTCAACACAGTTTTGTGAGTTTCCACACTGAGAAATCCCGCCCTCATCCATTAACGCTTCAAGACGTTCATCTTTATTCATTGCTCCTGTTGGATGTGCGTTGTATAAGCGAACAAGTGAAAGGAATGCTGGACCAATAAAGTCCGTTTTGCTATTCACATTCGGACATGCTTCTAAGCAAACACCACAAGTCATACATTTTGACAATTCATATGCCCATTGACGTCTGCGCTCAGGCATTCTTGGACCTGGACCAAGATCATACGTACCGTCGATCGGAATCCATGCTTTAATTTTCTTTAATGAATCAAACATTCTACTTCTATCAATGACAAGGTCACGAACTACCGGGAAAGTATTCATAGGTGCTAACCGAATCGGTTGTTCAAGCTTATCGATAAGCGCTGTACATGATTGACGAGGCTGCCCATTAATCACCATCGAACAAGCTCCGCAAACCTCTTCCAAACAGTTCATGTCCCAAGCAATCGGAGTTGTTTTTTGGCCTTCAGCATTAACTGGATTTCGACGTATTTCCATTAACGCGGAAATTACGTTCATATTAGGGCGATAATCCAATACAAATTTTTCCTCATACGGCTGAGATTCAGGATTATCTTGACGAGTTATGATAAAGGTGACCTTTTTATTTTCACTCATCATTATTTCACTTCTTTCTGTTTTGAATAGTCTCGTTTACGAGGTTTAATGAGAGAAACATCCACATCCTCGTAGCTAAATTCAGGGTTATTTGAACTTGAATTATATTTTGCAATCGTTGTTTTTAACCATTCTTCATCATTACGATCTGGGAAATCAGGTTTGTAATGTGCACCACGGCTTTCATTACGGTTTAATGCACCGATTGTAATGATACGAGAAAGTTGAAGCATATTCCACAATTGTCTAGTAAATAATGCTCCTTGATTACTCCAGTTTTTCGTATCATTAATATTAATGTTTTTCCAACGTTCCATTAATTCAAGAATTTTATTGTCAGTTTCTTGCAATTTATCGTTGTAACGAACAACTGTAACATTGTTTGTCATCCATTCCCCAAGTTCCTTATGAATGACATACGCATTTTCAGAACCATCCATGGATAAAATATTAGTATATTTTTCTTGCTCATGCTTTGCAGCACTTTCAAATAATGAAGATGAGAATGAATCAGAGCTTTTTTCTAGTCCTTTAATATACTTAACCGCTTCCGGCCCTGCTATCATTCCACCATAAACGGCAGATAGTAAAGAGTTCGCACCAAGACGATTGGCACCGTGTTGTGAATAATCACATTCACCTGCAGCAAATAATCCTTGAATATTTGTATGCTGCTCATAATCAACCCAAAGGCCACCCATTGAATAGTGAACGGCTGGGAAAATTTTCATTGGTACTTTATGTGGATCTTCACCTGTGAATTTCTCATAAATTTCGATGATACCACCGAGCTTAACATCTAGTTCGTGTGGATCTTTATGAGAAAGATCTAGGTAAACCATGTTTTCCCCGTTAATTCCAAGTTTCTCATCTACGCAAACATGGAAAATTTCCCGTGTTGCAATATCACGAGGTACGAGGTTTCCGTATGCAGGATATTTTTCTTCCAAGAAGTACCATGGTTTTCCATCTTTATAAGTCCAAATTCTTCCGCCTTCTCCACGAGCAGATTCACTCATTAAGCGAAGTTTATCATCTCCAGGAATAGCTGTTGGATGGATTTGAATAAATTCACCATTTGCATAAGCTGCACCTTGCTGATACACAATAGAAGCAGCTGAACCTGTATTGATAACAGAGTTTGTAGATTTACCAAAAATGATTCCAGGTCCTCCAGTTGCCATGATAACAGCATCTGCCGGAAAAGATTTAATTTCCATAGAAGTCATGTTTTGTGCGACAATTCCACGACAAACACCTGCATCATCCTGAATAATACCTAAAAAGTCCCAACCTTCGTATTTATTAACGAGGCCAGCGACTTCATGGCGACGCACCTGCTCGTCCAATGCGTATAAGAGTTGCTGGCCAGTAGTCGCCCCAGCAAATGCAGTACGATGGTGCTGAGTTCCACCAAAACGACGGAAATCAAGCAAACCTTCAGGTGTTCTATTAAACATAACACCCATTCTATCGAATAAATTTATAATTCCAGGTGCAGCTTCACACATTGCCTTAACAGGTGGTTGGTTTGCTAAAAAGTCTCCACCATATACTGTATCGTCAAAATGGATCCAAGGTGAGTCCCCTTCACCCTTCGTATTTACTGCTCCATTAATTCCACCCTGTGCACATACAGAGTGTGAACGTTTTACTGGTACTAGCGAGAAGAGATCTACTTGACTTCCCTCTTCTGCTATTTTTATTGTTGCCATCAAGCCGGCTAAGCCACCACCGACAACGATGATTTTTCCATTACTCATCGTATGACTCACTCCTTTTCACAGTTGTTAAATTCTTTAGCTCCTTATCCTACAAATAGTTCAGGATAAACAAATGCTAATGCCGCACGAATTCCGATTATTGAAATTACTACAAAGAACACACCCATAACCCATGAAGAAATTCTTTGGGAGGTTGGTGATTGCGTAATTCCCCATCTAACAAGAAATGACCATAAACCATTAGATAGATGGAAAGTAGCTGAAAGAATTCCAATAAAGTATAAAACTAGTGCAACTGGATTGGATAAAATATTCGCCATCATATCAAAATTTACTTCAACGTCAAAAAAGGCTTTCTGAATTCGAGTCTCCCAAACATGCCATGCAATAAAAGCCAATAATATAACTCCTGTTATACGTTGAATGGTGAACATCCAATTTCGGAAAAAGCTTAATCTTGCTGGATTATTATTTGCCGTAAACGCAATGTAAAGCCCAAGAATTCCATGAAAAAGAATTGGTATGTAAATTACTGCGAATTCAAGGAAAATGACAAATGGAAGATTCCCCATAAATCCTGAAGCTCTATTAAATGCTTCTTCACCGCGTGTAGCGAAATGGTTGACAATTAAATGCTGCACTACAAATATTCCAACTGGGATTACACCCAATAAGGAATGCAGCCTACGCCAATAAAACTCATTTTTACCTGCCACAATTTACCCCCCTTAGTAGTTAAGCCTCTGTGCTGCAGACAATGTGTGTTCGAAATGAATCGGGTGTCAAACAACACAAAATGATTATAACAATTATGTGACATATACATTCTACTCCCGACTTTCGGAAGCGTCAAGGCAACGGTTTCAGCTAATGTGCTATATTATATTTAATTCTCATATATTAGTTCTGTCCAAAATCCAAATTATTTTTCAAAAAATCTTCTTATTGTATATAATAGGACATACAGAAAGAAGGGATTTTAGTGCATTCATCATTGAAACAAGGACCTCAACATTCACCCGAAACTAACAGCTCAATGAATATTCCTGTTTTCGGATATGAATTGCTCCGGGATATATTAATTCCGGGAATTCTTGGCAAAGACACGCCCGAAATATCATATTGGGCTGGAAAACACCTTGCCCGTAAATTTCCACTTCTCTCTAGTAATGAAGTAATTTCCTTTTTCCAAGAATCTTCTTGGGGAGAACTTAATCTCTTAGAGGAAAACAAAAATGAGATGAAATACGAGCTCCAAGGAAATATAGTGGAAAGAAGAATTCAAATGAACTCCGAACCTTGCTTCACTCTCGAAGCAGGATTTATTGCAGAACAAATTCAAAATCAAAAACAATTTATGTGTGAAGCCTTTGCTGAGCTAATTAAAAAAAAGAATAAAGTTGTCTTTACAGTTCGTTGGGACCGGAAGGATCCAATACAATAAGAAAAACATTTAGGCCGTTCAATCATCCAGATTGAACAGCCCTTTTTTTTATTGTACTTCTCCAACAACTACTCCTAAATTGAATGCTTCGTGTAGAACCTGAGCAGCCTCAGTCATTTTATCTTCATTAATGACGGCAGATACTTTAATTTCTGATGTGCTAACCATTTTAATTTGAATATTTTTATCCGCAAGCACTTGGAACATTTGCGCTGCAACACCAGGATTTGAAATCATCCCTGATCCAACAATAGAAACCTTTGCTAATCCTGCTTCATATTCTATACTTTCAAATCCAATATTTTCTTTTTGATTTTCAAGCACGTTAACAGCTGCCTGACGCTCCTTATTTTTAATAGAAAACGATAGATTTGTCTTATTTCCATCAGTTTGGCTTTGAATAATAATATCAACGTCAATTTGATTATTCGCAAGTTCTGAAAAAATAGCAGATAATCCCGTCATTTCATTTTTTAAGCCAAAAATTGTTAATCTTGTCATATCTTTTTCAAATGCTACTCCTCTAACTACGAGGTTTTTCTCCATCGATACTTCCTCCTCAATAACTGTTCCTTCTTCATTTTCAGTACTCGATCTTACCTCTAATGGCACTCCATAATTTTTGGCAAATTCTACGGCTCGTGGATGTAGAACTCCAGCACCAAGATTAGCAAGTTCAAGCATTTCATCGTATGAAACGGATGGTAGCTTTCTTGCTTGCGGTACGTAGCGAGGGTCGGAAGTAAATACTCCTGTTACATCGGTACAGATGAGACAACGCTCAGCTCCAAGGGCTGCAGCTAATGCTACAGCAGTAGTGTCGGAACCACCTCTACCTAAAGTTGTAATTTCTCCGTCTTCAGTAACTCCTTGAAAGCCCGCAGCTACTATGACTTTTCCTGCATTTAATTTTTCTTTAATAGGTTCCGTCTTCACATCAACAATGCGAGCATTGGAATGTACTTTTTCTGTAACAATTCCTGCTTGCCAACCGGTAAATGATACGGCTGGAACTCCCATTTCTGTTAAAGCCATTGATAAAAGTGATATTGAAACTTGTTCTCCGGTAGCAAGAAGCATATCCATTTCACGCTTTTCAGGACTATCCGTAATTTGACCTGCTAGTTCAAGAAGCTGGTCAGTAGTTTTTCCCATTGCAGAAACAACGACCACTACCTCTTTTCCTTCTTTTTTAAATGAAGCAATTCTCTTTGCGGCATTTTTAATTTTATCGGTAGTACTTAGTGATGAGCCGCCGAACTTGATGACAATTAAACCCATGATCCTGCCTTCCTTCTAAAAGTAATATAAGGCTCTTTTCTTAAACTTTATTGCATGTGGATAGAATATTATATTTCGATTTTTCTAGTAAAATTTAGGTGAAATAATAAGGCTACAGCCACAAAACCTATAAATATTCTAGCTTTAAAGCTAAATCCGCAGGGCAAAATAAAAGAGAAAATTACCTAAATAAAAAAGCAATGAGCATTATACTCATTGCTTGTGACTCGAAACTTAAAAATAATCACAACATGAGATAGCTCTCCAAAAGGATATTATCCATTTTGACAATCCTACATTTCTTAAACGTAGGACCAGCAGAAAAGAATAAGGAGTTACTTTTCTACTTCGGCAAACTATCCCTTTCAAAACCAGTCATTGAACCCCTTCTTCTCATGATTCCTACTTTTGATGTTTGCAACCTCTATCGATACTATGAAATTGGAACAATTATAACATTGAGATAATAAATACTCAATAGCTATTTGTCTAAATGATTTTTTAAATTCTCAGCTATATTTTGTGGAATTCCTAATTTAACAATATCCTCAACTGTCGCTTCCTTCATTTTTTTCAATGATCCAAAATGGCGCAGTAGAGCCTTTTTTCTTACTGGACCAATCCCTTCAATATCATCAAGGATAGATTGAAATGCAGATTTCCCTCTTAATTGTCTATGAAAAGTTATGGCAAATCTATGAACTTCATCTTGTATTCTTTGTAGTAAGTAAAATTCTTGACTATTTCGTTCCAAAGGTACAATTTCAAGTGGATTACCAAATAATAATTGGGAAGTCCGATGCTTTTCATCCTTTGCAAGTCCTGCAATTGGAATGTCCAAATTCAATTCGTTTACCAATATTTCTTTTGCCGCATCAATTTGACCTTTACCGCCATCAATGATGATTAAATCTGGAAGAGGGAGGTTTTCTTTGAGAACCCTAGTATATCTTCTTCTAATTACCTCACGCATAGATTCGTAATCATCGGGGCCTTTAACAGTCTTAATTTTATATTTTCGATATTCCTTTTTATTGGGTTTTCCATCTATGAACACTACAAGCGCCGATACTGGATCAGCACCTTGTATATTTGAGTTATCAAAAGCCTCTATTCGATGCGGAGTATATATTTGCATAGCTTCTCCGAGACTATCAATTGCACCGATTGTCCGTTCTTCGTCCTTTTCAATTAAAGCAAATTTTTCTTGCAAAGCGATATGAGCATTTTTTGTTGCCAGGTTTACCAGCTCTTTTTTTTGCCCTTTTTTTGGCTGTATAACTTTTACTTCTAATAATTGTTCGGCTAACTGGTAGTTAGCAAATTCAGGAAGAAGAATTTCTTTCGGTTTAAAATGGTTTGTTTGAGAGTAAAATTGCCCTAGAAAAGTTAAGAATTCTTCCTCATGTTCACTATAAACCGGAAAAAGAGATACATCCCTTTCAATCAACTTCCCTTGTCTTATAAAAAATACTTGTACGCACATCCAACCTTTGTCCATTGAAAATCCAAACACATCACGATCTGTAAAATCGGATGACATCATTGTTTGCTTTTCCATTGTTGTCTCAATATGTGCAATTTGGTCACGAAATTCTTTTGCCCTTTCAAACTCGAGGTTTTCAGATGCTTCATGCATCTTTTTTTCCAAATCTTTTTTTATGGACGTAAAGCCGCCATTTAAAAATTTCGTTATTTCATCCGTCATTTGTTTGTAAGTCTCAGAAAAAACTTCGTTTACACAAGGTGCAAGACATTGTCCAAGATGGTAGTAAAGGCAAACACGATCAGGAAGAGTTTGGCATTTTCTTAAAGGATAGAGCCGATCGAGAAGTTTTTTTGTTTCATTTGCAGAATAGGCATTCGGATACGGCCCAAAATACTTACTTTTATCCTTCTTTATCTTCCGAGTAATAATTAATCTAGGATGCCTTTCGTTTGTTAATTTAATATATGGGAAGCTCTTATCATCCTTAAGCATAATGTTATATTTCGGACTGTGCTTTTTAATTAAATTCATTTCTAAAATTAATGCTTCTATATCTGATGCAGTTACTATATATTCAAAATCCTCAATCTCATTGACAAGCCTCTGTGTTTTTGTATCATGTGAACCTGTAAAATAGGAGCGTACTCTATTTTTTAATACTTTTGCTTTACCAATATAAATAATGGTATCTTGCCGATCTTTCATGATATAACAACCTGGCTGGTCAGGCAAAATTTCTAATTTATGTTTAATTATCTCGTTCATAATATCACCCCTATATACCCAACCCATAACATATAATTATTATATCATGAAAAACGCAAGGAGCCTGCTATCTTCTACAAGCAAATGTTCTGTTAGGTAAAAAGTAGTTTTTTTTGACTTTTTGCATTGAGAGGTCTCTGAACCCCTATCGATGCTGCCTAGAGTTGGTCAAGAAAAGTCTTATTCAAATACTCATTCAAAAAAATATCTTAAACGATAAAAAATCCGAGCTATAAAGCCCGGATTTTCAAAGTTTTAAAGATGTTTATTTACTAATTCAGCAAGTGCTTCTTTTGGTTGAAAGCCGACAGTTTTATCGACAAGTTCACCGTTTTTGAAAACTACCAATGTCGGGATACTCATGATGCCGAATTTACTTGTAGTTTCTTGGTTTTCATCAATGTCTAATTTAACGATTTTTGCTTTTCCGTCAAGTTCTGCATCCAATTCCTCCAAAACAGGAGCAATCATTTTACAAGGACCACACCATTGTGCCCAAAAATCTACTAATACTACACCTTCGCTTGTTTCAGTTGAAAAAGTTTCATCTGTTGCGTGAGTAATTGCCATATGTTATACCTCCTTAATATATACATTCAAAACCTAGCGCAAGTATATCATCATCCATTCAAACGTGCTATCTTTTTGCTCAGCTTTGAGTTCCTTCTTTTATCCTGCGAAATTCCTCTGTTAAAAGTGGTACAACTTCAAAAAGATCTCCAACAATGCCATAATCCGCTACATTGAATATATTTGCCTCTGGATCTTTATTAATTGCTACAATTACTTTCGAATTGGACATGCCTGCCAAATGTTGAATAGCTCCTGATATTCCACATGCAATATACAAATCTGGAGTCACTACTTTACCAGTTTGCCCTATTTGCAAGGAATAATCACAATAGTCCGCATCACACGCTCCACGGGAAGCACCTACAGCTCCACCTAGTACATCCGCTAATTCTAGTAGAGGTTCAAAGCCTTCAGCACTCTTTACTCCCCGGCCACCTGCAATAATGACTTTTGCCTCCGATAAGTCAACACCTTCACTCGTTTTCTTTACTACCTCTTTAATAATAGTTCGTATATCTTTTATTTCAACAGATACAGATTGGATTTCACCCGTTTTATTTTTATCTTTACTTAATGGTTCAATATTATTTGGTCGTATTGTAATGAATATTGTACCTTCAATTATTTTTTTCTTTTCAAATGCTTTTCCAGAGAAGATTGGTCTTGTAAAAACTATGTCTCCATCTTTTTCTTCAATTGCAGTGACATCAGAAATAAGACCTATATTTAGTTTGCTTGCAATTTTTGGAGAAAGATCCTTACCAAGTGCCGTATGACCAAAAACAATTCCTTCAGGATTTTCTTGTTCAATAATATTAAGGAGAGCCTGAGAGTATCCATCCGAAGTATAATGTTTAAGCTTTTCATCTTCGACAGTTAGAACACGATCAGCCCCATATTGAAACATTTCATTAGCTTGACCGTCTATTTTATCTCCGACTAAAACGGCAATGACTTCACCACCGTTAGCAATTTGTTTCCCTGCTGAAATTGCTTCAAATGACACATTTCTTAAAGAACCATCTCGTAATTCACCGAGTACAAGTACTTTTTTTGCCATCTCAATCCCTCCTCAAACTAACTTATTTAACAAACCTGCAAGTTCCTTTACTTGCGTTTCAATATCACCTTCTAATATTCTTCCAGCATCTTTTGCAGGTGGAAGGAAAATTTCAATTGTTTTTGTTTTCGCGATAACATCATCTTCATCTAAATCTAAATCATCTAGTTCAAGCTCTTCTAAAGGTTTTTTACGAGCTTTCATAATTCCAGGAAGTGATGGATAGCGTGGATCATTCAAACCTTGCTGAGCTGTTACTAAGAGAGGCAAAGATGTCTCAATAATTTCGGAATTACCTTCAACATCTCGAGTTAATAACACTTTTTCACCCATAATTTCTAGCTTAGTAATCGTCGTAACGTAGGGGATTCCTAATATGTCTGCAACCCGGGGGCCTATTTGTCCTGAACCTCCATCTATTGCAACATTTCCAGAAAGAATTAAATCTGCTTCCTTATCTTTTAAATATTCACCGATAATAGTAGAGACTGTATATTGGTCGGATTCCTCAATATCATCTTCTATATTGATTAATACAGCCTTATCAGCCCCCATTGCCAAGGCTGTTCTAAGCTGTTTTTCCGCTTCTTCTCCGTCTACAGTTAAAATCGTTACCTCTCCACCGTGTTCATCACGAACCCTAATGGCTTCTTCAATTGCGTATTCATCGTACGGATTAATAATAAATTCTGCTCCATCATCGTTTATTTTCCCGCCAGAAATTGAAATTCTTTCTTCCGTATCAAAGGTTCTTTTCATGATTACAAAAATATTCATTTAACGACCCTCCTAAAATAGGAATCTATTTGGAATTCGACTACTTACCTGTAAAACTAGGATTACGCTTTTCAAGAAATGCATGGATACCTTCTTTACCATCTGCAGAATCAAAAACAACTCCAAATTTCTTTGCTTCGTGTCTTACTCCTTCATAATATTGCGGTGTTTTACTAAATTGAAGTAATTCAATCGTGGCCCTTAATGAAATAGGACTTTTTTCTGCAATTTTCCTTACCATTTCTTTTGCTTTTTCTAATAGCAGCTCCTCAGGAAATGCGTGATTGGCTAACCCCCATTTAACTGCTTCACTTCCTAATAAAGAATCGCTAGTGAATAACATTTCAGCCGCTTTAGCTGTTCCAACTAACCGTGGAAGTCTCTGAGTACCTGCAAATCCAGGTATTAAACCTAACTGTAATTCCGGAAGCCCTAGCTTAGCATTTTCACTTACAAGTCTAATATGACATGCCATTGCAAGCTCAAGACCACCGCCAAATGCAGCTCCATGAATTGCTGCTATAATGGGCTTAGGGAAATTTTCAACTTTTTCAAAAACCTCTTGCCCATTCTCCGCAAGCTTTGAGAATTCTTCTCCACTGCTAATCCCAGTAAATTCCTTTATATCAGCCCCTGCTGAAAAAAAACGGCCTTCACCGTGGATTAAAATTGCACGGACTTCCGAGTCTGGTTCCAGCTGATCTAATAAATATCCAATCTCCTGAATTAGTTCAAAAGATAAAGCGTTTGCAGGCGGACGATTAATTGTTATAATTGCTGCATTCCCATCCTTATAATGAGATAAGTATGCCATACTCATTTACCTCCTTAACAGTTTTATCTTAAAGCACATCCATTTAGCAGCAACTTATGAACAGCTGGTGCAAGTGCAGTTAAATCATACTTTTGATCATTAATTACCCAAGTTGTTACCGTTTCATCTATTGTTCCAAAAATCATTTGTCTTGCAAGCCGAATATCCATATTTTTGTCGAACTCATCTTGGGCTTGCCCAAAGCGTAAGATATCATCGACAACATGTAAATATTCTTTTAGCACTTCGTTAATTTGCATCCTTAGCTCTTTATTTGATTGCCTTAACTCAAGCTGAGTTACAATAGCTAAATTTCTATCCCTTGATAGGATATTAAAATGATTTTCAATCATTACTAATAATTTCTCTGCAGCTGTTTCTTTTCCTGCAATAACTTCCTTCATTTTTTCAACGAAATATCCCATTCTTTCACGAAACACAGATATTAAAATATCTTCTTTATTTTCAAAGTAAAGATAAATAGTTCCATCCGCAACCCCAGCTTGCTTTGCTATCTTGGAAACTTGTGCTTGATGATACCCATTTTCAGCAATGACAACAACGGCTGCATCAATAATTTGTTTATATTTTGGTTTATTTCTTTTCAATACTTTCACCTGCTTCAAAAAAGCTCATGAGTGAACACTTAAGCTTCGAGATAAAAATGAATGACTATTCATTCATAGCTTAATCATAATTAGTCCCTATTTTTCTGTCAAGTGACAGTTAGGTAAGGCAGTCCTTTTGCTCATCAACCAACCTTCCTATAAGATATTGATGTATTAATATTTTCACAGAATAATATAGTCTTAATTAATTATTTTTCCTTTTAACGGAGATTCACTTAACTTATAAAAATTTATAAGAAATTCTACTAATAACTGTTGCCCTGCTAAAAAGAAAAAAGAGCCACTTCGGCTCATTACAATTAACCGAGTTTCTCATCATGTTGCAATTTATTTCTTTCCTCATCAACTAAAACACGGCGAAGTATTTTACCGACAGCTGTTTTAGGAAGTTCTTTACGGAATTCATATATTCTCGGTATTTTATATGCAGCTAAATATTTCCGAGCATATGCATCAAGTTCTTCTTCCGTGACAGCTGCACCTTCTTTCAATACAATATATGCTTTCACAGTTTCACCACGATAAGCATCTGGAACCCCAGCTACAACTAATTCTTGGATAGCTGGATGTTCATAAAGCACTTCCTCAATTTCTCGAGGGTATATATTGAAACCACCAGCAATAATCATATCTTTCTTTCTATCCACTACATAGAAAAAGCCTTCTTCATCCATATAACCCATATCTCCAGTTAATAACCAACCATCTTTTAAAGTGGCAACAGTGTCTTCAGGCCTATTCCAATAACCTTTCATAATTTGTGGACCTTTCACAGCGATTTCACCTATTTCATGAGGCGCAGCTTGTTTTCCAGTCTCAGCGGAAATAATGGCGGCATCCGTGTCAGGCCATGGAACTCCAATACTGCCTTTCACTCTTTTTTGACCATAAACAAAATTTGCATGAGTTACAGGTGAAGACTCTGTTAATCCGTATCCCTCAACAAGCTTTCCTCCTGTTACTTCCTCAAATTTTTGCTGAACCTCAACAGGAAGTGGAGCCGAGCCGCTCAGGCAAGCTTCAATTGAAGACAAATCATATTTACTTAATTCCGGATTGTTTAAAATTCCAATATATATAGTTGGAGCTCCTGGGAAAATAGTTGGCCGTTGTTTATGAATGGTTTTCAATGTTGTTTCAACATCAAACTTAGGCAAGAGAATCATTTTATACCCTTGCATTACTGCTAAAATTAGTACAGTTGTCATCCCATAGACATGGAAAAAAGGTAACAGACCAAGAATGGTTTCTTCTCCTTGTTTCGCTTCATACAGCCATGCACCACAAGCAGTAGCATTAGCAATTAAATTCTTATGAGTGAGCATGACTCCTTTTGGATAGCCCGTAGTTCCACCTGTATACTGAAGTATGGCTAAATCATTTTCAAAGTCGAAATCATCATATTTATAGCTAATTGCTTTTGATTCAAGCATTATATTTTTAAAAAGGTGTTGATTCCCTTCATGCTTTACATTGACAACAATTCCTGTGTCTCTTTTTTGAATAAAAGGATAGATGATGTTTTTTGGGAATGGTAGGTAGTCTTTGATAGCGGTTACAATAATGTGTTCTAGTTTAGTACGTTTTATTACTTTTGATATGCGGGGATAGAGAATATCCAGAGAAATAATAACTTTAGCTCTTGAATCCTTCATCTGGTACTCAAGTTCTCTTTCTGTATAAAGAGGGTTCGTTTGGACAACTACTCCTCCTGCATACAAAATTCCATAATAACTTATGACAGCTTGTGGACAATTTGGAAGCATAATGGCAACTCGATCGCCTTTTTCAATTCCAATTTCTCGAAGATAATTTGACAGTTTTAAAGAACATTCATAAACTTCCTTGAACGTCATTTCTTTGCCCATAAAATGGACAGCTGATTTATTTGGATATGCTTTCGCTGCTTCTGTTAAATAAGATTGGACAGGTATCGGTTCATATTCTAACGTTGTTGGTATTGATTCTGGATACAGTTTCAACCACGGTTTCTTTACCATACAATCCCCCCTCGTTTTAATGAACAGTTTGAAAATTAGCACTTATCCCTTATATTATATGCCAATATTTTACTTCATTCAATTGTTCTAGGCAAAAGAAATCCGTTATAATGATGGATAAAGAAAAATTTAAATATTTAGGAGATAATTATGAAAATAGGAATGATTGGGATCGGGGATATAGCAAAAAAAGCATATTTGCCTGTTTTATCACAAATGAAGGGTATTGAACTACATATTTTTACAAGAAATAAAGAAACGCTCAACGACGTTGCAGCTACATATCATATTGAGCATGTTTATCAAAATCTTGAAGAATTATTAGAAAGTGAGATAGATGCAGCGTTCGTTCATTCCTCAACAAGTTCACACGAAGAAATAATTGATAAGTTATTAGATTACGGAATTCATGTATATGTAGACAAGCCTATTACATACTTCGGAGATACTTCTACTAAATTAATTGAAAAAGCAAAAAGTAAGGGACTCATTCTTATGGTCGGTTTCAATCGTCGATACGCACCTCCATATAGACAATTAACCGAAGTATCGAATCCAAATATGATTATTATGCAGAAAAATCGCAGTCATCTTCCTGACGATATTAGGACTTTCATTTTTGATGATTTTATTCATGTCATTGATACTCTCCTCTATTTATTCCCATATACAATTAATGAAGTGATCATACGTGGGAAAGAGAATAATGGAGAATTACATCATGTCACTTTGCAGCTTGAAGCAAATGAGGGGACCGCTATTGGTATAATGAACCGTGATGCAGGTACAACAGAAGAGATTGTTGAGGTAAAAAGTCCTGGTGAAACGCGAAAAGTAGTAAATGTGAGTGATATAACTTCGCATCAAAATAAAAAAATACTCAGTTTTGGAAGCGATGACTGGCAACCTACACTAGAAAAAAGAGGATTTCACGATATTATTTCATATTTTTTAAATTTAGTTCGAAATAAATCTTTACCTTATACAGCATATGATAGAGATTTAAAAACACATTTACTTGCAGAACAAATTGTTCAGCATTTAAAAAATATTCCTAAAAAATAAAAGCCATTGGAAAATAGGTTAGATTTGTGTGTAAATAATTAATTAAAAGCACTTTCTTATATAACGAAGTTAAGTTGAAGAATTATAAACATAAATACTAGAAAAAAGAAAATAAATGGTTAATTTCATTAAGGGAGAATAAATGAAAAAAAATATAACTATTAAAGAGTTACAGAATTATATTAAGAAGAAGGACTATAAGCCTGAAATGAAACATGCTTATTTCCAAAAATTGATTGAAGAAGTGGGAGAACTTGCTGAAGTTTTGAGAAAAGACAAGAGATTGGAACATCACGATACAATAAAAGGAACGATTGAAGAAGAATTATATGATGTCCTATATTATGTAGTTGGAATAGCCAATGTTTATAATATTGATTTAGAAAAGTGTTTTTATCTAAAAGAAGAACTAAATAAAGAAAAATATAAATATATTACAGATGCTTCAATTGAAAAATAAATATAACGATAAAAGGGCCCGCCAAAAGTCGTATTAATTGACTTATGTTAGGCCCCTCTCTCCTTTATTTAATAGTCCTGCAGGATTATTGATTTACGCTGTAGTTATTAGCTTTCCACGGGCGTAGCGAGGAGCTTCCCCGGCTCCAAACGCCCGTCTAGCTCCGGCTCGTACGGCGCTATGACTCACAGGACGTGCTAGTGCAGGTGTTGCCACAGGAAGTAGCGCCCTTAGCCTGCTAAGTCTTACTTCCTGCGGATCTCCCCTGCTCCCGTATTCCCGCAGGGTCACACTTTCCGCAAAAAACTACATTGAGCAAAAATCGATTATGTGCTTTTTAAAATAGAAAACCGACCCTTTTATCCTCCACTTATTTTAGAGACTTATTAGACAGAGCCTTTTACAGTTTTTGGTTAATTGTTATGCAAGACTATGTTTATTTATATTTGATTTTATCAAAACGAAAACAGGTCCGCTTAATCGTTCACACCTCGTTTAAGTATTTATTAAATAAATAATACCTAATAGAAAAAAAATGCCACATAATACGAGCAGCACTTTCGCGAGTTTTTCCACAATCTTCTACTCCTTGTCCAGCTACAACGCCTATCGACTTGCTAACTTCTTGTACTTCCTACGATAAGTCAACATCAATTACTATTTCTCGGCCTCATTGTGTTTCCGTAATCTTAGTCAGAGGACCTGAAGTTAGTACGTCGTTAAACAGGCGCTTACGCTTTTCTACTTATCTAGCTACAACGGCTATCACTTGCTAACTTCTTGTCCTCATTCCTACGATAAGTCAACATCAAGTCGGCCTTCTCAGACTCATTGTGTTTCCTTAATCTCAGTCAGAGGACCTGAAGTTAGTACGTCGATAAACAGGCGCTTACGCTTTTCTTACGGGATTCCCGCTCCAATAACATATGAAAGTCCAACGGAAATAACAAGTGAAATAAATCCCACTGCGCGGTTATCCTTTTCAATTTCTTCATCAATTTTAAATTTTGGGGTTAAAAATTCAAAAATGAAATATCCAGTCAATAGTAGGACAAAGCCAAATATCCCCCAACCAATCATAACAAAAAGTGTGTCATGATGAAGGATAGAATGTCTAAAAACATTTGCAATCCCAAATATTTTTCCCCCTGTAGCCATAGCAACAGAAATATTTCCTTTTTTGATTTCCTCCCAATTATTGTACTTCGTTACTAATTCAAAAATAAATAAAAACAAGACAATACATAGAACCGTCACGCTATAATAGCCTGCTGTTTGAACAAAAGCATTTTCCCAAAAAGAGTCCATCCATTTTCCCCCTTAGGTGAAATATAGCATTATTTAAATTCTACTATCGTTACACCACTTCCACCTTCACCCGCTTCACCTAATCTTATACGTTTTACAGAGCGGTGATGTTTCAAATAATCCGTAACTCCTGTCCGAAGAGCACCTGTTCCTTTACCATGAATGATCGAGACACGAGGATAGTTTGCTAATAAGGCATCATCAATGTATTTCTCTACTTTAAGAAGTGCGTCTTCATAACGTTCTCCACGCAAGTCTAATTCTAATTTCACATGGAAGTCTCTTCCTTTTATTGTGGCAAGTGGCTTCGTTTCTTTTTTCTCTTCACCTTTTATGAAAACTAAATTTTTCTCAAGAACCTTCATTTTCATAATTCCAATCTGTACTTGCCATTCATCAGTACCAACTTTTTCAATCAAATGACCTTTTTGACCAAATGTTGTTACGGTTACTTCATCGCCAGGCTGGAACTCACGCTTTTGCTTATGATCTTTTGTCGGATCTGTCATTTTATCTAATTTTGGAAGTGCAGTATCTAACTTTCGTCTAGCTTCTATCAATTCGTGTTCTTTTACTTGGGTACCACCTTCAAGTCGCATTTGTCGTAGCTCTGCCATCACTTGTTCAGCTTCGTTTTTTGCTTTTTCAATGACTTTAGCTGCTTTTACTTCTGCATCGTCATACATTTTTTGCTTTCGATCATAAAATTCAATCATTTGCTGTTGTAAATCGTTAAATAATTTTTCGGCATTTTTTAAATAGTCGTGAGCTTCCTTATACTCGTATTCAGCTTCTTTCCGGCTTTTTTCCAATGAGGCAATCATATTTTCAACTTCGTTACTTTCTGTATCAATCATAGTTCTTGCATATGAAATAACGGAATCCGAAAGTCCAAGCCTTTTTGAAATCTCGAAAGCATTACTTCTACCAGGGATCCCTATCAACAATTTATATGTTGGTCGTAATGTCTCTACATCGAATTCTACACTTGCATTTATAACACCAGGACGATTGTAGCCATACGCTTTTAGTTCCGGATAGTGAGTTGTTGCAATAACATGCGCTCCTCGCTGATATACTTCATCCAAAATGGAAATGGCAAGAGCAGCACCCTCTTGTGGATCTGTACCTGCTCCAAGCTCGTCAAAAAGGACAAGACTCTCTTGATCCACTTTCTTTAAAATATCTACTATATTGACCATATGGGAGGAAAATGTACTCAATGATTGTTCAATCGACTGTTCGTCTCCTATATCAGCAAATACTTCTTTGAAAACTGCAACTTCCGATCCTTCTGATGCAGGTATTTGCAATCCTGCCTGTCCCATGAGCGTCAATAATCCGACTGTTTTTAATGTGATTGTTTTACCACCAGTATTCGGGCCAGTAATAACCATAGAAGTATACTCATCACCTAGAGTAATATCATTGGCAATAGCCTCTCCAATAGGTAATAAAGGATGACGAGCCTTAAACAAGCGAATGATTCCATCTTGATTGATTTTAGGTTTTGTCGCTTTCATTTCTTTTCCAAAACGAGCTTTCGCAAAAATAAAATCTAACTCTGCCAATATTCCAACTAGATGATTTAAATCTTCACCAGATTCAGCTACCATAGCTGAAAGCTCTGCAAGAATTCTTTCAATCTCCTGCTTTTCCTTTAACTGCAACTCTCTTAGAGCATTGTTTAATTCAACGATTGCTTGTGGTTCAATAAAAAGTGTTTGCCCTGACGAAGATTGATCATGAACAATTCCACCGTAATGAGCGCGATATTCCTGTTTAACCGGGATAACATAACGCTCATTTCTAATTGTTATAATCGAGTCGGATAACATCTTTTGAGCATTTCTATTCCTGATTAAGCCTTCCAGTTTTTCTCTAATTTTCCCTTCACTGCGTCTTGCTTGTTGTCTAATACTTCTAAGAGTATCACTAGCTGAATCAAGGACCTCTCCATTTTCATCAATTGCATTTTTTATTTGTTTTTCAAGATCAGTTAAAATAACAATTTGATTCACTTTATCTTCCAGTATTGGAATTTCTACTTCATTTTCCAATAACCCTTCAATATAGCGCTTAATAGAGCGACCAGCATATATAGTACTAGCAGTTTGCATTAATTCAATCGCGTTTAAAACCCCGCCAATTTCCGCTCTTTTTACGTGAGGTTTAATATTATGAATTCCACTAAGAGGAGCATGTCCTTTTAGCCTAAGCACATGAGCAGCTTCATCGGTTTCATTCTGCATCTCCACTACTTCACTAAGTTCTGTAGATGGCTTTAAGTTTTTTATTTTTTCTACTCCTAACACAGAAGAGGCAAATTCCTCTAACTGAGTTAGGATTTTATTAAATTCAAGGGTTTTTAATATTTTTATGTTCATCTTTAAAAACTCCGTCCTAATCATTTCTCTTTAAAAATTGCAGCAATTCATGTGGTTCCATCGCATTGAGGACTGATGTTTTTTTCACCCATCCTTTTTTAGCGGATGATACGCCTATATCCATAAATTCTAGACTTTGAATATTATGGGCGTCTGTATTAATGGATACCATAACACCTGCTTCTATCGCTTTTTTCAAATATTCAGCACTTAAATCAAGCCTTTCGGGATTTGCATTCAATTCAAGCGCAGTATTCGTTTCTTTCGCCAGTTTAATCAATAAATCAATATCAACATCATATCCGTCTCTTCTTCCGATTAACCTTCCAGTCGGATGAGCAATCATATCAACATGAGGGTTTTTTAATGCATTGTAAAGGCGCTTCATAATTTTTTCTCGCGGTTGAGAGAAGCTAGAATGAATCGATGCAATCACAAAATCAAGCTCCGCCAACACATCATCTGAGTAATTCAAGCTTCCATCAGGAAGGATATCCATTTCTATTCCAGATAAAATTAATATATCGTCATATTTTTCATTTAATGCTCGAATCTCTTCATTTTGTAGTTTTATTCGTTCTACCGAAAGTCCATTAGCCACTCGTAAAAACTCAGAATGATCCGTAATGGCCATATATTTATAGCCCTTTTTCCTGCATGCTTCTACCATTTCCTCTATAGAATAAGCTCCATCAGACCACGTAGTATGCATGTGAAGATCTCCTCTAATGTCTTCCAACGAGATCAAGCTAGTATCGGAGCTGTAAATTTCGATTTCTTTTCCATCTTCTCTAATTTCAGGAGGAATAAATGGCAATCCGAAGTGACTGAAAAAGTCTTGTTCACTTTTAAATGTTAAGACTTCACCAGTTTCAACATTTTCTACACCATACTCACTGATTTTTTCTCCTCTTTCTTTTGCAAGCTGTCTCATTCTGACATTATGATCTTTTGACCCAGTAAAATGATGTAAAGCTGTTGCATATTCTTCTGGAGCTACTAATCTAAAATCTACGGAAATCTCGTACCTGCCATTCATTATAATCGTAACTTTTGTTTCTCCACTTGCTGTTGCTTCCTTAACTCCATCTATAGCAAGGAGTTGGTCTCTAACCACTAAAGGTGAATTCGTCGCAATAATAAAATCGAGATCTTTAATAGTTTCTCTAGTCCTTCTTAAACTTCCTGCTTTTGAAAAAGCACATATTTCCTTTATCTGCTCTAGATAAGATTCAATATGTCTTGCAATCGGAAGCATGTAACCAATCGGAAGGCGGTCTGGCTGAGAACCTAATTGGGCAATGGAAGCAAGAATGTTATCTTGTGTTTTTTTCCCAAATCCTTTTAAACCAGCCACTTGATTATTTTCACAAGCTTCCTTTAAAGAGTTGATATCTTCTACACCAAGTTCTTGATACAATTTTGAAATTTTCTTTCCACCAAGCCCAGGCAATTGTAATAAAGGGATTAATCCTTTTGGAACTTCTTCCTTTAATTCTTGTAATACAGATGAAGTCCCTTCTTTTATAAACTCATCTATCACAGCACCTGTCCCTTTTCCAATTCCGGGAATATCAGTAAACGTCGTGATTTCAGAAAGGCTGCGATCATCCGTTTCCAGAGCTCCCGCTGCCTTTCTGAAAGCCGCAATCTTAAATGGATTTTCACCCTTAAGCTCCATATATATCGCAATTTGTTCAAGTAAACGTATAATGTCCTTTTTATTTATTTTCATATTATTTCACCAGCCGTTCGTTCATTCTCTTAGACCCTATATTAACAAAAGAGGCCGCCCTAATAAAGTTTGGGGTTCCCTTTATGGGTTCCCACTCTTTTTAGGGACGGCCACTTATTGTTTAATATAATCGAGCCACCATTTTTTTACTTCTTCTGAAAAATATGGTGTATTTTTTAATATTATATCAGCTATAGCAGAATCATTTAAAGCGGTTTGAACCATCGCAAGCGGTACAAGGGCAGCAATATATAAAAGTATAAAAATTAGCAAATACATTTCTATTAATCCAAGAATACCTCCTGCCCAAATATTAACGAACTTAATAATTGGGAGGCTTGCAACAATATCAAGAGCAGAACCAATAATTCCAAGTACAATTCGAACAGCAAAGAAAATGATGGCAAAAGCAATAACACGATAAAAAGCATCATCGAAACTTATTCCATCTAACACCATTTTAAAAGTTGCATCACTGCTTAAATCCGGATATGGAATCCAAAGCTTAAGTAATGGAGCAAGTTCTTCGTAATAGTTATAAGCAATAATCAATGAAACTATAAATCCTACCATATGTATTAACTGCAGGATAAAGCCCCTTCTTAGTCCTATTAAAAATCCAAAAATAAGAATACCTAATAATATAAGGTCAAGCATAAAAATTCAGTCCTTTAATTGTTTAAATTCCTCTACAAGTTTTTCATATTTTTCTTGTAGTTTAATATATTCATGGATCGTATTAACGGCTGTCAATACGGCCAGTGAACTCGTATTAAGATTAGGATTTACAGAATGTATTTCACGCATTTTATTATCGACAATCGCAGCAACTTGCTGCATATGCCCTGTCGTTTCAGTTCCGGAAATGGTATACTGTTGTCCATAAATCATGACAATGGCCCTAATTTTTTCATTTTCCGCCAACCCATTAGCCTCCAATCGCAAGAATCCTATTCCATATCATATCATGAAAGAAAATGGATGGGAATATATTGTCTAAAGATGAGGGACAAATGGTAAAGGATTTTATAGGAAGATTAGTGAATTTATATATTGGAAACTGCTTTAATCATAGAAAGGATGTTTTCTTTTGGCTAATATCGTAATTCAATTATCCTCTGCAAATTTAGAAAAAATTAACTCGTTTTACGAAGGTTATAAAACGAATAAAACTCCTCCTGGAGCCATTTTTATTGCAAAGAAAAATGGTTGCACCATAACTGCCTATCGCTCCGGAAAAGTAATGTTCCAAGGAGCGGGCAACTTGGAAGAAGCCAAACAATGGGGTGCTTCTACTGAAAAATTGGAAAAACCTATCGTAAGAAAATCATCTGGAATCTCACTTCCACCAAATTTCTCTTCCTTGTCTGCCATTGGATCAGACGAAGTAGGGAAAGGTGATTATTTTGGTCCGATGACGGTTGTTGCAGCATATGTAAAAACCGACCAAATGTTACTATTAAAAGAGCTTGGAGTAAAAGACTCAAAGGATTTAACGGATTCACAAATCATTAAAATTGCCAAAGACTTAATTACCTTTCTTCCTTATAGTCTGTTAACATTGACGAATGAAAAATATAATAAATTACAGTCATCAGGAATGACCCAAGGCAAGATTACAGCGATCCTACATAATCAGGCTTTAAATCATTTACTTAAAAAAATTGAACCCGAGAAGCCCGATGCTATTCTCATTGATCAGTTTGCAGAGGCTACTACATATTACCGCCATTTACAAGGACAGAAAGAAATCTTGCGAGAAAATGTGTATTTTAGTACAAAAGCGGAAAGCATCCACCTGTCTGTCGCTGCAGCCTCAATTTTGGCAAGATATGCTTTTTTAAAAGCCTTTGATGAGTTAAGCAAAAAAGCAGGTTTTTCATTGACAAAAGGTGCTGGCCATAAAGTAGATCACGATGCTGCTAGACTTATCAAAACAAAAGGATTATCATCTTTGAATCAATTTACAAAACTTCACTTTGCAAATACTAACAAGGCGAGGAAAATAGCAGGAATATAATAAGGTTGGGTTAGCGACCCAACCTTATTTCAATTCAATTTTAATTAGACGATCGTCGTTTTCTGCTGGTGTTCCTCTTCCGTCCGTATTATTAGTAATAAAATACAAAGAGGCATCCTTAAAGAAAATATCCCGAATACGGCCATAACCCTTTATTTGAATGTTTACCTCTTTTCGTTCAATATCATAGACTCTAATCGCCTCCCCTCTTAAAGAGGCAATATATAATTTCCCATTATGATAAAGCATTCCACTTGGTGCCCACGTGTCTCCATTTGTATGATAGATTGGTGTTTCCATATCGGCTTTCTGCTCATCACCTTGAATATCCGGCCATCCGTAATTATTCCCAGGAATTATCATATTAATCTCATCGTGCGCACTTTGGCCATGCTCCGTTTCATACAACTGTCCACCTTCTGTCCATGCAAGTCCCTGAGGATTACGATGACCATATGTATAGACAGGAGAACCTTTAAATGGATTATCAGAAGGAATGGAACCATCAAATTCAATTCGTAATATTTTCCCCGACAGGTTTTCAGTATTTTGAGCAGATTCTGGAACCGCCGCATCACCCGTTGTGATATAGAGCTTTTTATCAGGACCTATCTTAATTCGGCCACCATTATGAATTTGGGTTCCAGGTATTTTTTCTATAAGCACTTCTGTTTCACGCCATGCATCCTTTTCTTTTACGATACGAATGACACGATTAAAGACATTTCCACTTTCTTCATAAGTATGGTAAACAAAGGCTTCTATATTTGTATTAGGAACAAGTTCAATCCCTAAAAGTCCGCCTTCCCCGCCGGTAAACAGCTTCTTACGGAAATGTACGGGCAATCTTTCGGTCTTTCCGGAAGATTCATGAAAAGATGTAATTGTCCCATGTCTTTCACTTATATAAAACATATCATCCTTATTTGTAATAGACCATGGTACTTCTAGTTTGTCCGCAAGTGTATACTCACTTTTATGTCCAAATGTCGGTTGATTTTCTTCGCTAGGAAGAGAATTCTTTTCTTCTTTATTTTCTGAGCAAGCTGTTAGAAAAAGAATAAAGAACAAAATCCACAAATTACGGCTGGAAAGAAACTTCCCCCAAGGCTTCATATTTTTTACTCACATCCTCTATGCTTAGTAAAATAACATTTAATTCTTTATCATATATCTCGAGTTGGTATATATCCCACAAATAAATATAGAGCTCTTCGATTACATCCATTTGTTTTTTTGTAAGGACGATATCACCTTTTGTAGAATTTTTTAGCTCGAGTAGTGAAGAAAAGATATGTTCCAACACGAAATCTGTTTTATTTACCTCATCTTCTTTTATAAAATGAAAATTAATCCCCATTGTTTTTAAATCGGAGTAGCTTGAAAATACTCGGTCTATTCCACCTATTAAATGATCTAATTGTGATTTTGAAATAGTATTACTTTCTCTAATATCATTGATTGGCACTTTTTTATATAAATCTTGTATCCCCATTCCCACACCATTTACATAGCTTGTGACTTTGTCGGGGGAAAATTGCTGAGAACTTGTTCTTCCTTGAACAGTTACAACAGTAATTATTGCAAAAAACAAAAATAAATATATTAACAAACGTTTTTTCTTCATGTTGTCCGTCCTTTAGTAGTTATTATCTTTTGGCTCCTTTTATCAAAAGTTGTTGTATTTTTATTCATATAAAATAATGAGAAAGAAGCTTCTAACTTTATAAGAACCGCTAAAATTCCTTTTCTTTATTAAACTTTTACAATAACAACAAAACTTACGAATTCAGCCTATATTTATGATTGTATAGAATTTCCTACTCTTTGTTAAGTGAGAATGCAAAAACGCGAGCATTTAGCTCGCGTTGCTTAATTGTCTAAGTCCAGCACCTATCGACTAGAAAACTTCTTACCTGTCTCTTTTGCGTAAGTCAACATCAATTCGCCCTTACGGACGCATTGTGTTTCCTTTATCTCAGTCGAAGGGTCTGTAGTTTTTACGTCCAAGGGCAAGGTGCTGCCGCTTTTCTTTGTCTAGCTGCAGCACCTATCGACTTGAAAACTTCTTACCCATCTTCTTACGATAAGTCAACATCAATTCGCCCTTACGGACTCATTGTGTTTCCTTTATCTCAGTCGAAGGGTCTGTAGTTTTTACGTCGATGAGCAATGTGCTTCCGCTTTTCTTCTTACTATCCTCTTAATTCTGCTCCTGCTTTTTCCTTTAATTCAGCAAGAACTTTATTATGAGCTTTTACAACTTCCTCGTCAGTTAGTGTTCTTTCTGGATTAGAATATGTTAGGGAGAAGGCGATAGATTTTTTACCTTTTTCCATATGCTCACCTTCGTATAAATCAAACACACGAACAGATTTTAGTAATTTTTTACCAGCTTCTTTAATAATAGCTGACAATGTTCCTGCACTTACTTCTTTATCTACCACTAATGCGATATCCCTAGTAATAGATGGGAAACGTGGAATTGGTACATATACAAGTGGAGGCAATTCGTAATTAAATAACGGTCCTGCTTTGATCTCGAAAACATACGTATTTTTTAAATCAAGCGCTTTTTGTACATGTGGGTGTACTTGACCAACATATCCAATAACTTCACCTGATAGTAGTATTTCCGCTGTTCTACCCGGATGCATACCTTCAAGTTCTGCTCTTCGGTATTCTATATTAGTTGATACTCCTAGTTTATCTAATAAGCCTTCTACAATTCCTTTTGCTACAAAGAAATCGACTGGCCTTTTTTCACCTTGCCATTCATTTTCCACCCAAAGGCCAGTAAGTGCCCCTGCGATATGTTCACGTTCTTCAGGCTGCATATCTTGACCATTGCTTAAAAAGACGGAACCAATTTCATATAAGTAAACAGAATCATGTTGGCGAGCTAAGTTATAAGAGACTGATTCCAAAAGTTGTGGAATAATACTCAATCTTAGTCTACTTCTTTCCTCACTCATAGGCATAGCTAATTTAACAGGTTCGCGTGATTCAATAGCAAAACGAGTGGCTTTTTCTTCGCTCGTTAAGGAATAAGTAATAGCTTGATAGAGACCAGCCCCTTCAAGAAAACCTCTTGCTGCTCTTCTTCTTGCCTGGACTACACTTAATCCTCCAGGTAAAGAAGCACCTCTTGGCAATGTTTTAGGAAGATTATCGTATCCATAAAGTCGAGCCACTTCTTCTATTAAATCTTCCTCAATCGTAATATCTCCACGACGAGTAGGAACTGTAACAATAAAGTTTTCATCCTCGGTAGACACTTCGAAATTTAAGCGATTGAAAATGTCAATTACGCTCTCTTTATTAATTTCCGTTCCAAGTACACGATTTATTTTTTCTAGCGTAATAGAAACAACCGCAGGTTCAATTTGCAAATAATTAGCCTCTACGATACCTTCAAGAACTTCTCCATCTGCAAGTTCTGCAATTAGTTGTGCTGCACGTTCTGCAGCTGGATGTACTCTCGCAGGATCTACACCCTTTTCATAACGGCTGCTAGCTTCACTGCGTAATCCGTGATGCTTAGATGTGTTTCGAATTGATTGACCAGCAAAATACGCAGACTCTAATAGGATTGTTGTAGTATCATTGCCAACTTCAGAATTTGCTCCTCCCATAACACCAGCTAATGCTACAGGCTCTGCTCCATTCGTAATGACAAGTTGGTCAGCAGTCAACGTACGCTCTGTATCATCAAGGGTCACAATTTTTTCACCTTCATGAGCTAGACGTACAACTACTTCTTTGGAACCGAAGCGGTCATAATCAAATGCGTGAAGCGGCTGGCCATATTCAAGTAAAATAAAGTTTGTTACGTCAACGACATTATTATGCGGTCTGATTCCTGCAGACATAAGTCGTGTTTGTAACCAAAGTGGCGATGGGCCAATTTTTACATTTTTAATTATTTTTGCTGTATATAAAGGATTATCCTCTTTTGCATCAATTTGAACAGAAATATAGTCCTCTGCTTTTTCATTCGATGCATTTAATGCAATTTCCGGCAATTTTACTTCTTTATTCAAAATCGCTGCTGTTTCATATGCCACACCTAACATACTTAGAGCATCTGCGCGATTCGGTGTCAAATCAAGCTCTAATACCTCATCGTCTAAATTTAATAGATGCAAAGCGTCTGCACCGACTTCTGTATTTTCAGGAAATACGTAAATTCCTTCAGCGAATTCTTTTGCTACTAGCTTTCCTTCAATTCCTAATTCTTGAAGGGAGCAAATCATTCCGTTCGATTCTTCTCCACGAAGCTTAGCCTTTTTAATTTTGAAGTTGCCCGGAAGGATAGCTCCTACCTTTGCTACGGCAACTTTTTGTCCTTTTGCAACATTTGGTGCTCCGCAAATGATTTGCACAGGTGTACCTTCACCAATATCCACTTGACACTTATTTAATTTATCTGCTTCCGGATGCTTTTCACATTCAAGCACATGACCAACAACTACATCTTTCATCCCCGCGCTTAATTGTTCAACTCCATCAACTTCGATACCACTTCTTGTAATTTTTTCGGCTAACTCACGTGCTGTTACGCCCTTAAGATCAACGTAATCTTGTAGCCATTTATATGAAACAAGCATGTTTTACCCTCCCGATATTATTCTTGAACCTCAAATTGTTGTAAAAAGCGAACGTCATTCGTGTAAAAATGACGAATATCATCGACACCATATTTCAACATGGCAATTCTTTCTGGACCCATCCCGAAAGCAAATCCTGTGTATTTTTTCGAATCAAAGCCGGCCATTTCAAGCACATTTGGATGGACCATGCCTGCTCCTAGAATTTCAATCCAACCTGTTTGTTTACAAACACGACAGCCTTCTCCACCACAGATTTTACAAGAAATGTCCATTTCTACAGACGGTTCTGTAAATGGAAAGAAGCTTGGACGCAAGCGTATTTCTCGATCATCTCCGAATATTTTTTTCGCGAACACTTCAAGGGTCCCTTTCAAATCTCCCATAGTAATATTTTCATCAATGACCAAACCTTCTATTTGAGTAAATTGATGTGAATGGGTCGCATCATCATTATCGCGTCGATATACTTTACCTGGACAAATGATTTTTACTGGACCTTTCCCCTCATGTTTTTCCATTGTCCTTGCTTGAACAGGTGATGTATGAGTACGAAGTAAGATTTCTTCAGTAATGTAAAATGAATCTTGCATATCGCGAGCTGGGTGCCCTTTTGGCAAATTAAGTGCTTCAAAGTTGTAGTAGTCTTTTTCTACCTCAGGACCCTCCGCCACTTTATAACCCATGCCAATAAAAAGATCTTCTATTTCTTCAATAATTTTTGTAAGTGGATGGCGGCTACCAGTGTTAACAGGTCTTCCCGGAAGAGTAATATCGATTGTTTCATCTTCAAGCTGTTTGCGAACTGCGGCCTCTTCTAATTCTTGTTGTTTAATACCTATTTCTTCTGTAATTTTTTCTCTTAGAACATTCACAAGTGCACCCATTTTAGGACGCTCTTCAGCAGATAATTTCCCCATGCCCCTAAGCACTTCCGTGATTGGGCCTTTTTTTCCTAAATAGGCAACTCTGACTTCATTCAATGCTTTTAAATCATTTGCATCATTGATTTTAGCCAATGCCTCTGCTTCTAATTGTTTTAGCTTTTCTTCCACAATAATTTCCTCCTTCTATTTAAAAGAATAGATCAAAAGCGAATGTGCCTGTTCAGCGACCTACTTGACAACAAAGATGTGGGGACGTCGATGTTCCTCTTTGGGGTTCTGATGAGATAAAGGAAACACGGTGAGCCTAAAAGGCGTGCCCCTGTTGACTTACGCAAACAGAAACCAAAAATTTGCTAGTAGCCGCCTGGCTGCTTGCTTAAGACGAAACTACTTTCTTAAAAGTTATCCACAAGGTTCCACTCTATAATTTCCTAAACAACAAAAAAAGCCCCAATCCCAAAAAGGGACGAGGCTTAGGTCGCGGTACCACCCTTATAAACATATTGTCTAGCACCTGCACTCAATGCATCCGCTTTTCAATTTATGTTCACTTCATTGTCATAACGGCAATCGCCGGGGTATCTTTACGTACACTGGATATTCAATACGGTCCCGATACCGACTCAGGAGGTGAACTTCACCTAGATTCCACTGAAAATGCTCACAGTCAAGGCATTTTCTTCCTGGTAGTTTTCTCTTAGGGTACTTTTCTCCGTCACAGTCATTTTCTTTATTTAGATATACAAAACATTATAGATGTTATGTTCAGCAATTTCAAACCTAATTTCGCAAATAATATAAAAGAATGCCTGCAGCAACTGCTACATTTAGAGATTCACTCTGTCCATAAATGGGAATATAGAGGTTTTTATCTGTATTTTTGAGAATATCAGGCGCTACTCCAGCACCTTCGTTTCCCACTATTAATGCAAAAGACTCGGTTGGAGCAATTTCCTTATAAGATACAGCTCCCTCTAAAGCTGTTCCATAGACGGGAATATCGGACTTTTTAAATGATTCAATCCATGTATGTATATCACCGGAAACAATAGGCAAATGAAAATGACTGCCTTGTGCTGAACGGATAACTTTCGGATTATATATATCTCCTGTGCCTTCCCCAACTATTACCACGTCAACCCCCACTGCATCAGCAGTACGTATCATCGTACCTATGTTACCCGGATCTTGTACTCCATCAAATAATAAAAATCGTTTCTGTTTTGTTAAATTAATCGTTATCTCTTTTTTACGGCAAATGGCGAAAATCCCTTGTGGAGTTTTTGTATCTGAAATAATTTTGCTTATATCGGCGGTTATCTTCGTTATTGATGGCATGTCACGAAACATCCATGAGTCTGGGATCTGAATGTTTTCTTGGAGGATTATTTCAATTACATCATTCGTTTTCAATGCTTCCTCAATTAGATGTTCCCCTTCAATAATATATCTTCCTGTTAAATCCCGCTCTTTTTTCGTGAGAAGCTTTTTCCATTCTTTAACTCGTGAATTTTTCGTTGATTGAATATATTCCATCAGTCAGGTCCTTTCAATTCATTCTTATACTATTATACATATTCTTGAGGTTTTGCGAAAAACTAAGTTGAACTTACATAGAAAGGAGATACACATTCATGGATATCAATATAAGAAATGCCGTAATTCACAATATTTCAGGAAACTCACAAGACCAGTTAAGGGATACAATCATTGATGCCATTCAGCGCGGAGAGGAAAAACTACTCCCGGGGCTAGGTGTATTATTTGAAGTAATTTGGCAAAACGCAGATGAACAAGAGAAAAACATGATGCTAGGCACATTAGAACAAGGATTAAAATAAAGGAGACGCATGACTTTTCATGCGTCTCCCGTTTTTAAGATTTATCCAAATGTTATTTCATCTACCGTTTTCCGATCTAAACGCTTTACAACTTCTGTAATCAGCTTAACCGCATTTTCAAAGTCGTCACGATGTAGTATTCCAGCATGTGTATGGATATAACGTGTAGCAATTGTGATAGCTAGAGATGGTGCTCCCTCATGAACTAAGTGAGTTGCTCCTGCATCTGTTCCACCACCAGGAATTGCATCAAACTGATAAGGAATTCCTAATTCATCTGCTGTCTTTGTTACAAGATCACGAAGCCCTTTATGCGAAACCATGGATGCATCATATAAAATTATTTGCGGTCCATCTCCCATCTTACCCATTGCTTCTTTTTCACTAACTCCTGGAGTATCTCCAGCAATCCCAACATCTACAGCAATGGAAATATCAGGCTGAACTTTATTTCCAGCAGTTTTTGCACCTCTTAAGCCAACTTCCTCTTGTACCGTTCCAACACCATAAACGACATTCGGATGTTTTTCATCTTTCAAATTTTTTAATACATTAATTGCAATCGCACAGCCAATACGGTTATCCCAAGCTTTTGCAAGTAAATGTTTTTCATTGTTCATTACAGTAAAGTCAAAATACGGAACTGCCATGTCTCCTGGGCGTACTCCCCACTCCATTGCTTCTTCACGGCTTGAAGCACCAATATCAATAAACATATCTTTAATGTCTACTGGTTTTTTTCGCACTTCTGCAGATAAAATATGTGGAGGTTTTGAACCAATCACACCCGTAATATCACCTTTTTCTGTTACAATCGTTACACGCTGTGCAAGCATAACTTGAGACCACCAGCCACCGACAGTTTGGAATCGTAAAAATCCTTTTTTATCAATTTGAGTAATCATAAAACCGACTTCATCCAAATGACCGGCAATCATTATTTTGGGTCCATTTGCATCTCCAACTTTTTTGGCAATCAAACTCCCAAGTCCATCAGTTTCGATTTCATCTGCGAAAGGCTCTATGTATTTTTTCATTACTTCTCTCGGTTCCCTTTCGTTTCCAGGGATTCCCTTCGCATCTGTTAAATCTTTTAGCATTGTTAATGTTTCATCAAATTTTTGCATTTTGCAACCTCCATATAATAAAAATTAATTAATACCCCTCTTGTTGCCTTTTGTAGTTCACTTCATTTTTAGCCTTATAGGCGTTGTGAACATCCGAAATCGAAAAACCTAATGATTGCCCAAGAATAAAGTATTGGCGCATTAATTCTTCATAACTGTCAAATGACCTTTTTGTCCGAAGTTCATCAACAAGGAAGTATATTTTTAAAAAGCTTTGGACTAAATCTTCATTTCCTTCTGATGATACGATTGAAATAGGTTCATTTGAAAATCCGAGTTCAAGGCCAATTGAAAGAATAAAATGAAACCCATCAACAAATTCTTCTAATATAACATGGTTTTCTGATGCAGGTTTTTTACTCCAAAATTTAAAGCATCTTGTTTCATTCGCCAGTTCACCAATTTCAACGAGCAAGGCTAAAATCTTTTCTTCCAATAATTTATGGTTCTCTAGCCCATGTTCGTTCTCTATGTATTTATCTAGCTCAGCCTGCATGGAAAACATTTCTTCTAATTTCATTTCTTTATCCCTCCAAAAAAATTATAACAGAAATTGAAACCTTTTCACTATTTAGACGTATAGGTGGATAAGATTACTCGAATGGAGGCCTCTTCATGATCTTTTTGCTGAGACTCGTGATTTTTGCATTTATTATTTACCTCATTTATAAGATAGTCAAGTTTATAATTGACCCGAAGAGAAAACTCGAAAGTGCCCACGAACAAAAAAAGTATTTTTTCTATGATATTCCTGATAATATAAGAAAAAATTTCCTTATTACTTTCAATGGTGTCATGTTTGAAGGCGAAAAATACTTGGGAACGACTGATCGCTCATTTGAGGTTGTATCGATTTTCATATGGCCGCATAATGCCGATCTTCTCAAAGGCTTGTCCTATGACGATTTTATTTTTATTGAAAATGAGGTTAAACTTCGGTATCCAGAAAGTGAAATCGACTGGAAAAGTCCGATAAAAGAATTAATGGCAAAAAAGAAGTCTTAATTATTTTCCAAGTTTATTCAAAGTAGTTGAACTTTCTACTTTTTATGCGTGAAGATTTCTCTAGATAAATTGCCGTTTCATTAAAAACTTCAAGAAATAGACAACACAGAATCTAGCGTTTGTTATCAAGCTGAAACCCCTGTTTTTACCTTTAACAGGGGTTTTTTCCTTGGTTTGATTGCTTGAAAAAATCTTCCCAGGCAATGATAGCTATTTTTTCACGAAGAATATAAAACAGCAATAGGAGCGAGCCAATAATGACTACTGCAATTGTAGGAGTAAAGTGGGTAATAAATTCCCCAAATACGGTATAAAAAAAAGCTAGTGGTAAATTTGTCGCAAACGACCCTTTAATAAAGCCACGAAAGTCAGGTCTTCTTTCTAGTAAGCACAAATTCAGTAAGTGATAATGGAAAAATGGAATGAGCCTTAATACTGCTATTTGCCCTACAGTCATTTTTGTGTAACGTCCAAACCATTTATATTTTATTTTCATTAATTTAGCATGCGTCCTTGGCATTTTTCTTATGCAAAAATAAAATAAAGAAGAAAGAAGAAGTAATCCCGCCATTGAATATACAGTTCCTAGGAAACTTCCAAAGAGAATTCCTCCAGCCATACAGAGGAGAACGACAGGGATAAATAAAAATTGTCTAAGAACATGAAAAAGAATAAAGATAAAAGGTGCTAGCATCCCCGTTCCTTCCATTATTGCAAGCATGATCAGTAACTGTTCATTCATCGTGATCACCTGCTTTCCTAACACTATTTTATTTTTCCTGCTCGTCTGTTATGACACAAGGGTGAAAAGGTAAAAATAAATAAACAAATCAATTATTGCCAAAATAGGAAATCCGTATTTAAACTGAAAATGCTTTGTTTTATGTCGATACACCTTCATACCGATAAAAGTCCCTGGTGCTCCCCCCATTAGAGCAACTATCCAAAGATTTTTTTCACTAATTCTCCTCTGATGGTGTATAGCTCTTCTCTTATCGCTTTTCATGATTTGTATACCGAAAACATTGATAATAATAAAATACCAGATTAATAAGAACCTCATAGTCACACACCCCTTTTTATAAAACAACCTATTTAAAATTTACATAGGATTTGAAACAATATCCAGTATTTTAGAAATTCTATTAGATGTAACTGAGATTTGGAATAAATTTTCCTTGTCGGAGCTTCCATATTGATTAATGTCGAATTCGAGAAGGATATTTTCTTTTCACAATTTCTTTCTCGAATGTAGCTCTTTTATTAAGAAACGTTTTATAGTTGCCGTAGCAATCCACCTTGAGAGAAGGAATAATTCCTCATATCAATAACTTCCCATCTACCATCATCTATTTAATTATCTAAAATAACTTTAATAAAACAAAAAACCACTCTCCATTTATATCGGAGAATGGCTTTTTTATAAAAATTAAAGAGATGCTTTTGCTTTGTTTGCTAGTTCTGCAAATGCTTGTGCATCAGAAACTGCAAGATCTGCAAGCATTTTGCGGTTTACTTCGATACCAGCTACTTTTAAGCCGTGCATTAAACGGCTGTATGATAGTCCGTTCATGCGAGCTGCAGCGTTAATACGTGTAATCCATAATTTACGGAAGTCACGCTTTTTGTTGCGACGATCGCGATAAGCGTACATATAAGATTTCATTACTTGTTGATTTGCTACTCTAAATAATCTATGTTTTGAACCAAAATAACCTTTAGCTAATTTTAATACTTTTTTACGACGTCTGCGGGTAACTGTACCGCCTTTTACACGTGGCATAATAATTCCCTCCTAATTGGATCTTATTTCAGATTGTCTAGCAAGTGGCGAATACGGCGGAAATCACCTTTAGATACCATTGCTGCTTTACGTAGCTTACGTTTTTGTTTTGTCGATTTATTTGCAAACAAGTGGCTTGTATAAGCTTGCGAACGTTTCAATTTTCCAGAACCTGTTTTTTTGAAGCGTTTTGCTGCGCCACGGTGTGTCTTCATTTTTGGCATAGTGTCTTCCTCCTCAAAACATTACTTTTCAATTTTTGGTGCTAAAACTAAGAACATGCTTCGACCGTCCATTTTCGGAGCAGATTCAACCGTTGCTAAATCATTACACTCTTCAGCAAAACGATTTAATACACGTTGTCCGATTTCTTTGTGAGTAATCGCACGTCCTCTAAAGCGGATAGAAGCTTTAACTTTATCGCCTTTTTCCAAGAATTTGCGGCCATTACGAAGCTTTGTATTAAAATCATGCTCATCAATTGTAGGACTCAAACGAACTTCCTTAATGTTGATCACTTTTTGATTTTTACGTGCTTCTTTATCTTTCTTCTGTTGTTCGAAACGGAATTTCCCATAGTCCATAATACGGGCAACAGGAGGTTTTGCGTTTGGAGCAACAAGAACAAGGTCAAGATTTACACGAGCAGCGATTTCAAGTGCTTCATTTCGGGATTTAACTCCCAGCTGTTCACCATTATGGTCGACGAGACGAAGTTCACGGGCACGAATGCCTTCATTTACCAACATATCTTTGCTAATAATTAGCCACCTCCAAGGTTTTTTCAAAGAATACGATGTTTGTTTCAAATTGCTGCCCAAAAATGAGCATTAAAAAAGTACGGGTACAAGGAACCCGCACTGTATTCACGCACAAATAGACTAGTTGAATAACAATAAACCATTAACCTGTCAACAGCTTGAATCTGCGTCAATCAGGCGAGAAGCGGGCAGCTCCTTCTTCTACAAACGAGTATTCAGTTCACCTTAGTTACTTTATCATAAACATATGCTTAAGTCAATGATGGATCCTTCTAATCAACGTCTTTCATAATAACAAATGCAACTTCATAATGCAATGTTTTTTTGAAAATGTTTAAAAAGGCTCTAACAGGAAAAACTTTTTATAACACTTTTTATGGAGGCATAAAAATGAAAAGACTATATTCTTCCCTTTTAGGAGTCACACTCGTTTTTGGTCTAGCAGCTTGTTCAAATGATCCGTCTGTTGATAATAATCCGAAGGAACAAGTAGTTCCAACGAAAACGTCGAAAAATGCAAATACTCCGGACGATAAAAGTATAGAAAATAGTGGGAATAAATCGGTCGGAAATGTAGGCAATGATCAAGAAGCTGCAGATAGAATGAAAGAACTTAATTTCAGCAAATTTGACCTGGAAGTTCAATATGATAATGACCAAGACATTGATTTTGAATATGAACAAAGAAGTGATAATGGTGATTACAAAGCTGAATTAGAGGACACTATTAATGATAGAAAGTTAAAAGGAGTAGAGGCCTTCAGTATGATTTATACACAATTAAAGGGCTTAGACATTAATGAAAATACTCCAAAAGAAGAAGTTATTCAAGAGTTCCTTAAACGCTTCAATCTCAGTGAAAATTATAATTCTTTTGAATTAGAATACACATTTAAAGATGGAAGAAAAATGGAGATTAAAGATAATAAATAAAGAGAAAGGCACCTTCTATTAATAATCAAACAGAAGGTGCCTTTTCTTTTAAATATTTACTTCTTCCTTTAACTTAGCTTTAAAATCTTCAAACGGAATAGTCTCAGACTTCTGTTCTCCGTATTTTCTTACATTTACAGAATTATTTTCAATTTCATTGTCCCCAACAACGAGCATATAAGGAATTTTTTGCATTTGTGCTTCCCTGATTTTGTAGCCAATTTTTTCATCACGCTTATCGAGTTCAACACGGCAGCCGGATGCTTTCAATTGATCTACAACTTGTTTTGCATAATCAAAATGGGCATCAGGTGAAACAGGAATCACTTGCACTTGAACTGGAGCTAGCCAAGTTGGAAACGCTCCTTTGTACTCTTCGATTAGGAAGGCAACAAACCGTTCCATTGTGGATACAACCCCACGATGAATAACTACCGGACGATGTTGTTTTCCGTCTTCGCCTACATATGTTAAATCAAATTTTTCAGGAAGAAGGAAATCAAGTTGTACAGTTGAGAGAGTTTCTTCTTTCCCTAAAGCTGTTTTAACCTGAACATCTAGCTTAGGACCATAAAAAGCTGCCTCTCCCTCAGCTTCGAAATACTCAACCCCAAGGTCATCCATTGCTTCTTTTAGCATTGCTTGTGCTTTATTCCACATTTCATCATCGTCAAAATATTTTTCTTTATCTTCAGGATCGCGGTAAGAAAGACGGAACGAATAGTCGTTAATATCAAAGTCTTTATATACCTCATTTATCAGCTGAACAACACGGATAAATTCATCCTTAATTTGATCAGGACGTACAAAAATATGCGCATCATTCAATGTCATTCCACGAACACGCTGTAGTCCTGATAAAGCACCAGACATTTCATAACGGTGCATGGTTCCCAGCTCGGCAATACGGATTGGCAGTTCACGATAACTATGAATGTCATTTTTATACACCATCATATGATGTGGGCAATTCATTGGGCGTAATACAAGCTGCTCATTATCCATTTCCATGACTGGGAACATATCATCACGGTAATGATCCCAGTGACCACTTGTTTTATAAAGATCAACGCTTCCCATTATTGGAGTATAGACATGATCGTACCCAAGCGATACTTCCTTATCGACGATATAACGTTCGATGATTCTACGTATAGTAGCCCCTTTAGGAAGCCATAGCGGTAAACCTTGACCTACCTTTTGTGAATTTGTAAACAGGCTTAATTCTTTTCCTAATTTACGGTGATCACGTTCTTTTGCCTCTTCCAACATTTTTAAATGTTGCTCAAGATCTTCTTTTTTGAAAAAGGCTGTTCCATAAATACGTTGCAACATTTTGTTATTACTATCGCCACGCCAATAAGCTCCAGCAATGCTTAATAGTTTAAATTCTTTGATTTTCCCTGTTGATGGAACGTGAACACCACGGCAGAGGTCAGCAAAATCCCCTTGCTCATAAATTGTTACTTTTTCATCTGCAGGAATGGCATCAATTAATTCCTGCTTATATTCATCATGAACAAACATTTGCTTAGCTTCGTCTCGGGATACTTCCTTTCTGACAACTTCAATGTTCTCATTAACGATTTTTTTCATTTCTTTTTCAATGAGAGGAAGATCTTCCGGAGTAATGGAATGATCTAAATCCATATCATAATAAAAACCATTTTCAATGACAGGACCTACTCCTAGCTTTACATTAGGAAATAATCTTTTTATTGCTTGTGCCATTAAGTGGGCTGTACTGTGGCGTAAAATTTCAAGCGCTCCGTCACTTTCAGGTGTGATAATTTCGATAGAACTATCTTGCCTGATTGGTGTTTTCAAATCTATGAATTGACCATTTATTTTACCTGCCAATGCTTTTTTTCGTAAGCCCGGACTAATGGAAGCTGCAATGTCTTCTGTTGTCGTAGTATTTGAAAACTCCTTTATTGTTCCGTCTGGGAAAGTAATTTTTACTTGATCTGACATGACACTACACTCCTTTTTTTATTTAGGTTCTGATAAGCTTATACATTAATTGTTGCTTTAGATGATCTTTCTCTGGTGGGTCAGGACATCACGGAGCTTGCGGCCAGTGAAGTCTTCAGTTAATCGTTTTTCCTGCAGGAGTCACTTCCGCTACAATCAACAATGAACTTTATCAAAACCATTTTAAAATATAAAAAAACCCGCCCCGGAAAGGGACGAGTTTTATACACGTGGTTCCACCCTAATTTTCATCACGTAAAAAATACATAATGACTTTGGATTATACATAACGGAGATCTTCCGCCAACCAATACTACACGCTTAAGCGAATTCATGATTGGAGTTCAAAGGTGGTAAGCATCATGTTCGTGTTGGAAAGTTCGCAGCAATTCTTTCCTCTCTGTAAACCGTAACAAAATACTCATGTCCTTATCAATACTTGTAAATTATAGATTATGTACGCTATTATAGTCGTTTTGAAAATGAAAATCAAGTATCTGAATATGCATTTATCAAAGTATTGATATGGGTTGTCGATAGAATAGATATACGTTCTTCAAAAATATTTTTTAAAGTCCTAATAAGGGGCTGATCTTCTTCATCTGTGTATAAAAATATTTTGATGGGTGCCATTGATAAAAGAGGTGCGATAACAGATGAATCTACATAAACTGGATGGTTAGAAAGCAAACGGCGGTCCATTATTTCCTTGATTTCATCTTTCCCCATTTCTTGTAGTTTTTCGTTTAAAAATAGAATCGGTTTTTCAAGTAATACATGTACAATATTTTTTTGAGAGACACGATTTTTTAAGTAGTCCCGCAACATATTTACAAACATCTGATAATCTTGTTCCATTTTATATTCATCAATTGCAATATTTAAATACTTTGTAACACTTTCAAAATAATTTTTTAAACGGAATCGTAAAAAAGAATCGAATAAAACCGAACCATTAAAATTAAGTAAGTCAACTACAGCCTCATGAAGTAAATCTTCCTCGTCCATCTTACCAACTAGCGAAACTAATTCAAACCGCTCCCCAGTAAACATTTGATTTAAGATTGTAATGATTTCAATACGTTCATCTTCAATTTCATACTTATACGTTTCATATAAGACATTGTCCACCCATTCATTTCTTTTTACATCTTGAATAAATCGGATTAAAGCTTGTATATACCGCTCTTTTTTGACAAAAAGATGATGAAAGGAATATATAAATTGGCTTTGCCTTTCCGTAAAGGAGTCTTGCAAGCCATTGGCAGATAAAAAAGCTTTAAAACGTACAGCATCTTGAATGGATTTAAACATTAATTCCAAGCCTGCTCCCCCTTTTTCCCTGCATTGTTACATATATATGAGAGAGCGCTTGGACTAGACCTGCTAATATGAACAAGCAACAAAAAAAACACCCGCTACGTTATATAGCAGGCGGTTAAAAATGTCTTCTATTAGGTCCATCCAATTTTACAGGGATAGAAAGGTATTTGATCCTCTCCATAATTCTAGCGGCTTTTATCTTTTCTTCTTCTCCCCTTTGAGAATATGTAAGATGATGCTCTAGACCCGCATAATCAAAGTTAGATGAGAAAAAGGTGGGTAATTGTTCGTGCATTCTAAATTGTAAAATTGAGCCGAGGACTTCATCTCTTGTCCAGCTCGACATTGCCTCTGCCCCAATATCATCCAGCATTAAGACCTTTGCGTTTTTTACTGCATCCAGTTTTTCATTTAATGACTGGTCTCCTAAAGATTGCTTCATTTCTCGCAAAAACTCTGGAACATACACAATTAGCGTGGAAATTTCTTTTTCAGCCAATTGATTGGCTATTGCTCCTAATAAATAGGATTTTCCGACCCCAAAACTTCCATGTAAATATAACCCTTTGGTCATTCCCTTTTCAGGATCGTAGGAAGAAGCGAACTTCTCTGCATATTCAAAGGCATCGATACGCCCAGGGCTATTTAATGAGAATTCAGCAAAAGATGCTTGTAGTATTTCTTTAGGAACATAAATACTATTTATCAATCTTTCGGTTTTTCTACGTTCATCGTGAATAACTTTTGTTGGGCATGGGCGATAATATAATCCGATTGACTCACGTTCTACTACTATCTCAGGTTCATATCCTGGCATAAGATTGCAGCATTTTTCTAGACTTGCACAATTCACACATTTTTTCGTTTGCGAAGCATACTCATATAACTTCATCATGTTTTTTTCGATTATGTCATGTGTGAGATTGTTACGGTTTTCCTCTAAAAAAGCTAGAACCTCGGGATTTTGTAATACTTCTGATTTCATATCAGCATAGCGTTGCCTAAAACTAGGTGATTTGGAAAGTTTTTTTATCGTTTCTTCAATTCTCTCCACCTTTTTCACCTCCATTTTTTTGATACTTTCTTTGAATAGCTTCTAATCTTCGTCGTTTTTCCTCTAAATCTTCTGTTTGCAATTGAACTTCTTTTTGGTTGGAATCTTCTTGGGAGACAAACCAATCAGGAAGCTTTTCGGTTCGAATCGGTTTATTTCGTCTCTGGGTTGAATCCTTTTTTGTTATTGCCCATTCTTGGTACTGTCTATGTTCACTTTTGGCTAAATCCATAGCAGATTTCACAGTCTTAATCTTTTTACGTGACCAATGAGAAGCAATCTTTTCTAAATAATTTTTTGAAAGCTTCATATCCGTTTTTAACATGACATAATGAATTAACACGTTCGTTACACCTGGATGCAACTTTTGTTGAAACATAATATCTTCCACTGCTTGAAGATCCGATTTAGCAGGCTCTCCACCATCAGAGAGATCAATTAAAAGTTGTCTTGGGGAAACTGTTTCTAGGTAGGAAACAAGTTTATCTTCTTTTGTCTCTATTTTCGTATCGTTTTCCCGATGGATAACTGGCTGAATTCGATCAACCAACTGTGGTAAGCGTGATTCATTTTCCATCTGATACCAATCACGTGCATTTTTCCTAAGGTCATCTACATTTATTTTTTGGTCAGGTGTAAGACTTTGCAATACAATTTTTTTCATGTCCACTGCATTAATCGAATATAGAAATGCAAGTTTGGCAATTGCGTCCTTAATAGCTGGAGTGAATAACTTCCGAGGTATCATAAATTCAGACAAGCCGACAAGTAAAAGATCAAAATCAAAATCGTTCCCATCAATTGTTATAGAGTTTGGTTTCTGTCTATGATTATACTCTTCTCCATGTTCTGGAATACTTGCAATATGACCTTCACTTTGCGTCAAAGTATTTACACCCAGTGATGTAAATACATCTTGAAAGCTACGAGTTACTTCACTAAACTCGTTCAGATCCAATTTTTTATTAGTAAATGATTTTTTTAATTTTATGAAGTGAGTTTGTCCTAGTTTTTGGTATAAATATATGTTTAGCATCCCGTCTGTAAAAAACTGCTCTGCTGAGAGGGGAGGCTGAAGTTCATATATAAAAGAGCGGCTCTCATTATTCGTTTGGATAAACGTCTTTAATAAACCGATTCCTTCAAGCTTAAGTCTTGCATGATAAATTTCTTCTAAATTGAGATCAAAAGCGTTCATTAAATGATAATGATTCCATTCTTCTGATAACGATTTACCTTCTTCAACCATATACAAAAGCGTATTATATAAAGTAAGACAAATAGGCCCTATGAGAGGCTGATATAATAAAGTAATGATTTTATTATCATATTGATGTAAGATACCATTCATAGCAACAGTAAATGCATCAATTGGCTGAACCTCGTTCCAATACTGCTTCATCGTAAACACACTTTCAATCTTTCTTAATTAAGTCTTTTAGTTCGTCTAAAAAAACGTTCAAATCTTTAAATTGACGGTAAACGGAAGCAAATCGTACATATGCTACTTCATCAATTTTCGCCAATTTATCCATAACCATTTCACCAATTATTTCTGATTTCACTTCAGGTTGTCCAAGATTTCGCAAGTCTCTTTCAATATCATGAGTAATCTTTTCAAGCTGCTCTAATGAGACAGGACGTTTTTCACATGCCCGTATTAAGCCACGTAATATCTTCTCTCTGCTAAATTCCTCACGAATTCCTTCTTTTTTGACCACAATAAGTGGTGTTTCTTCCACTCTCTCAAAAGTTGTAAAGCGATACGAGCATTTTTCACATTCTCGTCTTCTACGTATCGAACGTACTTCATCAGCAGGTCTTGAATCGACAACTCTTGTGCCATTATGATGGCAAGAAGGGCATTTCATGCTATCAGCTCCGATCAAAGTACTTTTCAATGTCCTGTTTAATAATACCTAGCCTTCAAGTTTAAAAATGTTTCGTCAACCTTCTATGCAACAGGTTTTTGCATCTCTAGTAGATACCTTTTTATAACATGAGTCTATTATAATTTAAATAAAGACACTTTTACCTAAGAACATTTGCTTGTTGTTTAGCTAGAGGATGAAATTAAGGAGTCAGTTGCAAGGGACAGTACTTCCATATTCTCCCTTCCACCCAAGGCATTAAGCTTTTCGTATATTATACCGTTTTTTGTCCTAATAAAAAAGGTGAGTTGACCAATATACCACATTATCTTACATATTACTGTATTTTCTACCACAAGTATAATGTATGTCAAAAGCAACCGTCTAAAGTAGTAAAATCCTAAAAGAAATTTCTTTTAGGATTTTACTTTATGGTTCCAATTTCCAGTCTCTAATCAATTCATTTATTTGTCTTTCCGTTTCGTCTATCGTTCCATTATTGTCAATAACAGCGTCTGCACGCTCTACTTTTTCTTGGAGAGGAAGTTGTGAACCTATTCTTGCAAGAGCTGCTTCTTCAGTTAAACCATTTCGATTCAGTAATCTTTTTAACTGTATGTCTGGATCTACAAAGATAACTATTACTTTTTCTACTAAATACGTAAGATTACTTTCATATAAAAGAGGTATATCATAAATAATGGTATTTTTCCCTTGTTCTAACGCCTGTATCTTCCAATCATTCAAACATTCTCTAACAGCTGGATGTACGATGCTATTCAACTGTTTTCTTTTATCCTCATCGTTAAAAATTATCGATCCTAAAGTTGAACGATTGATAGTCTCGTCGCCATTTAAAATGTCTCGACCAAATGTCTCAACAATTTGATCATAAGCTTTCTGGCCTGGCTCAACGACGATACGAGAGGCGATATCAGCATCAAGAATGGCAAAACCCATTCCTTTTAGCATGTTAGAAACAGTGCTTTTTCCACTCGCGATGCCTCCGGTAAGTCCAATCATTTTTGCCATAAGCAACCTCTTTCACAATTTTAATATGCCTATTAGTATTAACAGTAGCCCTGGGATAAAGGCAAATTTTTGCACCCAATTCAAATGGGAAAAAAGCCTGCCAAGCTGCAAACCACATATAAGGAATATATAACTCATAAAAGCTGCTAATCCTGCTAACAGTATAGGGGAAAATCCAAGCATCGCAGCGCCTATTCCCGCTCCAAACGCATCCAATGATAAAGCTGTTCCGAGTATGAGAGCTTCAAGTCCCGTAATAGTTCCTGAGCCATCGAAATCGGCCCTTGTAGGTTTCTTTAAAATATTTATTACTATTCCTAAAGATTTTATTTCCCAATTAAGGACAATTTTTTCATGGACTAAAGTAGGTTCTTTTTCAGTTTTAAAAAATTGATATACGACCCAAGCACCAATTACGATTAATATAGTTCCTCCAATACGGCTTGCCATCGTGGGCGAAAGCATGTTTAAAATCAACTGACCAGCAAACATCGCTAGTCCCAAAGATACTGCAGTACAAGATGCAATAATCAAAATTGACTTTAAAGGAATCTTCATTTTTCTAAGCCCGTAGGCAAGACCCGTACTAAAGCTGTCTAGACTGATTGCCATTGCTAGTAAAATAAGTGAAAACGAAAAATCCATCTTCAAACCCCTTCCTCGCCATAAGTCGATAACCCAGTATATGAGGAAGGCTAGTTGATTGTTAAAAAGGCAAAAAGTCAGTTACATACTTGGCACGCAGGACAAAAATGTGTACCTCTACCAGCTACTTTAATTTTTTGTACAATAGCACCACAATGGTAGCATTCTTCATCTTTCCTGCCGTATACCTTTAATTCATTTTGATATGTTCCAATTTGACCATAGGAATTCATATATGTGTTGACGGAGCTACCACCAGCATTAATAGATTCTTGTAAAGTGAGTGCAGCTTGTTCCTTCAATGTCAATATTTCCTGGTCTGATAATGTTTTTGTTTTTCGTTCAGGATGTATTCGTGATCTGAATAACACCTCATCTACATAAATATTGCCCAGTCCTGTTACAATCGTTTGATCAAGTAAGACAGCTTTAATGAATCGATCAGTTTTCATTAATTTCCCCTTAAAATAATCAAATGAAAATTCATATGAAAAAGGCTCAGGACCAAGATTAGATAAAGGAGGTACTGCCCATTCTGATCCTTTAGCAAATAAATGCATCGTTCCAAATTTACGGACATCACGATACCTTAATTCCTCTCCTCCTGAAAGACAGAAGATCACATGTGTATGCTTATCAACAGGATCTTCTGTTTTATGCTTGCTATATTTTCCTTCCATTCTTAGATGTGAAACGAGAGAATAATCATCCAATAAAAAGATTAAAAACTTTCCTTTTCTATCTATATCACGAATGGTTTGTCCTTTTAACGCATCTTGAAATTGCTCATGTTGTTCAGGGCTTTTGATTATTTTTGGCCAACCTACTTTAACATCAATAATTCTTTGGCCAGCTACTAACTCAACAAGCGATCTCCGCACTACTTCCACTTCAGGTAATTCAGGCATACTATCATCTCTCTTCTTGCTCAATTCTACGATGTTTATTTCGCATCAAACCATGTTGATCCATAAGAATATTCAACTTTAAGCGGTACTGATAATGGAAGAGCATTCTCCATGACTTCAGGAACTATTTGTATTAATGTTTCTATTTCATCCTTTGGAGCCTCAAAAATTAATTCGTCATGAACTTGAAGCAATAAGCGTGTTTTTAATCCTTCTACCCTTAATCTCTCAGCCATATCAATCATCGCTTTTTTAATAATATCTGCCGCACTTCCTTGGATTGGTGTATTCATAGCTGTTCTTTCGGCAAAACTTCGTAAATTAAAATTACGGCTCGTGATTTCAGGTATATATCTTCTTCTATGCAATAGCGTAGAAACATAACCTGTTTCCCTTGCTTCCACAATAATGTCTTCCATATAATTTTTTACGCCCGGAAAGCTTTCTAAATAGCGTTCAATGAATAGGCCAGCTTCTTTTCTTGTAATCCCTAAATTTTGGGATAATCCGTAATCACTAATCCCATAAACGATTCCAAAATTGACTGCTTTTGCTTGCCTTCGCATATTGCTATCGACTTCTTCTTCTGATACGTGAAATACGTCCATTGCTGTTTTCGTATGAATGTCCATATCATGCTTGAATGCATCTTTTAAATTTTCATCTTGAGCTATTTCAGCTAATACTCTAAGTTCAATTTGGGAGTAATCCGCCGCAAATATCACCCAATCTTCCTCAGAAGGAATAAAGGCTTGTCTAATTTTTCTCCCTTCTTCAAGGCGAATTGGGATATTTTGTAGATTCGGATCAATAGAGCTTAATCTTCCAGTAGCAGCTAAAACTTGATTGAAACGGGTATGAACTTTATTTGTACCCTTGTGTACAACCTTTAATAATCCTTCTATATAAGTTGATTGTAATTTTCCGAGCTGCCTATAAGTTAAGATTTCTTTTATGATCTCGTGATCGTTCTCCAATTTCTCCAATACATCGGCAGAAGTTGAAAAACCAGTTTTAGTTTTCTTAATGACTGGAAGTCCTAACTTTTCAAATAATATGACCCCTAATTGCTTAGGAGAATTAATATTAAAGGTTTCGCCAGCAAGATCATGAATTTTCGATTCAATTTCTAGTAATCTTTCGGCAAGCTCTACTTGCATGTTTTCCAGCCTTCTAACATCAACCTTAACCCCTGTGTACTCCATATTAGCCAATACAAGTGATAGAGGGAGTTCCAAATCATAAAATAATTCCGTCTGTTCATTTTTATGAAGTTCTTTTAAACAAGGCTCTGTTAAAACTTCAATACCTATCGCCTTACGGACAAGGTGTTCTGCCAAAATATCTCCTTCGGCTGCTTTTTTCTTTGCACCTTTCCCATAAACGGCTTCGTCGGTCTTTACGTCTGTGTAGTTATGACGTTTCGCAACTCCTGCGAAATCCTCTGTTGACTCGGTAGGATTGAGTAAATAGGAAGCTAACAATAAATCAAAATCGATTCCTTTTAAATCAATCCCCCTTCTTCTTAGAGCAACTATAGAAAGTTTAGCGTCGTACACACGCTTTTTCTTGTCTTCATCTTCTGCCCATTTTTTAAATGCTTCAGAATCTAATGCTTTTTCAGCCGGTAAATAAAAATTGCCTTTTTCATTGGATAATGCAAAGCCAATGATTTCACCAGTCATATAATTATCATTCAAAATCTCAACATAAAAAGAATTGTTATTGGCAAATAAATCATCTGTTATCTCTTCTACTGTTTCGTAATTAATCTCTTTTACTTCTTCAGATGCGCTATCATCGGCGCCATCAATTTTATCGAGGAGTGAATTAAAACCTAATTCTTTAAAAATAGTACTAAGCTTAGACGGATCATATCCTTCATATAATAGCTCATCGACAGTCATTTCAATAGGAGCTTCCTTAGTAATGGTCGCAAGCTCTTTACTCATAATGGCCTGATTTTTGAATTCCTCTAGTCTTTCTTTTAATTTATTGCCGCTTACTTTATCAATATTGTCTAAAAGGTTTTCTAGTGTTTCGAACTGCACTAGCAATTTTATCGCTGTTTTTTCACCGACACCTGGTACCCCTGGAATATTATCAGACTGATCACCCATTAAACCTTTCATATCAATAATTTGATGAGCAGTAAGACCATATTTTTCTTTTATATGTTCAGGTGTATAGTTTTCTATATCAGTTATACCTTTTCTAGTAATACTGACTGTAATGTGATCAGTACTTAATTGTGTTAAGTCCTTATCTCCTGAAATGACTTGAACATCAAACCCTTCTTTTTCTGCTTGAGTAGCAAGCGTTCCAATAATATCGTCCGCTTCATAATTCTCAAGCTCATATCGCTTAATACCGTATGCATCAAGAAGGTCTCTTAAAAAAGGAAACTGTTCTGATAATTCCGGAGGGGTTTTTTGTCGTCCACCCTTATACTCCTTAAACGTGGAATGACGGAAAGTTGTTTTCCCGGCGTCAAACGCTACAAGTATATGAGTAGGTTTTTCTTCTTCCAAAACTTTCATCAACATGGTAGTAAACCCATACACTGCGTTCGTATGGATTCCTTTTTCGTTATTGAGAAGCGGCAGTGCAAAAAAAGCACGGTATGCAATACTATTACCGTCGATAAGCATTAATTTTTTCTTCATTAATTAAACTCCTCCTTATGGAGCGGACTCGTCCTAATTATTCTATTTTTATTTTAGCATGAGGGAAAGAGAATGTGAAAACAAACAGTTGTTCCGTAATTTTTAATTTTTTATGTAAGTACACCATTGGAATATTACTAGTATAGTCTCTATATTACTGGACGAATCCTCTACTTTACTCGGTATAATTCTCAATTCCAATGGGATGCCATATAAATTACATTCTGTCCGAATTACAATAAGATAAATAGCTATTGTATATACAGTTGTAATAAAAATACCGCACAGCTTTAACCGTGCGGTATAATGTTATTTTGTATATCCCATTAAAATACGAGCATATGGTGAATCGGAAGGAATGACAATGACAGTATCTTCTCCAATTGTTTTCTTATACGTTTCTAATGTACGATAAAGGTTGTAAAATTCCTTATCTTTTGAAAAGGAGTTATTATAAATTTTTGCAGCTTCTCCTTCACCTTCAGAACGAATAATATCTGCTTCCGCTTGGGCTTTTGAAAGCATTTCGCGTACCTTCTGATCCGTTTTTGAAGTGATTTCGTTTTTCTGCGCATCCCCCATCGATAAATATTCTTGTGCTTTTGTTTCCCGTTCTGAAATCATTCTTGTATAAACAGAGTTTTCGTTTTCCTCAGGAAGATCTGTACGTTTCGTACGGACATCAGTAACAATTATTCCGTACTGATCTCTCGATAGTAAATCATTCACCTTCTGTGTTACTCTATCATTTAAGCTACCACGTGAGGATTTTTCGTCGTTTATTATTTCATTGTAATTTATTTGACCAAGTTCAGCACGAACAACAGAGTAGATAAACTCTTCCATACGAGATTCGGCATTCACTACTGATCTAGCATTTGAAATCATTTTTCGTGGATCATCAATCTTCCAAATCGCATAATTATCGATGATGATTCTTTTCTTATCTTTAGTATTAATTTCGGCTTGTGATACGTTATAGGTCATTTGATATTTCGGTAAGGATGAGACACTTTGGATAAAAGGGATTTTAAATGACAACCCCGGTTCACTTTTAATATCTACTACCTCTCCAAACTGGCGGATAACCTTATACTCGCCTTCTTTTACAATAAATGCACTAGCCATGAGCAGCATAAATAGAACAATTAATACAAGAAAAAACAATCCCGTTTTCACATATTTTCTCCACTGAAAGTCAGCGGTTTTTCTGGATTCTAGATCAACTACTTTTCTATCCATTACTCTTTTTTCCCTCCCTCTTCATCGGATGCTTTCGCTTGTTCTTTTTCCAATGGACGAATTGGGAAATATTTCAAAGTGTTCCCTTCATCATTCATGATATAGATTTCTGCACCAGGTAAAACTTGTTCCAGTGTTTCCAAAGTCAAACGCTCGCGAGTTATTTCAGGATTAGACTTGTATTGCTCATACAATTTATTGAAAATAGCAACATCTCCACGAGCTAATTCAATTCTAGCTGCTTTTTCTCCTTCTGCATTGTTCATGATTGCAGCTTTTTCTCCTTCTGCTTCATTCATACGTTTATTTTCATATTTTTTTGCTTCATTAATCTTAGTATTCATTGTTTCACGTGCATCTGTAACTGCTGTAAAGGCACTGCGTACTTCTTGATTTGGAAGTTCTACATCTTTCAAGTTAACCGCTAAAATTGATATGCCTATATCATATTTATCTAGTAAGGTAGTAAGCAAATCTCTTACCTCTGCTTCAATTTCAGCTTTTCCTGATGTTAAAGCGTCGTCAATCTTCGAACTTCCAATGATGCTTCTTAGAGAAGCTGATGTTGCGTCATATAATATTTCTTGAGGCTTTTCAGAATTAAATAAGTATTTTTTTGGATCAGTGATTTTCCATTGTACTACTAAATCAGCAAGAACAATGTTTTCATCACCTGTAATCATTTTTGTCTCACTTGACTTACCATTTGAATCTTTAAAACCAAAGTCAAGCTTTAATGTTTCACGTGCTAATTTTTTCACATTTTGTATCGGCCACGGTAATTTGAAATGAAGCCCTGGTTCTGTAATCGTCTCATTCGCTTTTCCAAAAGTCATAATAACAGCTTGATCGGATTCATCCACAGTATACCAAGATGTAAATACAACGATAGAAAGTACTATGACCGCGATAACAAGTCCCGTAACTGTATATACTCTCTTTAAACTCATAATTCACTTTCCTTTCTACTATTCACTCAGTTATTGTATACGATTTAGATTATATTTGGTTTCATAAAAAATAATGAAAAAACCGAGAGTAAAGTATTTTCATTAGTTATTTATATATATAGATGCACTTTTTTTGACTTGGAATGAGATTAATTGACATTCAAAGCATTTAGAGATGGATGAGATAAATCCCGAAGAAGGCAATTACTTAGTCATAGCTCACATATTAAGCGAGATAAAATTAATCGTTTCTCAGTCTCAATCTTCGATACCTTAACTCCCTAAATGAGCAGTTTTCTTGTCTCATTCTTAAGCAAGTTGTACCGTGATCTAAGAACGCAATTGGCCCTTTATTTCAAATAAATAGGCCCAGATTCAATTGAACCTGGACCATAATGTAAGTTTGCTTAATCCTCATCAACTGATTCAAAATGTTGAGGAGGGCATACTTCGAGTATACCTTTAATAGCCGTTTCTTCTTGTTCATCGGTTGCTTGGACTTGAATGCTAATCGTTCGTCGCTCTTGATTAATTTTTACTACTTCGAACAAAAATTGGATAGTGTCATAGTGGTAAACAGGCTTAACGAATTCGATTTCCTGTTTTATAATATGTGAGCCTGGCCCTGGCATATATTTGGAAATAGCTGATGTAATAATGCCAGTAAGCATGATGGATGGTACTATAGGCTTTTTATAGTTTGTTTGTGAAGCATAATCGTGCTGAATGTATAATGGGTTTGCATCATTTGTCAAACCTAAAAAAAGTAATAAATCCTTATCCTCTATCTTCTCGGTTAGCGTCAATTTTTCCCCAGTAGATATTTCCTCCAGCCTTCTGCCAAGCTTACGTTTCTTACCCAATAACAACACATCACCTCATCCTTATTTCAATCAAACTTTTACAGGTTCCTTCGAAAGCTTTAACTTAAATTAGTTAGATATACTGATTTTCTTATCGAAAAACACCCGCTAATTTAGTTAACGCTTTCAACGGTTTGGCATAATAATATCATGAAATCAAACGTTATAGAAGTAAAAAAGCTGAACCAAAATAATCATTTTGGTCAGCTTTTAAAGTTTTTATGCAAGAACTTTCATAACTTCACGAACTGAATTTGCTGATTTTTCTAAAGCTGCTTTTTCATCTTCAGTAAGATCAAGTTCAATAATTTTTTCGATGCCATCTTTTCCAAGGATTGTTGGAACTCCAAGGTAAATACCTTCAAAACCATATTCTCCTTCAAGATACGCAATTGACGGAAGAATACGACGCTGATCTTTCACAATCGCTTCAACCATTTCTACCAAAGAAGCAGCGGGAGCATAGTATGCACTACCATTACCTAATAAATTTACGATCTCTCCTCCGCCTTTTCTCGTTCTTTCAACGATTTTTTCAAGACGTTCTTGTGGGATTAATTTCTCAAGTGGAATTCCGCCTGCATATGAATAACGGACAAGAGGAACCATATCGTCTCCATGTCCACCTAAAACGAATCCGGTTACATCTTTTACAGAAAGATTTAATTCTTGAGCAACAAATGTCCGGAATCTTGCAGTATCAAGAACTCCTGATTGACCAATGACACGATTTTTAGGAAAACTCGATTCTTTGAATACTGTATAGGTCATAGCATCTACAGGATTAGTAAGGACAATGATATAACAGTTCGGAGAATACTTTACGATTTCCTTTGTTACACTTTTCATCACTTTTTGGTTCGTTTGTACCAAATCGTCACGGCTCATTCCTGGTTTACGTGCGATTCCTGCAGTAATTACAACAACATCAGAATCCTTTGTATCTTCATAATTTGAGGTACCTGTAATATTTGCATCAAACCCTTGAACTGGACCTGCTTCAAGCATATCGAGTGCTTTTCCTTTTGTCGGATTTTCCATTTGCGGGATATCTACTAGAACAACGTCACCTAGCTCTTTTTGTGCGAGTAAAAATGCGGTGGTCGCACCAGTAAAACCGCTGCCAATTACCGAAATCTTTTTCCGTTTCATTGTCATGAGAAATTCCCTTCTTTCGTAAAAATATTGAATATGTAGAAAAGCGAGCGCACCCGATATTCGGTTTGCGCTCGTTTATTGGTTTACTGTCCAGCTTTAACACCTATCAAGTATCGAACTATGAGACTACTCTCTACAATAAAGTTAACTTCGATTCATCTCTCGAATCTAGTGTTTCCTTTATTTTAGTCGAAGTCCTATCAGTTCATACGTCGATTAACATGGCGTTTTTACTTTTCAGCCCATATTTTCGATCAATGCTGTTGCGAACTCAGAAGTTTTAACTTCTGTTGCACCTTCCATGAGGCGCGCAAAGTCGTAAGTAACAACTTTTGATTCGATTGTTTTTTCAACTGATTTAATAATTAACTCAGCTGCTTCATTCCATCCAAGGTGCTCAAGCATAAGTACACCTGAAAGAAGAACTGAAGAAGGGTTAACTTTATCAAGACCTGCATATTTTGGAGCTGTACCATGAGTTGCTTCAAAAATAGCATGACCTGTTTCATAGTTGATGTTTGCACCAGGTGCAATTCCAATTCCACCTACTTGAGCAGCAAGTGCATCGGAAATGTAATCTCCGTTCAAGTTCATCGTAGCTACTACATCGAACTCTTTAGGACGAGTTAAAATTTGTTGTAGGAAAATATCAGCGATAGCATCTTTAATGATAATTTTTCCAGCAGCTTCTGCATCGGACTGAGCTTTATTTGCTGCATCAGTTCCTTGCTCTGCCTTAATTCTGTCATATTGATCCCAAGTGAATACTTTGTCACCGAATTCTTCTTCGGCAAGCTCATATCCCCAATTTTTAAACGCACCTTCCGTAAATTTCATGATGTTACCTTTATGAACAAGAGTTACGGATTTGCGTCCTTCTTTTATTGCATAATTGATTGCTGCACGAACTAGACGTTTCGTACCTTCAGCAGATACAGGCTTGATTCCAATACCAGAAGTTTCAGGGAAGCGAATTTTGTTAACTCCCATTTCTTCTTGAAGGAATTTGATTAGTTTTTTAACTTCATCAGAGCCTTCTTTATACTCAATACCTGCATAGATATCTTCTGTATTTTCACGGAAAATAACCATGTCAGTATCTTCAGGACGCTTAATTGGTGAAGGAACACCTTGGAAATAGCGAACTGGACGTAAGCATACAAATAGATCAAGCTCTTGACGTAGAGCAACGTTCAATGAACGGATTCCACCTCCGATAGGTGTTGTAAGCGGTCCTTTAATTGCAATAAAATATTCACGAATTGTATCAAGTGTTTCTTCAGGAAGCCATTCGCCAAATTTATTGAAGGCTTTTTCTCCTGCATACACTTCTTTCCATTCGATTTTCTTTTCGCCTGCATAAGCTTTTTCAACCGCTGCATCCATTACTCTTGAAGCTGCAGCCCAAATGTCAGGACCGATCCCGTCTCCTTCTATAAAAGGGATGATTGGGTTATTAGGTGTATGTAAAACACCATTTTCTACAGTAATTTTTTCACCTTGTGACATAAATTTTCCCTCCTGTTACAATCTCAACTACTAATATTATCAGAAATACTGACTATTTTCTATATAAGTCAATTTCTCTCATCGACTGGTACATATTTTCTTAAGCCTGGGCCTGTATATTCAGCACGAGGACGAATCAAGCGGTTATTCTCATATTGTTCAAGAATATGCGCGAGCCAACCTGATACACGCGATACAGCAAAGATTGGTGTAAATAAATCATGATCAATCCCTAAGCTATGATAAACTGAAGCGGAATAGAAATCTACATTTGGTGGCAATGGCTTTTGAGAAGTAAATACTTCATGTACTTTTGCTGAGATTTCATACCACTGAGGTTCACCAGTAATCTCTGTAAGTTTCTTCGACATTTCTTGCAAATGTTTCGCACGTGGATCACCTTGACGGTATACACGGTGTCCGAAGCCCATAATTTTTTCTTTTTTACTTAGCTTGTCCAAAACATATTGTTCTGCATTTTCAGGGCTGCCAATCTCAGTCAACATTTTCATAACTTGTTCATTAGCCCCGCCATGTAGAGGACCTTTTAAAGCTCCAATCGCTGCAGTAACACCAGAATACACATCTGAAAGTGTAGCAACACATACACGTGCTGTAAAAGTAGACGCATTTAATTCATGGTCAGCATGCAACACTAACGCTTTATTGAATGCTTCGATTTCAATTTGTTCTGGTTCTTTCCCATTTAGCATATACAGGAAGTTTTCTGCAAAGCTGAGGTCTTTACGTGGAGCAATCGGAGTTAGCCCTTTTCTAACTCGTGCAAAAGCTGCTACAATTGTAGGCATTTTTGCTTGTAGACGAATAGCTTTTCTGTAATTAGCTTCTTTTTCCATTACATCTGCTTCTTCATCGTAAAGACCAAGAGCAGATACCGCAGTTCTAAGTGCAGCCATTGGGTGAACTTTATTGATAGGATATGTTTTAAAACTATCAATGATTTCTTGAGGAAGTTCCATATTATCCGCTAATTGTTGTTTAAGCTCTTGTAACTGTTCTGCATTTGGCAATTCCAAATGCCAAAGTAAGTAAATGATTTCTTCAAAGCTGGCTTTTTCAGCTAAATCATCAATATTATAGCCAACATATGTAAGAGTGTCGTCTATGATTGAACTTATAGAGGACGTCGTTGCCACTATACCTTCTAATCCACGTGTTGCTGTCATAAAAATAATCTCTCCTTTAGCTTTCATTTCTAACAAAACGATTTTCTGCAAATTATATATTTGCATATATAAAATCTAACATCTTGATAAAAAGATGATGTGGATACATACATATTCTATTATAGACAATTCATTTATCTTGTCTATAAATTCATTCCATGTACTTAGACATTATAACCAAATCCAAGGTTGTTTGGAAATGAAAACGCTTATGAAAAAATATATATTTGTTAGCTAGTTCATAATTATTGTTGATTGTTTAATCGTTTATAATAACGGCAATTGTTATAGATAACAAAACCATTCGAATAAAAACGATGATATAATGATAGAAAATATCAAAGTGGATCCAAAGTGAGGTGGCTATGTGAAGCGTGAAACAGTTGATAAAATAGTCCGTTTTTTACTTGTTGTAGGGATTGTGATTATTTCCCTCATTTTACTTATATTTATTTCAAAAGTAACATATCCTTTCATCATAGCGATTGCAATTGCGATGATCATCAACCCTGCTGTTCACTTCTTAGAAAAAACCTGGAAATTTCCTAGAGTACTAGCCGTTTTAACTTCATTATTCCTAGTAATAGCGATATTTACTGGCCTGATCACATTATTAATTGCAGAAATTGTGTCAGGAGCGACTTATTTCTCCACTGTTGTACCAGAACATGTTAGTACATTAATCAATTACTTTGAAGACCTTTTTGCAGGACAAGTCATTCCTTTTTACAACAAAATTGCGAGTATGTTTAAAGGACTTGATAGTGGACAGCAAGAAACGATAATGGAGAGTATTAAAAACACAGGAAACAAAATTACAGAAAGTGCAACAGCATTTTTGCAAAATTTCTTTTTAAAGCTCCCAGCACTAGTGTCTTGGATTCCGAACGCTGCAACTGTACTCGTCTTTTCTTTACTTGCCACATTTTTCATAAGCAAAGATTGGGAAAAACTAACACATTGGTTTAGTGATTTTCTACCAGAAAAAGCGAAAACAAGTGGAAAAACTGTTTTTGCAGACTTAAAAAAAGCACTAGCTGGATTTATCAAAGCCCAGTTGACATTAATTTCGATTACACTTGTTATTGTATTAATTGGTCTTCTAATATTACGTGTTAATTACGCAATTACAATTGCACTTATTACAGGAATCGTAGATTTACTCCCATATTTAGGAACTGGAACTGTCTTTATTCCATGGATCATTTATGAAATTTTCACAGGAAATTATGGATTAGCACTGGGTCTTGGCATTCTTTACACTGTTGTTGTCGTTCAGCGTCAAGTAATGGAACCTAAAATCCTTTCTTCAAATATTGGAATGAATCCGTTAGCTACCCTTGTTGCCTTATTTGTAGGTTTCAAACTTATTGGATTTTTAGGGCTTATCTTAGGGCCTGTAACTCTTGTTTTGATTACGACCCTCCATAAGGCAAATGTATTTAAGGATGTTTGGAACTATATTAAAGGAACCCCCACGATTATAAAGTAAAAGAGTCCTTAACGGACTCTTTCAGACTGTAGACAAACTCGACGAAAGTCGGGTTTGCCTACAGTCTATTTTTTTATAAAATTATAGATATACCAATACTTGAGGTGATAAAAATGCTGACTAAGAATAATTCATTCCAACGGGATCAAATCGAAATGATCGCTCTTGACCAACTTGTACCAGCGAACCATCTGGTTCGCAAGATAGAGGCTGCGATTGATTTTTCATTTATTTATCCACTTGTGGAAGATATGTATTCAGAAGTCGGCCG
>NZ_JALIRM010000019.1 GCF_022900255.1 Lederbergia wuyishanensis
CCAAGCGTCCCTCTGAGGTATTCATTCACTACCATCGCCTTAAAGTTATCCGCATATTTAACCATAATAAAACACCCCAAAAGTTAGATTTTGACTCTAACTTCTGGGGTGCACTTCACTCTCTATAGAAAAGGCGGTCACTTTATTCATACTACAATATCTTACTTAAAAACTCTTGCGTTCGAGGGTTCTCTGGCCGATCGAAAATTTGCTCGGGATTGCCTTCTTCCATGACGATGCCTTCGTCCATGAAGATGACGCGATCGCCGACTTCGCGAGCGAATCCCATTTCGTGGGTGACGACGACCATGGTCATTCCTTCTTTGGCTAGGTCTTTCATGACTTGGAGGACGTCACCGACGAGTTCTGGGTCGAGTGCGGATGTCGGTTCGTCGAATAACATGACTTTCGGGTTCATGGCGAGTGATCGGGCTATGGCAACCCGTTGTTTTTGACCGCCGGACAAACTTAGTGGAAAATCATTTGCTTTATCGGCCAACCCGACTTTTTCCAATAGAGGCAAGGCTTCGCGCTTTGCTTCTTTGCTGGACATGCCTTTCACCTTCATTGGTCCCAATGTGATATTTTCCAAAACGGTCATATGTGGAAAGAGATTAAAGTGCTGGAACACCATCCCAACTTGAGAACGCAAACGGTTTATGTCAACACCATCACTTGTAAGATTTTCTCCGTCTATGATAATATCGCCTGAAGTGATATCCTCGAGTAAATTCAAGCAACGGAGGAACGTGCTCTTACCTGAACCGGATGGACCGATAACGCACACGACTTCATTGTCTTCAATTTCAGCGTTAATTCCTTTTAATACTTCTAAGTCATCAAAGTATTTATGCAAATTTTTTACTGTGATCATACTATACATCCATCTTCCTTTCTAGTTTTCTTAAAAAATATGAGGTAGGTATCGTAATAATTAAATAAAGGACGCATACCATTGTTAATGTTTGAAAGGGTGTATAGGTTACGTTGTAATATTGCTTACCCATGTATAGAAGTTCACCGACAGCAATAACGGAGAAGAGGGATGTATCTTTTAAACTAATAATAAATTGATTTCCTAATGGGGGAATCATGCGTTTGAAAGCTTGCGGCCATATGATATAGCGCATCGTTTGTTTCTTTGAAAGTCCGATTGATCTTCCAGCTTCATGCTGTCCTTTTTCAATCGAATCAACTGCCCCTCGAACAATTTCGGCAATATAGGCACCTGCATTTATAGATATAGCAATGATTGCCGCTACTACTTTATCTATATTAATCCCAATCACTTGTTCAGTTAACCCTAAGTAAATGAATAAAACTTGGACAAGAATTGGAGTTCCACGAATGACTTCAACATATACGGTACATATCGCTCGGATCCATTTCTTGCTTGAAAGTCTTCCGAGACCAACGAGTGCCCCGATTATAAATCCAAAAATGAGGCCAATCAACGCAATTAGTATAGTCCACACCAATCCTTTTAAGAGTAAAGGCAGACTTTGTATATAATGGCTATTTATGATAGCATCTATCATCCAATCAATCTCTCCCTTGGCAAAAATGAATATCCTACTTCTCTTTTCCTAGCCACTTTTCAGTAGGCTTTTCTCCAAAGTATTTCTCGTAAAGCTTTGCATACGTACCATCATCAATCATACTTTGCAATGCTTTATTAGCATCATCGACAATTTCAGAACCTTTCGAAAAAGCAATTCCGTATGATTCTCCTTGGAGGACTTCTCCTACTGTTTTTAACTTGTTTTCTCCCTCTGTAGCAATATAATGTTTGACATTAGGTAAGTCATAAAGTGCTCCGTCAAGTCGACCTTCCTTTACGTCCATATAGGCAGTTACTATTTCCGGAAAAGCCTCTACCTTAGCTGAAGTGTTATCTTTTAAATACGTTTGACTTGTTGATCCTTGGCGTGAACCAATTTTCTTCCCGTTCACGTCATCAATAGATTGTATATCACTCTTTTCAGGTACCATTAAGATCAATCCGGAATCATAATACGGAATTGAAAAATCAATAGATTCTTTCCGTTTTTCAGTTATAGACATCCCTGCAATTCCGATTGGATAACGACCAGACTGCATTCCTGCAAGCAAACCGTCAAAATCCATTGTTTCAAATTCAACTTCAAATCCAGCTCTTTGTGCAATTTCTTTAATAATATCAATATCAAACCCTTCCAATTCTCCAGTTTTCGGATTCAGATACTCAAAGGGTTTGAAGTTCGAATCAGTAGCGACGGTATACTTTTTTACATCACCACTCGATTTTGTATTGCTTCCGCATGCTGCAAGTAGGACTAACAGCATTGTAAATACTGATAACATAACGATCTTTTTCATAAAAAAGTAGACCCCTCCCATGTTTTTTCTATAGCTAGACACTCTTCTTTACCCTTCATTCGACAAAATAATCGTAAAAAATAGATATTTTGAAATAGGCTTCCTCTGATTTTGCAAAAAAAAAGAGCCCTTCCCTAATAGGGAGGACTAAGTATTGACAACGTTTTCATCTGGTTGTATTGTATACTTTAATTTTAATACCTTTAAATATCCGAAACAGTATAAAATCTTTCGATTGTAAACTTTGAACGATCCCCTCTAAAAACAGAATCTGAAAACTCAATTGGCTTGAGATCATCATTATAAGTAATAGTTTCTAGAGAAAAAACGGGTGAACCTTCTTGGACACCTAAATACTCACTAATTGTTTCATTGGCAAGGATTGGTTCAATTGTTTCGATTGTTTTATGAATTTCAACATTATATTTTTCTTGTAAAAGTTGAAATAAAGAACTTTTGCATCCTTCTTCATCATTAACCAAGCCGGGTGCGAATTTCCACGGTATATATGAAATGGAATAAAAAAGCGGCTCGTCATTAGCATATCGAATACGAGTTAGTCGTGTAATAGGATCATCTTCATTAATTTGCAAATGCATAGCAAGTGTTTGATCTGCAGGAATGACTCGAAGATCAAGAATGTCAGTTTTTGGTTTATACCCTTGTTCGATTAACTGACTGGCAAATCCTTTTTCCGTAGTGGATAAAGATGTCTGAATTTTCGGTTTGGATACAAATGTTCCTTTTCCTTGAATTCTGTGAATTCGTCCTTCTAAGGCAAGTTGCTGTAGGGCGATTCTTACAGTTGTGCGACTGACGCTATATTCTTCACATAATTCCATTTCTGTTGGAAGCTTATCGCCAACTTTGTATTTGCCTGCTTTGATTTGATCAAGAATTTTATTTTTTACGATATTATAAAGTGCTGGCTGCTCTTTAACAGAATCCATGAATACTCCTCCCATCCTCTATCAATTATGGTCATAACAAATAAAATGTTTGTTGTTATTGGATTAAAATCTATTATAAGCATTTATTTTTACAAAAGATATAGAAATAAAGTAATAAGTTTATGATTGACTATTTGTTATAACAAGTGTAAATTAATGATAGTAACAATTTTTGTGTTTTTAAATTCTCGATATCGTTGTTTCCTGCATGCTTTTTCACAATATAGAAAACGCTATCAAAAAACAAAAAACGGTTTGAGGGGGATGGGAATGCCAATCATTATGGGTGTAGACGGTGGAGGCAGTAAAACATTTACCGTCATTTCCGATGAAAATGGAAATCTGCTAGGGAAAGGGGTATCTGGCGGAGGCGGTGGAAATTATCAAACTGTCGGAATCGATAAGGCAGTTGAAAACATTACAGCATCGATTGAAGCCGCGTTGAAATCAGCAGGACTTGACTATAAGGATATTGATTTTGTTCAATATGGTCTTGCAGGTGCTGATAGACCAAAAGATATTGCCATTATTGAATCTGGTTTAAAAAGAATACCGTTTGAAAATTGGGATCTCGTTTGTGACACGATGGAAGGTTTAAGGATTGGTTCTAAAAACTTTACCGGTGTCGTATTAGTATGTGGGACAGGAACAAATGCAGCGGGTCGAAACAATGAAGGGAAACAAGTCCAAATAGGTGGATTTGGTTACTTTTTTGGTGATTATGCGGGCGGAGCTGCAATGGCTCAAGAGACTTTCAGAGCAGCTGTACGTTCTTGGGAACAACGGGAACAGCATTCCGTATTAACTGAAAAAGTATCAAAATACTTCGGATTTAACAATATGGAAGAGGTATTTAACCATTTCCTCGATAATGACATGTACCATGTCCCAAATGATCTTGCTCTTATTCTCCATGAAGCAGCTGACGAGGGTGATCCATTAGCAATTAGTCTTATGGAAAAGATGGGCAAAGAATTAGGTTTAGCGGCTAGTGCAGTGATTAAGAATCTCGGTGATCTTAATCAACCGATTCCGATAGTATTAACAGGAAGTATTGTACAAAAAGGACAAAATAAATATCTACTTGAAGCTCTACGCAAAATAGTAGAAGCAGAACATCAGAAGCAAATTGAGCTAGTTATTCCGGATATGGAGCCGGTTTATGGATCGGTTTTATTAGGAATGGACCATTTAGGTATCAACGCTACAGATGATATATATGAAAAATTTAATTCGTATGGAGGCTATGAGGAATGAAAAAAGCATTAAAAGTGGCTGTTATCGGAGGAGGTTCCTCCTACACACCAGAAATTGTTGAAGGTTTTATTAAAAGATATGATGAAATGCCAGTCAAAGAACTTTATTTAGTTGACATTGAAGAAGGTAGACACAAACTAGAGATTGTTGGCGCACTTGCTAAAAGAATGGTAGAAAAAGCAGGAGTTCCAATCGATGTAAAACTTACTTTTGACCGAAGAGAAGCAATTAAGGATGCAGACTTTGTTACAACTCAGCTTCGTGTTGGTTTGCTTGACGCACGTAAGCGCGATGAGCATATCCCTCTTAAACATAATGTTATTGGTCAAGAAACAACGGGTGCAGGCGGATTTGCTAAGGCGCTTCGTACAATTCCTGTCATTCTTGGTATTTGTAAAGATATTGAAGAGCTAGCTCCAAATGCATATCTATTTAACTTTACAAATCCAGCTGGTATTGTGACAGAAGCAGTAATTAAGCATACAAAAGTAAAATCAATTGGTCTATGTAACTTGCCAATCGGTACAAGAATGCAAATTGCTAGATTATGTGATGTTGAGCTCGACAAAGTATATATTGAAATGATGGGGATTAACCATCTTAACTGGACTACTAGAATTGTAGTTGATGGCAATGATATCACAAATGAAGTGCTATCAAAAGTGTCTGAAGCTAAAGGTGTGACAATGAAAAATATTCCTGACTTTGGATGGGATAAAGAATTCCTTCAATCATTAGGAGCATTGCCATGTGGCTACCATCGCTACTATTATATGAAAGATGAAATGCTTAAAGAGCAATTAGAATCACTAGAAAAGAATGGTACTCGCGCAGATGTTGTAAAAAGAGTCGAAGCTGAATTGTTCGAACTTTACAAAGATCCTGAGCTTGCTATTAAGCCGCCACAATTACAAGAACGAGGTGGAGCTTACTATTCAGAAGCTGCACTGAATCTTATGAGTTCGATTTATCTAAACAAAGGTGATATTCAAACAGTTAACGTCCGTAACAATGGAGCAATCGCCTGCTTGCCAGACGATGCTTCAATAGAAATTAACTGTGTAATTGACTCTCAAGGTGCACATCCGGTTCAATTACAAGCAGAAATGACTCCACAAATTAGAGGATTGCTGCAAGTTGTTAAAGCATACGAAGAATTAACAGTAGAAGCCGGGGTTCATGGTGATTACGCAAAAGCACTTCAAGCGTTAACGATTCATCCGCTAGTTGGTACTGCTGAGTTAGCAAAGACACTATTGGATGAAATTTTGGAAGCAAACAAAGATTATTTACCACAATTTAATAAGTAATGATGATTGTAACAACCCGAGGATACTTTTCCTACGGGTTGTTTTTTTGTGGAAAAAAAGCTTCGTTATATACTTAACATTTTACTTAGCAAATTAAAAAAGTTAATCGACAATAAGTTACATTTTTCTTTGAAGTAAAAAAGCGATAGTAGTCATATATTACTATAAAATTAAAAATATGCTGTTATTTACTAGCAAAATTACATATTAACTAGCAATATTCCATTTACGTATAAGGGAAGTTTGAATAATATTATGAATAATGAAAGGGCTTACCTAATCTGTGAAATTTAATAGTTAATATTAATTTAAGTGTTTGTTAACTTAATAAATTACTTAATAATATTAAAACATTAATTTTACTTAGGCACTAATCATGGCATTCTAACAATCATATTCTAAATTGGAGGGGTCAATTTGAAAGCAAAGAAACTTTCTTTTCTGCTCATGTTAATATTCGTGCTACTTTTATCGGCTTGTAGCGGAGGTCAGCAAACTACTGGAAATGGTAAAGAACCAGTAAAGGAAGACGAGCAGCCTAAAGAGGAAGAACCTGTGGCCGAGGAAGAAGAACAAACGTATGACTTAGGTGGCCGTGTAATTAAAATCGTCAATCACTGGGATATGACGCCACAAGAAGGTACAGAAACGGGCGACATGGCAGTAGCAAGATGGAAAGAAGTTGAAGAAAAATATAATGTTAAAATTGAATGGTCTGTAGTTCCTTGGGAAGAAAAAATTAACCAACTTACTGCTTCTATCTTAGCTGGTGAGCCGATGGGAGATATTATTGGGATTGATAGTAACCAAACTGCACAACTAGTCCAACAAGATTATCTTTTCGCTTTGGATGATTTAATCGATGTTTCAGCAACGAAAATGAATCAAACTATGAAAGATTTAGGTACTTTTAATGGAAAACTTTATTTGTTTAGAAATGAAGTAAATGAAAGTGGCGGTATGTTCTACAATAAAACGATGTTTGAACAAGCAGGTCTTCCGGATCCATACGAATTACAACAAAAAGGAGAATGGACTTGGGATGCTATGCTGGAAGCAGCCAAAAAGCTAACAACGGGTTCTAACTATGGGATGAGTGGTGACCCTAACTTATTGGCAGAATATTTAATAGCTACAAATGATGCGAAAATCCTTGATACAGAGACCGGTGAATTTGTTATGGATTCTCCAAATGCAATGGAAGCTTTAGAATTTATGGTATCGATGATAAATGAGCATAAAGTTGTTAAACCGAACGAAGGAAGTACGTGGGATGATCCTCGCCAATACTTCTCTGAAGGGTTAGTTGGAATGACTCAAGGATGGGTTTGGGAAGCGGAAGGTCGATTAGAAGCTCCGTTTGATTGGGGTTATGTGTTCTGGCCAAAAGGACCTAAAGCATCTGATTATTCAACAATTGTTTCGAATACGGGCGGTATGGTTATTCCTAAAGGTGTTGAAAATCCAGAAGTTATCTATAAAATTTGGGAAGACATGCAATTATGGGAAATCGGTCAAGATGGCATCATTGAATGGTTCGAAAACGTTCTTCCAAATGAGGAGTCTATCGACACAGCCACACAAATGTTAGAAAATATTAATGTAAACTATTGGTCAGCATATGATCTTTCAGATGCATTCTGGGGAACATTCCACAGCATTGCTACAGCTGAAGAATCTCCAGCACAAGCAGTTGCAAAAGTTAAAGGGGAAGCCCAAGCTCGGGTAGATAAGTTTATGGGGAAAGAATAAAATAAATAATTGAAAGGAATCTTGCATAAAATTATACAGTCAGCAAAGAAAAAGCATTTTAGAAGGCGTCATTACATTCAAATTGTGAATCTAATGTCGTCTTTTTTTATACCCTTTGAATAGCTTAAATAAGGTGTTTCAGTCAAGTATATGAAGATATAGAGACAAGAGAAAACTTCAAGTCAAAGGTGGGAAATAGGAATGTAAAATCGCGGTATTGAGACATAATTTACGCTTTTCATATTTGAAAAAGTTCTTAGAAAACTAAATTACTTAGCAAAGTAAAACTATTAAACTGCTTATTTCCCATAAAAATGAAACTAATTTTTCTAATATAATCTGATATTAACTAGCAAAATGACATATGAAATAGCAATATTCCATTTACGTACTAAGGAAGTTTTAATAATATTATGAATAATGAAAGGGCTTACTTTAATCGAAAAAATAATATTGGTTTTAAAGTTAAAATAACTTAACCAATTACTTAGAATAATAGTCTCATAATTATCAAAATATAAAAATACTTATGTTGTAATACCAATTGAAAGGGGGGATGTTGTAACGTTGCCACCAATAATGTCGTCATTACAATATTATTCTTATTAGGAGGGGTCAATTTGAAAGCAAAGAAACTTTCTTTTCTACTCATGTTAATATTTGTATTGCTTCTTTCCGCATGTAGTGGAGGTAAAGAAACTACCGGTAATGCTAAGGATCCTGAAAAAGAAGATCCGCCAGTTAAAGAGGAAGAACCGGCTGAAGAAGAAGTTACGTATGATTTGGGCGGCCGCGTAATTAAAATTGTTAATCACTGGGACATGACACCGCAGGGTGGAACTGAGCTTGGAGATTTAGCTGTTCAAAAGGTTAAGGATGTAGAGGAAAAGTATAATGTGAAAATTGAATATCATGTTGTACCATGGGAAGAGAAAGTTAATCAGTTAACTGCAAGTGTCTTAGCAAATGAGCCAATAGGAGATCTCGTAGGTTTAGATACTAATATGACAGCGGCAATGGTTCAACAAGACTATTTATATGCATTGGATGATATCATTGATATTTCAAATTCAAAAATAAATGATACGTTAAAGAAAATGGGGACTTTTAACGAAAAAGTGTACTTAATGAAGCATGAAACAAATGAAAGTGGCGGTATGTATTATAATAAAACAATGTTTGAACAAGCTGGTCTTACTGATCCTTATGAACTGCAAGAAGCTGGCGAATGGACTTGGGATGCTATGCTTGATGCAGCTAAAAAACTTACAACTGGTTCAAACTATGGATTAAGCGGTGACGCGAACTTATTAGCTGAGTATTCTATTGTCACGAATGGTGGAAAAGTTCTTGATACTACTACAGGCGAAGTATTATTAGATTCTCCTGAGGCTATGGAAGGTTTGGAATTTATGGCCTCCCTGTTCAATGAACATAAAGTAGTAAAACCTAATGAAGGAGATACTTGGAACAACCCACGTCAATACTTCACTGAAGGATTAGTAGGGATGACACAAGGTTGGGTTTGGGAAGCAGATGGTCGTTCGGAAACTCCATTTGAATGGGGGTATGTATTCTGGCCAAAAGGACCTAAAGGCAGCGATTATCAAACAATAGTTTCGAGTGCTGAAGGAATGACGATACCAAAAGGTGTTGAAAGTCCAGAAATTGTATACCAAATATGGGAAGACCTACAATTATGGGAAGCAAATGGAGAGAACGTAATAGAGTGGTTTGAAGATGTAATGCCGAATGAAGAGTCTGTTGATACAGCTACTCAAATGCTAGAAAAAATTAATGCAAATTATTGGCCGGCTTATGATTTATATGATGCGTTCTGGGGAACATACGGCAGCATTTCAAATGGTGATGAATCTCCATCACAAGCCATTGCAAAAGTTAAAGGGGAAGCCCAGGCTCGTGTAGATAAGTTTATGGGTAAAGAATAAAATATAATTTAAAGGAATTTTGCGTAAAATGATACAGTCATCAAGGAATAAAAATATTTGAAAGCGACATTACATTCAAACTATGAATTTAATGTCGTCTTTTTTTAGTTAAGCATAAATATTATTCAGTAGGCATATTTGAACAAAGACTTAATAAGTCCAGCTCTAAGGGTAATCTGCCCAGAACGCGTTCCTTTGCCATTGAACATTTGCTAGTCACTTAAGGTAGCGCATCTTGCGTTTTCTTACGAGATAAAAACAAATGTAGAAAAATTTTAAAAGTTTTTAATATTACTTGACATGGCTCTTCCCTCATAATAATGTAAAAGTGTAAACGTTTACAGTGGATTGTTTTATTTACTATACATAAGTATATATTTTTAAAAGGAGAGATAAGTGATGGCAATGAAAGTAGGAGTAATAGGGGCTGGCTCGATATCGGAGTTTCATTTAAAAGCATACATGAACAATCCCGATGTTGAGTTGTATGCAATATGTGATCTGAATGAAGAAAGAGCTAAGGAAAAAGCAGCAAAGTATGGTATTAAATTTGTCCATACGAACTATGAGGAAATGCTGCAAGACCCAGAGTTGGAAGCGGTTAGTGTTTGTACATGGAATAATACTCATGCTCCGATTAGTATTGCAGCACTAAATGCGGGGAAACATGTTTTATCTGAAAAGCCTTTATGTAAAACGGTTGATGAAGCACTCCGAGTGGAAGAAGCTGTGAAGAAATCTAATAAAGTATTTCAAATTGGTTATGTACGAAGATATGAGCCAAGTACGAATGTTTTAAAGAGTTTTATAGATTCCGGAGATCTCGGAGAAATTTATTACGCTAAAGCCTCTTATATAAGAAGACTTGGAAATCCAGGTGGGTGGTTTGCTGATAAGGAACGTTCTGGTGGAGGGCCATTAATTGACCTTGGTGTACATATTATTGATATTTGCTGGTATTTAATGGGGAAACCTAAAGTTAAATCTGTGAGCGGTAATGTTTATCAAAAGCTAGGAAATCGATCTAATATACAAAACTTATCGTTTTATAAAGCTGCTGACTATGATCCGAATGTGAACACAGTAGAAGATATGGCAAATGCTTTAGTTCGATTTGAAAATGGTGCTTCGATATTCGTTGATGTTAGCTTTACAGCGCACGCCAAGAAGGATGAAATTAGCTTGAAATTATATGGTGATAAAGGTGGGGCAGAAGTAGATCCTAATCTAGTCATTATGTCTGAAAAGCATGACACCATCTTAAATACTGAACCGCAAGTTGACCCGATATCAGCTGATTATGCGGTACCTTTTCAAAATGAAATCAATCATTTTATTGAATGCTGTAAAACGGGAAATCGCCCTATTAGCCCGATTGAAGATGGAGTAGAAATGATGAAAATATTATGCGGGATTTACGAGTCTAGCGAGAAAAAATCTGAAATCCATTTTAACACAGAACCACAACCTGTATAAGGAATGATGCCAATGGAGCAAATAATTATTGGTATTGATGTAGGAGGAACAAATACGGTTATCGGAATGTTTGACACTGAATTGTCTTTAATCAAAAAAACTTCCATCCCATCAATAGAATTATCTATAAAAAAACCAGAGCAATTTATTAAATCACTTGCATTAGAGATTAATAGATTTGCTGAACATCATACTATCACATCCGTTGGGGTTGCAGTTCCAGGAAAGGTAAATGGAGAGCGAGGGATTGTTGAACTTGCAACGAATCTTTCGTGGGAAAATGTATGGTTGGCGAAAGGATTATCGGACATTCTGCAAGTTCCAGTTAGAATCGAACATGATGTTAGAAGCTATACGATCGGGGAAGCAATGAAAGGCGCGGGTGTTGGATACAACAATATTGTCTGTCTCACAATCGGAACAGGAATGGCAGTTGGCACGATTGTAAATGGGCAATTAATTGCGGGCTCGGATTTTCTAGCTGGCGAGTTAGGTCATGATTCAGTTCAAGGTATCACGAATGAATGTGCATGTGGAAAAATAGGCTGCTTGGAAACCGTTGTTTCGGCTCCTGGTATATCTAGACTCGCCGCTAAAATAGTAGCTTCGAACGAAAATACTTTACTTCAGCATATCGAAGGTGACATTACTGCATTTGACGTTTACGAAGCAAGTGTACAAGGTGATATAGTAGCGAAAGAAATTTTTGATTATGTCGGGAAAACCTTGGCACAAAAGTTAGCTACAGTTGTGTACCTTCTTAATCCTGAGGTGATTATTATTGGCGGAGGGGTTGCGGCCGCCGGTGAATTTTTATTGGAGCCAATCCGTAAAACGTTAGAAATCGAATGTCCTTATTATATAGCCGATCTTCATATAAAAATCGGACAACTTGGTGATAGTGCTGGATTAATCGGTGTAGCGCATCTTGCACATAAAAACATAAAGCAATAGGTAAGGGAAGTGAAAAAATGCATACAGAAGGAAAGACGCTTTATGTAAATGGCAAAATTTACACTGGATTGGACATCTATGAGAATGGCCAAATGTTAGTAGCTGACGATGGAAAAATCATAGATGTTTCGAATGAGCAAATCGATAGCTCTGATGCTAATGTAATAGATTTAAAAAGACAGGTCGTTGTTCCTGGATTTGTAGATGTCCATATTCATGGTGGGAATGGATATGAAGTAATGGGAGGAACAGAAAAGGACCTTGATGAAGTCAGTAAATTTCATGCGTCCTTTGGTACAACCTCTTTTCTTGCATCAACCGCTGCTGCATCGAATGAGGATCTTGTTCAAGTCCTACAAAGCTGTTCCGCTTCATTCAAAAAAGGTGTTTCTTGTGCGGAACTTCTTGGAGTTCATTTAGAAGGTCCTTTTATTAATGAAAAAGCAAGAGGTGCAATGGATATTCAACAAATCCGACTACCTGACCTTACTGAAATGGAGCAGCTTATCGAAGTTTCTGGGGATACAATTCGGATTGTTACGTTGGCGCCGGAAGTCGAAGGTGGACTTGAACTTGTTGCTTATCTCCACGATCGTGGAATCACTGTATCAATCGGACACTCCTATGCTAGTTATGAAGAAATGCTCGAATCGCTGGAACATGGTGTTCGTCATACAACCCATCACTTTAATGGGATGAGAGGATTGCACCATCGCGATCCAGGAGTTGCAGGAACTGGGCTTATGTTGAATGAACTTACATTGGAGCTCATTGCTGATGGAATACATGTTCACCCTGCTGTCGTGAAATTTTTATTTCAAACAAAGGGTGCGAATAAAGTATGCGTCATTACTGATGCAGTGAAAAGTACGGGTCTTGCCGACGGAGAATATGACGATGTTCAAGTAAAGGATGGAAAAATATTTTTAAAAGAACATCCAGAGACTCTTGCGGGCAGCTCATTAACGATGATGATCGGTTTACGTAATGTGCTTCGTTATGCAGGCTTGCCTCTAGAAAAGGTGTTGCCTTCTTTTACAATCGTACCAGCGAAAAAAGCAAAAGTGGCAAACAGAAAAGGATCGCTAGAAAGAGGGAAGGATGCAGATTTTTTAATTTTGAACGAAGATATTAACTTAGTATCGACCTTTGTTAAGGGTAAAAAAGTTTTTGAAAAGAGGTGTCAACCTTGTTAAAAGTAGGCATTGTTGGTCTCGGAACAGTTGGAAGTCGTCGGGTCGACCAATATTCACAAATGAATCAAGTTAAGCTCGTTGGTGTAGTTGACAAACAAGTTGAAAAGCCGATGGAATACACACATATTTTTGGTGTAAAACCCTTTTTCAGTTTAGAAGATCTAGTGATTGCAGAAAATCCAGATGTGATTGATGTTTGCCTTCCACCGCACAAGCGAAAAGCAGCAGTTATTGAAGCCGCCTTGCTTGGTAAGCATGTTATATGTCAAAGTCCGTTGGCCAGTTCTGAAGCTGATGCTGAAGAAATGATTAACGCTTGTGAAAAAGCAGGAGTGCAACTTTCCGTATGCAACCCTCTCCATTTTTCACCTGAATATGGAAAGGTGAGAAGTTTAATTAATCATCATTCCGTTGGAGAAGTTGGTACGGTCCGAATTATTAGAGATAAATATGTAGATAGATTTGATTACGAAAAATCTAACGAATTACTGCTCCAATTATTGGTGAATGAAATAGGGTGGCTCCAATCTATTTTTGGAAATGTGGAACGTATATATGCAAAAGGACTGAAGCAACAGGCAGAGTTGGTTAATGTGCTTTACGTTTCCCTCCGTTTTGAAAATGGTCTCATTGCACATGTAAATGTAAATGTGATAGAAGGTTCAAGCAAAGACCGATTATTTTTAGAAGTAGCTGGTGGCAAAGGCGTACTGTCGTATCGCTCCGAAGATGCTGTACCTATCACTGCTACCTATTATGACAAAACACCTTCAAAGGAACATAAAGCTGTGAATGACCCTTATTTAGAGGGGTTAAAAGATATAATAAATAATTTTCATTCAAATCATCAGGATGGACAAACAGCTTTACTTGCTTTGAAATACGGTTTAGCTGCACTGCAATCTAAGAAAAACAATGAGGTCATCACGCTTTTGGGTCGGGGGGCGAAGGTATGAAAGTTGGAATGATTAGTTTTGCACACATGCATGCTTATTCGTATGCACATGCTATACTCCGCAATCAAGATGCGATTCTGGTTGGAATTGCTGATGAAGTAAAAGAACGCGGGGAACAAATGGCAAATGAATTTCAAACGGCATATTATCCCGACTATCGTGATTTGCTTAAAACAGATATTGATGCAGTTATTATTTGTTCTGAAAATGCAAGACATGCAGAGATGGCGATAGCCGCTGCAAAAGCAGGGAAGCATATTTTATGTGAAAAGCCAATTGCGACCAATATTGAGGATGCGAAGGCAATGATTCAAGCTGCAGAGGAAAATGGAGTTCAATTAATGATTGCCTTTCCTTGCCGTTTTCATGCCGTTGCCCAAGAGATAAAAGAAAGAATTGATAGTGGAGAATTTGGTCAAATTCTTGCTATTAACGGAACGAACCGCGGCTCTAATCCAGGTGGTTGGTTTGTAGACCCAAATCAATCTGGCGGTGGGGCAGTGATGGATCATACCGTTCATGTTGTGGATGTTATGCGCTGGTTCATGCCAGGCGCTGAAGTAGATGAAGTGTATGCGGAAGTAGATAAACGTTTTCACGACATACCGAGTGATGACTGTGGTTTGCTCACTTTCGAATTTGATAATGGCGTCATTGCGTCACTTGATCCATCTTGGTCAAGGTCAAAATCCTTCCCTGTATGGGGAGACTTAACAGTTGAAGTAGTGGGAACAAAAGGTATAGCGCGGGTAGATTTATATAAACAAAATATTACATTGCACAGCGATGAAACAATGAAAACTACTTCGGAGTTTTGGGGTTCGGATTCAGACCAAGCCCTCATTGATAGTTTTATAAGATCCTTGAAAGAAAACACTCCAGTACCAGTCACTGGGGAAGAGGGACTAAGAGCAATGGAAGTAGCTCTAGCAGCCTATCAATCTTCTGAAAAATTACAGCCAGTGAAAATACTAAGCTAAATTGTTTAATTGGAAGTGAAGTTGAATAATCCGTTCTGCATAAGAGCGGATTATTTACTACATAGCTTTAAATTAGATACTGCTATTTGCCAAAATGTACCACTGTATATTTGAAGTACAAAACCAACATTTGAGAAAAAAAATAACCTGTAAAAACTTTTTACAAACTAAAAAAATTTAGAATTTTTCGCATTGACAGTTTAAAATCTATAAAGTAATCTTGAACCATGAGAGCGATTACATTCGTTTTCATTTATTTTATGAAAAATAATAAAACCGTTTACATTGCGAGTGATCATTAATTTTATTAGAAAGAGGGGACAATCTTGGAAAGAATTATTATTGACACGGATATTGGTTCAGATGTTGATGATGCAATGGCTCTGGCGCTTGCGATGCGTTCTCCTGAAATAACGATAGAGGGAGTAACTACAGTATATGGAGATGTTGAAGTCCGAGCACAACTAGCTTCCGAATTACTTAACTTAGGTAATCGATCCGATGTAAAAGTATATAAAGGACTTGAACAAACAATTCTACAAAATCGAGAAGTTTGGTGGGCGGGACACGAAGGAGAGGGAGTCCTAGATCCACAAAAAGAATACAAGATTGAAGACATGCATGCAGTTGATTTCATTATCAAAACAATCATGGAAAATCCAGGGGAAATCACTTTAGTTCCTATTGGACCGCTAACGAATATTGCTGCGGCTATCATTAGAAAACCGCAAGTCGCAAAAAACGTTAAGAAAATCATTATGATGGCCGGCGTTACTAGATTAGGAGATAACGCACTTTCATTGCCATACATAGAACATAATATTAAATGTGATCCTGAAGCAGCGTCGGTTGTTTTTGGAAGTGGGGCTCCGATTACAATGGTAGGGCTAGACGTGACGATGAAGGTGCTTATAAATAATGACGAGAAAAATCTGTTAAAAGATTCAGGAGACCCATTGAATGTGGCATTATCAACGTTAATCGAAAAGTGGTTTGATTTTATTAATATGGACCATTCCGCTATGCATGACCCATTGGCCGTTTCGTTATTACTCGATCCAACTCTAGTAAAAACAGAGAAGGCGAAGGTAATCATTGAATACGACCATCGTCCTGTCACTGGTCAGACGATTGCTGTTTTGGATCCTAATGGAAATGTGGATGTTTGTCTAGATGTCGAAAGTGAAAAGTTTAATCAAATATTGTTAGGAAAATTACTTAAATAAATTTGGAGGTGGACAATGAACTGGGCGCTTATGACGGCAAACTATGTCGCTGAAGAATCAGGATATGCCATTTCGCATGGCTGGTTGCAGGGTGGCGACTGGGGGAAATGCCATAATGTTACGGTTGAAAATTATCAAGGGATTAAATTCGCCGATAAGTTTGAGAGATTAATATATAAGATAAAACAAATGGGCTATAACAATATTGAATTGTGGAGTGCTCACTTAGATCCATCTATTGCTAATATCAAAATGATAGACGAAGCATTAAAAATATTAGAAAAGAACGATGTAAACATTATTTCTTATTATGCTGTAGGATTTGATCGTTCAGACTATACCGAAAATGATATTAGGCGTAATTTTGATGTGGCAAAAGAGCTAGGTGTTTCGATGATAACTCAGACTATTATTAATCAAAATGCCCCTATCGTTCATAAGTTAGCAGAAGAATACTCTATGAAGATAGGTTGGGAAAATCATCCGGAGAAAAATTCAGCTGAAATCATTCATAATATTAAATCTTACTCTCCGATTATTCGTTCAGCTCTCGATACAGGTTGGCTAGGTACATATAATTGCGATGCTGCACAAGTGATTCGTGAATTAAAAGATTCCATTTTGCATGTTCACTTAAAGGATGTAAAGGCTGTAGGTGGGCATGATTCATGTGCGCTTGGGGACGGGATTGTTGATATAAAAGGCGTATTGGAAGCGTTAAAAGATATTAATTACCAAGGAAAGATAACGGTTGAACACGAACCGCATAATTTTGATCCGACAAATGAGTTAATGGAAAGTCTAACTCGTATTAAATCATGGTGGAATGAAATCGAAAGAAGAGCGGAGGTATGAGCATGTTGAAAATTGGAGTTGTTGGAACAGGCTGGATTGCTACTCGCCATATGGATGCACTCATTAAGGAAGAGGGCGTTCAAATAGCGGCAGTATGCGATATCAATGAAAAAAGGGTTCAAGAGATAGCTAGCAAATATGGTGTTGTTCCATTCACGGATTATGTGCAAATGTTTAATGAAAGTAATCTGGACATGGTATTAATCTGTACGCCACCAGGAATTAGGATTGGCCCCATTTCAGAAGCAGCTAAAAGGGGAATTGCATGCTTTATTGAAAAGCCGCCTGCATTTAATGAAGAGGAAGCAGTAGAGATTAATAGAGTAATAGAAGAAACAGGCATCCTTGCAGGTGTTGGCTTTATGTATCGCTATTCAGGAGCAGTCGAAAAGGCAAAGGAATTAATAGGTGATACAGCGGTCCCGATTATTCGAAGCGTGTACGTATGTGGATTAGCTATTAATCCAGACTGGCCAAAATGGTTCTTTAATAAGTCTTTATCAGGAGGTCCTTTATTGGATCAGGCCATCCATGTAATCGATGCATCCAGATACCTTGTTGATCAAACTTCAGGTGATATTGCAGAACTCCAAGCGTTTGGAAGTAATTTATCCATACCAAAAACGGATGAATTTACAATTGAAGATTCACATGTGTTAAATATTCGTTACAAAAATGGGACGATTCAAAATCATACTCAATCGTGGGCAATCAATCCAAATTACGCAAACATAGAACTCATTTCAAATGATTTTCATTTAAAAATCGACTTAAATCCTGAACCGTATGCGTATTATAGAAGTAAGTTGACAGGTGTTTATAAAAATACACCAATTCACTATGACTTTAAAGACGAGGATTTCTATGTCACTGAAATGAAAACATTTTTAGAAGCGGTAAGAACGAATAATAAAGATCTCATCCGTTCACCTTATTATGATGCGTTAAAAACATTGCGTGTCATGCTTCATGCTAACAAGTCTGTAGAAGAAAATAAAGGTGTGCTTGTATAAATGATAAGGCTCTTTTCATAAAATAATAGGAATAAAAATGGGAACTTAAAACTTAGTCATTCCTCTGAGAAAAGAGCAGCATCCTTCATAAGAACCGCTAAATTCACCTTTTAAGGGTAAAAGCCGTTTTCTGGGCTTTTACAAAAACAAGTTTTAGGAAAACAGCCAATGATTAAGAGGCTTTCAAAAAGTCGTAGTAATTGACTTTAGGAAGCCCTTCTTTTTTTATTTAATTGGCCTTGTTAACTGCCTGTTGATTATCGATGCAGGTGTTCGCTTTCCGCGGACGTTACGGGGAGTTCACTACTTCCTTTTAGACTAACGTTCTCTTTATTTTCAAACGTATTTGAGTAAACCTTTTAAAACTATTCCACTCGATAATAGCCTCTGCAAAAAACTGAGTTCTTCGGTTTAATTGCAATTAAAAATGAATTAATAATATCGGAGGAAGAAATTATTGAGTTTATCCAACTTATAAATAATAGGATTGATTTGATATTTCCTGATACATAGAACGACATAATGGCAGGCACTACCGATAAAACAATAAAGGGTAAACTCATAAAGACCCAAAAACTCGTTTTGGATAGGGTTGCATTTGTATGTAGCCAAAAAAATATTCCTCTAAATGTTAAGCTAATATCACCTTTTTTGTTTATGACAACAATGTGAAGATATTCGTGAATGATGAAGACAAAGATACCTATTAGAATAGAAGAGAATATAGTAATATAAGTGAACCAAGTTCCAAAGAAAAAGGGTATCACAAAGATGGTTATCTGAAGTAGATATACAAACTTCATATAGTGTTTTTGAAACCAATTATTCCGTATGAAAGGAGTCCATTCTGACAAATTCATACTTATCTGTGGTAATTGTTTAAACCAAAATATCATAAGCGTTCCCCTCCTCCATATAAAAAAATCCATATCTTATGACATTTTAATCCACTAACACTGAGCCGTTAGTTTAAATTTAACACTTCATTTAGTTTAACATAATATCCCATAAGGTTATTTGGAAAATTCAATCAAATCATTCTGTTAACATAGAAAAAGCACAGTAGACCATTTCCTGTGCTTTTTCTGATGTTGATTTACTTATATTTTGATTACTAAACTAAGGTGAGAAAAGGATATGCCAATTGATGTTTTGTACCCCACAACCGAATTGTTTGTTTTTTCCTCACTTGTTTTATTTAAAGGACTTATTGGAATGCCCTTTGATTCTACAATTCTATTATTGCATAACCGTAACTATCTAACTTAATTTGATTTCCTGCAGATTGCTCTTGCCCGAATAATGTCTTCTTCATTTCATAGTTTACAGTGCACTGTTCTTGATCAGGCGAGAGATTAACTACTACAAGGCGTTTTGCATCACCTCTTGTACGAACAAATGCCATAATTGGTGTTTCTGTAAACAAATATTCTACATCAAATGTATTCCCGAGATACTCTTTCCTAGCAGCAAATAGTTCTGTGAAGAAATCTCGTAAGACTGGTCCGTCCTGTCTGTAAATTGAAGCATCTTCGTCTCCTTGATAAATCATTGGAATACCGTCGATGGTAGCCATTAACACCCAAAGTGCTTTCGCTTTTTCAACCCCATAAATAACCGTTGGGCGAGCCTTTTGCCAAACCCATGTTACGGAATCATGATTTCCTAGAAAACGTAATTTAAGATAGTTTTCAGGTGTCGTTAACATTTGGTGGTTTAGCCATCTTGTTAGGCGACTGGCATATTCATTGGCTTCCAATTTAGATTCTTCTAATTCAAATAACACACGGTAAAGTGGCATATCATAAAAAATATCAGTATATGGAGCGTAAACCGGTACAGGGTTAAAGTTTTCCGGAGTGACAATCGGTTTTTTGTTTCTATTCAAAATCCCATCTCTTATTGCTTTTGAAATACTTACTCCAGCCCCTAAACTTGAGCTGCTAGGACGCTTTCCTTCAACAGGATTCCAATTCGAAAGGCCGCCCATCGCACAATCAATCCTTGCTCCATCGATATCGAAACGGTCAACATGCTCCTCAACTAATTCAGTTGTATACTTTTGATAATCAGGATTGGCCATATCGAATGATAAGCAGTTCCATTCAATTTTTGGCGTGCCATCTCTCCATACAGAAGCCCATTCACGGTGCTCAATGCCTAGTGGATCATCTAACTCTGGTCCGTGTGGAACATAGTCAAAAAGCAACGTCATACCTAGGTCATGTAATTTTTCGCTAAAATATTCTACATCCTCATCCGTTCCGTAACGTGTATCGATGATTCTTTGATCTGTTGGATGATATACGCCTCTATCAAGATGTTCAAATATAGGTAGAATCCAGACGTGATCTATGCCCATTTGCTTCAGGTTTACCATTTCCTCTGCATACTCGCGCATCGTTTTACGATCTTGGAAACCTGAATCCATCGTCCCGTGCGGGTGACAAGAATAAAGGACTCCCTCTGTATGTCCATCAGTAGGTGGATTCCAACCTTTTTTCTTATAGAGCTCTCGAATAGGCAGAAACGAATTATTCTGTTCGACAGGCTGAATATATAATTTCCCGCAATATATTGTCTCTCCTGATTTGATATAACTTTCCAAACAAGCGATATTAACAAAGTGAGCATGTTCACTATCATCTATATAAACGCCACTACTCCACTTTTCTTCTTCGTTGATAAATAAAATATTCAGATTGCCTTTATCAGAAACAGTTCGAATTATCGGATTCACAAGCCCGGTTACAACAGGTTTGTAAGGGGATAGTTCTGATACACGAAATTCATTATGAGGGACATTCCCTGGAAACTCGAAACGTATATCACGTGATGTAATTGATTCACTTATCATGAAAGCCAAACCGTTAATAAGTCTAATATTAGAACGAGTATTTTTAACTTTTGTTCCAATTTCCAACGTATCACCATTGATATGATAAATAACCGTTATTTCCAAATCATCAATTTTATATTCCATATGTAATTCTTGTAAGTGGGTGGAATAACCGGTGAATTCCCACTCAGTGCTAGCTGACTTAAGTGGATCAATAGGCGGCATTTCCCATGTGTGTAAAGGATCGAGAGAGTGATACTTAAGTCTGCCTAGCTTATATTCTTCATCGCAACCAACATTGATCAGTAGTCCACCTGTTATCCATTCCATTGTTTGACTTGTGATACTCAGCAACTGTCCTGTTTGAAGATTAAACTTACATGTAAGACCGCTATTTACTAAAGTTAAAAGCTCCTCTTCACGTGTTACTTTCATTTACATAACCACCTTTTTAAATTTTTATCATAATCTTCTATGAAATTAATAGTGAAAACATTTACATATGCAAAAAAAGACAATATATTTACCGTATTATGTAATATTTTCATATTTTGATATTGAAAAAGTATGATAATTATGATACTTTGATTATACAATAGGTGTAAACGTTTACAACAACTTTTTTACACAATGACAAGGTGATAATGATGACAATAACCATTAAAGACGTAGCAAAAGATGCTGGAGTCTCGATTGCTACGGTATCCAGGGTGTTAAATGGAAAAGATAAAGTAAAACCTTCTACGAAACAGAAGGTGGAACAGTCTATAAAAAAATTAAATTATTTACCGGATTTAACAGCCCAAACGATGGTTTCAAAAAAAACAAAAACAATTGGATTAATTGTCCCTTCCTTGCACGAATACTGGGCTACGCTTGCTGAAAATATCCAAGAGCAGCTATGGGAATATGGTTATACGGTCATGTTTTGCGTAAGTGGGTTAGTAGAATCAGGCAAGCTTTTCACATACATCAATTCATTTATCCAGAGAAAAGTAGACGGGATTATTTATTGTGGTCCAGGTTCTGAACATACATCCTTTATTTTGGAATTATTAGATGGGAAAATTCCAATCGTTGTGTTAGATAGAACTCTCCCTGATGTGAATTCCGTTTATGGAGACCATTTAGAAGGTGGAAAGATTGGTGCCGAGCATTTAATAAAATTAGGACATAAAGACATTGCGTATGTTGGAGGTCCATTTTCTTCTCCTGAAAGAGAGTTAGGATTCAGAAATGGGATGACGCTGCATGGCTTAACCGTTAATGAATCACTGATTAAAAGAGGAGAATTTACATTCGAATGTGGTTTTAACTCGGCGAATGAGTTATTGGATGGAAAATCTAAATTTACTGCCGTCTGTTGCGGAAACGATTTAATCGCATTCGGTGTTATCGATGCATTAAGGAAAAGAGGAAAAAGAGTTCCAGAAGATATTGCTATCGTAGGTTATGATGACATTAAAATGGCATCATTGATAAAACCAGAATTAACGACTGTCCGCCAACCTTTAGAAAAAATAGCTATAGGACTTATCGATTTATTACTTGAGACAATAGATATGCATGACACAAAACAGATAAAAAGCTTAGTGTTTTCAATGGAGCTTATCATTAGAGAGAGTTGTGGAGCAAGGCAAATGATGGAGCTTTCAAGATAAAACCTATTTTTCTTTTGAGGAGGTGATGCTTTATTAAAATACGGAATCACAAAAGTATTAGAAGGGAGGAAGAGAGAAAAAAAGAAGTCTTCCTAGTGATGTAGGTTTGCGGCCTTTCGATCATGCACTAAGAAGCACTCCATATTAAATTATAGTAAAAGAAACGACAATAAACAATGATTCAATACCTGATGGAAACAACAAGGAAGCGAGGATTTGCGATGACAAGATTAAAGGTTGGGATAATCGGATTGGGAGAAGTTGCTCAAACCGTTCACTTACCGATTTTACAGATGCTATCAGATAAATATGAAATAAGTGCTTTATGTGATATTTCCGTTAAATTATTGGAGAAATTAGGCGAGCAATTTCGTGTAGCTAATCTCTATACAGATGCTGTAGAACTGACGAAACAAGAAGATCTTGATGTGGTATTTGTCCTTAATAGCGATGAGTATCATACAGATTGCGTTGTGGCAGCTGCTGAAAATAAGAAGCATATTTTAGTAGAAAAGCCAATGTGCTTAACGATGGCAGATGCTGATAAAATCATTGAAGCTAGGGATAAAAATGGCGTTCAAGTAATGGTCGGATACATGAGACGATTCGCACCAGCATTTTTGGAAGGCGTCAAAGAAATCGAGAAGATGGATAAAATTAAATATGCTAAAGTAAGGGACATTATTGGGCCAAACATTATGATGATTGAACAGTCGCATAATGTGCATCGTTTTAGCGACATCCCTCAATCGGCAATGGAAGACCGATGGAGAAGAGCTGCAAGTATGGTTCAAGAAGCGATTGGTGATGCACCTGATGAAATCAAGAATGCTTATCGATTGTTATGTGGATTAAGCAGTCACGATTTGTCTGCGATGAGAGAACTTATTGGATTTCCGAAACGAGTTGTTTCAGCAGTTCAATGGAATGGCGGCGGTTACATAAATGCCATTTTTGAACATGATGGATTCTATACTGCATTTGAGACGGGTGTAGATCAACAAAGAAGATTCGATGCCCATTTAGAAGTTTTCTCAGATACGAAGCAAGTTAAGATCCAATACAATACACCATATATTCGCCAATTGCCTACTACTCTGTCAGTAAAAGAAACAATTGGAGAAGCATTCGAAGAAAGAGAATTACGTCCTACATTTAAAGACGCGTATGTAGCGGAATTAGAATATTTCTATGATGTAGTGACACAGGGGAAAACACCAAAAACAACTCCAGAAGATTTTAAAGAAGATCTTAAGTTGTTTAATATGATCGTTGAAAAAATGCTCGAATCTCATAACCTTGTTAAAGAAGAATCTATTTAAACAAGGTCTAGCATTGCTGCTATTCTTAAACTTTAAATTATGAAAAAGTGATTTCATCGTCAGCCATCAATTGTTCAGATGAGAAAAGAGCTTCGACTCTATAAGAATCGCTAGACGCGGATATTAATTATAAAAGAGAGATTTGGGCTTTTACAAAAACAACAGACTTTACGAAAACAGCCTTAATCAATCAGGTAAAAGGAGAATGACATGAAAGCTTTTGCTCTAGCCTCTCCAGGGCAATTTAAAATGTTTGAGAAAGATATACCTCTACCAGGGGACAACGAGATTCAAGTAAAAGTAAAGGTATGTGGAGTATGCTCTTCAGAAGTGGCTGTTTGGAAGGATATGGATCCGTCTGAACCACTCTTCCTTGGCCACGAAGTAAGTGGAGAGGTATCGGAAATTGGCAAAAATGTAAAACGGTTTAAAATTGGTGATCGCGTTACTGTTTTAGCCGAGCAAGGCTTTGCAGAGTACGTATGTGTACATGAGGAACGTGCAGTTCCCCTTTCAGATGATACAACTTACGAATTAGGGTTAGGTGAACCATTAGCATGTGCAATGAACGCCACTAAAAGGACAAACGTTCAAATCGGTGATACCGTCGCGATTATTGGTTTAGGATTTATGGGACAACTTATTTTGCAAGGTGTAAAACTAAAAGGTGCAGCTAAGATTATTGCAATCGATACTCGTGAGGAAGCCCTTGAGTTAGCGACAGAACTTGGTGCAACACATATAATCAATGCAAAAGAGGATGTCCGTCAAACAATAATGGAAATGACGAATCATCAAGGTGTGGATGTTGTCATAGAGGCTACTGGGACCCAACCAGCATTGGACTTGGCAACAGATATAATAAAAATTCGCGGTAGCTTAATAATATATGGTTATCATCAAGGACCGCCGAGAACAATTAACATGCAACAATGGAATTGGAAAGGATTAGATGTGGTAAATGCACATGAGCGCGATCCTAATGTATATATGGAAGGTATGAAATTAGGAATTAAATTGCTGGAAGAGGGACTCATTAACATGTCGTCGCTTGTGACCCATATTTATCCATTGGAAGAAGTTAATAAAGCTTTTGAATCCAATGTATCAAAGCCAAGAGGATTCTTTAAAGCAGTAGTTTCCTTATGATTTACACACGGAATAGATGTTTATAAGGGTCTGAAATTAAGGTCGAATAATTAGATTAGTAGAGAACGGCTAAAAAGGTGAGGGACTTTTCTACTAGAAAAAAAGGTAACTTTTAAAAATGAAACTAGCTTTATGACATATAAACTAGCTATTTTCCATTTACTAAGTTAAGTTTTTTAACTATTATTACTTTACAATTAATTTACAAATATTAAGTACATAAAAAGTAATTTCGGTTAATCGGCTTAAGATTATTAAATTTTTAATAGGTACCGACTAGTTGTAAGGGTTTCCAATCTCTACCCTTATACGAATGGTTTTAAACCCTATAAGGAGATAGTTATTTAATATTTTTGTAGGGTGATACATTGTTTAGGGGTTTTTGTATTTATTACGGCTCTACTATTCCAAAAACTTTTGGGAGGGTCAAAATGAAAAAGTTTTATCTTTCTTTTCTTATTATGACAATATTTGTGTTATTCCTCGCAGCTTGTAGCAGCGGGCAGCAATCATCCGGAACTAATAACGATCAAGAAAAAGAAAGTGAGCCAAAAGAAGAAGAAGTTGTACAAGAGGAAGAACCAGAAGAAACGTATGATCTAGGCGGCCGAGTAATTAAAATTGTCGATCATTACGACAGAAATCCATTAATTGGTACAGAGTTTGGTGATATTAGACAAGAGTTACTAGAAGCGGCTGAAAAGAAATACAACGTCAAAATTGAATACGTAGTTGTTCCTTTTGATGAAAAAGTTAACCAATTAACAACTTCTATATTAGCAGGCGATCCTTACGCAGACATTATTGGACTCAGTGCTACACAAGCAGGACCACTTATTCAACAAGACTTTTTCTACGCATTGGATGACATTGTTGATTTATCTAAATCGAAAATGACCCAAGGAATGAAAGACATTGGAAAGGTCAATGAAAAAGCATACATGATGAAATTCCAAGTGAACGAAAGTGGGGGTATGTACTACAACAAAACGATGTTTGAAGAAGCGGGACTTCAAGATCCATATGAATTACAAAAGAATGGAGAATGGACTTGGGAAGCGATGCTTGACGCAGCTAAAAAGCTGACAAAAGACGGGGTATATGGATTAAGCGCAGACCCAAGTATTATTTCTGAGTACTCTATTTTTTCAAATGATGCACAGTTTCTTGACACAAATACTGGGGAAATTGTTTTAGATTCGCCAAATTCTATTGAAGCATTAGATTTCGTTGTATCGCTTTATAACGAACATAAAGTAATCAAGCCTAATGAAGGAAATGACTGGGAGGATCCTCGCAGATATTTCACTGAAGGATTAGTAGGTATGACACAAGGATGGATTTGGGAAGCTTATGACCGTGTGGAAGCTCCGTTTGAATGGGGCTATGTAATGTGGCCAAAAGGACCTAAAGCGTCTTCAAACGTAGTTCCTCTATCCGACGTATCTGGTGACTTCATTCCTAAAGGGGTTAAAGATCCAGAAGTGGTATACAAAATCTGGGAAGATTTGCAGATTTGGGATGGTTGGGAAGACGATGTAGTTGATTGGTTTGAAAGCGTTTTACCAAGTGAAGAAGCAATTGATACTGCTGTCACAATGTTAGACAACATCAAGCCAAACTATTGGAAAGTTTATAATCTCAACGATGCATTTTACGAAACATTCTCCAACATTGCACACGGAGAAGAGTCGCCAACTCAAGCAATCGCTAAAATCAAAGGCGAAGCACAAGCTCGAGTCGATGAGTTTTTAGGTAAAAAATAGGATTCTCTAAATCTATTAGGTTTTTAAAATGGAAATTCCCGTCTATGTAAATATGCGTAAACGGGAATTTCTAAAAAAAGAATTCTAAAGCCTGGAAAGAAAAGATTATTAAATAACAAAGTTAAATAATAAAGCAAAAAAATGGCAGGAGGTGGTTTTAATGTTCAATCGCCAAACAAGAAAATGTATTACCTTTTTAACAGTATTTATGATGTTTTATTCTGGATTGTATCTACCTACCTTTAATCAAAAAACCTATGCCGAGTCTGAAACAGACATGCCTGCATCAGACGAAAGTTTCATTAGAAAAGATTTATATTCCCAGTATATAAATGAATATAAAAATGCACCTAAACCCCAATCAGAAATCCTTATCGAAGGAGAAGAATTTGCTGCCTCCAACGACATGAACCCTGAAATCCTAACAAATTTTGAAGGTATGAATGGCAAGGCTGTTAAAACAGAAGAAACAGGATCGATTACGTGGGAATTTGATGTCAAAGAAGAAGGACTATATAACATACAGTTAAAATATTTTCCGATTGAAGGGAAAAGCTCCTCTGCCGAAAGAGAACTTCTTATTAATGGGAAAGTACCTTTCCAAGGTGCTGCGACTTTAACCTTCTCTCGCTCTTGGAAAAATGAGTTGCCTGAAATTGAACGTGATAATCGTGGGAATGATTTGAGGCCAAGACAGGTTGAGGATCCAATTTGGATGGAAGTCGATCTCCAAGATAGTGAAGGTTATTATACTGAACCGTATTTATTTTATTTTAATAAAGGTAAAAATTCAATTTCCTTAGTTTCTTCTAGAGAACCGCTACTCATAGATTACATAAAGTTGTACCAGGTGAAAGACATTCCAACTTACGAAGAGGTTAAAGCTGAATACGAGAAAATGGGATATAAGGAAACAGATGGCGTTCAATTAAAGATTCAAGGTGAAGATGCCACATTAAAATCGGCACCAACTTTATATTCAATAAATGATCGCACGAGTCCTTCGACTGAACCGTATGATATATCCAAAATCCGTATGAATACGATTGGTGGCTATAACTGGAGATGGCCGGGCCAGTGGATTACATGGAAAGTGGATGTACCTGAAGATGGATTATATAAGCTTGGATTAAAATATAAGCAAAATATGCTGAGAGGTCTTTTTTCAGCAAGGAAGCTGCTTATAAACGATGAAGTGCCATTTAAAGAAGTGGAAAATATTCCTTTTTACTTTCATAACAGTTGGGAATTGGATGTACTCGGCGGGGAAGATCCATATTTATTTTATTTACCGAAAGGCACAAACGAAATTAAGCTTGAAGTTACACTCGGAGATGTTGCTCCACTTCTTCGCACAGTTGAATCTAGTGTTCTAGAATTGAACTATATTTATCGGAAAATTCTGATGGTTACTGGTGCAGTGCCAGATCCATATAGAGACTATCAACTTGAAAAGCACATTCCTGAAATGACGGAAATCTTTAGTAGACAAAGCAAAATTTTATATAAAGTTTCCGAAGAACTGGAAAGGGTGACTGGAGAAAAAAGTGATCAAACAGCAATTCTTAATACAATGGCATACCAGTTAGAGGACTTTGTGAAACGTCCAGAAACCATTCAAAGACGACTTGATACGTATAAAATCAATGTTGGTGGACTTGGTACATGGATATTAACGGTTAGAGAACAACCTTTAGAAATAGATTATTTTGTAGTTGCCTCACCAAAAGAAAAGATGCCAAAGCCAGACGCAACAGTCATAAGTAAAGCGATCCATGAAGTAGGCAGTTTTTTCTATTCATTCATTGAGGACTATAACAGTATTGGAAACGTTTCCGATGAAGAAGATGACAACACGATTACGGTTTGGATCGGGACTGGTCGTGACCAAGCACAAGTATTGAAATCGATGATTGATGATACTTTTACTCCACAAACGAATATTAATGTCAATTTGAAGCTTGTACAAATGAACGTATTGCTTCCTGCAACATTAGCTGGACAAGGTCCTGATGTGGCAATGCAGATTCAGAACGATATACCGGTTAACTATGCGATGCGTAATGCTGTCGCGGACTTAACTCAGTTCGATGATTTTGAAACAGTTCAAACGAGATTTAGGGATAGTGCTGTATTGCCATTCCGATTTAATGATGGAGTATATGCCCTTCCAGAGCAGCAAGTGTTCAGTATGATGTTTTACCGGAAAGATATTTTTGAGGAATATGGTTTAAAGGTTCCAGAAACTTGGGATGAGCTATATGAAATATTGCCCGCTTTACAGAAAAATCACATGGAAATGGCATTACCGCTAGATCCTCCTGCACAAATGGTGAACTTAATTCCGAATCAAACATTCACAATGATGCTCTTCCAAAATGATGGAAAACTGTACAAGGAAAAAGATATAGGCAGTGCTTTAGACTCGGAAATGTCAATGGAAGCTTTTAAAAATTGGACAAGTCTTTATACGAACTATAAATTGCCGCTGCAATTTGATTTCCCGAACCGTTTCAGAACAGGGGAAATGCCAATTGGTATTGCAGATTATACGTTCTATAACCATCTATCCGTTTCTGCTCCTGAAATAAGAGGCTTATGGGAATTTGTTCAAATTCCAGGAACTCCGCAAAATGACGGAACGATAAGACGAGAGGTTAGCAGCTCGGGAACATCTGCCATTTTGATGGAGCAATCAAAAAATAAAGAGGCTTCATGGGAGTTTTTAAAATGGTGGACAAGTAAAGAAGTACAGGTTCGTTTTGGAAGGGAAATGGAAGGATTGATGGGTGCGGCTGCTCGATATCCGACTGCGAATATAGAAGCATTGAAAGAGCTCCCTTGGCCTGTAAAAGATTATGAACAGTTAGAAAAACAGTGGCAATGGGTACGTGGAGTGCCTGAGGTTCCAGGGGGATATTTTACTGGAAGGCATTTAGACAACGCATTTAGGGAAGTTGTCAACAATGGTACAAATCCTCGAGAAGCTTTAAATGATTTCATTATTTATATAGATGATGAAATCCGGGTTAAGAGGAAAGAATTTAATTTGCCACTGGAATAGGAGGGGGACACCATTTTATCAGAGACAAAGCAAACGGAAGCTACTGTCGCAAGACCCGTTGCTGAGATAGTAAAGCTTCCTTCAGGAAAGCCGACATTCTTTCAAAAAGTAAAACGGAATATCAGTATCCATAAACATTCATACATTTTAATGGCGCCTTACTTTACACTGTTCTTTCTCTTTACGGTTCTTCCTGTACTAATTTCAATTGGGATTAGCTTTACGTATTTTAACATGTTGGAAGCGCCGCGCTGGGTAGGATGGGATAACTACGCGAGATTATTTTTAGAAGATGATGTATTTTTAATATCTTTAAAAAATACAATTGTTTTCGCTGCAGTAACAGGACCTGTAAGTTATATAGCATGTTTTGTGTTCGCATGGGTTATTAATGAATTTCCACCTAAATTTAGAGCGTTTATGACATTAATATTCTTTGCACCTTCAATTTCGGGAAATATTTACTTTATATGGCTTGTTGTTTTCTCAGGTGACACTTACGGCTATGCAAATGGATTTTTAATGAAGATTGGATTAATTTATGAGCCGATTCAATGGCTGCAAGATCCAAAATATATGCTTGCAATCGTTATGTTAGTTCAGTTATGGCTAAGTTTAGGAACAAGTTTCCTTGCATTTATCGCTGGGTTGCAAACAATTGATCGGACACTGTTTGAAGCAGGGGCAATTGATGGAATACGAAATAGATGGCAGGAGTTATGGTATATTACATTGCCATCGATGAAGCCACAATTATTGTTTGGAGCGGTAATTCAAATTACAACCTCCTTTGCTGTGGCTGATGTATCGATGGCGCTCGCAGGATTTCCGAGTGTTCAATACGCAGCTCATACGATTGTCACACACTTAATTGATTATGGAACAATTCGTTTTGAAATGGGATATGCATCGTCTATTGCAACAATTCTGTTCATTATTATGATGGCGACAAACTTGATTACACAAAAGTTACTGCGGAAGGTGGGTGAATAACTGATGGAATTAGCACTTCCGAGGAGAAGAAAAAAGAAGCTTAATCGCTCTTGGTACGGAACATTTTTTCTCTTCATTTTCCTAGGTTTATTCGGATCATTTATGGCTCTGCCGTTAGTCTATACAATCAATAATGCTTTCAAGCCATTAGATGAAATCTTTCTTTTCCCACCTAGGTTTTTTGTTAGAAATCCGACCATTAATAACTTCATAGATTTATTTAATTTAATGGCAGATTCTTGGGTTCCATTTACGAGATATGCGTTTAATACATTCTTTATCACAATAGTGGGTACAGCGGGTCACATTATATTTGCGGCCGCAGCAGCGTATCCACTTGCAAAGCACAAATTTCCTGGATCGAATATTCTTTTTAATATTGTTATTTTGTCCTTAATGTTTTCGCCTCACGTTACGGCGATTCCTAACTATATTACGATGGCTACTCTTGGATGGGTAGATACATATTGGTCCATCATTGTTCCATCGTTCGCCTTTTCACTAGGCCTCTATTTAATGAAGCAGTTTATGGAACAGATCCCTGATACACTGCTCGAGGCCGCAAGAATTGATGGTGCAAGTGAGTATCGAATATTTTGGACAATCGTTATGCCGATGGTGAAGCCGGCTTGGCTTACGTTGATGATTTTATTATTCCAACAATTATGGGGAACAGATGGTGGAAACTTTATTTATAGCGAAGAATTGAAAACAATGCACTATGCGATGGGGCAGATTATTCAAGGGGGAATTGCTCGTGCAGGTGCAGCAGCGGCAGTTGCATTACTCCTCATGTCCGTCCCTATTACAGTCTTTTTGTTCTCGCAAGCTAGCATTATACAGACAATGTCTTCTTCTGGGATGAAGGATTAGGGGGGAGGAAGAGAAATGAAACTTTTTATCAAAAGTGTTTGTCTATTAGCAGCAATCATGATTTTTACTACAATCATGGCGCCGTTTACCTCCGCGGCATCTCCATATGAGGGATACAATTATTCTTATTGGAAGAAGTCTGTTCCATCTGCTATTCCATATTTACCTGACATTGTTGTTGATGGAAGACATACAGAATACGGTTTGCTCAATGCTCCAGATGATATGTATGTAAGAAATGACAAGATTTATATTTTAGATACAGGAAACGATCGAATCGTTATTCTTAATCAAAAATATGAGTTTTTAAAAGAGATTAAAGATTTTCAACATAACGCAAAAAAAGATCAATTCAGTAAGCCGCAGGGGATTTTTGTCACTGAAGAGGAACACATATATGTGGCGGATACCGGGAATCGGCGAATAGTACAGTTGACAGGAACAGGGGATTTTATAAGAGAAATAGGTCCTCCTGAATCTGATGTTATTCGTAAGGGATTTGAATACCACCCTGTTAAAATTGCCGTTGATAAAGCACAGCGAATTTATGTGATTGGTAGAGGTATTTACGACGGTATCATTGAGTTTGACCCTGACGGTATGTTCACAGGATATACGGGAGCTAATAAAGTTAAATTTAAGCCGATTGACTATTTTTGGAGATTGATAGCCACAAAAGAGCAAAGAGCTAAAATGGCATTGTTTTTACCGATTGAATTTAACAATCTGGATCTTGATGAGGATGGCTTTATTTATACTACAAACTCAGAAAGAAATACAACTACTCCCTTGCAACGACTGAATCCAACAGGAACGGATGTCATCCGTAAAGAAGGTTATCATCCGATAATAGGTGATATTCAGTTTACATATAGAGGGGAAAACGCAGGTGGAACGACATTCATTGATGTAAATGTCAATGAATACGGTATGTACAGTGGTCTCGATTTAAAGAAGGGAAGAGTCTTCACATATGACGAGGACGGGAATTTATTATACATTTTCGGAAAAATCGGTGATCAAGTAGGTACATTTAAGACGCCTTCTGCGATTGAAAGAGTAGGTGAAGATATCCTTGTACTTGATAAAGGCTACAACAATCTAATTGTTTTTAAACCGACAGAATTTGGCCGAAATGTAAATGAAGCTGTAAGACATTATCATCTAGGCGAAGACAAGGAATCAGCTGCTTATTGGGAAAAGGTATTGAGACTGGACGCAAACTTTGAAGTTGCTTATGTAGGTATAGGAAAAGCACGCCTGATGGAAGGCAAGAACAAAGAAGCAATGACCTATTTCAAAAACGGAAACAGTAAAAAGTATTACTCAAAAGCCTTTAAACGATATAGACAGGAAATTCTTAGAGAGAATTTCGGAGTAATGATGACGACGATCGTACTTATTCCTTTGTTATATATCGGATTTAGAGTGTATCGAAGCGTTAGAAGAAGGAGGGCGAGTGCAGTTGTGGAATGAGCTAATTAAATATCCTTTTTATGTCATTGTTCATCCATTTAAAGGGTTCTGGGATGTTAAATATGAAGGAAAAGGAAAACCACAAATTGCTTTATCCATCCTATTACTATTAACCCTTGTTATTACGTTAAAACGCCAGTTTACAGGGTTTATTGTAAATTTTAGCAATCCTAACACATTAAACAGTATTGATGAATTAATTTTCATTGTCTTGCCATTCTTTCTTTTCTGTATTGCTAACTGGGCAATCACAACGTTGATGGATGGAGAAGGAAAATTTATTGAAATCATTACGGTAACAGCTTATGCACTATTGCCAATGGTCATTATTTACGCTGCTACTACCATCATCAGTAATTTTATAACGTTTGAAGAGGCTCCACTCTTCTTTTTACTAGAATCAATTGCAATGTTTTGGTTCCTTGGATTGTTATTTGTAGGAATCATGACAGTCCATCAATATTCAGTCAGTAAGACAATTGCTACGTTTATTATTACAGCAATGGTTATGGGTGTAATGATCTTTTTAGGTTTGCTGTTTTTCAGTTTAATTCAACAATTAGTGACGTTTGTAGAAACGGTCTATAAAGAAATCATATACCGGCTTTAGAAGGGAGGTTAGCGATATGTCCCGGAATACAAAAATAATAAGCATTATGTGTATATTGCTTATGCTATTAGGAATGAATGCTACTGTTCCAAAAGGTTATGCGAATACAGAGGAATCTGGAAGCGCAGATTCATCAGAAGAAGCAACTGAAAATAGCTCTGAAGAAAAAGCGGATGAACCTGCACCTGTAGTAGACATTAAAGGATCCACTATTGAAGAGATGAAAATGGTCGCGTCTACTGAAACACTAGAACTTTATTTCAATGAAGAAACTGCTGATTTTGCAATAAAAGAAAAGCGAAATGGGAAGGTTTGGTATTCCAATCCTGCTGATCGGGAAAAAGATACTTTTGCTGCTGCTGAAAATAAAGGTTTACTGAGTTCTCAAGTAGTGTTGAATTATTTTAACCCGAATGGACAAACATCGAGAATGGATAGTTATAGAGATAGTGTAATGAAGGAACAATTTGTATTCGAAAAAGTGGATAATGGAATCAAAATTGTCTATACAATTGGGAATGCGGAAAAAGGTATAGAACAAATTCCAGTAAAGATGAGTAAGGAAAGATTCCACACATTGATTCTCGATAAAATTAAGGATGAAAAGACAAAAAAGGATTTCCAAAAACGGTTTAAATATATTAAGGAAGAGGACGTTTATGAACGAAGAGACGGAGCCTTCTCTAAAGTAGCGATAAACCGTGCTGTACAATTGTTTGCTGAAGTCGGCTATACGGAAGAAGACTTGGCACAAGATAATGTGGAGCATGGGGGAGAGGTAGGAGAAACCCAAAACTTTCCGATGTTCGTCATTCCAATCATTGTACAGCTTGACGGAGATAGTGTGACCGTAAATATTAAAGGCAGTGAAATTGATTATAATGAACAATTTCCAATTAATACAATTCAAATTCTTCCGTTTTTCGGAGCAGCTGGTAAAGATGAAACGGGTTATATGCTTGTACCCGACGGATCTGGTGCTTTAATAGAACTTAATAACGGAAAAAATCACTATCAACCGTATTCAGCTCGTGTATACGGAAAAGACGAGGCAGTATTAGAAAAAACGGATCAATTAACGAGTGAAGATATTAAACTCCCTATCTTTGGTATGAAACAAGGAGACTATGCCTTTTTTAGCATTATTGAAGAAGGAGACGGTATTGCTTCAATTGAAGCGGATGTCTCAGGACGTTTGAATTCGTATAATTCAGTATATAGCACTTTCGTTTTGAAGAACTCAGGTGAGATTACTCTATCTGGGGGAAACCGATCTAATACAACGTTTGTCTTTCAAAAAGGTGAGTATAAAGAAAACATTACAATCCGATATGCTTTTCTAAATGGTGATCAAGCAAATTACACGGGGATGGCAAACTACTACCAAAAATATTTGATTGACAAATATCAGCTTGAGCCATTGGAGCAGGAAGACAATATCCCTTTTTATCTTGATTTGACTGGTTCCATATGGAAAAGAAAAACGATATTAGGAATTCCTTACAAATCATTGGAACCACTTACAACTTTTGAAGAAGGGAAAAAAATCGTTAACGAATTAATGGACGAGGATATAAAAAATTTAAAAGTGCGTTATACCGGTTGGTTTAATGAAGGAGTCAACCATAAAATTCCAACTAGCGTCAATGTAGATAGTAAAATCGGTGGTAAAAAAGGGCTTGAAGGCTTTGCACAGTTTCTTTCAGAAAATAATGTAGATTTTTATCCGGATGTGGCTTTTACGAATGTTTATCGTAATACAATTGGGTTCAGCCCTTCAAGGGATGCATCTAGGTATATTACTAAAAAAATCGCACAAATTTATCCGACGAATTTGGCGACTTATCGTCAAGATATTCAGAATCGTACACCTTATTATTTATTGTCACCAGCCAAACTACCAAATTACGTAGATGAATTTATAAAAGACTATGAAAAGTTTAATATTAACGGCCTATCACTCCGAGATATAGGTAGTATGCATTCTGATTACAGAGAGAAAAAGGTAATAAATCGAGAGCAATCGAAAAAAGCTATGGAAGAACAAATGAATAAGTTAAAAGGAAAGTTTACTAATTTGTTGACTATTGGTGGGAATGCACCAGAGCTGCCATATGCCAAATCAATTCTCGAAGTACCTCTTTCCAGCAGTAATTTTAATATTACAGATAAAAGTATTCCGTTTTATCAAATGGTCATCCATGGATATATCGATTATGCTGGTAAGCCCGTAAATTTAAATGATGATCAATATATTCGAAATCAAATATTGAAAGCATTGGAGACAGGATCAAACGTTTACTTTAGCTGGTTTTATAAAGATCCTTCCGTTATTAAAGAAACAGAATTTAATCATTTAATATCGTCGAATTATCATTTATGGCTAGATGAATCAATCAATATGTATAACGAAGTGAACTCGGTGCTAAAAGACGTAAGGAATAAGGCGATTACTTCGCATAAAGAGCTTGCAGAAGGTGTCTATGAAACTACTTATGGAAATGACTACTCAATCATCGTTAACTATAACGGAGAGGCTGTAACCGTAGATAATAGAATCATTGAGCCTGAAAGCTATATTATTGGACGGGGGGAATAAACGATGCTTCCTAAACTGAAAAAATTGTCCCTTGAACAAAGAAAAGGTTTATGGGGCTGGGCTTTTATCTCGCCATGGCTAATCGGTTTTACACTACTGTTTGCTGTTCCCTTGTTACAATCTCTTCGTTATAGCTTTAGCAAATTATCACTATCGCCAACTGGGATACATTTGGAGTATTTAGGTTTCGCCAATTATGAGGAAGCTTTAACGAAAAATGTTGATTTTAACAAGACACTTATCGAAGTGGTCGTAAATATGGTTGTAAATGTCCCGTTGATAGTTATTTTTAGCCTATTTATTGCTACCATACTGAATCAAAGATTTCGGGGGCGAATGGTAGCAAGGGCCATTTTCTTTTTACCGGTTATCCTCGCATCAGGTGTCATTGCAAGTATAGAGAGTGGGGATTTTTTACAAAGTGCGATGATGGGTTCTGGAGGAGAAGAAGAACAGGCGGGGACAGGACTAAGAAGTTTTGAGCTGCAAAAGCTCCTTCTTGAAGCGGGTTTAAATGAATTTATAGTCAATTATTTAACGGGTGCGGTTAATAGGATTTATGAAATTGTAAGTGCATCGGGCGTTCAAATTATCATCTTTCTTGCTGGGCTGCAATCCATTTCCCCGCAGCTTTACGAAGTTGCGAAAATTGAAGGTGCGACAAGCTATGAATCTTTTTGGAAGATTACACTTCCAATGATTAGCCCACTTATATTAACAAATGTTATTTACAGTGTAATTGACTCGTTTACGGATAACAAAATGACAACATTGCTAAGATCAACTGCATTTGGAAAAACTTTTGATTATGGATTAAGCGGTGCCATGGCGTGGATTTATTTCCTTGTCATCTCAGTCATTTTATTAATCAGTACCTTCTTTATTTCGAAAAAAGTATTCTACCAATAGTGTGAGGAGGGAAAAAATGGAGAGAACGGTGCTTGAGGAAAAGTCGATTGCCATTAAAAAAGTCAATGCGAGGAAAGAAAGGCATTTTTCCATTCCTTTTGAAAAGATTAAAAGCATGGCATGGACTTTAGTCAGGTCAGTGTTGATAATCGGATTGTCCTTTGTCATTCTTTATCCGATCATTTTAAAGGTTTCCATCGCCTTTAAACACAAATCAGATTTATATGATCCAAATGTGATGTACATCCCTCGTCATTTTACCTTGGAGAATTTTAAATACGTAATGGAATCGATGAATTATTTTAAGGTAGTGTGGAATTCGTTTTTGCTTTCGGGAAGTACAATGCTATTGACTACAATTTCATGTGCACTTGTAGGATACGGATTTGCACGCTTTAAATTTCGAGGGAATAATATTCTTTTTGCGCTAGTAATCTTGACGATTCTCGTTCCACCACAAACAATCATGGTACCAACGTATTTACAATATCGAAATTTCGATGTGTTTGGTATTATCGGATTATTTAATGGTGGAGAAGGAATTAAACTACTTGGGACATTTTGGCCATTCATTATTTCTTCTGCAACAGCAATGGGATTAAAAGCTGGTCTGTTTATCTTTATTTTTAGACAGTTTTTCAAAGGAGTTCCGAGGGAAATTGAGGAAGCAGCACTTGTGGACGGAGCGGGCGTTTTCAAGATATTTTTCCGTATTATGCTTCCTAACGCCATCCCCGCCATTATTACGGTTATGCTATTTTCATTTGTATGGCAATGGAATGACACGTACTTTACAACAATGTTCCTTGAGAGTGCTAGTGTTATATCTTCCCAGGTGCAAATCGCCGGTGCTACAATTGCTTCAAAGTTAACGGCTGCGTCGGGTTCAGGACAGATTGATCCATTTTATCTATCGATGCTCGTAAATACTAGCGTTTTACTAGCCATAACACCACTCATCGTTTTGTACATGTTCGTCCAAAGGCATTTTGTTGAAAGTGTTGAGAGAACAGGGATTGTCGGGTGATGATTTTAAAAAGACATCCATATACTCCTTTTTGATGATGCCACTTCTTGCTACTTGCTGAAATGCTCACCTGGACCCATGAACTTACAAGGTTAATAGAGTAATAACATGAAAGAGGCTTTCGAATGGAATGCCTCTTTCATATGGAATATTGGTTCTTTCACTTAAAAATTTTTGTTAAGACGAATACCGTTGACCTAAGAAAATAGAAGCGTGATATTAATGGGTAATGCTAAAGCCAATGTGATATTAATCAACCAAGTGGGATATCTATCATAAGAACTCTGAAAAGATTGCGCAATTTATAAAAGCAGGAACGTTTCAAATAGTGGATGAGAGTAAAAGTCAATTTGTATTTTCAAGTGAGGTCACTCAATCAATGTATTCTGATTTCATCAATGCAGATTTGTATTATGGTGATTTCTCAGAGCTTATTGAACCGGGAAATTACCTATTGGAATTCACCTGCATTATTTGCCATTTCACATTTTGTAAAATGAATAAAAGCGAGAAGCCTGTCTTTATATGACAGTCTCTCGCTCTAATTAATTTACAATAGATCTTGCTTTTAAGAAGCAACGATGACAAAGAATATAAACAATATATGCTGCCACACTGAAAGCAATGATAGATAAAACGGGAATTAGATACACAATAAGTGCAGTAGAAATTAGAAGTAAAACTAATAATATCGTTATTGGAAAATACATTATGGAATACATAAATGAGAGCTTAATTGTTTTCTTAAATGGTAATTTATGCTGAACCATAACAGGAAAAAAATATATGCCCGTGAACAATATAACGATACTAATTAATAAAATGGTTGAAAAAACGATAATCCGCATGAAGGTAGATAGCTCTTGAATAAACAAATAATCTAAATATAATAAACAGAAGCCACCAAAGAATAATAAGCCGGTTAAAAAGCTTTGTGTGAAGTATTTTTTAAAATAAGATAAAAAGGAGGAAAGGATAGGAATGTGTTTATCTTCCTTCCAATCTTTCAATATAGCGAACATAGCAGAGGTAGCCGGAAAAACAGTAATGATTGGGAGAGAGAACAATATCCAAAGTAAATTTAGAAGAAAGAAATTTGATATGGTTTCCATCATCCCATGAAAATGCGTATTTAATAGCTTCATGATATTCCCCCGATGCAATATTTATATAATAGAATTTCGCGAATAGTTATTTTCAATGCGATACTGTTTAGGGGAGATACCTATATATTTCTTAAACATTTTAGAGAATAATAATTGGTCTTCATAACCTACTAAACGGGCTACGTCCCCAATCGATAAGTCTTTTGCATTTAAAATAGAGCAAGCTTTATTTAGCCTAAATCGAATTAAATATTCCTGAACACCTAAATTTAGATATTCTTTGAACAAAGATGAGAGATAACTTCGATCTAGTCCGATATATTCAGCAATACTTGAAACAGTTATCTTCTTCGCAAAATTTGCTTCTATATAATCAATAACTTTATTAATGTACTCTTCTTTTTTTATTTGTCTATTAATCACTTTTTGCTTTGGATATTCTTCTACAAGAGAGGATAGAAGTAAATATAATAGTCCCTGAATTTTTAAATCATCTTCTATTGTATGTTCTTTATCAATGGAAGATAAAAATTGTCGAAACCATATATCATCCTCATCAAATAAAAAAACAGGCAAGTCCGTTGTAAGTTTTGTTTTATTAATAATATTCTTTGCTTGAATGCCATTAAAACCAATCCAGCAATAGGTCCAAGGATTAATACTATCCGACTTATAATAGGTTTCTACATCAGGTTTGATTAAAAAGGCTTGTCCTTTTTTGATATAATGCAATTCGTTTCCAACCTTAAAGATGCCCTTTCCTTCAATTACAAAATGAATTAAATAATAATCTCTAGACGTTGGACCAAAAAATTGATTTGGATAACACTTCTCAATACCGTAATTATGAATAAATAAATCTTTATATAAAAAGTTATTCGGTACATAAATTAGGGTTTGAGTCAAATTCACCCCTCCCTTTTGGAAGCGCTTTTATTAAGTATAACATAATTTTAACAATCATGTTACATAAAATTACAAAAATTTTAATATTTGGATTTTACAATTTTTATATTTTAATTCAGGACGGAACTCTTGACACATACCATTAAATATCTGATGATAATAGTGTAATTTTATAGGAATTAATTGTTAAGAAAGGGAGAGGCAGGATGAATTATCGTCGACTTGGTAGATCTGGTTTGAAGGTCAGTGAAATTAGTTTGGGGAGCTGGCTGACATATGGTAAGTCAGTGGAAGATGATACAGCAACAAAGACAATACATAGAGCTTACGAATTAGGTATCAATTTTTTTGATTCTGCAAACGTTTACGAGCAAGGACAAGGCGAAACTGTTATGGCTAAAGCGTTGAAGGAATTTCCTCGTGAATCATATGTCCTTACAACAAAAGCTTTTTGGCCAATGGGTGATGGTCCAAATGACAGAGGTTTATCCCGTAAGCATGTATTCGAGCAGCTGCACAATAGCTTAAAACGTATGGAATTAGATTACGTTGATATTTTTTATTGTCATCGCTATGATCCTGAAACACCAGTGGATGAGACATTGCGTGTCATCGATGATTTAATTCGTCAAGGAAAGATTCTATATGCAGGAGTTAGTGAATGGACTGCAGCTCAAATTGAAGAGGCAGTTGGAATTGCTGATAAATATTTATTAGATAGAATAGTTGTGAACCAACCTCAATATAATATGTTGCATCGTTATATTGAAGATGAGGTCATACCAGTATCTAGTAAATACGGAATCTCTCAAGTTGTTTTCTCTCCGCTTGCACAAGGTGTATTAACTGGAAAATACTTAAGTGGTAATGTTCCAGAAAATAGTCGTGCTGCAAACGATAATATTAACATGTTCGTAAAAGGTTTCTTGAATGAAGATGTGCAAAGAAAAGTAACACAATTGGATACATTAGCAAAAGAGATAGATACAACATTGCCTGCATTGGCACTTGCGTGGGTGCTGCGTCAACCAAATGTAGCGAGTGCATTAGTAGGAGCAAGCCGTCCTGAACAGATTGAAGCAAATGTTAAAGGAGCAAGCTTGCAATTAACAGGTGAAGTAATTGACAAAATTGAAGAAATCCTAACTTAAAAAATGGAGGATGTTCCAAAGTGAGTTGGTTGGTCCTCTCCACACCATGAGTAAATATGGGAGGAGACGGTTTTTTCCCACCTTTCTTTGGAACGCCTCTTTTTTGATAGAAAAGCGGAAGAGACCTGCAGCTGGATTTGCAAGGCTAATTCCACAAAAGAGAAGGACCGAAAGTTTGTTAGTCGATGGTTGCTTGAGGTAGACATCTTGAATAAAATTAATAATTTTACTTTTATGGAGGGAGAGGTTCAAGTGGAGCACAAATTTGCAGCGCAATTATATACTGTGCGCGAGGAATTGGCAAAAGGAATCAGGCCTGTTTTTCAGGAATTGAAAGAAATGGGATGGGCAGGTGTCCAGATCTCTGCACTTCCAGCAGATCATGACCCACAAGAAATTTCAGCTATTCTAAAAGAAACGGGTTTAGGAACCGCGGGAATGCATATTTCATTAGATCGCCTTGAAAATGATCTCGAAAATGTCCTTAAAGAGGCAGATCTTTATGACACAAAAGACATTGTTTGCCCATACCTCCCACAGGAATATTGGAATCAAGAAGGATATACAAAAGTAAAAGAAAACTTGAATGCTATTGCTAGAAAAGCTCCAGATTATCGAATCAGCTATCATAACCATGCGTTTGAATTAGAGACGGAAATCAATGGAGTTTCTGCTCTTGAATTCTTATTAGAACCTTCAGAAGATAACTTGATTTTAGCTGAAGTTGACGTGTACTGGGTGAAAAAAGGTGGGCGTGATCCACTCTCCTTTATCCAACCATACGCCAATCGAATGCCAATTATCCATTTAAAAGATATGACTAATGATGAAAAAGAACTCTTTGCAGAAGTCGGTACAGGACAAATTGATTTTGTTCCAATTTTACAATGGGGCGAAAAATCAGGTGTTGAATGGTATGCGGTTGAGCAAGATGTCTGCCCAGGAAACCCTATGGATAGTTTGAAGATCAGCTTGGAAAATTTAATGAAATTAAAAGAACGAGTATAAGTGGGGGTGTGTTCATGGATCAAGTAAGAATAGGTATTATCGGAATGGGAAATATGGGATCGAGTCATGCTAAAAATATTTTTGATGGACATATAAAGGATGCCGTACTAACTGCAATTTGTGATGAGAGACCTGATCGAATCCAATGGTCAGAGGACGCGTTTGGAAATGAGGTTCAGAAATTCAGTTCGTATGATGATTTTTTCTCCAATGCTGATATTGATGGAGTCATCATTGCTACTCCGCATTATGATCATCCTTCACTAGCGATTAAAGCTTTTAAACGTGGATTGCATGTTTTGTGTGAAAAACCGGCTGGGGTTTATACTAAAAACGTAAGAGAAATGAATGAGGCAGCTGAAAGAAGCGGAAAAGTATTTAGTATGATGTTTAACCAACGGACAAATCCTCTCTATCAAAAAGTAAGAGAGATAATTACTTCCGGAGAACTTGGTGAGATTAAACGGACAAATTGGATTATTACGGATTGGTACCGCTCACAAAGTTACTATGATTCAGGCGGCTGGCGTGCCACGTGGGCTGGTGAAGGTGGCGGCGTTATGCTCAACCAATCGCCGCATCAGCTTGATCTGTGGCAGTGGACAACTGGCTTAATGCCTAAGCGTGTTCGAGCATTTAGTGGTTTTGGAAAGTATCATGACATTGAAGTGGAAGACGATGTTACCGCTTATGTTGAATATGAAAATGGTGCGACCGGAGTATTCATAACTTCTACAGGAGAGGCACCTGGAACGAATCGCTTTGAAATTGCAGGAGACCGTGGAAAGCTTGTCGTGGAAGATAACAAACTAACTTTTTCACGACTAACACAGTCAGAACGTGAATTCAACCGTACGTATAAAGGTGGTTTTGGTGAGCCGGAATGTTGGAAGATAGATATTCCAATTCGTGGAAGGGCGACAGATCATATTGGTATTATGAATAACTGGGTAGACGCTATTTTAAATGGTGCAGAACTGCTAGCACCTGGTGCAGAAGGTATTAACAGTCTAGCGATATCAAATGCAGTCTATTTATCTAGCTGGACGGATGACTGGGTAGAAATGCCGATTGATGAAGATCTTTACTATGAAAAGCTGCAAGAAAAAATTCAACAGTCTACCTTTAAAAAGGAAGCAAAGGATCTTACTTTAGATGTAAGTGGAACCCATTGATGATATGATAAGTAAAATCCGGATGAGACGTAATGTCTCTCCGGATTTTAAGTATGGTTATAGGGAGCTGTTTTGATTGAAACAACAGAATTTTACAAGCGGATCTATATGGAGGCAGCTCATTACCTTTTCAGCCCCAATCATGGTAACAAACCTTCTACAAATCTCGTATCAATTCATTGATAGTTTATGGGTTGGTAATTTACTTGGTGCTGATGCCCTTGGAGCTGTTGCGGTTTCAAGCACGGTTATTTTTACGGTACTATCATTTATTATTGGTATAAATAATGCTACTTTAACGATATTGTCCCAACTAAAAGGGAAGGAAGATCCATCGGCTCTACGTAGTTATGTAAATGCCTTTACCGTCATTCTAGGAACAATGGCAATTATTCTTGGAGCGGTTGGGTTTATATTCACGGAAAATATTTTAAGAATCCTCGGGACTCCTGATGCCATGCTTGCGGATGCATCGAACTATTTAAAAATTAACTTTTTAGGTATTCTTTTTTTATTTGGCTATAATTTTATTGCTACGGTATTCCGTGCCCTTGGTAATAGTAAAACGCCATTGCGATTTGTTATGATTGCGGTTGTTTTAAATGCAGTTTTAGATCCTTTATTTATTTACGTTTTTAAGTGGGGGATTCAAGGAGCGGCATATGCTACGATTTTTGCACAAGGAACAGCATTTATATATGGACTGTTCATCAGTCTTCATCATAAATTAATCCCCTTTTCTGTACCTTCGATTCCTAGAAAAGAGGAAGTTACTCTTATATTAGGTCAAGGGATTCCATCAGGTTTACAAATGATGGTGATTTCCGCTGGTTCAGCAGCCATTATGAGTGTTGTTACAGCATTTGGAAGTGGTACAGTAGCTGGTTTTGGTGCTGCACAGCGTCTTGAGAGCATCATTATGCTTCCGGCGTCTGCACTTGGAACTGCTGTGAATAGTATGGCTGGGCAAAATATCGCTGCAGGTAAGTGGGATCGTGTCCATAAAATTACATTATACGCAACCTTATTAAACCTTGGCGCGATGCTTGTTGCTTCTACATCTATCTTCTTTTTAGCAGCTTTAGGCATTCAATTATTTATTTCGGAAGCTGAAGCTGTAAAATTTGGGACCGAATATATTAAACTAGTTGCTTTTTTCTTCCCGTTTTTAGGATTTAATTTCGTATGGAATGGGGTCGTAAGGGCTTCGGGCGCAGCTGTTCAAGTACTTGTGTTGAACATCATTTCCTTTTGGTTGCTGCGCTATCCATTAACATATTTGTTTTCTAATATTCTAGGAGAAAAAGGAATTGCACTTGGAATGGGAGTCAGCTTTTTTATAAGCAGTTTCTTTGCCTTTGGATATTACCAGTTTGGGAAGTGGAGGAAGAAGGATTTGTTTGACGGGAAAGAAAATGAAAAAAGTGCAAACGCATGAAATGAGTGGATGAAATATGAGTCTAATAAAAATGTACATTATAAAAATGCTAGGATATATGATTGTGGCTTTGCCATTCTATATTATTGGTCGAGTAATTTTTTTGAAAAAGAAGAAAAAGCGAGTAGAACCTACACGTGAATTGATACTTGCTCTATTCGTTTTATACATAATTGGACTGTCTTCACAAACCATTATTCCGATGTGGAATGCTGGAATCTTAGGGGAAACTGGTGAATTCTATTTTGATGTTTATCTGTTTAATGATGCTGCCCACGTAAATCTGTTACCCTTCAGCACGATTAGTCAATATTTTTTCACCACAAATGCAAATGTAGATAACTGGGGCGGATTATCGCTAATAAATATCGTAGGAAACATATTTGTGTTTTCCCCGATTGGAATTTTTGTACCTATCCTTTGGAGGAGGCTGCAAACTTTTCCGAAAATATTATTATTGGGCTTAAGTGTGACTTGTTTTATTGAATTAGTCCAATTATTCATAGGACGCAGCACGGATATTGATGATGTGATTTTAAATACAATGGGTGTTGTAATTGGCTATGGAATTTACGTTTTGTTAAAATTTCCTTACCAAAAAATAGCATTTCGTTAATTTATTGTTTATCTTCCTTTAAACAATCGTTCATAATTTGTTAATAACTCCTGGATATGATGAGAACAAGTAATCAAGCGTTAGGAGGAAAAAACGATGACAGATATGAATGATCAAAATCAAGAAGTTATAGATTCTACAGAAAGAGCAAAACCGTATTTGAAACCGAAAAAAACAGGATTAAAAAGATTTTTTTCAACTGTGGGGGCTGGTGTAATTGGGTCGGCATTAACATTAACAGCTGTAACGTATACTCCATTATTGAAAGATGCGAATGCAATAAATAATAATAGTGCCCCAGAATCTACCGTGCAAACAGCAAATGATAGTTCCTATTCAGTACAGAAGGTGTCAGCTAATACAAAATCACTTGCAGATATGGTGGAAAGTACTTCTAAAGCTATTGTAGGTGTTGTTAATTTCCAAAATAAGAGGAGCCAATTTTCACCGATAGAAGAAAGCGTTGAAGTCGGTTCCGGATCTGGTGTAGTCTTCAAAAAAGATGGAAACGAAGCTTATATTGTAACGAATAACCATGTAATTGAAGGCGCTCAGAAAATTGAAGTTTCATTCTATAATGGTGAAAAGGCGAAAGCTGAACTTGTTGGTTCGGACGCATTAACGGATCTAGCAGTCCTAAAAGTGGATGGAAAATATGCTGATACTGTATTAAAGTTCGGTAATTCCGATGCGTTACGCGCTGGTGATCAAGTCGTTGCAATTGGTAATCCTCTAGGACTTGATTTTTCACGAACAGTTACACAAGGAATTGTCAGTGCTGTTAACCGAACTGTAAATGTAAATACTTCTGCTGGCGAGTGGGACTTGAATGCAATCCAAACAGATGCAGCGATTAACCCTGGAAATAGCGGAGGGGCGCTGATAAATTCAAATGGTGAACTCGTAGGTATTAATAGTTTGAAAATCTCAGAAAGTGGAGTGGAAGGACTTGGTTTTGCGATTCCTATAAATGATGCTATACCCATTATCGATGAAATCATTAAAAGTGGAAAAATTGAACGTCCATACATGGGAGTGAGTTTGGCAGATTTAGATCAAATTCCGCCACAATATTTGCGAGGTGTACCAGTAACTGTTGAAGATGGTGTGATGGTCGCTGCTATTGAGCCGAAGTCAGCAGCTGAAAAGGCAGGTCTTGAAGTAAAAGATTTGATTGTCTCCGTTAATAAAAATAAAGTTAAGAATTCAGGTGAATTGCGGAGATATTTATATACAAAGCTAAAAGCAGGAGACAAATTATCCTTAGAAGTTTATCGAGATGGAAAATTAAAAACAATCAACCTTACTCTTGCTAGTAAATAATTTAGAACTAAACCTCTTGCTATAAGTAAGAGGTTTTCTTGCTAAATTTTACATTTCGTTTTAAGTTAAAAGAAAGGTGGTGTAGCTGGGATGAAAATTTTAGTAGTTGAAGATAATGAAAGCGTCGCATCAATGATAGAAATGTTTTTTGCGAAAGAAAACATTGAAGGAACTTTTGTAACGGATGGTTTGGAGGGCTATCATCGGGCCATCCATGAAGAGTGGGATTGTTTAATTATTGATTGGATGCTTCCTAATATGGACGGTGTAACCATTTGCCGTAAGATCAGGCAGGAAAATAAATCGGTTCCGATTATTATGCTAACAGCAAAAGATAGTGAATCTGATCAAGTGCTTGGACTCGAAATGGGAGCCGACGACTATGTAACAAAACCGTTTAGTCCCTTGGCACTCATGGCAAGAATTAAGGCAGTGACAAGAAGATATCATCCTATCAGGGATCAGAAAACAGAAACCGACATTATTGAAACGGCACACTTTAAGATCAATAAAAATACGAGAGAAGTCTTTCTTGATGATGCTCCTATTACAAATTTGACACCAAAGGAATTTGATCTTCTATTTCATTTCGTTCAGCATCCACGTCAGGTCTTTTCGCGTGAACAGTTACTTGAAAAAGTATGGGGTTATCAATTTTACGGAGATGACCGAACGGTTGATGTCCATATTAAGCGATTGCGTAATAAAATTGACAACGAGGAACAATCTTTCTTCCAAACAGTATGGGGTGTAGGTTACAAATTCGAAGAAGGAAGTAATGCTCAAACATGAGAGTTAAATATTTGTACCAGCAGCTAGCAAGTCACGTAAGTGTTATCATCATTGCTTTCTTAATATTAAGCTTGCTGTTTGCCCATTTTATGAAAAATTTTGTGTACGAAAATAAAATAGATGAGCTAACTTCTTACGGTGAAAATATATTGAAAGATTTGGAAAGAAACCGAGGAAATTCTCAGCAAATCCTTTCCGAGTATGGACGTGTACTTGCGGGACGCGATATACAATATAGTCTGTTTGATCAAAGCTCTACTATTATTTATTCAATCGGAAGAACCCCAATTGTAGAACTTAAAGATGAAGAATGGAACAAGATCAAACAAGGTTATACGGTTGTCGTGAAACAAGATTTTAAACGATTGGAAGAAGGAGTTACGTTCGTATTGCTTCCGTATATTCATAATAACCAATTTGTTGGAGGCATTTTATTGGCTTCTCCCATCAAAGGGTCTAGGCAAGTTATATCTCAAATCACCGAGTATTTATTATATACCGTAATGATCGCAGCAGTCGTAGCCTTTATGCTTAGCTGGATTTTATCTGCTTTCCATGTAAAGAGAATCAAAAGGCTTAGAGAAGCAACCTCACTTGTTGCGGGTGGGGATTATTCCGTCAGGATCCCTTCCTCGGATTTTGATGAAATTGGTGAACTTTCAAGAGATTTTAATAAAATGGTAGAAAAATTAAATATATCAATGGAAGAGATTGAAAGTCTTGAGAATCGCAGGCGTCAGTTTATGGCTGACGTGTCACATGAATTAAGGACTCCACTTACAACAATCAGCGGTGTGATTGAAGGTATTCGAAACGACATGATTCCTGAATCAGAGAAAGAGAAAGGGATGTTGCTAGCAAGCAATGAAACAAAAAGGTTAATCCGTCTTGTAAACGAAAACCTCGATTATGAAAAAATTCGTTCTAACCAAATCAAGCTTTATAAACAAGATATACAATTAAAAGAAATGCTAGAAATCATTAAAGATCAATTAGATGTTTTAGCTGAAGAAAAACATAATGAAATAATCGTTGAAGTTGATGAGGACGCAGTTATTTATGCAGATTATGATAGGTTAACTCAGATCTTAATTAATATAACAAAAAACAGCATCCAATTTACTGATAATGGATTCATCATTTTAAGAGGTAGTATCGAAGCGGATGATACGATTATAGAAATAGAAGATAATGGGATTGGTATTGACCCCGAAGAAATAGAGAAAATCTGGGGACGGTTTTACAAGGCGATGCTATCAAGAACAACCAATCCGTACGGAGAATTTGGACTAGGCTTATCCATTGTGAAACAATTAGTGAATATGCATAATGGTCAAATAGAAGTGTCCAGTGAAAAAGGAAAAGGAACAAAATTTATATTGAAATTCCCTTTTGGACAAAAGTAAAATATACTGCAACATCGACTAAAAAAGCTTAGAACTTATTATTGCTCTAAGCTTTTTTCAATGCAAAATAATTAGGATAGTAAGAAAAACAATACCGATTATAGAAGTAATTTTCGTGTAAAGAATAGCCGCTTCAGACGGTTCTGGGTCATCTTCATACATCCATCTTGTTCCCAATAATAAACTTTCACTTGGGTAAAAATAAGCCCATATCAACACTCCTTATACTGGAATTAGTAAAATGGGCGCCGTTATTTTATCAGCCATAATATCTCCCTCTTTAAAATGTTTTAATGGGAATTTGCTAATAATATATACGTTTAAAAATTTGTTAAGTTTCAATAGTAGAAATTTTCAATTGTTTCCCTATTTATCAACAAATGATGATATAATATGACTTATCAATTTTCTTTTTTTTGAGTTCTTCAGTTAGTTACTTGTTTCTTCACACACATTTAAAATCTTGTTAATAATTTGTTCATACTTTCTAGATATCCTAATTTTATTCACGTCCTAAGGGGGAAAAATAATGGAGAAAAAATCAAGTAAAAAATTCACGATAAGTGTGATTATAATAATAGTAGTAGGATTAGCTGCTATTTTTACAGCTGCTTTTTCAAAAAGAGAAATCGCCGCGAATGTTGGCGGTGAAAAAATAACTCAAGCTGAATTGAATGATGTCCTTGTGAAACGTTATGGACAAGATACTCTTGATTCATTAATTGAGAAGAAAGTTATTGAATTGGAAGCTAAAAAAGAAAAAGTAAAGATTTCCGATAAGGAAAAAGAAGAAGAAATGAATCAATATATTGAGCAATATGGCGGAAAAGATGCATTTGACGCAGCTCTAAAGCAAAGTGGACTATCGAAAAAAGATATTGAACAAGACGTTATTCAATATTTATCGATTAAAAAAATGTTAGAACCTAAAATTAAAATCACTGAAGATGATATGAAAAAGTATTTTGAAGAAAATAAGGATTCTTTTGATGAAAAGGAACAAGTACAAGCTAGCCATATCTTAGTAGATGATGAAAAGACAGCTGAAGAAGTAGAGAAGAAGATTAAAGAAGGAAAAGATTTTGCTGAACTAGCGAAAGAATATTCTAAAGATCCTGGAAGTGCTCAAAACGGTGGGGATTTGGGATACTTCGGCAAAGGCAAAATGGTTAAAGAATTTGAGGACAAAGCCTTTTCTATGAAAATCGGGGAAATTAGTGAACCGGTTAAAACAGAACATGGCTATCATATCATTAAGTTAACAGGCAAAAAGGCAGCAAAAGACGCCAAATATGAAGATCATAAAGATGAAATTAAAGATACATTGTTTAACAAAGAACTTCAGAGTCAATATCAACCTTGGCTTGAAGGAATTAAAGCAAAATACGATATTAAAAATAATTTAAAGGTTTCTTAAAAGCATAATTAATTGAACGGCCTGATACGTTTGTCGCGTATCAGGCCGTTTTTATTTTACGAAAAAGCTAGCGAAAATCGAGAAAACGAGGTGTAAAACATCTCTAAAATCATTCTTTAACCTCAAGTCCATCAATTCTACAAATTTTCCATTTCCAAACATTTTTGTTAAGAATATCGGGCATGATAACAGATGTGACATTGATAAATAAAGGAGGAATGGAAAGATGAATATGAAAGGATTGGCATATGTATTTGCGGTTGCCCTGTTTCTAGGAGTGTTATCAACAGGGAGCTTATACACAGAAGCTGTAGGCGGAGAACACAAGAATATTGCGAATTATCATCATAAAGGTGAATTCACCCATGATCTTGAGATGTTAAAACAAAAAGCAAAAGAAATGGGAATTTCAACAGAAGGTAAAGATGCCCAAACGATTCATAAGGAATTGAAAGAGGCTTATATTAAAAAACATGCGGAAGCTCTTGGAATTTCAACCGAAGGCAAGGATATTGAAACGCTTAAAAAAGAAATTCGACATGTATGGACAAAACAAATCGCAAAAGAGTGGGGCATCAGTACAGAAGGCAAAGATGATAAAACCATTATGAAGGAAGTAAAAGAAGCTAAGCTTAAAAAAGAAGCGCTGGAGTTTGGTATATCCACCAAAGGAAAAGACTTTAAACAAGTCAAACGAGAAATATATGAAGCTAAGGTTTTAAAATATGCAAACGAAATGGGAATCTCGACCGAAGGTAAAAATATTAACGAGTTGGGAAAAGAAGTCCATGATAAGATGATTTACAATGCTGCTGAAAAATTAGGTGTTAGTACAGAAGGAAAAACACCTAAAGAAATTTTTCATGAAATCATGATCAACCATGGTGAAAAAGCAAGGGAAATGAAACTATTCCCTTTTAAAGAAGAAAAAATCTATTTCTTCAAAGAGCATCGTGAAGACCATCATCAGGGTGAATAACAGGAAAGGAGCTTTCTAATATGAGAGCTCCTTCTTTTTGGATAAATCGAAAAGTATAAGCCCTCATTGCGTAGTTCTAGGTTCATAGGCTCGAGGTCTAATAACCTGAACCACTAAAAGACAAAGTGCAGAATTTTTTCAGAACTTTGTTTGTAGCATAAAGCTGCGCCTTGTTCATTTCTTAATAAAGAAGAGTAATTATCAAACATTGAATGGATTGTATATAAACGTATGTATATGGATAAAACGAAGAATAAAAGCGAAGAAAGGTCCAATATCGATGCCCTCATTTTTTAGGACAAATAAGCGACAGCAACAAGAGCAGCCAAAACCGAATATGCATATGAAACAGGGGCTATATACATCGCTAAATGAAAATTTAGATACGATTAAACAAAAGACCGGAAATAGTCCAGATATTACAATAAGGACTTTGAATATTGATGTAGAACGAAAAACAAAAATTGCTATTATTTATGTTGAAGGAATTGTAGATGAAAATAATATAAACGAATTTATTGTTGAACCGATTATGGAAAATCAAGATCGTTATGACGGTACTCCACAACAATTATTTGATCTTTTAGCTGGACATGGAGTGAGTCTCGGTGGCATAAAAATAGCGAGTAATTGGGAAGACTTTTTCCAGTCTTTAATGGATGGTGATACGCTCCTTGTTATTGATGGTGATAATAAAGCCTTAATTGCAAGTACAAGAGGTGGGGAACAACGATCTATCGAGGAGCCTGAAAGCCAAGTGTCAGTACGTGGTCCTCGAGATGGATTTACAGAATCTATTCTAACGAATTTGGCTTTGGTGAGACGCAGAATTAAAAATCCGGATTTATGGGTTGAATCAATGAAAATTGGAAAAAAGACCAAAACGGACGTTTCCATTATGTATTTGAATGGGGTTGTTAACCCAAGAATTGTAGAGGAAGTTAGGAGCCGGTTAACTAAAATAAATATTGATAGTATTTTGGAGTCAGGATATATTGAGCAGTTAATTGAGGATCAAACACTGACAACTTTTCCAACTTTATATCATACGGAAAGGCCGGATGTCATCGCAGGTAATGTTCTTGAAGGCAGGGTTGCCATCTTTATTGATGGTACACCTTTTGTACTTCTTGCCCCTGCAGTATTTATTCAATTTTTTCAGTCTGTTGAAGATTATTACGCTCGTTTCGATATAGCGAGTGCTCTACGTTTTTTACGATCATTAAATTTCTTAATATCGATTATTGCTCCGGCTGTTTATATTGGGGCAACAACTTTTCACCAAGAAATGATCCCGACAGAGTTACTAATCATTATTGCTGCACAGAGGGAATCAGTTCCTTTTCCAGCTTTTGTAGAGGCAGTGATGATGGAAATTACATTTGAGATATTGCGAGAAGCAGGAATTCGAATGCCACGAGCAGTCGGGTCAGCTATATCAATCGTGGGAGCACTCGTTATTGGGCAAGCAGCTGTCCAAGCAGGTATTGTATCACCTGCAATGGTAATAATTGTTTCAATAACAGCGATTGCTAACTTTGCTACTCCGTCTTTTGCAATGGCTATTTCTGCACGTTTAATTCGCTTTCTATTTATGGGAGTTGCTGCAATATTTGGATTTTATGGAGTAATTCTTGGTATTATTTTCCTTGCCGTTCATTTGTGCAGTTTACGCTCCTTTGGTGTACCATATATGACTCCTTTTGCACCACTTTCACCAGGTAATCTAGGTGATACGCTTATACGTACACCGTTATGGGCAACAAGAGAAAAAGCTAATTTGATTATGAATGATGAAGAAAATTTACATGGAGAGCATATGCCAAGTCCGAAACCTCCAATTAATCGAGGAATGGTTACACGAAGAAATAAAAAAGGTGAAAAAGATGAAAAATAAATGGATTCTTTTATTCAGCCACTTCGTAATTATCACTTTCTTAACGGGGTGTGGAAGTCAGAAAGAATTGACGGATATTGCAATCGTAACAGCACTTGGCATCGATAAAGATGAAAATGGCATGTATGTAGGAACCTTTCAAATTGTAAATCCAACTAATGTGGCCGGCGGCTTGCAGGGTGGCTCAGCAGGTGAGGGAACGGCCGTAACGGTTTATACCGCAACTGGCAAAAATATTGTAGATGTAAGTAGACGGGCGTCTATAAAAGTATCAAGACTACTATATTACGCCCATACTAATTTAGTTGTTGTGAGTGAAGATATCGCAAGGGAGGATGGCATTTCGAACATTTTAGATGCATTAGATCGGGATGTACAGTTCCGTACTACTACAAACTTTGCAATTGCTCGTAATGCGAAAGCTGCCGACATACTATCAATCGTCACTCCTATTGATAAAATTCCTGCAAAGAAGGCGATTGAAAATCTAAAGTTTTCTGAGAAAAAATGGGGTGGAAATATTATTGTTAATGTTCGAGAAATTATTGAAGATTTAACAACTACTGGAAAGGAGCCTGTCATCCCGGGATATGCGGCAGAAGGAAATTTAGAAGCAGGTAAACAGCTTGAAAATCTACATTATACATCTCCGAAGGCGACTATTCATGCTGCTGGACTTGGCGTTTTTAAAGGTGACAAACTAATTAATTGGGTTGATGAATATGATGGAATAGGTATTGTTTGGATTTTAGACAAAGTTAAAGAAGCCAATATAACGGTAGACTGGAAAGAGTCAAAAGATGCAATCTCATACCAAGTCATGCGAGATAATATCAAGGTATCATATGAACTTGATGATTCAATACCTAATTTTTCGATATATATTCGTGTAAAAGGGGATTTAGGAGAAGTAGATGCACCTATCAACATTAATGATAGGAAGATACAAGCAGAAATTGAAAAAAAGTTAGAAAAAAAAATCAAAGAAAAAATACAATTTGCAATAAAACTAGCCCAACAAAATAAAACCGACATATTTGGATTTGGTGAGAAAATATATCGTTCAAATCCGGACACATGGAAGACGCTAAACCAAGACTGGAACGACGAGAGATTTCCGGAAATAAAAGTAAAAATTACAGTTGATGCTTCTATATTACGAACAGGTTTAAAGACGAATCCATTTTTATTTCAGATGGATCAAAAACAAAAAAAATAATGCCAAGAGCCTATAAAAAGAGCTTTTGGCATTATCTATTTTTTAAAAAAGCGATGATCAATATGATAGATGGAAAAATAATCTGAAAAGGGAGCTGGAAATAAAGGGGGAAGACATATAATCCTTCTTGGAAATGTTCGGTCACATTGCTTGCAACGGCCAAGGAAAAAAACCAAGCGACAAACCCAAAAGGAAAAGCGAGCTTGGAAGGTTGCTTTATATTGAAAAGATCTGCTGTACCAATAAGAGCAACATATACATAAATGCTTATTTTAAAGAAACCTAAAATGATTAAGGCAAGCATAAAAAAAATATCAAGTCTTTCTAAAAAACCCAATTCAATGGCTTGGATTGTAGTAAGAAGAGGAAACAATGAACGTGAAACGGTGGCTGCACCGAGAACGCTAACATTAACTGCTGTTACGATGGCTAAGTTAATTCCGCTTAACCCGAGGGCAAGGAACACTGTGAGTTTTACTTTTTTCGGATTGTTAATATAAGGAAATAACATTGAAAACACAAATATCTCTCCGAAAGGAAAGAAGATTACTTGAGTAAAGGCAACTTTTAAAACAGGCATAAGACCATGTTCTAATATTGGTCGTAATTTATTTAAATCGATTAAGCTTGAAAAAGCAATTAAGGCAAATCCCATTATTGCAAGGAAATAAATAAAAATAGAAAACAACTCTCCAGTTCTAGCTAACACTTCTATACCTTTTCGAACAGAATAAGAAACTATAAGAATGAGTAATAGATTATTAATAGAAAGAGGGGTTTCACGATAACCGACAGCAGCTAACATTTCACCAAAATCACGCAACACTCTTGCAGCTAAGTATAATAAGTAAACAATATACGTAAAAGCGATAATCCGTCCTAGAAATTTTCCAATTATTTTTTGTAAATAAGTGGTTGGCAATATATCGGGATAATATTTATAAAGCTGGTAAAAGATTAAAAAAACAAAAAAGCCGTTGATCATCGCAATTAATATAGAAAGCCAGGCATCTTGTTTCGCATCTATGGCTAGAGGTACAAGCAAAGCACTGCCAAGTTCAAATAATAATATAAGAATGAATAATTGCAGTGAGCTAATTTTTGCTTTTTCCACGAATGGATCACTTCCTTTATGTAAACTCTATAATGAGTTCACTCTCCGTTTTGCCCAAATCATCCCTTTTTTATAACTAAAGCAGAATAAATCAGTTAAACATTGGAAGTGATTACAAATTGAAAGTAATAGGAATTGTATTGTTGATTTCTGCTCTTTTAATGTTTTTTAGTTTAAGTATTGATTTCTTTTTTCTGGGATTTAGCATACGAGAGGCAATTCGAGATTGGTTTCGACCTTTTAGTCCGTTGATTATATCTGAAAAAATAATCTTAATTGGGTATCCACTATCGATTATTATTTTTCTTTTTCTAAAACAAAAAGGAACAGGAAAACCGACAAAACGGCATTGATAAAATGCCGTTTTGTCATGTTCCTTTAGTCATCCATTTTTTTATCAAAAAACCTACAACAAGTCCTGGAATAACGCTTAATATAGGTAACCAAATAGGCCCTAGTAATACACCAAACAGTCTAAGCTTTGTGGAAAAAATGGTTCCAACTGTTACAAAATAAGCCGAAAATGCAAAAGGGAGGAAGGAATACTTTTCTTTTCCGCCTCCGGCATCCTTATATGCATCCCACATAGCGAAAAAATAAAGACAGGGGTAAAACATGAGCCACTGAAAATTCGCTTGAGAAATAGCTGTTTCAATATCGCCATGAAAACTGGACATAATGACAGTGTTGAAATTCGATTGTACGTTAACGAGAAATTCCAACAAAATAAGCACGATTCCTTTTACATATCTACCGTTTAATAGTTGTCCGAAGCCCGGGAGAGCAATACTCCAAAATAACTTTTCTTTAGCATCCACATCGTTTTAACCCTTCGCTAATTCTTCACGGTTTGGTGCAGATGGAGGCTTTTCCAACCATCCGTTGTCAATCATCATTTGTGTCCCATCTGATACAAACTCCCCGATTTCCACCATTAAACGACTATATGCAGTTGTTAAATCCCTACGTGGGCTACCTGCTAGACTTTGCCCATAGAAGCTCATTCCAACATTATTTAAGGCATTTGTATGAAACATTAGTAATTTATCTGAAAACACAGGTTCTTGGGATCTTGTTACAGTGAGACTCCATGAAACCGGAGTAGTGATATTGCTTTCCGATAAAAATTTCCAAAAAACAGCTTCATGGTGTTTCGCAATTTCAGCTCCTCTTACCATGAATTTACGTACTGCCTTTGACTCGGCAACTTGTGAAAAACCTGTCAAAAATGCTCCTCCGAGTGAGTTTCGAAATAAGTTTAAATATAAAAAGGAGATTTCCATACTTGTTAATGGTCTTTGGTCTCCCCACCATCCTGCTAGAAAATGCTTTTTTTCAACGAATTCGGATATGCTTGGATATGGGATATAAGGGGAGCGGATGAATAATCCTTTTTCTAGTAATAAATCTGTTGAACGATTAAATAATTCAGCTGCTTGATGTAAACAGATTGTATAATGATCACGTATATCGTGTCTTGCTGATACAGAAATCATTGAACTATATGCACCCATTGCTGTTATCGCTAAATTAGTAACATATTGAAGCATCATTTCATCACTATAGAGCCTTGGAGCTTTTACGTTGACATCTTGTTCGGAAAAACCTACAGGAATTGGCAGTTCTTCTTTTTTAAACATATTCCTTCTGAAATCAACATTCCCTATTGCTATTTCTTGAGCATATTTTATGCACTCCTTCATATCAGGATCGTCTACATGTTCCAAGAAATAGGAGGTAACACAAACGACTAATGTATCTTCTAAATAAGAAGTAAATAAATTAGATAATTCACTGGCTGTTAATTTTATATGTTCATGACTTGTCATTTAATCATCATCTCCATTTCGCATTAATCTTCGTATAGTATTTCCAGTACGGGAAAACTTATGATTGTAGATGAAATATAAAGAGGATTTATTTGACATAAATTGGAGGGTTTGTGGTGAGTGAAAAGAATATCCCTTTAACATCTGCTGAAATTGCTTCTTTATGGACAGCTTATATGAACGATAGTATGTCTAAATATGTTCTTCAGCAAATGCTAAAATATATTGAGGATCAAGATATTAAACCCATTATCCAGTTTGCATTTGACTTGGCATCCGATCATATGGACAAGTTATTGGCATTCTTCAAACAAGAGAAATTTGCTCCCCCAAATGGTTTTACAAAGAGGAATGTAAATATGGAAGCACCGAGGCTTTTCTCTGATACATTTTGCCTGACATATGTTAATCATATGGCAAAAGTAGGTCTACTTTCTTATGCCGGAATTATTTCAATGTGTTCGAGAGAAGATATACGATCTTACTTTACAAAAGCATTAAACAACACGACTACTTTATATAATCAGTCGCAAAATATTGCCATAGTAAAAGGAGTAAATGCAAGACACCCATATATTGAAGTGCCTAAAGAAATTGACTTTATCGATAGTAAAAAATATTTAAGTGGATTAAATCCATTAAGCAGCAAACGCCCATTAAACGCCATCGAAATTACCCATTTGTATGCGAATGTAATGACAAATTCAATTGGGATTAAACTATGTATTGGGTTTTCTCAAACTTCACCAACGAAGGAAATCCAAGAATATATGTTGCGTGGAAAAGAAATATCAATTAAGCATGTTAAAATATTCGCATCTACCCTTTTGGAAAATGATATTGAATCACCGCAATTACCAGACGTAGCAATTAGCAATTCGACTACGCCAACATTCTCGGATAAATTAATCATGTTCCAAATGTCCCTTTTGAGTGCTGCAGGTATAGGGAATTATGCTATGGCAGCAGCTGCTAGCCAAAGAAGTGATTTAGTAGTCAATTATGAGCGTTTATCTCTTGAAATTGCACAATTTGCTAAAGATGGAGCAACGATAATGATTAAAAATAATTGGCTAGAGCAGCCACCTGGTACAAAGGACCGTACAAAACTAGCTAAAAACAAAAACTAATTATTTTATTGAGAATAAGAATGATACCAGAAGGTGACAAAGAATACTTAGTCACCTCTATTTTGAAAATATGGAACAGGTATAAGGAAATCAACCATTATAATCTTCATAAGTTTTAATGAAAAATCCATTTGTTGGAGACCACTCTGCGACATAAATATCGGATATTAGTGGATATCCCTCTCTTTTAAGTGCATCTTGTAGCCATTCATTAGATTTGCCTGCATTTTGGAGGTTTTCTTTTTTTATTTTTCCCTCGTCGATAAGTAAAATGGAAGGTGCTTCATCGTCAACCCCGATATTGAGGGCTTCCGCAGTGGGAGGTTCCATTTTTGCATGTTTCTTTATACTGATGGTTCCACCAGGCTCTAAATATAAATCACGAACCTCACTCAGAGAAAAAACACCTTGCTCACGCATCATCGTCCGAAGCTGCTCCATTTCTATATGGTTTTTCTTCATTGCTAAAACATCTAAACGTCCATCCTTAACGATAATGGATGGTTCACCTTTTATTATCTTCCTGAATGGTGTACTTTTAACCGCAAGAACTTCAACTAAATAAATTAGAATTCCCCAAACTAATACGGCGAAAAGCATTTGAAATACTGATATCTTGTCATCATATAAGCTTTCTTCAAGTAGTGCTCCTAAAATCAATGCATATACAAAATCGAAAGGCGTAAACTGCCCCATTTCTTTCTTTCCAAGAAGCCTTGTTACAACAAGCAGGGCAAGTAATCCAAGAACAAGTTTTATAACTGTATCTAAATAGAGCATTTGCATACCTCCTTGGATGTTATATACCCAACTTTTTAAAATTAAAGATTTTACTTTTCGTTATAACTTTTTTACTATGCGTCAATATTCCTCTGTGAATAAAGGACTAATCTGGGAGTATTTCATTGATGTTAGTTATAGTCTTCATTATCATTTATGGGGAGAATGTATAGAAAGAGTTGATATGTATGAAGAAATTTTGGATTGGATTGTTCTTTGCATCCATATTTCTTGGTGGATGCAGTTCAGATGAAAAGGACGATAATAAACAAGTTTCTTCTAAGAATCAGATAGAAGAAGTGGAAGAGAATGAAGAAGTTGCTCAAGTCACTCAGCCTGTGGAGGAATATATACCTAAAGAAGTTAATTATTTCGATATTAAAGCCCCAGACCAACTAACGGATTTGGAAAAAGAAATGCTTAGGCACCCTGGAATATTTAGTGGGGAGCAATACGATGAAGCTAAAGTTAACGAGGCACTGGACCAGTTGCCCGACAATTTAACACCGGAACAATATTTGGAAGAACTTAAATATTTATTTGCGGAAGATTACCATGAGGAATTGGAAACTCTCCTTCATTTTGATTCCAGTGTCAAAGTGAATATTGATCGTCCAGATGAATCGATTGATACGCCCAAATTAAAAAAAGCCCACTTTGCAATATTGATCGATGCAAGCGGCAGCATGAAGGCCATGTCTGGAAATAAGACGCGAATGGAAGCAGCAAAAGAGGCGGTTCAGGAATTTGCTGAACAGATTCCTGAAGAGGCAACGATATCGATGCGGGTATACGGTCATAAAGGATCAGGCGGCGAGGCTGATAAGAAACTATCATGCAGTAGTACGGAAAGTCTTTATAATGGGACTTTTGATAATAGCAAGTTTCAAAAATCTCTACAAAAAGTACAGCCTGCGGGGTGGACACCAATTGGCCTTGTTCTAGAAAAAGTGAAAGAAGATATACCTAAAGATGCCGATGATGTCGTTGTATATGTTGTGAGTGATGGAATTGAAACATGTGGTGGGGACCCTGTTAAAGCAGCGAAAGCTTTGGCAACAGATGAAATTGAAACAGTCGTAAATATTATTGGATTTGATGTGGATAATGAAGGACAGAAGTTGTTAAAGGAAGTAGCGAGCGCTGGTAACGGGGAGTTTACATATGTGTCCTCAGAACGTGACTTAAAGGAATATATGAAAGTACAATATGAAGAGATTAAAATGGCGTGGATTAAATGGAAAAATGAAGGAAAGCTTGAGACCGTTAAAGTAAAACAAGAAAAAGAACAACTAGCAGTTAAAACGAAACTTAGTTTAGAACAGAAAGCTGTTCGTGAAAAACAAAGAATGGAGTCCGCGCAGAACTATTTAAAGAAAAGATTCAGTGAGATTGGCCACCCCATTTCGGAAGTCTATTCCATGGTTGTGGAATACGGAAGTTCAAAATACACATACGCCGTAGAAAACGGGGCCAAAGCTTATCTAGAAACTGTTGAAAGTGGATCTAAACAGTTCCAGGAATATGAAGAGGAAGGCAGTAAGAAGATAGAAGAAATGGATGAAAAGAAAAACGAATAAAGGCTGTTATTTGTAACAAAAAACCGGCAAATCATTATGTTGATTTGCCGGTTTACAATCTTTAAAACGTCCCAATATCCGAAGATATTCTCCATCCGTCCTTCGTTTTTGAGAAAACCACATGGATATATTCATAGTAAAGACTTGAGCCAAGGGGAACTTTCAAATCAAATTCTTTTTCACTTCCAGTGTCTCTAGTACCAACAACAATGGCTTTTTCATGATTAACGATAGATCCACCGTCTGCATTAGGTTGGGCTAGTTTACCTTTATGATTTATTATCTTAACGCGGTTTATATAAGATTGAATCGTGCTGGATGTATACGATTCTCCGAGAAAAGCATTTAGTTTTTCCCTTGTATCTAAATCTGACCCTAAATAACGGTATTCCATATCCTCATGAGTGAACATCTGAATTTCACCAGCAATATTTCCTCCGCTCGTCACATACCAATACTTATTAGAAGCTTCTGTGGCCAATTTTACCGCTTCTGATTCTTCTAGACTTGTATATGTTGGGTAAATGAGACCTGGTCGAACATTGGCAATCATTTTATCTACTTGTGCAAAGCTTTGCTCATAAATATCTTTTGCCTCAGCATTCAATCCGGATAGGTTCATATCCTCCATATTCTTTCTTGCAAAGTAAATATATTGATCATTTTCTGCAATTTTTTCTAGATCAGAATCTTCCTCGGAACTATACATGTCTTTTGAATAAATCTCAATCGTAAACAAGAGTGCTTTCTTTTCTTCGAGCGCTGATACATAAACAGAAACTGCATTTCCAACCATTGGAGCATTCCCTTCTTCAATGGTTATATAAGGTGCAATCTCCTTTTGTATATCGAGGGTAATGCCGGAATCACGTATTTCGTATTGAATATCAGGGCTGCTAAATTCCTGCAATCTTTTTTCAATCTTTTCTTTGAGCTCTAAAAATTGGTTATAACTTGGTACGATTGTTTTGAGTGACATGCCTTTTTCAATGGATTTTAGCGCCTGTTCAGGATGATTGGATTTCAATTGTGCGTCCGCAAGATGATACCAGTAGTATGATGCGTCGGGAACCCGTTCGATTCTACTTTTATAATAATCAATGGCCTTAGGAAAATAAGTCGGATAATGTTCTTCGTCCGCTATTAGTGAACCGTTATCCCATTTTAATAATTGAATATCGTAAATATCATTTACATCTTTTTTCCATACGGCAAGTCTTGTATTGGGTTCGTCTTGAATTTGGATCGATTCCAAAATATGATAATTTACTTTGGTCAATTGTTTTAGACCTTCGTCGCCCCATGAATAAATCTCAAGTACATTTCCTGCGGAGCTGCCAATTTTCCAGCCGACCAACAGATCTTTTTTTCCGTCACCGGTTAAATCAGATGAGCTAGCCCAGCTGACTTCATATCCTAATCCTTTTTTGGCAAAGACTTTTTTCCATTCGCCTTTTTGCATTTCCAAAACAAACATACCTATTTGATCAGGGTTATTTTTTGATTGGTAAAAGACAATTGTTTCCTCTCGTCCATCTCCATTTAAATCAGCATAAAGTACTGAATCTCTATTTATGGGAGCATTCGCAGTTAACATGGTTGTTCCTTTTGGTAAATATTTTTTAGCAATTGTTTGAATGCTTTCGTTTTCAAGTGACGTAGCGGACGCGAGCTTAGGTGCTTGTATTAAACTTCCCGGTTCAGGGAGCATATTACATCCACTTAGGAGAAAGCAGGCCGCTAGCACGAATAGAACATTTCTCATAAGAAAATCCTCCGATGCTCTTTTACCTTACTATAAAATTAAATGTATAAGAAAAAGTTATTAAAAGATGAATAAAGGTTACATAAAGGTTACAGGTAATACAATTCTAACGGTTGTTCCCTCATCAGAATGACTATCTATATGCAATGTCCCATGGTGACCTTTTATAATTTCCTCGCAAATGGCCAAGCCAAGACCAGTTCCAGATTCTTGCGTTTTCCCTTTTACAAACTTTTCCTTAATGTTTTCTAATTTATTCTTAGGAATTCCGACCCCAGTATCCTTAATGTTAATGACTACTGAGTCTCCATTGCCCTCGCTGACGGAAATAGAAATTGTACCGTCTTTCGGGGTGAATTTAAGTGCGTTATCCATTACATTAATAAAAACTTGGATTAGCCTATTTTTATCTGCTTTAATCTCCCCTATACTTGGGTGGATATCCGTTAAAATTTGTACCCCGTTTCTTTCAGCTCTTGGCTGTAACTGAGATACAACTTTTTTAACAATGGCGGGGAGATAGACATCATCAAAAACAAAGGAAAGTTTTCCGCTAGAAAGACTAGAAAGATCGAGTAGGTCGCTAACTAGACTCGTTAAACGATCACTCTCATTCGTTATGATATCTAATCCTTCTTTAAATAAATCGTCTGTTGCCATCGACTGTAAGGTAATCGCCCAACCTTTTACGGATGTAAGCGGGGTCCTTAAATCATGGCTAATTGAAGCGATAAATTCATTTTTCAGCTGTTCGTGCTTTTCCACTTGTTCTGCCATATAGTTTAATGTGTCTGCCAGTTTTCCCAATTCATCGTCTTGTTTTTTTGATATTCTCGTAGAAAATTTTCCCGCAGCCATTTGTTCTGCAGCTGTAATAATATGACTTACAGGTTTTGTGATCGTACCGGCTAAGAAAAAACTAATAACAGCTGCCAAAACAACCACGATGCCGCCTATCGCAAGTAGTAGAAGGGCATTTTCGGTAAAAACAGAATTCAATGGGGCAAGAGAGGTTGTGAGTCTTATTGCTCCTTTTATTTCATCGCCAGCCTTTAATGGGTATGTAACAGCCATTACTTTTTCGCCATTCATTTGTCCTGTCCAATGACTGGATGTACCGGTTAGTCCAATAAGAACGTCTTCTTCCTGGTTGAGACTTTTTAAATGACTTTTATGTGTTTCGGCTAAAATTTTTCCTTCTTTATCAATTAACTGAACTTGTACATTTACTAAAAAGTTATATTGAGTTAAAAATTGTTCAGCTTCTTTTTCGAATCTTCCTTCAAGCAGCTCCTGTTCATAAAAAGCTGCGAACATGGCTCCTTGGTCACGAAGTGTTTGTTGGACGCCGCCTTTATAGTAGACCATTAAGGCTGATAGTATGATTGTTTCAAATAATGCTACTGTAAAGATAATTAGGAGAAGATAGCTCCAAACAAGCCTTCTTTTTATGCCATTTTTCATTGTGCATCCTCGTCAAAAAAGGAGTAGCCATATCCCCATACAGTTTTTAAATATGATGGGTTAGAAGGATCATCTTCAATCTTTTCTCTCAATCTCCGAATATGTACATCTACTGTTTTAGGATCTCCAAAATAATTTAATCCCCAAATTTCATCAAGCAGCTCGTCTCGTGTGATCGGTTCATTTAATTTCTCTGTGAAAAATTTGATCATCTGGAATTCTCTTGTTGTTAATTTCATTAGCTTTCCTGACTTATACACTCTTTGTGTTTTAAGTTCAATCATAAAAGGTCCTGTTTTAATGATATCGGGATTGGTTTCTTTTTCAGATTTCGCCGTTCTTCTCAAAACTGAACGAATTCTTGCGACAAGCTCTAGTGGATTAAATGGCTTAACAATATAGTCGTCCGCGCCAAGCTCTAATCCCATAATTTTTTCCATATCCTGACCTCTAGCTGAAACGATGATGATTGGGGTTCCTGGATGCTTTTCTGTTAGTTTCGAACAAAGTTCAAATCCATCCGCGTCTGGAAGGTTTAAATCTAATAAAATGAGGGATGGCTGATGTTCTTTTGCTAATTGTAAGGCCAATTTGCCTTCTCCAGCTTCAATCACTTCAAAATTGGAACGTTGCAAATTAAATGAAATTAATTTGCGGATAGACAACTCATCTTCAACAACTAAAATTTTCCCTTCCATCAATGGTGGGACCCCCTTAATATTAATCTCTCTAGATTCATTATATTGGATGTCAGATAGAAAAAGCGGTTCTTTTTCAAAAAAAAAGAAGAGCTTTGCGCTCCGAATTTTTTGTGTATAGCTCCAGTGTAAATCGAAGGGTAAGGCGCCATCCGCTTTTCATTGTCCAGCTGCAGGCGCCATCAGCTCGAGGTCAAATAACCTGATCCACTAAAAGTCAAAAGACGGACTTTTTGCTTCTCAGAACATTTGCTTGTCAGGGCTAGGCAGGCGCCTTCCGCTTTTCTTCCTAACTAGCTCTTTTTCGATAGTGGTCTTTTAGGTATTGAATTGCGCGGTGTTGAAGGGTTTTGACTTTGCTTTCTGACCATCCTAAGGTGCTAGCTGTTTCTGAGATGGATAAACCACGTATAAAACGAAGATCAAGAATGACTTTTTGGTCAGGTTTTATTTTACACGAATAAATTTGCTGAACCTCATCTTTTCGTAAGACAATTTCCTCTGGGATGGGACAGTTATCTTTCAGTTGATAGACATCGTAATCGTTTAAATGGATTTCGTTATTCCCTTTTTGCTTGCGCAGATAATCAATGGCAACATTACGGGCGATGGCAAATAGCCATGTTTTCTCCCTACTTTTCCCTTCAAAAGTATCATAGCTTTTATAAACTTTTACATATACTTCTTGAACAAGATCTTCTGCAAGTTCGCGGTCTCTAATGATATAAAATAAATGCCTGAGCAAATCTTGATAATAAGAATGATATAAATGATTAAACACAGATTCTAACATTTCACCTAAACTCCTTTGAATCATTTCTTTCCATTTCATGATAATGGTTTGAAGCTGATCAAAGTTTGCAAATAGGTAAAAGATTTTTGCAGTCTTGTAACCTTTCTGTAATAATTCAACTTTGGAGTAAAGGGAGCGCATTCCTTAAAGACTAATCACACTCTTATTCAATGGTTCCAGTACTTTTAATAGATGTTTCTACGGTAACATCAAATTTTACATTAGGATACATTTGTGTCCATTCTTTATACGTATCTCTAGTATGTAGTCTTGTCGCTTTATATCTTAGTCCAAATCCCAAAGGATCTACATTGTTTTCTTGGAATTTAGTTAACAGTTGATGAACATCTTTTTTCGTTTTTTGATTGACTAGTTTATTATATTTTTTTAATAAAGAGGGGGACACACTCTCATTAGATTCCTCAATAATCCCAACCATCTTGATTTTCATTTTAATGACTGGTTCGGAATTAGGAGCTGTAATGATTTTATATTTAGCCTTCGTCTTAAAAAGGGCAACACTAAAAGCCATTTTATTTTTATTAATCGTAATCTCAGCTTTTCTTGAATTATTTACGAGTAAGTTATATATTTTCGTCTCCTGTGAGGATAGGGTGATATTATTGTTGTTTTTCGGTGCAATAATTGATTTATTCACCATAAATTTTTTCATACTCTTATCCGCTCTTATAATAGGGAGGATAGGGTCTATACCACTTTCAAGCATTTTTCTTCTTAAATCAAATAGAAAAGTTGAAACAATATAGGAACTTTCTACACCATTATCTGAGAAAAAATTGGGAAGAGAAATCGACCCAGCCATTTCGGATGGTGGTTCAGTTTTTAATACTTTTTCAGCTGATGGCTCTCCAACTCCCACCCATGAAATCATTTGAATATCTCTTCTTCTTATTATTAGGTCCATTACATCTCTTAAATCTTTATCTAAAATACTTTTTCCGACGATTATAATTCTGGAATGCCCAAAATCTGTTTCTTTGTCTACATGAGTTTTCATCATGCGAAAGGCCTTTGCTAGATTTTCACTTTCCATTGTGACATATGTGTACTTTTCTCCGCCTTGTCCTCCTTTTAAAGCACCGGAAGCTATTGCTAGCTTTAAGGTTAATTTATATGGTTTTTCTTTATTCTCGGTCAAATCGATTCCTATTGCCATGACAAAAATTCTTTTATCAATATCTTTAAATCCACAGGAGGAAAGAAAAACAAGTGAGAGGGATATGAAAATTAACAGCCCTTTTCGTATAAATGTTCTCATACTTTGGCCCTCCTTTTGATGAACCAAAACGAAATGATAAGGATTAAAGTGATGAAAGGCAGAGTATTGAAAAAGAATCGAGTATAGGTAAATAAATGATATTCATCTAAGGAAGTAGCTGTATATAAGGATACAGACCAAAATATTGCAAGAAAGATTAAAGGTGTTAGGTTGTTTTCTTTCCATTTGAATTTCTTAAACCAAATTACACTTTTCAATATTTCAACTGTAATATGCCAATGAAGTAATAGATTTAAAAAGGTAATAGCCAGAAAGAATAATAAAAATAAATATAAAACTCGTTCTATCATCCCATACTGCATCCGTAGAGTATCACTTGTTGTGATGGCAGGATACACGAGTTGATCAATACTTTCGAAGCCGTTCATTCCAATGGCTACCACGTAGATAGTAATTAAAATCATAATACCAGCAAGTCCCATTAAGAAAACGTGCTTTACCGAAACTTGAATTTTTTTCGTAGACCATGCACGATTAAAAATAATGAGATTTGTAATTCCGAGAAAAATATAAAAAGCAGAGCTAAAAGCATTATACGAAGGCATTCGGTACACATGCATAGCTGCTTCCCGAACAAAATCCCATTCAAATTCCGAGCTCATATACGCTTTTGCTATTAGAAAAACAATTAATGGTGATGAAATTAATAGGATTGCCTCAATGGTATACAGAATACCTTTAGTGTGCATTAATATGCCGAATGAAATAAAAATTAAAAATGTTGATGCAATCCACACAACAGACATATCTGGAGTCAAAAAACGTTTTAACAAAAAGGTATAAGTGATTAATGTATTAAGGCCAGCTATAAACCAAAATAAAGCAAGAAAGAGTAAAAAAGGAAAATGTATCCATTTAGGGGAGTGTTTTTTTAACAACTCAGGATAATCTTTTCCAGGGAATTTACTGAAAAACCAAAGGAATGCATAAATAACGAGCATCCCAGCACCTATTGCAAGAACCATAGAGATAATGGCACCGTCTCTTCGCTCATTTAAAAGGTTTTTTGGTACTGAAACAACCATATTGGCAAACATATTTACGTAAAGTAAATAATACACATACCTGTTCATGTTTTACTCCCTACTAGGAAATAATGGTTATTAATAAACTGTAAATTTTTTACATAGGAAAGGGTCATCTCCCAAAGGATACTGATGCAAGCTACGTTTCTTTATTTTTTCCTTGTATAAATAGCTTGAAGTATGCTTCTCCGTAACTCGATTTATTTGCCATCCACATTACTAATCCAATTAACGCTAGCGCAAGGCCAGTCATCCCAGCTATTGTTGTGAATATTAAAACGACATATCGACTAACTCTGATGGCAAAACTCATTTCATTAATGGGAATGACAAACGTTGAGATGGCAACAGCAGAAACAATAATAATTAATATATTGGACGCCAATGCTGCTTCAGTAACAGCCGTTCCTAGAATCAGTCCACCAACTGTGGTAGCCGTCGCACTCACTGCCTTTGGCAGTCTAATGCTAGCTTCAGTTAAGAATTCCATTACAATGAGCATAATAAAAACTTCTATATATGATGGATATGGTACCCCTACTCGACTACCCGCTACAGATAAGGCTAGTTCTACCCGGACTATATCAGGATTGTAAGAAGTCAAACCAACGTATAAGCCGGGTAAAGCTATACAACTGAAAAATCCAATATATCGAAGGCTAGAAGTGAATTTTGACACCCAATAAGGGTGATATTCATCTTCCATCGATGTCATAAAATCAAAAAATACAGCTGGAGCAAGAATGGCGTTTGAATCGCCATCCATGATAATAATGACTTTCCCGCCGGACAAATTATAACTGATCCGATCCGTTCGTTCTGTCAAAATGGTTGTTGGTAAGAGGGAACGCTTTTTGCTGTTTAAGCAGCGGATTAAATCAGCGCTTGCAAGAACTAGATCTTTCTCTATATCTTTTATTTTCGATTTAATTTCTTTAAGTGCATCTTTTTTTACGATGGCTTCATCATAGATAATGGCAACCGATTGATGGACTTTTTTTCCGACTGAATACATCTCCACCCTTAAAGAAGGCTGATGATAACGTTGACGAATCATATTTATATTTGTTATTAGATCTTCACTAAGTGCATATTGTGGACCTTGAATTGTGGGCTCTACATTCGTTGGAAGTGGAACGTCTAAATGGACTTGTTTAAAATCAAACAAAAGAATATTATCTTTAATTACGATAAGAACGCTACCCTTGGTTAACTCGACCAACAATTGATCTTTCGATTGAACTTCCTGTTGGTTAGGCAAGGAATTAAAGTATGCCTCTATATTTTTTAAGGATTGCATTTCAAAAAAAGGTTTTATGACTGTACTATAAAGTTTATCTCCATTCACGACTGTCTTAATGTATAGAAGTTCGATTTGTTTATTGTCGATTTGCAATGGCTTATGGGTGAAATCAAAAGTTGGTTTTAATTTTTCAATAATCCAAGGAACAGTTGAGGAAGCAACTAATTTTTGAGCCTTTTTAAGCACAGAGGATTCACCTCTTTCGAAAACATGATAAGGTTAATATTCACGAAGAAAGAGGAATATATGTAAAAACTTGTATGGAAAGTGTAAATTGCTTAGTCATTAAAGTTCAAAAGTTAACAAAGTAACAGCTTTAATCATAGTGATCGAGACTTACAGCTCGTTGATAAATGTTTCATTATACGTTTTTTAAAAGAAAAGAAATAAGGTGTAAATAACGTCATCCTATTAGAACTTCACGATGAGCTTAGTTGTTACCTAGGCGATACTTCCACTATTTTCAAAACAAATTTTTTCGCTGTTCGGTTACTTTTTTGTTAAAATGGGGTATTCAATCTTAGAATCATGATTTTCCATGCTGCTCTGTTGAAACGCTATGTGTAAAATCGATCTCATTTCTTTGAACAAATTTGGTTAAAGTTTTACAAAGTTAACATTCATTTGACATTAGAACGGAATGTTGCACAAAAAAACATTAGATGGCATGTATGTGTAAGTAAAGTGAATATTATTAAAGAGAGTTAGGACAATCCGCCCATTTTCGTGGAATCCAACCTTTACCACTAGATTTTTTTCGTGAAAGCAGTATAATATTTACGTTCATTTTTTTTATTTATATAAATTAAGGGGTTGTTTGAGTTGGAAAGACTTAAAAAGTATGGAGTAAGTCTTAATGACAAAAACGTCCAATTCTTCCTAATAGCTGTTATCCTTTTTTGGCTTAAGACGTATATAACATATCGAATAGAATTTAATTTGGGGATTGATAATGAATTGCAACAATTTTTGCTTTTCATTAATCCAATTAGCTCCGCTTTATTTTTCCTGGGGCTATCGTTTTTGAGCAAAAAGAAGCGTTGGGGAGCAATATTAGTTGGAATTGAGTTTATAATGTCTTTTTGGCTATACGCAAATGTTGTATATTACCGATTTTTTAACGACTTTATTACGTTACCGGTCATTTCACAATTAAAAGTAAATGGTGGCCAAACGGATAGTGCATTGTCATTGATGTCACCGTTTGATGTGTTTTATTTCACGGATACGGTTATTCTTATATTATTGCTAGTTACAAAAAGATTTCCATTGAAGGAACGTTCAAGTAAAAAGATCGCACTTGTACCTCTAACGCTTGCTATTGCGATTTTTATGGTTAACTTGTCGTTGGCGGAAGCGGACCGTCCTGAGTTGCTTACAAGATCGTTTGACCGCAACTATCTAGTTAAATACTTAGGGATCAATAACTTTTCGATTTATGATGGAATCCAGAGTACAAGATCCTCAATGTAAAGAACTTTTGCAAGCAGCGATGATTTAACAGAAATCGAAAATACTGTAAAAGCGAACTTTGCTAAGCCAGATCCTGTCTATTTCGGCAAGGCAAAAGGGATGAACGTGGTTTATATATCACTCGAATCATTACAGTCTTTTATCATCGACTATAAATTGGATGGTCAAGAAGTAACCCCATTTATGAACTCACTTGTACGAAATGGTGAAGCTTTTTATTTCGATAACTTTTTTCACCAAACAGGACAAGGAAAGACATCAGATGCAGAGTTCATGATGGAAAATTCTTTATTCCCGTTATCACAAGGCTCTGTATTTATCAATAAAGCGCAGAACACGTACCAATCAGGACCTGCGATATTAAAATCTAGAGGATATACATCCGCGGCGTTTCACGGAAACTATAAAACGTTCTGGAATAGAAATGAAATGTATAGAGCGTTTGGATTCGACCACTTTTTCGATGCAACGTACTATGATATGAAACCGGAAAATGTTAAAAACTATGGGATGAAAGATAAACCGTTCTTGGAAGAATCCATGCCTTTATTGGAATCACTTCCAGAACCGTTTTATTCAAAATTTATTTTGCTTTCAAATCACTTTCCTTTCGCAATGGATGAGGGAGACACAGATTTTCCAGCCGGAGATTTTGGCGATAAAGTAGTAAATCAATATTTCCAATCCGCTCATTATATGGACCAGGCTTTAGAACAATTTTTTAATGATTTAAAGGCTGATGGTTTATATGACAAAACCGTTATTGTCATGTATGGAGATCATTACGGAATTTCCGAAAACCACAATGATGCGATGGCTCAAGTAACGGGAGAAGAAATCACGCCATTTAAAAATGCACAGCTACAGCGTGTGCCACTCTTTATCCACGTACCTGGTATGAACGGAAAAACGATTCATAAATATAGTGGTGAAGTGGATGTCATGCCGACAGTCCTTCATTTGCTAGGTGTTAATACAAATGATTATTTACAATTAGGTAATGACATATTCTCTCCTGAATATAAGGAATTAGTACCTTTCCGAAATGGAGACTTTGTCTCACCTGAAGTAACACAGGTAAATGGTAATTGTTATGCAACGGATACAGGTGAGGAAATGGATGTTCAAGCCTGTGAATCACTTGATCAAATTACTAAAGAAAAATTAGAACTATCCGACCGCATAGTTACAAAAGACTTATTACGATTCTATAAGCCGGAAGGATTTGTACCAATTAATCCTGATGACTACAAATATAATAATGCGAAGTAATCGGAAAAACGCAAGAGTTAAGCCCCTTATTATCCTGCTTTTAGTAGGATAATAAGGGGCTATTTAGTTTTTTTAAATACTTTTTCCACTTGAGTGTGGCAAAGAAAAACATGGAGTTTAGAATCAGACAAAAAAGGGTTTGGTTGGTGACTTTGTCCATCATAGAAATTATATTGGAGCGAACAAGGGGAGGGGGAGAGCTTTGTCTAATATAGTGCTTTTTTATTAGATAAATGGAAGGAGTGGAAGAGAAGGAAACTTGTTCGAAAAGAGTCCGGGACATAACTAAAACAATCAAACCTAAAGACGAACAATGATATAACTTAGCGAAGGAAATATACGAAGACTCCTGTGGGAGGAAGGCATAGGTGAGACCCCGCAGCTCGGGACGAGCGGAGGAGGCTCACCAGCCGCCCACGGAAAGCGAAGTATATTTCTGGAGCGGGTATATACACTAATCAACCTATTATTCGCATTTATATTTGTCGAAAATAGTTATGTCCCGGTCTATGAAAAGGGCAGGGCTAATTTTAAAAATTTTAATATGAAACATTATAACGTCAAAAACCACTCCGCTGCCTTTTCTACTTCACCTCGAGTTAACTGGTGACCGTGATTTTCCCAATGTATTTGGACTTGTGCTCCTGCATTTTGCAAAAGTTCCATCAAATCATTCGATTCCTGTGGTGGACAGAGCGGATCATTTTTACCCGCACCAATAAAAACGGAATTGCCACTTAAGTTAGGAAGTTCAATTCCTCGGCGTGGAACCATTGGATGAAAAAGAATGGCACCCTTCAAGCTATCTTGATAATGAAACAGCAAACTTCCTGCAATATTTGCACCGTTGGAATACCCAATGGCTACAACTTTATTGCGATCAAATTGATATTCCTTTGCACTATCATCAATAAATTGTTTTAGTTCTTCTGTGCGTAAAACTAAATCCTCTTCATCAAAAACACCTTCAGCTAGTCGGCGGAAGAAGCG
>NZ_JALIRM010000020.1 GCF_022900255.1 Lederbergia wuyishanensis
TTTCTCTTATTATCTGGTTTTGAAGGAATGAATCCTTCACAAATACATATGTCTGGTGACGATGGCGAAGAGGTCACACCCGTTCCCATCCCGAACACGGAAGTTAAGCTCTTCAGCGCCGATGGTAGTAAGGGGCTTCCCCTTGCAAGAGCAGGACGTTGCCAGGCAACCAAAGACATCCCTTTAGCGGATGTCTTTTTTGTATCTAAATAGTACCGAAGGTACAGAAGAAAAGAAACAGAAACCATGTAGGCGAGGATCAGGAGGACCAAGAAGATCAAGGAATCAAGGGAGAGAGACTCGGAATGGGCTATGCCCATGAGAATCGAACGAGCGCGGATGACGAAGAGATTCGCCGGTCATCCTGATCCGAAGCCCGAACACGGAAGTTAGCTCTCGCGCCGATGGTAGTAAGGGGCTTCCCCTTGCAAGAGCAGGACGTTGCCAGGCAACCAAAGACATCCCTTTAGTGGATGTCTTTTTTGTATCTAAATAGTACCGAAGGTACAGAAGAAAAGAAACAGAAACCATGTAGGCGAGGATCAGGAGGACCAAGAAGATCAAGGAATCAAGGGAGGAGACTCGGAATGGGCTATGCCCATGAGAATCGAACGAACGCGGATGACGAAGAGATTCGCTGATCATCCTAATCCGCAGCCCGAACACGGAAGTTAAGCTCTCGCGCCGATGGTAGTAAGGGGCTTCCCCTTGCAAGAGCAGGACGTTGCCAGGCAACCAAAGACATCCCTTTAGTGGATGTCTTTTTTGTATCTAAATAGTACCGAAGGTACAGAAGAAAAGAAACAGAAACCATGTAGGCGAGGATCAGGAGGACCAAGAAGATCAAGGAATCAAGGGAGAGAGACTCGGAATGGGCTATGCCCATGAGAATCGAACGAACGAGGATGACGAAGAGATTCGCTGATCATCCTAATCCGCAGCCCGAACACGGAAGTTAAGCTCTCGCGCCGATGGTAGTAAGGGGCCTCCCCTTGCAAGAGCAGGACGTTGCCAGGCAACCAAAGACATCCCATTAGTGGATGTCTTTTTTGTATCTAAATAGTACTGAAGGTACAGAAGAAAAGAAACGGAAACCATGTAGGCGAGGATCAGGAGGACCAAGAAGATCGAGGAATCAAGGGAGAGAGACTCGGAATGGGCTATGCCCATGAGAATCGAACGAACGCGGATAACGAAGAGATTCGCCGGTCATCCTAATCCGCAGCCCGAACACGGAAGTTAAGCTCCCGCGCTGATGGTAGTAAGGGGCCCCCCTTGCAAGAGCAGGACGTTGCCAGGCAACCAAGGACAACCATTAATGGGTGTTTTTTTTGTTTTCCTAAAAAATGCCGAGGGCATGGAAGTAGAGAAACGAAATCAATGTAGGCGAGGATTAGGAGAACCAAGCAGATCAAAGAATCAAGGAAAAGACACGAATAGGCTAAATGCGAAAGAAATATAATATTGCAGATATCATTATCAAATCAATATCGGATTCGAGACCAAAAATGAATGTTGATTAATTTCTTTACCTAATACTACCTTGATTGCTAATAAAATTGATTGAAATTTGAATATAGCATCGAATCCTATTAATTCTAAATAAAATGGTTTGCAGCAATAAGATAAGCGATTTTATATCTTAGGCCACCAATCCAGAGATTGATGACCCAAGAAGTGTAATATTTGTTGCTGATGGTAACTAAAACGTATTGGAGCCCTAAGTCGTGAGGATATCAATATAAAAGGTAAACAGTTCGCATATTGAAGCCCTTAGTAGTAAACATATGATTCCGAAGGTCATCAATTGCTATTCTTTAGTATCAATAATCCCCACTATTATTAATCTGTTGCATTTATAGTTTCCTTCCTAGGTATTCCTCAACAAGAAACGGACCTTTTTTTTCAGTTACTTCTAGAAACGATTTAATTAAGGGAAAATCGGAATTGGGGGTAGTTTTTATTAAATCTACCCACCATTCAGTTTCGTATCTGGATATCATGCTTAGATTATATAGTAATAAATAATGAACAATCATATCTGGAAGTAGCATATTAGGATATAACTGTGCAGGCAGATAAATGTTTTGATTATATATGTGATAGCGAAAGGGTGGGGAAATAATTTTTTGATTTTTAAAAGCAGGCAACTCAATCTTATACTCTTCCCATTGTATTTCTCCCAAGTATTTCACATTCAAAAATTCCTTTAATCTTTTTTCATCCATGAAATATAATTCATGGATTTTTTTAGGTATGTTCCATTTACAATCTTCAATTTGTTCAAGTGATATCATGTTAGGTTTACCAAAACTATGTAGCATAACTTCATCTAACTCAACAATTAAAGATAGGAGATCTCCCATATTAAACTTTTCTCCTTCTAGCTGTTTCACGTGGAACAGTTGTTCCGAAAAAAAAGTACATAATCCATTTTTTTGTACCTTTATTTCATCATGTAAAAATTTATAATGGCGCCTTTTTCTTTTTCTGGTTGATACTCCATGCGCTAGAACGGTAGTGGAATTTGGATAATATGGATCAACTGTAAGAAGGCATGCTTTTATTAAATGAATAAGGCCATAATATAGCAATATAGGTTTGATCGATAGTGGTGAAGTAGATGCTTGCTTATAAAAAACTTCTCCTTGCTCAAGATAATACATAAAGGCATAACAGTTATCGTAGCTTTTCGATTCAATATCATCAATTTGCAATCCCGTATAACACTTTTTTAAGTAGTTTTGAGTCATTTCAGCTGATTGGAAAAAAGTGAAGCGTTTCCAAATGTCATCCGCAAAGTACAAGCTTAAAACCTCCAAATTGTTTGAAAAATGGAACATCAAGTCATCTTCTTGACAGTATTTTATCCAATTGATAACCTACTAATAATATTTTGGGCAGGAGGATATAAAAATGTGGGAATCAAAGTTCGCTAAAGAAGGTTTAACATTTGATGATGTGTTGTTAATCCCAGCTAAATCGGAAGTTTTACCTAAAGACGTAAGTTTGAGAGTAGAAATGACAAGTACTTTAAAATTAAATATCCCTATCATTAGTGCAGGTATGGATACTGTTACAGAATCTGAAATGGCAATTTCAATGGCGCGTCAAGGTGGCATAGGGATCATTCACAAAAATATGAGCATTGAACAGCAGGCTGAACAAGTGGATAAGGTAAAACGATCTGAAAGTGGCGTTATTACGGACCCATTCTTTTTAACTCCTGAACACAAAGTGTACGATGCTGAGCATTTAATGGGAAAATATCGAATTTCTGGTGTCCCTATTGTGAATAACGAAGAAGAACGAATTTTAGTAGGGATCATTACGAATCGCGACATGCGTTTTATCCAAGATTATTCCCTATTAATTTCAGATGTAATGACAAAGGAAAATCTTGTAACTGCTCCTGTTGGTACATCACTCGCTGAAGCAGAAAGTATTTTACAGCAACATCGCATTGAAAAGTTACCCCTTGTTGACGAAAAAGGTGTTTTACAAGGATTAATTACGATAAAAGACATTGAAAAAGTGATTGAATTCCCGAACTCGGCTAAAGATGAACAGGGAAGATTATTAGTAGGTGCAGCTGTTGGAGTTACTAAGGATACGATGAAGCGAGTGGATATGCTTGTTAAGTCACATGCTGATGTGATTGTAGTTGATACGGCTCACGGACATTCAGCGGGTGTAATATCAACTGTAAAAGAAATCAGAAGCAAGTATCCAAATTTGAATATTATCGCAGGAAATGTTGCGACGGCAGAAGCAACAGCGGAACTATTTGATGCTGGTGCGGATATTGTCAAAGTCGGTATAGGACCAGGATCTATTTGTACAACACGCGTTGTAGCAGGTGTTGGTGTTCCGCAAATTACAGCTGTGTATGATTGTGCTGGAGAAGCGAGAAAACGTGGAAAAGCAATAATTGCTGACGGCGGTATTAAGTACTCTGGAGATATCGTGAAGGCATTGGCTGCAGGTGGACATGCTGTAATGCTTGGAAGTATGCTTGCAGGAACTTCCGAAAGCCCTGGTGAAACAGAAATTTTCCAAGGACGTCGTTTTAAAGTATATCGTGGTATGGGTTCAGAAGCAGCAATGGAAAAAGGCTCAAAAGATCGTTATTTCCAAGAAGATGCAAAAAAGTTTGTTCCTGAAGGAATTGAAGGTCGTCTGCCATATAAAGGACCTCTAGCAGACACACTTTACCAATTAACAGGTGGTCTACGTTCTGGAATGGGTTATTGTGGGGCAGCTAGTTTACAGGAACTTCGTGAAAACTCCCAATTTATTAAAATGACGGGTGCAGGTTTACGTGAAAGCCATCCTCATGATGTCCAAATCACAAAAGAAGCTCCAAACTATTCAATATCTTAATTTTGTAAAAAAAAATTTGATAATTTTATATTTCAATGGTAGAACCCTGTGCTTCAATGCTCATGGGTTTCTGCCATTTTTTTGTTAGAGATGAAATACCTTTGTCGTCTACAAAAACATCATCATCTATGATAAAATGACAAAGGTGTACATATAAGGTTGGAGGGCTAACTTGTGAAAAAAAGATCGTACAAAAAAATTGTTGCTATATTCTTAGGCTTATTAATACTAATTAGTTCGATACAATTACCAAATCGTGCTTTTGCGCAAGATACTTTAAATATAAATGCTGATGCTGCTATTCTCATAGAAGCAAGTACTGGAAAAATTTTATACGCGAAAAATGAAGATACAGCCCTAGGCATTGCGTCTATGACGAAAATGATGACTGAATATATAATGTTTGAGGCAATTCATGATGGAAAAATCAAATGGGATCAAGAACAAACGGTTAGTGATTATGTAAATAAAGTATCAGTTGATACAAATCTATCAAATGTTCCGCTTGAAAAAGGGAAAAAATTTACGATTCGAGAGCTTTATGAAGCAATGGCAATTTATTCCGCAAACGGCGCAACAATCTCTATCGCAGAAGCCATTGCTGGTTCTGAATCAAAATTTGTTCAAATGATGAATAACAAAGCAAAAGATCTTGGCTTGAAAAATTATAAATTTGTTAATTCTACTGGTTTAAATAACCGTGATTTAAAAGGTATGCACCCTGAGGGAACGGGACCAGAGGACGAAAACGTAATGTCTGCAAGATCTACTGCTCAATTAGCTGCATATTTATTAAGAGATTATCCAGAAGTATTGGAAACTACAAGTATTACAAAGAAAGAATTCCGTACAATGCCTGGTGAGATGAAAAACTGGAACTGGATGCTTCCAGGTTTGGTTTATGGGTATGAAGGAGTCGATGGACTAAAAACTGGTACGACTGATTTTGCAGGATATTGCTTTACTGGTACAGCGAAGCGAAATGACTTTAGGGTAATCACGGTTGTCATGAATGCAAAAAATGCACAAGGACAAGGTGATTATAAATCTCGTTTTGATGAATCGAAAAAAATGATGGAATATGCTTTTACTAATTTCTCGATGAAGGAACTTTATCCAAAGAACTATACAATCAAGAAAAGTAAATCATTGCCTGTTACAAAAGGGAAAGAAAAGTCTGTTAACATTTATTCAGATAAGCCTGTAAAAGTAGTTATAAAAAACGGCGATGAAAAACTATATAAACCAGTCTTTAAGGTTGATAAAAAGAAACTTAATAAAGAAGGGCAACTAACAGCACCGATCAAGAAAAATGAAGTAGTAGGTACACTTGATCCTGTATATACTGGTGAAAATGATTTTGGATATTTATCAAAAGATTTTGCACCAAAAATTAATGTAGTAACTCAAGAAAAGGTAGAAAAAGCGAATTGGTTTGTGTTAATGATGAGAGGAATTGGTGGATTTTTCTCTGATATGTGGACGAGTGTAACAAAAACGGTGAAGGGTTGGTTCTAACCTAGTAATAAAGCAGCTAACTTCAAACCTATAGTGGGTTTAAGTTGGCTGCTTACCTATATTGACACAAAAGTGTTTTTATAGTTAAATTGGAATCATATAATTCCGATAGATTAACTTGTTTTAGTAGATTCAAACATCGCTAAATGAAGTTATATCCTTAGTGAATTTGGTTAAAGATGCGACAACCTACCAGTGGCATACATTTATACAAAATTGAACGAATATACAAACTTAAAGGGGAGACTGGAAATGAGAACTGGAACAGATCGTGTAAAACGCGGCATGGCAGAAATGCAAAAAGGCGGCGTAATCATGGACGTAGTCAATGCAGAACAAGCAAAATTAGCAGAGGAAGCTGGAGCGGTAGCAGTCATGGCGCTTGAGCGTGTTCCTTCTGATATAAGAGCAGCAGGTGGAGTAGCTAGAATGGCTGATCCAACTATCGTTGAAGAAGTAATGAAGGCTGTTTCTATTCCAGTTATGGCAAAGGCTCGTATTGGTCATATTGTAGAAGCTCGTGTTTTAGAAGCGATGGGTGTTGACTACATCGATGAGAGTGAAGTTCTAACCCCTGCAGATGAAGAATTCCATTTAAATAAAAAAGATTATACTGTTCCATTCGTATGCGGATGCCGCGACTTGGGTGAAGCTGCTCGCCGTATCGGAGAAGGAGCTTCAATGCTTAGAACAAAAGGAGAACCAGGAACAGGAAATATCGTTGAAGCGGTTCGCCATATCCGTAAAGTAAATGCTCAAGTGCGTAAAGTGGTAAACATGAATGAAGATGAGTTGATGACGGAAGCAAAATTACTTGGCGCTCCGTATGAACTGTTACTTGAAATTAAGCGTCTTGGCCGTTTGCCAGTAGTGAATTTTGCAGCTGGCGGCGTAGCAACTCCAGCGGATGCTGCTTTAATGATGCAGCTTGGGGCTGACGGTGTATTCGTAGGGTCTGGAATTTTTAAATCAGAAAACCCTGCTAAATTCGCTCGTGCCATTGTAGAAGCTACAACACATTACCAAGATTATGAATTAATTGCAGAGCTTTCAAAAGGTCTTGGAACAGCAATGAAGGGGATTGAAATCTCTACACTTACAAAAGAAAACCGTATGCAAGAGCGCGGGTGGTAAAATGATCACAATCGGCATACTTGGATTGCAGGGAGCGGTTCGTGAACATGTAAACGCCGTAGAACAGTGTGGAGCAAAAGCTGTTGTCGTAAAAACAGTTGATCAATTAGCTGAACTTGACGGGTTAATTCTTCCTGGTGGCGAAAGTACAACAATGCGAAGATTACTCGATAAATATCATTTTATGGAGCCATTACAAGAATTTGCGGCAAACGGAAAGCCGATGTTTGGTACATGTGCCGGGTTAATCCTACTTGCAAAGCGAATCGGTGAAGCTAACGATGTCCATCTAGGTCTCATGGATATCACAGTTGAACGGAACTCTTTTGGCCGCCAAGTAGATAGTTTTGAAGCTAATCTTACAGTAGCTGGAGTAGCTGACTCCATGACCGCTGTTTTTATTAGAGCGCCGCACATTGTTGAAGCAGGTGAAAATGTTGAAATTCTTGCGAAATATAACGGAAGAATTGTAGCAGCAAAAGAAGGACAGTTCCTCGGTTGCTCATTCCACCCTGAATTAACGGATGATATACGATTGACTGAGTACTTCATCGGTATGTGTAAAGAGGCTAAAGAGAATACTAATAAAATAGTTGCAATCGATGTTTCGATGTAGTATAGTATGAAGAAATTTATCATGAGTAGTGCGATGAGAGGAAATAGTAATAAGTATTGTCGTCTTAAGAGAGCCGATGGTTGGTGAGAATCGGTGGCGCATACTGTGAATCCATCCTCGAGCAAAATGCCGAACACTTTAGTCAGTAAGCATTTTCGGTGCAGAGCCGTTATCTAATAAGTGGAAGGCGAAAGCTTTCAATTTGGGTGGCAACGCGGGTAAACTCTCGTCCCTTTAGGGGGATGGGAGTTTTTTGTTTTGAGAAGAATTTTAAGGAGGAAAATTATATGCTTGATATTAAATTGTTACGTAATAATTTAGATGAAATTAAAGCTAAATTGCAACATCGTGGAGAAGATTTATCTGATTTAGATAAATTTGAAACTTTGGATTATAAGCGTAGAGAAGCTATTGTGAAAGTAGAACAATTAAAAAGCAAACGCAATGAAGTATCTCAACAAATTGCTAAAATGAAAAAGGAAAAGCAAAATGCTGATGATTTGATTGCCGAAATGCGTGCAGTAGGTGACGAAATAAAAGAACTGGATACTATGATTCGCGAAGTGGAAGAAGAGTTAGATCATTTAATGCTATCTATTCCAAATATTCCTCATGAAAGTGTACCCGTTGGCGAGACGGAAGATGATAACGTGGAGGTTCGCAAATGGGGAGAGGTTCGTGAGTTTGAATTTGAACCAAAGCCACACTGGGAAATAGCTGGAGATCTTGAGATTTTAGATTTTGAAAGAGCAGCGAAAGTGACTGGCAGCCGCTTTGTATTTTATAAGGGATTGGGGGCACGTTTAGAGCGGGCGCTAGCAAGCTTTATGCTCGATCTTCATATTGAAGAACATGGATATGAGGAAATTATGCCGCCATATCTCGTGAATCGCACAAGCTTGACAGGAACTGGGCAGCTTCCAAAATTTGAAGAAGATGCATTCCTTATAGAGAGCGAAGATTATTTCTTGATTCCAACAGCGGAAGTACCTGTTACAAATTATCATCGGGATGAAATCTTAAATGTTGATCAATTGCCTTTAAACTATGCTGCATTTAGTGCATGCTTCCGTTCTGAAGCCGGATCTGCTGGTAGAGATACACGAGGCCTTATCCGTCAGCATCAATTTAATAAAGTGGAATTAGTGAAGTTTGTAAAACCAGAAGATTCTTATGCAGAACTCGAGAAATTGACAGGGCATGCGGAAAAAGTGCTGCAGCTTCTTAATTTACCGTATAGAGTATTGAGCATGTGTACGGCTGATCTTGGATTTACAGCAGCAAAAAAATATGACATTGAAGTATGGATTCCAAGCCAACAAACGTACCGTGAAATTTCTTCTTGTTCAAATTTTGAAGCTTTCCAGGCAAGACGAGCAAATATTCGATACCGTCCTGAGCCAAATGCAAAGCCACAGCATGTTCATACATTAAATGGTTCAGGTTTGGCGATTGGAAGAACAGTAGCGGCTATATTGGAAAACTTCCAGCAAGCTGATGGTACAGTCATTATTCCAGAAGTGCTACGCCCATATATGAGAAATAAGGAAGTAATCGATTAATATAGAAGCCCTGTGAAAAAAATCACAGGGTTTTTATATTTTTGGTTGACTTTAAAACGTGGCCCTGTTAAAATAATTTTTGTTGCTATGGAGGAATACCCAAGTCCGGCTGAAGGGATCGGTCTTGAAAACCGACAGGCGGGTTAAACCGCGCGGGGGTTCGAATCCCTCTTCCTCCGCCATAACATTAACAGAGCATATTATTGGAGATAGAAAATCGATGCTAATTGGCATCGGTTTTTTTTATGCATTTTTCTATTTTTTTCACGATATATTCTAAAGAAGTTTGATCATTAAGGTTGTATTCTTTAATATTCAAATTAAGCACAGGACATAAGTTGAATTGATGAATCCACTTTTCATAACGACTATGTAATTCAATCCAATATTGGTCTGGTGTTTTCATTTCCATTGATCGTCCACGCTTGTGAATACGATCTATAATATAGTCGAGCGGTCCGTCCAGATAAATGAGTAAATCTGGTTTAGGGAAATAAGGGGTGAGCACCATCGCTTCAAATAAATTTATATATGTCTGGTAATCAATTTCTGTCATCGTGCCATTTTCGTAATGCATTCTAGCAAAAATATCGGCATCCTCATAAATGGAGCGGTCTTGAATAAATCCTCCACCTGCATCATAAATCCGTTTTTGCTCCTTAAATCGTTCAGTTAAAAAATAAATTTGTAGATGAAAACTCCAACTCTTAAAATCCTCATAAAACAAATGAAGATAAGGGTTCACATCTACTTGTTCAAAAGAAGCTTGAAATCGTAAAGTTTCAGCAAGTCGTTTTGTCATAGTCGTTTTTCCGACGCCGACTGTGCCAGCTATTGTAATAATGGAATTTTTACGAATGTTGTATGGAGATATATCCATTATATAAGGCTCCTTTTTTCCTGTATCAATGAAAAAATTTTTTTAAAATGATTGGAGTTTCCCACAAAATCTAATTCAGTTACATCTAAACGCAGCACTGGTATTGGGAGATCCTCCATAAATTTTTCATAGTCACATGCTATTTGCTTAAGATAACTCGGATTAATATGAAGTTCAAAATCTCTACCTCGTTTTTTTATTCTATCCATTAATATATTAATATTAGCAGTTAAATAAATAATTAATTTAGGTTTAGTAAGATCATGGGTAAGAATATGATAAATTTGTTCGTATTTTTGATATTGATGGGGATTTAACGTTCTTTTAGCAAAAATGATGTTTTTTAAAATGTGGTAATCAGCAACAACTGGACGCCCCGCACTTATATAATCGCTTTCTATGTCACCAAGCTGTTTATAGCGATTGCAAAGAAAAAACATTTCTGTTTGGAACGCCCACTCATGAATATTTTCATAAAATTTATGAAGGAATGGATTTTCTTCCACAATCTCTTGTAAAAAGTAATATCCATATTGCGTTGATATCGCATTTGCCAAAGAAGTTTTTCCCACACCAATAGGGCCCTCTACAGCGATAAAAGGTATTTGCTCCATTAAAAAACCTCCCCGTGTTTTATATATATGATATCATTGGGAGGAATTAGGAGAAACGATAGTGGCGATTCTCCGTCATTATTATTTTTTGACTATGTTAAAATTATCAGTAATTAATAGCCAGTTTTGCGGGAAGGATAGACCAAGCTTCCAATAACTTACCCCACGAAGTTTTAACTCTTTAACAAGGTCAAATTTTGCTTGAATTGATCTTGCGTCTTCAAACCAAACTTCGTGCTTTTTTCCATCCTGTGCGGTATAAGTAAAAAATGGCGCTTGTGCTTTTTGGTCGTATTGGATAGAGACATTGTTTGCAGCTGCTATTTCAATAGCACGTTGTGGACTGACTGCTTTGGCTGTTGTTCCCTGTACAAAAGGAAGTGTCCAATCATATCCATATAAATTTTGCCCCATTAGTATTTTGTTCGAAGGTATTTCAGTGATTGCATATTCCAAAACATTACGAACAGGACCTATAGGAGAGACTGCCATCGCAGGTCCGCCACTATAACCCCATTCATACGTCATGATAACAACATAATCTACGATTTCCCCATGTGCTTTATAGTCATGTGCTTCATACCATTCCCCTTTTTGGGTGGCGCTTGTTTTGGGAGCAAGTGCGGTCGATATCATTAATCCTTCACTATGCAATCGGTCACGAGCAGTACGTAAAAAGCGATTATAAGCCTCCCTATCCGTAGGTAAGAGACGTTCCAAGTCAAAGTGGACATCACCGAAACCAACTCCCTTTGCTTCTTTTATAATATTATTTAAAAATGTATTTTGGACTTGTTGGTTTGTCAGTAAAATATGGCCTAATTCCGAACTAAATTGTCCGCTTTCTTGATTGGCGACAACCATAACTAAAGTGTTCCGATTTGCACGAGCAATGGCCGGGAAATTATTCAGTGGAGGAGCGGTTAATGATCCATCTCTTTTAGCTAAATATCCAAAAGGAGATAAATACGTCAAATACGGAGCAGCTTGCCTTGCACTAGATTCTAAATTTTGAGAGACTGTTTTCCCAAATGGTTCAACATATGCATTAAATTCTCGATTTGATTTTGGTCGTTCAGGAATATATAGACGTAAGCCAACATGAATCGGTTGATTAACTTGAATTCCATTAATACGAGCCAATTCTTGGTAGGGAATTCCAAATTTTCGACCAATCGACCAAAGGCTGTCCCCACTTTTCACCCAGTAAAAGCTTCCTACTATTGGAATGACTAATGTCTGGCCAACTACAAGTTTGTCAGGATTAGGGAGTTCGTTTGCTTCTGAGATAGTATTTACTGGAACACTATATCTTGAAGCAATAGATGTCAATGTCTGATTAGGTTCAACAACATGAATTTGCATGGTATACCTCCTTATAACCAAAGAAATGGTTGTAACCATTTTATGAGGGGGAAATTAGGAATAGACATGATTTACAGAAAGAAGTTTTGTAAAATAAAAGATATTGAAAAATAGGGAGAAATTTAGATGGAACCGATGGATGAAAAGTTCATGCGAGCGGCAATTAAGGAAGCTGAAAAGGCAAGAGCTTGCGCTGAAGTGCCAATTGGTGCTGTTATTGTATTAGATGGAAAAATAATAGCATCCGCTCATAATCTGCGAGAAACAGAGCAAAATGCTACAGCTCATGCTGAGATTTTAGCCATTGAGGAGGCGTGTAAGAAACTTGGAACATGGAGATTGGAAAATGCCGAATTATTCGTGACTCTCGAACCGTGTCCGATGTGCAGTGGCGCTATCATTTTATCTAGAATAAAGAAAGTAGTATACGGTGCAGCAGATCCAAAGGCTGGATGTGCGGGAACCTTAATGAACTTACTTCAAGATAACCGATTTAATCATCAGAGTGAAGTGGTGGAGGGAGTATTGAAGGAAGAGTGCGGGATGTTGTTGAGTCAATTTTTTCGCGAGTTAAGGGAAAAAAAGAAAATGGAAAAACAAAACAATCAGTAATCCTGCTGAAACATTGATTTTATATAGAGAAAATAGTATAATAAATCATGCGCTAAGAAAATGCGCAATTGAATATGGTATCAATTTTGCCGTGCTAGACGGGGGAGTAGCGGAGCCCTGTAACCCGCAATCCGCTCCAGCGGGGTTGAATTCCTTCCCGAGGCTGTTGTACTGTAGGGTCTGCCTTAAGTAAGTGGTGTTGACATCTGGGTCCTGCGCAATGGGAATCCATGAACCATGTCAGGTCCGGAAGGAAGCAGCATTAAGTGGAACATCTCATGTGCCGTAGGGTAGCCTGGATTGAGCTAACTGCTTGAGTAACGCTTATGGTGCACAGTCAGAGGAAGGTGCGCGGCAGTTTAATTTATTTGAAAAGCACTTATATTATAAACAAGAAGATGATCACTGTTTTGAATTAAACAGGGTCATTTTTTTTGCGTTTTAAGCCTCGTTTATTAATACGGTTTTACATTCTCTGTTATTTTACTTGTTTACTATCTGTTTATTGAGAGTAAATTTCTCTATTTCCCCATTATAATAATAATCCTGATACCAGCAATCCAAGTCATTGTGGACTACATAAACAATAGAAGGATATAAGTGATAAAAATAGAACATTTTAATGCTCATATATTTTTAAAAACATTGTCATTCCCCGGGAAATAATATCGAAAATTGGTGGAAATACAAATTTACTGATGAAAGTAGTATTAATAATAAAAAAAGATTCTTTTCAATACATTGGGATATTCATTTTGAAAATACTGCCCTAAATAAGGTATAATAAAAGGACGAGAACAGAACGGCATAAAAGAGGAGGGGAGTATCGTGTACCAAGCACTATATAGAGTATGGAGACCACAGTCATTTGCAGATGTGATTGGTCAAGAACATGTGACGAAAACCCTGCAAAATGCTCTCCTCCAACAGAAAACTACCCATGCTTATTTGTTTTCTGGTCCACGTGGTACAGGTAAAACGAGTGCTGCCAAAATTTTAGCTAAAGCAGTCAATTGTGAAAGAATGCCAATCGCTGAACCGTGTAATGAATGTTCATCTTGTCGAGGAATAATGGATGGGTCGATTCCAGATGTCTTTGAAATTGATGCTGCTTCCAACAACGGAGTCGAAGAAATTAGGGATATCCGTGATAAAGTAAAATATGCCCCAAATGCTGTGCCATATAAGGTCTATATCATTGATGAGGTTCATATGCTTTCCATCGGTGCGTTTAATGCCTTATTGAAAACATTAGAGGAACCGCCAAAACACGTAATTTTTATTTTAGCAACAACAGAGCCACATAAGATACCGTTAACGATAATTTCTCGATGCCAGCGCTTTGATTTTAAGCGGATTACGGCTCAAGATATCGTTGGAAGAATGTCTCATATAGCATCAGAATCGGGCCTTCAATATGAAGAGAAAGCATTGCAGATTATTGCAAGAGCTGCAGGTGGCGGTATGAGGGATGCATTAAGTCTTCTCGATCAAGCCGTTTCTTTTAGTACAGATCATGTCACGGTGGAAGATGCTTTAACGGTAACAGGTTCAGTTTCTCACAATTATTTGAATAAAATAGGCAGAGCGGTATATGAAAAAAATATTCCGGAAGCTTTGGCCACACTTGAAGAATTAATGCTTGAAGGAAAAGATCCTGCTAGATTTGCTGAAGATTTAATTTTATATTTTCGCGATTGCTTACTTTACAAAACGGCTCCTAATCTTGAGGAATCTATGGAACGTGCAATGCTTGATGATGATTTTATAAAGCTTGCGAATGAAATTCAACCAGAGCAAATATACGATTATATAGATATACTGAATAGTACTCAGCAAGAAATGAAGTTTTCCAATCATGCACGTATATATTTGGAGGTCTGTTTAGTCAAGCTATGCCAAACAGAATCAAAAAAGAAAGTAGAAGTGGCTGGAATTCAAGAATTGCATGCTAAAATAGAGTTACTTGAAAAAGAAATTACTTCACTACGAGCAAATCGCCAGCCTATAGAGGAAGCATCGCCAGCTCAGTCCCCTAAGAAAACTGCTCGCGCGTCAAAAGAATTCCGAGTAAATACGAGGATGGTAAGAGAAATCTTAACAGATGCGACGAGAGAAGATTTGAATTCTATCAAGAGTCATTGGGGTGAATTGCTGGAGGCGCTAAATAGCAGACAAATGCGATCCCAGTCAGCATTATTAAATGATGCAGAGCCAGCAGCCGCATCACCGAAAGGATTCATATTAAAATTTAAATATGAAATTCACTGTAAAATGGCGATGGAAAATCAAACATTTATAGACATTACATCAGCCATCCTCGAAGAGATTATGGGGAAAAGACTCCAATTTGTTGGAGTTCCAGAAGACCAATGGGTGGAGATTCGTGAAGAATTTTTACAAAACCATAATCAGGATGATAAGAAAAACAATGAAGAACATGAAGATCCACTTATATCTGAAGCGATGAAACTTGTAGGTGCTGATCTTATTGAAATTAAAAATTAATTGATTATTTGGAGGTAGTTTAGAATGATGCGTGGAATGGGAAATATGCAAGGTATGATGAAGCAAATGCAAAAAATGCAAAAGAAAATGGCTGAGGCTCAGGAAAAGTTAGGGGAAGAGCGCATTGAAGGTACAGCTGGTGGCGGAATGGTTACAGTTATCGTATCTGGTCATAAAGAAGTAGTAGAAGTAAATATAAAGGAAGAAGTAGTAGATCCAGAAGATATTGAAATGCTACAAGACCTTGTCCTTGCTGCAACAAATGATGCATTAAAGAAGGCCGAAGATTTAACTAATCAAACGATGGGACAATTTACTAAAGGAATTAACCTTCCAGGGTTTTAGGAGGTTTTTAGATGCATTACCCAGAACCGATATCAAAGCTGATCGACAGCTTTATGAAACTGCCGGGAATTGGGCCGAAAACAGCAGCCCGCCTGGCGTTTTTTGTTCTTAATATGAAGGAAGAGACTGTTTTGGACTTTGCCAAGGCTCTTGTCAATGCAAAACGGGATCTAGGCTATTGTTCCGTCTGTGGCCATATTACGGACCAAGATCCATGTTATATTTGTAAGGATCCTCGCCGTGATCATAGCGTCATTTGTACTGTTCAGGAGCCCAAAGATGTTATTGCGATGGAGAAGATGAAGGAATACAATGGTCTTTATCATGTTTTGCATGGCTCTATTTCTCCAATGGAAGGAATCGGCCCCGAAGATATTAACATTCCGGATCTGCTAAAAAGGCTTCAAGATGAAACCGTTCAAGAAGTTATTTTAGCTACGAATCCGAATATTGAAGGGGAAGCAACAGCTATGTATATTTCGCGCCTTTTAAAGCCATCAGGCATCAAAGTAACAAGAATAGCCCACGGACTTCCTGTTGGGGGAGACCTAGAGTATGCCGATGAAGTTACTCTTTCAAAGGCACTTGAAGGCCGAAGAGAAATCTAGAGGCGGAGGAATCTTACTTTGATTAAGAAAAAGAAAAAGCTCCGTAAGGAATATGATAAAAAATTAATTGATTTGATGGAATCTACAAAAAATGATTGGATGATTCAATCTCAGCTTAATAAACTGAGTTTCGAGAAAAGTGATGATTTACAAGCAATTACGCAACTTGCAAAGGCAAAATACTTTTTTCTATTTCATGAAGCGAAAGTAAGAAAAATCTCTATCAATAAATAAGACGTTCAAACAATAAGTTCTTTTCGGACAATCCTTTCATACAATACATTAAAAGGATTGATCCGGGAGGGACGGTATTTGGAGTCAATTATAATCATATCTGCACTTTGTGTGTTGATCGTTTTCTTGTTAATTGCTGGTTTACCGGGTAAAGCATTGAAATGGATTGGCCAAGCATGTATGAAACTTGTGATTGGGGCATTATTTTTATTTTTCTTGAATGCAATCGGAAATCAATTCGGAATTTTTGTTCCGATAAACTTTGCCACTTCTGCCATTTCTGGGTTTTTAGGCATACCTGGCGTAGCAGCATTAGCAATGATTCAATTATGGATATTATAACTTCCACTCCATTAAGGGTGGATTTTATTTTTTCATATACCAATGATTGACACCTTTTAATAACCATGTTAGGATATAAAAGTCTTTTGAATGTGGGCCTGTAGCTCAGCTGGTTAGAGCACACGCCTGATAAGCGTGAGGTCGGTGGTTCGAGTCCACTCAGGCCCATCACCCCACAGATCATAACGGGGCCTTAGCTCAGCTGGGAGAGCGCCTGCCTTGCACGCAGGAGGTCAGCGGTTCGATCCCGCTAGGCTCCATATAGAAAAGCGGAGGCGCCTTGCTCATCGACGTACAAACTTCAGGACCTCAGACTGAGATAAAGGAAACACTACGAGGAACGAGTCGATGTTGACTTATCGTAGGGAAGAGGGCAGGAAGTTTGCTAGTCGATAGGCGCTGCAGCTGGACAGCGAAATGTTACATCTAATAAGAGGACATGATTGGTAAATACCAAATCGTGTCCTTTTTTTATGTTTATCGATTCAGTACAAACACAGCAACTGTCCTTATAGCATACAATTAGAATGCAGCAGATTCTTAAAATGAAAAATGTTAAAAAAAGTGTATACAAATGAAGGGAAATGCGCAAACTGATATGTATGGAGGTGGAGTTGTGGAAAAATGCATAATTTGTGAGGAAACGGGGAAGCAAGGTATTCATCTTTATACATCTTTTATTTGTACAGATTGCGAGAAAGCTATGATTGCCACAAGTACGAAAGATCCAATTTATAAATTTTATATTAAACAATTAAAAGCCATTACAGAAACGAAAATATTTTCATAGGGTTCTTTTCTAATTATTGGAGTTATTTAATATATCTCTCATTTAATGGATGAGACTTCAAAAAGGATTCACTCAGCTGAGAAAATAGCTGCCAACTTCATATGAACTGCTAAACAACCTTATTAGGTGTAAGAGTATGCTTCTTTAGGGTTTTACAAAACAACTGTCTTTATTAAAAACTTTTTCATAAACTTCCTCAGGCTAAAAGACAGCCTGTTTTTTTTCTGTCTAAATAGTACAATATAAGAAAGAAAAGAAGTAAGAGAGGTTTTTACATTGCAACAAAAGAATATGCCTCTATATGAAAGCCTAGTTAATCATAATAATAAAAAACCCATATCCTTCCATGTTCCCGGACATAAAAATGGTGAATTATTCGAAGGGGAAATTCCATTTAGGGACTTTGCTCAGTATGATCTCACAGAGCTTACAGGCTTGGATGATTTACATGACCCTCAGGAAGCCATTAAGAAAGCCCAAGATTTATTGACTGAATTATATCGATCTAGGAAAAGCTATTTTCTTGTAAATGGTAGTACTGTAGGAAATTTAGCGATGATTATGGCAACTTGTCATGAAGATGATACTGTAATAGTCCAGCGCAATTGTCATAAATCAATCTTGAATGGCCTAATGCTTGCAAAAGTGAAACCTGTTTTCTTTTCACCTGATATTAATAAAGATCTTTCCATTCCGGCCGGGCCAAACCAAGCAATCATTCAGGATGCTATTGAAAAATATCCACATGCGAAAGTATTGATTCTCACGTACCCCGACTATTATGGACAAGCATATGATATTAAGAAAATAATTGATTTTGCACATGATCATAATATGATCGTTCTTGTAGATGAGGCACACGGTGCACATTTTCAATTAGGGAATCCATTCCCTCACTCTTCACTTCAACAAGGAGCGGATATCGTTGTGCATTCTGCTCATAAAACTTTGCCTGCGATGACGATGGGGTCCTTTTTACATATTAATAGTGAACGAATTTCAGAGCAGAGGGTGGAATTTTACTTAAATGTTCTTCAATCAAGCAGCCCCTCATACCCGATTATGGCTTCACTTGATTTTGCACGTAATTATCTAGATAATTTTTCTAAAGCAGATATAGATTTTTTTATTCAAGAGAGAGATTGGTTTATTAAGAAGTTACGGGAAGTCTCAGGGGTAACTATTATTACAAGTGATGATCCACTTAAAATAATAGTGCGCCATGATAGTTTATCTGGTTTTGAATTACAAGAACACCTTGAACGGAAAGGTATTTTTCCTGAACTGGCTGACCCTTATCAGGTCTTATTGATTCTTCCATTAGTAAAGCAAGGGATGAGTTTTCCGTTTGAAGAAGCCATCGATAGATTTCATCAGCTTTCTTTGCAATCGCTAAACACATCGAAAAAAGACAATATTCTTTTAAAAAATCCTGTCGATTTAATTGAACTGTCCTATTCTTATAAGGAAATGCTCAATATGCCTTATGAGTGGGTATATATACAACAATCCGTCGGAAGGATTGCAGCTAAAATGATCATCCCTTATCCTCCAGGTATCCCATTATTTTTACCTGGCGAAAAAATTACGAATGAACATATTATTCAATTTCAAAAACTCATTCAAGCGGGTGCGCGTTTTCAAGGAGATACAGGATCAGAAAAGATTGCGGTATTTTAATCTTCACATTATACTAAAACCACATCTAGCACGGCTACGGAGGCAAATCATGCAAGGATTATTTATTACAATTGAAGGGCCTGAGGGAGCGGGGAAAACAACTATTCTTCAAAAACTAGCAGAGGAATTGGAAGAGAAAAAGTTTAACGTTGTGTTAACCCGGGAACCAGGTGGAATTCAAATTTCAGAACAAATTAGACAGGTTATACTTGATCCAAATCACACAGCTATGGATAGTCGAACAGAGGCATTGTTATATGCAGCAGCACGTAGACAACATTTAATAGAAAAAGTTGTTCCAGCATTAGAACGAGGTTCAATTGTGCTATGCGACCGATTTATCGATAGTTCGCTTGCCTATCAAGGTTATGCAAGAGGACTCGGAATTGATGAAATTTTTACTATTAATCAATTTGCCATTCAAGATTTAATGCCTGACAAGACTTTATATTTTGATATTGAACCAGAAATGGGTTTAAAGAGAATTGAAAAACATAAAGGACGGGAAATAAACCGCCTTGATTTAGAGGAACTAGATTTTCACCATCGAGTAAGAGAAGGGTATAAAACTCTATTAAAAATGTTTCCAAATCGAATTGTAGAAATAGATGCAAGTGAGCCATTTGAAACGGTTTATATGCATGCAAAAAGATTAGTAGAAGAAATTATTGCAAAAAAAGATACTCTTCGCATTTAAATTGGTGAGAAAATACATGAATTTCGATGTAACATACCGAGGATAGCTGATATAATAAATAATAAGAAGAAAGTAGTAAACATTATGGAGGGGTGAATGATAATGAAATTAATAATGGCAGTTGTACAAGATCAGGATAGCAATCGTTTAATGAGTGCTTTGGTTGAGAATAATTTTAGAGCAACGAAACTAGCAACAACAGGCGGATTTCTAAAGTCAGGAAACACAACATTTATGATTGGAACTGAAGATGTTCGGGTCAATAAGGCTCTTCAAGTCATTCGAGATAATTGTAAATCACGTGAACAGTTAATGGCTCCTGTATCTCCTATGGGTGGCAATGCTGATTCATACATTCCCTATCCTGTAGAGGTTTCTGTCGGAGGAGCAACTGTATTTGTTCTTCCAATTGAACAATTCCATCAATTTTAAGAAATAGCATTATTTATTATTGTAATTTTAAAAGATAGCGAGTGAATGAATGCCGTGAATTGGCAGGACTTTGAGCAAGAACAACCATTTGCAGCGAAAATGTTAAAAAGCAGCATTGAAAAGAGCCGTGTAGCCCATGCCTATTTATTTGAAGGCGAACGAGGGACTGGTAAGCGTGCTGCCAGCATATTAATCGCTGCAAGCTTGTTTTGCGAAAATATACAAAATACTTTTATTCCGTGCGGTGACTGCGTGAATTGTAAAAGGATTGAAAATGGCAACCATCCTGATATTCATATAGTAGAACCGGACGGATTATCCATAAAAATTGAACAGATACGTTCCCTAAGAACGGAGTTTAGTAAATCCGGGGTAGAATCGAAGAAAAAATTATATATCATCATAGATGCAGAGAAAATGACTATTCCAGCAGCGAATAGCTTGTTAAAGTTTCTTGAAGAACCGAATGTTGAAACAACAGCTATTCTTGTTACGGAACAACCTCAGCGTATCCTTCCGACGATTTTATCACGCTGTCAAACAGTGTCATTCAAAGCAATTCCTGTTGAAGTGTTTATAAAAAAACTAAAAGATGCTGGAATAAGTAACACAAAGGCTCCACTTTTAGCGACAGTTACCAATCATTTACAAGAGGCTTTAGCTTTAGATGGGGATGATTGGTTTGCACAAGCAAGAAAAATAGTGTTACACTTATATGAAGTCCAGAAGAAGGGTACACTTTACGCCATGACTTCTCTTCAGGATGAATGGATACACCATTTTAAAGAGAAAGCCCAAATAGACTTGGGTTTAAATCTTTTGCTTCTCATATATAAAGACATACTATATATTCAATTGGGGAAAGAAGAGCAGCTTGTCTATCCCGACTGGCGGGATACATTTGCGGCCGATGCGTTGCAAACCTCTTCAAGAAGGCTGTCTGAACAAATGACTGCAATTTTGGAAGCCAAACGGAAATTAAATGCAAATATGAATCCCCATCTTTTGATGGAACAGCTTGTGCTAAATTTGCAGGGGGGACCTTCTTGTGTATAATGTTGTAGGTGTCCGGTTTAAAAAGGCCGGTAAAATATATTATTTTGATCCAGGCGATCATCCAATTCGTAAGAATGACTTTGTGATAGTGGAAACGGCTCGTGGGATTGAATACGGAAAAGCTGTTACAGATAAGAAGCAAGTACAGGACCACGATGTTGTTCTTCCACTAAAAAAAGTAGTACGAATGGCAGATCAGAAGGATCAATTAAACGTTGAAGAAAATAAAATGGCAGCAGCGGAGGCATATCAAGTCTGTACTGAGAAAATCATTGAACATAGCCTTGATATGAAACTCGTAGATGTCGAATATACTTTTGATCGCAATAAAGTCATTTTTTATTTTACAGCCGATGGAAGAATAGATTTTCGTGATCTCGTAAAGGACTTAGCGGCTATTTTTAGAACGAGAATTGAGCTAAGACAAATTGGCGTAAGAGACGAAGCGAAAATGTTGGGAGGAATCGGTCCTTGTGGTCGAATGCTTTGTTGTTCCACATTTTTAGGTGACTTTGAACCGGTTTCAATTAAAATGGCAAAAGATCAAAACCTGTCCCTAAATCCAACAAAAATTTCCGGTCTTTGCGGAAGGCTCATGTGCTGTTTAAAATATGAAAATGATGAATATGAGGCAGCCAAAGCAGAATTACCGGATGTAGGTGACAATATTAATACACCTGATGGATCAGGGAAGGTCATTGGGTTAAATATATTGGAGCGCTTGATTCAGGTTGAATTGCCAGAACAAGAGCGTATATTGGAATACACACTAGAAGAAATTTCTGGTGAAAGTGCAACATCTGTCCCGGCTAGGGAATAATGAGGTGTAAGTCATGGATAAAAAGGAGTTCTTCGATTCAGTTAGTAGTATGGAAATGCAAATTGGCCATTTATATCAGCAACTTGGTGAATTAAAGCAATATCTTGCTGAATTAATTGAAGAAAACCATGTTTTGAAACTTGAAAATGACCATTTGCGTAAGGTTATGGAAAAAAAAACTCCGGAATCAGATGCCTCATCTGACCAAGAGAATAGTCAGGGAAAAAGTATGTATGAAAAGATTTCTGAAATAGGAGAAGGCTATGATAATTTAGCTAGACTCTATCAGGAAGGCTTCCATATTTGCAATGTACATTTTGGCAGCCCCCGTCGTGATGAAGATTGCTTGTTTTGCTTATCTTTTTTGAATAAAAAATAATACAAGATAACCTTCCTCTTACTATTGAGGAGGGTTCTTTTATTTAAACATAATAAAATATAAAATGTTATAAATGATAAGTTTTGAAAAGCGAAGAGTGTTTTGATGTCCAGGGCTACTCACAGCCGCACGGAGTCAAATAAAGTCAAAAAAGACTTTTCTGTCCAGAACATTTGCTTGTTGGGAACCGCAGGATGCGGGTCAAGAAGACCATTGCAGCGTACAGAGATGTACTAGTACAGGGAAAGCCTTAGGACGTTTCGCCCCTAGCATTCTTCCACTTCAGGCGCCTTTAGCTTTTCTATTTGGAGTGTGTATAATGATAAATCTTTATGAAGATGAACGGTTAGATTACTTGCTTGCGGAAAATTTGCGAATCATTCAAAGTCCATCTGTATTTTCTTTTTCGTTAGATGCAGTATTATTGGCACGCTTTACATATTTACCGATTCAAAAAGGGAATATTATTGACCTATGCAGTGGAAATGGTGTCATTCCTCTTTTACTTAGCCCTAGAACAAAAGCTAAGATTATAGGAGTAGAGATCCAGGATAGGCTACATGATATGGCAGTACGGAGTATTTCATATAACGAGCTAGATGATAAAATTGAAATGATCCACGGTGATATAAGGGATATGCCTAAGAGGTTAGGACATGATCGTTTCGATGTCGTAACATGCAATCCTCCGTATTTTTTATCTCCATCTTCTGATGTGATTAATGCAAATGAGCACTTAGCAATTGCCCGCCATGAAATTCTTTGTACACTAGAAGATGCCGTGAAGACGAGCAGCCAGCTACTTAGGCAAGGAGGGAAAGCAGCGTTTGTACATAGACCAGAACGGTTAATGGATATTTTAACATTAATGAGGGAATATCGCTTGGAGCCGAAAAGACTTCGATTTGTATATCCAAAGGCTGGAAAAGAAGCAAATACAATCTTAGTTGAAGGGATTAAGGATGGAAATGCAGGGTTGAAAGTATTGCCGCCTCTTTTTGTTTATAATGAAGAGAATGAATATACAGATGAAGTGAGAGACATTTTATATGGCAGCGAATGACCATTATTTTTACGTGTTAGAATGTAAGGATGGTTCTTATTATGGTGGTTATACTGTCGACCTTTCTCGAAGGCTTGCCCAGCATAATAGTGGGAAGGGAGCTAAATATACGAGAATGCGTCATCCAGTGAAAATGATCTATGCAAAAAAATTTGAAAATAAAAGTGAAGCTCTCCGAGCGGAATATGCGTTTAAACAATTACCAAGAAAGAAAAAAGAACAATTTTTAAGTGAAGCGGGTGAGTGGGATGCAAATTCAGAAAAGTTTTAGCCAAACGGAAAAAGGAATTCTGTATTTAGTGCCAACTCCAATTGGAAATCTTGAAGATATGACGTTTAGAGCTATCCGGATGATGAAAGAAGCAAATGTGATTGCCGCAGAGGATACGAGAAATACGAAAAAGCTCTGCAATTACTTCGAGATTAGCACTCCACTTATTAGCTACCATGAACATAATAAAGATAGCAGCGGTAAGGAACTCATAAGGAGGTTAGAAGTAGGAGAAACGGTTGCTTTAGTGAGTGATGCTGGAATGCCATGTATTTCTGATCCAGGGTTTGAGCTAGCTGCTGAAGCAATTCGAGCTGGAATTACAGTTGTCCCTTTACCAGGAGCGAATGCCGCTTTGACAGCTTTGATTTCTTCCGGAATTAAAACTCAGCCTTTTTATTTTTATGGTTTTTTATCAAGAGGAAAAAAAGAGAAGAAGCTAGAATTAGAAGGATTAAAAAAACAAAATGGTGCTATTATTTTTTATGAAGCACCTCATCGGTTGAAGGAAACTCTTAGATTAATGCAAGATATACTAGGAAATCGAAACATTGTTCTTTGTCGGGAGCTGACTAAAAAGTTCGAGGAATTTATTCGAGGAACAGTAGAAGAGGCTATTCAATGGGCAGATGAAGAGGAAGTTCGCGGTGAATTTTGTCTGATTTTAGAGGGAAGCGGAGAAACTAACGATCAAGATGGAGAGTCGGAATGGTGGGCGTCTATGGATATAAAAGAACATGTTCAGCATTATATCGCTGAAAAAAACCTTCCCTCCAAAGAGGCGATTAAAGAAACCTCAAAGGACCGAAATCTACCAAAACGTGAAGTGTATCAAGCCTATCACGTGGATTAATATTTTTTCTACAGAAAAGAATGTCCGGGTTGCCTGGAACATTCTTTTTTGTTGTTTTAGTAACGGTGCCTAGAATCAGATTAGCGTAATCTAAGTAAATTTAAATAAGCCTTTTTTACGATTGCCATTTTAGGCAACAAATGATAAATTAAGTAATATATTAATTCCGAGTAATTTTATCCGAAAAGGAGGATAAAGATGTCCACTGATTTTACGTCATTATTTGATGAATGGTCTCAATCCTATGATGAAACTGTTTTAGGGCATGATTTGGAATACAACGAAGTTTTTCGAAATTACATTCATATATTAGAAGAAGTCGTAAATAAATCAAAGGGAAACATAATCGAATTTGGAGTTGGAACAGGTAATCTAACGGAGTTGTTAGTAAAGAGCGGGAAAAGAGTGTGTGGTATTGAACCTTCAGCTGGAATGAGAAAAGTAGCAAAGAAAAAATTACCAGAAGTGAAGATTTTACAGGGAGATTTTCTTACGTTTACACACCCATTTCAATTCGTCGATACAATTGTCAGTACTTACGCATTTCATCATTTGACTGATGAAGAAAAAGAAACAGCGATTAGAAATTACAGTTCACTCTTGAATGGTAATGGGAAAATCGTTTTTGCTGATACATTATTTGAAGATGAAAATGCAAAAAGCAATATGATACGAAATGCGGAAGTTAACCATTTTAATAGATTGGCAAATGATTTACGGACTGAATATTATACAACTATTCCTGTAATGAAGGAGCTTTTTGAACAAAATGGTTTTACCGTTACTTTTACACAAAAAAATGATTTCGTATGGTTAATGGAAGCAACTAAACAAAGGAGAGAATAACGATGACTGTTGAAAAAAAGATGAATGTGGAAAGTTTTAATTTAGATCATACAAAAGTAAAAGCTCCTTACATCCGACTTGCAGGTGTAAAGACGGGATATAACGGAGATGAAATCCGTAAATATGATATTCGTTTTTGCCAACCAAACAAAGAGCATATGGAAATGCCTGCATTACATTCACTGGAACATATGATGGCTGAATTCAGTAGAAATTATTCGGATAAGATTGTCGATATTAGTCCAATGGGATGCCAAACAGGTTTTTATCTTTCGGTAGTAAATCATGATGATTACGATAATATTTTGTATCTTGTAGAAAAAACGTTAAATGATGTACTGACAGCAACGGAAGTTCCTGCATGCAATGAAGTACAATGCGGCTGGGCAGCAAGCCATAGTCTTGAAGGAGCAAAGGGAATTGCTGAAAAAATGCTCTCAAGACGAGATGAATGGACGGAAGTTTTCTAACATGAAATATGCAAGGAGTATTCATGAATTAGTCGGGAATACGCCATTATTGGAATTAACATCCTTTTCACTTCCTGATGGAGTAAAGCTTTTTGCAAAACTTGAGTTTTTCAACCCCGGAGGAAGTGTAAAGGATAGACTTGGTCATTATTTACTTGAGCAAGCAATACAAGAGGGCCTCTTACAAAAAGGCGGAACAATTATCGAACCAACTGCTGGAAATACAGGTATTGGACTCGCACTGGCGGCAATCAAATATGGTGTTAAAGCAATCTTTGTAACACCTAAAAAATTTAGCCGCGAAAAACAAACGTTAATGCGCGCACTTGGAGCGGAAGTAATAAATACGCCAACAGAACTTGGAATGGAAGGTGCCATTCAAAAAGCAAAGGAACTTCTTGAAGAGATTCCGAATGCATTTTATCCAGGGCAATTTCAAAATTCAAATAATCCAGCTACGTATTATGAAACCATAGGCCCGGAACTATATGAAGAATTGGAAGGAAAAATTGATGTATTTGTCGCAGGAGCGGGTTCAGGAGGAACCTTTATGGGGACTGCTACATATTTGAAAGAGCGGATTACCGAGGTAAAATGTGTGGTCGTTGAACCTGAAGGATCTATTTTAAATGGAGGGGAGTCAGGGTCTCATCGTACGGAAGGAATCGGAATGGAGTTTATTCCTAATTTTATGGATACATCCTTGTTCGATGAAATTTATACGATTTCTGATCAAGAGGCGTTTGATACTCTAAAAAATGCAGCAAAATTGGAAGGATTGTTAATAGGCAGCTCATCAGGTGCGGCACTTGCTGCGTCGCTAAAAGAAGCTCGAAAAGCAAAGCCAGGCACAAATATTGTTACGATATTTCCAGATAGTAGTGAACGATATATAAGCAGTGATATTTATGACGGAGGTGAAGTTAGTTGAAAAAGAAAACGAGATTGATTCATGGTGGTGTTGGCAGGGATCCATATACAGGAGCTGTTTCCATTCCAATCTATCAAGCTAGCACTTTTAAGCAGGATGGGGTCGGAAATTTTAAATATGAATATGCGAGAACTGGAAACCCAACAAGGGAAGCGTTAGAGAAATTAATTGCCGATATTGAAGGTGGATCAAGAGGGTTTGCTTTTGGCTCAGGTATGGCAGCTATTACAGCGGTCGTCCAGCTTTTTTCTGCAGGTGATCATCTCATCTTAACGGATGATGTATATGGTGGAACATTTAGAGTCATGACGAAAGTGTTCAACCGTTTTGGGGTTGATGTTTCATTTGTCGATACTACTGATTTAGATAAGGTAGAAAGGGCGATTTTACCAAATACAAAAGCTATATATATTGAAACTCCAACGAACCCATTATTGAAAATTACGGATATACAAGCAGTTAGTAAAATCACGAAAGAACAAGATCTATTACTTATTGTCGATAATACATTTAGCACTCCTTATTGGCAAACTCCTATCTCTCTTGGAGCTGATATTGTTCTTCATAGTGCGACGAAATATCTTGGCGGGCATAGTGATGTCGTTGCTGGTCTTGTTGTAGCAGCGAACGATAAATTAGGTGGGGAACTTCACTTCATTCAAAATTCGACAGGGGGAGTCCTTGGACCACAAGATAGCTGGTTATTAATGCGCGGAATTAAAACTTTAGGGGTAAGAATGGAAGAAATTGAAGCAAATACGAGAGTGATTGCATCCTTTCTTGCGGAACATCCTTCAGTTGAAAAAGTATATTATCCTGGGTTTGAAGAGCACCCGGGACATACGATTCACAAAAATCAAGCTGGTGGCTTTGGCGGAATGATTTCCTTCACTGTAGAAAGTGAAGAAAAAGCCTTGGATTTATTGAAAAAAGTCCAATATTTTACTTTAGCTGAAAGCTTGGGAGCAGTAGAAAGCTTAATTTCAATCCCAGCTTTAATGACACATGCTTCCATCCCACGAGAAAGAAGACTGGAGCTTGGAATAGAAGATGGCTTAGTGCGAATTTCTGTAGGTCTTGAAGATGTGGAGGATCTATTAGAGGATCTTGGTAAAGCGTTAGAACAACATACTCCAAATATATTAAAAAAGCCAGCTCACATTTAGAGCTGGCTTTACTATTATTTTTTAAATGCATTTTCAATTTCAGAAATAAGCGAATCAGCACCCTCGCGGCTAAGAACTAATTTTCCTCCTGCAAGGACTACATTGTCTTCTGAAACATTGCCTGTGATATGGCAAGTCATGCTTGGTTTGTATTTTTTTAGGATGATTTTATCATCATCAACATATATTTCCAACGCATCTTTTTCCCCTATTCCTAGAGTGCGTCGAAGTTCGATAGGAATAACTACACGGCCTAACTCATCAACTTTACGTACAATACCAGTGGATTTCATATTTCTTTGTTCCTCCCCAATTATAATTGGATCTCTATCTTTATTTTTTTATCGTCATTTTTCGACAAAGTTCTTCTTTCTTAATGATAACAGTTCTTCCATTTAAAGTCAATCAAAAAAAGCTTGGTGCACTTGGACCTATTAAAGAAATTAAAGAGGTTTTGCTCACAGAAAACTAAGAATTTTATCAGACAAAAAAAGACAAATACCGCTTTAACTAAGTTGTTAACTTAAAACCGTTATTACATTATATATCAATTTTAAAAGCCAGCATGCCTTAGTTGCGTAAATACTAATTTTCACGTATATTTTGATGATATAATAGGTAATCATGCGTATATAGGTAGAAAAGCGAAAGGCGCTACATGGAAGGAAGGCTTAAGTCGCAACGTCCTGTTGCAACGCCTTCCTGACCCGCATCCTGCGGGCCTCCGACAAGCAAATGTTCTGAGTCAAAAAAGTCCGTACTTTGACTTTTATTGACTCGGGTTATTTGACCTCGAGGGGCTGGCGTCTGGAGCTAGACAAAGAAAAGCGAAGTCGACTTAGCAGGCTAAAGTCGAACCTTAAGAAAAAAATAAAGATGGAGGGGAATTTTAGTGAAAGAAAAATTAAAAACATTTTATATAACAACCCCAATCTATTATCCGAGCGGGAATTTACATATAGGTCATGCCTATACATCAGTGGCGGGAGATGCGATGGCTCGTTATAAGAGAATGCGAGGATACGATGTCATGTATTTAACCGGAACGGATGAACATGGTCAAAAAATCCAACAAAAGGCGGAAGAAAGTGGCTTATCTCCACAAGCATATGTGGATGAAATTGTCAGTGGAATCCAAGATTTATGGAAAAAACTCGATATTTCATACGACGATTTTATACGAACTACCGAAACTCGACATAAGAATGTAGTCGAGAAGATTTTTAAGCGCCTTCTTGATCAAGGGGATATTTATTTAGATGTATATGAAGGATGGTATTGTACTCCTTGTGAATCTTTCTTTACGGAGCGTCAATTAGTAGATGGGAATTGCCCTGATTGTGGTCGTCCAGTAGAAAAAGTGAAGGAAGAGTCATATTTCTTTAAAATGAGTAAATATGTCGATCGTCTTTTGAAACATTATGAGGAAAATCCTCATTTCATCCAACCTGAATCTCGTAAAAATGAAATGATCAATAATTTCATTAAACCGGGATTGGAAGATTTAGCAGTTTCTCGGACAACTTTTGATTGGGGAATTAAAGTTCCTGGAAATCCAAAGCATGTGATTTATGTTTGGATTGATGCACTAACAAACTATATAACAGCTCTTGGATACGGAACAGATAACGATTCAAAATATGTTAAATATTGGCCAGCTGACGTTCATCTTGTCGGAAAAGAAATCGTTCGTTTCCATACGATTTATTGGCCTATTATGCTTATGGCACTTGATTTGCCGTTGCCTAAAAAAGTGTTTGCCCACGGTTGGCTGCTTATGAAAGACGGAAAAATGTCTAAGTCAAAAGGAAATGTAGTCGATCCTGTTACACTCATTGACCGCTATGGACTCGACGCACTTCGCTACTACTTACTTCGCGAAGTTCCATTTGGAGCAGATGGAGTATTTACACCAGAAGGTTTTGTCGAAAGAATCAATTTTGATTTAGCGAATGATTTAGGGAATTTATTAAATCGAACAATCGCGATGATCAATAAGTATTTTGACGGTGTCATTCCTACTTACGAGGGTTCTATTACTCCATTTGATGATGAATTACAAAAAGTAAATAAAGAAACTATTGCACAGTACGAAGATGCAATGGAAAATATGGAGTATTCCGTTGCTCTTACTTCTGTTTGGCAATTAATTAGTAGAACAAATAAATATATTGACGAAACTGCGCCATGGGTTTTGGCAAAAGATGAAGCAAAGCGCAAAGAATTGGGTAGCGTCATGGTACATTTAGCAGAATCATTAAGAAGAGTTTCGGTTTTGCTGAAGCCATTTTTAACTGAAACTCCGAATAAGATTCTTCGTCAGTTAAATATTACAAATGAACAATTTTCATCTTGGGAAAGCTTAGAAACGTTTGGCGCCATTCCGGAAGGTACATCTGTTGTTGAAAAAGGAGAGCCGATTTTCCCGCGATTAGATATGGAAGAAGAAATTAACTTTATCAAGGAACGCATGCAAGGTGGTACTACACCTGCTAAAGAACAAAAGAAAGAAGAAGTTGAAGAAGAAAAACTTCCTGAAATTACAATTGATGATTTTAAGAAGGTAGAATTACGAGTTGCAGAAGTCATTCATTGTGAGCCTGTTAAAAAAGCAGACAAACTACTCAAGCTTCAGTTAGATCTTGGATTTGAAAAACGTCAAGTCATTTCTGGAATTGCTGAATTTTACAAGCCTGAAGAATTAATTGGGAAAAAAGTGATTGTCGTGGCAAATCTGAAACCAGTGAAGCTGCGTGGAGAATTATCGCAAGGGATGATTCTTGCAGGAGAGAAAGATGGGGTTCTTTCAGTTGCGAGTGTTGCTGAAACCTTAGAAAACGGAGCGATTGTAAAGTAAATTTAATATTTCTGTTCATTCGGAACCTTTGACAAATACAGATAACATAGAGAGATATCAACTATAAAGCGGTTTTTTATATGCTCTCTATGTTATTTTATTTTGTAATGCAAATGTTAGTTAGCTGTGATAAATGTTACGAAATAAAAGAGTATACTCATAAAAGGAGTCTAAATTATGCTTTTTGATACACACGTTCACCTAAATGATGACCAATATGCTGAAGACCTCGAAGATACAATAGCCCGCGCGAAAAATGCTGGTGTTGAATATATGGTTGTAGTGGGGTTTGATCGAAAAACAATTCAAAGAGCATTGGAAATCATTAGTGAACACGAATTTATTTATGCTAGTGTTGGATGGCATCCCGTCGACGCAATTGATATGACAGAAGAAGATCTAATATGGCTTGAAGAGGTTGCGGCACATCCGAAAGTGGTAGCCTTAGGCGAAATGGGGCTTGACTATCATTGGGATAAATCGCCAAAGGAAATCCAAAAGGATGTATTCCGTAAACAAATCAGGCTAGCCAAAAAAATAAATATGCCAATTATTATACATAATCGAGATGCTACGCAGGACATCATTCAGATTTTACAGGAAGAACATGCGGAAGAAGTTGGGGGCATCATGCATTGTTTCAGTGGAAGTGCTGAGGTAGCAAAGCAATGCATGGATTTAAATTTTTATATTTCTCTCGGTGGTCCTGTTACATTTAAAAATGCGAAAAAACCGAAAGAAGTTGCGATTCAAGTCCCACTAGACCGTCTGTTAATCGAGACGGATTGCCCGTACTTAGCACCGCATCCTTATAGGGGCAAAAGGAACGAGCCTAGTTATGTAAGGCTTGTTGCTGAGCAAATTGCCGATTTAAAAGGGATAAGTTTGGAAGAAGTAGCACTAATCACAACAGCAAATGCAAAAAAAGTATTCGGCATCGATTGACAAATTCTAGTAACGGCAAATACTAGAGTACTTCAAGATTTTTAATAGGGGTTCCAGTAATTTCTACAAAACTTTACTTCTTCCAAAACTGGGGTTGTCGATAACTCTCTCTTTTCTTTTCATGCTTGTCTGTGCATAATAGAGCTTACCTTATGAAAAGGAGTGAGAGTTGACAATTTGCAAACAATGTTTGTATAATCTCACGGAGAAGAAGGAGGCGTGTTTGTATGAACACAAAACCCGCAATATACTCTAACTTTTCTTCAATCACCCGAAAGAAATTAGGCCTTTTCATTGCTAGTTTTATAGTATTTTTAGCCACTCTGACGATACTCGTCTATGAAGGAACGAAGAAAACGGTCGCTGTTTCGGTTGATGGAGAAAAAATAATAGTAAAAACCCACGCTGATACGATAGGGGATATGTTGAAAGACTTGAATGTCGTAGTAGACAAAGATGACTATATATCTCATGCGTTAAATAGCGAAGTGAAAAATAAGCTGAGCGTGGTGTGGGAACCGGCAAAGAAAGTCACAATCCAAGACGGAGAACACGAAAAAGATGTGTATACTACAGCAAAAACCGTAAAAGAATTTATGGAAAGTCAGGAGTTACACGTAAACGATCACGACAAAATGAATTATTCTTTTGAAGATCCAATATATGAAAATTTGAAACTTGTAATTGATCGAGCTTTTCCCCTTGTAATAAAAAATGGGAAACAAGAGGAAGAAGTATGGAGCACTTCGACTACGGTCGCTGACTTTTTAGAGCAACAAGGGATTACACTAGGCGAACTGGACCGTGTGGAGCCAGAGTTAGACAAAAAAGTGGAACCAAACAGTAAAATAAAAATTGTCCGCATTGAAAAAGTCACCGATGTAGTGGAAGAACCAATTGATTACGCAATTATTACGAAAAAAGACTCCACTTTAGCAGCAGGCACTGAGAAAGTCGTTCAGCAAGGCAAGGAAGGCATGCTGAAAAAAGAGTATGAAGTAACAAAGGAAAATGGCAAGGAAGTTAATCGTGAGCTAATCTCGGAAACAAAAGTAAAAGATAGTGTAAACAAAGTAGTTGCTGTTGGTACGAAGGTAGTGGTTGCGCAAGTTTCGCGTGGCAAAACAGTATCAGCTAATTCGGATGCTCCGAGCGGTGGAAAAGAAATGTATGTGAGCGCGACAGCGTATACCGCATATTGCAACGGCTGTTCAGGTGTTACTGCAACTGGTATTAATTTACGAGCAAACCCTAATCTTAAGGTAATCGCTGTAGACCCTAGAGTCATCCCACTTGGCACAAAAGTGTGGGTGGAAGGATATGGGTATGCTGTGGCAGGAGATACAGGCGGTGCAATTAAGGGTAATCGTATTGATGTCTTTGTTGCCTCTAAGGAAGAAGCTTATCGATTTGGTAGAAGACAAGTTAAAATTCGAATTTTGAATTAGATATATGATTTATGCAGGGGCAAGTGTCCTCTGCTTTTTTCTTTGTGTAAATTAAAGTAAAATGTTTCTAAGAAAATGTAATCCCCCTATGCAGCTAATGGCTGATGCTTAAACTATAGTTAAAGATACATTGAAAAAAGGGTCGATCATCTCCTGAACCGCTTGAATGATGCAAAAGATAATCGACAAAGAAGATAGGGGAAAACTATCTTACCTTATTAGACGTTCATATTACAAAAATGTTTCAACTTTTTTGGAGGAAAAATGAAAATAAAAGAAATTATTGTGGTTGAGGGAAAAGACGATACGCAAGCCATAAAAAAATCGGTAGATGCTGACACTATAGAAACGAATGGATCCGCCATTTCAATGGAGACAATTGAAAAAATAAAACTTGCTCAACAAGTTAGAGGAGTCATTATTCTTACAGACCCTGATTTCCCTGGAGAAAAGATTCGAAAAACGATTACGGAGCATGTGCCTGGATGTAAACATGCTTTTATCGATAAAAAATATGCGAGGCGTAAATCCGGTCGTGGCCTTGGAGTGGAGCATGCTCCTAGAGAAGCTATAAGAGAAGCTTTGAAGGAAGCACAAACAATGACCGAATTAACCGAAGAATTAATATCAAAAGAAGACTTAATCGATGCAGGATTAATTGGAGGTCCAAAAGCAAAGGAACGTAGAGAAAGACTTGGGGAATTGCTTAAAATTGGGTATACGAACGGTAAACAACTGCATAAACGATTGATGATGTTTCAAATATCGAAAGAAGATTTTATTAATGCATTAAAATGCGTTTTACAGGAGGAAAAATCATAGTGGAAAAAGACATTGCCACACCAATACGTACGAAAGAAATTTTAAAAAAGTATGGATTTTCATTTAAAAAGAGTCTGGGACAAAACTTCTTGATTGACCCGAACATCTTACGTAATATTACGAAGTTTGCTGGTTTGACAAAGGAAACGGGTGCGATTGAGATAGGGCCCGGAATCGGGGCGTTGACTGAGCATTTAGCAAGGTCATGTAAACAGGTTGTAGCATTCGAGATTGATGGTCGCTTATTTCCTATTCTTGAAGATACGCTTTCACCTTATAATAATGTTGAAATTATCCATCAAGATATATTAGAAGCGAATTTACAGGAAATGATTCCAGAGAAGTTTTCAAACATAAATGATGTCATGGTCGTTGCAAACCTTCCGTATTATGTAACCACCCCCATTATTTTAAAATTGCTTGAAAACAATCTTCCAATCCGTGGAATGGTCGTGATGCTGCAAAAAGAAGTAGCTGATAGGATTGCTGCAAAGCCAGGAACGAAAGATTATGGGTCATTGTCTATTGCTATCCAATATTACACAACGGCTGAAACGGTCATGATTGTTCCAAAAACGGTTTTTATGCCGCAACCGAACGTAGACTCAGCAGTTATCCGATTAATCAAAAGGGAAAAACCAGCAGTCGATGTTTTAGATGAGGCCTTTTTCTTCAATGTTATCCGAATCTCATTTGCCCAGCGTAGAAAAACAATTATCAATAATTTAACGAACGGACTTGAGAAAGGGAAAGAGAAAAAGGAGGAGATCTTGAAGGCTTTACATTCGGCAAGTATTGATCCTTCGAGAAGAGGAGAAACCCTTTCGATTCAAGAATTTGGGACGTTGAGTGACAATTTATTGCCCATATTTCGAACCAATTAGATCGTCAAGTATGAACAGTCACATGGATCAAGTCGTCTGCATAGCCTAATCCATGAGGAATATAATTTATTTGCTGTTCATTGGAGTTGACGACCGTGATTGAAATCAATATGATTGTCGGCCGCTTGTCCTATCAATGTGACATTTTATTTAGAGTCATCGATATCATGGAGATTGACGGTCGAAGGACTGCTATATTATCCGGTGAGGATTATCGGCTGGTAGCAGACGCACCTATTGATGACTTAGTCTCTATAAGTGAATCTGAACGTTTTAAGAGAACATCGCAAGTACGTTCACTTGAGGAGCAATCATTTGAATTATTTAGGCAAGATATTGATCTTATTCGGCTGGAACAAGAATACAAAGTAACTTCAGGCTATAAAAGGGATTTCAATTATTTTCAAATGCCTGGGCGTGTCCTTCATCTTGATGGAGACCCCAATTACTTGAGAAAGTGCCTAGATTTATATGATAGGCTTGGCGTAGCGGTAATCGGCATCCATTGTAATGAAAAAGAAATGCATCTCCGTGTTGGTCCGTTAATCGAAGAATATCGTCCGGATATCCTCGTTATTACCGGGCATGACTCCTATTCAAAATCGAAAGGGAAAAAAATCGATATCAATGCATACCGACATTCGAAGTATTTCGTAGAAACAGTTAAAGAGGCACGGAGAAGAGTACCTAACTTGGATCAGCTAGTGATTTTCGCGGGTGCATGTCAATCGCATTTCGAATCATTAATATTTGCAGGAGCAAACTTCGCAAGCTCCCCACAAAGAGTCAATATACACGCACTAGATCCAGTTTATATCGTTAGCAAAATCAGTTTTACACCTTTTATGGAGAATATTAATGTGTGGGATGTATTACGCAATACCCTCACAGGAGAAAAGGGTCTTGGAGGAGTGGAGACAAAAGGAGTGCTACGAACAGGCATGCCTTTTAAACCACCAATTGATGATTGAAGCATTGGAGAAATCATATCCAGTGCTTTTTCCATGAGGATTTTTTTGTCAGTACATAATTATTGAAGAAAGGCGCATAATAAAAAATGTTGGAAATGGGAATAAAATGTAGATAAAAAACCGTTGACAGGAAGTATGATTCATTGATAAAATAAATCTTTTATTTGACTTAAACTGTTCGCCGTGCTATAATAAATTACAGTGAGGTGGAGCGCAATGCCAAAAACATTAGCAAGCATTAAAAAATCCCTTGATTCCAACTTGGGTAAAAGATTAATGTTGAAAGCCAATGGAGGACGCAGGAAAACCATTGAACGTTCTGGGGTTTTGGCAGAAACTTATCCATCGGTTTTTGTCATCGAATTAGACCAAGAGGAAAATGCTTTTGAGCGTGTTTCCTACAGCTATGCAGATGTACTTACTGAAACGGTTGAACTTACATTTTTTGAAGATACAGCAGGAAATTTAGCGCTGGGACAGCAGTAAACATACATTGTTTACTGCTGTTTTTTATTGTTTTTATACAGTGGATTGGTGTTTTTAATGTAGCAAGAGACTCCATAGAGCAGCTTCCTCAATTAAGTGCAGCTCAAAGAGCTACGTAAGCGAGTAACTAGTCTACGTACGCATTTGTTAACATTTAACTCGATATTTTACTCCCTTTTGCCCACACTATAAAGGCGGGTAAAAGGAGGAATTTTTTTGGGTCGAAGAAAAGGAATCATGTCAGATAAGATGAAAGTCGAACTGGCAAAAGAGCTAGGGTTTTATGATGTTGTTCAGGATGAAGGATGGGGCGGTATAAAAGCTCGTGATGCAGGGAATATGGTTAAACGTGCGATTGAAATTGCCCAGCAACAACTTGCCAATAAACAATGACATTAAGTTATTTAACAACTGCCTAAAGATTTTCAACTACCCGCAGCCGAAGCACTAGCTTCGGTTTTTTTATTTTTCATAAGATATTTATGTGTTTATGTCATTTCATGTTAAAATGAGAAAAGCGAAAAGACGGAGAGACAAGCAGGTGAAAACATGAGACTGTTAATTAAGGCTCCAGCCAAAATAAATTTAACGTTAGATGTTCTTGGCAAGCGAGCAGATGGCTATCATGAAGTAGAGATGGTCATGACGACCATTGATTTAGCCGACAGGATAGAACTAGAAAATAGAGATGATGGTCAAATCATCATAATATCGCATAGCCGATTTGTACCTGAAGATCAAAGGAATCTTGCTTTTCAGGCAGCCAAGCTTCTTAAAGAACGTTTTAATATCCAAAATGGCGTGTCTATCTCCATTGATAAAGCCATCCCTGTTGCAGCAGGACTTGCGGGTGGAAGCAGTGATGCAGCTGCCACGTTACGAGGATTAAATACATTATGGAATCTAAATCTAACAATGGATGAATTGGCTGATCTCGGCTCGGAAATTGGCTCAGACGTTGCATTTTGTGTCTATGGAGGCACTGGGTTGGCACGCGGTAGAGGGGAGAAAGTAACGAAATTGCCGGCACCACCGAATTGCTGGGTTATTTTAGCGAAGCCTTCTATAGGAGTTTCAACTGCTGATGTATATAGAAATGTAGATTTAAAGAAGATTGATCATCCAAATACCGAAGCGATGATAAAAGCTATTCAAAATCAACAATATGATGAGGTATGTCGTAATTTAGGAAATGCTTTGGAAAAAGTTACTTTGCAGATGTATCCAGAAGTTCAGCATATTAAAGAACAAATGGAAAAGTTTGGAGCAGATGCAGTGTTAATGAGTGGTAGTGGACCAACTGTATTTGGTTTTGTCCAACATGATTCACGACTACAAAGAATATATAATGGCCTTCGAGGATTTTGCGATCAGGTTTTTGCTGTAAGAATGTTGGGTGAGTAAAATACATGATAAGAATAACATGATATTCTTATTAATTCTATCGTTTAATCCTCCTAAAACTTGCCAATTTACGTACAATAATGTATATTTACAATAATATTATTCGCATTTAGGATGTTTAGGATGTTTAGGAGGTTTAAAGATGAAATTTCGCCGTAGCGAGCGTCTAGTGGATATGACTCATTTCTTAATGAACCATCCTCGTCAACTTGTTTCGTTGACTTATTTTTCACAACGATATCAATCAGCTAAATCGTCAATTAGTGAGGATTTAGTGATAATTAAAGATACATTTGAAAATCAAGGAATTGGAACGTTGCAAACCCTTCCAGGAGCCGCGGGAGGAGTAAAATATATTCCGAAGGTAAAAAAAGAATACGCTAAAGAATTTATTCATCATTTGTGCCAGTTAATTTCAGATCCTGATCGGTTACTTCCAGGTGGATATTTATATATGACTGATTTATTGGGGGATTCACAAATTTTGAATGAAGTTGGTAAGCATCTTGCTTCTGCAGTATCTGATCGTGATATTGATGTTATTATGACGGTTGCAACTAAAGGAATTCCGATTGCACAAACTGTAGCGCACCATTTGAATGTCCCTTTTATTATCGTTAGACGTGATAATATTGCGACAGAAGGTTCAACGGTAAGTATCAACTATGTATCTGGTTCATCCAAACGTCTTCAAATGATGTCTCTATCGAAACGGAGCTTAAAAGAAGGAGCAAAAGTGCTGATCGTGGACGATTTCATGAAAGCCGGAGGAACAATAAATGGAATGGTAAACCTTCTTTCCGAGTTTAATGCTATCGTTGCCGGAACGGTGGTACTTGTTGAATCTGATTATGAAGAAGAACGTCTAGTAGACGATTATATATCACTAATAAAGCTAACAGATGTTAATGTTAAGGAAAGAAAAATTAATGTAGTTGAAGGTAATTATTTTGCAGAGCAGGCAAACTTTTTATAAGAAAGCAACTTAGAAGCTATAGGCTTAGTGATTAAAGGTTAAAAACCAGTAATCCAAGGACAACATCTAGGGTGAAGACTTTTACTTGTCGTTCCTGTTTATACACCTTTAGCTTTTAAGTGTCTGTGGAAAGCAAGAGCTTGGAAGATTCGTAAGCTAAAGAAAAATAACCATTAAGGAGAGAATGATATGCGTATTGTATCAACAGAAAAAGCACCAGCAGCAATAGGGCCATATTCACAAGGAATTGTCGTTAATAATATCTTTTATAGCTCCGGTCAAATTCCGTTGACACCAGAGGGTAACATTGTGTCAGGTGGAGTGGTCGAACAAACTCATCAAGTGTTTCAAAACCTGAAAGCAGTATTAGAAGAGGCAGGGGCATCATTGGAAACTGTAGTCAAAGCAACTGTCTTCATCAAAAATATGGATGATTTCTCAACAATAAATGAAGTATACGGTGAATATTTTTCTCAGCATAAGCCAGCCCGTTCATGTGTTGAGGTTGCAAGACTACCAAAAGATGTTTTATTAGAAATTGAAGTCATCGCACTTGTAAAATAATTGATATTTTTATGTCTAGTATAGGAAAAAACATTTTCACAAACGCTTACAAACCTGCAAATTATAAATATTAAAAAAATTTCAGGATAAAAGAAGGAGATTTCCAATCTGTGTTGAATACATAATTTATGATTCTATCAGGGAGAAGAAGGTGGTGAGCACAATGGAAGTAACAGATGTGAGATTACGCCGCGTCAACACAGAGGGTAGAATGAGAGCGATTGCTTCAATTACCCTAGATAATGAATTCGTCGTCCACGATATTCGTGTAATAGACGGTAATAATGGCCTATTCGTAGCAATGCCAAGCAAACGCACTCCGGACGGAGAATTTCGCGATATTGCTCATCCAATAAACTCTAATACAAGGAGTAAAATTCAGGATGTCGTATTGGCAGAATACCATCGTTTGGGAGAAGTTGAAGAACCGGAATTAGAAGAAGCCGGTGCTTCCTGAAATAAAGTTCACCGAGAGCCCTACTACACAAGTACGGCTCTTTTTATTTTTTATTCTTCCCCTCATCTATTTCCTCTTTTCTGCTGGCTCCTCGATGTCAAAAAAGCTGAGGTGATATAAGTCAAAAGGCAGACTATTTCACATTAGAACATTTGCTTGTCAGGGCTGAACAAGCACTTTCCATTTATCTATTTTATGAACACTTTTTATACATTTTCTTGATTTCTTGAAAAAAAGCCGTATTTAAGATATATTCATTATGGAAAAAAAGGTTATTGGGGGCCCGTTTATGACAAATCGATTCGCTGTAATACTGGCTGCTGGCCAAGGAACACGAATGAAGTCAAAACTTTATAAAGTACTTCATCCTATTTGTGGGAAGCCGATGGTAGAGCACGTTCTTGACAACATTTCAAAAGTGAACGCTGACAAAATCGTTACTGTTGTCGGACACGGAGCGGAGCTTGTAAAGACTAATTTGGAAGGAAAAAGTGATTTTGTTCTTCAAGAGGAACAGCTTGGAACTGCCCATGCGGTCAAACAAGCGAAGGAAGTGCTAGGCAAAGAGAACGGAACAACTCTCGTCATATGCGGTGATACTCCTCTTATTACAGCTGAAACTATGGAAGCGTTGATTAAACTGCATGAATCTCAAAATGCAGCTGGGACCATTCTATCAGCTAATACAGAAAAACCTGATGGCTATGGAAGAGTCATTCGCAACATTAATGCAACGGTTGAAAAAGTTGTTGAACATAAAGATGCTAGTGAAGATGAGTTAAAAGTGAAAGAAATCAATACAGGAACGTATTGTTTTGACAATCAAGCATTGTTTGAAGCACTTGAAGAAGTTTCAAATGACAATGCCCAAGGAGAATATTACCTTCCTGATGTGATTGAAATTTTAAAGGCTAAAGGGAAAAAGGTCCTTGCATTTCAAACATCGGATTTTGATGAAACAATGGGTATCAACGATCGTGTAGCGCTTGCTGAAGCGGAAAGACACATGAGAAGAAGAATTAACACCAATCATATGAAAAATGGTGTTACAATCATCGATCCTGAGAATACGTATATTGATTCAGATGTAAAAATCGGTAAGGACACAATTTTGCATCCAGGAACAGTCATAAAAGGACAAACTGTTATTGGGGAAGATTGTCAAATTGGTCCAAACAGTGAACTGGACAATGCCCAAATTGGTTCTGAAACAGTCATTAGACAATCAGTCGTACATGATAGTACGGTTGGAGAAAAAGTCCAAATCGGACCATTTGCACATATACGTCCACAATCGAATATTCACGATGATGTGAAAGTAGGAAACTTTGTTGAAATTAAAAAGTCCGAAGTTGGAAAAGGTAGTAAAGCCTCTCATTTAAGTTATATTGGTGATGCTGAGGTTGGTTCAAATGTAAATCTTGGGTGCGGTTCAATTACGGTAAATTATAATGGGAAAAGTAAATTCTTAACCAAAATAGAAGACAATGTGTTTGTTGGCTGTAACTCTAACCTAGTTGCACCTGTAACAATTGGGGAAGGCGCTTATATTGCCGCAGGTTCAACCATAACGAAGGATGTACCGGGAGAATCTCTGTCCATCGCGCGCGCCAGGCAGGTTAATAAAGAAAATTACGTCAAGAAACTAAATTTGAAAAACTAATACGGAGGTTCATCATGTCAAATCATTATCTTGACCCTAGCTTGAAAATATTTTCATTAAGTTCTAATCGTGCTTTGGCGCAAGAAATTGCAAAATTTATCGGTGTGGAGCTTGGAAAATGTTCTGTTAATAGATTTAGTGACGGAGAAATTCAAATTAATATTGAAGAAAGTATACGTGGCTGTGATGTTTATGTTGTCCAATCGACGAGTGATCCTGTCAACGATCATTTAATGGAACTTCTCATCATGATTGACGCACTTAAACGGGCTTCTGCTAAAACAATCAACCTTGTTATGCCATATTATGGTTATGCTCGTCAAGATCGAAAAGCGAGAGCACGTGAACCGATTACAGCAAAATTAGTTGCCAATCTTATTGAAACAGCTGGGGCAACACGGATGATTAATCTTGACCTCCATGCACCTCAAATTCAAGGGTTTTTTGATATTCCAAATGACCATTTAATGGGTGTTCCTATTTTAGGAGATTATTTCAAATCTAAAAATCTCTATAGAGAGGATATTGTGATCGTTTCTCCGGATCATGGTGGTGTTACTCGCGCAAGAAGACTAGCAGATCGTTTAAAAGCACCAATTGCCATTATTGATAAGCGCCGTCCTCGTCCAAATGTAGCGGAAGTAATGAATATTGTCGGTAATGTTGAAGGGAAAATAGCAATATTAATCGATGATATTATTGATACAGCAGGTACGATTACATTAGCTGCAAATGCTCTTACAGAAAGCGGAGCTAAAGAAGTGTATGCTTGCTGTACACATCCGGTTTTATCTGGGCCAGCGATTGAAAGGATACAAAATTCCAATATTAAAGAGCTAGTAGTAACGAACTCAATCGTACTTCCGGAGGAAAAGAAAATAGCAAAAATTAAAGAACTCTCCGTAGCTCCTTTATTAGGAGAAGCTATTATTCGAGTTCACGAAAATCAATCCGTAAGCACATTGTTTGATTAATATAAAAAAGCGATGATTCGCTTCTAAGATTGTCGAGAAGAGGGTAACTTTTCTCGGCAATCTTTTTTATACATGTACGTTTTTTCGCTTCAGGAACAAAATTTACGTGAAGTTTTCTGTATTAATATTAAGGTATTTCTACCATGCCCCTGCATTTCGAAGATATTGGGTAGTTTGGTATTTTTTTCGTTATATTAGAAGTTTATTTTTCTTTGTGTTAGGGTATTAATAGAGATGCATTACATAATAGGGAGAGGGAGTGTCATACTTATGAGTACAGTACTAGTGGCAAAAAGCCGTACGAATGGGAAACGTTCACAATTGACGGACATTCGTATGCAAGGTGGAATTCCAGCAGTAGTTTATGGGTACCAGGTTAAAAATACCCCAATTTCCGTGAATAGTGCCGAGTTTTTGAAAACCATGCGAGAAGTCGGCCGAAATGGTGTTATTTCTCTAGACCTTGAAGGGAAAAAGGTTAATGTACTTTTACATGAATACCAAGAAGACCCTTTGAAAAATGAAATTACGCATGCAGATTTTCTAGCAATTGATTTAAATCAAGAAATTGAAGCCAATGTAAGGGTAGAATTATCCGATGACTCAGCAGGCGTCAAAAGCGGTGGGGTTCTTCAAGTATTATTGCATGAACTTTCTGTAACCGCTGTTCCTGAAGAAATTCCTGAGGTCATCCAGATTGATATCCCTGACTTAAATATTGGTGAATCGGTAACAGTAGGAGAAATACGTAATAGGTTCTCTTGTACGATTAATCACGAAGACGATGAGCCTATTGCTAATATCCAACCTCCACGTACAGAAGAAGAAACTCCAGACGGAGGAGTACGTGAAGAAGATCCACCTGAAAACAGCAACGACGATAAAGCTGAAGGTGAAGATGTATAAATTACGACAACCTGAACCGGAAATCAACGTATAGAAAATAATAGCTTTAGAAAAAAATTGAGAAGCGCAGCCACAGGGTTGCGCTTTTGTTTCCGTTTATAAGATTTTAGCGTATAATAGATGAAATAGGTGTAACTTGGGGTGTTTAGGATGAAATTAATTGTAGGGTTAGGAAACCCCGGTCTTTCATATAAAAAAACTCGTCATAATATTGGTTTTATGATTGTAGACGAATTAGCAAACAGACTTGGAACTAAGCTTTCTGAGAAAAAATTCAACGGAATCTATTCTATTATCCATAAAAATGGAGAAAAGGTTATTTTACTAAAACCTTTAACATACATGAATTTATCAGGAGAAAGCATCCGCCCACTTATGGATTATTATGATATACCGGTAGAAGATCTACTTGTGATTTACGATGATCTTGATTTACCAGTCGGAAAGATACGACTTAGACAAAAAGGCAGTGCCGGTGGACACAATGGGATAAAGTCTACAATAGCGAATTTAGGAACACAAGAATTCAAAAGGATACGCGTGGGAATCGATCGGCCTCCTATAGGTGTAACAGTACCAGACTACGTTCTTAGTAATTTTCGCAAAGAAGAAAAAGATGACATACAATCTGTCATCGAAAAATGTGTAGATGCATGCGAAGAGTGGTTGGAAAAGCCTTTTCTAGAAGTCATGAATCATTTTAATGGTTAGTACGAATAACTCCTTATAAAGGTGTTCATACTATATGGACGAATTGCTTTTTATGAGGAGGGGTTACTATACCAATTCATTATTATTGCCGTCATTGTTCAGCTAAAATGGGAACGATTGATGATACCGTTTTCCAAGAAGAACAACTTGGCATTCATACATTAACCGATAGGGAAAAACAAGAAATGGTCACTTATGGATCGAATGGAGATATTCATATTCAGGCTATATGCGACGATTGTCATGAAGCATTTGTCAATAATCCTGATCTGCATCAATATGATTACCTTATACATTAAAAGCTTTGGATAAAAAAATCCAAAGCATTTTTCCATTTTCCATTATCATATGGTTTATAAAAAATTATCGTTTTGCGAAAGGTGCGAGACACCTTCGGGAAAAACGGTAAACGGGATATGAAGAGCATTTTGTGTCGTGTGCCGTCCGTAAAAAACGATCAATATGCAATTAACAAGCTTTTTTATATAGCAATCTAATCATAAAAAGAATTAATAGAGTTCAAGTTACCTCTTAAATTCCTTCCATTTTCTATGAAGAGGAGATAAACATGCAAGGCATTAAAAGCTTAATTATACAGCAAAACGAAATTCAATCGATTCTTTCCGGAGTCGAAGAAAATCTGCGAGAACAACTAATAGCCGGGTTATCCGGTTCGGCAAGAGCGGCATTCATTGCAGCTGCGGCGGAAAAAACCGGAAAGTCGATTATCGTTATTACCCATAATCTTTTACAGGCACAAAAGCTTCATGAGGATCTTGCTCAATTTATTGATGAGAATGAGCTTTTTCTATATCCTGCTAATGAATTAATTGCTGCTGAACTTAGTATCGCAAGCCCAGAATTACGTGCTCAAAGAATTGAAGCACTTAATTATATGGTATCGGGCAGTCGTGGTGTTTTTGTCGTTCCAGTAGCAAGCTTAAGAAAGATACTGCCACCTCCATCCGTTTGGCAAGGATTTCAACTATTTATCGAACTCGGGCAAGATTTAGATCTTGAGAAAGATCTCTTGAAGTTTGTTCAAATGGGATATAGCAGAGTAGATATGGTCAGTGCTCCAGGTGAATTTAGTGTCCGAGGAGGAATATTAGATATATATCCTCTGACGGAAGCAGATCCGATTCGCATAGAACTCTTTGATACGGAAGTTGATTCGATTAGAACATTTTCTCTCGAAGATCAACGTTCTAAAGAAAAAAGAAAAAGCGTACAAATTGGTCCAGCCACAGAAACACCGGTAAACCATAATCAATTAGCGGCAATCGTAAATCAACTTGAAGCTGGTCTTTCTCGTTCATTGAAAAAGCTTAGAAATGAAAAAGCAAAGGAACTTTTATCCGAAAATATAGGGCACGATTTAGAGCAGCTTCGAAATGGGCAAAAGCCAGAGCAATTTTATAAATATATTTCATACGCCTATGAACCTGCTGCAAGTTTGCTAGATTATCTATCTAATGATGGATTGCTAATCTTTGATGAATTAAGCCGTATTCAAGAAATGAATGAAAGTCTTGAAAAAGAAGAAGCTGAATGGCATACAGCTCTACTTGAGCAAGGAGAAATTATTCATGATTTAGCCGTTTCAAATCATTTTTCAGAGTTATTATCGAAATATCCATTTCCTAAAGTATATTTGTCTTTATTTATGAGGCATGTACCAAATACAAATCCACAAAATATATCAAATATACCATGTAGACTTATGCAGAATTTTCATGGTCAAATGCATTTGCTTAAAGGTGAAGTAGAGCGTTGGCAAAAAAATCGCTATTCCATTATTTTTCTAGCTCCAAATTCCGAAAGAGCAAAGAAATTACAATCTGTTTTATATGACTATGAAGTAGAAGCATCTATTGTAAAAGATGTTGCTAATATGTCCTCAGGGATCCAAATTATTGAAGGTGCTTTAAATACTGGTTTTGAGTTGCCGATAGCTAAAATAGCTGTAATTACTGAAGAAGAAATTTTCAATAAGAAAACCCGGAAATCGAAGCGAAGGCAAAAACTGTCAAATGCAGAACGGATTAAAAGCTATTCCGAATTACAGGTTGGAGATTATGTAGTTCACGTAAATCATGGAATAGGAAAGTATCTAGGAATTGAAACCCTTGTAATCAATGGGGTGCATAAAGATTATTTGCACCTTAGGTATCAAGCTGATGACAAGCTGTATGTACCAGTTGAGCAAATTGATCTCGTTCAAAAATATGTAGGCTCTGAAGGAAAGGAGCCAAAGGTTTATAAATTAGGTGGCAGCGATTGGAAGCGTGTAAAGAAAAAAGTAGAGTCTTCGGTTAAGGATATTGCCGATGAATTGATTAAATTATACGCAGAAAGGGAAGCGGCCAAAGGGTACGCATTTTCCCCGGATAGCGATTTACAACGTGAGCTTGAAGCTTCATTCCCATATCAAGAAACCGAGGATCAGTTGCGGTCAATCGTAGAGATTAAACGAGATATGGAAAGAGAAAGACCAATGGACCGTTTACTCTGTGGGGATGTTGGTTACGGAAAAACGGAAGTCGCAATTCGTGCGGCATTTAAAGCAATTATGGACGGGAAGCAAGTCGCTGTATTAGTGCCGACGACCATTTTGGCGCAACAGCATTTTGAAACTATCAAGGAGAGATTTCAAGATTATCCAATTAACATTGGCTTGCTGAGTCGTTTTCGTTCTAAAAAACAACAAACTGAAACGGCGAAAGGGTTAAAAAACGGAACAGTTGATATCGTAGTTGGAACTCATCGTCTTTTGTCAAAAGATATTCAATACGCTGATCTGGGACTATTAATTGTCGATGAAGAGCAACGTTTTGGAGTCACACATAAAGAAAAGATCAAACAGTTAAAAACAAATGTTGACGTGCTGACATTGACGGCTACACCTATCCCACGAACACTTCATATGTCAATGCTGGGTGTTCGTGATTTATCTGTTATCGAAACACCACCTGAAAATCGATTCCCTGTACAAACATATGTGATGGAATATAATGGTGCACTCGTAAAGGAATCGATTGAGCGTGAATTAGCAAGAGGTGGGCAAGTTTATTTCCTTTATAATCGAGTTGAGGATATTGAAAGAAAAACAGAGGAAATTTCTATGCTTGTCCCGGATGCTAGAGTTGCGTATGCACACGGGCAAATGACTGAAACTGAGCTTGAATCTGTGATTCTTAGTTTTCTTGATGGAGAATTCGATGTACTTGTAACGACGACGATTATTGAAACAGGGGTCGATATCCCGAATGTGAATACACTAATCGTTCATGATGCAGATCGAATGGGACTTTCCCAGCTTTATCAATTGAGGGGGCGGGTAGGACGCTCCAATCGTATCGCGTATGCTTACTTTACGTATAGACGAAACAAAGTTCTAACTGAAGTAGCAGAAAAAAGATTACAAGCTATTAAAGAATTTACAGAGTTAGGCTCAGGATTTAAAATTGCCATGCGTGATTTATCAATAAGAGGTGCAGGTAACTTGCTAGGTGCCCAGCAACATGGTTTCATTGATTCTGTTGGATTTGATCTATATTCTCAGATGCTGAAAGAAGCGATCGATGAACGAAAAGGAGACATTCACGAACAAAACATACCGACATTTGAAGTGGAGCTTGAATTGGACGCCTACATTCCGGATTCTTATATTCGTGATGGAAATCAAAAAATAGAAATGTACAAGCGCTTTAGAAATAATGATTCTCTTGAAGAACTTGAAGAATTACAAGAGGAAATGATCGATCGTTTCGGAGACTACCCAGAACAAGTGGGCTATTTATTTAATGTTGCTGAAATGAAAGTTTATGCTCGTCAGGCGAAGCTAGAGCTTATTAAGCAATCTAAAACGGATATATCCATTTTTATGTCTGAAGAAGGTACGAAAGAAATAGATGGAACGAAAGTCTTTGGTATATGTAATCGTCACGGACGGGCGGTTGTACCTGGTATGGATGGTTCCCGCTTAAAAATAACGATCCAAATCAATCGACTACAAACAAAAGAATGGCTAACCATTTCTACAGAAATAATGAAGGAATTGGGAAAGGCTAAAAAGTAAAAAATTGCTTTCATCTACAAAAAAATGACTTAGAATGTATAGAACTCTCTAACTGAAAGATACTAAATTCAACTACCGATGGTAATGAATTGTAAAAACGGAAGCTTTTCTTTATTTATTTTCGCTCTATTTTTCGAAAGCTTCCATAAAATCATCTGATGAAAGAGAGGCAACTTAGGATGAAAGCAACTGGAATAGTTCGTCGAATTGATGATTTAGGAAGGGTCGTAATTCCAAAGGAAATTCGGAGAACCCTTAGAATTCGTGAAGGTGACCCGTTGGAAATTTTTGTAGATCGCGATGGAGAGGTAATTTTGAAAAAATATTCTCCAATTAATGAATTGAGCGACTTTGCTAAAGAATATGGCGAAGCGTTATATGAAAGCTTAGGCAGTTCAGTAATGATTTGTGATAGAGACGCGGTCATCGCAGTTAGCGGCGGATCGAAAAAAGAATACTTAAATAAAAGTAATGGCGAAATGATTGAAAAAGCGATGTCGGAGCGTACATCCCATCTTGAAAAAAATCCTAGTAAAATTGCCTTAGTAGAGGGGCATGAGGAAGAACTATCCTCCTATACGATATCTCCAATCATTGCCAGTGGAGATCCAATAGGTGCGGTTGTAATATTTTCAAAAGATCAAACCATCGGTGAAATAGAAAAAAAATCAGCAGAAACAGCAGCAAGCTTCCTAGCAAGACAAATGGAATCATAAAAGAATATTCGAGAAAACCCGAAGTGAATACACTTCGGGTTTTGTGTTTTATGATACAGAGAAGATAGCATAAAGTTGCACTTACTCTTTTTGCTGTCTAGCTTCAGGCGACGTCGAATCGAGGTTGATACGTTAAAAATGGAAGAGACGCCTTTTTGCACATTAGAGTTTGTGTGCTAGAGCCGATAGGCGGTTCACATACGTTTTCATTAATTTCGGTAAATCATATGTTGAAAGGGCAATGTGCTATAATGTCTCTTATGAATAGTTTGCAAAGAAAGGCGAGTGCGGGATTGCCTAAACAACAATCAAATCAGTATATGCATGGGGCATTTATTTTAACGTTGGCCGCTTTTATCGTTAAAATATTGAGTGCTGTATATCGAGTGCCTTTTCAAAATATAGTAGGGGACATCGGTTTTTATATATATCAGCAGGTATATCCGATTTATGGAATAGCGGCTGTTCTAGCTAGTTCGGGTTTTCCAGTGATTATTTCTAAATTGGCAGCGGAAAGTGAAGTTGGGAAACGAAACCATCTTGCACATGGATTACAGGCTGCTTTCCTTACCCTTCTGCTTGTTGGAGTTGCATTGTTTTCATTCTTTTTTTTCGGAGCTCGTTACATATCTGTTTGGATGGGTGATGTGGCGCTAGCCCCTTTAATTAAAATTTCTGCTTTTATGTTTTTATTTTTACCTTTCATATCTATATGGAGGGGTTACTTTCAAAGTGTTGGAAAGATGGAACCAACCGCTATAAGTCAAGTGACCGAGCAATTGGCAAGGGTCACCGCTATCTTACTCATTGCTTCATTGTTCGTGTCAAAAGGGTATTCCTTATATGAGGTTGGAAGCGGCGCCGTGACAGGCTCTATTCTAGGAACGATGTTTGGCTTGATTATTCTAAGTTTCTTTGTATGGAAACATAAAGCGATTCGCCTCCTGTTCACAAAAGGTTTGTCCATTCGTAAATTTTACAAAACAGCTCAGATCGTGCTTGTTCATGGTACAGCTATTTGTTTAAGCGGAATGCTACTTATCCTTTTTCAAATGATTGATTCTTTTAGTCTATACTCCTTGCTCGTTCAATCAGGTGTGAGCATGGAAGAGGCTAAAGTGTTAAAGGGAATATTTGATCGAGGTCAGCCGTTACTTCAACTTGGGACTGTTGCAGCTTCTTCATTTTCACTAGCCTTAGTACCGCTTATAGCGTCAGCCTGGTTGAGAGATGATGAGGAAGTTATACGCCAGAAAGCAATCAGCTCAGTAAAAATAACCACAGTTATCGGCTTAGGTGCTACTGTGGGACTTGTAAACATCATCAAGCCTACGAATGCCATGTTATTCGCAAATGGTGACGGGTCCTCGGTTCTTGCTGTTTTGGCAATATCGATATTTTTTAGTTCGCTTATTTTGATATCTTCAGGAATTTTACAAGGCTTGGGACATGTTTTTGCTCCTGGGAAGTACATCATTGTCGGTCTTACTGCAAAAATTATTTTGAATTATTTATTCGTGCCGTTTTTAGGAACATTGGGTGCTGCTATAGCCACGATAACGGGTCTAGCAGTCGTATCTGCCCTCATGATCAAAAAGTTAAATAAAAGGGTGGCGGTTCTAGCGACTTTTAAAAAAATGGCGAGTAGGCTTATTGTTGCTGGAGTTGCAATGACGGCAGTTTTGCAATTATGGCTAATTCTGTTTTCTTTAATTGGTGCCAACCGCTTGATTTTTACGATAATGGCATTAAGTAGTGTGATGATAGGAGCGGCTGTTTTTTTGGTTATGATAGTAAAAAGTCATATTTTAACTGCTGAGGAACTATCGCTCATTCCTTATGGCGAGCGGTTTGTTAAAAGTAAGCGGGAAAGGAAGTAAACATGGAGAAGGAAATAATTATAATAGGGCTGGGATCAGGTGATTTAGATCAGCTTCCCCTTGGAGTTTATAAATTATTGAAGCAAGGTGGCCGCCTTATTTTAAGAACGAAAGAGCACCCTGTTGTAGATGAATTGGTTCGCGAAGATATCCACTTTGAATCATTTGATGAAGTATATGAAAAACATGATTCATTTGAGGTGGTATATGAAGAAATAACAGAAACACTTTTAAAGTTGGCGGATTCCGAAAAGGTCATATATGCTGTCCCTGGACACCCAATGGTAGCGGAGAGAACGGTTCAATTACTGCTAGAGCAAGCTCCACTTCATAGTATCACTGTAAAAATAGGTGGTGGCCAAAGCTTTTTAGACAGTCTGTTTGCAGCTGTGAAAGTAGACCCAGTGGAAGGCTTTCAATTGCTTGATGGGACTAGCTTGAAAAAAGAACAAATTCGAATTGATCAACATATAATTATTGCTCAAGTATATGATGCCTTTGTAGCGTCCGATGTAAAATTGACGCTAATGGAAAAATATCCAGATGATTATGAGGTTATGATGGTCACTGCTGCAGGCAGCATGTTAGAGCAGGTTACCAAAATGCCGCTGTATGAATTAGACAGGCAAATGGAGCTAAATAATTTAACAAGTCTTTACGTGCCGCCTATTTCTAAACAAGAGCTTACATATAGAGAGTTTGCAACGTTAAGGGATATTATTGCGGAATTAAGAGGACCGGATGGTTGTCCATGGGATAAAGAGCAGACACATGAAACATTGAAAAAATATTTAATAGAAGAAGCTTATGAGCTACTTGATGCGATTGACCGAGATGATATAGATAATATGATTGAAGAGCTGGGCGATGTCTTGCTGCAAGTCATGCTTCATGCACAAATTGGTGAAGATGAAGGAATGTTTTCTATAGATGATGTCATCGAAAGTATTAATGAAAAAATGATCCGCCGTCATCCTCATGTATTTGGAGATGTTCTAGCAGAAGATGCTGAACAAGTAGTTTCGAATTGGGCGGAAATTAAAGCAAAAGAGAAAAATTCCTCCGAAGGTAGAAAGTCATTGCTTGAAGGAACAGGTAAAGGGTTTCCAGCCTTGTTAAGATCGTATGAATACCAAAAAACTGCTGCGAAAGTGGGGTTTGATTGGGGAGCTCCAGAAGAGGCTTGGGAAAAAGTCAAAGAGGAAATGCAGGAATTTGAGAATGAATTGACGAATGGAAATAAGCATGATCAGCTTTTTGAATTTGGTGATTTACTATTTGCAATGGTAAACGTGGCTAGACTACTAGGCATTCATCCGGAAGAGGCATTGCAAACCTCAAATGAAAAGTTTATTCGCCGTTTTTCTTACATCGAGTCTAAAGTTCATGAGAGCGGGAAACCATTTGAGCACTATAGCTTAGAAGAGCTTGATCAATTTTGGAATGAAGCCAAAAAAGCCGGTTTATAAGAGGGGTGAAATAGATGGCAACAATGCGTTTGGATAAATTTTTAAAGGTGTCAAGATTAATTAAAAGGCGTACTCTCGCAAAAGAGGTAGCAGATAAAGGTAGAATTGCGATAAATGGACAAATTGCAAAGGCTAGCTCCAATGTTAAAATTGGTGACGAACTTGAAATTCGTTTTGGCCAAAAAACGGTAACAGTCAAAATTGATTTACTACAAGAATCTTCTAGAAAAGAAGAAGCGGCTAATATGTATACTGTGTTAAAAGAGGAGAAGGTAGCAAGGGACGAATCTTTAGAATAGTCTCATGTTGTTGCTTTTCTTAATTTCTAGCTGCGGCTCCTAGCGTCTATCGAACAAGCCTTTCCCTCCTCTACGATAAGTCAACATCGGCTCGTTCCTCGCCGTGTTTCCTTTATCTCAGTGCAGGAAAGTCTCCCGTTCGTACGACGCTGCGACGCACAGGATGTGCTAGTGCAGACGTTGCCACAAGACGTGGCGGTCCTAGCCTGTTAAGTCGTCTTCGCTTTTCGTAATGTCTAGCTGCGGCTCCTAGCGTCTATCGAACGAGCCATTCCTTCCCTACGATAAGTCAACATCGGCTCGTTCCTCGCCGTGTTTCCTTTATCTCAGTGCAGGAAAGTCTCCCGTTCGTACGACGCTAAACAGTCGCCTCCGCTTTTCGTACAGCTTGTTCTATTATTTCATTTTCTCTCATATGTATTAAACAAAATTAGTGCGAAAATGAGGGATGAAAATGAACCAATATTACGAATCAGTGCCTTCGAAAGGAACAATGCCTGAACACGACCTTGTAATGAGAGGAAGAAAAATCCTTGAGATAACTGGGGTAAAACAAGTAGAGAGCTTCGATAATGAAGAATTCTTGCTAGAAACCTCGATGGGATTTTTGGCAATTCGCGGCCAGAATCTACAAATGAAAAATCTCGATGTTGACAAGGGGATTGTTTCGATAAAAGGAAAAATCTTTGACCTTGTCTATCTTGATGATCACCATGGGGAGAAGGCAAAAGGGTTCTTTGGGAAGTTGTTTCGATGAGTTTATCTACTCAGTTTTATACAATGCTTTCCATGATCGCCATGGGAAGCTTTTTTGGCGCATCTCTCGACACATATCAAAGGTTTTTAAATCGAAAGAATCGAAAAAGGCTAATCGTTTTTGTCAACGATATATTGTTTTGGATTATAATGGGACTGATTTCTTTTTATGTTCTTTTTCTCGTCAATTACGGCGAACTTCGTTTTTACTTGATATTAGCGCTTCTTTGCGGTTTTTCTGCCTATCAAGCTTTATTGAAGAAGTTTTACTTAAGAGTCCTTGAAGCATTTATTCATTTCACGAAAGAAACTATTCGTTTGCTCTATAGGCTATTTATTACACTCATATATTCTCCAATCAAATGGATTGTTTTATTTCTAATAGGAGCAATCTTGTTTTTAAGCAGAGTCCTTTTGACACTTGTAAAGTTTATCGGAAAAGTGTTATTATGGGTGTTAAAGGTTGTCTTCTATCCGATAAAATTAATCGGGAAAGGACTTCTTCATCTCATTCCAAAACAAGTAAAAGAAGCTTTTCGAAAAACCTATCATGTTTTGGAAGGATATTTTAACATCATCAAGAATGTATTAATTAGAGCGTTTCATTTCATAAAAAGAATGTTTCGTATTTGAATAAAAAAGGAGGCCACAGGATGGGAGTAAGAAAAATCAAACCGATCACTTCACTGGAAACAAACTATATGAAGCAGCAAGAAGTCCTCATGAGAAGAGCGGCAAAAAGAAAAAAACTGCTCATTCGAAGATTATGCGTTTTCCTCATCTTAACTGTGGCATTATCCTATTTAGTGATCTCCACTTTTATTTTTAGAACGGATGTTTTAGAAGCTAAGAAAAAGGAAGAAGTTAACTTAAAACAAACATTAGCTCAGCTTGAAAAGAAACAAGTATCTCTAGAAAATGAAATTGTTAAACTAAACGATGATGAATATATAGCAAAACTAGCGAGAAGTGAGTATTTCCTTTCTGAGAAAGGCGAAATTATTTTTAATATTCCAGAACCAAAAAAGAAAAAGAAAGAAGATAAGGTGTCTTATTGACACTTTTTTTATAAGTTCTATATAATGTATAATAAGGCTCATTTTTTACACTTTAAGGAGGATCATTTTTTTTATGTCGATCGAAGTAGGCAGCAAGTTACAAGGTAAGGTAACAGGCATCACTCATTTTGGGGCATTCGTTGAATTGCCCGAAGGCACAACAGGTCTCGTTCACATCAGTGAAGTAGCCGACAATTATGTAAAAGATATCAATGAACATTTAAAAGTTGGCGATGAAGTCCTAGTAAAGGTCTTAAATGTTGAGAAAGACGGAAAAATTGGCTTATCAATACGTAAAGCGAAAGATCAGCCACCTGCTCAATCTCATTCAAATCCACGTCCACGCACCAATAGAGTAAATGATATGCGTACTAAAGAAAGCTTTGAACAAAAAATGAACAAGTTCTTGAAAGACAGTGAAGACCGCTTAACTTCATTGAAGCGTCATACGGAATCCAAACGTGGTGGACGAGGAGCAAGAAGAGGTTAACTTGCTGTCTGTTTTCTAAAATAAACATAAATAACTATCCGTAACCAGGAATCTAATTCTTGGTGATAGGGTAGTTTTTTGTTGTTAAGATTATATAAATACTTTATTTTTAGGAGAGTATGGAATTTCGCATATCATGTAAAATTATGATTGACATTTTTTTTAGTGGTCTGTAATATAGACATTGTGCCTTTTATTAGGTTCATGGCGGCGTAGCTCAGCTGGCTAGAGCGTACGGTTCATACCCGTGAGGTCGTGGGTTCGATCCCCTCCGCCGCTATAAAGAAAAGCGAAAGCGCCTTGCTCAGCCCCGACAAGCAAATGTTCTGGGGCAAAAAAGGCGCTTTTTTCCTTTTATGTCTAGGTGCGAAGACGCTTGATGAGGAACGATAAGCATATGTCTCTAAACTGGAAGTTCCTTTCAATCTTCCAGGGTTACTGTTTATTGACCTCCAAGCCTCTATGTCTAAAACGAAACAATAAGAAAAGGTGTAGCGCTGCTAATAGACGCCAACACAACATAACATGATAAAGCGTAAGACTTTCTTCCTGTGAGGATTAGTCTTATGCTTTTTATTTTGCCCAAATTAGTCGAACTCTTTTTTATTTCATCCCCATCAAATTGACAAAATATTAAAAAAAGCCCCTATATAATGAAAACTATTATAAACAGTGGGGAGTGTTTTAAAAGTGGAAAGAGGAGATCTAAGTATCATTACACCGTTACGGAACATGGAGCTTCAACAAAATAAGTTTGACATTTCAAAGAAGCTCAAGGTCATTCAACAAAAGTTAGACTATGTATTCCTGCAAAAAGGGATTGCTCTGCTAATCGTATCTCTACTTCTTGGCCGAGCTTTAATATTATCCCATTTAACTCCATTCGCATTACCATTCTTCGCGGTCGTCTACTTATCCAAAAGAGACAAGGCTTCATCCGTTCTTCTCGGTCTCTTAGCTGGTTCACTTACGCTTTCCATCGGAAATGCCGCTTATATCTTTACTTTATGTGCTGTTTTCCTAATAACGTATAAACTTATGGAAAATTTATTCAAACAAGCTTTTAAAATATTGCCCTATGCGGTTCTATGTATCTCCTTTTTTACCAAATGCGGTTTCTTGTATATACAAAATGGACAAACTCTCTCTCGGTACGACGGTGTTATGGCTGGAGTTGAAGCAAGTCTTGCATTTGTTCTTGTTTTTATTTTCATGCAAAGCATCCCGTTTCTTTCTTCTCAAAAAAGAAAAAAGTCTTTAAAGACGGAAGAAATTATTAGCTTAATTATCTTATTAGCTTCTGTATTAACAGGAACGATTGGATGGACGGTATATGATTTATCGATAGAACATATTCTTTCTCGTTATCTAGTTCTTCTTTTCGCTTTTACAGCTGGAGCAACAGTTGGATCGACGGTTGGGGTTGTCACAGGTTTGATTTTTAGCCTTGCTAGTATTTCAAGCCTTTATCAGATGAGCCTACTCGCTTTTTCAGGACTTCTAGGTGGCCTTCTTAAAGAAGGTAAACGCATAGGCTCCGCAATCGGGCTTATGGTGGCAACGGTTCTCATTGGTATGTACGGTGAGTCTAACACACCACTCGTTTTGACCGTTTATGAATCATGTGCAGCCATTTTCCTATTTTTCATTACCCCTTCAAGCTTGACCGAAAAATTGGCGCGTTTTATTCCTGGTACTCCGGAACATGCAAAGGACCAACAACGATATGCAAGAAAAATTCGTGATATTACCGTTCGTAGGGTTGAGCAATTTTCATCTGTTTTCCAAGCATTATCTAATAGCTTTTCCCAACCTGAAAAATGGGAAGAGGATAAGAATGAAGATCAAGAATTTGATCTGTTTCTTAGTCATGTGACTGAAAAAACATGTCAAAATTGCTTTAAACGTAATCATTGTTGGAGTTCCAACTTTGATAAAACATATGAGTTAATGAGGAATGTTATGCATGATATAGATGAAAATTCTGGAACTCTTTCTCCTACTGTTTATCGACAGTTGGACAAGCATTGTACTAAATCTAAAAAAGTACGTGATGCGGTCCATAAAGAACTAACAGTTATGAAGGCAAACCGGCAATTGAAAATACAGTTACAAGAAAGTAGGAAGCTTGTTGCAGAACAATTATTAGGCGTCTCAGAAGTAATGGGTGATTTCGCAAAAGAAATACAACGAGAACAAGAAAATCATCATAGACAAGAGGAAATGATGTTGGATGTATTGCAGGATTTTGGAATTGAAATTGAGCAAATTGAAATTTATAACCTCGAACCTGGAAACGTGGATATTGATATTACCCTTCCTCATTCCAGTAGTTTAGGTGAATTTGAAAAAATAATTGCTCCAATCGTTTCCGACATTTTGAATGAAACGATTGTCGTTAAGGGTGAGGAATATGAAGATTTTCGTTCAGATCTCTCTTATGCAACTCTTAGATCAGCAAAGGCTTATGTTGTTGAAACAGGTATTGCGCATGCTGCTAAAGGAGGAGGTTTTTTATCCGGCGATAGCTATTCGACGATTGAATTAGGCCCAGGAAAGTTTGCAGTAGCGATTAGCGACGGAATGGGAAATGGGGAAAGAGCCCATCACGAAAGTAGTGAAACGCTAAAGCTTTTACAGAAAATCCTAAAATCTGGCATTGAAGAAAAGGTGGCGATCAAATCAGTCAATTCTGTTTTATCTCTTAGAACGACGGATGAGATTTTTTCAACATTAGATCTTGCTATGATTGATTTGCACAATGCACAAGCAAAATTCCTTAAAATTGGTTCCACCCCAAGCTTTATTAAGAGGGAAAATAAAATATTAAAAATAGAATCTGGTAATTTACCAATGGGGATATTACAGGAATTTGATGTAGACGTTGTAACTGAGCAACTACGTGCAGGGGATTTACTTATCATGATGAGTGACGGCATTTTTGAAGGTCCTAAAAATGTAGAAAATTATGAGTTATGGATGAAGCGGAAATTAAGGGAAATGGAAACAAATGATCCTCAAGCCGTAGCAGATTTAATAATGGAAGAAGTGATAAGAACGAGATCTGGGGCGATTGCTGATGATATGACGATTGCAGTTGTGGCGATAAAACATAATACTCCAAAATGGGCTGCAATTCCTGTAAGAAACAAATATATGAAAATATCTTAAAGAAGTATAAAAAAGGATACTCCCGGCGAGGATGATAACAATAACGCAGTTTCGAAATATTCGCAAACTGTTAAATCTGGAGGGGAGTACATGAAGAAGGGTACTTTAAAACAAATATTATTAATTACGGACGGTTGCTCCAATCAAGGTGAAAATCCAATTGCTATGGCAGCACTTGCTAAAGAACACGGTATTACGGTAAATGTAATTGGTGTAGTTGAGAATGACGCGATTGAGGAACAAGGCATAAAGGAGATTGAAGGGATTGCCGCTTCCGGAGGTGGAATTAGTCAGATTGTTTTTGCTGAAGCATTATCACAGACCGTACAGATGGTGACAAGAAAGGCAATGACCCAGACCTTACAAGGTGTCGTTAACAAGGAGTTGCGACAAATTTTAGGAAAGGAGATGGATTTAGAAGAACTTCCACCTGAGCAGCGAGGCGAAGTCATGGAAGTTGTCGATGAACTCGGCGAAACATCCGACGTAGAGGTCGTTGTATTAATAGATACGAGTGCTAGTATGAAATCCAAGCTCGATACAGTAAAAGAAGCATTATTAGACCTTTCATTAAGTTTGAACGCACGAATGGGCAATAATCGCTTTGCTGTATTAATATTTCCCGGGAAAAGGAGAGATGTTGAAAGGCTATTAGATTGGACACCTAATTTAGAATTATTGACGACTATTTTCCCAAAGCTTGCCGTTGGAGGAATTACACCGACTGGTCCTGCTATTCATGAGGCGATTACTTTTTTCAAGAAAAAGCGTTCTTTGAAAGGGTTGCTAACGGGTGATGATGAACAATACATGGAAGAGTCAATGTAAATATCCCGCTGGCACAGTAATTATTGGAAAATGGAATAGACATCGTTATGAGATTGTCAGAATGCTTGGTTCAGGTGCAAATGGGGTCGTATATCTCGCCGAAAGTAGCTTCGGTTTAACAGCAATAAAAATAAGTATCGATAGTGTATCGATTATCTCGGAGGTAAATGTCCTAAAAGCACTTGAGAAGGTCCAGGGATCATCCCTCGGGCCTTCTTTGTATGATGTCGATGATTGGGAAAATGGTAAAAGAAGAATTCACTTTTATGTAATGGAATATATTAAAGGTAAAGAATTGCTACACTTTGTTAGGGAAAAAGGAATTTCCTGGGCTGGAATAATGATGATCCAGTTGCTCGACGTTTTAGAAGGTCTTCATCAAAAAGGCTGGGTTTTTGGTGATTTAAAACCAGAGAATTTAATTGTCGAAGGACCAACACCAAAAATTCGTTGTATAGATGTGGGAGGCACCACAATGAGGGGTCGCGCTATAAAGGAATTCACAGAGTTTTTTGATCGTGGCTACTGGGGGCTTGGTTCCAGAAAAGCTGAACCAAGTTACGATCTATTTTCCACCGCTATGATGATGATTAATTTACACTATCCGAAGCGTTTCGTAAAAAGTGGAAACAGTGTGAAACAATTAACCATCATAATTCAAGGAAATAAGGAATTGTTAAAATTTGATACTATTTTAATGAAGGCACTTTTAGGGAAATATGACTCTGCCAAAGAAATGAAAAAAGAGCTTCTTATAATTCTTTCCGCAGGCGAAAGGTCTAAGCAGCAACGTACTACACGGTATGCACCAAAGCCGAAGAAGAAAAAAATGAGAGCCTTTCTCGAAACAGTTTCAATCCTGCTGATTACGATGATTCTATATACCTTATACATATATGGTTATATATTATAGGAAAAATTTAATGCATTAAGCTACTCAATATAAAGCAGTAAATGGTAGGATATAGGAAGAAGTAAAGTAGAAGGCGATAGATCTAACAAATAAAAAATAAATTTCTGCAATAGTGTAAGGGAATGGTTTTTGTGTTGGGATTCGAGAGAAAAACGCATAATTTTATTTCAAAACATTCCCTGATTCAAGAGGGAGATTATATTCTTGTCGCTGTGTCAGGGGGACCTGATTCTTTAGCATTGCTTGATTTTCTATATCATCAATCTGAAAAATATAATATAAAGATTGCTGCTGCTCATGTTGATCATATGTTAAGAGACGAAGCTTCTAAAGACGATCTCATTTTCGTCCAACAGTATTGCGAAAAGCGAGGAATTGTATGTAAAAGTACTTCCATCGATATAAAAACGAAAATGGCAATCGATAAAACTGGTTTACAAGAAACAGCTCGAACATATCGTTATCAATTTTTTGAAAAAGAAATGGAGGAACTTCAGGCAAATAAGCTTGCGGTTGGTCAACATGGTGATGATCAAATAGAGACCATTCTAATGCGACTTGTAAGGGGAAGCAGTGGAATCTCAAGAGCCGGTATCCAGGTGATAAGACCATTTGGATCAGGGAAAGAAATGATTCGTCCGCTTTTAAGTGTATCCAAACTGGAAATTGAGGAATACTGCGATGTTCATCAGCTAAAACCTCGTCGTGATTTAAGTAACGATACAAAAAAATATACGAGAAATCGATTTAGACTAGAAGTATTGCCTTTTTTAAAAAATGAAAATCTTCGGGTGATTGAACACTTTCAACGTTTCAGTGAAGAATTAAGTGAAGATGAGTCGTTTTTACAGGAATTGGCTAAGGAAGCATTTTCGAAGATGTGTCAGGAGTATGGAGAAGATGGAATAACTCTAGATATTCCCTCGTTTTGTACAATAGCTTTGCCTTTACAAAGAAGGGTGATTCATCTAATATTAAACTATCTTTACAAGCAGTACATACTTGATTTAACATCTATACATATTGATGCTCTACAGCAGTTGATTAAATCTAAGAATCCATCAGGAAGATTGGATTTCCCAAATGGTTTAAAAGTAATTCGATCATATGATGTTTGCAGATTTACGTTTGTTAATCAGGAGCGAGACACGGAATATAATTATCAAATTTTTGCAGGTGAAAAAGTAGCTCTTCCAAACGGCAAAACGTTCCGTGTAGAAAAAGTATCTGATTGTCCAATCAAAACAGATGCAAATACACTTGCGATCGATTCTGAATCCATTCACTTTCCCTTAACTATTAGAACGAGGCAACAGGGTGATAAATTTAAGGTTAAAGGGATGGGTACAAAAAAAATCAAGGATATTTTTATTGATATGAAAATACCATTGGAAGATAGGGCGATTTGGCCTATTGTTACAGATCGATCAGGGGAAGTCCTTTGGATTCCTGGATTGAAAAAGCCTTCCTATGAAACACCTCCTGTGCAACAAAAAGATTATTACATTATGTATTACAGCGACTAACTTTTCCTAGGAGGAAAACGATAGATGAAAAACGATATTGAAAAAGTTTTAATAACAGAAGATGAAATTAATGCAAAAATAGCTGAACTTGGCCATAAACTTACAGAAGAATATGATGGGCGTTTTCCTCTTGCAGTAGGAGTGCTAAAAGGGGCAACACCCTTTATGACGGATCTTATGAAGAGAATTGATACATATTTAGAAATCGATTTTATGGATGTATCGAGTTATGGAAGATCAACTGTTTCTTCGGGGGAAGTAAAAATACTAAAAGATTTAAATACACCAGTTGAGGGTAGAGATATCCTTATCATTGAAGACATTATAGATAGTGGCTTAACATTGAGCTATCTCGTTGATCTATTCCGTTATCGCAAAGCAAAATCAATCAAAATTGTTACATTATTGGATAAGCCAACAGGCAGAAAAGCGGATATACAAGCAGATTACGTAGGTTTTATTGTCCCAGATGAATTTGTAGTCGGTTATGGTCTTGATTACGCTGAGAAATATCGTAACCTACCCTATATTGGGATATTAAAGCCTGAAATTTATGGCTAGAATATATAATAATGAAATAAAAAATGAAAAAGAAGTGGATTTGTTGTAAAGACAGAAATGACTATGATACTATTGAATATAGTTTTTTTAAAAGCTAAAAAATGAAAGCTTTTTTATAAAAATAAATTTTTAATACAGTCATTTTTATATACGCTTTTCTTAAAGTGGGAGGAGGTAAGGGATGAACCGGATTTTTAGAAATGTAATATTCTATGCTCTAATTTTTCTTGTACTTGTAGGGATATTAAGTTGGTTTAAAAATAGTAATGAAACAATTAAGCCGATGGCGTATCAGCAATTTGTCACGCATTTAGAAAAAGGTGATATCAAGAAGTATACAATGCAACCTGAACGGGGCGTTTATGAAATAAAAGGACAATTAGAGGGTGCTCAAGAAGGTGAGTTTTTTATCACATATGTGATGAATAGTCCTGCTATGCTAGATCGTATTGATGCCGCAACTTCTTCTGAATTGGAAGTTAAACCTGCTAAAGAAACTAGCGGTTGGGTATCGTTCTTTACGACGATAATACCTTTTATCATCATCTTTATTTTGTTCTTCTTCTTGCTAAACCAAGCACAAGGTGGCGGAAGTCGGGTAATGAATTTCGGAAAGAGTAAAGCACGACTCTATTCTGAAGAAAAGAAAAAGGTTCGTTTTAAAGATGTTGCAGGTGCCGATGAAGAAAAGCAAGAACTCGTTGAAGTTGTTGAGTTTTTAAAGGATCCAAGAAAATTCTCAGAGTTGGGAGCAAGAATACCAAAGGGGATTTTACTTGTGGGACCTCCGGGTACTGGTAAGACACTTTTAGCGCGCGCTGTTGCTGGAGAGGCTGGAGTACCATTCTTCTCAATCAGTGGTTCCGACTTTGTTGAAATGTTCGTCGGTGTCGGTGCCTCTCGTGTACGTGATCTCTTTGAAAATGCTAAGAAAAATGCTCCATGTATCATTTTCATTGATGAAATTGATGCTGTTGGACGTCAACGTGGTGCCGGACTTGGTGGGGGCCACGATGAGCGTGAACAGACATTAAACCAATTGCTCGTTGAAATGGATGGATTTGGTGAAAATGAAGGAATCATCATTGTAGCCGCAACAAACCGTCCTGATATTTTAGACCCTGCTCTATTACGCCCAGGCCGTTTTGACCGTCAAATTACGGTTGATCGCCCAGATGTGAAGGGACGTGAAGCGGTCTTGCGTGTTCATGCACGTAATAAGCCGCTTGATGATTCTGTTGACTTAAAATCTATTGCGATGAGAACGCCTGGTTTTTCAGGTGCAGACTTAGAAAATCTTTTGAATGAAGCTGCGTTAGTTGCGGCAAGGCATAACAAGAAGAAAATTGATATGCTTGATGTGGATGAAGCGACCGACCGTGTAATTGCTGGTCCAGCTAAGAAAAGCCGAGTCATATCTGAGAAAGAGCGTAACATTGTTGCGTATCACGAAGGTGGACATACGGTCATTGGTCTCGTATTGGATGAAGCGGATATCGTTCATAAAGTAACGATAGTTCCTCGTGGTCAAGCTGGGGGATATGCTGTAATGCTTCCTAAGGAAGATCGCTATTTCCAAACGAAGCCAGAGTTACTGGATAAAATTACTGGGTTACTTGGAGGTCGTGTTGCTGAAGAGATTACGTTTAATGAAGCGTCCACAGGTGCACATAATGACTTCCAACGTGCTACAGGAATTGCCCGTCGCATGGTCACTGAATTTGGAATGAGTGAAAAACTCGGTCCGCTACAATTTGGTCAAGCGCAAGGCGGTCAAGTATTCTTAGGCCGTGATTTACACAATGAACAAAACTATTCTGATGCAATTGCATATGAAATTGATATGGAAATTCAACGCATCATAAAAGAATGTTACGAGAGAGCTGAAAAGATTCTCAGGGAAAATCGTGACAAGCTTGAATTGATTGCACAAACACTTCTTGAAGTAGAAACTCTTGATGCTGAACAAATTAAGAGTCTTTATGAAAAGGGCACTCTTCCGGACCGTCCAGTTTCTAAGGTGACTCCAGATCCAGTAGATCCTAAGGTAACCATTCAGCCGAAGGACGAAGGAGACATGTCGATTAAAGAAGAAAGAATCGACCCTCCAGCAGGCAAACCGGAAAAAATGGGTCCAACGAAAAAAGCAGATGATTTATCCGATTCAAGTGAAAAAGAAAATAAGGAATAAAACAAAGAAGGCATCGATTGGAAAATCGATGTCTTTTTTCAATTTTTATGTTAAAGAAAGAAGTAAATGCCGATTTTTACCTTTAACTGACATCAATTCGAGATTGGAAAACTCTTATTGAAAAGTTAAAGAATAGAAAACACTTGTTAGTTGCTATTTGGTGAGGTGACTTGCGCTTTTCCCCACAAATCGTTCGTCATTAAACAGGTCAATTTTGCATTTAAATTTCCACTCAATAAAGCAATTATGGTATGATGTTTGAAGTTAAAAAAGTCTCTTTAAAAAAGTGGTGAAGATGTTGATTTTTGTTTTAGATGTGGGAAATTCAAATATCGTTCTTGGTGTGTATCAGGGAAATGATTTGAAATATCATTGGCGCATTGAAACTAGCAGACATAAGACGGAAGATGAATTTGGAATGGCGATTAATGCTTTGTTTCAGCATGTTGGTTTGCGCTTTGAAGATATTAATGGAATTATTATTTCATCCGTTGTACCTCCTATCATGTTCACGTTAGAGAGAATGTGCTCTAAGTATTTTCAAGTAAAGCCGTTAGTTGTTGGACCTGGAATTAAAACAGGTTTAAATATAAAATATGAAAATCCTCGTGAAGTTGGAGCGGATCGAATCGTTAACGCTGTCGCGGGAATACATGAGTATGGAAGTCCGTTGATCATTGTCGATTTTGGGACAGCTACAACATTTTGCTATATTAATGAAAAAAGTGAATATATGGGTGGTGTAATAGCACCTGGTATTGGCATCTCTACAGAAGCTTTATATTCCAAGGCTGCTAAACTCCCGAGGATTGAGATTACCCATGTTGATGAAATCATTGGTAAAAATACAGTAGCGGCAATGCAAGCTGGTATTTTATTTGGTTTTGTAGGACAGGTTGAAGGTATTGTAAAACGGATAATAGAGAAAAGTAATCAAAAGCCTACAGTTGTGGCAACAGGTGGTCTTGCAAATTTAATTGCATCAGAAACAAAGATGATCGATATTATAGATCAAGATTTGACTCTTAAAGGGCTACAACTCATTTATAAGAGAAATGTCAACGAATGAAAGGTGGCTAGCAAATGGCGGACTATTTAATAAAGGCACTAGCCTATAATGGCCAAGTACGTGCGTATGCTACGCTTACAACGGAAACTGTTGGAGAGGCGCAGCGTCGACATTATACGTGGCCAACTGCTTCAGCTGCTCTTGGTAGAGCAATGACAGCTGGTGTAATGATGGGGTCTATGCAAAAAGGTGAAGAAAAAATTACCATTAAAATAGAAGGTGACGGACCACTCGGCATTATCCTTGTTGATGCGGACGCGAAGGGGAATGTTCGTGGATATGTAACTAATCCGCAAACCCATTTTGATTTAAATGAAAATGGGAAGTTGGATGTAAGAAGAGCAGTCGGGACTGAGGGTAGGTTATCGGTAGTAAAAGATGTTGGATTGCGCGAACACTTTACAGGGCAGGTGCCAATTGTCTCCGGTGAATTAGGAGAAGATTTCACTTATTATTTTGCTAAATCAGAGCAAACACCGTCTTCTGTTGGAGTGGGGGTACTCGTTAACCCAGATAACACGATTTTGGCTGCAGGTGGTTTTATCATCCAAATTATGCCTGGAGCAAGTGAAGAAGTCATTGAAGATATTGAAAAAAGACTTGGTTCTATTTTACCGGTTTCGACAATGATTCGAGAAGGATATACCTCTGAAGAAATTCTTAATCAAGTTCTTGGGAAAGAAAACCTAAAAGTTTTAGAGAAGGTACCCGTTCAATTTCTTTGTACTTGTTCAAAGGAAAGATTTGCTAATGCAATTGTAAGTCTTGGTGAAAAAGAAATAAATGACATGATCGAACAAGATGGCGAGGCAAACGCTCAATGTCATTTTTGTAACTCCACCTACAATTATTCAAAGGAAGAATTAGAGGAACTTAAAGAGGCAGCGAGAAAGTAATAAGGAAAAAGGCGGACATCTAATATGATGAACCGCCTTTTTTCTGTTATAGAAAGTAAAAAAATCTATGAGTCTGTAAATTTGAATCATGACTTTTGTTACCAGCTTCAGGAGCCAACGGCATAAGTCAGAGATAAGCTGATACGCACGAGGCAGATTATGGACTTTTTTCATATCAAAACATTTGCTTGTCGCCTAAGGCGGAGCACCTTGCATTTTTCATAGGAATATTTTCATAGGATTTTCCTAATAATAAGACTTCGTTATTGACAGTTCACCTATTTACTGGTAATTTGTAAATAAACCAATTAAAATACTCGGATTTAGAGGTGGAGAACATGACGAAAAGGGCAAATTCAATCGCCGAATTAGTAGGTAATACTCCAGTAGTCAAATTAAACCGCATCGTAGATGAAAATAGCGCAGATGTATATGTAAAGCTAGAATATATGAATCCCGGCAGCAGCGTAAAAGACAGAATCGCTTTAGCAATGATTGAGGCTGCTGAAAAGGAAGGGAAATTAAAAGAAGGCGATACTATTGTTGAACCAACTAGTGGGAATACAGGTATTGGACTTGCGATGATTTCTGCCGCAAAAGGGTATAGAGCAGTTCTGGTAATGCCAGATACGATGAGCCTAGAACGCCGCAATTTACTAAGGGCTTATGGAGCTGAGTTAGTATTGACTCCAGGCGCTGAAGGAATGAAAGGCGCAATAAAAAAAGCGAATGAGCTTGCTGAAGAAAAAGGCTATTTCATGCCTCAACAATTTGAAAACTTTGCTAATCCAGAAATCCACCGCTTAACAACTGGAAGAGAAATCGTTGAACAAATGGGTGATCAGTTGGATGCATTTGTATCAGGAATTGGAACAGGCGGAACGATTACAGGTGCCGGCCAAGTGTTAAGAGAGAAATACCCTGATATTAAGATTTTTGCAGTCGAGCCTGAAGATTCACCAGTTCTATCAGGTGGAAAACCTGGTCCTCACAAAATTCAAGGAATAGGTGCGGGCTTTGTGCCAACTGTATTAAATACAGAGATTTATGATGAAATCGTTAAAATCTCTAATGATGAAGCGTTTGAAGCGTCAAGACGTGCCGCAAAAGAAGAAGGTGTTCTTGGCGGAATTTCAGCAGGTGCTGCAATCTCTGCAGCTTTGAAAGTAGCCAAACAGCTAGGAAGAGGAAAAATTGTATTAGCCATACTTCCTGACAATGGAGAGCGTTATTTAAGCACAGCCCTCTATCAATACGAAAACTAATAACTATTTATAAAAAAAGCAAGTCCAAATTCGGGCTTGCTTTTCTAATTTCAATAAAAGAGGTATTCTATAAGAAAAGCGGAAGGCGCCGTACATCGGCGACAAGCAAAAGTTCTAAGTCGCGAAAAAGTCGCTCTTTGACTTTTGCGGCTTAGGTTATTTGACCTCGAGCCGATGGCGCCTGAAAGCTGGACAAAGAAAAGCGTAAGGCGCCCGTACATCGGTGACAAGCAAATGTTCTAAGTCGCGAAAAAGTCGCTCTTTGACTTTTGCGGCTTAGGTTATTTGACCTCGAGCCGATGGCGCCTGAAGCTGGACAAAGAAAAGCTCAAGCGCCTTGAAAGTTATATTTGCTTGCGCTAGATACGAATTAGAAAAAAGGTGTGAACAAAATGAAATGCGGATTATATACACTTGATTTTAACAAGACATTAATCATGGGAATTTTAAATGCTACGCCCGATTCTTTTTCAGATGGCGGCCGCTATAACAATGAAGAGGTTGCTGCAGAGCATGCTGTTCATATGGTAGCGGATGGAGCGGATATTATTGATATTGGTGGAGAATCTACCAGACCGGGACATGAACCTGTTTCAGTGAAAGAAGAAATCGCTAGAGTCGTTCCCGTTATTAAATCAGTTGCAGCTAAAGCGCAAGTTCCGATCTCTATTGATACATATAAAGCGGAAACTGCAAAGCATGCTGTTGAAGCAGGAGCCTCCATTATTAACGATATTTGGGGTGCGAAAAAAGAACCTGAGATAGCAAGTGTAGCGGCTGATTATAATGTCCCGATTATCTTGATGCATAATCGTGAAAATCGTGATTATGATTTATTTATTCGTGATGTGTTGAATGATTTGTATGAAAGTATCACAATTGCAAAAAAGGCCGGGGTAGCGGATGATCAGATTATTTTAGATCCGGGGATTGGCTTCGCAAAAGATTATAAAGAGAATATTGAAATGATGGCCCATTTAGATAAAGTAGTTGGACTAGGGTATCCCGTGCTCCTTGGGACTTCTCGTAAACGTATGATAGGAACAGCCCTTGACTTACCTGTAGAAGAGCGAATGGAAGGAACAGGAGCCACAGTTTGCTTTGGTATACAAAAAGGATGCCACATTATGCGTGTGCACGATGTGAAAGAAATAAGCAGAATGGCCGCTATGATGGATGTCTTAATGGGAAAGAGGAAACGTAATGGATAAAATCTACTTAAATGAAATGGAGTTTTATGGGTATCACGGGGTTCTTCCTGAAGAAACGAAGCTAGGACAAAGGTTCCGTGTAAATGTTATTGCGGAAACGGATTTTAGAGAGGCTGGGATAAAAGATGATCTCAACCTAACTGTAAGTTATGCAGATATTTATATGCTTTGTAAGGAAATCGTTGAGGGAAAACCATATAAATTAATTGAAGCGGTCGCCGAGCGTATAGCATCTGGGATACTTGAAACATTCGTTAAAATTGAATCTGTTACAGTGAAAGTGATTAAGCCAGATCCGCCTATTCCAGGGCATTATCAATCTGTAGCTGTAGAAATTACGAGGATACGTTCATGAAAAATATTGCCTATTTATCAATGGGGTCTAATATTGGAAATCGAGAGGAATTTTTAAAGCTTGCTATAGAAAAACTATCAGAAGATAAACATGTGAATATTGAAGCGTGTTCCTCTGTTTATGAAACAGACCCTGTTGGCTATACAGACCAAGAAAATTTTTTAAATATGGTTGTAAAAATTTCTACTTCCTATTCAGCCCTGCAACTTTTAGACCTTTGCATGAAAGTTGAACACGATTTAGGAAGAGTTAGGGAATTTAGATGGGGGCCAAGGGTGATAGACCTTGACATTTTATTGTATAATAAAGAAAATATTGAGATGGAGTCTTTACAAGTGCCTCATCCTCGAATGATGGAGCGAGCGTTTGTACTTATTCCACTTTTAGAAATTGATCGGAGCCTTGTGCTCCCGATTATAGATACCCCTTTAGTTGAAGTTCTGGACGATATACCTGACAAAGAAGGAGTTCGGTTATGGAAACAGATAAATGGGGAAGACGCATCCGCGCTTTTCGAAAATTAAAAGGTTATACGCAAGAAGGCCTTGCGAAAGATATAGGGATTTCAGTTTCAGTCCTGGGTGAAATAGAAAGAGGCACCCGTATGCCTTCAGAGAATATTCTATTAACTATTTCCAAAGTGCTAGGTGTCACATTGAAAGAACTGACCCCTACGGAGGATAAAGAATATTAATTCTGTTCCGATTTTGCGCGAAGACTAAGAAAAGGAGGTGGCTGCGTGTTAAAAATCGGGGATATTGAAATGAAAAACCAAGTCGTTCTCGCACCAATGGCTGGAGTATGTAATTCTGCATTCCGTTTAACGGTTAAAGAATTTGGTGCAGGTCTAGTATGTGCAGAGATGATTAGTGATAAGGGCATCGTTCAAAAAAATAAAAAAACGATGAATTTGCTTTATATAGATGAGCGTGAAAAGCCACTATCCTTGCAAATTTTCGGAGGAGAAAAAGAAACTCTTGTAGAGGCTGCGAGATTCGTAGATCAAAACACGAACGCGGATATTATCGATATTAATATGGGCTGTCCGGTAAATAAGATTATTAAATGTGAAGCGGGAGCAAGATGGTTGCTTGAGCCTAATAAAATTTACGATATGGTATCTGCTGTTGTGGGAGCGGTCGAAAAACCAGTAACGGTTAAAATGCGTATCGGCTGGGATGACGAGCATATTTTCGCAGTGGAAAATGCTCAAGCAGTAGAAAGTGCTGGTGGTGCAGCAGTTTCTATGCATGGTCGAACTCGAGTGCAAATGTATGAAGGCGTGGCAAATTGGGATATCATACGTAAAGTTAAACAATCAATCAATATCCCATTGATTGGAAATGGAGATGTAAAAACTCCTGAAGATGCAAAGAGAATGTTGGATGAAACCGGAGTAGACGGAGTAATGATTGGACGTGCTGCTCTTGGAAATCCATGGATGATTTATCAAACCGTTAAATTTTTGGAAACAGGCGAATTAACAGGCGAGCCGACTGTTAAAGAAAAAATGGAAGTCTGCAAGCTTCATCTAGATCGCTTAATTGCTTTAAAAGGAGAAAATGTTGCGGTTAGAGAAATGCGAAAGCATGCTGCTTGGTACTTAAAAGGAATTCAAGGAAATGGTAAGATTAGAAATGCGATCAACGAATGCCTTAAACGAGCCGAGCTTGTCGCTTTATTGGATTACATTACTGATGGTGCAGAAGTAACAGAAAAGCAAGCTGTTTAACATTGCTCATTACACTGCCGGTAAATGCTGGCAGTTGTTTTATTTAGAACACATAGCAGAGCCAAAATAACATACATGCTTAACAATGCACCTTAATAAAAGATGGGAGTGGTATACATGAGTCAAGAGGAATTGAATGATCAGGTGAGGGTAAGACGCGACAAGATGACTTCGTTGCGTGAGAGTGGGATTGATCCATTCGGAAAAAGATTTGAACGCACTCATGATACGCAAAAAATAAAAGAACTATATGATCAATTTTCAAAAGAAGAATTAGATGAAAAGGATATTATAGTAACGATTGCTGGAAGGATTATGACGAAACGCGGAAAAGGGAAAGCTGGTTTCGCTCATATTCAGGATCTTCCAGGACAAATTCAAATTTACGTTAGACAAGATGGTGTAGGTGAGGAGCAGTATAATCTTTTCAACACTGTTGATCTAGGTGATATTGTTGGAGTGACCGGAACAGTTTTTAAAACAAAAGTAGGCGAACTCTCTATTAAAGCTAAGGAGTTTACTTTACTTTCAAAATCACTCCGCCCATTACCAGAAAAGTTTCATGGATTAAAAGATGTTGAGCAGCGCTATCGTCAACGTTATTTGGACTTAATTACAAATCAAGATAGTAAAGAAACCTTTATTTCACGTAGCTTAATTATCCAATCGATGAGACGCTACCTAGATAAAACAGGATTTTTAGAAGTCGAAACTCCAATGTTGCATGCAATTGCAGGGGGAGCAGCCGCTCGTCCTTTCGAAACGCATCACAATGCTCTAGATATGCCGTTTTTCATGAGAATAGCTATTGAACTTCATTTAAAGCGTCTTATTGTTGGAGGTATGGAAAAGGTATATGAAATAGGAAGAGTCTTTCGTAACGAGGGAGTATCGACTAGACATAATCCTGAGTTTACGATGCTAGAGCTTTACGAAGCATACGCTGACTTCCAAGATATTATGGAGTTGACTGAAAACCTCATCGCACACGTGGCTCAGGAAGTATTAGGCTCCACTACAGTCCAATACGGAGAGTACGAGGTGAACCTTGAGCCTAAATGGAAACGACTGCACATGGTTGATGCTGTTAAAGAATATACCGGTGTTGATTTTTGGAAAGACATGAGTGATGACGAGGCAAGACAACTTGCCAAAGATCATGGAATAGAAATTACTGAACATATGACTTTTGGCCATATTGTCAATGAGTTTTTTGAGCAAAGAATTGAAGAAAAACTTATACAGCCGACATTTATCTATGGACATCCGGTTGAAATCTCACCTCTAGCTAAAAAGAATGAAGAGGATCCTAGATTCACGGATCGTTTTGAATTGTTTATCGTTGGTCGTGAGCATGCGAATGCCTTTACGGAATTAAATGATCCTATTGACCAACGTGAGCGTTTTGAAAATCAATTACGTGAACGTGAACAAGGTAATGATGAAGCACATGAAATGGACGAAGACTTTATAGAAGCCTTAGAATATGGAATGCCACCTACAGGAGGATTAGGAATAGGTATTGATCGTTTGGTCATGCTATTAACAAATTCTCCATCAATACGAGACGTGTTGTTATTCCCGTTGATGAGGAAACGAGATTAACTTAGAAAAAGTCCCCTGTTTTGTTAGGGGACTTTTTTTTAAAAATAGCCAAAAATAAAGACTTTTAAATTTCTACAAAAAAAGTGTTGCTACATTAATAAAATGGTGTTATATTATTATTCGTGCCTCGATTGAGAGACAATTACTTAATTAGTGACTCAAAAAAATAATTAAAAAAATTGTTGACATGACTTTTCGATTTCGATATAATAGAAAAGTCGCCATCGGGTGACGCGATCAAGTTTGATCTTTGAAAACTGAACGAAACGAACGTTAAATTATTTTTAAAAACAATGGTTTTAAACCATTGCCAGCAAATGAGCTACAAACTTCAATGAGAGTTTGATCCTGGCTCAGGACG
>NZ_JALIRM010000021.1 GCF_022900255.1 Lederbergia wuyishanensis
TATTACAACAATAACCGGATTAAGCAAAAACTGGCTGGCATGAGTCCGGTTCAATACCGTCTTCACACCAGCCAACTAGCTGCGTAATATGAAACTCTAACTTTTAGGGGTCACATCAGAGGCGGTTTTTTCTTTTTCTGTATGAACTAGTTATACTGTATGGCAATTTCCCTAATTGCTATAATTTCAGATATATTCATCCCGGTTTTATCAATTTCTCTAACATTCTCATGTTTATTTAATCATTTTTTGATTCTATTAGCCGTTGTGTTTGCTCTATTAGCCATCATTCGTTTCTATTAGCCGTTATGCTCGCTCTATTAGCCATCATTTGTTTCTATTAGCCGTTATGCTCGCTCTATTAGCCATCATTTGTTTCTATTAGCCGTTATGCTCGCTCTATTAGCCATCATTTGTTTCTATTAGCCGTTATGCTCTATCTATTAGCTATCATACTTGGTTTATCTTTTTTTCTCTTAGTCTTGAATTTTCATTAATCACATATTTAGGATTTTGCGAAGTTGTTCTACGCTCAATTCATATTCCCTATGCCTAAGCTCGCCTTTATATGGGAGATTGAGCGACTTTAGTATTTTTGAAGCCACATGAACTGATGATACTCCCGTGAATTCTCTAAACTTTCGATTAGTAATTTTAGAATCTAGAAGTATAGTATAATCTATTAAAGTTTTGTATAATGCCTTTTTATCTGTTTTACCGCATATAGTGCAGGTCCAATTTCTTCTGATTCTTTTAATAGATAGTGGTTGCATTCTTCACAAAAAATTCCCCTTAAAAGCTCTTCCTCCTGTATTTGATATCTCTCCATTAAATTCGGCCATGCTGGTGTATGCAACTTTAGCAGCAAACGGGTTATTTTCTGCATGTCTTTTTTATCTAATATCGGATTCCGAGATTTACGGCTGACCACTTCCAATTTTGTTCGAATAGCAGCTGGACGAATGACTTTTTGGGCAACAGATGGATAATTGGGATTTGGTTTAATGATGGAGTGTTGATTGGTTATCACAACAAAGGAGGTATTCGGCACTCGGGGTATTGAGTGTTTTTCTAGCAAGGCAGTTAAAAAATATTGTTGATTTTCTGCTTGGAGAATTGGATTGGGGAATATGTCTAGCTTGTTATCTAAGTTTCTTTCTAACTGATTTGGATCAAAAAACAGTTCTCCTAAGATGTTTTTCCCTTCTAATATAGCGAAAAAACTTGGGGAAACGATTAAGGTATCAATTTGAAAATAGGAATCTTCCGATATTGGAAGGCGCATATCGTGAAAAACAGCATACTCATCACTATTAAAAATACTCTCAACATAGTAATCCAGGCTTTGCTCTCCGCGAAATCCAGCCCATCTTCTGGATAATTCTTCTTCGATATCACCTCTTTTAGAATGATTTAGCGGAATCCTCTTCAACAATGCCTCTAGCATAAAAATTATAACCGGAACGGTTCTTGCTTTCTTAACCAATTCATCACCTCAAAAATAATAGTATAAGATATTTCTTCTACAAAACTTCTTACTTCCCTCTTTTAAAAATCAAATAGGCATCCCGACTCCGTGGAATGCCCCCGTAAATAATATCCTTTGTTTCATCCGCAGTTATAACCTTACAACTACTTCAGTCCCATCCTTATCTTTCACTTCCACGATTGTTAACCCGCGATAACGTTTGATTTCTCTCAATAATTTCCTAACCTCTTTGCGATCAATTGACGTAGGAATAAACGATTTTGCATGTTCTTCTACATTTTTTTGGATAACCGAATTATTTACAAATTTCCACAACATAGGGGAAGATACAACCCATCCGCCAGCTTGTAAAAGGGCATAAGGTAAAGGAACCGTGAATTCTTTCTTGTCTTTAAGTTTCACTTTAACTTTTAGCATGGCAATCACTCAATAACTACGGATACTTTTTCGCCCTTTTTACTCTCTACATCAACAATTTGACCTGACAATTCGTTTTCAATGGCTTCTAATATCAAGTCTACGTCTAGAACGTCAATATCTTTTACGTATTTCGCAGATTCCGGTATAGCAGAAGCAATGCTAAGACCCGTTTTTAATGCTACTTTGATTAATCGTAATGGCAAGTTTACGTTTACTTTATCGCCTTCCTCAGACATAACGCGAATTTTTAACATTTTATCTAGGTAGTTCGATCCTTTAATTGTAGCTGGAGTAGAATCTTTTTCCTTTAACGCTTGGATTAATTCACTAGCTTCATCTGAGTCAAGCTTTCCCTCTTGGACCATCGTAAGTACTTTTGTAATTTCTTCTTTCATCATCTATTTCCTCCCTTAATTTCCCTTTATTATTTTTAATGCTTCATCAGGAGAGATTTCCCCTCTTTCAAGCATCGTAATTACTTTCTTTTCATCTACTTCACTTTTCTTTTCGGCGTACCCAAGTGCAGAAACGATTTCGTTCAACTTCCCGCGAACAGTCGGGTAGGAGATTCCCAATTCTTTTTCAACTTCTTTAATATTTCCACGGGTTTTGAGGAATATTTCTATAAAAAATAGCTGTTCTTGACTAAGAGTCGCCAACTTAGATAATTCGAATTCATTTTCAATCGTTGTATGGCAATGAGTACATTGCAGTTTTGTAATCTTCAATGCTTCGCTGCAAACAGGGCAATTTGTGATAACAGGATAAGCCATATTCTTCTCCTCTCTTAAAGTTATTAACATAATAATACACATATTTAAAAATGTAAATAATATTTATTAAAAATATTAATGTTTTAATTAAAATAATTAACTTATCACCACTTTCCGATTAAAATAATTAATTCTTTGAAACTTTTTATCCAATAATCCGTACTCTTACCTAAAGGACGGTGGACAAAATGAAAAATCATGAGATTGATTACGAAATTTTTGGCGATGATATGCAGTTTGTACAAGTGGAACTTGATCCTGACGAAACAGTCGTAGCAGAAGCAGGCAGTTTAATGATGATGGAAGATGGCATTAGAATGGAAACTGTTTTTGGAGACGGGTCGAGCGAAGGAAATGGATTCATGGGCAAATTAATGGGTGCTGGGAAAAGACTTTTAACAGGTGAGAGTCTCTTTATGACGATGTTTACTAACGATAGCACAGGTAAAAAACATGTATCGTTTGCTTCACCTTATCCTGGCAAAATCATTCCGATGGACTTAAGTGAATATGGCGGAAAAATCATTTGCCAAAAAGACTCTTTTCTTGCGGCAGCAAAAGGAGTTTCTGTTGGAATTGCCTTTCAACGCAAACTAGGTGCTGGCTTTTTCGGTGGAGAAGGTTTCATCATGCAGAAGCTTGAAGGCGATGGTATGACATTTGTACATGCAGGCGGAACGATTCATAAAAAAGAATTAAGTCCTGGAGAAATCCTAAGAGTGGATACTGGCTGTCTTGTGGCGATGACGGGCGATGTGGATTACAATATCGAAATGGTAAAAGGAGTAAAAACAGCCCTATTCGGCGGAGAGGGATTATTTTTCGCAACACTTCGCGGTCCTGGAACAGTTTGGATACAATCTCTTCCATTTTCTCGACTTGCAAGTCGTGTCTTTGCAGCAATGCCTGCAGGCGGAGGTTCAAAAGATGAAGGTGGAATCGGCGGATTGTTTAACATTCTTGGGGGAGATCGATAAAATGAAAAAGGGGCTTGCCAATTAAATTTTGGACAAGCCCCTTTTACAATGTTCGACTGCCCTCATTATTGATTGGCAAGTCAATTATTATTTCTTAATAACTCCACATACTATTCGATCACCAGCATTGCCGGCTGGATTCGTCTTATAATCATCCTTTTGAACGTGGATTACAAGAGCACTTCCATCCTCATCAAGCAACGTATTTTTCTCACCTTGTTTAAGGGTTACATTTGGAGCAGTAATTTCCACATTAACCGTACCTTTTTCCGTTACCTCTATGTTTGGTAAGTCGCCAGCATGAAACCCCCTCGGATTATCAAATCCATGTTCTCTTTGACCAGGATTGTAATGGCCACCTGCAGATTTAAAATCCGGAGCTTCACATTTTCCCGTTTGGTGAAGGTGGATTGCCTTAGTACCAGGATCAAGCCCCTCCGCTTCGAGAAGAATTTTAACCCCTTCCGTTGTTTCGGTCACTGTGGCGTTTCCTACTTTTACGCCTTCCGTGTTAATCATATTAACGTATATCGGGGTATGACTAATAACTGGGATGGCCTCTTCCTGATACTTAGGATTTACTTCATTATCAGAAGCACATGCCGTTAAAAAAATAGTAAAAACCAAGGTTGCCGCAAGCATAATTGCTTTTTTCAAAATAAAAACCTCCTGTGTTTTAAATCCTTAGCATGATTACCAAGAATTTATTTTTTAAACACAGGATTCTAATCAATTTTATTCCTCATACATCATCTTTTTAGTCATTCCACCATCCACAACTAAGTTGATTCCTGTTACAAAATCATTCAAAGGATTCGTTAAATACAGACATGCTCTAGCGATATCTTCCGGCTTTCCGACTCGCCCAGAAAAGTGTTGAGTATGATCTACATCTCGTAAAGCTGCATAATCCCCCGTCTCGATCCATCCTGGCGAAATGGCATTTACGGTAATCCGATCCTCCGCAAATGATGCAGCAAGAGCATGAGTCACTGCAACAATACCGCCTTTTGAAGCAGCGTAAGCCTCAGAATTAGGTTCGGACATCAGCGCTCGAGTAGAGGCAATATTAACAATTGCCCCGCCCTTTTCATTTTTCCTCATATATTTTGCAGCTTCACGTGAACATAAAAATACGCTTCGTAAATTTGTATTAATCACGTTGTCCCATTCTTCAATTGACAAATCATAAGGAGAACGATTAATGCCTTTTCCAGTATTGTTGATTAAAATATCAATTTTACCGAAGTGTTCTACCGCTTTTTCCATTAGTTGAATAATTTCATCAGCGTTGCGCACATCGGTTCGTTGAAACAAGGCACCTGAGCCTAATTTTTCAGCCACAGCTTCTCCACTTGTTACATCAATATCCGCCAATACCACTTTTGCCCCTTGTTCGGCATAAGCTTTTGCAATTCCTTTTCCGATTCCATTTGCAGCCCCTGTAATAATGACAACTAGATTTTGCATAACATCCACATCCTAGTATATTATTTTGACTCTACGTAGCCATGGTAAAAATCGTCCGTTAACTCGATTGCGAATACTAAGGTAACCAGCGTGTTGCGAATCGACCTTCTCAAAGTCTTCCTATCTAAAAATTGATGCTGTATGTCTTCGATCCAATTTTCAGTGTTTTCGATTTGTTCAATTACCTTTAATAGATCTGCCTAGATTCTGCTGTCAATTCAACATTACCGTCTGCTAATAATTTTGTAAAAGATTTTCTGTTTTGCTTTAGCGCTTTTTTAAGTGAAGCTAATTCCTGTTTTTAGAGATCGATTGTTTTCCTAGTTCTACAATAAAAGAATCATCAATCGTGTTATAGAAATCCTTGACCGCAAGTGACACTTTATCCGTATCTTGTTCCTTAGCAAACTCCTAAGCGAGTTTTTATTTTTCAAGGAATTCCTTTCCGGATACATTGTCTTGGTTATAGGAGTAAGATTTATTTATACTAATCCAATTATATGGATAGACCAACTTATATAATGATTAACGTAATTAATGGTATGGCTATTTTTATACTTTTTAAATCGATTGCTCCCCTATAGATAAGTACGATCCTTCCCTGCTCCATTTCCAACTGTGCTATTGCAATTCATCTGTATAGTTGACCCAAATATCCTCATCTTCTACAATTTTTAGATCCTTTGGGATTTTTAAAAATACGTACCTAGCTTCTCCAAATGAACCCGATGAACCAATACCTTGGTCTTTTCTTCCTGTAAACTGGTTAATCACAAATTCATTTTTATATGTTGTGAAACTAATTTCTCTTTGTCTAGATTTGAAACTTAGATTTAAGTTATTATTTTGAATCTCAGCATTTAATGGTGTCATCTCGTCTGTTATATCGAATCCATCTAGGTTACTAGCAGCTATATATTTCACTTCTATTAATCCATCATTTTCAGGTTTTCTATCTACTATAATCGTACCATCGAAATAACCTTCAACCTGACGAATTTGCAGCTCTTTACCACTATAATCAAACTTCCACTCTTCACGAATGAGGGAAGGGTCAATTTCATTGATTCTTCCATGAAAAACAGCAGTGTCCAATGTCTCTAAGCTAGCCACTTTGGCCATCGGAAGTTCCTCAATTTCATGAGGAAGCATTTCGTACACAAAAACAGATAGCACCAAAAGAACAGCATATGTGAATAAAAAGATTTTTACAAACTGTTTATGTTTAAAGATGTATTTTAGTCGACTACTTATCAAAAACCAAACAAGGAGGATAATAAGAACAAGCAAAGGTCCAAATATTAATAAGTTCATCATTTCCTAACCTCCATTCTATTGGACAATACGGTAGCACCTGCAAACAACAGTCCTGAAATACCGACCACTTTTATGAGAAACAATGAAAAAACGGACTCTCTAAAAATAAAATCAAATACAACTTTTACCATACCCTCGTTTGTAATTCCTAAGAAAATGAAGGCCCCAATGATTATACAAGGAAGTAACACAATAAAAATTTTATTTATTTGAACAAGCATACCGAATATATAACCAAATGAGCTGAATAAAAGGACATACAAAATAGTTGCAAAAATACCAAGAAAGAATTCCTTTGGCGCAACAAGTAGCCCACTATTAACACCGTATTGGACATCAGAGGTGAAGTACGTAATGACTCTAAGTAAATATCCTGACAAAATGGCAGAAGTTCCACCAATAACACTAGTTGAAATTAGAAACAAGGCATTGGCAATATTACTGCTTACTCGATTTGATACGAATGAAAAATCATCATATCTTGCGGCTCTAGCTGTAATTAATATAGCTGTAAGAAATGCCCATAGAAACGTAAAAACAAGAACTGTTTCCGCAGAATAATACGAAATATGAATGGAATAATGCTCACTAGAAAATCCCATTCCCCCAGAACCACCTAACGAAAATAACAACCCCAACACTTGCATAAAAGCAAGGGAACTGAAACTACCAAAAAAGGCTCTTAATTTAAATTTATATTGTTTTTTCACAATATCAGATTGATTCAATTCGATTAAAGACATCATCTATTCCCCCCTTATCTGAGTTCGTCAAATATACGCATACATCGCTTGACGACACTGGTTTAAGTTCTATTCCGTCAAGCTTTAAACTTTGAATATCACTTTCAGTAAAGTCATTGCGTACAACCGTAAATGTACGATTTTGACTTTCTTGCTTGAATATAATCTCCCTTCCACGTGTCCAACCAGCTACTGCCGATTTTTTCCCTTGAAGACCAACTGCCCACTCTTTTAAATCGGAAATTGGTAGATGAAGATGAGCTTTTCCGTCTTTGATTAAAAGCACATCCTCCAAAAGATCTTCAATTTCGTTCAAATGATGGCTGGAAATAATAATTGTACGTGGAAAGGCGATGTAATCTTTTAGCAATGCCCTATAAAAGTCTTTTCGAACCGCCGCGTCCATTCCAGTCGTCGGTTCATCAAATATCGTAAGAGCGCACCTCGATGCCAAACCAAAAATCATATTAAATGTACTTTTCATTCCTTTTGAAAGGTTGTTATGCAGCTGTTTTGGATTAAGAGAAAAATAGTTAAAAAGTCCATCTGCAAGCTCAGCGTTAAAATTTCCGTAAAAGCGCCTTGCTTCATTTAAAATTTCCGCCAGATTCATAGAAGAAGGAAAAGTCATTTGATCATCAATATGAATACTATTTGCTGATACAAACAAGTTATTGAATGGGGCTTCTGAAAAAACCTCGATTTGACCTGAAGTTTCATGAATAAACCCTGAAATAATGTTTAGTAAAGTGGTTTTCCCAGCCCCATTTCGACCAATCAAGCCTGTAATTTTATTTTCTTGAATCGTGAAGGACATTTGATCGAGTACATTATGCCGACCATACTTTTTCGTTAAATTCGCGCATTGGATCACATTCACTTATCATCACTCCTTCTTCTACTCGTTTCTTGAATCATCTTTATTAAATCCGCTTCAGAAACACTTAAACGCTTTGCTTCTATAACCAATGTTTCAACCAATTCTTTTAACGTTTCATTTTTTCGCTTATCAAGTATTCGTGCTCGTGCACCTTCAGACACAAACATTCCAAGCCCACGTTTTTTATAAAGAATTTGCTCTTCCGCCAAAATATTCAACCCCTTTGCAGCCGTAGCTGGATTTATATTGAACAACTCTGCAAGCTGATATTGCGAGTACATTTTGTCATCAGTATTAAAATTTCCGCTAATAATTTCGTTTTCTAACCATTCCGATATTTGCACATAAATTGGTTTAGAACTGTCCGAGTTTAATATCACACAGCTACCCCCTCTCTGGTATAGTGCATTACTGTTGTAATGTACAATATAATATTATGCTTAAAAATGCAAGATGCAAATTAAATATGGTACGATATTTTTAAAGTAGTCAGCAAGAAGGGAAGAGCATCTCGTGGAAAATGATCATATTATTGACTTAAATCGTTTGAAAGAAATGCGAGTGGAACTAACTCGTTTTATGATGGCTTATAAATTCGCTTGCGATGAAATCAATACAAAAATCAATATTTTATCAGACGAATTCAACTATATTCACGATTACAACCCGATTGAACATGTTAAATCTCGTGTGAAGTCGCCCGAAAGTATTTTTAAAAAAGTGTTACGCAAAGGATATGACTTTTCTCTTGATTCAATTAGGGAGAATATTAGGGATATAGCGGGTGTTCGTATTACATGTTCGTTTATTTCCGATATTTATGTGCTCAGCGATATGTTGAAAAATCAAGGGGATATTAAAATCGTAGAAGTGAAGGATTATATAAAAAATCCAAAGCCAAATGGATATCAAAGTCTTCACATGATCGTGGAAATTCCTATTTTCATGACGGATCGTACTGAAAATACATATGTTGAAATTCAAATTCGTACAATCGCGATGGATTTCTGGGCGAGCTTAGAACATAAAATTTATTACAAATACAATAAGGAAATTCCTGAAAGACTTGCAAATGAACTTCGAAATGCAGCCGTAGTCGCGGCTGAACTGGATCGAAAAATGGAACAGCTTCAAAAAGAAGTATCTGCAATTAAGGAAGAAAATGAAGAGGAGACTGGACTTGCCTTTTTAGAAAACGGACAAATTCCGACTATTTTAATGAAAACTTTATCCGAGTACCAGAAAAAGATCGAGCAAGAGTAGATAAAATATTAAGACGATTGTTTATATTCTGATCGTGTCCTATAATTAGAGTGAAATATCGGGATGTAGCTCAGCTTGGTAGAGCACTAGCATGGGGTGCTAGGGGTCGCAGGTTCGATTCCTGTCATCCCGATAAAACGTGGTAATTCCAAATCCTTTCTAATCTAGGCTTAAAGATTCCTTCCATTCAAATATTCATAAAGCAAAAAAACTCTTCTTTTTGTCATGAAAAAGGAGAGTTTTTTTAATAAATGAATTTCTTAAGCCAGGTGTACGCCTTAACAATGATAATAATATGAATAGAACCTGTTGGACAGCCGTGTGACTTGGTAATCTATATAATGTTACTAATCAAATCAAGATCCACAATCGCCTCGTTTTTTTCAATACGTTCCTTGATTTCAGCAATCCAATGCTGCATTCGTTCTGTTCGTTCCTCAGCCGGCACTTTTTTACTAAAAACAGAATATAAATCAACATCCCTTAGCTTTAAAAACAACGAAATCGTTTCGATACATTCTTGTGAAAGCTCATTTTCCTCGCGATACCCTTCCAGAAAAGCTTGCATGAACTCTCTTGCAAATTCATTGCGCTCCTCCCTTGTTCCATATAAATGCTTACTAATGAGAGAATAATAAAGCGGAATGGCAATATCAGACGCAAAAAAGTGATAGCTTGCATCATCAAAATCGAAAATATGAATTGCATCCCCATCATAGAAAAAGTTTCCAGCATGGATATCTGTATGGATAAGTCCATAAGAATCTTTCGTTTTTGGCAATTTCTCGATTTCTGCCACGACATTCCGAGCTGCTTTCAAGGCTGCTTTGTCAGACTCAGGATAGTAATATTCTAAACGCAATAAATCATTTTCATCCCATTGATAACGTGGCTGGATGTTCTCCCCTGGTTGATAGCTTTTTGTAAAATTGTGCATTTTTCCAATCACTTTTCCCCAAATACGAAAAAGTTTCTCATTAAAGTCAACTAGCTTCACAGGATTTCCCCGTGCTTTCTCAAACAAAGAGGCATAGAAAACGGAATCCTCTGCCTGAAATGCCTCCACTGTATTCCCATTTGGAGATAGAAACACCGCTGGAATATTGATTCCACAACCATGCAAATATTGAATCCAATCCAACTCCGATTCTAATTCCTTTTGCGTACGATGTGAACTATGCGTAACTCTTAATATTTTCGCTTCTCCCTCATGATTAACTTCAAAAGCATAATTCTCAAAATCACCGAGCTTTTTAAAGTTAGTATCTAAATGATAGGTACTCAAGATTTTATTCATGATTTCAGAAGTGAATTGTTTTTCTACTGAATGTTCCAAGTTTGTTTCCCCCAATGTTCCTAGTGATAACCAAATTATAATATATTTGGCATTGGGTGCGTTTAACCTTCTTTTTCTATTTCCTCCAGTGAAAGTTTCTTTCCTTTATATAAGAAATTTTAACGCGCGGTATTCAAGGGTGTTTGAGGATTCATCAATGGAACTATCCTATATTCATCATTCAAAGCATGTTTGCTTTTGTTTCTTATACGAAAAAAATCCGTTTAAAGCATAGATGTGCTTCTCCAAATTTTCTATTGTTCTACCTTGTCTTCAATATCCAACTCATACTCGCTTTCTCCTTGTTTGATTCCAACCTTCCAAATATCTTGTGCTTCGTTATATTCAATATGCCGTATGGCAGGAAACCAGTTGGACTTATTTTCCGCTACTTTCACGGCTTCCCTTACTACTTGAGCTTCAGTTAAATCAGCTTTATCTGGTTTATACGTAGGCAGTATTTCAATTTTCCCAGCTTTTGCTTGAGCCGGAAATGATTCCATAATAGGGCCATCAACTTCGATCCTTACCCTCTGACCGATTTCTATTTTTCCCTTTACATTCGAGAAGCTAATTGCATTATAGAATTCTTTTACCCCACCCGATTTGCTAAAATCTTGGGGCTGGGCATCTACTACTAAGACCATTTCTCCATCTTTTTTTACTACATAAGCACCTTCCTTGGATGGCTTATTTACTATATTGGCACCAGAATTAGCTTTTGCCAAAGTATCATTGGATTTGCATCCAGTTAGAATGAAAAGGAGAAAAATGGCCAATGGAAACAACCAAAATCGAAATCTCATTTTCTCACCCCTTTTTCCCTTTATATGTTAGACGTATTAAGAAAAAAAACGTTCCATTTTACATCTGGTCAAAGGTTTGATTAGTTTGCCATTGTTTTGAAAAATGAATCGCTATAATAATTGATTTTTTTATAGTAATCTCTTCTATATCGGTAATAATTCTAAAAGAGGATATTTTTGCAAATTAAAAAAGCTCTCGGATTCAACATTCACCGAGAGCTTTTACCTATATTTAAACTACGCCCACAACCACTTCCATATTTCTTTCGGCGTAGCATTTTTCCCGTACATAAGAATTCCGATTTTGAATATTTTTCCTGCGGCTTTCATCATCAACCAGATTGTCACAAAAAGTATGGCTAACGCGATAATAATTTCAATCCATGGCCATTCATCAAGCATAGAGAGACGAATAATCCAGACGGCTGGTGACGTGATTGGAAAGAATGAGCCGATTTTGGCGATGATACCGCTCGGATCTGAAATAATTGGTCCGATAAAAATTAAAGGTAAAAACGGGAGCATCATGACGATTCCTTGGAAGTTGCTCGTTGCTGTCATGTCTTCTACCGTTGCACCAATCGCTACGAAAATTGAAGAGAATAATAGATATCCTGAAACGGCCAGCAATAATAGCAACAACAACTCAGGAACCAATAAGTATTCCATCAGTGGCAGTTCTAATTTCCAGGCAACTAGCGGCATGCCGACCGCGAGCCACACAACAACTTGAGTGATTCCTAATACGAAGTAGCCGATGATTTTCCCTTGCATTAATTCACCTGGGGTGACAGAAGACAAGATGATTTCTGCTACTTTTTCTTTCTTTTCCTGAGAAGCAGAAGTGAAAATCATCATTCCTGTCATGACTATTGAAAACAAGATAATTCCCGCAAAGGCACCAGGTATCACTCTTTTTAGTGGATCATTCTCGTCTACGGCCTCATTCTCAGCAGTTCCCCCGTCGGATGTTGCTTCACCCAAGTCTGCTTGCTGAACCGAAATACCTTTTGCAATTACATTTTTTTGCTCCTCAGATAGTCCAAGTCTATCAATTTGTAGTTGGCGTAAGGGTGCTTCAAGTGTATAAGCCTCATAGACAAAGTTTTCACTTACATCTTCACTCATATATAGATTGATTAATCCCTCGTTCAACGTTTTTTCTGTAAGTGGGATATAAACTGTATTTTCAGTATCGGTTACTTGTTCCTGCATCTCTGGCTCCGTTACTTCTGTTAAAAGCAAATCCCAATTTAAATCCTGGGTCTCTACAATTGCCTTCACATCATCCCAAACTCCTAATTCGTCTAGGACAAAAACTTTAACAGTATCGGCATTGTCATCCCCACCACTAAATAGTTGGGGAACAAAAAAGAAAAACATGAAAAGAGCAGGAGTCAATAATAGAGAAATAATGAACGATTTGTTCATCATATTTCTTTTAATCTCCCATTTTGCTACTTTTAAGCTATTACGCATTGACTGCACTCCTCTCGTTTACAATATGTTGATCCGTTGCAACATCGATAAAAATTTCATGGAGTGAAATCCGGTCAATAGAAAGCTCCTGTATATTTAAGTTTTCAGGTAACTGCCTAAGCCAAAGAGGAACGACTACATCCTGAGATAAATAAACAACAGATACGTCGCCTTTTTGTTCAACACGGTTCACGTGAGAAAGTCTCTCTAATAACGAAATGTCATTTTTACCGCGGATTGTACATTTAAAATTAGAATATTGATTTTTGACTTCTGCCAATGTTCCATAAATCACTTTTTGACCGCGATGGATCATAAATAAACGATCACATACTTCTTCGACCATATTCATTTGATGTGAAGATAATAGAATCGCTGTTCCTTTGCTCGCTAAATCCTTAATTTCATTTTTAAAAACTTCCTGACTCACCGGGTCTAATCCTGAAAAAGGCTCGTCTAAAATCAATAATTCAGGTTCGTGAATAATCGATCCAATAAATTGAACCTTTTGCCCCATTCCTTTTGACAATTCTTCTACAGAAACTTTTTCTTTACCTTCCAGTCCTAACTTTGCCAGGTACTCAAGTGCTCTCGCCTTAGCTTTTTTAATCGGGTAATCCTTCAGTTCAGCTAAATACAAAATCATATCCAACACTTTTACGTTTTTATACAACCCACGTTCTTCAGGCAAATAACCAATTTTATTACGAGGAATTTCTCCAGATGCATAGTTATGAAAGTTCACAGAACCTTCATCTGGATACATAATCCCCATTATATTTCGGATGGTCGTCGATTTTCCTGCTCCATTTGGACCAAGAATAGCCATGATTTCTCCTTTTCTTACATCAAAATTTATATTTTGAATGATTTGAATTTGTTTAAAAGACTTTCCAAGCCCTTCGACCGACAAAACTGTCTCCATCGTATCCAATCCCCTTTCGTCGTTCGCAAATTTTCTCTTGCGATTTGACTCCGATATCTTTCCTTACGATTGAAAAGGATAAAGGTTCCAGAAAAAAGCACTCATCTCGATGAGTGCCTAAATTGAACGTCTAATTTTTCGAATATAATTCGATCGAATAAATAGAAAGTAAATGATTTGTATGCCAGCAAAGCTGCTTAGTACCAAAGTCGATTCCTTTACCAAACTATAATTAAACATATGCTCTAACGCTGTCAAAGCTACCGCCCCATGGATAAGGGCAACAATAATTGGAACGAAAAACAGCAAACTCAATTGAATCGTAATGATTTTAGACAATTCTTTATCCGTCAATCCTAACTTCCTTATTGCAGAAAATTTTCGCTTTTCATCTTCGAAGTCAGCGTATAGTCTGAAGTATAGAAAGCTACCAGCTGATATGAAAAATACGGCTCCAATAAATAATCCTATAAATAAAACGGCACCAAAGGCCTGATTGATTTCATGCCATGAATAAGCTAATGAAAAAAATTCATGCTTACCTTCTCTGTCAAATTCACCGATCTTACTTGATAATTTTTTTCCTGCTTCTGCTGATTGTTTCCAATCCTTCATATAAAAAGCATAGTATGTTTGTTTCCATTCATAGGTTTTCATCTGATCAAACACTTCATCAGAAACCACTAGAAAATTTCGATATGCTGGAAATACATTAGTAGGAATGGCTTTTTCCTGTTCCAGCACTAGATTGCCAAAAGTGATCTTTTCATGCTGTATAGGCCTGGAGGTTCCATCAATCGCACTTTCGTAAAATAGCAAAATAGCTTCATTTTCTTTAAGGTTAACTTGCTCAGCTTCCTCACCTACCATTGCAAGTAAATGATTGTATCCAGATTCACTCGTAACATTATATGAATCACTAGTCGAAAGCACTCGTTTAATATCCGTTCTTACTTCTTTATATCGCAAATTTTCAAGTTCATCTCTAATTAGTTGGATATGCTTCGTTTCTAAATGGTTGTCTTCTCTAGATGTATATTCAAAAGCAAACGGGTTATTTTTCAACAAATCTGCTGTCATCATCGTCCTAAACCCAACAAGCGCACCAATCGCAGAAAATGCTACAGTAGAAACAATTGCAACGAAGAAAAAGGCTCTCGCGTTGTCTTTCATCCGATAAGCAAGATCGGACATTACGACAATGTTTGTTTTTCTCAAAAAGAAGGATTTGTTCTTTTTCAATCGATTAATCAAAAACACACTAAGCTGTGTAAAAAGAAAATATGTGCCAATAATGACGACTGTTGTAACAGGAATCATCGCTATAACGACCTGCAAATTACGGGCTATTAAAGCACCTGCGTACCCAATACCTAAAAGGAAAATGGCTAACAACGATAATGCAATAGATGCTTTTGGCTCTTTTTTAGGAGCTGCACTTCCTTTTATTAAATCAACGAGCTTATTCCCTTTCAAAACCGAAACCGTGAAAAAGGATATAACGATGAATAGAAACAGAAACGCTACAAACGTCAATACTATAGCGCTAACTGGCCAATAGAAAGGCAAAACTTCATCTAAATTCAACACATTTTCCGCAGCTAATAAAATCATTTTTGAAAAAACAACGCCTATCAGCATTCCAAACACGGTCGCAAAAAAACCGATAAAGACATTTTCTAAAAAGACCATTTTGCGAAGCTGCATATTTGTCATTCCGTGCATGACCATAAGACCGAATTCTTTTTTTCTTGATTTTAAAAATGCGCTCATTGAAACTAGCACAAATATAAATGAGAAAACATAAATAATCCCTTCAGCAAAATGTAGGCCTATCGCTACTTCCGCATTAATATTTTTAAGTGCAGGATGGAATGCAAATATGGCGTAAACAAAAAACACTAAAACAGAAAACATACTGCTTAAAAAGTAAGCGGCATATGTCCTTTTATTACGAAATACATTGTTAAATGCGAACTGCCTGAAGGTCATTTGAATCCCCTCCTAACAGTGACAGTACATCGATGATTTTTTGAAAAAAGGCTTGGCGATTATCCCCACGGTGAATTTCATTATAAAATTTCCCGTCTTTAATAAATACAACTCGGTTACAATAGCTAGCTGCAATTGGATCATGTGTAACCATCATCATCGTCGTATTATCTTTTTTATTGATCGATTCCATCATTTCCATCACAGACCTGGATGCTTTCGAATCAAGATTTCCAGTCGGCTCATCCGCCAGCACCATTTGCGGGGAATGAATTGTAGCACGTGCAATAGCCGTTCTTTGCGCCTGCCCTCCAGAAATTTCATAAATACGCTTTTTCAAAATTTCCTTAATCCCTAATTTTTCAGCAATGGCTTCTACTTTTTCATCCATTACTTTTACATTTACTCCGTCTAATGTAAGCGGCAGGACAATATTTTCTTCAACTGTAAGCGTCGGGAGTAGATTGAAATCTTGGAAAACAAAACCTAATTGCCTGCGCCTGAATAAAGCAAGGTCATTTTGTTTTAGGCGAAACGGATCCTTACCATTAATTAAAATCGACCCGGACGTCGGCTGGTCAATTGTTGCCACCATATTTAAAAGGGTTGTCTTTCCGCTTCCGGAAGGTCCCATAATCCCAACAAACTCACCTTCTTCAATGGTTAAATCTATATCTGATAGTGCCCTATAAGCAACTTTTCCATCATACACTTTACTTAAATATTTGATTTTTAACATTTCCATTATAAAAATCCCCTTTCCATCTATCGTTATTGTAGATGAAAAGAGGAATCTTCAACCATCTATTTATCTTTCAGTTTCCTTACATCTTTGTAAGGAATGTTATTTTTACGGTTGTTCCCTTACCTACTTCTGATTCAACCTCAATATCATGTCCAATCCTATCACAAATTTCTTTAACAAGGTATAACCCCATTCCGGTTGATTCACGGTACCTCCTACCATTTTCTCCAGTATAAAATGGATTAAATACTCGCTTTATATCTGACTTCGGAATCCCTATTCCATTGTCTCGAACCTCGATGCATCTTTGTGAACCTTGTATAAAAATCTTTTGCGATTTTCCTGCTGAATATTTTACAGCGTTCGTGATTAACTGATTCAACGTAAACATCAACCATTTTTCATCCGAATCAACGAAAATGTTTGGGTCAATCTGGATTTCTGGGTAAACACGATTTTTAATAAAAAGCCGTTTATTTTCACTGACTGCTTGTTCCGCTATTTTTCTTAAGTTAACAGGACCCACCTGAAAGTCATGTTCAAACGTCTCAAGTCTAGCGGCATATAAAACCATATCCAAGCCTTTCCCAATTTTATCTACTTCTTCTTGAATGCTGGTGAAACGTTCGTCATCCTCCTCTTGGGTGATCAATTGGATGACCGAAAGAGGGGTCTTCATTTGATGTACCCACTGATTGATAAAAGTTAAATGATCATTCCGTTTTCTCTCTTGAAGGTGAAGTTCATTCATATATTGAGTATGTTGTGATTTTAGAAGGTGAGTCAATGCTTCAGGAAGTGGAGAAAATCCTAGCATTTCATTTACCTCATCAAGCTTATGAACAGGATTAGATAGCCTCTTGTAAAAATCTTTATGTGTAAAATAGCGGTAAAATAAGTAAGCTGTTAATAAGCAAATCCCGATAAATAAAGAATAAAGAGCAGTTAAGTAATTGCGGTAGCCATCCATTATATAGATAGACAAGACCGCTATCATTTGTGCGATATTCACAATGATTAGTGCAAGATTATCACGAAAAAATAACTTCATCTCTCTTCAACCCAATTAGGAACTAGCCGGTATCCCGCTCCCCGGACAGTTTCAATCGCCTCATGAATGCCTAGCTCATGCAATTTTTTTCGCACACGTGTCACGTTTACATTTAGGGTGTTTTCATCAACAAATGATTGATCATCCCAAAGCTTTTCTAAAATTGTTTCGCGATTGACCAATCGTGGAGAACGTTTCATCAGCGTTTCTAGCAAGATAGCTTCTTTTTTAGTTAATAAAACAGTCTTTTCTCCCATTTTCGCCTCCATCCGTTCCATATATAGGATTAGTCCATCAATTTCAACGGTTCGTTCTTCAACTTTTAAGGCATATTCCCCGTACGCTCTTCGTAATTGGCTCCGTATTTTAGCCATAACCACCTCGTAATGAAACGGTTTTGTTATAAAATCATCTGCACCATTTTCTAAGGCCATCACTTGATCCATTTCACCTGACCTAGCTGAAATAAACAAAATCGGGCATGTTGATATTTTCCGAATTTGCCTACACCAATAATACCCGTCATAGCTTGGCAAATTAATGTCTAGGAGAACCAGGTCTGGATTTACTTTCATGAAAAGTTCTATTATATAATCAAAATCTTCCGCTAGAGTAGCTTGATATCCATACTTTTCAAGATGACCTTGAAGAAGCTTTGCAATTTTCGGATCATCCTCTACAATCATGATTTTCGCCATATCGATCTTCCCTTTAACAATTATTACCTTCCATTATAGAACAAAATCGCGAGCTGCTGTTACTAGACGGAAACTATTACCTAGAAAGTTATCTACAAGGTTTTAATTTTTTATTTTCTATGCAACAAAAAATCCTCGTTGCGTTACGAGGATTCTCTAGCTAAAACAACATAAATACTTAGTCGTTCACTGCCTGTATTTTCAATGCTCAAAACTTGTTTATTTTCACAATGAATTATGTCTTTTACAGTAATATCGTGCTTTTCATCATCAATTGTACAGATTCCATTACCTTCCATTACATATAAGTAAACATGCGCATTAGGGTGTGGATGAGGCGGCAAGGCTTGACCTGGAAGAAAATTCAGGATGAATACTGTGCTTTTTCCTTCATTAAATATAATGTTTTTCGTAAACCGAGCCTCATTGACTGATTGAGCTTCTTCAGCTTTCTTAATCATCATCTATTTAGCCTCCCTTTCTAATTGCGATCTATATTAATGATATACTAAAAAATGATTGGAGAGGTTTAAAATGAATCCTTTTACAGAAAAAGTAATAGCCATTATACAATCAATACCCAGAGGTAGTGTTGCAACATATGGACAAATTGCTCGACTAGCTGGAAGTCCACGTGGCGCCAGACAAGTTTCACGAATCCTTCATTCCATGAGTTCAAAATATAAACTTCCTTGGCATCGTGTCGTTAATGCCAAGGGCGAAATTGTGATAGCAGACCCCGAAACTGCCTTTCAGCAACAGTTATTGCTAGAAAGTGAAGGTATCGAGGTTATCAAAAACAATCAGATTAACCTCCATCAATATCAGTGGAAAAAAATAGAGGATCCACACTGGGAGTAGATGGAAGGGTAAAAAAGAAAAAGCGAAATGCCCCCAACACACTATGGTTTAAAAGGAAGTCTTTAATATTTTATAGTAAATTGCATATAAGTTTACGATGCATCCTTTTGCGGATAGAATAGAAAAGTTAGCAATTTGTTAAAGGATGGATTCATCTATGTTTAAGGCTTATTCTTGGCTAACTTTTTGTGTAGTCGTTTGGGGCAGTAATTTTGTATTCGGGAAAATTTTAGTTCAAAGCTTCTCTCCTGCTCTATTAACATTTCTGAGACTTGTCTTCATTGTGTTTTTTTTAATTGCATTGTCTTATAAAAAACAGCTAATCCGTGTAAATAAAAATGACGTAATTGTTATTTTCTTTCTGGGGTTTATCGGAGTATTTATTAATCAATGGTCTTTTTTTGTAGGTCTACAAACAGCTGATCCCACAACTTCCGCATTAATATTAGCGACAACTCCTATTTTAACTAGTGTTCTAGCAGCAATCTTCTTAAAAGAAAAATTATCTACTCGAATGGCTTTCGGCTCTATTGTAGCGATTATTGGGATTTTTTTCGTTGTAACAAAAGGGAGTTTATCGTCAATACACATGGATCGTGGTCTAATTTGGATTGTAGTCACTATGGTCACCTTTGCAATTATGATTATTATGACAAGAGTACTCTCCCAAAGAATCGATCCACTTATGATTACTTTATATTCGAATGTTGTTGGCTTGTTTGTTTCGATCTTTTTTGCCTTTTCGCTCGATAATCCATTACGAATCAGTAGCAACATCACTGATTGGGCGCTTTTGATCGGAACGGCCGTTATTGTTCATGGGCTGGCTACACTTATTTGGAATAGTAATATACGTCATGTTGATGCTTCCAAGGCATCTATATTATCAAATCTTGAGCCCTTTGTCGCAATGATATTTGGACTCGTACTATTATTCAAACCAATTACAGGCGTAGAAATAATAGGCTCGATTTTCATTGTAGGAGGAGTAGTGCTGTCTACTTATCAACGAAAACAGCTGTTAAGCCAAAATTAACATATCAATTATGTTAATTTTGGCTTTTTTCTCTCTGTCACCACTATACTTAAAATGATTAAAATAAAGAGCAATATAAAAGATACAAAGCCGAGAACAAGTATCATTTCCTCATTTAAGTTCGAGAACCTAGAGAAGAAGTCGGGAATAAAAAGAATCGCCGGGATCCAAATAGGAAACCATGCTTTTGCCCATAATGCACCGAAAATAAAAATGAAGGAACATATCGCTACAATGATCCAATTTGAAAGTATGCTTGCCTTATAAAAAGGTTCAATAAAAATTCCACTCACTACCATTAATAAGATAAAAAGTATCATCACACTTGCACTTGCAATCATTCCAGCAAAGAAAAGTTTCTTGTTGGAATATTGATTTTTCCCTGCACGTTGTAAAAAGGCAACGTAAATAACTAGTCCAATTGCGGCTATAATCGGAAATCCAAATACTTGAACAATATTCAATTCAAATTCCTCTCTTATCGCCGGTCCCATCATAAAATAAGCAATGACTCCCAGAAAAAAGATAGGTAGATTTTTTAATAGACTTTTATAATCAGTCTTCATTTCCCCTTTAAGAGAAGCCATATATTCAGCAGGAGTGCAGTCTATAATATCCTCAATATTCTTTCCGTGTTTTTCTGATTCAATAAGATGATTCCTTAGTTCATCTACTAGTTCATTTATTTCTTTTTCTTTTTTTCCCGATGTCATTAGATATAATCGAAGATTCTCAATGAATCTCTCACTTTTATTTGATAACATTTTATCTACCTCCAAATTTTTTTCGTCGTAAACACAACTAACCAGAGAACTCCTCCAGCAATTAAAGATGCCAACCACGTAAAATTAAATGAAGGTCCAACTTCTGGAATAAACCTTGTAGCTATAATAACGACGACCATACCTCCTGCTCCAACTATCCCAACCTTAATCATGTCCATTTTTTGATTTTTATTTTCTTTAAACAATGTATTTTTAATTAATCTAAAAATAAACCAAATCGTAAAGCTAACGAAACACGCAATGACAAATGCAACTACTACCGTTTTAATCATATAAACTTCGATTCTCACCTTTGTAAACTGTGACAAGACGAAAAAAAGAATTCCTCTAATGATTAAGACCCAACTGACAATATTGGCTACGATTCCTGCAACAAAAGGGATCACCGCTCGCTTCTTTTCTTTTGGCAATTGCTCAATGATTTCATCAGCAAAAGCTTTTGGGTCTTCACCGAATATATCTTTAGCGGTTTTACCTTCTCCTTGTCCTTCAAGTAAATGATCAAGCAATTCCATTAAAACTTCTTCCGATTGTTGCTCTGATAGAGACATTTGAAGGCGAATATAAACCAACATATCGCTGTAATAAGCTTCATTTTCCGGTGTCAATAATTCTCTCTTTCGATTGTTTTCTTCTATTAATTTTTTTGCATTCATCGTTAGTCTTCTCTCCTTTTGAACAATGCATTGACAGGCTCACTTATTTGATTCCATTCTTCCGTAATGGTCAATAAAGCCTCTTCCCCAAGCTCAGTCAAAAAATAATATTTCCGATTTGGCCCCGAATCCGATGGCCTCATCTCTCCCCTTATTAATCCGTTTTTTTGAAGCCTTAACAAAACGGGATAAATCGTTCCCTCACTCACATCTTCAAGGCCAATATCCTGTAGTTTTTTTGAAAGTTCATACCCGTAAACGGGTTCTTTCTCGATCACAGCCAACACACATCCATCTAATATCCCTTTTAATAGCTGGCTTCGTATCGACATCTGCACCCTCCTTCCCTAACTATATTGCTAAGCAAGATAGCAAATAAAAAAAAAAAAAGACCTTGGCTATTTTGCTTAACAAGATAGTGACTTTAAAAACAACTACTTGGTTTTACAAAGTAGCTGTTTTAAAGATATTATTTAATTTCAGTTTTGTCAAGGGACAATTTCCTTGTTAGAAACAGCAAGGATTACAACGAACAACTCTCTAATAAAAGTGCGGTATCCCTCTTTTACCTCCAAATACTTACTTTCGTATTCCTAATCCTTTTTATACTGTTCTTTACCTGTTTGGAAAGCCTTTTTTGCCTTTTTTATATCATTCCCATCTATGAAATACACGATGCCAGCCTTTCCGATCCCAAAAGTTACGGCACCGGCCACAGCACTGGAAATGACATTACCAGCAGCAGGTATGAGCTTGACCACTGAGCGGACTCCTTCTCTTACTGCAAACGCCAATCCAAGATTAGCCCCAACCGCACCTATGAATTCAGCAGCTGTTTTCCTGCTAATCTCGCGGCCGGCAATGTAGGCGATAGCCATTACCATCAACGCTTGCAAAGCTGTCAAAATAGGCATGTCGGCAAACGGAATTGGCTCAAGTGCGACGATGCTTGCGATTCCCGACATTGTCAAAATAATTTTTTGTGCGACTTTTTTTTTAACTGATTTGGCTTGGGCCGCCTTTGCTGTTTTCAATATTGCTTCATTTGGTAGCGAATCAATTAAATAAGAGGCTACCTCATCAACATTCCACCGCATATCGAAGAGAATATTGCCTTCTTCATTAAAATCCGTATACGTACAGACCGGGATAATGTTTAGAAGCGGTATTTCCGCTTCCTGGAACCGCTTTTCCATCAAGGCGACTGCTGTCTTGATATTGGCTGCCTTAATAGGATTAGCGTCAAACGGAACCTCTTTGTAATACGGCGGATCCAGCTCATCCACCTGAGTCACAACACAGATGACAGGAACATCGTATTGATGGGTCTCCTTAACGAATGATCGCAGCAAGTTCAATTCCCGTAAATCTTCTTCAATCCTCGCATCTGTTTCCTTCCCTTTGATGAGGAATAATAATACATCAGGCTGTTCTGCCTCCAATTCTTTTTTCAACTGGTCAAAGGCTGATGCTTCCTCCGTGCTTTCAATTGGCTTTTCACTTTCTCCGAGCCCCCGTGAATCAAGCAGGCGGATTTTTTTCTCATCTTCAGAAGGATACCAAAACCATTTTCCGCGCCCCGTTCCAGCCTGCACAGGGCTGACAAACTGTTTCGCTTCACCGAACAGGGCATTGATGAGGGAGGACTTCCCTGCTCCTCTCCTCCCTATGAGTGCAATTCGCGGCTCCCGAGCATCGACGGTGATTTCTTTCAATTCACTCAGTTTTGATAGCATTTTTTTCTTTGAATTGCCTGCTATCGGTAGCTTGTCCAGCTGGCCTTTCAACTGGTTAAATACTGAGTCAAATTGACTTTCTTTATTCATATAGGATCCCTCCCAATCTCTCTCGTCTTTTCTTTCCCCAATTCTGTTCGCTTGAACCATCCTCTTCCTATTTTCAAGAAGAGGGTTTGTGCTTATAATAAATGGGAAGGAAGGATAACCATGAACATTATGAATTGGTCATACACTATGCTCAATTATATTTAAGCGTAGTTTTGTTAATATTCCCATTCAGATTCTATTTCCATTCAAATGTAAGATTAATATTTTCTTTGTACAATCCATTGGTCCAGCATTGATCTTTCGTTGAGCGTTGAGAGTTGCACCTATTCAACAATGAACTCGGCGCAATCTGCAGAATAATGCTGCGGACAATGATTCAATAAATTAGGCTGTTTTCGTAAAGTTTGTTTTATTGTTAAAACCTAAAAGCTAGATTTTACCCCTAAAAAGTGAGTTCAGGGATTCTTATGAGGTAAGTAGCTCTTTTCTAAGCGGCACTATTTAAATCAAAAAAAGCAACAATGACTAAGAAAAGATCCATTAATTAAAATCCATCTAATGAGGTGTAACATGAGTATACTATCTGTCAGTAAGCTAAGCCACGGTTTTGGCGACCGTGCTATCTTCCATAATGTATCATTTCGTCTTTTAAAAGGCGAACATATCGGACTTATCGGTGCAAACGGCGAGGGAAAGTCCACCTTTATGAATATCATCACAGGAAAGCTCCAAGCAGATGAAGGGAAAGTTGAATGGGCGAGAAAGGTAAGAGTCGGCTATCTGGATCAGCACGCCGTCCTTAAAGAAGGCTTATCCATAAGAGATGTCCTGAAGATGGCATTTCAATATTTATTTGATCTAGAAGCAGAGATGAATGGTATTTACGAAAAAATGAGCGACGCATCCCCTGAGGAGCTCGAGCAGCTGCTTGAAGAAACAGGCATCATCCAGGATACTCTCACCCATAACGATTTTTATTTAATCGATGCTAAGGTTGAGGAAATCTCCCGCGGTCTTGGTCTTGATGAAATTGGTCTTGAACGGGATGTTCAAGAGCTTTCAGGAGGTCAACGGACTAAGGTTCTGCTAGCGAAGCTGCTTTTGGAAAAGCCCGATATTCTTCTCTTGGACGAGCCGACCAACTATCTGGATGAAGTCCATATTGAATGGCTCAAGCGTTACCTTCAAGAATATGAAAATGCATTTATCCTTATTTCACATGATATCCCGTTTTTAAACAGTGTAGTTAACCTTATTTATCATATGGAAAACCAAGAACTGAATCGCTATGTAGGCGACTACGATGATTTTATGAAAGTATATGAAATGAAAAAACAGCAACTTGAATCGGCATACAAGAGGCAGCAACAGGAAATTTCAGAGCTGAAGGATTTCGTAGCTCGAAATAAAGCCCGGGTATCGACAAGAAACATGGCGATGTCGCGACAAAAGAAATTGGATAAGATGGAGGTCATCGAACTTTCCGCACAAAAGCCAAAGCCTGAATTTCATTTCCGTGAAGCCAAGACGAGTGGGAAATCCATATTTGAAACTAACGAGCTTGTCATCGGCTATGATGAGCCGCTTTCCAAGCCACTAAGCTTGAAAATGGAGCGCGGACAAAAAATAGCTCTGACAGGCGCAAACGGAATTGGAAAAACAACATTACTCCGCAGCATTCTTGGTGAAATCAAGCCCATTTCCGGAAGCGTCCGGCTTGGGGATTATTTGCAAATCGGCTATTTTGAACAAGAAGCGCAAGGCGGAAATGCAAATACATGCATCGAAGAGCTATGGCGTTCATTTCCATCGTTTACCCAGTACGAAATCCGTTCTGTACTAGCAAAATGTGGCCTCACGACGAAACATATCGAGAGCAGAATGGATGTGCTTAGCGGCGGTGAAAAGGCGAAAGTTCGTCTATGCAAACTTGTCAATCAGGAATCCAATCTGCTTGTGTTGGATGAGCCTACAAACCATCTTGATACAGATGCCAAAGAAGAGCTAAAACGCGCCTTGAAAGCATATAAAGGTTCCATACTTCTTATCAGCCATGAGCCGGAATTTTACCGCGAAATTACAACAGACATTTGGAACTGTGAAACTTGGACAACGAAGGTTCTTTAGGGAGTGATTCGATGAGACTGGAGCAGCTCGAGAAAAGAATCGGGAGCATACAGCATAATCAGATGAAGATGAAAGTAAATGAACGTGCCTATTATGATGAGGTATTGGATCGCGAGCTCATTTCTCAATATTATTACGGGTTGGATCTATTCATGGGGAATTCGCGACAAAAATTTAATCTGCTTCACTCACTCGTGGAAAGAACGCATAAAAACAGGCTGTCCTATTTCGTCAGCAAAGATGAATATTTATATACATGGGTTGATCTACAGCCAAATGGAAACGTTAAGAGCATTTATTCAGGCGAAGAAAATCATCCAGCAGATTTGCTCAGAAAGGATTATGAAGTCACCAGACGGCAAAAGGAAGCAGATTTCAAAGTTGAAGCTGCCCATCACCTAGATAAAACTGTACCAGAAGAATTCAAGTTCAACGCAGAGCATATCGTTCCGCAATCATGGTTTGGGGGACGTGAGCCAATGAAAGGTGACCTTCATCACTTGTTTGCGTGCGATCCTGGCTGCAATGCGAAGAGAGCCAACTTTGCCTTTCATGACTTTCCTTATTACGATCCTGAATCGCCGGATGAAAAAATCCGCAATAACTGTGGCATCGCCGACTTTGATTTTTTCGAGCCCGAATATGGTAAAGGCACTGTCGCAAGAGCCATGCTTTATTTCATCCTCCGCTATCCAAACGAAATCCGGCGGCCATTCGGGAAAAGAGTGAACTTCCAATTATTGAGAGAGTGGAATGCACAATTTCCGCCACTCCTTCATGAAAAACACAGAAACCAAGCAATCCAAAATATTCAGGGAAACCGGAATCCATTTATAGACTTCCCCGACCTAGCTGATAATATTTACTTCCCGCTCAAGGCTTGAGCGGGATTTATTTTGGATAATCTGCTTCCCCCCGAACGCCCTGCCATAACCCGTTCCATCAAATAGGAAAATATATGCCTATTGGCTGATGAAGAGTTTTATATATTCTCTTAAAAATGCACAATTAATCCACTTGCCTATTTATCTTGAAAAAGAGATGATAGAAATAAGTTTAGTATAGTAGATGGGGGCATTAACGTTCATGCGCGTTTTCGTATATTTAATCGTCTTTTTTTCTTTTTTTGATTTATTTACTCAACTGCCAATTATGACTCCTCTTGCAACATCACTTGGTGCTACTCCTTTTTTATCAGGTTTGGCTGTTGGGATGTACTCCTTTTCAAATACAATCGGAAATGTCATTTCTGGGTTTTTAACAGATAAAAGAGGTCCATTTGTCATTTTATTATTAGGATTATTATTTACAGGAGCAATGCTATTTTCATATTTTCTCGCCATTGATGCATGGTCGCTTCTCTTTATTCGCTTTTTACATGGTTTGACTGCAGGATTGATAGTGCCTGCTGCTTTTACTTACTTAGCAAATTCCGCAAAGCAAGAGAAAAAAGGAAAAGGAGCTGCCCTTTCGGGGGCATTCGTTGGACTAGCTGCTGTGATTGGACCAGCATTCAGCGGGATTGTTGCAAGTAAATCCAGTGAAACGACCGTGTTAAGTGTTACAGCGTTTTTCATGATTTTGTTAGGTGTTCTCTCTTTTATTTTCTTACGAAGCAAACAAATTGAGAAAGGACATAGAGAGAAGGCAGATATATTATCCATAAGTGCTTTTTTCAAAAACCCGCTCATCTTAAGGGCTTTTTCAGGAGCATTTTTCTTAATGTTTTCCCAAGGGGTACTTGCCTATATGCTTCCATTAAAAGTAGTGGCTCTTGGACAGGATTCACAAACGAGTGGACTTCTTTTAAGCACGTTTGGCATTGTTGCCATTCTCGTATTCGTCTTACCAATCAATAATTTATTTGACATTATTAAGCCCGTGAAGACCGCCTCATTCGGTATGGCAGCAATGGCTTTAGGCTTAATCATCATTAGTTTTAGCAATCACATTCCATTCCTATATGTAATGATGGGGCTCTATGGAATCGGATTTGCCTTTCTATTTCCATCACTTAATTCTTTGTTGATTGAAGCTACAGAACAAACGCATCGAGGGAAAGCGTATGGATATTTTTATGCATTCTTTTCTATCGGTGTGGTTATCGGCTCAGGGTTAACGGGGTTATTAAATCTTACCGCCAATCAAGGATTTCTATTTACAGGAATCATATTAATTGGCGGAGCGTTGATTATGATTCTCCAATCACAGCCAAAGAAAGTGGAAATGTCATAATGGCCGTTCCACTAGTGTTTTAAATAAACCTTCAATCATTCTTGTTTGATGTATTTTAAAAAGCCAAGGCTTTAAATCCTAAAGCATTCACGTAATTGCTACCGCTTTGAATCAACATACTATTTCTCATAACAAAAAAGGAACTGCCTTAAGTGATTACACACTTAACAGTTCCTTTTTAATAGACACAACTTATGATTTTATGATAATCAATCCGGGCTATCTCCCATTCCAGTATAGGAACGAACATTGCCTTCTGATAGTTTGGCACCTAATTCGCTGTAAAGGGACTTCCCTTCAGCTGCCCATAGGAAACCTCTTCTCATAATTTCAGTCACTTCAGGCATTGCAACAATATTGGCTTGATGCCCTAATGAACAGTAAAATACGCGTCCGGCTCCCCAACGCTTTGTCCATACAACAGGCATATCAACAGCTTTATTTGTTGAATGCGGTCCTTCAAAAACAGGGAAACGAGTCGTTGCCAAAACTTCTACTGCTGGATCGACGTGTAAATAATATTGCTCACTAACAACCTTGAAATCTGAAATTCCTTCTAAAAGCGGGCTTGATGAATGCTTAATATTTACCATATATTCGATTCCATCGTTTCCAGGGTGCGCAACCCAATTCCCACCAGTTATGAACTGCCAGTCAACATTATTTCGGAACGAATCACACATACCGCCGTGAAGTCCCGCTAGCCCTACACCACTTACAATAGCTTCGGAAATATTGAGAGCAGATCTGTTTTTAATTTGTCCCATTGTCCAATGCGGAATAATTAAATCAAACGCTTTCAATTTTTCTGTATCAGCATATGAATCTAGTGAATTAGATACTTCTACATTAAAATTTTCTTCTTCGAGGATTCCCTTGAAAATTTCTGCGACTTGTTCTGGCTGATGGCCATCCCATCCTCCCCATACAATTAGAGCTTTTTTACTCATTTTTCATCCCACTCCCTACTAATAATGTAAATAATTATCAAATTTGCTATATTCATTTTAACAAACATACAGTTTTCTGTACATTGTTTAACCGATAAATTAAGTTGAAAATTTTTAAAAACGATTAACTAAACTTACCATATAGGCATCCAAACGCTCTTTGATTAATTGAGCCGTTAATCCTTTAAAACCTAAATCCGTCCATCCTGGGTATACTTCGGGATCTTCTAAAGGAAAATCGACGAGCGAAATGATATCCCAATACGGATTATACTCAAATGTTGGACCAGCGTACTGTTGATAATAAGATAAGAAAATATCCGCTTCTTTCACCCCGTACAATTGGGCAAGGTTGACTCGACAATGGCCAACATCCACGCCAGCAGGACCTTTACACGCGTTAATCCAGTCTACTATTCCACTTACAGAATTTCCTGACCATAGCACATTATTTGGATGGTAGTCGCGATGGATAAAACACTCCTGGAATTCAGGACGTTCCCCTTTAATAATGGTATGAACCTTTTTCCATTCTTCCTTTAAGCCCGACCATGCTGGAATCTCGAATGTATAAGGGTCCTGATATGTATAGTATGAACGCGAAAAATCAGCTTTTATTCTATGTATTTGCACAAGGGCCTGTGCAAGTCCACTTAGCCAAGATTTCATATCATCGGGCTCCAGAACAACCTTGCCCTCAAGCTTGGTCATGATTGAAGCATATGAACCAAAAAGATTCCCTGTCTCTTCAATTGCAATGATCTCAGGTGTCGGAAGTTTTTTTAGCTTTGTAAAGCGAAGGTTCTCAGCTTCATTAATGACTAAATCTGGACTATTTTCATTCCAACCTTCAGGGAAATGTAAACGGACCACATACTCGTTTATCCCCCCATTCTCCATTAATCCAACATTAAAAACAAGTGAGGATATTCCGCCTTTTAATTGACTAATAGTTTCAATAGTAGCTTTTGGATTAATTGAATTTACTACCCACTTTTGTACTTCTTCAGGCAATAACTTTTTAGTTACTGATTCCATCGTATAACCATCCTTTTACACCTCTAGTTTTGTTTTATATTTTTATTCCATACTATCTTCTTACAATCCTCTATTATGTGATATTAATATTCTTGTTATAGACCTTTTTCACCTTTACTGATAAGATAACTTGGACATCAAAATTTTAGGAGAATCATATGAAGAAATTTGTATTTTTCGCTTGTCTTATTTATGCTTTGAATGGTTTTGGACATATTATTATTGGTACCGTTCTCGAACCGATGGTTAAATCATACGGTATTCATTACGGAGATGGCGGACAACTGATTATGAATCAATTTTTAGGATTCCTAGTCGGGGTGTCATTTGCTCCAATGATTGTAAATGCGATTGGCCGTAAATTGACCATTTCCCTAGCACTGCTTTGTTTTACAATTGCCCAATTTGTACTTGGATCTAGCCCAAAATGGGATATCTTATTATTCATCGCTCCAATTGGCGGGGCTGGCATTGGTATTGCTGAAACCGTTGTCGCGGCTCTAATAGTTGGACATTTAAAAGAAAAAAAGGCTTCCACTCTTGTACTAACGGAAGTATTTTTCGGTGTTGGAGCACTTGTCATCCCTATGATTTCTGCATTTTTTATTCTGAACGGAATGTGGAATGCTTCTTTTACAACCGTCGCTATCATTACAAGTATGACGCTTCTAGGATGGTTCTTTCTTTCATTTGGAGAAATGGACCCTATTTTAAAAAAGCGAGTTAAAGTTCGTACACAAAATAAAGAGAAGATCAGTAGAAATCGATACCCTCGAAAACAAATTCCATTATTGGTTATCGGAGCTTTCTTTTTCTTTATGTATGTGGGTACAGAAATGGTGCTTCCAAACTACTTGCCTACGATTTTAAGTAAGACAACTAGCCTAGATGCATCTTCCCTTGCCCTAAGCATTACGGTTTTCTGGTTAGCAATGACAGTAGGAAGGCTTTGTATGACGTTCATTATCGATAAAATTGGTTACGTTAAACTTTTCATTATTAGTTGTATTGGCCAATTTTTCGCATTAATTATATTTGCTGTATCACCTTCTGTGATCATTAGTTATGTAGCCATCTTTTTAACTGGATTATTAATGGGTGGAATTTTCTCAATCGGATTATTGATTATCAACGAAAATTCAGTAGGGTTGGAAGAATGGACAACCAGCCTACTCGTTGCAATGGGTGGTTTAGGAGGAGCTTTCCTACCTAAAATTGCTGGAGAACTAATCGATCGTTACCCAATATCTGCTACATTATGGGCACTCGTACTTTTTGGTTTTATACTTGTCGTATTGATGGGAGCTATCTTTTATTATAGAAAAGATTCAAGTAAAGCATCTGAAAAAGTCATGGCTTAATATTCAAGTTTAAAAGCATAAGGGCACCGAGTTTTTCTCGATAGCCCTTATTTTTTTCCAATTTTTTCGGTAAAAGAGGGATTATTATGACAATAATAAACAAGTTAGCAACACACCTTAATCGTAGAGATGAAGAACGAAACATTGAACTTGCACATGAATTAGTTAACACAAATAATCTCGAAGGTATAAAAGAAGTAATTCAGAACTTATCTAATAAGGATAAAAAGATTCAACAGGATTGTATAAAAGTAGCGTATGAAATTGGAGAAATGAAGCCTGAACTCATAAGTGAGTATGCTTTAATTTTTATAGACTTTCTTAAAAGTCGTAATAATCGATTAGTCTGGGGATCCATGACTGCATTATCTACTATAGCACTTGTGTCAGCTGATATGATAATGGAACATATTGAAACTTTATTTTCAGCAATGAAAACTGGCTCAGTTATCACTATGGATAAGGGAGTCTTAACCCTAGCAAAGTTAGCTGCTGTAAACAAGCAAAACAACGAACGAATTTTTCCGTTCTTACTCTCTCATTTGAGAACTTGTAGACCAAAGGAAATTCCACAACATACTGAAAGTACTATTCTAGCAGTAACGGGCGATAATAAAGAGGAATTATTATCAGTGTTACGAAAAAGAGAAAACCAACTTACGACATCCCAGTTAAAAAGGATTAAAAAAGTATATAAGGTACTTGAGGATTAATTCAACATTTATTATTTAAAATACTATGTGTCCTATTAAATTTATCCTTAATTGGTCGACAAAATAGACTGTTTAAAAACATTTCAAAAGAGAAAATAGCCTTTTTTTCATTTTTCGACACCATTTACCTATCATTATAATTATATTATCCAAGCCATTTCTTCTTAGTAACGTATTTTAAAGTATAAAATTAAGGAGGTGGCTGTAATGGTTAGTATTATAGATTACCAAGCAACACAACCCTCTCGGAGGGTTAATTCAGTTAATATCGCTATCCCTCAATCTCCTATTAGATCTGTATTAGCAACTATTCGTTTAACTATTCCTCAAAGTAATGCAACTAACAATCGGGTACAATTAATTTCATCCGTAGGCGTGCGTGGGGTTACTGGTACATCTCAGTTGTTGTTTAGGATCTTCCGTGATGGATTAGAAATCTTTAGATTTCAAGTGGGGGTAGAATCAGATCCTACGTCGGAGGTAAACTATGTTGAAACATTTCAAGCAATAGATTCAAATGTGAGTCAAGGTACCCATACTTATCAAGTAACCGTTCAAAATATTACAAGTGGAACAGAAGCTACTGTTGTAGGACCAATTTCCTTTAGTGGTTTAGCAGTTGCACTTACTTAATGCCGAAGATGTGGTCAAAATTGAGATTTAAATGAAAGTATTAGTTTTGAAAATACATTCACATTATTTTGGAGTTAAGTATCTAGAATAAATCATTCCCCTTCAGCTAAACGTTGAAGGGGTTTCGTGTTTTCGGGCTAGTGTAAATATTAAAACGGAGGGTAGAAGAAACCATAAGATTGGCTTCACCCTCCCTCTTTTGTTTCATGCTCTAAGGTAAAATATCTTTTATAAAATCCTCTACATACTGAGGATTCTTTAACGGATTTCGAACTTTTTCATTCCATGTTTTTGTACTCTCAGTCATTTTATTAAAATTTGGATATCTTCTTTCAATGCTTTGTCTATCTACATTAATGGTTTGATCCAAAAAATGATACTCAATTTTTTCAAGGTTCGCTATTAGTGCAAAGGCAGCAGTAGAGTTGTAGATAAGAGATTGATTTAATAATTGATTATTAATATCTGTAGTTTTCTTTTTAAAATTGACCATCACCGTTAGTTCTTCTGAATTGAGTTCAAAGTCTTTGAGCATATTACTTAATGGCAGATGACCAAAAAGTTGAGTCGTGTTTCCTGCATTTCCCATATAAGGATTTTTGTGTTGCTGAATATACTCCAAATCATGTGTGAGTGGCTTCTCTTGTTCCCGTAAATATTGCTCAGCAGCTGCGTTTTGCTTTGGAATTACTATGAATTGAACAGTAATAAATAAAATCATTCCTATGACTAATAATGCAATAATCCATTTTCCTAACTTACTCATGTAATTTCCCCACTTCATATTGCGTAATTAATTTCTCCCATGCTGTAATAACAAGTGGAATGATAATTGAAATAAATGGCAAAGCATAACGAGCTACTAATACTCCGAATTGATATGGCCCATCTATATGAATAGGTCTTGCAAACCATATATTGCTCCCAAATAAGATCGCTGTTATACATCCCCATGTAACGATGATAAAAAGAGCCCATAGCAACCATATTACTTTCTTTGACTTTATAAACGACACAATGTTTAATTGGCCAATCTTATCATTATTTCTTTTTAGTGTTTTTCCTAAAATTATATAGACCACCAGAAGAACAAGAATAACAAAAAACAAGGTCATATTCATCAAAGTCCCGATACCAACAATCGTAAAAGGAATCGTGATAATCCAAGCTACAATGACATATAAAAAAGCAATTTGATAGGCTTTAAACCAAAACTGATTGATTTTGATAGAAATATTGATATCAATCAGATCATCTACATTAGTAATGCTATTTTTAGCTTTTTCAATGGCACTTTTTTCATCTTTACCTTCTGCGATAAGATGAGATACTTTCGCTTCTAAATTTCCTAAGATTTCTTCCTTCAATTCGTCGATATCGCGATGATTCTTGTATTTTCTAAATAAATGATCGACATACACCTTCAATTCATTCATCGTTTACACCTCTTTTTACAATCAGAAGATCGATCAATTCCTTAGCACTAATCCATAAATTAACTGCCTCTTCATATGCCAATTTTCCAGCATCCGTAATCTTATAATACTTCCGCCTGCCACCTTGGCTTTCGTCTCCCCAATAGGCAGAAATAAATTTTTGCTTTTCCAATCTTTTTAAGCTCGTATAAAGTGATGGCTCCTTCAATTCAAATGTCCCATTGCTTTGTTCAAAAATAGTTTTAATGATTTCATATCCATAATTATCCCCTTCAGATAAAACGCGCAAAATAATCGTATCTATATGACCACGAATCAAATCGCTGCTGATAGGAGTAGCTTTATCCATAAGAACCCTCCTTTAATTTGCATTGTAACACATACTACTATGCGTGGTGAAGTACTATTTATAAAATTCCCCTCAATAACCGTCTAACACTGATATAATTAAGGAAAAAGGGGTGGGAAATAATGAAGTCTTTTAAAATAGATATGGATATAAATACGGCAATAATGAATATCCAAAGCATACTGAAAGGTTCTGTCTCCAATGTTCAACCCATTAATTTTGGCGAACTGAGCAAAGTCTTTAGTTTCTGTTTTCAAGATAAAGAATATGTCATCCATTTTAATAACAATGGGAATCGATTTAATAAAGACGAGTATCTATATAAAAAACTATCACAGCTGGATATTCCCATTCCAAAAATTGAACGAAACGGGAAAATTGATGATATCTATTTTTCTATATCAGAAAAAGCAACCGGACTATCATTGGAAGCTTATCCCGAAAATGAAATTAAAAATGTTTTGCCTGCGCTAGCTACTGAATTTAAAAAGATCGTTCAAATCCCAATCGATTCAACCGAAAAATATGGAGCAATAGACTATAAAGGGGAAGGATCTTTTAATTCGTGGCAACAATATATCGAATCGTTTTTTCAGAAAGAACAAGATGGTTTTTGGAAGGATTGGTATACACTCTTTGATCATAGTTTCTTAGAAAAAGAGGTTTTTGATTATTATTACGAGATGATGATGGAGTTGTCATTGTATTCACCTGAAGAAAGGTATCTTGTTCATGGGGATTTTCATTTAGGAAATATCATTTCGGATGGACAGGATATTACAGCTATTATTGACTGGGAATTGGCGATGTATGGAGACTTTATGTTTGATATTGCAAACATACACTTTTGGGCTCCTCAGCTCGAAATCCCTCAAATCTTTCACGAAGCGTGGATAAAAAACGGTGAAGAAATTCCCCATTTTCAAGAGAGGCTATTATGCGGAATGCTTTTTAAAGGAATAGATGGATTGAGGTTTTTTGCCAAAAAGGAAGACAAAGCTGCGTATGAAATGATAAAAGATAAGTTATCTACAATCAAAAAAAAATAACCAGTTGGAACCTCACGATGATGTGACCCCTAAAAGTTAGAGTTTCATATTACGCAGCTAGTTGGCTGGTGTGAAGACGGTATTGAACCGGACTCATGCCAGCCAGTTTTTGCTTAATCCGGTTATTGTTGTAATAC
>NZ_JALIRM010000022.1 GCF_022900255.1 Lederbergia wuyishanensis
TTATTGCGATCAAATTGATATTCCTTTGCACTATCATCAATAAATTGTTTTAGTTCTTCTGTGCGTAAAACTAAATCCTCTTCATCAAAAACACCTTCAGCTAGTCGGCGGAAGAAGCGCGGCATCCCATTTTCAAGCACATTGCCCCTAACTCCAAGAAGAGAGGAGTTTGGAGAAATCATTTTTCCAATATTGATTAAATCGTGTTCTGTCCCGCCCGTTCCATGGAGGAGAAGGAGGGTAGGGGCTTGAGAATCATGTCCCTTCTGAAAAATATGATTCATTTTCAATCCTCCGTTGTATTTAATGGTTTTAGCTTAGCTTCAATTTGCTCTCTTTGTGGCTCTAAAAATGGAGGTAGAGCAAGTGATTCTCCTAAGTGATCGATATGCTCGTCTGTATCAAAGCCTGGTCCATCTGTAGCAAGTTCAAATAAAATGCCGTTTGGTTCTCTAAAGTAAAGTGAGCGGAAGTAAAAACGGTCGACAAACCCAGAATTCGGAAATCTTGCAGAGCGTATGCGCGTAATCCATTCACGTAATTCTTCTTCATCCTCAACGCGGAAAGCTACGTGATGAACGCCGCCTCGACCTAATCTTTCTGGAGGCAAATCGCTTCTTTCTTCTAAGTGTACCTCGGCTCCGCTTCCGCCTTCTCCTGTTTCAAATACGATAATATCTGGTTGTCCAGGGACTGGGGAAGCATACTGACTAGCTTTTCTAAATCCAAGTAATTCGGTTAAAACAATGGCTGTCGGTTCAGCCATTCGGACTGTTAATTTAACCGGACCTAGTCCTGTTATCCCATGCTCACGGGGCACGACGCTTTTTTCCCAAGGAACCCCGGCGGCGACTCCAACATTATTCTCATCCGATACTAGAATAAGACGTTGACCTTCTGGATCTTGAAAAGCCAATGTTGCCCGACCTGCGCGTTCTTTTATTTCTTCGTGCTCAACACCAAGTTCCTCAAAGCGTTTAGCCCAATAATGTAATGCTCCATCATCTTTCACTCGCAGGGATAGAGCAGAAATACTGCTGACTCCTTCATGATTACGTGCAGCATTTGGAATTTCAAAAAAGGTCAATTCGGTTCCTGGATTACCTCTTTCATCACCGTAAAAAAGGTGATAAACAGATGTATCATCCTGATTAACAGTTTTTTTAACGAGTCTCATTCCTAGTACTTTTGTATAAAAATCTACGTTTAACTTAGCATTTGCTGTCATAGCAGAAACGTGATGAATTCCTTTAAGTTGCATGTATAAACCCTCCTAATAAGTGGTTAAGTTAATTGTATAACAATAAATAATACTAGTCAATTATAAGTAACTTACATTTTGTAAGTATATAATGATATAAAAAGCCGAAACTATATGTCTCGGCTTTACACTTTCCGAACGATAAAATTATTCTCGAGCAAAAGCCAATTTTGTGGGAATGGATAACCGAGCACCCAATAACTAATTCCACGTAGACGATAGTCTTTTACTAGTTCAAACTTAGCTTGAGCACTCCGGGCATCCTCAAACCATACTTCATGCTGTCTCCCTTGTTCATCAGTATATCGATAAAAAGGCGTTTGAGAAATGCGATCGTATTGAATCGTTGCATTATATTTGTCCGCACGTCGGATTGCTTCTTGCATATCAAAAGTCTCGGCTTCTTGACCTTTCACATGAGGAAGGAGCCAATCCCGCGCATATAGCTGGAATCCCATGAATATTTTATTCCTTGGAATAACGGTCACAGCGTAATCAATCACTCGTCTAATTTGATTGAGGGGAGAAATTGCCTGTGGTGGACCAAAACGGTATCCCCATTCATATGTCATGAGTACGACAAAATCGACAATTCTTCCGTGCGCAGCATAATCGTGAGCTTCATATAACAATCCCTTTTGTTCACTGCTTGTTTTGGGTGCTAATGCAGTTGAAACAAAGTAGCCTAAAGGATGAAGTCTATTGACTGCACGCTGTAAAAATTGGTTATAAAGTTCACGATCAGTTTGGCGAACATTTTCAAAATCAATATTCAATCCTCTATAACCTTTTGCTTTCATAATATTGATGACATTAGTAAGAAGCCGTTCTTGGAGCTGTGTGTTTGATAGAATGGTATGAGCTAGAGTCGTTCCTGGGTCTTGGAAAGTAAAGTTAGTAATGCACATTATAGGAGCGACATTAGTTTCCTTTGCCGCTTGGATGGCTTGTTCGTCCCTTATAGATGAAAGGCTTCCGTCTGCTTGCATAATATAGCCAAAAGGGGACATATACGTTAAATGTTCACCGACTTCACGAACCTCTCTTCCTCCCGTTTCCCCCATATTAATGATATAGGCATTTACGTCAATTACAGGTTTCGAAAATGGAATTATTAATCGAGTCCCAATAAAAATAGTTGTCTGTGTTAATTGATTAGCACGCATGATTTCGCGGACAGTCGTTCCAAAGCGTTGAGCAATTGTGGCTAAAGTATCTCCTGCTTGAACCGCGTACGTCCTGGCAGGAATGATAAGCTCTATTCCAACATTAATCATTGAAGGATGTGTCAATTGGTTAATTTGAATGATGGATTGAATGGGAACACCGTATCTTTGTGCTATTTGCCAAAGTGTTTCTCCACTACGGACAACATGTTGCGTTGCGCTAATTGGAATGACAAGTGACTGACCTACTAATAGCTTATTAGGATTCGGTAATTGATTTGCAGTTGCAATGCTTTGGACAGTGCTTCCATACCGATTAGCAATACTCCATAACGTATCTCCTTTTTGAACGACATCAATAATCATAGTACCACCCCTAATCTGGTCATATGACTAATGTATGCTTGGAAAATCAATGAGAGACTAGAAAAGAAAGGATGTATCCAACATTAAAACCCCTCTTCACATGAAAAGGGGGGGGTTGATAGAATCTTTATTCATTGATGGAAGGCTTTGCCCTTTTAATAAAGAATGCTAGTAATAATGCAACTGCTGCAATACCAGTTGCAACTACGAATGCATCATTAATTCCACTTATTGTTGCTTTCTTTACTGCTTCTCCATATATCAAGGATGTTGCAAGACCCTGTCCCTGATTAACAGGAATTCCAGCGATTGCAGAGAGACCAGTTCCGAGTTCTGTAATTTTATTAGCTATATAGGGATTTGTAGTCGCAATCACATTTGAATAGTTTGCCGTATGGAAGGCGCTTCTTGTTGTCATGACTGTAATAAGAAACGCCGTTCCGATACTTCCAGCAACAGTCCTAGCCGTATTAGAAGCAGATGTACCATGGCCTGCAAGTCTTGTTGGAAGCTGGTTCATACCTTCAGTCGTCACTGTCATAGATAAAAAGGACATGCCGAACATGCGCATTACATATAAGAACATGATGAAACCGTAAGAAGTGGTCGTGGATAATGTCGTGAATTGCCATGTTGTAATAACTGTTATCATGAGACCGAAGACAGCCAACCACCGTGCGCCCATCTTATCAAAGAGCCTACCTGATATCGGCATCATGATCGCCATGACGATTGCACCTGGGAGCATTAATAAGCCGGAATCCAAGGCAGAAAACCCACGAATATTTTGCAAATATATTGGCAGCAAGAGCATAGCAGCAAACATAGCCATATTGATGATTGACCCAATAACGGTAGTCAATGCGAAAATATCATATTTAAAAACACGAAGCTCTAGCATTGGTTCATCTGTCGTTAATTCACGCCAGATGAAGGCTATTAAACCGAGAATACCAATAATAAGGGTTACGACAACGACTGTGCTATTCCAACCATGATTCCCTGCTTCACTAAAGCCGTAAAGCAAAAAACCTAAGCCGATTGTCGAGAAAATAAATCCATACGTATCAAATTTAGGTTTTGTAATTTCTGTAACATCAACCATCCAGAAGAACGCTAATATTAAAGCAAATATCCCGAAAGGAATTACTATATCAAAAAGAATCCTCCAAGAATAATGACCAATTAACCAACCCGATAAGGTAGGTCCGATTGCAGGTGCAAAAAGAATGGCAACGCCGAACAATCCCATTGCCGCACCACGCTTTTCCTTAGGATAAATGGTTAAGAAGACGGTCATCAATAACGGCATGATGATTCCGGCACCGGCAGCCTGTACAACTCTCCCTAACATGAGGAGGGAAAAGGAGGTTGAAATTGAACAAATAATCGAACCTACTGTAAAAGCTGATACGGCTGATAGGAATAGTTTCCTTGTGCCGAGTCTAGCTATTAAAAAAGCAGTGATTGGAATGAAAATTCCATTCGTAAGCATGTAACCTGTTGATAGCCATTGTACAGTGCTTGCGGAAATGCTTAAGTCATTCATGATATGTGGAATTGCTACATTTAGTAATGTTTGGTTTAAAATAGCAACGAAAGCTCCGAGCATCATAGCCATAACAATTTTTCCACGCTGATGTTCAAATCGAGCTGGGTCTATTGTGCTTTTTGGTTTTGGATCCGATTCTTTCTGATCAGGGTCACTTTCAGCAAGGGCTGCTGTCAATGCAGCTTGACTATCTGTTTCATCGAGATCTAATTTCGGATTGTTCTTTTGAATACTCGACGGCTTCCTATCCCTTTTGAGTACCATGAAATTAACAACAACTAGCAGAAGAATGGAAATAAGAATATAACCTGCGATGTATATCGACATGTTTATCACCTACTTATGAATTCGCACAGTTACATTCATGCCAGGAATCAATTTTTCCGCATAAGCTTCTATATTTATTTTTATAGGAATGACTTGCGTTTCTTTCGTATAGTTCCCTGTTGCATTACTGGATGGCAAAAGTGAAAAAGTTCCTGCGGTAGCAAGTCCAATTTCATCAACTGTGCCGTATAATGTTGTATTCGGATAAGCATCTACATAAATATCAACATCTTGACCAATTTTAATATCCTTAAGATCTGTTTCTTCAACATTGGCCGTTACCCAAAGGTTATTAAAGTCATAACTGATTGCAAGCGGGATACCAGCACCTACGATTGTATTTTTCACTGCGTTGTTGCGAACGATTGTGCCATCGGTAGGAGCTTTAATATCCATCTCTATGCGACCTTGATCGCTGTTCATTTCTACTTTTCCAAGAGTATCGCCTTTATTAAAGGAATCACCTGTTTTTACTTTCCAATCTATTAATTGCCCGTTCACAGGGGAAGCGATATTTACTTGCTGTCCAGCAATTTGAGCATTGTTTGTCTTCAAATAGATTGCTTTTTGATTATAGTAATAGTACCCGGCAAATCCTCCTCCTACGAGGATGACAAGTAAAAATACGTTTAACAGAATCATTCGTTTTGCGTTCATGATGTTTATTCCTCCCTGAACTGGCAACTTATTGTTTTAGTATAGTTAATATTTGTTCATGTATACTTAATAGCTGTTCAATGTCCTTTTTTGGCAGTTTTGCAATTTCATTAAGTTTTTTAACTAACAAAGATTCACTTTCCACAACTTGTTCCAACTTTTCTTCGCCTTTTTTTGATAGTCGAATGGTAATGGCACGACGATCATGAGAGGGGGTATGGCGTTCTAAAAGTTCTTGCTGGACTAGTCGATCTACAACCCCACTTACCGTGCTATTCGTTAGCTTCAGGTATTCCGCTAACTCAACAAGCCCTATATTTGGACTGGAAGAAACTTTGTATAATGTTTTGAGCTGTGGAACTGTTAAACCGTTATGCTCTGCATCGATTTTAGACAACTTATAAAGCATTTTATTTATATTTGAAAAAGAATTTAAAATCTCGTTATTAAAGGCATTTTTCACTATGTTTCTCCTTTCCCTTTTCAGTTAATTCCAACCCTAATAATTCGCATGCGAAATATATTACTCGCATCATTACTATGTGTCAAGTTATTATTATAGTCATCTAAACTTTCTTGGTCCTTTTTGAGCGTCGAGATAATGATTTAAAAAACAGCTGAAAATCCTGAATATATACGGGTTTAAGGCTGTTTTCTTCATTTCAACTGTAAAAGTCAGGTTATAATATAAATAACTATTTCAGATATCGCTTTCTTGCTTTTATATGGAAGGAGCCAAGTAATGTGAAAGAAACCATAAGTACGGTAAAAGTGGGATTTATGCAAGCTTTACCATTAGCAATTGCCATTGCAGCATATGGATTATCGTATGGGGTCCTTGCAACTCAAGCTGATTTAAATATATGGAGTACAGTGGCCATGTCCATTTTTGTCTTCTCGGGTTCCGTCCAATTAGTGACGGTCGCAATGTTGGCAGGTGGCGCAACGCTAACGAGTATTTTTTTGACTACTTTATTATTAAATTTGCGTAATTTATTATACGGGGCTGCTCTTGCTGAAGGTCTTTCTTCTGCTAAAAGGAAATGGAGATGCTTATTGTCTTTTGGTGTATCCGATGAATCCTTTGTTTTAGCAAGTGCCAGGTTTAAAAGATTTGGACCTGATCCGCTTTATTTTGGGATTGTGATTGCGACATTTTATTTCGCATGGATTTTATCTTCCTATCTTGGTGCGTTTCTTGGTGGGCAGTTTGATCCGATAAAATGGGGACTGGACTTGGCGTTTCCAGTTACTTTTACAGCCCTTCTCATTCCTTCATTAAAAGGGAAGCCAATTATTGCTACAGCACTTGCCGCAGCAATAATTGCGTGGGGACTCGAATATTATGCACCGGGTAATGACTTGACGATAATCATTACTGGAATGGTTTCTCCGTTAGTCGGGCTTTATATAGGAAGGAGGAACGAAATTGCATAGCTGGCTCCTTATCGGTTTACTAGCAGTTTCTACCTTTTTATCAAGGATAGTTGGTGTAAGCGTCATGGCGGGAAATGAAATGAATCCCACTCTACGTTTGTATTTTAGTTACGTTCCGATTGCTATAATGACTGCCTTGATAGTGAAACAAATTTTTATGACGACAAATGAGGAAATCGTTATTTCTCTACCTGTTTTAGCTGCATGCCTTGCCACTGCTATTACTATTAAACTAACGAAATTGTTCCTGCCTTCAGTCGTAATTGGCGTGATGATTGGATTAGTAGTTCGTTTTCTATTCTAATGCTATAGAAATCTTCTCAATAGCAAAAACTTCATGGATTTTTTTTGCAAACTGCAACGCCTGTGCCCCGTCTCCATGAATACATATGGTATCTGCCTTAATGCTGATGTTTTTTCCATCTATAGAAGTGACTTTTTGTTCCTTCACCATTTTGACGACTTGGGAAATAGCTGTACCTGTATTAGAAATAAGAGCGTTTGGATTTGATCTTGGGGTAAGGGTTCCATCGTTTTGGTACGTACGATCAGCAAACACTTCGCTCGCAGTTGCAAGTCCTATTTTTTCTCCTGCATAAATGAGAGAGCTGCCAGCTAATCCATATAAGATGAGTTGTGGGTCAAAATGATAAACAGCTTCTGCTATGGCTGTTGCAAGATTTTCATCAACTGCGGTCATATTATATAAAGCGCCATGCGGCTTCACATGATGTAAAGTACCGCCTTGTGCTTTTACGAAAGCGCCTAAAGCACCGATTTGATATAAAACCATTTCATAAGCTTCTCGTGGAGTGATAGACATGTTCCTTCGTCCGAATCCTTGGAGGTCAGGAAACCCTGGGTGGGCTCCAATACTCACTCCGCTTTCAATCGCCAATTTAACTGTTTTATTCATAGTCGCAGGATCACCGGCATGAAAACCACAAGCAATATTAGCTGATGAAATATAGCGCATGATTTCTTTGTCATTACCCAATGTATAATTCCCGAAACTTTCGCCCAAATCACAGTTCAAATCTACCTTATACATCTTTAAAATCCCTCCATTTTACCTGGCAGGCAGCCTTTATTTCCTTAAGTTCTTTTTCTTGTGCGATTAATAGTTGCTGTGCTTTTTTTAACGAAATCTCTTTGAAACGAAGTAGTTCTCCAGGACGGATTTGACTTAATCTTGGAAGGTCGCAGCTTATCACTTCACCAATTTTAGGATATCCGCCTGTTGGTTGCCGGTCTGCCATTAAAATGATCGGCTCTCCATTTGGAGGTACTTGAATCGAGCCAAAGGTCGTTCCTTCCGTTATCAGTTCAACTTTTTGATTTGAATGAAGTTTAGGACCTGTTAGACGATACCCCATGCGATCCGAGCTTGAGCCAACCTCATATTTTGACTTTGGAAAATCTTTCTTCTCAAAAAAATCATATTGGCGTCCTTTAACGAAACGAATAGACATTTCTTTATCGTTTATATAAGTTTCAAGTTTATATGATAATCCCCATGAAAAATGCTTAAAAGAAAACGCATGTTTAAAAGGAATAACATCTCCAGCTTGTAAAGGTCGTCCCATGTTAGCCCTAGCATTTGTGCTTTTACTTCCAAGAATTGCAGGGTGAGAAAATCCTCCTTTAACTGCTAAATACGTTCTTACCCCTGACTTAGCGGCGCCAAATGTAACAACATCCCCTTTGCTCACAAGGATAGGCTTTCTAGGTTCAACAGCCTTTCCGTTTCGTTTTGGTGACATGTTCGCGCCAAATATCGCAATGATTGCACTTTCATCAAATTGAATCGTTGGACCAGCAAGAGTCATTTCCAGAACTGCTTCATTTTCGTCGTTGCCAAGGAGAATGTTTGCAAGACGGGCAGCCTTTCTATCCATCGCGCCGCCTACAGGAACTCCGAAAGCTTGCCAACCATTTCTTCCAAGATCCTGTAACGTTGTATATGCTCCACTTTTTATGATTTTAAGGGTCATTGTTTACCCTCCAGTAAATCAAATTCTTGTTTGCTGATAGGAGTAAAGCGAACTTTATCTCCTGGTAAAAGCAAGGATGGTGGTGTCCTGTCAGGATTGAAAAGTTCTAGTGGTGTTCTACCGATGATTTGCCAGCCTCCAGGGCTTTCAAAAGGGTAGACACCTGTTTGCTTTCCGGCTATTCCGACCGCACCTTTTGGTACTTTTAATCGTGGAGCAGGTCGACGTGGCGTTGCGATTTTTTCATTCATGCCGCCTAGAAATGGGAATCCCGGAGCAAAGCCTAGAAAATATACATGGTATAATGTCTCACTATGAAAGTGGATGACTTCTTTTTTAGTTAATCCATTATAGGAGGCGACGTACTCTATATCCATCGAATAATCGTTCTCATAGCATACAGGAATATCTATAATTTTTTCGTTACGCTTATTGAATGTAGATAGACTGTAAACTCTCTGTTCAAGTTCCTTTTTTACAGTTTCATAGGGAAAACCAGTCCCGACACATACAGGGTCGTAAAAACAAGTTAATGTCGTATACGCAGGAACAGCTTCTATAAATCCTAGAAATGGCTGATTCGTAATAGCTTGATTCATTTCCAGGATTCTATTATTTGTTTCTAAATTAATGTTTTCCCCGAATTCAATAACTATAGCGCTATCGCCTAATGGGGAAAAAGATATATGATTCAATTTTAGTGCACCTACTTTCGAACATTGAATGACCCTGATTAAATGCAGGACTTCAGGGTTTGTTTGCCGAACCTTTTATATACCTTTATTTCAAATTCTAACATAGGAGATGATTCAGATGACAATGGAAAAACGTCGGGAAGAACTATACGAGTTGCTTGGTGATCTTCCTTCACGAACGAAACCAATTTCATCAAAAAAACTAAAAGAAGAGCAATTGACGCATTACATATTAGAAGAATGGCTTCTAGATTTAAATGGGGAGGAACCGGTACCTGCTTATTTCGCACGACCAACGGAAGGGGATGGCCCGTTTCCTGCCATTATATTTAATCATTCGCATGGCGGCTTTTATGAAAAAGGGAAGGAGGAACTGATAAAGGGTAATGTTTATTTGCAAAATCCCCCCTATGCGGAAGTGTTAACAAGGATGGGGTACGCTGTTCTTAGTATTGATGCTTGGGGATTCGGGCAAAGAAGAGGGAGGACGGAAGGCGAAATATTTAAGGAAATGCTATGGAAAGGTCAAGTGATGTGGGGAAAAATGGTCTTTGATAGTTTGCGAGCGGTAGACTACGCTATATCCCGTTCTGATGTTGACAACAATAGAATTGGTACAATGGGAATTTCGATGGGAAGTACGATGTCATGGTGGTTAGCAGCACTAGAACCTCGAATAAAAGTATGTGTTGATTTATGTGGCTTATGCGATTTCCAGTCATTAATAGAGAGTCGTGGGCTTGAAGGACATGGAATCTATTATTACGTTCCGAAATTGCTCAACCATTTTACAACATCAGAGATTAATGCTTTAATAGCGCCACGTCCTCATTTAAGTCTTGCTGGAAACTATGATCGATTAACTCCACCTAAAGGGCTTGATATCATAGATGAAAATTTAAAAAATATATACAAAGAGCAAGGTGTACCGGAAGCGTGGAAGCTGCTCCGTTATAATATTGGTCATTTTGAAACTGCGGATATGAGGTATGAAGTGAAGGAGTTTTTGAAAAAGTGGTTATAAAAAGTCCTTCTTTCAGCACTCTCCTAAATGAAGTAGAATTACTTCTAATGGAAGTATAATAGCTTCAATTAATAAACGGAGACCTGGTCAAAAAATTTTGACCAGGTGGAAATTTTCTAAAAACATTTATCAATTTCCGGTGTACTCGTAAGAACTTTCAAATTGATTCTAATTTATGTGGCATAGAATCCACTAATCGAGTTTTTGCAGCTCCATTCCATAGCCAATAATAAATGACAGGTACAATGAAAAGACTGCTTAATGTGGATGTAATCAATCCTCCGACTACAACTAATCCTAAAGATTGGGAAATTAACGTATCGTTTTGCCCAAAAAAGGCTAGCGGCAATAAAGTGAATACGGTTGTTGCTGCTGTCATTAAAACAGGTCGCACCCGACTGGCCGTTCCTTTTATCACAGTGGTATATAAGTCCTCTCCTGATTCTCTCAAACGTTCCAGTCTATCGACTAAGACGATTCCATTAGTTGTGGCAATTCCAATCAGCATAATGAGCCCTGCTAATGCACCTAAATTCCAGGATTGACGGAAAAGAAACAGGAAAGTCACTGATCCAATTAAGGCAAAAGGTAGTGAAGAAAGAACGGCTACAGGTCCTCGTATTCCTTTAAATACAGTTGTTACTATGATTAAAACAAGCAATATTGAAATGACCGCCCCAAAGCCAATCGACCAAATCATCTGCTGAACTTGCAGTGGAATGCCCCCGAACTGAACTTCTATTCCTTTTGGCATATCTAATCCATCAATCATTTTTTTAATTTTTTTTGTAACCCCGCCAATATCCTTGGTTAGAATATTCCCCGTTACAATGGCAATGGGCTGCCCGTCCTTTTCACTGATGGTTGTGTAGCGACTAACATTTAAATTGGCTATATCATAAAGCGCAATGTTTTTTCCTTTCATATCTTTAAACGGAAGCCTTCCGATTTGTAACAATAGCTCTTGATTTGGATCCCCAACTTGGTTAAACGTAAGGGAAACATCTGATGGCTTGTGAAGAAGAATGGGGGTAACAATCCCACTATTGTTTATTTGCAAATTTTCTTGTTTATTCAGCAAAGATTCTACTTTCGTTAAAACGACTTCTTTATCTAATCCTAGCGAAGATATTTTTTCCTCATTGAGTTCTACAGTAAACCTCACTTGCTCCCCTTGTTCCCCTTCTCCATAAATTTGTAACCCTCCGATATTCTGCAATTTGCTTTTCAAAATCCCGGCAGTCTTAATTAATTCATTTTGATCGCTCCCCGAAAGAACCAAACGCACCCGGGAATCATCCCCTGCTATTTGTTGATTGGAAACAGTAATGATGGACGAAGTCGATAATCTTTTTATTTCTTCCTTTATTTCACTTATGAGACCATTCATGTCGACTCCTTGTTTTGGTGTTACGTAAACATTCGCTAAATTCGGTTGTTCAATCCATCCGCCTGCTTGGTCAAATACATCATCAAAAGTGGGGGTAAAAGATGATCCAATGGACGATGTAAAAGTTTGAATATCTTCATTTTTCATTAATAAAGATTCCAATTCTCTCACTTCTCCATTAATCTGGTCAATCGTTGCCCCTTCCGCAGCCTCGATTTGGATATTTACATCTTTGGCGTTGGAACGCGGTAAGACATTGACTGGTGTGAATAAAGCACCTCCGATTGAAAGAAGTAATACGACACATAAGCCTATGAACCAAATTGAACGTTTTAACCATAACCTTTCAAGAATCGGTTTATACCATTCTTCTATTTTTTGTGCTTTTGAAGTAAAACCTCTTTCCCATGAGTAGGCAGCATATGGAGGCAATAATAGCAATGAAACAAGTAAAGAACACAATAATGATATCGTCACAGTCCAAGCAAATCCAAAAAATGCATCCCCGACCATCGTGCCTGTCATCGTAAGCGGCAAATAGACGGCAATCGTCGTTAAGGTGGAAGAAACAACGGCTGGAATCATTTCTTTCACTGCGCTGCTCAGGACAGATAATGAATATTTTCCATTTTTCTCGATTTTACGATACATATTGTCCAGCACAACAATCGAATCATCTACAACCCTTCCCATTGAAACAATAAGACCTGAAACTGTAAGTAGATTTAAGGAAATATCCATCCACAACAAAATGGAAACCGTCGTAAGAAAACAGATAGGGAGTGTTAAGATAATCGCAACTGTGGATCGCCATTCTCGGAAAAAGAAGAAAACACAAAGCATTGAAAATAAAGAACCTAATGCCCCTTCCTTCCACAAATCATTAATCGCCTGGGAGATCGTTTCCCCTTGGTTAACCAGTACTTTCGTCTCAACATCTGGACGAGAGGATTGGATTTTCATTAATTCCGTCATTACATTTTCACTTACCTTTGTAATATCAGCAGAAGAAGTATGATAGAGACTTAATAAAACACTTGGCTTCGCGTTTGTTCTTGCGATCGTTTCCATTTGAATAAAACTCTTTTCGATGGTTCCTACATCTTTTAAGAATACGGTTCGGCCATTTTCTTTTTTCACAACAAGGTTGTCTAATTCAATTTGATTGTCTGCTGAACCTTCAGCGTTTAGTAAAAGCTGTAAATTTTTCAATTGAACCTTTCCTTGTGGCCAATTTGCCGCCTTGTTTTCCAATGCTGCTTGTACATCAGCGAATTTTATACCGTTCAATATTAACTTATTGTTATCTAATGTAATGACGAATCCAGTTCTCCCATTTCCTCTAGATTCAATTTTTTTAACGCCAGAAACCCGTTCTAATTGTTTTTGGATTTCTTCTGTATTCATCGATTGAACATTTTCACCTGTTTTGGAAGTAAAGCTGAGCTGCAAAAAAGGAAACGCATTTGAATTAATTTTGGTTATCTCAGGTTTACTAGTATTAGAGGGAAGTTCTACATTTTGTAAGGCCGCTTTCACCGACTTTTCTGTTTCTTCCATTTGTATATTTTGCGGAAAAGTTAAACTGATAAAAATCCCCTGTGGATATATTGTAGATTCGATCGATTGAAGTCCTTCCACATCCTTTAAATTTTCCGTAATTTCTTTACTTAATAGTTGCTGCTTTGTTTCATCAATAGAATGGGTAGATGTTTTTAAAGTGACCATCAATGTTGAATTGTTGATTGGCGGAAGATACTCTTTCTTTAATTGAGTTGCGGAATAGCATCCCCATACAAAAATTAAAAGAATAATGACAAACAATAGTACTAAACGCTGCTTAAGAGATGAAATCAATTTTTCCATACTTATTCAGCTCCTTAATCTTATGTATAAAGCCCCTTTAAAGGGGCTCTGATTTATTTATTCTTAATCTTTTGATCTTGCTTGTCCTTCATCATTGCTTTCCATAGAACTTTGTTTAATGTCTCTTCATCTGCTCTATCTGCCCCAGAAAAATCCAATGTTTTAGAAAGTGCTGCTCCAGGTGCATTTTGGGCGTTTATCTCATCAAGCGGATAGCGCGGTTCTTCCACTTGATAAGGGGTAAAGTCAGGTTTATTAGTAAAGGCATTAGACATTGGAATACTTGAGGCATCAAATTGTGTCATTGGTTTCATGCCTAAAATTAATTCCATCGTACGGAGCATGGATGTCGTATCGTAAAATGTACTATCGAGTTTTCCAGTTTGTGTATATGGACTGATGACAAGGGATGTCGTACGGTGTGCGTCCACATGATCCCATCCGTTTTGAGCATCATCTTCTGTAATAAAGATTGCTGTGTCTTTCCAATATTTCGATTGGCTAACAGCCTCAACTAGTTTTCCTACGGCATAATCATTTTGGGCAACCATCGCCTGCGGAGACAACTTACCTGGCTTTGTTCCTTGTGTATGGTCATTTCCTAGACGAACAATCTGAAGCTGAGGAAGGTTGTCATTTTTTACAAATTCTTGAAACTCCTTTTCCCATGCTTCTTGTCGAACAAGATCTGAAATATCGAGATTATATCCTGGGAAGTTGGCATCATAGTTATTAGAGATACTAGGTTCAGTTGCAACCCATTGGTTTGTTTTCTTATCAAAATTGACAAACTCTCCATAGACTCGATAGCTTACATCGGATCGTTGAGCATTATTCCAAATAAATCCAGCCTTTGGGTAACTCGCCTCATTATCACCTTCCCAATCATAGCTGCGATTTCTTCCAGAATAATTAGCCATCCAAGTTTTTTCTGTATAATCATTTGCCTTTGCAGCTGTTGCCCAGTTATGACCTTGTGCACTAATTTCAGCTGTCGCATAAAAATTATCAAATGTGACAAAATCCCTTGCTAATTTATGCAAATTTGGGGTCACATCTTCTCCAAAAAATGTAAGGCTCGGATCCCCATTTCCTTTTTCTAAATCACCAAATACTTGGTCGTAGGTTCGATTTTCCTTAATAATATAGATTACATGTTTAATAGGTGACTTCCCTTCAGGAGTGACAGGGATAGGGTTATTTGCTTTCGTATTCTGTTTATATTTAATTGTGTTATTTTCGTTCACCTGTTTCGTATATTGGCGTAATTGACTTTGATTTGGAATATCAATCACTGAAAGGGAGCCATTCATCATATTCCCAACATATTGTCCTTCAGCATTTGGACCTGCACCCAACCCTTTTGCATTGGTTACCAAGAGTTTTTTGTTATTTAAATAGACACCTGTTGGATACCAAGCAGTTGGAATTAAACCTTTCACCTCTGCTTTAGGACGAGAAACATCTAATACAGCGATATCATTATTTCCAGCATTAGCTACATATAATGTTTGTCCATCTTCTGACAAGGCTAATGAATTAGGCTGGCTTCCTGTTGGCCCGTTCTTTTTTGGTTTTACCAATATTGTTTCTACTACTTTATGAGATTTAGGATTAATAATCGAAATCGTATCATCGTCAGAGTTTGAAATATACACATCCCCTGTTTTAGGATTCTCTGCAATGGCATTTGGATGCAAATCGGTAGGAATGGTTTTCTTGACTTCCAAAGTTGCAGAATCTAGAAGAGAAACACTGCTTTCACCCCAGTTTGTAACATATAGGGATTTACCGTCATTCGTTATAAAAGCAGTATATGGATTCTTTCCAACAGCAGTAGTTTTGACGACCTTTTGACTTGATACGTCAATTTTAGAAACCGAATGATCAAGATTGTTAGCAACATAGAGATATGCTCCATCTTGAGAAATAGACATCCCGCCAGGAAATGCATTCGAATTTTGAGTGTCCTTTAACGAAATAGGTTCTTTTTCTGATAATTGTCCGCCAACAAAGTCAAACGTACGAATTTTGTTATTTCCCCCAGCAGAAGCGTAAAGACGTTTGCCATCTGGACTGAAAACAATACCGAGATAAAGAGATTCAGGTGATGTATAAGGGATTGTGTGAACAACCTTATTTAAAGTAGTATCGACTACTTGCAAGGATTGTGTCCCTTGTCCACCATTTGATACAACGAAATAACGTCCATCGGGACTCAGTGCGGCTCCCATTGGAAAATTTCCAAGCGTTACTTGTTCCCCTGCTGGAGTTAACGACCAGTTGTAAGGTGTAACCCCAGTATGTTCACCATGGTTTGGACCTGCGGTTCGATTATATTCAACAGCAGCATAAGCTGAAGTTGATGTAATCGTGAGGGCCGCAAGCGTCGCAGCAATTAACTGTTTCTTTTTCACTTTCATTCTTTCAACCCCATTCCTATTAATTTAATAACTACAATTTAATTGTAAATGTTGGTTATGAATATTTAGTTTTGTTCATGTAAAGATTTTTTTAAGAATATTGCGATAATTTACCTATGAAAATAGTCTGTTTTTATGGATTTATTGGGGATATTTGCAAAAATAAGGAAGAATTAATCACGACATGATACCCTATTTTGTGTATCCACTCCAAATTTTTCATCGAACCTATAAGATTGGCACTAGAGATGCAAATAAAAAATTTATAATGTCAACAATTAATTTGAAACAGAAATTTTACAAATAAGGGATTATAATCCTCCTGAAACACAAAAAACCTTATAATTAGATAGAAGGTAAAAGTCCTGTCCATATTCTAATTATAAGGAGTACTGTATTTTTTAAATTAACGAGACAAATGAAGAGGCGTGCCTTTTCTAAAAATGGCACGCCTCTTTACGTTACATCACACTAAAATAAACAATCCCTAAAACTATAGCTAGTAAAATTCGATAAATTGCAAAAGGAAGCAACTTGATTCGGCTGATAAGTGCTAGGAAGAATCGAATGGAAATCCATGCAAATACAAACGCACTTACGAAACCAACAATAAAAAATGGAATGACATCTGCTGTCATGAAATCAAGTTTTTTGACTAAAGAAACTGCGCTTGCCCCAAACATGATCGGAACAGCCATGATAAATGTGAAATCGGCAGCGGCCCTGTGTTTCAATCCCATTAGCACTCCACCAGAAATGGTAGCACCTGAACGAGAGAAGCCAGGCCATAATGCTATACATTGGAATAATCCTATTAAAAAGGCTTGCTTATATGTTATTTCGTCTAAAGAAGCACCTTCATAATGATTCGCCTGCTTAGATTTCCAGTCTGCCAGAATCATCAAAAAGGAACCAGCTATTAGTGCAAGCAATACCGTTTCAATTCTAAATAAATAAGTATCAATGAAATCTTCAAAAGCAAACCCAAATACAACTGCTGGCAAAAGACCTACGATCACATGTGTCAGTTTTAAACGTGATTCAGATGGCGACTTTTCCATTGCCCCGCCAATGTTAATCCCTACCAAACTCCAAAGGCGAGACCAAAATACAATGACAACTGCCATAATGGAACCTAGTTGGATAACAACTTTAAATGTATTCGCTACCTCAGGAGAGCCAAGTATTTCTGCTGATTTTAACAGCATATCGTCGACAATAATCATATGACCTGTTGAAGAAACTGGAGCAAATTCTGTTAAACCTTCTACCAATCCTAATATTAGAGCGACTATAATATCCCAAACTGTCATCATTCAAACCTCACTTTCACTACAATTCATAAGTTTACATTTTTTTAGATAAAAAGAAAAGGTCATTCTTGTTTTAAAAATAGTATTACAGAATAAAATATGTATAGGGTCTGTAATATTGCATGGAGATTTGTGATGTCTTGTTCCGCTAATTATCGATTGGTAAACTTCTTGACCATTTCGATCGCTCGCGTAGTATCCATATTATAGTAAAAAGCAAACTAGAAAAACGAAAGGTAAGATGCACCCACATAAATTAAAATATTTGCATAAATTAAAAATATACACTTTTTGAGTTCCATAGTATAATTTATTTTATATTAGTCTATCCAAAATTATGATGGATAGACAATTTAAAAACACAGGAGGTGTACACCTTTCATTGAAAGGTGAACCATTTGGACATAGTCAGTTTAATTTTAATTGGAGTATTGATTGTTTTAACCGCTTTTTTTGTAGCGACAGAGTTTGCGATTGTTAAAATTAGAAGTTCTCGTATCGATCAGCTGGTCGAAGAAGGAAAGCCTGGAGCAAAAGCAGCAAAGCATGTCACGACACATATGGATGAGTATTTGTCAGCTTGCCAATTAGGGATTACAATCACGGCACTCGGAATAGGTTGGTTAGGTGAACCAGCGATAAAAGGTTTATTAGAACCGATCCTATATAAATGGCAAATTGGTGCTTCAGCTTCCCATATCATTTCAGTAGCAATCTCTTTTTCTATCATTACTTTTTTACACGTTGTGGTAGGTGAACTCGCACCTAAAACGGTTGCGATTCAAAAAGCTGAAATGGTAACCTTGCTTTTCGCAAAGCCGATTACTTGGTTTTATAAACTCATGTTTCCGTTCATTTGGTTGTTGAATGGCTCTGCTCGTTTGATGGTGAGAATTTTTGGTCTTAAACCAGTATCAGAGCATGAAGAATCCCATACGGAAGAAGAGCTTCGCATCATCTTGTCTGATAGCTATAAAAATGGAGAAATCAATCAGACTGAATTGACTTATGTGAATAACATTTTTAAATTTGACAATCGAATTGCGAAGGAAATTATGGTCCCTCGTACGGAAATGATTTCTCTCTCAACTGAAGATAACTTTCAAGATTGGTTGCACGTGATTAAAAAAGAAAAGCTTACCCGCTATCCGGTATATGAAGGTGACAAGGATAACATTGTTGGTATCATTAACATTAAAGATATTTTGATGGCGCAAATAAAAAATACCGAACCAGATACCGATATGAAAATCACTAGATTCTTAAAGCCTGTCATTCTAGTGATTGATACCATCCCTATTCATGATTTATTGTTAAAAATGCAGCAGGAACATACACATATGGCTGTTTTATTAGATGAGTACGGCGGAACGAGTGGTCTTGTCACGGTTGAAGATATTATTGAAGAGATTGTCGGTGAAATTCGCGACGAATTCGATACAGATGAAATAGCAGAAATTACGAAAATAGATGAGGAGCATTATTCTTTTAGTGGGAAAGTTCTCGTTCATGAGGTAAATGACTTACTCGGTACAGAATTATCAGACGAAGAAGTAGACACACTTGGCGGATGGATCTTATCCCAGAACTTTGATATTGCGGAAGGTGAAAGCATCTACTCAGATGGCTTCAAGTTTACGATAAAGGAAATTGATGGGCATCAAATTCAGTTCGTTGAAGCTAAAAAAGAAGAAGTCGTGGAACAAATTCTGCCCTTAGAAATGGAAGCATAACCTAATGAATCACGCACTATTATGGAATATCTCCTTATTAGTGCGTTTTCATTTTCATAGAACGAGCAAATAATTGGATTCTTTGTTAAAATGATAGTGGTAGAAAAAATATAGATTTTACTGTAAAAAGGAGTAGTTTGGATGGATGACCGCCTTTTTAGAACGGCCATGGGCAGATTCGCAACTGGTGTAACCGTCATTACGACAAAAATTAATGGCATTGTTCATGGTATGACTGCAAATGCTTTTGTGTCTGTTTCATTGAATCCGAAGCTTATTCTCGTATCAATTGGAGAACAAGCACAGATGAATCAGCTGTTAAAAGAATCCGGCCAATTTGCCGTAAGTATATTAAATGAAAATCAAGAAGATATGTCCGCTTATTTTGCTGGGCAAATCAAAGAAGAAAGAACGATAGAATTTGATAATTTTAATGGTATAGAAGTTATTAAAGATTCAATAGCAAGTATGACATGTACCGTTCAAAATTCCGTAGTCGCGGGCGACCATACACTTTTTATTGCTGAAGTTACAGACTTGCGCATTCAGGATGGAGAACCGTTGCTGTTTTACGGTGGCAACTATAGAAATATTAAATAAAGAATCCCGACAGTTTCTACCAAGTTACTGTCGGGATTTTTGTATTTTCAAATAGATTGTTTCTTAATGAACATGCTAATTTATTTTCCTCTACCTTCTATTCAATTAACCTCAAAAAGTTCCTGTCCATATGTTCCTTTTTCGGAAAAATAGACAACTCTAAATTTCGATATGGAATTTGGAGCATTTTGAACAAAGCCTTATTTGATAAGGGTTTGGACGATACGTGCACGGTACGTACCACGATACGTGGACAAAAAGAAAAAGAAAAAGAAAAAGAAAAAGAATAACAACCACTACATGGTCGTCGTGGTTAGGATTAATTTAATAATTTTTTATACAGGGTGTCCTTTTTTACGTCTGCCTCCTATATAGAAGGTGAAAGGGAGGTGAGGCAAATGGCACAGGGGATTTTGAAGTCAAGCAGTTTAAAAGTTGTTTTTGATTACGGAGTTGACGAGCATAACAAGCCAATCTTCAAAACAAAGACGTTCAATCGCATTCGTCGAAACTCTACAGCAGATGAGCTTTACAGCGCTGCTACAGCAATTGGCTCCTTATCGAAAGAACCAATTTGGGCAATTGAAAGAAATGATAGTTACGAGATTGGTGAGTAAAAGCGAAATTAGTAGAAAGTGAGGTGAGAAGGAATGAAGGTATTGGAGCTTAACTTTTTATCAGCAGAGGGAAAAACTTCGAAATTGACCGTTGATAAGCCGCTTGAGCCAGTAAATCCTGCACAAGTAAAAGAGGCAATGGAAAACATCATCGCTTCTAACGTTTTCCTCGACACGGATGGCAATCCGTTTGTTGAGGCCAAGTCAGCACGACTCGTTGAAAGAAACGTTGAGGAAATCGACATAGATTTTGAATAATTACAATAGGTTGACTCTAGTGTGGGTCAGCCTATCTTTTCTATAAATAAAGAAAGGAGTTGACCCAAAAGTGGAACAAATTCTCCCATTCCTAAGTGAGGTTGGTTTTCCGGCACTCGTAACCTTCTACTTACTGTACCGGATCGAAACAAAACTGGAAGCCGTCCTTCAATCCCTGCAAAGCTTGCCAGAGCGAATGCAGAAAATGAAAGAGTGAGCTATGGAGGATGGAACAGCCTGCCGTTATTGATGAGGCGTTTTCGCAGTATAGTTTTTAATTATTTGGTCTAAAACGATATGGAAATCTTAGTAAGAAAAAATCCCAGAAAAAAACCCGACATGAATTCTCATATCGGGTTGCTGAAACGTTATTTTTGTTTCTTTCTATATCCTAAACCTAACTCTTTTTTCTCCCGCGCCAATGCTTTGTATAACGATAACATCATCAAAATCATAACGAATGAAAAAGGAAATGCCGCTATGATGAGTGCATTTTGTAAAGCCTGAAGCCCCCCGCTATAAAGAAGAATCGCAGCCATTGCCGAAAGGATAATTCCCCACGTCACCTTTACTCTGTTAGGAGGGGTTAATGAACCGTACGTTGTTTGCATTCCAAGGACAAAGGTAGCCGAATCAGCCGAAGTAATAAAAAATATGCCAATTAATATGATTGCGATGATGGAAAGCAAACTTGTAAAGGGCATCTCATTAAAAACGGCGAACAACACTTCTTCTGTAGCAAATTGTGTTAAATCGATATTGCCCATTTGCTGTACACTTATAGCTGTTGTCCCAAACACTGCAAACCATATAAAGCTAACAATTGTAGGCAGAAGCAATACACCAATTAAAAGTTCACGGATTGTTCTGCCCCGCGATACACGAGCAATGAATATTCCGACAAACGGAGACCATGATATCCACCATGCCCAGTAAAAAATCGTCCAATCATTGATCCATTCCCGTCGTTCCGGCCTTAAAGGTGCAATTCTAAAACTCATTGAAATAAGATTTTGAAAATATGCACCTATTGTGTCCGTAAATAAATTTAAGATTAATAATCCCGGACCAATAATGAAAACAAGTATTAATAAAATCACTGCCAAAAACATATTCGTGTTGCTTAAGTATTTGATTCCTTTACTAAGTCCAGACCAAGCTGACATGATAAATAAGATTGTTACAATAATAATGATAATGACCTGTATATAAAATTTGTTAGGAATACCAAAAAGATAGGCAAGTCCGCCGTTTATTTGAGCGGCTCCAAATCCTAAAGTAGTCGCAACTCCGATGACTGTTGCCGTAACAGCAATAATATCAATGAGTGTCGCTATTTTACCTTTTGAATGTTTTCCTAAAAGGGGACTAAGTGCCGCGCTTATAAGTCCTGGCTCATCTTTTCGAAAGTTGAAATAAGCGAGGCAAAGTGCGACAAGAGCATAAATGGCCCAAGCGTGAATTCCCCAGTGAAAAAAAGTAAATCTCATCGAATCTTTTAACGCCGCATCTGTTCCAGGAGAGGCAAGGGGCGGTGAGGAGGCAAAATGGGAAAGAGGTTCCGCTGCTCCCCAAAAAACGAGTCCAATTCCCATCCCTGCACTAAAAAGCATCGCAAACCATGTTGGTCTTGAATACTCTGGCATTTCACCTGGTTTTCCTAGTCTAATGCCACCAATGGGGCTAAAAATAAGAAATAAACAAAACAAGACTATGACACTAACGAGTATTAAGTAATACCAACCAAAACCGGAGGTAATTAAAGCTTCTACATTAGCTGTAGCTTTTTCAAATCGATTCGGCGTGATCACTCCGAAAATAACAGCAATCAAAAGTAAAATCGCGGAAATGTAAAAAACACTAGAAATTTTCTTCATACCGTTCTCCTTCCCAAGTACATCTTTAGCTTTATTATTGCTCCCCTTTTACTACTTAATTCCACTTAATAACTTGTCATAGTCCTCTTTTGTATCAATATCTTGAAAATACTCAAATTTATTAAAAGGTAATATTCTTCCTTTCGTAAAGTTATCACCATGCAATAATGCCTTTGCTCCAGTATCTCCTGATAAATTTAGAAGTTCAGGAAACATGGTGGAAGATAATAAAACGGGGGGAATAATGATACTTTTAAAAGATGCTGCCACAAAATAAAGGGAAGGTATTTTTTTCTTACACTCCATTATTTCTTCAATAATATGTAATGGGATGAGCGGTTGGTCTGCGAGCATAACTAATATAGCGTCTACTTCCTCCTTTTGCGCCAATCGGATCGCACATTTAAGAGATTCGGATTGTCCCATATGGGCATTTGTACAATTAATGATTGAGCAATTTGGATTCTTTATAAATTCGGATGATAGCCAAGGAGCTTCTCCGCTTACAACAATATAGATTTTTTCTAATGAGGACTGCAATGCTGTTTCAAGCGCTATGTTCCCAATGGTCGTATTCTTGAAAGGAAGTGCTAGTTTATTTTTCCCCATCCGTGAACTTTTTCCTGCAGCTAGGTAAACCCCTGCAATTTTCATATCTTCCTCCTGCGTGATTGAATTAGCTCGGCCGCGATGCTAATTGCTATTTCTTTCGGACCTTCCGCACCAATCGATAAACCGATGGGGGAGTGAAGCCAGTTAGGAATCTCTCCACCGATTAAACGTTCCGTTCTCTTTTTTGAGCCTAAAATACCTACATAAAAAAGCTGTAATTCTTTTAAATGCAGCAGGATCTTACGATCACGTTGAAAATCATGTGTCATGATGATGACCGAGTCTAAACTGGATAGAGGGATTTCTTTTACTACTTGGTCTGGCTCCCCGATAAAGAAAGATTGCGCAGATGGAAAAAATTCACTCGTACAATTTGCTTCCCGCCAATCTAATATATGAACTGAATACCCCATATCTGCAGCTAGATGAGCAAATGGTCTAACATCCTCCCCGGCACCAACGACATAAAGATTGGGTTTCGGCCATATTAATTGAAGAAAAAAAGCTTCATTTTCCGTCATATCTTTCTTAGCATAATGGCAAAACCGGGGAGTCGTTTGTAGTAAAACAATAAATTCTTTTGGGATTTCAAATGAAATATCGCCAAGAGTTTCATTAGTTTTATTTAGAAACGCATACTGATCGAAATTTGTTAATGATTGAACAAACAGGACAGGTTCTATTTTATTTAATTGTTCTTTTATAGATTTAAGGAAACGTCGATATCGATCATCCACATCCCTTAATAATACAGACACGATGCCATTGCACCCCGCCCCAGATCCCCAACCAAGATCATCTTCAGAACTTAGATCATACTCCACTATTTCAGCTCTTCCAGTAGAAAATAGTTCACTTGCACGATGCTTTAAATCATTTTCAAGACATCCTCCACTAATAAGACCTATTTTTGAGCCATCTTCTTTTAACAACATCCAAGCTCCAGCTTTTCTATAAGAAGAACCTTCAACATTGGTTATTTGGGCAAGAACAGAAGGTTGATGGTGTTCCTGTGATAATGTATCAAGTATTTCATGAAGGTAAAAATCCATTAACTTCTCCTCCATTTACTTTTTAAAAAGACATTAAGAATATATCCTATGTGCAATGTCCTTTTTCATTCTCTGACTTAAATGCTTTCCACTTTTATTATTCAAATCTTCCCCAGTCGTTCTATCTTCATAACATATTATTTACATTCTTTGGTTACCATACTTACTATTATCAGTATATTTAAGGGGTCGGAAAATGAATTATTTAGTATCTGTTGTCATTGGGGTTGCATTCGGCACGATATCCCGATTTGTATTACTGAGAACCGACTTTCGGCAGTATCCTACTTATCCTCAAGGTAGAATGATTCACTTATCATTTGGTTTTATTGCCGCATTTATCGGTGCTGTGGCTGTTCCATCTGTGCTCGATTCTAATTGGACAGCTGTTACTTTTCTTGGACTTGCGGCTACTCAATTCCGTGAAGTTCGGAAAATGGAGAGGGACACACTTGAACAGGTTGATCTTAGTGAGTTGGTGAAGCGAGGAACACCTTTTATTGAAGGTATGGCTCAAGCTTTTGAAAGTCGTAACTATTTAGTTATGTTTACAGGTCTTATTACAACACTTTTGACTGTTATTAACTTATGGCTTGGGATTCTTGGCGGAATTGCCATGCTCTTTGTCGTTAAGGCTAAAATGTCAGGGAATGTATTAAAATCCATTGCTGAAGTTACTGAAGGAGAAATTAATTTCAAGGGACCCAATTTATTTGTTGGTGATATTCATATTAAAAATGTTGGTTTAAAAGTAAATAGGGATATTATTCTAGAACGGGCGGTAGGTGTCATTATTATTCCAAAAAATGAAAACAGCATTGTAACGTTATCTCATCTTGGTCAACGACAGGCAATGCTTCACCACGTCGCAAATGTACTCGGCACATATCTTGATTCAGGGGAGCCAAGTTTTATCCCGCTTTCTAAGCGAGATATGGATGATGGACGGCTTGGTCTTTTCATCATGCCTCAAGAAAAGGATTTTAACCAGGTAAAGACAGTTTTGGAGAATGTTCCTGTTTTAGATAGTGCCATCCGTCTTCCGAGTGAAGGGGATAAAGGAAAGAGATAAGTAGGAGTGTTGAAAAATGCCAGATGATCAAATTGCTTCGATTGTTGCAGTTGTAACTACAAAACAAGGAAATATACAAGGTGGGGGCGCTCCCTTTTTTATTGTAGAAGATGCCGATGCTTTGCAAAAGGTTAGCTTGAGTCTTGAACGGATACTAGATGCTGCAGCTAGTGAAATAGATGAGAATACAATCGTCATTGTAGCGAGGTAAATGGTGAGAGTGGAGGATTGAAAATGCACATAAATGTTGGTAAAACGGTACAAAGAATTGATGCTGTTGAAAAAGCAGCAGGGACGGTTCAGTATTTAGCTGATTCCTCCTTTCCAGGCATATTACATGCAAAACTTGTAACGAGTACACACGCACATGCGAAAATCAAATCAATTGATACGACAGAAGCTTGGAAAGTGCCGGGTGTCCGTGCGATCGTGACTGGTGAGGTGTTTCCTTATCATATAGGTCCCATTTTAGCCGATCGACCTCCATTAGCATTTGAAAAAGTTCGTTATCACGGTGAACCATTAGCAATAATCGACGCCGATCAAGAATTTCAAGCAAAGCAGGCTGCTTTTAAAGTAAGGGTGGAGTATGAACCACTTCCTGTCGTTAACTCTGTCCAACAAGCGTTTCAAAAAGATTCTCCGCTTGTACACGAAAATTCTGGTCAATATCAAAAAATTATTAGCAATGTTTATCCCATCCAAGGTACAAATATCGGTAGCCATATAAAAATTAGAAAAGGTGACTTTATAACTGCATGGGAAAATTGTGATGTGAAAATAACAAAACATTTTTCATTCAACCTTTCAGATCATGCAGCTATTGAAACTAGAAGTGCGAAAGTGGAGATTAATCCAGCGGGTAAGGTAATTGTTCATTCCACCACCCAATCTCCTTATACGATTAAAAAAGTGTTGAATCAATTTTTTAACGTGGCAGTTGGAAATATTATCGTCCATGCTCCATTGGTCGGAGGTGCTTTTGGCGGAAAGGGAACTGTCCAGCTTGAGCCTCTTGCATATTTGGCTTCGAAATCAGTAGGGGGGAAACTTGTAAAGCTAGACTATGAGAGAGAGGAAGATATGATTACTGCTCCATGTCACATTGGTTTTGATGCTACGGTTAAGCTTGGAGCAACTAACGATGGAAAACTTGTGGCGGGTCATTATACATACTTGATTGATAGCGGAGCTTATACCGACCAAGCGGCAGGGATTACACGAGCCGCGGCACTTGATTGTACAGGTCCTTATCATATCCCGAATGTTTGGTGTGATTCTTATTGCATGTATACAAATCATCCGTATGGAACTTCATTTAGAGGATATGGTCATCCTGAACTCACCTTTGCGGTTGAACGAACGATGGACATGCTCGCAAAACAATTAAATATGTGTCCGATTCAGTTAAGAAAAATGAATGCGATAAAACCTGGTCATACATCTCCAACTCAAGCAGTGATTACAGCAAACAATATTGGCGATTCTGAAAAGTGCCTTGAACGTGCAAAAGAATTAATCGAATGGGATAAAGGGAGACGAATTGAAATGGATTCGGGCAAAATTCTCTCAAAAGGAATATCTCTTTTTTGGAAGACATCAACGACAGCGACGAATGCCCAATCTGGTGCTGTTATAACGTTTGAAGCGGATGGAAGTGTAAACTTAAATTGTGCTGCAATCGAATTGGGACAAGGAACTAAAACGGTTCTTGCACAAATTCTTGCTGAAAAATTAGGGATGGAAATCAATCAAATCCATGTCACGATGGAGATTAATACACAGTATGATCCTCATCAATGGCGCACAGTTGCGAGCAGTACAACATTCCTTGCTGGAAGAGCAGTGATGTCTGCTGCCGACGATGCTATTGCTCAATTGAAAAAGACGGCGTCCATTGCTATGCAATGTTCAATTGAAGATTTAGAGGTTGGCGGTGGCAGAGTTTATTTAAAAGCCCATCCAGAATATGGCGTCAATATTAAAGATATTGCATTAGGTTATAAATATCCTAATGGCCATGCTGTTGAGGGACAAGTCATTGGAACGGGAAAACATATTCAAAGAAGATTAACCCCAATGGATAAAGAAACAGGATTTGGAAAACCAGGTCCCTGGTGGTCTGTAGGTGCACAGGCAGTGGAAGTGGAGTGGGATCCAAAAGATTATACGTATAAGCTGTTAAAAGCGGTGACTGTTTTAGATGGAGGAACGATCATCAATCCAGGAACAGCTACCCAACAAATGCGGGGTGGAATGTATTTAGGTCTCAGTTTTGCAAGTAGCGAAGGCTTTATTTTTAATGAAAATGGTATTGTTCAAAATCCTCAATTAAGAAATTATCAGATGTTAAGGTTTGGAGAACAACCTACAGAGTACTTAGTTGATTTTATCGAAACACCTTCTGCAGATGGTCCATATGGCGCGCGTGGAATAGGTGAATATGGGGTCATCGGAATGGCCGGCGCACTAGCCAACAGTCTATCAGCAGCTGCTGAAGTTGAACTGAATCAATTGCCTCTCCATCCTGAATATATTTGGAAAGCTAAGAAGGAGAATGCCACATGATCCCATTCGATTTTGACTATTACAAACCAACAAAAATCGAAGAGGCATTACAAATATATGAAAATGTTAAGAGCCAAAACAAGAAACCAATGTATTATTCTGGGGGAACTGAATTTATAACATTTGCGAGAATCAATAAAGTTTATGCAGATGCTGTCATTGACTTAAAAGGAATCCCCGATTGTCATGCATTGGAAGAACATGATGATCAACTCATCATAGGGTCGGCTGTTTCTTTAAATAAGATTGCTGATTCCAATGTTTTTCCATTATTAGGACGAAAGGTGAAGGATATTGCCGATCACACCTCACGAAATAAAATTACGATTGGCGGAAACATTAACAGTCAATTGATATATAAAGAAGGAATACTCCCACTTCTATTATCAGAAGCGAAGGTGAAGGTTGCAGGAAAAGGAGGAGTACAGGTTCTTCCGTTAAATGAAATGTTTAATATGAATCTGCAGCTGGAACAAGAGCAATTTATAATACAAATTCTCATTGAAAAGTCTTATACAGAGTATCCTTTTTTTACGTTAAAAAAGACGAAATTTTCACAGGTTGGATATCCAGTCGTTTCAATAGCAGCGATAATAAAAGACAATCAAATTCGTCTTGCTTTTAGCGGAGTTTGTCATTATCCTTTCCGATCTGAGAGAATGGAAAAAGTATTGAATGATCCCTCTTTGACATTAACGGAAAGGGTTGAGCAGGCTTTAAGCGGGCTGCCAGACACAATTATTAATGATATTCAGGCATCAGCGGAGTATCGGGAATTTGTATTAAAAAGTGCTCTGTTGGAAACTTTGGAAACATTGGAGCTGAAAAAATGATGGAAGGATTATCAAAGGCATTCGTTCAACTTCATATAAACGGAGAAATTCGTGAGGTAGCTATCCGTTCTGCAGACACTCTACTACAAACGCTGCGTAATGAGTTTGGTTTAAATGGGGCAAAGCGTGCTTGTGAGAATGGAGATTGTGGCGCATGTACAGTGTTGGTTAATGGTGAACCTATGCATTCTTGCCTTACGTTATCAATCGAAAATACGGATAAAATGATTACAACAATTGAAGGTTTAATGGGTTCGCCAATCCAAAGGGCTTTCGTAGAAAATTGGGCAATTCAATGTGGCTTTTGTACACCCGGTTTTATCGTGAATTGTCAGGGGCTTATGAATAAGCATCCTGATGCAGATGAAGCGACGATTGAAGAGTGGATGCAATCTAATTTATGCAGGTGTACAGGCTATGCGGAAATAAAGGCAGCGATTATTACGGCATTATTAGAGGGAAGAAAACAAAATGGGGAAGTCTCATGATTTGAGACACCCCATTTTCAAATTAATCCTTTTTGAAGCTCTGATTACCACTGTTAAGTGATTCAATTAGCTGTAATGTTTGTGCTACCTGTTCAATTTGTTGCTGTACTTGTTCAAGCTGTTGTTGTTCTGCAGTAGTTGATTGTGTGGCAGCTATTCCTTGCATTTGATTTAGCTGTTGGGTCGCTTGCTGTAACTGTTGCTGTGCTTGCTGCAAGGACTGAACATCAACCATAGATGAATTTTGCTGAATCGTTTGCCCTGCCTGCTGCATCGCTTGGAAAGCCTGTTTCTTTTGGTTTTGAAATTGCTGCTCCATTTGTGCTTGATTTTGCAAATTATTCTGCTGTTGCTGTTGTATTTGTTGTTCTTGGAAGCTTTGTCCTTGCTGCTGTTGTTGATTATTCGTCATGACGATTCCCTTCTAAAAAAATTTAGGGTCTGATAAAGCCCGCCATCTATAGTGTTCTTATATTTGCTCTTTTTTATCCGAATTCAACACAGCTTTTACCAAATTCCTTATTTCTTGATAGCTTCAGGGTGTCGGTAAAAATAGAGATCCACCCAATATCGTCCTGTGTTTCATTTAAAGGAATAATTTGACAGCCTCTCTAAAAGGCAAAGCAAAAAAAGACGACCGTGCAGTCGTCTTTGTGAATTACATTGAAGTACAAGGCATCCGCTGGATTAAGATGCTTTACCTAATCCATCATCAAGGACAATCGGTTTTATTCCTTTTTGAGCGGCATCGAGTTTTACTCTTAATCCCATAAAGAATGCTGCAATAATGACGACGGTTATCACGCTTGCTACAATGTAAGAAATATTCATTGGGAGGTTAAATCCAATCTTTGCGTTTAAGATAAACGTGAATGTGGTCATCGTTATAAATACAGCAGGAATTGCGGCAATCCAATAATTTTTCTTTTGCAATGCTAGATACATAGCACATATCCACAATGCAATCATTGCTGTTGTTTGATTTGCCCATGCAAAATATCTCCAAAGAATATTAAAATCCATTTGAGTAAGAATGACCGAAATTACAAACATTGGGAGAGCAATCCATAAGCGATTTCCAAATTTCTTTTGAGCTAACCCAATATAATCAGCAATGATCATACGTGCACTTCTGAATGCAGTATCACCAGAAGTGATTGGTAGAACGATAACTCCAAGAACTGCAATCGTACCAAATACAGCACCGAGTGTAGTAACGGAAACCTCTTTAACAATTCCAGCAGGACCTACTTCAGTAAGCAATTGGTTCAATGAAGTACCATCGAAAATGGACATTGCTGCAGCTGCCCAAATCATCGCAATAATGGCTTCAGCAATCATCATTCCATAGAAAATATAGCGTCCTTGTGATTCATTTTGTGTTGTACGTGAAATAATTGGTGATTGTGTGGCGTGGAATCCAGATAGAGCACCACAAGCAATCGTAATGAAAAGAATAGGGAATATTGGTAGATTATTAGGATGCATATTTGTAAAGCTTAGCTCTGGAATATGGTGTCCTTGGAAAATAAGTGCTCCACCAATTCCAACGGCACTAATCAATAAAATTAATCCAAGAATCGGATAGATTTTTCCAATGATTTTATCAATAGGAAGTAATGTAGCTAATAAATAATATACGAAGATAATGGCGACCCAAACGCCTACTGACATCCATCCTTTTGTTAAATCTCCGAGTAGATCTGCAGGTGCAGTAACAAACACGGTTCCGACAAGAATGAGAAGTAGAATGGAGAATGCATTAACCACATGTTTAAAAGCCTTTCCAAGAAACATGCCGGCAAGTTCAGGTAAATGAGCTCCACGATTTCTTAATGAAATCATACCTGTTAAATAGTCATGCACCGCACCTGCAAAAATGGCACCAAACACAATCCATAAAAACGCAACAGGTCCGTATAATGCCCCCATTATAGGTCCAAAAATTGGACCAACTCCGGCAATATTTAGTAATTGAATGAGAGAGTTGCGCTGTTTGCCCATTGGGACATAATCGAGGCCATCTGCAAGCGTATAAGCTGGAGTTTTGCGATTTTCTTTTACTCCAAAAACCTTTTCAACATACTTTCCATACGTGAAATAACTTACAACTAACAAAATAATTGCAGCAAAAAAAGTGATCATGTACTTGCCTCCTAATCATTAATGAATGCGCTTTCATTCTATCACAACGAGCCTATTTTGAATAGAGTATTATGTTGGAAAATATTCATAATTTGTCGATGATTGATAATGATTATCATTTATAAGTTGACTTGAAAAACACTAGTGCTATAATGAATTTGACGTTACTGATAATCATTTTCAATTAAAGTTATAATAATACGAGTCTTTTTTCCTAAGTGTAAAACATTCAATCTACTATTTTTATGGAGTTATTTTCTATGAAAACAAAATACTTAATTATTGCTTTAATATTGGCATCTATACTTTCTTTATTTGTTGGAGTCAGCAATATAACTCCTCTTGATCTGCTTGATTTTCAATCGGAGGAAACGCAAATTTTTCTAATAAGTCGCTTGCCGAGACTAATGGCTATTATCCTAGCAGGTTCTGGAATGAGTATCGCAGGACTAATCATGCAGCAGCTTAGCAGAAATAAATTTGTATCGCCTACGACGGCGGGAACGCTAGATGCAACACGTCTTGGAATTCTTGTGTCCATGCTTTTATTTGCAAATGCCTCGACGCTGGAAAAAATGCTTGTCGCATTTGCATTCGCACTCGGTGGTACTTTACTTTTTATGCAAATATTGGACAGAATCAAGTTTAGAGATGCGATTTTTATTCCGCTTGTTGGTTTAATGTTTGGAAATATATTGTCCTCTATTACTACGTTCTTTGCATATCGTGCTGACATTATTCAAAATATGTCCGCCTGGCTTCAGGGGGATTTTTCGATGATTATGAAAGGGCGATATGAGCTCCTATATATTAGTATTCCTGTTCTAATCATTGCTTACCTATATGCAAATCGATTTACGGTAGCAGGGATGGGGGAGGATTTCTCCAAAAATTTAGGACTTGCTTATAAGCGAGTGGTTAATATCGGTTTAATTCTTGTAGCCCTCATTACAGCAACAGTTGTACTGACAGTCGGGATGATTCCATTCTTAGGTTTGATTATCCCTAATATAGTCTCGATTGCAAAAGGGGACCATTTGCAAAAGACATTGCCGCATACTGCACTTTTAGGCGCAACTTTCTTACTCGTATGCGATATTTTGGGCCGCGTGCTTATTTATCCTTACGAAATTTCCATCAGCTTAATGGTGGGAGTAATCGGAAGCGGTATTTTCCTATATTTACTGTTCCGGAGGAAAGCATATGCGTAATTCTATGAAAGTTACAATTTTAGCAGTAGTTGCAGTTGGCTGTATTGGCCTATATCTGTTTCATCAATTAAATGGAAGTTTTGACTACGCCTTGCCAAGAAGAGGAATTAAAGTACTCGCAATGATTTTGACGGGGCTAGCTATTTCTTATGCAACGGTCGTATTTCAGACGATTACTCATAATCGGATTTTAACGCCGAGTATCATGGGACTTGATTCGCTTTATTTGCTTATTCAAACATTTGCGATTTTCTTTTTGGGTTCCAATCATATTACCGTTGTGAATAAACAAGTTAATTTTATTTTATCCGTACTGGCTATGGTTGTTTTTGCATTGCTCATTTACCAATTTTTATTTAAAAAAGGGCAGCGTCCAATTTATTTCTTATTATTGGTTGGAATTATAGTCGGAACTTTTTTCCAAAGCATTTCAACGTTTTTGCAAGTGTTAATTGATCCAAATGAATTTCAAATTGTACAAGACAAGATGTTTGCTAGTTTTAATAATGTAAACGGGGACCTTGTGTGGCTATCTTTACTTGTAATTGGAATCGTGATTCTAATTGGGTGGAGATCGAATCCTTACCTAGATGTATTGTCTTTAGGAAGGGAAACGGCCATTAATCTTGGAGTTTCTTACGATAAAATTGTAAAGCAAATGCTTGTCATTTCTGCTATTTTGATTGCGGTTTCTACGGCACTCGTAGGACCAATTACCTTTTTCGGTTTAATTGTAGCCAATTTATCCTATCAATTTTTCAAAACGTATAAACATAGCATTTTAATTGGTGGGGCAGCCCTTATGAGTGTCATTGCACTCGTTGGAGGACAGTGGGTTGTGGAGAGAATATTTACGTTTTCCACAACGCTAAGTGTGATTATTAATTTCATAGGCGGAGTGTACTTTATATATTTATTGCTAAGGGAGAGTCGATCCACATGATACAAGTACGGGGCTTATCAAAAATGTACGGAAAAAAAAGTGTCGTGGAAGATGTGACAGTTGATATACAAAGGGGACAAATTACTTCCTTTATTGGACCGAACGGAGCGGGTAAATCTACTTTATTATCGATGGTGAGCAGGCTCCTTGATGCAGATACAGGTGAGGTGCTTGTTGATAAAACAAATACCCGAGGAATGAAGTCAAATGACTTTTCGAAAAAGGTATCAATATTGAAGCAGTCGAACTACATGAATGTTCGATTAACGATTCGGGAACTTGTTTCGTTTGGAAGATTTCCTTATTCAAAAGGGAGATTAACTGAAGAGGATAACATAAAGGTGAATGAAGCCCTTGAATACATGGCGTTAACTGATATGGAGGATGCATACATCGAAGAATTATCCGGAGGTCAGCGTCAACGTGCCTTTATTGCAATGGTCATTGCTCAGGATACAGACTATATTTTACTAGACGAGCCTTTAAATAATTTAGATATGAAGCATTCCGTTCAAATCATGAAAATCTTGCGCAGACTAGTCGATGAGCTTGGAAAGACAGTTGTTATCGTCCTCCATGATATTAATTTTGCGTCTGTGTACTCGGATAGAATTGTCGCTTTAAAAAATGGCCGAGTTGTAAAGGATGGGCCAACAGAAGAAATTATCCAGTCTGAGTCTTTGAAAGAGATTTACGATATGGACATTCCGATTGAACAATTAAGTAACTGTAGAATTTGTGTATATTTTAATTCTTAAGATTTCATAAATCCGAGTGATATATTTAGTTGTTAGAGTGTAAATCAACATACAAGTTTTAAAGATATAAAACCCGATCGAGGAGTATTCTCGGTCGGTTTTTTTTATTTAGTCCCTATACATTTTCACACAACTTTGAAAATAAGATGGATAGAATGTTTTATCCATGAAAAGGAAAGGTTAGCGGGTGTCCGATGGAATTACTTAAGAGTTCGTGGCAAAGGGAAAAACGTTGATGTTGTCTGATTATAGTACCTATACACTAGTTAAAATAAACGTATCTGTCCGATTGAAACATTCAAAGTGCCCTTCGAAGACAAAAACTGGAGCTGCAGGTAACAATGAACTATCCAACGTACCCTTCGAAGTCGAAAAAACCGAACTACTGGTAACGATGAATCACGTTTAGTATGCCATTGGATTATAGCAAAAAAAAGGAACTACCTCTTAAATTGATGTGCTCCCTATAAAGTAGACAGATGAAATAATAAAAATCTGTTTACTTTATTAGGGGGCTTTTTCTATGGCAAAAAGAACTTATTCCGCTCAAGAAAAGTATGAGTTAATTATCGCGTAT
>NZ_JALIRM010000023.1 GCF_022900255.1 Lederbergia wuyishanensis
AGTATCCATTTCTGAATACATAGGAAATGGAAGGCAGACCCGGGGAACTGAAACATCTAAGTACCCGGAGGAAGAGAAAGAAAAATCGATTTCCTGAGTAGCGGCGAGCGAAACGGAAAAAGCCCAAACCAAGAGGCTTGCCTCTTGGGGTTGTAGGACACTCAACATGGAGTTACAAAGGAACGGGGTAGGTGAAGCGACCTGGAAAGGTCCGCCATAGAAGGTAACAGCCCTGTAGTCGAAACTTCGTTCCCTCCTGAGTGGATCCTGAGTACGGCGGGACACGTGAAATCCCGTCGGAAGCTGGGAGGACCATCTCCCAAGGCTAAATACTCCCTAGTGACCGATAGTGAACCAGTACCGTGAGGGAAAGGTGAAAAGCACCCCGGAAGGGGAGTGAAAAAGATCCTGAAACCGTGTGCCTACAAATAGTCAAAGCACATTCATGTGTGATGGCGTGCCTTTTGTAGAATGAACCGGCGAGTTACGATTTCATGCAAGGTTAAGTCGATGAGACGGAGCCGCAGCGAAAGCGAGTCTGAATAGGGCGTTTGAGTATGAGGTCGTAGACCCGAAACCAGGTGATCTACCCATGTCCAGGGTGAAGGTAAGGTAACACTTACTGGAGGCCCGAACCCACGTACGTTGAAAAGTGCGGGGATGAGGTGTGGGTAGCGGTGAAATTCCAATCGAACCTGGAGATAGCTGGTTCTCTCCGAAATAGCTTTAGGGCTAGCCTCAAGGTAAAGAGTCTTGGAGGTAGAGCACTGTTTGGACTAGGGGCCCTCATCGGGTTACCGAATTCAGACAAACTCCGAATGCCAATGACTTGTCCTTGGGAGTCAGACTGCGAGTGATAAGATCCGTAGTCAAGAGGGAAACAGCCCAGACCGCCAGCTAAGGTCCCAAAGTATCCGTTAAGTGGAAAAGGATGTGGAGTTGCTTAGACAACCAGGATGTTGGCTTAGAAGCAGCCACCATTTAAAGAGTGCGTAATAGCTCACTGGTCGAGTGATTCTGCGCCGAAAATGTACCGGGGCTAAACGGATCACCGAAGCTGCGGATTGACACCGTTGGTGTCAGTGGTAGGAGAGCGTTCTAAGGGCTGTGAAGCAAGACCGGAAGGACTTGTGGAGCGCTTAGAAGTGAGAATGCCGGTATGAGTAGCGAAAGAAGGGTGAGAATCCCTTCCACCGAATGCCTAAGGTTTCCTGAGGAAGGCTCGTCCGCTCAGGGTTAGTCGGGACCTAAGCCGAGGCCGAAAGGCGTAGGCGATGGACAACAGGTTGATATTCCTGTACCACCTTTTTACCGTTTGAGCAATGGGGGGACGCAGGAGGATAGGGTAAGCGCGGCGCCGGAATGCCGCGTCCAAGCAGTTAGGCTGGGGTGGAGGCAAATCCTTCATCCTAAAGCGGAGCTGTGATGGCGAGGGAAATTTAGTACCGAAGTTCCTGATTCCACACTGCCAAGAAAAGCCTCTAGCAAGGTAAAGGGTGCCCGTACCGCAAACCGACACAGGTAGGCGAGGAGAGAATCCTAAGGTGATCGAGAGAACTCTCGTTAAGGAACTCGGCAAAATGACCCCGTAACTTCGGGAGAAGGGGTGCTCTTTGGGGTGCAAGCCCTAGGGAGCCGCAGTGAATAGGCCCAGGCGACTGTTTAGCAAAAACACAGGTCTCTGCGAAGCCGCAAGGCGAAGTATAGGGGCTGACGCCTGCCCGGTGCTGGAAGGTTAAGAGGAGCGCTTAGCGCAAGCGAAGGTGCGAATTGAAGCCCCAGTAAACGGCGGCCGTAACTATAACGGTCCTAAGGTAGCGAAATTCCTTGTCGGGTAAGTTCCGACCCGCACGAAAGGCGTAACGATCTGGGCACTGTCTCAACGAGAGACTCGGTGAAATTATAGTACCTGTGAAGATGCAGGTTACCCGCGACAGGACGGAAAGACCCCGTGGAGCTTTACTGCAGCCTGATATTGAATGTTGGTGCAGCTTGTACAGGATAGGTAGGAGCCTAAGAAACGGGAGCGCCAGCTTCCGTGGAGGCATCGGTGGGATACTACCCTTGCTGTACTGACCTTCTAACCCGCACCCGTGATCCGGGTGGGAGACAGTGTCTGGCAGGCAGTTTGACTGGGGCGGTCGCCTCCTAAAGAGTAACGGAGGCGCCCAAAGGTTCCCTCAGAATGGTTGGAAATCATTCGCAGAGTGTAAAGGCACAAGGGAGCTTGACTGCGAGACCTACAAGTCGAGCAGGGACGAAAGTCGGGCTTAGTGATCCGGTGGTTCCGCATGGAAGGGCCATCGCTCAACGGATAAAAGCTACCCCGGGGATAACAGGCTTATCTCCCCCAAGAGTTCACATCGACGGGGAGGTTTGGCACCTCGATGTCGGCTCATCGCATCCTGGGGCTGTAGTCGGTCCCAAGGGTTGGGCTGTTCGCCCATTAAAGCGGTACGCGAGCTGGGTTCAGAACGTCGTGAGACAGTTCGGTCCCTATCCGTCGCGGGCGCAGGAAATTTGAGAGGAGCTGTCCTTAGTACGAGAGGACCGGGATGGACGCACCGCTGGTGTACCAGTTGTCTTGCCAAAGGCATCGCTGGGTAGCTATGTGCGGACGGGATAAGTGCTGAAAGCATCTAAGCATGAAGCCCCCCTCAAGATGAGATTTCCCATCGCGCAAGCGAGTAAGATCCCTGAAAGATGATCAGGTTGATAGGTCCGGTGTGGAAGTGTGGCGACACATGGAGCTGACGGATACTAATCGATCGAGGACTTAATCAAT
>NZ_JALIRM010000024.1 GCF_022900255.1 Lederbergia wuyishanensis
AGATTCCTTAGAAAGGAGGTGATCCAGCCGCACCTTCCGATACGGCTACCTTGTTACGACTTCACCCCAATCATCTGTCCCACCTTCGGCGGCTGGCTCCAAAAGGTTACCCCACCGACTTCGGGTGTTACAAACTCTCGTGGTGTGACGGGCGGTGTGTACAAGGCCCGGGAACGTATTCACCGCGGCATGCTGATCCGCGATTACTAGCGATTCCGGCTTCATGCAGGCGAGTTGCAGCCTGCAATCCGAACTGAGAATGGTTTTATGGGATTGGCTCGACCTCGCGGTTTTGCTGCCCTTTGTACCATCCATTGTAGCACGTGTGTAGCCCAGGTCATAAGGGGCATGATGATTTGACGTCATCCCCACCTTCCTCCGGTTTGTCACCGGCAGTCACCTTAGAGTGCCCAACTGAATGCTGGCAACTAAGGTCAAGGGTTGCGCTCGTTGCGGGACTTAACCCAACATCTCACGACACGAGCTGACGACAACCATGCACCACCTGTCACTTATGTCCCCGAAGGGAAATCCCTATCTCTAGGGAGGGCATAAGGATGTCAAGACCTGGTAAGGTTCTTCGCGTTGCTTCGAATTAAACCACATGCTCCACCGCTTGTGCGGGCCCCCGTCAATTCCTTTGAGTTTCAGCCTTGCGGCCGTACTCCCCAGGCGGAGTGCTTAATGCGTTTGCTGCAGCACTAAAGGGCGGAAACCCTCTAACACTTAGCACTCATCGTTTACGGCGTGGACTACCAGGGTATCTAATCCTGTTCGCTCCCCACGCTTTCGCGCCTCAGCGTCAGTTACAGACCAAAGAGCCGCCTTCGCCACTGGTGTTCCTCCACATCTCTACGCATTTCACCGCTACACGTGGAATTCCGCTCTTCTCTTCTGCACTCAAGTTTCCCAGTTTCCAATGACCGCTCACGGTTGAGCCGCGAGATTTCACATCAGACTTAAGAAACCGCCTGCGCGCGCTTTACGCCCAATAATTCCGGACAACGCTTGCCACCTACGTATTACCGCGGCTGCTGGCACGTAGTTAGCCGTGGCTTTCTGGTCAGGTACCGTCAAGGTACCGTTAGTTACACGGTACTTATTCTTCCCTGATAACAGAGTTTTACGATCCGAAGACCTTCTTCACTCACGCGGCGTTGCTCCGTCAGACTTTCGTCCATTGCGGAAGATTCCCTACTGCTGCCTCCCGTAGGAGTCTGGGCCGTGTCTCAGTCCCAGTGTGGCCGATCACCCTCTCAGGTCGGCTACGCATCGTCGCCTTGGTGAGCCGTTACCTCACCAACTAGCTAATGCGCCGCGGGCCCATCTGTAAGTGACAGCATAACCGTCTTTTAACCTTTCCTCATGCGAGGAAAGAAGTTATCCGGTATTAGCTCCGGTTTCCCGAAGTTATCCCAGTCTTACAGGCAGGTTGCCCACGTGTTACTCACCCGTCCGCCGCTAACTTCAGGGAGCAAGCTCCCATCCATTCGCTCGACTTGCATGTATTAGGCACGCCGCCAGCGTTCGTCCTGAGCCAGGATCAAACTCTCATTGAAGTTTGT
>NZ_JALIRM010000025.1 GCF_022900255.1 Lederbergia wuyishanensis
TATTAGGCACGCCGCCAGCGTTCGTCCTGAGCCAGGATCAAACTCTCATTGAAGTTTGTAGCTCATTTGCTGGCAATGGTTTAAAACCATTGTTTTAAAAATAATTTTAACGTTCGTTTCGTTCAGTTTTCAAAGATCAAACTTGATGGCGTCACCCGATGGCGACTTTTCTATATTACTCTTTTTAAAAGTGTTTGTCAACACTTTTTTTGGTGGAGCCTAGCGGGATCGAACCGCTGACCTCCTGCGTGCAAGGCAGGCGCTCTCCCAGCTGAGCTAAGGCCCCAAATATCGTTTAAAGTGGTCGGGAAGACAGGATTCGAACCTGCGACCCCTTGGTCCCAAACCAAGTGCTCTACCAAGCTGAGCTACTTCCCGAAATAAATAATTATAATTGGCGCGCCCGAAAGGAGTCGAACCCATAGCCTTCTGATCCGTAGTCAGACGCTCTATCCAATTGAGCTACGGGCGCATGATAATAATATGGAAGGTTATTTTGCTTTGCAAAAAAGCTGAAGCAAAAGATTAATGAAAGTTATTTTGCCGAGGCAAAAAACTTTAATGCCGAGAACCGGAATCGAACCGGTACGGTAGTCACCTACCGCAGGATTTTAAGTCCTGTGCGTCTGCCAGTTCCGCCACCCCGGCATGAGTTGGAGCGGAAGACGGGATTCGAACCCGCGACCCCCACCTTGGCAAGGTGGTGTTCTACCACTGAACTACTTCCGCGTGGCTTAACAACTCTCAACTAAAAACCATTAATGCGGGTGAAGGGAGTCGAACCCCCACGCCTTGCGGCACTAGATCCTAAGTCTAGCGTGTCTGCCAGTTCCACCACACCCGCATAATAATTACTATTATTTTTGCTTGAGCAAATAAGGTAAGTTATTTTTCTTTCAGCAAAAAACTTTGGTGAGCCATGCAGGATTCGAACCTGCGACCCTCTGATTAAAAGTCAGATGCTCTACCGACTGAGCTAATGGCTCGTACATATAAAAACTTCGTGGTGCCGGCCAGAGGACTTGAACCCCCAACCTACTGATTACAAGTCAGTTGCTCTACCAATTGAGCTAGGCCGGCATATATGGTGGAGGATGACGGGATCGAACCGCCGACCCTCTGC
>NZ_JALIRM010000026.1 GCF_022900255.1 Lederbergia wuyishanensis
GGGCTTCATCTAAAGGTTTCAGCACAAAGTCAAGCGTCGGTCGCATACCGATGCCATACGAAAGAATCTCTCCATTATACATATCCATTATTGGACTAAAATAGAGCTTTAGGTCATCTACACACTTAAATTCTGTAATATCTGTGGTCAGTTTCTGATATGGGATCGTAGTATTAAAACGGCGGTGAATCTGGTTTTTCACCACTTTACCTATGGTCCCCTTGTACGAACTATAACGACGTGATTTTCGGGTGAACTTATTGCCTTTCAATCCTAGCTTTCGCATAATACGCTGCACCTTTTTATGATTCACTATGATTCCACGATTCTTCAATTCCAGTTGAATCCTGCGATAACCATAATTTTCGTTGTGCTCTTCAAAAATGGAATGAATCGTTTCCTCCAACTCTTGGTTAGGATTTTCCCGTTTCATTTGTTTTACATGATAATGGTAAGATGACTCAGGAATGCCGACAATCCGAAGTACATCCTTCAGTCGGAATTCTTCTTTGAGTTCGAATGATAGCGCTGTTTGTGCTTTTCGAGATAGCCGTCCGGATCCATCTGAAAAGCTCGCAACTTTTTTAAATATTCCACCTCCAAACGGAGGAGTTCATTTTCCCGTTCTAACTTCTGTTCACGCGTCATTTCATCCTGTTGTGTTGGCTTCTGGTCCTTCTTGACGTTCTTCGCTTTATCAGACATAACTGGTCGTCCTTTCGGGTTGTCCAGGGCTTCAGCACCGCCCTCAAGGAATTTCTTCCTCCAAACACCGATCATCGAAGGATTCGTCAATCCGAAGTGAAGTGCTGTTTCTGCTTGCGAAGCGCCTGTCCTTTTCATAAAGCTTAATACATCCAACTTGAATTGAACAGAATAAACCTCGTGCCTTCTCTTTCGAAATAAACCCTCCATCCCAAATTTCTTATATGCATTTACCCAATCAATGATCTGTTTCTTTGACTTTATGCCATATTTTTCAGCCAATCTTTTATAGCCAAGCGTCCCTTTGAGGTATTCATTCACTACCATCGCCTTAAAGTTATCCGCATATTTAACCATAAAAAACACCCCAAAAGTTAGATTTTGACTCTAACTTTTGGGGTGCACATCAAAT
>NZ_JALIRM010000027.1 GCF_022900255.1 Lederbergia wuyishanensis
GTCGGTGGGGTAACCTTTTGGAGCCAGCCGCCGAAGGTGGGACAGATGATTGGGGTGAAGTCGTAACAAGGTAGCCGTATCGGAAGGTGCGGCTGGATCACCTCCTTTCTAAGGAATCTAGATCAGCCGAGTGCTGATCAGAAGACGTTTCGTTTTGTTCAGTTTTGAAGGATCAAATTCTTTTTATATATAAATGTGGGCCTGTAGCTCAGCTGGTTAGAGCACACGCCTGATAAGCGTGAGGTCGGTGGTTCGAGTCCACTCAGGCCCACCATCCCACATTTATGTTATTTGTAATGGGGTTTTTCTATTTTAATGGGGCCTTAGCTCAGCTGGGAGAGCGCCTGCCTTGCACGCAGGAGGTCAGCGGTTCGATCCCGCTAGGCTCCACCAATTAATTTTTCGTTCCTTGAAAACCAGATAATAGAGAAGTAACAAACCAAGAAACATCACCTTATGGAAATAAACCATAAGATATGCAGACCTTTAGGTCGGCGAAAAAGAAGCAAGCAGTTCGAGGAAGCAACTGAGCGAGCACCGGAGCGCATCATCGATGCGTGAGGATGTGAGTGAAGGCAGCTGACGAAGAAATGCGTCGCTAATTTTTTGACCGAATGATTAAGTTAGAAAGGGCGCACGGTGGATGCCTTGGCACTAGGAGCCGATGAAGGACGGGACTAACACCGATATGCTTCGGGGAGCTGTAAGCAAGCTTTGATCCGGAGATTTCCGAATGGGGAAACCCACTGCCCGTAATGGGGCAGTATCCATTTCTGAATACATAGGAAATGGAAGGCAGACCCGGGGAACTGAAACATCTAAGTACCCGGAGGAAGAGAAAGAAAAATCGATTTCCTGAGTAGCGGCGAGCGAAACGGAAA
>NZ_JALIRM010000028.1 GCF_022900255.1 Lederbergia wuyishanensis
ATCATCGTGTTGAATTTTTGTGCAGCGTTACCGCCAGAGCTGATTGGCTTTACGTTTACTTTCTTGTTTTCTTTGATCCACTTTGTTGCTACATCTTCGCCCCAAGGCGGCATTGTGTACCAGTCGTAGTGACCGTACATTGTGTATTCTAGCTCGTCCTCACCAAGAACAAAGCCATCACCTTTATTGCCAGAATCTCCTTTGCTATTGCCTTCACTGTCGCCAGAACTGCCTTTTGAACAGCCGGACAATACACTAAAGACCATAAGCAGAGCGACTAGAGATAAAGTCAAGAGTTTCATCTTGTTTCTCATTCTTTTTTCCCCCTTGATTATGTTTAATATCTATTTAAAGCTTGCGCTTTAAACCAATTGGATTACCCTTTCAAAGAGCCGACCAATACCCCTTTTACGAAATACTTTTGAACGAATGGGTATACACAGATGATCGGTATCGTTGCGACCATCATCGTCGCCATCGACAGGGATTTGGTTGAAACGGATTTTAACTTCTGCATATGCGCTGCGGCGGTTGAATCGGCCTGCGCCATTTGCTCCGACATGATGTTGGAGCTAAGGATTTGCTGAAGCATCGTTTGGATCGGCAATAGTTTTTGTTCCGAAAT
>NZ_JALIRM010000029.1 GCF_022900255.1 Lederbergia wuyishanensis
GTTGGTAACGAGCTTCCAGACGTGATCTGGTTGGATCGTAACGCGGATCTAGACAGACTTCGTGAAGCAGATATGCTTGTTCCGCTTGATGAGTATATTGACAAATATCCAAACATCAAGGAATGGGTTGGGGAGTCTACTCTTAACATGCTTCGTGCAGAAGATGGACATGTGTATGCAATCCCTAACTGGTATACAACACAACCAAACGGAAATACAGGGTATGTTGTCAATGATAAAATCTACAAAGAATTAGGTTCACCTAAATTAGAAACAACGGATGATCTATATGCTTATTTGAAGCAAGTAAAAGAAAAATATCCGGATGTTATTCCATTTGAAGCAGGTCAAGGTGATGGTCTTGATGTCATCTACTCCGCATTTGGTGAAGTGCATCCAAACCTATTCATGAGCAACCATTTTGTGCCAGATGGCGATAAACTATCTTCCATCTTTACAGATCCTGTATTCAGAGACGCAATGGTATATATGAATAAGCTATACCGTGAAAGACTTCTTGACCAAGATACATTGACTCAAACGCTTGACCAAGTAAAAGAAAAAGT
>NZ_JALIRM010000030.1 GCF_022900255.1 Lederbergia wuyishanensis
GGGCTTCATCTAAAGGTTTCAGCACAAAGTCAAGCGTCGGTCGCATACCGATGCCATACGAAAGAATCTCTCCATTATACATATCCATTATTGGACTAAAATAGAGCTTTAGGTCATCTGCACACTTAAATTCTGTAATATCTGTGGTCAGTTTCTGATATGGGATCGTAGTATTAAAACGGCGGTGAATCTGGTTTTTCACCACTTTACCGATGGTCCCCTTGTACGAACTATAACGACGTGATTTCCGGGTGAACTTATTGCCTTTCAATCCTAGCTTTCGCATAATACGCTGCACCTTTTTATGATTCACTATGATTCCACGATTCTTCAATTCTAGTTGAATCCTGCGATAACCATAATTTTCGTTGTGCTCTTCAAAAATGGAATGAATCGTTTCCTCCAACTCTTGGTTAGGATTTTCCCGTTTCATTTGTTTCACATGATAATGGTAAGATGACTCAGGAATGCCGACAATCCGAAGTACATCCTTCAGTCGGAATTCTTCTTTGAGTTCGAATGATAGCGCTGTTTGTGCTTTTCGAGATAGCCGTCCGGA